>JAHBTR010000009.1 GCA_019638475.1 Chitinophagaceae bacterium | reverse complement strand
GCAATCCATTGTTGGCAACTGCTGCTTATGTTCATCAGAATAGCTTATGGAAATTGTATTGCCCTAAAAATTGAAAAACGACTTTTTGAGGGACGACTAATTATTATTGTTGGTTTTTGTGGGTTAGCAAAGGGAAGATGTGTAATAAAAAATACAGCAATGTTCCTTTCCTTAGCACAAGGCTTTGGACAGAAAAAAATAATGTTGTCAGTCTGAGCCTGTAGAATACTGTTTTAATTGATAAGGAACAACTTTAAACCTTTTTAAAACCACATTCCTACAAGCTCAATGTGACAAAAAAATAATGTTGTCAGTCTGAGCCTGTCGAAGACTGTTTTAGTTGAAAGGAACAACTTTAAACCTTTTTAAAAATCACATTTCGACAAGCTCAATGTGACAGATAATAGATAACAACAAAATTATTTAGTATCTCTTTTTAAAGTTTCTGTTATTGCCATTTCTATCTCTGTTGTCTCTGCTACTGTTGTTGCTACGATTGTTGTTTCTGTTATTATTGTTGCGGTTGTTGTTATTTCTGTTTCTGCTACCAAAATTTTGTCTTCTTTGTTGATTATTTCCACTACGCCCATAATCATCTCTTTCAAAATTTTGATTTCTATGTTTTATATAAGGTGTGTTGCTAAATTCTAATTCACCACCTGTAATTTCATTTAGCTCTGTGCGTATAACATCATCATGTACCAATTCTTTGTGCCAGTTGCTGTAAGACAGTTTCATGTAATAAGCAATAGCATTAGCAAAGCCAATTTTCTTTTCAGGATTTTCTTCTGTCATGGCTTTTTTTATTACAATCTCTAAATTTTTTCCTAAATGTGCATATCGTGGGTGGCGTTTAGGATAAGGCAATCTTTCTCCTTTTTCTTTATAGGTTTCTCTTTTAGGAATAGGATAAGGGCTATCTACCTCTAAGTTAAAATTGCTGATAACAAACAAATGGTCCCATAATATATGTCTGAAATTTTCAACATTTTTTAAGTGTGGATTTAAAAGCCCCATCAGTTCTATTGCAGCTTTTGCTTGTTGGTTTCTTTTTTCTTTGTCTTCAATAGTTAATAAATATTCTACCATTTTTTGAATATGTCTGCCATATTCTCTCATAGACAAATGGTTTCTTTGTGTGTTATATTCCATATAATAAATGTAAGAAGTGGGTGTTTGTTGTAAATTTTTATATTTAATATGCTGTATTATAAGAAGTCAATACCTAAATTTAATTTTTCTTTTAGTTCTTTTACTAAAGGATATTGTTGTGCAATAAGTTCAAATTTTTGTTGGCTACTTAATGTTTTGTTCAAAGGTACAACTTCTGGTTCTATATTATCTTCTAAATTAATGACAAAGTTAATGCCTCTATTTTTAAAAACTGTTTGAATATCTTCTAAAAGAGGTGTTTTTTCTTGTTCAATAAATCTTTGTTGTGTTAATGCTGTAACAGTTACAGTAAAACTAAGCTCATTGTTTATTTCAAGTTGGGCTAATTCAAAAGTTTTAATGGTAGAGTATTTATTTCCCTGATTTTTTAATTTCTCTATATAATTATTCCAACATTCTTTTAGTTTTTCTATTTGTAAAGGTTCTGCATCTTGAACTTCTACAATGCTGTATTTATTACCTGCTTTTTCTCTTAATACTTCTAATAAATTGGGGTGCTTTCCTTTTGTTTTAGGTGGCGAAGTTACTGTATTTTGTGTTTGCTTGGCAGGTGCTTGTTGGGCTAAAGTATTTGTTTTGTGTGTGTATTGCTCTTGTTGTATAGAAGGTTCTTGAACATATAATTTAGCCTCTGTTGGTGTTGGTAATGTTTTGGTTTTTATTTTTAATGATTCTACTTGTCTAAATTTTAATGTTGTAGCATTATTAATTTGCTTTTTTTTTACAACAGTTCCTTTTTCGTCAATAGCCAATGTTATAGCTTGTTGTAAGAAGTTTAGTTTAATTAATGTAAGCTCTATATGTAATCTTTTATTACGAGCCATTTTAAAATTAATTTCTGCTTCATTCAAAATATTTAAAGCACTAATTAAATAAGATAAACTTGTTTTTTGTGCTACTGTTTTATATTTTTCTTGTAAGCCTTCTACAGCATCTAATAAAGAAATAGATTTTTCGTCTTTACATACTAAAATGTTTCTAATAAATTCTGCAAATCCATTTAAAACTATATCTCCTTCAAAACCTTTTCTATTAATTTCATCATACAGCAACATGGTAGTTGCCATGTCTTGATTTTGCAGTGTCTCAAGAATTTTAAAATAATAGTCGTGGTCTAAAACATTTAAGTGTTCTAATGTATTGGCATAAGTAAGTTCTCCATTTGTAAAACTGACTATTTTATCTAAAATGCTTAAAGCATCTCTCATACAGCCTTCACTTTTTTGTGCTATTACTTGTAGAGAATCTTTTGCTGCATTCACATTTTCTTTATCAATAATTTCTTGTAAATGTTCTACTATATCATTGGTTGTAATTCTTTTAAAGTCAAAAATTTGGCATCTGCTTAAAATAGTAGCTGTTATTTTATGTTTTTCTGTAGTGGCTAAAATAAAAATAGCATAAGGTGGTGGCTCTTCTAATGTTTTTAAAAAAGCATTGAAAGCAGATGTACTAAGAGCATGTACCTCATCTACAATATATACTTTGTATTTTCCTGTTTGTGGGGCAAAGCGTACTTGGTCTATAAGTGTTCTAATACCTTCTACACTATTATTGCTTGCAGCATCTAATTCATGAATATTTAAAGAGCCCCCTTCATTAAAACTTTTACAGTTGGCACATTGATTACAGGCTTCTCCATCTTCTTGCAAATTTTCACAATTAATCGTTTTGGCTAAAATTCTTGCACAGGTTGTCTTACCAACACCTCTTGGTCCACAAAATAAAAAAGCATGTGCCAGTTGATTATTTTTAATGGCATTTTTTAAAGTAGTTGTTATATGTGCCTGCCCTACAACAGTTTCAAAAGTCTGTGGTCTGTATTTGCGTGCAGAAACTATAAATTTATCCATAGTTGGCAATATAGTAAGTTTCTAATTAATAGACAGCTATAATTTTAATAACCAAAATCAACCTGATTGTTTTTGTATTGTTTACATATTATTCTTCTGTATCTTCTTGCTTATGGTTAGTAATATTTTGTACCAATGCAGAAATGATAGAAACAATAATGCTAAACCATAATGCAGCCCACCAATTATCTACACTAAAACCAGGTACCAAAGTTGCTACCCATTTTACAATTAGTATATTAATAATGAGTAAAAATAAGCCTAATGTAAATATGGTTATAGGAATGGTTAATATAATAAGTATGGGTTTTACAAATGTGTTTAATAACCCCAAAACAACTGCTACTAAAATGGCAGTTGTAGCAGTATCAATATGTACGCCACTTAATAAAAAAGAAGCAATAATGGCTGCTGATGATGTTACAAGTGTTTTGGTAATATATTGCTGCATGATTTTCATATTTGTTTAGCTTTTATTTTAAATAACTGTTAGCTCATAAAAGTCTTCTGGGTTTAAATATTTTTTTGCTAAGGTTTGTATTTCTTCTGCTGTTATATTTTTTATGGTTTGAATAGAGTTGTAAAAAAATGTTTCGTCTAAGTTATTTAAAATATAGTTTCTCCATCTTGGCATTACTTGAAAAGGTCCATCTAATGTGCCTAATAAACTGCCTATCATAAAATTTTTTACTAAGTGTAATTCTTCTTCAGTAACAAGTTCATTTCTTAATAAATTCATTTCTTTATACGTTTCATCAATGGTTGCCTCACAAACATCTCTTCCTGCTTCAGTGCTTATCATCCATGCAGTATCATGAATATGATTCTGTATAAAAGAATGAATGCCATAAGTATAACCTTTATCTTCTCTAATATTTTTCATTAAATGACTACCAAAAAACCCGCCTAAAATATTGTTTAATACTTGTGCTTTTGTATAGTCGGGGTGATGTTTGTTTGGAAAATTTCTTGCTATACGAATAGCTCCTTGTACGCCATTTTCGTCATTAACGATAAATTGTTTTTTTAAATCGGCACTGGCAATATGGTATTCTTTTGTAAATGTTTTATGTGGATTAAAAGGAATGTTTCCAAAATAAGTATTTAATAAGCCTTGAATATTGGTAGGCAATTTTCCTGCTATAAAAATTAAACATTTTCCTTGCGTATAATATTGATTGTAAAATGCTATTAATTCGTCTCTTTCTAAAGCATTATAATCTAAAGTAGAAGTATATTTTCCGTAAGGGTGATGAATACCATAAATGTATTCATCAATTAATCTATTAGCAACAAAATCGCATTTTTTTAATTTAATTTGTAAGCGTTGTTGTTGATTTTTTTTATAAATAGCTAATTCATCTTCAGGAAAAATGCTTTCTGTAAATAGTTCTGCTATTACTGGTAAAAGATGTGGTAAATTTTTGCTTAATGAGTGTAATGTTATAGTTGATGTTTCGTTATAACAATATCTATTTAGATAAGCACCATAAAAAGCAAAATACTCATCTATTGCAAAAGCATTTTTATTTTTAGTACCATTTTTTAGTAAATAATTGGTGGTTGCAGCTACAATATTTTTTTCTTCGTGCCAGTTGCCTGCATAAAAAACAAATTCAATTTGCAATACTTCTTGTGTACCACCATCTATAGTATAGACAGATACTCCATTATCTAAAGTAAAATGCTGATAGGGATTTAGTTTTACATCAAATTCTACAGCATCAAATATGTTGGGGGCTTGTGTTCTGTTTTGCATTGTATTTGCTTAACTACTTTTTCAAAAAATAATTATTTAATTCTTACTATAATAATGAATAGTGCTGCTGTTTTTTTCATCAAAAATTGTTTGAGCATATTGTAAAATATCTGCTTCGGTAATTTCTTGATATTTTTTTAGTTCATTATTTATTAAAGCTGCATCTCCCAATAATTCATATAAAGCTAAATTATTGGCTCTGCTCATAATACTAATATCTTCAAATGTTATAATGCTTTCTGTTCTGTTTTTTACTTTTTGTAGCTCATTATTATTTACTTGTTCTGTTGTTAATTTTATTAATTCTTCTTGTATGGCTTCTTCTGCTTTTTGCATACTTATTCCTTTTGTTAGCTTTCCTTCTATCGTTAATAACCCTGGTTCTATAGAGCCAAAATGAAAGCAACTAATATCAGAAAATAATTGTTTTTCTTTTACAAGGCTTTGGTATAAACGAGATGAATTGCCTCCTCCAAATATTTCAGTAATTAAATCTGCTGTATAATATCCTTTTGTTAAACGTGCATCTATATGCCATGTTTTTATAATGGCATCTAAAGGCACATCTGCTTTTATTTCTAAAAATTTTGCTTGTTGCTGTTGGGGTTCAATAGGTAAGTTTCTTTCATATTTTTCACCAGAAGAAATATTGCCAAACCATTTTTCTGCTAATTGAATTATATTGTTTGTTGCTACATTTCCCGCTACAACTAATATGGCATTATTGGGTCTATAAAATTTGAAAAAGAAATTTTTTACATCTTCTATTGTAGCATTTTCTACATGGCTTAATTCTTTGCCAATAGTCATCCATTTATAGGGATGTGTGGTATAAGCCAAGTTTCTCATCTTGTGCCAAATATCTCCATAAGGTTTGTTGATATAGTGTTCTTTAAATTCTTCACAAACTACTTTTCGCTGCACATCTAAACTTTTTTTGCTAAATGCAAGGCTTAACATTCTATCGCTTTCTAACCAAAAAGCTGTTTCAATATTTTTAGCAGGTAATACACAGTAATAGTTGGTTAAATCGTTGGTGGTATAAGCATTGTTTTCACCTCCTGCACGTTGCAATGGTTCGTCATAACTTGGAATATTAATACTTCCTCCAAACATTAAGTGTTCAAATAAATGAGCAAAACCGGTTTTATTAGCATCTTCATCTTTTGCTCCTACATTATACATAATATTTACTACAGCCATAGGAGTACTTGCATCTTCATGTACTAATATTTTTAATCCATTATTTAGTGTGTGGCGATTGTATTGAATCATAATTTTGTTAGTAGTTTTTATTAGTCAATAGTCATTAAGTCATTGGTCATTAACCACAAACTATATCATTTATTCAAATGGTTTTTCATCATGCCCTTCATCAAAATCTTCACTATTCATTCTGCTATTATGTATAAAGAAACGACCACCTTCTGACGATGAAGGATTGTTGGTAGAAGATGCACCAAGCGATTTAAAATTAGAACCTAAATAATTATTATTTCCGTCCCAAGTTTCAAATCTTTGTATGGCAAGATTTGCTTTTAATTGTATTGTAGCTAAATCGCCATTACGATGTTTGGCTATTTTAATTTCTGTCAATGACCTATTATCTTCTCCATTAGAGTCTGTTGTTACACCATAATATTCACCTCTATAAATAAACATTACCATATCTGCATCTTGCTCTATAGCACCAGATTCACGAAGGTCACTAAGTTGTGGCATTTTGCTTTCTTTACGAGTTTCTACTGCACGACTTAATTGAGATAAAGCAATGATTGGAATGTCTAATTCTTTGGCTAATGCTTTTAAATTTCTGGAGATGGTTGAAATTTCTTGTTCTCTATTGGTATTTCTATTATCGCCTGTGCTACTCATTAATTGTAAATAATCTATTATAATTAAACCAACTTTAAATTTATTTACTAATCTTCTTGCTTTTGCTCTAAATTCAAAAATATTTAATGCTGCTGTATCATCAATATATAAAGGAGCAGCTTCTAATCTTTTAATTCCTTTTGTTTGTAATTGAGAATATTCGTGTTCTTCTAATTGACCTCTTGATATTTTATGTAAAGGAACTTCACTTTCTGCACTAAGAATACGTTGTACCAATTGCCCTGCACTCATTTCAAGGCTGAAAAAGCCAACAGGTGTAGGTTTTACAGGATTTAATGCAGCATTTCTTGCAAGGTTTAATGCAAAAGCTGTTTTACCCATTGAAGGACGAGCAGCTAAAATAATTAAATCTGTTGGCTGCCATCCATTAGTAACTTTGTCTAAATTGCCAAAACCACTTGTTACGCCAGTAATAGCATCTGTTCTTGTTCTTAAATAATCTATACGATTAATGGTTGTAGTTAAAACAGTACCAATATCTTCAAAAGTTTTCTTTAAATAATTATTGGTAATGTTGAACATTTTTGTTTCGCTTATATCTAATAAATCAAAAACATCAGTACTATCTTCATAAGCATCGCCTATAATTTCTCCACTTATTCTTATCAATTCTCTTTGAATAAATTTTTGTAAAATAATTCTTGCATGTGCATCTATATTAGCAGTACTTACAACTGTATTGGTAAGTTTAGTAATGTAATAAGCACCTCCAACAATATCCAATTGGTCATTTTTCTTTAGCTCTTCTACAACAGTTAAAATATCAATGGGAATGCTGCGTTGCTGCATATTCTGCATTGCTTTAAAAATCATTTGATGAGCTTCTACATAAAAACATTCTGGTTTAAGGTTTACATCTGTTACAGAATCAAAAGCACTTTTTTCTAACATAATAGCACCCAATACAGCTTCTTCCAATTCTCTTGCCTGAGGTGGAATTTTACCATATACCATAGTACTTAAATCTACAGCACTTTTTCTTCTTTTTTTATTATCTCGTCCAAGGTTACTAATTATTTCCATTGATATTTTACAGTAATTAAAGTGGTTAGCAATAGTTTATTCTTATTTGCTTTGTGGTAAATTATTTTTTACGCAAAAACAAGAAAGAAAAACGAATATGGAGCAGAAAAAGAGTACTAAAAAATTTTTTCTGATAGTTTTTATTTCACACTAATTCACATTTATATTCAGATTATTTATGGCTTATTTCACCATTTTCTGCATCTTATGCACAAAGTACAAAAGTTATTCTAAACAAATAGCTAATTGTGCACAAAAAATGTGCAGAAAGATTTTTTTAAAACTTAATAGTCTATATGCCAAATAAGTTGTAACTAAGGGGGGCGTATTTTTTCTTCTTTTGTCGTCTCCGCAGAGTGTTCTTTTTAGGCTTTTGTGCAAAGCTAAGACACTCTGTCGGAAATTAATGCTAAATGTACCAATACCTCAGAGTCCCTTGCCTAATACACAAAGCTATGCAAGGAGACTCTGCGGAAACTAAAAGACACTCTGCGGAAATTAATGCTAAATATACCAATACCTCAGAGTCCCTTGCCTAATACACAAAGCTATGCAAAGGTACTCTTTGAAAAAAAAGAAAGTGATTTAAAAATGCTTTTTACAAAGTATAGCCGTATTTGATATAACTTTATTATTCTAAAATATTTTGGTTATCAGTAATATCATTTTCTATATTGTAGGAGGCATCGTTGTTATTTCTGTATTAATATATTTTTTACAAGAAAAATTAATCTTTAAACCAGAAAGATTACAACAAGATTTTCGGTTTAAATACAATATTCCATTTACCGAATTGTTTTTTAAAATAGAACCTAATGTTAGTATCAATGGTTTACATTTTTATAGAGAAAATCCATCGGGTCTTATTTTATACTTTCATGGCAATACAAGAAGTATAAAGGGCTGGGCAAAATATGCTATGGATTTTTATAGGTATAATTATGATGTAGTTTTGGTAGATTATAGGGGCTTTGGAAAAAGTACAGGAAAAAGAAGCGAAAAAGAAATGCTTAGCGATATGCAGTTTGTATATAATGAGCTAAAGAAAAAATATCCTGAATATCATTTATTGGTTTATGGAAGAAGTATGGGTAGTGGTTTTGCTACAAAAATTGCTTGCGATAATAAACCTCGTTATTTAATTTTAGATGCCCCGTATTATAATTTTAAAAAAGTAGTAGAAAGATTTTTGCCTATTCTGCCTGTAAAATATATTTTGCGTTATCATTTAAGAACAGATAAATGGATAAGAAAAGTTAATTGTCATACTTACATTATCCATGGCACAAAAGACAGGTTAATACCAATAAGCCAAAGTGAAAAGCTACAAGCATTAAGCCCTTCAAAAATTACTTTAATAAAAATACAAGGGGGAAGACATAATAATCTTCCAAAGTTTAATGAGTATCATAATTTTATTAGAGATATTTTAAAAGAGTAAAACAATTCTTTTACAATTAACGAAAATGTAATGTTCAATAATAGAATATCTTTGCAGCATGAGTGAAGTTTTTATTAATAAAGTAGCCGAAAGTGGCATTGTTACTTTGAACTTAGAAGATTTTTATCCTAAAGAGAATATTGAATTATTTGATTTAAAAGATTTTCTTTTTATGGGATTAATTCTGAAAGAAAAAGAATTTAGAACAGCTTTACAAAATATAGATTGGGGTATTTATAAAAATAAAATTATTGGCATTACTTGTACCACAGATGCTATTATTCCTGTTTGGGCTTATATGTTGGTTGCCTCTTATCTTCAACCAGAGGCTCTATATGTTTCTACTGGAGATAAAGAAACCATTACGCATCAATTATTGCTACAAAGAATAGATAATATTAACCCACAAGATTATACAGATAAAAGAGTAGTTATAAAAGGCTGTGGCGATATTGCTATACCAGCATTGGCTTATACTGCTATTACTTTTAAACTAAAGCCTGTGGTAAAAAGTATTATGTATGGAGAGCCTTGCAGCACTGTACCTATATATAAAAGAAAATAATTTTTCTTCTATCTTTTCTTCATAGTTATTATTAATAATTTTTACAGCCATTATAGCTATTTCCTATTAGGTATAAAATAAAACAATAAGTAAGTATTGCTTTTAAAGATACCTTTGCAGTATAAATTATACAAAAAAAAAAACAATAAATTATGTCATTAGTAGGAAAACAGTTTCCCAACATTGCAGTAAATGCAATAACAGATTTGGGCGATACTTTTAAATTAAATGTATTAGAAGAAGCAGTAAAAAAGAATAAGAAAGTGTTGTTATTCTGGTATCCAAAAGATTTCACTTTTGTATGCCCTACAGAGTTACATGCTTTTCAAGAAGCTATGCCTGAGTTTGATAAAAGAAATACTGCTATTATAGGAGCATCTTGCGATACTGCAGAAGTGCATTTTGCTTGGTTAAATACACCTAAAGACCAAGGTGGTATTGAAGGTATTACTTACCCAATTTTAGCAGATACACATAGAGCCTTAGCAGACGAATTGGACATTTTAGATACTGAATATATTTTTAATGATGATGATACTGAAGATGTAAGTGGCGATAATGTAACATATAGAGCTACTTATTTAATAGACGAAACAGGAAAAGTATTTCATGAAAGCATTAATGATATGCCCTTAGGAAGAAATGTTCAAGAATATTTACGATTAATAGATGCTTATACCCATGTTCAAAAACATGGAGAAGTTTGCCCTGCTAATTGGGAAGAAGGAAAAGATGCTATGAATGCTGATAGAAAAGGTGTAGCAGCATATTTATCTAACCATTAATTTTTGAATAATGTTTATAGAAATAACAGAAGATAATTTACAAAATATAGTATCTAATACCAATAAAGTAATGGTACAATATGGAGCAGGCTGGTGTGGTAATTGCAGAATTATGAAACCTAAGTTTAAAAAATTAGCTTCAGAAAATGAGGCTGTAACTTTTGTTTATGTAGATGCTGAAAAAATGCCAGAATCTCGTAAGTTAGCAAAGGTTGATAATTTGCCCACATTTGCTTCTTTTGTAAATGGACAATTTATCAATCAGATACAAACAAATAAAGTAGAAGAATTAAATAATTTATTTTATGAAATTACCAATAATTAGACAATTATATCAAACATCTTCTCCAGAAAAATTATCTGCTACATTAGATGTATTAGAATCTGTAACAGAAGCCAGAGGTATAAAAGAAGAAGAATTAGATATTATTGGCGAACTAATAACAAATATTTGTGGTGCTTTAGAAGTACATCAATTAGTGAATGAAGGAATGAAAGAAAGTGAAGCACTTAATATGTTTGCAAAAAAAGTATTGGGTTCTATAGATAAATAGTAGCTTTGCATTAAACTCTTTACTGCATCAGAAGTTTCTCAGGTTTAGTTTTAGGTTAACTTCTTGGTGCAGTTTTTTTATGTAACCAACATAATCAATCGCTTTCGACATATTTCGACAAGCTCAGTATGACAAAAGCTGACAAGTTTATTTAGTCTTGTCCTAAAATAGAGGTACAAATTTTTTCAACTTTTGTTTAGTTTTTTCGGATTTCGGATTTCGTTCTTCGGATTTTTTTCGTTTTTAGTTTTTCATTTTAGTACTAATATGTTTTCCCAATAAAAATATTGGGTAATTTTTTAGCTACTACTAATATAGAAAGAATAATTCTTTTGCAATAATATATTATTCACAACTGTATATTTTTTTGCTAAACTTGCTTTTCAATTCAATAATAAACAATATGCAAGTAATACAATCTATTCAAAACAGAATTTGTGAAATAAGAGGAGAAAGAGTAATGCTTGATAGAGATTTGGCAACTCTTTACGAAATTGAAACGAAAGCACTAAACCTCGCCGTAAAACGAAATATAAAACGATTCCCAAAAGATTTTATGTTTCAACTTACTAAAGAGGAGTGGGATAATATAAGGTTTCGGGTTGAAACCTTAGAAAAACAACAAAAACCTTTGAGGTTGCAAATTGAAACCTCAAAAAGAGGAGGTACAAGGTACTTACCCTATGCCTTTACAGAGCAAGGTGTAGCAATGCTTAGTGGTATATTAAACAGCGACCGTGCCATAAATATGAACATTGCTATTATGAGGGCTTTTGTAGCAATACGCCAAATAACTTTACAGCAAATGGATATAAAAGAACAATTAAAAGAAATAAAACAACGAATAGGTGAACATGATACGCAGCTAAGCCAAATTTACGATGCAATGGAAAATTTATTAGATGAAAAAGCTGCACAACGTAAATGGGATGCAAGAGAAAGAATTGGGTTTAAAAAATAAGCGTAGAAAAGTGTAATACCGAAAGCATATTTGTAATAACCCAATAAAATTGGTCTAAATTCCGAATTTCTCGGAACAACTCGAAAATTGTTTACTTCCATTTGTACGGAAAAGAATGGTTTATTGTAGAAATCAAATTCGTATAACAATTAATTTTGCTGTGCTTAACAAAGGATATTTATGAAAAAAGCTGCTTTTATTCCTGCACGTTATGCTGCAACACGTTTTCCTGCCAAGCTGATGCAATTACTGGGCAATAAAACTGTTATAAGGCATACCTATGATAATACCTTAGCTACTGGTTTGTTTAATGAAGTTTGGGTAGTTACAGACAGCGAAATTATTTTTAATGAAATAGTTAATAATGGTGGCAAAGCTGTAATGAGTATAAAAGAACACGAAAGTGGAAGTGATAGAATTGCTGAAGCTATTACAAACATAGATGTAGATATTGTGGTAAATGTACAAGGCGATGAACCTTTTGTAAAAAAAGAACCTTTAGAAAAATTATTAGCTACTTTTAATGATAGTACTGTTCAAGTAGCCAGTTTAATGCAAGTATTAAATGATGAAAAATTAATTCAAGACCCTAACTATGTAAAAGTAGCTGTAGATAAAAACATGAATAGCTTAATGTTTAGTCGCTCTCCAATACCTTATCACAGAAATAAAGATATAACTCCTGTATATTATGAACATATTGGCGTTTATGCGTTTAAAAAACAGGCTCTTATTAATTTTACACAATGGCAAATGACCCCTTTAGAAATAGCTGAAAAAATTGAATGTTTACGCTATATAGAAAATGGTATTCTTTTAAAAATGGTAGTTACAGAATATATGGGTATAGAAATTGATACCCCAGAAGATTTAGAAAAAGCAGCAAAGTTTTTATAACCATACTACCTCTGAAAATTAAAAAGCCACTTTAATAAAGTGGCTTTTTAAAACAATTTTGTTAAGCACTAATTTCTTTTGGCAAATCGGCTAAGTAATTTTAAAATTTCAATATACAACCATACAATAGTTACCAACAAAGCAAAAGCTCCATACCATTCCATAAATTTAGGAGCACCTTGCTCTGCACCTTTTTCTATCATATCAAAATCTATAATAAGATTTAATGCAGCAATAGCCACTACAAATAAACTAATACCAATTCCTAATAAACTACCATTGCCAAAATTCATAAATTCCATTTCTACACCAAAAAAGCGAAGTAATAATGAAATACCATAAAAAATAACAATGCCTAATGTAGCACTGAAAATAATGCTTTTAAATTTTTCAGTAGCTTTTATTACACGAAAATTATATAGCAAAAACATAGCAATAGCTACACCAAAAGTCAATCCTACTGCTTGTATTACAATGTTGGGATAACTGTCTCTCATGGCTTCATTAATCACTACAGAAAGTGCCCCAATAAATAATCCTTCTAAAATACCATAAGCAGGGGCTAAAAATGGTGCCCACTTAGGTTTAAAAGCTATGGCTATTGCAGCTACTAAGCCTCCTATTACACCAACTATCATTAAAGTTGTCATTAACTTTTGCTGCCCACTTGCATACAACTGCCAAGTATATGCTGCACCAGCAATAACTGTTAGCAAAAGGAATCCAAATTTATTAATTGCTCCCCTTACTGTCATTACACCTTCTAATTCTCCTTTAGAATTAAGGCTCTTTTGAAAAATTTTTTCTGATAAAGTTGGATTGCCCGATTTAAACATTGACATTTTTTAATTATTTAGACCGTAAAGATAAATGTTTCAATATAAAAATAAGCGTTAAAAAGAATACAAATTCACAGGTTAATTGTTTTAAGAATAAACTAATTCAAACTTTTAATAGTAGAAGCCCCTGTTGCATGTTTTTGTACATTTTGGATGTTGCCTATATAACCAATACTACTTGCACCACTTGCAGATGCTTCTAATTTTTCATTAACATTTATACGAGCAGAACTTGCACCACTTGCATGAATTTTACAAACCTCAATTAATAAATCTGATGCTTTGACAGAACTTGCACCACCTACATCAATAACAGCATATTTTGTTTTTCCAGAAAGCCTTACTACAGAAGCTCCACTTACTTCTGCTTTAATATTATCTGCAAAAATATCTCCTTTAAAAGAGCTTGCCCCACTTATATCTATTTTAATAGTCTTTAGCTGAAACTCATCTACCATTTTTACATTACTGGCACCAGAAATATCAATGCCTTCTAAATTTTGTACAGATATATATGCTTTGAAACGTTCTTTAAAATTTTTAATACTAAAAGTAGGCTTGTCAATATATATTTTTAAAGTATTACCCTCTACCTTAGTTATAATTTTATCAGTATATTTTGGATTAGTGCAACTTACTGCTAATCCTTCCTTTCCTTGAGAGATATAAGCTGTAATAGCTCCAGATATTTCAATATTTTTAAAACTACTTACAGTTCTAAGTTCTGCATTTGCATCATTAACTATCGTTTTTGTAGGCTGGGCATTTAAAAACCCAACTATCGTTACTACAAATAATAAACTCAATACTTTTTGCATAAAATATTTTTAATAGTGAAACGAAATAAATTTTAAAATGTTACAATAGTTTTCTTTTATTACTTTTGCTATTGAAATTTCCTCGGGGTGTTATTTTAAAAATCATTTAAAATGACTGAGAATATACCCGTTGAACCTGAACAGGGTAATTCCTGCGAAGGGAAGGCGACTTCTGTACATTTTTACAGTCCTCTTTCTTAGCGTTTTTCCTGTTCCCATTTTTTAATTTTTAAAATAATAACAATGAAAAAATTATTGGGAACTCTGGCTTGTACATTTATTACATGTTTTGTAATAGCTCAAAAAATTAATGTAACAGGCAAAGTAACTGACAAGCAAACCAATGAACCCTTAGCTGGTGCAATAGTAACACTAAATAATAAAACTACACTCACTAATGAAGAGGGTATTTTTAGTTTTGAAAAAGTAAATAAACAAAAAAGTATTATTAAAGTTAGTAGTATTGGTTTTGAATTTTTTACAAAAGAATTTTCTGAAGAAGAACTTGCTAAACATATTTTTATTCAGCTAATAAGCAAAGCATTAAACTTAGATGCATTAGAAGTAACCTCTATTCGTGCAGGCAATAAAACGCCTTTTACAAAAACCAATTTAAGCAAAGCAGAAATTGCTAAATTAAATGTAGGACAAGATTTGCCTTTCATGTTTAACCAAACACCTTCTGTTGTAATTAATGCAGATGCAGGTAATGGCATTGGCTACACAGGTATAAGCATAAGAGGCTCAGATGCTACAAGAATAAATGTTACGTTAAATGGTATTCCTTTTAATGATGCAGAAAGTCAAGGAACTTTTTTTGTAAATATTCCTGATATTATTTCTTCTGCTAATTCTGTTCAAATACAAAGAGGCACAGGAACTACCACTAATGGAACAGGTTCTTTTGGTGCTGCAATCAATATAAGCACTAACGATTTTAATGAAAAACCTTATGCAGAAACCAACAACGCTTTTAGCTCTTTCAATACTTTTAAAAACACCATAAAAGCTGGTACAGGCTTAATAGATAATCATTTTACTGTAGATACAAGGCTTAGCAAAATAAGTAGTGATGGCTATATAGACAGAGCCAATAGCAATTTGCAATCTTTTTATATTTCTGGTGCATACATTAATAAAAAATCTTCTTTGCGGTTAAATATATTTTCGGGAAAAGAAAAAACTTATCAAGCATGGAATGGTGTGCCTGAAAATTTATTAACTACCAATAGAACATACAATTCATCTGGAACAGAAAAAACAGGCACTCCTTATGATAATGAAACAGATAATTATCATCAAACATTTTATCAATTATTTTTTAACCATAAAATCAATAATCATTGGAGTTTTAATGTAGCCACTTTTCTTACAAGAGGTATTGGTTATTATGAAAATTATAAGGCAGAACAAAAGTTTAAAAACTATGGATTGCCAGATACAACTATTGGTGGAGCTATACTAACTAAAACAGATTTAGTAAGACAACTTTGGTTAGATAATTATTTTTATGGAAATATTTTTTCTACTGAATACAAAAAAAATAAATCTGTTGTAACTATTGGTGGTGGCTGGACTAATTATGAAGGAAATCATTATGGAAAAATTCCTTGGGCTGCCGTAGCTATAGAAAAAGATTATACCTATTACAACCTTGATGCTTTTAAAAATGAATTTCATTTGTATAGCAAGCTGCAACAAAGCATTAGTAAAGCATTTAGTTTTTTTGCAGATGTTCAATATAGATATGTAAAACATCAAATGGATGGATTTAGGAATAATCCTTCCTTATTTGTTAATAGAAAATTTAATTTCTTCAATCCTAAAATTGGTATAACATACACTACAAAAGGATGGAACAATTATATTAGCTATGCTTTTTCTGGTAAAGAACCCAACAGAAAAGATTTTGAAGCAGGTATTACTGTTCAACCAAAAGCAGAATACTTACACAACATAGAATTAGGTACAGAAAAAAGAACAGCACAATACTACATTGCTGCAACAACTTATTGTATGTTATATAAAAATCAATTAGTACTTACAGGAAAAGTAAATGATGTAGGTGCTTATACAAGGGTGAATGTTCCTAATAGCTATCGTTTAGGAATAGAATTACAAGGGGGTTATGTATTTAATCATTGGTTAAATGCTGGTGCTAATTTTACCCTTAGTCAAAATAAAATAAAACAATTTACAGAGTATATAGATAATTATGATAATGGCACACAAATTACTGTTGAACATACAAATAGTAATATTACTTTATCTCCTTCTGTTATTGCAGCAGGAAGTATCAATTTTATTCCATCAAAAAATATGGAAATTAGTTTATTAAGCAAATATGTGGGCAAGCAATATTTAGACAATACTCAAAACAATAACAGAAGCCTCAGCAGTTTTTATACACAAGATGTAAGATGTATATACACTTTGAAAAATAAAATTTTTAATGAATGGAATTTTATGCTACAAGTAAACAATGTTTTTAATAAACTGTATGAGCCTAATGGTTATACTTTTAGTTATATTTATGGTGCAGCATTAACTACAGAAAATTATTATTTTCCTATGGCTGGTACAAATTTTATGTTAGGAATTAATATTAAGTTGTAATAACAATGCAAGTATTTTTGTATTTTAAATTTTATACTTAATAAAAATGTTTCAGCAACTATTACAGCAAATACAAAAAGACGATGTTAAATCATTAGCTCGTTGTATTTCTTTAATAGAAAATGAACATGAAGGATATGAAACTTTTTTACAACAGCTTCCTTCATCCTCTACAAAAATTATTGGCATAACAGGACCACCAGGTGCAGGAAAAAGCACTTTGACAGATGTTTTGATTGGCGAAATAATTGCTCAACAAAAAAAAGTGGCTGTAGTATGTATTGACCCTTCTTCTCCTTTTAACTTAGGAGCACTGCTTGGCGATAGAATAAGAATGAGTGAATGGTATAATAACCCAAATGTGTATATAAGGTCATTAGCTACAAGAGGCAGCTTAGGTGGTTTGCATCCAAAAATTATTGAAATAACCGATGTGCTTAAAGTTGCCAATTTTGATTACATAATTGTAGAAACAGTAGGTGTAGGGCAAAGTGAAATTGAAATAGCAGGACTTGCAGATACTACCATTGTTGTTGTAGTGCCAGAAGCAGGAGATGAAGTACAAACAATGAAAGCTGGGTTAATGGAAATAGCAGATATTTTTGTTGTAAACAAAGCAGACAGACCCGATGCTGATACTTTTGTGAAAAACCTTAGACAAATGTTAGCTCCTTCATTTGCACAAAAACAATATCATATACCTGTTATAAAAACTATTGCATCGCAAAAGCAAGGTATTAATGAATTGGTAGAAAAAATTATTGCTCATCAACAACATATTCAAACCAGCGATAAAAAATATTGGCTATTAGCAGAAAAAGCCTATCAATTAATTCAGCATAAAAGAATGAACAATATCAGCAAAAAATTTTTAAAAGAACAAATTGAAAAAACGGCTGAAACAAATATCTACAGATTAATAGAAAAGTACTAATGCCATAATCATCTTTTACATTTTTTGCACCCTCATTAAATTATCTTTGCCAACCTATGGGACAAAAAAAACTTATTCGGTTTAATGCTATCAAAACTTTTGCAAATGTTTTAGAGCATCCTGAAAATATGCAAGGAAATTGGTATTCTTTTTTTAAAAACAAATATCCTATAACTGTAGAATTGGCTTGTGGCAAAGGAGAATATAGTGTTGGGCTTGGAAGAATGTATGCCAATAGAAATTTTATTGGTGTAGATATAAAAGGAAATAGAATTTGGCGTGGTGCAAAAACCGCTTTAGACGAAGGTTTGCACAATGTGGCTTTTTTACGAGCAGAAATTGATAAAATAAACAACTATTTTTCTACCAATGAAGTACAAGAAATTTGGATAACATTTCCTGACCCACAATTACGTTTAGGAAAAGCCAAAAAAAGATTAACACACCCAAAATTTTTAAGATTATATCAGCAAATTTTAGAACCAAATGGAATTATTCATTTAAAAACAGATAGCCCAGACTTATATCAATTTACCAAAACTGTTATCAATCTATATCAATTAGCATTAATAACAGATTATGATAATGCTTATCATCAACCTGACATAAAAGAAGAATTAACAATAAAAACACATTACGAAGCATTAGATATTGCTCAAAGCAATCGCATACATTATCTACAATTTAGAATAAACAAAATATTGCCATTAGAATTAGACGAACAGTTAAAAAAAATAATTTATGAGCAAACCATTGGTTGAAGGGATTGATTTTTATAATGAAAATGGCTATGTGGTATTTACAGAAAAATATCATTTAGACAAAGGTTATTGCTGTGGCAATGGTTGCAGACATTGTCCTTATGAATATGAAAGTGTTCCTGAACCTAAAAGAAGTCAATTACTCAAAATAAAAAAGGCAAATAAAAGTTTTATACACAAGTCCTCATCTTTTAAATAAATTATCTGTGTCAAAAAATAATCCTTCATCATCAAAGAAAAATCTACAACAACCAAAAGAAAAATATTCTTTTTTTGAAGATGTACATGCTGTAGCACGTTTAATACCCAAAGGAAGAGTTACTAATTATGGAGCTATTGCAAAATATTTAGGAACTAAAATGAGTGCAAGAATGGTAGGTTGGGCAATGAATGCAGCACATACAGCCAAACCAAAAATTCCTGCTCAAAGAGTTGTTAATAGAAATGGTATGTTAAGTGGCAAAATGCACTTTGCTACACCCAATACTATGGAAGCCTTATTAAAAAAAGATGGAGTAGCTGTAAAAAATGATAAAGTAGTAGATTTTGAAAAAATATTTTGGGACCCTATTAAAGAATTAGGGATGTAAAAATTGATTAAAACCAAGTTTTTTTGCTTGTTTTTCTTCAAAAAAGAGTGCTTTTTATAAAAAAGTTATCATTTTGATAAGATTTTCACTTATTTTGCTTTCTTGCACCAAAACTAAAATGGCAGCAAATAAAATTTAAAAAAATCATTAACCTCCTAAAACTTGCTTTATGGATTTAAAACAAATTCACGAACTTATTAAAATTATCAATAAAAGTAATATTGGAGAAATAAGTATAGAAGACAAAGATGGTAAGGTAACTATAAAACAAAAAGAAGAGCAAATTGTAACAATGGCTACAGCACCTGCTCAAGTATATAATGTAGCTCCTCCATCTTCTGCTCCTGCACAACCTCAGCAAGCAGCACCTGCTTCTCCTGTAGCTACAGGGCCAAAAGCAGATAATTTAATAACGATAAAAAGCCCAATGATTGGTACTTTTTACAGAAAATCATCGCCAGATAAACCCCCTTTTGTAGAGGTAGGAACAGATGTAACCCCAGGAAAAGTAGTTTGTATTATAGAAGCTATGAAACTATTTAATGAAATAGAATGTGAAGTAAAAGGAAAAATAGTAAAAGTATTGGTAGATGATGCAAGCCCTGTAGAATATGACCAACCATTATTTTTAGTAGAGCCATAATGGCAATGTAAAAATTAGCAAATGGCTCAATGTGAAAATGTAAGCAAAGAATAAAATTTTCTATATGAAAAAAGAGGTTTTTGAAAATAATCCTATTTTAAAATTATCTTTTGATTTTGCTTTAATGGTGGTGGATTATTGCGAAACATTAAAAGCAAATAAAAAATTTGTTCTTTCAAAACAATTATTAAAATCAGGAATTTCTATTGGGGCAAATGCAATGGAGGCACAAAATGCAGAAAGTAAAGCCGATTTTATTCATAAAATGAAAATTGCCGCAAAAGAAGCAGAAGAATCACAATATTGGTTATGGATTTGCAATTATTCAAAAACTTATCCCGACTGCCAATTATTAATTACAAAACTTGAAGAAATAAATAAAGTATTAGGTAGAATTTTATCTACCGCTAAAAAGAAAACATCATTTAGTTATTCACTTAGTTTTTTTATTGTTTAATGAGAATATGTTAATGGAAACAACTAATTGCACCATTTTCAAATTTTCAAATTTTCAAATTAACCTTATGTTCAAAAAAATATTAATTGCCAATCGTGGAGAAATAGCTTTAAGAGTAATTCGTACATGTAGAGAAATGGGTATAAAAACAGTAGCTGTATATTCCACTGCCGATAAAGAAAGTTTACACGTTCGTTTTGCAGATGAAGCAGTTTGTATAGGAAAACCTGCTGGTGCAGATAGTTATTTGAATATTCCACATATAATGGCTGCTGCAGAAATTACCAATGCAGATGCTATTCACCCAGGTTATGGTTTTTTAGCAGAAAATGCAAAATTTTCTCAAATATGTGCCGACCATGGAATTAAGTTTATTGGACCCACACCAGAAATGATTAATAAAATGGGTGATAAAATAACTGCTAAAGAAACAATGATAGCAGCAGGTGTACCTGTAGTTCCTGGTAGTGGTGGTTTATTAGAAAGTGTAGAACAAGCCAAAGATTTAGCCAAAAATGTAGTTGGCTATCCTGTTATTTTAAAAGCAACTGCTGGTGGTGGGGGCAAAGGAATGAGGGTAGTGTGGAAAGAAGAAGATATAGAAAAAGCTTATGATACTGCTAAAGCAGAAGCAGCTGCATCATTTAAAAACGATGGAATTTATATGGAAAAGTTTGTAGAAGAACCACGCCATATAGAAATTCAAATAGCAGGAGACCAATATGGTAATTATTGCCACATGAGTGAAAGAGATTGTAGCATTCAAAGACGACATCAAAAATTGGTAGAAGAATCTCCCTCTCCTTTTATGACACCAGATTTGCGTAAAGCAATGGGCGAAGCTGCTATAAAAGCTGCTGCTGCTATAAACTATGAAAGTGTTGGTACTATTGAATTTTTAGTAGATAAACACCGCAATTTTTACTTTATGGAAATGAATACTCGTATTCAAGTAGAACATTGTGTAACAGAAGAAGTCATCAATTTTGATTTAATAAAAGAGCAAATAAAAATAGCTTCAGGCGAAAAAATTTCTGGTAAAAATTATGAACCAGAAATGCATGCTATTGAATGTAGAATTAATGCAGAAGACCCATACAATGATTTTAGACCATCACCAGGAAAAATAACTACCTTACATACACCAGGTGGTCATGGAGTACGTGTAGATAGTCATGTTTATGCTGGTTATGTTATCCCTCCATATTATGATAGTATGATTGGAAAATTAATAACAGTAGCAAGAACAAGAGAAGAAGCTATAGACACTATGTACAGAGCCTTGAGTGAATATGTAATTGAAGGTGTAAAAACAACTATCCCATTTCATTTACAATTAATGCTAAATGAAGATTTTAGAAAAGGAAACTTTACTACCAAATTTTTAGAAACATTTAAAATGGTGTAAGGTTTTTCTAAGCTATTGTTATGATGACAAGGGGCTATTTATATTTTTCTTTTAAACTGTGGCAAACTTTAATGTTGTTTGCTCTAAAAAAGAACTTAGTCGCTTTTCTGCAAGGTCAATATATTCTTGTGATATGTCGTAACCAACAAAATTTCTTTCTGATTTAATTGCTGAAACTGCTGTTGTTCCACTACCTATAAAAGGGTCAAGTATAATGTCTCCTTTAAATGAATAAAGTTGAATTAGTCTATAAGGAAGTTCTTCTGGAAAAGGTGCTGGATGCCCAATTCTTCTTGCACTTTCTGCATTCATTGTCCAAATAGATTTTGTCCATTCTATAAATTGCTTTTTTGTTATGGAATTTTCTTTCCCCTCCTTTTCTCTTTTATAATCGCCTTTAGAAAAAATCAAAATATATTCGTGTATATCTCTTAAAATTGGATTGGCAGCACTTTGCCAACTACCCCAAGCTGTTGATGGGCTTGCACTTGCTGCTTTATTCCAAATAATTTCACCACGCATATTAAAACCAATGTCTATCATTATTCTTGAAATGTAGTCAGAAAGTGGTATGTATGGCTTTCTACCAAGATTGGCAACATTTATACAAGCACGTCCACCATTTACTAAAACTCTAAAAGTTTCTTTAAATGAGTTTTCAAGAAGTTGTAAATACTCTTTTAGTGATAAATCTTCGTCATACTCTTTTGAAACATTGTAAGGTGGAGAAGTAATCATTAAATGAACGGAGTTGTCAGGTAACTCTTTCATATTCTCTGCAGAGCCAAGAATAAATTTGTTTTCTAATTTATCCGGAAATTTGTTTTCATTCTTAACAAGAAGTTTTTTTTCACCAAGTTCTGTGTAAAGTTTTGAATTATAAAACTTTGAACTATCGTGATTAATTCTTCCGTTTGTTCCAAAAGCACTTGTTTCTGTTCCTTTTTGTCTTTTCATTTTAGCTTCGGATTAAGGTTAAAAATTTTTCTGCTTTTGCAATATCAGTATTTTCTTGATTGGCAATTCGTATAATTTCTCCAAGTTTTAATTTTGAAATCATTGAAGAAAAGTAGTTCATATCATTGGTTATAAGTTCTTTGCAATTATTAAAAAGTTGTTCTCTGTCTAAAATTGTTTGAAAACCCAATTTTGGTGTATTTTTTACATAATCAGCGTTTATAGGGTTTGGATTTAAAGACCAAAAGCCTTGTATAACTCCTGTAGATTTAAGAAAATCCACCTTTTTTACATAACTGTCTGTTATAGGACTGTTGCCTAAAACAACGATAGGTATTTTTGTAGAGGCAACTCCAGAAACACGAATATTTAATGCTTTTCCAATTGCTTTCAGCATTGAGTCAGAACGTAGTAAAGCTGGATTTCCTTTGTGTTGCTTGTAATCTCCTACATATTCAACATTGTTTGAGTGAGTGTATTGGTAATTTGAAACAACACTCATTTTGATTTCAAAAAGTAGTTTTAGATTTTCAGGTTTTTGAACCGAGTTGTTTGTTGTGCAAAATGCAAGGTCTGCACTTGACTGCCTTGAAAGTCCGAGTTCATCACATACAACACTATTTACTGCAAATAGTCCTAATTCTTTGGCTATTGGTTCAAAAAGGGTTTTACTCCATTTTTCTGTAAACTGCCCTATAAGTGAATTTCTACTTTGTAAAGTTTGACCTTCTGCGTCTAAACCTTTTGGAACATAGGCAAAATAACCACCTTGTAATTTGTAAAACAGTTGCTCTGGAGAAGCGAAATTCTTTAATGCCTCTGTAAAAAATTGTATTTCAGTATCGTTGTTCCAAAGTTTCATTCTATCTTGTGGCTAATATTATTTTACAATTTCAAAGTTACTCATTTTTTGGATGGTTATTTGCAGTTTCAGAAATTAGTGCTAAACATACCAATATCTCAACCCACTTACCTAATACACAAAGCTATACAAGGAGACTCTGCGGAAACGAAAGCTTGGAACAACAGATGCCACATGTACCAATGTTGACGATTGCGTTTCAGTCCGCCGACATAACGCCAAACCCTTGTTACCAGCAGTTTTTTTGTCTGCCATTTAAAATGAGGTATTATAGTCGGTGGTATTATAGTTAGCATATATTTAAGTTTGCACCGTGAAAAAAGACAAACATTTAGTTGAGTTAGGTAGTCAAATTCGTGAGCTACGAAAAGCTAAAGGTTTGTCACAAGAGCAACTTGCTTGGCAAGCAGAAGTTGACCGTTCGTATGTTGGCGGAATTGAAAGAGGCGAAAGAAATGTAAGTTTCTTAACGCTCGTCAAAATTGCTGATTGTCTTGGTTGCGATGTCGCAAAATTTACAAAAGGAATACCAGATAAGAAATGAGTAATGATGAAAAAATAAAACTTGCCGAAGAACTTTTGAAGTATTGCAAGAAGTTTAATGTGCCGATTGAATTTTTGTTTGAAATTCTTGAAGACCAAAAAGTAACTCCGATGATAAGAGGGAAAGCAATGGAATACAATGCTTTTCTGTTGTTGGATAGGATTTTGCCACGAACAACTTGGAGTGTCCAAAAGTTAAATCTCAATGCTCAAACAGGTGTTTACGATGAAGATATAAGCATTACGCACCGCAGAACAGGCGTGATTTTGAAAGTTGAAAGTAAAAGTGCTGTTCGTGGTTCTGTAAGTGATGGGCAACGCAGCAGAAATTTAAAAGTTCCGCATTTTCTCGTAAAAAGTCATAGGTCAAGAAGCAACATAAAATTAGCAGGTTCTTCAAATGACAGATATTCCGTTGATAGTTTTGATGTGCTGATTACAAATACTTCAAATGCCGTTTTTCAAGGTAATACTGTTGGCGAACATTTGGAAGTCATACACGATGAAAAAGTAAAGCAAGTGCTTTACAAATTTTATGCTGTTGCTTCCGATGAAGATTTGATAACGGCTTGCGAAAACGATTGGCGTTACTGTGTTCCGAAAGATATTGCGGTGGACGGTTTTATACCACGAACTCCCTATGTAAAACTTGATAATGATGAGAATTGGAAATCGTTGTCAAGAATAGAAGAAAGATTATTGGAAGTTGTTGAAGAAAAACGCAAGTCAAACCAAACTACTCGGAGAAAGTAAATTCAAATTCGCTTTCAATCAAAACAGGTTCTTCTGAAACATAGTTAAGAAGAAACAACTCTTTTCCTTTGTAGCGTTCGCCTTTTCTGTCCGTTCCATTTTTTTGGTCGTCAGTTCGCTGAATACAATAGTTCCATTCTTTGTCGTGCATTTCAGTCATCCAACTATACAATTCTCGAATTTCAGGCGTGTTGTCATAAGTGATAAAAAGTTTCAGTCTGTCACTGTTGCGTTGCAAACATTCAGCAAGGCGAAAATGGTCGTGCTTTGAAAAATAATGCTGATAAAATTTGTCTTGGTCAGCATTGAAATAAGGTGGGTCAATGAATAGCAAAGCACCGTCAGGTGCATTGTCTATTACATTTTCAAAGTCAAGATTTGTTATTTCAATGCCTTGCAGTTTTTGACTTGTCCGAATAATATTTTGTGCCCAGTTTTTCGGCTGCATAGAATACTTGTCGCCATAACCCCAATACATATTTTGGCTGTTCATTATACCACTGTATGAAGTTCTGTTCAAGTAAAACCAACGTCCTGCTCGTTCAAGGTCGTTCTTTGGTTTGAACTCGTTTTTGAAAAAGCCGTGCAGTTCTTTTGTCGCAGGTAAAGGGTCGCCAAACAAAATGTTGTCTGTAAAATGTGTCGGCACTCTGCTTTCTTTTAGCGGTCGCTTTTTAAGGAAGTAAATCAACTCGTCAGGATAGTCCCGAATTGTCAGATAAACATTCACAAGTTCGTTGTCAATGTCGTTAAGTTGATTAAAGCGAACTTTCGGTTTTGCAAAGAAAATGCTGCCGCCACCTGCAAATGGTTCAATGTATGCCGTGTGTTGGGGAACGTGAGCAAGTATAAGTTTCCTTGCGTAAAACTTACCACCTGCGTAACGAAAAGGACTGTTAATTGAACCGTTCATAGGGCAAATATACAATGATATATTAAAGTCCGCAAACTTTCTGCTAAATTTTTTGAACAGTTTTTCAAGGAAAACCTGTTTTTTGTCCGTCTGCCCAATGTTAGCACGGTCGCTCGTAAAATTGCTGGTAACTCGCAAATTTATGCTATATCATGCTACTATTAGAAAATTTTTTTTATTGTATATCAATTAATTAATGCTATCTACGTTTAGATTGTCGTTAGAACAATCCGCTTTTTTAATTCTTTCTTCCCAGCATCTTCTCCTCTTTTTTTCAGCATTAAGTCTAAACAATATTATTACACCAAGTTAATATCAAAATGTACTAATTGTACAAATTCGTTTAATCTTTCTGAAATATCTTCTTTTGTTAATTCTCTTAATCTTTCTGTTCCAAATTTTTCTACACTATAACTTGCCATAGCACTACCTACAATAATAGCAGTTTTCATATTTTCAAAACTGATGTCTTTTGTTTTTGCAAGGTGTCCTATAAAGCCTCCTGCAAAAGTATCTCCTGCTCCTGTAGGGTCAAAAACTTCGTCTAAAGGAAGTGCTGGTGCAAAAAATACTTTGTTGCTATGAAACAATAAAGCTCCATGCTCGCCTTTTTTAATTACCAAATATTTTGGACCCATGGTCAAAATATTTTTAGCAGCACGCATTAATGAATAATCTCCACTTAGTTGTCTTGCTTCGCTATCATTTATTACCAATACATCTATTTTTGCTAATACTTTTTTTAAATCGTCCATAGCTATATCCATCCAAAAATTCATGGTATCTAATACAACTAATTTGGGTCTGTTTTTTAATTGCTCTATTACACTAAGCTGAACAGATGGGGCTAAATTTCCTAACATTAAAAATTCACAATCCTGATAACTTTCAGGTACTACTGGTTGAAAGTTTTCTAAAACATTTAATTCTGTAACCAACGTGTCTCTTGAATTCATATCCATGTGATAACGACCACTCCAGAAAAAAGTTTTTTCTTCTTTTTTAATTTGAACACCCTCTAAATTTACCTGACGAGCTGTTAAACTATCTAATTCTTCTTGAGGAAAATCTCCCCCTACAACACTTATTTGTTTTACAGGTGTAAAATTGCTTGCACACCATGCTATATAAGTACCTGCACCACCTACTATTTTATCACTTTTTCCAAAAGGCGTTTCTATTGCATCAAAAGCCATAGAGCCTACAACAACTAAAGACATATTTTTTACTTTTTATTGGCAGCGAAGCTAAAGGATTGTTATGAGTTTTATTAAAATTTATTCTTCTTTGTTTAGAAAAATTAATCGAATACTTCATTTAAAATTTTAGCCAATCTTAAACCTCCTTTTAATAATTGATTGTTTAAATCATCTACAAAAATATAATTGTATCTATATTTTAATTTTGAACCTGCTGGTGTTTGAGCATATATTTTATTAGCAATTTCATAAGATTCATAAAACCAATTTTCTAATGACGTGTTTTGCCAATATTTGATTTGCTCTTTAGATGCTTTGTTTAATATAGCTGCATATTCTGTATAGCTATATTGTTGATAATCTACCAAACTTTCGTCCCAAACTTTGTGTATGTTGCTGGGTTCATCAAACCAAGTAACTTTTATTTTATTGCCTCCTAAATCTTCTTCTCTGCCAACATGTAATGGTTGGTGCAAATCGCCAATTAGGTGTATTAAAAATATGAGTGCTGTTTTTCTTTGCTCAATAGTTAATGAAGAATTGGCAATTTGGTTTTTGAGTGTTGTTATTTCTGTATAAAGATTTTCGCCTTGTAAGTTTTTTAATGTGTTTATATAATCTTCTTTATTTAAACCACCTGGCATATTTACATAATGCCATTGAGAGGTATGTTTCCATGTGTTGGTGGTATCAGATTTTATAAAGTCTGGCCAGTTTGCCCATTCTGCAAGTGTTTCTTTTCCTAATAATTTTTTGAGTTCCTTTTTGGCTCTTTTTGTTAAATGATTTTGTGCAATTTCTGCAACTACTCTGTGTCCTGTAATTCCCCAACTAAAGCCAGATAAGGGAATAATAAATGCTAATAAAACTAATAGTGTTTTAATAAATTTTTTACTACACGAATTAAGCATAATGGCTGATTTTAAATATATAATATGGTTAATAAAAAAGATTTTTAAGGCGTTATTATCTGCCCATATAAACCATTAAAATTTGAACATCGCTTGGGCTTACACCACTTATTCTACTTGCTTGTCCTATGGTTCTTGGTTTAATTTTTTTGAATTTTTGTAAGGCTTCGTTTGATATAGCTGCTGCTTTATCATAATCAAAACTATCTGGTATTATCAACTCTTCCATTTGGTTCATTTTTTCTACCAATTCTTTTTCCTTTTCAATATATCGTTCATATTTTACCTGTGTTTCTGCCTGTTCTAATATTTCTTTATTTTCGGTAGCAAAATCTTTAAACAACACATTTGAATAAGGTAACAAATCTTGTAAACTAACACCTGGTCTTAAAATAATTTTTGATGCTTTTTGTTTTTCTGTAATGGGTGCTGAACCAATGGTTTCAAAATAGGTATTAATAGCAGATGGTTCTATAAAAACAGTGTTTAAAAGAGATTTTATTGCCGCTATTTTTTGCTGTTTATACAGCACTTTATCCATTCTTTCTTGAGAGGCTAAACCTATATTATAGCTAAGTTCTGTAAGTCTTAAATCTGCATTATCTTGTCTTAATAGTGTTCTAAACTCTGCCCTGCTTGTAAACATTCTATAAGGTTCATCTGTTCCTTTGCTAATTAAATCATCTATTAAAACACCTATATAAGCCTCATTTCTTTTTAAAATAAATGGCTCTAAATTTCTGGCTTTTTGATGGGCATTTATACCTGCAATAATACCTTGACAAGCAGCTTCTTCATAGCCTGTTGTGCCATTTATCTGCCCAGCAAAGAACAAGTTATATATTATTTTTGTTTCTAATGTGTGTTTAAGTTGTGTGGGTGGAAAATAATCATATTCAATAGCATACCCTGGTCTAAATATTTTACAATTTTCAAAACCAGGCACTGTTCTTAGGGCTTTTATTTGTACATCTTCTGGCAAAGAGGTAGAAAATCCATTTACATAAATTTCTACAGTATTCCAACCTTCTGGTTCTACAAAAAGTTGGTGTCTGTCTTTATCGGCAAATCTGTTTATCTTATCTTCTATACTTGGGCAATATCTTGGTCCAACACCTTCAATTCTTCCTTGATACATGGGGCTTCTGCTGAAACCTGTTTTTAATATTTCGTGTACTTGTGAGTTGGTATAAGTAACATGACAACATCTTTGTTGTGCTGGTTTTATTTTTTCTGTGTCTAAAAAGGAAAAGCCTGAAATTTCATCATCTCCTTTTTGTATTTCCATTTTAGAATAATCTAAACTTCTTCCATCTACTCTTGGGGGAGTTCCTGTTTTTAATCTATTGCTTTCAAAGCCAATATTGACTAATTGTTCTGTAATTCCCGTAGCAGCTTTTTCTGCAATTCTTCCACCACCTAATTGTTTTTCTCCTATATGAATAATGCCATTTAAAAAAGTGCCGCTTGTAATTACTACAGTTGTGGCAAAAATTTCATGTCCTAATCCTGTAACAACGCCACAAACTGTATTGTTTTTAATAATCAATTCTTTTACCATATCCTGATAAAAATCAATATTTGGCGTATTTTCTAACATTTCTCTCCATGTGGCAGAAAACAACATTCTATCGTTTTGAGCTCTTGGACTCCACATAGCAGGACCTTTACTTCTATTTAATATTCTAAATTGAATAGTGCTTTTGTCTGTAACTATACCACTATATCCTCCTAAAGCATCAATTTCTCTAACAATTTGTCCTTTACCAATTCCACCCATTGCAGGGTTGCAACTCATTTGGGCAATGGTTTGCATATTCATAGTTATCAGCAAAACTTTGCTGCCAAGATTTGCTGCTGCTGCTGCTGCTTCACAACCAGCATGTCCTGCACCAGCTACAATAACATCATATTTTTGAAACATTTGGCAAAGATAAATTGTAGGAGATAATTTTTAGGTATTGTTTGGTGACTCGTGGAACGTTGGCTTTGGTAGAAGAAAAGTGTGATTTGTGGAACATTCATTTTCTTTGTTTTAAATAATAATTCTCTTTATCTCTCATCTGTTTAATTTCATCTTTCTTTTTATCCTTATAACCACACAAATGTAAAGCACCATGAAAAACTACTCTTTCCAGTTCTTCTTTAAACAATACATTGTTTACTTTGGCATTATCTTTTACCCTATCTATACTTATATATGCTTCAGCTTCTATAGGTTCATTTTTTTCAGATAAACAAAAAGTGATAATATCTGTATAATAATTGTGTTGAAGAAATTGTTGGTTTATGTTCAATAAAAAATCATCTGAACAAAAAATATAGGTTAAGCTATTTAATGCCTTCTTTTCTTTTTTAAAAAGCGTAATGATATTCTCCTTTAAATCCTGCTTTTGGGGGTAAAGTAATTTTCTATCGGCATATCTAAAACTTAGCTTTGGTTTTTGCTTAGATAAAGTATTGTATAAATTTTTCATTAAAATAATATTATTTAATTATATTTTATTCATTAATTATCAATAAGTAATGATTATTTCTGAATAAATTTGTACAAATATCTGTAATAATTTGAAACAAATCGTTCTATAAAATTTGCAAAACTATATAGCTTTCTTTTCTTTGCACATGGCTACAGAAAAAATAATCATTATTACAGCCCCATCTGGTGCAGGAAAAACATCTATAACAAAATTTTTGCTTGGCAAATATCCGAAACTTTCTTTTTCTATTTCTGCAACAACAAGACAAGCTCGTTTAAATGAAAAAGATGGTGCTGATTATTATTTTATTTCTGTGAAAGAATTTCAAGACAAAATTAAACAAAACAATTTTGCTGAATGGGAAATGGTGTATGAAGGAAAATATTATGGTACATTAAAATCTGAACTTGAAAGAATTTGGAAATTGGGCAAAATTCCTGTTTTAGATATAGATGTAAAAGGAGCTATTCATATTCAACAACAATATCCTCATCAAACATTATCTATTTTTATACAACCCCCAAGTATTCATGTTTTAAAAGAAAGGTTGGAAAGCAGGGGAACAGAAACTTCTGAAAGTATTAATACAAGAGTAAATAAAGCTACTTACGAAATTTCATTTAGTCATTCTTTTGATAAAATTATTATTAATGATGATTTGGAAAAAGCCTGTAAAGAAGCAGCAGAAATTGTAACTGCTTTTTTATAATAAAATGAAAAAGAAAAATTGTTGTACTAAAAATTATTTCTTTTACCAATACCATTTCCTTTTTTTCCTTTAACAATACCTGTGCAATTTTTACTATTACAATTACACTGAAATGGTGCAGCAGTTTCATCTAAAAAATGAGCATAGTTGAGGGTTAGCTCTTCATTAGCTACAATATTTTTTAAAGCAATTACATTTAATCCGTCATAAGCTGTATTAGCATCACAACTATGATTTTGTGGTGCCCAGTCAGATGGGTTATTGCTCCATAAAATATATACTTCATTGTTTATTGGATAAGCATATCGTTCAAAGTTTTCTTTTTCTCCTTTGTTCCAATATTCTTCTACAAATTTTTTTGTAACAATTCTATGGTTGGTTTCTTCTCCTTTAAAAATAATTGTTCCTTTTGTTATATTGTTTTTTGCATAAATGCCATAACCAACAGTAGCATTTCTTTTTACAAAATATTTTTTTGTGTGTTGTTTGTGTCGGGCTATTCCTTCTTTAATAATATGTTGTAAAAACTTTTGTTGTCCTATACCATCAAATTGTAAAATATAATCAGCACTTCCTTCATAGCCATTGGTATAAAAAACAGAGCAAGTAAAATTGATTTCTAAAAAATAAAGTGCTTGTTTTTCGTTCATTCTAAAATCAAGTCTTGCATAGCCTTTGCCATTAAAGCCTTTAAAAATTTTGGTGGCTGCTGTTGTAAGTTTATTGGCTAATTCTTTATCTGTTACAGGAACATTTGCTTCTTTATGTAGTTCTGATGTTTTAAGACTATATGTTTTAAATAATTTTCCTTCGGGAAAAATATATTCAACAGGCTGTAAAGCTGTAACTGTTTTTCCATCTTCGTTTGCTATAACCAATACTGTAAATTCTCTGCCATTAATATATTCTTCTACCAAAATTTCGTCATACTCATTAATAATATTATTTACTTTATGGTATAACTGTTGGTTATTATACACTAAAGAATTTTCATCTACACCAAGACTATCGCCTGCTTTGGCGGGTTTTACAAAAAGTGGAAATTGTAATTCATGTATAGCATCATTAATGTCTGATTGTGTTGTAATAACAATATAATTGGGCGTTAAAATATTTTCGCAGAAAGCAACATATTTCATTAATGGTTTTGGTGGGTCATATAATAAAGTAGTGGGTCCTGTAAAAGGAAGATTTAATAATTCTAATGTATAAATTACATCAATACTTGGTACTTCCCATTCTAAATATCCTTCACATAGATTTACATAAATATCAAAATTTTGTTTGCTTAATTCTTTTAATTGTTTATAGGTAGTAAGTTTATTTAAAAAAACTGTTTGAACATTATCGTTGGGTATTAATGTTGCAAGATTTCTTGGTGGGTCGTAGTTTTGATAATCTACATTTGATGTGGAATAATCTGGTAGTAGCACACAAACTTTCATAATATTTTATTTATGCAACAGCTACTTTTTTAGTTTTTAAAACATGTAATTTTTCTGAAGCGGTATTTAATAAAATGGTTTTTATTAATTGGGTAAAAGAAACATTGCTGGCTTTTAAAATAGCACCAATAGAAGTATAATTTTCATCTTCGCTTAAACCACATTGAGCATTTACTTCTAACACATATAATTTTTTTGTTTCGTTGTCCATTCTTATATCTACTCTTGTATAACCTTTTCCTCTGCAAGCTATATAAGCATTCCAAGCAAGTGTTTTTATTTTTTTGTGTAAAGCAATTAGCGGAATACGGTATTCATAAAAATTTTCTTGATTAGGCATGGGCATTTCATCTTCATAAATTTCCCAAAGCCTATCAAACGATAAAAATTTTTCTGTTTCGGGCAATGATTGATGAAAAACCCTTTCTACTGGAGTATAAATAATGGCATTGGAAGGATTATCATAATTACCTACAATCATTACAGTAAACTCTGCTCCTTTAATAAAAGATTCTGCAATAATGCCATCTGTGGTTAATTGCCAACCTCTGTAGCCTTGTAGCATTTTTTGAACTTGCTGCTTTAATTCTTTTGTATTGTGTACTACATTTTTTATACCAACACCCATACTTCCTCCACTTACTGCAGGTTTGATAATTATAGGGTTGCCAAGTTTTTCAAAAATATTTTCTGCAATATTGTTGTCTGATAAAATTGGTTGCCATTGGGCTGTTGATACATTATTTTTATCAAAAGCCATTTTCATAGGAATTTTTGATGTGGTAATATTATAAAAATAAGCATCGGCACCTGTATAAAGTAATTGCTTTTCTTCTAAATAATGAATTACTGAAATACCCGGTGTTTGATTGGTTTCATCTCCATCGCAAAGATTTAAAATTATTTTTTGCTTGTTTGTTTTTGTAGAGGCAATATTGTCAATAATGTTTTTATAATTCTGCAAAGTGATGGGTTGCCATTTCCATTCTATTTTTAATTCATCAAATGTTTTTGTATATTCTGCAATGCTTTGAGAAAAATCGTAATAGTAATCAATATTTGCATCGTTGGTTTCTATATGTGGTGCAAGTACCCAAACAAAAAAATTATCTAAACTATTTTGCATACTTTCTGTTTTATAAATGATGTTGTTGAAGCATAGATTGTATAAATGGAGTTAATGTATATTTACTCAATATTTTTTTAGATAAAAATTTTGCTCCTTGTATTGTGTGCAAACATTGGGCATCATTGCACATACAATCAAAAGGTTGTGCCATGCACCATTCTGTGGCAGGATAAAAAAAACACATTTCATCGCCAATAGAAATATGTTTTAAACATTCTAACTGCATGGTTTCTGTATTAAACAATACATTGGGGTTACAACTATGATTGGTGTATTGTATAAATTCTGGAGAAATAATTATGTGTTCTTTAATTCCTTTTTGAATAGTTAAATAAGTTGGGTTTTCTAAAACAACAGATGCGGTAAAGTTGCAAATAATTTCTCCTGCATTAAATTCTTTGGTGGAGAAAAGACCTTTGGCAGATGAAGATATATCTTGCCTTAATTCTGCAAAATTGCATACATGAATTACCTGATAAGGGTTTTGTGTTAATTGCTTTGAAAGCATATAGTATTATGTAATCACAAATTAGGCAAAGGTTTAATGCACTATATCATTATAATAATGATTGTGGAAAAAAGGCTTTTAATTGTTAGCTATTTATGAAGCAAGTTCAATTACTATAAACACAAACGGAACTCCAATAATTGAAGTTCCGTTTGTATGATGATGCTAATTTTTATTAATAAACTTTAAATCTATAATCTTTTATTGTTGCTGCATTTCTCAATGCATTGGTAGCTCTATATGCTGCATTTCTTAATTGCCCTATTATATTTTGTTGAATAGCTTCATTATCTTGTGTAGTTGGAATAGCACCAACATTTATTGCTTTTATTGCAATAACACCAGTATTTCCTGCTATGGGTAAAGAGGCTTTTCCTATCATATCTTTATTAAAAGAAGCTCCAACTACTTTTTGCTCATAACCAATAGCTGGTATAGCAGGATTAGCAAAACTTATGCTATCAGCATGTTGAATTGTTGTTTGAGATGAATTTGCATACTCTTCTAATGAAGAGCCTTTGAATTTGGTATCAATTATAAGTTTTGCTTTTTTCTCATTTCTGATAACTGGTTCAACTTGAGGGCGTGCTGCTACTACTGATTTTAATCCTTTTTTATTAATATCAGTAATAATAGCTACTACATAATCATCACCTATTTCTATAGGTTCGCTTACACTATTAATGTCTTTTTCATATAGCCATCTAACAATATTACGAACAGACTCTTGTTGAAAACTTGGAATTGTAAAGTCATTTTGTTTTACATCTTGTCCTATTAATATGTGTTTGTTTAACTTATTAGCTTCTTCATCAAACTGTGTTTTGTTTTTAATGTTGGCTGCAAATTGTAATGCTGCAGTGCTGGCTATATTAACAGTTTCATTACTGGCTATAATAGGTTTTGCTAAGTAGGCTATTTTTACAGCTTCTGTAAAATTTTTCTGACTTATTACTTCTATATAATGGTAGCCTGCATAAGCATCATTTTCTACTTTTACTACTTTTTTATCTCCTGCTTTACCATAAAAAATTGTTTCTGCAAATTCTTTACTGATTCCAGAAAATTGTTGTAAAGCAAAATCGTATTCTCCTTTTGTTCCTTTACTACCACCATCATCACTATATTGTTGTACCAATAAATTAAAATCTGCTCCTGGCATTTTTGCTAACATTTCTACGCTATCTATTCTCTTTTTTGCTATACTATCATCTAATACAGGATTTCTTCTATCTTCTGTTTTTACTAAAATGTGTCTAACTTTTACACTATCTGGAAGACTTCTTTTGCCTAACATTTTTGCAATTACATAATTAGTTCCATCTAAATAAGGACCATAAACACCACCATCTACCAATAATTTAATACTATCTGCATTAGGCATTCTTAAATCTTTCTTTGGTAAATAAGCATCTAAATAAGGAATTTCTGTTCCTGTGCGTGCTAAAAATGCTTCAGTATTTGGTGCATTTTTAAAATCATCTTTAAAATTTAAAACCTGATTTAAAGAATTAAGAGAATCTGTAGCTGATGGGGCAGTACTAAATGTTATATAAGAAAAATTTCTTGTTTCTTCTTTTTGTTCAAAACCAGAAGGATATTTTTTTATATAAGCTGCTATTTCTTTATCTGTAATTGCTGCTATAGAACTATCTGCAACTGACGTATAAGGCACATATACATATTCTATTGAAGAAATACTGCTATTATCTGCCTTTTGTTTTTCTATTAACCAAGTTGGTGCATAAGCACTGTGTTGTAATAGTGCATCAAATTTACTTTTTAAAGATTGCTGTTGTATTGGTTCTATATAAGTTTGAATAACGCCTTGTATATTATCTATATTTTTAGATTTCTTTAATTGAGCAAAAGCCTGACGTGCTTCATCTGCTTTAAAATTTCCATTTTCATCTATAAACTGTTGCTCTCTTCTTAATGGAGAATTTTCTCCAAATAAAACATCGCCAACTTCTTTTCCTGTAACTGTTAAGCCCAGTTTTTCACATTCTTGTTCTAATAATATTCTATCTACTTCCATATTCCATAACTGAGGAATAATGCCATTTCTATCTTGTCCATTAGATGAATATAAATTTACTTTTTGGTCAAAACTTCCTAATTCAATAGTAGTACCATTTACTTTACCTATTGGTGAATTAGCAGACATACCACCATAACCTCTACCTACACCATCTTGAAGAATAAAGGCTATCATTGCTACAGCAATAATTCCAAATATTACCCATGCACCCTTATCTCGTATTGTTTGAATAACAGACATAACTTTATATTATATATATTTTAAAAGGAGAGCAAAATTAGGGGAATATAGTTATTGAACAAATTGTGGATAAACTGTATTAATCTAATCATAAACTAAACTACAATTAAACGATACTCTTTTAATACAAAATCACTACCTTTACTAAAACCAAAAAATAATTTCTATGAAAATTCTACTTACATTTCTTGCAGGCATTGTTGTAATTGCCCTGATAGAAATATATAATATATAATATATAATATATACGGTGCAAAGGTTTACAATTCTCAACACTATACTTACAAAAGCGAGGCTAATATTACTGTTCCTATAAAAAACTTAGCCAAAGGAATGTATATATTGAAAATATACGACCAACAAAATAAAGCGATAAGCCGCAAATTGGTAAAACAATGAAATATTGTTTAATAATATTGTTAATACTACAAGATTATGTTGGTTATAGCCAATACAATCATGTATCCAATTACAGTTTTGAGGAAAATGTTATCTGCCCCAGTCCGAGTAATAATCCTGTCCCTGCTCCTTGGTATTTGCCTCAAAATGTTCCTAACAACGGTTGTTATGGGCATGCTTGTTCTACTTCTCCGAGTTTTTCAGTACCTAATAACAGCCAAGGGTTTCAATATACCAAAACGGGGTTGGGTTACGGCTTTTTAGATTTTTGTCAAACATTCTCTTTTGAAGCCAGATGGTATTTTCAAACACAACTTAGCAATGCGTTAGAGCCAAACAAATGCTATTACGGTGAGTTTTGGGTGTCTTTGGCTAATGCTTCAAGAATAGCAGTTAACAATATAGCCATGCTGTTAACAGATACAGCTATATGGTCAGCCTTTCCTTCTAATTCCTCCAATTTAGGATACGATTTAATACCTGCCAATCCTCAAATATTTAATTATGGCAATCCTGTTATAAAAGACACTTTAAACTGGGTAAAAATAAGTGGCGTATATACAGCACAGGGTGGTGAGCAATATATAACCATTGGCAATTTTAAAGATGATGACAATACAACAATAGTACAGGTAAATTCGGGACTGGGTACTTATGACAAAGCAGGGTATTATATAGATGATATATGGCTAATACCCTTAGACAGTATGTTTTTACAGGCAGATGCGGGAGCAGACAAAACCATTACAGCGGGAGACAGCACTTATATAGGCAGCTATATTAATGGCATTAATAACATTACATGGTACAATGCAGCAGGTAATATAATAGCCACAGGCATACCGGGTATGTATGTTCAGCCAACAACAAGTACCTTTTATGTAATAGATCAAACTGTGTGTGGGCAGTATAGTAAGGATACGGTGTATGTGAGTGTAGGGGCGGTACCCTTGGTAATTACGAATTACGAATTAAAAATAAAAGTATTGAAAACCACTGGCAAACTTTACAGGAGGTTAATGTTTCGCATTTTAATATTCAAAGAAGCAGTAACGGAATTGAGTTTTATACAACCCATACAATTAATGCAAAGAATGAAAGTTATAATGAATACAGTGTTACAGATGTCCAGCCTTTGAATGGGAGGAGTTATTATAGAATAGAAGCAGTAGATAAAGACGGAAAAACAACATATAGTAAAACAATGCAAACAACCTTAAACATTAAACCTGAAACTTTAAACATTTTTCCTAACCCTGCAAGGAATGTGGTAAATGTTATTGGTAAAAACATACAACAAATAAACATTATTGATTTTACAGGCAGAATATTGATACAAAAAAATTATAACAACAGTAATAATGTACAGTTGAATATTGAAAATTTAAGCAAAGGTATTTACTTATTGAAAGTGGTAGATGTAAAAGGAAATATACAAACTAAAAAATTGATAGTAGAATGATATTTCAACATACCTATTGTTAATAACCATAAAATGAAGTGAATAATTTAAAAAATGCAAAAAAAAATTGTTGAAAGAAAAAGAATAACTAATACTCGTATGTAAAAAAATAAAAATACTATTGAAAGTTTTCACTTTTTACTTCATCTTATTTAACAGTGCATAATTGGTTAGTTTAAAAATGTGTAATAAAGTATAACAGTTATTAACTATTGTGAAAATAAGCTGATAATATAGAATTAGCCTGATTTTTATATTGTTAATTATTTGTCAGTTATGGTGTATAATAGTATAGTTAATTAACTTTGCCACTTGTTAATAAATAACTTATCCCACTATCAACACTCATAATAGTAATATTGTTTTTTATAAATAAATATTATTAAATACTATTACAATGGATATTAACATAGCAAAAAAAGAATTAAAAGAAAAAGGTTTTTTAGATATTGAAGTTTCTCCAACTTTAGATTTATTTGCAGAAATAGAAAAATTAAAGAAAGAAAAAAATATTGTTTTATTAGCCCATTATTATCAAGAGCCAGATATACAAGATGTGGCAGATTATATAGGCGATAGTTTAGGATTGGCACAACAAGCTGCCAAAACAGATGCAGATATAATAGTTTTTGCAGGGGTTCATTTTATGGCAGAAACAGCAAAAATTTTAAACCCTACCAAAAAAGTTTTATTGCCCGATTTGAATGCAGGTTGTTCATTAGCAGATAGTGCACCAGAAAAATTGTTTAAAGCATTTAAAGCCAAATATCCTAACCATGTAGTAGTAACTTATATAAATTGTAGTGCAGAAATAAAAGCTTTGAGTGATTATATCTGTACTTCTTCTAATGCAGAAAAAATTATTGAAAGTATTCCAAAAGAACAACCAATCATTTTTGCACCAGATAGAAATTTAGGGGCTTTTTTAATGAAGAAAACAGGTAGAGACATGGTTTTGTGGAATGGCTCTTGTCAAGTACATGAAATTTTTAGCTTAGAAAAAATAACCAAACTAAAAATTCGTCATCCAAAAGCACAATTTATAGCACATCCAGAATGTGAAGAAGCAGTTTTAGAAATTGCTGATTTTATTGGTAGTACATCTCAACTTTTAAAATATACAGAACAAAATGAAGCAACAGAATTTATTGTTGCTACCGAAACGGGTATTTTACATAAAATGCAACAAATTTCTCCCGATAAAACTTTTATTCCTGCACCACCTAATAATGCTTGTGCTTGTAACGATTGTCCTTATATGAAATTAAATACTTTAGAAAAGCTATATACTTGTATGGAATATGAATTGCCAGAAATAACCATAGAAGAAGACTTACGTTTAGCTGCATTAAAACCAATAGAAAGAATGATGGAAATTAGTAAAGCCACAGGATTAATAAAATAAGTAAGCCATAAATTTTTTTATATTAATTTTCTAAGTTTTCTTTTAATTGCTATACTTTACCTTTGACAAATGAATACAAACAGCAGTATTGTACAAGCAGCTTTACATACAATAGAGTTAGAAGCAGCGTCTGTTATTGGTTTAAAAAATTTCATTAATAAAGATTTTGAAAAAGCAGTAACTATTATTCATGAAACCAAAGGAAGAGTAGTAGTAACAGGTGTTGGTAAAAGTGCTATTATAGCTCAAAAAATAGCTGCTACTTTTAATTCTACAGGAACACCTTCTTTATTTATGCACGCTGCAGATGCTATTCATGGCGATTTAGGAATGGTGCAAAAAAATGATATTGTTATTATTATAAGTAAAAGTGGAGAAAGCCCAGAAATAAAAGTACTTGTGCCATTAATTAAAAATTTTGGCAACATATTAATTTCTATTGTAGGAAATATACAAAGCTATTTAGCTGTAGAAAGTAATATTATTTTAAACACAACAGTAAGTAAAGAAGCATGTCCAAATAACCTTGCACCAACAAGCAGTACCACAGCACAAATGGTAATGGGAGATGCTTTAGCTGTGGCTTTGATAGAATTGAAAGGCTTTACAGGAAAAGATTTTGCAAAATATCACCCAGGAGGAAATTTAGGCAAAAGATTGTATTTAAGAGTAGAAGATTTGTATAAAAACAATGAAAAACCACAAGTAAATGAAAGTGCAGAGTTAAAAGAAATTATTATAGAAATTACTAAAAAAAGATTAGGCGTTACAGCTGTAATGAATAATAAAAATGAATTAACAGGAATTATTACTGATGGCGATTTAAGAAGAATGTTAGAAAAAAATGAAAACATTATTCAACTTACTGCAAAAGATATTTCTTCTAAAAACCCTAAAACCATTAGTCCAGATACTATGGCTGTACAAGCCATGGAAATTTTAAGAAAACACAATATTTCCCATATTTTAGTAACAGAAAATAACCAATATCTTGGAGTTTTACATATCCATGACTTGATAAAGGAAGGTATTGTTTAAAAAGTACTTTCTTTGCACGCAGAATTGAATGCTATATGAACAAACATTATTATGTGGCTATAATGGCTGGTGGTATTGGTAGTAGATTTTGGCCCAAAAGTCGTACTGCTAAACCCAAACAATTTTTAGATATTTTACATACAGGTAAATCATTAATTCAATGGACTTATGAAAGGTTTGCAGCTTTTATACCAGAAGAAAATATTTTTATTGTTACCTCAGAAGACTATGCAACTATTGTAGCAGAACAATTACCTCAAATAAATACCAATAATGTACTTACAGAACCCAGCAGAAAAAATACTGCTCCTTGTATAGCATATATTTCTTTTAAACTTTTACAAAAAGACCCCGAATCTGCATTATTAGTGGCACCAAGCGACCATATTATATTAGACACAGAGGCTTTTAAAGAAAGTTGTTTAAAATCTTTAGAATTTGTATCGCATGTAAGAGCTTTGGTAACATTGGGCATTACACCCACTTATCCCAATACTGGTTATGGTTATATACAACATGAAGCAATGAGTGTAGCAGAAGGTATTTATAAAGTAAAAACATTTACAGAAAAACCCAACTTAGAATTAGCAAAAACATTTTTAGCCAGTGGCGATTTTTTGTGGAATGCAGGCATATTTGTTTGGCAAGTAAAAAATGTTATCAAAGCATTTGAACTATTTCAACCAGAAATGTTTGAGCTATTTGATAATGAAAAACAAAACTTTAATACTGCCAATGAAAAAAATGCTATTAACAGAATTTATCCTTTATGCACCAATATATCTATAGATTTTGCCATAATGGAAAAAGCAGATAATGTGTATATTTTACCTTCATCATTTGGATGGAGTGATTTAGGCACATGGAATAGTGCTTATGAAAATATGGAAAAAGATTATTTGGGCAATGCAGTAGCAGGAGATAATACAATAGTTATTGATGCTACAAAATGTATGGTAAGCACACCACCAGAAAAATTGGTTGTGTTGCAAGGTTTAGATGATTGCATAATTGTAGATACCAAAGATGTTTTACTTATTTGCAAAAAAGATAAAGAACAAGAAATAAAAGAATATGTAGCAGAGGTAAAAAGAAATAAAGGAGATGCTTATTTGTAATACTGCCAACAGTTCATAGCTAATGGCTAATAATTTATCATTTACCATTAACCATTCACCATTTATAATTAATCATTCTACTTATAATAGCCATTTCTTTCCATTTCTATTCTTACATTTTCAGGCATCATATACATAATACTTTTTTTATCTTTAATTCTCTGCCTTATTTCTGTAGAAGATATTTGAAGCAAAGGAGCATCTAATACATGAAAATTAGGTTGCTCAGGAAAAGGAAAATGAATATTGGGTCTGTTGTAAATAATAAAATGGTATCTGGTAGAAAGAATATCATAATTCTTCCACTTAGGCAAATTCAAATAACTATCTCCACCAATAATAATATAAAAATGATACGAAGGATATTTTTCTGTAAGATATTCCAAAGTATCAATAGTATAAGAAGGTTTTGGTAGTCTAAATTCTATATCAACTGCCTTAAATCTATTGTCATTTTCAATAGCAAGATTTACCAAGTTCAGCCTATCATATTCGTTCAATAAACTATGCGATGGTTTTAAAGGATTTTGAGGAGAAACAACAAACCAAACCTTATCTACAATATTACTGTCAGCAACATAGCTTGCTATTAATAAATGACCTATATGAATAGGATTAAAAGAACCAAAGTATAAACCAATATTCATTCCCAAAGTTTTATAAATAGATTATTGACAGTTTAAATACTAAAATCCGAAATTCAAAACAACTCAAACAACTCATAACTCTCAATCTATTTCTTCTACAAAAATTTCTTCTGCTTCACTTAATCTCAGGCTCAAAGAATAGCCAGCTACATTTATTGAAATAGGGTCGCCCAGAGGAGCTACTTGTTCTACTTTTACTACTTCGCCAGGTACACAGCCCATTTCCATTAATTTTATATATAACTCATTTTGTTCAAAGGAGTTAATAATAGCTTTTTGTCCAATACCCAACTCACTAAGTTTTTTCATTAAAACAATATTTTGGTAAAGTTAATATTGACATAGTTAATACATTCAATAATAGCGGTTTATTTTTATTTTAAAAGATTTTTTTAAAAAAGAAAAAACTCTCTTACATTTATGCCCTAAAACTTATTATTATGAGAAAGTTCTTACTATTTTTTCTTATTATGCTATGCACTATTAGTAGTGTATGGTCTCAAACCATTACCATTGGTACAGGAACCTCAAGTAATCGTTATGCATTTGGAGCATATTTTGGTTATGAACGTTCTGCAGTAATTTACACTGCTTCAGACCTAACAGGATTAAACCCTAATGATTTTATTACAGAATTAGGTTGGCAGGTTAATCTTACCTCTTCTGCTAATTTACCAATTAAAATTTATCTATTAAACACCACATCTCCAACACCAACCCCAGCAGCCACTTTTCAATCAATGGTTGCGTCTGCTACATTGGTGTATAGTGGAACAGAAGCATTTTCTGCAGCGGGCTGGAAAACATTTATTTTATCCGCACCGTTTACCTATACAGGGGACAATCTTATGGTGCTTACAGAAACCAATTTTGGTGGTACAGGTAGCGGTAGCAGCACTACTCCTTCATTTTATTATACATCTGTTACAGACGCTATTCAATATTGGTATAAAGATAATTCTGAACCAACAGATAACGGTACAGTAAGTACTTTTAAATATAACTTACAAGTTACTTATATACCAGGTGCAGTTTGTTCAGGTATGCCAACAGGAGGTTCTGCAACCAGCTCAGCGGCAAATGCTTGTAGTAATGCACCTTTTAATTTAGGATTAAGTGGACAAACACAAGCATCTGGTTTAACTTATCAATGGCAATCAGGTAGTTCAGCAAGTGGACCATGGTCAGACATAGGAGGTGCAACCACACTAAACTATACAGCCACACAAACAGCAACAACATGGTATAGATGTTCTGTATCTTGTGGAACAGATGTGGCTTATTCAGATGCAATAGAAGTAACTACACCAACATTGGTTGGAGGTACTTTTACCATTAACAATGCTATTCCTACAGGAGGCAGCAATTTTGAAAGTTTTGCAGATGCTATTAGTTATATAGGCTGTGGTATTAATGGACCAGTAGTGTTTAATGTAGAGCCAGGTAGTGGACCCTATGTAGAGCAAGTAGTAATTAACCAAATAGGCGGAGCCAGTGCTACCAACACAGTAACTATTAATGGTAATGGAGCTACAATACAATATAGTTCAGCTAATGCATCAGCCAGAGCAGGTATTCATTTGAATGGAGCCGACCATATAATCATAGATAGTTTAAATATAGATGGAAGTGCAGGAACTTATGCATGGGGAGTCGTATTGACCAATAAAGCGGACAGCAATATCATCAGAAATTGTACTATTAATATAGGTAATTTAACTAGTACAAGCACCAATTATGCAGGTATTGTAATTAATGGCTCAGCCACAGCCACAGGCAGTTCAGGCGATAATGGTAATGGCAATTTGATAGAAGGCAATACGATAATTGGTGGTTATTATGGAATATATCTCTATGGAAGTTCAACACTAACTACAGCCAATAATAACAATAAGGTGATAGGCAATAGCATACAAGAGGTTTATAACTATAGTTTATATGCCACTTACCAGTCGTCAGGCTTAGTGCTTAGTAAGAATGATATAAGTCGTCCAACAAGAAGTACGCTAACTACCCATTATGGCATTTATCTGACAACAGGCTGCGTGGGAGCTTTGGTAGAAAAGAATAGGCTACACAATATGTATGATGGCAATACAACAAGTACCTCATCCATTTATGTAATATATGTTGCTACTGATGGTACCTCTGCAAACCCCAATAGAATAGAGAACAATGCCATATATAGTATAGGAGGTAATGGTACCGTGTATGGTATATACAATACAGGAAGTGCTTATATGTTGGCATATCATAATACCATATCATTAGACAATACAGCAGCAACAGCAGGAGCTACTTATGGTTTTTATCAAACAACTACTGATAATGGTATAGAGTTTAAGAACAATATAGTGAATATAACAAGAGGCGGAAGTGGTGTAAAATATTGTATATATAAGAGTACAGCAACTACACCCATAGTGAGTGATAATAATGTATTTTATTTGGGCAGTTTAGGTTCTGGAGCACAACATATAGGCTATCAAACAAGTGCAAGAACTACTTTAAGTGATTGGCAAACAGCGAGTAACCAAGATGCAAATAGTATATCAACCGACCCTATTTTTATAGACCCCACAACGGGAGATTATACGCCAACAGAGAGTCAGATAGATGATATGGGTACCCCATTAGGAGTTCTTACAGATATAGTAGATTCAACAAGGAGTGTAGCAACACCAGACCCAGGAGCCTGGGAAATGCCTCCAGTAGCAGGGATAGATGTTAAGCCAGAAAGTTTATTAAATCCAGAAATATCTGAAGGGGGTTGTTATAATACTGAAACCTTAACAGTCAGGGTAAAGAACAATGGAACGCAAGATATAAACTTTTCAAGTACACCATTAACAGTAAACGTAAGTGTAACAGGAGCCGCAACAGCAAGTTATAGTGCAGTAGTCAATAGTGGTACATTATTATCAGGAGCTTCACAAGATATAACTATGACTACGCCAGGTTCAACCCTTGATATGAGTGTAGCAGGTATATATACTTTTGATATAGAAACATTAGTTACAGGCGATGTTAATCCAGCAAATAATACATTAAGCACCACAAGAGAAAAAGTTGCTTTAGCTGGGGGTGTTGCAACTATAACACAAAGCGACCTTTGTGTTTCTGGTGTTCCACCAACATTATCTACTACAGACGCAGAGGGATATACTTCTGTACAATGGCAACAAAGCACAACAACGGGTACTGGCTTTACGGATATAGTAGGAGCAGATACTATTACCTACAAATTATCTGCTATTCCTAATACAGCAATGTATTATAGATTAGTAGCTACTTGTGGAGCAAATGCCAATAACTCTTCTGAAGTATCGGTAACTGTAACTAATCCGCAAATATTAACTACTACACCAGGTTCTCGTTGTGGTCCAGGTACGGTAGATTTAAGTGCAACAGCATCATCAGACATTACTTGGTATGCAGATTCTACCGGAGGGGTAGCTTTAGGAATGGGTAATACATTTACTACTCCTTTTATAAACAGTACGGATACTTTTTATGTTGCAGCACAAGCATCAGCAGCAGGTACTTATATGGTAGGCGATGGTGCCACTACAAGTGCTACATACTCTAATCCGTTTTATAGTTTGTGGTCAAATACCCATGTACAACATTTAATTACAGTTGCAGAGATGAATGCTGCTGGCCTTGTGGGTGGTCCTATAACTGCTTTGGGTATTAATATTACCAATGTTGGAACATTGCCAATGATAGACCTTGATATAAAAATAGGACATACAAGTGCTGTTAGTATGGCAACTTTTTCAGCAGACCCTGTTAGCAGTGTGTTTACTTCATCTTCTTATATGCCTACTTTGGGATTAAATATGATGACTTTTACTACTCCATTTGTTTGGGATGGTGTAAGTAATATAGTCATTGATATTTGTCATGGTAATGGCTCAAGTAGTGCTACAATGAGCAGAACAGCTTCTGTAGATAATACTTCTTATGTATCAACTATTAAAACACATACATCTGCAGCTACATCTGCAGCTACACAATGTGGAAACACTTCTTCTAATATTCTTACTTATTCTGTAAGACCTCAATTTACTTTTGATGGAGTAGGTGGTTGTGTTGGAGACCGTACACCTGTAACAGCTACTATCAATACACCACCAGCCATTACAGCATCTGCTGTAGATGCAACAATTTGTGTTGGTAGTTCAACAGACCTTTCTGTTTCAAGTGCTCATAGTGAATATACATATACTTGGACACCTGGTAATCATGTAGGTGCTACTTATAATGTTTCACCATCATCTACTACTAAATATTATGTAAATGCTATTGACAATAGTGGTGGTAGTTTTGATGGTTGTGCTAATATAGATTCTGTAACAGTAACAGTAGCACAACCTACACCTGTAATAATTACAGCTTCACGCCCTGGTATTTGTGAAAGTGGAGATGCCTCTAAAATGTACACAAATTTTGACAATGTAACTGTATTTAGTGAAGATTTTGAAACAGGAGCAATAGGCTGGGCAACAACTAATACTAGTACTGGAGGTGCAAATGGTCCTGCTGCGGCAGCATGGACAATATATCCGAGCCCTACTACCCTAAGTAGTCAATCTATCAGTAGTAATGACGCAAGTCATTTCTACCATACAAATTCAGATGCACAAGGAAGTGGTGCTACATCTACCAATACTACGCTTACATCTCCTGCATTTAGCACTGTAGGCTTTGGTACACTTAATTTAGAGTTTTACCATTATTATAGATACATAACAGGACCAGGAGCTTATGTAAAAATATCTACAGATGGCAATACTTGGAATACTGTATATACAACTCCTAATGTAACTGTTGGAGGTCCTTCTGCATTTGTTAAAGAAACAGTTAACTTGGATGCTTATATTAATGAGCCAACAGTATATATTCAGTTTGCTTATATTACAGCAGGTTGGTATTGGGGTTGGGCTATAGACAATGTATTGGTAAAAGGTAATGCAGCAGTAAGTTCAACTTGGACACCAACCACAGGCTTATTTACAGATGCTGCTGCTACTACACCTTATGCAGGTGGTTTAATAGATACAGTATATGCTTTACCAACAGCTACTGTTACTTATACAGCTTCTGCAACTAATATAAGTAGTTGTGTAAGTACCGAAAATCAGGAAATTGCTGTTTACCCTGCCAATGCATGGAATGGTTCTGAAAGTACAGTATGGACAGAACCAGCAAACTGGTGTGGTGGTGTTCCAACAAGCTCTACCAGCATTGTAATACCATCATCAGCAGTGCGTATGCCAGCAATTACAAGTGGTGTACAAGAGGGTGCAAGTATTAACTTTAGTGAGGCTACTACACTATCTATAGCATCTGGTGCATCATTAAATGTTACCAATGTTATAGCCAATGGTGCTACTGAATTATCAGGTAGTGGCTCTTTAAATGTTAGTGGTAGTTTTGCATTTGGCAACGTAAATAACAAAACATTTACATCAAATGGTGTTTTGGTATTAAAATCAACTGCAAGTGCCACTGCTCGTATAGCAGATGTTACCAATGGAGGTACTAATAGTGGCAACTCAATTGTAGGAGATGTAATACAAGAACGTTTCATACCAGCTAAAGCTGCCAGAAAATGGATATTATTAAGCAGCCCTGTTACACAATCTGTAGCCAATAGCTGGCAACAACAAATACATATAACTGGTGCAGGTACAGGTGGTACTGTTTGCCCTACTCTAACAACAAATAGCAATGGTTTTGATGCTACTACAACTAATGCTCCAAGTATCTATACTTATGATGCTTCTCAAAACCCTGGTAGCAGATGGACTGCTCTAAGCAATACTGCTGCCAATGTAGGTGCAGGTGTAGGCTTTAGAGTAAATGTAAGAGGTGATAGAAGCTTAGGTTGTAGCTTATTAGATGGTACATCTATGGTGCCAGGTGCTGTTACCCTAAGAGCTACAGGTACATTAAGCGACTTACAGAAAAATATGGGTAGCTTTACTATTGAATATCCTAATAATGACATTGGTAACTATGTATTCATAGGTAATCCATATCCAAGTGCTATTGCTTTTAGTGATTTATTAGCGGCTAATTCTCTAAGTTTAGGTAGTACTTATGCCATCTATATCCCTGAAAATATAGCAGGTAATTATACCTATTGGAGC
>JAHBTR010000008.1 GCA_019638475.1 Chitinophagaceae bacterium | reverse complement strand
TGAGTTTCTGTAAAGTTGAGTGTTATATTTCCCGCTACGGCAGATTGTACAAAAAATGCCTGACCATTGGCTATAATATTACCTGTATTGTCATCATAGCCTATACCTCCTGTAAATGCACCATCATCATCACTCCAATAGGTATAAACACCAGCAGGGTTTGCAGGAATATAAAGAGCATAAATACTGCCTATGTTTGCCCAATTACTTCCTTGTAAAGCTGCAAAACTGATATTGCAAGAATAAGGATTGCCCACAAACACATAGTTGCCTATACCATTATTAGGATAATTGATACTAAAGCTACCTAAGTTCTTATGTGCAACACTAATAGCTCCTTCAGTTTTTAATGTTACTGCCGATGGTATTAATCCACTTGGAGTGCCATCTAATAAACTACAACCCAAACTTCTGCTACCTCTTACATTAATTCTAAACCCTTTCCCTGGCTCTACATTTACAGTAGTATTGGGTATCACTTCCCATCTTTGACCTTCTATTTTAGATGCATCATAAGCATACAAATTTGGGGCATTGGTATTAGTAACATCAAAGCCATTACTATTGGTAGTTAAGTTTGGACAAGGTGTTCCACCAATACCTGCACCTGTTATGTGTATTTGTTGTTGCCAGCTATTAGCAATACTTTGTGTAAATGGAGCAGCAATTAATATCCATCTTCTGGATGCTTTAGAAGGTATATAACGTTCTTGTGTTATATAGCCGCTAATAGTATTATTAAAGTTAGCTCCCCCATTTGTAATGTCTGCAATATAAGCTGTTCCAGATGCTGAAGATTTTAATACCAAACAACCACCAGCCTCTAAACTTCCTCCATTTACATTGCCAAAAGAAAAAGCATTATATACATTTAGTGAACCAATACCTGTTAAAATAATTGAACCAACTGCATTATGATGTAAATTTTTTACATTGATAATTGATGATGATGCTGATAGTGTAACAGTAGTAGCACCATTCAAATTAAAAGCATCTGCATTTACATTTCCTGTAATAACAGTTATGATACCACTAAATGATGGCTCTTTGATACCTGCATTAAATGTTACACCATTTGTATTTGAGTTATTAAATGTAACTCTGGTAAAATTAGCAATAGGAGCATTTTGTTCATTTCTGAAAATACCAGAACCACTTATTGTTTGAGCATTAGTACTTGTTTCTATAGAGCCTGAAGTATATTTACCAAAATATAAAATATCTATACTGGTTAAAGTGCCATTATTTACTATGTTTCCATTAATATATAATCCATTATTGTTTAAAAATTCACCATTATTGATGGTTAAATTTCCACCAATTCTAATAGGAAAAGAATAATAAGAAACAATTCTATTAGTGGCATTGCCTGCATTGACTATTACATTATTAAAAGCATAATATGCTCCTCCTGCATTAGGATATAAGTAAAAACCATTTAAGTTTCCTCCAGCATCTATAGAAATGCCATCACCAAATTTAAAAGTATGTGTATTAGTAGCAGAGAAATTGCTATTTACATAAATATAAACAGCATTGGTAGCAGATGTAGCAGCATGTGGGTCAACAATAGTTATAGAGCCTCCGGATAAATCAAGTTGTGTAGGTGTTGCAGGATTTAAACTATTTCCTACCTGAAAAATATAAGTACCTGCTTCTACGCTATTGGCTATATTTCCTCCTGCATTACCATCTACTACAATATCTCCACCACTTTGAGTTATGCTACCACTTATCTGCATATAATTACCATTAATAGTGAGTGTGCCATTAGAAACTGTAAGTAAACCATTGTTGGTAAATGTTCTGTTACTACCTCCATTGCTGCCTAATTTAACATTACCACCATTTATATTAAATATGGCATCAGTATTATTAGTAATGCCAGATGCAGCACTACCTATTACATTAATATTGCCTCCACTTGATGATAAAATGCCATTATTATTTATTGAAAGTACATCTAATGTATTTGCAGAAGTAAGTAATGTACCACCATTATTAATAGTTAGGGTAGCAGCAGCTGCTGCTGCATTATGTACAGTTACTGTATGAGCATTGGCTATTACTACTTCATCATTAGCACTTGGTACAGCATTTTGATTCCATGTGCTTACATCTTCCCAATTTCCTGATGCAACAGATGTAAATAAACCTTTTGTAAGTATATTTTCAGTTAATGGAGATGTGGTGAAATAAGTTGTGCCAATACATCCTACATTGTTATAAGCATATACAAAGAAAGAATAAGTATTACCTGGCGATAGTCCTACAGCATTAAAATTAGTAGATGAGCCAATAGCTACTACTACACCTCCTAAAGCTGGTCTTCCTACTGTATAATCAATACCATTAACAGGATTAGAAGGCAAACTTCCATTGGTTCTTATAACCAAATAACCAGAAGGTGTAGGGCTTGCTGGTGTAAAGCTACCTGCAACAGATGTTGCACTTGAAGTTAAGATTAATGCAGTTGGCTGTGCTGTTGGAGCAGGACAACCAGCCCCTATTTTAAAGTTATCAAAAGCTAAATCAAAATCTCCTATTGTACGAGTTGCTTCAATTTTTATTCTTATCGTTTTCCCAGCAAAAATATCTAAATCATATACTTTACTCTCCCATTTTATGGCTGCTGTGCTACTAACAGTTTCAAGCTCTACCCAAGCACCATTATTGGCAGATAATAATACTTTAAAATTTCCCCAACTATTAGGTGCTAAGTAAGGAGATTGATAGTTGGCAATTTTATAATCAAAAGATAATCTATCTCCAGCAGCAATTGGACCTACAGGAACAGTTATAAACTCTCCTGTAGGAACTGCACTCCATAAATTTTTGTATATCGTATTACCAGGGTTGCCTGTTACGCCTCTCACACTTCCTATTGCCCATGAAGAACTATTTGTCCATCCTGCTGGAAATGTTTGAGTAATAAAACCTTCCGTCCAAGGTCTATTTACAGATGTAGTAAATTCTACACCATTTGACCAATCACTGGTATCGCCTACATTGCATAAAGAACGTATATAAAATTTATAAGTGGTAAGGGCTGATAATCCTGTAAAGTCAATATGTATATTTGAAGTTATACCATTATATGCTAAGCCCACAGGTCCACTACCTGCAACTCCACTTGTTCTCAATTCCCATTGATAGCCATTATTAGGAATAGGGTTTGCAGCATCCCAATTTATTAAAGCTGTAGTAGGTGTTATAGTTGAAACTGCTATATTTGATGGAAGTACACAAGGTGGTGATACATCTATACTAATATCATCTATATAAATAAAATATTGGTTTGCATTTGAATAGGCATTAAACCCTATATAATAAACATCGGTTGTTGATGGTGTAAAATCAACTATATTAGTTATCTGAGTAGTATTAGTAATATTTACATGGTCTGCTAATTGTATTGTCATTGCTGTATCGATAGCACTTTTACCATAAGTTACTTTAAATTTTTCAGGAAATGCTGAACTCGTAACACTATATTTATATATTAACCTATAAGAAACTCCAGCAGTTAAATTAAGTGGTGCAGTATAAAACCATGCATTGGCTGGTTCTGAAACATTATATGAATATTGTAATACCCTTCCTGGAGGAGCATTAGGAGAACCCATAGAAGTAATCCAATTATTACCAGTTCCTGCATTTTGATTAGATGTACATAAAGGAAGATTTGGAGGTAAGGCTGTTTCAAAATTTTCTGAATAAGGAATATTTACAGCATTACAAGGAGTTTTAAACTGTAAGCCAATTGTCCAACTACTATAAGTATTATTGCCACAATTAGAACGTACATAAAATGTATAGGTAGTATTAGGGTTCAAATTGAGAGGATTAGCATAAAGGTTATTAGTAGTACTACTTTGTTTTAAACCAGAAGGTCCACTACCAGGTAATCCATTAGTTCTTAACTCCCAATTATACCCACTTGCAGGTTGTGGGTTTGCAGCATCCCAACTTATTATTGCATTAGTAGCTGCTACAGAAGATAAAGCTATATTATTTGGGGCAATACAAGCTGGTAAAGCAGAAGCCTCAAACTGTATTTGAGCAATAGTGGCATTAGGACCATAATTGGCAGTAGGTGGGTTATTAGGATTTGGATTAGTTCCATCACTAAAATACAATAAACCTCTATTGGTATTAACATCAAATACTGCAAAAGAAGAAGAACTATAACTTGGTGTATTTTCATCTACAGCTACTACTATATTATCAGTTCCATTCCAAATAAATGGGGTATTAAATGTTATTTCAACCCATGTATTAGCAGCAAAAGTTACAATACCTGAAAACACTTGTGAAAGCTCTGAAATATCAACCCAATCTGTATTACTGGCAAATTCTTGTTTAGTAGTATTGCCTAAATAAACATGCCAATTATTATAAGTATTTGGATTGCCTACACTTAATTGTTTAAACCTTAATTTGGTTATATATATATTACCTGAACCTAAGGCAGTATTTAATTCACTTGCCAAATAAATTTGCTGAGAATAATTATATCCATAATTAGAATAAATAGGAAAACTATTATTGCTACTATTATTTCCAGAACCTATTTGACCAGGATAAAGTGTAGTAAATGTAGTAGATGACCAAGTGCTATAATCATTATTACCACAATTAGAACGTATATAAAAAGTATAAGCAGTATTGCCCGTTAAGTTTATAAAGTTTTTGTTTAAATCTGTAGTAGTACCACTTTGCACCAAACCTGTTTGTCCACTACCAGCACCTCCACTTGTTCTCAACTCCCATTGATAACCACTATTAGGTGTTGGAGAAGGTTCATCCCAACTTATTGTAGTAGAAGTAGGAGTAACAGATGTAGCAGCTATATTAGTTGGAGGCAAACAAGAAAGTTCTACACCTACATTTATTGTATAATCTTCTGCTTCTCCTCCATAAGCTGCATTCATACATGGATTAGGTGTTGGAGTATCAAATGCATTCATAATACGCATTCTTGTATTACCAAGAGCTGCTGTTAGAGGAACTGTAATATTTATTAAATGAGGTCCATTAGAAGAAGTATTAGTAGCTATAGTATATATTTCACCAGCATCATCTAAAACTCCATTTTTGTTCCAATCTATAAAAGCATAAACATACTCATTACCATCAGCATGTATTGTAACAGATAAACTGTAAGTTAATCCACGATTAACATTGGCTATTTTCCATGTATAATCAACAGGAGTACCATCTGTACAATTAGAGGTATTATTTATTCCTGCAAATGTTACATTAGTTATACATTCAAAAGAAGCATCTCCTGTATTTAAGTTACAATACTGGGCAATACTACTTTTAAGAATAAAAAATAACCCAAAAATAAAAAGTAAGGTTTTTTTCATACTAAGTTATTTATAAAAAAAAGAGAGTTTCAGATAATTTATTTTGGCTTCTATTTAAAAAAGGTGGGTGAATATAGATATATTTTAATTGCTCTTAGTATAATTTACACAAAATTTTCTATTTCATTTTCCTACACAATACATCAATTCTTGATTGTTCAAATGTATAAAAATTCCACATAACGTAAAATTGTATTATTTAACCATCAAGGCTATATACTTATAAATAAACCAAAATATTAAATGTCATATTATTAAATAAGGAATTATTTATTAATATTTATTTCTTAAAATGAATTATTGAGAAAATAAGTGCCCAGAAAAATTAATTTTTGGCATAAAATTAGCAGTATGCAAACAAGTTAATAATAAAATATAATAACTTTACACCTCATTTTTTAATTAAAAAATTTAAAAACAAAAAGCATACAATATGAAAAAGTGTACATTTATTTTGGCTGCAATGCTCTTCACATTTGGGGCTTATGCACAACAAAAAACTGAAACTACTGCAGAAACAGTAAAAACACAACAACCAAAAGATGTTAACAAGGTTTTAGAATTTAAAAATGCAGAATATGATTTTGGAAAAATTCCATTTGGAAAATCTGCAGAGTATAGTTTAACTATAAAAAATATCAGTAAAGAGCCTGTAACTTTAGAAAGAGTACAAGTAAGTTGTGGTTGCACTACGCCTAAATATCAACAAGGAGAAAAAATTGCTCCAAACGAATCTGCAACTGTAACATTAGGTTTTAACGGAAATTCTCAAGGTCATTTTTCAAAATCTGTTACACTATATTTTAGTGATGGCATGAGCAGAGTTGTAACTTTTAAAGGCGAAACTTACAAAACTCCAGAAGAAAGTGCCCCAGCTAATAAAGGAGTTGAAAAAATGAAAAAAAGTGGTAAATAGTGATTACTCTATTTAATTAAAAATTATTCTAAAGAAATATTTAAAATGAAAAAATTATTATTAGTTGCATTACTATTTAGTTGTTTAGGTGTATTTGCACAATCATCGGCAGAGTTTAAAACAGTAAAACATGATTTTGGTAAAATTAAACACAATGTACCAGCAACCTATATTTTCAAATTTGTAAACAAAGGAGAAAAACCTTTAATTATTGAAAGTGCTGTAGCTGGTTGTGGTTGCACTACACCAGAATATCCTAAACAACCTATTGCAAAAGGAAAAGAAGGTACTATTAAAGTTACTTATAATGCAGCAAGTATGGGTGTTTTTACAAAAGATGTAACTGTAAAGTTTGCTAATGAAAAACAACCAACAGTTTTAAATATTATAGGAGAAGTAATAGAAGCAAAAGCACCTACAAAACCAGTTAAGAAAGGATAAAACTATTTTTTCAAACAATACGAAAACACTTCAAATTTTATTGAAGTGTTTTTTTATTTCTTCTTTATCAAGTATTATACGTCTCTGATACATATCATACATATATTTGCTACATGTTACAAATAAGCAAACGTGGAGATGCTATGCCAGCCTCCCCTATCAGAAAATTAGTTCCTTATGCAGAAGCTGCTAAGAAAAAAGGAAAAACTGTTTATCATTTAAACATAGGTCAGCCAGATATTGAAACTCCTAAACAAATGAGAGATGCTATACATAAGGCAGACTTCACTATTTTAGAATATACCCATAGTGCTGGTTTAGAAAGTTATAGAAAAAAATTAGCTAATTACTATAATAGTGTAGGCATTAATGTAGATTATAATGAAATAATCATCACTACTGGTGGTAGTGAAGCCATTCTTTTTGGTTTTATGGCTTGCTTAGACCCAGGCGATGAAGTAATTATTCCAGAACCTTTTTATGCCAATTATAATGGCTTTGCAATAGCTGCTGGTGTTCATGTAGTGCCTGTAACTTCTCATATAGACAATGGTTTTGCATTGCCACCAATTGAAGAGTTTGAAAAGAAAATTACCAACAAAACAAAAGCTATTGTTATTTGTAACCCAAACAATCCAACAGGTTATAATTATAGCGAAAAAGAAATGTTAGCGTTGAAAGAAATAGTTGTAAAACATAATCTTTATTTATTTTCTGACGAAGCATATAGAGAGTTTGTATATGATGGCAAACAATTTAGTGCTATGTATTTAAAAGGAATAGAAAATAATGTAGTGCTAATGGATACTATTAGCAAACGTTATAGTGCTTGTGGTGCAAGAATTGGTGCTTTTGTAACTAAAAACAAACAACTATTAAATACTGCTATGAAGTTTGCACAAATGCGTTTATGTAGTCCTTATTTAGAACAAATAGCAGGAGAAGCTGCCATAGATTTACCAGCAGATTATTTTGATATTACCAAAGCAGAATATTTATCAAGAAGAAATTTATTGGTAAAAAGATTAAATGCTATGAAAGATGTTTTTTGCCCCAACCCTGGTGGAGCATTTTATGCTATGGCAAAATTACCTATTGATGATTGCGATATTTTTTGTCAATGGTTATTAGAACACTTTGAATATAATAATGAAACTGTAATGCTTGCACCAGCTACTGGCTTTTATGGTACAAAAGGTTTAGGTACAAAGGAAGTTAGATTAGCTTATGTATTAAATTGTGATGCTATCAATAAAGCAATGGATTGTTTAGAAAAAGCATTACAAGTTTACCCAGGTAAAACAAATTAAACATCTATTTTTTCACAAAATCAATAAAAACATGAAACGAATTATGCTATCTATTTTTTCATTACTTATAATGAGTAATGTATTATTAGCACAAACAAAACAAGAACCTTGGAACAGTCAGCAATTATTAGACCCTGCTATTCTGGCTAAAAAAATAAATCAAAACCAAACTAAAAATATGTTGATTTATTGTATAGGACCTGATGCTATTATTAAAGGTTCTATAAATATTGGTGCAGGAGAAAATGCAGCGAACATTAAAAAATTAAAAGAGCAATTAAAAAATGTAAGTAAAGATAAAGAGGTAGTCATTTATTGTGGTTGTTGCCCTTTTGATAGATGTCCAAATGTAAGACCAGCATTTAAAGCATTAAAAGAAATGGGGTTTAAAAATGCAAAGCTATTGAACTTATCCAATAATATTAAAACCAATTGGATAGATAAAAACTATCCTATGAACGATTAATGATGAAAAAAATAATTAGTTGTTTATTCATTGTATTTTTTTCTGTTCAGCTTTTTGCTCAAGAGCAAATAATTCAAATAGGGCAAATAGCTCCTGAAATTGCTTTACCTACACCTAATGGAAAAATGATGCAACTTTCTTCCTTAAAAGGAAAATTAGTATTAATAGATTTTTGGGCTTCGTGGTGTGCCCCTTGTGTAAAAGAACAGCCAGAGCTAAAAACTATATATGAAAAACATGCTCAAGCAGTAAAAGAAAATAAGTTTGAAATTTTGGGTGTTTCGTTAGATAAGAGTGAAGAAGATTGGGTAAATGCTATTCAACGTTTGGACATTCATTGGCTACAAATAAGCGATTTAAAATTTTGGCGAAGTAAAGTTGCTACTGATTATGCTATTGAAGGTTTGCCCTATAATGTAATTGTAGATGAAGCAGGAAAAATAATAGCTATTAATTTACATGGTACAGCATTAGAAAATTTTATAGCAAAGCATTTGCAATAATCTCTTATCTTAATTCTGCCAATGAACAAGCATATTGTAGCAGTTTAAATTTATTGCTCCAAAAAGCCAAATCAGTTACCAATTCTTTTCTTAAAGGCTTTTCCCATTGCATTGGTTTTCCATATTTGTTTTCTGTGTTTTGTAAATGCTCTAAAGCTACCAATGCAAAAGCATGTACACAAGCCATTCTTCTAATAGTTCTTACTTTTCTTATATGTGGCACATTGCATTGCAAAATAAGTTGATGCAGTTTAGTACACTCCCTCAAAAATATTTCTTTCGCCTGAGCTATGCTTGCTGCTTTTCTTACAATGGTATAAACACCATCTTCTCTGTCTTTAAAAGCATCAAACAAATCATTTACAATTTGCCCTACAAAACCACTTTGAAAAATAAAAGCATCATCTTCTTGCAGCCAATCTTCACTCATTACACTTGCCCAAAGCAAAGAGCTGTTGCCACATTTATTTTCTGATATATACAATGTTTCTTGCAGCGAAATATTTTTATCTAATTGTTTAGAAGAAATAATTTGCCAGTCTGTAGCTATTTTTAAAGCATTGATATAAGCATTGGTTGGCTGCCATATTTTGTGCAATTCATCTTCTAATGCAAAAATTAATTTTACTTTAGGTGTTTGCAAATTTGATGGTAAGGTTCTGTCTAAAACTTTGCTATACGTTTCTTTATCCCAATTTTCTTCATCTATCAAATCATCATGCAGTGTAGCCATAGCAGAAATGATAGCCATTCTTTTGGTTTCATCAATCGTTAATCTTCTTCCTTTAATACACAAATAATTTTCACAATTAACTATATGATTGAATAATGGGTAATAAAACCCAACTTTCTTTTTTTCTTTTTCAGACAGAGGATAATTAAGTGCAGTACAATGCTTATCTACCATAGGTTTCAGATAACCTCTCATAAAGCTGAGTTGCTTATAAGCACTCAAGCCATAATCAAAAGCATAACTACAAAGCTGAAAATAATTCACCATTGCAAGATAATGGATTTGAATGTTTTCTTGTATTAGTGCTAATAATTTTCTTTCTTTTAGGAGGGAAATATTGATTAATAAAGTGGTGGTTATTCTCTCAGATTTCGTTTTGTTAAATGTCTTATACTGAAATAAAAACTCCTTCTTTAAACCTCTATACTTTCGCCAATAGCTGGTAGCAATAATGTTTTACCTCTTGAGGTAAAGTGTTGTTGGGCTGCTGTTTTATCAATCTTTATATAATCAAAAGTATCGTAATGAACACCAATTACTACATTCACATCTACAAAATCAGCAGCTTTTTCTGCATCAATATAATCCATTGTAAAATTATCGCCAATAGGCAATACTGCAAAGTCTAAAATAGCCCATGCTGTAATTAATTGCATATCTAAAGTAAGGGCAGTATCGCCACTATAATAAAAATTTTTATCCTCTGTCAAAAAAACAAAACCCATAGGATTTCCTCCATAGCTTCCATCTGGCAAACTACTACTATGCTGTGCTACTACACATTTTACAGTACCAAAATCAAATGCCCATTTTCCTCCTGTATTCATGGGGTGTGTATTGCTTACGCCTTGCTTATTTAACCATTCATGAATTTCATAATTACATACCACTTTTGCAGAAGTTCTTTGTGCAATGCTTACACAATCTGCTATATGGTCTGCATGACCATGACTTAAAAAAATAACATCAGCTTCTATACTATTAACATCAATATTTTTTGCTAATTCATTGTAAGTAATAAAGGGGTCAAACAAAATTTTCTTCCCTTTTATTTCTACTAAAAAACAAGATTGCCCGTAATAAGTAAGTTTCATAGTTGGTATATTTTAAAATAGAAATACAAATTTCAGCATTTATTGTTAAAAATATTGGCAAAAAAATATTTTACTCAGAAAGTTTTTTATTTGCACTATGAGAAACTCAAATACTTTATGGTTGGTGGCAGGAATAATGTTGTTATTAGATTTATATGTTTTTCAAGCTATCAGAACAATTACTTTCAATCATTTTATAAAAGCAAGAGTATGGATATTTAGTATTTACTGGCTCATTAGTATTGGTACTATTGTATTTTTATTGTCTATACCTTATAACCCATCATTGCAAACATCTGTATTTTTTCGTAATTATGTTTTTGCCATATTAGTAGGCATTTTTATTGCAAAAATTATTGCTGTTATTTTCTTTTTTATAGATGATATAAGAAGAGTAATAGTTTGGATAACCAATAAATTTCAATCAAACACAACAACAGTAACAGCTAAAATAGCTGCTGAAAATAATATTTCAAGAAGTGTGTTTTTAAGTTGGTTAGGCATAGGTGCAGGTGCTGCTTTTTTTGGTACTTTATTGTATGGTTTTAGCAATAAGTATCATTATCAGTTAAGAAAAGTAGCCTTATCATTCAATAATTTACCAACTGCATTTAAGGGTTTTAAAATAATTCAAATAAGTGATATTCATAGTGGTAGTTTTCAGAATAAAAAAGCAGTAGAAAAAGGAATAAAAATGATATTAGAACAACAGCCAGATATGATATTATTTACAGGAGATTTGGTTAATGACAGACATGAAGAAATGTTAGAGTATATAGATATTTTTAGCAAACTAAAAGCTCCTTATGGTGTATATAGCATTTTAGGTAATCATGATTATGGCGATTATATATTTTGGAAAAGTGAAGAAGCCAAACAAGAAAATGTAGAAAAACTAAAACAAATTCATGCTCAAATGGGTTGGCGTTTATTAATGAATGAACATGTAGTTATAGAAAAAGATACTGATGCTTTTGCTTTATTAGGTATAGAAAATTGGGGAGCTAAGGCACATTTTCCTAAATATGGTAAAATGAAAGAGGCGTATAAAGGAGCAGAAAAATATGCTTTTAAAATTTTAATGAGCCACGACCCCAGCCATTGGGATGCAGAAGTAAGAAAAAAATATACCGATATAGATTTAATGCTTGCAGGACATACACATGGTATGCAGTTTGGTATAGAAAATCCTTATTTTAAATGGAGTCCTGTACAATGGATGTATAAACAATGGGCAGGATTGTATGAAGAAGATAATCAAAAATTATATGTCAATAGAGGTTTTGGGTTTATTGGCTACCCTGGCAGGGTAGGTATTTTACCTGAAATAACTTTGATAGAGTTAGCGTAAATTTGCTTCAATTATAAAAACTACATTATGAAAAAAATTATTTTATCTGTCATTGTATTAATGTTTAGTTATACAATTACTCATGCACAAGGAGGAATTTATTTTATAGCAAAAGGGGGTGCTAATTTTAGCAAAATTGCTAAACAAAATTTTAATACAAGCTATCATGCAGGTGTTTCTATTGAGTGGGATATTAGTAAAAAAGTAGGTATTCAGCCAGAAATTTTATTTAGCCAATTAAACAGTTCAGGAAGTAGTGGCAATAAAGATTCTAAATTAAACTATCTTTCTATTCCTTTACTATTAAGGGTTAATGTAACTAAGAAGTTTACTATTAATCTTGGACCAGAGTATAGTATTTTAATGGACTCAAAAAATACAATAGTTAATAATGCAGGTAATGCTTTTAAAAGTGGAAATTTTTCGGTAATTGCTGGTATGCAACTTGAATTTAATCCTTTAAGAATTTATGCTCGTTATGATGTAGGTATGAGTGATATAGGTAATTTAGCCAATCAAAGTGAATGGAAAAGTCAAATAATACAAGTAGGTATTGGGCTGAGAATTTTATAAATAAGAAAAAGCAACTTGATTAATGAGTTGCTTTTTTTTATTAAGCTGTTTATAGATATGATTTCTTTTATAAAGGCAAAACTCCAATAAAGAATTATCGGAGTTTTTTTGTACACTTCAACTTTTGTAAAAAAATATGTAGAATGAAAAAAGTTACTGTTTAAATTGTCTATCTACACTATAAGATGCTATAATATTTAAAATAGTTGCCTATGCAATTAAAAATATTTTTCATGCTAAAATTCGTATAACAAAAAAAGGGCATAGGATAGACATCCTGCCCTGTTTAAATCCAATATTCTATGAAAAACCAATAAAAAGACGATTAGCAAAAAGTAAAAGTTGCAAATAGGTGTAAATATTTTTAAATATTTATTCTTCTCTTATAGAATGCCCTGTTAAATGAATAAAAACATCTTCTAAATTGGCTTTTTTAACTTCTTTGGGTTTTTCAAAACCAGTATCTACCAAATTATCAATCAGTTTATCTGGTGTATCAATAGCTATTATTTGTCCATTATCTACAATGGCTACTCTATTACACAATATTTCAGCTTCATCCATATAATGAGTAGTTATAATAATAGTAGTACCTGTTTGTTGTATATCTTTTATCAGTTGCCAAAGGTTTCTTCTTGCTTGAGGGTCTAAGCCTGTAGTTGGCTCATCTAAAAAAATAACTTTAGGTTTATTAATAAGTGTGGTAGCTATAGAAAAACGTTGTTTTTGTCCACCACTCAATTTTTTAAATTCTACTTTGGCTTTATCTTCTAAGTTTACTTGTTGTAATAATTTTTTGGCATCAATTTGTTCATTATATAATCCTGCAAATAATTGTATCAGTTCTGTTAAGTTTAAGCCAGGGTAAAAACCACTTGTTTGTAATTGAACACCTATACATTTTTTTATAGATGCTGGTTGAGTATCTAAATCAAAACCATCAACTGTTATTGTGCCACTTGTTTTAGGTCTTAGGGTTTCTATAATTTCAAGAGTAGTAGATTTTCCTGCACCATTGGGTCCAAGAAGTCCAAAAATTTCTCCTTCAAATACATCAAAAGAAATACCTTTTACTGCATGAAAATCGCCATACTTTTTATGTAAATCTTTTACACTTATTATTACATTATTCATATTGCTGTTTATTCAAAATAAATTATTTGCCTAAAGGTATTGCCAAACCTATACTTTGTTGTTGAGGTACAAAGCCAGAAAAAGCAAAGCCATTTTTTTTATCAAAATAATAAGAAGCCATTAATAAATTTTTTTGAGCATATACATTTAAAAAATTACTTGTTCCACTTAGTAAAACACCAGCACCTAAAAGCCACCAATTTACTTTACCATTATTGGCAGTAATAAAAATATTGGCAATGGGCAAAGCAAAAGTTCCTGTAAAAGACAAAATATCTGCAACAGTTTTATTGGCTTTATATTTTTTAAAATAAATATTTAACTGTTCATCATTTAATTGATTAAATAAAACAGCCAATTTTTTTCTGCCCATATATAATTTACCTTCATATACTAACCCTGGTTTTGATAAAGGAGGAATAAATGAAATGCCTTTGACACTATAATAAAACATTTGTTCTTGTAATTGCTGCTTTTGTGCCTGTGTAGTAGGTGTAATAAAAACAAATAATACAAATGCTACAACATATTTCTTCATATACTTTAATTAAAACTTATTGAATGATTGTACAATACAAAAGTGAAGTTACAATTTTACCAATATCATGTAGTTAAATTTTAGTGTCAGACATCATATTTTCTTCTCTTCTCCTTTTTAGTATTCATTTGTTCTAATAAAGATTCTGGTGTTGGTCTATTAGTTACAGCAGCAGCCACCTGAAACAATGCTACCAATAAAACAAAAGAGCCTAATACTTCACGCCAAGTTATCCAATAACCCCACCAACTATATACTACAGCTTTTTCAGGTTTTGATACCATATAAATAACCTGCACTTTCTTATTTTCTGGAAGAGTTCTTAAAACATAACGAGCATCAACTGCAAATTCTTCTGCACCATGTTTAAAAACAGCTTTTGGAATTAGCAGATTTGTACTATCTGCTTGCCAATGTATCACAGCATTACTTATTTCTCCATCAAAATAATCTGGCTCTCTGCTATACAGTATATAAAATGCTAAACAAGCTACATATAATAATGCAATACCTTTATACATAATTATATCCAAAGATTTGTAGGATATGCTCCTGCACTAACCAAAGCATTAATACTTGCTTGTACAGTTGGGGCATCTTCTTTATAAGTAACACCAAACCATTGTGCAGATGTAGGAATTACTTGCACTTTGCCTGTATTGCTTTTAACAATTTTATCTACCACCAAAGGAATAAAAAATTCACTTTTAGGATTGCTGATTTCATTGTCTAAAAATTCTGTAAAATAAAAGGCACATTGTTTAATAAAGTTAGGATGAAAGCCAAAAAAATTCATACTTACACTGGCATCTTCACTTACTTCGTGTAAGCCTTTTTCATCTTCATAAGTTATCACACCTTTATCGTTTCTGTAAATTTTAGTACGTTCATTTATGTCTATTAAATTACCTAAAGCATCTACATTACATACACCACGACTTACACTTCCATTTTCACTCAAAGTCTTTTTTAATTCATAACCTATAATAGCATAATTATTGTCTGCTACATGATTGGTTAAAAAATGATAGGCTTTTATAAAAGCATCTTTTCCATAATAATCATCAGCATTTATTACGGCAAAAGGTTCATATACTTTTTCTTTACAACACAAAACTGCATGAGCCGTGCCCCATGGTTTTTTTCTTTCTTCAGGTATTATTTTGCCTTCTGTATAACTTTCTAACGACTGAAAAACATAATCTACCTTTATTTTTTCTGCTAATTTTTTTCCAAAATTTTCTGCAAACATTTCAGCAAATTCTTCCCGAATAATAAAGACCACTTTTCCAAAACCTGCTTGTATAGCATCATAAATACTATACTCCATAATAGTTTCTCCACTTGGTCCAAAGCCTTGTGTTTGCTTCATACTTCCATAACGACTTGCCATGCCTGCTGCTAAAATTACTAATGTTGGTTGCATATTGTTATTTTTAAAACGCTGCGAAGATAAATGTTTCATAAATGACTTTAAACCGACAAAAAACTAAAGTATTTAAGGGAAAATAAAGCCAATAGATTTGATAGCTTTTTGCATTTTATGCTTATATAATTAATATTGCACTCATATAAAGCAAGAATTTTGCTTTGTGAAGAACTATTTTGAAGTTGAAAATAGTTGATGAATTAGGAGTTAGGAGTTAGGAGTTAGGAATTAGGAGTTAGGAGTTAGGAATTGGGAATTAGGAGTTAGGAGTTAGGAATTGGGAATTGGGGATTGGGAACTAAGCCATGAACTATTGACTATTAACTATGAACTATTAGCCATGAACTATAACCCATTAACCATTAATCATTAACCACTAATCACTAACCATTAACTATCAACCATTCAATTTCAGATTTTATATACAACAATTATGGCAAAAAATTTATTGATAGTAGAGTCTCCTGCAAAAGCAAAAACAATAGAAAAAATATTGGGAAAAGATTTTGAAGTAAAAAGTTGTTTTGGGCATATAAGAGACTTAGAAAAAGATGATATGGGTATTGATATTAACAATCAATATCAGCCTCGTTATATAGTACCTGATGAAAAACAAAAAGTAGTAAGCGATTTAAGAAAACTATCAAAAGGAAGAGAAGTTTGGTTAGCATCTGATGAGGATAGAGAAGGAGAAAGCATTAGTTGGCATTTGGCAGAAGTATTAAACCTTAATCCTAAAGAAACCAAGCGTATTGTATTTCATGAAATTACTGCTCCTGCTATAAAAAAAGCTGTAGCCAATCCAAGACTTATTAATATGGATTTGGTTAATGCACAACAAGCAAGAAGAATTTTAGACAGATTGGTAGGCTTTGAATTAAGTCCAGTTTTATGGAGAAAAATTGGCATGCAAAGAAGTCTTAGTGCTGGTCGTGTACAAAGTGTAGCTGTAAGATTAATTGTAGAAAGAGAAAGAGAAATTAATAATTTTATTACTGAAAATAGTTATAAAATAGAAGCATTTTTTATAGCCGATGATATACATAAAAAACCTGTAACTTTTAAAGCAGAAAGTGCTTTAAAAATTAATAATGAACATACTGCTGAACAATTTTTAGAAAGTTGTAAAGGAGCAAACTATACAGTAAAAGACATTCAAGTAAAACCAGCAAAACGCACACCTGCTGCACCTTTTACTACATCTACCTTACAGCAAGAGGCTTCCAGAAAATTGGGTTATGGTGTAAGTAAAACCATGCTATTGGCACAAAAACTATATGAAAGTGGTAAGATAACTTATATGCGTACAGATAGTGTAAACCTGAGTGATACTGCTATGCAGGATATTAAAAATCAGGTAACAGAATTGTATAGTGAAAAATATTATCAGCCCAGAAAATTTAAAAATAAAAATGAATCTGCACAAGAAGCCCACGAAGCTATTAGACCAACTTATATGAACAATCATACCATTGCAGATGAAGAAACAAGAAGATTGTATGAACTTATTTGGAAAAGAACCATAGCAAGCCAAATGAGTGATACTACATTTGAAAAAACAATAGCTTCTATTCATATTAGTACCAATAATGAAACATTAACTGCCACAGGTGAAGTAATGAAATTTGATGGGTTTTTAAAAGTATATTTAGAAGGAAGAGATGATGAAGATGATGAAAACAATGAAAGCATTTTACCACCATTAAGCATCAATCAATCATTGGTATTTAATAAAATGACTGCTACCGAAAAATTTACAAGACCAGCACCAAGATATACAGAAGCAAGCCTTGTAAAAAAGATGGAAGATTTAGGTATTGGTCGCCCAAGTACTTATGCACCAACTATTAGCACTATTATTAAAAGAAATTATGTAGAAAAAAGAGATAAGGAAGCTATAAAAAGAGATGTACACATTATAACACTTACCCAACATGCACAAATAGACAAGAAAACTATTCAAGAAAATATAGGTGCAGAAAAAGCAAAACTTTTTCCTACAGATTTAGGTTTGGTTGTTACAGATTTTTTAACCCAACATTTTAATGCAGTAATGGATTATAGTTTTACTGCACAAATAGAAGAAGAATTTGATGAAATAGCTGAAGGCAAAAAGAAATGGAACAATATGATTGATGATTTTTATAAACCATTTCATAAAAATATAGAACATACTTTAGAAAATGCAGAAAGAGCAAAAGGAGAAAGAGAATTAGGTATAGAAGAAACAACAGGCAAAAAAATAGTAGCTCGTATGGGTCGCTATGGTGCAATGGTACAAATTGGCGATGCAAACGATGAAGAAAAACCACGTTTTGCCAAATTAAAACCTACACAAAGTATAGAAACCATTACATTAGAAGAGGCTTTAGAATTATTTGCATTACCAAAAATAATTGGTGAATATAAAGGACAAGAATTAAGTGTAAATGTTGGTCGTTTTGGACCTTATATAAAAATGGGAGAACAATTTGTTTCAATTCCAAAAGGTATAGATTTATTTGATATAGATGTTGAACGTGCTGTACAATTAATAGAAGAAAAGCAACAAGCAGATGCACCTATAGCACATTATAAAGAATTGCCAGTAACAAAAGGAAAAGGAAGATTTGGACCATTTATAAAATGGAACAACATGTATATTAATGTTCCTAAACGTTATAACTTTGACAATTTGAGTGATGCAGAAATTGAAGAATTAATAGAAACCAAAGTAAATAAAGAAGCCAATCGTTATATACAACAATGGGCAGCAGAAAAAATTAGTATAGAAAATGGACGTTGGGGAGCTTTTATACGTTTCAATAAAAAAATGTTGAAATTAGGTAAAAAGCCCGATGGCACTAAATATGATGCAGCAGAATTAGAAACTATTGATTTAGATACTGTAAAAAAAATGATTGAAGAACAAGTACCCAATGCTTTTGCAACTAAAGCAAAAACTAAAACAGCAAAGAAGAAATAGGAAGTTATTTTTGTACTAATTCAATTTTAAGTTGATATATAGCTGCAAAATCTGCATCACCCGTAACTAAGATTAAATTGCTTGTAATTGCTTGTGCAGCAATCAAAGCATCAGGCAATCTTAACTTATATTTTTTTCTTAGTTTTATTGTTTCTTTTATTAAGCCCATATCAGAAGAAAGAATATCTAAAACTTCTGCATGAATGATAAATTGTTCAAATAAGTCTTTATCACTTTCTGTAAGATTTGAATTAGAAAGAAATTCTACAATGGTAATAACAGAAATGTAAATATTATCATTAGCCTTCAGCTTTTTTGAAAATTGAAAGTTCTTTTGCTGAAGTAACCATCCAACGGTATTTGTATCTAAAAGATAATTCATTCCCACTCTGCTCTCACTTTTTTTTGATAAGTATGCCAATTAGTTTTGCTTTGTAATTTTCCTGCAAACTGCAACAGATTAAATGTTTGCTTTTTCTTTTTTTCAAAAACTACTGTTACATCAATTTCTTCTTGTTCGGAAACAGAAGGAAGTTGGATAACAAAGTTCCCCCTTTTATTTCGTTTTGCTTTTGTATGTATAGCTTTCATAAAACCTGTTTTTGCAAATGTAATCCAAATTGCACTCTAAATAAACTGTCTTTGCCTAAAAAAAATCGTGTAAACTAATACTCAATACTTTAATATCTCAAAACCTCTCTCACCTACTTCCTTCGCAGCATCTTCTCTTCATTAGCTTTTGTACATTAGCTAAGAAAAAATACAAAAACACTTTATTGTACATTAGAAAAAAACTTACATTCGTTACAGAAAAAAGCCTATGTTCCATAGGCTAACACACAAAGCTATAATGGAGACATTGCTGCGAAAAGATTCAGTAACTTTTTATGGAAAAATGTCCAATATGTAATACTAATGACGCTGACAAAAAAAATGTTCATCTTATTCCTTGGTTTTTAATTAAAAAATGTATTACACAACGTGGTTCAGGAGAAAGAGGTATGGAATTATCATTTTCAATAGAACCACAAAGTTTTACAAAAATGTATATAGGAAGAAGTGTTCTCCCTGAAACCGTAGAAGAGTTTGCTGAATTACATAATTTACAAAAAGAAAAAGAAAATCCCTATAGTAAAGACAATCTTATTTGTACAGAGTGTGAAGAAAAGCTTTCAAGAATTGAAGCAATATTTGCTTCTCAGTTCTTGGAGAGGAAACTGACAAATGCATACCAAGCCAACCTGAAAAAAGTAAATAACAACTCTGTACTTATTGACAAAAAATATAGCACATCACTTTACAGCCTATTAATACAATCTATTTTCTATCATTGTTCAATTGGACGATTTAACGGCTTTCAACTAAACGTAGAAATTGAAAGAAAAATAGAAGAAAATCTAAGACAAGCGTTTTTATTAGAAGGCTTCAAAAAAATAAAACCCGATATAGAAATTGAAATTTCTAATAAATTTCCAATAATTATAACTTCCTTTTTTGTTCCTGAAGGCGAAGACCCGACAAAGAATTTTATTGTAGTCAATAAATCCAGATTTCCTTATTTCTTAATGGCAGGTAAGTGGATGTTTGAACTTTTTGAATCAGAAAAGCATATAAGGAGTACAGTTGAATGGTTATATGGATTGAATGATAAATTAAAACTACTTGAAGCATATAGTATTGTAAAGGACACTTCTCATGTAATTTTGTTAGAAGATGAGAATGGCAAATCAATTTCCAAAAATTTGATTGATTTTTTTACCCAGAAAAAGATAATTGGAATAAAAAAGACTATTAAAGATTTATATATTCACATATTTGCTATAAAACCCGACAATTATATCAGTCAATATATTTATCAACAATACTTTATTCATTTAGACGAAGGGAAGACAGAATTTCATGCTATGGTACATGCATTTTTTGACCTAAAAAAACTCCCATAGTATTTGACATCAAAGGCGAACGTACAACATTAGGTTTTTTTCATAGCACCGTCTTTTACTCATAGCCTTTATGTTAGGCAAGAACCTTGCGTTATTAAGATGTAAAAGTTTCTCTTAGCTTAGCTTTTCCTTTCATCTATACAAACAAGCAATTTCACTGTTTATTTATGCTTTCTATTTGTTACTTTTGCACTCTTATAAAAATTAAGTGTATTAAAGAATATGATTAATATTAGTTTTCCAGATGGTGCAGTAAGACAATATGAAGCAGGGGTTACTGCAATGGATATTGCCAAAAGCATTAGTGAAGGGCTTGCAAAAAAAGTTTTGGCAGCAGGTGTCAATAATCAGGTATGGGATGCTTCAAGACCTATTACTACAGACAGCCATTTAAAATTATATACATGGAACGATGCAGAAGGTAAAAATACTTTTTGGCATTCTTCTGCACACCTTATGGCAGAAGCCATTGAAGCAAAATTTTCTGGCGTAAAATTTTGGGTTGGTCCGCCATTAGATAATGGTTTTTATTATGATGTAGATTTAGGCGATAAAAAAATAACCGAAGAAGACCTTGCAGAATTAGAAAAGAAAATGAATGAGTTGGCAAAGCAAAACAATGTTTATATAAGAACAGAAAAAGCCAAAGCCGATGCCATAGCTTACTTTACAGAAAAAGGCGATGAGTATAAATTAGACCTTCTTCAAAATTTAGAAGATGGTAATATTACTTTTTACACTCAAGGCAATTTTACAGATTTGTGTCGTGGTCCACATATACCACATACAGGTTTTATAAAAGCTATTAAACTTACTTCAATAGCTGGTGCATTTTGGAAAGGCGATGAAAAAAATAAAATGCTTACCCGTATTTATGGTATTACATTTCCTACTCAAAAAGAGTTAGATGATTACTTAACAATGCTGGAAGAAGCTAAGAAAAGAGACCACAGAAAAATAGGCAAAGAATTAAGTATTTTTACTACCAATGAAGATGTAGGTCAAGGTTTAATTTTATGGTTGCCCAATGGTACAATCATTATTGAAGAGTTAGAAAAATTAGCCAAAGAAACTGAAGCAGCAGCAGGTTACAAACGTGTTGTAACACCACATTTGGCTAAAGAAAATATGTACCTTACCAGTGGGCATTTACCTTACTATGCAGATAGTATGTTTCCTCCAATGGAAATGGATGGAGAGAAATATTATTTAAAACCCATGAACTGTCCTCATCATCATAAAATATTTGATGCTGAACCCAAAAGTTACAGAGATTTACCTTATAGAATTGCAGAGTATGGAACTTGTTACAGATATGAGCAAAGTGGTGAATTATTTGGATTAATGAGGGTACGTTGTCTGCACATGAACGATGCACATATTTACTGCACCAAAGAGCAGTTTGCACAAGAGTTTAAAGCAGTTAATGCTATGTATTTAAAGTATTTCAAAATTTTTGGAATTGATAAATATGTTATGCGTTTAAGTTTACATAATCCTGAAAAATTAGGACAGAAATATGTAAACCAACCTGAGCTTTGGTTAGAAACAGAACAAATGGTAAGAGAGGTTTTAATAGAAACAGGAACACCATTTGTAGAAGTGCAAGATGAAGCAGCTTTTTATGGACCTAAAATAGATGTACAAATTTTTAGTGTTATTGGTCGTGAATTTACTTTAGCTACCAATCAGGTGGACTTTGCACAAAGCAGAAGTTTTAACCTTTCATTTACCAATCAAAATAATGAGCCAGAAGTTCCTTTAATCATACACCGTGCTCCTTTAGGCACACATGAACGTTTTATAGGATTTTTATTAGAGCATTATGCAGGCAATTTTCCTGTTTGGTTAGCACCATTGCAAGTAAAAGTATTGCCTATTAGTGATAAATTTATGGACTATGCTACTACTGTAAAAACTGCTTTACAAAAAGCTGGTGTAAGAGTAGAAATTGATGAAAGACAAGAAAAAATTGGCAAAAAAATACGAGAAGCAGAAATTTCTAAAGTGCCATATATGCTCATTGTAGGCGAAAAAGAAGCAACTGAAAATAAAATTTCTGTACGCCGTCATGGAAAAGGAGATGCAGGACAGTTGTCTATTGATGAATTTGTACATAATATTGCCGAAGAAATAAAACAACGTAAAGCAGCAGAATAAAAAAAATTATTATATTTTTACTTTAAACCAACATATTTTTAACCAAACAAAACTTAATGGCAGTACCATTTAAAGGAAACACAGGAGGCAGAGGAAGATTTAATCCTCGTTTTAACAGACAACAAGAACCCGAACATCGCATTAACGAAAGAATACGTGTACCTCAAGTACGTTTAGTAGGCGATAATGTAGAAGTGGGAATTTATCCAACACACGAAGCACTAAAAATTGCTCAAGAATTAGAATTAGATTTAGTAGAAATTTCTCCACAAGCAGACCCTCCTGTTTGTAAGGCTATTGACTATAAAAAATTTCTTTACGAGAAGAAGAAGAAAGAAAAAGAAATGAAAGCAAATGCCAAACAAAGTGAGGTAAAAGAAGTTCGTTTTACACCTGGTACAGATGACCATGATTTTGACTTTAAAGCCAAACACGCTGAAAATTTTTTAAAAGATGGTAATAAGGTTAAAGCCTATGTACAGTTTAAAGGACGTGCTATTATGTTTAAAGAAAGAGGCGAATTGGTATTACTAAAATTTGCAGAACGTTTAGCAGAATTTGGACAACCAGAAACTCTACCAAAACTTGAAGGCAAAAGAATGTTTTTAATGTTAGCTCCAAAAAGTACTAAAAAGAAAAAAGAAGATAAAGGATAGTAAAAGGTATTTTATGCTGTAACCAATTTCTGTAAAAGAAGTTATTACTTCTTCCTAAAAAATATTCTGATAGGTACTCCTTTAAAATTAAATTTAGCCCTTAGTTGATTTTCTAAATAATTCTTATAAGGTGTTTTAATATCATTGGGAAAGTTGGTAAAAAATGCAAATGATGGAACATGGGTAGGTAGCTGAGTTACAAATTTTATTTTTACAATATGTCCTCTTACTACTGGTGCTCTATATGCTTCTACAGCTTTTAGCATTACTTCATTTAATTTAGATGTAGGTATTTTTTGTTGTTTATTTGCATATACATCTAAGGCAGTTTCTATTGCTTTAAAAATTCTTGTTTTATCTTTTACCGAAATAAATAATATTGGCACATCAGAAAAAGGAGCTATTTTTTCTATTAATCTTTTTTCATAATCTCTTGCAGTATTGGTTTCTTTTTCTACTAAATCCCATTTATTTATTAGCAATACTATACCCTTTCCTTTTCTTGCAGCCAAGCTAAAAATAGCTACATCTTGTGCTGTAATACCTTTTTCTGCATCTAATAAAAGTAAGCAAACATCTGCTTCATCCATTGCTTTAATAGCACGAATAATTGAATAAAACTCAAGGTCATCTTTTTCCTTACTTTTTTTTCTGATACCTGCTGTATCTATTAAAATAAATTCTTTGTTGAATAAGTTATAATGTGTATGAATAGTATCTCTTGTAGTACCAGCTATATCGCTTACAATGGTTCTTTCTTGTCCTATCAAAGCATTTAGTAAAGATGATTTGCCTACATTGGGCTGACCAATAATAGCAAATTTTGGTAGCTCATTTTCTCTTACAGTTTCTTCAGAATCTGAAAGAGATATATTATTTGTAATAGCATCTAAAAGTTCTCCAGTTCCTGTGCCATTAATACTACTTACTGTATAAATAGTACTAAATCCTAAGCCATAAAATTCGGCAGATTCTAATTCTCTTTCATGATTATCTACTTTATTTACTGTGGTATAAACTGGTTTTTTAGAACGTCTTAATAAATGTGCCATTGCCTCGTCTAAATCTGTTATACCAGTTGTTACATCTACCATAAATACAATAGCATCTGCTTCTTCTATGGCTATTTTAACTTGCTTACGAATTTCTTTTTCAAAAATATCTTCACTATCTGGCACAAAGCCTCCTGTATCTATCACATTAAATGTTTTGCCATTCCATTCACTCATTCCATATTGTCTATCTCTGGTAACGCCACTAATATCATCTACAATAGCTTTTCTTTGTTCTAATAATCTATTAAAAAAAGTGCTTTTGCCTACATTGGGTCTTCCTACTATAGCTACTGTATAACTCATAAAAAATTCTGTATTAATCTATTTTATTTACTATTAGAAAGTCCAAAAGTATTGATAAGTAGCTTATACTTCTTAGAAATTTCATTAGTTGGTATCAATTCAATAAAAAACCATCGCTTTTATACGATGGTTTTAATGAAAATCCTTTTCATTCAATTAATTAATGGGCAGGTTCTGGTGCAGCTTCTTGTGTAGCTGGTTTTGCTGCATCATGTTTATATTCTGCTTTGTTCACTTTTATTGTACCCTCATTGTATTGACGGTCATAATTATTTTTTAAGTTGTTATAAGAATGTCCTTCATATAAAAATGCTATAATAAACCATATAAATAGCGTAAGGGGTAATATAATGGTCATTATCATATTTTTTATTTCATGCTTTAAGTGCATAAAATAAGCTACAATATAAAAACTTTTAGCCAGCATTAAAATAATAATAGTGCCTTTTAATATCAATTTTAATGTATGGTTCATGTCTGGTTTTAGAAATATCCATAAACCAAGTAATAGTTCAATAATAGTAAGCACAGAAAGTATAATGGTTACTTTCCAAATTTCTTTTTTAATTGCTGCATAATCGCCATGCGATTGTGTAGTATATTCCATTTGTTGGTACTTTAAAATAGGTTATTAAAAATAATTAAATAAGATAAAAACAGGTGAATACAAATACCCAAACTAAATCTACAAAGTGCCAATATAGTCCAGCTTTTTCTATCATTAAATAGTGTCCTCTTTTTTCAAAAACATTATTTAGTGTCATAATCAACATGATAATATTAATGATAACACCTGTAAATACGTGAAACCCATGAAATCCTGTAATTGTAAAGAAAAAGTTAGTAAAGTTTACAGTTCCAGCTGTTCCATCTGAGTTTAAGAATGGATTGCTACCCCACCATGCACCTTCATGAAATAAGTGAGTCCATTCCCATGCTTGACAACCTAAGAAAGCAAAGCCTCCAATAATAGTTAAGATTAAGTTTCTTACAACACCTTTTTTATCATTATGATGTCCTGCTTGAACGGCTAATACCATTGTTACTGAACTTAATATAAGGATAAAGGTCATAATACTTACAAATACTAAAGGAGCATTTATTCCTTCTGGTGCAAAGGGAAAAGTATTAAATACTTCGTTGGGGTCTGGCCAGGCATTTGCAGAAAATCGTACTGCTCCATAAGTAATAAGAAATGCTCCAAATGTGAAGCTATCACTTATTAAAAAGTACCACATCATTAATTTTCCATATTCTACATTTACTGGGCTTTTACCACCTCCCCACCATTTTGTTTGTGCTGTTAATGCAGTTGACATACTTTGGTTTAATTTGAGTTACAAAAATATTTACTAATGTATAAAAAATAAGTTTTTTTTCCTCTTTTTTTTTATTTATTTAAAATAATTTATCTATTAACGTATCCATATTAAGAATATTAAGAGATAAATCCATAAAATATCTACAAAATGCCAATAGATGCTTACATTTTCTATAGGTATGCTATTATAGCTTTTAATTTTTTGAGAAAATGAAAGTATAAACATAACTAATAAAGCAATAACGCCTCCTAACACATGCAAAGCATGTAAGCCAATAATTACTAAAAGAAATGAAGCAGCAGCATTGCTATTGTTTCCTATAAGCGATATTCCATGATTTTCTATGTTCACAAATCCCATTACTTGTAATGATGCGAACACTATTCCTAAAAAAGCAGTAAGCGATATTAATAGTTTGTATTTATTTCTTTCTCTTGCTTTAAATGCTTTTGTAGCAAGATGTATAGTAATGCTACTAAGCACTATGGCTATAGTGCTATACCAGAAATAGTTGGGTAGTGAAATTTCTAAAAAATTATCTTGATTACTTTTTACAATATAAGCACTTGTTAATCCTGCAAACATCATACAAATACTTGCAATAGCTATCCACAGTGTAAATTTATGTGGATGTATTCGCTGATTATGTTTAGTTGATGTTAGTTCCATACAAGATAATTTTACTAAGTAATAGTAGCTATCAATTATTTTTTTAGTTTTAAATTTTGTCTGCTAATAAAGCCAAATATACAATAGGTAAATAAATATAACTACTGAACATAACTCTTTTTGCAGCTTTTACATCCATTTCTTTATATAATCTTATACTTTGTATTACCATAGCTATATTAGATGCTGTTAATATCCATAAAGAAATAGTACCTGTTAAATCAAAATAATAAGGTAAAAAACCTATGGGTATCATTAGTACACTATACATAATGGTTTGTAAAGCTGTATATTTAGTTGGTCCTTTATCGCTTGGTAATAGTTTAAATCCTGCTTTGGTATAATCTGTATGAGCCACCCATGCTATTGCCCAAAAGTGTGGAAATTGCCAAATGAATTGTATGGCAAATAATATCCAACCACCTGCACTAAAATCATCTTGTCCTGCTACCCAACCTATTAAGCAAGGTAAAGCCCCTGGTAAAGCACCCACTAAAACTGCTATTGAATTTTTTGTTTTAAGTGGTGTGTAGATAAATGCATATAGAAATAAACTGAAAGCAGAAACGATGGCTGATGATAAATTGAAAAAATACCACATCATTAAAACACCAATAACGCCTATAATTGCTGCAAAAGTGTAGGCTTCTTGCTGGCTCATTCTACCAGATGCAACAGGTCTATTAGCAGTACGTTTCATTACAGCATCTGTATCTTTTTCTACAGACTGGTTTATAGCATTGGCACTTCCTGTAATAAACATACCTGCTATAAATAATAGTGCTATCATTTTCCAATTATAGCTAACAATGTTAGGTGCAAGCAAATAGCATATTACACAAGTAAATACTACTGTAAAACTTAGTGTGAATTTTGTTAATTCTTTATAGTCTTTTAATTTAGATAAGAAACCTGTATTTGATATTTGAGACTTTTCAGTCATTCTTTCATTTTGGTTTTAACACATTTTATTTTTAAAAAAATACCCCGAAAATTCAGGGTATTTTCTTTTATATATTGTTTATAAAAAGGTATGTTTCATACAACCTACTTTTTAGTGTTCATTTTTTTCATCTGCACCAATAGGTGTGGTTTGTGGTATAAAGTCATTACCATCTTTACTGTAATCATAAGCCCAACGATGTACTTCTGGTATTTCTCCAACCCAGTTTCCATGACCTGGATGAATTGGTGTAGTCCATTCTAATGTAGTAGCACCATAAGGATTTAATGATGTTTCTTTTCTTCCGTTCCAAATAGAGTAGAAGAAATTAATTATAAATAATATTTGGGCAGAAAAAGTTATAAATACAACTATACTTATAAACCTATTCAATTCACTAAATTGTTTAAAACTTTCCCAAATACTATAATCATAATATCTTCTTGGCATACCTGCTAATCCTTCATAGTGCATAGGCCAGAATATTAAATAAGCACCAATAATAGAAATCCAAAAGTGAATATAGCCTAAAGTAATATTCATTCTACGTCCATACATTTTAGGAAACCAGTGATATACACCAGCAAACATGGCAAAAATACTGGCTACTCCCATTACTAAGTGAAAGTGGGCTATGTTAAAATAAGTATCGTGTAGGTGAATGTCTAAAGCAGAGTTACCTAACCAAAGTCCTGTTAATCCACCAGAAATAAATACACTTACAAAACCAATTGCAAATAACATAGATGGTGTAAAGCGTATGCTTCCTCTCCATAAAGTTGTGAGCCAGTTAAATACTTTAATAGCACTTGGTAAAGCAATTAATAAAGTAAATAGTGTAAATAATGAGCCTAAGAATGGATTTAAGCCTGTAACAAACATGTGGTGTGCCCATACTATAAATGATAATACAGTAATAGCAAATAAACTACCTATCATTGCTATATAACCAAATATTGGTTTTCGGGAGTGAATACTTAAAATTTCACTTACTATACCCATAGCAGGTAATACAATAATATATACTTCTGGGTGTCCTAAGAACCAGAATAAGTGTTGGAATAAAATTGCACTACCACCTTCATTAGGTAAAGCAGTACCAGTAGCAGATAAAAATATATCTGATAGGTAGAAACTTGTACCAAAGTTTCTATCAAAAATCAATAAGATAAATCCAGAAAGTAATACTGGGAATGAAAGTACACCTACAATAGCTGTAAAGAATAATGACCAAATAGTTAATGGTAACCTTGTCATACTCATTCCTTTTGTTCTCATATTTAGTACAGTAGCTATATAGTTTAAACCACTTAATAAAGATGATACTACAAATAGTGCCATAGAAATTATCCATAAATCCATACCTGTTTTAGAACCTGGAGAAGCATCGCCCAATGCACTTAATGGAGGGTAAGCTGTCCATCCACCACTAAATGGTCCTGTTTCTACAAAAATGGAAGAAAGCATAATAACACCAGCTATAAAGAAAAACCAATAGCTAAGCATATTTAGTAAGGGAGATGCCATATCTCTTGCACCTATTTGTAAGGGTATTAATAAGTTAGCAAATGTTCCACTTAATCCTGCTGTTAATACAAAGAATATTAATACAGTACCATGTATTGTTACTAAAGCATAATATCCTTGAGCAGTTATATGACCACCAGCTGCCCACCATTTTCCTAATAAATCTTCCAGCCAAGGAAATGATTCATCTGGAAATCCTAATTGCAGTCTGAATAGAACACTCATTAAGCCTCCTATAACAGCCCAAACCATTCCTGTTATTAGGAATTGTTTAGATATTGTTTTATGGTCTTGACTAAAAATATATTTAGTAATAAATGTTTCGTGATGGTGTTCATGATGTTCGCCATGAATATTATGTGCTGCATCAGTACTTGCATGAAGAGTTGTGTCGTTACTCATAGTATTATCTTATTTCGGTCAGTATTTAATATAAATAAATTCTATAACTATTCTTAATAATAAAGAATTAGTAATTTGTTTATTGTTTTTCTGCAATGGCTTTATTATCAGCTATTGCTGTAGTAGTTGTTTCAGTTTTTACATTTTTATCTGGAAAGGCAGTAAGATATGCAGGTTTTTTTTCTGCCATCCAAGCATCAAACTCTTGTTGTGTTACTACTTCTATAATTCCTTTCATTGAATAATGTCCATTTCCACACATTTGGTCACAAGCTAATTCATATATAAAATCAGGATTTTTTGTAATTTCTTTCATTTCCTTAGTAGTGTACTTTGGTGTGAACCACATTGTTGTAGGAATACCTGGAACAGCATCCATTTTCATACGAAAATGTGGTAAGCCTACATCATGTATTACATCTCTACTACCAATAATTAGTTTTACAGGTCTTCCTTTTACAACATACATTGTTTGTTGAAGAACAATATCATCATGGGCTTTTTCATCATCTTTTAGTCCTAATTTTTCATTGTCTTTCCATACTAAGCCTAATGGATTGGTTGCCTCATCTATTACTTTATAATATTTTCTTCCAAACACATCATCATTTCCTTTATACCTGAATATCCAGTTAAATTGCTTTCCTACAACTTCTACTTCTAAAGAATTTTTAGGTGCATCTCCTGTAATAATATACCAATTTTTTAAGCCTATAACAATTAGAATAGCTAATACAATAGCAGGTACTGAAGTCCAAATAATTTCTAATTTACTACTATGTGGAAAGAAAAAAACTTTCTTTCCTTCTTGCTCACGATATTTGAAAGCAAACCAAAATAGTAGTACTTGAGTTACAATAAATACAAATCCTGTTATCCATATTGTTACCCAAAGCATTTGGTCCACTTTTTCTCCATGGTCTGATGCAGAAGGAACGCCTAATAGTGTTTTGCTGTATAATAGTTTATTACAATACCAAACACCAACTAATCCTATAATCATAAAACCAAGCATTAAATATGCATTGATTTTATTTCCCTGTTTACGAGTTTTTTCTTCGCCTTTTATAATAGCGATGTATTCATTTGCTTTAGATATTTGAAAAATAACTATGAAAATCAGAATTATTGCTGTAATAGTTAAAAACATTGTCATATTATATAGCTTATTTTCTTTAATATTATTAATGTAAAAAAATTAAGTGTGGTGTATGATACTTTCTTTTAAGAAAGGATGATACATTGGAATTAGTGGTTTACTAGCCAATGCTTTGCTAACACCAAATATCATCATACCTACAAATAAACTTAAAATACCAAAATCTAACCATCCCAAAGTTACATGGTCTTTGCTAATACTACCCATTATTTGTTGATAAAAATCTATCCAATGTCCAAAAAGTATTAATACTGACATAAAAGTCATTAGTGTATAATTTCTTTTTGAAGGACGAGTCATAAAAATGAGTAGTGGGCAAATAAAATTGATAATTAAATTTAAAAAGAATAATCCTTTATAAGCACCTTGAACTCTATGTTTAAAATAGATAACTTCTTCTGGTTGATTAGAGTACCAAATAAGCATGTATTGAGCAAACCATAAATAAGCCCAAAAAATAGAGAAAGCAAAAATAAATTTACCAAGGTCGTGTAAGTGTTCTTGATTGGTATATTCTAAGTAGCCTTTATTTTTTAAGTATATTACCCAAAGTGCTATTAAACATAAACCTGCAACAAATGTGCTGGCAAAGTTATACCAACTGTACATTGTACTAAACCAGTGTGCATCTATACTCATCATCCAAATCCAAGGCATTGTAGAACCAACAGTTAAACCAAACCATACTAAGAAAGTAGCTGCAATTTTAGTATTTTTAATGATAAATTTATGACCAGTTTCGCCATTCATAGCTGCTTTATCAGCTTCTGCACTTAGTTTTCTCATTCTCCATCCTAATAGACTCCAAAGACCAATTATTAATACTGTCCAAATGGTGAAGAATTTTAGATTTAAGAAACCTGATTTTCCTTTTAAAATAGGGTCATTGGCAACTGCTTCACTATCTGTCCAATGGTAAATATGACTACCTGAAAAGGCAACATATAATAAGATGACTAAAGTGATTCCTCCAAAAATTGGCACCATAGATGAAATAGCTTCTGAAACTCTTTTAAAAGAAATTTGCCAACTACCCCATGCCATTGTTGTAATAGAAATAAAGAACATAGCAGTATTACAAATCATTAACCAATAAATTGTATTATACATTAATGTCCCCAGAAAAATGTCTTTTTCATGGTGGTCATGGCTCATGCCTTTTGTAATTAATCCTACTATTAAAGAAACAATGCCTATACCCATCAGAGCATAAGACCATGTTTTCATTTTACTTGGAACTTCAAATTTTAGTTTAATAGATGATGCCATTGTTAATTATTTTTTCTTATAGGATACACTCTTTAACTGAGTGTAAGTTCTATTTAATTATTAATTTAATTAGCTGCTTGTTCTTTTTGTTTTTCTTTAATATAGGTAATTACTTGCCAACGTTCTTTTCTGTTTAATTGAGATGCATAGCTACCCATTTGCCCTTTACCATAAGTAATGCTATAAAACATTTGTCCATCAGGCATGTGAAGTGTCATTAGATTTTTAGGAGCTGCTGGATAAGGTCCTGAGCCATCTTTCCATAAAGGTCCATTTCCATCTAAATCTTTTCCATGACATATACCACAATTTACTAAATATAGTCTTTCTACTTCTTTAAAATCGGCAGCACTTAAAGAGTCAAAAGGGTTTTTAGCTGCTCTTGATGCACTATAATTGGTTGTATCGCCAATAGCATCATGTGTATATGGAAATGGAAACTCTTCTCCACGTGCAATAGTACCTGCTACAGGTGTATTGGTATAGTTAATACCTTCTTTTTGTAGGTTACTATGGTCTGCATACGTTTCATAAGCTCTGCTATAAGCCATATCTGGCATATAGGCATTATTGGGAGAGCGTTTTATACTACTACTACAACTAACCACTATAATGGTTATTGCAAAACATACTATAAAAGATAATTTCTTCATTGTAATACTTTATCTAACTAAAATTTATGCAATTACTGCTTTTTGTTCAAATAGTTTTGTGTCTTTATCATATCTACCAAACCACCAACCATCTTCAGCTATTTCTGTTTTTACTTCTATTGCTCCAGCATTGGTTAAAAATGCTTCAGCTTCTACTGTATTGGTAGAGTCAGTACATTCTAATACCATTACAAATAAATCATCTGTAGCTCTTGGATGAAAATGGTGTTTTTTTACAAATGGTGCCATTTGGCATAGATAACAAAATGTAAGTACCATACCAACAGCAGAAAAAAGTACTGTCAATTCAAATATAATTGGTATCCATGCTGGTAGAGCAAAATGAGGTTTACCTCCAATATCTAAGGGCCAGTCTTTTACAAAAACCCAAGAAATACCTCCTAAAGCAGTGATTGTTCCTGTAATTCCATAAATAAATCCTGCAGTGTGCAAACTTGTTTCTCTCATTCCCAATGCTTGGTCTAACCCATGTACAGGAAATGGAGTATAAACATCTTTAATTTTATAACCTGCTGTTCTTACTTTCTTTACAGCAGGAAATAAAACATCTTCTTCATCAAAACAACCTACTACAAATTTCTTTTTTGCCATATTTTACCTCCGTTGAGTTTTTGAATGTTTTATGTTTAATTCTATTTTTATTATTTTTATTAATGAGCATATTTGTGAGCAAATTCTTCTGCATTTGTATTTTCTACTTCACTCATATTGTCTTTATAACTTTCGCCTGATGTTTTTAGTACATGTTTAATTTCTGCTATTGCAATTGTAGGGAAGTATTTTGCAAATAAGAAAAAGCATGTAAAGAATAATCCAAAAGTACCAAGATAAAATCCTATTTCCCATATAGATGGACTATAATAAACAGTCCAGCTACTTGGTAAATAATCTCTGTATATTGATGTTACGATAATTACAAATCTTTCAAACCACATACCTACGTTTACTAATATACTCATAAAGAATGTAACAAATAGGCTTCTTCTCATTTTTCTCCACCAAAATATTTGAGGAATTAATACATTACAAGTCATCATACCAAAATAACTCCAACCATAAGGGCTAAATAAGTTTGCACGACTATAGAAGAATGCATAACCTTCATATTTACTTTGGCTATACCAAGCAATAAATAATTCAGTTAAATAAGCAATACCTACTATAGAACCTGTAAGTACAATTACTTTATTCATAGCTTCAATATGACCTATGGTAACATAATCTTGTAAGCCAAATACTTTTCTTACAACTACCATTAATGTTTGTACCATTGCAAAGCCTGAGAAAATAGCACCAGCTACAAAGTATGGTGGAAATATTGTGGTGTGCCACCCTGGTACTACTGATGTAGCAAAGTCAAAAGATACGATTGTGTGTACTGATAAAACTAAAGGAGTACTTAAACCTGCTAATACTAATGATAGTGCTTCATGACGTTGCCAATGTTTTGTAGAACCTGTCCAACCAAAAGAAGCAATACCATATAAACATTTTCTTAATTTAGTTTTTGCACGGTCTCTTACAGTAGCAAAATCTGGTAATAATCCACTATACCAGAATAATAGAGATACTGTAAAGTATGTAGAGATGGCAAATACATCCCATAATAGTGGAGAGTTAAAGTTTACCCATAATGGTCCACGTGTATTAGGATAAGGGAAAACAAAAAATGCCATCCAAACACGTCCCATGTGAAATATAGGAAATTGACCTGCACATATTACAGCAAAAATAGTCATTGCTTCTGCAGCACGGTTTACACCAGTTCTCCAACCTTGTCTAAACAATAGTAAGATAGCTGAAATTAGTGTACCAGCATGACCAATACCTACCCACCATACAAAGTTGGTAATATCCCAACCCCATCCTACAGTTTTATTTAAGTTCCATTGACCTACACCATATACTACTTCTCTATATACACTATATACGCCAAATAGTAGTAATGAAATTGCCATAAAAAAGCCCACATACCATAGTTTGGTAGGCTTAGCCTCTATTGGGCGTACAATGTCTTCTGTAACCTGATGATAGGTTTTGTTACCGTACACTAACGGTTCTCTGATTTGCGATTCGTACTTTAAACTCATCTGTACTTGGTTATTTAGTAATTTGCATTATTGCAAATTATTGTTTTAGTTTCTTTATTTAAACAATAAATATCCTCTTTTCTACTATGCTTGCTCGTCTGTATTTCTCACTTTTGCCAAATAGTTTACATTAGGCAATACATGTAAAAATTCTAATGAATAAAATAATCTGTTACTGTCTCTTCTTGCTTTACTGATTGAACTTTCAGCATCATTTACATTACCAAAAATAATTCCATCTGTTGGGCAAGATTGTTGACAGGCTACTTTTAAATCCCATTCATCATTTTGTCCTGTTTTTAATGGACGACCTTCTTTCTTAGCTTTTAATTTACCATCTTGTAAACGTTGTACACAGAAAGAGCATTTTTCAATTACACCACGAGAACGAACTGTTACATCTGGGTTTAATACCATTCTTGTAAGGTCTTCATTCATATAGTGAACAGCATTGTTCAATTCATCTTGATTATTAGGAAAGCTATCACTTCCTGTATAATCTGCCCAATTAAATCTACGAACTTTATATGGACAGTTATTAGCACAATATCTTGTACCTATACAACGATTATAGGTCATTTGGTTTAAGCCTTCTGAACTGTGATTGGTTGCTGCAACAGGGCAAACATTCTCACAAGGTGCATTATCACAATGTTGGCAAAGCATTGGTTGGAAAACAACATTTGGATTATCTGCATCGCCACTATAATAACGGTCTATTCTTAACCAATGCATATCATGGAAACGTAAAACTTCTGGTTTTCCGACTACAGAAACATTGTTTTCTGCATTACATGCTATTAAACAAGCTCCACAACCATTACAAGCATTTAAGTCTATACTCATGCCCCATTTAATTCCTGGTTTATCAAATGGTTTGTATATAGACCCTTCCTCTCTAAAGTTATCTAAGCCTCCATAAGCAGCCAATTCTTTCTCTCTTTCTTCTAAAATAACTTTGGTGTTTTCTTTGTATTCGCCCAAAGTCAATTCTTTTAGTATTTCTGTACGATTGCCATGGGGTGTATTGTATAAATTATGTGTTTGTGTTAATGCTACTGGATATGTTTTATCAGTTAATTTTAATTCAATATTACTTATATCATAACTTACAGTACCATTAACATATTGAGCAAAAGGATAAACATTAACACCAATAGATGTATCAGTAACATCATTGATAACGGTTTTACCTAATTTTTTATCTCTTCCATAACCAACTGCAATACCTACAGTTTCTGGATGTGTGCCAGGTATTATTAATGCAGGAAGTTCTATAAGTTTTCCATTTATTTTTATTGCTACAACTTTCTTGTCTGGGTGAACTTCGTATTTATCTGACTGTGCGTTTTTAGATAAGTCTATTTTTAATAATGTTTTAGCCATTGCAGGAGAAACTACTAAATAATTATCCCAAGTAGCTCTTGTTACAGGGTCTGGCATTTCTTGTAACCAAGGATTGGCTGCACCTTGCCCTGCTCCTATTGCTATTTTTTGGTAGAATTGTAGTTCAATACCTGTTTTAGCTGGTTGTACATTAGCAATTGCAGCAGCTAAAGATGTGGCATTGTAAACTGAAGTACCTAAAATATCTGATGCTGTATTATGTACTCCATCTTGTAAGGCTTTATCCCAACTATTGGAGCCTGTAAGTTTAGCACCCCAGAATGATTTTAAATGTGCTAAATAATCTGTTGAAGCACCACCCCATTTTAATAAACTATCTTGCCATTGGCGTGTTTTAAATAATGGATAAATGGTGGGCTGCATGAATGAATAACAACCTGATTTTGCTTCAGCATCTCCCCAACTTTCTAAGAAGTGATGGTTGGGTATTACATATTTACATTTTTGTGTTGTTTCATCTGCTTTACTGCCAAATGATATTTTTACTTTTACTTTATCTAATCCTGTTTTTAGTTTTTCATTATCATACCATGTATATACTGGATTTGCGTCAATTACTAATAATGCACCAACTGTTCCAGCATTCATGTCATCTACTAATTGAGCAAATTCTGTGTCAATACCTTTTCTTGAATAGTTGATAGAATTCCAATCTATTGTTTTACCATTTGCTAATAATATTTCATTAATAGCATTTATTATTATTTGAATATTGACATCATTGCTTCCACAAACTACTAATGCTTCACCTTTCTTTTCTGTAAGTGCTTTGGCTGTTTTTTCAATACCTTCTTTTAATTTGGCATCTGAAATGCCATTAATGCTTTCTCCTTTTACTGCACTTAATAAAGCTGTAACTATTGCACCTGTTTGGCTTGGACGATGTAGGTATCTAACATCTGCATTGCTTCCTGTAAGGCTTGCTACACTTTCAAAATGAATATGTTTACTCATTTCTGGGTTAGCATCATTTATTTTTCTACCATGTGCATATTGGTTTGCATATTCTACAGGACTTATCCAAGTAGCTAAAAAATCTGCTCCTATACTTACTATTGTTTTTGCTTTATCAAATCTGTATGAAGGAATTACTTTTTTTCCAAATGAAGTTTCATTGGCTAATAAAATTCCAGAGTTTGAAACAGCATCGTAAGTAATATGTTTACTACCTGGATATTTTGCTAAGAATTTTTGTATTACATCTAATGAAGAAGGAGAGTTGATAGTGCTACTTAATATAACTATATTTCCTGCACTTGCAAGTTCTTCAGAAATTACTTTATCTATTGTGTCAAAATTTGTTTCTTTACCATCAATGGTAGGAAAACGTAATCTTGCTCCATCATATAAATCTAACACACTGGCTTGTACTCTTGCACTGGTACCTCCTTTTGTAATAGGCGATAATTCGTTTCCTTCTAATTTAATAGGCCGACCATCACGTACTTTAGCTACAACACTTATTACATCTCCTTCTTGTACATAAGTAGTAGCATAATAATTTGCTACACCTGGTACTATTTCTTCTGGCTGATTAGCAAAAGGAATAGCTTTTTTTACAGGCACTTCGCAACTTGCTGCTACTGCTGCAGCTGCTGTAGTAAAGCCCAAATATTTTAAAAAATCACGTCTTGGAGTTTTTGCATCAAGAAGTCCTTTTTCTGCATCAAAAGGCAGTTCTTCTTTAAATTCATTTTTTGATGATTTCTGATAAGCGTCAGAATTATTTAATTCACCAAAACTTTGCCAATACTTTTTTTCCATAATTATTAATAATATGCTGATGTGCTAATAAAACTAATATGCTAATAAAAACCACTCAATTCCGTAATTGCATTAGCAAATTATCTGATTAGCTGATTTTTTTTAATAATGACATTTTTGACACTCTGTACCACCAATCTTTTCTACTGTAATGCCTTTTGTACTATCTAATTTTCCATTCTTTAATTCATTATGATATTTTTCGTAAATACTATAAAAACCATTTTCTTTAAATTGTACTTTAGTTTCTCTATGGCAGTTTACGCACCAACCCATACTTAAATCAGTAAACTGTTTTACTTCATCCATTTTATTAATTTCTCCATGGCATGTTTGACACTCTACTTTACCTACTACAACGTGTTGGCTATGGTTGAAATAAACATGGTCTGGTAGGCTATGAATTTGTACCCATTCTATAGATTTAGCATCATTAGGATTCCAAGCATTTGCATTGTTTATATCAAATCCAGCATATTCATGTAGCTTTTTAATTTCGGCTGTTCCATCTACTTTTTCACCATCAATATTATATAACTGCTCTCCTGAATATTCAGTAATAGATTTATGGCAGTTCATACATACATTAACTGAGGGTATATTAGCATGTTTCCCTTTTTCTGCACCCCCATGACAGTATAAACAATTAATTTGGTTAACGCCAGCATGTACTTTGTGTGAATAAAAAATGGGCTGAATTGGCTCATATCCTTTATTTCTACCTAATTCAATAGCACTTGTTGTGGTAAAATAACCTCCAACTACAAATAGTAATATTGCAGCCAATGCTATATATGATTTATTTTTCCAAACAGGAATTGCTTTGACAGGTGTAACATCTAATGCTTCGTTTGATAATTTTTTTAAGCTACGTTTTACAAATAATAAAATTAGAGCTGCTAAAGCCAATGCTAATGTAATGATACCTAAGAGTAATGAATTTTTATCAGAAGAGGTTTGGTTAGCATTATTATCTACAATTGGCACTTCTGGTTTCCAATCTTTGATATAATCTAAAACGGCATTAATTTCTGCATCTTTAAGAACAGTTTCAAATGGAGCCATGGGTAATTTGTTCCATTTATTAAATATGTCAGTAGCATGTTTATCGCCAGCAGCAATAAGGTTTGCAGAATTTTTCACCCATGCTACTAATTTTTCACGGTCATTTCCCCAACGTTCTTCTACACCCATTAATGCAGGACCTGTAAGGTCTTTGTCCATTTTATGACAAGCGGCACAGTAGGTATTAAAAATTGTTTTACCTTCTTGAGCTGTGGCTTTATTACTATAAGAAGCACTTAATAAAATTATAGTGCTTAATAAAATCGTTTTGGCTATTTGTCTAATTATCATATTCACAAACTATGTTTCTTAATTGTGGAATAATTTGCTTGAATAGATGCAAAAGTATGACACTGATATGACAAAAACGCAATGTTAAATAAATTTTTTTTCCCCTTATGTGTAAAGGGTTTCAGGCAATTATATTGTTCTAATCATAAAAATTGTCATGTTTTTATTGTTGTTTTATGTTCTGAATTGCATATTTGTTGCTTACTAAAAGTGATAAAAATTAATTTTATATTGAAATATGTTTAAAAAATTAAAAGAAAAATGGAATGTAACCTGGTGGAGGTTTGCACTTATTTTTTGCACGTTTGCAATTGGTGGTAGTAGTTGTGCTAAATTAGCCAGTTGGTTATTGCAACATATTTTTTCTGAAAAAGATTTTGTGTACTGGGTAATGTATGTTCCATTGGTTTCTTTGCTTTGGCCTCTTTGTGTAATTGTAGTTAGTATTCCATTGGGACAGTTTATATTTTTTAAAAATTATTTGAAAAAAATGTGGTATAAAATAAAAGGAGGTTAATGAAGTATGCAACAGATAGCCATTTTTGCAAGTGGTGCAGGAAGCAATGCTGCTAAAATTATTGACTATTTTATCTCTGCTAAAAAACAAATAACAGTTTCATTAATTGTATGTAATAACCCTAATGCTGGCGTTTTAAAGATTGCCGCTTCATATAATATTGCTACTTTATTAATAGATAAAGAACCCTTTTTTAAGGGAGATGCTTATCTGCCTCAACTTCAAGAAATGAATATTGATTTTATTGTATTGGCTGGTTTTTTATGGAAGATTCCTGAAAAAATAATTACTGCTTATACTAATAGAATGATTAATATACACCCTGCTCTATTACCTAAGTATGGAGGAAAAGGAATGTATGGCGATAAAGTACATACAGCTGTGCTGAATAATAAAGAAACCCAAAGCGGTATTACCATACATTTTGTAAACAAACATTATGATGAAGGAGAAATTATTTTTCAAGCAACTTGCCCTGTTGATAAAAACGATACTCCTGAAACATTGGCTAAAAAAATTCATGCTTTAGAGCATAAACACTATTCTGCTATAATTGATACAATTTTAAGCCAATAAAAAACTCCACACAAAAACTGTATGGAGTCAATTTTTTTAAGATGTAGTAACTTTAATCATTTAATGTTTCGTTAGACATTTTTTTTAGCTTACACATTTTAAAGAATAGAGAAATAGACAATATTACTAATACTCCTGAAAGAATACTTAGAAATAATATAAAGTTACTAATCTTTGTTGCTTGTTTTTCGCCTGGTGTATTTGTAGTAACTACTGCTGGTTTCCAATCTTTAATATAATCTAAAACAGCATTAATTTCTGCATCTTTTAAAATACTTTCAAATGGAGTCATGGGTAATTTGTTCCATTTATTAAATATTTCAGTAGCATGTTTATCGCCAGCAGCAATAAGGTTTGCAGAATTTTTCACCCATGCTACTAATTTTTCACGGTCATTTCCCCAACGTTCTTCTACACCCATTAGTGCAGGACCTGTAAGGTCTTTATCCATTTTATGACAAGCAGCACAATAAGTATTAAAAATTGTTTTACCTTCTTGAGCTGTAGTTTTGTTGCTATAAGTAGTACTTAATACGATAACTGTACTAAATAGAATTGTTTTAATTAAATTTTTAATAAGCATGTTTACAAACAATATTTTTAAGATGAATAATAATTTGCTTGAATGGTTGCAAAAATATGACACTGATATGACAAAAACACATTGTTTAGAAAAAAAATAGCTATTGATTGATTGACAAAGTAATTTTTCTGTTTAAGGATTAATAGACATCTTTAGTGCTAAAATCTTCTAAAACCATTATTCCTATTATCTTTAATGCCATGAAACAAGTGTTTAGTATTATTATAATATGCTTTTTCAATATTTTTCTGTTACAAGCACAAATTGATAACCTTCATTTACAACAATTTAGTTTTGAAGATACGGCTGGTAATATTTTTAATTTAGAAAAACTAAAAGGTAAAACAGTATTTGTAGATTGTTGGTTTCCTAATTGCCCTCCTTGCAGAAAAGAAATGCCCTATACACAACTTTTACAACAACGTTTACATACATTGCAGTTTGATAGCAATATTGTATTTGTAACAATTTGCTTTAGACAAAGTAGAGAGGAATGGTTAAAAGCTTTGCAAGAAATAAAACTTCCAAATGCTATTCACTTATATGCACCAGCAAGTATTTATGAAACAACTCTTACAAATGGCATATATCCTACTTATAGAATTTTTAATAATGAGGGAGTTTTAGAAAATGAAAATGCAATACGACCTTCAGAGTTTGCAAAAGCAGATTTTATTTTATATGCTGCTACTAATAATATGCCTCTTAAAACAGCTAAGAAATTATTTGAAGACGAAGGAAGAAATATTTTAAATAACGTAAAAAAAACTTCCTCTAATAAACTACTCAATAATTTTTTTGAAAAGTTTATGCCTTATAAAGAAAAATTTTTACAAGCATTTCTTTTAGTAGAGCATTAAGTTTTTTTCTCTATGAACTTGTTTAGACTTTTATCAATTTAATATACACGAAGCTAAAAAAAGTGAAAGTTGTCAGGTTTTGTCATGTTGAGCTTGTCGAAACATGCCGAAACCGATTAATTGAAGCATATTTTTTAACCATCGCCTTTTACACATTTCGACAGGCTCAATGTGACAAGGCTGACAGCGTTTTTTATTCACAATTCGTAAAAAATTAAAAGTCTAAACAAGTTCTATTATAAAATATTATTGTAGCAATCAGATTTGTATAATATTTTTTTCAACTTTAGTTTCGTTTTTCGGATTTCGTTTTTCAGCTTTCGGATTTCGGATTTTTTAGATTTTAGTTTTTCATTAAACTACTCCTAACCTCTTCAAAGAAGGGAAATAACTCGAGGGTTTTCTCTTCAAATTTCAAAAAGTGCCGATTATAGCTTATCTTGTGAAATAAATTTTAAAAATGATGATACGACAAATAGTTGTTCCTACTCAAAACAATTATACACTTGAATTGCCTGATGAAATGGTTGGGAAAAAAGTGGAAGTAATTGCATTTGAAATTGAAACTGGTATAACAGAACGAATTGGCAGAAAAAGAACATTTGCTGAAGCATTGGTTTTTTTCCGACAAAATGCTGTTGATTTTAGTGCAATAAACAAATGGAACAGAGAGGATTTGTATGAATAAATTTTTTATAGATAGTAATATTTGTATTTATGCTTTTGATAAATCAAATGCAGCGAAACAGCAAAAAGCATTTGAATTATTGGAAGCATTTCCGTTTATAAGTTCTCAGGTAGTGATTGAATGTAACTCATAACTCTTCACTCATAATTCATAATTAATTTCTCCGTTGTTCTATTCTTCAACATATATTCTCTTTACACGTTGGCTTACAGAAGTCATTATTTCATAACTAATAGTACCACACCATGCAGCTACTTGTTGTACAGATAAATGATTGCCAAAAATTTCTACCACATCACCTTCTTTCACATCAGGTATATCTGTAACATCAATCATTGCCATATCCATACAAATATTTCCAATGGTTTTTACTAACTGCCCATTAACAAAAACACTACCTATACCGTTTCCTAATTTTCTACTAAAACCATCTGCATAACCAATTCTTATAGTGGCTATTTTACTGTCTTTTTCTACAATTCCTTTTCTATTATAACCAACAGTATTTCCTTTTTGTACATTTCTTATTTGTGCAATAGTTGTTTTTAAAGTTGCTGCAGGTTGTAATTGAATTTGTTGGCTATTAGAACTATCTACACCATACAAACCAATACCTAAACGAATCATATTCATTTGTAAAGATGAATGTCTGAATACAGCAGCACTATTTGAAATGTGTTTTATAAAATTATATCTCAATATATTTTGAATAGTTGAACATAATTGCAAAAAGAAATTTGCTTGATGCAATGTAAATACATCGTCTGTTACATCTTCGCTTGAAGTAAGATGACTAAAAACAGATTGAACAACCATTGTATTATTTTGTTGTAATAAAGTAGCCATATTTTCTACTTCAAAGGCATCAAAACCCAAACGGTTCATGCCTGTATTTAATTTGATGTGTACAGGAAATTTTGAAATGCCTTGTTGTAATAAATACTGATGAAATGACTGATAAATATTGAAAGAATAAATTTCTGGTTCTAAATTATTTTCTACCAAAGCATGAAAACCTGCTTCGTCTATATTCATTACCATAATAGGTAAGCTGATACCTGCTTTACGAAGTTCAATACCTTCATCAATATAGGCTACTGCCAAATAATCTACTTTATGAAACTGTAAAAGCCTTGCTATTTCTGCACTACCACTACCATAGCTAAAGGCTTTTACCATAGCCATTACTTTGGTTTCTTTTTGTAAATGGTTTTGATACGTTTTTAAATTGTGTACTATAGCAGATAAATTAATTTCTAAAACAGTTTGATGCACTTTATACTCTAACCAATCATTAATTCTTTCAAAAGCAAAACGCCTTGCACCTTTTAATAAAATAAATTCATCTTTGAATTGGTGTGTATTTACTTGAGCAAAAAAATCTTCTACCGAATTGTAAAAAACTGTTTGCTGTACAGCCTTATTAAATAAAGCACTATATTTATTTAACTGCTCTCCAATACCAATAAGTTGATGAATATTTCTTTGTTTTAATTCTTTTGCTACTTGTTTGTATAGATTTTCTTCTGCTAAACCAGATTGTAAAATATCTGAAAGAATAACTGTAGTAGAATTATTGCCACTCTGTTGTTTTAAATAATCTAATGCAATGCTTAATGAAGAAATATCATTACTGTAACTATCATTTATTACATAACAATTATTGACCGCTTTTTTCAATTGCATTCTCATTTCTACAGGTTGTAGTAATGCCATACGTTGTATAATGTCTTCTTCAGAAAAATCTACTGTATGTAATACACAACAACAAGTAATAGCATTATCTATAGAAGCATCATCTGTAAAAGGAATGGTAATGATGTAAGAAGAATTATAGTAAGTAGTAAAATGTATATCGGTTTGGTTGGTGTTTTTTACAATAGAAGAAGCAAATAGTTTTGCTGTTGAGTCTGTTTTGCTCCATGTAAAATAATCAAAACCTCCTTTTATAAGATGTTTGTCTGCACCTGTTAGTTGTACTACTTTTTCTAAACTATCTTTTTGACAAATAATAACATCGCTGTATTGAAACAATTTAAGTTTTTCAATGGCTTTTTCACGCAATGAAGCAAAGCCTTCATTATGTGCATTGCCCAAAGAAGTTAATACACCAATGGTTGGCTGAATAATAGGCTCTAATTTTTCCATTTCACCAATGGTAGAAATGCCTGCTTCAAAAATACCCAGAGTATGTTGGCTGTTTATTTGCCATACACTTAAAGGCACACCTATTTGAGAATTGTAGCTTCTTGGGCTGCGAACAATAGTATAATTATTGTGTAATAATTGATACAGCCATTCTTTTACAATGGTTTTTCCGTTGCTTCCTGTAATACCAATAACAGGTAAATAATTTCCGTTAGGTAATTGATGAAATTGATTGCGATGATGTGCTGCTAAAGTTTGTAATGCTATTAAGGTGTCTTTTACTTGAATAAAATTTGCATGAATAAAATTTGATGTATCAATATTTTCATCAATTACAAAATTTCTTACCCCACGTTCATACACTTCTTGAATAAAAGAATGTCCATTTCTTCTGTTGCTATGCAATGCAAAAAATAAAGAAGCAGATGGGAAAGTTATTTTACGACTGTCTGTTAATAAATATTCTATATCAGCATCAACTAATAAACTTCCTGTTCCTTGAATAATGGTGGCAATATTTTTAATGGGGTAGCTCATTAACAAGTAAAATGCTAAGCAGCATATTTTCTTTTTCTTATAAAATTATATATCCATCCATAAAATACAATCAGTAATACAGGTAATCCTATATTGATAAATTGCCATGTACTTTTTTCTTCTTCTACTTTTGACGTGTTTAATAATCTTAAAATTTGTTCTTTATTTCTGGCTTGTATAATGCCTTGCTTATTGGTTAAATATTCTAAACTGTTTAATAAAAATTCTCTGTTAGCAAATTGATATTCATATTGTGTACCTATTGTATAAATATTCATACCCATTGGTAGTGGTCCATATTTTTGGCTTGCATCATTTAATACAATATCTCCATCTGCTACTACAATTAATTTTCCTTCGGCTATACTCTCATCTAAATAAGGTGCTCCCATTTTTTGTAAACTATCTTTTATTTCTTGGGCTATTCTATTTTTATACAAAGAGGTAAACTTACCTTCTGCTAAAACAGCTACAGGAATATTTGCCTGATTGAATAAAATATCTTCTGGCGTATTCCTGTTTTCATTTAAACTTATTAATGCTGGTGTGCCTAATTTTCTTGAATTGGTAGAGGTTGAAAGTAATATTGTTTTGGTAATTCCATCAGCTTTTACAGTATCTATAGAATTTACAAAACGACTTGATATTAACCCTACATTTCTATTAATTGTATGATTGTTTTTGCTTTCAAATAATGGATAATAATTCCAATGTAAAAATTCATATTGAGGATTTTCTCTTGAGCCTCCAACAACAAATGGCATAAAATTGCATTGCAAATCCATTACCAAATCAGTATTAATTCTTATACCATATTTAAACAACAAATCTGTCAGGTTTAAATTTCTATCATAGGCTATAAGTTCTGGCTTTAATCCTAAACTATCTTGCTCTGCATGAAGATTATCTATAAAGCACAATATTTTACCTCCACGCATTAAGTATTGGTCTATTTTTAATTTTTCATCTTCTGTAAATTGTAAAGAAGGCTTTACAATCATTAATATTTTAAAAGTATCTGGTATAAAGTTTCTTTTACTAATATCAAAAGTAAAAAGTTGATAATCTCTTTGTACTGTTTCTAATAGGTCATAAGTTCTAATATCTGTTACTTCTCCATTGCCATAAGAGTAGGCAATTAAAGGTTTTTCTGGATTAATAAACGCATCTAAAACTTTCAGAAATTTATATTCCATCATGGCTTCAGCATTATTAATTTCATCTTGTGTTATCATTCTGCTATTGCCACTATAAAGGCTAATTAATTGTTCATCATTTTTATATTTTATCAATACATAAGGAAAAATAACTTTACTTTCTTGTCCTTGTTTTACTTGAACTGTAAGGTTTATAGGAGTAGCTCCTAAAGCAGTTAAAGTATCTGCATAGGTTGTATGAGAATCTTCTATTACATCATCTGGCGAAATAAATTGATAATTAATGCTGACAGAATTATTGTCTTTTAATAGCTGTAAAAAATCGTTGGTTGTATTGGCTAATTTTTGAAAGCCAGCAGGAAGATTGCCTTTTAAGAATACTGTTATATCAACTTTTTCATCTAAATTTCTTAAAGCATCTTTTGTTGCTTTGCTAATAGTATATCTTTTCTCTTTGGTTAAATCAAATTTAGTATGCACAAGACTTGCTAAAAAATTAACAGATGCAAATGCAGCTATTAAAACTATCCATCCCCATTTATGTTGTATTATTTTTTGCATTTTTAGCCTCACCCTCGTTCCCTCTCTTTAAAAATGAAAGAAGAACTTTTATTTTTAAATTTATTTTTTGTTATAACTAATCATTGTTTGTAATTCAATTAAGCATCTTTAAGCCCCTCCTTTGGAAGGGTTTGTAGAAGCTGTATTTATCATAGTAATTAATAACAATAAAGCAATAATACTCAAAAAGTAAATAATATCTCTTGTATCAATAACACCTTTGCTTATGCTACTATAATGAAAATCTATTCCTGCCATTTCTAAATAATAATCTACACCACCACTTAAAAAAGCTAATTTACTAATAGCACTAAAACCATAATACAGCAATGCACAAGCTATTAAACTAATAACAAAAGCTACTACTGCATTGTTGGTAAAACTACCAGCACATATACCTATAGCAGTAAATACAGCAGCTAAAAAAAATAAACCTAAATAAGCTCCTACTGTTGCAGCCATATCTAATCCATCGCCTACTGCTAATTGTTGAATAGAAATAATATATATTAATGTAGGCAATAATGCCATTAATACTACTAATAAATTGCCCAAATATTTACCTGTAATTATTTGCCACGATGTAAGAGGCAATGTTTTTAAAACTTCGTAAGTACCCGTTTTAAATTCATCAGGAAAGCTACGCATGGTAACAGCAGGAATTAATAACAATAAAACCCATGGAGCTAATTGAAAAAATTTTTCTAATGTGGCATAACCAAAAGAAAAAATATTGTCTTGAAACACAAATAATACTAAGCCATTTACTACCAGAAAAACTGTAATAATAATATAGCCAGTAAGGTTACTAAAAAATTGTTGCCATTCTTTTTTACAAATCATCCACATAGGGCGTAAAACTAAATGATAAATATGAAAAGTAAAAACTAAAATGAAAATATCCTATACCTCTTGATAGGTTTAGGTTGTAATAATCAACAATCAGGCAGAAGTATTTGACTATGTTAATTTCTTAATGGCTTACCAGTTTTAAGTACACTTTGTATGCGTTCTAAAGTTTTCTTTTCTCCACAAAGAGATAAGAAAGTTTCTCTTTCTAAATCTAATAAGTATTGTTCAGATACAAGTTGTGGCTCACTTAAATCACCTCCGCACATTACATAAGCTAATTTTCTTGCTACAAAAGCATCATGCTCTGTAGCATAATTAGCACGCCACATTCCATTAATACCAGCAAGCATTGCTCCCAATCCTAAACGCCCTAATACTTTAATATCTTTTCTTGGTTGTGGCATAACATAGCCTTGTTCATAAAGTTCTATAACACTTTTTTTGGCTTCATAAATTCTTCTACCCATATTCATTACTACTTCATCATGTCCTTTTCTTAAAATGCCCATATCATAAGCCTCTAAAGCACTTGTAGCTACTTTTGCAGTAGCAATAGAAAGAAATCTTTCTTTTAAAGTATTGGTTTCTGGTTCGCCTTTATGCAGTTCATCGCTGGCTCTTAAAACAAATTCTTTTGTACCACCACCACCTGGTATTAAGCCTACACCCAATTCTACTAAACCAATATAGGTTTCTGCGGCTGCACAAATTTTATCTGCATGTAAATTTATTTCACAACCACCACCTAAGGCTAAACCATGAGGAGCAGTTACAACAGGCACACTACTATAACGCAAACGCATCATACTATTTTGAAACATTCTAATAGCCATATCTAATTCATCATATTCTTGCTCAATAGCATACATAAAAATCATACCTACATTAGCACCTGCACTAAAGTTGGCACTTTCATTAGCAATAACTAAGCCTTTAAATTTTTCTTCTGCCAATGAAATTGCTTTATTCAATCCTTCTAAAACTTCTCCTCCAATACTATTCATTTTTGTACTCCATTCCAAACCTGCTACACCATCGCCTATATCATACATTTTACAAGCACTATTTTTCCAAACTAATTTGTCTGCATGATTGTTTAATACTATAAAAGCCTCTCCTAAATCTGGGGATTTATATGTTCCACTTTGAGGTGAATAATATAATTTTTTGCCATTCTCTACTTTATAAAAAGAGGTAAATCCTTTTGCCAACATTTCATCAATCCATGTAGCTACTTTATTTCCATTAGCTTTCATGGCTTCTACAGTTTTTGCTATGCCCAATACATCCCAAGTTTCAAAAGCACCAATTTCCCAACCAAATCCTGCCATCATAGCATCATCTACTCTATAAATTTCATCACTTATTTCTGGAATACGATAAGAGATATAAGAAAATAAAGCATAGTGAAACTGTTTGTAAAATTCAGCAGCTTTATCAGTTCCTGAACACAATGCTTTGATACGAGTTTTTAAATCTTCAATAGGTTTAGCAGTTTCAAGTGTAGCAAATTTTGGTTTTACTCTTGCAGCATATTCCATTGTTTGCAAATTCAGTATAAGAATTTCTTTGCCTTTATCTGATTTTATTTTTTTGAAAAAACCTTGACCCGTTTTATCGCCTAACCAATTATTGGTAATAATTTTATCTAACCATGATGGAATTGAAAAAATTTCTTTTGCTTCATCTTGTAAACAATTATCGGCTACTCCTTTAGCTACTTTTACCAAAGTATCAATACCTACAACATCGGCAGTTCTAAATGTTGCAGATTTAGGACGACCAATCATGGGCCCTGTAAGAGCATCTATTTCATCAATCGTTAAACCCAATTTTTCCATGATATGAAAAATGCTCATAATGCTAAACACACCTATACGATTGGCTATAAATGCAGGTGTATCTTTACACAAAACAGTTGTTTTGCCTAAATATATATCGCCATAGTGCATTAAAAAATCTACAATACTTTGGTCAGTATCGGGTGTTGGTATAATTTCTAATAATCTTAAATAACGTGGGGGATTGAAAAAGTGAGTGCCACAAAAATGTTTTTTAAAATCTTCGCTTCTTCCTTGAGATAATAAATGAATAGGAATACCAGATGTATTAGAAGTTATTAATGTACCAGGTTTTCTAAATTGTTCTACCTTTTCATATACTTGATGTTTAATATCCAATCTTTCAATTACAACTTCTATAATCCAATCGCATGAAGCAATATCTTTCATATTATCATCAAAATTTCCTGTAGTTATTTTTTTGACAACATCTTTTGTATATACAGGGCTTGGATTACTTTTTAAAGTAGCCGATAAAGCATCATTTACAATTTTATTTTTAACCGAAGGCTTTGCATCTTCAGGAGTATCTTTTGGAACAATGTCTAACAATAAAACCTGCACACCAATACCTGCAAAATGACAAGCTATTCTACTACCCATAACACCACTACCTAAAATTGCTACTTTTTTAATAACCCTTTTCATATATTAAACTATTTGTCTTTTTTCAAAAATAAAATTTAATACCAAAGCTAAGGAAAAATTAGTTAGCTATGCAACTATTTTTTTAAAAAGAAATGATAAAGTAATCATAGTAAAGATTTAGGCAAAACCAAAGAGCCTATTTAAAGCATATTTACAAATTTTTTGCACCAACATCAATAACAGAAAAAAGCTATTTCTATTTTACCTATTTTAGTTGCATGATTTCTAAAGAAGAAGCATACCAAAAAATAAAAGTTTTAGTAGAAAGATTTGACAGTCAAAAAGAATCTTATACTAAAGCAGCATACAATGAAACACAAACCAGACGTGATTTTATTGACCCATTTTGGAATGCACTTGGTTGGGATATTCATAATGAAAAAGGATGTGCAGAAAGTTATAGAGAAGTAATACACGAAGACAAAATAAAAATTGGTGGTGCTACCAAAGCTCCAGATTATTCTTTTAGACTATCGGGTGGTAAAAGATTATTTTTTTTAGAAGCCAAAAAACCAAGTGTTTTTATAAAAGACGAAATGGCTCCTGCTTATCAGGTAAGGCGTTATGGATGGAGTGCTAAAATGGCTATTTCTGTTATTTCTGATTTTGAAGAATTGGCTATATACGATTGTACCAATAAACCAAAACAAACAGACAAAGCAAGTAATGGTAGAATTAAATACCTTACCTACAAAGAATATTTAGCAGAGTTTGATTTTATTTGGAACACATTTTCTAAAGAAAAAATATTGCAAGGTGGTTTTGATAAATTTATCAGCAGCGATAAAAACAAAAAAGGAACATCTACCGTAGATAATGAATTTTTACTTTCTCTTGATAAATGGCGTGTAGATTTGGCTTCAAACATTGCATTAAGAAATAAAAGCCTTACAGAAGAAGAACTAAATTTTATTGTACAACATATTATAGACAGAATTATTTTTCTTAGAATAGCAGAAGATAGAGGTGTAGAGCCTTATGGCAATTTGCAATCAGATATTAAAATAGGCAATTTTTACAACAACCTTCTACTTCATTTTCATCAGGCAGACCAAAAATATAATTCAGGACTTTTTGATTTTAAGAAAGATACTATTAGCAATAAAATACAAATAGATAACAAAGTTATCAAAGAAATTATTGCAGCATTATATTACCCTATTTGTCCTTATGAATTTTCTGTTTTAAGTGTAGAAATTTTAGGAAGTGCTTATGAGCAATTTCTAGGAAAACAAATTTCATTAACAGCAGGTGGACGTGCAAGAATAGAAGAAAAACCAGCTATAAGAAAAGCAGGTGGCGTATATTATACACCTCAATACATTGTAGATTATATAGTAAAAAATACTGTAGGAAAATTAATAAATAATAAAATACCCAAAGAAGTAAGTGCTATAAAAATAGCAGACCCCTCTTGTGGAAGTGGTAGTTTTTTATTAGGAGCTTATCAATATTTATTAGACTGGCATAAAGATTATTATACTACACAACAAGCAGTCAATAAAAAAATAATCAGCACCAAAGACAATCCTTTAACACCATTGGGAGAACTAACAACAACCGAAAAAAAACGAATACTACTTAACAATATTTATGGTGTGGACTTAGATGCAAATGCAGTAGAAGTAACCAAACTTTCTTTGCTATTAAAATGTATGGAAGGAGAAACCAAAGAAAGCATAGAAGCACAAACAACTTTATTTCACGAAAGAATTTTGCCATCGTTAGAAAACAATATAAAATGTGGCAATAGCTTGATAGATATAGACTACTATGATAATGAAATAAACTTTGGTGAAGAAAGAAAAATAAAACCATTTAGTTGGCAAAACGCATTTCCAGAAATATTTAATAGACATGTAGCAGAAGATAAAAGTTGGGTATTTAGAAAACAATACGAAAAAGTAAAAAAATTACACTATGAAACAGAAGAACTAATAAAACAACTTACAGCAGAAGAACCCAATGCCCCTTTCAATGAAAAAAATAATGGTGGGTTTGATTGCATTATTGGTAATCCACCTTATGTTCAGCCAATAATTCTTGATAAGGCAAGTCAATTATACTTAGCAAAAAAATACTCTTCTAATACAGACCTTTATTCAATGTTTATTGAAAGAGGAATTGACCTTTTAAGGTCTGAAAATTATCTTGGCTTCATTGTTCCAAGTTTATTTTTAAAAGGTGTGAAATATAAAAATCTGAGAAATACAATAAATACATCATGCAATAATGTTGAAATAATTGAAAAAGGGGACAAAGTTTTTGGAAAAGTAAAAATGCCCACTTGTATTATTTTACTTACTAAAGGAGCTAATTATTCGGGAAATGATTTTTTTTCAAATGAAAATTCTAACCTTTTTAAAAAGGTTAAAACAATTCAGCTTGGTAAAATTTCAGCAACTAAAAGAGGTTTGGAAATTGGTAAAGATAAATTGATTGATAAGGGGAAGATAAAATGTTTAGCTGGAAGCAATCTTGATACTTTTTCTATTAAAAGTATAAGCTATATTGATAAAGAAGTTTTTAATTTATTTTCTAAAAGTAAAGATATATTTAAGTCGCCTAAATTGATGATAAGAGAAACAGGAAATAAATTTTTTGCTACTATTGATTATGACAATTTGATAACAACACGTAGTATTTATAATACAAGAATGATAGATGAAAAATATTCACCAGAATTGATACTTGGTATCATTAATTCCTCTTTATTCAAGTTTTATTTCAAGCAGTTTATTGCTCCTAAAACAAATATTTTTCCAAAAATCAGGATTGCACAATTAAAAGAGTTACCTATTCCTTATCAAATAAATATTGAGCATAAGAAAGAAATTGTACAATTAGTTGACCAATTATTGGTACTTAATAAAGAACTGCAAACAGCTACATTACCTATTCAACAAGAACAAATACAAAGTATAATAACTTATGCAGAAGATAAACTTGATACATTAATTTATCAACTTTATAATCTTACAAAAGAAGAAATTAAATTGGTAGAAGAAGGATAATTTGTGCTGCTATGCTAAGTAAAAAAACTATTCAAGTTTATATACAAAAACCCAATCAATTAGTATAATAATTAGTATTCAAATTACTATTGGCTTTTTCAGCAGCTTCTATAATACTATAATCAGAAAGAATTAATGCCCTATCTTTTTTTACACAAACATCATGTTCAAAATGTACAGATGGTTTGCCATCTTTTGTTCTTATTGTCCAGCCATCTTTATCTGTATAAACATCTTTAGTTCCTAAATTAATCATAGGTTCTATAGCCAAAACTATATTTTCTCTTAGTTTAGGTCCATTGCCACGCTTACCATAATTAGGCACTTGAGGGTCTTCGTGAAGATTTTTACCAAGTCCATGACCTACTAATTCTCTTACTACACCATAACCATATTTTTTTTCTGTATGCTCTTGAATAGCAAAAGATATATCGCCAATTCTATTATTTACTATCGCTTTTTCAATGCCTTTATAAAGACTTTCTTTTGTTACTCTTACAAGTTGTAATATTTCTGTACTTACTTCTCCTAAAATAAAAGTATAAGCATGGTCTCCATGCCAACCATTTAATATTACACCTAAATCTATCGTAACAATATCGCCTTCTTTCAAAGGTATATTATTAGGAAATCCATGTACTACTACATCATTAACACTAGCACATATAGCAAAAGGATAGCCATGATAATTTTTAAAAGAAGGTATAGCTTTATTATCTAAAACATATTGTTGGCATAAACTATCTATTTGTAAAGTAGTTATACCTGGTTTTAAAATTTTTGCTACTTCTGTTATTGTTTCACTAACTAACATAGCAGCTTTTTTCATTAATTCTACTTCTGCTTCTGTTTTATAAATTATCATATTTAATATCTGAATGTTATTATATTAAAGTAAAGAAACCTGTTAGATAATTATTTCCAACAGGTTTCAATAAAAAACATCTAATAAAATTATTAAATAACGCTTGTATTGGGCAAACTTGTTGTTTGACGTCCTTTTATTCTTCCACTTCCCATTAAGCCATCATACTTACGCATTAATAAATAAGTTTCAATTTGTTGAAGAGTATCTAATGTTACACTTACCATAATTAATAAGCTCGTACCTCCAAAGAAAGATGCATAAGACTGTGTTACACCTAATCTTTCTGCAAAGCCAGGTAAAATACCAACAAAAGCTAACAGTATAGCACCAGGTAATGTAATTCTATCCATAATTACACCAATATAATCTGCTGTTGGCTGACCAGGTTTTACACCAGGTATAAATCCATTATTCTTTTTTAAGTCTTCTGCTATTTGTTTAGGATTAAAAAGTAATGCGGTATAAAGAAATGTAAAACCAATAATCATTAAACCAAAAACAGTCATGTACCAAACATTACTTTGGTCATTAAATATTCTTATAATTCCTTCTTTAGAATCTAAATTGGTGAAAGAAACTAATGTTGGTAAAAACATAATAGCCTGAGCAAAGATGATAGGCATTACACCACCACTATTTACTTTAATAGGTAAAAATTGTCTTGCACCACCAAATTGTCTATTTCCAACAATTTGTTTAGCATAGTTTACAGGTATTCTTCTAATACCTCTTTCTAATAATATTAATCCTAAAACAATGGCAATAAATGCAGCTATTTCTATAAGGAAAATTAATAACCCACCACCGCCTTTTTCACCTTTTGCAGTCCATTCTTGAATAAGGCTTATTGGTAAACGAGCTAAGATACCTACCATGATAATAATAGAAGTACCATTACCTAATCCTTTGTCTTGAATTTTTTCACCTAACCACATTACAAATAAAGTACCCGCAGTTAAAATAAGTACAGTAGTAACAGGAAAATATAATTTGAATGCAGGAATAATTGCATCGCCATAAGTACCTTCAAGATAAGCTATATAAGCTCCAGCCTGAAATGTAGTTACAATAACAGTAAGATAACGAGTCCATTGGTTTATTTTCTTACGTCCACTTTCTCCTTCTTTCTGAATTTTTTGTAGTTGTGGTACTAAGATGGTTGCCAACTGCATAAAGATAGAAGCAGAAATGTAAGGCATAATACCTAATGCCAATATAGAAGCCTGAGAAAAAGCTCCACCTGCAAAGGCATCAAATAAACCTAATAAACCACCTGTTTTATTATTGGCTTTAATTGCTTCTAAAGCAACAGTATCAATACCTGGCAATACAATAAATGTACCAAATCTATAAATTAGTATTAATAATATTGTAACAATGATTTTGCTTTTTAGCTCCTCAATGCCCCAAATATTTTTTATTGTTTGAATTAATTTTTTCACTTTATTATTCTATTGAAACAGTTAATATCTTAAATCAAAAAAACACACAAAATGTGTGGTGCAATATAGGTGAATTTTATTTAACAATTTCAACACTACCGCCAACTGCTTCTATAGCTGCTTTAGCTTTATCGCTTACTGCATTTACTTTAAAAGACAATTTTGATTTAATTTCACCTGTGGCTAATATTTTTACTTTATCTGTACGACTGATTAAACTATTGATATATAAGTTTTCTAAAGTAAATTCTGATAAAGCATATTTTTCTTGTAATTGCTCTATCTGTCCTAAGTTGAAAACTTTATACTCAACTCTGTTTATGTTTTTAAATCCACGTTTTGGCACTCTACGTTGAATAGGCATTTGTCCGCCTTCATGTGCAAGTTTACGTTGATAGCCTGCACGGCTTTGGCTACCTTTATTTCCTTTGGTAGAAGTACCACCTTTACCACTTGCCTCACCACGTCCTAATCTTTTTTCTTTGTGTGTACTACCTTTTGCTGGTTTTAGTGTGTGTAATTTCATTTTATTATATTGATTTTGAACTTTCGGGGAATCGCCCCTCGCTGTTAATTTATGTTGAATTTTAAATTTTAAATGTTGATGATATAAAACATATAAGATATCACATTCATTATTTAATATAGCTTAAGCTATTTCTTCTACTTTTACTAAATGGCTAACTTTATTCACCATTCCCAGAATTTGTGGAGTAGCTTCAACTTCTTTAGTAGCATGTAATTTTTTTAATCCTAATGCTATTAAAGTTTGTTTTTGACGTTCACTTCTGTCAATTCCGCTTTTAATTTGTGTAATTTTAATTTTTGCCATTTTAAATAAGTTTAAAAAGTTTAAGGTTTACAGTTTTATTGGTTTATTTTATTAGCCTTTAAAATGTTCAACCTTCAACAAATTTTATCCATTAAATACTTTGCTTAGTTTAATATTTCTATTTTTAGCTACTTGTACAGGCTCTCTCAAAGAAGTTAATGCTTTGATAGTTGCTTTTACCACATTGTGTGGATTAGGAGAACCTAAACTTTTAGCTAATACATCTTTATAACCTGCACTTTCTAATACAGCACGCATACTTCCTCCTGCAATTACTCCAGCTCCTTGAGCTGCTGGTTTAATTAAAACTTTGGCTGCACCTAATTTAGAAAACTGTTCGTGTGGTATAGTGCCACGCATAACAGGCACTTTTACTAAGTTTTTCTTAGCATCATCAATACCTTTGGTAATAGCCTCTTGTACTTCTTTTGCTTTTCCTAACCCTTGTCCTACTACACCATGTTCATTACCTACTACAACCAATGCAGAAAAAGAAAATGTACGACCACCTTTAGTAGTTTTTACAACACGATTTATGGCAACTACTTTTTCTTTTAGTTCTACTTCGCCGCCTGCTTTTATTTTGTTGTCGCTTACTTTAGACATTATATAGATTTTGAAATTTATTTATTAAAATTTAAGTCCGCCTTCTCTTGCACCTTCTGCTACTGCTTTTACACGTCCATGATATAGATTACCTCCTCTATCAAATACACATAAGTTCAATCCTAAATCTATTGCTTTTCGTGCAATAGCTTGTCCAACTAATGTTGCTTTTTCAGATTTAGTTATTTTTTGAGAAGCTATATCTTTATCTGAAGAAGCTGCTGAAGCTAATGTTGTACCATTATCATCATTAATTAATTGAGCATAAATTTCCGTATTGCTTCTAAACACACTTAAACGTGGTTTTGTAGCAGTACCAATTACTTTTTTACGAATGCGGTACTTTATTTTTTGTTTATTATCTAATTTAGTAGTACTCATATTTTTTTATTTAAGATTTGCCGATGCTGTCGGAAAATCAATTTGACAATTTCTCAATTTAAAAATTTGAAAATGAATTGGGTTATTATGCCATTTTCAAATTTGCTCATTTACTATTTACCTGCTGCTTTACCTGCTTTTCTTCTTAATACTTCACCTACAAATTTCACACCTTTTCCTTTGTATGGTTCTGGTTTACGTAGGCTTCTTAATTTTGCTGCTACTTGACCTAATAATTGTTTATCTGAACCTTCTAAAGTTACAATTGGGTTTTTTCCTTTTTCTGTAACAGTAGTTACTTTAAGTTCTTTGGGTACTTCAATAATAATATTGTGAGAGTAGCCTAAAGAAAGGTCTAAAGTATTGCCACTATTAGCAGCTTTAAAACCAACCCCTACCAATTCTAATTCTTTTTTATAACCATTTGTAACGCCTTTTACCAAATTGTTTAATAATGCACGATATAAGCCATGTAGTGCTCTATGACGTATTTGGTCTGTAGGACGAGTTACTGTTAATATACCATCTTTTACTTCTACTGTAATATCACGGTCAATAGTTTCTTTTAATTCGCCTTTGGGCCCTTTTACTGTAACTACATTTTCATTACTTACAGTAACTGTAACTCCTGAAGGAATTGTAATGGGTTGTTTGCCTATACGAGACATAATTGTAAAATTTTATAATTTATAATTTGATAATGAATTTTAGAAGTGTTCAGCCGCCGTATAGAGGGCTTAAATTATCTTCTTATTTTTTAGTATAATTTGATGTCATTATCATATCATCAAATTAATTTTATTAGCATATTAGCTTACATAGCATAATACTTCGCCACCTACATTTTGTAGTTTAGCCTGCTTATCTGTCAATACTCCTTTAGAAGTGCTGATAATAGCAATACCTAAGCCATTAATAACTCTTTTTATTTCAGTAGGTTTTGCATACTGACGTAATCCTGGACGACTAATTCTTTCTAAAGAACGAATAGCAGGTTGTTTGGTATTTACATCATATTTCAATGCTATTTTAATAACACCTTGCTTATTATCTTCTTCAAATTTGTACTTTAAAATGTAACCTTGTTCGTACAAAATTTCAGTAATTCTTCTCTTCAGGTTAGAAGCAGGAATTTCTACTATTCTGTGACCCGCCATTTGTGCATTGCGAATCCTTGTTAAATAATCTGCTATAGGATCAGTTACCATTTGTATTATAATTAATTCAGTTCTTAAATATTGTTTCTATTTATTTTCGTTTTTAAACGAAAAATATAGTGTTTGTTACCAACTGGCTTTTTTTACACCAGGTATTTTGCCATTTAATGCCATGTCTCTAAATACTAATCTTGATATTCCAAAATATCTGATGTAGCCTTTAGGTCTTCCTGTAAGCTGACAACGATTTTTTAAACGAACAGGAGAAGCATTTTTAGGCAACTTGTCTAAAGCAGCATAATCTCCTGCTGCTTTTAGTGCTGCTCTTTTTTCAGCAAATTTTGCAACCAAAGATTCACGTTTAGCCTGACGGGCAACTATTGATTTTTTTGCCATATTATTTTTTAATTTCTGTTTAAAAAACTTATAACAAAGGTTTGTTTGTTATAAGAAATTCTTTATTTAGTTATTCGTTTTTTTTGTGTTTTTAAATGGTAAGCCTAATTCTTTAAGCAATTCAAATGCTTCTTCATTGGTTTGTGCAGATGTAACAAAAGTTATATCCATACCAGTTATTTTGCTTACTTTATCAATATCTATTTCTGGAAAAATAATTTGTTCTGTTACACCTAATGTATAATTGCCACGTCCATCAAATGCTTTATCACTAATACCTTTAAAATCTCTTACCCGAGGTAATGCTACAGAAACTAATCTATCTAAAAATTCATACATTTTTTCGCCTCGTAAAGTAACTTTTGCTCCTATTGGCATTCCTTTACGAAGTTTGAAGTTTGAAATATCTTTTTTACTTAAAGTAGGTATAGCTTTTTGACCAGTAATTTGCTCTAATTCGCCAATGGCTACATCTATCAATTTTTTATCGTTTACAGCTCCATTAACACCACGATTAATGCAAATTTTTTCTAACTTTGGTGTTTGCATAACAGTTTTATATGAAAACTTTTTTACCAAAGCAGGTACAACTTCTTTTTTATATTTACTTGCCAAGCGAGGCATATATTTTGTAGTACTCATAATCTCTTTATTTTTCTAAAAGGTTTATTAAATAGTTTCTCCGCTTTTTTTAGAAATGCGAATTAATTTTCCACCTTCTCTTGTACGTTTTACTTTTGTTGGTGTGCTATTTTTAGCATCCCATAACATTATGTTTGAAATGTGTATAGGTGCTTCTATTTTTAAAATACCACCTTTTGTATTTTGTGCTGAAGGTTTTGTGTGTTTTGTAACAATGTTTACGCCTTCTACCACTACACGATTTTTGTCTAAAATTACTTGTAGCACTTTTCGTGGTTTTTTCAAATCTTTGTCATCGCCAGCAATTACTACAACGGTATCGCCTTTTTTGATGTTAAATTTGGGTTTAAATCTTGTACTCATTTTATTTTACTTTAAACTAACGTTTTAAACTATTAGTTGTTTTTCTTATTTTTTATAAAACTTCTGGAGCTAATGAAATAATTTTCATGTGCCCTTTATCACGTAGTTCTCTGGCAACTGGTCCAAAAATACGTGTACCTCTTGGCTCATCAGAGTTGTTTAATAATACAACAGCATTATCGTCAAATCGGATGTATGAACCATCTTTACGACGTAATTTGTTTTTTGTGCGTACTATAACGGCTTTTGATATTGTACCTTTTTTTATGCCTCCTGCTGGTATAGCATCTTTTACTGTTACAACTATTTTGTCGCCTATTTTAGCATAATCTTGCCCACTATTGCCTAATACTTTGATACAAAGTACTTCTTTTGCTCCACTATTGTCGGCTACATTTAGCCTACTTTCTTGCTGAATCATTTTAGCCTCCCTTCCTTCTTTTTTGTAGAAGGATTTTGTTTAATTTAAAAATTAAAATTTTATCAATTTTATTATTCCCTTTGTCTTTTTTTTGAAAAGATTTAGGGGGCTTTTATTTAGCTTTTTCTACTACTTCTACCAAACGCCAACGCTTAGTTTTGCTAAGTGGTCTGGTTTCCATAATTTTTACAATATCTCCTACTGTGCACTCATTTTTTTCATCGTGTGCATGGAATTTGGTCGTTTTTTTAACGAACTTACCATAGATAGGATGTTTCACTTTTCTTTCAACAGAAACGGTTACTGTTTTTTCCATTTTGTTGCTAGTAACAGTTCCTACTCTTGTTTTACGCAAATTTCTTTCTACCATTGTTTAAGCTTTTAGCTTTATAGTCGTTTTTCTTTTTTGAAAAGGACTAATAAATTGTTTGATATGCTTGGTTTTATTGATTAACCAAGTTTCTTTTTCTTAATTCTGTTTTTAACCGAGCAATATCTCTTCTTAATCCACGTATTGTCATTGGATTTTCTAATGGTGATATTGCATGAGCAAATTCAAGTTTTTTTAAACGAAGTGTATCTTCATTTATACGTGCTTGTAAATCTGTTTCGCTTATATCTTTAATGCTGTTACTAAAATCATGTTTCTTTGTTGCCATAATACAATACTATTTTTATATTTAAGATTGTAAATCTCTTCTTACTATAAATTTTGTTTTAATTGGTAATTTTTGAGATGCTAAACCCATTGCTTCTTTAGCAATAGTTTCAGAAACGCCATCTACTTCAAATATGATGCGACCTGGTTCTACTACAGCAGCCCAAAATTCTGGATTACCTTTACCTTTACCCATTCTCACTTCTGCTGGTTTGCGTGTAATAATTTTATCTGGGAAAACTCTAATCCATACATTACCTTCACGTTTCATAGCACGTGTCATACTTTGACGAGCAGCTTCTATTTGTCTATTTGTTAACCATACTGGTTCTAATGCTTTTAGTGCATAAGAGCCAAATGATATAGAAGTACCACGTTTTGCCACTTCACGTATGCGTCCTTTTTGTTGTTTTCTATGCTTACTTCTTTTTGGCTGTAACATTGCTTAAATAATTTGATAATTTTTGAAAATTTTGATAGTTTAATAATGTTGTTATTGCATTATTGTATTATCATTTTAATTTCTTCCTCTTCTTTCTCCTCCTCTTCTATCGTTTCCTTTGCGTTCTCTATCTCCACCACCTCTTCTTTCTTCATTTTTTCCACTAATAAAGTTTGGATTTAAGTCTCTTTTGCCTAAAACCTCTCCTTTACAAATCCATACTTTAATACCAATTTTACCATATACAGTTTGTGCAAATACATTTGCATAATCTATATCCATACGAAATGTATGTAATGGTGTACGTCCTTGTTTAAATTCTTCACTACGTGCAATTTCGGCACCTCCTAAACGACCACTTAATTTTACTTTTATTCCTTCTGCACCCATACGAAGTGTAGAGGCAATAGCCATTTTGGTAGCTCTTTTAAAGTTGATACGATTTTCTATTTGGCGTGCTATTGTATCTGCTACAATTTGTGCATCTAATTCTGGACGACGAATTTCTAAGATGTTTATTTGTACATCTTCTTTACCAGTTAATTTTTTTAATTCTTCTTTAATTCTATCTACTTCGCCTCCACCTTTTCCTATTATGATACCTGGCTTGCTGGTATGTATTGTTACAATTAGTTTACCAAGTGTACGTTCTATAACTATACGAGCTATACCGCCTTTGCTAATACGTGCATTCAGGTAAGTACGGATTTTGTTATCCTCAATTAATTTTCCAGCAAAATCTTTTTTATTGCCGTACCAATTACTTTCCCATCCGCGGATGATACCTAACCTGTTACCAATTGGATTTGCTTTTTGACCCATAGTATTTTTTTAAATTTCTATCCGAATTTATTCGGTTTATTTTTTGTCAACAATTAATGTTACGTGATTACTACGTTTTCTTACTCTATATCCACGCCCTTGTGGTGCTGGTCTCATTCTTTTAATAGTACGTCCACCATCTACATAAATAGTTTTTACTATTAAACTATTGTCTGCTGCACTTAAACCAGTATTTTTTTGTTCCCAATTATTGATGGCACTTTTTAGCAATTTTGCTAATGGTGTGGCATTGTGCTGAGGGTGAAATTCTAATATAGCCAAAGCTTTTTCTACTTCCATTCCTCTAATTACATCAGCCAATAAACGCATTTTGCGTGGGCCAGTTGGATAGTTATTTAATTTAGCTACTGCTTCCATTTTTTTTTATTATGAGTTATGAGTTATGAATTATGAGTTTTTAAAATTCTTAATTCATAATTTTCAATTCTTAATTGTTATTGTTTACTGCCTGAGTGTGCTTTAAAATGTCTGGTTGGTGCAAATTCTCCTAATTTGTGTCCTACCATAAATTCTGTTACATATACAGGTATAAACTTATTTCCATTGTGTACTGCAAAAGTGTGTCCTACAAAATCTGGAGTAATGGTGCTGCGGCGACTCCAAGTTTTTATTACACCTTTCTTTGTTTTTCCTTCGTTTATGCCTAATACTTTTTCTTCTAAGTTAGCATCTACATAAGGACCTTTTTTAATTGAACGAGCCATATTCTATTTTAGTTTTTCGTTTATTCTTTCTTTTAGTTAAGAAATATTTTAACTTTTAAAATTTATTTTGCTATTTTTTTACCATCACGGCGTTGGATGATTAATTTATCGCTGCCTTTTCCTTTTGTTCTTGTTTTTTCTCCTTTTGCATATTTACCAGTTCTACTACGTGGATGACCTCCTGATGCTCTACCTTCACCACCTCCCATTGGATGGTCTACAGGGTTCATTGCTACACCTCTTACTCTTGGACGAATACCTCTCCATCTATTTGCACCAGCTTTGCCCATTGTTTGTAATCCATGGTCGCTATTTGATACAACACCAACTGTAGCAAAGCAGTTGATTAATAATTTTCTCAATTCGCCACTTGGCATTTTAAGTACTGCATATTTTTCTTCTTTACCAGCTAACTGAGCAGAAGAGCCTGCACTTCTTACTAATTTACCTCCTTGACCTGGTTGCATTTCAATGTTATGAATCATAGTACCTAAAGGCATATTTTTCATTTGAAGTGTATTGCCAATTTCTGGTGCCACAGATTCGCCACTAATTACTTTTGCTCCTACTTGTAATCCTTGTGGTGCTATGATGTATCTTTTTTCTCCATCAGCATAATTGACTAATGCAATAAATGCTGTACGGTTTGGGTCATATTCTATTGAAGCTACAGTTGCTTCTACACCATGTTTATTACGTTTAAAATCTATTATACGGTAATGTTTTTTATGACCACCACCAATATATCTCATAGTACGGCGTCCTTGAGCATTACGTCCGCCTGTTTTTTTAATAGGTTCTAATAAACTTCTTTCTGGTTTATTAGTAGTAATTTCTGCATAAGCATTTCCAATTTTCCAACGTGTGCCTGCTGTGATTGGTTTATATTTCTTTAATGCCATATTTTATTTTTTTACAACGAAATTTTCAGCTTCGTTAACTATAATTAAATGTTTTCGTATAAATCTATTGTTTCACCTTCTGCTATTGTAACAAAGGCTTTTTTATAAGATGGTCTTTTTCCTTTAATAAAGCCATCTTTTGTATAACGAGTTTTGTTTTTACCTGGAGCTACTGCTGTATTTACATCAGTTACTGTTACTCCATAGAACTGTTCAACAGCTTTTTTAATTTCAAGCTTGTTGGCTCCTTTATTTACTCTGAAAGCATATCTGTGCAATTTTTCTTGTTGCTTGTTTGCTTTTTCAGTTAAAATAGGTCTTACTAATACTTCTGTCAATTTCATTTCATTCAATTTGAAAATTCAAAATTTATCTTTTGCTTATGCTTCTACAGCTTCATTTTCTGCAAAAATCTTCACAGCATTTTCTGTAAATACTAATACATCTGCATTTACTATATCATAAGTATTAATATCTACTAATAAAGAACTGGCTACATTTGGTACATTACGAGTACTTAAATATACATTGTCATTATACTCTGATAATACTATAATAGATTTTTTATTTGATACATTTAATGCACCCATTACTTCAACTATTTGTTTTGTTTTGGGTGTTTCTAAAGTAATATCTTCTACTACTACAATAGCATTTTCTTTTGCTTTATAGCTTAATGCTGAAATTTTGGCTAAGTCTTTTACTTTACGATTTAATTTGATGGTATAACCATGTGGTTTTGGACCAAATATTGTACCACCGCCTTTGTATAAAGGGTTACGAATATTTCCTTTACGGCTACCACCTGTTCCTTTTTGTTTGTGTAATTTTCTGCTAGCACCTTGTACTTCTGCACGTGTCTTTACTTTGTGTGTTCCTTGACGTTGGGCAGATAAATATTGTTTAACAGCTAAATAAATTACATGGTCATTTGGCTCAATACCAAAAATATCTTCTGGTAATTCTACAGTTCTTCCTGTTTTTTGACCTTTTATATTTAAAACATCTATTTGCATTGTTCAATTATTAAAGAGTGATTATTTCTGAATTAAAACTATTGAGTTATTATGTCCTGGTACAGAACCACTAATAAGTATATAATTTTTTTCAGGGAAAATTTTTAGCACTTTTAAACCTTTTGTTTTTACTCTATCGCCACCCATACGTCCTGCCATTCTCATTCCTTTGAAAACTCTTGATGGGTAAGAAGAACCACCAATAGAACCTGGTGCTCTTTGACGGTCATGTTGCCCATGTGAAGCCTCACCTACACCAGAAAATCCATGACGTTTTACAACGCCTTGAAATCCTTTACCTTTAGTAGTGCCTATAACATCTACTTTATCGCCTTCTTCAAAAATATCTATAGAAACTGTTTCACCAATATTTTTGGTTATAGCGTAATCTCTAAATTCTTTTGTAAATTGTTTAGCTGGAGTGCTGGCTTTTGCGAAGTGATTGATTTCAGCTTTAGTAGCATGTTTTTCTTTTTTATCGCCAACTGCTAACTGAATTGCATTGTAACCATCTGTTTCAATGGTTTTAATTTGTGTAACAACATTGGGAGCAACCTCAATAATAGTACAAGCTGTTTGTTTGCCATCGGAGGCAAAGATGCTTGTCATCCCAATTTTTTTTCCAATAATACCTTTCATCGTTTTTGCGGTTTGTGCCCGCTGAGGTTGTTAAGGACATTATGCTGATGAGAAGCATAATTCAATCCTTGTTTGCTACTGACCTTTTCCTTTGTTTTCCTTTGTTCTTAGACAAGGAAGGGAAGTACCAGTAGTAAACAAACCTCGAAGGGCTTGTTTATATTTTTTAATTCATTTTTAATATAAAAAAATGAATTGATTATTTATTTACCAGAGCTCTTTTTTTCCTTTCTTTAAAGGAATTGAGAGATGATTTTTATTTATTAAGAACTAATCCGTTATAAACGGCTTTGGCTATTATGCCTTTATTTCTACCTCTACACCAGAGGGTAAATCTAACTTACTTAAAGCATCTACAGTACTTGAAGAAGAAGTATAAATATCCAATAAACGCTTGTGTGTGCATAATTGGAATTGCTCACGACTTTTCTTATTTACGTGTGGTGAACGTAATACTGTAAATATTTTTTTGTGTGTAGGTAAAGGAATAGGGCCTGTAACTACTGCACCTGTGCTACGAACTGTTTTTACAATTCTTTCAGCAGATTTATCTACTAAATTGTGGTCGTAGCTTTGTAATTTTATTCTAATTCTTTGAGACATAATGAAAGCCCAATTTTTCGTTGGGGTTGCAAAGGTAGGGGCTTTGTTATTAAAGTGCCAAGTTTTTTTGAAAATATTTTTTCTATACCCCAAAAAAACGCTTTAAACCCGATACGCTTATAATTATTAACAAAAAACTGCCTTGTATTTGTGCATACAAAGCAGTAATAAGTTAGAAAATTATTAATATTCAATTAGTTATTGAATAACTAATTTGCTTTTTCCTTGAACTATATAATTATACCCCATTATTATAATAGGCAAAAATAAGGTTGTAGAAATAAGTTCATTACGATAAAATGGTAGTGCATTTTCATAGCAAAGCATTAAGCCATTAAAATCTTTTACATACATAGTGCCTGAATACCAAACACTAAAATTAGATAATAGGAAAAATAGTGTAGAAGCAGCAAGTGCTCCTATACCCATTGATAGATAGCTTTTACCTTTTACTGTCCATCCTATTAATACACTTAACATTAATAAGCTGTAATTAATTAGCTGACCTTTATAGAAGCCTGAAAAACTGAATAGGTCTAATCTGTATAAAACCTCTATAATAACATCGCTGGCAAGTAAGGCAATTAAAGGCAATAAAAATGCATTCTTTTTATTATTAATACTCATACCTGCAAATAGTGCTATAGCAATAATGGGTGAAAAACCACTTAAACCTAATACTGGAGCACAAATATATTTTACGATTACTGTTAAAGCTATTAAAGCAACTGTAAAAATGATTAAACGATTATTTTTCATCTCTTTGTTTTTATAAATTTTAGCAAAAGTAAGTATTCTGTTTATTGTTTCAAATAGGTTTATTGCTAAACTGGAACAAAGGCTTTGAACAATAAAGTATTTTCTGTACTTGTAAAAGAGTATGCAGTATTTGCAATTACAGCAAAGGACTCTCCTTTTTGTATAATATAATTTTCTAACTCATTTATACTAACAGCCCCTTCTATTACTAATAATATTTCTAAAGAAGTGGTTATTGAATGATATACTTTACCTGAACTTAACTCTATTGCACTTACAGCAAAATCATTTACAGAGCAAGGGTATTTTTTTTCATTGTCTATTTTTAATGGTTTTAGTATGGCTGGTTCTATAGCTTCAAACTTAGTATGCTTCATTAATTCTTGTATATCTATATGTTTGGGTGTTAAACCACCCCTTAATACATTATCGCTATTAGCCATTAGCTCTATATTTTGCCCTTCTAAATAAGCATGAGGTACGCCTGCACCTTGAAAAATAGCTTCTCCTTTTTGTAATTGTATAAGATTAAAAAGATAAATAGAAAAAATACCTCTATCAATATTTTTTAATACTGGTGCATTATTATACCATTTGGCTACCCACCATTCTGGGCTATTTTTTGTTATAAGATTTTGTTTTTGATGATTGATTGCTTTTTCTACCAGAGGAATTAAAATAGTATCAACTTGCTCTTGAGGCATTTTCATTACTGTTTGATATAATCCTTTATATCCTTCATTTTTAAATATTGGAATTAACAAATTAAACTCTGTATAATTTTCTAATACTTTTTCAATAGCTTTCTCTTTTTGAAATCCATGCAATAGCCAAAATTCTCCTAAAGCAATCATCATTTCTGGTTTATGATTTTTGTCTTTATAATTTCTGTTTGGTGCATTAATAGGTATTCCTTCAGCTTCTTCTCTTTCAAAACCTTTTATAGCTTCTTCTTTTGTTGGATGCACTTGAATACTGAGCATATCTTTTACATCTAATACTTTAAACAAATAAGGTAAGCCTTTAAATTGTTCATACACTTTTTTGCCTAAAATATTTTCTGGCTGTTGGGTTATTGCATCTACCAATGAAATATTTTTATCTGTAAGAATAGAAGGTGTAGAAGGATGAGAGCCTAACCAATATTCTGCAAATGGTTTTTGCTCTGAATTATTTATTTTTAATAATTCTGGAATAAAATGATAACCACCCCAAGCATAATGTTGTACTTTGCCCTTTAGTTTACATATTTTATCTGTTAATTGCATAGTAATTTTACAATACTAAATGAATTTAGGCAATAAAAATACAGGAATCAAAGGAGAAGATTTAACTACTGAATGGTTAATAAACAATGATTTTGAAATTATAGCCAGAAATCATAGGTATAAACATAGTGAGGTAGATATTATTGCCAGTAAAAATAATGTGCTACATTTTGTAGAAGTAAAAACAAGAACCAATGAGGTATATGGATTTCCAGAAGAAAGTGTTGGTACAAAAAAAATGAATGCCCTAAAAAAAGCTGCTGCTGCTTATGTAGAAGAAAATCCTCAATGGAAATATTTACAATTTGATGTAATGGCTGTTACTTTATCTAAAAATAATGCACCAGCATTTTTCTTTATTGAAGATGTTTTCTTTTAGTACCGAAAGTATATTTGTAATAGACCAATTTCATTGGTCTAAACAACTATTACATCGGTATTATACGGAAAAAAGAGTACCTATTATAGAAATCAAATTCGTATAACTATTTTCTTTTTGCTTTGAAAAAATTTTTCATCAGCATAATACAGTCTTCTGCTAATACGCCTTTTACTAATTGTGTTTTTGGATGAAAGGGCCATTTTTCTGGAATAATTAATCCATCATTATCTGTAAAAAAACGTAGTCCACCACTTTTTTCATCACTTGCTCCATAAACTATTCTTGCTAATTTGCTCCAATACAATGCACCACAACACATTAAACAAGGCTCTACTGTTACATATAAAGTAGCAGATGGTAAATATTTTGCTCCTAAAAAATTATAGGCACTTGTTAATGCTATCATTTCTGCATGAGCAGTACTGTCATTCAATTTTTCTGTTTGATTATAGCCTCTACTAATAATTTTATTATTCAACACAACTACTGCACCTATTGGCACTTCATCTTCATCAAAAGCTCTTTGTGCTTCTCTTAATGCTTGTTGCATATAAAAAATATCATCGTATAAAATATCTTTCATGTGGTAGTAATTATACAAATGTAAAAATCTATCATTAACTTGTGATGCAATATAAAACCATGACAAATAATCTTACCAATATTAAACAATATTTTGAAACAGGAGCTACAAAGTCTTATCAATTTAGAAAACAGCAGTTACAAAAATTAGCTGCTGCTATTAGTAAATATGAAAAGGACATTAGCGAAGCCTTACAAAAAGATTTAGGCAAAAGTGAAGCAGAATCTTATGCCACAGAAATAGCTATGGTACAAATGGAAATTAATTTTATGCTAAAGCATTTAAAAAAATTAATGAAGCCTACAACTGTTTCTACCAATATGCTTAATATACCCAGTAGTAGCAAAATTTATTATGATGCTTTAGGTGTTGTACTAATTATTGCCCCATGGAATTATCCTTTTCAATTAGCTTTTACGCCCTTAATTGGTGCTACGGCTGGTGGTAATTGTGCTGTAATAAAACCAAGTGAATACACACCTGCTACAAGTATGGTTATAGAAAAAATAGTGAAAGAAATTTTTGATGAGCAATACATATTTGTAGTGCAAGGAAATGGTGCAGAAGTTGTACCTGCATTAATAAACAACTTTAGATTTAATCATATTTTTTTTACAGGAAGTATAACTGTAGGAAAAGCAGTTTATGAAATGGCTGCTAAACAATTAATTCCTGTAACATTAGAACTTGGTGGAAAAAGCCCTTGTGTGGTAGAAGATGATGCTGCTATAACTGTAGCAGCTAAACGTATTGCTATGGGTAAATTTTTAAATGTGGGGCAAACATGTATTGCACCTGATTATTTATTGATACATGAGGCTGTGAAGGAAAAATTTGTAACTGCATTGATTAATACTATTGAAAAATTTTATACAAAAAATGCAGCATTGAGTGAAGATTATGGAAAAATAGTTAGTGAAAAACGTTTTGATGTTCTACAAAAATTTTTGAACGATGGAGAAATTATTTATGGCGGCAATACTGATAAAAGCAAACTATATATTCAACCAACAATTATGCAACATGTGCCTCTTGATGCAGCACTTATGACAGAAGAAATTTTTGGACCCATATTACCTATTTATACTTTTAATACACAAGAAGAAGCCTTGAAAATAATTAATAGAAATCCCTACCCTTTAGCATTTTATATATTTACTAATTCTACAACAAAAGAAGCAAAATGGATTGATGCAGTTTCGTTTGGTGGTGGTTGTGTAAACAATACAACTTATCATTTTTCTAATCATCATTTTCCTTTTGGAGGTATTGGTTTTAGTGGTATTGGAGCATATCATGGCAAAAAATCGTTCTATACATTTACCCATGCAAAGCCTGTACTTAAAACAGCTACATGGTTTGACCCTTCTATAAAATATCCTCCCTTTAGAGGAAAACTAAAATGGATGAAAATGTTTTTGAAATAATAATTTGTTATACAAATTTGATGAAGTAAGAAGATTGTTTAAGTTAATGATACGCCAACAGTATAATCATAATCAAATTATCTCTTATCTAAAACTAAGCATAGAAGAAAGTGGATAACGAATATTTTTATACATCATCATATCTATTTTTACTTTTCCGACAGCAATAGGGCTTTCAATTCTTAATGGAAGATGATTGGCATCATCACTTACCCAAACAGTCATTTTCTCTCCTCCTTCAAAAATAGTTCCTTTAATTAATAGTGGTTTAAACTTAATGGCTCTAAATTTTCCATAACGTGTTTTAATGATTTCTTTGCCCATATACTTTATATACATTTCATACAATTCATTATCTAAAAAAAGTTTAAAAGGAATTTTGTCACCTACTTTAGACTTACTAAAATCAATATTTCTGGCATAGTAAATAGCACTTAATACATCTTGTACACAATCAGGAACTTTAAAAATACCTTTGTTGGTAATAGCAGAATTTGTTTGATGATTAAACGTAATATTCTCATAAAATTTATAGCCTCCTTCATTTACATTTCTAATAAATTTTAAAGGCTTTAAAGATGCTGTATCAATATATGTTTCATACCTATCTCTTACTTTAAAAATCCAATCATAGCTTGAATTTGATGAACCCAATCCTACTATATGATATACAGGTGTATTATTAAGCACTTCTTGCGATACTGTAAAACTTGCAGTACCTGCATCTATATATAACCCTAAAGCATTATAAAATATTTTGAAAGTAATATTTTCTCCATCTTGAAAAGTTGTATTTCTTATACCACAAAAATCATCATCTGCCGATGTTAGGGTAATCCATGAAATGGATGCAATAAAAAGGGTTGATAATTTTTTCATACTTCTATTTCTTAAATAATTTTACACCTAAAATAAATAAACTACCAGCTATGGCTGGTATTACTCTATTTATAACCCATATAATAGCTGCTGTAAAAATGATGCCAAGTATATTGGCACTTAATAAACCAAATAATTGTCGGCTCACTTCGCCTCTTAATCCTAATTCTGCTACAGGTATAGATGGCACTACTGCCAATACTAAAAATAATACACAAACTACCCATGCTAATTGAATTATAGAAGCCTCTACCTGAAATAATTGTAGCAATAATAAATATTGCACTACAAATACAACGTATCTGAAAAAAGAAAGTAATAAAATTTTTGTTAATTCCTTGTAATGAAAATCTTCTAACTTCTGAATATAAAAACTATACTTAGCTACAAAAGGTATTTTCTCCATCAATTTTGTAAGCCAAGACATTTGAAAATAAATAAATAAAAAAATTACTGTTAAAAAACTTAATGAATACATCATAGCATCTAACCAAAACTTGCTCAATCCCTGTAAATGATGAGCTTCATCTAATATATTTAATCTTACATACACAAGTCCTATTAAACCCATTACCAAAGTAATGATTAACTGACTAAGGCTTCCTACAATAGATAATGCAATAGCTCTTAATCTATTACCATCTTTTAAATACACTACTCTACCTACATACTCACCTATGCCATTAAAAGTATTTAATGCTACTGCCTGACCTGTAAAAATTGCCCTAAATGCTCGAAAAAAAGCAATTTTCTGAATACCAGCTACCAATATTTGCCATTTCTTTGCCTCAATACCCCAGTTTACAAACATTAAAGCAACAACTGCATACAACTTCCAAGAGGCAGTTGTAGAATAAGAATCTACAATAATTTGCCATGCCTGATGCAAATTAGGTTGCTCCTTTACTTGTTTATAAATAGAAAAACTAAGCCATACAAATAATACAGGACCTACAACGTAATTAATAAATATTGTATATTTTTTTTTCAGCAGTAAATATTTTATCTACAAAATAACATGAATACAAACAATATCAAAAAATTACTGCTTATTATTTCTTTTATTGAGCATTGAGTACATCAAAATTCATTTGCTTTTAAACTATCTTAATTAGCTTATTTCTTTTTGCTGATAATACTTATTTTTGTAACAAACAATAACTATTATGGAGTTGAAAAATTTAGAACAGCTTTTTCAGCAAAAAATAAATGATGACATTAAAATAGAACCAAAAGATTGGATGCCTGATGCTTACAGAAAAACAAACATCAGACAAATAAGCCAACATGCACATAGTGAAATAGTAGGAATGTTGCCAGAAGGAAATTGGATTACAAGAGCACCTTCATTAAAAAGAAAAGCAATACTCTTAGCAAAAGTGCAAGATGAAGCTGGTCATGGTTTATATTTATATTCTGCCGCTGAAACCTTAGGTATAAGCAGAGAAGAAATGATAGACCAATTACATACTGGCAAAGCCAAATACTCTTCTATCTTCAATTATCCTACACTTACTTGGGCAGATATGGGAGCTATTGGTTGGTTAGTAGATGGTGCTGCTATTATTAATCAAATAATGTTATGCCGTACTTCTTATGGTCCTTATTCAAGAGCTATGATAAGAATTTGTAAAGAAGAAAGTTTTCATCAGCGTCAAGGTTTTGAAATATTATGGGTTTTATCTCAAGGTACAGAAGAACAAAAAGCCATGTGTCAAGATGCCATTAATCGTTGGTGGTGGCCCAGTCTTATGATGTTTGGACCAAAAGATAGCGATAGCCCTAATACTGGTCAAAGTATGCAATGGAAAATTAAAATAAAAACCAATGATGAGCTAAGACAACAGTTTGTAGATATGATAGCAGAGCAGGTAAAAGTTTTAGGTATGACATTGCCTGACCCTTATTTACAATGGGATGAAAAAAAATTACACTACCATTTTGGAGAAATAAATTGGGAAGAATTTTGGAATGTAGTAAATGGTAATGGACCATGTAATAAACAACGTTTGCATGCACGAAAAAAAGCACATGAAGATGGTTTATGGGTAAGAGAAGCTGCTGCTGCTTATGCTGCAAAAAGAAATAATAAATCCTCAAAAGTTGTTGCATAATGAGAAAAATATTTTTAGTAAGTATAATAATAATAACTTTTACAATAGCTTGTGAAAACAATAACAAAGAAGTAAAAGACACTCGTATAGAACTAAGAAATGATACCATCAATATTGTAAAACTTACAGATACATTAGTTATATTTGAAGGAACATGTAGAGGTTGTGAATATGAAAATAGTACCAATTTTGACATAAGCGATAGCACAGGAATTATTAAATTAGCAACTATTAAAACCTTTGATTACAGCTCACCTGATGAAGCAGGAGGTAATGTTAGTAAAGAAATTGAATTGGTTTCAACAAAAACGGGAAAAACTATTGTAAAGCTATATAAGTTTTGGACAGAGCAAAAAACAGCAGAAGATTCATCTAATGTAAGAACATATCAAATTGAAGTTGTAAACTAAAAAACAGTATGCAGTTAAGTATTATTCAAAATAAAATATTTGAAATTAGAGGACAAAAAATAATGCTTGATTTTGATTTAGCTGAAATGTATGAAGTAGAAACACATGTACTTAATCAAGCTGTAAGAAGAAATATTGCTCGTTTCCCTTCAGACTTTATGTTTCAATTAACTGAAAGAGAGTTTGAGAATTGGAAATCACAAATTGTGATATCCAATTCTGTAAAAATGGGGTTGCGAAAAAGCAATAGAACAAACATTTTCTAACAGAGAATTAATTGGTTTTATAAAACCCGAAAAAAAATAACTATGAACTTAATTAAAAAGTATTATTACGGAGATTATGGAGAAATTGAAGAAGGAACTTCAAATGCTTCTCCTCAAGATGTTCAATGGCCACTTTGGGAAATATTTATTCGTAGCAAACAAGGTTTAGACCATAAACATGTTGGCAGCCTTCATGCAGCAGATGCACAAATGGCTATTGAAAATGCAAGAGATGTTTATACAAGAAGATTAGAAGGTGTTAGTATTTGGGTAGTAGAAAGTAAAAACATTACTGCCAGTAATCCAGATGAAGCAGGAGAATTGTATGAACCAGCAAAAGATAAAGTTTATAGACATCCTACATTTTATCATTTGCCAGATGAAGTAAATCACATGTAAAGCCCTTTTTGGAGGAATTAGGAATTTGGGAATTGGGGAATTGGGGATTAGGGAATTGGGGATTAGGGAATTGGGGATTAGGGAATTGAGGAATTAGGAATTTGGGGATTAGGGAATTGGAAAATAATAATTCATAAAAAAAAATAGTATGGATTATAAAGGATACAAAGAACTTGAGTGTTATATTCAGGCAAGACAGGTAAGAATATTATTAGCCGAATTGATTAAAACATTTCCCAATCAAGAAAAATTTCTTTTATCTGACCAAATAGTTCGTTCATCAAGGTCTGTAACAGCAAACATAGCAGAAGGTTATGGTAGATATACTTACAGAGATACAAGAAATTTTTTTATCATAGCAAGAGGCTCTATTACAGAAACAATGGAACACTTGCAAACAGCTATGGATGAAAAATATATTTCAAAAGAAGTATTAGAAACATACGATGAAAAATGCAAATTAGTTTTAAAATTATTGAATGGTTATATTGCATATTTAGACAAATCATATAAAAAAATAACATTTTACACATGAACACTAATTCCTCAATCACAACACCTGATTTCATGCCCCAAACCCCCAATCCCCAACCCCTGACTCTTTACCTACTACATTTAGCAGATAGCACCCTTATTCTCTCTCACAGAAATAGTGAATGGTGTGGGCATGCTCCTATCTTAGAACAAGATATTGCTCTTACCAATATTGCTTTAGACTTATTAGGACAAGCAAGAAACTTTTATCAATATGCAGCAGAATTAATTAATCAAAACTCAAACAATGAACGTTCAAAAGTCCCTCCTTTGGAGGGATTTAGGGAGGCTACAGAAGATAGTCTTGCTTATTTGAGAATTGAAAATGAGTATAAAAATTTATTACTAACAGAATTGCCTAATGAAGATTGGGCACATACTATATTACGGCAATTTTATTTTTCTACTTTTCAATTTTATTTGTTTCAACAATTACAACAAAATAATGATGAACACATAGTAGCTATTGCTGCCAAAGCAATTAAAGAAATAAGTTATCATGTTCGTTGGAGTGGTGAATGGGTTGTAAGGCTTGGAGATGGAACAACAGAAAGCCATAACAAAATGCTTAAAGCTATTGACACATTAAAAAACTATACTGGAGAAATGTTTATTGCAGCAGATTATGAAACAGCCATGAATATAGATATAGATTTATTAAAAAATCAATGGAATAAAAAAGTGAAACAAGTTTTTGAAGAAGCCACACTCCCCTATTCTTTAGAGGATGAGACCACTTTTCATCAAACAGGTGGGAAAATAGGAACGCACACAGAATATTTAGGCTACATCTTAACAGAAATGCAATACCTGCAAAGAACTTACCCTAACTCAATATGGTAAAAGCCTCAACAGAAATATGCAAAACGAATATCAACATACAACATCTTTTAAAGTTTCTCCTTTGGAGGAATTTAAGGAGGCTATTTGGAAAGTTATTGAAACTGTACCCGACCCTGAAATTCCTGTAATTACTTTAAAAGATTTAGGTGTTATTAGAGATATAAAAGTAAGTGATGATAATGCTATTGAAGTTATTATTACCCCTACTTATATTGGTTGTCCAGCAATGGATGTAATGAGTATGAGTATAGAACAAGCACTTACAGAACAAGGATATAAAAATGTAAAAATTACCAAAGTACTTTCGCCTGCATGGACTACAGATTGGATGAGTGAAGAAGGAAAAAAGAAATTAAAAGAATACGGTATAGCACCACCCAATCAAAAACAAATTGTTTGTACGCCAGATTTATTTCAACAAGAAGAAGTAGTTCAATGCCCTCGTTGCGATTCTTATCATACAAAAATGATTTCACGTTTTGGTAGTACACCTTGCAAAGCATTGTATCAATGCAATACTTGCCATGAACCTTTTGAATATTTTAAATGCCATTAAAAATAAATTTTAAAATTACCCATTATGTCATCTGTTTTAATAGAAATAAAAAATGCTGTTGCATATATTACACTCAATCGTCCTGAAAAATACAATTCTTTTAATAGAGAAATGGCTTTGTTGTTACAAGATGTACTTGATAAGTGTAATGAAGATAAAAACGTGAGAGCAATTTATATAACTGGTGCAGGAAAAGCTTTTTGTGCAGGACAAGATTTAGCAGAAGTTGTAGATACTAATGGACCAGGAATGGATAAAATTTTAAGTGAACATTATAACCCAATTATTCAAAGAATAAGAAATATAGAAAAACCTATTATAGCAGCTATTAATGGTGTAGCAGCAGGTGCAGGGGCTAATATTGCTTTGGCTTGTGATATTGTTATAGCATCTGCTAATGCAAGTTTTATACAAGCATTTTCAAAAATTGGTTTAATACCAGATAGTGGTGGCACATTTTTTTTACCCAGATTAATTGGCTTTCAAAAAGCAAGTGCCTTAATGATGCTTGGCGATAAAGTAAATGCAGCAGAAGCCCTACAAATGGGTATGTTGTATAAAGTATTTTCTGATGAAACTTTTAAAGATGAAAGTTTAAAAATAGCAGAAACTTTAGCTAATATGCCAACCAAAGCCTTGGCTTATATAAAATATGCCTTAAACTATTCAGTAAAAAATAATATAGAAGAACAATTATTGTTAGAAGATGAATACCAACAAAAAGCTGCGGCAACAAAAGATTATAAAGAAGGTGTAGCAGCATTTTTAGAAAAAAGATTACCTACATTTACAGGGGAGTAATTTTATTGTTAGTAAATAATATATACTTAAATATTCTTAACCAAAGCTAAGTACTGCTTTATTCATTTTTCTTATATAGTACTCTGTCTTTATTATAAATTACACTTACCTTTGAGTGCTTACTTATATTGAATATACCTGTAAGCAAATGATATTCATTATGTAGCATTACAACAGTTTAAAACAAGAAAACAAGATTCTTTTTAAATTCTTCGGAATAAACTCTCTGTTTTCGGATTTCTTTTAAATTTGTTCTCACATAACAAATTGACTTTTTAGGTCAACCTATTGCAAGAACCTACATATCCTTAACAACTAAAAACTAACATTAAAACATCAAAATGAAAATTTTTAATCTATTCGTCTCTTTAGTTATTGTCTCCTTAATGTTTATAGCAGGAACGGGTTGCCAACAATCCAATAAACCTACACAAGAAGCCAAGCAAGGACAGGAACTCATCGACTCCCTAAAAACAGCACTCAAAACCGTAAAAACAGACACTACCAAGGTCAATATCTTAAACGATTTGAGCAAGTACGCAGGCTGGCAGATTAACGAAAACGATGCCGCCATTGATTATGCCCAACAAGCTCTGGATTTGGCTACAAAAGCAAACTTCAAAAATGGGATGGCGGTGGCACACAACAATATGGCAAATGCCATTAAACGGAAACGCAACTATGAGGAAGCCTTTAAACATTATTTTATCGCTTTGGAGCTTTATAAAGAAACCAAGAACAAACTTTGGGAGGGCAGAATCTATAATAATATGGCTAACACTTATCGAGAGCTTTCCGATTTTCCCAATGCCCTGAAATATTATGCCCTTGCCGAAAAACTGGCGACAGAGACAGATGACCAAGTTACAATTGCATATATTTTTGCAGGCTTTGCATATACATATAATGTGCTGGGCAAGTTTCCCGAAGCCATGGAAAAATACCGTTCTCTCCTGAAAATATATAAAGAAACCGAAAACAAACAGGGGGAAGTATATATTTATACGAGCATCGGAGGTGTTTTTGCAATGCAGGGCAAGTATCCAGAAGCCTTGCAGGAGTTTTATACCGCTTTAAGAATAACTGAAGAAATCGGAGATAAAAATTCGTCCGATTTGGCTTATACTTATACAAGTATTGGGGAAATTCATTCTTCACAGAAAAATTACTCCGAAGCCCTGAAACAGCATACAAACGCTTTACACGTCTTCACGGAAATAGGCGATAAATATGGGATGGCATACACTCACAATGCTATCGGTGAGACTTATAGACACTTAAAAGAATATCCTCAGGCATTAGACAATTTATCCATTGCCCTGAAACTCAGTAAGGAAATAGGAGAAGAACGAGTAATGGCTAATGTTTACGGAAATATAGGAAGCGTATATGAAGCTCAGGGTAATTATCAAGAAGCTCTGAGAAGTTATTTTGATGCAGTAAAACTTTTAGAAAAAGTAACCAATCAAGTAAATATTGCCTACGCATATAGTGCTATCGGAGCTGTTTATGTCAAACTCAACCAACCTCTGGAAGGCAAAAAATGGTTGCAAAAAAGCTTAACGCTAAGTAGCGAAATGGGTACGAAAGACATCACTAAAAGCTCCTACGAAGGTTTGTCAAAAGCAGATAGTGCGTCAGGTTACTTCAAAGGTGCTTATGAAAATTACAAATTATTTAATGTTTATAAAGACAGTCTCTACAATGAAGAAAATACCAAAAAACTTACCCAAACTTCCATGCAATATGAGTTTGATAAAAAACAATTAGCAGATAGTTTGCAAAATGTACAAGTCAAAAAATTAGCAGCAGAAAAATTAAGCAAACAAAAAACCTATACCACGCTGGGAGCAGCATTAGCCTTTATTCTACTCGGGTTTAGCTTCTTTATTTTTAGAAACAACAAAAAATTAGACAAAGAAAAAAAGAAATCGGAAAACCTATTACTCAACATTCTTCCCACAGAGGTTGCTGAAGAACTGAAAGAAAAAGGAAGTGCTGATGCAAAACAATTTGATGAAGTTAGTGTATTATTTACCGATTTTGTACACTTTACCCAAACATCAGAACAACTAAGTCCACAGCAATTAGTACAAGAACTAAATGAATGTTTTACTGCCTTTGACAACATTATTGAACAAAATGGTTTAGAAAAAATTAAAACTATAGGCGATGCTTATTTGGCTGTTTGTGGCTTACCTAATGAAAATGAACAACATGCAAAAAAAACAGTACAGGCAGCATTAGAAATTAGAGATTTTATTGCTAAAAGAAAACAAACAGAAAGAACCTTTGACATACGTATTGGTATTCACTCTGGTAGTGTAGTAGCAGGTATTGTAGGTGTTAAAAAATTTGCTTATGATATATGGGGAGATACAGTAAATACTGCTGCAAGAATGGAAAGCAGTGGAGAAGCAGGAAAAATAAATATTTCAGCAAAAACTTATCAATTAATAAAAGATGAGTTTGAGTTTGAATACAGAGGAAAAATAGATGCTAAAGGAAAAGGAGAAATTGATATGTATTTTGTTAGTTAAAAGAGAATAGTTAAGAGTTAAAAGTTAAAAGTTAAAAACTAAAAGAGAATAGTAGTGGGTAATGAAAAAAGAATAATGAAATCTTCAAAATCTATATCGGACAAGAGTCTATTTGCCGAATTATCGCAACTGATAGAGCAAAGTCGCCAACAGGTGGCAATGGTTGCCAACAGCACCCTTACCATTTTGTTTTGGCAGGTGGGTAAACGCATCAATGAAGAAATACTTCAAAACAAACGTGCTGAATATGGAAAGCAGATTGTGTCGACACTGTCTACACAATTACAAGAACGGTATGGACGAAACTTTGCAGAACGAAACGTAAGGCGAATGATGCAGTTTGCCGAGTTTTTCCCAGAATTTGAAATTGTGTCGCCACTGGCTACACAATTAAGTTGGTCGCATTTTGTAGAGCTACTGCCTTTGAAAACATACGAAGCTAAATTATTTTACGCAGAGTTAGCAATAAGCGGAACACTTGGGAAACGAGAATTGCGTAAACAAATTGAAAGCAAAGCCTTTGAACGAACTTCCATTGCCAATACACAGGCAGTGCAGATTGAGAAAGGAATAATCAATACATTTAAAGACCCATATATTTTAGATTTTCTTGAACTGCAAAACGGCTATTTGGAAAAAGACCTTGAAGAAGCCATTTTGAGAGAATTAGAAAAATTTATTCTTGAATTGGGTAAAGGTTTTGCATTTGTAGAACGCCAAAAACGAATGATAATTGACGGAGAAGATTTTTATTTAGATTTACTTTTCTATCATCGTTCGTTAAAACGATTAGTTGCCATTGATTTGAAATTGGATAAATTTAAAGCGAAATACAAAGGGCAAATGGAACTTTATCTGAAATGGCTAAACAAAAACGAACGTAAAGAAGGTGAAGAAATGCCCATAGGATTGATACTGTGTGCTGAAGGAAGTAAAGAACAAATTGAACTTTTGGAAATGCACAAAGACAGCATTATGGTAGCTGAATATTGGACAGAATTACCGCCCAAAAAAGAATTGGAAAAGAAATTACATTTGGCTCTGATTGAAGCAAGAGAACAATTTGAACGAAACAAACTTTTATAGTTAAGAGTTAAAAACTAAAAATTAAAAGAGAAATGAAAAATAAACAACTAAACACCGTGCAAAAACTATTAACTTTTAGTTGCTCACTTTTCACTAAAAAAGCAATCTTACTCTCACTGTTAGTTATTCACTTTTCACTTTTCACTGTACACGCCCAAAAACAAGGTCAGGAACGTATTGATTCCCTGCAAACTGCCTTGAAAAAGGCAAAGCAGGATAACAACAAGGTTAATATCTTGAATGCCTTGAGTGAGCATGCGGGTTGGCGGAAAGGCAACTATGATACTGCCCTCTTTTATGCACAAAACGCTTTGCAATTAGCTCAAAAGCTCCGTTTCAAAAAAGGAGAATCCGATGCTTATAACAACATCGGGATGATTCATCTTTATCAAGAAAATTATCAGGAAGCATTAAATAAATTTTCCCTTTCATTACAAACAAGTGAGCAAGCAGGAGATAAAAAAGAACAAGCGATTGCTTACCTCTATATCGGAATTGTTTATGTTTATCAGGAAAATGATGCCGAAGCTTTGAAAAATTATGCTGCCTCTTTGAAAGTAAGTCAGGATGCAGGTAATAAAGAACAAGAAGCCCAAGCTTACTTCTACATAGGAGCTTTGTATTATAGCAAGTACAATTTCACCGAAGCATTGAAAAATTATCTTGCCGAATTGAAAATACGTGAGGAAATCGGGGATAAAAAAGCAACAGCCAACACTTATCAGAATATTGGAGATTTGTATAGGGAGCAGGGCAATTACCTTGAAGCCCTAAAAACATTTTTCGTTGTTCTGAAAATATACGAAACATTAAACGACAAGCTTAATACAGGCGGAGTCTGCACGTCTATCGGGCTTTGTTATTTTTCCCTAAGCAATTATCCGCAGGCTTTAGAATACCTGCTGAAAGCACTAAAAATAGATGAGGAGTTGGGTAATGAATTAGGCAGTAACAGCATCAATGTAGGGATTGTGTATGATAAATCAGGTGATTATGCCAACGCTATACGCTATTACCAAAAGGCTTTGGCTGTATTTGAAGAATCCTCAAAAAAAGCAGGAAGAGTTACGAGAGGTGTTGGAGTTGCTCTGGGAAATATTGCAGGCGTTTACTTAGAACAGGGTAAATATTCAGAGGCATTAGAATATTATCAAAAGGCTTTAAAAATACACGAGCAGCGACAAGACAAAGCCGACATTGTCCGTATCACTATGAATATAGGGAATGTTTATTATAGTCTGGGTAATTACACTGAAACCCTGAAAAGTTATCTTGCTGCTTTAAAAATGTTGGAAAAAATAGACGATAAATATTTAGAAGTTAAGCTGTCCAATAATATTGGAGCTGTTTATATACAACAGCACAAACTGCACGAAGCCAAAAAGTGGTCTGAAAAAGCCTTACGACTGAGCATGGAAATGAGGTCGAAAGATGCAATATCATCAGCTTACGACAATCTTTCCGCTACTGACAGTGCTTCAGGCAATTTTAGGGGAGCTTATAACAATTACAAAATGTATATTCTTTACAAGGATAGCATTTACAACGAAGAAAACACCAAAAAATTCACCCAAACTTCCATGCAATATGAGTTTGATAAAAAACAATTAGCAGATAGTTTGCAAAATGTACAAGTCAAAAAATTAGCAGCAGAAAAATTAAGCAAACAAAAAACCTATACCACGCTGGGAGCAGCATTAGCCTTTATTCTACTCGGGTTTAGCTTCTTTATTTTTAGAAACAACAAAAAATTAGACAAAGAAAAAAAGAAATCGGAAAACCTATTACTCAACATTCTTCCCACAGAGGTTGCTGAAGAACTGAAAGAAAAAGGAAGTGCTGATGCAAAACAATTTGATGAAGTTAGTGTATTATTTACCGATTTTGTACACTTTACCCAAACATCAGAACAACTAAGTCCACAGCAATTAGTACAAGAACTAAATGAATGTTTTACTGCCTTTGATAACATTATTGAACAAAATGGTTTAGAAAAAATTAAAACCATAGGCGATGCTTATTTGGCTGTTTGTGGCTTACCTAATGAAAATGAACAACATGCAAAAAAAACAGTACAGGCAGCATTAGAAATTAGAGATTTTATTGCTAAAAGAAAACAAACAGAAAAAACCTTTGACATACGTATTGGTATTCACTCTGGTAGTGTAGTAGCAGGTATTGTAGGTGTTAAAAAATTTGCTTATGATATATGGGGCGATACTGTGAATACTGCTGCAAGAATGGAAAGCAGCGGAGAAGCAGGAAAAATAAATATTTCAGCAAAAACTTATCAATTAATAAAAGATGAGTTTGAGTTTGAATACAGAGGAAAAATAGATGCTAAAGGAAAAGGAGAGATTGATATGTATTTTGTTAGTTAAAAGAGAATAGTTAAGAGTTAAAAACTAAAAGTTAAAAACTAAAAGTTAAAAACTAAAAGTTAAAAACTAAAAGAGAATAGTAAAGAGCTAAATTTTATTACATACTTACTACAAAAAATATGTCTTTCAACAAAAAAAAATTATTTCGCTGGATAAAAATTATCATACTATTATATAGTGGTATTGGATTGCTAATTTATTTTTTTCAAGAAAAATTATTATTTCATCCTGTTTCTTTAAACAAAGATTATCAATATCATTTTTCTACTCCATTTAAAGAAGTAAATATTCAGTATGATAGTAATATTGTATTTAACATGATTCGATTTTCACCAGAAGATACACAAGCAAAAAAAGGTGTAGTACTTTACTTTCATGGTAATAGAGAAAATATAAATAGGTATGCACCTTATGCAACAAACTTTACCAAACATGGTTATGAAGTTTGGATGCCAGACTATCCAACATTTGGTAAAAGTACAGGAGAGCTTTCTGAAAAAATGTTACAAGAAGTATCTTTAGAAGTATATAAAATGGCTCAGTCAAAATTTAGTAAGCAACAAATTGTTATTTATGGCAAAAGTCTTGGTACAGGAATAGCTGCATATTTATCTACCAGAAAAAATTGTCAGCAATTAATTTTAGAAACACCTTATAGCAGCATTACAGCATTGTTTAACAGGTATTGTTTTATATATCCAGTAAGTAGAATGATTAAATATAAAATTCCTACTGTTGATTATATAAAAAACACCATAGCTCCTATTACTATTTTTCAGGCAAGTAATGATTGGGTAATTCCCAATAGCAATACAAGAAAACTTAAAAAAGTATTAAAACCAACCGATACTTTTATCACTATCAACAAAGCCTCTCACAATAATATTAATGACTTTCAAGAATATCATTTGGCATTAGATAAATTGCTGCAATAAAATAGTAATACTAAAAAATACTTTATATTTATTGCTTTAATAATACCAAAAAAGAGTGGTTTATTATAGAAATCAAATTTGTATAACATTTATTCATAAAAGAAAATGACATCTTTCAATAATAGAACTGTTTTTATAACAGGAGGTAGTCGTGGTATAGGAAAAGCCATTGCTTTAAAATTGGCTACTCATGGTGCTAATATTGTTATTGCAGCAAAAAGTGTAGAAGAAAATCCAAAACTTGGAGGCACTATTTTTTCTGCTGCTAACGAAATAGAAAATGCAGGTGGTAAAGCATTGGCTGTACAAACAGATATACGCATTGAAGAACAAATTATTAATGCTGTAAACAAAGCTGTTGAAACTTTTGGAGGTATAGATATTGTTATCAATAATGCATCTGCTATACAACTTACAGGAACAGCAGAAACAGAAGCAAAACGTTTTGACCTCATGCACAGTATTAATGTACGAGGTAGTTTTTTGGTAGTGCAACATTGTTTGCCTTATTTAAAAAAAGGTATTCATCCACACATACTTACTTTATCGCCTCCTATTAATATAGTTTCAAAATGGTTAAGCCCTCATATAGCATACACTATGAGCAAATACAATATGAGCATGATGGCTTTAGCATGGGCAGAAGAATTTAAAAAAGATGGTATTGCCAGCAATGCCCTTTGGCCCCAAACTACTATAGATACTGCTGCTGTAAGAAATTTATTAGGAGGAAAAGTATTGGCAGATATGAGTAGAACACCTGATATACTTGCAGATGCTGCTTTCTATATTTTATCAAAACAAAATTTAGCATACACAGGTAATACATTTATTGATGAACAAGTATTGGCTAACGAAGGCATTACCAACTTAGATAAATATGCAGTAATACCTGGAGCAACATTGTACAAAGATTTGTTTTTGTAAAAATTTTTAATTGTATAACATAAATAATTTTTATGAATGAAGTACAAACAATAATGTTGCCAATACTACAGTTTTATACAATTAATTAACACACTCATATTCTTCAAAAAAAATCCAATTATATATTTGTACTTTAAATACTAATATCATGCACTTGGAGCCTGTTAATGTAGTTAATAATATTTCGCCAGAAGAGTTTAAAGAAAAATATTACAAACCACAATTACCAGTAGTTATCAAAGACCTTTCAAAACAATGGTCTGCTTACAATAAATGGAATTGGGATTATTTAAAAACATTAGTTGGAAGTACTAAAGTAGCATTATACAACAATGTAAAAAGTGATGCTTATACACCCATTAATAAAGCAGATGATTATAAAACCTTTGGCGAATATGTAGATATGATAAAAGCAGGACCAGCAGGATGGAGAATTTTTTTATTCAATATTTTTGACCATGCACCACAATTAAAACAAGATTTTACATGGCCAGAACACTTGATGAAAGGTTTTGTAAAAAAATATCCTATGCTATTTACAGGAGGTGAAAGCTCTATTACACACATGCACTTTGATATAGATTTGAGCCATATTTTACATACACAATTTATTGGAAGAAAAAGAGTATTACTATTTCCTTTTGAAGAAAAAGATAAACTATACAGAAAACCTTTTGAAGTTTTGAGCCTTGCAGATTTTAGTAATTATTACGATAAAGAAAAAAGTAAATTAGATGTTGAAAAATTTCCAGCTATCAAAAAAGCAAAAGGTTATGAAGTTATTTTAGAACATGGCGATACATTGTTTATGCCTGCTGCTTATTGGCATCACATGGAGTATTTAGATAGTGGTTTTGCCATGAGTTTAAGAGCTATGCAATCTTCGTTTTCTGGTAAATTACATGGTGTATGGAATTTGTTTGGTATGAGAAGTATAGATACTGTTTTAAAAAAAACAATGCCACAAACTTGGTATAACTGGAAACAAAAAAAAATATTTAATAACGCCGAAAAAGTAATATAGTAGTAAAGCCTATTTACAGAGTATATGTTTTCAATGAATGTGTAATGTTATTTTTTTCCAAAATAGATAATCAGCTAATTTTTTGCATTTGGCTTTTAATATAATTTTGCCAACTTAATGAGTTTAGTAACACAAAAAAGTATTTCAAAAGAAGTACAACAAATAACAGTTTATAGCATTTTATTTAGCATTAGTTTTTCTCACATGCTAAACGATACTATACAATCTTTAATACCTTCTATTTATCCTTTATTAAAAAATTCATTTGCATTAAACTTTGCTCAAATAGGGCTTATACAACTTACTTTTCAAATGACTGCCAGTATATTACAACCATTGGTTGGTACTTATACCGATAAAAAACCTCAACCTTTCTCTTTGGCTATTGGTATGGCTATTTCATTAATAGGTTTAATATGTATTTCTTATGCTAATAGTTTTTCTATCGTACTTTTTTCTGTAGCTTTAATAGGAACAGGTTCTTCTATTTTCCATCCAGAATCTTCTAAAATAGCCTATATGGCATCTGGTGGAAAACGTGGTTTAGCACAATCTATTTTTCAAGTTGGTGGCAATACAGGTTCTGCTATTGGACCTTTATTAGCTGCATTGGTAGTAGTAAAATATGGTAGAAGCCATGCTGTTTATTTTGGCATTTTAGCCATTATAGCCATTGTTATTTTATTGTATGTAGGCAAATGGGCTAAGCAACAACTAATACAAATAAATTTTCAAAAAAATAAGAAAATTGTTCAAGAATATCATCCTCGTTTATCAAAGAAAAAAATTAGAACTACTGTTATTATTTTATTGATTTTAATTTTTTCAAAAAATTTTTATTTATCAAGTATTGGTAGTTATTATACTTTTTTTCTTATTGAAAAATTTCATGTAAGTATTCAACATTCTCAATTATTGTTATTTATTTTTTTAGCATCATCGGCTTTAGGTACTTATTTTGGTGGACCATTGGGCGATAAATATGGAAGAAAATATGTTATTTGGTTTTCTATTCTTGGTGTAGCTCCTTTTACATTATTATTACCTTATGTAAGTTTATTTTGGACAGTAATATTAAGCATTCTTATTGCATTTATTTTATCATCGGCTTTTCCTGCTATTTTAGTGTATGCACAAGAATTAATGCCTGGAAGAATAGGTATGATTTCAGGATTATTTTTTGGTTTTGCTTTTGGTATGGGTGGTTTAGGTTCTGCTTTATTAGGCATATTAGCAGATTATACAAGTATTGGTTTTGTATATAAAGTTTGTTCTTTTTTACCACTCATTGGTCTTATAACATGGTGGCTACCAAAACTCAAAAAAACATAATCTATTTTTTATTTAAAAAAGCTACTACAAATTTTCAATTATTCCTGCTATACCTTGACCACCTCCTACACAAGCTGTTACAATACCATATTTTTTATTCAAACGTTTCATATCGTTTAAAATTTGTACAGTAAGTTTAGAGCCTGTACAACCTAATGGATGTCCTAAAGCTATTGCACCTCCATTAATATTTACAATATCTTTATTTAATGCTAATGCTCTAATAACAGCTATACTTTGAGATGCAAATGCTTCGTTCAATTCTATTAAATCAATATCTTGCAAGTTCATACCTGCTTGTTTTAAAACCTTTGGTACAGCAGCAATAGGACCAACTCCCATAATTCTTGGATGCACACCAGCACTTGCACAATTTACCAATCTGCCAATTGGTTGCACATTTAATTCTTTTACCATTCTTTCACTCATTACTACAACAAAAGAAGCCCCATCGCTTGTTTGAGAACTATTGCCAGCAGTTACTGTACCACCTTGTGCAAAAGCAGGTTTTAATTTTGCCAAACCTTCTATAGTAGTATCTGCACGTAAGCCTTCATCAGTATCTACTACATAATTACGAGTAGCTCTTTTGCCTTTTTCGTTTAAATATGTTTCTTCTACAGTAATGGGTAAAATACCAGATTTAAAATAACCTTCTTTAATAGCAATAGCTGCTTTTCTATGAGAGTGGTAGGCAAATTCATCTTGCTGTTCACGACTTACATTATATTCTTTAGCAACAGCCTCAGCAGTTAAACCCATACTTAAATAATAATCTGGTTCATCTTTAGCTATGTTATATGAAGGAACAGTTTTCCAACCTGCTGTGGGTACAAGGCTCATGCTTTCTGTACCACCTGCTATCATACATTCAGCCATACCTGTTCTAATTTTTGCAGTAGCTATAGCTATACTTTCTAAACCACTGGCACAATATCTATTAATAGTAATACCAGGCACTTCAATACCCAATGCTTTAGCAGCTATCATTCTACCAAATTGCAAACCTTGCTCTGCTTCAGGTACAGCATTGCCCACAATTACATCATCTATTCTTTTTACATCTAATTGAGGAAGTGAAGCAACCAATCCTTTAATAACTTCAACAGCCAAATCATCTGGACGATAAAAACGAAAACCACCTTTTTTACTTTTTGCAACAGCTGTTCTATAACCAGCTACAATATATGCTTCTTGCATAGCTACTAATTTTTAGATACCAAATGTACAGAAAGTTGTTTATGCAACCAATATTTAGTGTTAAAAAATATTGTTTATTTAAAAAATAAAGTGATTAAATTATGCTGGTTTCCATTTACCAAATTTTTTACTTGCATTTCCGTAAATTAAAACTTTATCACTATATGTTGCAGTATGTGGAATTTTTTCAAAGAGTAAAGCCATCATTCTTGGTTTTAGCATATTAAACCTGATTTGCCTATAATGTAGTTTACTATCATTACGCATTTCTAACTCTGCTAAATTTTTACCCTCAAATTTGAAAATGACTTTCTGTTCTGGAGTTTGAGATGCTGTAATAGCTTTAGAGTTTTCTACTATAACAGCATCTGCAAATGCAGTTACCACATCTTTATTTAAAAATACATGGTACCTATTATTATCTTTTACTGTTAGGTAATTTACTTCTCCTCCATTAAACATAGATTTATTTATCAAACTTCTCACTCGTCTTTTTTCTTGTAAAAGCTCTTTAAGTTCTCTCATTGGAATCCTGCATTTCTCCTTAAAAAGTTGCTTATTTTTTTCATAATCTTCAAAATTTGGAGGAAAAGATTCTATACACTTTACTAATAGTTGTCCTATTCCATTCATTGTTTGAAAGAAATCATCTGTTTGAAATCTATTGATGCCATATAAGAATAATTGCCCCTTTTTTACGCCACTTTTTACAGAGTGTGCATCTCCTGATGGGTCAATTACATCTTTCTTAGCCACTATATCATTTTTATAATCACTATCTAAACCTATTGATAGTGCAAATGCAAGTGCATCATCATGACCTTTTTGCCTTACATTTCTTGCTCCTTCTGTAGATAATCCTCTTTTAGCCATTTGGAATATTATATATTAACAGCTCATGAGATTTCTTTACATGACTGCCATTATTTTTTTTTAATCTGTTTTCTCCAATTCTGGTATCACCTTGACTTAGTGTATATTGCCAAGATGGTGTTTTAAAAGGAAATCTTTTATACCATTCCCTTATTGTGGAACAATCATTATATGATAAAATAAAGCCTCCTTTATGATTCAACAGTAGTTCTCTTAATTTTTCATGTTTAAATCCTTTATGATGTATTGGAAAATTTCTATGTGGGTATAAACCTACAAAGGTTTTACTATCGCCATCTAAATAATAAGGAGGGTCTATATAAAAAAAATCATTCGGATATCTAATAAAAATTTCTTCAAAATCAGCACATTCTACAGAAATATTTGTCAGCTTTAATCTTCTTGCCTTTTCTATCATAGTATTATATCTATCTGGTTGTAAATAAACAGAAGATGGCCATCCTAAAAAATGGGGTCCATAAGATGTATTGTGATTATAGAAAAATAAAGCTGCTAATTCAGTTAAGTTTTTAATTGTCCTTTTTGGTTTAATCTTACCTAACTTCTTATCCCATTGTTCTTTCATTATTTCCTTTATTTCTAAAAAGCCATCTCTTGTAGGATGATAATTTTTAAGATACTTATATAACTGTTCTGGATTAGCAATTTGCTGTTGCCAATAATTGACTAACATATCAAAAATATCAAACCCTAAAACTTCTATTCCAAGCTCTTTAGCACAAGCAATTTCGAAAGACCCTCCTCCAAAAAATGGAGAAATTATCCTCTCTAAATTATTAGGTAATAGCTCTACAATTAACCCAACAGCCAAGGTTTTCCCTCCAGCATATCTTAATGGAGTACCATTAATATATCTTTTATAAGATTGCTTACCAGAAGAGCTTTTAAGTTTTTCTATTAAAGCATTTTTCCTTAGTTCAAATTCTGTTCTTTGTTTCTTATCAAAAAATAATTTTGTTTGTATCTCTGGTATTGCAACTACACTATTCATAGTATCAAAAGTAACGTTTTTTAAAGAATTTTTCTATGTCTATTATCATCAGTAAATCTACAACCCCTCATACACCATAGCTGCTCCTTGACCAACTCCTATACACATAGTAGCTAATCCATATTTTCCTTTTCTTTTTTTCAGTTCATGCAAAAGTGTGGCAGAAATTCTGCTACCACTACAACCCAATGGATGCCCTAAAGCTATTGCACCTCCATTTACATTTACTTTTTCTGTATTTAATTGTAAATCTTGAATACAAGCTAATGATTGAGATGCAAATGCCTCATTAAGTTCTACTAAATCTACATCATTGACAGTAATACCTGCACGTTGCAATGCTTTTTGAGATGCTGGTATAGGACCAACACCCATAATAGAAGGCTCTACACCTGCTATGCCCATACTTACTACTCTTGCCAATGGTTGTAAATTAAACAATTTTACAGCTTCTTCGCTGGCTAAAAGCAATGCTGCTGCACCATCATTAATACCTGATGAATTGCCTGCTGTTACTGTGCCATCTTTTATAAATGCAGGTTTTAAAGTAGCTAATTTTTCTATTGTACTAATTCTTGGATGCTCATCTTGAGCAAATAATACAGTTTGTTTATTTTCTACAATTTCTACAGGAATTATTTCTTCATTCCATTTATTAGCTTGTAAAGCAGCAGCATATTTTTGTTGAGATGATAAAGCAAATTTATCTTGTTCTTCTCTACTTATGTTCCATTGTTTAGCTACGTTTTCAGCAGTTTCTCCCATACTAAAAGGATGATACATTTCTGCTAATTTTTTATTGATAAAACGCCAACCCATTGTAGTATCATAAGTGTCTGTTTTTCTGCTCCAAGCACTATCGGCTTTTGCAGAAACAAAAGGAGCTCTTGTCATACTTTCTACACCTCCTGCTATATAAAACATACCATCTCCACACATAATAGCTCTTGCAGCATCCATAACAGCTTGTAAACCACTTGCACATAATCTGTTTACTGTATTTCCTCCAACAGTTGTTGGTAATCCTGCTAATAAAGCAGCCATTCTTGCTACATTTCTATTATCTTCTCCACTTTGATTTGCTGCTCCTGCAATTACATCTTCTATTTTCTCTATATCAATATTAGTATTGCGACTTATCAATGCTTTTATTACATGGGCTAATAAATCATCAGGTCTTACATTACTTAACTTTCCTCCATATCTGCCAATAGGTGTTCTTACAGCATCTATAACATAACAAGTATTCATAAATTTTATTTTATACAAGCAAAGAAAAGAAAATTTAATAATTGATTATAAAAACTACTTAAAACACTTACATTCGTTAAGCAGTTGTACCAAAAAATTATTTTTATGCAACAACAACGTTATTATTCATTAGATGTTTTTAGAGGTTCTACTATTGCTTTAATGATATTGGTAAACAACCCTGGTTCTTGGAGTCATATTTTTCCACCATTAGAACATGCAGCTTGGCATGGTTGCACACCAACAGATTTGGTATTTCCTTTTTTTCTTTTTGCTATGGGTAATGCTATGGCTTTTGTTATGCCCAAATTTGAAGCAAAAGGCACAAGTTATTTTTTGAAAAAAATTATTAAACGTTCTATACTCATTTTTGTTATTGGACTTTTTTTAAACTGGAGTCCTTTTATTCAATGGAGTGGCAATGAATTGGTTTTTAAACAATGGGCTTTTTTACATACCAATACAGATGGTAGCTCTTTTGAAGATGGTGTAAGAATAATGGGTGTGCTACAAAGAATTGCTATTTGTTATTTAATAGCAGCATTGATAGCTTATTTTTTTAAACCTAAAGGTTCATTTGTAGCAGCAGCCATTTTATTATTTGCTTATTGGATTATTTGTTTGCTTGCAGGTAATGCCGAAGACCCTTTTTCCATAACAGGTTATTTTGGAAGAAATGTAGATATAGCCCTTTTATCAAAACATCACATGCTGCATATAGATAAAATTGATGGGCAGGTTTTTCATTTTGATTATGAAGGTTTGGCAAGTACTACAGCAGCCATTGCACAAGTTATTTTTGGTTACTTAGTTGGTTTTTACATTCAACAAAAAGGCAAAACATTTGAAATGCTTAGTAACTTGTTTGTGATAGGCATTATTTTTTTAGCAGCAGGATATTGTTGGGATATGGTTTTTCCTTTAAACAAAAAAATATGGAGTAGTAGTTATACTGTTTATACTACAGGACTTGCTATTGTTACTATTGGTGTAATGATTTATTTATTAGAATTTAAAAATGTAAGAAGTGTATGGAGTAGTTTTTTTGATGTGTTTGGAAAAAATCCTTTATTCATATTTGTATTAAGTGGTTTTTTGCCAAGGCTATTAACACTTTTTAGAATTAATGACCATACTGATGAAAATGGCAACCCTGTTTATTTATCTGCTTTTGGTTGGTTTTATGAACATATTTGTAAAAATATTTCTACCGATTTAAGAGTTGGTTCAATGGTATATGCTATTAGCTTAATTATTTTTTATTGGTTAATAGTGTATATTTTGGATAAACGGAAAATCTATATAAAAGTGTAGTACTTTTTTAAAGTTAATCTTAACTTCACACACTTTATTATTAAAAAAATATTGAAAGATTCATGCGTATAGGAATAGTTTGTTATCCCACATTTGGAGGTAGTGGTGTTTTGGCTACAGAGTTAGGCAAAGCATTGGCAGATGAAAATCATCAAGTACATTTTATAACTTATCAGCAACCTGTTAGGTTAAATGTATTTAATGCCAATATTTTTTATCACGAAGTACGTGTACCTACTTATCCATTATTTGATTATCCTCCTTATGAAGTAGCATTAGCCAGCAATATGGTAGATGTAATTATGAATTATGATTTAGATTTATTGCATGTACATTATGCTATACCACATGCCAGTGCTGCCTATATGGCAAAGCAAATAATTTTGCAAAAAAATGGTCGTAATATACCTGTTATAACTACACTACATGGTACAGATATTACTTTAGTTGGCAGAGATAAAACTTATGAACCCGTAGTTACTTTTTCTATTAATGAGAGTGATGCTATTACAGCAGTAAGTGAAAATTTGAAAGAAGAAACTTTAAATCATTTTGCTATAAGCAAAGACATAGAAGTAATACCCAACTTTGTAGATATAGCACGTTTTAGTAAAAAACCTATTGATGCTTTTAGAAAAGTAGTAGCACCAAATGGAGAAAAAATATTTTTACATGCCAGCAATTTTAGAAAAGTAAAACGTGTAGATGATGTAGTAAAAATTTTTGCAGAAGTAAGAAAAGAAATACCAGCAAAATTAATGATGGTAGGCGATGGACCTGAACGCCCTGTAATAGAAGAATTGGTAAGACAATTACATATAGAAGCAGATGTGCGTTTTGTAGGTAAGCAAGAACAAATGGAAGAAATTTTGCCCGTAAGCGATATTTTTCTTTTGCCAAGTGAATATGAAAGTTTTGGTTTAGCAGCATTAGAAGCTATGGCTGCCAGAGTAGTTGTAATAAGCACTAATGCAGGTGGACTACCTGAAATAAATAAACAAGGTGAAACAGGATTTATGGCTGATGTAGGAGATGTAAAAGCCATGAGTGAATTTGCTATAAATATTTTGAAAGATGATGAAAAACTACAACAAATGAAAGAAGCTGCTTACCAACATGCTTGCAAGTTTGACATTCATCATATTATTCCTTTGTATGAAAAATTGTATAGCCGTTTTTGTAGAATGAAGTGATAAAATATTGTTTGTACTCAACCGAAAAACATGAACACAACTCCACAACAAGTAGTAAACCACATGATGCAACATGATATGTTTTCTCAGTGGTTAGGTATTACTGTATTAGCAATAGAAGAAGGTTATAGCAAAATACAAATGACTGTTCGTAAAGAAATGATGAATGGTTTTGGTATAGCACATGGTGGTGTAGCTTTTAGCCTTGCAGATAGTGCATTTGCTTTTGCTTGTAACAACAGAAATAATTTATCTGTAGCATTAGATACTGCTATCAATTTTACAAAACCAGTACATACAGATGATGTGCTAACAGCAGAAGCAAAAGAATTACATAATGGAAAAAGTACAGGATTATATCACATAACTATTACTAACCAACACAATCATGTAGTAGCTATGTTTAAAGGCACTTGCTTTAGAACTAATAAAAAATTAGTATAACAATTTTAATACTGACCAGTGCTTAACAAAACCAATGTACAGGCTTCAACAGGTTCTATATTATTCTTAACAGCCAAATCTGCTAATTCTCTATTTTCTGTACCTGGGTTGAAAATAATACGCTTAGGATGTAATGAAAGAATGTAATCGTAATACTCTTTTTGCCTTTGAGGATTAAGATAAAGTGTTACAGTATCTACATCATCAATTTTTAAATGTTCTTTGTATATAGGAATATCATCTATAAAAGTTTTTTTATTGCCAATAGCTATAACAGGATGCCCATAATCTGTTAATTTTTTTACTGCTTTATTGCTATATCTTTCAATATTGTCAGATGCTCCTATAACCAATGTTTTCTTTTTCATAAAAATATTTTAAGGTTTATATTTTGCTTGTTCAAAAATTGTTTTTGCAGGAGTGTTTAATAAATCTATTAATGTTTTTTCATTATTTTTTTCCATCCATTTTTTTACAATTTGCCAACCTGTAAATTTTCCTATAAACCCTGGAGAAGCATCTCCAAAAGCAGTAGTTTTTGGTGCATCATTCATATATTCCATTACTATAGAAGGTTCAGTTTGATACAATAAATCGTTGGATATAAAAAAACTCCAAATAGCTGCTTCACTTTTATAACAAGCGTCTAACTGATTTTGTGTGTAACCAATTTTTACACTATCGGCAGTATTGGGCAAAAAAGCATCTAAAAGATATACTCTTTTACCAGCTTCTATCATTTGTTCTATTAATGACTTGCCTGTTGTTTTTTGTTGATAAAGGTCATCAATAATTACTTGCAATACATTTACAGGTATATATGTTTTATCAAATCTTCTGCTAATAAAGTAAGGATAAAACTGCTGCATTTCATTTTCTTTATACATAGCATAATCTTTTCCCATACTTAGTTGAAGCCCAATAGCCATAATGTTTTCATCAGTTCTTACTACACCAGAACCTCCAGCATTATTGCTTAACATAAAAAAAGCATCCCATGGTCCTATGTAAGTTATTAATTGAGTAGGTAAGGTATATTTTGGAAAATAATATTTTACAAACTGAAATCCTTGTTTTATTTCTTTTTCGGTAGATGCAAAATTGTCGAAAATATTTTTTGAATCTGTATATACAGTATTATAGGCTTTTATAAAAAATTTAACTGCTTTTAAAATACTATCAGGTTGATGGTCTGCTGCTAAAATATTGTATAAAAAATCAATAGAGAAAGAAGGATATTTTTCAAAAAGATTTTGTATAGAATTGTTTAATTGATTAGTGTCCATCAAAAAAAAATCTTGCTCAAAACGTTGTGTAGAAAGCTCTATATTTATTTTAGTTACATCAGGAATTTTTTTGTGGCTTTTACAACCTGCTGTAAAAAATACAATACTCATAACAAAACTTGCTATCAGTATTTGTTTACTTTGCAACAATAAATTATTGTATATAATATAATAACGGAGCATTGGCAGTTTTAATTTTCTTTAAACATTAATTTCCATAAACGCTTAAAAATTTAATACGCATTATTTTTAATTGCTCCCATGTATAATCATATTCTGCAAGTTCTTTTTGTGCTAATTCTAAAGACGATGTTTCACAGTTTTTAAAATATTCTACAATTTCATCTTGGTCAATTTCGTCTAACCAATCATCAATAGCATAATCCAAATTTAGTTTAGTACCACTTGCTGCAATAGTTTCCATTTCGTCTAAAAGTTCATTAATTGTCAAGCCTCTATTTTTAGCTATTGTTTCTATGGGTATTTTTTTATCTATGTTCTGAATAATATAAATTTTGTTACTGCTTTTATTAGCTACACTTTTCATAACAAAATCATCAGGCTTTTCAATTTCATTATCCTCTACATATTTTGCTATAAGTTCTACAAAAGGTTTTCCATATTTTAATGCTTTTCCTTTACTAACTCCTTGACATTTTTCTAACTCCTCCATAGTAGTAGGATATAGTGTACTCATATCTTGCAAAGAGTTTTCAAGAAAAATTACAAACGGAGGTAATCCTTTTTTCTTGGCTTCTTTTTGTCTAAGTTCTTTAAGCATTTCAAATAAAATATCATCTGCACCAGCACTTGCTTCTCCTTCTATTTCCATGTCTTCATCATCGTCATCTGCATCATGAAATAAATTATTGAGCACAATTTCAAAAGAAGTTGGTTTTTTCATCCATGCTAAACCTTTTTGTGTAAACTTCAATAAGCCATATTCTTCAATATCTTTTGTAATAAGGTTTTCAAGCATCATTTGTCTTATTACGCTATTCCAAAAATGTGCATCTTTATCTTTTCCTATTCCAAATACAGGAGATTTATCGTGTCTGAACATGGTTATTTGTGGAGTAAGTCTGCCCATAATTACATTAATGGTATAATCTGCCACAAATCTTTCATCCAATGCTTTAATAACTTTCATTGCCTTAACAACATCATCTTTGGTTTCTATTTTTTCTTTTGGATGTTTGCAGTTATCGCAATTACCACATTTTCTATCACCCCATTCTTCCCCAAAATAGTGTAACAAAATTTTTCTTCTACAAACACTACTTTCAGCAAATGCTACTGTTTCATTAATTAATTGTGCTCCTACTTCTCTTTCACTTAATGGTTTATCTCTCATTAAATGTTCCAGCTTAGAAACATCTTTATGAGAATAATATAAAACACAAATTCCCTCTAAGCCATCACGCCCTGCACGACCAGTTTCTTGATAATAATTTTCTATTGATTTTGGAATATTATAATGAATTACAAAACGAATATCTGGCTTATCAATACCCATTCCAAAGGCTATTGTTGCTACAATTACCTGAACTTCTTCATTTAAAAATTCGTCTTGTCTTCTGCTTCTTAATTTTTGGTCTAACCCAGCATGATAAGCAACTGCTTTAATATTATTTGCCATTAACAGCTCAGCCAATTCTTCTGTTGTTCTTCTATTTAAAGTATAAATGATACCACTTTTACCTTTATGGTGTGTTATAAATTTTACAATATGTTTTATTGTTTGTTCTTTTGTAGCTTTAGGCTGAACTTCATAATAAAGATTAGTACGATTAAAAGATGATATAAAAATATTTGGATTTCTAAGCCCTAAGTTTTTTACAATATCACTTTGCACTTTTGGAGTAGCAGTAGCCGTTAGTGCAATAACAGCAATATCAGCATTTATCACATTCATCATATCTCTTAGCCTTCTATATTCAGGTCTAAAATCATGCCCCCATTCACTAATACAATGTGCTTCATCAACTGCAAAAAAGGAAATATTCAGGTCGCTAAAAAATTCAAGATTTTCTTCTTTAGTTAATGTTTCTGGTGCTACATATAATAGTTTTGTTTTGCCTGCAAGCAAATCTTCTTTTACAATTTTTATTTGTCCTTTGTTTAAGGAAGAGTTTAGAAAATGAGCTACATCATCTTTTTCACTATAACCTCTTACTAAATCTACTTGATTTTTCATTAATGCAATAAGTGGCGATACTATTATAGCACAGCCAGGCATTATCATTGCTGGTAATTGATAACACAAACTTTTACCACCACCTGTAGGCATAATAACAAAAGTATCATTGCCTTCCATTAAACTATTAATAGCTTTTTCTTGAGTTCCTTTAAACTCTGTAAAGCCAAAATATTTTTGAAGTCCACCATGTATATCATAACCATGTTGGCTCTTAACTTGACCGTTTGCTTTTGCTACGGTTTTTTTTGTTGTGGTTTTAGATGCAGCAGTTTTTTTGGCTGTTGCATTTTTTGATGTTGTAGGCATAATTTCTGTCCTCTTCTTCTTCTAAGAAACTTTTAAGGCTAAAAGATACTGAATATTGGATATATAATTAAATTTATTTTTAAAAGGACAGCGAAACTAATATTTAATTGATGCAAAAACAATAATTCTTTAGCAAATTTTACAATTCTATTAAAAAGCTAATTATACTGAATTTTCATATTGATTGGCTATAATAAACACAAAGGCTTATCAGATTTACTGATAAGCCTTTGTTCAAAAGTACAATGATTATTATGCTTTTTTAGTCTCTTTTTTGGTTTCTTTTTTTGATTCCTTCTTTGCATCTTTTGCTTTTGCATCTTTCTTGCAGCAAGACTTGTCTTTAGACTTACATTCTGTCTTTTTGTCTTTCCCACAATCTTTTTTATCGCCACAATCAGCAAAAGCTACTCCAGAAATTAAAAAAGCGGCTGTAGCTAACATTAAAATCTTTTTCATAAATTATATTATTTTAGGTTTAAAAACTAACTGTAATTACAAAAATAGGGGTATAAACTATATTTTGTGCTATTTTATTTCCTAAAAAATAATTTTTTGTGTAAAAATTAGTAAAATATACTTTTTCCAATCTATACATATATAAGTAGCAACAATTACCTGATAGCTGTAAATTCTTTTATTGCTTTGATACTCAGGGTTTATATACTCATCTACAATAAGGCTTTTGAATAGAATACTATATAATGCCAAAAAGGTTATGAAATAAAAAAGTTCACTTAGAAATAGTGAACTTTTTAAAGAGTCGGGAGGACAGGATTCGAACCTGCGACCCCCTGGTCCCAAACCAGGTATTCTACCGGGCTGAACTACCTCCCGAAAACTTTTGGGCTGCAAATATAGGTGGCTGATATTGAAAAAAAAATTCTACTTTAATCATACTATTATGTGCAAATTGCAAAATCTTATACGTGGTAGTGGGTATTTTGCCAATTAAATTTGGCATTATATGTGTAATAATAAACCTGTTTTTATCTTTATTACGTTATTAAACAAATAAAAAACATTAATAAGGTATTACAAACTATACATTTTACTAATAAAAAAAACAATGAGATTATGAAATACATGAAACTTTGCACACTATTAATTGTTCTATTTGGAATAGAATTTTCTGCATCTGCTCAAAAAGATAAAAACGATGAAGATGTAGTACAGGAATATAGCTGTAGCAGTGAAGTACCAGTTGCTAATGTCTTTATAGAAGACACTACACCAGGCAGGGGTCTTGCAGATAATTATTATTTGTGGGATAATGGCAAAACACTTTATGTAAAATTTTTAAGTGGTAGCAAATCTTTACAAGATAAAGTAAAAACCATTGCCAAAGAATGGGAAAAATATGCCAACATTAAATTTCAGTTTGTAGAAGTTGGACCATCTCATATAAGAATAAATTTAGACGATAAAGGAGGTCATAACTCTTTAATAGGTACTATGGCAATTTCTATTCCTCAAGATGAAAAAACCATGAATTTTGATACCACAGATTTTAAAACCTATGCTGCAATGTATAGAACAGTGTTGCACGAATTTGGTCATGCAATTGGGTTGTTACATGAACATTATAGCCCTATTGCTGGTATTCATTGGAACAAATCTGCTGTTTATGCTGAATTAAAACAAACGCAAGGTTGGACAAAAGAAATGGTAGATGTAAACTTATTTCAACAATATAATGTTACTTATACCAATGGTACTAAGTACGACCCAAAATCTATCATGCACTATCCTGTGTTTGCACGTTGGACAACAGATGGTTTTAATGTAAACTGGAATAATCAACTATCAGAAGGCGATATAGCTTTAATCAAATTATTATACCCTAAAGATGGTGGAAGATTAAACGAAGTTCCAAGATTTACCATTTCAGATTTTACCTCTATTAAAGTAACTAATAGCGATGTTAAACAAGGTATTTCAGTATATCCTTCATTTAATATCAATACGGCAGGAAGGTCAGCAAGAGTTTATTTCATAGCATTTTTCTACGATTCTGATGGAAATCCAATAATGAAAGAAGGCAATTCATATAGTATTAATAAAATGGCAGCCACTTTTAAATCAACCGTTTTAGATGTAAATAAAAAATTATCTGCCAATAAAGCTAATGCTAACGACTTTGAATTATTTATTCCATACTCTGAGCTACCTGTAGCTACTGGTAAAAATAATTTTCAAGTAGAATTTAGAGTATATTTATTAGATGATAAAGAATTGAAAATATTATATCAATCTAAAAGGTCTGTATTTAACTTTATTAAATCATAAACAAATTTTCTATCAATCAATATAAATTAACAAAAAATGAAAAAGATAAAACAACTATTAGTATTAGGATTAGCAATATGCTTTACTACTACTATCTCAGCACAACAAAAACAGCAATTTACAAAAGTAGGATGTGCTACAGTTGAACCCATACAACAAGTATTTGCATTTGACACTACAGAAACAGGGAAAAGAGGAATGGCAGATAATTATTATTTATGGGATAATGGCAAAACACTTTATGTAAAAATAATGAATGGTAGCCAACGCTATAAAGACATGATTAAACGCTATGCCAAAGAGTGGGAAAAATATGCCAACATTAAATTTCAGTTTGTAGAAGTTGGACCATCTCATATACGCGTTATACTTACAGGAAATGATGGTGGTGGCAATTATTCTAAATTAGGCACTATGGCATTAATGGTACCACAAGAAGAACATACTATGCACTTAGATACAACATCATTTAGCACACAAGAATACACTTATACATGTATTGTTCACGAATTTGGTCATGCAATTGGTTTAATGCACGAACACATGAGCCCTATTTCTGGCATAAAATGGGATAAAAACAGAATTTATGCTGCATATAAATTAAATCAAGGATGGGACAAAGACATGGTAGATGCACAGCTATTTAAAAAATATAATGTAAGCTATGCTAATGGTACTAAATACGATGCAAAATCTATTATGCACTACCCTATTTCTCGTTGGGAAACATTAGATGGCTATCATGTAGATTGGAACTATAGCATCTCTGAAGGTGATAAAGCATTAGTAAGTGCATTATATCCTAAAAAAGGAGAAAGACAAAATGAAGTACCTCGTTTTACCATAAGTAGTTTTACTAATATGCAAATAGAAAGAAACGATGCTAAAGAAGGTGTTTGTTTTTATCCATCATTTACCATCAATACAGCAGGCAAAAGTGGTAGAGTATATTATTTAGCTGTATTTACAGACGAAAAAGGAAATATGTTTGAAACTGCCAGCAACGATTATAAAGTATTTGGTGTTTCTGGCACATCTAAAACAACAGTATTGAATGCAGGAGAAAAAATTGAAGTAAATAAAGGTGGTAAAAAAAATATGGAATTATTTATTCCTTATTCTGAAATACCAGAAAAAATTAGGAATAAAAACATCAGAGCATCCTTTTATGTTTTCTTAGAAGATAATGGCGAAATGAAATTATTGTATGCTTCAAAAAGTGTTCCCTGCAACATGGCAAGATAAAATTGTATAACACTCATCTCATACTAAAAGGCTACTTTAATGGTAGCCTTTTTTGTTTTCTTTACTTCATCAATAGCAATATAAAGTGTACCAATTTGACTCATAACACACCACCTTATTATATACCAAACAAATAGAATATTTAACGTTTATACAAAAAAATAGCCTATTTTATAGTTTTTAACTTACATTTATGCCTTCTTTAACCCCCAAAAGAATTATTTATGAACCAGTTAAACTTAGTTCTATCAAATGGAATTACGCCAGTTGTAATAGAACCTTTAAAGCTCAAAAAAGCAGCATTGACCCTAAGAGCCTTAAATCATAAGTTGCGTCAGCAAATTATGAAGTTAATTGATGAAAAAAAGTCAATTACCGTAACTGAGTTATATGTAAAGATGCGTATAGAACAATCTGTAGCATCTCAGCATCTGGCTATTTTAAGAAGAGCAGGAATAGTAAATACTGAAAGAGATGGTAAGAGTATTCATTATTCAGTTAATTATGCACGTTTAGAACAAGTTATTAAAATTTCAGAAAATTTGCTGAATTAACGAAAACCTAAGCCTACAAATGCTTTCCGCCATTTTGTAGGCTACTTTTTACTTTCCTTCATTACAGTTTTGAATAAACATCAATAGCTCCTCTTTTCCTTGCTTTTTTTCTGCACTGGTAATAAAACTTTGTGGCAAAAATTGCCAACTCTCTTTCATCTTTTCTAAAAAAAGTTTTTCGTTTCTTAAAACTACAGTAGGTTTTTCTTTATCTACTTTGGTAAAAACCAATACAAAAGGAATTTGCCATTCGCCTAATTTATTTACAAAAGCTAAGTCATTTTGTTGAGGAGAATGTCTTGCATCTATTAACACAAAAACATTCATCAAATTTTCCCTTTTTCTTAAATAATTTTCAATCATTTGTTCCCATCTATTTCTATCTCTTTGAGAACGTTTTGCATATCCATAACCAGGCAAATCAACCAAATACCAACTATCATTAATTAAAAAATGATTAATTAATTGTGTTTTCCCAGGTGTAGCAGATGTTTTGGCTAAATTTTTTTGATTAACTAACATATTAATTAAAGAAGATTTGCCCACATTGCTCCTACCAATAAAAGCATACTCAGGTTTATCTGGTTTAGGACACTTTTCATAAGAAGGAGATGAAATAAGGTATTTAGCAGATTTTATTTGCATATTGTAAAGATAATTTTATAGTCAGTATCAGCAAAAATTTAACTTTCAAGGCTTTAGAAAATATTCAATCCAAAAAATAAATTGCCGCTATTAAACTGTACTTTTGCCTGATTAATCAATAATCTATCCGCTATATTTTTTATGAATAATAAAAAGACAAATATACATTCTACAAAAACAGAAAGAAGAAAAGACAGTCATATAGCATTGGCTTTATTATCTCAAAATAATATAGTTGATAATCGTTTTTATTATGAGCCTATGATTGCTGCACATCCTAATAAAAAAGAAGAATGGAATATACAGCTTGGCAATAAAATGTTGAAATATCCTATTTGGATTTCAAGCATGACAGGAGGTACAGCGAAAACAAATGAAATAAACAAAAGATTAGCAAAAGCAGCAGCAAAATTTGGTTTAGGAATGGGTGTAGGTTCTGCACGTATTGCTTTAGAAAATGCAAGTAAAGTAAAAGACTTTAACCTAAGACCTATTTTAGGAAACAACATTCCTTTTTATCTGAATTTTGGTATTGCACAAATTGAAAAAATGATAGAAGCAAAATCTTTAACTTCTATCAATAAATTAGTTGATACATTAAAAGCAGATGGTGTTATCATTCATGTAAATCCTTTACAAGAATGGATGCAACCTGAAGGAGATTTTATACAACAAGCACCTATAAAAACTATTGAACAATTTTTAAAAGCTACAAAACTTCCTTTAATTGTAAAAGAAGTAGGACAAGGATTTGGCTATCAAAGCATGAAAAAATTATTACAACTTCCATTAACAGCTATTGAATTTGCTGCCAATGGCGGTACTAATTTTTCTAAATTAGAATTATTAAGAAATAAGACAAAAGGAAAATATTTAATGCCTTTTGAACAAGTAGGACAAACAGCAGAAGAAATGGTACATTTGAACAATCTGCTAATAAAAGAATTGGGCAAAAAACTAACCTGTTCTACTGTAATTATTAGTGGCGGAATAAAAAATTTTTTAGACGGATATTATTTAATACAAAAATCTACCACAAATGCTATGTATGGTATGGCATCAGAATTTTTAAAATATGCCAAAGAATCTCAAACAGCATTAGATGAGTTTATACAATATCAAATAGAAGGGCTTTTATTGGCAAGAACATTTTTAACTATTAAAGAAAATTAAGATGAAGAAAGAACAAAAAATTGTTCATGGTTTTTCTAAAAAAAGTAGAGATGAAAAACTTAATATAGTTACAGAAAAACATACAAATGCAGCTAATGCACTTTCTCTTTTCAAAAGTTTTCATCATTCAGATAGTAAAATGCAGAGCTTGTTAGAAGAATTTAGCGAAAACACTATTTCTAATTTCCCATTGCCATTTTGTATTTGCCCCAATATGCTCATTAATGATAAAGCATATATGGTACCAATGGTTATAGAAGAAAGCTCTGTTGTAGCAGCAGCAGCCAATAGTGCAAAATTTTGGTTTACAAAAGGAGGTTTTAAAACAAAAATTATTGATACAGAAAAAATAGGTCAAGTACATTTTTTATGGAAAGATGATATAACAATATTGCAACAACGTTTTGCCGAATTGAAAGAACGATTAATAAAAGATTGTTTTGACATTACAGAAAATATGGTAAAACGTGGTGGTGGAATTATCAATATTGAATTAAAAGATTTGAGTGATAAAGAACCACACTTAATGCAATTATATGCAACATTTGAAACCATAGATTCTATGGGTGCAAATTTTATCAACTCTTGTTTAGAACAATTTGCTGCTACTTTCAAACAATGGCAATCATCTCAAAAAGAATGTACAAAAGATGGATTAGAAATTATTATGTGTATTCTTTCTAACTATACACCTAATTGCAGAGTAAAATGTTATGTAGAAACAACACTTGACCAATTAGATAATATTGTACCAGGTATGAATGGTAAAGAATTTGCAAGAAGATTTAGACTTGGCGTAAGAGTAGCAGAATTAGACCCTCACAGAGCTACTACACACAATAAAGGCATTATGAATGGTATAGATGCTGTAGTATTAGCCACAGGAAACGATTTTAGAGCTGTAGAAGCATGTAGCCACACTTTTGCAGCACATACAGGAAAATATACTTCATTAAGCCATGTAGATATTGAAGAAAACGCCTTTCGTTTTACAGTAGAAGTTCCTTTTGCTTTAGGTGTTGTAGGAGGTTTAACAACATTGCATCCATTGGTAAAATTAAGTTTAGAACTTTTAGAAAATCCTTCTGCTACTGAATTAATGAGTATTGCAGTAGCTACTGGTTTAGCCAATAATTTTTCTGCTGTAAAAAATTTAGTAACTGTAGGTATTCAGCAAGGACACATGAAAATGCACTTACTCAATATTTTAAAACAATTAAAAGTTCCAGAAAGTAGAAAAGAAGAAGTAATTGAACATTTTAAAGATAAAGTTGTTTCAGTATCGGCAGTTAGAAATTTAGCTGAAAGATGGAGCTTAATAGAAACAACCAATTAATCTTAAAAAATAAGTTGTAGTAAATGAAAGTAATCAACTATGCTGCATCGGGAAAGCTTTTATTATTTGGTGAGTATTTAGTTCTAAGAGGCTCTACTTGTTTAGCCATGCCTCTTTCTGTTGGTCAAAATCTTTCTATCACAAATCATTCAGAACAAAATATTGTATGGCAATGTTTTGATGAAAATAAAAATTGTTGGCTTTCTATTCAGCTTTCCAATACTTTACAAATTATTGAAACAACCGATACAGATAAAGCACTCATTGTTCAAAAACTATTACAACTTATACAAAAAGAAAAACCAACTATTTCTTTAAATAATCTTCACTTTAAGTTTGAAATAAATTTTAATAGAGCATTTGGTTTTGGCACAAGTGCTACACTTATTTCTTTATTAAGTCAATGGTCTGGTGTAGATGCTTATTATTTATTAGCTCAAACATTTGAAGGCTCAGGTTATGATATTGCTACAGCCATTTCAACCAAACCTATTATTTATTCAGTAAAAAATAAAATAGAAAAAACATTTTCTTTACCGCCAAGCATTACACAATATTTATTATTTGTTTACTTAGGTAAAAAACAAATTAGCTCTAAAGAAATTAATGCTTTTAAACATACAACAATTCATCAACAGCCAATTAATAAGATGAATGAAATAGTACTATCTGCTACACAATGCAATGATATAAAGCAATGGGAAAAATTAATGAATGAAAGCGAAAAAATGCTTTCAACTATTTTAGCAACTATTACAGTAAAAGAAAAATATTTTGCAGATTACTCTTATGCTATAAAATCTTTAGGAGCATGGGGGGGAGATTTTATTATGGTAACTTGCAGAAATATTGATGAAGCAAAAAAATATTTTCAGCAAAAAAATAAACAACCCATTTTTACATACAACGAATTGATACAATAAAAATGACACAAAAAATAATAGCCAAATATCCATCAAACATAGCATTGGTAAAATATTGGGGTAAATATGGAAATCAAATGCCATGCAATGCCTCATTAAGTATGACACTTAGTAAAGCATATACAGAAATTATTTTGCAATGCACCCCAAAAACAACAAGCAAAATAGAACTTGACTATTTTTTTGAAGGGCAGCCAAAAGAAAATTTTAAAGAAAGAATTATTAAATATGCCTCTCAGCAAAAAGAATTTACAACTTTGCTACATAATTTTTCATTAAGAATAGATTCTACCAACAGTTTTCCTCATTCAACAGGTATTGCATCTTCAGCATCTGCATTTGCTGCTATTGCAGCAGCTTTATTAAAAGCAAGCAGTCAGATTAATGATGTTGATTTTACAAAAGAAGCAAGTCGTTTAGCAAGGTTAGGAAGTGGTAGTGCTTGTCGTTCTTTTTATGGTTCTTATGCTTTGTGGGGCAAAGTAGAAAATATAGAAAATTCCAGCAATGAATATGCTATTCCTATAACAGATATTCATACTAATTTCCACAACATGAAAGATGCGATTTTGATAGTAGAAGATTCGCCCAAAAAAGTATCAAGCAGTGTGGGTCATGCTTTGATGAACAATCATCCCTATGCCAATGCAAGATTTATAGATGCTAATAAAAATTGTGCAACAATGATTTCTGTACTAAAAAGTGGTGATGTTGAAAATTTCATAGCAATTACAGAAAGAGAAGCTTTAACTTTGCATGCAATGATGATGATGTCTAAGGATTATTATATGTTAATGAAACCTGAAACAGTATTTATCATAGAACAGATTTTTAATTTTAGAAGTGAAACTAAACTTCCTATTTGTTTTACACTTGATGCAGGACCCAATATACATGTATTGTATCCTGAGCAAATAGAGCAAACAGTAAAAAGTTTTATAGAACAAAATTTACAAACAAAATTAAAGTCTGTTATATACGACCATGCAGGGCTTGGTGGTGAGGTAAACTAAAAAATACACATGTGGAGCAACTAAACTCTAAAATTCTTTTATTTGGCGAATATGCTGTTTTACACGATGGCATGGCTTTAGTAATTCCTTGCAATAAGTACTATGGCAAATTTGAATTTTCAGCCTCTGCCGATAATAACAAACAAGCTCTTCAATCAAATGAATATCTTAGAAAATTTTGTGCTTTTATTTCCAGCCACATGGATGAAAAATTTGTGTTGGAAGTAAAAAAGTTTGAGCATGAATTAGAACAAGGCTTATTTTTTAAAAGCAATATTCCACAAGGTTATGGTTTAGGAAGCTCTGGAGCATTGGTTGCTGCTATTGTATTAAGGTATTTAGTAAAAGCCAAACTTTTAAAAGATGATTTAAAAGTTATTACCTATCAAAAACTAAAAGAGCTAAAGAAAAGTTTAGGAAATTATGAATCTTATTTTCATGGAGTAAGTTCAGGCTTAGACCCTTTAAGCAGTATTTTAAATGAACCAATACTTTATAAAGGCACACACGATATTATAACAACAAAATTGCCTGAACCTTCTTCGGACAAAAGCAATAAAATTTTTCTTTTAGATACTACATTTCCAAGAACTACTTCTAAAATGATGGGAATGTTTAACCAACTGTATAGCCACGAAGAATTTAAAGAAAAATTTAAACAATATATTATTCAAAATAACAACACTGCTATTCAACATTTTTTAGACAATAAAACAGAAGACTTTTATACCTCTGTATATAATTTAAGTTCATTTCAGTTGCAATACATGAAAGATTTTTTTCCTGAATCTTTACAAAAAGAAGTAGCAAAAGGGTTAGATAATGGCGACTATTTTTTAAAACTTTGTGGTGCTGGTGGTGGTGGTTTTATTTTAGGATTTACCAATAATTGGGAAACCACACAACAAAAATTAAAAGACTATACCTTAGAAGAAATTTATAGTTATTAATACTTCACTTATTTTTCAAACAATATTATTTAACCAAAAACTAAGTAACATGAAAAGAATAATGATTTTCTTTTTATTAATTGTTGCTATCAACAGCAATGCACAAACCAAAGATGAAACAGCTATTGTAAACATGCTAAAAAAACAAGAAGCTGCTTGGAACAATGGTAATCTTAACAAATTCATGATTGGTTATTGGGAAAATGATAGCCTAATGTTTATAGGAAAAAAAGGGCTAACTTATGGTTATGATGCTACGCTAAATAATTATAAGAAAAGCTATCCAGACACTTCGTATATGGGTAAGTTTACTTCTACAATTATTAGCTTAAAAAAACTTTCTAAAAGTTATTATTTTGTTGTAGGCAAATGGTTTTTACAAAGAAGTGTAGGCAATATAGAAGGGCATTACACTTTATTGATAAAAAAAATAAAAAAGCAATGGGTTATTGTAGCAGACCATAGTAGTTAAGTGAGATAAAAAAGTTAGAAAAAATTATTTTTATTTCCCCACATTAAAGTGCATATTAGAAAGTTCAACTTGTAATTTCACTTTTGCTTTTAGTGCTATAAA
>JAHBTR010000007.1 GCA_019638475.1 Chitinophagaceae bacterium | reverse complement strand
CCAGGTCCTAATCTTGGAGAAATGTAAGAAATATTTTCTGCGTCTATATGTCCTTGAAGGTCTATATAGTGTACAAAATCTTGTGTAGCCACTGCTGAAAATCCTACTAATTTGGCTATATCATCTTTTTTGAAAGAAGTATCTAACTGTGCAATTTCTGATTCTAATGTTTTTATTTTTTCAGCTAATTCTATTTGTTGTTTTCTAAGTTTATCTAACGATGCTTTTTTTTCTGTTAAGCCTTCTTTTTTGTTTCCACAAGCAATTATTGCAATGCTTAAAGATGTAACCAGTGTGTATTTTATTAATTGTTTCATATATAAAATGTTGTATTTTTTAATAATTAATTTATAGTTTTCCAATAGCTTTTAAATAATCTACTTTGGCAATAACTGCATCGTACAAAGCAGCTATATAATTGGTTTGTGCTGTTTTTAAATCTGTTTGTGCTGTATTAATTTCTGTATTGGAGCCAGTACCTATTTCAAATTTCTTTTTGGTTTGATTATATACTGTTTCAGCTAATTGCATATTCTTTTTTTGAAAGTCCATTGTTTCTATAGCTGACTGAAATTTTAGTTTAGCAGTTTCTACTTCGTTATCAATATTATTTTTTAGGTTTTCAATATTATTTTCTGTTTGTTGCAATTCTATTCTTGAAAGTTTCACTTTTGAATCTCTTGCAAATCCATTAAAAATGGGCATAGATACTTTTAAACCTATGTAAGAAATATCAAACCAATCTCCTTTTTCAAAGAATGTAAATTTGTTTCTGTATGCTTGTTTACCATATATGCCTACAGCAGCTATAGTAGGTAAAGCCATGTATTGATAACGCTTAATATTGTATTGATTTAATTTTTTTACACTTTGTAGTAGCATAAAATCTTTTCTATCATTATAGTTTACACTATCTGCCAAAATATTTTCTTTAATGCTATTATCACTTAGTGTATCTGTAAGTACTAATGTATCTTTAACAGGCATACCCATTAAAGTTTTTAATGCCAAATAACCAATTTCAATACTGTTTAAGGCTTTTTGTTTTTCTGTTTTAAGATTGGTTAATGTTACATCTATTTTGTCCACATCTAATTTTTCGGCAAATCCATTTTTATACATTTCATTAGCATCATGTTTTAATTTTTCAAACCTTTGAATATTGGCATCTAACAGTTGAATTTGTGTTTTGCTAACAACTAATTGATAGTATATTTTGTAAATATTTGTTTTAATAGCTTCTTCTGTTACTGCTACATTTTTATTAGCATATTCCATAGATGTTTTTCTGGCTTGTAAGCCTACAAAAACTTGTCCATCAAATAATAATTGTTGTAGCTGAAACATTACATTGCTATTGTACTTAATACCAAATTGCACATTTACTAATTGCCCAGGGTAGCCAAAAGCATCACCAGGTATTACTTGTGTAGGCACTTTGAGATAGTCTGTAATATCTATACTTGAATTTAATGAAGGATATGCAGCAGATGTAATACCTCTGTTGGTTTGCTCTTGTGCTTTAATATTTAATAAAGCATTTTTTACTTGTACATTATTTTTAGAGGCATAATCTAGAGCTTGTGAAATAGAAAATTCATGTTTTGTTTGTGCCTGAACTGTACTTGCTACCATTAATGTTAGCAATAAGAACATGTTCTTTAATGTTCGTTTTTGCATATATCTTATTTTAATCTTTGTTGTTTATATTTTTGAATTAATTTAATTCCTTTATTTGAAGCAATGCCGTGCATAAATAGTTCTGCTATCTCCCACATTATTTCAGTAATTGTATGTTTATTGGCTACAAGAGATTCATTGTCTAATATCATAAATATGGCACCTACTCTATATCTACTAATAATATCAACATTTATTTCTGGTCTGTATAAGCCTTCATTAATGCCTCTTTCTAAATTATCTTTTATTAGCTCGTAAAAGAAATTACTTTTAAAATCGCTTAATTTTTTATATGCCGATAGATGATATTTTTTAAGGTCAAATACAATAATCGGATTCGTGGTTTTAAAAATTTCATTGACTGTTTCCATTGCCATAAAAATTTCATGAATAGCATTGTTACAGCATATTTTATGCTCACATCCTGATTGCTTATGTCTTAGTATTTCATTTTCTATTACTTCATCTACTAAAGCATCTTTGTCTTTATAGTATTGATAAATGGTTTTTTTACTGATACTCAAATGGTGGGCTATTTCGTCCATACTGATACTACGAATACCATATTTCATAAATAGTTTGGTGGATTCTTCTACAATTCTGTGCTGCATTTTTTAAAATATTTATAAATTTCAGGGTGCGAAACTAAGGAAACTTTAATTACAAACAAAGTTTCCTTAGTTTTTTTACAAAAAAGATGATAAAAGGTAAAAGCTATATCTGAATGGTTTACACTAATTTTACAGCATGAATAAAAATCAGCTAAGGGCAGCTTATAAAAATCAGTTAAAAAAGTTATTACAGTATTTTATTCAGGGGTTAATAGTGTTAGCTCCTATTGGTATTACTGTTTGGGCTATTTTATCTTTATTTAATGTAATAGATGATTTTCTGCCTAACATACTGCATCGCTTTTTCCCAGAATGGATAGGTATAGATGCAGAAGGTAATATAGATAAAACAACAGGTTTGGGCTTTGTATTAATAATAGCATTTGTATTATTGGTGGGTAGATTGTCTTCTGTTTTTATGGTAGGCAGGTTGGTAGAAGTGTTGGATAAAGTATTAGAAAATACACCAGGTATCAAAATTATTTATGGCTCTGTAAAAGATTTTTTAGAAGCATTTGCAGGTAATAAAAAGAAATTTGATAAACCAGTATTGGTAAGTGTAGATGCAGCAGATGTGTGGCGTATTGGATTTATAACAAGGCTTGATGCCAAAGATTTAGAATTGAAAGAACATGTAGTGGTTTATGTGCCTCATTCTTATGCTATAAGTGGTATAACATATATAGTTCCAAAAAATAAAATTAAACCTCTTACCAATATTTCTGCAGCAGATGCTATGAAATTTACCCTTACAGGTGGTGTGGTTGAATTAGATGAATAAAAGATAGATGGTTTATTTATTCATTATCTGATTCTTCTTGTTGCATAGCTATTTGGTAAGCCATAATAAAAATAGCACCAAGATTTTTGTGTGGTGGTACATAATCATCAAATCTTTCTTTGCTGGTGCCTGTAAAATGTGTTTCTAAATTCTTCCATATAGTGGGCCAATTCAAATTTTTATTAAGCCTTATAGTGTTGATAATAGCATTGATTAAATTTATGTTTACAGCACCTGTACCTGTTTGTTTAGAAGAAATAATATGTGCTTCTGGACATGTTTCTAACACATCATTTAATCTTTGATAACCACCACAGCTTCCTAACAAAACTACTTTTGCAGAAGAAGGTAATTGGTCTATGGTAGAACCCACAAAATAACTATGCCCCCTATGTATCACAATAGTAGGGTATAATTCATTTTCTTCTAAATATCTGCCCAATGCTTCTTGTGCTTTTATGTCTAAATCTGCTTCATTGTCTAAGGGTTTATTACAGTATATGCTTATAGGTACTCCTTTTGTTGTATGTAGTTCTACCCAATTTTCAGTTTCTGTTTTTTTCCAAAGTGGCGATGGATAATATTTAAAAAAAGAATTGAAAACTGTTTTACCATCTTTATCTCCATAAAAAAATTGTTGTATAATTATTCTGCCGCTACTATCTTTTAAATTTTTAATAGGCATTTGATAAATACCTGTAATACCTAATCTACTGGCTACATCTATTTTTTTAGTAGAATCCATTGACTGAAAAATAATGTTCAGTAAATTATAAATAGTTTGCCCACGTTTATTTTCTTCTTTTTCACTTTGTAAAAGATTTTCTTCTATTTGCGATAAGATTAATTGTTTTATTTTAGGATTATAAATACTTGCATAAGAATTTGCTACATCTACAGCATCTTCTAATGAAGTGGTTTTTTCTAATCCAGATACAAAGTTTCTCATTAATCTTTCTGCATTGTCTTTATTCATTCTTCTCAAAAAGTCATCTAACGTATTGTAATTGGCTGCTATTTTTATAAATTTTTTATAGTAATCGTAATGCACCCAATTTAATAATGTATCTGAAACAGGGTGTTTCATTTTTTCAAAAATTCTTTTATATACACCTAAATAACTACTGGTGTATATTTCTTCTTCTCCCAATACTGCTACATAATATAAATCTTCTGGTGTTAATGGTTCAAGACAAGCAAAACGAATATTGTCTTTTTCATCATGTAGTCCATTAATAGGTGTAATGTATAATTCTACTGCTTTTGTTTTAAGCCTATTGGTTAATACTTTCATTACAAGAGGAGTGTCATTATTTTTTACTCTATTAGCATAATCTATTTGTGTTTGTACCAATAGCTGATAATATTTTAAACTATCATTTAATACTTTGGTAATATTTTCCATAGTTATTTTTCCACGATATAAATTATCTAAAAATGGAAAATACATACGCCCTGTTCTCATTAAAGCCAATAAACCAATTTGTTTTACTAAAGGATGATTTACTGATTGTATTTTTTTTCCTAAAGCATTTGGTGCTGCTGCATAATTGTATAATTGTTCAGGGTCTTTAAAAGCATTGCTTATAATAATGCTATCTGCAAAAGCAGCTTGTGGATTTTGAGAAAGTAAGCTCATGGTCTTTTTAGGATATCGCTGAATTTTTTTGTACAATATTACATCATGACAATAAGGAATACCTATATTGGTTTTTAAGGCAAAATTGCCGATGAGTATTTCACCTACTTCAAAATCATATTTTTCAACTATTGGTTTTATAGATTGATTGTTCAATTCAATATCCATTGCATCTCTGTATGCAATAATGATATTATACAGTGCATTGCCTTTTACAACTTTTGCTTTATAACCAGAAACAAAAGCATTGAGCATATCATTTATTCCACGAAGCCATTTGTATTTATTATTTTCACTAATGTTTGTATTAAGTTCAACATTTGCCTGCATATTATCTACTATTATATGTAAGGCATCATTTATTTTTTCATTAACAGTATCTACAGAGCTTATAATAAATTCATCATCATCTACACCATCTAATCGTGTAATTAATTTTTGGGTTTTATCAATAATATCATGATTTAATTGACGCATAGTAGGCACAGAAGGCATAGGAATAGGAATAGTAGGCGTAAATGGTTGTGCTACTGATATGCTACTGAATAATAATAAACAAGATAATAAGTAAATTAATTGCTTCATTCTATTTAACTATGCTACAAAAGTAACTTTAATATAGATGTCTATTGTATAAAGGTTGTTAAACCCTATTATTTACTTAATGAACTTGTTTAGACTTTTAATTTTTTACGAATTGTGAATAAAAAACGCTGTCAGCCTGAGCCTGTCGAAGGCGAGGTTTAAAAAATATGCTTCAATTAATCGGTTTCGGCATGTTTCGACAAGCTCAACATGACAAAACCTGACAACTTTCACTTTTTTTAGCTTCGTGTATATTAAATTGATAAAAGTCTAAACAAGTTCATTAATAATTTAAAAAGCAATATCTAATTAGGAGGTTATTTTTGCAATTATTATAGATAATAAAAATAATATGGAACTAAAAACAAAAAGCATTTTAATAGCAGATGATGAACCAGATATTGTAGAAATTATTAGCTATAATTTGAGTGCAGAAGGATATGAAGTTTATACTGCTACAAACGGAAATGAAGCTATTGAAAAAGCTAATCAATATATTCCCGACCTGATTATTTTAGATATTATGATGCCTAAAAAAACAGGTTTAGAAGTATGTACTATTTTAAGAAACCAATCTATCTTTCAAAATACATTAATTATTTTTTTAACTGCTATTAGCGATGAAACTACTCATATAAAAGGACTTGAAACAGGTGCTGATGATTATGTAAGCAAACCTATAAGTCCTAAGGTTTTAATAAGCCGAGTAAATGCTTTGTTTAGAAGATTAAATAAAGAGGAAGATAAATGTATAAGAATAAATAATTTGGTTATAGACCCATTGAAGTTTATTGTTGTAATAGATGAAACAGAAATTGTGTTGGCAAAAAAAGAATTTGAATTACTATATTTATTAGCATCAGATGCAGGTAAAGTATTTTTAAGAAATGAAATTCTTTCTAAAGTATGGGGCTCTGATGTTATAGTAGGCAATAGAACAATAGATGTTCATATTAGAAAAATTAGACAAAAATTAAATATGGATTGTATTGTTACTGTAAAAGGTGTAGGATATAAATTTGTATTGTAAATTGCTTGAGTCTTTTTCTAATTGCTAATTTTCATTAACTACCCCTAACCCCTTCAAAGAAGGGGAAATAACTCGGAAGTTTTTCTTTGTGCAATGTGATAAAAAATAAATAACTCAAACAGCTTCTTGTAATAATTATTTTTTAGCTCATCATACTTTTGGTAATTGATTGTATAGACTGTATATCATATTCACACTCTTGATATAATTCTTTTAAGCTGCCTTGCTCTATAACCTTATCAGGAATGCCCAATATTTTTATTTGATGTGTATAATGATGTTCAGCCATAAACTCTGTAATTGCAGAACCAAAACCTCCCTTTACTGAGCCATCTTCTACTGTAATAATCTTTTTGTATTTGCTACATACTTCATGCAATAAAGTTTCATCTAATGGCTTTACAAAACGCATATCAAAATGAGCTGGAAAAATATTTTCTTCTCTTAACTGTTGAATAGCTTTTTGTACAAAATTGCCTACATGACCTAAAGTAAGAAAAGCAATTTCATTGCCATCATGTAATTTTCTTCCTTTGCCAATAATTATTTCTTCAAAAGGAGTTTTCCATTCAGGCATTACACCTTCACCTCTTGGATAACGTATAACAAAAGGATTTTTTGTAGTAGCTAATTGAGATGTAAACATTAGGTTTCTCAATTCTTGTTCATTCATTGGTGCAGCAACAATCATATTTGGTATGCACCTAAAAAAAGCAATATCATAACATCCATGATGTGTAGCACCATCTTCTCCTACCAATCCTGCTCTATCTAAACAAAATGTTATAGGCAAATTTTGAATAGCTACATCATGTATTACTTGGTCATAAGCTCTTTGCATAAAGGTTGAATAAATGTTGCAAAAAACTTTGATGCCTTGTGTAGCCAATCCTGCACTTAATGTTACTGCATGTTGTTCACAAATACCTACATCAAATGCACGATGAGGCATTTTATCCATCATAAATTTTAAAGAAGAACCACTTGGCATAGCAGGGGTTATACCCATTATTGCATCATTCATTTCTGCAAGTTCTATCATAGTATAACCAAATACATCTTGATATTTTGGAGGCTGAGGAGTAGTGTATGTTTTCTTATAAATTTCGCCTGTTATTTTATCAAACAACCCTGGTGAATGCCATAAGGTTTGCTCTTTTTCTGCTTGTGCATATCCTTTACCTTTTACAGTAGTTATATGCAACAATTTTGGACCATCAATATTTTTTAATTCTTGCAAAGTTTTTACCATTTCAATAATATTATGACCATCTACAACACCAATATATGTAAAATTTAAAGCTTCAAAAAGGTTGTTGTTGGTATGTTTACTATTGGTAAGTTCTGTTAAATATTTTTGTAAAGCACCAACATTGGGGTCTATGCTTATATGATTATCATTTAAGATTACCAATATATCAGCATTAGCAACTCCTGCATGATTCAAGGCTTCAAAAGCCATTCCTGCAGTTAGGCTTCCATCGCCAATTACTGCAATGCTTTTTCTATTTTCATGTTTATATTTTGCTGCAATAGCCATTCCAAGTGCAGCAGAAATAGAAGTAGATGAATGACCTGTACCAAAAGCATCATAATCACTTTCGCTACGTTTAGGAAAACCACTTAATCCTTTATATTTTCTATTGGTAGTAAAAATTTTTCTTCGTTCTGTAAGTATTTTATGTCCATAAGCCTGATGACCAACATCCCAAATTACATTATCGTAAGGAGTATTATATACATAATGCAAAGCTACTGTAAGTTCAACAACACCAAGGCTTGCAGCAAAATGTCCACCATACATACTTACTACATCTATAATGTATTGACGAAGTTCATTACAAACTTGTTGAAGTTCATGTTGATTTAATTTTTTTAAATCATCTGGGTTATTAATATTCTGTAAAAATTTTCCTGCAATAACTTCCATTGAGTAAGAAATTTATTTTGCTAAATTAGTATTTAGGTAATTTATATGAACTGAATTATTTTTGTTTGTATTAAGCCAATACATTATTGGCATAAAAATAAATTATTATGAATTATTGGTTAGTAAAATCAGAGCCTTTTAAATATAGTTGGGAAATGTTTGAAAAAGATGGCAAAACTTTTTGGGATGGTGTACGCAATTATGCTGCAAGAAATAATTTAAAAGCCATGAAAAAAGGCGACCTTGTTTTTTGGTATCATAGCAATGAAGGTCTTGCTATTGTTGGCATAGCTAAAGTTATTAAAGAAGCATATCAAGACCCTACAACCAAAGAAACAGCATGGGTAGCAGTAGATTTACAACCTTATAAAAAATTTAAAAAGCCTGTTACACTTGCTGATATTAAAGCTGAAAAAATGTTAGCTACTATGGATTTGGTTCGTTTAAGTAGGCTTTCTGTAGGTACAGTAAAAGAATATGAATGGAATAAAATTGTAGAAATGGCTAACTAATTCTTTATATTTTTTTGCTGACATTGCTTATAATCCCCAAAAAACACTTTATTGTTAGCAACTTTTAACTTAATATACACATTGCTAACATGAACTTTGCAGTATATGAAAAATCTACTGGCATTTACATTTTTGCTGTGTGCAAGTTTTACAAAAGTTTTGGCTCAAGATGTATCAGGTAATTGGTATGGTATTGGAAAAGTTGATATGCCTAACACAGAAGGAAATGCATATTTAACTGAGCTTGTTTTAACCCAAAAAGGAAAAACAATTTCTGGTCAGTTAAATTATTATTTTAGAGATAGTCTTTTCACTAATCAGGTAACAGGTAGTTTTGACCCTAATACAAGAGCCTTAACATTAAAACCCACCAATGTTATTTATTACAAATCAAATAATACACTTACAGGAATAGATTGCCCTGTATTAGCTTATTTTACATTAAGAATAGCAAGGATAGAATCTGTACTTACAGGAGGTTTGTATGCAGATAATAATTTTAAATACACTTGCCCCACTATTAGTTTTAAATTAAAAAAGAAAATAGCAGATGATGATATTGAGCCTATCATAGCACAAGAAGAAGTACCTGAAGAAGAAGTTGATGATACAGCAGAAGTAATTGTTTCAGTAGCTTCTCCAATACTCTCACATACAGCAGAAGAAGTTTCTGCAGATGCTGAAAAGGAAAAACTTTTTTTAGCCAGAGAAAAAACTTTTGCAAGAGAAATAGCTATTGAAAATAATGTATTACGATTAGAGTTTTATGATAATGGAGCAATAGATAATGATTCTATTTCTGTATTTTTTAATAGTAAACTTGTATTGCCTAAAACAATGCTTGAACATAAAGCCATTAAGCTAAATGTTCAGTATGATGATAGTCTTCCTTATAATGAACTAAGCATGTTTGCAGAAAGTTTAGGGCTTATTCCACCCAATACAGCAGCATTAATTATTTATGATGGCAATAAACGTTATGAAGTTTTAATGACCAGCGATTTTCAAAAAAATGGTACTATAAAGTTGGTAAAGAAAGCTGCTCAATAAGTAATTACTTATTGTATAATTTTAATTAACCGTTGCACTTACAACTTGAACTTACTTTGTATAAAAACTTATCCTAAAAAAAATAGCAATTAAAGAAATGTTGTTATATTTGATTGTTTTATTGAGTTAAAATAAAAATGAATCATAACAAATTTGTTTATGAAGCATCTCAGCATTAGAGGAGAAGAATTAAAAAATAAAGTGGCTCAAGATTATTTTTGGTTATACGATTGTAGTAAGATTATTGGTAATGTAGATTTTTGTGTTTGCATGCACCAAAGCCAAAAAGAATTGTATGAGCAAGAATCTTTTCTTTGGGCAGAAGCTAAAAAAGGTAAAGCAGATATTTATCATTCTATTGTTCAACTTATTTTAACTATTGGTAAAGCAAGAACATTTGATAAATTTTTACCAGCACCATTATTAGGTGCTTTTGATGCAGAAAAAATTGCTTTTATACCTTATAACGATATACACGAAGTTTTTTACTTAAATGATTTTAATTGGAATGTTACTCCTTCTAATCATGAAACAAAAGAATTTAAACTTATACACAAAAAAGTAAAAACTATTATAGATACAAAAGCTTTACTATTTAATTTTTTGAATGATGATAGAGAGTTAAAGAAATTTATAAAAAAGAATTTTATAGTTGGCAAATTTGGTTTAACCAAAATAAGAATTGATAAAAATAATTTTATTTCTGTGTTTAATAAATGGCTTGTTGAAGTAAAGCCAAGTATTGTTATGAATTGGGAGAATGCTAAAAAGAAAAGCATTATTGAAGCAGATTTTTATTTGGCAGATTTAATTGCACAAGATAATAAAACACTTAAAGAGCAATTATTTGTAAGGTTAGAAAAAAATATTTATGAGTTAGATAGGCGTTTGAATGATATGGGAATGTTTGATATGGTTTATACTCAGTTTAATGACAAACAAGTTGCTCATACACAATTTTGGAATAAATATGAACGACCACCTAAAGAAGAATATTGGGATTATATTGTAGAACGCAGAGATTTACTTGTGCCACAAGATGTGAGAGAAAGAAAAGGAAGTTTTTTTACTCCTCAAATTTGGGTGGAGCTTTCACAAAAATATTTGCCTGATGCTTTAGGTGAAGATTGGCAAGATGAATATTATGTTTGGGATTGTGCAGCAGGAACAGGTAATTTACTTGCAGGGCTTACTAATAAATATAATATTTGGGCATCTACCTTAGATAAGCAAGATGTAGAAGTAATGCACGATAGAATTAATAATGGTGCAAACTTATTACACGACCATGTTTTTCAGTTTGATTTTTTGAATGACGATTTTACTACACTACCACAATCGTTACAAAATATTATTAACGATGAAAACGAAAGAAAGAAATTAATTGTTTATATCAATCCTCCTTATGCAGAAGCAACAAGTGCAAAAACAGTAACTGGTACTGGTAAAAATAAAAAGGATGTTACTACACAAAATAAAATAAGTGAATACCTAACAAATAAAATTGGGAATGCCTCAAATGAATTATTTGCTTTATTTATGGCACAAGTTTATGATAAAATACCTAATTCTATTTTAGCTCAATTTTCAAAACTAAAATTTATTCAAGGAACGAATTTTACAAAATTTAAAGAATTTTTTAAGGTAAGTTATTTAGGTGGCTTTGTTGTTCCATCAAATACTTTTGATAATGTTAAAGGAAATTTTCCAATCGGTTTTACTATTTGGTCATTAAATAATAAAGGAGCAATTAATAATATTTCTTGCGATGTATATAATGAACAAAATTTTAAAATAGGTCAAAAAGTTTTTTATGGAGATTTACCACAAAGTATAAACAAATGGATTAAGCATTTTGAAAACCCACAAATAGATAGCATTGGTTTAATGGTAAGTGCTGCTCCCGATTTTCAACATAACAAGCAATTAGCAATTCTTTCAAAACAACAGGAGAGATATTGTTTCAAGATTAATTACAATAATTTAATTGTATTTTCAGTTTATTTCGCAGTTCGTCATTGTATTGAAGCAACTTGGTTAAATGATAGAGACCAATTTTTATATCCTAATGATGGATGGAAAAATGATAAAAAGTTTCAAACCGATTGTTTAGCTTTTACATTGTTTAGTAATAACATTCAAAGTAAAGATGGTACAAACTATTGGATTCCTTTTACAGAATATGAAGTAAATGCAAGAGAAATGTTTGATAGTAATTTTATGACAGAATTTATCAATGGCAAACCAAAACCTCCCAAAAAATCTATCCATATTTTAAATGTTTTATTTGAGCCAGAAGTACCTTATAATGTAAGCCCTTTACAATTTTCGGAAGAAGCCAAAGATGTTTTTGATGCTGGTAGAGAACTTTGGAAATATTATCATCAACAACCCAACTGTAATGTAAATGCTTCTTTATACGATATTAGAGAATGCTTTCAAGGAAGAAATGAAAAAGGAAAAATGAATAACAAAAGCACTGACGAAACTTATACAAACTTAATTAGTAATCTTAGAGAAAAACTAAAAATACTTGCCGAAGCAATAGAACCTAAAGTGTATAAATATAGTTTTTTAAAACAATAAAGCAACAGTTTTTATCTATTAATATCCTTTTAAAACAGCTTTCATAATACTATCTTTTTGTGCTTGAGTATAATTGTATTTGTATTGGTATAATGCAGATTCCCAATCTCCATAATTAGCATTTGGCAGTACAATAAATTTTTTTCCAAACTCTGATGATAATAAATCAACATTATTAGCACGTTCTGTTTCTGTTTTTTTGTCAAATAACATATTAAAGTCTGCAAGATTATCTCCCATAAAAAGTATTACTTCATAATTTGCTAAAACATTTTGACGGCGTTGTTCTTTGCTTGAAACATTTTGTTTTAGTATAAGGTGTGTATCATCTGCATAAGGAAGGTTGAATTTTTTTAAGTTGTTAATAGTAGCAGCACGTTCTACTTCATCTCTATTAGTAATATAAAATACATGCACATTTTGTTGTAAGCAATAATTAAGAAAAGAAGCAGCACCAGGCATAGTATCTGCAGAAGATTTATTTGTCCATTCGTACCAACTTTTTAAATCATATTCTTTTCCTGAATAAGCCTGATGCACTGCATAAGGGCTATTATTGAGTAAGGTTTCATCAATATCAGTAATTATTGCAAGAGGCTTGTGGCTACTGGGTTTGTAATTACTAATTGTAAAACGTGCAGCATTGTATGCTTGATAACATAAAGCACGATATTCGGCAGCTCTTTGTTGAAAAAGGCTTGAAAATAATTTACCATTTAGGCTTACATTTTCAGGCTGCATTGGCTGTGTGTTTGATGCTGGTTGTTGCGTTGTTTTGCATGCAATAAAAAATAGTGCAACAAGAATAATAGTATTACGCATATATTAAATTTTTAAAGGTGTATATTGTTAGATTACTTTGGTAATTTTTATCATGTTGGTTGGAAGGTGTAATGATACTGGAGTGCTTCCTGTATTAATAACTATATTGCCTGGTTGCAAAAATCCTCTTTCTTTTAAAATATTTATTTGGTCTGTAATAATACCATCTACACTTTCTTCTTCATCATAATAAAAAGCCCTTATACCCCAACTAAGACTTAATTGATTAATTAAACTTTTTTCTTTTGAAAAAACATACAAAGGAGAACTTGGTCTAAAGCTACTAAGCATAAATCCTGTATAACCACTTTGTGTCATACCAATTAAAGCATCAGCATTTACATCTCTTGCTATTTTACAAGCATTGTAACAAATAGCATCACTTAAAAAAGAAGGAGAGTGCGGCTGTGGCATTAAATCATATTCTCTATTGTAGCGATATTCAGTTTGCTCTACCTGCATAATAATTTTTCTCATTGTTTCCACCACCAAAGAAGGATGATGACCAACAGCAGTTTCTCCACTAAGCATTACAGCATCTGCACCTTCTAAAACAGCATTAGCCACATCTGTAATTTCACTTCTGTTGGGTTTTACATGGTCTATCATGCTTTCCATCATTTGTGTAGCTACAATAACAGGTTTGGCTCTGTGTAAGCATTTTCTAATAAGTTCTCTTTGTATTAAAGGCACTTTTTCTACAGGCAGCTCTACACCTAAATCTCCTCTGGCAATCATAATAGCATCGCTTTCTATCACAATATCTCTAATATTGTTTAATGCCTCTGGTTTTTCAATTTTGGCAATAATTTTAGTTTTACTTTTTCGTTCATCTAATTTACTTCTTAGAATAACAATATCTTTTACACTACGAACAAAGCTAAGTGCTACCCAATCGCATTTTTGTTCTATAATAAAATCTAAATCTACTAAATCTTTTTCTGTAAGAGCAGGAAGTGAAATTTTGGTATCGGGTAAATTAATACCTTTTTTTGATGATAAAATACCGCCGATAATTACCTCCACTTTTACATCTTTTTCGCTTGTAAAATCAACTACTTTAACTTCTATTTTTCCATCATCTATTAATATAATATTGCCAATTTGTATATCATCTGATAAGTTGGGATAGCTAACATAAATTCTTTCTTTATTACCAATACATTTTTTGTTAGTAAAGGTTAATATATCTCCTTCTTTAAGAAGTAGTTCATTGTTTTCAATTTCTCCTATACGAAGTTTAGGACCTTGCAAATCTGCAAGTATAGAAATATTGAATGGTTGGGTTTTATTAATGTTTCGTATGTGTTCAATAACAACTGCTTTATCTTCAAGAGTGCCGTGAGAAAAGTTTAAACGAAAAACGTTTACACCAGTTTGTACAAGTTCTAATAATTTTTCATAAGTATCGCAAGCAGGACCTATAGTAGCTACAATTTTTGTACGATGAGACATGTGTTTGATAGCTGCTTGTTTATCCATGTGGGTATGCAGATATTTTAATATTTTTTCACTCATAATAATTTTTTAATGCTTTACTTTTTTTTATTTTTTAAGATGTAAGAATTTTTACAATCTTCATCCATTCTTGTCCAATTTTTTGTTTTTGTTTTACAGCTTCATCTAATGGTGTGTAATAAATTTTATTATTAATAACACCAACCATAACATTTCTTTTACCACTAATTAAACTTTCTACTGCATAATAGCCCATGTGGCTGGCAATTAATCTATCTTGACAGGTAGGAGAACCACCACGTTGTATATGTCCTAAAACACAAACCCTAATATCGGCAGTAGGTATTCTTTCTTTGATAGCAGTAGCCACTTTATTTGCACCACCAAAGTCATCTCCTTCTGCTACTACAATAAGGTTTACTAATTTTTTTCTTTTTTCTTTTTCGGTAAGAGAGCAAATAATTTCTTCCATATTAGTTTGTGTTTCTGGAATTAAAATATTTTCTGCACCTGTAGCTATACCACTATGTAGTGCTATATAACCAGCATCTCTACCCATCACTTCTACAATAAAAAGTCTGTCATGTGCATCCATGGTATCTCTTATTTTGTCTATTGCTTGTACTGCAGTATTTACTGCTGTATCAAAACCAATAGTAGTATCGCTACCTGCTATATCTTTATCTATCGTGCCAGGTAAACCAATACAAGGAATATCAAAATCTTTAGAAAATTGTTGTGCTCCACGAAAACTACCATCGCCACCAATAATTACTAAACCATCTATACTATGTTTCTTTAAATTATGGTATGCTTTTTCTCTACCAGCATATTCTAAAAAATCTTTGCTTCTTGCTGTTTTAAGTATAGTACCACCACGTTGTATAATATTTGCAACACTTCTGCTATCCATTTTTATAATATCATCTTCTATCATTCCTGCATATCCTCTCATTATACCATATACACCTAAACCATGATAAATGCCTGTTCTTACAACAGCTCTTATAGCTGCATTCATACCAGGGCTATCACCTCCAGAAGTAAGTACTCCAATATTTGTAACACTACTACTCATAAGTACTCTATTTAATTTATTGTTATCAAATAACCCATTTTTCTTAATGAAAATTGGTATTCAATATCAATCATTGTTTTAAATTTAACCGACAATATTAAGACTTTATAATTGGATAGCAAAAGTAGTTGATTAAATACTGCCATTAGTAATCTTCTATTAATAGCCTCATCATACTATATTTGAATATAAATTTCAATTAAAATGCTATACACTAAAATACAAGTTTACATTTTTACCTCAATAGACATTATTTTTTCCGAACTTTCACCACTAAAAATTATTCTGTGCAAAAATTAACACATATAGGATTAAGTATTTTGTCGGGTATTTTATTATTTATTGCATGGTCTCCATTGCCTTTTGCTTTTTGTATTTTTTTTGCATGGATTCCTTTACTGTTTATTGCAGATAAAGTAAATAATAAAAATGCTTTTTTTGGTTTAGCATTTCTTACCCTTTTTATTTGGAATGTTTGTACTACTTGGTGGATATGGAATAGTACAGATATAGGAAGCATTTTTGCTATTGCAGCCAATAGTTTATTAATGTATGTGCCTTGGTGGGGTTATATTAATATTAAAAAGAAATCTGGTCATTATATTGGTTATATTTCACTCATTGCCTTTTGGATGTTGTTTGAATATATACATCTTAATTGGGAATTGAGTTGGCCCTGGCTTAGTATAGGTAATGCTTTTGCAGAAAAAACAAATTGGGTTCAATGGTATGAATATACAGGTATTGGTGGTGGTACATTGTGGGTTTTTGTAATCAATATTTTATTGTATGATATATGGAAAAAAATAAAACAAAACACATCAATAACAATACAATGGACAATAAAAAGAATAACAGTATTAATGTTATTAATCATACTGCCTGCTGCTATTTCTATTAGTTTATTGCAACATGATGTAGATAACAATAATACTCAAGATAATGTTGTTATTGTTCAACCCAATATAGACCCTTATCAAAAGTTTGAACAAACATCTACAAGTAGTCAGATAAAAAAACTCATAGATTTATCTGAAAAAAAAATAGATGAAAATACCAAACTTGTAGTATGGTCAGAAACTGCTTTAAGTGCTCAAATAGCTTTGAATGATATAACAACTGCACCAGTTTATCAGGCAGTTTTTGCTTTTATACATCGCCACCCACACATTACTTTGCTTACAGGCGTAGAAACTTATAAAACATTTACAGAGCCTACACAATACACACAAAAAACAACACAAGGTTTTTATTATGAAAGTTATAATGCAGCTATTGCATTAAACAGTAAAGCACCTATGCAACTCTATTTTAAAAGTAAATTAGTGCCAGGTGTAGAAACATTGCCTTCTTTTTTAAAAATATTAGCACCATTGTTTGAAAAATTTGGAGGCACTACTGGTGGTTATGCAAAAGATACAGCAGCTACCACTTTTCAAATTGCTGAAAGCCCTTTTATTGCAGCACCTATTATTTGTTATGAAAGTATTTATGGAGCTTATGTAGCTTCTTATGTACAAAAAGGTGCAAACTTAATAGCCATCATAACCAATGATGGTTGGTGGGGCAATACAGCAGGACATAAACAACACTTAGCTTATGCCAAATTAAGGGCTATTGAAACAAGACGTTGGGTTGTTCGTAGTGCTAATACAGGCATCAGTGCTGTAATTAATCCTTATGGACAAATAATCATAACTGAAGGTTGGGATAAAGCAGGAAGTTTACAATACAATTTACCTGCACCAAATAACAATAAAACATTTTATGTTCGCCATGGCGATTATTTGTATAAAATATTTTCTGTATTGGCTGTGCTAATACTTATTTGGCAAGTTGTAGCAAAAATAAACAATAGAAAAAACAACATATCTTCTCAATCATTATGAGTATGTATAAAACATTCAACTATAAAAACAGTGCAATAGCTTATTCTGTTCAAGGACAAGGAAAGCCTGTTGTGTTACTGCATGGCTTTGGCGAAACATCTGCTATTTATACCCAACAAATTGATTATTTGCAAGAACATTGTTTATTGATTATTCCAGATTTGCCAGGTAGTGGTAATAGTACTTTATTAAAAAATTCGGAAGAAAAAAATAATCTTACTGTTTCAGTAAATTACCCTGCATCTCTCAATGATTATGCAGATTGTATAGCAACTTTATTAGCACATGAAAAAATATATTCTTGTACCTTATTAGGTCATAGTATGGGTGGTTATATTACTATGGCTTTTGCAGAAAGGCACAATAATTTATTGAATGCTTTTGGATTAATTCATAGTACTGCTTATGCAGATAATGAAACAAAAAAAGAAAATAGAATAAAAGGAATAGAGATGGTAGAAGAATATGGCTGTTATGCTTTTTTAAAAACAGTTATTCCTAATTTGTTTGGAGAAGCATTTAAACAAGCATACCCTGAAAAAATAAATGAGTTGATAGAAACATCAAAGTTGTTTGAGAAAGATGCTTTGCAACAATATTATTTTGCTATGCATAATAGACCAGATAGAAGACATATTTTAAAAGAAAGTAAAGTACCTATCATGCTTATTGCAGGTACAGAAGATACAGTAGCTCCAATAAATGATATTATAGAACAAGCCACTGTGCCTCAGCAATGTTATATACATGTTTTAGAAAAAGTAGGACACATGGGTATGTGGGAAGCTACTAATAAAATGAACGAATATCTACTTCAATTTATCAATAGATAATTCTTTACAATATTTTTAGGCAGCATAAGCCTATCAAAAATGTTCTTATAGTATTAAATTATCTTTTATTATTGCGGTGTTAAAAAAAATAGCTCTACCCTTATAATACCAAAAGCATATTTGTAATAGACCAATAAAATTGGTCTAAACAACTATAGCATCGGCATTATACGGAAAAAGAGTGGTCTATTTTGGAAATCAAATTCGTATAACTATTAATACTTTTATATTTTTAATATTTGGAAAATAAAACAATGAAGAAATTATTATTTACATGCTTGATGTTGGTAGTGTTTAATGTTGTTTCTTATGCTACACATATATCAGGTGGAGAACTCTATTATGAATATGTAGGACCTGGAGATAATAATACTGACAGGTATATGGTTACTATGCGTTTGTTTAGAGAATGTGGTCCTGTGGGTCCAAACTTTGCAGGCTTAGATGGAGAAAATGTAACTATTGGAATTTATAGCAACAATGGTTTAACATTAGTAACAACCAGACAATTAACCCAACAATTTTCTGGCACCCCTCCTATTGTTCAAAATACACAAGGAGCAAATCCTTGTTTATTACCTTTTATAAATGTTTGTTATCAAATAGGAACATGGAGAGCAACAATAGATTTACCCAAAACTGCCGAAGGTTATACATTATCTTGGATTAGATATACTCGAACAGCTATAACCAATGTCTCTAACCCATCATCTCAAATGGGTGCTACATTTACTACAAAAATTCCTGGCACAAATCAATTACCCATAGGAAATAATAATTGTCCAAAATTTGCTGTAAGAGATACCAATACTGTATGTATTAGTGCTGATTTTATTTTAGACTTTAGTGCTACAGATGCCGATGGCGATTCATTAGCCTATAAATTAAGCCCAGCTTATGATGGACAAAATGGACCCAATCCAAATCCTTCACCCGCACCACCACAAGTGCTTAGTCCTACATCATTGGTTTATCCTTCTCCATACAGTCCTACCAATCCTTTTGGTACAGGAGCTACTATTAATGAATATACAGGCATCATAAAAGGTATTGCACCACCAGTAGCAGGAAAATATGTAGTATGTGTTACTGTAGAAGAATGGAGAGATGGCGTTTTAATTAATGAACATAGAAAAGATATGATATTAAGAGTAGCTAATTGCTCTACTGTAAAACCAGATGCAGGACCAGATGATAGAACATGTGATGGATTAACTTACCATTTTGAAAATCAATCTCCAAACGCTTCTATTATTTCTTATTTATGGAATTTTGGCGATGGCAATACTTCTACTGCACCAACACCAACCTATACTTATACAGATACAGGAAAATTTTTAATCATGCTAAAAGTTACTGCTACTGGGGGCTGTCAAGATTCTTCTTATAAATATGTATATGTTTACCCAGGGTTTAAACCTGGTATCACTGTTCAAGGTTCATGTGTTGTTTCGCCTATTAAATTTTTTGATGCTACTACAACAGTATATGGTGTAGTAAATACTTGGAACTGGAATTTTGGCGATTTAACTACAACAGCCGATACAGCAATTAATAAAGATTCATCTTGGTTATTTCCTTCTTCTGGCACATATACAGTTACCCTACAATCTGGTAATAGTAAAGGCTGTTTAGATACTGTAACAAAAGTATTTACTGTAAGAGATTTACCTATTATTAACTTACCTTTTAAAGATACTTTAATATGCAGTATAGATACATTACCATTAATAGCTAATACTACTGGAAATATTACATGGACACCCAATTACAATATACTAAATGCAAATTCAGCCAATCCATTAGTTTATCCAAAAGATACTACTACCTATGTAGTTACAGTAAATGATGATGGCTGTATCAGCAAAGACTCTATTACAGTAAATGTATTAGATTTTATAACAGTAAATGCAGGTGCAGATTCTACAGTTTGTTTAACAGATGAATTTAGATTAAACCCTAATAGCCATGCTCTCAGTTATATATGGACAGCATCAACTGGAGAAGTGGTGGCTCCTGAAAAATATCCTTTAGTAAAACCAACTACTACTACCCAATATTATGTTACTGCCAATTTAGGTAAATGTCAAGATAAAGATTCAGTACTGATTACTACTATTCCTTACCCTCAAGCACAGATAAATACTGTACCTGCTATTTGTTATGGAGATAGTATAAAATTAACTGCCAATATTGTGGGCAGTACTTTTAGCTGGTTACCTACAACAGATATTACTAATGAACATTCACTTACACCAACTGTAAAGCCTGCACAAACAACTTACTATTATCTTACTGCAAATGATACATTGGGTTGTCCAAAACCAACAACCGATTCTGTATTAATAGAAGTAATACCAAAAGTAGAAGTATTTGCAGGAAATGACACTGCTGTAGTGCGTAATCAGCCATTGCAATTAAATACCATTACAAGTACTATACCTATTGCAAGTATTTTTCATTGGACACCAAGCACAGGTTTAAATAATCCTTCTATTGCTAACCCAACTGCTACACTAAATATTAATACAGATTCTATAAAATATAAAGTAGTAGTAACAAGACCTGAAGGTTGTAAAGGAGAAGATGAAATTGTAGTAAAAATATTTAAAACACAACCCGATATTTTTATACCTACTGCATTTACACCTAATAATGATGGAAAAAATGATATACTAAAACCAATACCTGTAGGCATTACAAGAATTGACTTTTTTAGAATATACAATCGCTTAGGACAATTAATTTATGAAACAAAAGAATACATGAAAGGATGGGATGGAAATGTTGGAGGCGTTCCACAAGCAAGTGGTACTTATGTTTTTGCAGCACAAGGAGTTGATTATACGGGTAAAATAGTATTTAAAAAAGGAACAGTAGTACTGATTAGATAGAGCAAGTATGAATTATGAATGTTAAATGTTGAATGATGTATATTGAATGATAGAATAAATTCCGTCAGACCGTTTCGGTCAGACGGAATTTGCAATGTTGAATGTTATGTGTTGTATGATAAATTACTAATTTTACTACCCTCAAACCCCATTAACCATTAACTAGTTATGAATTATGAGTTTTAAAATAAAAATATTCAGCATATAACATTCAACATTTAAAACTCAACATATAACATACAACATTTAAAATAATAAAAATGCGTATTTGTTTATTTCCAGGCACTTTTGACCCAGTTACATTAGGGCATATAGATATTATTGATAGAGCATTGCCTTTGTTTGATAAAATATATGTAGGTATTGGTGTTAATTCTTCTAAACAACCTATGTTTTCTGCTGAACAAAGAATGCAATGGTTCAAAGAAATTTATAAAGGAAATACAAAAATTGAAAGTGTAGCTTTTGATGGATTAACAGTAGATTATTGTAAAAAAATTGGAGCAAAATTTATTCTAAGAGGTATTCGTTTTGTTAGCGATTTTGAATATGAAAAAACCATTGCCGATGCTAATAGAACTTTAGATAAATCTATTGAAACCATTTTTTTAACAGGAGAGCCAAAATACACTTCAGTAGCTTCTACTATTGTAAGAGATATTTTAAAAAATGGTGGAGATGCATCGCCATTTTTACCAGAAGCAGTTATTAAAAGTTTGAAAAAATAATAACTGCTACATACAATTTATTCATTATTATTGTTAATTTTTTTCTTAATGATTTGGTTTAATAAAAATATAACACTTAACGATTTTGCTTATTGGAATAAAAATACTTTAGCAGAACATTTAGACATTCATATTACAGAAATAGGAGAAGATTTTTTAAAAGCTACTATGCCTGTAGATAAAAGAACACATCAACCTTATGGCTTATTACATGGTGGTGCAAGTGTAGCATTGGCAGAAACTGTTGGTAGCGTTGCATCTGCATTAGTAATAGATAAAGAAACACAAATGTGTGTTGGGTTAGATATTAATGCCAATCATATAAGAGGTGTAAAATCTGGTTTGGTAACAGCCGTTGCAAAACCTTTGCACATAGGCTCTACAACACATGTTTGGGAAATAAAAATTTATGACGAAAAAGAAAAATTAGTTTGTATTAGCCGATTAACTGTTGCTATTTTGAAGCAGAAACCTCTTTACCCCAAACTTTAATAGCATACCACAAAGCCAATAAACTACCAACAATATCTGCAAAAATATCTCCTATATCAAATGAACGAAAAGGAATATAATTTTTTTGTATAAACTCAACAGCTATACCATATAGCATAAATAGAATAGTCATCACCAAAAACCAATTCACTCTTTTTTTGTGTTGTATATGATAATGTTGAATAGGCGATATAAATAAATAGCCAAGCAAGAAGAAAATAAAAGCATGTACAAACTTATCTCCTTGCACTTTATGAAATACATCAAACTCAGGTATAGCAGAACCTGGTAATGTAAATAACCAAAAACTTATTAAAAACCAAACTATCCCTGGTATAAACTTTTTTAATTTTTGCAATGCTTGTTTTTTGGCAAAAGTATTATAATCAAAGTTAAATCTTATGTATGTTTGCTTTTCATTAAACAATTAATATGCAGCCAACGTATTTACAAGAGTTATTTAAAAATCAATCTTACAACCCGGATAATTTCTTTTTAATAGCAGGACCTTGTGTAGTAGAAAGTGAAGAATTAGTAATGGAAGTTGCAGATAAAGTGAGTGCTATTTGCAAAAACTTAGAAATACCGTATATTTTTAAAGCAAGTTATAGAAAAGCCAATCGTACAAGTGCAAATTCTTTTACTGGCTTAGGCGATGATATTGCTTTAAATTTTATTAAAAAAGTAGGAGAAAAATATAAGCTACCAACTATAACAGATGTACATGCACACGATGAATGTACACTTGCTGCACAATATGTAGATGCTTTGCAAATTCCTGCTTTTTTATGCAGACAAACAGATTTGTTAATAGCTGCTGCAAAAACAAATAAAATAGTTAATGTAAAAAAAGGACAATTTCTTAGTGGACAAAGTATGCAGTTTGCAGTAGATAAAATTACCAAAGCTGGTAATAATAAAACCATGCTTACAGAAAGAGGAACAACTTTTGGTTATCAAGATTTGGTAGTTGATTACAGAAATATAACTTGGATGAAAGAACATAAAACACCTGTTATAATGGATTGTACCCATAGTTTACAACAACCTAATCAAACTTCAGGAATTACAGGAGGCAATCCTCAATTAATAGAAACCATTGCAAAAGCTGCTATTGCTGTAGGGGCAGATGGTTTGTTTATAGAAACACATCCTAACCCTGCTGTAGCAAAAAGTGATGGTGCTAATATGTTACCTCTACATTTATTAGAAAATTTGTTAGAACAATTAATAAAAATTAGAAAAGCTATTATCTAAAATTTACAAGCAATTGTTTAGGTTAATAAAAACGAAAAATATTAATCTCTATCACTTATACAGTACATAATTTTCATTATTATTTTTTGTTTGAGCTATCTATTAAGATAGGCTTTATCTTTAGCCCCTCTAAAAACGCTTAGTATAAAATGTATTGAATATGAAACTTTCTACATTATTAGACAGATTTAATGAGCCAGAAACACTTAAAATGGCAAAATTGGGTCGTGAATTAAGAGCAAAAGGAATAGATGTAATTGATTTAAGTCTTGGAGAGCCTGACTTTGATACCCCTCAACATATTAAAGATGCTGCTATCAAAGCAATTCAAGATAATTGGAGTCATTACACACCAGTAGCAGGTTTTTTAGATGTGAGAGAAGCAGTTTGTACCAAATTAAAAAGAGATAATCATTTAACTTATACACCAGAAAATATTGTAGTATCTACTGGTGCAAAACAAAGTTTAGCAAATACTATTTTAGCTTTGGTAGATACAGACGATGAAGTAATTATTCCTACACCATATTGGGTTACTTATAGCGATTTAGTAAAAATTGCAGGAGGTAAAGTGGTACAAATAAGGGCTTCTGCAAACGAAGGATTTAAAATTTCTGCTGAACAATTAGAAGCTGCTATTACTAATAAAACAAAAGTATTTTTATTTTCATCTCCTTGCAATCCAAGTGGTAGCTTTTATAATAAACAAGAGTTAGAAGCATTGGTAAATGTGTTTAGAAAACATCCAAACATTATTATTATTTCAGATGAAATTTATGAATACATTAATTACAAAGGAATACACGAAAGCATAGCACAGTTTAATGATATAAAAGAAAGAGTTGTTGTAGTAAATGGATTAAGTAAAGGCTTTGCTATGACTGGTTGGCGTTTAGGTTATATAGCTGCCAATATTACAATAGCCAAAGCATGTGAAAAATTGCAAGGTCAGTTTACAAGTGGTGCAAACTCTATAACCCAAAAAGCAGCAGTAGTAGCACTTACAGCAGATTTAAAACCTACTTACGAAATGACTGAAGAGTTTGCAAGAAGAAGAAAAAGAGTAATGGAAATAATCAAAGAAATACCTGGGTTTATTTGTGCAGAACCAGAAGGAGCATTTTATATTTTTCCAGATGTTAGTTATTACTATGGCAAATCTGATGGTACAACAACTATTAAAGATGCAGGAGATTTTTGTATGTACATTTTAAATACAGCACATGTAAGCAGTGTAATGGGAGATGCTTTTGGTGAATCAAAATGTGTGCGTTTTTCTTTTGCTAATAGTTTACAAAATATAGAACGTGCTTGGGTAAGAATTAAGGAAGCTCTTGAAAAATTAAAATAAATTAGAAGAGAAAGAGGTCCCGACCAGATTCGAACTGGTGTGGAAGCTTTTGCAGAGCTCTGCCTAACCACTCGGCCACAGGACCTTTAGAAAAGGGTTGCAAACATAAGATAAAATCATTTAAAATCTATCAGTATTTTTGCTGTAACTATAAAGTTTTATTACACTATTTAATGAAAGTATTATTAGTAAGAAGAAAATGGGTACATCAACCAAACAAATTTTCATCAACAACTCTTATCTTCGCCACATAAAAATTTCAATATGAATTTACACGAATATCAAGCAAAAGAATTACTAAAAAAGTATAATGTGCCTGTACAAGAAGGTATAGCAGTAGAAAGTGTAATGGCTGCTGAAGATGCTTATAGACAAATTAAAACACAAACCAACAACAGTTTTGCAGTAATTAAAGCACAAATTCATGCTGGTGGTCGTGGTAAAGGAAAAGTAAATGAAAGTGGTTTAAATGGAGTAAAAGTTGCCAAAAGTTTAGAAGATATTAGTCAATTTGCTAAAGGAATTTTGGGTGGTACATTAGTTACTATTCAAACAGGTCCAGCAGGTAAAAAAGTAAATAAAGTATTAATAGCTCAAGATGTTTATTACCCAGGTCCAAACCCTGTAAAAGAGTTTTATTTATCCATTTTATTAGATAGAGCCAAAGGGAAAAATGTAATTATGTATTCTACCGAAGGAGGTATGGATATTGAAGAAGTAGCTCATAATACACCTGATAAAATATTTAAAGAATGGGTACACCCAAGTGGTGGTTTACAAGGTTTTCAAGCTCGTAAAATTGCTTTTAATTTAGGATTAAGTGGCGATGCTTTTAAAAGCTGTGTAAAATTTGTAACCAATTTATACAATGCTTACATTGGTTTAGAATGTTCTATGTTAGAAATAAATCCATTATTTAAAACAAGTGATGATAAAATAATAGCAGTAGATTGTAAAATGGGCTTAGATGAAAATGCTTTAATGCGTCATCCTGATTTGGCTGCTTTAAGAGATATTACAGAAGAAGACCCTACAGAAGTAGAAGCTGGTCAATACAACTTAAACTATGTAAAACTTGATGGCAATGTAGGCTGTATGGTTAATGGTGCTGGTTTAGCAATGGCTACAATGGATATGATTAAACTAAGTGGTGGAGAACCTGCCAACTTTTTAGATGTAGGTGGCACAGCCAATGCTCAAACAGTAGAAGCAGGTTTTAGAATTATTTTAAAAGACCCTAATGTAAAAGCAATTTTGATTAATATTTTTGGTGGTATTGTTCGTTGTGATAGAGTAGCAGCAGGTGTAATTGAAGCATACAAAAAATTAGGCAATATTAAAATACCTATTATTGTTCGTTTGCAAGGTACTAATGCAGCAGAAGCCAAAAAATTAATAGATGAAAGTGGCTTAGAGGTTCAAAGTGCTATTTTACTAAGCGAAGCTGCTGATTTGGTTAAAAAAGCAGTAGCTTAATTATTACAAAATGTCTAAGAGAATTATTTTATAATAACAGTACCTAAATGTTTGGTAATAGCAATTTCTTCTTCTTTTAAAAATTTATGTACTGCTATTAATTTTAGTTGTTCTTCTATAGATGTAGCAGCTTCAAGGTCTTGCTGATTTTCTCTAAACATTTTTTTAATTTTTCTTAGCTTAAAGTAACTGATGCTAATATCTATATCATGCAACGAAACATCTCTGTTTACAATATTCATTCCTGGCAATTTCTCATCCCATCTTGGACTTAGTTCATAAGGTTGGGCAATAATATTGATAATAACATTTCTTACTGCTTCTTCTTTATGGTATAAAAAAGTTTTGGTATCAGGTTCTTTGCCTAAACCATACAACTCTTGATATTCCTGATATATTGTACTATACAAAGCATTGTCAAACCTAAAATTATTTAATGAGTCAAAAATATAATTTGCTACACTTTGGGTTTCATCTTTTTGTTGCAATCCATATTCAAGCAATACTCTCAGCATATTTTTTTCATATACTTCATCTTCATTAAGCAATAAAGTTTCTGTAGGTATTGTTTCTTCTTGTTCTGGTATTTGTTGTAGTGCATCTGCTAAAGAAGCTCTTTTATTTTCTTTTAATTGTTTTTCTTGTTTTACTTTATTGACTAAGTTGGTTAAGCCAGCTTCGTCTATTTTTAAAAGCTCTGCACATTGTCTTATATATTCATGTAGTTTGGTAAAATCTTCTGCTCTATTTATTTTACTTAAAGTGGCTGCTATATTATTGACTACATTATTTTTCTGTGTTATATCATTACCTGCATCTTTCAGCATTACTTCTAACTGAAAAATGATAAAATCTTTTTTATGTTGTGCAATAAATTGTTTAAAAACGGTAGTGCCTGTTTTATTTACATAGCTATCTGGGTCTTCATTATCTGGTATTAAAACCAATTTTACATTTAAACCTTCTTCCAATGCCATATCTAAACCACGCAAAGCAGCTTTTACACCTGCCATATCTCCATCATAAATAATAGTAAGGTTATTGGTATATTTTTTTATAAGTCTTAATTGTTCCGATGTTAAAGATGTGCCACCACTGGCTACTACATTTTCTATACCTGCCTGATGCAGACTTATTACATCTGTATAACCTTCTACCAACAAACATTCATCTTCTTTTGCAATAACAGTTCTGGCAAAATATAAACCATATAAAATTTTGCTTTTTACATAAATTTCATTTTCTGGTGTATTAATATATTTAGGAGCTTTATCTGCTTGTCCTATAACCCTTGCACCAAAACCAATTATTTTACCAGTATTGTTATGAATAGGAAAAATAATTCTACCTCTATAATTATCTGTCCATTCATCATTATTTCTTATAACTACTAAACCAGTTTTAGGCAATATGTCTTTATTAAACTGATGTGTTATAAGTGTTTGAGCTAATTTATCTTTTTCTTTAGGGTTATAACCTAATTGAAATTTTTTAATAGTATCATCTCTAAAGCCACGTTCTTGCAAATATGTTAAAGCTATTTGTTGCCCTTCTGTTTCTTGCCATAATTCTTGTACAAAAAAATCATTGGCAAATTTGTTAATAGCATATAAACTATCTGCTGTTTGTACAATAATTTTTTGCTCTGCCGATGTTTCTGTTTCTTCAATAGTAATATTATATTTTGCTGCAAGCCATTTTAATGTTTCTACATAACTTAGTTTATCATGCTCCATTAAAAAAGTAATAGCATTACCACTTTTGCCACAACCAAAACATTTATACAATTCTTTAGAGGCAGATACAGAAAAAGAAGGTGTTTTCTCGTTATGAAAAGGACAAAGACCAATATAATTACTGCCACGTTTTTTTAGCTTCACATATTCGCCAATGATATCTATAATATCTATACGGCTTTTTATTTGTTCTATCGTTTGTGGAGTAATCATACTGAATGTACAAATGTATATGATTTATATGTCAAAAGAATTTCTTATGCTTTGTTGAAATAATGAAAACTTCAATACAACATAAGTTTAGTGTTTTTTTACAGTCATATAAAATTTTAAAATAACTTAAACAAATTAAACCATAAAAAATACTGATATTCACATCCTAAAAATTTATCAATGAAAAAAATAATCTGTATTTTAGTATTATGTGTAGCTATCAATAACTTACAAGCTCAGATATTAAAAGATGTAATAAAAAAGGTAAAAGGAGGAACTGACAAAACTTCTACCGCAGGCTTATCAACAGAAGATGTAATACAAGGATTGAAAGAAGCCTTAACTGTTGGCACAGAAAAAAGTGCTTCTCAATTAGCCAATGTAGATGGCTTTTTTAAAAATGCTGCTATAAAAATATTATTACCACCCGAAGCACAAAAAGTACAAGAAGCTGTAAGCAAAATACCTGGTGGCAGTAAATTAGTAGATGATGCTATTTTATCTATGAATAGAGCAGCAGAAGATGCTGCAAAAAGTGCTGCACCTATTTTTATTGATGCTATTAAAAATATGAGTATTACAGATGCTTGGAATATTTTAAAAGGTAGCGATACTGCTGCTACACAATATTTAAGAACGCAAACTACTACTTCATTAACAGCATCTTTTAGACCTGTTATAGAAAAATCTTTAGAAAAAGTAAATGCTACACAACATTGGAATACTGTTTTTTCTGCATACAATAAATTTTCTTTAAAGAAAGTAAATCCAGATTTGGCAGCTTATGTAACTGATAAAGCCCTTGCAGGAATTTTTTATCAAGTGTCTTTAGAAGAACAAAAAATAAGAAAAGACCCCGTAGCACAAACAACCAATTTATTGAAAAAGGTTTTTGGTGGTAAATAAGGCAGATATATTTTGCTATATAAAAAGTATAAGGCTTTTTGTGTCCTCTGTGCCTTTGTGGTAAAAAATAAATAGCTTAAATAAGCTATCAATTAGCTAAACTCTTAGGTTCTTTAATGCTGATTGTTTACTTTGTTCAATAGCATATTTCAACTTATACAAATTCAAATCCAATATCCTTTCTATAATACATTCCTTCAAAAGAAATTGTTTGTAGTGTTTGTTTAGATTTATTAACAGCATCTGCAATACTTAATCCTTGAGATGTTACAGCTAATACACGCCCACCATTGGTTACAATATTATCATTGTCTTTTTTTGTTCCTGCATGAAAAATAATACTCTCTTTATCTATTAGCACATTAGCTACTTGGCTAATTAGTATATTTTTTTTATAATCTCCTGGGTAGCCACCACTCACAGCCATTATTGTAGCAAAAAATCCTTCATTGTATTTAATAGCAATGTTTTGTAAATTATTTTTCTCCATTGCAACAAATAGTTCAACTAAATCATTTTTTAAACGTGGCATTACAACTTCTGTTTCTGGGTCGCCCATTCTGCAATTATATTCTATAACATAAGGTTCTCCTTGCACATTCATTAATCCAAAAAATAAAAAGCCATGATAGCTTAATTGCTCTTTATACAAACCATCAATAGTTGGTTTAATAATTTTTTCTTCTACTTTTTGCATAAATAATGTGTCCATAAAAGGCACAGGTGTTACACAACCCATGCCACCTGTGTTTAAACCAGTTTCTCCTTCACCTATTCTTTTATAATCTTTTGCATGACCAATAATTTGATAATCTTTTCCATTGGTTAATACAAAAACACTTACTTCTATGCCTTGCAAAAATTGTTCTATCACTACTTTAGCAGATGCTTCTCCAAATTGTTGATGAACAATCATTTCATCAAATGCTTTCAATGCTTCATTGGTATTGGTACAAATAATGACTCCTTTACCAGCAGCTAAGCCATCAGCTTTTAATACAATGGGTAAACTGTGTTTTTGTATATATTCTTTTCCTTCTTCAAAATTTTCTTTTGTAAATTCTTTATATGCAGCAGTAGGTATTTGATGTCTTTGCATAAAATGTTTGCTAAAACTTTTGCTGCCTTCTAATTGTGCAGCTTTGGCAGATGGTGCTATTACAATAATATTGTTTAATGCTTCATCATTTTTATAAAAATCAAATATGCCTTTTACCAAAGGTTCTTCAGGTCCTACAACAATCATATTTATTTGATGAGTTAAACAAAATGCCTTTTGTGTTTCAAAATCATTTACACTTATACCAATATTTTTTCCTACCAAATCAGTACCAGCATTACCAGGTGCTATATATAAATTTTGACAAAAATTGCTTTGCTTTATTTTCCAAGCAAGAGCATGTTCACGCCCACCACTACCTAATAAAAGAATGTTCATAAATGCTGTTTATAATACAGCGAAAGTAGCAGTGAAATGGCAAAAAAAAGTTTCAAGTTGTTCACCTTAAATAGCTGCTTAATAATTTTTTTGGGTTGAATATTAATTTTTCTACTTATTTTCAATCTTTTAAAATTAACAACCTAACGAAAATTAACAGTATATGAATCAAACTACATCACAATCATTAAAACATCCTCAGGGTTTATTTGTTTTATTTTTTACTGAAATGTGGGAACGTTTTAGTTACTATGGCATGAGAGCCATTTTTACTTTATATATGACCAAGGCTTTGGTAATTGATAAAGCTACAGCATCAAATATTTATGGTAGTTACACGGGTTTAGTCTATTTAACGCCACTAATAGGTGGTTATATAGCAGATAAATATTGGGGCAATAGAAAGTCTATTCTTTTTGGTGGTTTGCTTATGGCTTTGGGTCAATTCTTAATGTTCTTTAGTGCAAGCAATTATCAAAATATTGACCTTGCTACAATATTAATGTGGCTTGGTTTAACATCTTTAATTATTGGTAATGGCTTCTTTAAACCTAATATTTCTACTATGGTAGGGCAGTTATATCCACGTGGAGATAAAAGATTAGATGCTGCATTTACTTTGTTTTATATGGGTATTAATTTAGGGGCATTCTTCTCTCCAATTGTTTGTGGTGTTTTAGGAGATACTGGCAACCCTGCTGATTTTAAATATGGCTTTTTAGCTGCTGGTATTGGAATGTTGTTTGGTGTTGTTTCTTTTGAATTAATGAAGAAAAAATATTTAGTTACGCCAGATGGTGAAGCTGTAGGTGCAGAAGCAAATAAAAAGAGAGAAGCAAAAGAAGAAGAAAGTGAATCTAAAGGGCATACAGAAATAAAAGGTCAAATTTCTAAAAAGAGTATCATTGTTTGGTCTGTTATAGCTTTAGCATTAATTGCTGTTTTTCATTTTATATTAGACCAAGATTGGATTGGCTCTTGTATATTCAGTGTGTCTATAGTAGCTCCAGGTATAATACTTACAGATAGTTCATTAACAAAAATTGAAAAAGAAAGAATAATAGTCATTTTTGTTGCAGCATTTTTTGTAATATTTTTCTGGGCAGCATTTGAACAAGCTGGTGCTTCACTCACTTTTTTTGCAGATGAGCAAATGAACAGAGTTGTTAATATACATACAAGCTATGGTGTATTATATTTAATTGTTGCTGTACTTGCTGGTTTATTATATTATACTTTACAACGTATAATGGATATACCCAAAGAGTTTAAAATACTTTTTGCTGGTATTGGCATCTATCTTTTATACTTGGTAGTAAAAGGATTTGTAGGTGGTGAAATGTTTGAATTAAAAGAAATTCCTGCATCTACATACAATAGTGTAAATGCTATATTTATAGTAGTTCTGGCACCTGTATTTGCAGAAATGTGGGGCAAACTTGGTAGCAGAAATTTAGAGCCTGCATCTCCTTACAAACAAGCTTTAGGATTATTATTGTTATCATTAGGATATGTGGTAATTGCAATTGGGGTAAAAGATATTGGTCCAGTAAAAGTAAGTATGATGTGGTTAATTGCTCTATATTTATTACATACAATTGGTGAGCTTTGTTTATCTCCTATTGGCTTATCATTGGTTAATAAATTAGCTCCAGTAAGATTTGCTTCTTTATTAATGGGTACTTGGTTTCTGGCAAATGCAACAGCCAATAAATTTGCAGGTACATTGAGTTCATTTTATCCAGAGGCAGGAAAAACAACTTCTTTCATGGGTTATAAAATGGAGAGTCTTTTTGATTTCTTTGTATTATTTATTATTATGAGTGGAGTAGCCTCTATCATTTTATTTTTCCTAAGCAAGAAATTATTAAAAATGATGCACGGCATCAGGTAATAAAAAAATCCCTTATTTTTAAAGCGGTGTTCAAACACCGCTTTTTTATTTTTTAAACCTTAATTTTTATGTGGAAAAAACATCCTAAAGCATTGCCATTTTTATTTTTTTCTGAAATGTGGGAACGTTTTGGTTATTATTTAATGATAGGCATTTTTACACTTTATCTTAAAGATGTAAAAGCAGGTTTTGCTATGACAGAAGCTGAAAGTGCTGACCTTTATGGAACTTTTATTGCTCTTGTTTTTCTTACCCCTTTTTTAGGGGGTTTAATAGCTGATAGATATTGGGGCTACAGAAAATCTATTATTATTGGAGGCTTATTAATGGGTACGGGTTATTGTTTAATGGCTATTCATAGTCTTCCTGTTTTATATGTTAGTATGACATTAGTTATTGTAGGCAATGGCTTTTTTAAACCCAATATTTCTACCCTATTGGGCAATGTTTATACTACACCACAAAACAATCACCAAAAAGATGAGGGCTACAATATTTTTTACATGGGTATCAATATTGGTGCTTTTGTTTGTAATTTTTTTGGTGCTGTTTTATATAATATGCTTGGTTGGGGCTATGCTTTTGCAGCAGCAGGTATTGGTATGTTTATAGGAGTTTTAATTTTTGTAATTGGCACAAAACATTACAAAGCATTTGATATTAAAAAAGGAGTGAAAGAAAATGATATGAGTATGGGAAAAATTACAGCACTTATTTTATTGCCTTCTATATTAGCAGGGGTTGTTGGATGGATTTTGCCAGGAAATATTTTTGGTAGCGATTCAACAGATGCTTTCATTTTTGCTTGTATTCCTGTTATTATTTTTTATACCTCATTATATTTTAAAGCAGATGCAGATGAAAAAGCACCTATTGGTGTACTACTCACCATTTTTGCAGTAGTAGTAATGTTTTGGGCTGTATTTAAACAAAATGGAACTGCTTTAAATACATGGGCAGATAGATATACTGATAGAGCTGTTTCTGGAACTACAGAAAAAATATTTAATGCAGTTAAGTTTACACAAACTTTAGAGTATAAAAAAGATTCTGTTCCTTTATATGATGAGCTATTCAGGCTACAAAAGCAAGATGGTAAAGTAATAAAAGAATATAATTACCCTATTTATTTTAGAAATGATGTACAAAGTAAAATGCAAACAGAAGGTGGTACATTAAGTGTTTGGGCTACCAATCTTAGTCAAAGCATTAACCCTGCATGGGTAATTTTAATAACGCCTTTATTAGTAGCTTTTTTTACATGGCTTAGAGCAAGAAAAAAAGAACCCAGCACACCAACCAAAATTGCCTTTGGTTTATTTATTTCAGCATTATCTGTTTTAGTAATGGTTGCTGCTGTACAAGCAGGCAATAATGGAGCTGAGAAAGTAAGTGTTTGGTGGCTTGTTGGCAGTTATGGTGTCATTACTGTTGGTGAATTATTATTAAGCCCTATGGGTTTATCATTGGTTTCAAAACTAAGCCCTGTGCGTATTACATCATTAATGATGGGAGGTTGGTTTTTATCTACTTCAATTGGTAACAAGCTATCTGGTGTATTGGCAAGTATGTGGGATACTTATGAAAATAAAGCAAACTTTTTTTGGTTAAACTTTTTGTTGCTTATGGCTTCTGCTGCATTATTATTTTTAATGTTGAAGAAGTTGAATAAAGTAATGAAAGAAAGAGGTATTAGTTAATACATAGATTTTATTTCCATAAAGGCTCAACAAATTTTTCAAATAAGTAAGGGGCTACTTGTGTATGGTAAGCATTTTTACCACATTGCTTTATCCATTTAATACCAGTAATAGCATTGGTTAAAAATATTTCTTGAGCTTGTGCTATGTCATCTAATGTAATACTTACTTCTTGAAATGGAATACCTTCTTTTTGTAAACAAGTTAGTAAATATTTTCTCATTACACCATTGATACAGCCTTCTGTTAAAGGAGGTGTTTTAATAATACCATTAAGCACAATCCACACATTGGCAATGGTAGCATCTGCAATATGGTTATCAGCATTTAATAGTAAAGCATCATCAACATTATTTTGCTTTGCCCATAAAGCAGCCATAGTATAAGGCAAATAATTATTGCTTTTGATGTGAGAAAATTTGTCAAACACTTTTTTGGCATCTTTGAAAATATCAACCTTCAAGCCTTTTTTATTAAGTGTATGATGCTGTGTGTTCAGCAATGAAGTTTGCATAATATAATTGGGTAAATGATTTTCTGCATTATACAAATCTCCATTTGCTCTAAAAATATTTAACCGAACTCTTGCACCTTTTTGCTGATGATTTTTTTTAGCAAGAGCTAAAATTTTTTCTTCTAAAAAAGAAGCATTAAAATATGCTGGTTGCTGAAACTGTAATAATTCAAGAGAGGTAAATAGTCTTTCAAAATGTATCTCTTTTAAAATAATTTTTCCATTGATTATTTTCATTGTTTCAAAAAAACCATCACCATAACGTAAACCTCTGTTATTAGCTGTAATAATAGGAGCATCTTCTTTTAAAAGAGTATCGTTATAGTAAATAAAAAAATTATTATTCATTTTTTAGCATTAAATGTTCTCATAAAAAAACTTCATCTTATATTTTTGTGATTGAGCAATCTATTTGCTACATTAGTTGCTGCAACTATATTTTAAATATTTTTTTAGCATGGAAACTAATCAACACTACAAAGTTAATCGTAATATATTTCTTGCATGTATTATTGTATTTGCTCTTTTATTATTATATAGTATGTTAGAATTTCTAACTGCATTTTTAGGCTCTGTTATTTTATATGTACTATGCAAACCAGCTATGCATTGGCTTATAGAAAAAAGACAATGGAAAAAACCTATTGCTGCTATAACTATGCTTATTGCTTCATTTTTTATTTTTCTGTTGCCTATATCTTTAGCTGGCGGATTGTTGTATAAAGAAATAAATATTATTGTTAGCAATCCTCAAAGTATTATACAACCATTGACAGAAATTGACCTTTTTCTTAAAGAGCAATTTCATATAACTGTTATGTCTATTCAAAATCTTGAAAAAATTCAGTCGTTTTTAGGAAAAACATTGTCTATAGCACTCAATACAGGACTTAATTTTTTTACCAATATAACAATGATGTATTTTTTTCTTTATTTCTTGTTGGTAAATATTAATAAAATAGAAGAAGACTTAGAAGCATATATTCCTTTTAATAGAGATACTGTAAAAATTTTTGGGAATGAATTAGTAGCTCAAACAGTTAGCAATGCTATAGGTATTCCTTTAATTGCTGTGATACATGGGCTATTAGGTTTTGTAGCTTATTTAATAACTGGTATAGAACAAGCAGCATTTTTAGGTGTTTTAACAGCTTTTGCATCTGTTATTCCTGTGGTGGGAACTGCTTTAATTTGGATACCTGTTAGTATATTTTTATTGATAAAAGGAGATACTGGTTATGGAATTTTTCTATTGGCTTGGGGTGTGATAGTTATTGGGCTAAGTGATAATTTAATCAGGTTTTTATTAGCCAAAAAAATGGCTGATGTGCATCCTGTAGTTACAGTATTAGGTATTATTATTGGGTTGAAATACTTTGGTATAGCAGGATTAATTTTTGGACCTTTACTAATTTCATATTTTCTTATTTTACTAAAAATTTATTATACACAGTATCAACATAAACAGCCTGAAAAAAAGAAAGAGAAAAGTATTTTGCCTGCCTATTTAAGATTTCCTTTACAGGGAAAAAAGAATAAATAACTTACTAATTCAGGTAATTAGCATTTATATAGACAGAACTTTTTTTAAAATTTCTAAAAAAGTATTATTTTCGTTTTCCACCAATAAATCCATTTAATTGCAATAATTTTACACTTAATACAAAATCAGGTATAGATAATTTATTTATCTGATTTGTAGATTTTAATTCAGCAGAAAAAAAATTAAATGAGGTTTATATCTAAATTCAGTTTCATAGCACTTTTATTATTTGAGTTTGTAGGCTCTGCTCAAGCACAGTTTAGAAAATACTCTAACGAGTTTTTAAATATTGGAGCAGGTGCAAAAAGTTTGGGTATGGGTAGTGTACAAGTAGCTTCTGTTAATGATGCTACAGCAGGTTATTGGAATCCTGCTGGTTTGGTGCATATAAAAGACAATCCTTCTATTGCTGTTATGCATGCAGAATATTTTGCAGGTATTGGTAAATATGATTTTGGTGCTATTGCTTTACCTTCTAAAAATGGTAATAGAACTTTAGCTATTAGTTTTTTGCGTTTTGCTGTTGATGATATTCCTAATACATTATTTTTAGTAGAACCAGATGGCTCTATCAATTATAATAATATTTCAAGTTTTTCTTCTGCCGATTATGCTGTATTATTAAGCTATGCTCAAATAGCTAAACAAACAGATAAACTATTTATTAGTTATGGTGGTAATGCAAAAATTATTCATCGCAGTGTAGGAAGTTTTGCAAAAGCATGGGGCTTTGGCATAGATGCAGGTATTCAAATAAAAAAAGATAAGTGGTTATTTGGTGCTACTATAAGAGATGTAACGACTACTTTTAATGCATGGTCTTTTACATTTACTGATAGAGAAAAAGAAGTATTGTATTTAACCAATAATGACATTCCTACTAAGAGTACAGAAATGACAGCACCAAGATTAATTGCTGCTGCTGCTCGTAATTTTAAAATAAATAATACAATCAATTTATTGGCAGAAGCTAATTTGCATGTCACTTTTGATGGAAAAAGAAATACACTTATTAGCACTAATCCAATTAGCATAGACCCAAATATTGGTATTGAATTAGGTATTAACAACAATATTTTTTTAAGAGCAGGAGCATCTAATTTTCAAAGAGCATTGAAAGATGGTGATACAACCAATCAGAAAAAAGTTTGGATTTTTCAACCAAGTTTTGGAGCAGGCTTTAAACTTGGTAATGTAGGTATAGATTATGCCTTTACCAATCTTACCAATCAAGCAAACCCTTTATATACACATATTTTTAGTTTAAGAATAGATTTAGTAAAAAAAGAAAAATAGGTTACAATCATTACTGATTATTTATACTACTAAAGCAATGAAAAATAAAAAAATATATCAATTATTAGTGTGTTTCTTAATAAGCATTCCTTACTTATTACAAGCACAAAATTATAATAATGAATGGATAGATTTTGATAAAACTTACTATAAATTTAAAGTAGGAGCAACTGGTTTATATAGAATTAATCAAGCCAATTTACCTGCTTCATTAATAAATACACCAGCAGAACATTTTCAACTTTGGCGAAATGGCGTACAAGTGCCTTTATATACAAGTGTGCTTTCAGGTGCTTTGCCTATAAATGGTTATATAGAATTTTGGGGAGAAAAAAATGATGGCAAACCAGATAAAGTTTTATACAGAGACCCTGCTTATCAACTTTCAGATAAAATAAGTTTACAAACAGATACAGCTGCTTTTTTTCTTACAGTAAATACGAATATATTTCAAAACTTACGTTATACCAATGGTGCAAATAATATAGCAGGAAATTCTTTACCTCCAGAGCCTTATTTCATGTACACTAAAAGATTTGATTTTAAAGATGTAATACATAGAGGCTTTGGACAAAATGCAGGTGAAAGAGTTACTTCATCATCTTATGATATAGGAGAAGGTTGGGGTTCAAATGAAATTGTTGATAGCGACCCTTATACTTTTTCTGCTGATAATTTATTTCCTTATACTACAGGACCTTCAGCATCATTGACTATGGCTGTAGATGGTGTAGCTTATGTATCAAGAAATGTTTCTTTAAAATTGAATGGCACAGCATATATCAATAATCAACCTTTGGTTAATCAACAAACTGCTGTTTTTAATGCTACTGTTCCTGCAAATGCAATTAACAATGCTATCAATAATTTTAGTATAGAAGCAGATAATGGCAATAGAATGTATGCTGCTTATGTGTTATTAAATTATGCAAGACTTTTCAATTTTGCCAATGCTACATCATTTGCTTTTTCATTGCCTGCAAGCACCAATCCTGCTGGTACTTATATTGAAATAGCTAATTTTAATAGTAGTGCATTGCCTGTTTTGTATGATATAAGTAATCATGCAAGATATGTAGCAGTTGTATCTGGTGGATTGATAAAATTTGCTTTGCCTTATGATGCTTCTACAAGAAATTTTATTTTAGTTAGTCAAGATGTTAGTGCTATACAAACAGTTAATAATTTTCAAAATAAAAACTTTACTAATTTTTCTCAAACAGCATTGCAAGGAAATTATTTAATTATCTCTAATAAATTGGTTGGTATAAATAGTGGCGAAGCAGTTGATTTATATCGTCAATACAGAGCAAGTGCAACAGGTGGAAATTTTAATGCAAAAATTTATGATATAGATGAATTGGTTGACCAATTTGCTTTTGGTATAAAAAAACATCCATTGAGTGTTAAGAATTTTACTCGTTTTGCTAAACATAATTTTTCTACCAATCCTACACATATTTTTATAATAGGCAAAGCAGTTGCTTATGATGAATATGCTATGAATGAAAGCAATAGTTTGGTTGATAAATTAAATCTTGTACCAACTTTTGGTTGGCCCGCATCAGATGCATTATTAGTATCTGAAGGAATAAACCCTGCACCATTAATGATGGTTGGCAGATTGGCTGCAATTAATCCACACGAAGTAACTATTTATTTACAAAAAGTGCAACAGTATGAACAGCAAGCTGCAAGTACAGTACAAACAACTAACAATAAATTATGGCAAAAACAAATAGTGCATGTAGCAGGAAGTAATGACCCAAATTTAGAACCACTTTTAATTACTTATTTGAATGGTTATAAAAACATTATTAAAGATTCTTTATTTGGTGGTATAGTAGCAGACTTTAATACTGTAGCTACAGGTGGTGGTGCTACACCAGAAGTAGTTAATTTATTAAAAAAATATTTTTCTAATGGCATTGCATTACTTACCTACTTTGGTCATAGTGCAGCTACACAATTAGATTATAATTTAACCAACCCAATGGATTATGATAATCAAGGCAAGTATCCAGTATTTTTATTAAATGGTTGTAATGCAGGAAACTTTTTTGATTTTGATGCTTCTCGATTAGCCAATATTACATCACTTGCAGAAAAATTTGTTTTTGCTGAACAACGAGGTTCTATAGGTGTTATTGCAGGTTCTCATTTTGGATTAACGGGTCATTTGAATACTTATTCTACGGCATTTTATCAATCATTAAAAAATTCATCTGGCTATAATAATTATTTAGGAAAAAATATGTTAGATGCCATAGCTCCATTTTCATTTAATGATTTTTATTCCAGAATGCATGCAGAACAATTTGTACTACATGGCGACCCTGCTATTAAAATTTATGCAGCCAATAAACCTGATTTTGCAGTAGAAGAAACTGCTGTAACTATTAATCCTTCTGTCATTTCTGTAGCAGATAATAAATTTACTTTAAAAGCAAAATTATATAATCTTGGTAAGGCTGAGGCTTCAAAAGCAATTAATGGAGGAGATTCATTGCATGTAATGATTAAGTGGCAGCATGGCGATGGAAGTACAAGTTATTTGTATAATGGTTTTATAAAACCCTCTATTCGTAGTGTGGATTCTATAGCTATGGAAGTTGCTCTTTTGCCTGTAAGAGATAAAGGAAATAATTGTATCACAATTATTTTAGACAGCCTTAATCAGTATGATGAGTTAAGTAAAACAAATAATACTGTAAGTAAATGTTTTTTCATTTTTGATGATGATATAAAACCAATTTATCCTTATAACTTTTCTATTATTAAAAATAATACAGAAAAATTATATGCTTCTACTGCCAACCCAATATCATTGTCAAGAGAATATACTATGGAAATAGATACAACAGAATTGTTTAACTCACCTTTCAAAAAAACACAAAACATAACAAGCACAGGTGGTGTATTAGAATTTAATCCAGCAATTACTTATACAGATTCTACTGTATATTATTGGAGAGTTGCAGCAATACCAACATCGGGAGATTATAGATGGAACAATGCAAGTTTTATTTATTTGAATGGAACTGAAACTGGTTATAATCAATCTCATTTATACCAACATTTTAAAAATATTTTTCAACGCATATTATTAGATAGCACTGCAAGAAATTGGCATTTTGATTTAACTGCTACCAATCTTAATATAAGACAAGGTGTATTCCCTTATTCAAATTATGATGCAGATTATTCTATTTCCAAAAATGGGAAATATGTTTTATCAAGTGGTTGTTTAGGTTATGCAGTTCGTTGGACATTGTTTGATGCAACTACTATGCTCCCTTATTATAATCAGGCAATACCAGCATTAGATTCTGTAGGAGCATCTGGAGGTTTTATGGGTAGTAGCGATGTAGACTGTTTAAAACCTGGCAGACAATTTAATTTTGAATTTGGTTATAACTCTCTTGCAGAAAGAAATAAAATGAGAGATTTTATAGATTGGATTCCTAATAATGTTATTGCCATAGCTCGTGTAAATTTAGATATGCCTTTTGATGCAAACCCTGTAGATGTTTGGAAAAATGATATTACTACCAATGGAGGTGTTAATAATACTTTGTATGGGAAACTGATGAATAATGGATTTGTAGATATTGATTCTTTTTATTATCCACGTGCTTGGATATTTGCTTTCCAAAAAAATAATACATCATTTGCACCAACATCTGCTTTTAGTTTTGATGAACATGATGTAGCTAATGTAGATTTAATAGTATCTTCAACAGATTCTATTGGTTATGTAACATCGCCTTTATTAGGACCAGCCAAACAATGGAAACAATTAAAATGGAGAGGTAACTCTTCTGATATGTCAATAGGCGATGAAGCATTAATAGATATTATTGGTGTAAACAATGCAGGTGCAGAAACAGTTTTGTTTAGCAATATTACTACTGCACAGCAAGATGTAGATTTAACTTCTGTTAGTGTTACAACTTATCCTTATTTAAAATTAAAATTGACCAATAAAGATGCTGTAAACTTTACACCTTATCAATTAAGATATTGGCGATTGATAGCAGATTTATTGCCTGAAGGTGCTTTGGCTGCTAATATTTTATATAGTTTTAAAGATACCCTATCGGCTGGTGAAATTTTGAATGTTGGTATTGCTTTTAAAAATGTTAGCAATATACATTTTACAGATAGTATTCAAGTAACTGCATTAATTACCAATAATAGTGGTATAACAGTTGCTAAAATTAAAAGCCCCTTAAATGCAGGTGATACAGCAACAGTTAAAATACCAATTGACACAAAAGATTTTGTAGGAAAAAATACTTTGTATATAAATGTAAATCCTAACAATGACCCACAAGAACAATATTTGTTTAATAATTTTATGTACAAAGATTTTTTTGTAACTGCCGATAATGTAGAGCCTATTGTAGATGTTACGTTTGATGGAGTACATATTTTAAATGGAGATATTGTTTCTGCAAAACCTGCCATTCGTATAGAGCTAAGAGATGAATCTAAATTTTTAACACTCAATGATACAGCAGGTATTACTGTTCAACTTCGTTTTCCTGATTATACAGTAAAACGTTATCAGTATGGTACAGATACTTTACGTTTCGTACCAGCCTCTTCTGGAAATGATAATAAAGCCACAGCAGATTTTACACCTTTACTTACACAAGATGGAGAGTATGAATTATCTGTTAGTGGAAAAGATAGAAGTGGTAACACAGCAGGCAAACAACAATATAAAGTAACCTTTAATGTCAATAACAAACCAATGATTTCTGATGTATTTAATTATCCTAATCCTTTTACTACATCTACTGCATTTGTATTTACATTAACTGGTAGTCAATTACCTTCTAACATACGAATTCAAATACTTACCATAACTGGTAAAATTGTTAGAGAAATTAATAAAGATGAATTAGGACCTATTCGTATAGGAAGAAACATTACTGAATTTAAGTGGGATGGAACTGATATGTATGGACAAAAATTAGCCAATGGAGTTTATCTGTACAGAGTTATTACCAACTTAGATGGCAATAGTTTAGATAAATATGAATTTAAAGATTCATTTGGCGATAAAATAGCAACAGATAAATATTTTAAAGCAGGTTATGGCAAAATGTATTTGATGAGATAAGAAGATATTATGACTAATGTAATTTGCTCAATGCTTCTTCTAACTTATTAAACATTTCAGCAATTTCTTCTTTTTTACAAGTACCAATACTAAGCCTATACCAAGCACTATTTTTAGATGCACCAAAACAATAAAAAGGCACAATAGCTAATTTAGCTTCACTTAATAAGTAAGCTGTTACTGCTTCTTGTGTATCTAATACATTGCCTTCTGTTGTTTTTTTACCAACTAAATTTATTTTAATGGTTAAATAAATAGCTGCTTGTGGAGCTATAGCATCTACTTGATAACCTTTTTCTTTTAAAGCAATAAAACCTTTATAAATATGCTGTAATCTATATTCTAATTCTGCAATATAGGTTTTAGTAAATTCTTTAAGTGCCGATGTATTTGTCAAAAATTTTGCAGTAGCTTTTTGTTCTGCTGTTGGCGCCCATGCTCCTATATGACTTAATATGGCTTTCATTTTTGCTATTATATGAGCAGGACCAATACCCCAACCAACACGTACACCTGTAGCTGATAAAGATTTTGAAATACCACCTACAAAAATGGTATAATCTTTCATAGCTGGTCTTAATAAAATAGGATTATCATGTTTTACATCGCCATAAGTAAGTGTCCAATACATTTGGTCATAAAGCAAATACAATTTCTTTTCATTCTCTCCTCTGCTGTTATTTTCTTCAATAATTAAATCACAAATTTTTTCAAGACTTTCTTTTGAAATAGTTGTACCTGTTGGGTTTTGTGGTGTACATAAACAAATAAGTGTAGCACCTTTAATATGTTTTTCCACATCTTCAGCCAATGGCATAAAATTATTTTCAGGCTTACAATCTATCAAACAATGTTCACCACCTGTAAGGTGTGTGTAATGATTATTGTTCCAACTTGGTACGCCATAAATAACTTTATCACCAGCATCTACAATAGCTCTAAAGGTTGAATAAATAATAGGTCTTCCACCAGAAGCTACTTGTATTTCAGCAATATTACAATCAAAATCTTGCCATTCTTTTAAGTAGTAAGCTATTGCTTTACGCAAATCTACAATACCTTCAGCAGCAGGATAGTTGGTACTTCTGTTTCTATACTCTTCTACTATTAAATCTTCTAATAATTTGGGTATTGGAAAAATAGAAGGATTAAAATCGCCTATTGTATAGTTATAAATTTTTTCTCCCTTGTTAATTCGTTCACTAATAGCATTACCCAATTTTACAATTTCGCTACCTATTAGTGTTTCTGCAAGTTTACTTAGCTTACTCATATTGCAATCGTTTGCGGTGAAGATAAGTGTTTGAAAAAAAAATGAATAAAAATATAACCGACAATTTTTCAGGTCATATAAAATAATTTACTGAAACTATTGCTACCATTGAGTTTGTTAATACTTTTTTTTAATAAGATAATGCAATCTTTTGCAATAATTTTATTATATATTTATGGAAATCACTTTGTTATGGATAGAGAAAATGTATATCTCCAAACTAATGAGTTGATATAATATTTTTCAAATAACTGTTATAGAAAATTAAAAAATAATCACTAATTAAAAATATGGCAGAAGTAACGTTGAGATAGCAATATGAAAACTTATACTAAGTTGATTTCTTTCAATAGACTAATTTATTCTGGTATAATTAAAGAAACATAATTTTGCACTTGTTATGAAATATCAAGTAGGTGACGAAATTATTATACTTCTTACTAACGAAGAAGGAAAAGTAGTAGAAATATTGAATGAAGAAATGGTCATGATAGAAGTAAAAGGCGTAAAATTTCCTGCTTATTTGAATCAAATTGATTTTCCTTATTTCTATCGCTTTTCAAAAAAGAAAATTATTGAAGATAAAAAGCCCGCCAAAGTATATATTGAAAATATACCCAAAGAAAAACCACAGCCAAATCAAATTAAAGTAGCAGATGGTGTATGGCTTAGCTTTATACCAAAATTTGCTTTAGATGTATTTAATGACGAAGTAGTAGAATCTTTAAAAATTTATTTAATTAATAAAACAGACGAATCGTATCAGTTTACTTACACACATACCTTAAAAGGGGCAGAGACATTTGCTTTTACTAATACAATCAATGCCCATCAAGATTTTTATATACACGATATTGATTTTGCAACAATTAATGATAGCCCTGCATTTTACATTGATTTTAATTTATGCAAACCAGATAAGCAAAAAGCAGAACACTTTGAAACATCATTAAAACTAAAGCCTAAGCAGTTCTTTAATAAAATTGAAGAAATGAAAGAAAAGAATGAACCAACCATTGCTTATAAATTATTTGAAGAATATCCTAATCGTACTTTTGAAGAAGATACACTTTCATTACACAAACTTACATCTGCTGGATACAAAGTTTATGATGTATTGAAAGCAAAACAAAATATACAACCAGCAAGAACTGTTATAGACCTTCATATTGATAAAATTACAGACGATTGGAAACATTTAAGCAATTTTGAAATACTATCTATTCAATTAAAAGAGTTTGAAAAATGGTATGATATTGCTTTGGCTAACAAACAATCTTCTCTTACTGTTATTCACGGTGTAGGAAAAGGAAAATTGAAAAGTGAAATTCATGAAATTTTAAAATATAAACCCGAAGTAAAAAAATTTAATGATGACTATAATGCAAAATTTGGTTACGGAGCTACTGAAATATTTTTTAAATAATGTACAGATAAATTTCTACCATAATACACTATATCAATCAAAATAATACCGAAGCAAAATAGATTTTAGTGCAAATTTTATTTGGTTGCTATAATGTTTTAGAGCCTTACTTTTGCTATATAAATTTAATACATGCCAATAATTGCCCCTTCTTTATTAAGTGCTAATTTTTTACAATTAGAATCAGCTTGTAAAATGCTGAATGAAAGCAATGCAGATTGGTTTCATTTAGATATTATGGATGGAAGATTTGTACCCAATATTTCTTTTGGTCCCATGATAGTAGAATTTATTAGAAAAACAACTACCAAAGTTTGTGATGTACATTTAATGATTGAAGAACCAGAAAAATATGCCGAGCAATTTAAAAATGCAGGTGCAGATATTTTAACTGTACATATAGAAGCCTGTAAACATTTACACAGAAATATTCAGCAAATAAAAGGTTTAGGTATGAAATCTGGCGTAGCCATTAACCCTCATACTTCTGTAAGTTTATTAGAAAATATTGTACAAGATATAGATTTGGTTTGCATGATGAGTGTAAACCCAGGCTTTGGAGGACAAAAATTTATTCCTCAAACAATAGAAAAAATTAAGCAACTAAGAAAAATGTGTAATGATAAAGGCTTACAAACACATATTGAAATAGATGGAGGAGTAACACTTGAAAATGCACAATCAATTATTGCTGCTGGGGCAGATGTCTTAGTAGCAGGAAATACTGTTTTTAAAGCAGTTAATCCTGTAGAAGTTATTGCTAAATTAAAAGGCTTATAATTTTTCTTGAAAAAGATTTGTTTAAGAAAAAATCTTGCCCTTATATTTGCACCCCAGCTAAAAGTATTGGATCGGTAGTTCAGTTGGTTAGAATGCTGCCCTGTCACGGCAGAGGTCGCGGGTTCGAGTCCCGTCCGGTCCGCTTAAAAAGGTTGTTTCTTTATTGAAGCAGCCTTTTTGGTTTTTATAATCTTTGATAAGCTGTTGTCTATTATAAAACCAACCACTACTTCCTAAGCATCTTCATTTTCATCTTCTCTTGGTATTTCTAAGGTTACCTTAAACAAAGACTGTGAAGCATCTTTTTCGTAAAATATTTCACCATGCAAAACCCTTATACGACTTTGAATATTCTTTAATCCAAGTCCACTTTTTTCTTTAGTATATTGTAAAAACTCTTCTTGTGTTAATCCATTTCCATCATGATGTAAACGCAATACAACTTTTTCTTCAACATCATGTTCTGTTAAATGTATAAATGAGGCTTCACTATGTTTTAAAATATTATTGACCAACTCTTGTATTACACGAAATAATATCAACTCTTTTTCTGCTTTTAACCTTACCTTATAGTCATAAAATTTAGTGCTGGCACTTAATGTACCTGAATTACTAATTTTTTGAAAAAAATCATTAGCAGCCGATGATAATCCAAAATTTTTAAGTGTTGGAGGCATTAAACTGTGAGAAATATTTCTTACTAATTGTATAGTATCGTCTATAATTTGTTTAGCACTAAACAATGCTTGTAGCTGTGCAGTTTTGTCTAAGTTCATAAAATTTTCATTCAGGTATAGCTTTGCTGTGGCTAATAAGGGTCCTGCATCATCATGCAAATCGGCAGCCAATCTTTTTCTTTCTTGCTCTTGCAATTTAATGGCTGCTTTTAAAAGCATTTTTTGATGTTTTACTTCTAATAACTGAATACGTTGCTGATAACGAAATACCCTACGCTGATGAAAAATGGTAAATAATATTAGTGCCACAGCCAACAGTATCATAGCTATTGTTCCTAATAAAAATTCTGGTGTAGTAAGTCCAGATGCTTCTATTTCTAATAAATATATAGGCATAAAATTTTTGTTCATTATTCTGTTATATGATAAATGCTGTTATTTTTTTTAGGTTGATTACGCAATGAATTACCTGAATTAATAGAGAAAGCAATGGTTATTAAAATACTTTTAAAAATATTGCCAAATCTGGTAATGTATTCAAATGCTAATATATTGGGTGTTGCTTCTGGATTTATTAAAACAAAAAAACTAAAAAAAGTGCCTGCACAATACATTAAAATAGCTGCTACTAACCAAAAATCGTAAGTACTATAAATATATTCAGTACTAACAATTCTTACTTTCTGAAAAAAGTACAGTACACAAAAAGTCAGCAAGAAAATAAACTCTATGGCTTGAGAAATGTAATCAAACCTATAAATATTTCTAAGCAATACATTGTTTATTATCCAAAAAGAAATAAAAGCGATACATACTACTTTGATAAAAAGAATTGCTTTTTTTCTTTTAATAATAATAGTAAAAAAATAAGTAAGAAGGCTAAATTCTACGGCTGTATAAATATTAATCAACCATGTTGTATTGTGGTATTTTTTAGAAAGATTAAAACCAACAATATCGGTTAATAAGCCAATTATTAATAACAAAAAAATAACCCATTTTGGTCTTTGCTTTCTGTTAAAAGAAAATAACACAAAAACCAAAATAGGTATTAAGGGGGAAAAAATAGATATTATGTATATCCAATTCAAGTTAAAACATTTTGCCCAAAAGTAAGCAAAATGTTATTATACTTCTATTTATTAATACCAATCCAAGCTAATATCACCACCCTGTCCACAACTTGGAGGGCATATTGCACTTCTATCTGCTACTATACCTCTATTTTTTATTAAATTACCATCTTCGCCAATGGTTGTATATTCTAAAATGTTGTTACCATCTTTATCTACACCTACCAATACTAATTGTTTAATACCTAAATCGTTAATAGCATTGAACATTCTAATACCAGTACAACCAGGCTGAGCCAAAATATTTTCTATAATATTACGACCCGTAAAAGAAGCTAAAACATCATCAGGATTTTCTTTGTGCCAACGTTGAATCATTTTTGCTCCAAGTTCGTAGCCAATATCTTCGCCTACTTCTGGTGCAAAAGAGCGGTTTTGCTCTATAACACGTCCTTTTACTACAATTAATTCTTTTGCCATAATTTACAATATTTAATTTGGGGGTTAAAAAATTTAATTAAAACATAAACTTGGTATAAAAAATACTTATCCACAATACAGGTTATGTATCTACTTTTAGTGCTAAATTTGATATAATTCAATACTAATAAGGGTTTTAAAGCAATTTAATAGTAAAAATAACATATATTATATCGTATTTATGCTAATTACAGAACGTAAAATTACGTTAATTAAAGTTAGTACATTTACGAAAAAATATAGTAAATGTGCATAGAAAAATTACTAATACTATAAAATAGTACCAAAATGTGGATAACTTTTGCTTTTACTAAAAAATCATTGATAACCTTTATAGTTATTGGATAAAAAAACTAAAATCTTCTAATATTCTGACCCATTATGACAACAGAAAGAAACATTAAATTATCCATTGCCGATGACCATAAAATTTTTAGAGATGGTTTGCGTAATGCACTAAAAGATAAGGATTATATAAAAATTTTGTGGGAGGCAGAAGATGGAAAAGATATGACACATAAGCTGAAAATTAAAGAACCAGATGTGTTATTAATGGATATTAGAATGCCAGAAATGGATGGTATAGAAGCTATTAAACTTATCAGGCATCAATACGAAGGTCTAAAGATAATTGTATTAAGCATGTATGACGACCAAGAAATTATTACTAAAATGATGGAGATGGGGGCAAATGCTTATCTTTCTAAAACCACAGACCCAGAAGAAATTTATCAGGCTGTACTAACCTGTATGAACGAAGATTTTTATTTTAATGATTTAGTAAACTCTGCTGTTCTTTTAAAATTACAACACAAAAAAACAGTAAGACGTTTTTATCCATCTACTGCTCAGTTTAATGAAAAAGAATTACGCATCATAAAATTAATTAGCGAAGACAAAATAACTGAAGAAATATCTAAGGAGGTTTTTCTTAGCCCAAGAACCATAGAAACCATAAGACAATCTATGAAACAAAAAGCAGGCGTAAAAACTATTGCAGGATTAATTATGTATGCTATGCGTAATAAACTGTTAGAGTAAAATAATGTTTAATGATTAATGGTGAATGATGAGTGTTGAACCCCTAATCCCTAATTCCTAATTCCTAACTCCTAATCCCAATCCCAACTTTTAACTTTAAACTTTTAACTCATACCATGCCTATACAACAATTACAATCTCATTTATTTAATGGTGTATATGCAGATGTGTTGAGAATTGATACTATTCATCCAATAATTAGTGGCAATAAATGGTTTAAACTAAAATACTATATAGAAGATTGTAAACAACAGCAACGAAAAACAATAGCCACATTTGGAGGCACTTATAGCAATCATATTGTAGCTACTGCTTTTGCTTGTAAAGAAGCTGGGCTAAATAGTATTGGCATTATAAGAGGAGAAACTATAAAATTTTTATCTCATACTTTACAAGATGCTGCAAATTATGGCATGAAATTACAGTATGTAACCAGAGATTTATTTAAAAACAAACAAGCCATACAACAACATTTTGATAACAATATTTATTGGATAAATGAGGGTGGTTATGGCATAAAAGGCATGAAAGGTGCTGCTGATATTGTAGCATTATCGGCTACTGAAAAATATACACATATTATTGCTGCTTGTGGCACAGGCACTATGCTTGCAGGTTTAATTACTACTGCAAAACCTCATCAAAATATAATTGGTATAAGTGTATTTAAAAATAACCATAGCTTAGAAACGGATATTAAATCTTTGCTAAAAACTGTTCATTGTTCAAAACCCTTTTCTGTTAATCATCATTATCATTTTGGTGGCTATGCCAAACATCCTAAAGAATTAATTTATTGGATGAATGAATTATATAGTGCAGAAAAACTTCCTACCGATATTGTATATACAGCAAAACTTCTTTTTGCAGTAAAAGATTTATGCAATAACCATTATTTTAATAAACAAGATAAGTTACTAATTATTCACAGTGGTGGATTACAGGGCAATTTATCATTACCACTACACACTTTAAGTTTTTAATAAAAGTCCTACTATTATCTTTGAGAATTATGATAAAAAGAATTTGGATTTATACTACGCTTGTTTTTTTTATAATGAATAGTTATGCTTTAAAAGCACAAGACACTTTACCAAACTTTACAGTAAGAGACATTGGTAAAGGTAAAGTTCAAGTAAGTTGGGTAAACCCTTATGAAAATGTTGTACAAATGATTGTGCAGCGTTCTTTTGATAGTACAAAATATTTTAGAAGTGTTTTTTCTTCTATTTCTCCGTGGCTTCCTCAAAATGGATTTGTAGATAATCATGCACCTGTTGGTTACAAAGTTTTTTACAGAGTACATTATGTATTTGAAGGAGGAAAATATGTTTTTACGCCTTCGCAATCTCCTCAAAATTATACACCAATAAAAATAGTAAGGGTAAATGATGATGATACAGATGATGATGAAACGAATAATAACAATTCATCTAAAAGAGAAGTGAAAGTGTATAGAAACAATAGAGATACTTTAATTAATATTGTTAGCTACAAAGATTATAAACGATACAAAGACTCTATCAACAAACAAACAAAAGATACTATACAATATACAGAATATGACGATGAAATTGTTATTAAACCTTACATTCCAAAACCAGTTTGGAAGGCTTCTGTTTTTGTATTTACAAATGATATGGGTTTTATTCGTATTAAAATACCATTAGCCAAGCGTAATCGTTATAAAATAATATTCTATAATGAACGTGATGAATTGGTTTTTTCTATTAAGCATGTAAAAGAGCCAGACCTTGTTTTAGATAAATCTAATTTCAAAAGTGCCGGCTGGTATTTTTTTGAACTTTATGAAAATGAAAAATTAATAGAGAAAAATAAAATATACGTTGGCAAGGATAGATAATTATTCGTTTTTCCTATCAATTGACCTTATGAAAAAATAGGGAAAGAAAATTTTTCTCCTTTATTTTTTGCATACTTCATCAATATTTACTGCATATAAAAAGGTTTGTTGTAATTTGCACCTTCCTAAAAACAGCAACTCATTATATTGATTGTTTTATGAGTGATTATTTAGTCAAAAAAAAAAATATGGATAATAAAGATATTAGAAGAGAACAGGCATTAGAATATCATGCACAAGGCAAACCTGGCAAAATAGAAGTAATACCTACCAAAGAAGCCAAAACACAAAGAGATTTATCATTGGCATATAGCCCTGGTGTAGCAGAACCTTGTAAAGAAATAGCTAAAAACCCTGATGATGTTTATAAATACACAGCCAAAGGAAATTTAGTAGCAGTAGTAAGCAATGGTACTGCTGTATTAGGATTAGGAGATATAGGACCAGAAGCAGGAAAACCAGTAATGGAAGGTAAAGGAGTATTGTTTAAAATTTTTGCAGATATAGATGTTTTTGATATTGAAATAAATGAAAAAGACCCTGTAAAATTTGTAGAAATTGTACAAGCATTAGAACCCACTTTTGGAGGCATAAATTTAGAAGATATTAAAGCTCCAGAATGTTTTTATATAGAACGGGAATTAAAGAAAAGAATGAACATTCCTGTAATGCATGATGACCAGCATGGCACAGCTATTATTAGTGCTGCTGCTTTGTTAAATGCAGTAGAAATTCAAAAAAAGAAAATAGACAAAATTAAAGTAGTAGTAAATGGTGCTGGTGCCGCTGCTATTTCTTGCATAAAACTATATATAGCAGTAGGGGTAAAAAAAGAAAATGTAAAAGTATTTGACAGCAAAGGATTGATACATAATGGAAGAACAGATTTAGATGAGCAGAAAAAAGAATTTGCTATCAAATCAAAAGATATGGTACTTGCCGAAGGGCTAAAAGATGCTGATGTTTTTATAGGATTAAGTAAAGGCAATGTAGTAAGCAAAGAAATGATTTTGAGCATGGCAAAAAATCCTATTGTTTTTGCTATGGCAAATCCAGACCCTGAAATAAGTTATGAAGATGCTACCTCTGTAAGAAAAGATGTAATAATGGCTACAGGTAGAAGCGATTTTCCTAATCAGGTAAACAATGTTTTGGGCTTTCCATATATTTTCAGAGGTGCATTAGATGTAAGAGCTACTACTATCAATGAAGAAATGAAATTAGCAGCAGTAAAGGCTTTGGCAGAAATGGCAAAAACACCAGTACCCGATATTGTTACATTGGCTTACAACTTAAAAAGTTTATCTTTTGGAGCAGAATATATTATTCCAAAACCAGTGGACCCAAGATTAATATCTATAGTAGCACCTGCTGTTGCTAAAGCAGCAATAGAAAGTGGTGTAGCCAAAAAAAATATTCAAAATTGGGACACATATAGTGTAGAATTAAATAAACGCTTAGGATTAGATAATCAACTAATAAGAGCCATTAGTAATAAAGCCAGAAAAGACCCCAAACGTTTGGTTTTTGCAGAAGCCGATAATGAAAAAATATTAAAAGCAGCAAGCATTATTTATGATGAAGGAATTGCCTATCCAATACTGTTAGGTACTGAAAAGAAAATTAGAAAAATTGCAGAAGACAATAATATTGATTTAACCGATATACCTATTATAGACCCAAGAGATGAACAACATGATAAAACAAGAGAAACCTATGGCGAACTATTTTTTGCAAAAAGACAAAGAAGGGGTTTTAATCATTATGAAAGTATTAAAATAATGAAAGAAAGAAACCACTTTGGCTGTATGATGGTAGAAACAGGAGATGCTGATGCTATGATAAGTGGATTAAAAAGAAATTATGCAGAAGCTATAAGACCAGCCTTACAAACTATAGGTATAGAAGAAGGGGTAAAGAAAATAGCAGGTATGTATTTATTAAGCACACAAAAAGGTCCTGTATTTCTGGCAGATACCACTATTAACTTTAATCCTACTGCTGAAGAACTTGCAGATATTACTTTATTAGTAGCCAAAGAAGTAAGAAGTTTTAATATAGTACCAAGAATAGCTATGCTTAGTTATAGCAATTTTGGTAGTAGCAATAGCCATGAAGCAAGATTAGTAGCCAAAGCCACCAACATTGTAAAAGAAAGAAATCCATCTTTAATTGTTGATGGAGAAATGCAAGGAGGTCTTGCATTTAATAAAGAAGTGCTGAAAGAAAATTATCCATTTAGTAGTTTAATCAATGAAAATGTAAACGTATTAATTTTCCCCAATCTTACTGCTGGTAATATAGCTTACAATTTATTAAAAGAATTAGGAGGTGCAGATGCAATAGGACCCATTTTATTAGGATTAAAAAAACCTGTACATGTACTTCAATTAGGTAGTAGTGTTCGTAATATCATAAATATGGCTAATATTGCTGTTATAGATGCACAGTTAAAAAGTAAAACAGATACTGCCACAGAAGTTCAAAGAACCAATTGGTGGAAACGTTTAAAAAAACGAAAAAAATAATTTTTCATAAGAATAATTAACATTAGTCAATGAATTTCTTTACACATTTAGGTAGGTATATTTTAATGCTGAGAAGCATGTTTACAAAACCTGAAAATCATAAAATGTATTGGAAGGAATTTATGCATCAATGTGTTGAAATAGGCATAGGGGCATTGCCTATTGTAATTATTATTTCTTTGTTTTTAGGAGCTGTAACTACTGTACAAACTGCTTATCAATTAGTAAGTCCATTAGTGCCTCAAACCACTATTGCACAAATAGTAAGAGACAGTGTAATACTTGAACTTTCGCCCACAGTTGTCAGCATTGTACTTGCTGGTGTAGTAGGCAGTAAAATAGCCAGCGAATTGGGCAATATGCAAATAACAGAACAAATAGATGCTCAAGAAATTATGGGTATTAATACAAGAAGCTATTTGATTTTACCAAAAATTACTGCTGCATTAGTTGTTATTCCTTGCCTTATTGTTCTTTCTGCTGTATTAGCTATTTGGGGAGGTAGAACAGCAGGCTCTATGAGTGGCATTATTGCTACAGATATTTTTGATATTGGATTAAGATTCAACTTTACACCATACAATGTATTTTTTGCTTTATCAAAAGCATACACATTTGCATTTATTGTGAGTAGCGTACCTGCATATTATGGTTATCATGTAAAAGGTGGAGCACTTGAAATAGGAAGAGCAAGTACCAAAGCAGTAGTAGTAAGTTGTATTTTAATTTTATTGGCAGATTATGTTTTAGCTGCTCTGTTATTGTAATAAAATACCTACTTTTATTTTCCTATTTTTTCTTAACCAAAAATTTTTTCCTTATGCCTATAAGAATGGTAGATGACAACAATGATAATTACTCTAACGAAAATGAAAGAACACCAAGTAGTGGAGGAAACAGAGGTGGTGGTGGAAATTTACTTCAGTTTTTACCAATGATTATTGGGTTGCTTATTAAAAAACCCATTTTATTAGTATTTGTACTTATTGGTGGTGCAATTTTTTATTTTAGTGGTGGTAGTGGTTGCAATATGAATGATATTAGCAATACTGTACAACAATTTGCTACTGGAGGTAATTTAAACAGAGACACATTTGCCAAAGCCGCAGTATATGAAGGTTTAGATGAAGAAAAAACAAATCTTCCTGAATATATTTCTTTATTAAAATATTCTCCCAGCAGATTAAATCAAGGGCAACAAGGTAGTTGTGTAGCATGGAGTAGTGCTTATGCTGCAAGAACAATTTTACAATCTGTAAGTACAGGAACAGAGCCAAATAGTACAGCATTTAGTCCTGCATTTATGTATAATCAAATTGGGTTAGAAGGCTGTCAGGGTAGTTATATTATTAGGGCTATGAAAAATTTAACTGAAGTAGGAGCTGTGCCTTTTAATGAATTTCCTTATGATGATAATGATTGTAGCAGACAACCAAATGGACAATTAATACAAGAAGCAGGAGAAAATAAAATAATAGGTTTTACCAGATTAACTACAACAGAAAATACTTCTGAAATTAATATTCATGCTATTAAACAACATTTAGCCAAAGATGTTCCTGTAGTTATAGGAATGATGGTTGGTGGAAGTTTTATGCAAAACATGAAAGGACAAGAAGTGTGGCATCCTGAAAGTGATGATTATAATATGATGGGATTTGGTGGTCATGCAATGTGTGTAATTGGTTATGATGATAGAAAAGAAGGAGGTGCTTTTCAAATAATGAATAGTTGGGGAAATGATTGGGGAGTTAATGGAATTGGTTGGGTATTGTACAAAGATTTTAAACATTTTGTTCGTGAGGCTTATGGTTTAAATCCTATGCCAAAACAAGGTTCAGCTATTGCACAAAATTTAGCAATAGATATAGGATTGGTAGAAGCAAATTCAAAACAATATATTCCATTACAATTTGTTGGCAATAATTTATTTGAAACAGTAAATGCAGTACCCAAACGTACTGGCTTTAAAATAGAATTGAAAAATAATACAGAATGTTATGTTTATATTATAGGTATGGAAACAGATGGTAGCAGTTATGTTTTATTTCCTTATCCTTCAAAAGCAGATGCTAATAAAACAATGTTTTCGCCTTATTGTAGTATAACAGGTTATCGCTTATTTCCAAAAGGAAAAAAATTAGAAGCAGATGATATTGGTAACAAAGATTTTTTTGCCATCATTACTAGTAAAGATGCTTTAGATGTTTTTCAGTTAAATAATATTATTAATCAAAACAAACATTTAGGCTTTGAAACTGCTGTAAACAATGCTATTAGAAGACAATCTGTATCTGGTGTAAGGTATAATAACAATGCTAATGGTACTATTGGTTTTAAAACAGCAGTTGGCGATAAAAATGCTGTGGCTTGTATTATAGCATTGAATAAGTATTAGAACAATAGTTTAAAAAGCATAATAATCAAAGCTATTATAAACATAATAATAGAAATTCTATTCATGCCGTGCATGTACTTTGTAAACTTAGTTCTTGGTTCATCAGTATCTCTTTTTTTGATGTAGAGATATTCTGCAAATTGTTTTAAAATACCCATAGTATTTGTATTTATAAAAATGGCAAAATTGTTTGCAAATAATAAACCACCAAGAAAAAACTTTGTGCCTCTACCACATAAGCAATACAGAGTGTGGTAAAAAAATTATTCAAACAACTTTAAAAAAATGTGGAGCCGAAGGGACTCGAACCCTTGTCCAAACAAATTCGTTATAAACTTTCTACATGCTTAGTTGATTATTATTTGTAGGGAAATAGCAGGAAGCCAACAAACCAATTATTTCCTTAGCTGAATAATCTTTTGTTGCAAGCACAGCCTATTGCAACAGCAGCTTTTATTTGTTTTGAGTCGGCGGCGGCATTTGGTAAAAAGCAAACCTATGCAGCAGCCCTAATGACTGTCAAATCACTGATTAGGCAGCCATGGCAAATTGTGTATTGCCAGTTAAAGTTTGAATATTCAGATTTAAGTGCTAATTATACAACGCACTGCATGCTTACACTTACAAAGAACTCTGCTGTCAAAACCAATACGGCCCCTGTTTTTTATTTGTGGTTTATAGTTTGTTGTTTACAGTTTTTTTTATTTATCATTATCCTCTATCCTTGAACTTTGTTCCTTTGATAAGGGATTTATTTAAGTAATTAATAAAACTTGTTGTCTTTTTTATAATTACTTGAACTAATTGGTATAATTCCTGAAAAACAGTTTCAGTAATTAAGCCATAATCCAAAGAACGATACAACTGAGATTTACTTTCTTCAGCAGAACCCTTAGCTATTGTAAGAAAATTAATAAACTCATTTTTACTTCCTCTGCCAAAACCTTCTGCTATATTATCCATTATAGAGCCTGATGCTCTTTTCATTTGAGAAACTAAATCAAACTCAAATTTATATGGTTCTGTTTGTGTCAGTTGTTTTATTTGCTTTGCATATTCACGTGAAATTTGCCAAATCTCCAAATCTTCTATTTTTTGAATAGTAGCCATTTTACAATTTAATCAAAATATTAAAAGCAATAACTACAAACCACAAACCACAAACTACAAACTACAAACTACAAACCTATCTAAACCATCTCCAAATATCTAAACCTAAAGCATAAACCATTAATCCAATTAATAAGAACATACCAACAGCTTGAGCATATTCCATAAATTTATCACTTGGCTTTTTACCTGTAATCATTTCAATAATACAGAATAAAGCATGACCTCCATCTAATGCAGGAATAGGTAATATATTCATAAATGCCAAAATGATAGAGAATAAAGCTGTTAATACCCAAAAGCTTTGCCAATCCCATACTTTGCTATAAATACTACCAATGCTTATAACACTTCCTAAACTTTCACTTACTTTATCTTTTCCTTGAAATAATCTTTTAATACCTTCTACATATTTTTCAAGGCTATTCCAACATTGATGATAGCCCACAGGAATTGCTTCAAGCAATGAATATTTTTTAATGTCTATATCAAACCCTAAATCTTTTAAACTTTTTGCACCTGCACCAATTTTAGCATTTTCACTCAATGTTACAGGAATTTCTAAAGTATCATTATTTCTTACAACTTTAAAAGGTACTGTTTTAGAAGTATAATCTTGTATTACTTTTTGAAAATCGTTGAAGTAAGGTGTAGGCTTACCATCTACAGCAATGATGTAATCATTTTTTTTCAATCCTGCTTTATCTGCACCTTGTTTGGCTATTACAGTATCTAACACAAAAGGAATACGAATACTTGCTAAACCATTGCCTTTATTTTTTTTCAGAGCAGTTAAAAATTCATCTGTTATGGGTAATTGTATGCTATCATTATTTCTGATAATAGAAATAGTTGTAGCATCACTCATAATAATTTGTCCTGCTATTTTTTTGTCAGATGCATCATCTACTACTTTATCGCCAACTTTATAAATAATATCACCATCTTGTAAGCCTATCATTTGTCCTACTTCTTCTGCTACAATACCATACTTTACATTTTGTCCTTGAATTTTTTCTTCGCCCCAAACCCAACTAATACCTATAAAAATAACAATAGCTAATAAAATATTGACTACTACACCAGCAACCATAATAATTAGTCTTTGCCAAGCTGGTTTAGCTCTAAACTCATCTGGTTTTGGTGGTAGTTTCATTTGTTCTTTATCCATACTTTCATCTACCATACCTGCTATTTTTACATAGCCACCAAAAGGTATCCAGCCAATACCCCATTCTGTTTCTCCAATTTTCTTTTTAAATAAGCTAAACCATGGGTTGAAGAAAAGGTAAAATTTTTCTACTCTACATTTAAACCATTTGGCAGTTATATAATGCCCAAATTCGTGTAATACTACTATAATTGAAAAAGATAAAATAAATTGCCCAGCTTGTACCAAGCCTCCCATCCAATCTATTGCTAATACTGTCATTGTTATATTGTTTCTGATTTTTGAATAGTTAATGATTAATAGTCAAATAGTCCACAGTCCATAAACGACAGACCACAGAACTATAAAGTTGTTAATTCATTAGCTATTTGTTTAGTCATTTTAAATTAAAATAATAAATTTCATCCCCAACCTTAAACTTTAAACCTTAAACCACAAACCACAAACATTAAAGTTTACATATCTACCAAAGAGGCAGCAAAGTTACGAGCTTCACCATCGCTAACAAACAAATCTTCTAAAGTTGGTTTTGCTATAAATGGTATTTTATGAATAGTTCTTTCTACCATTTCAATCATATCTAAAAAGCCAACTCTATTTCTCAAAAATGCAAAAACGGCAATTTCATTTGCTGCATTTAAGATACAAGGCATATTCCCTCCTTTGTGTAGAGCTTCAGTAGCCAAAGTTAAGTTTCTAAATGTTTTTGTATCTGGCTCTTCAAAGGTTAAAGTATCTGGTCTTTTAAAATCATATCTTGGATAATTATTAACAATTCTTTGCGGAAAAGTTAAAGCATATTGTATGGGTAATTTCATGTTGGGTGAACTCATTTGTGCTTTCATATTTCCATCTTCAAAAACTACCATACTATGAATAATACCTTGTGGATGAATAACAACTTGTATTTGTTCTGGTTTTAAATTAAATAACCATTTTGTTTCAATCATTTGAAGTCCTTTATTCATAAGGGTAGCAGAGTCTATAGTTACTTTTGTACCCATTGACCATACAGGATGTTGTAAAGCATGGTCTTTTTTTACATTAACCAAATAGTTGGGTTTTCTTCCTCTGAATGGACCACCAGTTGCTGTTAAAATAATTTTTTCAATTTTATTTTTTCCTTCGCCTATAAGACATTGAAAAATGGCAGAATGTTCGCAATCAATAGGAATAATGGGTATTCTTTTTTCTACTACTTTTTGCATAACAATTTCGCCAGCTACTACTAAAGTTTCTTTATTGGCTAATGCAATAGGCTTACCAATTTCAATAGCTTTTAAAATGGGTTTTAAGCCAGCATAACCTATAATCGCCATTAACATTATATCATAGCAATCTATCATAGCAGCAGCTTCTTCAATAGCTGTTTCACCTGCCATTACTTGTATAGATGTTGTGGCTAATGCTTCTTTTACAAGAGTATATTTTTTATCATCGCCAATTACAACAACTTTGGGTAAGAATTTTAATGCTTGTTGTATTAATAATTCATGATTATTTTGAGCAGTAAGTATTGTAACAGAAAATAATTCAGCATTGGCTGAAACAACTTCTAATGTTTGTGTACCAATAGAACCAGTAGAACCAAATATGCCTATACGTTTTATACTCATCTTTTATATATGCTTTTGGCATGGGCGTAAAGATAAGGTGTAATATTAAATGATGAAAGTATTAAAATCTAATCATTAGTTGTGTTGAATAATTTATGATGAATGTTGAATGATAAATTACCAATTTTATTATCAACCTTACATTTTAAACCACAAACCTACTTTCAAAAATTTTTGTGGAGAATAGCGGTCTCGAACCGCTGACCTTTTGCATGCCATGCAAACGCTCTACCAACTGAGCTAATTCCCCCTTTAATAAAGGTGGCAAATGTAAAAGTAATTTTAATATAAATATCATTCAATACACAGTTAGTGGTTTAAGGTTTGTGGTTAATGGTTAGTGGGGTTTGTACAAACTTTTAGCTTTTAACTTTCTCTATTTGCCAACAAATATAAAACAGCCATTCTTACAGCTACTCCATTTTCTACTTGATTTAAAATAATAGAATAAGGTCCATCTGCTACATCACTATCTAATTCTACTCCTCTATTAATGGGTCCTGGGTGCATAATAACAATTTCTTTTCCTATACTGTCTAATAATTTTTTACTTATACCATAAGCAAGGTTGTACTCTCTTAAAGATGAAAATAATGGTTGATTTTGTCTTTCTAATTGAATACGCAATACATTAGCTACATCGCACCATTGCAAAGCATTTTTAATATTGTATTCAACTTTTACATTCAATGCTTCTGTTATATATTTTGGTATTAGTGTTGGTGGGCCAGAAACCATTACCTCTGCTCCCATTTTTTGTAATAAATAAATATTGCTCAATGCTACACGGCTGTGCATAATATCGCCAATAATAACCACTTTTAATCCTTCTATTTTTCCTAATTTTTCTTGCATACTATAAGCATCTAACAAGGCTTGAGTAGGATGTTCATTAATACCATCGCCAGCATTGACTATTGCAGCAGGTATATGTTTTGCTAAAAAGTGAGGAGCTCCACTTGCACTATGCCTCATTACTACCATATCTACCTTCATGCTCAAAATATTGTTTACAGTATCTAACAATGTTTCTCCTTTTGCTGCACTACTGCCACTTACAGTAAAATTAATGGTATCGGCACTTAATCTTTTTTCGGCAAGTTCAAAAGATATTCTGGTGCGTGTACTATTTTCATAAAAAAGATTTACAATAGTAATATCTCTAAGGCTTGGAACTTTTTTTACTGGTCTTTGTAAAACATCTTTAAAATTAATAGCAGTAGAAAGAATAAGTTGTATATCCTCTTTAGTAAGGTCTTTGATACCAAGCAAGTGTTTGGTAGATAGTTTCATTAAAACGCAAAATTAATGTAAAAGAATATTAATAGACATTATCAGTAACTATTTTTTTCGCTTGTTATTATTGTTGCAAAAGTATTACTTCATCAATTTCACTATTTTCTTTCCAGTTTACTTTTATTTTTTCAGATACCAATGTATCAATGGCTCTACCTGTATAATCTGGTTGAATAGGCAATTCTCGGTTAAATCTTCTATCAATCAATACACAAAGTTCTACTTTGGCTGGTCTGCCAAAATCTAACAAAGCATCTAATGCTGCTCTAATGGTTCTACCTGTCCATAAAACATCATCTATCAGTACTACTCTTTTATTTTCTATGTTAAAAACAATATCTGTTTTATTGGCTACATGTAAGCCTGTTCTTACATCATCTCTATAAAAAGTAATGTCTAATTTGCCATATTGAACCAATGTTGGTTTAATAATTGTATTTATTTCTGCTACAATTTTATCGCTCAAAAAAATGCCTCTTGGTTGAATACCTATTATAACTGTTTCAATATCTTGAGAATAATTTTCAAGAATTTGATGTGCTAACCTTTTAATGGTTAAGCCAATTTGCTGTTGTGAAAGAATTGTTTTCAAACCCAAATTTTTGATAAAAATAAATGCTTTATAGCAATTATATGTATTTTAGGATATTTTTGGTAGAATGTTTTTGAATAACACACTATTCATATAACAACAATTAACCTACTGTGCAGGTTCTATGGTTATAGCATGATTAAAATATGCTGCTAATTTCTTTTTAACAGCAGCAGTATCTTTTGGCAAAGCTTTTCTATAAATAAAAAGTCGGTATCTTAAAGTATCGTTTATTACTACACTATCTCTGTTTATTGTGTCAAATCTACTCCGTAATGCAAAAAGATTATCTGCTTTTTCTTTGTATTTACTTGCTAAGAAAAACATTTTATATCTTACTGTATCATTATTTGAGTTGGTTGCTGTAGCTGGTTCTGGTGTGTTTTGTATTTGTATATTTTGTGTTGTTTCTGTTGTATCTTTTTCAGTTTTATTTTGTTCTGTTGTATCTTTTGTAAAATGTATTATTAACCAAGTCCCTACAGCTATCAATAATAAAATGAAAATAGCCATAACTATTTTAATTATTTTTTGTCTGTCGTTTGTAGGAGGTTTGTTGTGTAAAATATCAAATTGTGTTTCTCTTTTGCTCAATGCTTCTACAATAGCAGCTATATTTTCTACTTTCGTTTTTCCTGCAAAGAGTTCTATTGTTCCGTCTTGTTGTTTTTGCAAAGTGCCTATGCCTGTAATAGTAAAAGATTTACCTATGTTTAAAAAATTTTCTACCTGAAGTAAATATTCTTCTACATCAGATGCAATGAGGGTAATGGGTTTTGTAAAATGTTGTTTTAAATATTCTAAAAATTCTGTAGAAGTTGTTGCTTTTTTATTGTACTGAAAATTGATAACCTCTTTAGGAAAAAAATAATTATCATCAATATCTTCTTGCATTTTAAAACTACTATCTAATGTAAACTCACCCATGCCTGCCAGAGATAGCACTTTCTGTTGGTATAAATAGGTAACAATATGGTTATCAAACTTCATGTAAATAGTAGTTATATTATAAATAAAACTTTACTCACAAAACTTTCACTCCACTAAGTTACAAAAATATTTTTTTAGTGTATTGTATTAAGCATCATCATCTTTAATCATCATTAAATATGCTTTAATAAAATCTTCTAATTCACCATCCATTATAGGACCTACATTGCCTACTTCAAAATTTGTTCTATGGTCTTTTATCATTTTATAAGGATGAAAAACATAGCTTCTTATTTGACTGCCCCACTCTATTTTTTTCTTATTGGCATTGGTAGCATTTTTCAATTCTTCACGTTTGCGAAGTTCTTCTTCATATAAACGACTTTTTAGCATTTGTATTGCCTTTTCTTTATTGCCTAATTGTGTTCTTTCTGTTTGGCAAACTACTGTAATGCCAGAAGGAATATGTGTTAAAAAAACTTTTGTTTCTACTTTGTTTACATTTTGCCCACCAGCACCACCACTTCTTGCAGTTTCCATTTTTATATCTGCATCTTTAATATCTATTTCAATAGTATCATCTACCAAAGGATAGACAAATACAGATGCAAAACTTGTGTGCCTTCTTGCATTGCTATCAAAAGGAGAAATACGAACCAATCTATGTACACCACTTTCTGCTTTTAAAAAGCCATAAGCAAATTCTCCATCAAATTGTAGTGTAGCAGTTTTCATACCTGCACCATCACCTTCTTGAAAATCAAGTTCTGTAACTTTCCATCCTTGTTTTTCGCCATACATTCTATACATTCTTAACAGCATTTCTGCCCAGTCTTGGCTTTCTGTTCCTCCTGCACCACTATTTATTTGTAATACTGCATTTAGTTCATCTTCTGGTTGGTTAAGGGTACTTTTAAATTCTGCATTATCTGTTTCTGTTAGTGCATTATTATAGGCTGTTTGTGTTTCTTCTTCAGTAGCATCGCCAGCTTTGAAAAATTCAAATAATACAGCAAAATCTTCTACAGAAGTTTCTACAGAGTCAAAAAGTTTTGTCCAATATTCATTTACTTTAATTTCTTTCATAATGGCTGTAGCTCTTTTGTTATCATCCCAAAAGCCAGTAGAAAGAGAAAGTTGTTTGTCTTGTTCTATTTTAGCAATACGATTATCGTAGTCAAAGAAACCTCCTCAGAACGTTTAAACGTTCTTTTAAATCTTGTAATTTTTCTTGTGTCATAATGTTGCAAATGTATGGAAGAAAGATGATGACAGATTCAAGTTGTAAGTGCAACAGTTAATTAATTTACTTACAGGCTAATTTTATATCAAGACAAAAGTTGAGTGTTTATTCAGTCAGAAGAGAAGCATTAGAATGAATAAATAAATAATTATTTCTTTTCATTCTTAATTGTTTGATGAATTGCATTTTCTATTGCATCAAACCAGTTTATATAATCCCCAATAACATCTTCTATTAATTTCAATTCTTTAGAACTTAACTTTCTTTCTATAATTTCATTAGCTACTAACTGTACATCTTCTGTATCCAGTTGATAGATTATTTTATTTTTCATATCTTATTGATTAATAAATTTTCCAGCTAAATATTTTACTTGTGCATTATTATTTAAGACAAAAAAGTAAATATGAACAAAAGTCAAACAACTAATTATCTCCTTTTTTATTAAAACTCCTTTTACAAAAACATCTCCATTATAGCTTTATTTGATGAGTATAGGATGCTTACCTATTCATCACTCTTTACAAAGAAAGGCATATAAAACATAATTTAATTAATCCTTTTAAAATTAGTGTTACTTCTTCTTGCCCAAACATCAGAAATTGAAAATACTGTATCTGTTACACATACAATTTTGAAGCATTCAACAGAATTGTTTTGTAATGATACATTTACAAGATAGTTACCAGATAATTTGTTAGTATCTAAAGAAATTTCATCAAATATAAATTCATGAAACCTATCAATAATAGTATCAGAAAAATACATTTTATACGCCCTGCTACTTATAAATATATCATCATTTGTATTTTCAATAAAAGACCTACCATTGATAATAACTGTTACAGTAGTATCTTTTAAACAAAGCCAATTTCCTTGTAATGAGTCTAATAATGTTCTGGACATTGAAGATACCATACACTTGCCCCTTTTTTCACACATATTATCTACCCCTTGTATAAGAATAAGAATAGAAATAAAAAAAATAATATGTTTCATAGTTTTATGCGATAACTATAAGTAAGAGATAAAACTGAGAGTAAAAATATCTGTTTTAATATTAATCATTATTTTCTTCTAACTTTTTAAATATTAATTTATTTCTTCTCCATCATCATTAAACCCCCATTCTTTCATTAAGGTATTCATCCTGTTGGTAGGTAAAGATACAGAATTGTAATGCCCAGCTTGTTGCTTTTGTCTGAATGCTTCATAAATACTTACTGCACAAGCTACAGAAATATTTAAACTTTGAATAATACCCATTTGAGGAATAATAAAGTTACCATCTGCTAATAGTCTAACTTCATCGCTTACACCTGCATGTTCATTGCCAAAAACCAATGCCACACGTTGTGTAAAATCAATTTCATACAAACTTTTGGCATCTGCTGCTAAATGTGTTGTAAGAATTAGTTCATAACTTTTTCTCAATACTTCAAAACATTCTTCTGCACTGGTAAACTGATGCACTGTAAGCCATTTTGCTGCACTACTACTACTCTTTGCACCAAATTTTTTGTGTCGTGGAATTTTTGTATTTAGAATATACAAATCTTGAATACCAACAGCATCGCAAGTACGCATTACAGCAGAAATATTGTGAGGGTCTTGCACATTTTCCATTACTACTGTAATATTATTTTGTCTTTTACTTAATACCTGTAATAATTTTTTTCTTCTTTCAGGAGTCATGTTGGTTTTGGTTTTTTATTAGCTTCGGTAGCCATACATTTTTTCTACATCTATTACTATTTTTTCCATCATGGCATCTTTGCCAAAAGCATCATAAGTTTGTTTTAAATTACTACCAAAAATAATGGCAATAGTTTGATAAAAAGTAGCCGTAAAACTTCCTTTATATTCATCAATTATTTCATAACAGTTACTTCCCGTTTGTCTGTAAATTAATTTCATCAAAACCTTTCCCTGATATACTGAAAGTTGTGTTAGTTTATCGGCAAATTCTTTTTTCAATTCTTTTTCTCTTGACCTAATTATTTTTTTTCTTTGCTTTCTATCATGCACACCTTCTAATCTTGCATTTATTTCATTCATTATTCTACTTGCAGCAATAGCATAAGGATAGGTTACATAAACAGCTTTTCGCAATCTTGTCCATTCTGTATAATATTTTTTTGCCCTTGTAGAAAGTCTTGTACTTACTTCTACACCTGGCAAATAACTCATTGGTATAGTATCTCCTGAAGCTGTTATAAAAGCACGAACTTTTAAAGTATCATATATACCACGCTGTGCCAAAGATGGTTTGTAAGCAAACACCATTATTAATGTAAGTACAAAAACGATATTTCTTGTATGTTTCAGCATCAGATTAAAAAGTACAAGTTACAACATTAATACTTTTAACAAAAAAAGGTAGCCTTTATATCATTAGGCTTAACAAAATTTGAACATTTTTAGAACTGTAACAACTGTTACTGAAAACCTCAAAAACTTTCCTAACTTTGCTGCCTTAATTAAAAACCTTGCAATATGAGTATTGGAACATTTTCTTACCCCATGCCAGCCAATGAGCCTGTATTGAATTATGCACCTAATAGTCCTGAAAAATTAAAGTTGAAAGCTACTTTGGCTGAATTGAAAAAAACTGAATTAGATATACCTATGTATATAGGTAATAAAGAAGTACGCAGCAATAAAAAAGTAGCTATTCATCCGCCACATGAATTAAAACATACATTGGGTTATTTTCATGCAGGAGAAGAAAAGCACGTTCATCAAGCTATTGAAGCGGCTTTGGCAGCCAAAGAAAATTGGGCAGCTATGAGTTGGGAAAATCGTGCAGCCATATTTTTAAAAGCTGCTGATTTACTTTCTACCAAATATCGTAGCTATATCAATGCTTCTACTATGTTGGGGCAAAGCAAAAATGCTTTTCAAGCAGAAATAGATAGTGCTTGTGAGCTGATAGATTTTTTACGTTTTAATGTACATTTTTTAAGCGAAATATATAAGCAACAACCTATTAGTGGTGCAGGTATGCACAACAGATTAGAGTGGCGGCCATTGGAAGGTTTTGTATTGGCTGTTACACCTTTCAACTTTACTGCTATTGGTGGCAACTTGCCTACCAGTGCTGCAATGTGTGGTAATGTAGTGGTTTGGAAACCTGCCAACACACAAATTTATTCTGCACAAATGTTTATGCGTATTTTAAAAGAAGCAGGCTTACCCGATGGTGTTATTAATTTAATTTATGTAAATGGACCTACCATTGGTAAAGTTTGTTTTAATCATAAAGATTTTGCAGGTGTGCATTTTACAGGAAGTACAGGTGTGTTTAATAATATGTGGGAAACCATTGGTAAAAATATGGGCATATACAAATCTTACCCAAGAATAGTTGGAGAAACAGGAGGTAAAGATTTTGTATTGGCACATAAAAGTGCTAATGTAGATGTAGTAGTAGCTGCTTTATTAAGAGGTGCTTTTGAATTTCAGGGGCAAAAATGCAGTGCAGCTTCAAGAGCATATATACCAAGCAACATTGCAGAAGAAGTAAAGAAAAAATTAATAGCGGGTGTAAAAAGTATGAAGATGGGCAGTACAGAAAATTTTACCAACTTTATTAATGCAGTAATAGATGAAAAAAGTTTTGATAAAATAAAAAGCTATATAGATAATGCCAAGAAAGACCCTAAGGCACAAATTTTAGTTGGCGGAAAATGTGATAAAAAAGAAGGCTATTTTATACAACCTACTATTATAGAAGCCAAAAATGCTAAGTATGTAACTATGTGTGAAGAAATTTTTGGACCTGTACTGACCATTTATATATATCCTGCCAATGGTTTTGAAAGAGCATTGGAATTGGTAGATACTACTAGCCCTTATGCTTTAACAGGAGCAGTAATAGCACAAGATAGAAATGCCGTAGAACTTGCTACTAATAAATTAAGAAATGCAGCAGGTAATTTTTATGTAAATGACAAACCTACAGGTGCAGTTGTAGGACAACAACCTTTTGGTGGTGCAAGAGCCAGTGGTACAAACGATAAAGCAGGCAGTGCATTAAACCTTTATCGTTGGTTAAGTGCAAGAACTATTAAAGAAACATTTAATCCACCAACAGATTATGGTTATCCTTTTTTAGAGGAAAAGTAGTAGTATAAAATAATGACAATTATAAAAATCGTTTAGCATTTGCAGCTAAACGATTTTTTTTTGACCTTATTGCCAAAAAATTAGCCACTACAAAATAGTGGCTAATTCATGTATGTTATAGCATATTAAATTATTCTTTTATAAACTTAGTGAAAGAAGTATTTCCATCTACATCAGTATATTTCAATACATATACACCAGTAGCTAATGTACTGGTTTGAATAGCATGAATATTTTTTCCAATAGTTACAGTATAATTATTCTGTATTACAAAAGAACCTCTTGCATCTAAAACTTGCACTTGTACTTTACCATTCTTAGTTGCAGCATATTCTACACGCAAAGTGTGTTTTACAGGGTTAGGATATACTATTACAATATTTCCTCCCTTTTCAAAATTAATGGCTACTGTATTACTATATGTATAAGCTCCATCTTTATCTACTTGCTTAATTCTATAGTAATTTAATCCTTTAAATGGCATATTATCTGTAAATGTATATTGTTGTTGCGTTGTACTATTACCTGCTGCTGCTAATTCACCTATACTATTGGTAAAATCTCTTCCATTTGCAGAACGTTCTATTACAAAATGGCTACTATTAATTTCTGTAACAGTACCCCAGTTTAATACAACATTGTTATCTCTTTTCTTAGCTGTTAATTCAGTAAAGGTTACAGGTACTACACCACCAATATTTACAGAAACTGTATTCTTACTAAGATTAGCACAATAGGTCCCTGGTTGAGTGATAATTGCTGTTGTAAAATTGGCAAAACTTGAACCCACAAAAGTTTGTAGAGCCGATGCAATAGAATTTATGTAGCTCAATCCATAAATTGTATAACTACCACTTGGATAAGTACTTGCATTACTTAAATTAGCTGTATTGCTTATTGCTTTAATAATATTGGTTGAATTATTGACAATTACATAAGCATAACTATATCCAGCACCAGGGTCTGAATAGTTACCAGAACCAGAAAATAAAGTACCAGGACCAGCGTAAGTAACTGAATAGTTAAAAGGTAAAGATGGCTGAGAACTGGCAAATGTGCCTATAACCAAAGTATATGCTTGCCCTTGAACTAAGAAAGCAGTAATTGAGCCACCAATACTAACAGAGCTACCAGTTAATGAACCATTTGAACTTATGAAGTTAGTACAAGGCGAAGAAGAATTGAAACTATTTTGATATAAAGTCATCATAACATTTGTAGGTGTAGGAGACTGACGAGTGAATGTATAACTTCCTTGTGTATTAACTACAAATGTATAAGCACGATAAGTAGAAACATTGCCTACAACCTGACAACTAAAAGTTCCCGTATTATATACAGGTAAATTCATAGTAGGGTCAGAACTTGTAACAGTACCAGTCATACTTAAAGGAGCAGAATATAGTGGAGATAAACTCAAGTTTAAAGAAGCAGAACCTGCAATAGCATTTACCTGAGTTGTTGGAGTTAGTGTAGCACCTTCTGCATCACAAGCTGTTACTGAAGTAACAGTAATATTTGCATTGTTTATACTAAAGAAAATATTACCATTTCCTTTTACCATAATTCTTCCTTGACCTGTAGCTACAGCAGGAATAATAATATCTTCTGCTCCATCATTTGGCGTATTAGATTTTAAAGTGTATGGATATGTTAAACCCCCATCACCCGAAAATAAAATATCAACACCTGTACAGTTTATAGGAGCAGTGTTTGTACCAGATACATTCCATGTTACTGTTGCAGTATTAGAGCCATTAGCAGTCCAACTGGTAGATGATGATTGTGAAGTAACTTTAAAAGCAGTACTTGACACTACAGTTACAGTCATTTCGTCTGAGCAAACACCTGCACCACCACTTTTATTATCTCTTACTGTAAGTCTAAAGTTTAATGATTGTGAGTTCTGAGGTAAATATTCTCCTTTTGTTTGTGTATTATTAATTATATCAGACATTTTAGGAAAATATCTTGTAGGAGAAGTAGTAGGTACAAAGCTTCTGAAAAAAGGTTTATTGCCAGAGTTCCAATTTCCAGCAGTACCTAAATCATATTCTTCCCAGCTATAAGTTAAAATATCTCCATCAGCATCAGTAGCACTTCCTGTAAGCATAAAAGGAGTATTGGCAGGAATGGTATAATTAGAGCCTGCATTTACTACAGGAGCAGTATTACCAGTTGCAATATTTGTTCCACAAGAACTTCCTCCACCAGATGTTTTAAAATTGCCAATTTCTCCTTGACTTGTTGAATGGAAGTTTGGAATACTATTATTTTCTAAATCATTTGTAGAGCCACAAATACCTGCGTAACCCATAATGGTAACACCACTACCAGGTTCTACTGCTGTAGCACTACTACGATTTCCTCCTCCACAATTACCTGTTGTAGCATTAAATGTATGACGTCCGCTAAATTGATGCCCCATTTCATGAGCTACAAAATCAATATCATAAGCATCTCCTGTGGGATTTCCACTTCCTGTAATACCACGAGCTTTTTGAGCATTATTACATACTACACCTAAACCAGCCAATCCTCCACCACCAGTACTAAAAGTATGACCAATATCAAAATTGGCACTACCAATATAATTTGTAATTACAGATTGGCTTTCATTAATTAAAGTACCAGGGCTATTATTACCATTAAAAGGGTCAGATGATGCACTCAAAAATTCAATAAGATTATTATTGGTTATTAATATTAACCTTACACCTACCTCTTGTTCATACACACCATTTACTCTATTTACTGTTGTTACAATAGCAGAGTGTAATAATTGTGCATTTGTGCCACCTACAGCTACTGCATATTCTCCTGTACATGCTACTGCCAAACGATAAGAACGTAAAGTAGCAGAGCAAAAACCAGTTACTTGAGCTGTACTCCCAGAAGCATCAGTTACACCTTCTACACCTATTTCTTGAAAAATTCCTTGAGGTTTTAAATCTGTTTTGTAATAAGACATATAGTTAGTTACATTACCTCTTTCATAAGGGTCAATATACATACTACCTGATACAGGAGATAAAACTTGTACATGAAAACCAAAACCTGTCCAATCAAGTTTTGCCGTTGCAGTACCATCATCTATACCTTGACCACTATATGTTTTTATATCTGGAAATTTAGCAGCAAGTCCAGGTTCTTGCATAGGAGATTCTGTAATACTAAAACGTGCTGTGCCTCCATAAGGCATAGGTAAAGTAAGTATAGCAGTTCTATTAGCAGCATCTGCTGTAAACTCCATTGGTACTGTACTTAAAAACTGCTGTAAACTATTTACATCTAATTGAACAGCTCTAAACCTTTCTGGTTTAATAGGTCTAATTTGGTCATGAGAAGCCTGAAAATCATTTTCTGATTTATCAGTAAAAAAATTATTTTGAGCCAATAATCCTAAAGGACTTATTGCAAAAACAATCACTAAGATTCTGTAAAAGAATTTCATATAAAAATTTTTAGTTCGGCAAAATACATAAATACAACTATTTCAACAACAAAAAAATCAATCAAATAATTTACACAATTAGGAAAAATATACCTTACATTTCGCCTTACAATAAATGTATATTTCTTATAATCAATAAATTAGTATTCATTAAATGCTACTAACACAAAATTTAAACACAATCATAAGTAGCAGTTAGCAGTATTAAGAAATAAAGTTTATTTGTAATTCGTATCATTATTTATTGAGTATTAAATACCAATATTTTAATTTATTTGTTGCATGATTTTTAAAAAATATACAAGTTTAAATTGGTTCTTATATCTTCAACCAAATTTTAGAATAGTGAAAAATTATTTTATTTGGATATTGATTTTTATTTTTTGCTGTAAACAATCTTTTGCTCAAAATAATTATTGGCAGCAACAAGTAAATTACAACATTAAAGTAAGCCTTAATGATACTGCTAAAACTTTAGAAGGTTTTGAAACCATTACTTATTACAATAATTCACCAGATACACTTCATTTTATTTGGTTTCATATTTTTCCTAATGCTTATAAAAATGATAGAACTGCTTATGCCAAACAATCTTTAGAAAATGGCAGTACAGCATTTTATTTTAGTAACGATGAAGATAGAGGCTACTTAAATCAATTAAATTTTAAAGTTGATAATATTACTGCACTTACTGAAGCACATGAAAAATATGAAGATGTTATTAAGCTAATATTACCAACTCCTTTAGCTCCCAAAAAGTCTATTGCTATTACAACTCCTTTTTTTGTAAAAGTTCCTACCATATTTTCAAGGTTAGGTTTTGATGAAGATAATTTTTGTATTACACAATGGTATCCTAAACCAGCAGTGTATGATACAAAAGGTTGGCACGAAATGCCTTATTTAGACCAAGGAGAATTTTACAGTGAATTTGGCAATTTTGAAGTACAAATAATTTTGCCCGATACTTACACAGTAGCTGCTACAGGACAATTACAAAATGCCGATGTATTGCAACAACTGAAAACCGCAGGTAAAACAAATCCAGAAAACCAAGCACCCTACATAGCTTATCAAACATTGCAAAAACAAACAAAAGTTACTACTATTAAAAAAAGTAAAGAAACTACTATACAAAAATCAATTCCTAATCTTATAGCACTTACTTATAAACAAGAAAATTGTCATGATTTTGCATGGTTTGCTTCTAAAAATTTTATTGTACAATATGATACTGTGCAGCTAAAAACAAAAACGGTAGATGTATTTTCTTTTTATCATCCTAAGCAAACTAAGCAATGGAATAAAAGCATTGGTTATGCAAAAGACGGTATAAAAAAATATAGCGAATGGATTGGGGAATATCCATACAATACAGTTTCTGTAGTTGCAGGTTCTGAAAATAATTTTAGTGAGGGAATGGAGTATCCAACAATAACTTTAATTACAACTCAAGAAGGGGGTCTTAGCTTAGATGAAACTATTGTACATGAAATAGGACACAACTGGTTTTATGGAGCTTTAGGTAGTAATGAAAGAGAACATCCTTGGTTAGATGAAGGCATCAATACTTATTATCAAAAAAGATACATGAACGCAAAATATTCTTTTGCAAAAAAGGAAAATAGTATTGGCTTTTTTCAAGAAAAAATACTTACATCTATCATCAACACATTGGCTAAAATTAAAAAAGGACAGCCAATAGATACGTCAAGTGCTGTTTATAGTGAAGTAAATTATTTTTTAAGTGTGTATGAAAAAGGAAGTTTATGGATGCAGGCATTAGAAAAAAAATTAGGCACTACCACTTTTGATAAAGCCATGCAGCACTATTATCAAACTTGGCAATTTAAACACCCCTATACCAACAATTTTAAACAAAGTATTGAAAGCATAACAGGAAAAAATGTAGATGAACATTTTGCTAAGCTATACACATCAGAACCTTTGCAACCAGACACGATGAAGAAAAAAATAAAACCTGTTTTTATTGCTTCTATTAAAAACCCAGACAAGTATCATTATATAGGCATTGCTCCACTATTGGCTTATAACTTTTATGATAAAATTTCTATAGGTGCATTTATTCACAATTATCAGTTGCCATTAAATAAGTTTCAATTTTTTGTAGCTCCATTATATGCTTTTGGTAGCAAAGAATTTAATTATACTGCAAGAGCAGGTTATAATATTTATAAAACAAAATCTTGGTTAGAAATTTCTACTAATGCTATGAAATTTACTATGGATAATTTTAAGCCCATTAATGCTCCAACAATTAATCAACAAGTAATAAAAATAACACCCTCTGTAAAATATACTTTGTATAAAAATGATGCAAGAAGCACACAACGTTGGATATTTCAAGCAAAAAGTTTTTTCCTTACAGAAAATGGTTTGTTGTTTAAAACTATTGCTGGGCAAGATGTAGTAGAAAAAACTACACAATCTTCATATATCAATAGACTAAGCATTACTTCTTTAAACAATAGAATACTTTATCCATATCAGTTTAATCTTACTATTGACCAAGGAAAAAATTTTGTACGAGCAGGTTTCACTACTGAATATTTCTTCAACTACAAAAACAGAAAAGGTGGTATTAATGCAAGATTATTTGCAGGAAAGTTTTTTTACACAACAGACAAAACATTTGCCAAACAATATGAAACAGACAGATACCATTTAAACATGAGTGGTGCTAAAGGTTATGAAGATTATACTTACAGCAATTATTTTATAGGAAGAAATGAATTTGAAGGTTGGCAAAACCAACAAATTATGCAAAGAGATGGTTTCTTTAAAGTAAGAACAGATTTATTGAGCAATAAAATTGGCAAAACAGATAATTGGTTAATGGCAATAAATTTTAATGGGAACATTCCCGATGCTATCAATATTTTAAGTGCTTTACCAATAAAAATTCCTATAAAGTTTTTTGTGGACATTGGTACTTATGCAGAAGCATGGGAAGAAAATCCTGCTACTGGAAAATTTTTGTATGATGCAGGTTTGCAGGTTTCTTTACTAAGAGATATAATCAATATTTATGTGCCTTTATTGTATAGCAAAGTGTATGGCGATTATTTTACATCAACACTTGGCAATAAAAAATTTTGGAAAAATATTTCCTTTTCTATTGACATACAAAAACTACAATTTAGTAAAATAGATAGAAGAATACCTTTATAATTATGAAGAGTAGCATTGTTATATTGCCTTTAGAAAAAATTGATTATAATAAATGGAATGCTTGTGTAGCAGCCAATAGCAATGGTTTAATATATGCTTATAGCTATTACTTAAATGCTATGAGCAACAAATGGTTTGGTGTAATTATAAATGATTATGAAACCATTTTTCCTATTCCTGTAAAACAAAAATTTTCTATTCAATATGCTTATACCCCAGCTTTTACACAACAATTAGGTTTTATAGGCAATACAAAAAATATTACTAACGAGGTAATAAAAGCAATCCAAAATTTTATCAAATATGGCTCATTCAACATCAACTTTTTTACTACAGATATAGCAGAAAAATTAGCTGCAAAACCTTTGAATAATTTTATTATTCATCTAAACAACAGTTTTGCATCTATTCAAAAAAAGTATAAAAAAACAATGGCTTATAGTTTATCGAAAGCCAATAAACAACATTTCTCTTATCTTGAAAGCAATAATATTAAAGAAGCATTATTGTTGTACAAAGCATACAACAAAAATAATTTGCTTCATGTAACAGCTACAGATTATACCAATTTTCATAAACTACTTTTGCAATTACAATCTCAAGAAAATATTATTATTAGAAAAGTAGTGAATAAAGAAAATGAATTAATGAGTATTGCCCTTTTAATGAAAGATAATAAACGCTATTACAACATACTCAACACTACTACAGAAGCAGGAAGAAAAACAGAAGCTAACTATTTTTTATACAATAAAATTTTACAAGAACTCTCTAACCAAAAAATGATTTTTGATTTTGAAGGAAGTGATTTACTTGGCGTAAAAAAGTTTTATGAAAAATTTGGTGCAATCAATCAGCCATATTTTTTATGGCATTATAATGTATTGCCTAAACCTATTAAGTGGTTGAAGAAGTAAATAGTGTAATACACCACATAGATACATAGGTTTTATATTCTATGTGTATTCAGTTGAACATCTCTCGTTATAACAGCATTGTTCTTTGTAGGCTTTTGTGCAAGGAGATTCTTTGGAGGAAAGTAAACAAGATGATAGTTGGTGTATTTGAATAGAATTGAATTGAATTGATTTTATTTAATCAATAAACATTCTATTTTTTAATGGGAGGTCTTTGATTGTTTTATGAAACTTAGCATCGGTAGCCAAAAGTTTTACAGCATTCAAATGATTTTGATGATGCAAATCTGTTCCTATTAAATCTATCATTCCTTCTGCAATTAATTTTTCAGCTACTTTTTTAATAGGCTTTCCATAATAACCTGCAAGCGATAATAAATTTACTTGTAACCAACAGCCTTTATCTTTTAAAGACTTGTATTGATTAAATTGATGATGGTAATAATTATACCTTTCTGGGTGTGCAATAATGGGTTGTAACCCTCTTAAACGTAAGTCAAAAATTACTTGTCCTATATTGGGCGATGGTGCTAAATAAGACATTTCTATTAAAATAAAATTTTTACCAAAGGTTAATAATTCATCGCCACTTTTTAATAATTGTTCAAAATCATAATCAACCATATACTCAGCAGCAGCTTCTATTTTTACTTTAATATTATTGTCGGTTAATGCTTGTTGAACTTGTGCTAAACGAGGTAAAATTGTTTGAGGTGTATTGGGATGAACAGATGAAAGTATATGAGGTGTACATATAAATTTTTCATATCCAAGTTTATTTAATTCCTGAATAAAATGCAAAGTGTCTTCCATTGATTTAGAACCATCATCTAAATTTGGCAATAAATGTGAGTGCATATCTGCACCAATAAAAGACAAGTCAGCATTGACTGTGGATTTTTTAAATAAACCAAACATGAATGGAATAATTACCTTGTGGCAGAATATAAAGGCTTAAACATCTGAGCATCTATACTTTCATAAATAGAGTTATTGCTGATGTATTCAGGAACAATGCGTTTCATTTGTTTTACAACAGCTTCATCTTTATTTTCTTTAGCAAGTGCTATTAGTAGATTAATGCTTTCAGAAATTTTGGCAAAGTCGTACACTACTACTTTTGCTATTAATATTTTCTTATTGTGTGTAGGTATTACTTCTTCTTCTTTATTCAATAATTCTTCAAACAATTTTTCGCCTGGTCTTAAACCTGTAAAGCGTAATTCAATATCTTTTCCTGGGGTAAGCCCTGCTAATCTTATCATTTTTTTAGCAAGGTCTAAAATTTTCATGGGTTCGCCCATATCAAATAAAAACACTTCTCCACCATGACCTATTGTACCAGCTTCTAATACTAAAGAACAGGCTTCTGGTATGGTCATAAAATATCTTATAATATCTGGATGTGTTACAGTTACAGGACCCCCATTAGCAATTTGCTCTTGAAATCTTGGTATAACAGAACCATTAGAGCCTAATACATTACCAAATCTTGTAGTAATAAAACGTGTACGTTTAGATGTATTGTTCATTTGCACTATACCTTCATCCCATACTGGTAATTCTTCTCTATTGTGTAATGACTGACAATAAATTTCTGCAATACGTTTTGATGCACCCATTACATTGGTAGGATTAATAGCTTTATCTGTAGAAACAAGAACCATTTTTTCTATACCAAATTCTTCAGATAAATCAGCAATCATTTTTGTACCCAATACATTGTTTCTAATAGCTTCTGATGGGTGATTTTCCATCATTGGTACATGCTTATAAGCAGCAGCATGAAACACAACTTCTGGCGTATAATAAGTGAAAAGATTACGCATAGAAGTTTCATCTTTCACATCGCCTAAATAAACTTTTAGAGCATTACCAATACTAAATTTTTGTTGTAGTTCATATTCTAATTCATACAAACCAGTTTCTGTTTGGTCGCAAATAATTAATGAAGATGGATATACACTGGCTATTTGCCTTGCTAATTCACTACCTATAGAACCTGCTGCACCTGTTATAAGAATTTTTTTATCCCTTAAATGATTAATGACATGTTCATTTTTAAGGTTGATTTGCTTACGTCCTAAAAGCTCTTCAATTTTTACTTCTTTTAATTGATTTACGTTTAAATGTCCTTGAATCCATTCCTTCATTGGAGGAATATTGAGCACTTTTATATTGCTTTCTAAACAAAAATCAACTATCCTGTTTTTTTCGTCTAAATCAAAATCTTGTTTAGCAAAGAATAAAGTTTTAATCTGCCAACTTTTTATTACGGCATTTAACTGACTAAATGGTAAAATTTTAATTGTATCTATTGTTTTACCAACCAAATTTTCATCATCATCTATAAAAGCTATTATTTTATATCGGTTGTTAGATGTTTGTTCTATTGTTTTCTTTAGTACTGAACCATTTTGTCCTGCACCATAAATAACAACATGTGTATCTTCTTCATTATTGACACTTATGCTATATAAATGTTTTACTAAAAGCCTATAACCAAATAATAAGAAAGAGGCAATGAAAAAGTAAATGAATAAAACAGATATGGGTGTTATTTGAGTAAAGTGTAATGAGCTAAGTACAACATTGATAACTACCATTAAAAAGAAGGAATAAAAAATAGCTGCTACACTTCTAAATGCTTCTTGAAAACCTGAAAATCTTATAATACCATGATACGTTTTAAATACATAAAATAATATAGCATTGGTTGTAATAACTATAATTAAATCATCTATTAAATCTGTAGAGGAAATAAGTGAAAAATCAAAATTGAATCGTAAATAATTGGCATAAATAATGGCAAAACATGCAATGAGCATATCTAAACCAAAAACAGCCCATTTGGGAGCAATTCTGTTTTTTAATAAAAATTTTCTTAGTTGTTTCACTCTTTTACTTAGATTAAAATATTGTTTTCCAATTAGGATATGGGTTTGCTCTTTTTAAATAAAGGCTAATCGGAGAATGATGGATTGTGAAATATTTATTGCACAAATATACCAATCTTTGTTATACACACTTCAAAATTCTATTCTCCAATAGCTATTTATATGGTTAAGATGCTTATAATCAATCAATAGTTGCATTATAATACCTCATTTTCCTTTAACAGATGTTAGTATTGTAGCAAATAAAATTGAAAAATAATTTTTCAGGGTTCGTTGCTCTATAAACTTTCTGTTAAGTTCAATTTTTTGTGGCATTATATGTTGTATATAAAACTCTTCTGGATTTTCTGCTTTTGCTAATAGTTCATTTTCGTTTCTAAAAGCAATAGAAGCATAATCTGTAATTCCTGGTAAAACATTTAAAACTTGTAACTGTTCGTTAGTATAATAATTGACATATTTTCTAACTTCAGGTCTTGGACCTACTAAACTCATTTGTCCTAACAGCACATTTACTAACTGTGGCAATTCATCTAACTTAAATTTTCTAAGATAATATCCTACAGTTGTAATTCTATTATCTCTTCCTCCTACTGTTAATTGTCCTTTAGTTTCTGCCTGAACATACATAGTTCTAAACTTGTATAGTTTAAAATCTATATTATTTTTTCCTACTCTTCTTTGTTTAAAAAATATAGAACCTTTAGAAGTACATTTTATACAAAGAGCTATTAAAATAAATAGTGGCGATAAAATGATCATTCCGAATAATGCAAAAACAATATCAAAAAATCTTATACTATCCATTTGATATAACTGAATTTACAGCATTTATCACATTATCAACGATGTATATACACTGAATATTGTTTAACTGAGGATAAATCGGTAAAGAAATTTCTGATTGGTAATTATTGTATGCCATAGGATAGTTATTTATATCATACCCTCTTTCTTTAAATACTTGTAACAAAGGCAATGGCTGAAAGTGTACATTAACAGCTACACCTGTTGCAGCAATTTTTTCAATAATCAAATCTCTTTGTTCTTCTGTAATATTTTTTATTCTTAGTGGATATAAATGATAACTTGATACTGCACCTTCTTGATGATATGGTGGTAAAATAGCCCAATCTTGTTGTGCAAATTTTGCTGAATAAAAATCAAAAACCCTTTTTCTTTCTTCTAATAATTGAGCATCATATTGACGAATTTGTGCTAAACCAATAGCAGCCAAAATATCGGGTAAATTAATTTTAAAACCAGGGTAAACAATATCATAACGCCAACCACCTGCTTTAGATTTTGAAAAAGCATCTTTGGTTTGTCCATTCAAACTCCATAAACGAAGTGTAGTATAAACTTCAGTATTATTAAATGGCTTGGGTAAACTTAAACAAATACAACCACCTTCGGCAGTTGTTAAATTTTTTACAGCATGAAAAGAGAAAACAGTTATATCTGCTGCTGTTCCTAATTTTTTGTTGTTATAAACTGCACCAAAAGAATGAGCTGCATCGCTTAAAATTAAAATTCTTTGTAGCTGATGTTGCTGTTCTGATGCTGGTAAAAACATTTTTTTAATTTCTGCATCATTTACTAAAGAATGTATTGCATTGTAATTGCAAGACCATCCAGCAATATCTACAGGAATAATTGCTTTTGTTTTTGGTGTAATAGCTTCTTTAATTTTTTCTACAGAAATATTAAAATCATTTTCTACATCTACCATAATTGGTGTAGCCCCAACATGTAAAACAGCTAAGGCAGTAGCAGCATAAGTATATGCAGGAATAATAACTTCATCTCCTTTAGTAATGCCATACCAATGCAATACCAACATTAATGCAGATGTGGCAGAATTAACAGCTAAGCAACTTTCTGCTCCTGTATAATTACAAACTTCTTGTTCTAATGCTTTTACTTTTGGTCCTGTTGTTATCCAACCACTACGCAAAGCATCTAATACTTCTGCTTCTACACTTTCATCAATAAATGGAGGCGAAAATGGAATATTCATATACAATCAATAAAGTGAGTATTAAATTAATTATGTAAACCTTCTGGTAATAAATGTTTTTAATGTACCCCAACCATAGCTAAGATGAAAACCTAAAAAAACAAAAGGTAATAGTATAATTCTAATGAAAGGATTGCCTTCTCTGATTAATAAAGAGGCTATAATACCTATCAATAAATGTAAGGAGATGATAGCTGCTAAAATAATCAGTAACAGAGTTGAATGATTGACAAAATATTCTACTATACCAATTAATAAAAGCAATAAAATAGCTGATACAAAAAGAAATGGAATAAAATGATGTAGCCTCATACTTTTTTTGTTGATGAAAAAACTAATTACATTCCAGCTACCATTTGTTTTTGCATACTTAAATAATTGTTTAATAGTATAAGGAGGATAATAATAACAATGCGTGTTCCAAGTTGAATAAAGTTTATATCCAGCATCTAATAATCTTTGGTTCATATCATTGTCTTGATTTCTGATTAATTTTTCATTGTAACCACCTAAATCAAGTAGAGCTTGCTTATTAAAAATGCCATAAGCAACAGTATGTACATAACCTTCTTTAATTACTCTAAAAGAATTTCCAGAAACGCCAAATCTGCTGTTACTTACCCATTCACAAAGTTTAGCTTGTAAAGTATTATGAATCACTTTTGTTATTACTCTACCAGAACAGGCAATAACTTTTTTTTCTGATAGTTTATCAAAACAAGTTTGCAAATAATTATTTTCATACTCACAATGTGCTCCTAAAATAGCTACATAATCTCCTTTAGCTTCTTTTAGTCCAATATTAAATGCAAAAGGAGTTCGTTTATTAGGATTATCTACCAATCTGATAATTGAATTTTTGGCAGACATTGATTGCACAATAGCTCTTGTATTATCTGTACTCATGCCATCACATATTAAAATTTCCAACTCAAAAGAATGTATCTTTTGTTGTAAAAAACTATTGATGGTTTTTTCAATATATTTTTCTTCATTAAAAGTTGGGCAAATAATGGTAAGTATCATGCGTGTTTTCTGAAAATATTATTAACTGATTATATAATTATATGAAAATTGTGATAAAATATTTTTCCATTTTGCAAAAACTGCCTCATCACCATAATGTAAAGATGTATTAAAACCATTTAATGCAAGTTGTTTGCCCAATGTTGGTTGTTCAATAATAGTAATAATTTTTGTTGCCATAGCTTCTGCATCATCATACTCTACTAATAATCCATTAAAATTATCTTGCACCATAAAAGGAATACCACCAGAATTTACAGAAACTATTGGAAGCCCAAGAGCCATCATTTCAATAGTGCTTACAGGTGCATTATCTACCTTGTTTGTGCATATATATATATCAGATTGCTGAGCATATTTCACTTTTTCTTCAGTAGGAATATATCCAGGGAAAGAAACACTATCTTCTAACTGTAACTCTTTTACTAATTGTAGAACATTTTGTAATTCTCCTGTATCTCTACCACCCATAATTAATGTTGCATTTGGATATTTTTGTTTTACAATAGCTAAAACCTTTACAGCCATTGTTGGGTTATAAATATCTCCAAATGTTCTCATCCATAAAATGGCAGGTTTGAAAATATCTTTTTTGATAAATGTATAGTCGCTGAGTTTTATTACATTTTCAATAACAATACTTTCTATGTGGTACTTTTTAAATTCGTGTTGTAAATAACCTGATGGGCAAATAACTACATCTGCTCTTTTTAATATTGGTAAATATTTTTGGGGATTATTTTTTATTCTTTCTGGAAGTCCTCCACTATGTGCTATTAAAATAATTTTTTTTCCAAGTAGTTTTAATAAACGAGTGCTAAAGTCTTCAATATAGAAAGCAAAACGAGTACCATAGTATGGTGTAATAGCTATGGAATATGCTGTTTGTCTAAAAAAAATAGTGCCTAAAACATCTAATGCTCTGGTTATTTTATTAAGTTTAGAAGAAGTTTTAAGTACAGGAATATGATGCTGCTGAAAAATTTCAAATAACTGGTCTGCTGCTGTTCTATATATAAGGTGTTTATTTTTTTCTGAAATAAAAAGCCCCGTAATTAATATTTTTTTTGTAGAGTTCAATAAAATATTTTTTTTGTTTACAGTATTTTATTCATTTTATATGTGTCGTTCATTTCTTCTTCTATATTCCATCCCATTTTTTTATATGCAGCTATTGCTCTTGCATTATCTTTCTTAACAGATAATCTTACTATGGGAACATTTTTTGTTATGGCTATATTATCAAACTCTTTCATTAGTTGTTCAAAAATGCCTGTTCCTCTGCAAGAAGGATGAACACCTATCACTACAAGGCTTACATATTTTTCAAAAACAAAATTGTCGGGCTGTTTTGATACAGCAGTTGTTTTTCTAAGTTTTAATTTTTTTAAAATATTTCTTGATATAAGTGGATAGTGTTTTTTTAATTCTGTATTAAACAGTAGCCATGGTTTTTTTACAACTCCCCAACAGGCTTCTTTAAAAGCATGTTGCAACATACCACTACTACTACCATCACCATAAAACTGAGGTACAAATCCTCCACAAAAACCTACTACTTTTTCATCTTTTTCTATAAAGTATAAAAATTTACTTTCTTTATTAAGGAACCATGATAATGCTTTTGTAACAAATTTTTTTCCCAATTTGCTATTAAATGAATTTGGGAAACATTCAATTTGACACTGTGCTATACTTTCCAAATTCTTGATTGTGCTGTAAAGCAATTTTTTCATTTGTTTTTGTTTTCTTTCTATTGGTATAAGTTGAAATAGTAGGTTGAATAGAAATAGCTAATAGCATCATTAGTGGTTGAATAGCAATTTTTAATCCATTGTGTATGGTAATAAGAAAAAAGAGAACAAAGAAATAAAGTGCATATTCTCTCTCTGGTTTTTTTCTTTTAAAAATATTAATTAACAATGCTATAAAAAAGCCCCAATAAGTAAATATTCCAAAAATTCCATGCTCTGCTGCTGCTCTTACATATTCATTATGCACACCAGATTCTACAGTAAAATAATTTTTCTGTACAATGTATTTATTATAGTTTCCTGTGCCAATACCAATAAGTGGATTATCGCTAAAAATATAAAAACCAATTGTAACAAGAATATCTCTATTAGAAGAGCCTTTTTGTTCATAACGTGTAATGACTCTTCCTTCAGATTGCTCAATAGCAAAAGTGTATATTAAATAAAAAGCAGGTAATAGTAGTATAAATCTTAGATAACCTTTAAAGTTAGAACGATTGTAAAAAAAGTAAATAAGTGTTGTTATTGCAAAAAAGTAAAGACCACCTCTTGAGAAAGTTAATATCATTAAAGTTAGTGTAAACACTAATGCTACTACTTGTATTATTTTTGCTCTTTTATCAAAAGTGCTTAATATTGAAACAAGGAATAAGAAAGTAGAAACGCCAAAATATCCACTAAGCTGCACAGGCGCCATACCATTACTTGCTTCAGAGCTTGATGCTGTAGAATAATCTATTTTACCTTGCAAGTGTGCTACTAATACAATGCCTGCTAAGAAAACAGAAGCTATCCTAATATTTTCCATGATAATATTTATCTGTTTAGGTGTTAATTTGTTTGAAGCTGCCCAAACAGATACTGCTACTAAAGCAAATGTATTCCATTGTATAGCATAAGTTATTCTTGGTAATAATGGAGCAAAACCATTGGCTATTTCTAAGAAATAAAATAGTACTAAAAGAATAACAGCTTTAAAATGAATTTTTGTAAATATTTGACGGGAATTAGTAATAAATGTATTGAATAGAAAGCCTGCAATCATTAAATATTGTAATGTTAAATAAGGAAATGACCTTGCAGAACCTCTTATAAAAACTTCGGTATAAATTAAATAAGGAAGTATTGTAAACACCTTATCCATATCTTTCATAAGAAAGAAATAAAGGCATAAAAAAGCTACTGCCATATATATATAAGCTGTTGCAATAGGAGGTACAATCTTAAAACCCACAATTATTCCTAATGCAACTGCTATAGAATAATGTAGTATAAGTTTAAATTTCATTTAAAATAATAGTATTATTATTCTGTTACTTTGGTATAAATATCTTGTAACTTATTAAAGTAAGCCTTTTCTGAAAAATGGCTATTTGCCAATAATTTCATATTAGCTGAAATAGTGTGATAGTTATTTTGTTGTTCTATCTGCATAATTTGTTTTTTCCATATTTCAATATCAAACTGGTCAATAATACATTCTGGTAGAGCCGATTTTACAATCTCAACTACATCGCCTGTATGATAAGTAATAAATGGAAGCCCCGCATAAAGATATTCTATTAAAACCAAAGGTCCTGTTTCTGTATTGGATGTATGAATAGCAAGAGAATAATTTTTCATCACAGCATAAAGGTCTGTAACACCTTGAATAATATTAATTCTGTTTTGTACATTATTGTCTTTAATTGTGTCAATTACTTTATTAAAATAGTCATTATCACCAATCATTCCATACAAATCAAGTGTGTAGTAATTGGGTAATGATTTTACTAATTCAATAGCAAAGAAGTGGTTTTTCACTGGTCTGAAATTAGCTATCATTATCAATTTTCCTTTATTAGAACTAATGTCTATTGTTTGCTTTGGTGGATAAACAGTATTGGGTAAATAAAAGGCTTTATTATTTTTTACAAAACTTTTTTCTACTGCCCATTTTTTCATTGCATCTTGTACGGCAACATAAGCATCTACTCTTTTATATAAGAAAGTTGTGAAGCTATCAATTTTAAAACTTGGAATATGTTCATGAAAAACAACTTTAGGTTTGGATATTCCCAACACAAGTTTTACAAGCATATAAAATCGTAAATTATATCTTGAATGTACATGAACAATATCAGCATCTTTGGTTAATGTTTTTAATTTTTTCCAAGCTTTAAAATCAAATCTTGATGTGCGTTGTAAATAATGTATGGAAATTTCTTTGTTAATCTCTGCATCTAATTTAGCTGCTCCCAAAAATAATACTACAGAAACATCCATATTATTTTTATGAAGAAGATTAGCCATATACACTAAAACTTTTTCTGCACCACCTGGGTTTAACTGGTCATTTAATACAACAATCTTCATAAAATATTATACCAATGTTGGATAAAATTCTTTAATTTTTTCTTGATATTGTTTTGCCCAAGATTCTAAAGTAAACTGTTTCACAAAATTTCTTGAAGCCAAAATTCTTTTCTCTAACTCTTTAGAATTAGTATGTATTGTAGAAAGAATATTGTATAAAGCAAATTTATCTTGAACATCAAAAGTGTAACCTAAAGAATTATTTTGTGTAATATAATTTGCCATTGAAATATTATTGATAATTGGCAACACTCCATGAAAGTAAGCCTCAAAAGGTACTTTGCCAAAGCCTTCTAACAATGGGGCTTGAATAGCAAAATCAACTGTACGATATAATGCTTGTAATTGTTGGGTATTTATTTTTCCTGTAAAAGTTACTTCATCTGTTAAATTATTTTCTTCTACAAAGTTTTCTAAAGTTGTTCTGTCTTCACCATCACCAACAACAAACAAATGAAACGAAATATTTTTTTGCTTTAATAAAACACAAGTGTTTAAAATGTATTGCTGATTTTTATATCCTATTAAACTACCTACTGTTATTAATTTTAATGGCTGAATACCAGCGTTAGTAATTGCTTTAATTTTTTGTTGAACATTCTCTTCTTCTGCTAACCATTCTTCTTCTGTATAAGATGGGCTAAAACTTTTAAAAATTCTATCATCATTAATTACATTACTATAAACACCAACAGTACCTCTAAACCATTTCTTCAATAAATATTTTTGAAAAATATAGGTCTTAGATAAACCAATATTATTATCCCAAGTGCCTGTATAGGTTGCAAACACTGGCTTTTTTTTAAAATAGAAATAAAAAAATCCTAAGATGTTTACATTATTAGGAAAACGCTGATATACAATATCACTTAACTTATTTCCTTGTTGATAGGCTTTGAACCAATTAGTTAAATAAAAAAATATTGTCAGTTTATCTTTTAAAGAATTGCCTCCTAATTTTTTTAGAGGATGAAAATAAATATGCTTTTGAGTATAAGTTGTAACAATATAATTTTCTTTATAAATAACAAATGGGCAAAAAATATGTACTTCAGAGAAATATTTTGAAAGCATTTCCATTTGTCTAACAAAAATGTGAATGTCTGTACCAACGTTGCCACTATTGGTTTTTACATGTACACAATCGCTATATATTGCTAAACGCATTTTATAACTTTTCAATTTTTGCTCCTTCTTGTAGCATACGATTGGCTATTTTTTTAGCACGATAATATTGAATAAAAAGTAAAGGAGATTTTATAAATGTTAGCAATACACTTTTCAGCATCATATTATTGCCACGCTTTTTAGCATAGTGTACATTTGATAACATGATGCCTAATAAAACAACTTCTTTATTAAGTGGCTTAGGATAATATTTATTATACAAATACACAACACTTGGAATTGGTTTTGGTGCAAATAATTTTTTAGGACGAAACCCGTCCCAATGTCCAATTTCTCTTAATCCACCTGCTGAAACTTTTAAATGAACTCTCTTAGCTAAATGATTTGAAATACTTTTATAACCATTGATAAATGCTCTTATACCAAACTCTCCATCTCCCATACTTTGTTTATTAAATTGCAAATCAAATAAACCGATTGTTTCAAATACTGAACGTTTTACTAAAGCATTACCAGAGTCAAATTGGTCTGCCCAACGAAAATAATTATAGCTTTCAGGAATTTTTCCTCCCATTACAGCTATTGAAACACCAGCAGAAATATCTGCATTAAAAAAGTCAATCGTTTTTACATGTTGTTCTATCCAATCTGGCTCTACTCTTGAATCATCATCAAAAAATAATAAATAATCAGCTTTGGATTCTTTTACAGCTCTATTTCTTGCAGTCCACAATAATTTTTCTTTTTGTTCAATAACTTTTATATCAAGTTTAAAATCGTTGTAAAAATTTTTATTAAATGGTTCACTTTGGTCAACTACTATTACATCAAAATTTTTATAGTGCTGTTTTTCTAAGTCCAACATCACATCTTTTAAATATTCATATCTGTTTAATGTAGGAATAATAACAGAAACCAATGGTTGTTGTTGAATTAGTGTTGATTGAAAACTATTGTATTCACTATATTCCACATGATTTTGGTATAATGGAAATTTAGCTATTTTACTTGCTTTTTTATATGCTTTATATTCTTTGAAAGGGTTGTGCAAAGAAAAAATTCTACGAATAAAAGCATATAATAACCAAGGCTTTCCCCAATATTTTTGTATAAAAATATATTCATCAGTAACAGATGGCGAGCCTAAACTTTTTATTTGTTCTAATTGCTCTTGTGTTGCTTCTTGCAAAACACCATTAAAGAAAGCTCTATAAGCAATATCTGCATTTTTTGCAGCTTCTGTTTCATAAGCATTATCTGCACTAATGCTACTATTATTTTTTAAAGAAAGAATAGTTGGATGAAATAAACAAGCTGAAAAAATTTTTGCTTTTGGTGCAACATTAAACATCCAACCAGGTTGAGTATATTGTATAAATGTAAAACTCACTACTAAAAATTATTTTTTGATAGAATAATATTCGTTCAACAATTCTTTATCTGTTCTTTGAATACCATCATACTTAAATGTTATACCAATTCCTTTTGGAGAAGCTAATCTTCTAAGGTTTTTTATATTGTCTTTATTATCTGTATCAAAATATTTCATCCAGCCAAATAAAAATCTTGCAGCAAATAAAGCCCCTGCTCTTAAATATTTATTTGAAAAAAGATTGATAACAAACTCACTATTCAAAACTGCTGCTGCACTTGCATTTCCTTCGGTAATAAAACTTTTGTACACACTGCATTTATTAAATAAAGAACGCAAACCAGTATAAGTAAATCTATAAAAATCGTAAGGATGTGCATGATAGGGAAAATTGACTGGAGTTTCTATATGTATGTATCCTTCTAATTTAATCACTCTTTGCATTTCTTCTGCTACAATCCAAGGTTTCATGGTATGTTCTAAAACTTGTCCTGCAATAATTAAATCAAATGTTTTATCAGCATAAGGAATTGAGTGTGCATCAAAAACAATATCTGGACTAAACAAACAATGAACATCTGAAGTAACTACTATACTATTTGGAAATAAAGTTTTATAAAAATTTACTTTTTGACCTGAACCAAGTACCAAAACTTTTGTAGGATTGATAGCTGTTAAGTCAGTATATCTTTCATCAAAATATTTATCGTTTGTTAGTGATGGAAGAATTTTTCTTCTGAAATATGTTTTAAAATTTTTTATATCGTTATAACTATATTGTTGTGTAGTTTCTACATTAGAAACAATACTTGAAACAGAAAAAAGCCCTTCTTGTTCATTAATGATAATAGGTATTCCATTGGCAATAATGTATTTTTCATTTTCAGAAAAAATAATTTCATTTTCTGTTACCTGCAATGATTTTTGTTTTGTAACAGGGCTTATTAAATCACCTAAACAATTTTTTTTCATACTCAATATTTCTTATAAATTAGCTAAGCAATTTTTGATATTCAGTTACAAAAACCTCCAATTGTCTTTGTAGTGTATAATCTTTAATAATTTTTTGACGAGCTTTCTTGCTAATGTTTTCTGCAAAAGTTTTATCAGTAATTAATTTTTCTAACAAAGAACTAAGCTGCTCAATATCATACAATGGAGCAATTAAACCATCTATACCATTATCAATTACTTCATCTACACCACCACTTTTTGTTGTAACAACAGGTAACTCCATTGCCATTGCTTCTAATACTACATTTGGAATACCTTCATATACACTTGTCAAAAAGAAAATATCTGTATTGCTTAAATATTCATTTACCTCATCTTTATTTTTTTTACCCAATAGCACAATATTGTTTTGAAGTTGTAATGTATGAATATGAAAAATAATTTCTTCTTGCTGTATGCCATCACCAATAATATTCCAAGTTATGTTATAACCTTTTTGAACTAATTGTTTAATTACCAATAAACCAAATATGTATCCTTTTTGAAAAGTAAATCTGCCGATTGATAAGATACTTGTTAAAGCATTATTTTTTGTTTTATTTTTTGGAGAAAAAAAGTTTGCATCAATAGCTGGTCTGTTTACAAATATTTTTTCTGCATTGTTGCAATAAGGAAGAATGGTTTGCTTCATATCTTCACTAACACAATGAACTGCATCAATAACATGTAAAGTTTTTTCAAGATTTTTTGCTCTGTTTGGCTCTGTAAGAAGTTTTACTTTTTCTGCTGAACCTCTACAACTCATTACAGTCTTAGCTTTTATGTTTGGAATAATATCTAAAAAGCCAACTGCAACTCCAGAAAATTCAAAATGTACAACATCAAAATTGTTGTTGTTAAATAGGTTTAATAAAATATTGTTTCTAAGATTTTGATAAAGCTTTTTCTTGTTAGTTGCAAAAGAAGAAAAAACTGTTACAGGATTTTTTAAAGAAAATTTGATTAACTCTTTTGTAGTAGAAGGTACAAAAGCATCTTTAATAGCAATGTTAGAATTGTTTTTAAAGTTGTACAACTTCATCAAATCTTTACTACCAGAAGCTGCTAATCTTATAACAGTAATATGGTTGTTAGCAGATGCTAAAGCAAGTACTTTATTAATAATAAATGTTTCGCTATTGGTAGGAAAACTATTGGTAACAATGGCAATGTTCAACTCAATTACAATTTAGATTTTTTATTAAAATGTGTGGTGTACCAAAGTGTTAATGTATATAAAGCCCAAATAAGCCAAGTATGTTCTCTTATACCTGTTTTATGTTCTTGTAATATTTTTTTTATGCCGGACTCTTTAAAATAAATTTTTAATTCCGTTGGCAAATTGTACAATTTTTCTTCTACTTCTTTATACAAAGTTTCTTTCAACCATTTATTCATAGGTATATCAAAACCTTTTTTAGGCTTATATACCAAATCATCATTTGTTTTGCTTGCAAGTAGTTTTTTAAGATTTACTTTTCCAGTATTATTGATAAGACATTCTTTAAAAGTCATAGCAGTACTGAAATCTATCATATCATTATCTAATAATGGAACTCTTACCTCAAGGCTATGAAACATACTTGCTCTATCAACCTTAATTAAAATTCTTTGTAAGTGCAAATCAACTTCTAATTTTCTGATAATATTCATTGCCTCTACATTATTATTAAAATCAAAAGTATTTTGTAGCATCTCTTTTACAAAATATGGTTTAGGTATTGTAAAATCTTTCAAAATATCTTTTGCATATACAGATGCACCTGCAATAAATAATCTTTTATAATAGTAATCTATTAATCCATTTGATTGAAGATGTCTTTGAGCTATTGTTCTTTCTCTATTTAAAAGTTTTTCTGTTAAATATTTTGCAGAAAGAAATAATTTATTTTTTTGTAGTAATGCATTATCAGCCAATACAGTTCTATTTCTTGGATAACCCCAAAAAAGTTCATCTCCTCCATCGCCACTTAATGCAACTGTAACTTTATTTCTTACAAATTTTGAGAGTACCATTGTAGGTATAGAAGAAGGGTCTGCAAAGGGTTCACTAAAAGCTGCAATATTATCTTGTATAGTATGCAGCAAAGTATTTTCAGTTATAAGCTCTGTATGATGTTTGGTTTTGAAAAGATGGGCAAATTGTTCAGCAGTATCAGACTCGTTTAAATGTGCATCATCAACTCCAATGGTAAATGATTGTACATCTCCTACTTTAGTAGCAGCATAAGTAACCAATGTACTATCAACTCCACCACTCATAAATGTTCCTAATGGCACATCACTTACTAACTGTTGTTTAACACATTTTTGTACAATATTTTCTATATCAAATGTTGTGCTATGTGTAGTTACAGGATAATCATAATACTTTTTAATAGTGTATTGATTATTTTTTACAACAATGTAATGACCATGTTGCAATAAAAATGTTTCTTTTATTAAACCTTCTCCTTCTGGCACATAACCAAAACAAAAATAACCATGTAGTGCTTTTACATCAATGCCATTGTTATTAAAATAAGTGTGGTTGATGATGTGATTATATTGAGAGCTATATATTAACCCATTACTGTTAGCCCCAATATACAAAGGTTTTATGCCTAATCTATCTCTACAAAGTAATAAAGTATTTTCCTGTTTATCATACAATGCAAAAGCAAAAATTCCGTTTATTTTTTCAATAATATTTTCGCCCCATTTTATTAAAGCATACAATAAGACTTCTGTGTCAGTTGTTGATTTGAATTTTATTCCATCATTAATTAATGTTTGCTTAAAGTCATTGGTGTTATAAATTTCTCCATTAAAAGTAATCACATATCTACCACAGGAAGAGTGCATTGGTTGATTACCATTTGCTGATAAATCTCTAATAGCTAATCTTACAAATGCTGTTGAATAATTTTTATCATTACTCCAAATACCATTAGAATCAGGACCTCTGTGGTGCATGGTTTTAATACATTCATTTAAAAATGAAATGTCATTTTCTGTATTATTTTTATAATGAATTATTCCTGCAATGCCACACATAATCTACATGAATAGTAATTAAATAAATGAATATTGTTTATTTAATATAGATAGTTCATTTACCAGTTCATTATCAACTATCATATCTTCTTTTTCATTTAGAGGGTTTACCATTATAAGATGATATGGCAGGTTGATTGATTTAGAGATTTGATAAAATGATGAATTTTGATTAAAGTTTCTACCTATTGGATAAATTTCGTAAACAACTGCTGTATCTCTACAATAAGTAAGATTGGTAAGCCCTGCTCCATGTGGTGCAATGATTAACTGAGCATTATTAAATAATTTTACCTGAGTAATAAATGGTAATTTTTCTAAGTAAATAATTTGTAAGTTCAGGTTAGGAAAATGTTCTAATAAAATTTCTTCATTAATCAAATGTCGAGAGCCCGCATATTTTCGGCTAATAATAAATTTTTTTGGAAGCTCTTCTTCATGAGATAAGTGTTGTAAATTTTCTGTTGCTAATGTGCTTAATATTTGAAAAATATAAGCAGGGTAAGCATAATACCTTAATGTATGTTGATTACGAACAGTTGGATAGCTTATTTGTAAACAGTTAAAGGCCTTGGTAATTTTTTTATCAGAATATCGTTTTATTTTTTCTTTGGGCCATTGAATAATTAATTCTAATGACTCTTCTACAAACTTGGGAGCATCATGGTTTATTAAAATAGTAAATTTTTCTTTTACAGATGGATTGTGCTGTGTTAGTAATGCTATCCTTGTAAGAGATTCTGCTGTCCAATGAAAATAATTATTACATAATCTATTCATTAATGGAATAATATTATGAACTTCTTCTTTAGGTTGTATAAAAATATTTTTGATTAAAAGTTTGACTATTTTAAGTTTATTCAAATACTCTCTTTGAAAAAATGTGGACTCTAATAATACTGTATTTTTTTTATGGAGAATGACACCTTTTCCTATTAAGGTAACTTTTGGAAAAACAAAATACCAAACATCTGGTTGTGTAATAGGACTTTCTAAAACATTATACCAATCAGGAACAAACTTATTATCATAATGATAATTGACACCTTTTAGTGTGTATGTAAAAGAAGGTTTTATTTTTATAACATTGTATTTTTTAAGAACATTAATATCTCTCCAGTCTTCTACTTTAAAGCAATTGCTTAGAAAGTTATTAACGCTAATATACATTTTGTATAAAAATAGTTTCATAGTTTTTAAAAAACTCTTTATACCGAAAGCATTATACGGAAAAAGAATGGCCTATTTTAGAAATCAAATTCGTACTACTTATTTTAATACAGCTAAAAAATTGGTTGTTTGAAAAATTTCATAAGTATAAGAATATCGCTTCATCTCATACAACCCATCTTTTACAACTCTAAAAATTTTATAATGCTCAAAGAGTATGTCCCATATATCTTTAAAATAAGTTTTAGAGTTGATATTGGTTATGCCAAACTCAAATTGAATATATGAAATAGCTTTTGAGCTAATCATATTTTTTGCTCCTTTTAATACTGAAATTTCATAGCCTTCTACATCAAGTTTTAAAAAGTCAATATGTGCAATTTTTTCTTCAGTACAAAATTCATCAAGCGATATAATTTCAATAGTTTCTTCTTTCATTACACCATATTTTTCTAATAATTCTTTTTGTGGAAATATAGAGGCTATTTCAGAATTTTTTGTTGCAGAGTATAAAGTTAGTTTTTCCTTAATTTCTCCTAATCCTTTATTTACTAATACAGTGATAGGTTTATTATTCAAATTTATTTTTAGTTGTTCAAAAGTAGATGTAGAAGGTTCAAAGCAATATAGCTGTTGAATAGAACTAAATTCTGAAAGTAAAATTTTAGAATAATTACCAATGTTTGCCCCAACATCAAATAATATTACATTCTTTGATTGTAATTTTTTTGAAATGAAATTGATAACATTCATTTCTCCACTGGTAGAAACATTGCTTCCTTTTCCATAATGCATACACATTAAAGTAAAACGATGAAGCAACTCAAAAAAAGGTTGGTACTTTACTTTACCTCCAAAATTATTTGATACAAACCTTGAAATTATTTTATACATTAGAAAAAATTGTTGAAAAGTTTAAGTATTATTTGTTTTAAATTTTTTTATTGCTTTTATATAAGTATTTCTAATTTTTTCTGTAACAATTTCCCAAGTGAAATTGTTGCAAGTTTTATTGTATCCATCAAGCCCCATAGCTATTCTTAACTCTTTATTATTGGCTAATAATAATATTTTATCTGCTAAATCATTTGCATTTTCTGGTTGCATTAATAAGCCATTTTTACCTTCATCAATCACAGATTTTATAGCACCAATATTAGTACCAATTACAGGCTTTTTACAACTCCATGCTTCTAAAAAAACCATTCCAAAAGATTCGTTTACTGATGGCAGCACAAGTATATCTGTTGCATGATACAGATTTATTTTTTCTGTTTCTTCAAGATTTAATACAATAAAAATATTTTGTTGATACGCTTCCGACAAATTTGAAATATGTGCTTTAATCTTGTGTACATAATCAGTAGTAAAACCAGCAATGACTAATTTTAATTGATTGTTTTTTTGATATGCTTGTACAAAAGCATCAATTAAAACTATTATACTTTTAGTAGCTTCTAATCTTCCTATATAACTAATTAAAATGTCATCATCATTTAATTGTAAATGATTTCTCATATCTGCCCCATTGCCTTTACTAAATTTTTCAACATCAACTGCAGAGCCTGTTATTACAAGCATTTCTTCATCAACGCCTAATTGTATTAATCTATTTTTTTCATATTCTGTATTGCACAAATAATAGTCAGATGCTTTAATTGCTTCTAACATTTTTGCAGAAATGCCATGCTCTTCTTTATTGTAAGGAAAATGAATAGCACCCTGAAAAACAAAAGGCTTGGGATTTTTTAATGTATGCCTAAATAATGGATAGTGCATATAATAAAAACCCAATGAAGAAGCTGAAATAACATCTGCATCTGTTTGATATATTGCTTTCATTAAAGAAGAAGACCAAGGACCAGTTATATAACGATTTAACAATGGCGATGATTTGCCCAACATTTTTATCATTATTTTATTTAATAACCTAAACCAAAATTTATGTTTTCTACAAAATGAAAAACGCTTAATGTTTACGCCATTGATTGTTTCTTGCTTAGGAAAAATTTCTTTGTACTGATTGCTATGAGAGCCATAATAAGAATCTACAGTAAATACTTCTACTGCATCATTATATAGTTTTATGCAATTCTCTGAAATATTTTTATAAAAAACTTGTGTGCCGCCAACAGAAGGATAGTAATTTAAAACTACATGCAAAATTTTCATTGAAGTAATTGTCTAAATTTTATAATACTTGTAATAACAAGCCAGATACTGCATGTTTTTTGCCTATATAATAACCTATTTGTTCTCTATAACCCCAAATGGGGAAACGAGATTTTTTGACTTTATAATATTCTTTGTCTTGAATATAGATAATTTTTTTATCAATAATATTGATAGCATATTGTTTAAACAACTGAGCAATTTCATCAGGTGTTGGTCTAAACATATTATCTATTGGGTCTAAATGTTTTTTGTATTTATAGGGTACTGTTAAAAGTATATAACCTCCTTTACAAGTTGCTTTAACCAAATTTGTTACAGCCATATTAATATCTTCTACATGCTCTAACATATTGGTACAAATAGTTAAAGCTGCTGGTTGAATATGTTTAGAAAAATCTTCTTTGGTTAGGTCTGCAACTATATCTACTCCTTCATCTTTTTTAAAGTCCACATGTACAATTTTCCACCCATTATTTTGTAAGGGAATAATAATGTGGTTGTGAATATGTGGTTGCATTACTTCTCTAAAATATGCAGTAGATGAGCCTAAATTGGCAACAATATTATTATTGCTTAATGGTTTTATTTTAGTTAAAGTTTGTTCTATCCAAACAGCTTCTTCTCTAAACATTGTTTATATTATTTTTTAAAAAATTATCAATACCAAATTGATAGGATTCTCTTTGATTTTTGTAATTATTTCTATCCCCATTTTTGGTGCTAATCATTATGCAAAACATCTTTTAAAAATTTTAAAGAAGCCGAGTGTCCTATTCTCCTTCTTACTAAATAATATCGTGCTGGTTGATATAATTGTTCAGGAGAATAGCATTGAAATAAATGAGCAAATTCGCTTCTTATAAAAAAAGCATTATTTCCTGTGGCATCACAACACAATAAAGTATATTGGTAAGAGCTAAATAAACTTACCCATGCACCCAGAGAAACCCCCATGTAATCATCATTATTCCATACAAAGGTTTCTACTTGTGGTACTTTTACTTTGCAAGGATATGGATACTTACCATTATACTCTACACAAATAACTTTTGGAAAAATTTCTTTAGAAAACATAGATTCTGTAACAGCATAATCATTTCCATCAATATCAATAGAAAAAAAGTCAATTTCTTTGGTATTAAAATGAACGAGTGTTTCAGAAAATAGTTGTTTAATATTATTACTATCTACAAAACAATTTTTTATTAAAAGTTTTGAAAAAGTGCTACCGCCTAATTTAGATGAGACAGTTTTAATAAATTGATTATTGCCATCAACCCAAGTTCCTTTCCAACCACTTAACAACATAAAGTGTGTATTATTTTCTAAACCAAAACCACTGCCAATTTCCAAAAATACTTTTTCATCAGGTTTTATTTTATTGAAAATGGCTGCTATAATACCATCTTCTTCCCCTGCACTATAACATTTTTGTCCATATTTTACCATATTCTCAGGCATTTCATGTAATATATTTTTCTTCACCTCATCAAACCGAGAGTCAAGAATTGCATCATTAAGAATAGTTAGTTTGGTGTAAATAGGAGCAAAAAAATATGCTTTGATTTTGGATGATATTTTTTTAAAGAAACTCATAGAAGGTTTTTAATTAATGAAAAAATAAAGATACAATAACCTTGTAGGCTATAATTTATTTTTCAACCATTCGGGGTTATCGTATTTAAAATCTGTATTTTGCTTTAGCATTTGTAATAAAGGAACTCCGTCCACGTGAAGCAGCATATCTTTTTTACTTACATTTTGAATAATACCTACTTGCCAAGGTTTTAAAAATTTCACTTTGTCTTTTCCAAAAATATTTCCATAAGCAAGTGAAGTACGCAATCTACTATCAATAATAGCAGTAGCAGTTTTATTACTGCTTAATAAAAATCTAATAAAATCCATGTTTACAGTTTCATAAGAATTTCCATTTTCTGTAATGGTTAGTTCTGGACCATCTACAAAAACAAAGTCATAAGGATAATCAGGTACTTGTGTAAATGCTGTGCCTTTAATAAAAGAGTACATATAAGTAGTAGCGGGGCTATGATGTATTTCTGCATACTCTTTTAACTCCTCAGGAAAAATATTTTTAGCCTCATTATACCAGTGTTCAATACTTTCCATAGATATTACTATACCTTTTACCCCCCCCCGCAGGTGATTTTGTTGCAAAGCATGGGCTAAAATCCATGTGCTTTTTCCTGTGCCACATTCTAAAATATACTGTGGCTTATGTGTAGTAATGTATGAGTGTAATGTAACATAATCATATAGTTCTGCTCCTGTAGAATTAGATGCTGCATTTACTTTGTCTAATAAAGGTTGCAGGTTATTTTCCTGAATATATTTTTCACAAAAAGCATTTACTTTATTGCGTTGTTGTTGTCTTTGGTAACTTGTAAATTTACCTTTGATTTTTTTGAGTTGATGAAACATAAAGTAGCTTTTAAAAGTAACGAAAATGTAATAGAATTATTTTAATGAAGTATAAAAGTTATCAATACCAAGTTGATAGGCTTCTCTATATTTTTTTACAATAATTTCCCATGTATAAGAGTGCAATACTTTATTATAACCATTACTACCAAATTGTACCCTTTTATCGGCATCTGCAATCAATAAATTTATTTTCTCTGCAAGGTCTTCTATATTTCCATGTTCAAATAAATAGCTGTCTTTTCCATTGCTTAACAAAGAAGCTATAGCTCCCATATTTGCCCCAATAACAGGTTTTTTACAAGCCCATGCTTCTAAAAAAACTACCCCGAAAGATTCGCCTTTTGATGCCAATACAAATATGTCCATCGCCTGAAACATGACTGCTTTTTCTGCATCACTAAAATTTTGGATTAGAATAACAGGTAATTTTTTCATTGCTATTTCCTGCTCTATTTTTTCTGCATAATCTGTTTTGCTTCCGGCAAGTAATAATTTTATTTTTTTATTGGTAGTGTACAGTTGTTCAAATGCTTTTAGCAGCAAGGCTGTTCCTTTTCCTTCAGATAATCTGCCTATATAGCCTATTAATATTTCATCATCTGCAATACTATATTTTTTTCTGAATGTTTGAACAGCTGCAATAGGACATTCATAATCTTTCACATTAACACCTGTTCCTATGGTAACTATTTTGTGAGGCTTTATATCATATTTATTAATAAGTGTTTCTCTTTCAAAATCTGTATTGGCTATATAACAATCACAAGCCTTAACTCTTTCAATCAATGGTGCAAGAGCAGCTTCTCCCATATGTAAATGTATAGCTCCATACAAAATAAATGGTTTGGGTTGTTTTGAGGTATGCCTCCAAACAGGGTAATCGCAAAAATTATAACCTGCCGTTGTAGCTACTATTACATCTGCCTTTGCAGTACGCATGGCTTTATTAATTAAAGGAGCATCTAAACCATGCTTTCTTTTCATAATACTATACGGCAATCCTTTCCCTCTTAATTTAGCCGATACTTTATTCATAAAATAAAGCAGTTTGTAATGCCATCTTCTGAAAGGAAAACGATGTACCATTACGCCATTTATATTTTCTACAGGCGGTTCTATTTTTTTGTACAAAGGCATTTCAGGTCCATACATAGAATTGCTGGTTACGACTTCTATTTCATCATTATACCATTGCACCATTTTTTCGTTCAAATGCTTCATGGTGTATTGAGGACCACCATGAGCAGGATAATAATTGTGTATTACCTGTAAAATTTTCATGTTGTAAAAAAAGATTGTATTACAGATGCTACTCTGTTAGCAGATTGTCCATCTGTATATGTAATAATTTCTTCTACACAGTGTTGGCAATTTTGTGTAAATTTTTCTGGTGTTTGCAAAGCCTCATTAACAGTGTTTATCAATTCTTCTTTTGTGCTCGCAAGCTGTATAACATTAGATTTTAAAATAGGTTTATAATGTTCTTGATAATATACAGCTCTTAATGCTGGTTCTCCTTTTTTATGTACATCATCATAATATGGTGCAATTTGTGGTTTGTTGAAAACACTGCCGTCAATGGTCATGGTAGAGCATAAGTTTATATGCACATCACAATAATGTAAAGTAGATACAAGCATTTTTAAATCATCATCAGTAACATTTGAGTAATCTAATTTTTCTTCTCCATGTTGTGGCTCATAGTAAAAAACATTGGTGGATGTACCAATAAAGTTTTTCCATCTATCTACTGTATCTAAAGGATGATTACGAATTAATATAACTGCATCTTTACTTATCAACCCTTGTTCTATAGCTTCTTTTAAGTGTTGAGGATACTGAGGTTCTGTAGGAAAAATTGCTATAGCTCCTCCGGCATATAAAATAATTTTTTTATCAGTAGGCATATTCAGCATTTTCAACCAATCATTTTTGGGAATGATATATTGAGGATTGTAATGAAAATCAAATTGAGGAGCACCGGCAACAAAAACATCTTCTGCATTCAAAGATTTAAAAATATACAGCAATTCGTTTTTATTGTATTTATTCCAAACAATGTATTTATCAAACATACAAGCCTGCCAACCTCTCTTAGTTACATTATCAAAAGAATGTATAGAAGCCAATATTTTTTTATGATTGTTTTTTAATACTCTGGCTAAAATATTGATTTCTCTTAAAAAAGGTGTTACTGTAAATAATCCATCAATATTTAATTCTTTCATCCATTGATTGTATTCTGTATAAATTTTTTCTTGTTGAAAAATTTTTTCTTCTGTTTTTAAAAACTTTTTGACAACAAACGGAAAATTGATAAGAAAAAGATTGTAATAGTTCCTTATTTTGTTAATAAATGTTTTTTGAATGTTTTGGTAATGTTGATTTAGTTTATCTTCTATTTTAATACCATTAAATTTTAGTACTTTATTTAAGTACCAAAGATTTAGTTTATAATAAATATCGTTGTACTTAGCTGAAAGTGGAATGAGTTTCATTTGATATACTTCATAACCTTTTTGTGTTAATTCATTTTGTAAATTCTTATCGTCCCAATAAAGCAAAATAACAGGCTGAACAAACTGAGCAATATTTTCTAACAAGCCGCTTCTTACAATATGTGCCATAGCACCTTGCCCAGTTATAGGAATTATAATACGTTGAAAATTTTTCTTCATTCTTAATTTATTATCCAATTATGGTAAATTATCATACCATTCATTACATCTGAATTAATTTTTCCTGTACCAAAAAAATCGCCACGTTCTACTTCAAAAGAAAAAATATTTTCTACATCAAAGGTTATATCAAACCAGTATTTTAAAGTAATATCAACAGAATATAAACCAGTAGCTAATGGTAGTTTTGGAATAACACAAGTAATAACTCCTTTATCGTTTAACTGCATAATACCATTGTAAGAATTACGTGATAAACAAGTAAATAAAATCTGTTCTAAATTATTTTTAATTTTTACAATAACTACAGGGTCTGGTCCTTTTTCTTTTACTTCATAATACATTTTTAAATGCAAGTCTTTGCCACTTTCTGCTAATTGCACTTTATTTCCCTCTTCATTTAGCATTTCAATATTAGTAATAACAAATTTTTTATTGCCTTTTGCATTACTTATATCAATAGTTTTTTGAGATGCAATACTTGCAGCATTTTGTAAATAATAATCTACTGTGTCTGTAGCACTGCCTTCATAAACAATATTTCCTTGTTGTAATAATATGGCTCTATTGCATAGTTTTTTTACAGCAGCCATATCGTGGCTTACAAACAAAACAGTTCTTCCTTCTTTGCCTGCTACTTCTTGCATTTTACCCAAACATTTTTTTTGAAATTCTATATCACCAACAGCCAATACTTCATCTATAATTAAAATTTCAGGTTCTAAATGTGCAGCTACGGCAAATGCTAAACGAACTTTCATGCCACTGCTATAACGCTTTACAGGCGTTTCAATAAATTTTTCTATTCCTGAAAATTCTACAATACTGTTATACCTTTCTTCAATTTCTTTTTTGGTTAAGCCAAGAATAGTTCCATTTAAAAAAATATTTTCTTTGCCTGTTAGCTCAGGATTAAAGCCTGTGCCTACTTCTAACAAACTGGCTACTCTGCCAAATAATTCTATTTCTCCTTCTGTGGGTTCTGTAATTCTGGAAAGCATTTTAAGTAGCGTACTTTTTCCTGCTCCATTTTTTCCAATAATGCCTAAAACTTCTCCTTGCTTTACTGTAAAAGATATATTTCTATTTGCCCAAAAAACATCTTTGCCTTCTGTATCTGTATGAAGTCTATTTAATGATTTTATTTTTCTAAAATTTTTGATAGGTGCTATAATTGCATTCAATAGTATGGTGATAAGATTTTTTTCTTTTTTTTCTGCAACACCTATTCTATAAGCTTTTCCTAAGTTAGAAACTTTAACTGCTATATCAAATTCATTATGCAACATCGGCAAAATGTTTTTCCATTTTTCTAAAATAAATACTGCCCGAAATAAAAATAATTAGAGAAGATATACCACTGATGCCTACCAATTTCCAAGGGAATGCAACATCTTGCAAAAAGCTACTTCTAAAACCTTCAATGCCACCAACCATGGGATATAAAGCATAGATATTGTAAACGGTATTGCCTAATTGTTCCTGCACTTTGATAGCAGGATAAGCAACAGGTGCTACATACAATAATAATGGTAAAAGAAAAGTAATAGCAAATCTAAAATCTCTAAACTGTAATACTAACGATGAAAGCCACATACCTAAACCTGCTGCTGTTATAATAATGATAGACAATGGAATAAAGAATAACCAAACATTGCTACCTGGTGTATATTTATAATACCACAAAATTGCCATAAGCATTATGAGTGAAATAGTGAAGTCCACCAATTTTGAAAAAACAGGTGTTAATGGAATAATTACTCTTGGAAAATATACTTTGGTAAATATGCCTGAGGTAATAATTAAACTATTGGATGATGCAGTAAATGTAGTGCTAAAATAATTCCAAGGTATAATAGCCAAACAAGAAAAAACTGGATAAGGTAAGCCATGAATACCTGTAGAAATACCTGCTACTGTACCAAAAATGACACTAAATACCACTACTTGAAAAAATGGATTTAGAATAGCCCACAAAAAACCCAATACTGTTTGTTTGTACATAACAGTTACATCTCTCAGTACCATATAATACAACAAATCTTTGTAACGTATCAGCTCTTTAAAATTAAAAAGTGCTGTTTTATTTTTAGATTGTATAACTGTATGTAATCTTGAATTTTCTGACATGAAATTGTTTAGTTAATCTGAATATCTGCAAATATTTTTTGTTTACTTGTTTGCCATAATACATCAGATGAAATAATTTTTAAAAATTGTTTATTACTTTTTCCATCACCAAATAAATGACGAGGTGCAATATTTTTATTTAATGCTTGTTGAATGCCTTGTAAAATTTCATTGGTTGCATAACCCGTGTTGATAATATCAGGATTTTGTGTTCTACCATTTTGCCTTGTACCAATATTTACTGTTGGTACGCCATAATAAGGAGCTTCTCTAATACCTGCACTTGAATTGCCTACAATAAATTTTGCATTTTTCATCATTACTAAAAATGCTTCAAACCTAACTGATGGAAATATTTTAACCCTATTGTTATGCTCCAATTTTTTCAGTTCGCTTAAAATAAATTCAGAGCCTTTATCATTGTTTGGATAAATGACAATATAATTTTCTGTAGTATTGTTTAAAGCATTGATAAATGCTTCTGCATAATCGTTCATGCTATCATACTCTGTAGTTACAGGATGAAACATAGCAATAGCAAAATCATGAAAAGGAATTTCATAATTATTTTTTACACTTTCTAACGTTGGTAAATCATTGCTAAGCATTGCATCCATATCAGGAGAGCCAATTACATAAATACTTTCTTTTCTTTCGCCCATTTGCAATAGCCTTTGTTTAGCTTCTTCATTAGCTACCAAATGTATATGGCTCAATTTAGAAACAGCATGACGAATTAATTCATCTACTGTGCCACTTACTTCACCTCCTTCTATATGAGCTACTAAAATATTATTCAAAGCACCAACAGTTGCACCTGCTAATGCTTCAATTCTATCTCCATGTATTAGAATTAAATCTGGCTGAACAAAGTGAATATAATTTGCAAAACCTTCAATGGTTCTGCTTAAAGTTAAATCCATAGATGCAGTAGCATCATGATTAATGTATTTATAAATATTGCTGTAACCGCATTTTTCTATTTCACGAACTGTATAGCCATATTTGGTATCCATGTGCATACCAGTAGCAAAAATGTGTACCTCAAAATCTTTTTGGGCAATTTCAATCAACGATTTTAGTTTACCAAAATCTGCTCTTGTGCCTGTAAGGAATACTATCTTCTTATTCATAATTATTTTGCTACATTTTCCCAATTAACTTGCACATCATTATCAATATCTATCAACGCTTTTTTACCTAAAATATTGCTATACTCTTCTGCCAATATTCCTCCTTTGCCTGGGCGTTTTACCCAAATATTTTCTTTGGTAAATATTTCTCCTGCTTTAATTGGTTTAATAGAACATATAGTAGCAAAAGCAAAATCAATTGTTACTTGTTCTTCAGCAGCAGGTTCTTTTTTGCCACCACGTTGTAGAGCCATTATTTTACTGCCTTCAATTAATTCTTTAGCAGCTTTAATATCCATGCTGCAAATAATATCAGGTCCTGGTCTATCCATTCTATCAGTAAAATGTCTTTCTAAAATACTGGCACCTAAAGCAACAGCACCAAAACAAGCATGATTGGTTAATGTATGGTCGCTTAACCCAATAACTGCATCAGGAAAATTTTGTTGTATAGAAGTCATAGCTCCTAAGCGTACTAAATGATTGGGCGTTGGATAAAGATTTGTTGTATGCAATAAAGCATAAGGCACATTGTGTTTTTTAAATATAGAAACAGCTTTAGCAATACTTTCAATAGTATTCATGCCTGTACTTAGAATAATGGGTTTGCCAAAAGAGGCAATATGTTCTAATAAAGGATAGTTGTTGCACTCTCCACTACCAATTTTATAAGCAGGTACATTCCATTTATGTAATCTATCAGCAGCAGCACGACTAAATGGTGTAGAAATAAAAATCATTCCTTTGCTTTCTACATATTTTTTCATTTCTAACTCTTCTTCTTCATTCAAGCTACAACGTTTCATTATTTCATAAATGCTTACATCTGCATTTCCTGGAATGGTGTTTTTTGCAGCACTACTCATTTCATCTTCTACAATATGTGTTTGATGTTTTACTACTTCAATACCTGCTGCATAAGCTGCATCTACCATTTCTTTTGCAGTTTGTAAAGAACCTTCATGGTTAATACCAATTTCTGCAAAGATTAGAGGCTCATAATCGTAGCCAATTTTTCTTCCTGCTATTTCAAAAAAGGGAGACATTTGTTTTATGTTGAATGTTACATGATGAATGATGAATGTTGAATTTAAAATTTATCATTCATCATTTAAAATACCTAAAAATTAATTTTACCAAGCAGTCCAACCACCATCAATAATTAAATTATGTCCCACAACATGGCTACTTGCATCACTTGCTAAATAAACAATCCCACCACGCAATTCTTCTTTTTCACTCATTCTTCCAATAGGATTTAGTTGTTTAAACCGTTCTAAAAACAATCCTTGATGATTATTAAAAATACCACCTGGTGTTAAAGCATTTACACGAACACCTTTACTTGCCCATAAAGTTGCAACATATTTTGTAAGAGCTACAACACCATGTTTGCTTACACTATAAGCAACTGGTTGGGAAATGCCTGTGCCTGGATATATATTATGATTGGGACTAACTACACCATACAATGAAGCAATATTTATAATGCTTCCTTTGCCTTGTACCAACATTTGTTTGCCTACAACTTGACAACCTAAGAAAGTGCCTGTAAGGTTTACATTCATAATTGCATTCCAATCTTCTAAAGGAAAGTTTTCAAAACTTGCATCAAAATTGGCACTTTTGTTTTGGTTGGTAAAGCCTGCATTGTTGATAAGAATATCCACTTTTTTATGCTCCTGCAAAACATCTGCTAATAATTTTTCCCAACTTTCTTTATTAGTAACATCGCAATAAGCAGATGATACTTGAAAGCCTTGTTGTTGCAGTATTTCAACAGCAGCATTACATTTTTCTTTATTAAAATCTGCTAAAATAACTTTAGCACCATAGCTGCACAATGCAATAGCATGTTCACTTGCTAATAAACCTGCACCACCTGTAATAATGGCAACTCTATCTGTAAGGTTAAAAAAATTATTACTCATTTATTATTCATTAAAAATTCAACAATTTTAAAATCAATTTCTGTATCAATATCAACAGCTCTTTCTCTTGGCATAGGATAAATTTTGCATTTGGCTTTGCTCCAATGTTCAAATTCGTACAATGCAGATTTTTTTATTACATAAGCTGCTGGTGTAAGACTATACACTTCTGGAGCATCTTGTCTGCGAACAATAGGCTTCTCTCCTTTCTTTACAATTTCAGCAAAACCATTTGGTTTTATTTCCATCATATTAAAGTATGGATTTCTTTCAGGTTCATAGCCTGTTATAACTACATCAACATTTGTATCATCTAATGCTTTTTGAATTGCTCCATTAATATCAATAGGTAATTTTAGTGGAACAGTTACGTCCATATCCACCAAATAATCTACACTTACACCATACATTTTTTGGTATGTTTCTACAGCATGAATAAACACAGGCCATTTACTTGCTGTATCTGTAGCTAAATCATCAGGACGCATGAAAGGAACATTTGCACCAAATTGTTTTGCTACATCAGCTATTTGTGTAGAATCTGTAGAAATAATTATATCATTTAAAAGTGAAGAACTTAAAGCTGTTTCAATGGTATAAGCAATTAAAGGTTTTCCCAATAAAGGTTTAATATTCTTACCTGGAACACCTTTACTTCCTCCTCTACAACAAATTGTACCTAATATAAACATGTAAAATTTTTAGGCTGGATGAAATTCATCCAACATTACAAAAACGTTATTTTCTGAAGAATATTTTGCAGCTAAAACCATTTTAAGACTTACAAGCCCTTGCTGAAAATTAGTAGTTAAATGATTGTGTTTTTGTGAAAGAAAATCTTTCATAATATTTACAAACCTGTCGTTACGTTCAAATCCTGTATAATTAAACTCTTGTGTTGATTTATCTGCCAAAATCCATTCTACTTTAGAAGAAGTTAAATCCCATTTGATAGAACCTTTGCTTCCTGTAATGAAACAATTACGAATTAATTTTTGTTGCAAATAATCTAAATGTATTGTACCAATAATACCAGATTGAAATTGAATAAGTACTTCAGCTACATCTTCAGTTTCTATGTTTAATGAGCCTGAATTTTTATTGATAGATGCTATTGTTTTTGCATTGCCAAAAAGCCAATACAAATAATCAAATTCGTGTACTAAATCTAATAGCACACCACCACCAGTTTCTTTTTTTGCACTCATACCTTTTGAGTAATCTTCATAAGGTCGCCAATCGGGTAAATATTGTCCTACTTGTGCATTGACAGAAACAATATTGCCAATAACATTTTCTTTAATAATAGATGTTACTTTTTGTAACCCTAAATCGTAGTGCATATCAAAGCCTACATAAATATTTGCTGTTGGATATGAAGTAAGAATTTCTTCTACTCCTTTATAGTTATGACTGACAGGTTTTTCTAAATAAATATGTTGAATATTTGCTTGTAAACATTCTTGCAATGTTTTTATATGTTGTGCAGTTGGCACACAAATAACAGCAGTAGTAAAATTTTGTACAATAACAGCTTCTTGAATATTTTTATAAACAGTTAAGTGTTCAAACTCTTTTGGCAAAATTTCTTTACGGCTAACAACTGACATATTTGTATAACCTAAAGAAAGAATATTGTTTAAATGTCTTTTACCAATAGAGCCTAAACCTATAAGGAGGATATTCATTAAAATAATTAAAATTAAAACACTATTGAGGAATTAAATATTCTGCAGGAAATTCTACTACCATTACTTGCCCTAAACTTTGTAATTGTACATACACTTTCTTTTTTCCTCCACGCATTACAACTCCTGTATTATCCATAAACACGCCATAGTTTACTTTTACTTTTGTATTTTCTTTAAATCCTTCCTCAGATATAATTGAAATTTTTGCAGCTTCATCTGCTAAATATCTTTTAATTAATAAAATTTCATCATCACTAATAACAGCAGGTTTTTTTAAAAAATGTACAAAGTTTAGTACCCCATCTGTTCTTAATACTTCTACTCTTTGGCTTTCGTTTATATGTACAAATACATAAGACTTAAATAAAGGTTCTTCAATAATTTTTTTTCTATCGCTCCATTGTCTTTCAATTTTTTGTACAGGACACCAGCTATCAATTCCTTTTTTTAAGAGTAAGGTATCTACTTTTTTTTCCCATCTTGGTTTGGTATATATAGCATACCACTTTTTTTCATTTACTAACATATCACAAAATTATACAGCTCCGCCATCTGACTCACATAATAAGTTTATATGAGTTAATACATTTAACTATTAAATCAATTATTTTATTTTTTTCTAAAACCGCTAAACAATCTTTTAAAAAATCCTTTCTTTTTATCTTGCACATAATAGCCATAGCCATAGCCATAACCATAACCATAACCATAACCATAGCCATAACCATAACCATAGCCATAAGCACTATTTTCACTTTTAATACCATTAATAATAAGACCCATATTTCTAAATTTCTTTTCTCTGTATAGTTTATCAACAAAAGGAATTTCAGCTTTGAAGGAATATTTATGTCTTAAAATAAACAGGCTTAAATCAACAAATTTTTCAAGCAGTAAAGCATCTGTTACTAACCCAAAAGGTGCTGTATCTATAATAATATAATCAAAATTATTTTGTAAATACTCAAATATTTTAGCTGTTTTATTGCTCAACAATAATTCTGCTGGATTAGGGGGAATAGGACCAGAGCTAATTAAATATAAATTTTCTCTGTCTGGTATAGGTTGAAGAATTTCTTCAACGTGCATATCTTTTACAATATAGTTAGAAAGTCCTGTATCATTTTCTACATCTAAATATTTACTTAGTTTAGGTTTTCTTAAATCAAATTCTAATATAACAGTTTTAGAGCCTGTAATAGCTAAGCTACTTGCTAAGTTTAGCGATACAAAACTTTTTCCTTCGCCACTCATAAATGAAGTAACCAAAATAGTTTTTAATGGTTTATCGGGCACCATGTATTGTAAATTGGTCCTTATTAATCTAAATTGTTCAGCTATTGGGCTACGACTTCTATTATCTATAACAATATTTTTCTTATCTTTTTCAAAAGAAAGTTCTCCCAGAATAGGTATTCGTGTAGCAGTTTCTACTTCTTTTCTGTCTTGTATTTTAGTGCTAAAGAAGTCTTTAATAACAATGACTAAAATAGGAATAAATATGCCGAATAAAATAGCCAAACTTCTTGCAGTAGCAGGTTTTGGACTTTTTAATGTATAGTTTTGTGCATAATCAACTACACGTGTGTTATTGATGTTAGAGGCAAGAGATAATTCTGCTTCTTCTCTTTTAGTTAATAAGTCTTTATAAATTTCCTGCTTTACAATTCTGTCTCTTTCTAATTTCATTTCTATTCTTTGCTTTGCAGGAATACTTTGCAACTTAGACTCTAATGAGCTATAATTAGTTTCATAATTCTGTAACTGAGTTTGATTGGCTACTCTAATATTTCTGATAGCTCGTAAAATATTTTGTCTAATATTTTTAATACTTTCTATCATATCTTGCAAGTGAGTATCTGTAGGTTTACTCACTAACTCTAATTTTTGTTTTGCAAGAACGGCAGCATTGTGTGTTTCTATTAATCCAATTAATACAGCATCAGTTTGTCCAAATGTGGGTGGTATAATATCGTTAGTATTTTTAAAATTGATGATGTAAGATTCTAAAAGGTCTAATCTATTGCCTTGTGCTACAAGTGTTTGTTTGTCTTTTTCTAAGTTTGTATATTCTGCAAAGAAGGCTGTACCAGCTTCTTGAAAAGAGGGTACTTTATTTTCTCGTTTAAATCGTTCTGCTACTAATTCAATACTATCTAAGTCATGTGCTATTTTATCTAACTTATCGTTTAAGAATTGAATTGTTTTTTTGGTAACAATATTTTTATCGCTTAAGCCTGCATCATCATATACCTGCATTAATGTATTAATGATGTTCATAGCTCTTTCAGGTATTTCATCATCCATAGCAATTTCAAGAATACCCCCATTTTCTGAACGTCTTACTACAACAATTTTAGTAGTAAGTGCACTTACCTCACTTTTTTTATCAACTACCATAAGTTGATACCCATTGGGATTAATTTTAACTAATGGATTTCTTTCAAAAATTACTCTACCAGAAACAAGTTCTACAGTATCTCCATAGGTATATTTTCTTTCTCCATCTATACTGGACATTGTAAAATTTTCTCTTGATAAATGAAGAAGATAGGTTGTTGGGCGATAATCTGGATATTCTTCAATAAAGGAAATTTCAACAGGCATGGTTGTTTTGTATAATTCTGAAGTAGTAACTCTACCCTCTTGACGAAGTTTGATATACAACTTCAAAGAATCTAATACTCTTTCTGTAAGTGTATAAGATTCTAAAATTTCCATTTGGTTAGGAACATCTATATTACCTGGAAGAATACCAAGGTCTTTTAATGATTGATAACTTGATTGGTCTTCATCTTTAATTAAAAGATTACCTTTTACATTGTATAGTTTGGGTGTATATCTTAAATAAAGGTTGGCAGCAAAAATGCAAATAGCCAAAGAAATAACTACCCAAGGTAAAATAGCCAATAGTTTATAGATGAGCTTTTTTATATCAAGTGGATTAGCACCTGATGCTTGTTGTATAACCTCATGTTCATTTCCTGTATTTGGGTAGCTCATTAATTAATTTAGTTGTTATTATTATTATCTTCTTCCAAATATGAGAAGGTATGCTACTGTTACTAAACTTGAAATAACACCTACAATACTGGCTGTTCTTGCTAAAACATCTGATGTTTTTCTTAGCTTATTATCAGTTTCTACCAATACTACATCATTCCTTTTTAAATAAAAGAAGGGTGATGTAAATAATGATTTCTGCGTAAAGTTTACTGTGCCTATTTCTCTATGTCCACTACTATCTCTTATTACCCTTACAATATCTCTTCTTGCATAAGTGGTTAAATCTCCAGCATAACCTACTGCTTCAAGTATGGTTAGTCTTTCATTGGGTATAGTATAGGTAGATGGTGTACGCACTTCTCCTAAAACAGTAAATCTTAAATTAGCAAAACGAATTACTACATTAGGATTCATTATTTCTTTGTCTAATAATGCTAAAAGATTTTCTTTTAACTGTTCTATTGTTAATCCTGAAGCTTTTACTTTACCTATTTTATACATTTCTATATCGCCTTTTTTATCTACTAAATAATTGGGTGTAGAACTTTGAATACTGGTAGAACCAGTTGCCGAGTAACCACTTCCTTTTGTATTAAAATCTTGAACTGTTTCTTCATTTTTTCCTGAAATTCTTATTTCTAAAATATCATCAGGCTGTATAACACTTACAGGCATTTCTATGTAAGGCAATGCTATACGTGCCGAATCGGGAATATCGCTAAGCATTACAAATTTTTTTGTATTAGTACATGATATTGAGAGTACTACTATAAAAATATATATCGAGATTACACACAACTTTTGTGTGCAAAAACGAATAATGGATTTATGCATATAAATCAATGGGTTAAAGTAACTTTTCAAAGTTACCTTTCATAGTATTGAAATAGCATAGTATTAATCCACACAATGTGGATATAAAATGTAGTTATATTTTGACGCAATTAATTAAGCGTTTGCAAAACATTATGGTTATCTTAATTATTCAAGACAACATCTTTTAAGAAAAAAGAAAATTGATTTTTAGTTTGATGCAGTATTCATGTCATCTACATGATGATGTATCATATCTACAACTATGTTAGTTGTATTTTGAATGTATATATCACTTTTAATATTTTTAAGCCATGCTTGATATCTCTCTCCTTTTGCTTTATCTGTATTTGAAAAATATTTAGCGTTATCAGATTTTGCAATAGTAATATTCATTTCATTTTGTAGCTTAGTTAAACTACCTATTTGGGCTACAGTACTTTTAATTAGTTTTTGATATTCTTTGTATTTATCAATGTTTAGTGGTATAGGTTTTTTATTGTTGTCAGCAAGCCATATTGCATCGTTATAAATAATTTTTAGTTGTTGATTTAAAGCTACTTTTTGTTTTACAGAGTCTATAATTTTTTCAATAGTTGTAGCACTTCTGTCTGTAGCATAATCTATTTTTTGTATTTCATCCCATGGCAAAGAATTTTTATTATCTTTTTCTCTGAATTTTAAAAATTCATAACTATCTGGTAAAACTATATCTGGTTCTACTCCTTTTAATTGTGTAGATCCTCCATTAATTCTATAAAATTTTTGGAATGTAAGTTTTACTGCACCAAACTCTGTTCTTCCTGTGCTATAATCTGTAATTCTTCCTATAGGAATATTTTTTTGTACTGTTCCTTTACCAAAAGTAGAAGTATTGGTACCTATTATAATACCTCTTTTATAATCTTGAATAGCAGCAGCAAAAATTTCTGAGGCAGATGCACTAAAACCATTTACCATAACAGCTAAAGGTCCTGTATAAAGTACAGATGGATTTTCGTCTTGTAGTACAGTTATTTTACCATATTTATCTTTTACTTGTACTACAGGACCTGACTTTATGAATAAGCCAACCATTTGTACTACTTCGTATAAAGAGCCTCCACCATTGCTTCTTAAATCAATCACAAGTCCTTCAATATTTTCTGCTTGTAATTTAATAATTTCTTTTGCTACATCTTCAGAGCATCTTGCACCATTTTCTCTTTGAAAGTCTGCATAAAAATCTGGTAAAAATATATACCCAATTTTTTTACCCTTTTCATTTACAATAGCGCTTCTTACATAAGATTCATCTTGTATAATTTCATCTCTCATTAGAGATACTACTTTTATTGTGCCACTTTGTTTTTTTATGGTAAGCCTTACTTCTGTGCCTTTATTTCCTCTAATTAATTTTACAGCATCGGTAATGTCATATCCTGTAATATCTACAGGTTCATTATTACCTTGAGCTACTTTAACAATAATATCATTTGGTTCTATTTCTCCACTTCTCCAAGCAGGATAACCTGCTATAAGGCTGGCAATTTTAATAACCCCATCTTGCTCTTGTAATTGTGCTCCAATTCCATAAAAACGACCACTCATATTCTCATCAAAAGACCTTTTTTCAACTGGTGGAAAATAATCTGTATGTGGGTCTGTAAAATTGGCAATAGTATTTACATAAGTATTAAATATTTTGTCTTCTGCATTGTTTACTTTTAATTTATCAAAAGTTCTATTCATTATTTTAAGTACTCTGTTTCTTGCTTCTTGTTCTAATTGAGTATCTGATTTATAAGCAGTATCGGTAGTAGATAATTTTTCTCTGTTATTCAATAAATCTACATAACGTTCTAAAGTAAGGTATTTTAATTTTTTTCTCCAACGTTCTTTTCTTTCTGCCTCATTTTTTGGATAGTCAATTTTATCATAATTTGCAACAAATTCTTCCTCCATAGTAAAAGTAAAAGGGTTGGTTAATATGTCTTTATTTAAAGCAATAATTTCTTCTACCCTTTTTAAATAAATGCTTTCTACAGCAGGTACAACTTTAATATCTGCCCCATGAATTTCATCATCTACAAAAGTTGCATATTTTTTTAGGGCATCTATATCAGTTTGGATAAAAAAGTTTTTTTCTCCATCTAACTGTTCTAAAAATTCTTGAAATACTTGCTTTGAAAAATTATCATCAATTAATTTTGGGCTATAGTGTTGCTTTTCTAATAAAAGCCCAATTGATGTTAATATTTTTTTCTTTTGCTCTAAAGAATTGTTTTTAATTTCATCAGACTGGTTGTTGGCAAAAGCAATAAATACAAGCCCAAAGACCAATGCCATGGACACTATTAAACCTTTTCTACTCTTCATAAATTGAATAAATTTTTGCATATAAGTGTCAAATGTAGTATTTTTTAAAAGTAATAAATATCCATTTATACCTATTAACAAAGGTTTTACCTAAAAAATCATTTTTTCAGATATATATTTTCAACTATTTTTGCCAATCTGAAAAATGGAGGGCATAGCTCAGTTGGTTAGAGCGACAGTTTGTGGCACTGTAGGTCGTGGGTTCGAGACCCATTGCTCTCCCTTCCACCAAAATTGAAAGCCTTGTAAATAATTCTGCAAGGCTTTTTATTTAATACCGAAAGTATATTTGTAATAGACCAATTTCATTGGTCTAAACAACTATTACATCGGCATTATACAAAAATAAATTGGTCTATTTTAAAAATCAAATTAGTATAACTTATACAATCTAATGAATTATTATTGGCTTATTTTAATACCTGTTATTTCTGCCTTAATAGGTTGGTTTACTAATTGGGTGGCTATTAAAATGTTGTTTCACCCCAAAAAACCTATTAAAATTATAGGATTTACTTTTCAAGGCGTTTTTCCTAAAAAGCAGCAACAGTTTGCAGAAAAGTTGGGCAAAGTTGTAGGTACTGAATTATTGTCTTTTACAGAAATAGAACAAAAAATTTCTAACCCTGAAAATATTCAAAAAATAATGCCTCTTGTAGAAGAGCATATTGATAATTTTTTAAGAGTAAAACTTTCTGAACAAATGCCTGTAATAAGTATGTTTATAGGCAATAAAACCATAGAGCAGTTAAAAGCTGTATTCATTGCCGAGTTAGGAGAACTGTTTCCTATCATTATGAACAATTATATGAATAAGCTGCAAAATGATTTAGACCTTGAGAAAATTGTGGTTGAAAAAGTAAATAATTTTTCGTCTGATAAATTAGAAGATTTATTAAAAAGCCTCATGCAAAAAGAATTTAAGTTTATAGAAATATTGGGGGGCGTATTAGGATTTTTAATAGGCATTATTCAAGTACTCATTACTTTATTGGTTTAAGAACAACCAGATTAGCGATAAAGAAACAAGATTCGCCGTTTTTCTCTTTGATTTCTTCCCTTTTATAATAAGCTAATAGCCACTTATACATAATATTAACAATAATTAGAAATTTTTAAATGAAATTTGCTTTTCAAAATAAGAATAATTTTTTATGAAATATCTATTAAGTATAGTAATTGGTGTAGCTTGTCATTTTAGCAGTATAGCTCAATACCCTATGGGAGGAAGAAATAATGGAGAAGGAAAACAAAGTGGTAATATGAATATTGGGCATTTTTATGGCAAGTTTGTAGATTCAAAAACAAATAAACCTATTGATGCAGTGGCAGTTCAATTATTGAGTAGTGTTGTAGATTCTGCTACTAACACAAAAAAAGAGGTACCAGTTAGAACTAAAATTACTTCAAGCAATGGTGAGTTTAGTTTTGAAGAATTATCGGTAATGGGTAGTTATAAACTTACTGCAAGTGCTATTGGTTATAAAACTTATAGCAAAACTGTCAAATTTAATAACAAGCAAAGAGGTGAAGGAGGAATGGCTAATGTAGATGTAGATTTAGGCAATATAAAATTAGTAGAAGAACCTTCTGACCTTGGTAATGTAACTGTAGTAGCTACAAAACAAATGTTTGAAATAGGTATTGACAGAAAAGTTTTTAATGTAGATAAAGATATTGTTAGCACAGGGCAAACTGCTACAGAAGTTATGAAAACAATTCCTTCTTTGTCTGTAGATGCTGATGGTAATGTAGAGTTAAGAAATGCAACTCCTCAAATTTTTATTGATGGAAGACCTACTACCCTAACACTTGACCAAATACCTGCTGATATCATAGATAAAGTAGAAATTATTACTAACCCCTCTGCAAAATTTGATGCAAGTGGTGGTACTGCTGGTATTATTAATATTGTTTTAAAGAAAAATAAAAGAACTGGTTATAATGGAGGTATTAGAACAGGTATAGATAGTAGGGGTAGAATAAATCTTGGTGGAGATTTTAGTTATAGAGAAAATAAAATAAACTTTTTTGGTAGTGCCAATTTTAATCAAAGAAAATCTTTGGGTACAAATAATACCAATACAAATTTTACTGGTCATACGCCCATGAGTGTTATTTCAAAAAGTGAAGATATTAACCCAGGTTACTTTGCTTTTATACGTGGTGGTTTAGACTATCTTATCAATAATAGAAATACAGTATCATTATCTGCCAATTTTAATAGAGGAAATTTTGAAAGAGAATCTACACAAACTATTGATACTACTTCTACTATTTTAAATTCTATTGCAAAAAGATATACTACTTCTGCATATAATTTCAGAAACTTTGGTGGGCAACTAAGCTATAAGCACAATTTTACACAAGATGGACACAGCATATCTGCTGACTTAAATTATAACTCTAGTAAAAATGATAATAAATCTGATATAAACTCTCTTGTGTATAATACCAATGGTACTCAAAAATATCCTACTTATCAGCAGAAAGGAGTAGGTGAAGGTTATAATAAGTTTTTCACTATTCAAACAGATTATGAAAATAAACTAACCGAAAATACAAAATTTGAAGCTGGTTTAAGAGCAGCAATTAGAGATTACAAAACAGATAATCTTCAATACATTAATGACAATATTAGTACAGGTGGTTTTGTTATTAGTCCATCATCAAGTAGTCGTTATAAATTTAATGACCAAGTTTATGCTGCTTATGCAACATATAGTTTTAAATACAAAAAATTTAGTTATCAATTAGGGTTAAGAGCAGAAAGTTCCAATTATACTGGTACACTTTATACATTAGCAGGTGTTGATTCTGCTCAATTTAAAATCAATTATCCTATCAGTTTATTCCCAAGTGCTTTTATTACTTATAAATTAAGCGATAAAGAAGATTTACAATTAAACTATTCAAGAAGAATTAATAGACCAGGATTTTTCAGACTATTGCCAACTTATGATTTTTCTGACCCACAAAATCCAAGAGTAGGTAATCCTAATTTGCAACCAGAGTTTACCAATTCTTTCGAGTTTTCTTATAACAATAATTATAAAAGAGGTGCTAACTTTTTAGCAACAGTTTATTTTAAACATAGCACCAATTTAATTACAAACTACATTTTTAAAGATATAGATAGAAACACACAACCAGGTCATATAGCTTCTGATAGTTTATTCTATACAAGTTTTATTAATGCAAATACAAGCTATACTTATGGACTTGAGCTTACTAATAAAATAGGAGTAACTACTTGGTGGGATTTAACCTTAAACTTAAACTTATACAACTCAAGAATTAATGCTAACATACCAGACCAAAAAATTGACAATTCTATTGTTACATGGTTTGCTAAAATGAATAATAATTTTAAATTAGGTAAAGGTGTTTCAATTCAATTATCAGGAGATGCCCGTTCTAAAACCATCATTCCACAAGGTGGGGGTGGTGGACGTGGAATGTGGGGAGGAAATCAAACCTTAGCACAAGGTTATACTTTGCCCAGATATTTTGATATGGACCTTGCTGTAAAAAAAGATTGGACTTGGAAAAATGGAAGAAGTGCTTCGCTATCAGTAGGTATGAATAATATTTTTAGAGTTCCTACAAAAACACATACAGAATCATCTTTCTTTATTCAAAATATAGATAGAATTCGTAACCCTCAAATGGTAAGAATTAATTTCTCTTATCGTTTTGGAAAATTTGATGTATCTCTTTTTAAAAGAAAAAATACCAAATCAGGTCAAGGTGGAGGAAACGATATGGGAGGAGATGATGGAGAAGGATAAAATAATACTTACTGAATAATATTTATTTACTTGTAGTAAGTTGGGTAAAGTAAGCACAACTGTTGTTGCTTACTTTATTTATTTATACCGAAGTGAAATAGATTTTACTTCGGTATAAATAACACATTCCAACATGATACTTTTTATCAGGTCATTAGTCATAAAACATTGAAAAAAATATCAACAACACCTTCAAGCTACTTTATACTTGTTCAATGCTGCTTTATATTTTTTAGCTTTTCTGTTGATGCTTCTTTTTCTTACCTGATTTAATAATTCAATTGTTTTAGTTTCTCCAAAACATTGAACTAAAGTTTTAATTAAAAATTTGTTGTTTGTTCTCATATCATCCTCCTTTGTTTTAAAATATGTATAATAAAAAACCCGACCTAAATTATATTAAGCCGGGTAAACTATATATTAATTTATTATTAATTAATCTGTTTAAACCACAGCTTGGGTTTTGTAATTTGTTTTATAATACAATACTTCAACATAAGCATACTAAATAAGCCATTACACCATTCTGTAAAGAATAAATACTTTTGTATGGTAAATATTGTATTCATTAAAAATTTCAATTTTCTTTCAATAAAAAAACCCTGCAAAATGTGCAGGGTTGAAATATTGTAAATTACTTTATACTTATTGTAAAAAATAACAATCCCTGCTAATAGTATTATTCATACATGAATTATACCATTTATACATCTCGATATATTTTATTATCATTTTCATTGCTTATCAAGCTATGTGGCAAATGTACATAAATAAAACAAAGACTAAAAATCTATTGTAGAATAAAATTTATAATTGTAGAAAAACAGAAAGATATATTCAGAAAATTAAAGCCAACCCAACAAATTAAAAGCTGCATAAATAGCACCAATTTGTACTCCATGTATTATTTCACTATTATGAATCATGTTTAGTATTTCCTTTCTGTCTATCAATAAAATATCCATGTCTTCATAAGGGTCAAAATTTTGTGCAGCAATTTTTTTATCTGCTTTTGCCAAAAACAAATAAGCCCAATTATTGTTAATGGCAGGGTTAGGTGCTGTACGATATAAAAATTGTAGGTTATTAATTTGATAGCCTGTTTCTTCTAACACTTCACGAACAGCAGCCTGTTCTGGTGTTTCATTTTTATCTATCACACCACCAGGTAGTTCAATAGTAGTTTTATTAATAGCATGACGATATTGTCTTACCATCACCAATTTTTCATCATCTGTTATAACAACAACATTGCACCAATTAGGAAATTCTAAAACATAATAAGGTTCTACAATTCTTCCATCTGGCATTTTACAACTATCTGCACGTGCAATAAACCAACGGTCTTTATAAACGTATTTTGAATTAATTATTGTCCAATCCAAATTTCTCATGCAGAAAACTTGTAAAAAATTAAATATTTAATAGCAGAAGTTATTCCTTCATTAATAAGCCCATTTAATCCAAATAGCACCCCAAGTAAAACCTCCACCAAAAGCAGCTAATACAAGGTTATCACCTTTTTTAAGTTGCTTTTCCCACTCCCATAAACAAAGAGGAATTGTAGCAGCAGTAGTATTACCATATCGTTGAATGTTTACCATCACTTTATCTTTACTTAAACCCATTCTTTCGGCAGTAGCATCAATAATTCTTAAATTGGCTTGATGTGGTACAAGCCAAGCAATATCATCGCTTGTTAAATGATTTCTTTCTAAAAGTTCTGCACTTACATCTGCCATACCTTTTACAGCAAACTTAAATACAGCTTTTCCTTCCTGATATATAAAATGTTCTTTTGCCATAACAGTTTCTACAGAGGCAGGTTTTAAAGAACCACCAGCTTTCATGTGCAAATATGTTCTTCCACTTCCATCACTTTTTAAAATACTATCTAATACACCATTGCCTTCGGTATTGGGTTGTAATAAAACAGCACCAGCACCATCGCCAAAAATGATACAAGTATTTCTATCTGAATAATCAATAATAGCACTCATTTTTTCTGAGCCTACTACAATTACATTTTTATAACGTCCACTTTCTACCAAAGATGCCCCTGAAGTAAGAGCATATAAAAAACCACTACAAGCAGCACTAAGGTCATAACCCCAAGCATTGGTAGCTCCTAATTTATCTGCAATAACATTGGCAGTTGCAGGGAAAACCATATCTGGTGTTACTGTGGCACAAATAATACAATCTATATCTAAAGGGCTTAAACCTGTTTTAGTAAGAATTTCTTGAATGGCAGGTACAGCCAAATCACTATTAGCTTTTCCTGTTTCTCTCAAAATTCTTCGTTCATGTATGCCTGTACGTGTTCTTATCCACTCATCATTGGTTTCTACCATTTTTTCTAAGTCGGCATTGGTCAATACTGTTTCAGGTACATAACCCCCAACTGCTGTTATAGCTGCTGTTATTTTACTCATGTATATATATTTCTGAATGATATTAGAGTAACAAATATCTGTAATTCTTAAAAAGAATGTGAATTATTATGCTACTTCTTTAAATTCATATACAAATTTATAGCACATATATTATATAAACTCCTATTTTTGAAATCTTTGTAATATATGATAGCATTTGTAAGAGGAGATTTTGTTCAAAAGCAACCTGCAAAAGTGGTTGTAGATGTAAATGGTATAGGATACGATTTGCAAATAAGTCTGCATACTTATTCATTTATAGCTAATAAGGAAAGTGGATTATTATATACCTATCTACACATTACAGAAAATGCACAAACCCTTTTTGGATTTGCAGAATTAGAAGAAAAAGAATTGTTTTTGAATTTGATAAGTGTTTCAGGAGTTGGTGCAGCAACTGCAAGAATGATGTTGTCTGGTATAAAGCCAGAAGAACTTACAAAAGCAATTGTTCAGGGCAACACAAAACTATTAGAAAGTATCAAAGGGATAGGCAAAAAAAGTGCAGAAAGACTTATTGTAGAACTAAGAGATAAATTAGGAAAACAATCTGTATCTTTTCTTCCTTCTTCTTCAACAACAGAAACATTATCAGGTTATGATGCTGTTGTTGCTTTGGTATCTCTTGGTATTGCAAAACCTGTTGCAGAACAAGCTGTAAAAAAAGTATTGGCATCAACCTCTGAAAATATTGTATTGGAAGATTTAATTAAAAACGCTTTAAAAAATTTGTAATCTATTGGCTTGAATTATACTTAAACAAGGTTTAGGAATTTTGAATTATACAATACATTATATCTACTACAGAGGGCTACTTGTGTTGCTGACATTTTATTGCATTTGCTTTAACGCATCTGCACAATCAGACAATGATACTTCAAAAATAACCAACGACTCTCTTCACTATCCTATACAAGACAGAAGAGGAGACCCTTATACATGGCAAAATAATAATCCTTTTAACATTAACGATACTTCTTTAATACACAAAGAAATTGAGTACGACCCTGTTACAAAAAGATATTATATTATTGAAAAAATAGGTGGCAAAACTTATAGAACACCCACTTACCTAACTTTTGAAGAGTTTCAACGCATACAAGCTCGTAAAGCAGAAATAGCCTATTTTAGAAATAGAGCACAGGCTTTAACTTCTTTAAATAGAAAAATTACACGCCCCAAAATGAAGGTTTTTGATAACCTATTTGATAGAATTTTTGGACTTGGAAAAGATGGCTTTAAAGTAAATATTAAACCTCAAGGCTCTGTAGATATTATGGCAGGTTATCAAGGACAAATAACCAAAAACCCAACACTACCAGAAGCTGCCAGAAAAAATGGTGGTTTTGATTTTGACATGAATGCCAACCTGAATGTAAATGCAAATATTGGCGATAAACTTAAACTTCCTATCAACTACAACACACTTGCCAATTTTGATTTTGAAAATCAGCTGAAGTTAGATTATAAAGGAATGGACGATGAAATTTTAAAAAGTGTAGAAGCTGGTAATATAGCTTGGCAATCTAAAGGAACATTAATACCAAGCACACAAAATTTATTTGGATTAAAAACACAATTACAATTTGGTAAATTATACCTTACTGCTGCCATAGCTAATCAACGTAGTCAAAGACAAAGTCAAAACTTACAAGGAGGAACAGCCACATCTACCTTTCAAAAAAAATTAGACGACTATGAAGAAAATAGGCACTTTTTAATGGGGCAATATTTTCGCAATAACTATAATACAGCAATGAGCAAATTGCCTATTGTAAATAGTCAAGTGCAAATACAACGTATAGAAGTATGGATAACTAACAGAACAGGAGCTACTACAGATGCCAGAGATATTGTAGGCTTTGCAGACCTTGGCGAAGCTACTCCTTACAATGCTGTAAACCTTCCAGGCAATGGCACACCAAATGGTTTACCAGGCAATCAGGCAAATGCTTTGTATAATAAATTAATTGCAGGAGGTATGTCTTCTTCTTATAGACAACCTTCGCAAGTTACAAGTCAATTACAAGCCATGGGCTTAAAACCAGTAGATGATTTTGAAAAAACGTATGCAAGAAAATTATCTACCAACGAATATTATTTCAATCCTCAAATTGGTTTCTTATCTATCAATGCACAATTACAACCTGATGAAGTATTAGCTGTAGCATATCAATATACCTATAATGGACAAGTATATCAAGTAGGAGAATTTAGCCAAGACATTGCATTAGATTCTACACAAGGTGTACAAAAAATATTATTCCTAAAATTATTAAAAGCTACATCTGCAAGAATTAATCTTCCTATATGGGGTTTAATGATGAAAAACGTATATTCATTAGACCTGCCTGGCATAAGCAGAGAAGATTTTCAACTAAATGTTTTATATGAAGAACCAAGTGGTGGTTTAAAAAGATATTTACCTGAAAGTGCCACACAAGTAGAAGGAAAATCTTTATTAAGAATATTAAACTTAGACAGATTAAATAATAGAAATGACCCACAACCAGATGGACAATTTGACTACATAGAAGGATATACCATTTTATCTCAGCAAGGAAAAATAATTTTTCCCGTTTTAGAACCTTTTGGTAAAGATTTATTAGCATTAGCATTTAATAATGGTACTGGATTGCCACCAGGTGTGGACCCTTCAAAATATGTATATCAAGTATTGTATGATTCTATTAAAGCAATAGCACAAACCTATGCCAACTTTAATAGATTTGTAATGCAAGGACAAGCAAAAGGTTCTGGAGGAAGTGATATATACTTAGGAGCATTTAATATACCTCAAGGCTCTGTAACCATCAATGCAGGAGGACAAGTATTGGTTGAAGGGGTAGATTATACTATTGATTATAATTTAGGAAGTGTAAAAATTATTAATCAGGCTATATTAAACTCAGGTATTCCTGTAAGTGTATCTTATGAAAACAATGCTGGCTTTGGTATGCAGCAAAGAGGATTTATGGGTTTACGAGCAGATTATTTGGCAAGTAAAAAATTAAGTTTAGGTGTATCTATGGTACGCTTAGGAGAAAGACCATTTTTTACTAAAATGAATTATGGAGAAGACCCTATAAGAAATACCATGTATGGTTTTGATTTTAGTTATCGTTCAGAACTGCCAGGTCTTACACGTTTATTAAACAGACTTCCTTTTTACTCTACCAATGCAAAAAGTACCATTACTGCTTATGGAGAAGCTGCTTATTTAAAACCAGGGCATCCTAAACAAATAGGTAAAGGAGAAGAAGGATTAATATATGTAGATGACTTTGAAGGCACACGCAATAATTATGATTTACGTTTTCCTTCTATTGCATGGGCATTAGCCTCTACACCTACAGGAAGATTTGCAGAAGCTACATTATTTGATTCTATTGATTATAATTTTAATCGTGCCAAATTAGCTTGGTATAATATAGAACCAAACTTGCAAGATAAAAATGCAGCAAACAATCCTTTAAGAAGAAATTTAGATGCACTAAGCGACCCAAGAACAAGACAAGTTTATACCAACGAATTATTTCCTAATCTTACTACCAATATTACCAATGTACAAGCATTTACTTTTGACTTAGCATATTATCCTACAGAAAGAGGTCCTTATAATTATGTTTCAAGCCCTACACAAGTAAATGCAAATGGAAGACTACTAAATCCAATGCAAAGATGGGGTGGTATTATGCGTAGCATAGACCAAACAGATTTTGAAACAGGCAATGTAGAATATGTAGAATTTTGGGTACAAGACCCTTTTATCAAAACAGCCAACCCTGCTGCAAAAGGTAAACTATACATCAATCTTGGCAATGTAAGTGAAGACATATTAAAAGATGGAAAACGTTTTTATGAAAACGGACTTCCTTCGCCCAAAATACCTGCTGTTGTAGATAGTAGCACATGGGGAAAACAACCAATTAATCCAATACAAATTACACAAGCCTTTAGTAATGACCCAGATGATAGACCATATCAAGATGTAGGTTTTGATGGTATGACAGATGATGAAGAAAAAAGAACAAAATCTTACTATATAGCAAAATTAGCTGCAAACTTTTCTACAAGTTCAGCTATATACACACAAGCTATAGAAGACCCAAGTAATGATAATTACAAATGGTATAGAGATGCAAGTTATGATGCAGCAGGTGCAGATATTTTGCAACGATATAAAAACTTTAATAACCCACAAGGCAATAGCCCCATTGCAGGAACTAATAGTGAACTATCGGCAGCAGCTACTTTATATCCAGATAATGAAGACTTAAACAGAGACAATACATTAAATGAAACTGAAGCCTACTACGAATATGAAATAGATTTATCTAAAAACATGGATGTAGGCATTACAAAATATATAACAGATAAAAGAACTGTTAATGTAAATTATCTAAATGGCAGCACAGGAACAGAAGATTGGTATTTATTTCGTGTACCTATTAAAGATTATTCAAGTAGTGTTGGTGGCATTACAGATTTTAAATCCATTCGTTTTATAAGAATGTATTTAACCGACTTTGAAGACTCTGTTGTTATGCGTTTTGCAAAACTTGATTTAGTTCGTAATCAATGGAGAAATTTTAATTATAAAGTAGATACTGCTGGACAATATGTTCCTTTAGATAATAACTCTGCATCACTTAATATTTTGGCTGTTAATTTAGAAGAAAACAGTAATCGTACACCAGTAAATTATGTTATGCCACCAGGTATAGAACGTGTGCAGGTATTAAGTAATAATGGCGTAAACCTTTTACAAAATGAACAAGCAATGAGCCTAAAAGTAATGGGCTTAAAAGATGGAGATGCAAGAGGTGTTATTAAAACACTCAACTTAGATATGCGTCAGTATGGAAAATTATCTATGTTTATTCATGCTGAAAGCGTACCCAAATTTCCTGTTGTTAGCGATAATGAATTAAATGCTGTTATAAGAATAGGACAAGACTTTTTAAACAACTACTATGAAATAAAAATTCCTCTTAAAATTACGCCACCTGGTAAGTATAACTCATCAGATTCCAGTGCAGTACAAGTTTGGCCCGAAAGTAACAATCTTGATTTCAGCCTACAAGAATTAGTAAACTTGAAACTAAGAAGAAATGCTTCAGGAAGCCCCCTAAATAAAATATATAGAGAACTAATAGGCAGCAAAACATTTTCTGTATATGGAAACCCTAATTTGGGCGAAGTAAGAGGCATATTAGTAGCTGTAGAAAATGCTAAAGACAATAACCCTTTTGATGCTTATACAGAAGTATGGATTAATGAGCTAAGACTTTCTCAGTTAGACGAAAAAGGAGCTTATGCTGCTTTAGGTAGAATAGATGTTCAGTTAGCCGATTTAGGTACAGTAAGTTTATCTGCCAATACCTACTCTCAAGGTTTTGGTACCATAGAACAAAGAGTAAATGAACGTGCCAGAGATAATATGTTTCAGTTTGATGCAGCAGCTTCTATAGATGTAGGAAAACTTGTACCCAAAAAAGCAAAAATAACGATACCCGTTTATGCAAGTATTAATAAAACAATTAAAAGACCAGAGTATGACCCTTATGATAAAGATGTAAGGTTAAAAGATAAACTCAACAATGCATCTGGTCATCAAAGAGATTCTATTAAAAATACTGCATTAGACCAAACCACTATTAAAACCATCAACTTCACCAATGTTCGTGTGCAAGGAAATGGAAAAAATCATTTATGGAGTCTAAGCAATTTTGATGTTAGTTATTCATACACTAAAACAGAACAAAGCAGCCCATTAGTGCTTAAAAATGAAATTGTAAAACAAAGAGGAGGCTTTGGTTATACTTATAATAAGCCTTCTAAATATATAGAGCCTTTTAAAAAATTATTATCAAAAAGAAAAAGTAAATGGTATGACATTATCAAAGACATCAACTTTAATCCAACACCATCATTACTTAGTTTTAGAGCAGATATAAACAGACAATTTGGACAATATATTCCTCGTATTGTAAGTACAGATGGTACAGGAAAAATTGAAAGAGTAGATACTACTTACGACAAATATTTTACGTTTGATAGATTTTATAATCTTAGATGGGATTTAACACGTTCCTTAAATATTGACTTTAGTGCTACCAACAATGCAAGAGTAGATGAACCAGATGGTTTAATAAATACCAAAGAGAAAAAAGATAGTATAAAAACAAATTTCTGGAATGGTGGACGTAATACACTATATGACCAAAGAGCAGCAGTTAGTTATACTGTACCATTATCAAAACTTCCTATTACAGATTGGATAACTTCTCGTTATAGTTATACAACAACTTATAATTGGGTAGGTGCAAGTTTATTAGCACTATCATTAGGAAATGTTATAGAAAATAGTCAAGAAAATACTATCAATGCAGAGTTTGATTTTAACAGGTTATATAGCAAATCTCGTTGGCTACGTGCATTAGATAATGTAGCACCACCATCTGGCAAAGGAAAAGGAACAAAAGTAGTAACACCTAATAGAAAGCCTACTCCTACTATACAAATAAAACCAAAAGCAGAAGTAGTAAAAGGATTAACAGGTAAAAAACGCAAAGAAGCCCTTAAAAAATGGCGACAACAAAAACGTGATGCAAGAACTGCTGCACGATTACTAAGACAAAATAAACCTGTAGAAATGAATGATGTTGTAAGAACTACAGGTAGATTAGCTACAATGGTAAAAAGAGCCTCTATCAACTATAACGAAACTTACCATACAAGATTACCAGGTTATATGGATGGTACAAGACAACTTGGCAATAACTTTAAAACCATGCAGCCAGGTTTAGACTTTGTATTTGGTATGCAACCAGATACTAATTGGCTTAATAAAAAAGCTGCTCAAGGTGTATTTACCAAAGACTCTATATTTAATACTTTATTTAGGCAAAATTTTGAACAGCGTTTATCTTTTTCTGCACAAGCAGAACCAATTAAAGAATTAACTATTGACATCAACTTAGATAAAACATTTAGTAAAGAATTTACAGAATTATTTAAAGATGTAAATGCAACAGGCAAATACAATCACTTAAACCCTTATGCAGCAGGTGGTTTTAATGTGTCTTATATTTCATTTAAAACATTGTTCCAAAAAACAAATCCTAACGAAATTTCTGAAACATTTAAAAAGTTTCAAGACTATCGTTTAATTATGAGTAAACGTGTTGCAGAATCAAACCCATACTGGAATGGACAATTTGATGCCAATGGCTATGCTCAAGGTTATGGCAGATATGCTCAAGATGTTTTAATACCTTCTTTCATTGCTGCTTATACAGGCAAAGACCCTCTTAATGTTTCATTATTAAATCAAAACAATAAAAGTATTCGTTCAAATCCATTTGCTGGTGTTAAGCCAAAACCTAATTGGAGAGTTACTTATACAGGATTAACAAAAATACCAGCATTGGCAAAAAAATTCAGTACCATTAGTTTATCTCATGCCTATAATGGTTCTGTTAGTATGAATAGTTTTAATAGTGCTCTATTATTTGCAGACCCATTTCATTATGGATCTCCTCAATTTATAGATACTGTAAGTGGCAATTATATACCATTCTTTTTAGTACCCAATATTACTATACAAGAACAATTTGCTCCTTTTATAGGTATAGATATTACTACACTTAGTCAAGTAAACTTTAAATTTGAATATAAGAAAAGCAGGCAGTTAAGTCTAAGTTTAATAGACTATCAATTAAGTGAAACAAATAGTACAGAATGGGTAATTGGTGCAGGATGGCGTAAACGTGGTATGAGTTTTATAAAAATAAAAGGAAAGCCATTAGAAAATGATATTAACTTTAAATTAGACCTTGCATTAAGAGATGATATAACAACCAATAGTCGTTTAGACCAAGCCAATACTTATGGTACAGGTGGACAAAAAGTAATTACCATTCAACCAAGTATAGACTATGTATTAAATGATAGAATAAACATTACATTATTTTTTGACCAACGAAGAGTAATACCTTATATCTCCACATCTGCACCTACTATCAATACAAGAGCAGGCTTACAAATAAGGGTTTCATTAGCACCTTAGCAGTTTGTGGTTTGTGGTGGCTATAAGTCATGCAAAATTTTTATTCTGTTCAATAGTTTTAATATTGTTTCGTTTTCAATCATTTTCTTTATTAAACAATCAGAAAATCTTTCTTGTCGTATGATAACTGCAAGGCTTTGTATTACTTGCTCTTCGCTTAAACTATTAAACCATTCATTATTTTTTTCATAATTCTTTTTCAGGTCGTCCATTATATTATAAAAGTCAGACTCCATAAAATCATTGTCATAGCAAAATTATAAAAATCATTGATTGCACTATTGTAGCAGTATGGCATCATTGTTAATGGCTCTGTTTGCAATTCATACAAGGGTTTTTCATTTTCAAATCTTTGTATAAAG
>JAHBTR010000006.1 GCA_019638475.1 Chitinophagaceae bacterium | reverse complement strand
ATATTATTTTATTGAAATACTTATCAAAATAGGCTTATAGACTTTTTGAGGGATGACTATCTAATCAAATTACATTCATAGAAACACAAGAACAGTGTTCACTATGGTTACTCAAGTTTCATCAATGGTATAACTTCAATAAGGCATTTATTAATGAACAAAGTAGAAGTGTAACAACAAATAGAATGTGGTACACTCATAAAAAGTTACATGCAGCTTGTACATTAATCATCAATGCCATACCTGATATGTTTGCATATTTAAACGATGAAGAAATTCCTAATACTACTAATCGATTGGAAAGTTATTTTACACACTTAAAAGAAAAATTAACACCACATCGTGGATTAAGATTTGAGGCTAAGAAAAATTTTATTAAATGGTATTTGTATTTTAAAAACAAAGAAGCGAAATAAGCTTTTTTTAGCCATAATGCAAGCTGATAAAAATATTAAAGCAGCCAGTAAGGCTGCTTTAAGTTTATCATCTCGCATCAACCTTATTGCTGGTAGGTTGCTCTTCAGCAGAGCCTACTTCCTCATCAGATTGATATTACAAAGTTTTTGATTTTCCTTGAAAAAAAACCAACCATTTTTAACCACATTGCCTTTAAAAATTAATGATGAGAAGAGCGGTGTTTTTTATGCCGCTTTTTTCTTTTCCCTTTATAATACAAGAAATAAATAAAGAGTAAAAAGTAAATTAGTGCAGCTAAAACAAATATTATTGTTAGTTTTTTATTTCCCTGTTCAATATAAATAAAACTTACAGCACCTAATGCAATGCTTTCAAGCAAAAAAGCCAATTTAGCAGAGCTACCTATTGTTTTTTCTAACCATTCAAGAGAAGAAGAAATAAAAACAAATAAAATGCCTGTTAATAATAAGACAATGCAAAGTGCAAACTTTTTTTGCTCAAACATTTTAAATGCAATAAGCAAAAAAATTACCCCTGCTGCAAAATGACAGATACTTTTAAATCTTTCGTTTTTCATTTACTGATGCAGTATTTGGTTTAGGGTTTATCCGTATAATTCTAAATGAATATCTTTTCTATCATAACCATTGCTTATAATTCTTTCTTTAGCTTCATCTATCATATTTTTCCAACCACACAAATAAAAATGTGATGGTTGCTTTTTTTCTTGAATTAATTTTTCATATACTGCATGTACATAGCCTTTATCTTCTCCTTCACTTACCTCTGGCTCTCTTGAAAAAACTGGATGATAAAAGAAGAAAGGTAATTTTTTTTGCAATGCTTCTAACTCATTTTTATAAAGGGCATCTTTATAAGTTCTACATCCAAATATGATATGAATATTATTGGTAGATTGTATATTGTTATTGTGCAAATAATGTATCATAGAACGAAAAGGAGCAATACCTGTTCCTGTACAAACAAGAAAAATATCTTTTTCTATAGGGTTAGGCAAAGTAAATTTTCCCAATGGTCCTCTTAAAGAAATTTCTGAACCTACTGACACATGATTAAATAAATAAGTTGTTCCTGCACCACCCTCCAATAATACAATAACCAGTTCTATAACATTTGTACCATCAGGTGCAGAAGCAATAGAGTAGCTACGCCAACGCTTATTTTTTTGTTCATGAATAGGCAAATCAAGTGTTACAAATTGCCCAGGTAGAAAATCAAATTGTTGTATTTCTGGAATTTCTATCCAATATCTACGTGTACTGTGAGTCTCGTTTTCTATTCGGATTACTTTTCCAATTTTCCAAGGCTCTAACATAGTGGGTATATTTTGCCACAATTTATAATACTAAATACACAATAGCAAGTTTTTAAGAAGAAATTTATTGGCAGATATAAAAGTATTGAATATGATTATTGCTAATCAAAGAAAATATTTGGTTCAAAAAATAGTATTTTGGCGGATAACTCTTTCCGTTAAAATCTAATTCTTAGAGGCTGTTTAAAAATGATTTCAGGGATTTTGTATAGTATCAAAATTGTTGCTTTTTTGCTTATTTAGGCATCAATTTTCGGCAAAATATCTTGTTTTTTATCTCTCAAAGCTATAATGGTGATTAAAAATCATAAATTTAAACAGGTTCTTAGTTTTTCGGATTTCGTTTTTAAAATTTCGGACTTTATTTTTTAATTTTTCAAAACAAGAAACATTACACTTATTTAATGGTCATTCAGAGGTAAACCTTGTTCTTGCCACATTTTCCAATTGATATATTCGGGTGCTACTCTTTTTTCTACCATTGTTATACAACTATCAACTGGGCAAACCAATTTGCATAAATTACAACCTACACAATCATCTTCTTTAATAGTATAAGTATTATAAGGGTTGCCATAGGTTAAACTAATTGCTTGATGAGAAGTATCTTCACAAGCTATATAACACAAGCCACAATGAATACATTTATCTTCATTAATATTGGCTACATGATGATAGTTAATATCTAAATCTTCCCAATGTGTAATGTTGTGTACACTTTTGCCTATAAAATCATTAATGGTTTTGTACCCTTTTTCATCCATCCAATTATTTAATCCTTCGCACATATCTTCTACAATTCTAAAACCATGTTTCATAGCAGCAGTACACACTTGTACAGTACTTGCTCCTAATAACATAAATTCAACAGCATCTTTCCAAGTACTAATACCTCCAATACCACTTATAGGAACTTTTTTAGTAACACTATTTTGTGCAATAGTGGTAAGAAATTTGAGAGCAATAGGTTTTACAGCAGGACCACAATAACCGCCAAAAACACTCTTACCTGCTACATAAGGATTGGGAACAAGTGTATCTAAATCTACTCCTGTTACACTTTGAATAGTATTGATTAAACTGAGTGCATTGGTGCCTGCTTCTACACATGCTTTTCCTGTAGGTACAACACTATGAACATTTGGCGTAAGTTTAGTAATAACAGGAATAGTCGCTTTTTCCATTACCCATTCTACAACCATTTTAGCAATTTCAGGGTCTTGACCTACAGCAGCACCCATGCCTCTTTCAGTCATACCATGAGGGCAACCAAAATTGAGTTCAAAACCCATAGCTCCTGCATCTTCACATTGTTTTATTAGTTCGTGCCAACTGTTTCTATTATTATCTGCCATCAGAGAAACAACCATTGCTCTGTCAGGAAATAATTTTACAACTTCTGTTATCTCTTTCAAGTTTATATGCAAAGGTCTATCGCTGATAAGCTCAATATTATTGAAACCCATTACACGATGTCCTCCATAATCAACAGAAGAATAACGGCTGGAAACATTTTTTACTTGACTACCCAATGTTTTCCAAACTACACCACCCCAACCTGCTTCAAAAGCACGAAGTACATTTATTTTTTTATCTGTTGGTGGAGCACTTGCTAACCAAAAAGGATTAGGCGATTTAATGCCAAGAAAGTTTGAAGATATGTTTGCCATGGTTTTTATTTTATTTCACGCAAAGCTGCAAAGGAGCTAAGACGCAAAGATTTTTATAAATTATTTACTATTCTGTGAATTCCATCTTTTATTAAACTAATATTAAAATTTATTAATAACCCAAGTTTACAATGAGTAAGTTTCAGATAAGTCTGAACTTGCTTGTAATGCACAGGTGCTAACGCTTCTATTGATTTTAATTCTACTATCACCTTATTATCAACAATTACATCTGCTCTGAAACCTACATCCATTTTTATTTCTTCGTGTATTAACGGTATAGCTTGTTGCCTTGAAAAAGGAATACCAATCTTCTGCCATTCATAACAAAATATTTCTTCGTAAACAGATTCTAACAATCCCGGTCCGTATTGCTTGTGTATTCTAAAACATACATCAACAATCAATTTAGACAGTTCGTTTTCTGTGTACATCATGTTTTATTTTTTTCTTAGCGACTTATTCGCTTTGCGGCTTTGCGTGAAACAAGTAATTCAAAATTGCAGATGCCCCATCTTTTCCTGCTTGTGATGCATCTACTACTTCTTTACCTCCATTTACACAATCTCCTCCTGCAAATACACTTTTAATATTTGTTGCTGAATTGTTTATGGTTAATTTATATTTTGAATGTTGTATATTGTATGTGTCTATTAATTCATTATAGGGCATTTGACCAGCAGCTTTAATCACCATATCAACATCTAATGTAAATGTTTTTCCTGTTGGTTTTGGGCTTCTTCTTCCACTTGCATCAGGCTCTCCTAATTGCATAACATCGCAAAGCAGTTGTGTTACTTTTCCATTGTCTCCTTTTATTTCTTTAGGGGCTGCTAACCATATTATTCTACATCCATCTAACTTGGCAATTTCAAATTCATGTTCTGTACAAGGCATTTCTTCTTGTGTTCTTCTATATACCATTGTTACTTCTTTTGCTCCTAATCTTTTGGCTTGTGTAGCAGCATCTATAGCTGTCATACCCATACCTATTACAGCTACTTTTTCGCCTACGGCAATATTGGAAAAATGATTTGTTCTTAAATTATAAATAAATGAAATGGCATCTTCTACACCTTGAAGATTTTCTCCAGGAATATCTAACTGTCTTGCTAAACCAACGCCAAATGCTAAATAAACTGCATCATATTTTTTTTGTAAATCATCTAATGAAAAATCTTTTCCTAATGCTTGATTATATTTTATTTCAATTCCACCAATTCCTAAAACATAATTTACTTCATCTTCACAAAACTGTGGTGTTACTTTATAGGCTGCTATGCCATAAGTCATTAAACCACCACCTTTGCTTTCTTTTTCATAAATGGTAACATCAACACCTTCTCTTGATAGTGAATGGGCACAACTTAAACCTGCTGGACCAGCACCTACAATAGCTACTTTTTTTCCAGTAGATTTTTTTCTTTCAAATAATTGCCAATTATTTTGGATAGCAATTTCTGTGCTATATCGTTGTAATTTGGCAATATGAATGGGCGTTTCTTCCATAAGGTTATATACACAAGCACCCTCACAAAGTTTTTCTACAGGGCAAACTTTACTACAACCTGCACCCATAATATTTGAAACAAAAATGGTATGAGCAGAACCTTTTACATTTTCTGTTGCAATTTGTTTAATAAACTTAGGTACATCTATACTTGTAGGACAAGCTTTTGTACATGGAGCATCATAACAAAATAAACAACGATTGGCTTCTGTTAATGCAGCATCTTTTGTTTCAAACGGCGGATGAATGTCGCTGAAATTTTTAGCATACTGCTCTGTTGTTAAACGATTGTTTTTTATCATTATGTTGAATTTTATGTGTTGAATGTTGAATGGATGATTCGCATTTAAAATAGAACTAAAGCTCTACAAGTTTTCCATACGTTTCTGGTCTTCTATCTCTAAAGAATTGCCAAATATTTCTTACTTGTTCTATCATATCTAAATCAAATTCTGCAATTAATAATTCATCATTGTCTTCACTTGCTTGTGCAAAAATTTGTCCACGTGGGTCAACAAAATAGGAACTTCCATAGAATTTACCCAAGTTCCATGGTTTTTCTGTTCCTACACGATTTATACAACCCATAAAATAACCATTGGCTGCTGCATGTGCAGGTTGTTCTAATTGCCATAAATATTGTGATAATCCTGTAACAGTTGCAGAAGGATTGTACACAATTTCAGCACCATTTAATCCTAAAATTCTTGCTCCATCGGGAAAGTGTCTATCATAACAAATATATACACCCACTTTTGCATATTTTGTTTGAAATACAGGATAGCCAAGATTACCGGGCTTGAAGAAAAATTTCTCCCAAAAACCCGATGTATGCGGAATATGATTTTTCCTGTACTTACCTAAGTATGTTCCATCTGCATCTATTACAGCAGCAGTATTGTACAAAACACCAGCTTGCTCTTTTTCATACACTGGAACAACTAAAACCATACTATATTTTTTTGCATATTCTTGCATACGTTCTATGGTAGGACCTGGCACAGTTTCAGCACTTTCGTACCATGCTTTATCTTGACCAGGACAGAAATATGGAGTATTAAAAATTTCCTGAAAGCAAAGTATTTGTACCCCTTTTTTACCTGCTTCTTCAATTAAAGGAATGTGCTTTTGCACCATTGCTTCTTTAATTTCTTCAATAGAACCTTCGCCTTCTGTTTTAGGCAAGCTCATTTGGATTAGCCCCGATGTAATTATTCTTGGCATATCGTTTTATTTTTATTTTGAATGATAAATTTAAAATTTTTTATGTTACCGGCTTTAGTAATTCTATTCAGCTTCTGTTGCGTCGCACACTTCAACGTTCTGTTCTTTACTCAACTTTTTCTTTACCGCAAAGAGCACAAAGTTTTTCGCAAAGAACGCAAATACACCTTTGCCTGCCATCAATAGGAATAATGTTGTTAGACACCGTTCCGTTTGGTTCTGCATACAAAACTTCCAAAAGCCCCATTAAATCATTAATCAGGTTGGTTTTGGTGTTAGGGTTGGTTACTGTAATTGTAAATACCTTAGCCCTGTTCATCTGCCTTGAATTTTCGCCTGCTTCGTAGTTTACCGTATCTGCTTCGTTAAATGCAGGGAAAGAGGGGATAACATTTGAAGCGGGTATGCTGTAATTATTCAAAACATTCAAAATGTTTTGAGAGGTGATACTGCTTGTAGTGTAAGATGGTGCTACTCTTTGTACTCCGGTTTTGAAATAAACCAGCACTTCATTATTTAGGTTTGCCTGCGAGAACGTGTATGTATAGCAAACTAAAAAGAGTATTACTGTTATAACTTTTTTCATATTAAGGATTGTTTAAAAACTGTTATTAAAAGTAAGTTGTCTGTTGTTTGTGCCATCGGCATTCATAATCCACAATGTGCCAATTTGTTTATTGTATTTCATAATATCATATTCCATTTTGCTGTAAACAATCTCACCTGTTACAGAAATGTCATATGTAGTAGCAGGAAATGTAAGTTTGTTAATTGACCCGTTTGATTGCACTACTTTAATGCTGCTTCCTGTTTCAACAAAAATTTTTCCTTGCCAATATCTTGGACATGAGCCACCCCCCAAATTAATAGTTTCTTGTATGAAATCAGCCCCGATTTTACTCATTGAAAATATCTCCTGTTTTCCAGAAGCATAGCCCATAAAATAAACCCTGTTATTTGAGCCAACAAAAGGTTGCCTTGAGTCACCAATTCCTGCAGATTGAGTTAATCTGGTTTTTCCACTTCCATCATTTGACATTTTCCATACAGAATAAAAATTAGTTCCAATAGGTGCATTATTGTTAGAATCAAAATAGATAGTGTCGCTATTTGCTGACCAACTCGGATAAAAATTGCCTCCGTTTGTAGTTAACTGAATAATTTGTGTTGTATCAAAAGTGCTACCATTGAACGGCATTTTATATATATTGGGTGGTATGGAAAATGCAATCCAATGTCCATCAGGAGACCACGCCGGTGTATTAAGATAAAAGTTGGTTATTCTTCTAAAGCCTGTGCCATACCTGTTCATTAAATAAAAGCCCGTTGAGTCTGCTTTACCCATATAACTATACCAAATACAAGGAGCATTGCCGTTTGCTCCAATGCCTGCTAAAGGCGTATGGTTAAATCCAAGTATTTGCCCATTTGGATGCCATACAGGATAAGAGTAGGGCTGCATTGGTATAATGGCAGGAGCAATACATTGAGGGTCTTGCTTATTTTTCTTACATGCTGTGAATAAAAACGGGCAGCAAAAAATAAATAATATCAATTGGCGTAACATAATAATAGATTTATGAATTTAAAATTACAAAAAATGCGATTGGTGGGCTATTGTCCCGTATCCTTTGGTAGTTTGTTATATTCATGTCCGTTTAAGTTTTTTTCTTTTGTCGTCGTTACACCTTTGCGTACTTTGCGGTTAAATTATTTGTCCTACTTTTTTCCGTTTCACAAACTTACCATAACCTTTCTCTACTTTACATTCGTTATTATCAACAGCAACTTTTCCTCTCAATAAAACCGTTTTTATCTTTCCTTTTACCCGCCAACCTTCATAGCCACTGTAATCTACATTCATGTGATGCGTTTTTGCAGATAAAGTATGCTCTTCGTTTGCATCAAACAAAATAATATCTGCATCGCTGTCTACGGCTATTGTTCCTTTCTTGGGAAACATACCAAATATTTTTGCGGCGTTGGTGGATGATACTTCTACAAATTTGTTCAACGTAATTTTTCCTTTATTCACCCCTTCGCTGAATAATAACTCCATCCTGTTTTCTATGGCAGGATGTCCGTTGGGAATTTTAGAAAAATCATTTTTCCCCAATAATTTTTGTTCCCACATAAAAGGGCAATGGTCTGTTGCAACCACCTGCACCAAGCCCTGATTAATGCCTGCCCAAAGTGTAGCCTGGTCTTTCTTTTCTCTTAACGGCGGACTCATTACCCATTTTGCTCCTTCAAAATTTTTCTCATATAAACTTGCATCAAGAATTAAATATTGAATACAGGTTTCTACAAATACTTTTTTATTTTTTTGTGTTGCATTGCGTACTGCATTTAAAGCCCCTTCGCAAGTTAAATGAACTATATAACCAGGGCAACCAGTATAAGAAGCCATTTCTATAAATCGTTCACTTGCTTCTGCTTCTGTAACTTCTGGCTGAGATAAATAATGATATAAAGGGGTTAATTTTTCTTCTGCTTTATGCTTGGCAATTAAGTAATCTATCATGTCTCCATTAGTAGCATGAACATTAATCAGTCCTCCATGTTTTTTTACTTCTTCCATTAAGCCAATCATTTGCCTATCATCAATCATCAATGCTCCTTTATATGCCATAAATGTTTTGAAAGAAGTAATGCCTTCTTCTTCAATAAAATGTTTGATTTCTTTTTTTGTTTCTTCATTGAAATCAGTAACCGCCATGTGAAAACTGTAATCTCCTACACAATTATTATCACTTCTACCTTTCCATTCTTGTAAAGCTGCTTGTAAGCTATTGCCTTGTTTTTGTAAAATAAAATCAATGATAGTAGTAGTGCCTCCATACAAAGCAGCCCTTGTACCAGTTTCATAATTATCGCTACTGAAAGTTCCCATAAAAGGCATATCTAAATGCACATGAGGGTCAATGCCACCTGGCATTACTAATTTGCCTGTTGCATCAATTACTTCATCTGCATTTACAGCTAAATTTTTACCAATGGTTTTTATGGTTTCGCCTTCAATAAAAATATCGGCAACGTAATTGTCTGTTGCAGTAATGATGTTTCCGTTTTTGATTAATATGCTCATAATATATTTTTTAACCGCAAAGAACGCTAAGTGTTTCGCAAAGAACGAAAAGGTTTATAATCCGTTTACGACACGCTTAATGCCTTCTTTTATTTTAACTACATTAAAATTTATTAACAAACCCAATTTATAATTTCCCAATTTCATGTATGTAAGTGTTTGTGCAAGATGAACTTCATTTAATGCTTCAACACTTTTTATTTCTATCACTAATTTATTTTCAACTAATAAATCAATTCTATAACCACACTCTAATTTTACTTCTTCAAAAATCAACGGCATTGGCTTTTCTTTTTCTACCAATAAGCCATTTGTTCTTAACTTATAATATAAACACTCTTTGTATGCACACTTTCCAATAACCCTGCTCCCAAGGCATTATGTACTTCAATGGCTGTTCCAATTACTTTATATGAAATTTCATTTTCAGTCATCTTTGTTTACTTTGCGTAATACTTTTTGTCCTTTGCGGTTAAGCATCAAATACACAGCCCCACTTACAAAAAAACCTACAAACCAAGCATAATTATATAAATGTGTTATTAGCGATGGTAATAAATCATCAGGCATTAGTTTTATTGTTACAAGAAATCCTGGAACATTTGGTAGAATACCCAAAATCAATGCAATTATTGCCTTGTTATTAATCCCTTTTTTGTAACTATATATTCCATTTTTATTAAACATTTCTTTTACAGAAAGTTCTTTTTTTCTGATAAAAAAATAATCAACAATCATGATGCCTCCTACAGGTCCTAATAAACTTGAATAAGCAATAAGCCAAGTAAAAATATAGCCAGAAGGGTCTGCAATTAATTTCCAAGGAAATATAAGTACACCAATAATGCCTGTTATATAACCTCCCATTCTGAAATTAATTTTTTTAGGAGCTAAATGAGAAAAATCATTAGCAGGGCTTACCATATTTGCAGCAATGTTGGTAGCTAATGTTGATATAGCAACAGCAATCATAGCAATACTTACTAAAAGTTTACTTTCAAATTTTGCTGCTAATACAACAGGGTCCCAAATAGTAGTTCCAAAAACAATGGTAGTAGCAGATGTAACTACAACACCTATAAAAGCAAATAAAGTCATAGATGGTGGTAAACCAATGATTTGTCCATTTACTTGTGCTTTTTGAGATTTTGCATAACGTGTAAAGTCTGGAATATTTAAAGATAATGTAGCCCAAAAACCAACCATACCTGTTAATGCAGGAAAAAAGAAATGTAAAAACTCTGCCGTTGTAGTAAACTTAGAAGGTGTTTGTAAAATAGGACCTAAACCATTGGCAGCATTAATAGCCCAAAATAATAAAGCTAATGCAGCAACTGGTAAAAAAATTGCTTTAAAAACTAATAATTTTCTAATGCTTTCTACACCTAAATAAACTACATACATATTGAGTAACCAGAAGAGAAAAAAGCAAATAGCAGGAGCAGTTTCTAAGCCCCAAGATGTAGGAAAAATTTGAGGCAAACTATCAATGGGAGGAATCCATAAACGAACAACATGATAAATAGCAAAACCTCCAATCCAAGTTTGAATACCAAACCAACCACAAGCTACAATGGCTCTTAACAATGCAGGAATATTTGCCCCAACTGTACCAAAACTTACACGAGCAAACACGGGGAAAGAAATACCATATTTTGCTCCAGCATGACCATTTAAAATCATAGGTATTAATACAATAGTATTGCCTAAGAATATGGTTAAAATTGCTTGCCACCAATTCATACCTCCTTCTATTAAAGAGCTTGCTAACATATAAGTAGGAATACACAAACTCATGCTTATCCATAAAGCAGCATAATTCCATGTGCCCCATGTTCTTTTTGAAGTTGGTATTGGTGCTAAATCTTCATTGTGTAATGAAGATGATTGCAGCTCCTCTGTTAATATTTCTTCTGTTTGCATTGGTTAAAAATTAATTGGTATGTGCATCTGCAATTTTTAATGCTTCACTAATGATAGCCAAGCCTTCATCTATTTGTTCTTTAGTAATACAAAGTGGTGGAGCAATAAATACATAACTCCAACGTACAAAAGTGTACATACCTAACTCTTTAATTTTAGCTGCTACTTTATTCATCACAACCAATTCATCTGGTTTTGCATTAAATGGAGCCATTGGTTCTTTGGTATTTCTATTTTTTACAATTTCTAAACAACCTAATAAACCTGTATTTCTCCAATTGCCAATAGATGGGTGTATTTTTTTCAAATCTTCTATTCTTTCATTCAAATAAGCACTCATAGCATTACAATTTTCTATCAGCTTATCATCTTCATAAATTTTTATGGTTTCTAAAGCTGCTGCACAACTTACAGGATGTGCTGCATAGGTTAATCCTAAAGCCAAAACTGTATCATCAAACTTGGCAGCAATTTTATCGCTTACCATTAAACAACCAAAAGGAACATAACCACATGTTAAGCCTTTTGCCATGCAAATCATATCTGGAATTATTCCATGATTTTCAAAACCAAACCATTTACCTGTTCTACCAAAACCACTCATTACTTCATCTATGATTAATAGAATATTATTTTTATCGCAAAGATTTCTTACTGCTTGTAAAAAGCCTTTAGGATATTGTAAACAACCAGATGAGCCACTTTCTCCTTCTAATAAAATGGCAGCAATATTTCCTGATCCTTCATAAGCTATGATACGTTCTACATTAGCAACAGATTCTTTTAATAAATTTTCTTCGCCATACTCCCAACGATATAAATAAGGTAAATCAAAATGAATAAAGTTGGGTGCTTGTTGATTATCTACAGGTAATCTTCTTGGGTCTCCACTGGCACTCATTGCACCTGCACTTGAGCCATGATAAGATTGATAACGACTCAGTATTTTGTGTTTTCCTGTATAAAGTCTTGCTAACTTAATGGCATTTTCTATTGATGTGGCGCCACATAAAGTAAAGAAAGCTTTGTTTAAATCGCCTGGGCAAATTTCTGCTAATTTTTTTCCCAATTCTCCTCTCACTTTTGTAACACAACTTGGCGTAACATAAGCTACTTGCTGCATTTGTTTTACAATAGCCTCTGTTATACGTTGATTGCCATGACCAATGTTTACATTCATTAATCCACTACTAAAATCTATATAACGTCTGCCTTCATAGTCATATAAATAAATACCTTCTGCATATTCTACAGCAATGGGGGTATGTCCTTTTTGTTTACTCCAACTAAACAAAGTATAATCCAGATTATTCTGTACTATTTGCTGTGTTTGAGATAAAATTTCCGTACTCATAAGTTTATTATTTTAAATTTTGAATGATGAATGTTAAATGACGAACTCCTAATTCATCATTTATCATTAAATATTATTTTTTAAACCCAATTCTTTCTCTTTCCTCCCAATTTATTTTTTTATTTTCTTCTTCTATCTTTTTGTCTATCAGGTTTTCAATACTTGCCAACATAGTTACGCCATGTTCTGTAAAAGCATAAGGAAGGTATCTTGTTCCTCCCCAACTTGAGGTGCCAAATTGGCTCCTCAAGTTTTCAAATTCTTCTTTGGATAATTGAAACATAAAATCTTCAGGGAACCGTTCAATATTCCTGTTGACCTGTCTTTTTAACTGTTTGGTTTCAACTTCGTATAAATCTGCCAAATCAAAGTCTAACATTACTTTATACCCACGAATGAGGTATATTTTTCTGATGAGTGTTTCATCAGGTGTTAGTTTGGTAATATTTGATTTTGCTTTTGACAATTAAAAAAATGTTCATTAATGTTACAATAGTATAAGTGTGCGACGCAACGATGTTTAATAGTAGCATTACAGCTTGTTACAAAAAAATAATTCAACATTCGTCATTCAACATAACTCCCTAACTCATCCAATTAATACCAGCTTCTGGATTCCATTTTGTTGTTGATTTTTTCAACTTTGTCCAAAATTCAATACTGCTTTTTCCTGTAATATCGCCTACGCCAAATTTACTTTCATTCCAACCACCAAAACTGAAAGGCTCTCTTGGTACAGGCACACCTACATTTACACCAATCATTCCTGCACTTGCTCTATCAATAATATAACGAGCCATACCTCCATTTTGTGTAAATACACTTGCTGCATTGCCATAAGGATTGGCATTTTCTATAGCCAATGCTTCATCAACAGTATTGGTACGCATAATAGAAATAACAGGACCAAAAATTTCTTCTTTGGCAACACTCATATCAGGCGTTACATAATCTATAACAGTGGGTCCTACATAAGTTCCATTTTCTTTTCCATCAACTTTTGTTCTACGACCATCTACTAAAATTTTTGCTCCATTTTTTTCTGCTTCTGTTATATAGCTTTCAATTCTTTCTTGCGATGCTTTATTAATTACAGCTCCTAAATTTTGACCAGGAATAATTTTTCTTGCTTCTTCACAAATTTTTTCAATAATATGCTCTACACTACCTACAGCAACCATAGCACTTGCAGCCATACAACGTTGTCCTGCACAACCACTCATACTTGCAGCTACATTTTGTGCAGTCATAGCAGGTATAGCATCTGGTAAAACCATTAAATGATTTTTTGCTCCACCTAATGCCAAACATCTTTTATAATTATGTGTAGCTCTTTGATACACAATTTTTGCCACTTTGGTAGAGCCAACAAAAGAAACTGCTTCAATATCTGGATGGTCGCAAATAGCTTCTACAATTTCTACATCGCCATGTACTACATTAAAAACACCATCGGGCAAACCTGCTTCTTTTAAAAGTTCTGCTAATCGTCCACAACTTAAAGGCACTTTTTCGCTGGGTTTTATTATCATACAATTACCTAATGCAATAGCATTTGGAATAGTCCAGTTCGGAACCATTGAAGGAAAATTGAAAGGCACAATAGAAGCAATAACTCCTAATGGAGCATGTTCTGTTCTACATTCTACCCCTTTACTAACCTCTAAAACTTCTCCAGTAATTAATTGAGGTAAAGAGGTTGCAAACTCTGCAAGCTCTACACATTTTTCAATTTCTGCTACCGATTCGTTATATGTTTTTCCATTTTCTTCAGTACATAATTCTGATAGTTCTTTTAAATGTTTTTCTATTAAATATTTGTATTTGAAAAAAACCTGTACTCTTTCTTTAATAGGTGTTTTGCTCCATGCTGGAAATGCTGCTTTTGCTGCTTTTACTGCTTGGTCTAAATCTTTAGATGATGACATAGGGACAGTAGATAATTTTGTTCCATCTACAGGAGAAATTACATCTATTGTTCTTGTGGTAGAAGCAGGAACAAATTGTCCATTGATGTAATTTTGAATAGCTGAGTATTTCATACGTAATTATAAATATTTTAAATAATAAGGTATGAAAATAAAAATATTTTAGAAATATCCAAATATTTTATTTAATTTTTACTTTTTATATAGATATTTGCTGAAACAGCTATATGAGTAAAACTACATTAGATAGCCTTGATTTTAATATTCTTTCTTGCTTACAACAAGATGGAAGAATGAGTTTTACTATTATGGCAGATAAACTAAAAGTTTCTGTAGCTACTGTAAGAACAAGGGTAAATAAATTAATAGAAGATGGAACAATTAGTATTATTGGTAGGGTTGCCCCAGAAAAAGTTGGTTTTCATTCTTATGCTCACATAGCAGTATATGTAAGACCTGCTACACTAAAAGAAAAAGTAGCACAAAAAATTGCTAAGTTTAAAGAAGTAAGTTTTTTGGCTTTAACAAGTGGAGATTATGATTTGGAAGTAGATGTTATGTGCAGAGACAATGACCATCTTGTACAATTTGTAAATGAAATTTCAAGTATAGAAGGTGTTAATCAAACTAAAACTACTATTTATTTTAAAGTGTATAAATATGCACAACCTGATTTGAATTTATTGAAGTAAGGAAATATTTTTTTGCAATGAGTTATTGATAAATGATTAATCATTCAACTTTTCATCAATATCCATTTGTTGATGTAGTATTCTAATTATTTCAATAATATTTTCTTTTGAGTTTATCTCGTAGAATATAAAATGTGATTTTACACGAGTTCGTAAATAACCTTCTCTTATATCACTGTAATCATTTCCAGAAAATGGATTTTCTGAAACATATTCAATTTCGTCCATTAACAAGTTGTAATATCTGTCTGCTTGTTCTACAAACCAGTTTTCAAAAGTATAAAGCCAAATGCTTTCAAGGTCTTTGGAAGCCTCGTTGCTGATTTTATACTTCATTATTTATTCAAGTGTTTTTTATGCAAGCCGTTTAAAAAATTTTGCCTATTGAATTTTTTTACAAATCCTGATTTTTCTCCTTTTTTTAATTCTTTTATCAGTTCATTTTTTTTAGTTTCCGAATGTTCAAACATTCTTAATGCAGCTCTTACTACTTCACTTGCAGATGAAAACTTTCCAGTTTTTATTTGTTGGTTTATAAAATCATCAAAATAATCTCCCAATAATATAGATGTATTTTTTGCCATAAATAATTGTCTATTTTATTTCAAAAATACCAAGAATTGGTATATGGTACAAGTTTTTAGTAAATTCAATTATTACCAACTGCATACACATTGTAGGGCAAGATTTCTGCAAGTTTATTATTTAACTTTTGTCTTGATACAAAAGTTTCTTAGGACAAGACACATCGTGTTTTAACCACCCCTTGCCCCTCCAAAGGAGGGGAATATATAAACTAAATTTTATTCAACTTTTGTCTTGATACAAAAGTGGAGCAAAAAATTAAGGCTCTATTTATTGCCTCGTGGAGGCACCAACCAAGGCAGCAGTTATAATTTAAGGCTGCTTGATATTGCTTGTTCAAATTTATCGGCTTTGAAATACTTCGATAAACTCAGTATGACAAAGCCTGACAACCTGATTGCTATTTATAAATCTATCAGCCTGAGCCAGTCGAAGGCGATTTAATTAGTTCTCTATTTCTTATGTTAGGTCTAAAAAAGTTTAAATCAGTCCATTAAATATTCAACCCACCACAAGCACTTAACACTTGTCCTGTAATATAGCTACTCATATCGCTTGCTAAAAACAGAGTTGTATTGGCAATTTCTTCTGCTTTGCCAAAACGTCCTAAAGGTATTTTTTTTAGAAATTCACCAGCAGCATCTCCATCTTTTAAATAATGTGTCATATCGGTTTCTATAAAACCCGGTGCAATAGCATTGCAACGTATATTTCTGCTGCCTAATTCATGAGCCACACTTTTGGTAAAACCAATAATGCCTGCTTTGCTTGCTGCATAGCTGCTTTGCCCTGCATTGCCTCTTATACCAATAATAGAGCTCATATTAATAATACTGCCTGCTTTGGCTTTCATCATGGGGCGTATTATCTGCTTGGTCATATTAAAAACACTTTTCAGGTTTATATCCATTACATCGTCCCATTGCTCCTGCGTCATTCTCAATAGCAAATTATCTTTACTAATACCTGCATTATTTACACAAACATCTACACTTCCAAAATCTGCCAATACATTATTTACAAAAGTTTCACTTTGTGCAAAATCACCTGCATTACTTTTATAGGCTTTGGCTTTAACACCCAATGCAGTTAATTGTGCTTCTAAAGCTGCCGCTTTTTCTGCACTGCTGTCGCTTACATAGCTAAAGGCAATATTGCTGCCATGCTCTGCTAATTTTAATGCAATAGCAGCACCTATACCACGAGCTGCACCTGTAACAATGGAGGTTTTATTTTCTAATAATTTCATATTAATGAATTTGATTAATGACTGCTACAAATAAAAGGAATTTATATAAACTATATACTATAAGTATATGTGCAAAGCAAAATAGCAGTGTAAATACAATGCTTACCATCCAATTAAACCTATAAAATTTCCTGAATGCTTTTGCCGAATAAAAAGCAAATACAATATAGATTATAATACCTGATACAGGGTCTTTTAAAGGTACAAAGTTGCCGGAAATCCAAAAATAAATTCTCTGAAAAACTATATACAACAAGGGAAATAACATAAATCCCCATATTAAATAAAATGAATTTAACTCTGCCGATAATACAACATGGTCAAAATAATATTTCTTTTTCCAAAAACCAATTATATATAAAAATATTGCTGAAAAAGGTATAATAACAAGTAACATAAACTTGGATACCTTTTCTCCTTTGGCATGAAATTTTTCTGCAAGTTCATCATAAGATAAATTAGTTTCCTGCAATTTGGCTTGGATTTCTTTTTGTGCATAGTTGCCATACATACCCTCTCCTTCATAATATTTCATTTTCATATTCAGTCCATCCAAAAGAGGAAATAACAGATATAAAACAACCAATAATAAAAACAAGGGTATTGGCTTAAAATATTTTTTTCTTACACCATTGCAATAATCCAAAGATAATTTTCCGGGACTTGTAAAAATGGTTTTTACGGTTGTAAAAAAAGTGCCTTCAAAATGAGTAATAAAATGAAAGCCTTCTCCAATAAAATGTATTATACTCTTATCCTTTTCTGCATACACTTTTTCTCCGCATACATTACAGTATTTTCCGGAAAATTGATTATTGCAGTTTCTGCAAGTGATAGAATTTTTATCCGTTGTTGTCATTACGTGGAATAAATGTTTTTATTTCATCAATATATATTCTTTCATTGCTTAAACGGGGCACTTTATGTTGCCCACCCAATTTTCCTTTGCTACGCAACCAATTAGCAAAAACAGATTTATCTACTGCTTGTACTATTGGCATTCTTAGAGCAATATCTTTATGTCGTTTTGCTTCATAATCGCTATTAATATTTTTTAAAGCACAATCTAATTCATAAATAAAAGCATCTAAATTGTCTGGTTGTTTTTCAAATTCTATTAACCATTCATGTGCTCCATTGCTATTTTGTGTAAAATAAACTGGTGCTGCTGTATAATCATTTACTACTACATTGCAATTATGAGCAGCAATAGCAATAGCTTTATCTGTATTGTCCACAATAACTTCTTCACCAAAAGCATTGATGTAATGTTTTAATCTGCCAGAAACATTTATTTTAAAAGGATGCTTAGAAGTAAATGTAATTGTATCTCCTACTAAATATCTCCATAAGCCTCCATTGGTAGAAATGACTAAAGCATACTGCTTACCTATTTCTACATCTTTTAGTCCTATGGTTTGAGGGTTTGTTTTTCCATACTCTTCAATAGGCATAAATTCATAAAAAATACCATGCTCTAAAAATAGTAGCATACCATCATCTTCTATATTATTTTGTGCAGCAAAGAAACCTTCACTTGCATTATAAGCATTTAAAAAATTAATTTCTTTGCCTATTAGTTGTATAAATTGTTCTTTATAAGGTGTAAAAGAAACGCCACCATGCAAATAAAGTTCTAAGTTGGGCCACACTTCTTTTATTTGTTGTTTTCCTGTAATTTCTAAAATACGTTTTAGCAATACCATTGTCCAAGTAGGTACTCCAGAAATGGAAGAAACATTTTCATGAATTGTGTTATGGGCAATGGCTTCAATTTTTGTTTCCCATTCATCCATTAAAGCAATAGATAGTTCAGGTGTTCTAATCCAATTTGCCCAAACAGGTAAGTTTTGAAAAAGCACAGCACTTAAATCTCCATAACGTGCATTATCATTTATAGAACTTAGTTGATGACTTCCTCCTATTAATAATCCTTTACCAGTCAGTAAATCACTATCTGGATTAAAGTTATAATACAAACTTAAAACATCTTTACTTGCCTGATAATGACAGTTGGTAAGGCTTTCGTTGGTAATTGGAATAAATTTACTTTTATCGCTTGTAGTACCACTACTTTTTGCAAACCAATAAACGGGTGTATTCCAAAGTAAATTTTGCTCTCCTTGCATTAACCTTTCTATGTAAGGTTTTATATCTTCGTAAGTGTGTATAGGAATTGCTTTTTTAAAATCGCTTATATTAAATAAATTGGTTAAACCATATTTTCTTCCTATTTCTGTGTATTGTGCATGGGTTACTAAATCTTGTAAAACTTCTCTTTGTGTAGCAATAGGGTTTCTTAGCCATTGTTCAATATGCCAATAACGCAAACGAGCAAATCTTGATATGGCGGGACTAAGCAATTTCATCAGTCAGTTTACAGCCACAAATTAAGGAATGATAGGGAAATAGAAAACAGAAATAGTATTTTTTTTCTCTGCTTATATAAACTACCTTTTTTTGATGATGTGATAGATGGCTATTTTGTACAAGAATTGTTTATTCTCCTTTACCCATTTCTATAATCCAATCTTTACGCTTCAACTCAAAGTTTGTACCTAAGTATAAACGTTTTACTTGGTCGTCAGCAGCTAATTCTTCTGCTGTGCCATGTTTAAATATTTTTCCATCTATTAAAAGATAAGCTCTGTCGCAAATAGAGAGTGTTTCATTTACATTATGGTCTGTAATTAAAATTCCAATGTTTTTATATTTTAATCTTGCTACTACACTTTGTATATCTTCTACTGCAATAGGGTCAACACCTGCAAAGGGTTCATCTAACAAAATAAATTTTGGGTCAACAGCTAAAGATCTGGCTATTTCTGTTCTTCTTCTTTCGCCACCACTTAAACTATCTCCATTATTTTTTCTTACATGATGCAAATGAAATTCATCTAACAATTCTTCTAATTTTCTTTTTTGTTCTGCTTTGGTAAGTTTTGTCATTTCTAACACACTCATTATATTATCTTCTACACTTAACTTACGAAAAACACTTGCTTCTTGTGGTAGATATCCAATACCCATTTGTGCACGTTTGTACATAGGTAGTTTGGTAATATTTACATCATTTAAAAATACATTTCCTTCATCGGGTTTTATTAATCCAACAACCATATAAAAAGTAGTTGTTTTTCCTGCACCATTAGGACCCAATAATCCTACTATTTCTCCTTGATGTACATTTATACTAACATGATTAACAACAGTACGGTTTTTATAAGTTTTTACTAACTCTCTGGTATGTATAGTAAGGTTGTTCAATGTAAAAAATGTTTTGGCAAAAGTATGGTTTATGATTTTGCTATAAAGTATTTTATAAGTTAAATGTTATGGCTTTTTATTTTTTATACCCTATTGTTCTGTAAAAAAGCTAAATAAAGTAGTGCCATAATTTCTTACAAAAGAAAATCCTTCAAAGGTTTCATAATTGTTTCTGGGTGTGTGTTCTAAAACAAAATATCCTTCTGGTGCAAGTAGTTTTTTTTGAATAATTATTTTAGGTATTTCGTCTATAGAGCCTAAAGCATAAGGTGGTCCTGCAAAAATAAAATCATACTTTTCTGTACAAGTTTCTAAAAATTTGAAAATATCCATTTTATAAACTTTTGCATTTTCAATACCTAAAATGTCTATATTTTTTTTGATGAAAGCATACATAGCTGCATCTTTTTCTACAATGGTAAGGTCTGTAGCTCCACGAGATGCTAATTCATAGCTAATACTTCCTGTGCCACCAAAAAGGTCTAATGTTTTAATATCGGAAAAAGAAATTCTGTTTTGTAAAATATTGAACAACCCTTCTTTAGCAATATCTGTAGTGGGTCGTGTATGAGGCATTTTTGTAGGTGGATTTATTTTTCTTCCACCAAATTTTCCTGAAATAATTCTCATACCTGCAAATTGAACAATGGTGTAAAATAGTGTAATGGATAGTTGGTATTATTTTCAAATGCTACTTCTGTAGTGTTGGTTGAAGCAATGTAAATTTTTAAAAAATATTGTTGTAAAAATTTTATTAAATCGCCTTGTTCTTCTATCATACCAGATGCTATAATTGGGTCTGCAGATGGAGCAATAGAATATGTATTGGCAATATTTAATAAGTAATACAAAACATCTTCGTTTGATGTGTGCTGAAAGGTTTGTATAATTTGTAATTTTTTATTTTTAACAACCCATATTATCATTTTTTTCTGATAAAAGTTGATAAAAATAATATTTCCCTGAGCATTTTGTTCATCAATAATTCCTTTTAAAATTCCTGTGTAGGTATGATGTTCTTGTACAGATAAAAAGGTTTTTTGAATAATAGTAGCTAATTGTGCATTGACTCTGTAAGCATTGTACATTTCTTCTCCATAAAAATTAATGTTATCAAATTTTACTACTGTATTATCATTTGTTCCAAAAATTACATCAATATAATTGCTTGCGTTGCCTGCATTAAATTTATAAGCTGGTATTAAAACACTCTCATTAAAATTGTAAAAAAAATGGGTTTTATTGTAGCTTTTATCAAGTAAAGCCGATTGTTTGCGAAGGTCATAAAATGTATCGTCCCAGTCTATGTTTTCTTCTTCTAAAGAAAATAATTCTACTGCGGCTACTTTATCATTATTGTCAATTTTTACCCAACATGCAAAGTGATGATTACTGATTTCAACAAATAATGAATTAGTATTGAAATGAGTATAAAGCTGATTATCTCCAAATAGTCCAATTATTTTTTGTACCATGTTAATCAAATTGCATTGCAATAATAATCAATAAAAAATAAAAGCCCTAATAATTCAATCAGGGCTTTATAATATTGTTTTGTTAATGAAAGGCTTCTCGTATTTTTTCAAAAAAGCTTTTATCATTTTTGTTAGGCTGTGGCTTAAAGTTTGCACTATTACTCAGTTTTTCTAACATAGTTTTTTCTTCAGAAGTTAAGTTTTGTGGTGTCCAAACATTTACATTTACTAATTGGTCTCCACGATTGTAGCCTTGTATTTCTGGAAAACCTTTTCCTTTTAATCTAAAAATTTTACCACTTTGTGTACCAGCAGGAATTTTGATTTTTGCTCTGCCATCTATTGTTGGTACTTCTGTATTTGTGCCAAAAACTGCTTCTGTAAAAGATAAATGTAAATCATAAGCTACATTTAATCCATCTCTTTGTAGCTCTGTATGTGGTTCTTCTTCTATTTGTATAATTAAGTCGCCAAAAGCTCCTCCTCTTTCTCCTGCATTACCTTTGCCACTCATGCTAAGTTGCATACCATCTTGTACACCAGCAGGAATATCTATGCTTATTGTTTCTTCTCCATATACTCTTCCTTCTCCTTTACAAGCTGTACATTTTGCTGTAACAGTTGAGCCTTCTCCATTACAAGTAGGACATGTAGTTACAGTTTGCATTTGTCCTAAAAAAGTATTTTGCACTCTGCGTACCTGCCCACTACCTCCACAAGTATTACATGATTGAAAACTATTTTTGTCTTTTGCACCATTGCCCCCACAAGTATTACAACTAATGTATTTTTTTACTTTTACTTGCTTGGTTATACCATGAGCAATTTCTGCAAAGTTTAATTTTAATTTTATGCGTAAGTTACTTCCTCTTTGTCCTCTTGCTCTTGATGCTCCTGCATTGCCTCTTCTTCCTCCTCCAAAAAAGCTGCTAAACATATCATCTCCAAAAACATCTCCAAAATGGTTAAAAATATCTTCCATATTTGAAGCATGAAAACCTCCACCACCCATGCCTGGTCCAAAAGCTTGATGCCCATAACGGTCATATTTGGCTTTTTTATCAGCATCACTTAATACTTCATAGGCTTCTGCTGCTTCTTTAAATTTTTCTTCTGCTGCTTTATCTCCAGGGTTTCTATCTGGATGATATTGCATAGCAACTTTTCGGTATGCTTTTTTAATTTCATCTGCAGAAGATGTTTTTGTAACACCTAATATTTCGTAATAATCTCTTTTTGACATAATGCGATAATGTGCTAATATGCTAATTAACTAATTTATTTTCCTACTACTACTTTGGCAAAACGTATTAGTTTATCATTTAAGTAATAGCCTTTTACAATTTCGTCTAATACTTTTCCTTTCAATTCTTCTGTAGGTGCAGGAATTTCAGAAATTGCTTCATGTTTTTCAGTATCAAAATCTGTATGAAAACTTTCTAATACTTTTAGCCCTCTACTTTGTAGTGTAGAACGAACTTTATTAAATACTAACTGTACTCCTTCTTTTTGCAAAGTAAAGTCTGCATTGCTATTTAATTGATTTTCTGCTCGGTCTATATCGTCTAAAACATCTAATAAAGCTGTAATTACATCTTTACCTGCTGTTTGAATTAGGTCTAATTTTTCTTTAGAAGTACGTTTTCTAAAATTATCAAACTCTGCTGCAAGTCTTAAATACTTATCTTTTTGTTCATTTAATTCAGATAATAATTTATCTGTTTCACTTTCTTCTATATTGTCATTTAATAGATTAGTACCTGCTGCATTTTCGTCAGCATTTATATTCATTGTATTTTCTTGGGCTTCATTAGCCTGTAAATCTTTCTCTTTCATAGTTTTAGAATATTGAGTATTAGTTATACAAATAGTTTGCCGTAACAATATATAGGTAAATTTGGCAGTATTGCTGAATTAATAAAAATTTATAGTTGAATAAATTATTGCATCATAGCAAGAAAATCATCAAATAAATATCTGCTATCATGAGGGCCTGGTGTAGCTTCAGGATGATATTGTACAGAAAAAGCTGGTTTATTTTTTAAACGAATACCTTCTATACTATCATCATTTAGGTTAATATGTGTAATTTCTACATCATTGCTTTTTCTTACATCATCTGGCTGTATGCCAAAACCATGATTTTGTGTAGTTATTTCACAACATCCTGTAATAATATTTTTTACAGGATGATTTAAGCCTCTGTGTCCATGGTGCATTTTAAAAGTAGCAATGCCATTGGCTAATGCTAATAATTGATGCCCTAAGCAAATACCAAATATGGGTTTGTTTTCATTAAGTATTTTTTGTACAGTATCTACTGCATAAGGCATAGCAGATGGGTCGCCTGGTCCATTTGATACAAAGTATCCTGTAGGATTAAATTCTTTTAATTGCTTCAATTCGGTTTTTGCTGGAAATACTTTTACATACATACCTCTTTCTACTAAGCAGTTTATAATATTTTTCTTTATACCAAAATCTAATACTGCTACTCTTATAGCAGATGATGCATCTCCTATTGTATATTCTTCTTTAGTGCTTACAGTACTTGCCAATTCTAATCCTTTCATATCAGGACATTCTTCTAATTGCTTTTTTAAAACTGCTATGTCTGTAATAGCTGAAGAAATGATACAATTCATTGCTCCTTTGGTTCTAATATGTGTTACCAAAGCTCTTGTATCTACTCCTTCTATGGCTACAATATTGTTATCTATTAAATAATCTGATAAAGAGTTTGTTGCCAATATTCTACTATACTGTTCTTCTAAATTTCTGCCTATAAGTCCTTTAATTTTTACAGAGTTACTTTCTTTATCTATTTCATTTACTCCATAGTTGCCAATATGCACACTATTCATTATGAGTATTTGTCCTGCATAGCTTGGGTCTGTAAATACTTCTTGATAGCCTGTCATTCCTGTACTAAAACAAAGTTCTCCAGTTGTAGTGCCTATTTTTCCAAAAGCTTTTCCATAAAATATTGTTCCATCGCTTAATAGTAAAGTGGCTTGTTTGGCTGCTAATGACATGGTGCTATTATTTTATAATTGTGCAAAATAATAAAGGCAAGAAGTAAAACTCTTGCCTTTATATAAAAACTTCTTAACATTTTTTTGAGTAGCTTATTCTTCTGTTTTTGTTTCTTCAGTTGTTTCTTGTTCTTCGGTAGTAGTTGTTATTTCTGCTTCTGCAGTTGCTTTTTTCTTTGCACCACCGCTTCTACGTGTTCTTTTAGCAGTTTCAGCAGGTTTAGCAGAGCCTTTTACATACACTTCATTAAAATCTACTAATTCTATTAAGGCTTTTTCAGCATTATCGCCAGGTCTAATACCTAATTTAATAATTCTTGTATAACCTCCTGGTCTGCTTAATATTTTAGGAGCTACTACTGTAAATAGTTCTTTTGTAGCAGCTTTATCTTGTAAATAACTAAATACTACACGATGTTGATGGCTGATAGTTTCTTTGTTATCGCCTTTTTTGGTTTTTGTAATTAATGGTTCTACATAAGTACGCAATGCTTTTGCTTTTGCCAAAGTGGTTACTATACGTTTATGAACAATTAATTGAGAAGCTAAATTACTTAATAGGGCTTCTCTATGTGCCTTTTTACGACCTAAATTATTTATTTTATCTCCGTGACGCATAATTTGTTTGTTTTTAGTAGCCCCCTCAATCCTCCAAAGAGGAAATTTTTGAAAGCTGTTACTGATTATACCGTGTCAAGGAATTACAATCAGCCTTTGTTAAATAATAAAAAAATATTTTTATTAATCCTCTTTAAAGCCCTCTTTTGGAGGGTTTCGGAGGCTTAATTATCTAAATTATCTAAACCTAATCTTTCTAAATCCATTCCAAAACTTAAACCTCTTTCGCCTAAAACTTGTTCTATTTCAGATAAAGATTTTTGTCCAAAGTTTCTGAATTTCATTAAGTCTTCTTGTTCGTATTGTACTAATTCGCTTAAAGAGTTGATTTTAGCAGCTTTTAAGCAATTAAATGCACGTACAGAAAGGTCTAAATCTTCTAAAGGTGTTTTCAACATTTTGCGTAATTGCAATACTTGTTCATCTACAACATCTTCTTTTTTATCTTCTTTGCTGTCAAATGTTATATTTTCATCAGTAATAATCATTAAATGCTGAATTAATATACGAGATGCTTGTTTAACAGCTTCTTCAGGATGAATGGTACCATCTGTAGCTACTTCTAAAATTAATTTTTCAAAGTCAGTTCTTTGTTCTACACGATAGTTTTCAATAGCATATTTTACATTTTTAATAGGCGTATGAATAGAGTCTATTGCTATATAGCCTATTGGTGCTTCTTTTAGTTTATTGTCTTCAGAAGGTATATAACCACGTCCTTTAGTAATAGAAATTTCAATATTTAGTTTAGCTGTATTATCCATAGTACAAATAACTAAATCTGGGTTCATTACTTCAAAGTTTGCAGATGCTTCGCCAATATGACCTGCATTAAATTCTGTATTACCTTTTATAGATAAGATTAATTTTTCGCTATTTACTTCATGTTCTACTTTTTTCTTAAATCTTACTTGTTTAAGGTTTAAGATTATTTCAGTAACATCTTCAGTAATTCCTTTGATGGTTGCAAATTCATGGTCAACTCCTTCAATTTTGATACCTGAAATTGCATATCCTTCAAGGCTGCTAAGCAATATTCTGCGTAAAGCATTACCTACTGTTAAACCAAATCCTGGTTCTAATGGGCGAAACTCAAATTGTCCTTCAAAGTCTGTAGCTTTTTGTAAAACAATTTTGTCTGGTTTCTGGAAGTTTAAAATGGCCATTTTATATTCCTTATTTTATTATGATTAAATTTATTTTGATACCAATTTTTGTAATTCTAATGAAACTTTTGTTGCGTCGCACTCTTGTACTTTTATTACATTATGCAGCAACTATTTCACTACAATTATTTAGAGTATAACTCTACTATTAGTTGTTCCTTAATATTTTCAGGTACACTTTCTCTTTCAGGATAGGTGATAAAAGTTCCTTTCTTTTCAGTTTCATTCCAATCTATCCAACTGAATTTTGGGTTTTTACCACGACTTTTACTTGTAATAGAGCTATTATGTTCACTCTTTGGACGATAAGCTATAACATCTCCTGGTTTACAAGAGTATGAAGGAATGTTAGTAACATCTCCATTTACAGTAATGTGTTTGTGGGCTACTAATTGTCTTGCTTCTGGACGACTTGCAGCTAATCCCATACGAAAGATAGTGTTATCTAATCTGGCTTCTAAAAGTTTAATAAGGTTTTCGCCTTTAATACCTTTCATACGAGAAGCCTCGTCAAAAGTTTTTCTGAATTGACGTTCTAAAACACCATAGGTAAATTTTGCTTTTTGTTTTTCTCTAAGTTGTAAAGCATACTCACCTAATGTTTTACGTTTTTTTGCTGCTCCATGTTGGCCTGGAGGGTTGCTGTTTTTAGTCAGCCATTTGCCATTGCCTAAAATAGGCTCTCCAAAAATTCTGGAAATTCTGGTCTTAGGACCTGTGTAACGTGCCATAATTTATTTTCATTTTGGTTTTTTTTGACTCGTTGTTCCAATCGGTAAAAAACCATAAAAAATTAATTGGACAACCTTTTTTAAATGAAAGTTTCTTCAACCTTTCTCTAAAAGAGGGGCTTTAGGAAACCTTGTACGTTATGTTTATTCTTACTGCCATTGCAGAGAATAAATAATAAAAAATGTATAAGAACTTTTGTTGCTGCCAAAATTCCTTTTTGGGGAATTGAGGGGCTTTTTTTAAACTCTTCTTTTCTTTGGAGGACGACATCCATTGTGAGGAATTGGTGTAACATCTTTAATAGAAGTAACTTCAATACCATTTTGAGCAATGCTTCTGATAGCTCCTTCACGTCCAGAACCTGGCCCTTTTACATATACATCTACTCTTTTTAGTCCTGCATCAGATGCTACTTTTGCAGCATCGGCAGCTGCCATTTGTGCAGCATAAGGAGTATTTTTCTTAGAACCACGGAATCCCATTTTACCAGCAGAAGACCAAGATATTACTTGCCCTGCTTTGTTGGTAAATGAAATAATAATGTTGTTGAAGGTTGCACTAATACGCACTTCTCCTGTAGCATCTACTTTTACAATTCTTTTTTTTGCTGCTGCTTTTGCACTGTTTTGTGCTTTTGCTGGTTTTGCCATTTTTTGTTTTTTTAGGTAATCTTCTTAAATTTTTTCGTCTCCTGTTTAGGCTGCATTAGCCAAACTATCCAACGATTGATATATCTCCAAAAATGAAAATTCCCAATTCCATACAGAACAGAATATGGGATTTTCTATATTGTTATTTTTTAGGTGCTTTCTTTTTACCTGCTACAGTTTTACGTTTACCTTTTCTGGTACGACTATTTGTTTTTGTACGTTGTCCACGAACTGGTAATCCTTTTCTATGACGTAATCCACGATAACAAGCAATGTCTAATAAACGTTTGATGTTCATTTGTGTTTCACTACGCAATGCACCTTCTACTTTTATTTCTTCTGTAATTATATTACGAATAGCAGCTTGCTCTTCATCATTCCATTGACTTACTTTTTTATCAAAATCAATTCCTGCTTTGGTAAGAATAGATTGTGCAGTAGAACGACCAATACCATATATGTAGGTAAGTCCTATTTCGCCTCTTTTATTTTTTGGTAAATCTATACCGGCAATACGAGCCATTTATATAATGTTTAATTTTTAATATTTAATGTTTAATGCGTTGGATGAAGAATTTTGATATTAAGATTCATCATTCAACATGATGCTATTATCCTTGACGTTGTTTAAAACGAGGATTTTTTTTGTTGATAACATAGAGTTTTCCTCCACGTCTAACAATTTTGCAATCTGCACTACGTTTTTTAATTGATGCTCTTACTCTCATTGTTTTAAATTTTATAGCTTTTTAACAGCAATTCTATTTTTTTATTTATACCTAAAATTTATTCTACCTCTACTTAAATCGTAGGGGCTCATTTCAACACCTACTTTATCGCCTGGCAATATTCTGATATAGTGCATTCTCATTTTCCCTGAAATAGTTGCTAATATTTCATGTCCGTTTTCTAACTTAACTCTGAACATTGCGTTGCTCAAAGCTTCCAGAATGATACCATCTTGTTTAATCAGTTGTTGCTTAGACATATTTTTTCGGGCTGCAAAGATAGGTTTATGTGCTGAATTACAAAAAAAGTTTGTAAAATAATTTCAGCTAATAGATAATGGAAAGGTGAAATTTTTTATAGATATTGAAAATCAATCTTTTATAAGTTTAAATTGTTTTTATTTGATACCTTTTATCATAAAAAAACTACTTCAATATTGGTTTGAAGTAGTTTTTTAAGTAAGAACTTGTTTAGGCTTTTAATTTTTTACGAATTGTGAATAAAAAACGCTGTCAGCCTGAGCCTGTCGAAGGCGAGGTTTAAAAAATATGCTTCAATTAATCGGTTTCGACATGTTTCTATAAGCTCAACATGACAAAACCTGACAACTTTCACTTTTTTTAGCTTCGTGTATATTAAATTGATAAAAGTCTAAACAAGTTCTAAATATATTATGGATTAAATGTCTATTGCTTCTCCATAAGCAGCAGCTACAGCTTCTTTTAAGCCTTCGCTCATAGTTGGGTGTGGATGAACAGCATTTAAAATTTCGTGAGCAGTAGTTTCTAATTTTCTGGCTACTACAGCTTCAGCAATCATATCTGTTACGCCTGTACCAATCATGTGGCAGCCTAAAAACTCTCCATATTTTGCATCAAAAATTACTTTTACAAAACCCTCTGTATGTCCACCAGCTACAGCTTTACCACTTGCTACAAATGGAAATTTGCCTACTTTAATTTCATAACCTGCTTCTTTAGCAGCTTTTTCTGTATAGCCAACACTACTAATTTCTGGTAAGCAATAAGTACAACCTGGTATGTTGTTATAATCTAATGGGTCTGGTAAGTGTGCATGTTTCTTTTCTATATAAGCCATGTGTTCAGCAGCATTAATACCTTCTTTAGAAGCAACGTGGGCTAATGCTTGCCCAGGGCTACAATCTCCTATTGCATAAATACCAGCTACAGAAGTTTGTTGATATTTATCTACTATAATTTTTCCTTTTTCTGTTTTAATACCATTTTCTTCTAATCCAATATTTTCAATATTGGCTACTACACCTACAGCACTTAGTACTATATCTGCTTCTAATGTTATGGTGCTGCCATCTTGTTTTTTTACTAAGGCTTTTACTCCTGCACCTGTGGTATCAACACTTTCTACAGAGGAGTTGGTCATTATTTCTACACCTTGTTTTTTGAATTGTTTTTCTAATTCTTTAGAAATATCTTCATCTTCTACAGGTACTATACGTGGCATAAATTCTACAATAGTAACTTTTGTACCCATGCTATTATAAAAATAAGCAAACTCTACACCTATAGCACCACTACCTACAATAATCATGCTTTTGGGCTGTGTAGGTAAAGCTAAAGCCTCTCTATAGCCAATTACTTTTGTACCATCTTGTGGCAAGTTTGGCAATGCTCTACTACGACCACCAGTAGCTATAACAATGTATTTGCTTTCAATAATTTGTTTGCTACCATCTGTAGCAGTAACTTCAGTTTGTCCTTTTGCTTTTACTTTACCATAACCATTGATAACATCAATTTTATTTTTCTTCATTAAAAACTGAACCCCTTTGCTCATTTTATCTGCAACACCACGACTACGTTGTACTACACCACCAAAATCGTGTGTGCCAGAAGCATTGATACCATAGTTGGTACTATGTTTTATATATTCATATACTTGTGCACTTTTTAGTAAAGCTTTTGTAGGAATACAACCCCAGTTTAGGCAAATGCCTCCTAAGTTTTCTTTTTCAATAATTGCTACTTTAAAACCTAATTGAGATGCTCTGATAGCAGCAGGATAACCACCTGGTCCACTACCAATTACTACTACATCGTATGCCATAATTTATTGTTTTTAAAATGTGAGTGCGAAGATAAGGGAGTTTAAAAAGGTTAAGGTTTAAAGTTTGTATTTTTTTACGATTTAATGGTATTTTTTGTGCTTGGCTAATGTATATACATCAAAATTAGCAATGATATTAAGTTAATGAACAGTATGTATAAGAAAGCAGATTTTGTACTGCACTTTTCTTTGATACATACTATTAAAGATAATACTGGACAAATAAATATTGATAGCATAGCAGGTAACCAAAGTATTTCAAATATAGCGCCTATAAAAGGATATTTATAAACATGTACACTTTTGCTTAGAAGCATAAAAAGTAAGGCAAAGATACTACTCCAAAAAATTATTTTGCTAAGTGTAGATTTATTATTTGCTTTATACATGTTTTACTTTATATACTTTTGAGTAGTTAAATATACATAAATAGGCTTGAAAGAGATTATACAAAGGTTGATTACAGAATAATTATACCGAAGTGAAATAGATTGGACTCAAATTTTATTTGGTTGGTTATAATATATCTATAATTTACAACCATTAAAAATTATGACCCTCACCCTCAATCCCTCTCCAAAGGAGAGGGGGGTAAAAGTGTTGTGGACACATGTTGCTATCCTAAAATTTCCTGCAAAATGTGTAGGCTTTTTATGTTGTTATAATCGTGGATGTGTAAAGAAAAATATTGTTGTAAGTGTTGTAATATCGTTCTTCTTATATCGCCATTCAGTTGTATATTTTCTACCTCATTGTACAAATTGATGTTGTTTATTTGGCTAATGGTTTTTGCTGCAATATCGTTTGTGTAATAATGATGAGCAGGCATTTCTTGTACAAATTTTCCTTCTTTAAAATCAAGTATAGGAGTTTCTGTATTACATGTTCCTTGAATTTTAAATCCTAATTCGCTGCAATAATGTAAGGTAAAATATATGGGCAAATTGCTTACTAAAGTATTGCTGCCTTTATCTATTTGTTGTAAAGTATTTTCTACTAAATAAAATAATTCAGGATTGGCTTCTGGTTGTTTTAAGCCTTGTTGCAACAGTTCTATAATGTACATAGCAACAGCATTACGAACTACATCTGAAAAAACATTTGTATATACAGTATGCCAATGATAGCTTTTTACAAACTGTATATTTTTTAATGGATGATGATATACCTGCATTTCTAAAATAGCAGCAGGTTGAAAACAATTAGCTTTAAAAGTAGTTTTTGAAGAAAATTTTCTAACGCCTTTTATCATGTAGCTTTGAATACCAAATAATTCTGTGTAAACAGTAGCAATAATGCTTGTTTCGCCATATTTTACAGTGCGTAATACAATGCCTTTGGTATGATGAATTTGCATGAAAAAAACTAAATAAGGTTGTGTTCATAAGCATATTTTATTAAGCCTATAACACTACTGGTTCCTGTTTTTCTAAAAATATTTTTTCTGTGTGTTTCTACTGTTCTTTCACTAATAAAAAGTTTGTTGGCTATCTCTTTATTAGAACATTCTTTTTCTATGAGTTTAATTATTTCCACTTCTCGAGAAGTAAGGTTTGTTTCTTCATTTTCTTTTTGCATACTGCTAAAATGGTGCAGTTCGTTCAATACTTCTTCACTAAAATAAATACCTCCATTAGCTATTTTTTCTATGGCATATAATAGTTCCGCTTTGCCAATATTTTTTAATACATAACCAGAAATATCTGCATTTTCAATCATGCTATTTACAATGTGTCCTTGTCCACTCATGCTTAATGCCAATATTTTAATAGCAGGAAATTGTGTACGAACTTGTTGGGCAAGTTCTTGCCCACTCATGGTAGGCATGGCTATATCTGTCAATAAAATATCAATTTCTTTTTCTTTGAGTATTTCAAGCATATTGATACCCGAAGTAGCTGTAGCTACAATATGAATATTATGATTGCCTTCTAATAAAGAGGTAATACCGTCAATAACAATTTGGTGGTCATCTACAATAGCAATATTTATTTTCTGGGGTTCCATTTATTGTCAAGTAAGGGGTTTGTTATGTCAAAGTAAAGGTATTTTTATTATTCTATGTTACAGGAACATGTATTGCTACTAAAGTTCCTTTGCCTGGTGCAGAATTCCACTCTACCATTCCTTTTAAATATTCTATACGGGTTTTAATATTTTTTAATCCAATTCCTTCGCTATTGTTTGCTGTATTTGTACTAAATCCTTTTCCATCATCTTCTATTGTTACAGCTATTTCATGGTTATCTTTAATAACAGAAATGTCTAAGTTATTGGCTTGTGCATGTTTTAAAACATTGTTGATACATTCTTGAATTACTCTGTATAAAATAGTTTCTGTATTGCTTGCTAATTTATTTTGTAATCCTTCTGTATATAAATTTACTTTTAGTACTTGGCTATTTATCTGATGCAAAAATTCTTTTAAAGCTCCTTCTAACCCTGTTTTTAATAGAGCATTAGGCATCATACTATGGCTTACACTTCTTACTTCTTTGCAACTTTCATCTACCATATTCAACACTTTTTTGTAGGCGTTTTTTTGCTCTTCAGAAGAAAAAGGAATGTCATTTTCAATAGCACTTAAATTCATTTTTACAGCACTCATTAATTGCCCTACTCCATCATGCAAATCTTCTGCTATACGCTTACGTTCATTTTCTTCTGCTTTGATAATTGCTGTAGCTGCAAGTTGTTCTTGTTTTAAAATAGCTTCTTGTAATTGTTTTTCTTTGTGTAGTCTATATCTTCTATATAATGAATAGATTAACCAAATTGTTAGTAAAGCAATAACACCAATTACTATGAGTAAAATATTTTTTCTGTTGTTGATGAGTTTTTCATTATTTAATTTAAGTTGGTCTATTTTTTTCTCTCTGTTTAATACTATTATTTGATTTTCTCTTTTAGTTGAGTCTAATCTTTGTTTTAAAATAAGTTCATCTTGTTTTTTAATAGCTAAATCATTTGCAGCAATTTCTAATTCATTTTGAGATAATAAAAGTTTTTGTTTTGAAATATCATACAAATTTTTATTGATAGAAGCCTGTTGTTGTTGTATTAATTTTTCTTTTTGTGCTGTATTGTATTTGATTTCTAATTCACTGAATTTGCTACTCATATCGTTATTGTATAAAGAATCTTTATAAGCAGCATATTTTTTATAGTAGTTTAATGATGCAGTAGCATTGTCTAATTTTTCATACAATGTTGATTTTGTTTGATAAATTGATATTAGCTCTGGCTTAGTATTAACAGCATTTAAGGCAAGGTTTTCTGCATAGTTTAATACATTTTCGGCAGAGTCATATTGTTTTAAAGCTATTAGAACAGTAGCAAGATTATTTAAACAACTTACCCTACCCTTAGTATTATTTAAAGTTGTTCTTATAGCGTATGATTCAAGAATATTTTGTTTACTTTCCCGAAGTTTATTTAATGAATATTGTAAATTGCCAAGATTGTTTAATCCATTAGCTAAGTATTCTTTATTATCCATTTCTCTGGATAAAGCAATAGCATTTTTATAATATTCTTCTGCTTGTACAAATTCTTCTTTTATTTTAAAAATATTGGCAATGTTGATATAAGATTGAATTAGTCCATAACTATCATTCAATTTTTTCTTTATAGTCAATGATTGATTATGGTATAAAAGTGCTTCATCAAGTCTTCCCATATTTTGTTGTAGAATACCAATATTGTTTAAAGAATAGGAAATACCAATTGCATAATTTTCTTTTTCAAAAAGTGCTAAGGCATTCTGTTGATTATATAAAGCATCGCTAAATAAACCTTGCCTTTGATATATGATACCTATTTTATTATACAGTTTTGCTACACCTAAATCATCATGCAATGTTTGTCTTATTTTTAATGATTCGTTGTAGAGATAAATAGAAGAATCATATTGTTCTTTATCGTAGTATATAATGCCTAAATCATTATATACTTGAGCAAGTCCTGCATGAAAGTTTATTTTTTTTGCTAATGCAATGCCTTTGTAGCCATAGTCAATAGCTTTTGCTCTGTTTACAGTTCTGTATTGCCAAGTCAGCTCACTATAAGATTTTACAAGAGCCTCATTTGATTGAGTTTTAATAACATTTTCAATACTATCAATAATATATTTATTCTTTTGTGCCTGAGTGGTAAAAGAAATAATAGTTATGCTGAAAATAAATAGTATTATTTTCTTCATGTTAAGAGTTGATTTATTGTAAAGAGTGTAAGAGGTTGATTTTTTCATACAATTTGTATTAAAAATTTTTAAAGCCTAATACTTCTTTCATGGTTATAATACCTTTTTTATCTTTCACAAATTCAGCAGCTAAGATGGCTCCTTTTGCAAAACCCATTCTATTGTGTGCTGTATGTATAATTTCTATATCATCTATTGCTGATGTGTAGGTTATTTTATGAGTGCCTGTTACAGCATCTATTCTTTTAGAAATAATGGGTAATTGATTGGCAACTTCTGTTATATGGTTTACCCAATTTTCTTTAAAAGTAGTGTGCTGCAAAATTTGTTCTGCTAATGTAATGGCTGTTCCACTTGGTGCATCTTTCTTTTGCGTATGATGCGTTTCTTCTATCATTATATTGTAATCAGTATGATTGCTCATTAGTTTGGCTAAATATATATTCAATTCAAAAAATAAATTGACACCAATACTAAAGTTGCTGGCAAATAAAAAAGTACCATTTTGTTGCTTACATAATAATTCTATTTCGTTCCATTTATGTAACCAACCTGTGCTACCACAAATAACAGGTACACCAGCTTGTAAGCACTTTGTAATATTTTCTACTGCACTATGTGGGTTGGTAAATTCTATAACTATATCGGCTTTTTGTATATTTTCTGTTGTTAGTTCTTCTACATTATTTGATGTAATTTTTAAAACAATGGTATGTCCTTTTGCTAAAGCTATTTCTTCAATGGCTTTGCCCATTTTTCCATAGCCTATTAATGCAATTTTCATTTTAAGAGGGTTATTTTTAAGTAAAAGAAATTAATTAAAGTTAAAGAAATTCTTTTACATTCATCAACGAACATTAACAATTCTTGGCGTATTTTTTTTAAAGTTGAAAACCAAGCTAAAGCCTTTAGATTTATTAATAGGATTGATAGTAGGATTTATTTGCACAGATAAATTATCGCTTACATCAAACTCTTTTAAATGTGCAAAAACCGTAGCATCTACAACATTTAAACCCCAAGCTACAGCAAACCATAATACAGAATAATCTCTATCTTTTCTGAATGAATTTCTAAATGTTTGTAATGAACTTAAACTAAAGCCTTGCAGTTTTGGATGAATATTTTTTAATTTATCTATGTCTTCTTGAGAAGCATTTGGTTGAGATGCTTTGAACAAAATATCATAAGCCGATTTTGTACGATTGTACCAAGTATTGTTGTAAAAAAATGTAACCGTTGGTATGGCTAATACACCATATACAACAGGTATTTTCCAATACTGTTTGTTATATGCTTGACCCCAACCTGGTAAAATAGCTGAACGTCTTGTAGCAATTTTGGGGTTGTGTTTTTTTTGTTTGGTCAATACTTTTTTTGCAATGGTATCATCATTATTCGTTGCCATTATTGGCTTGTTGGGCAAAGGTGTTATTGTATCTGTATTTTGAGTAATAACAGATTTAGTATCATTATTTTCTTGTGCAAAAATGATTGTTGAATGACAGTAAATAATGAAAACTAATATGCTTTTAAAAATATTCATGTGTCAATTTAGCTGACAGTAATATTCATTAAATCTAAAATTTTATTCAACTCTTGCAATGAATAATATTCTAATGTAATGCTGCCATAACCTTTTTTATTGTGAACAAGTTTGGCTTTTGTTCCAAAATGTGAAGCTAAATTATCTTCAATTTTTTTATAAGCAGGTGATAGTTCATTTTTTGGTGAAGTTTTAACAGGCTCATTATTTTTATACAATTTTCTTACCAATTCTTCTGTTTGCCTTACACTTAATTGTTTATTTTTTACTTCATTAAAAACATACAACTGTTTATCTACAGTATCTATTGTTATTAAAGCTCTTGCATGTCCCATAGTTATTTTACCACTACGAACAGCTAATTGAATATCTGGAGGAAGTTTTAATAATCGTATATAATTGGTTACAGTACTTCTTTCTTTGCCCATTCTTTCTGCTACTTGCTCTTGAGTATAGTCTAATTCTTCCATCATTCGTTTGTAACTAAGACCAATTTCAATAGCATTCAAATCTTCTCTTTGTAAGTTTTCTAACAAAGCAAGTTCTAAAAGTTCTGTATCATTTGCTTGACGAATGTAAACAGGTATATCTTTTAGTCCTGCAATTTTAGAAGCTCTAAATCTTCTTTCTCCAGAAATTAAAGTATATTTTCCATTGCTTGTTTTTGTAACAGTAAGTGGCTGAATAATATCATGAATTTTGATTGATGCAGCTAACTCACTTAATGCAGTTTCGTCAAAATCTTTTCTGGGCTGTTTGGGATTAAAAGCAATATCAGCTAAAGGAATACGAACCATAGCAGTAGCTTGTTCTACCACATTATTTTTTAATGAGCCAGAAGCATTTTTTAATTCTTGCCCCATATTATTAAGAAGGGTTTCTATACCCTTGCCTATTGCATCTTTCTTTTGTTTGGGAGTTGTCATTTTTTTTAGTTTGAATCTTTAAATGTTTGAACGTTGAAATACTCAAACTTTATTCTATAATTCTTTCGTCATTACTCATTTTTGTCATGTCGTTTTTTTGTAAAATTTCTTTTGCAAGGTTTAAGTAATTGGCTGCACCTTTACTATCTGCATCATACAGAATAACAGGTTTTCCTATGCTTGGGGCTTCACTCAATCTTGTATTTCTGTGAATAATGGTATTAAATACCAATTCATCAAAATGTCTTCTTACTTCACTTACAACTTGATTGCTTAAACGCAAACGACCATCATACATTGTCATTAAGATACCTTCTATTTGTAATGATGGGTTTAAACGACTTTGTACAATTTTAATAGTATTTAATAATTTTCCTAATCCTTCTAATGCAAAAAATTCACACTGTACAGGCACTACAACACTATCCGCAGCTACAAGAGAGTTTACTGTAATTAATCCAAGAGATGGAGAGCAATCAATAATAATGAAATCATATTTATCTTTCACTTTGCTTAGTAATTGTTTCATTACATTTTCTCTATTGGGGTAATTTATCATTTCAATTTCTGCCCCTACCAAATCTATGTGAGAAGGAATTAGGTCTAAATTGGGTATTTCTGTTTTTAATATAACTTCATTGGCTTTTGTATTATTTACCATACAGTCATACAAACTGGTAGTTATATTTTTATCGTTAAAACCTACACCAGTAGTTCCATTTGCTTGTGGGTCAGCATCTACCAATAAAGTTTTATATTCTAATACAGCAAGGCTTGCTGCAAGATTGATAGAGGTTGTTGTTTTTCCAACACCTCCTTTTTGATTAGCTACGCCAATAATTCTTGCCATAATGCACGTTTTCTTCTTTGTTTTTATACTTTCAAAGGTTACAAATGTAAAGTATTATGATTCTTAGCAAAGAACCGAAATTTAATGGTGTTTTTGTACAGTAATTTTCCCCATTTTTAACCACATTGTCCAAATTTATAATGCAACATATTATTCTGGATGACAGTATTGAGATTCTTCTGTTGATTGTTGAAGTATTGGACTTATATAAGGAATGCCTAAGTTAAGTCCACGAAGCACTAATAAAATAGCCATAATAGCAATAAAATATGGTACTAACTTGTTTACAGTTACTCTACATTTTTGAGAAATAAATTTTCCAAAATAAGATACTGAAAACATCATTGGTATTGTAGCAATACCAAACATACTCATAAATGCTACACTATTTAAAACACTACCAGATATTAATGCAGATGCTAAAGCAAAATACACTAAACCACAAGGTAATAATCCATTAAAAATACCTATTAAAAAATAAACTGATTTTGTTTTTTCTTGCTTAAATAGTTTTGATAAGTGGGTTCTTATATACTTACTATAATTGTTTAATCCTTTTAATTTGAATAATGAAAAAATTTTAGGAGCAAATGCACCTAACAATATTAATATACCTATAGTTATAGAAAATGCTTGTTGATATTTACCAATAAAAAAACTTTTACCAATTAAACCAAATAATAACCCTAAAAAAGAATAACTAATTACTCTGCCAAAGTTGTAAAGTAATGTATAGCTTATTTGTTTGTATTTATCTAAATGATGAATGGGTAATGCTAATGCAATAGGACCACACATTCCTAAACAATGGAAGCTGCCCATTATTCCTATAAGAAAGCCAGATGTTAAAGCAAATATCATTATTGAATAAAAATATTCTTTTCGTAGTAATATGGAATATTATTTTGATTCCAAGTTAGCTGAATTTGATAAATTCCTTTTACTAAATCATTAGTTGAAATATATTGTTTATTAGAGTTCTCTTTAATATTAATAGAATATTTTTTATCTTTCTTAGGGTCATTTGGTCTGTAAAATATTATATCTCCTTTTGCTGAATTATTTATTTCTGTAGGAAAAATAATTAGTACAGAATCTTGAGCTAATTGAATAGCTGGTTGTGTACTTAATTGTTGTACATTTTTTTTAGCTTGAATAACGTCTTCATATACCAATTCTTTTTCATAGTAATTATCAGTTACCATTTCAGATGTAATTTCTGTGGTTTTATACACCAAAAAAGAAATCCAACCAATAAATACTATAATTACTATTGTTATACCTTTTCCCCAATTCATAATTAATTACATAAATGGTCCTAAAAAATTTGTTTTAATCGTTGTAATCTTTTCATTATTATTATAAATGCTAATCTTCAATTCTGTTTTTCTGGCTTTTATATCATGCTTATTTATCAGTATAATAAATTTTGCATCTTTTTGTTTCAATCCATCAACATCAAAAATTTTGTCAGTTCCAAGCATTTTAAGTTCTCCATTAATGCCTTCTAATTGTAAAGTAATGGGAATTGGATTATTTGTTTTATTAACCACTTTTATTTCATAAAAATTAGCAAGATTATTGCCCATATCTGCATAAAGTTGTCCACTTGAACGAATAATATGTGCATCAATATTATCTCTTGTAATTAATAAAAACGACATAAAGGCAACGAGTAAAACCAATACTACTGTATAGGCTTTCATTCTTAGTGTGTAGGTTAATTTTTTACCTTTGGCAATATTATTTTCAGAAGTATAACGAATTAATCCTTTAGGTAAATTTACTTTTTCCATCATAAAATCACAAGCATCAATACAAGCAGTACAGTTGGTACATTCCATTTGAGTTCCATTTCTTATATCAATACCTGTAGGGCATACAACAACACATTGATGACAATCTATACAATCTCCTAAACCACTTTCTGTTCTATCGGTATTCTTTTTAAATTTTCCTCTTTGTTCGCCTCTTACATAATCATAAGCAACAACTACTGTGTCTTTATCTGTTAATACACTTTGTAATCTTCCATAAGGACAAATAACAGTACATACAACTTCTCTTACAAAAGCATAAACAACATAAAAAATAAAAGTAAAAATTAAAACACCTGTTAATAAAGCTAAGTGTTGTGTTACTGGTTCTGTAACATAAGTAATTAAAGTATCTACTCCAATAATGTAAGATAAAAATGTATTAGCAATAATGAATGAAAGTAAAAAGAAGGCAATATGTTTACCTCCACGTCTTAGTATTTTATTGATATTCCAAGGGCTTTTATCTAAAAGTTTTTGGTCGTTAGCACTACCTTCAATCCAATACTCTACTTTTCTAAAAACCATTTCCATAAAAATGGTTTGAGGACAAACCCATCCACAAAATATTCTTCCATAAATAACTGTAAATAGTACAATAAAAACCATGAAGGTTATCATACCAACAGCGAAAATAAAAAAATCGTCTGGGGTAAATATTTTACCAAAAATAATAAAGCGTTGTTCTAAAACATTGAATTGTAAAAATGGAATTCCATTAATTTTTATAAAAGGAATAATAAAAAATATGGCTAAATAAATCCAGCTAACATAAGTTCTTAGAGCATAAAATTTTCCTTTGGGTTGAACAGCATAAACCCATTTTCTTGAACCATCTTTATTAACAGTGGTTAAACTATCTCTAAAGCCATCATCGTGTAACTCATTATCATTTACATTCATTAAAATAAACTATTTAGTCTAAGCTGTGTATTAATTTTCTTTATATAACTCTCCTTGTTGTTCTTTTGGTATAGCGGGTTTTGTTCCTTTTAAAGTTTTTATATAAGAGGTTACTTGTTCTACTTGTTCTAATCCTAAAATTTCGCCCCAACCTGGCATACCTTTTTGAGGGTAACCAACTTTTACAGAAATAAAAATATCTTTTAAGCTACCACCATGCATCCAATAATTATCTGTTAAGTTTGGACCAGCTCCACCACCTCCATCATTTGCATGACAAGTAGCACAGTTTTTTATAAATATTTCTTTTCCTTTTGCAATTTCGGCAGGACTTAATAGTACTAAATTATTTTCATCTATCACCTTTGGTGGTTTTAGTTTATCCAATGCTGCTTTTTCTTCTTTAGCTTTTTTTACTGCTATTGTATATTCTTCAATTTGTAATGGTGCAGAGTGTACTACATGATATCTATACATGTATATAAAAGCAAAAATAATTGATAGTGTAAAGCCTATTGTAAACCAAGGTGGTGCAGCATTATCTAATTCTTTAATACCATCATAATCATGTTCAAGTTCTATAGAACTTTCTTCTTCCATTGATTTTAAATTATTGAACCTTTCCCAAAGTGTTCTTCTTCTTTTTGGTTTTCCTGTTACACTATCTACTTCATTAGAAGTGCTTGGAGAAAAAATTAAATAACCAATAATTATTAATTCTACTACAATGAAAATACTAAACAATATTATCAACAGGTTGCCCTTGAATGAGCTTTCTTTGCTAACAACTGTAGTTGTATCATTAGCATTAGCAACAGTGGTAATTAATGTAAATAATAAAACTGGTACTACAGTATAAATTACTTTTTGTAAATATTTTTTTAGTTCCATAATATTTTATTTTTTATTCGTCCAAGGGTATATTTTTCATCTCCTCCATTTTATTATTATCTGCTTTAAAAACATAAATTAAGCATCCAACAAAAAATATAAAGAAGATTAACAGAGAAATTAAAGGATAAATTCCTATGCCTGTCATTGTTTCCAAATAATTTCTAAATTTCATAATAATTATTTTTCGGCTTTAATGTCTTTGCCCAATCTTTGTAAATAAGCAATTACAGCAATAATTTCTTTTTTACTACTGATATTAATTTTATTAGCCTTTAAATCATCTGTAATGGTTTGAGCTTGTTTATCAAGGTCTTCTTGTGCTTTTGCTTTGCCATAATCTTTTTCATAAGGCACACCAAATTTTTGCATTACCCTTATTTTATCTGGCAAAGTTTTATTGTTTAAATCATTTTCAAACAGCCAAGGATAAGCAGGCATAATAGAACCTGGTGATGTAGAACGAGGGTCTAACATGTGGTTAAAGTGCCAAGAGTTAGGATTTTTTCCTCCTTCTCTTGCTAAGTCTGGACCAGTTCTTTTAGAGCCCCACTGATGTGGACGATCATATACAAATTCTCCAGCTTTTGAATACTCTCCATAACGTGCTACTTCATCTCTAAAAGGACGAATCATTTGTGAGTGGCAAGTGTAGCAACCTTCTCTTATATAAATATCTCTTCCTTGAAGTTCTAATGGAGTGTATGGTTTTACACTTGCAATAGTTGGAATATTTGATTTAACCAACATTGTTGGAATAATTTCTACTGCACCACCAATAGCAACAACAATAAAAGAAGCTACTAATAATTGAGTTGGTCTTCTTTCTATCCAAGAGTGCCAGTGAGCCTTAGCTGGTGCTTTATATGTTTTTTCTAATGGAGGAGCTTGCATTTCTACTTCAGCTTCAAACGAACCAATTTTTGTTGTTTTATATAAGTTGTAAATCATTAAAATAACACCAGCTAAATAAATTGTTCCTCCAATAGCTCTTAAAATATAAAATGGAATTACAGATTGTACAGAATCCATGAAGGTATAAGTTAATTGTCCTTCTGGTGTAAATGATTTCCACATTAAACTTTGTTTAAAGCCAGACCAATACATTGGAATTGCATAAAGAATCATTCCAAGTGTTCCAATCCAGAAATGTGTAGAAGCTAATTTTTTAGAATATAATTCTGTACGATAAATTTTTGGTATTAACCAATACATCATACCAAAGGTTAAAAATCCATTCCAACCTAAAGCCCCTACATGAACGTGTGCAACAATCCAATCTGTGTAATGTGAATATGAACTTACATTTTTAAGAGATAATAATGGTCCTTCTAAAGTAGCCATACCATAGCAGGTTAAAGCTACTACAAAGAATTTTAAAACAGGCTCTGTTCTAACCTTATCCCAAGCTCCTCTTAATGTAAATAATCCATTAAGCATACCTCCCCAACTTGGTAAAATAAGCATAATAGAAAATACTGTTCCTAAAGATTGTGCCCACTCTGGTAAAGCTGTATATAATAAGTGATGAGGTCCAGCCCAGATGTATAAAAAGATTAATGACCAAAAGTGAACAATACTTAATCTATAAGAATAAATTGGTCTGTTAGCTGCTTTAGGTACAAAATAATACATTAATCCTAAATAGGGTGTAGTTAAGAAAAATGCAACAGCATTATGACCATACCACCATTGTACTAAAGCATCTTGTACACCTGCAAAAGCTGAATAACTTTTTGTAAAACTTACAGGTATTGCTAAAGAGTTTACAATATGTAGCATTGCAACAGTAACCCAGCTTGCTAAGAAAAACCATACACCCACATATAAATGTCTTTCTCTTCTTATTAAAACAGTACCAAACATATTGATACCAAAAATTACCCAAACTATGGTTATTAAAATATCAAGAGGCCACTCTAATTCTGCATATTCTTTAGATACTGTAAAACCCATTAGCAAGGTAACAGCAGCTAACACAATAATAAATTGCCAACCCCAAAAATGTACCCAACCTAATTTGTCGCTATACATTCTTGTTTTTAATACTCTTGGAAAAGAGTAATACACTGCTGTAAAAATTCCATTACCAACAAATGCAAAAATTACTGCATTGGTGTGTAGTGGTCTTATACGTCCAAAAGTTGTTTCTGCAATATCTAAGTTAAGTGCAGGAAACGCTAATTGAAATGCAGCAATAACACCAACAAGCATTCCTACTACTGCCCAAAAAATTGTAGCAAAAGCAAATGCACGGGATATTCTGTTGTCGTAACTAAACTTTTCTAATTCCATACTCAATTAATTTGGTTTTTGGTTGATTTTAAGCAGTTTTTATAGCAATTATTTTTTATCATCATATAATATTCTGTTAGCAGATGAAAACTCATCATCATACTGTCCATTTTTTACATTCCATATAAAAGCAAACAGAAATATTCCTGCTACTAATACACTACAAAAGAATAAAAAAATGATAACTAACATTTTATATTTTATAATAAAAATTTTACTGCAAAAGTAGGGCATAAATCAATAATAATAAGGCATTACGCCTACTATTTTTTTGTAATAAGTAATTCTTCTTTTTTAGCAGAGTATTGAGTTAAACCAAAAGTAACTGCAATAATAGTTATAGTGCTTGAAGGCATTAGTATTGCAGCAATTAAAGGAGATAATAAACCTTGTAAAGCAAAGTACATACCTATAACATTGTAAATAAATGAGAATGTAAAACTAAGTTTTATAATTCTTTTTCCTTGTTTACTAAAAAGAAATAATTTTTGAAATTTTTCAAAAAAAGTAGCATCTAAAATAATATCACAAGCTGGTGTAAAATTGTTGTTGTTTTCTGTAATGGCAATACCTACATCACTTTCCTTTAATGCAATAGCATCATTTAATCCATCACCTATCATTAATACTGTATGATTGTTTTTTTGAAGTTGTTGAATAAACTGTAATTTATCTTCTGGCTTTTGATTAAAAAGCATTTGAACATTTTTGCCTAAGGTTTTTTCTAAAAATTCTTTTTCTGCAATACTATCGCCCGATAAAATAACTTGTGTATATTTTTTTTCTAAAGATTTAAGAATAGATGAAAAGCCAACTCTATAAGCATTTGATGTAATAAAATATCCTATTAATTTATTATCAATAGCAACATACATAATATTTTTATGATGCTCATTTGTTTTATTAAAAAAGTTGGGAGAACCAATTTTTATGTAATGTTCATCAATCCATGCTTCAATTCCTTTCCCTATGGTTTCTTTAAAATTTGCTATTTCTATTGTATCGTTATCTGCAAAATATTGAACAATAGATTTACTATAAACGTGTTTTGAATTTGATGCGGTTGATTTAATATATATTTTTTCTGCATCAGACAACTCCTCTCCTACATAATTAATAGCAACATTGTTGGATAAAGTTAGTGTTCCTGTTTTATCATAAACAATTGTATCTATTTCATTAATTTTTTCAAGTATGTTATAATGTCTTACATATACTTTGTTTTGAGAAAGTATTCTCAACATATTTCCATAAGTAAATGTTGCTGCTAATAATAAAGTACAAGGGCAAGCAATGATAAATACAGTTGTAATAACATCTAACCCTACAGAAATTTTTCCTGCTAAAACCCAATACAAGAAAGCAATACCTGCAATAGCAAAAACAATAATGGTAAAATTTTTACTTAGTTTATCCACAAATTTGTTTTTAGTTTCTTTTCCTGCTTGATTGTTTTTGTTCCATAAATTAGTTAGATAACTTTGATTCATTGGTTTTAAAACCATCAACTCAATTTTTTCTCCTGTTTGTTTTCCTCCTGCATAAATAATGTCTCCAATATTTGCAGATACAGGAGCACTTTCACCAGAAACAAAACTATAATCTATAGAGGCATTTCCTTTAGATAACATAGCATCTACAGGAATAATTTCATTGGCATAAATTTGAATAACATCATTTTCTTTTAGCTGTTCAATTGGTGTAGGCTTAAATTTTTTATCAAATAATTTATTAACAGCTATTGGAAAAAAAGAAGTATAATCTCTTTCAAACGATAAATATTGTTGTGTTTTATCTTGTGCAATTCTACCAATCAGCATAAAGAAAACTAAGCCACTCATGCTATCAAAATAGCCATTTTCATTTAAAAAGAATAAGTGATATAAACTTCTGAAAAATATTAATAAAATAGCCAACACAACAGGAATATCAATATTCAAATATTTATTTTTTAACCCGTGCCAAGCCGATGTATAAAATTCTGTAGCTGAATAAAAAAACACTGGCAGCGATAATACAAAACTCATATAAGAGAATAGTGTTTTTAACTCAGGCTCTACAAACGATTTTCCTGAAAGATATTCAGGAAAGCTCAACATCATAATATTAGAAAAACAAAAACCAGCAACACCAATTTTATACATTTTTGCTCTGGATATTTTCTTTTTTATTTGAGATGTGTCTTGTAAACTAATCAATGGTTCATAACCAATACTTGCCAATATTTCCGCTACTTTTCTTAAATTAATTTTTTGATGATTAAATACTATAAAAATTTCTCTTTTATTAAAATTAATTTTAGAAACAACAATATTGCTATCAATCTTATGAATATTCTCTAATAAATACAAACAAGAGCTGCAATGAATTTGAGGCAAATAAAAAGTTACATGTGTTTGCTTATCATCTTTAAACTGTATAAGTTTTTTTTCAATTTCTTCATTATCTAAAAAAGCAAACTTATCTGCACGAATATTTTTGTTTGGAGAAATACCTGCATGTTCATTAAAATCGTAATAAGCACACAAGTCATTTTCACTTAAAATTTGGTACACTGTTTTACAACCACTACAACAAAAATGTTTATCATTTAATGCAACAACTTCATCGTTGCACTGATTACCACAATGATAACAAGTATGCTTTGTATTTTGAGAAACAGACAATATTGATATGCTTTAGTTATTGGCAAAAATAACAGGTCCTTATTATATCTGTACTGATATAAAAATTTGGGGTGTATAACATTTTTTTCGTTTCGTGAGACACGAAACGAGGCTGTAGCTGTGGCGAGTGTCTCCACTCGCCACTTTTTCATAAAAATATGATGCGCCCATTCTTAGCAAAGAACCGAAATTTAATGGTGTTTTTGTACAGTAATTTTCCCCATTTTTAAAATATCCAAAATCATTGTCTATTCCAACGATTGAAGGCAATAAATAATGCCAACAAAACATATTCTAATTTTATCCATTTTTCTGTTTCATATAACAAGAATATGTTGGCTGTAGTTTTATATTTTACTATTTAACAGTAGAATGGATTTCATATAAAATATGTTTACAAAGAATATTGGTTGTCTCAATTTTTGGATGCTCAAAGTTGGCTTTAAATTTCATGCCTATTCTTTTCATAACATCTTCTGATTTTTTGTTTACTGAAGAAGTAAACGAAACAATTTTATCAAATCCTAAAGTCTCAAACCCATATCTTAAACAAGCTAAAGCAGCTTCGGTTGCAAAACCTTGTCCCCAAACTTCTTTTTTATAACGCCAACCAATTTCAACACATGGTGTAAAAAAAGCATTAAATGTAGGTATAGAAAAGCCTGTAAAGCCAATAAATTGTTTTGTAGATTTACTTTCAACAGCAAATAGTCCAAAGCTATTTTTTTCAAAATGTAATTTTATTCTTTCAAGCAGTTCTAAGGTTTCACTATCGGTTAAGGTTTTTGGAAAAAACTTCATAACCTCATAGTCTTTGTTCATTGCGATGAAAGCAGAAGTGTCTGTGTCAATCCAATTCCGTAAAATTAGTCTTTCGGTGGTTAGTATATGAGAAGGCGTTTTCATTTTAAACGTCAAAAAATTACAGCCAACTAAGGCATCTGTGTAGTATGCTCTTTAGGGTTTTTTGAAGAAAAAAGTATCGTAATGCTATCTGAGTTGATGATTATATTTTTTGTTTGTAAACTGTCTTCAAATATTTTATCAGATACTTTATAAGCATAGCTAATCTGTATTAATGAATCGTTTAATACTTTTCTTTCAGTAATTTTTGCTTTGCATTGTTGCTTATTTGTATTGCAAGCTATTGCTGAAATAATGGTGATAGCTATTAATATTAGTTTCGTTTTCATAATACAAAGAAATTAAAAAGGTTTCTATTTTGAAACCTTTTAATTAATTAATTGAACTACATACCAGGGAACAAAGCTCTTCCTACTTCATAGCCTCTAAATGGCCAAGGTATGGTTGCTACAATTATTATAAAAGCAATTAAGTAAAGAATAGCTGTTTTTTTAGTAGTGGTTGATTTTTTTAGCGTTATATGACCTATTGTAATTAAGGTTATAGCTACTATCATTCCAAAAATGTGTTCTATAGCCCAAAATCTTAAAATATTATTTTTCATAATTTCTGACATAGAATAAGTAGCAAAATATTTAAAGCCATTAGCTCCTACAAAATATTGGTATAATCCAATAAGCAATGTTGTATGAGCAGAAATGAGCAGCCATAAACTAAGTTTAATATTCTTATTACCAGAAAACGCTTTAACAATATTTATCAGTATTAAAATAATTATTATCCAGCGTAATAAATTGTGAAGGTGTAATAGACCTGTGTACATAATAAAAAATTTTTCCAAAGCTACTGTTTATTTTATAAAGTATCGGTATAGATAATTGAATATTTCTGTATTTATACATTCTATTAACTAATACTGAAGTAAAATGGGTTTTATGTAGATTTTAGTTGGTCATTATAAAAAAGCCACCAGAAATCTGATGGCTTTTTTTATTCCTGAAAAGTCAGGAATGCTGTATTTACCTTTCCTTTTTATCTTTTCTGTCTTCTTGCAGGGAAGAAGTTACCAGTTTTACCATATTTAGGTGTTTCTGGAGCACCATAGTGTGTCATAGCACAACGAAAACCAATGGTACTACTGCTTTGGTCTTCTTCTAAAAATCTTCTTGTACCTGGGCTTAACCAATATGGTCTATCATTCCAGCTACCACCTTTTACTACTCTTGATTTATCTGAAATTAAAGTAGTAATTCCATAATTATACACAGCAGAACGTCCATCAGCAACTTGGTCTCCATCTAAATAGTCAATAACATAAGATTTTTGATAGTTACGGCGTTTTCTTAATAAACTATCTGGTTCATTTTCCATTACTACACGACCTAATGAATCTTTCATCATTTCGCCAGAAGAAGAATCTTTTTTAACTCTTTTAAATTCATTACCTCTATAGTAGTTAAAATCTTCTCCTTCTAAACTTGTAAGTGGTCTGTAAACATCGGCAACCCATTCACTCACATTACCACTCATATTATATAAGCCAAAGCCATTAGGATAGAATGATGTAATTTCTGAAGGTATAGCAGAACGGTCATTTAAACCTCCTGCAACACCCATATTATCTCCAGAACCTCTTTTAAAGTTTGCTAAAAATGCTCCTTGAAAGGCACCTCTTTTTGTAGAACGAAGATTATCATAACCAGTATTTTGCCATGCATATACTTGCTTGTTAGCAATTACTTCTTCACCTCTTGATTTTTCATTTCTTCTTCTTTGAGGATTTTCCATCATATAACCATAAGCTGCATATTCCCATTCAGCTTCTGTAGGTAAACGATAGTCGCCATATAAAAGTCCATCTTCAAATCTGGCTTGTCTTGGCTGACCTTTAGCATCTTTTAAAGGGCTACTTTTGGTAGGAGGTGTTTTAGGATTATATAAACCTAATAAATAGGCTTTTGTATTAAAATTATCTTCGCCAACATTGTTCATACCACCTTTATCATAATCTTTAGCATTAATAACTTTTTTATCCATCAATGCTTTTTCATTTACACGGTCAGTACGCCAAATACAAAAATCACGTGCTTGTTTCCATGTAACACCTACTACAGGATAGTAGTTATAACTTGGATGACTAAAGTAATATTCTACATAAGGTTCATTATAAGAAAGTTCACTTCTCCATACTAATGTATCGGGCTTAATGTCTTGTAAAAGTTGGTCATACTGCTCATCTTCGCCAAATGTATTTTGCATCCAGAACATATATTCACGATAATGCACATTGGCTACTTCTGTTTTATCTATGAAGAATGAGTTTACTGTAATACGCTTAGGTATATTGTTCCAATCGCCCATTACATCTTCTTGAGTTGCACCCATTGTAAATGTACCACCTTGTACAAACACAAGCCCTGGTGCAGTTTTAATATTTTTAGGTTTGGCTACTGTAAAGCCTCCTGTTTTTTTATCATTATAAGCCCAGCCTGTTACGTCAGACTTTTGTTGCTTCTTTTTAAGCATATTACAAGAAGATAATATACTAATTGTTGCTAACAGTAATGTACAATTTCTAATTCCTGTTGAGATTCGCATTGTTGAAAGTTTGAGTGTACTAAAACGTTGATTTTTAAAAAATATTGCCCTTATTAGGAGTTGCGAATATAAATGGATTTGTTGAAATATTTTTAAACATATTCTAAAAATTAATTGAATGGTTTTGAAATAATACAAAATTCTTTCAAGTTTTTGCATCAATTTAGACTTTGTTATTTAATAAAGCATTTATTAAATATTTGATTTTCAATGATATAAATTAGCTATGAGATTTTTCTTATAGACTATATTGTACCAATTAGTGTATTTTAATTGCTAAAAAAATTCACTTAATTATTTGAAAAAATTTCAACGAAATCTTAAAAATTTAACCTTTTGTCCTAAAAAATTAGTTGGTTCAAAATTAGTTTAAAACGGTATTTCTATATGATAAATGTTATGCGTTTTTATTTTTTTCAGTTATTTTACCAATTATAATTATTGACTAATTGAATATTATGGAGATTAAATATGCTACAAAGAACAGATTTGACAATATTAAACTTGTATTTCGTATTTATATTTTGGCATTAGTGTTTTTTTCTTTTTTTAGGTTAATTTTATTTTATACTCAAAAAGATAAATTAGGTGCTTCATCTTCTGTATCAGATATTTTGTATGCCTTTTTTATGGGTATAAGATTTGATACTGTTATTACTTGTTATATACTTTCATTGGCTTATATTTTATTAACCATTCGTTATTTATTCAATATTCAATCTGCTATTTTTAATAAAATAATTTTTGGTTATACGTTTTTAATATTCTCATTGGCATTTATTGTTTGTGGTGCAGATATTCCATATTTTAATCAATTTTTTTCCAGATTTTCTGTTACAGCTTTTGCATGGATTGATAGTCCTATGTTTGTAGCAAAGCTCATTTTTCAAGAGCCCAAACATTGGCTGTATTTTATACCTATTACAGTTTTCATTGTTTTATTTTATAGAAGATTAAAAAGAATTTTAAGCACTACTTCTTATCATGGAAAGCCAGATAGAATTGTATTTCAATCAATCATTTCTATATTATTTGTTGGTGTTATAATATTAGGAATGAGGGGAAGGCTTGATGAAAAATCTCCTATAAGGGTTGGTACAGCTTATTTTGGCAATGACCCTTTGCTGAACCAATTAGGACTAAACCCCAATTTTACTTTGCTAAGAAGTTATTTAGACAGTAAAGATGAAAGTAATGAAGTTATTAATTTAATGCCTGATAGTATTGCTATTGCTAATACACAACATTACCTTGATATAGTGCCTTATGATAGTGCATTTCCATTGCTTAGAAAAGAAAATGTTCATAGTAATTCTGCTGAATATAAAAATATTGTTATTGTTTTAATGGAAAGTATGAGTGCTGCACAAATGAAAAGACATGGCAACCCTTATAACTTAACTCCTTTTTTAGATAGCCTTAGCAATGAAGGTTTTTATTTTGACAATTTTTATAGTGCAGGTATTCATACTTTTAATGGTGTATTTAGTACCTTATTTTCTTATCCTGCATTGTTCAGACAGCATCCAATGAAGGAATCTGGTATGTTTCATTATCATGGTATTGCTTCTGCATTAAAAAAGTTAGGCTATACAACTACTTATTTTACCACACATGATGGGCAATTTGATAATATAGAGGGTTTTTTAAAAGCAAATGATTTTGAAAATGTAATTTCTAAAAAAGATTATCCATCTGATAAAGCCAAAACAACTTTAGGCGTACCTGATGATTTTATGTTTGAATTTTCTATGCCTTTGTTAGATAAAATGAATGAAAGCAATAAACCCTTTTTAGCTGTGTATATGACAGCAAGTAACCATACACCTTATTATATACCAGATTATTTTAAGCCAAAACAACAAGATAAAGAGAAACAAATTGTTGAGTTTGCAGATTATTCTTTAAAAAAATTGATTCAACTTTCCTCTCAAAAAAAATGGTTTAATAATACATTGTTTGTGTTTGTAGCAGACCATGGATACCCTTTAACTGTTACTTATGATATTTCTCTTGACTATCATCATATTCCTTTATTGTTTTATGCTCCAGATATTATAAAAAATAAAAAAACATTTACTGTAATGGGCGGACAAGTAGATATTTTTCCAAGCATTATGGGACTGTTGCATTTGCCTTATGACAATAATACACTTGGTATAAATTTATTTACCAAAGAACGTCCATATATATACACAAATAATGATGATAAATATGCTGTGATAGATAATGATTGGTTGCTAATAGTAAAACAAGAAGGAGAGATTGGTTTGTATAAATATAGAAATAATGACTTAACAAATTATGCTACACAAATGCCAGAACTTGTAACAAACATGAAAACTTATGCAGAGTCTCAAATGCAGGCTTTTCAATATGTTTTGAAGAAGCAAAAAATGTAGCTGTTTTAAATAAAATTTTTCAGCAAAAAATCCCCAATGTTTTTGATTTCCATTGGGGATTAAAAATGACAGTAATAAAAAATTATTTTACTAAGGTAAGTTCATCTATAATATGCTTTGCACCTCCTACTTTGTCAATACACCACAATACATAACGAACATCTACACATATAGTACGGTTAAGGTCTTTATCAAAAGCTAATTTATGGCTTAGTGCTTCTGTATTGCCATCAAATGCTAAACCTATTAAATTTCCTTTTCCATCTATTACAGGACTTCCAGAATTACCTCCTGTAATATCGTTAGTAGTAATAAAGTTTACAACAAGGTTATTGATGCGTTTATCTGCATATTGACCATAATCTTTGTTTTTGTAAAGTTCTATTAATTTAGTTGGTAGGTCAAATTCATAATCTCCTTTTTTATATTTTGCCATAACTCCATCCATCGTAGTATAGTAATCATATTTTACAGCATCTTTAGGGGTATAGCTTTTTACACTTCCATAACTAACTCTCATGGTAAAATTTGCATCTGGGTAAGTGCTATTCATTTTTGTAGGGTTCATTTCAAACAATCCTTTCATATACAATCTACCTAACTCATTATTGCTTGTTGTGAAGGCTGTATATTTAGGAGCATAATTTGTTATGTAATTAGATAAAAAGGCATTGGCTGCTTTATACGCTGGGTCTTCTGCAATATTTATAGCACTTGGATTTTCTGTAAATGATTTCCATTTTTCATCATCAAAAGCCATAGTATTTTCAAATACATCTGCTGCAAACATTTTAAAAGGATTTTGCTCTATATCATTATACTTCATAAATAATTCTTCATAAAAGCCTTTGGGGTGTTGGCTTTTATCTACATTGCTGTAAAACATTGAAACAACTGCAGCTAATATTTGTTGGTCGCTTTTTTTATTTTCTCCTTTTAAAAATGATGTTCTTGCTTCAGTGGCTTTTTCTATAGCAGCTTTTATTTCTTCTGGTTTATAGTCTTTTGTTTTTAATAATCTTTCTAAAGAACCCCAAGCTGAAACATAAGAAATAAGAGGGCTTCCAAAAATTCCTTCTATTAAGTATTGACGAGATTTGGCATAAGGCTCCCAATCAGCATAGTTTTTTGCATAGTCATTAAAAATATTTTCGTATGCTGGTTTTCCTTTAGCCCAATTATTAAATGCTTCTTCATCTTTTTGTTTTGAGCCATAAGTATCAAACTTTAAAAGTTGTCTTGTTTCGCCATCAAAAAATTTCCAATAATTAGCAATACCTGCATATTTACTGGCTAACTGAAGTTTTATAGCAGGGTCTTTTTTCATTTGTTCAAACATATATTTTAATCTTACTGCTCTTAATTCTACCAAAGTAGGGTTATTAATATCAGTAGCTAATTTTACGCCATAAGAAGTTTCATATCTGTTTGTACCACCAGGGTAGCCAAAAATCATACTATAATCACCATCTTGAAAGCCTTTAATACTTACTGGTAAATAGTATTTTGGTTTCATTGGAATATTATTAAGACTAAATGTTGCTGGTTTTCCATTAGCATCTGTATATACACGAAATACAGAAAAATCTCCTGTATGACGGGGCCACTCCCAATTATCTGTATCTCCTCCAAATTTTCCAATACTTTCTTGAGGTGTGCCTACTAAACGAATATCTTTAAAAACATCATACACAAATAAGAAAAACTGATTTCCCTTAAACATACTGGCTACAACAGCATCTTTAAATTCATCTTCTCCAATAGCATTATTTTTTATAGTAGTAATAATCTCGTTATATTTCTTATTTCTTTCTGCTCCTGTTAAATCGCCTAATTCTTTGTTTATTTTTTCTGTTACATCTTCTATTCTGTTTAAGAATTTAACACTAAGTGTTGTAGAAATTTCTTTGCTTTTATCAGAAGCCCAAAAGCCATCTCTTAAATAATTAGCTTCTACAGTACTGGCAGTTGCAATAGCTCCATAACCACAGTGGTGATTGGTAAAAATTAATCCTTGATTACTTACAATTTCTCCAGTACATCCACCACCAAAAATTATGATAGCATCTTTAATAGAAGCTTTATTAATACTGTATAACTGTTCTGGTTTTAATTTCAATCCTTTTTTTACCATATCGTTATACACTTGTTGTCCTAAAAGCATAGGCAACCACATACCTTCATCTGCATAACTACGAAATACTGTTACTGCAAAAAAGAGAGAGATAAATATTTTTTTCATATAAACAAGTTTAGTGTGGCAAAATAATAAATATTGTGCTACAATAATTGATTTTTTTATAAAAGAACTTATTCAATAAAAATATTTAGTCGTCCCTCAAAAAGTCGTTTTTTCAATTTTTAGGGTAATACAATTTCCATAAGCTGTTCTGATGAACATAAGCAGCAGTTGCCAACAATGGATTGCCTCTGTGAGCCAGAGGTTGATGACTCGTTTAAAATTAAAAGCAGCGGCACTTAATAATAAGTTTATGCTATCGCCTATTGAGCCTTTTAAAAAATTACGGATGAGCCGATAATCATATTTTAAATGACCGATAACCTGTTCAATGGCTGTCCTACGACTATGTTTTTTTCGTTGTGCTTTGGTAATATTTTTTCCCTGAACGGTTGTATCAACGGTTAAAATATCATCGTTCCCATCTTTATCATTTACCCGTATGCTCTCTTTAAATATCAGTTCCATGCCTTCTATACCAATGCGTTTTCTAAACTCTACCAATTCTGTTGAGCTACAGGGTACATCTGGTGTAAATGCCATACAGCCACTGAAATATTGATAATACAAATTCTCTGACCAGTGCATCACAATATTTTCATCACTTAGATTTCGCAGATGTTTTAATATTAGTAGTGATACCATTAGTCTAATAGGCTTGGATGGCTTGCCCATACGATGACTGTAATGTTTGGAAAAAACATCTTCAAACTGTTGCCAGTTTATTTTATCTGCCAACAATACAAGTGGATGATGCTGATTTATTAAATCAATCAACATAGAAAACATACTTGATTGAGGAGTAGAAAGGGGTTTTCTATACATAAAAATTTGCAAGATTTTGAATACAATTTACTGCTTTCTTGCAAATTTTTTAAGGTATTATTTTATTGAAATACTTATCAAAATAGGCTTATAGACTTTTTGAGGGATGACTTTTTACTCTTAACAATGTATCCATAGTAACATTGCTTGCACTATTTTCAAGTCTTGAAATTTGGGCTTTCTGAACACCAATAAGTTTTCCAAGTTCTTCTTGTGTAAGGTTACGTTCTTTGCGTGTTTGTTTAATGGCTTTGCCTATCAAATCCATTTGAAGTTCATACTCAAAACGGTCTCTTTCAGGTGTTCCTATTTTACCAATAAGTTCATCTTGTATTTCATCCAATGTGTATGTTTTCATTTGCTCTTATTTTTTAGTTTATCTTCAAAATATTTTCTTTTTATCAGAACAGCTTTTTGAATTTTCTGCTTTGGGAAAAGACACTTTCGGTATTATGCCTTATATGTCAGAAGTCCATCTATCTTCTTCATCAATATCCTGTTTCATTTGCTTATATTTTTCTTTGGTTATTTTCTTTTCTGCTAATCTGTCTATAATAGCTTGTGCTATTAACTCTTCTGAATTAATGGTTGATGTATTTAAAAGTTGTTTTACCTTATTTTCATGCACATCAATTCGGTATAATAGAAAAACTAATTTTTCAAAATCAGTACTCATTAAATGCTTAATAAATATTACCAAATCTTCTTTTGAAAATTGTTCTATAATAGTTATGTCTAATGTAGTATGCATAAATGTAGAGGAAAAAGTGGTCTCACCAAGAATCGAACTTGGATCTAGAGTTTAGGAAACTCCTATTCTATCCGTTGAACTATGAGACCATTTATTAATTAATACTTTAATTGTAAAAAGAACTTTCTAACATAAAACAAATGTAAAGATTTTATTATCGAACTTGTTTAGACTTTTATCAATTTAATATACACGAAGCTAAAAAAAGTGAAAGTTGTCAGGTTTTGTCATGTTGAGCTTGTCGAAACATGTCGAAACCGATTAATTGAAGCATATTTTTTAAACCTCGCCTTCGACAGGCTCAGGCTGACAGCGTTTTTTATTCACAATTCGTAAAAAATTAAAAGTCTAAACAAGTTCATCGTATAATTAATACTGTTCCTTTTTTTGTAACAGCAGGGTTATTATTAATAGAGTAAGTTGCTATCCAAACATACATACCCATTTCTGTATCAATTCCATTTTGTTTTCCATTCCATTTTATAAAAGGATTGTTGGTAGAAAAAATTAATTGCCCCCATCGCCCATATACATTCATACTAAAATTAGTAATAGCTGCAATATTGCCTATGGGTCCAAAAGTATCATTTAGCCCATCATTATTAGGCGTAAATGCTGTTGGAAAAAATACATCACTACAATCTACTGTTATTTTAATAGTATCGCTTTTTGTGCATCCATCTTGGTCTGTAACTTTTACAAAATAATTACCCGAAGTAGTTGCAGTATAAGTAGCATTGGTAGAATTATTTTGCCATAAATAAGCAGCAAAATTTCCTGGGTTTAATACTAACTGATTTCCTGGGCAAAATGAAGTATCATTTCCTAAACTCATTATAATATTGTTTGTAGAATCTTTTACAATAGCTGTCATGTTTAATAAACAATCATTATCATCTTTTACAGTTACTAAATAACTATTTGCTGCAAGGTTTTGAATAATAGAAGTTGTAGCATTATTGCCCCACAAATAAGTATATGGATAAGAACCACCACTTACAATAATTTCTGCTGAGCCATTTTGTTGATTACATAAATTATTTTGAGTATGTATAGTTCCAATTAATGGAGTAGGTTCTGCAAGAGAAATGGTTGATGAAGTAGTACAAGCATTAGCAGCACTAACTGTAACAGTATAATTGCCTGCTTGTAAATTATTGATTACATTGGTTGTTTGAATAGGTGATGTATTCCAAGCATAATTATACGTTCCACTACCACCTACAACAGTTGCTTGTACACTTCCATTAGTATTGCCAAAACAATAAAGTGCTTGTACAATAGAAGTTGTTACGTTTAAAACAGTAACTGTTTTATTTTTTGTAACAATAATATTTCCAGGAAAAGTAACAGATAAAGAAACATTGTATGTTCCTGGTGCACTAAAAATATGTGTAGGATTTTCTGCATTACTACTATTAGAAGAAGATGTAAGGTCATCAAAATTCCAAATAAAATTTGCCCCACATATAGAAGATGTATTAGTAAATGATACTGTATTATTACTACTACAAGTAAAAATAAAATCTGCTGTATTTGAAGGTGCTTCAGCAATAGTAATATCATCTACAGCTACACCATTAAAAGAATTGCATGTAGTACCAGCACCAAAAACAAATCTAAAACGAACATTGCTTTGTCCTGCAAGTGCAGTTAAAATATGTTTTGCAGATACCCAATTATTACTACCACCAGAACCTTGACAACTACCAGATGTTGGTAATTTTGTTCCAGACCAACCATCAATACCCAATGATGTTATAGGAGAATAATTAAACCAATTAGCTCCTAAACAATTATTATTAGAATTACTATTGCCCAAGTTTTGCCAAGTTGTTCCGCCATTTATTGAATATTGAAAAGTAGCACCATCATACCTTCTTTCTGTTTCCCAAAAAATATTAAAAGATATTTGAGGATTAGTTAATGAGGTAAAATCAAAACAAGGACTCATTAGCCAAGCATTTTCTCCAAAGTTGTAAAAATTTCCTGTAAGTGTTCCAGTTATCCAACAGTTTGAACCACTTGCTGCATTGGTAATAATGCTTTTATTAGGTGTGCCAAAAGTCCAATCACTATTAGTTCCTCCAGTAGTCCAGTTTCCTTGTCCTGCTTCAAAATCTTCATGATAAGGAAAAGCATTTATTGTAGTAGAGCATTGTGCAAATACATTTTTATTATGACACAATAAATAGATTAGTAGCCCTATTAAAATAATTCTTTTGCTCATGCTTATTGGTTAACAAATAAAAAGAAACGGCAAATTAAATAACTTAATGCGGAACTATTTTATTTTTATTGTAACTTTCCGTTTTTAAGTAATAAATCATTTATAAATTTTTAAATAAATTTCATGATTTTCAAATTTCAAACTTTTCTAATATTCTTTTTAATTACAGCACTTTCTGTTCAAGCACAAGAAAATGCAGATTCTACAACAACAACTACCACTGCCACTGGTACTAACACAAAATCTCCCAAGAAAAAAGAAGTAAAAAAGTTAGAAGACCCTCTTCTTGCATTACCTTATGATATGGTTTACAAAATAAAAAAAATGAAACCTAATCAGTTATTGGTAATTGATGAGAAATTTGTAAGAAATGAAAAAAGAGTTGATGATAATGGAAGACCTTATGAAGTTACAGTAACCATTCGTTTAGGATTTAGCCAAGATATGATTACAGGCATTGTAAAAGAAGTGCCTTTATACAATACTGCTGGTAGAGAAACCAATATTATTCCTGTAAAAATTCCAGTAAAATTTTGTTGTATAACACCCATAGATACTACACATAAAAAGAAACATTGTGGCTTAATGAGTGAGTTAAATGATTTTGAAGATAATGAAGGCTGTAAAGATTGGGAACAAGTAGAAGGAGGAAGCAAAAAAGCAGGAGCAGGAAAATATACTAAAAAAGGTGATGGCATTACTGGAGAAACAAGTATTACTGGCGATGATGATGATGAAGTAGAAGAATTTGGAAAACAACCTATTTCAAAGAAAGGCAAAAAGAAAAAAGGCAAAAAAGGTAAAACACAAGATTTAGATGAAGACGTTTCAGATAGTACACAAGTGGCAACAGAAGATTCTGTTACTGTAGATAAGGGCAAAAAAGTAAAATCGGGTAAAAAAACCAATAAAAAAGAAGCTATTGAAAAATCTAAAAGTAAAAAATCCAAAAAAACTAAAAGCGATATAAATAATGAAGATGATGATGATGAAAATGATAGAAACACTGATACTGTAGCAGTAAAGCATGATGAGCCAATGAAAGAAAAAAATACCGACAAAAAGAAACAAAAAGAAGACAGTACAGAAGTAAAGAAAAATCAAAAGACTGATGAAGATGCAGACTTTGGCAAACCACAACCAAAGCAAAAAACTAAAAAGAAGAAAAAAGAAAAGCCTGAACCAGACACAAAGACTGAAACAGAAGAAAGTAAAAATACTGAACAGTATAAAGAAGAAAATGTAGAACAACAAAGACCTGTTCAAGATAGCACTACATCTGAACAGAAAGAGCCAGTAAACAAAAAATCTAAAAAGAAAAAGAAGAAAGGCTAAGAAGTAGCTTGAGTTAATAAAGAGATTTTTTATTACAATAAATTATTCTTCTATAAAAAAACGCTGTACACTTTGTGCCTTTATTGCATGAGGGGAACAAGTGTGATGAAAAAGTAAATAACTCAACCAAACGCTAAGGCATATTTTTTAATTATTAAGCTAACAGATATAAGGTTTAATAACTTATTTCTATTTGCCAAAAGCAGTAAATAATCAATAATTAATAGCAATATTTCCACATACACACATTTATATCTTTTTGGGTAATTGCTTTATATATCTTTACACCTTCAAATTTATATCTATCTTAAAATATATACTATGCTAAAAGTGGGCATATTTGGGGTTGGGCATTTAGGAAAATTTCATTTAAACAATTGGAAAGAAATAGAAGGGGTAAAAATTATAGGCTTTTTTGACCCTAATAATGAAAATGCAAAAGAAGTAGCAGCCTCATATAACATTAAACGTTATTTGGATGAAGACAAACTAATAGATGCTTGCGATGCTATAGATGTTGTAGTACCAACAGATTGGCATTATGAAATTTGCATGAAAGTAGTCAGAAAAGGTAAACACATTTTTGTAGAAAAACCATTGTGCAATACCATAGCTGAAGCTAAAACTTTGGTAAATATGGTTAGAGAAGCAAATATAAAAATGCAAGTAGGGCATGTAGAAAGATTTAACCCTGCATATCTTGCTCTAAAAAATTTGCCATTAAACCCTATGTTTATTGAAGTGCATCGTTTAGCACAATTTAATCCAAGAGGCACAGAGGTAAGTGTAATTTTAGATTTAATGATACACGACCTTGATATTATTTTAAGCCTTGTAAAAAGTGATGTAAAAAATATCAGTGCTAATGGAGTAGCTGTAATGACAGATACACCAGATATTGCCAACGTAAGAATAGAGTTTAATAATGGCTGTGTTGCCAATCTTACCAGTAGTAGAATTAGCATGAAAAAAATGCGTAAAATGCGTTTATTTCAAAAAGATAGTTATATAGGAATTGATTTTCTGAATAAAAAAACAGAAATCATAAAACTAAAACAAGCAGAAGATAAAAATGTTTTTTCATTTGATGTAGATACGCCAAAAGGCAAAAAAACTATTGCAGTAGCCAACCCAGAAATTGCTGATGCCAATGCTATAAAATTAGAGTTAGAATCTTTTGTAGATAGTATTATACACAATAAATCAATAGTAGTCAATGAAATTGATGGTTTCTTAGCTATGGAAGTAGCTCACCAAATTTTAAACAAAATAAATAATACTGGTGCTTTAATGTAGTAAGATTATCCTGTTCGTCCATCTCTAACCTTAACAGCTTTTTTATTACTATTTTTCTTCTCGTATTGTTGCACTTCTTTAGGTTTTACAACCTTTATAGAATCTTTATTTTTTGCCGCATCTTTTTTTTCATCTTCCTTTTCTTTTGGTACAACTAACTTATTCAACGACCACATTTCTGTTTTTATAATACCTGTACTACCTGGTCTGTACCATGTCCATCTACCATGTTTCAGGCTTTTACCATCATTAGGTAAAATAACTTCTGTGTATTTATTTTCATCATTTATATCTTCTACCAAAAAAGTATCATAAGGATTTAAAGGGTTCATTGCTCTCCAACTTTCTTCTCTTTCAAGCCCAGCTACTGTAAAGTATTGAGAAATGCCATCAAGATTACCCCATTTATAATTTTGTATTGCTACCAAATCTCCCATTAAATTATATCTACGCCACACACCCTCTTTTCTATTATCTACAAATACACCTTCTTCTTCATACCCTGGGTTACCTCTTAATGGGTCAACATGAATTTTCCATTTGCCTCTTTTATTACCACCAACATCTGTACAGTTCAAAGTATCGCCACTTGAAGTTAATTTATAAGTAGCACACTGTGCATTTGAAGAAATAGACATACAACAAGTAAGAAAAAGTAATAATAACCAACGCATAGTTTTATATTTTATACTACAAAAATAACTATATACTTTGAGTAAGAAAGATTAAAAAATTGTTAGGATAAATTGATACATCATAGGCAACTTTTTTAGGACGATACATTAAACTTCACTCAGTAGAAAGATTGACATTGAATGCGTTAGGGCAAAATTAAATGTGGTGTTTTGTATTAGCTTGACACACACTACCTTATGCTGATTTTTCTACCTTACTGATAACTACACTGTACAGAAATTTCTATTTGTTCTGCAACATCACTATCATCTACACCATATTCTTTTATTTTTATTTTAAAGGTGCTAATAAGGGTTATTATTCCATCTTTTATTTGTAATGTTCCTTCAGCTTTCATTTTTTTTGTTATGCCATGTAGTGTAAGGTTTCCTTCAGCAGTTACTGGGTAAGAATTGTTTGCAGAAAAATTGACAGTATTTATATTGATAATATTTCCAACAAATTCACTTTTAGTAAATTTATCGCTGTGCATATATTTATCGCTATTAAAGGTTTTTTGCATCAATTCATTGTCAAAACGAAAACCTTTAATCAATGCAGCAAATTGCACTTTACCATTTTCTGTAATACTACTAATAACCTGTGTATTGACAGCTTCAATTTCTTCTGCTGGTGTTACAGATAAAAATTTTATTTGCCCTTTGGTGCTTTTATAAATTTTATCTTTGATTTCTGTTATTACAACAGTATTTTTTTTAATAACTGTTGGTGCAACAATGGTAGTTGTACCTTTTTGCTCTGTAGTTATTTCATTAGCTCCTTGCGTTATTACAGCTTCGTTTAGTTGTATTTGCCCTAAAATATAACCTGTTAATATTCCCTTTATGGTTATAGCAGAGTTTGTTGTAACAGATTGTTTATTTTTTAATCTTCCAGAAACAGATGTTCCTTCAATACCTGTGTGTAAATAAACAACAGTTTCTGTCTCATCATTTTCTGCTTTTTCTACAATACCATTTATTTCTACCACTTTATTGGTGTATTTATTATTGGCTTCTGTTTCATTTGTTTGAAATTCTTTTATTAAAGTTGCTGCTGTAATGCCAATACCTTTTTCTTTATTTACATCTCTTCTTGAAACAATAGGTTGATAAAAAATAAAATACCAAATAGTAAAAATAGTAATGGCAGTTGCTATAATTGTAAGCCAAACAATGGCTTTTTTATTTTTATAATTTAATATTCCGTATAACAATAAACCAGCAACAGGTATTAATCCTATTACTACCCAAACAATTTTATTGGATATAGATAAATCTTTTCTTTTAAATAAATGTAAAAGAGTAATAACAATAGCAGGTAACCAAGCTAAAACAATTATCAAAAAAATAACTGGATTTTCTTTTAATACATACATCATAACAAATCAAAGTTTAAATGCTAGTGGTTACAATCATCTTTGTGTGCATGATTGTGAACTCTACAAAAACGAAAATTAATAACATGAGCTGTAATAATAAGTACAACTGCTGGTACTAAAAACCATATATGTAAGTTGTGCCAAATTTGTTTTACAAACAAAAATATAATTCCGAAAGTAAAAATAATCATTGGCAAAAAACTATGATGGTGTTTTTTATAACCATGATACAATGAATAAGAACCAATAAAAAATGCCAACAAAATCATGCTATACTCAAACCAATCATTTTCTATAATATTAATACCAAATAAAGGAAAACTTGTCATTATTAAAGGCAGTACAGCACAGTGTATAGCACATGCTACTGATGTAGTAATTCCTAAAGCGTCCCAATTTATTTTGATATTCATAAAGGGCACAAAGATAATAAATGCAATTATGTTGCAAAAATTATCTTAAAAGAATATTTAACTATGTAGGTTGATGTACATTTGCCATATTATGAACAAGAAAAAGTTTTTTATTTATGCTGCATCATTTGTGGTATTCGTTTTAATTTTTTGGGTAGCTGTATATTTTTTTACAGATACTTTTCATCAGAAAAAATTAAAAGAACGTTCTTATGTGCATGAATTTTCTTTTTATAAAGAAGATGGTAGCATTTTTACCAATGCTAATATGCAAGGAAAGGTTTGTGTAGTAGAATATTTTTTTACCACTTGCCCAAACATTTGCCCTGCAATGAATAATAATATGAAAAAAGTGTATGAAGCATTTAAAGATGAACCAGATTTTTTAATTGTATCGCACACTTGCGACCCTAAAAGGGATTCTGTAGGTAAACTAAAACGTTATGCAGATTCTTTAGGAGTAGATACACAAAAATGGGTTTTCTTAACAGGAAGGAAAGATAGTTTGTATAATATGGCAAGAGTAAGTTATGGAATTGATGACCCTAATAATATGGTAAGAGATATTAATGATGATTTTATGCACTCACAATTTTTTGCATTGGTAGATAAAAGTGGTTCTGTTAGAGGTCAGGTATATGATGGATTGAAAAATGAAGAAATAACTAAACTAAAAAAAGACATCAAATTATTATTAAAAGAAAAAGTTAAGTAATGGATATTTTAGATATTTTGAAGCGTAATAATTTAAGTGTAACAGACAGCAGAAAAAAAATATTAGAAATGTTTCATCATGCAGATGGTGCATTGGCTCATGCTGATATAGAAAAGAATAGTAGTGAAAATTTTGACCGTGTAACTATTTACAGAACATTGCAAACATTTGAAACCAAAGGAATTATTCATACAATACCTACTGCTGATAACTCTATTTTATATGCTTTGTGCAAAGAAGAATGTTCTCAAGGACATCACAGAGATAATCACATACACTTTATTTGTGATAGCTGTAATACTACTTATTGTTTAGACCATGTACCTTATTCATCTATTCATTTGCCTGAAGGATTTACAGAAAACAGAACAGATATAATTGTAAGTGGAATTTGCCATAAATGCCATTAAGTTTGCTGTAATACCGAAAAAGAGTAGAGTCTATTGTAGAAATCAAATTCGTATAATTTAATTTTAGATACAATGATATTAGTTACAGGAGCATCTGGTTTAGTAGGCTCTCATTTAATACAACAATTAGTTGCTCAAAAGAAACAAGTAAGAGCATTGTATCATAATTCTCCTCCTTCTTTAGAAGAGTTTGGAGAGGCTGTAGAATGGTTTAAAGCAGATATATTAGATGTAGTAACATTAGAAGAAGCCATGCAAAATATTACACAAGTATATCATTGTGCTGCTATTGTTTCTTTTAATCCATCTCAAAAAAAACAAATTCATCATACCAATATTCAAGGCACAGCCAATGTAGTAAATGCTTGTTTGCAAAACAATATTGATAAATTAGTTTTTGTAAGTTCTGTTGCTGCTTTAGGAAGAATAAGAGAAGATAAACCAATTGATGAAACCATGAATTGGACAGAAGAAACCAGTAATAGTGAATATGGCAAAAGCAAATACTTAGCAGAAATGGAAGTATGGCGTGGTATAGGAGAAGGTTTAAATGCTGTAATTGTAAACCCTGTTATTATATTAGGTGCAGGAGATTGGCATAAAGGCTCTACCGAAATATTTAAAACTGCTTATAATGAATTTCCTTGGTTTACAGAAGGCACAACAGGTTTTGTAGATGCACAAGATGTAGCCAAAGCAATGATATTATTAATGAACAGTAATATTAGTGCAGAACGTTTTATACTTAGTGCAGAAACTATTTCTTACAAAAATATTTTTACTTTAATTGCTAATGCTTTTCATAAAAAACCACCTCATAAAAAAGTAACTCCATTTTTAGCATCAATAGTGTGGCGATGGGAAGCTATTAAAGGAAAGTTTACAGGCATTGCTCCTTTACTTACTAAAGAAACTGCTAAAACAGCACAAACAAAAGCATCTTTTGACAACAATAAATTAAAAGAATTTTTACCACAATTTCAATACACAGCTTCGGTAGATACTGTGAATAGAATTTGTAAAGAATTGACAAAAAAATATCAGTTGTAGAAAATTTTTTACTTCAATTGTATATCAGCAACAACAGGATAGTGGTCTGATGCTTTTATTGCAGGTGAATAATATTGAAGAGGCTTAAAATGTTGAGAAGTTAATATTACATCAATTCTTAGAGTAGGAGAAATGTCATAATAAGTAGCACCTAATCCAAAACTTTTTGTAGTAAATACATCTTTTAAACCTTCTTGTACAGTATGATATACATAACTTGATGGCACACTATTCAAATCTGCACAAAAAATAAAAGGATATTTACTTTTATTTAATTGTTCTTTTACAAATTTTGCTTGTGCTATATGTATTGTATCATAATGTTGTAAACGGCTGTATTTACTTGTATTTTTTTTAAGAAATGCTATATCTTTTCCTATAAAATCTACATTCAAAGTACTGTCTTCTGTATTTGCTTTGATGTACATAGATTTTAAATGAGTATTGAAAATACGAATTGTATCTTTTCCTTTTAGAATATCTGCAAATGCTAAAGATTCTACTACATCTTGTACAGGATAAGCCATTCTGCCAGAATCTATAATTGGATAACGAGAAAAAATAACTGTTCCATATTGTATAAAAGCATAGTATAAACTTAACTCATGGTCTATACTAAAATAATGATAAGGATAATTTGATTTGTTGGTTATATCATTCAGGCAAGAAAAAAAATCTTTAGAAGTATGTTCTTGAAAATCTTGAATACATACAATATCTGCATCTGCTTGTTGAATAAATGCCATAATGGTTCTTCTAATGCTTCTTGGTGTGTCATTGGCTATTTGGCTATCAACAAATTCTTGAACATTCCACGATAAAACACGAAGTGAATTTTCTTTTTTTTCTTGAACAAATTCTTTTGGAATATTAATTGCAAAAACGCTAAAAATATTTTCGCTACCCAATAGTATAATTAAAATAAAGATTAAAATACTTTTTCTATAAAACAACAATACCAATAAAAGCCATACCAACATACCAGCAAATAAAAAAGGAAATCCTAATGCAAGAAAAGTAAGTGCACTTAAATGCTCTGGGCTTATATAAGGTGTGCAGCAACTAAGCAAGTATATAGCACTGTATATACAACCTGCAATAAAAAAAAGTTTGCTAATAATTGTTTTAAAATGTACCGCCATTCTTTATAAATCTTCTTTACTTGCTTTATTCAAAAAATCTTTTTCTTCAGCAGTAAGATTTTCGTAGCCATTTTTATTTATTTTATCTAAAATAGTATCTATTCTATCTTGGGTAAGGTTGGGTGTTTTTTTAAAAGGTTCTTTATCTGTTTTATAAAAATATGTTTGTTGTGTATATTTTTTTTCTGGGTTAAATAAATCATTCATCCAATCAACAAGTTTGTACATCCAATTTCCTAAATCTCTTCCTCTATTTAATTGATGTATAAAGATAAAACCAACCAATGCACCTGCTAACAATGTAAAAGCAACAGAGCCACCACCTGCTGTCATTACACTAAATTGTAGTGCTGCATAAATAGCCATTAAAATCCATAAAGGAATACCACCATTTAGAAATGGAAATATTTTATAATTAGGGGCAAGGGTTGTAGTAGCTACTGCTACAGCCATTACAGATGCTCCACCACCTGATATATAAAAATTGGCATCAGGCTGATGAGCTGAAATATTGGTAACTATTAAAAATGTAATTGCACCAGCAATACCTCCATAAAAATATATAGGAAACATTTTTCTATTGCCTGCCAAATCTTGTAAAATATAACCAAAACCCCATAGCCATAATAAAGTAGTTATTAAAGACCAAATATTGTAGTGAGTAAACATGTATAATAAAATAGTCCAAGGCTTTGTCCATAAAATATCTAATGAAGCATGTAAAACAAACCAATGTAAAATTTGGTGATTAAAATTTGACTCTGCCATACCAGCAGAATCAATAGTTACTGCATAAACTAATCTTAAAAAACTTAACACTATAAATATTACTGCATTGAGAAATACAATAATTACAAGATTATTATCTGAAGCACCCAATAAAGGATGTTTTGATTTTTTATGAAGTTCTTTCGTACTCATTAAAAGAAAGTTTTTTTATTATTCTTATTCCAATAATATACTAATATAACACCCACCAAAGCACCACCAAGATGTGCTACATGTGCTACATTATCTCCAGCAGAATTTTGAACAGCTTGCATTAACTCTAATCCTGCATATATTAATACAAACCATTTAGCTTTTAAAGGAAACAGAAAGTAAATATAAATACGTGTATTAGGAAATAAATAACCAAAAGCAGCTAAACAGCCAAATACTGCACCACTTGCACCAAGTGTAGCTTCATTTAATCTAAATCTGTCGCTATATAGATATATTTTTTGCTCATCAAAAGGAAGCATTTTAAATGCTTCTACAACTGGTTGCATATCATAATATAAAACTATCATGTGGCATAATGCTGCACCTAAGCCACATATCATATAAAAGGTCAAAAATCTTTTAGGTCCCCAAACATTTTCTAAAATAGAACCAAACATCCACAAGGCAAACATATTACTGATTAAGTGCCCAAAATTGCCATGCATAAACATGTGTGTTACAAACTGCCAAGGTTTAAATAGAGGGCTTTGCCATGTATGTAAAGCAAATGTGTCTGTAATATTAAACTTATCGCCAAAAGTTATTTGAGCAAAGAAAATTATACCATTAATGATTAATAAGTTTTTAACTACTACTGGCAAAATTTCAAATCTTGTTGGTCTAAATTCTCTCATTATTGTTTATTAAAGTATTACAAATGTATTATCTAAGTTTCAACTGTACTACATTTTCTATATGATGTGTATGAGGAAACATATCTACAGGTTGAATTTTTGTTACCCTATATTTTTCATTTAACAATGCCAAATCTCTTGCTTGTGTAGCAGGGTTGCAGCTTACATATACTATAATAGGGGCTGCAATATCTAATAATTTATGTACTAATTTTTCGTGCATACCTGCTCTTGGTGGGTCAGTTATAATAACATTTGGCTTGCCATGAGTAGCAAAAAAATCATCATTACAAATTTTTATTACATCGCCTGCAAAAAAATGTGTGTGATGAATATTATTAAGTATTGCATTTTTTTTAGCATCTTCTATCGCTTCTGATACTGTTTCTACACCTATTATTTTTTGGGCAAGTTTGCTTACAAAAATACCAATGCTTCCTGTGCCACAATATAAATCATATACTATTTCATTGCTTGTAAGTTCTGCAAAATCTCTTGTTATACTATACAGCTTTTCTCCTTGTTTGGTATTTGTTTGAAAAAAAGATTTTGGACTGATGATAAAATTATAATCTTCCAACTTTTCTTCTATATATCCTTTACCATAATAAGCTACTGGTGTTAAATCATAAATGCTATCATTCACTTTTGTATTGATAGTATAAAGCAAAGAAGTAATTGATGGAAATTTTTGTAATATAAAATCAAACAAATGTTGTTGCATTTTTTCATCTTCAAATCCAAGCATAATATTTACCATCCATTCTCCTGTGGTAGCTATTCTAACCATCATATTTCTTAGCCATCCTGTATGATTTTTTATATCATAAAAAGAATATTTATTGTCTATACAAAATGTTGTAATAGCATTTCTTATTTCATTGGTTGGCTCTGATTGCAAATGACATTTATTTATAGAAACTACTTTATCAAAAACACCTTTTGCATGAAAGCCTCCAAAACTTCCTTCATTGGTTATGGGTAAATTTTGTTGTTTTAATTGTATAAATTCATCATCAGGAATAAAGCGTTTATTAGCAAAAGTGTATTCTAATTTATTTCTATAAAAACGTGTTTCATCTGCACCAATAATGGGCAATATTTCTGGCAAATCTATTTTACCAATTCTTAAAAGATTATCGGCAACTTGTTTTTGTTTAAAAATTAGTTGTTTATCATAAGGCAGCATTTGCCATTGACAACCTCCACATATTTCAAAGTGTTCACAAAAAGGCTCAATCCTTTCTTCAGATAGTTTTGAAAATTTTATAGGAAATCCTTCTGCCCAATCTTTTTTATTTTTATATAATTGAATATCTACTACATCTCCAGGAACTGTTCTTTCTATAAAAATTACTTTACCATCTATTCTTGCTAAAGATTTGCCTTCTGCTGCATAATCTTGTACCAAAACATTTGGTATAATAATGGGTTGTCTTCTTTTTTTCACAAAGCAAATTTCGTTTAATTACATTAGATAAAAAATCAAAAAACATGATTATTCCATATCTTTTATGGTTTTTATAACTTTACAGCATGATTTATCAATTTAACCATTTTATTCCTGTAGTACATGAAAGTGCTTTTGTGCATCCATTAGCATCTGTTACAGGCAATGTTATTATAGGCAAAAATGTGTATATAGGACCAAGTGCTGCCATTCGTGGAGATTGGGGAAAAATTATTATTGAAGATGGTTGTAATGTGCAGGAAAACTGTACTATACACATGTTTCCTGGCACTACTGTTTTATTAAAAGAAGCAGCACATATAGGTCATGGTGCTATTATACATGGTGCTACTATTGGCAAAAATTGTTTAATAGGCATGAATGCTGTATTGATGGATAATGTTGTGTTAGGAGATGAATGTATTGTAGGAGCATTGAGTTTTATAAAAGCAGATGAGCAGTTTGACAATAGAAGTTTGATTGTAGGAAATCCTGCCAAAAAAATAAAAGAAGTAAGTGATAAAATGATTGCTTGGAAAACCGAAGGAACAAAACTCTATCAACAATTACCACAAGAAATGTTTGCTACATGGAAAGCTGTAGAACCTTTGAGAGAAGTACCTGAAAATGATTTATCACAAAATACTTTTTATAAAACATGGAATGAAAGCAAATAAATTATTCCATTACTTTTTTCCATAGTGCAGGTATTCTTTTTATCCAAACCAATTCACGTCTTTTAATAGAAGCATCTTCAGCAGGATAACCCATATATACTTTGCCTCCTTGTAAAGATGCTGTAACACCACTTTGTCCCATTACTACTGCATTTGCACCAATGGTTATTGTTTTGTTTACACCTACTTGCCCCCAAAGTGTTACACCATCTTCAATAACAGTAGCTCCTGCAATGCCTACTTGTGCAGCAAACAAGCAATTTTTACCTACTACAACATCATGTCCTATATGAATCATATTATCCATCTTAGTACCTTTTCCTATAATGGTAGATGCAGTAACACCTCTATCAATAGTACAGTTTGCACCAATTTCTACATAATCTTCTATCATTACATTGCCACAACTTTCCATTTTTTTATACCAAACATCTCTTGTTTTTTTGGTATTATAATAAAAAGCATCCCCTCCAATTACTGTTCCAGATTGTATAATTACATGATTGCCAATTTCTGTATAATCAGCTATGGTAACATTGGGATGAATAATACAATCTTTACCAATTTTTACATGATTACCTATAAACACATTGGGCATTATTACTGTTCCTTCTCCAATACTTGCAGTATGATTAATAGCAGTGTGTTGTGGTGTAAAAGGTCTAAAATGTCTTACAATAGTTAAATAAGCCTCAAATGGTTCATCTACTACCAATAAAGTTTTTCCTTCTGGTATTACTACATCAGTTGTATTGATGATAATAAATGTAGCATGGCTATTTAAACATGTATCATAATATTTAGGATGGTCAACAAAACAAATATCTCCTTCTGCTACTTTATGAATTTCGTTAATACCCATAGCAAAGGCATCTTTATTACCTAATATTTTTGCTTCAATAAGTTGAGCAATATTTGTAGCACTAACAGGCGAAGGAAAAAGCATAAAAAAAATTTTTCCAAAGGTATAGTAATCTAAAAAACAGTTAATAAAATATACTGTTGAAGTTTTTTTGGGTTTACTATTTTAATATTACAAAAAAATTGAGCAGTTATTAAAAAAGTAGTTACATTTTTTGTTTTTTTAATGGGGTTTGCTATATCTCATGCACAATATACTACAGTAAGTGGTACTGTATATGATATAACTGCACAACGCCCATTAGAAGCTGTAGCAGTTTTGAGTACATCTGGCAATGGAACAATAACAGACTCTTTAGGCAGATATTCTATAAAGGTAAAAAGTACCGATTCTATTTGGTTTTCATTAATTGGAAAAACTACTTTTAAATATGCAGTAGATACGATAGCCAATACACTCAATTTTGATATAATGATTCATGTTTCTGCAGCTAAACTACCAAGTGTTACTGTAAGAAATAAAAATTATAGATTAGATTCTATTCAAAATAGAAAAGATTATGCAAAATATTTTAGCTTTAAGAAACCATCCTTGCAATTAACACCAGCCCCTGCTGGTTATAATACTACACCAGGGGCAACTGTAGGAATTGATTTGATAGAGTTTATTAATATGTTTAGGTTTAAAAGAACAAGACAATTATTAGCACTGCAAAGAAGATTAAAACAGCAAGAAAAAGATAAATACATAGATTATAGGTTTAAGAAAATATTGGTAATAAAATTAACAGGATTAGCCTCTCCAGCATTAGATTCTTTTATGGAAAAATATAGACCTGATTATGATTTATTAACTACACTAAATGATTTAGAGTTTGGTTATTATATTCAACAATGTTATGAAGCATATAAAATGGGCTTACCAAACCCTTACAGATTTTTTAAGAAAGAAACCTCAGATGAAGAGGAATAAGGAAAAAGATGCTTAAATAAAGGAATAGTAAAGATTTTTTAGTGTAGTGAGAATAATAAAAATACGGACTTTAAAAAATATTATGGCTTATAATAGATAAATTCTTTTTGCAAATTATGATTAGCCATTATATTTGCAGCCCAAAAGAAACCAAAGGTGCGGTAGCTCAGTAGGTAGAGCAAAGGACTGAAAATCCTTGTGTCGGCGGTTCGATCCCGCCCCACACCACAAAACCACTCTTACAAAGGGTGGTTTTTTATTATGCTAATTTGATATATAATTTAGTCCTAAACGATTTGGTATTTTCGTACAAACGGAAGTAAACAATGCCGATACAATAGTTGTTTCCCAATGTAATCGGGATTACAGATATACTTTCGGTATTATTAAAAAAACATAAGGGAAGATGTTGGGAAAGAAAATACCATTGTCTATACTACCTTCTTTTTATCAAAGGTTTTTCTACCAATAAATAAAAAATACTACAAACAAGTAATACCAATGGCAATACAATAATGCCTTGTATAATCAAATCTTTGTAGTAATGAAATTGGAATAATGAAGTTGTTATGTGTTGCGCTATAAATGCTATAAGTGCATAGTGCAATAAGTAAATAGAATAACACATACAGCCAATCGCCATAATAATTTTTTTGGTAAAAATGTTGTTTAAAACTATGCCTTTAAATACACCAGTAAACAATAATACATAACCTATATACTCTATGCATTGCTTATAAAAAATAGGATATCCTGCAAAATAAATGATGAATAAAAAACCCACTACACCCAACACATCCCACAAAAAAGATTTTTCTTTTAATATAGAAGCATTGCTCAAATAAATATCAGCCAATAAAATGCCTAATAAAAATACTGGAAAGTATGGCACAATAGAATATTGTAAATGTGCTGCTATAAAAAAGTTTTCAAATATTGCATAAATAATGCCTGTTATACATATAGAAGCTATTAATAAAATTCTTCTTAATGATACATTTTTTATAATAAACAATTTAAGCAATAAAGGAAGTAGTAAATAAAACTGTATTTCTATTTCTAATGTCCAAGCTACAGGGTTAATGGTGCTTCTTCTATCATAAATAATATTATGACTATAAAAAACACTACTAAAAAAGTGAGGTAATTCTTCTTTCCAAAATTCGCCTTGTACAAAAATTCTAAAAAGCAATAAAATAATTAATACAAGCAAGTAAGGAATTTCTAATCTTTTTAATCTTCTTACATAATATTTTTTTAGGTTTACTTTTTCTTGCTTGTACAGCAAATATTGTATAAAAGGAATAGATAAAATAAATGCACTAATACAAAAAAATATTCTTACACCATAACCACCCAATTCTAAAAATAGGGCTAAGGCATTGCTGTAAACAAAATCTGTTTCATAAGGGCTAAGTTTAATAACTTGTAAATTAAAATGACTTAATACAACCGCTACAATAGCAATAAAACGTAGTCCATCAATTTCTTTAATGACTGCACCATTGGTTTCTTTTCTTAAAAAAAGAGGAACAATATTTTTCATTGGCATAAAAATAATGTTATTTATACATAAGTTTCAGTAAACATATAAACCACCATTTTACTTTAATGTAGATAGTTTTTTGCCGTTTATTAATTTTTAACGTAAAATTTATAAAGGTTGCAAGGTTTCTATTATTTTTGTTTTTTATGAAGCAATTTTTTACCCTTATAGCTTGTTGCACTTTTGGTGTAGCAATATCTCAACAAACACCAGAAAAATGGGATTTAAGAAAGATGGTAGATTATGCCATGAAGAACAATATTTCTGTACAACAAACAGAAGTTCAGGCAAGAATTACTGCTCTTCAGCATCAAGCAAATAAATTAGCCATTTATCCTACTGCCAATTTTAATACTGGTATTGGTATGCAGTTTGGTCGTTCTGTTGACCCTACTACCAATCAATTTACAACTACACAATTATTGTTTAATAATTTTAATTTTAGTACAGGTATTGTTTTATACAACTGGGGAAGATTAAAAAATAATATTACATCATCTGATTATGCTACAAAAGCTGCTGTTGCAGATATTGAAAGAGCAGCCAATGATATAGCTTTAAATGTATGTACTTATTATTTGGCTGCATTAAGTAGTAAACAACAAATAGAAATTGCACAAAAACAAATAGAATCTACAACAGAACAATTAATTAATACCAGAAAAAAAGTAAATGCAGGTGCATTGCCAGAATTGAATGCAGCAGAATTAGAATCAAGACTTGCATCGGATAGTATTAACTACTTCAATGCTATTAGTAACTATGACCAAAATGTGCTAAACTTAAAAGCATTGCTAAATATTGGTATGGCTACTCCTTTTGATATTGAAACACCTTCTTTAGATAAAATACCTTTAGAACCTTTGGCAGAATTAGAACCTGCTGCTGTATTGCAATTATCTTTAACATCTATGCCTCAACAAAAAGTAGCTGAGTTAAGAAATAAAAGTGCTGCTTATGCTGTAAAATCTGCTAAAGCAAATATGTATCCTACCATTACTTTTGGAGGAGGCTTAGGAACAAACTTTGCCAATAGTACTAATAAAATTAAAAGTGTAACTCTTGGAGCAGGTGTGCCAACAGGAGATTATGTTACTGTAGGTGGTACTAATTATTTGATATATCAGCCAAGCCTTCAAATAACACAAGGAAAAAAATCTTTTAGTGAAATGTGGGATGGTTATGGCGTACAATTAAACAATAACTTTCGTCAAAATTTAGGCTTCCAAATCAATATACCCATTTTTAATAATGGCAGTGCTAAACTAAATTATGAAAATAGCAAACTACAATTAAGACAAACAGAAATTGCCATAGAACAATCTAAGCAAAAATTAGAACAAGATATTTATTTAGCTTACAACAATGCAATAGCTGCTTTACAAAGATTTAATGCCAGTCAAAAAACTGTAGAAACAGCAGAAAGAACGTATGACTATGCTAAAAAAAGATATGATGTAGGATTAATTACTACATTAGATTTAATAACCAATCAAAATAATTTATTACAAGCCAAACTAACAAGATTAAACAATCATTTTGATTATGTATTTAGAATGAAATTGCTTGAATTTTATAAAGGACAAGGCTTAAAATTATAAACTAATAAATGTAGTGGTATGAATAAGAAATTGATATGGATAATTGTAGGATTATTAGCAGTAATCATATTGTTAATAGTATTGAAGAAAAAAGGAATTATAGGCAAAGAAGAAGGAAAAAAAGTATCTGTAGAAAAAGTAGCCAAACGCACTATTATAGAAACAGTAACAGCCAGTGGAAAAATTTCTCCTGAAGTAGAAGTAAAAGTTAGTCCAGATATAAGTGGCGAAATTGTAGAGCTTTCTGTAGATGAAGGTGATACAGTAAGAAGAGGTCAAATTGTAGCCAAAATTTATGCAGATATTTATGCCTCTCAAAGAGACCAAGCTGCTGCTGGTGTAGCACAAAGTGAAGCAGCCGATGCTAATGCAAAAGCAGCATTATTAGCTATTGAAGCAACTTTTAACCAAGCAAAAGCAAACTATGAAAGACAAAAAAAATTATACAACGAAAAAGTAATTTCAAAAGCAGAATTTGAACAAGCAGAACAAGCATATCAATCAGCATTGGCTAATTATAATGCAGCTAAAGAAAGTTTAAAAGGAAATAAAGCTGCTATACAAAGTGCTCAAGCCAATTTAAGCAGAGCTAATAAAGATATTGGACGTACTATTATTACTGCTCCAATGGATGGGGTAGTAAATGTGTTAAATGTAAAAAAAGGAGAACGTGTAGCAGGGAATAGTTTTAGCATTGGTACAGAAATGATGCGTATTGCAGATTTGAATAGTATGGTTGCTATTGTTGATGTTGGCGAAAATGATATACCTAAAGTAAGCTATGGAGATACAGCTATTGTAACTATTGATGCTTATGGAAACAGAAAATTTAAAGGAATAGTTTTTAAAATAGCCAATCCAACAGTTACAACAAATGTGTCCAGTGTTTCAAGCAATGAAGTTGCTAATTATAAAGTACATGTAAGACTATTAAAAGAAAGCTATAAAGATTTAGTAGTATCAGGTAAACCATTTCCTTTTAGACCCAATATGAGTGCAACTGCTGATATACAAACACAAACAGTTAAAGATGTTTTGTCTGTACCATTATCTGCTGTTACAACAAGAGATGCTAAAGACAATACTACTAATAAAAAAGATAGTACAGAAAATAACCACCCATCAAACAACACCAACGAAATACAAGAAATTGTTTTTGTAAAACAAGCCAATAATACCATTAAAAAAGTAAAAGTAACTACGGCTGTACAAGATGTAGATTATATACAAATTATAAGTGGACTGCAAGAAAATGATGAAGTAGTAACAGGTCCTTATAGCTTACTTAGCAAAACTTTAAAAGAAGGAGATTTAATTAAAGTTGTTTCTAAAGAAGATTTATATGAAGTTAAGAAGCAATAATTGGTAGCATTAATCACTATTACATCAAATTTTTCTCCATCATAAAATGAGGTATTGATAATTCAATAAACTCATTGCCCAAGATTTGATAACCTAATTTTTTATAAAAGCCTACTGCATTTTTTCGGGCATGCATAGTTATTTTTTTAAAGCCTTTATCTCTGGCAATATTTTCTGCAAAAAACATCAATACTTTACCAATGCCTTTTCCTTGCAAACCACTCAATACAGCCATTTGCCTTAAACGCAAAGTATTATCTTCAGTTGCTTTAGTTAGTAAACAACAGCCTTCTAATTTGCCATCATCAAAACAGCCAATTAAAATATCTTCTTTTTCCTTAGCCAACTCTTCATCAGAAAATTGAAGCCCTAATGGTTTGCGTAGTATGTTATAACGCATATCTACCATTTGCTTATATTCATCAGAATTATGGTCAATTATTTTTAAAGCCATAAGCAATCGTATTAATAGCTTACAAGATAATCATGATTTTGAAAATAAAAAATCTGTTTTCGTATTACGAACTATACAAATGTACACGAATAGTTTGTGCTGATTAGTACTATTTGCCCAAAAATTAGGGCTACAATCAGCCTTGTTACTTATTTATTTTTTACAATATGATATACAAAATGTAGGGATAGAATTTTAGAGTGTAGAAGAAAATTTATCTATTTTGTGTAAAAATTCAAGTATGGAAGAAAATTTTAAATCATTAGAAAAATACAATTTCTAGAATGGGAATGTGCCACAACTTGGCTTTTTGCGTGAATCTTATACAAATAATATACTGAATTACAGCAATAACAAACTGATAAAGGTTTTAGTAGGTCAAAGACGTTCAGGAAAAAATTATCTTCTAAGGCAGATAGCACACTATTTTATTAAAAATGGCGTACACCCTAAAAATATTTTTTACATCAACAAAGAATTTATTGACTTTGATTTTATAACCCATTACAAGGATTTGGAAAAATTAGTAAAACTGTACAAGGCAAAGCTAAAACCCAAAGGAAAGATATACCTATTCATTGACGAAATACAGAACATAGCAGAATGGGAACGATTTGTAAACTCCTATTCTCAAGATTTTACAGAAGATTATGAGTTATATATAAGTGGCTCTAATTCAAAAATGTTTTCAGGAGAGTTGGCTACATTGCTTTCAGGTCGGTATGTCAGCTTTGAAATTTTTCCTTTCAGTTTTGTAGAATATGCAAACATAACTCACCAAGAAATAAATAGACAAACCTATATCAGTTATATGGAAAGTGGCGGTTTGCCCGAACTGTTTGTATTGCCTGATGAAGAAACCAAACGGCATTATACAGCTTCTGTAAAAGATACTGTTTTGCTTAGAGGCATTATACAACGATATGCTATAAAAGACCCTAAACTGTTGGAAGATATTTTTGTATATCTGGTAAACAACGCTTCAAATTTGTTATCTGTAAATAATATTGCCAATTATTTCAAAAGCAAAGGAAGAAAAACTACTTACGACACAGTTGCTAACTATATCAATTACATTGAAGATACATTTTTAATTCATAAAGCAGAACGTTACGACATAAAAGGAAAAGAAACCATTTCTGGTAATTGTAAGTATTACAGCAATGACCTTTCTTATAAAAATTATTTGTATAGTGGTTTTGGCTATGGTGTTGGATATATGTTGGAAAATTTAGTGTATTTGGAACTTCTACATGCAGGTTACAAGGTTTTTGTAGGAGCAATGCTTAATAAAGAAATAGATTTTGTAGCAAAAAAAGCAGATAGATTAATGTATGTACAAAGTGCCTATTTATTGCTTGATAAAGCTACCATAAACAGAGAATATGCTTCGCTTGAAGCCATAAAAGATAATTATGAAAAAATAGTGGTTTCGTTAGATGAAGTACAGTTTCCTCAAAACAAGGGAATAAAGCATATACAGGCTTGGCAGCTACACAGTTTTTTATTAAATAATTAGACGTAGATAACAAATGTTGACATATTTATACAACATCTTCCCCCTTAGCTAATCCATATAAAAGCTAACAAGAAAAAGAATGTGAAGAAAAACAAACCATGAATGTTTTGTACACTACAACATCTCACAACTTCCAACTCTCAACCCTACCTTTGCAAAAAATTTTATGAATATGGAATACAGAATAGAAAAAGACACTATGGGTGAGGTAAAAGTTCCTGCTCATGTTTATTGGGGTGCTCAAACCCAAAGAAGTATTGAAAATTTTAAAATAGCACAGGATATTAATAAAATGCCCAAAGAAATTATCACTGCATTTGCTTATTTAAAAAAAGCAGCAGCATTAGCCAATAACGAATTGGGTGTTTTAGCAGATGAAAAGAAAAATGCCATAGCTACAGTATGTGATGAAATTTTAGCAGGAACATTAAACGACCAATTTCCTTTGGTAATTTGGCAAACAGGTAGTGGCACACAAAGCAATATGAATGTAAATGAAGTAGTAGCTTATAAAGCACATGTAAATAATGGAGGCAGCCTTACAGACAAAGAAAAATTTATTCATCCTAACGATGATGTAAATAAAAGCCAAAGTAGCAATGATACTTTTCCTACTGCTATGCACATTGCAGCTTATAAAATGTTGGCAGAAACTACCATCCCTGGTATAGAAAAATTAAGAGATACTTTACAAGCAAAGAGTAAAGCATTTATGAAAGTGGTGAAAATTGGTCGTACACATTTTATGGATGCTACACCTCTTACATTAGGGCAAGAGTTTAGTGGTTATGCATCTCAATTAACGCATGGATTAAAAGCCATAAAAAATTCTTTAGCACATTTAAGTGAACTTGCTTTAGGAGGCACTGCTGTTGGTACAGGAATTAATACACCAAAAAATTATGATGTTACAGTAGCCAAACATATTGCAGCTTTAACAGGTTTGCCTTTTATTACAGCCGAAAATAAATTTGAAGCATTAGCTGCTCATGATGCTATTGTAGAAGCTCATGGAGCATTGAAAACAGTAGCAGTAAGTTTAATGAAAATTGCTAATGATATAAGAATGTTATCAAGTGGACCACGTAGTGGTATTGGAGAAATTTTTATACCAGATAATGAACCTGGAAGTTCAATAATGCCAGGTAAAGTAAACCCTACACAATGTGAAGCATTGACCATGATTGCAGCACAAGTAATGGGCAATGATGTTGCTATTAATATTGGTGGTAGTACTGGTCATTTTGAATTAAATGTATTTAAACCTGTTATGATTTATAACTTTTTGCATAGTGCTCGTTTAATAGGAGAAGGTTGTGTAAGTTTTAATGATAAATGTGCCGTAGGTATAGAACCATTAGAAGCAAATATTAAAAAACATGTAGATAATAGTTTGATGTTGGTAACTGCATTAAATACAAAAATTGGTTATTACAAAGCAGCAGAAATAGCGCAAACTGCTCATAAAAATGGCAGCACATTAAAAGAAACTGCTATTACTTTAGGCTATTTAACAGCAGAGCAATTTGATGAATGGGTTATTCCTGCCAATATGGTTGGAGAAATAAAAGAATAGTATAAGAAGGAGTGATTAAAATGTTTACTGGGTGTAGGTTCTCAACTACACCCTTTCTTTCATATTAGCTAATGCCATTTTTTAAAATTCCTCTTATATCATGTCTCATTTCATCTCCTATATCATCATTAGGAATTAATAAGAAAGATTTTGGATTAAAATATAAATGAAAAAAATTGGGAGATTCTGTATATCGTTGAAAGCGATTCCATTGCCATTCTGCATTACCTGCTTCTGTTTCTAAAACTAATTTATCTGATTGGATGGTAGCAATAAAACGCTGTTGAAACATAGCTGTTTTTTTATAAACCACATAAGGCAATATAAACCATGTAGCAATCATAATTAAGAGCCACAATATTGAGCCAAGCAAAAAATATTCTGGTCTTATTTTTTTGAAATAAAATAGTATAGCAGAAATAATAGCAAAAACATTTACTACAATAATCAACATTTTAATTTCACTTCTTGAAATAAAATGATAACGTAATGCTTGTATTGTTTTTTTCTTATCGTAAACAAATCCAAATTGCATTGGTATATAAGTTTAATTATCTTGATTTGCCATCTTAGCTGTATTTTCAGCTAATTGTAAGGCTTCAATAAATTCATCAATATTGCCATTAACCACAGAGTCTAAATTATAAGAAGTTAATCCAATTCTATGGTCTGTTACCCTACCTTGGGGCCAGTTATAAGTTCTTATTTTAGCACTTCTATCGCCTGTACTTACTAATGTTTTTCTTTGTCTGGCTATTTCATCTTCTTGTTTGCGTACTTGTTCTTCATACAATTTTGTACGCAGCATTTGCATAGCTTTTTCTCTGTTAGCCAACTGTGTTCTCTCTGTTTGACAAACTACTACAATGCCTGTAGGTGTATGTGTTAAGAAAACTTTTGTTTCTACTTTATTTACATTTTGTCCTCCTGCACCACCACTTCTTGCAGTTTCCATTTTTACATCACTTTCTTTTAATTCTACATCTACTTCTTCCGCTTCAGGCATTACTGCTACAGTTGCAGCACTTGTATGAACACGACCTTGTGTTTCTGTATCAGGTACTCGTTGTACACGATGTACACCACTTTCAAATTTTAATGTACCATAAACATCTTCTCCTGTTACTTCTACTACCACTTCTTTATAGCCTCCTACAGTTCCTTCACTTTCGCTAACTATGGCTGCTTTCCATCCTTTTTTTTGACAGTAGCGTAAATACATTTCTAATAAATCTCCTGCAAATAAGCTGGCTTCATCGCCTCCTGTTCCTGCACGAATTTCAAGAATGGCATTTTTATCATCTTGAGGGTCTTTGGGTATTAATAGTTGTGTAAGCTGTTTTTCTAAATTGTCTTTTTGCTCTTCTAAATCGGGCAATTCCATTTTTGCCAATTCTTTCATGTCTTCATCATTACTATTTAAACTTTCTTTAGCAAAATGATAATCTGCCAATACTTTTTTATACTGCTCAAAAGGCTGAACTATTTTTTCTAAAGAACGATATTCTTTACTTAGTTTTCCAAACTCTTTTTGATTATTGATGATTTCTGGATTGGTTAATGCAATACCAATTTGCTCAAACCTTGCTTTTACTGCTTCTAACTTATCAATCATACCACATTATTTTGGGTGGGCAAAAGTAATGCTTTGATAGATTACATTAATTAAGATTTATTTCAACATTCCTTTTATTTCATTTAGTTTCATCAATGCTTCTACTGGCGTTAATCTATTAATGTCTATTTTTTCTATATTCTTTCTAATATCATCAAAAACTTGTGAGTATGTATCGTAAATAGAAAGTTGTACTTGTGCAGTTGTTAAAGATTTTATTTTATGGCTAATATCTTCCATATTTGGTATGCCTTGTTCTTTTTCTTTTGTTTCAGATTTTTGTTCTAACAGTTTTAATATTTCATTGGCTCTATTGATAAGCTCTGGTGGCATACCTGCCATTTTTGCTACATGAATACCAAAGCTATGTGTACTGCCTCCTCTTGCTAATTTTCTTAAAAAAATAATTTTGTTGCCTACTTCTTTGTTGGTAATATGAAAATTTTTTACTCGTTGCAATTTTTCTTCTAATTCATTTAATTCGTGATAGTGTGTAGCAAAAAGTGTTTTGGGTTTTGCTGGTGAATGATGCAAATATTCTACAATACTCCAAGCTATGCTAATACCATCATAGGTTGATGTTCCTCTACCAATTTCATCTAATAATATTAAACTTCTTTCAGAAATATTATTAATGATAGAAGCTGTTTCATTCATTTCTACCATAAAGGTACTTTCTCCACCACTCAAATTATCACTTGCTCCTACTCTTGTAAAAATTTTATCTGTTAAAGGAATTTTAGCAACATCGGCAGAAACAAAACTACCTATATGAGCCATTAAAGTAATGAGTGCTGTTTGTCTTAACACTGCACTTTTACCGCTCATGTTTGGACCAGTAAGAATAATTATTTGCTGTGTTTCTGCATCTATATAAATATCGTTGGTTATATAATTTTCTCCTTGTGGTAAATTTCTTTCAATAACAGGATGACGAGATTCTTTTAAAATTATATCAAAACCATTATGTAGCTCTGGTTTTTTATAACTGTATTGTAAAGCATTTTCTGCAAAACAAATTAAGCAATCTATAATAGCCAAAATATTGCCATTAACTTGTATAGGTGCTATATAATCTTGCAGAGCAAGTAATAGTTTATCATATACATCTAACTCTATGGCTAAAATTTTTTCTTCGGCACCAGTTATTTTTTCTTCATATTCTTTTAACTCTGGTGTTATATATCTTTCAGCATTGGTAAGTGTTTGTTTTCTTATCCAACTTTCTGGCACTTTATTTTTATGCGTATTGGTTACTTCTAAGTAATAGCCAAATACATTATTAAACCCAATTTTTAAAGAAGGAATATCTGTTGCTTCTGCTTCTCTTTGTTGAATATTGATTAAATATTCTTTTCCTCCCGATGCTATTTTTCTTAATTCATCCAATTCTTTATTGACACCTTCTTTTATTACACCCCCTTTATTAGCAGCTACTGGTGGTACATCTTCTATTTCTTGTACAATTTTTTGAAGAATAAATTGGCAATTATTTAAACCATCTGCCAATCTTTTTAAATAAACATTATCGGCAGAAGAACAAATATTTTTGATACTTGCTACTTGCTGCAATCCCTTGGCTAATTGAATTACCTCTCTTGGATTTATTTTTTTTAAAGGAATTTTACTAACCAATCTTTCTACATCGCCACATTGTTTAATTGATTGAATAAGTTTGTGTCTGTTATCAGTTTCTTTAATAAAATATTCTACTACACTTAGTCTTTCATTTATTTTAGTAATATCTTTTAATGGCATAATAATCCATCGTTTCAATAATCTTGCTCCCATTGGAGAAACAGTATTATCTAATGTTTTCAATAAATTATTGCCTTCTGCTGCACCACTACCAATAATTTCTAAATTTCTGATGGTAAATCTATCCATCCACAAAAAATCATCTCTTTCAATTCTTTGTATAGAAGTAATGTGTTGAAGATTGGGATGCTCTGTTTCTTTTAAGTAATACAATACTGCACCTGCAGCAATAATGCCTTGCTGCATATTTTCTATACCAAAGCCTTTTAATGAGTGTGTTTGAAAATGTTTTAATAAATTTTCTGTTGAAAAAGCAAGCTCAAAAATCCAGCTTTCTAAAGTGTAGGTATAAAACTTTACACCAAATGTTTCTTTAAATTGCTTTTGATAATTGCGTTGAAAAATTACTTCTGCTGGTTTAAGGCTTTGCAATAATTTATCAATATATTCTTCATTGCCTTCTGCTACAAAAAATTCTCCTGTACTTATATCAATAAATGCAATGCCTATATTATTTTCTGAAAAATGCACTGCTGCTAAAAAGTTATTGCTATTATGCTCTAAGAGTTTATCATTGGTAGCAATACCAGGTGTTACCAATTCAGTAACTCCACGTTTCACTACACCTTTTGCTTGTTTGGGGTCTTCTAATTGGTCACAAATGGCTACACGATGTCCTGCTTTGACTAATTTGTGTAAATAAGTATCTAAAGCATGATGAGGGAAACCAGCTAATTCTGTATTTGCTTTATCGCCATTATTTCTTTTGGTTAATGTAATACCCAAAACTTGAGATGTAATAATGGCATCTTGACCAAATGTTTCATAAAAATCGCCAACTCTAAATAATAAAATAGCATCAGGATATTTTTGTTTAATAGCCTTATGTTGCTGCATCATTGGAGAAGCTGATTTTGCCATAGCTTACAAATATAGCTATTGCAAATTTGAGTTAAAATAGAAATTCAGCATAATAATAAATTGAGTGCCTTGTCCTAAAATAGGGTTACAGAAAATCTAAAAAACACCACAGCCATGTTTCGTGTCTTCACGAAACACTAATTTTAATATTATGCTATGTGCAGACACATACTATGGTGAGGGAACATTGTCGAATTTTTTGTTACGCATCTTCCCTTAGCTAACACAAAATCAATAAGGAGAAGATGCTGGGAAAGAACACACTTTGCCCCACTTTTGGCAATACTTATGCTGGTAGCAGTTTTTATTGGATTGTCAGGTTTATTCTTCGTCCAAGTCCAAACTCAATAAGTTTGTATAAAGTAGAAAGTTGAATATCGCTATGCCCGTTTTCAATTCTAGATATAAAACTTTTCTTCGCCCCAATTTTTTCTGCAAGTTGCTCTTGTGTTAATTGTGCTTGTTTACGTTCTTCTTTAATCAACTCACCAATGGCAAATGACTTTGCTTTGATTTCAAATTCGGTGCGTTTTTTACTTCCGATTTTTCCATATCTTTTGTTGAGATGCTGGGAAAAAGTTTTGATATTTTTATTTTTTGTTTCCATTTTCATTGCTTTTTTGTTCGTTAAAATATTCCTGCATTATTTTCTCTGCCTTATCTATTTCTTTCTTTGGCGTTTTCTGTGTTTTCTTTTGAAATCCGTTGAAAAGCACTACCAAACAGCCTTTGTCGAAACAGCAAAATATTCGGTAGATGTTGCTTTCGTATTCAACACGAATTTCAAAAAGTCCTTTTACATTTTCAATGCTTTTGAAAAACTTTTTAGGAATACGTTCGATAATCGTAAACATAAAAAGCACTTCATCTATTTTGTCCTTAACCTTTTGAGGTAACGGCTCAAAAAAATCATCAAAGTAGTCTTTATAAAATATGATTTCTCTAATCGCTTCCATTTTGCAAAGTTAACGAATAATGGAACAGTATGCAAATTGTCAATAAAATTTTGTGTAAGTACTGGTACCTTCGTTCCTGAAGAGTCTCCTTGTATAGCTTTGTGTATTGAGCAAGAGACTCTGAGGTATTAGTATATTAATTTCGCAGAGTGTCTTAGCCTTTCATAAAAGCCTAAAAAGAACACTCTGCGGAGACGAAATGAAAAAAATATTTTTTGTTAGCCTTGCACTAATTGTTACCTTTACTATGGTATTTTACAGTTGTAAAAAATCTAATATAGTAAATGAAGGAACTGCATTAACTTCAGTTAGTTTTGATAAAAATGAAATTAGTACAGAGGAATTTGTTGATTTGGCAAATTCTCTTGGGATACATGAACAAATTGAAGAGGTTAAAGAACTTAACTCAACGTTGGAAGACCCCGTTTTTTATGAAAAATTATTAGCCGTTTACAATTCAAGTTATACCTTAGCAACTACATTTGAAAACTCAGAGGAAATTCTTGATGTATTAATAAAGTCAAATGCTGAATATTTTTCAGGAGGATGCTGTTCGCTAAAAGATGGTAAAACTGATTGGAGTTGTTGTAATCTTTGGGAATCCGTGAAAGTCTTTCTTAAAGCAGCAGGTGCGTGCCATTTAGTTCAGTACCCAACCAACGAAGATATGCAAGCATATTATAATTGTATTCAATCAATAATTTGTAAAACCTGCTAAATTTATATAATGAAGTTGTTTAGACTTTTAATTTTTTACGAATTGTGAATAAAAAAAGCTGTCAGCCTGAGCCTGTCTAAGGCGAGTTTTAAAAAGTATGCTTTAATTAATCGGTTTCGACAAGCTCAACCTGACAACTTTCACTTTTTTTAGCTTCGTGTATATTGAATTGATAAAAGTCTAAACAAGTTCAATATGAAAAAGAAACGTTTTATCATTTATTCTCTCGTTGGTGTTATTATTGTATTTGCTGTATGGTTTAGCTATCAATATAAAAAAGTAAGAGATACAGGTAATTTAACACCAGAGGAATGGGTAAAAAAGTACAAATAAAAAATTAAGGCTACCAAAAAAGGTAGCTTTTTTGTTTTTTGATAGTGAGATGTAGCATTGATTATGGCTAAAACGCTTTAGAAAAGTAATTTATCATTCATAATTCATTATTCAACATTATTTTTGCCTCATGCCTAAAGATAATTCTATAAAATCTGTTTTAATAGTAGGTAGCGGACCCATTATTATTGGTCAGGCTTGTGAGTTTGATTATAGTGGTTCGCAAGCTGCCAGAAGTTTGAGAGAAGAAGGAATAAAAGTAGTGCTGATAAACAGCAATCCTGCTACCATAATGACTGACCCTATGATGGCTGATAAAGTGTATCTATTGCCATTGACTGTAGAAAGTATAGAACAAATTTTAGAAGAAAATAAAATAGATGCTGTATTGCCAACAATGGGCGGACAAACTGCTTTAAATCTTTGCAAAGAAGTAGATGAATTAGGCATTTGGGAGAAATATAATTGCAAAATGATTGGTGTAGATGTAGCAGCTATTAATACAGCAGAAGATAGAGAATTGTTTAGAAACTTGATGCTAAAAATAGGTATTAAAGTAGCACAAAGCAATGTAGCCAATAGTTTTTTAGAAGGCAAAGAACATGCACAGCAAATTGGTTTTCCTTTGGTTATTCGTTCTTCTTTTACTTTGGGTGGTAGTGGTGGAAGTTTTGTTTTTAATAAAGATGAATTAGACGAAGCCCTAAAACGTGGATTAGAAGCAAGTCCCATACATGAAGTATTGGTAGAAAAAGCTGTACTTGGTTGGAAAGAATTTGAGTTAGAATTATTGAGAGATAAAAATGATAATGTAGTTATTATTTGTACTGTAGAAAATCTTGACCCAATGGGTGTGCATACAGGTGATAGTATAACTGTAGCTCCTGCAATGACATTGAGTGATACTGCTTTTCAAGAAATGCGTAATCAAGCAATGCTGATGATGCGTAGCCTTGGCAATTTTGCAGGTGGTTGTAATGTGCAGTTTGCACTAAACCCTGAAACAGAAGAATTAATTGCAGTAGAAATTAATCCACGTGTTAGCCGTTCAAGTGCTTTAGCAAGTAAAGCTACTGGTTATCCTATTGCAAAAATTGCAGCTAAGTTGGCTATTGGCTATACTTTAGATGAATTAAAAAATCAGATTACTAAAACCACCAGTGCTTATTTTGAACCTGCATTAGATTATGTTATTGTAAAAATACCTCGTTGGAATTTTGATAAATTTAAAGGAGCTAATGATACACTTGGTTTGCAAATGAAAAGTGTAGGTGAAGTAATGGCTATAGGTAGAAGTTTTACAGAATCTTTACAAAAAGCCTGTCAGAGTTTAGAAAATAATGCAGTAGGCTTAGGTTATTATGGAAAAAGTATGATGAAAACTGACGAGCTATTAGAGTATATAAAAATTCCAAAGTGGGACAGAATTTTTAGAATTAAAGATGCACTAATGCAGGGCTTAACAGTAAGAACCATTTCTCATGCTACAGGAATAGATAAATGGTTTTTAATTCAAATACAAAAGCTGTGTGATATAGAAAAAGAATTGGGCAAACACTTTTTAGCTGATGTGCCTACTGAATTATTGAAAGAAGCAAAAAAGCATGGCTTTAGTGATGAACAAATTGCCAGAATTTTAAATGGCGATTATACAGAAGATGAAGTGTATGAAAAAAGAAAAGCATTGGGCATAACACGAGTGTATAAAATGGTAGATACTTGTGCTGCTGAGTTTGAAGCCCAAACGCCTTATTTTTATAGCACATTTGAGTAGTAGTATTTTAATGCACTTCTTCTATTATTAGTATTAAGGCAAATACACTGTAATTAATAATATCTACATAGTTGGCATCTATGCCTTCACTAATAATTGTTTTGCCATCATTGTTTAATATTTGTTTGATGCGTTGTAGCTTCATTAAAATTAAATCAGCAAAACTTTCTTGACTCATTTCTCTCCATGCTTCTCCATAATCATGGTTTTTATTAAGCATGGTATCTTTGGCAAATTGTATTTGTTTGTTGTAAAGAGTAAGAACTTTATCTACAAGTAATTCTTCAATAAAAGATTCTTTCAGTTCTAATTGTATTAGCCCAATAACAGCATAGTTAATAATGCCTTTAAATTCATCAGCAATATTATCATCTACTAATTGTTGTTGTTTATTTTGAATAGTTCTTATGCGTAAAGCCTTGATAAAAATTTGGTCTATAACACTAATAGGTCTTAACACCCTCCAAGCAGTGCCATAGTCTTTTGTTTTTTTTATAAAAATATCTTTACACTGCTCTACTACAACATCATATTGCTGATTGGTATTACTCATGTTTAATTATTTTTCTCTTACAAGTGCTGCAAGATAAAAGATGAAAGTGTTGCAAACAAACTGAAATATATTTTATAATAAATGTGGTCTTGCTTCAGTAAGTCCTGCATTGGTTACTTGTACCCACTCTGGTTTAAATTGCTTTATATTATTAGCTCCACCATAAGAAAAAGCACTTCTTACTCCATCTAATAAACTTTCTATTACAAATTTTGCCCCTCCTTTAAAAGGAATTACAGTGCTTTCTCCTTCTACATTTCTTTGCACCTGATTGTGTACCATTTTGGTTTCTAAACTTGCAGCTCCTCTATAACGTTTATACAATCCAGAAGATTTCTCTATCATTTGTCCTGGTGCTTCTTTTGTTCCAGCAATTAAAGAACCAAGCATTACACAACTGCTTCCTAATGCCAATGCTTTAGCAATATCGCCACTTGTTCTAATGCCTCCATCTGCCATTACTGGCAAAGATGTTACAGCTACAATTTCTTGTAAGCAAGTAACATTAGGAACGCCAAAACCTGTTTTTAAACGTGTAGTACATAAAGAGCCACCACCTACACCAACCCTTAAACCATCTGCCTGCCATGCTTCTAAATCTTTAGCAGCTTGAGCACTGGCAATATTGCCTGCAATAAAATCTATATGAGTAGGTAAAGTTTTTTTCAGTATAGCAATAGCTTGTTGTACATTTTCATGATGCCCATGAGCTACATCAATCAAAATAATATTGGCACCTGCATTAACCAATGCAATAGCACGTTCTGCAAAATCTCCATTAGCTCCTACAGCAGCCATTATAGGAATTGCTTTTGTAAAAGTCCAATCGGTATTTTGTACATTCCATAAAAATTTAATAGCATCATCTTGCAAAGCATTCACTACAGTAGCTACTTCATTGGTTTGTTGTTCTATGCTCATAAATCTGTGCACACAACCTACACCACCCATTTCTGCCATAGCAATAGCCATTTCACTTTCACAAACTGTGTCCATACAAGAAGCTACCAATGGCATACGCAAACCATAACGTTTGGTAACTTGTGTGGTTAAATCAATATTTTTTCTGGAAGAAATATTAGAAAAAGCAGGTACTAATTGAATGTCATCGTAAGTTAAAGCTAATTTGCTCATGTGTTGTTTTTTATATAAAATGAAAAATGAAAGCCGTCCAAAATAAACATAAAATACTTGCTGCAAAAATGTTCAAATAAAACTGTGAACTAAAAGTGAATTACTTATATCAATAGAAGAATAATGTAGCTATATAGACACAATAGAAAAAAACGGGTGTATAACATTTTTTTCATAAAAATGTTATGCCAAAAAAAACTATATTGCTGTGTAGTTTTAGTATATTTGGGCTAATAAATTATTTTGTATGGATATTCAATTAAAAAATCAGGTTCGCCTTTTGGTAGATAACTGCGAAGATGATGCTTTGTTAAATGAAGCTAAAACTATTCTTGAAGCCAAACAAAATGATTGGTGGAACGAACTTTCTTTGGAACAACAAACAGAACTTTCCAATCTGTTAAATGAACCTGACGATAAAGACATCATATCGGAAGAAGCCTACCTAAATCTTACTGCAAGATGGCGTACATAATAGTAAGAAAAAACGCTTTGTACATCAGTTGTATAAATTATTGGTGTATTTGGAAGAGAATTGGGGAATGACCGTTGCTATTAAATTTCAGGAAAATATAGACAGGCATTTAAAATTACTTGAAACACAGCCATACATAGGTAAAACAACAAGACAAGTAAATGCCTATAGTATTTTAATTACTCCACATAACAGAGTTGTTTATAAAATATCGACTAAGTTCATCTACATTGGCTTTCTTGGTAACAACAATAGGATAAGCAATCATTTTCTTTGATTAATAAATTCTTCCAATGAAATATAATTACCGCTTTCATAGTCTGTCAATCCTTCTTTAACTAAATTTAATTCTTCGTCATTCAGTTCAACTGTTGTTTCGTGTTCAATATCCCATTCTAATTGCTTTTTCCAGTGTTGCAGTAATAATTCATTGTTGGTTGTATCAACCAATTGCTTAATGCTTTCTTTATATTCGGCTACACTCATAATTTTTTCTTTAAAGTTAAGGTGTTTTAATTTAAACTATTACCCTTTATCAATAGCTCAATCCCCTACTTTCCAAACGAACTAATATTAGCACTAAAAATTTTTACAGCAATAGCTAGTAATATTACACCAAAAAATTTTCTTACTGCTAATAAACCTGCTTTGCCCAACAAATGTTCTATTAAATTTAATGATTTTAATGCAGTATAAATAATAACAAGATTTATTAAAATACCAATAAGTATAACTGTTTCATTAAAGTTGGCTTTTAAACTCATTACTGTTGTCAATGTGCCACTACCTGCAATTACAGGAAAAGCAATAGGCACTACAGTACCTGCTTTAGCATCTTTATCGCCTTTAAAAATTTCGTGCCCCAAAACCATTTCTAATCCTAATAAAAATATAACTATTGAACCACCTACTGCAAAACTTTTTACATCTATACCTAAAATTCCCAAAAAAGAATTTCCAAGAAATAAAAATAAAATCATTAAAATACCAGATACAATGGTTGCCTGAAATGAACGAATAGTGCCGCCCATTTTATCTTTTAACGAAATTAATAGAGGTATAGACCCTACAATATCTATTACTGCAAAAAGTGTAAATGTTACTGTTAATAATTCATCTGTAGAGAATTTCATAAAAATTACTTTATCCAAAAGTAAAACTTCCCACTTAAATAAGCAGAAAGTTTATTGTTTATTAATCCTTTTTTTCTTTTAATAATACCGAAAGTATATCTGTAATCCCGATTGCATCGGGAAACAGCTATTGCATCGGCATTATACCAAATCATTTTGGACTAAATTATACATCAAATTGGTATAACAAATATTCTTGCCTTAACTGGTACAAACAATTTATACATATACAATCTTCATACTTGTTATCAATGTAGGCTCTTTCTTCTATGCTTAATTGTATTTGTGTACACTGACATTCAGTAATGCTGCCCACTTTGCACTCAAAACTATTTTTGCAACGGAAACATATTTTTATTTCGCGTTGAGGCATATTTTTGTTGGAAGTTACATAATTACTAATAATTGATTTTACATATTCAAATTGCGAATATATCTTTTCTTCAGAAAGATTTTTCAAGTCTATATATGTCATATATTCCTTTTTTTGAGAAATTTTTCGTTTCCAAAGACTCTCCTTGTATAGCTTTGTGTATTGGACAAGGGACTCTGAGGTATTAGTATATTAATTTTGCAGAGTGTCTTAACCTTTCACAAAAGCCTAAAAAGAACACTCTGCGGAGAGGAACATTCCTTTCATTTTGTTTGAAACTGATACTTCTCTATCCATAATTGAATAATTTTATTGCTGTTCCCAAAAATAAATCTTTGTTATTGTCGCCAAATAAGAACTTAAATGTCCTTTGTGTGTGGTGTCAATAATGCCTTTAATTGTTACTCGTTTTCCATTCATTTTGTCAAAGGATGAGTTGTCAATATTTAAGTCTTTGTCAATGCCCAACCAAAAGCCTTGTGCTTCGCCTGTCAGTAAGTTTTTGTCCGTATAAATAGCAAACTCCTCAAACGCTTGGTAAAATTTTCCTGTTGTTTCAATGTATTGTCCTTGATAATTTTTATAGTTGTTTGCAAGTTCTGAAATTGAAATTTTTGTCGCTTTAATTGTTGTGTCAAGATGCGATACTTTAAATGCAAGTTTGGGTGATATCTTGCATGAATAAATAACAAGTGTCAAAACAAAAATAGTTAAGGCTGATATGTAATTACGGACTGTCATTTAGGCTTGCATACAACTCGCAAATTTATACTATCACGCTACTGTTCAAAAAATAATTTTATTGATATTGCTAATTTTTATCAGCAATGTTTTCTCCAAAGCCTTGTGCTAAGGGTAGGAACTTTTTGTTACGCATCTTCCCTTACCCAATACACAAAAGCCAACGAAGAGAAGATGATGAGAAAGAAAAAGCTCCAAACAAAAAATCTATCTCCACTCTCCATATAATACAAATGCACTCCAATAAAACGGATGACTATATTCTGGCTTTTGGCTTACTGTAGCTTGTGCATGACGTAAGGCTTCTGCTTTTGTCATTTTTTTCTGTTCTATATTTTTATAAAATTCTTGTAACAATAAATTGGTTGTTTCATCTGGCACTTTCCATAAGCTGCCTAAAACAGCATCTACTCTGTTGGTTAAAAAAGCATTGGCAGGAGATATGTACCAACCTTTTACTTCTTCTTTAGATACAGCAGTTTCGCAAGCAGATAAAACTACCATGCTATTGGTTTGTTTGCTTAATCCATTAATTTCTTTGATGGTTAATTTTCCATCACTCATTCCATTATCGTCTGGTGCAAATAATAAATAAGATTCATTAAAGTCTGTATAATCTAAAACACCATGTGTAGCAAAATGTATGTAATTATATTTCTGCAAACTTTCTTTTGCTTTACTTTCTGTGGCTTTATCTTCTACATATACTGTAGCATTAGGAATAATTTTTGCAATTTCTTCTGCTTCTATTGTAGCACCAGGAAGACTTTTATCGGGATTGCCAAAAATGGCTAAAGAAGATTCCATTTTTCTGCTTTTATACATTTTAGCAAAAATGTCAATTTTACTTGTGTAGAATATTGCATAATCTTCCATCAAAAAATGAAAATTATTTTTTTCATCTAATCTTCCTAATGATTGAAAAGGAATGCTACCAAGCCTTCCATTGGTTATTACACATAAATTTTCTTTTCCTTTTAGGTCTTCTGCTATTGGTGTTATAAGTAAGTTGTATAATTCTGTTGCTTCTTTTTTGAAGTCGCCTCTTACATCATCTGTTGGTTTTAAAGAGCTTCTTAGTGTTACACTTCTTGTGCCTGTAACATTATTAGGATTACGCAAAATGCTTAATAACCTTGCAGCTTGTTTATTAATATCTTGATTTAATGGAACAGTTTTAATAGAAGTTTCTTTGCTGGTAACTGTAAAAATGAATAACTGATTATCGTTTACAATATATAAAGCCACTAAAGTATTATCTGGTATGTATTCTATATAATTTCTAAAATCATTAGGGTTGGTATTAGAAAAATAAGATTGCATATCTGGATATTTTTTGATTAATCCATCTATATAATTTGCATAGTCAGATTCTGCAACGCTTTTTACACTTTCTAAAGAGGCAATTAGTTGTTTGTTTTGTTCTTTTTCGGGTTTGGCTTTTTCTTTTGCAATAGCTTCTGATACTGCATTTTTCTTTTGCAATAATTCGCCACCTTTTTTTATAGCATCTTCTTTTTCTTTATCAGTAGTGCTAATACCTGCACTTTCTGTTTTTTCTTTTACAGCCTGTACATTGCCTTTGTTGGCATAATACAATGCTTCATCTGTTTTATTTAATTTAGCTAAGGCAGCTACTAATTTATTGTACAAATCTACTTTTCTTTCATCGGCACTATATATTTTTTTTGCTTCTGCACCACCAAATAAATTTTGAGAGCCAGTTTCTATTATTTCTACTGCTTGTTTAAAATATACAATAGCAGTATCCATTTTGTTTTGATTGTATTGGTTTAAGCCATACTCATACAATGCCATCCATGTATATTTACTATTGTCTATTGTTTTAGTAAAATTGATGGTTTTTCTAAAGTATTCTTCTGCTTTTGTAGGTTGGTTTAGTATGGTGTATAATTTACCCAAATACATACCTGAATTAATGTATAAATCTGCTTCATTGCTTTTTTCAGCCAATGCAAAACCTTCTAATAAATACTTTTCACTTACATCGTATTTTTTCAATTCATAGTATAGTGTGCCCAAAAATGAAGAGCCAATCGTTTTCATTCTACCTGCATTTTTTTCTACTGCCATTTTATAGCCTTTTACAAGAAAAGGTTCTGCTTTGGCATAATCTTTTTTGTAGTAATAAACTTCACCAATATTAATAGGAGAAAGAATATGTGCTTCTGTAATAAGTTTTATGGTATTTAATAAAGAATCGGCAGCATAAAAATATTTTAGAGCATTATCATAATCTGCTTGATAGTAATATACACAACCAATATTTGTTTGACAAACACTTTGGCTGAATGCATCTTTTTCTTGAATAAAAATACTATCTGCCATGCTATAATATTTTACAGCATTAACACCATCATTTTTAGCTTGATATACTGCCCCTTTGTTTTGATAAGCTATACCCATTTGAAAGTTGTTGTTTAAGTCCTTATAAATATTATAAGTGCTATCAACAGCTTGTTCTGCTTTGGCAAGTTCACCTTGAATAATGCACAAGAAAACTAAGGAACTGTAACCATAGCCTACATCTGCACGACTATTGATGGAGTAAGCAATATCAATAGATTTCTGGTATTGCCTTCTTGCTTCATAAAAATCGCCTTTGCCTTCCATTGCATTACCTAACACTCTGTAAGTATTTGGTAGTGATGATTTATCACCTAATGAATCGTATATTTTTATTGCTTTATTTATTAGTGGTAACGCTTTATCAAAATCGAGCATGGTACTGTATGAACTGCCAATAGTGCGATATAATGCAGCTTCTAAACTTTTATTCTTTTGTTCTACAGCAATTTTTAATGCTGCATTAAAATATTTATTTCCCTCATCATAACTGAAGGCTTTATATTCTAAAGAACCAAGATTGGTGTAGGCATAATATTCATTGTTTTTATCGCCTATTTCTTTAGCAAGTTGCAAACATTCTAAACTATATTTTTTAGATGTGTCATTATTGAAATAAAAAGAAGCAGCAGACAACCAATACAGGCTGTTTACTGTTTCAGTTTTATTGTTTGCAGCTTTATTCAAATTATTCCAAATAGTGTAAGTATCATAGGCTTTTTGGTATTGCTTATCGTTGTAATAAATATCTCCATAAGAAGAATATAATGCTCTTAATGTTACAGTATCTTTTGCTAATGTATAATAATGAGAAGAGCTGTCATAAGCCGAGAATGCTTTATTTTTTTCGCCTGTGGCTTTATATAATTCTCCAATTTTTTTCCAAGAATAACCTAAGTTAGAAAAGTTGTTAGCTATTTTTCCATACTCAATAGCATGCTCATGTGCAGCAATAGCAGAATCATATTTACCCAAATTCCAATATGCTTGTCCAATGTTTGATTGAGCATTTCCTGCATCGCTATAATTATCAAATGAAAGATAAATTTCTTTTGCAGAGGAATAATTTACAATAGCTTTTCTATAATCTGCTAAACTAAACTGTACCCATGCAATATTGTCTAAAGCCACGCCAATATTTTTTCTATCGTTTAGCTTGGTGTAAAGGGCTAATTGCTCATTATAAATTTCTAAGGCTTTTTGTAGTTCGCCTTGTTTTTTATAAATGCCTGCCAAGTATCCCTGCATAGAAATGGCAGATTGAAGATTATAAGATTCTCCACTACTCTTGTATAATTTTATGGCAATGCTATAATTTTCTATTGCTTGCTTATAATCTTGCAGCAGATGATAGCAAAGTGCTTTCACTCTGTAATAATAAATTGTTCTACTTTTCTTTGTTGTTTCTCGTACATTATTGGCAGGGTTATTCAAAAATTCATAGCCTTTTTCTAAAGAAACCAAACATTCTTTGTAAAGTTCCAAATTAAAATAGCATCTTGATTTTTCAAAAAGCAATAATGTAACAGCATTGTTGTTAATTGCTTTAGTGAAAAAATAAATAGAAGAATCGCACAAGGGCAATGCTTTTTTATACTCTTTTTTTTCAGTTAATCTTTGAACATAAGTATAATAATAAGTTCCCCAAGTATTATTATTTGGCAAATAAGTTAATGCCGTTCTCACTGCAAGCATAGATTTTTCATATACAGAATCTGGTTCATCTACAGCATCTATTGCCCATTTGTAAACAAAATCTTCTGCTTCAATAGTTGCTTTATTTTTATCTAAGAATTTTTTTAATTGTGCAGGATTTTTTGCATACAATAAAACGGAATCTTTTATTTCTGATTTGCTGTAAAATGCCCCATTTTGTACCCATGTAGCAAATGTTTCTCCTATTTTATATTGAGCACCCATGTAATATTTAGGATATGTTTTTACATAATTCAAATATGAATAAATATCTCTTGGTGTGCAATCTCTCATCACTTCAAAAACAGTTTTTCCTATATACCTTCCTTTTTGTAATGGTTCTCTTAAAACCTTGAAGGAAGGGTCTTCATCGTCTTTTAAATAATCGTAAATGGTAACAACATCATTAACTGCTTTTTGTAAATTGTTATTTTCAATTTCTTTGCTGTCGTTATAAAATAAATCGGAGAAATGATAAAATGACTTTCCATATACATCATCAAAGAAAATATTTAAAGCTCCTAATTCATAAAAAATACTTCTGTATTTCAATAATGGTACCTCTACCTTTAAAACTACAAAATCGCCTTTTTTAATTTCAAAATCTTCCTGCCCTGCATATTTTTCAATAGGTCTCATAAGCACCAATGTTTCAGAATCGTTTACTACACGAACAGAAGCAAAACCTAACTCCATATCAAACCTATCTATGCTTTTTGAATACATACCTTTTACTGAGCCTATCATGCCTTTTTTTATTCCTAATTTTGCTCCACCATGTACTAATCCATGTATGCTGTCTTTATCAAGAACTTTTATAGCTGTAAGTTGAAAGTAAATTTCTTTAGTTTCTGTTTCCTGAGCTTTAGTTTGTGCAGAACTATTTACTACACTAAAAAATACTAAGCATAATAGGAATAATAATGACTTAATGTTTTGATGAAACATAATCAATGTTTTTTATGAGTAAAAGTAAAATTAATTCTTATCAATAACTAAAAAATACCCACTCAAGGGTATTTACTATTTACAATAGCTTGATGCACCTATTTTTTACTATAGACTTTGCAAAAAGGTTTATATTTTTACAACATCTTCAAGTAATAAAAACAATTATGCCTCTTAAAATATATAATTCATTAACTCGCAATAAAGAAGTATTTACAGCACTTACTCAAGGCTATGTTGGTATGTATGTTTGTGGACCAACAGTAAGTGGAGAAAGTCATTTAGGTCATGCACGCCCATATATCACTTTTGATGTTGTATATCGTTATTTAAAGCATGTAGGTTATCAAGTTCGTTATGTTAGAAACATTACAGATGCTGGGCATTTTGAAGAAGAAGGTAGAGCTGCTGAAGATAAAATTTCTACTAAAGCAGTTGTAGAAAAATTAGAACCTATGGAATTGGTACAAAAATATACCAACTTATTTCATTGGGCAATGAAGCAGTTTAACAATATAGAACCTACCATAGAACCAACAGCTACAGGACATATTGTAGAGCAAATAACTATGATACAAAAAATTATTGCCGATGGTTATGCTTATGTAGTAAATGGTTCGGTATATTTTGATGTAAATAAATACAATACAGATTTTAGCAAACAAGGATTGCCTTATGGCATATTAAGTGGTAGAAATTTAGAAGAACAATTAGACACAACCAGAATATTAGACAATCAAGAAGAGAAAAGAAATAAAGCCGATTTTGCTTTATGGAAAAATGCACCACCAGAACACATCATGCGTTGGCAAAGCCCTTGGGGAGAAGGTTTTCCAGGTTGGCATATTGAATGTTCGGCTATGGCAACAAAATATTTAGGAACACAATTTGACATTCATGGTGGTGGTATGGATTTACAATTTCCTCATCATGAATGTGAAATAGCACAAAGCACTGTATGCAATCATACTGCACCTGTACGTTATTGGATGCACAATAATATGATTACCATTAATGGAAGAAAAATGGGCAAAAGCTATAACAATGTAATTAAACTTACAGAGTTATTTACAGGCAATCATCCTTTATTAAAGCAGGCATATCATCCTATGACTATTCGGTTTTTTATTTTACAATCTCATTATAGAAGCACTTTAGATTTTGGTAATGAAGCTCTACAAGCAAGTGAAAAAGCATTGAAACGTTTATGGGAAGCATACAAAAATTTACAAAAAATAGTTGTAGATAAATGGGATGCTACAGATATGGCTTTAGATGAAAAAATAAATAAACAAATAGCAGAGTTTACAGAATTTATAGAAGATGATTTTAGTACAGCAAAAGTATTGGCTAATATGTTTGAAATAGTGCCTATTATAAACAGTATTAAAAACAAACAATTACCATTACATACTTTAAGTAGCAATACTATTCTTTTAATGCAACAACAATTTCAATTATTTATTGAAAATATTTTAGGCTTACAATATCAAGAAGATAACAATGATACTATAGATGGCGTATTACAACTATTGATAGATATACGCAAAGAAGCAAAAGCAAAAAAAGATTTTGTTACCAGCGATAAAATAAGAAACGAATTAGCCCAACTTGGCATACAGCTAAAAGATGAAAAAGATGGAACTGTTAGTTGGAGTTTTAGTTGATTCTATTTGATTACTTCTGTTATTACATGACCAATACATCCATTAGGCATTTGTATTTTTAACAATGCTGCCAATGTTGCTGCTATGTCTGTAATATAAGTTTCTCTATGTGTACTGCCTTGCTGAACACCCCATCCATACCAAACCAAAGGTATATGAGCATCATAAGCATTCCAAAGGCTGTGGTCTGTTCCTTTAGGTGTATCTCTCATCCATTGTGGCAATGGTATTACTTGTATATCGCCACTTCTATTAGGAAAATATCCATTTAACAATCTTTCTTTTATGATAGGTTGTAAGCCTGATGTTTCTAACTTCTTTTTATCAACAACTCTATATACTCCTTCTACATTTTCTAATTCTTGAATAATAAATTCTTTAATTTTTTCAGCATCTGCTTTGGCAGAATCTATATTAAGATAGTTTAATGATATGTTGTAATAAGTTTGATATGCAATAGCATTTTTTACACCAAATTTTTCCTGAATAGTATTGTTTATTTCTTTCACTGCATTTTTTAATTGTAAAGAACCAGCAGGTAAATTATGTTCTTTTAAAAAGTCAGGAATATGAGGTCCTCCATGGTCGGCAGTAAGAAAAACTAAATAATTTCCTTTGCCAATTGTATTATCAAGATGTTCTAAAAAAGCAGCCAAATCTCTGTCTAATCTTAAATACATATCTTCTGCTTCTATAGAATTTGGTCCAAAAGTATGTGCCATATAATCTGTAGAAGAAATACTAATAGCTAAAAAATCTGTTACATTATTTTTTCCTAAATGCTCTGCTGCAATAGCAGCTTTTGACATTTCAAAAGTGTAAGTAATTGCTTGAGGCATATACCAAAACTTAGTGTAATCTTTTCCCATAAATTTTGAAAAATTATAGGGGAAAACTGGCTTTTCAACATCTAACCATTTTGTTTTTTCATAATTATTATCATCTTTTGTGCTCATCGTATAAGTATTAATAGGATAGAGTGTTTGCCAACCTTCTGCATAATATTTATCAGCCCAATTTTTAGCATTAAAATCTTTTACCCATTGTGGCAAATCTTTCATATAAAATGAACTGCTAATAAAAATTCCTTTTTCTTCATCGTACCAATAAGCTGCATTGGCACTATGACCTGCTGGAAAAATAGAACCTCTATCTTTCATAGCTACACCAATAACTTTACTTTTAAAATTTGTTGCTAATCTTAGTTCATCAGTAATGGTGTTTGAAACCATATTTCTTGGACTCATCATACCTTTTTTGGTATTACTTCCTATGCCTGTAACATTTTTATCATCACAACAATAAACATATTTATGTTCTTTCATATCCCACCAATTATTACTGGCTATTCCATTTATTGCAGGTACTGTGCCTGTATAAACACTTGCATGACCACAAGCTGTAGCTGTGGGTGTATAAGATATTAAAGTGTTTTCGCAAGTAAATCCACCATTCAATAATCTATTAAAACCATTAGAGTCATATCTATTTTGATAACGATATAAATAATCCCAACGCATGTGGTCTATCATTATGCCAACTACCAATTTTGGTCTTGCTATGTTTGTGTTGTTTGCACTATTTGGTTCAATAACTTTTTTATTTTGAGCAAATGAACTTATAACTGTAAAAAATAAAAAAATCAACAAAATTTTCTTCATTATTTAAAAAGTTTAGTGTCAAAAGTACATTTTTAGTAAGTATATCTGAATGGCTTTGTACAATTGTTATCAAACAATTACCTTTGCAGCGTTTTAGCTAAAAGCTAATTTTTATAAAATAAAAAAAAGAATCTTTTACTAATAATTAATCAACTTTTTTAAATACATAAAACAAATGGCAGACATTTTTGAACAATTAATAAAAAATTATGGTCCAATAGGACAGCATAGAGAAAGAGCACATGGTTATTTTGCTTTTCCAAAATTAGAAGGAGAAATAAGTAGTAGAATGAAATTTAGAGGTAAAGATGTAATTGTATGGAGTTTGAATAATTACTTAGGCTTAGCCAATCATTCTGAAATTAGAAAAGTAGATACAGAAGCATCTAAAGAATGGGGACTTGCTTACCCAATGGGTGCAAGAATGATGAGTGGCAATACCAATTATCACGAACAGTTAGAAGCAGAATTAGCAGAATTTGTACATAAAGAAGATGCCATATTATTGAATTATGGATATCAAGGAATTATGAGTGCTATTGATGCCATTTGTAATAGGCACGATGTAATAGTATATGATGCAGAAAGCCATGCTTGTATTATTGATGGATTGCGTATGCACCCAGGACACAGATTTGTATTTAAACACAATGATATAGCTGATTGTGAAAAACAATTAGAACGTGCAACAGCTTTAATAGAAAAACAAAAAAAAGGAGGAATCCTTGTTATTTCTGAAGGAGTATTTGGAATGGCTGGAGACCAAGGAAAATTAAAAGAAATCATTGACTTAAAAGCAACATATAATTTTCGTTTTTTAGTAGATGATGCTCATGGCTTTGGAACTTTAGGAAAAACTGGTGCTGGTGCTGGTGAAGAACAAGGCTGTCAAGATGGAATTGATTTATACTTTAGCACATTTGCAAAAAGTATGGCAAGTATAGGAGCCTTTATGGCTGGACCAAGAATTATTATTGATTATATACGTTACAATATTCGTTCTCAAATTTTTGCCAAAAGTTTACCTATGCCTTTTGTTATAGGCAATTTAAAACGCTTACACATGTTGCGTACGATGCCAGAACTAAAAGAAAAATTATGGCACAATGCTACTAAACTACAAAATGGATTAAAAGAAAGAGGCTTTGATATTGGAGCAACCAATACACCTGTAACGCCTGTTTATATGAAAGGAGGAGTAGAAGAAGCTACTGCAATGGTAATGGATTTAAGAGAAAATTATGGTGTGTTTGCAAGTATTGTAGTATATCCTGTAATACCTAAAGGACATATTATTTACAGACTCATTCCAAGTGCTGCACATACTGATGAAGATATAGAACAAACATTAAAAGCATTTAGCGAAACAAAACAAAAATTAGATGCTGGTACATATAAGGTAGATGCTATACCTGATATGGCTGAAAAGAAATAAGTTTTAAAAGTTAGTGGTGGGGCACGAATAGAAGTTATTTTCTCGTAGAGAACGTAGGTTTTTATTTCTAGTTTTATCCCAATTATCTAATTACCTTATTTACCCAATCAACTTTTATTGCTCATTTTTACTCAATGCAATAATTGTTTCAGTTAATTTCTGCCAACTATATTTCTTTTTTTCTTCTAATAAATGAGGAAGAAAAAACGCCTCTCCTAATTGATAGAGTTCAACAATTTTTTCTGCAATAGATGTAGGGTTAGGTTCTGCTATTAAACCTACTTTTTTATCAGGTACTAAATTTGGCAAACCACCAACATTGGTAACAAGCATTGGTTTATTAAAATGATAAGCCAAAGGAGTAACACCACTTTGTGTAGCATTTCTATAAGGTTGAATTACAAAATCTGCTGCACATAAATAATAATGCACCTCACTATCAGCAATAAAATCTGTTTTTAAAATTAGTTGAGTAGCAATATCCAAATGTTCTATTTGTTTTTCATATTTTTTTCTGTCTTCATAAAACTCTCCTGCTATCAAAAGTTTAATATTTGAAGTGGTAGTATTTTCACTTAATATTTTCATAGCATCAAGCAAAATATCTAATCCTTTATAAGCCCTAATAAAACCAAAGAATAAAATAATTTTTTCTGAAGGGTCAATGTTTAAATATTTTCTTGCCACTTCTTTAGAAACAGGTTCACCAAAACTATCGTACAATGGATGCACAATTTGTACAGCAGGTTTTTGTGTAAATAATTGTAAATCGTCCAATACTTTTTTGCTCATAGTAATAAATGAGTGTACAGGTTTTACAAAATATTTGGTAAGCAGTGTATCTCCTATACGTTTTTCATGAGGAATAACATTATCTGCAATACAAATAATTTTTGTTTTTTTATTTTTTTTAGCAATCCTTAAAATGGTACCTAAACAAGCTCCCATAAAAGGCAACCAATAACGTACAACAATAATATCTGCATTTTCTTTTTTTAATTGCCAACCAACTTTCAGCCAGTTAAAAGGATTAATAGAGTTAATCCAAACTTTAATATCTATATCTGTTGGAGCAGGTTCAGAAGAATATTGTGTGGTGCCAGGAAAAAGAAAATTAGGGTATTGTAAAGAAAAAGTAACAATAGTAGTATCAAAATCTTGTTGTGCAAACTGACGTGCAAGGCGTTCATTAAAGGTAGATAATCCTCCTCTTAATGGATGAGCAGAGCCTATGATAATTATTTTCATTTGCTTTGGTATTAATTATTATGACTATTGTTCTTTAATTCCCTAAAAATCTTACTGAAAAAAATGTTTAATTTGCCATATTAGCCCACTTGATGCAAACCCTTGTTAGCAGTAGTTTTGACTATCTAAAAATATTTTCCTTTTAATGCGTCAATAATTATTTTATGGTCTTCTTCATCGTGCAGTCCTGAAACTGTAATAATTGCCACCATTCCTGCACCTTTAACAAAGATGGGCATTGCTCCACCTTTTGCAAGAAAATCTTTCTCGTCAAGTGCAAAAGTTTTGTCCAAAGTCATATTTCCTTCTTTCAAATCATTCTTTACACTTAATGAGCTTTCTTCAAATTGTTTAGCAACATTTGCTTTTCTTCTTAACCAATTATGCTTATCCATAGGAAGGCTATCATCTACATAAAGAAAAATAGTTTGGTTCAGTCTTACTATTTCTATTGCAATATGTTGGTTTCTGCTTTTTGCTAATTCAATAACTTTTGAACCCATTTCAAAAGCCATTCTATTATCAAATTTTTCTAATTCTATTTTCTTCATAATTTTTTTTTCAATTTTTATCTGTGCAATTTCTCCAAAATTAAATTCATCAAGGTTATAAAAAGTAATATTCGCTTCATAAATTTTATCTTCCTTCACCACATCTTCTCCTTATTGGCTTTTGTATGTTAGCTAAGAGAAGATGCGTAACAAAAGTATGGCAATGTCCTTATCTTAACACAAGGCTTTAGAGGAGACAGAATGCTAAGGAAAAAAGTTAGTGGCTTTTTTAATTAATTTCTGATTGTTGAGTATCTGCAAAAGTCGTAAAGTTTGGTCTTGAATTTTTAAATTTTCGTTCTCATCTAAATATTCAATAATTTCTTCAACCATTTTATTCATATCTATAACTTCAATATTGTCCGATTGCAATATTTGTGAAATTTTCTTCAAATGGCTCTTACTTGGTGAGCTAACAATTGCAATTATCTTTTTAATTTTCCTGTTCTCTTGAACTAACCATTTGTAATCAGATGTGGATTCAAGATAGCCAACTACTCTATCAAAAAAATCTTTGAGTTTTTGGTATTTTTGTTTATTGAATTTTCCATTTCTTTGAAAGTTAATTTTATCATCTAAATTAGTCGAAACACTAACAATAACAGTTTGTTTGTTGTTTATCGCTAACAAGTCGATATCTTGATAGCCTCTTTGTTTTTTATTTGTTTCATATTTCCAAAACCATTTACCAGTTGAAGTAATGTAACCTTTAATTTGATAGTAGATTTTTACAATTCCTTCAAATGCTTCATTGACTGGACTATCTGAAGTTGGGAATGACTGAATACTTCCTTTGTCTTTCATTTTGATTTTTTTATTGCCTCCAACTTATAAATATACACCCTTTTTCAAAGCCAACATTATTATCTCATTGTCCTTCAATTCAAAGAAAAACCTCCGAGTTATTTCCCCTTCTGTGAAGGGGTTAGGGGTAGTTCTAAGAAAATCCGAAATTCTAAAAACGAAATCCGAAAAGAAAAACTAAAAAAAGAAAAAACTAAATTCTAAAAAAATGAAATCCGAAACCTTGTCTTGTCCTAAATCCTAAAATAAGTTTACACAAAATCTACAAAATACCACAGCCATGTTTCGTGTCTTCACGAAACACTAATTTTAATATTATGGTACGTGCAGACACATACCATAGCAAGGTTGTCTTAAGAAAATCTGAAATTCTAAAAACAAAATCCGAAAAAAACTAAACCTGAAAACGAAAATGGTAGTTGAAATAAGTTTATTTACTTTCGCTTAAAACTAACAATATGCATTTACAGCAATTAATTATTGAAGCATGGACAAACAGAGATTTACTAAAAGAAACAAAATATAGCGATTCCGTAAAAGCTGTAATAGAAGCAATAGATAAAGGAACATTAAGAACAGCCTCTCCAATAGAAGAAGGAAAATGGCAAGTAAATGAATGGGTAAAACAAGCCATACTTTTATATTTTTCTATTCAACAAATGCAAACTTGGGATGTAAACCCTTTTGAATTTTATGATAAAATGTTATTGAAAAAAAATTATGCTTCATTAGGTGTGAGGGCTGTGCCACATGCTGTAGCACGTTATGGTGCTTACTTAGCAAAAAATGTGGTTTTAATGCCAAGCTATGTAAATATTGGTGCTTATGTAGATGAAGGCACTATGGTAGATACTTGGGCTACTGTTGGTAGTTGTGCTCAAATAGGTAAAGGAGTTCATTTGAGTGGAGGTGTTGGAATTGGTGGAGTATTAGAACCTTTACAAGCAAGTCCTGTAATTATAGAAGATGGTTGTTTTATAGGTAGTCGTTGTATAGTTGTAGAAGGTGTAATAGTAGAAAAAGAAGTTGTATTAGGTGCAAATGTAGTACTTACACAATCTACTAAAATTATTGATGTTAGTGGCAATGCTCCTATTGAAATGAAAGGAAGAGTTCCTGCAAGAAGTGTTGTTATACCTGGCACATACCATAAAAAATTTCCTGCTGGAGAGTTTGGTGTTGGCTGTGCTTTAATTATTGGAAAAAGAAAAAAAAGCACCGATTTAAAAACAAGTTTAAACGATGCTTTAAGAGATTTTAATGTAAGTATTTAACCAAAGATTTTTCTACCACAAACTTTTTCTTTTTACCCTTGTAGTAGAACTAATGCCTAAAGCCCCAAGCAAACTTCTTGTAATAACATTTGCTGCTGTGCGTCCTATTTGTTTTACAGTAGGATTATCAAAAAAACCTGGTTCTTTCTTTTCTTTTTTAGTAGTTTGTGCTTCTTCTTTATCTCTTACTTTTTGTTCAGTTTCTTCTTGTGTTCTTTTAGCTGCATCTTCTAATTTGGCATTTAAAATTTCATAAGCACTATAACTATCTATTACTTCACTATATTTTTTTACTAACCTGCTTTGGGCAATAATAGCATCTATCTCTGCATCTGTTAATACATCCATTCTACTACGAGGAGAGCAAAGTAAAGTATGCACCAATGGTGTAGGAATTCCTTTTTCATTTAGTAACGTTACAAAGGCTTCACCAATACCTAATTGTGTAAGTAAATCTTCTGTTGTATAAAATTCAGTTTCTGGAAAATTTTCTGCTGCTGTTTTAATTACTTTTCTATCGGCAGCAGTAAATGCTCTTAAAGCATGTTGTATTTTTAACCCTAATTGTGCTAAAATACTTGCAGGAATATCTTGTGGATTTTGTGTACAAAAGAAAATACCAATTCCTTTACTTCTAATGAGTTTTATAACAGTTTCTATTTGTTGCATTAATGCACTACTTGCTTCTTGAAATATTAAATGTGCCTCATCTATAAACAATATTAATTTAGGTTTATCCAAATCTCCTTCTTCTGGACACACAGCATACAATTCTGCTAATAACTGCAACATAAAGGTAGAAAAAAGTTTAGGTCTGTTTTGCATATCAGTAACACGCAAAATGTTTACTACACCTTTTCCTTCATTATTCATTCTCATTAAATCTTCTACTTCAAAACTTCTTTCTCCAAAAAATATGTCAGCACCTTGTTGTTGTAACTCTATCACTTTTCTTAAAATAGTTCCAAGACTTGTAGTAGATATTTTGCCATAATCTTTTTCTAAAATATCTTTTCCTTCATCACCTGCATATTGCAATACTTTTATAAAATCTTTCAAGTCTAATAAAGGCAATTTATTATCATCGCAATATTTAAAAATAATAGCTACCAAGCCTCCTTGAGTGTCATTCAATCCTAAAATTTTGCTTAATAATATAGGTCCAAATTCTGTTACTGTAGCTCTTAACCTTACCCCTTTTTCATTGCTAAGTGTAAGAAACTCTACAGGAAAAGGACAAGGATTGTATGTTTCATTTAATAAAGCATAGCGTTCTGTAATTTTAGCATTAGGGCTGCCTGCTTGTGCTATACCACTAAAATCTCCTTTAATATCCATTACCAAAACTGGTATGCTGTTATCGCTTAAACACTCTGCCATTACTTGCAAAGTTTTTGTTTTGCCTGTACCTGTTGCACCAGCTATTAAACCATGTCTGTTCATGGTTTTAAATGGTAAATACACATTTGCTTCACTTACTGCTTTAGCATCTAACATACCTACACCTATTTTTACATATTCACCTTTAAAAGTGTAGCCTTGATTCACTTTTTCTATAAATTGTTCTGTTGTAGCCATATAAAAAATTTGGCTGAAAGTTAAAGTAATTTTCTTTGATTAAATAAAGGTCTTTTGAAAAAATAATTTACTAAACTCTCCTTAACCCTTTTAAAGTAACCAAAATGAGCTTAGGTAGAAAGAATAAATATGCTTTAGCAAATTAATTATTGCCTACTGAATAAGAGAGAGAAGAAGGCTTAAAATGTATTAAAAATATTGAAAAATATTTTAATGTATAAAAAATGAACTTATAGCTAAAAGTACCACGCCTATTATTACATAAGCTATTTCTTTGGTATCGTTTGAAGTAGAAGTAACTTTTCTCATAATGTAGGATTTTTACTATTAGACGCAGGGTATAATATAAAGGTTGCAGCCAAGTTGCTCCTTTTTGCAGTAAAATACCATAGATTGGGTATTGCTTCACTACAAAAGCATTTATATATTTGATAAAAAAATAAACTGTTATGAAACACTTTAAACATCCTGTAATATATACTATACTTAGTATTGTATTATTTATTTCAGCATCTGCATTTACTTTTATGGCTGTTGATTTTAATCCAAATAAGGCTCGTTATGCTTTCTTTAAAAACTATTTTACAGATTATATACCTACCTATTATACTGCAGAAGATATTAAAACTTATTTTCCAGATACAACCAAAGTAATTACATTTTCAGATAATGACTCTAATGAAAAGTATTTTGTTAGAAAATGGTTTGGCATTCCGCCCTCTTATATTATTGTAGAATATTTTATAGAACGTAAAGATGAAAATGATTATTATTATATTCAAAGTGAAGAATTTGAAAAAAGATTTACTGAAACTTATGGTGTTCCTTTAGAAGGAAAAAGTATAAAAATGGCAACAGGAGAAACTTTTTATTTCTTCAATCCCAAAGCTGTTAAAGCAGTATTTGATAAATTATATGCAAAGCCAAGTACAAAGTTTGAAAACATTACTTATCAAACACTATACAATATTGCACTCAAAAAATATTTTAGAGATGTTGTAAAACTGATGAGCTATTTACATACCACCGAAAAACAAGAATGGACACAAGTAACAACTCGTTTTTTAACAAGAGCTAAAATAAGCAAAGAATTTAATATTTATGAAGAAAGCGATTATGCTCGTAACAAATTATTTCCAACAGAGAAAAGTAGAAAACAATTTCCTAATTTTTCAGAAGAAATATATAGTGGTTATTTAGGACCTATATTAAGAAGACATTGTGATGGCACTTTGCCAGTAATGCTAAACTGTTTGAAAACAATATTAAAAGATTATGACCCAGAGGCTTTAAAATTGGTTAAAGGGTTTTAAATTTTTAATATAAAACAATAATATCAGCAGCCTCTTTTACAAGGGGCTGTTTGGTTTACCTATCTTTGCCATTATGCAAAATATTAGGCATTTATCTTATAACGATATTGAACATCATTTTTTACAAATAGGCGAAAAAAAATTTAGAGCAAAACAAGTATGGGAGTGGCTTTGGCAAAAACATGCTCATAGCTTTGATGAAATGACAAACCTTAGTAAAGAACTTCGTCAAAAATTGGCTACACAATTTACTTTGCCTGCACTACAAACAGATATAACCCAATATAGCGAAGATGGCACTATAAAATGCAGGTTTAAGGCTTACGACAATCAAAAAGTAGAAGGCGTTTTAATACCTACCGATGAAAGAAAAACAGCTTGTGTATCATCTCAAGTAGGTTGTAGTATGGGCTGCACATTTTGTGCTACAGGGTATATGGGTGGTATTAGAAATTTAACCTTTGATGAAATTTATGATGAAGTAGTTTTAATTAATCAGCAAAGCGAAAAAATATACCAACAAAAATTAACCAATATAGTTTTTATGGGTATGGGAGAACCATTGTTAAATTATAAAAATTTATTAAAAGCTATAGAACGTATTAGTGCAGAAGATGGTTTATTTATGAGTCCCAGAAGAATTACTGTTTCTACCGTAGGTATTGCAAAAATGATTAAAAAATTGGGCGATGATAAAGTACGTTTCAAATTAGCATTAAGCCTTCATGCTGCTAACGATAAAAAACGTAGTGAAATAATGCCTATCAATGAAAGCAACAATATTAAAGCTCTTACAGAGGCTTTAAACTATTTTTACCAACAAACAGGCAATGAAATAACTTTTGAATATATTTTATTCAAAAATTTTAACGACACACAAAAAGATGCTGATGAATTAGTAAAATTATATAGACAAATACCCATAGACCTTGTTAATATTATTGAATACAACCCTATTGATAAAGCTCCTTTTCAAAAGCCAGATGAAGCAGTTACAGAAAACTTTATGAAATACTTAGAAAGTAAAAAGGTAAATGCAAGACTAAGGCGTAGCAGAGGAAAAGATATTGATGCAGCTTGTGGACAATTAGCTAATAAAGGTTGATATAGAAAATAAATTTATTTTCGCTTTAAAATAAAACAATAGCATGAATAGTGAATTGCAAAAACCAGTAATAGGATTTTCTTGTGGTGATATAAATGGAATAGGTATTGAATTAATTATTCGTTCATTACACGATAACAGAATTTTAGAAATATGTACACCTGTCATTTTTGCTAGTAATAAGAGTATCAACTTTTATCGTAAAAGTTTACCCGACATTAATTTTTCTTATACCAGTTGTAAAGATTTTCAAAGATTAAATACTAAGCAAGTAAATGTTTTTAACTGTTGGGAAGAGGAAGTAAGCATAACACCAGGACAACTAAATGAAACGGGAGGTAAATATGCTTTAATATCTTTACAAAAAGCAACAGAAGCACTCAAAGAGGGAAAAATAAGTGCCTTAGTTACAGCACCAATACATAAAAAAAATATTTATAGCGAACAATTCAAATACACAGGTCATACACCTTATTTGAAAGATATTTTTGGTGTTAAAGATGTTGCTATGCTTATGGTAGCAGAAAATTTAAGAGTAGGGCTTGTAACAGAACATGTATCAATAGCCAATATTGCAAAAAATATTACCAACGAAAATATTATTAGTAAACTACATATTATCAACAATAGCTTACAAAAAGATTTTGGTATCATTAAACCATTAATAGCCGTTTTAGGACTTAATCCTCATGCAGGCGATGGTGGATTAATAGGACAAGAAGAAGATGAAATTATTAAACCAGCTATTAGAGAAGCAAAACAACAAATGATGGTTTTTGGTCCTTATAGTGCAGATTCTTTTTTTGCAAGAGGTCAGTATCAAAGGTTTGATGCTGTATTAGCTATGTATCACGACCAAGGGCTTATTCCTTTTAAATCTTTGGCTATTGGAGAAGGTGTTAATTATACAGCAGGATTGCCTGTAGTAAGAACAAGCCCAGACCATGGCACTGCTTTTGACATTGCAGGAAAAGGAAAAGCAGACCATCATTCTTTTTTAGTATCTATTTATGAAGCTATAGATATTGTAAGAAGAAGAAATGGCTTTGAAGAAATGAGAAAAAATCCATTGAAAAAATTAAGTGCAAAATTATTTGCCAATATTACAGACGATAAAATGGAAGAATAATACCGAAAGCATACAATAAAAACACTATCATTCTCAGATAGTGTTTTTTCTTAACCTATATATATACTATACAAACAACAAGCCTCTTTATTTTTTCTATTAATAATAACTTCTTCTACCTCTATTAGTAGGGCAACTCATATCTGTATCTCTTGCACCAAAACGAAAGCCTACTTTGAAAAATACTGATAAATAATAATCATTATTAGACGCATCGCCTCTGTTTTTCCCAACAAACTCAGTTACTGGTCTGTTATTCATTACCAATGCTCTTTTAAACATCATTTGTTCTGCTACCTGTACTTGGTCTTTAGGTAAATATTTTTTAAACAATGTTGGGTCAATATACGTTTTACTTACATCATCTACATAATCTGTAAATGTATAACGTTGCATTAATTCGGCTGCTAAATACCATTTTTCGTTAAAGAAATATTTTATACCAAAACCAAATGGTATTTGAAAGGCAATATTTGAATACTCTTTTCTATTAGGATATTCTTCCATTCCTTGCCCTTCTAATCTTAATGGTCTTAAATCTACCCATTGCTTAGTACCATTGGGCGATTCATAAATACCTTGAGGATTAAAATAAAATGCTCCTACGCCAACAGTAAAATAAGGACGAAGTTTATTATTGAAAAAACTTTCTTTTCTTACAAAATAAGCTGTAGGATATACTTCAAAAGATACATTTACTTCTGTAATGTTACTTCTAAAACCCAAGTTTCTATTTTTTCTATCTCTTTCTGCCGAACCCTGATTTTTAATTAAACTATCAAATCCAGAAAGTTTACCCATATTAAAACTACCTCTTATGCCCAACCATTGATTAGGATAATAAGTAACATTTGCACCATAAAAGAAATTGGTAGATGCTACATTAATATCTTTAAGAAATAAAGTACCTTTTCCTTTTCCTCCACCAACATCTCCTAAAAAATTGGTAGGACCTACATTTACATCAAACTCCCATTGCCTATCGCTTCTTACAAAATCTGAATAATAAATTTGGGCATTTACTAATGTGGCTTGCAATATAACTATACTGCAAAAAGACCAACGCATTAATAGCGTGTAGAAATTGAATTTCATAGAATAATGATATTGGATATTTTAAAAATACTACAAACTACTTGTTCAATAAATTGTAGTAACTGTATAACGACATAAAATGTGTTTCTATTATGTAAACAGAATTTTTTTTACCTTTTTATTCAAAAAAAGAAATAATACGACTCTTTTTTTAGTAAAACTACGCTATATAAATACCCTTTAATAACTGCACTTTACTGTAAAGAATAATATATATACCATTTTACTGTTGGCTACATAATAAAAAATGTGGTTATTTGCATACAAAATATATAACCATGTTGCCCAAATACAAAAGAGTATTATTAAAACTATCTGGTGAAGCATTATTAGGAAAAAATTCAGGCGACCCGTTTGACCCAAAAGTTATTGAGCAATATGCTTATGATATAAAAGAAGTTATTAATCTTGGTGTACAAGTAGCCATTGTTATTGGAGGAGGCAATATATATAGAGGTATGAATGAAGCAGATAGTGGTATTGAACGTGCTCATGGAGATTATATGGGAATGTTGGCTACTGTTATTAATGCTATGGCAATGCAAGCAATGCTTGAAAAAATTGGTGTGTACACACGTTTACAAAGTGCTATTAATATGGAGCAAGTAGCAGAGCCTTATATTAGAAGAAAAGCATTAAGACATTTAGAAAAAGGGCGTGTAGTAATTTTTGGTGCAGGTACTGGCAATCCATATTTTACTACAGATACTGCAGGAAGTTTAAGAGCTATAGAAATGAAAGCAGATGTTATTTTAAAAGGTACCCGTGTAGATGGTATTTATAATACAGACCCAGAAAAAGACCCCTCTGCTACCAAATATGGCAAACTCAGTTTTCAAGAATGTATTTCTAAAAACCTGAAAGTAATGGATATGACTGCTTTTACACTATGTATGGAAAACAAATTACCCATTATTGTTTTTAACATGAATCAACCTGGCAATTTATTAAGTGTAGTACAAGGTTTAAATGTTGGTACATTGGTTCGTTAATACCAAACTTATAATCCTATTTTAAAATCAATATATTTTAAAAATTCTGTTTTCTTTTCTTCTTCATTAAATGCACCACCATAAAATGCAGTAACAGTACTACTTGCATCATCTTCTATACCTCTACTTGCTACACACAAATGTTTAGCATCTAAAATAACAGCCACATCATCTGTATTCAAAACTTTTTGCAACTCTTTGCCTATTTGTATAGTAAGGCGTTCTTGCACTTGTGGTCTTTTAGAAAAATATTTTACTATTCTATTTAGCTTACTCAATCCTATTACTTTACCACTACTTATATATGCTACATGAGCCTTACCTGCAAAAGGCACAAAATGATGCTCACAACTACTGTAAAAAGAAATATTTTTTTCTACCAACATTTCTTTATAGCCAAACTTGTTGTCAAACAAAGTAACACTTGGTTTATTAGCAGGATGCAAGCCAGCAAAAATTTCTTGTACATACATTTTAGCCACACGTTTAGGTGTGCCTCTAAGGCTATCATCAGTTAAGTCAAGTCCTAAAATGTTCATAATGCCTATAAAATGCTTTTCAATAGCAGCTATTTTTTCTGCATCTGTCATTTCAAAAGCATCACTACGCATAGGGGTATCAATGCTGGTACTTATATGCTCATTGCCCATTTCATCAATCACTACATCGCTTAATTCTATCTTATTTTTTTCTGCATTAAGCCTAATATTTACCAATGTTTCTTTTCTTTTCATACAAAAAATGTCGTTTTTTCTTTTTACACGTTAGTAAAGTAAAATATTTTTATGTTATCGGCACAAAAAACTTTACTCAACGTTCCGTTGCGTCGCACACTTCAACATATTGGAACCTTTATTGAACAATTAAAAAATAGTCATTATCCAATCAGGTTAGCCCATACTGAAACAAAAGTGTGTTGTTCAAATATGCAGCTTATAAGAAACTAACACCTGATTTACTTTTACAAAAATAGTAAAAAAGTAGAGGGCAACATTTTCTTCAACCTTGATTTAATTTTTAGTTTTTAGTTTTTCTTTTCAGATTTCGTTTTTAGAATTTCGGATTTTCTGTAAACCTATTTTAGGACAAGACAAGGTTTCGGGTTTCATTTTTTTAGAATTTAGTTTTTTCTTTTTTTAGTTTTTCTTTTCAGATTTCGTTTTTAGAATTTCGGATTTTCTGTAAACCTATTTTAGGACAAGACAGTTTTTGTATAATACTATTTTAAAACAACAACCCTATGCTTTTGGATGTGCTTTTTTATAAACATCTTTTAATTGCTCTATAGTATTGTGTGTATAAATTTGTGTAGCAGCAAGGCTACTATGACCAAGCAATTCTTTTACTGCATTTAAGTCTGCTCCATTATTCATTAAATGTGTGGCAAAACTATGACGCAAAATATGAGGACTTCTTTTTTGTACTGTAGTTACTAAACTTAAATTTTTTTTTACAAAACCATATACTTTTCTTGGTTGTAATGGTTTGCCTTTATCTGTTACCAATAAATTGGCTACTTGTTTTAATTCATTGGGCTTGGTAGCAATATAGTTTTGTAAACTATTCATCAATTCTGTAGAAACAGGAATAATGCGTTCTTTATTTCCTTTTCCTACCACTTTTATTTGTTGATAATGTGCATCTACCTGCAATTCTTTTAATTGAATTAGTTCACTTAAACGAATACCTGTATTGTACAATAATTCCAACGCCAATTTTTCTGTTTTACCATTCCAATCATCAGAAAATGCTACATGTTGTAAAAGTGTTTGAATATTGTTTTCTTGCACAAAAACGGGTAATCTTTTATTTACTTTAGGAGCTACTACTGTAGTCATAGGAGATTTGGTAATAGCTTCTTTTTTTAGCTGATATTTAAAAAAAGATTTTAAAGAAGATATTTTTCTGTTTAATGATTTGGCAGATAAATTTTCATCTCCTTTTAAAGTAGCCAACCAACTTCTTACCATCATAGCATTAATGGCAGAAAGTTGTGGGCTTTCATATTCAGCGTTGATATAAACAAAAAACTGTTCTATATCATTTTGATAAGCAATAATTGTGTGTAGAGAGTATCGCTTCTCAAATTTTAAATAATGGAGAAATTGTTCTACAGAAATATTTGTTTCAGTTATTTGCATAAAAAAAGTAGTCTAAGTTAGTTATACTTACGCTACTTTAAATATGTTGGGTATAAAAGGTGGTTTAACCTTCTATTTTTCCACTTGCTATTTGTTGTTTATAAATTGCTTTTAACACTTGTCCTCTGCGTTTAACAGATGGTTTAGTGAAAGTTTGACGTTCTCTTAATTGTAACAAGGTTTTGCTTTTTTCAAACTTCTTCTTGTACTTTTTTAAAGCTTTGTCAATGTTTTCGCAATCTTTTGAATCAATAATAAGCATTTGTATATACCTCCTTTAATGATAAAATGGGGTGCAAAGATAGGAGCTATAAGCATAAATCCAAATATTTTGTATTTGTTTATTGGCTTTGGCTTAGTTTTACCTTATTAAACCATTATAATCAGTTTAATATCAGCCGAAAATGTCTTTTAGTACTGCTTTTAAATATATCAATAAACATTCATGGCTTATTCCATTATTGGGTATTGCATTAGCATATTTTCCTTTAATCAGTTCTGTCATGTCTATAAAGAATGACTCATGTGTGTTGTCTTATCCTATTTTTTATTATTTCAGTATTCAATTACACAATGGTATTTTTCCTTTTTGGCATTTTAATATGCACTTAGGTTTTTCATTATTAGCAGACCCTGGCACACCATTTCTAAATCCATTGTTTTGGTTATTTGCACTTGCAAGTAGCTCTATTAGTATGTATGTTTTATACATTTTATTACATCTTTTTTTGGGTGGTTATGGTATGTATTTATTAAGTAAGCAATTAGGTTTTGAACAAAAAACAAGTTCTATTCTTTCTGTTGCCTATATAGCAGGTGGTTATTTTGTTGCTCATTTGCAACATTCTAATCATATTATAGAGTGTACTTATTTGCCTTTTGTTATTAATTATGTATATGCTCTGTTTAAAAAACCTTGTTTTAAAAATGCAGTATTGCTTGGTTTATTTTTTTATTTATTTACAATAAGTGGTTACCCAGGTTTTGCTATTGGTATGCCTTATTATATTCTTATGCTTGGTGTGGGTTATTTATTTTCTTCAACACCCAAAACAATTTTTTATCAATACAAAAAACCAATTTTATTATTTATTATTAGTGTATTGATAGCTGTAATACTTTGTATTCCTTTTTTATATGCTTTGTATAATAATCTTGAAAATTTTCAGCGAGGCTCTGCTTTTACAGGAAATGATTATTTAGACGAAGGTGGTGCAAGTCCATTTCTTGGTATGATTAGTTTTGTATTACCCTTAGCAAGTGTAGTACAAAAATCTCCTTTTCCTTCTTCTGATATGGCTTGGAACAATATGTTTATTGGTATTGTTCCCCTTATTTTTTTACTTACAGCATTGAAGTATAAACATATTCGTAGCCTTTTGCCTCATATTATAGCTATTTTATTTTTTCTGGATATTTCTTTTGAAGGGCAGATAAAACAATTATTTTTTAAACTTCCATTATTAAATTTTTTACGCTACAATGGTGGTTTAAGAATTTATGCAATGCTTAGTTGTTTAATTATTGCAGGTACTGCATTGAACCATTATTTTACAGAAGAAAAACCAATTATTAAAAGACAAAAATTAATTATACAATATTTATTGATAATAGTTGGTATTACTTTTTTTATTGGGCTAATCATTGGTTTGTATAAACATCAATTAATGTTAAATACGAAAGATGGTTTTGTAAAAAGTATTTTGCATATTGGGTTTACTCCTGCTATTGTGCTACAAAGTATGTATGTAATAATTATGTTGCTGTTTATAAAAAAATGGCTACATAATAAAAGAAGATTATTGATATTGGCTATTGCAGATATTATTATTTGCTTCTGGATAAACTTACCATTTTCTGGGTTGAGTATAAAGTCAATGCCATCTATTAAAAAAGATATTGCAGCTTCTATGCAATATATGCAAAGCAAACAAGGGTATTATGTTATTTCAACAGAGGAGCAGCAAGTTGCTGTAAACCATGTTGTATATGCCCCTGCATTAATAAGCAATAAAATTGGTGTTATTCCGCCACATGCTTATCCTTCGGGCAAAAAGACATATTTTGAATTTGTAGAAAAAAATGGACTGGATTATTTTAATAATCGTCCTGTTTGTTTTCTACAATCAGCTACTTTAAAAGCATTACCATATACAATAAATGCAGAAAATATGTATATACAGTGTGCTACAATAAATGAAGATATATTGTATATACACCAAAACTTTGATAAAAATTGGTATGCTTTTACCAACAATCATCAACCTTTAAAAATTGAAGTATGGCAAAATACTTTTATGAAAATTATATTGCCTTCAAACACTAACAATATTACATTGAAGTATCAAGATGCAATGAGCAATAAATTATTATTTATTCCATTCATTGGTGTAATAACAATAGCTATTTATTTTTTGATACTTTATTTTAAAAGAAAAAATAGCCACACATAATTTTATAAAAAAAACAATACAATGTTTACAGGAATTATAGAAACAACAGGTAGTATAAAAAATATTATAACAAATGGTAGTAATAAAACTTTTGTTATAGAAAGTAATATTAGCAATGAATTAAAAATTGACCAAAGTGTTGCTCATAGTGGCATTTGCCTTACTGTAGAGGCTGTAAACAATAATACCCATACTGTTACAGCTATAGATGAAACATTACAAAAAACAACTGCTGCATTGTGGAAGGTGAATGATATAATTAATATAGAAAGATGCTTAATAGCCAATAGCAGAATAGATGGACATTTTGTACAGGGTCATATAGATACTACTGCTATTTGTATAGATACAAAAGATGCTAATGGAAGTTATGTATATCAATTTGCATTTGAAGAAAAATTTGCCTCCTTAATAATAGAAAAAGGCTCTGTATGTATTAATGGTATTAGCCTTACTTGTTTTAATGTTACTAATAATAATTTTCAAGTAGCTATTATTCCTTATACTTTTTATCATACCAATATTAAACAAATTGCTGTGGGAAATAAAGTGAATATTGAATTTGATGTTTTAGGAAAATATATTAATAGAGCATTGGTATTAAAAAGCTAATTCCTATCCTTTATTTCCCTTTCAATCAATAAAAAGGCTTCTTTTTTATTAATTTCATCAAGTTATTTTGCCGTTTATCATAATACTATGTATTGCATAGTACCTTGTTGTTGATATTTTTATTTATTAATAATCAATTAGTTATAATCAATTTTTGCTATTATTTTAGGCAAACTACTAAAATATAAATAGTAGTATGTATTGCATAGTATTAGAAAAAATCCCATCTTTGTATTGTCAATCTGAAAATAGAGAGATAAAACAAACAAAAACAAATAAAATAATTAACCAATAAAAAATTAAAAAAATGAAAACAGTAAACACCAAATTGTTAGCTCCTTTAACTACAACTGAGTTAACAAATCTTGCTTCAGAAATTAAAGAAACTGTTGCATCAGAACATCAACAAAAAAAAGTATTTAGCTCTGCAGATTTATGGAATATTAGACGTACCAGAAGAGTTATGGCAGACCGTAGAGGTTATTATGGTTGGTAATAATCAAGTACTAAAAAATACTTTACATTTATTTTAAAATAGTTAAAAAAAATAAGCAATGGATATTCAAAATACACAAAGTCAAATGCGTAAGGGAGTATTGGAGTTTTGTATTTTATCAATCATTCAGCAAGGAGAAGTTTATCCAAGTGATATTGTAGATAAAATGAAAGCTGCTAACCTTCAAATATTAGAAGGTACTCTTTATCCATTATTAACAAGGCTTAAAAATGCAGATTATCTTTCTTATCGTTGGGTAGAAAGCAGTAGCGGACCGCCCAGAAAATATTTTATGCTGACAGAAAAAGGTCTTGCCTTTTATAATGAATTAGGAAAAACATGGCAAGAACTTGCAAATGCTGTAGCAGCATTAACCCAAAAAAATGATAACCAATAAACCAACTTTAACCACATAAAACCTTATACATTATGAAAAAGGTAATCAATATAAACTTTCAAGGCAGAGTAATTCCAATAGAAGAAAATGCTTTTGATATTTTAAATAAGTATATAGAAAGTTTGCGTAAGCACTTTGCTAACGAAGAAGGCAGAGATGAAATAATTAATGACATAGAAGGGCGTATAGCAGAACTTTTTGGCGAAACACTCAAAAAAGGAAGTACTTGTGTAACAGAAGATGATGTAAACAGCGTTATAGATAGTATGGGGCGTCCAGAAGATTTTGATGATGAAACTACTAATGCCAATTCTCAGCAAAGCAATTTTCAATATGCACAAGAGCAGCAAGGTTATAATAATAGTAATGGACAAAAGAAAATGTTTAGAGATGAAGACAATAAAATTTTAGGAGGCGTATGTAGTGGACTTGCCAATTATTTTGGTATTGACCCTGTTGTTATAAGAATATTGTTTGTCATATTTTTTGGCGTAATGTTTATACCATATATTATATTTTGGGTAGCAGTGCCAAGTAGTGCATCTCAAGTAATTGGCAGTAAACGTAAAAGACTTTTTAGAGACCCTGACGATAAAATAATAGCAGGTGTATGTAGTGGTATAGGTCATTATTTTGGTATAGCTGTTTGGATTCCAAGACTTTTATTTTTACTTCCTTTTATATCATTCATATTTCGTTATTGGGATTGGTGGAGTTTTCCTTCTCTTCTTAAAATTTCATTTAGTCCAAGTGCAGTATTAGTATATATTATTTTATGGATGATATTGCCAGAAGCAAAAACAACTTCTGAAAAATTAGAAATGAAAGGAGAAAAAGTAGATTTGAATAATATTAAAAATACTATTCAAAGCGATATAGAATCTTTTGCAAAAAGAGCAGAAACATTTGGAGAAACAATTAAAGAAAAAGGAACAGAATTTGGCAATACTATTAACGAAAAAAGTAAACAATTTGCTACTGAAGCAAGTTCTGTAGCACGAAAAAAAAGTAAAGGCATTGGCGATATTATTCTTTTATTAGTAAAAATATTTGTTTACTTCATTGTAGGTTGTGTGCTAATAGCTGTAGTAGCTGCATTATTAGGCTTAGGTATTACTACAACAGGATTGTTGCCTGCTAAAAAATATATTATACATGATGGTTGGCAAAATTATTTTACTTGGGGTACATTATTATTCTTTGTATGGGTTCCTGTAGTTGGTGTGGTAGTGTTTATTATACGGAGAATAGCAAGATTAAAAAATAATAGTAATTTAATTCGTTATACATTCTCTGCTTTATGGGTAATAGGATGGATTTGTTTAATAAACCTAATTATGTTATTAAGCAAAGATTTTAAATACCATAACAATGCTTATGAAGAACCCATTCAATTAGAAAATGCACATGTACAAAAATTGCATGTAAAAGCATTTTCTACAAGAAAATATTATCAAGAAAACAACTGGTTTAAAATAGAACCCTTTAATTTTATAGATGAAGATAGTATTACAGTTGGCAATATAAGTTTAAGAATTATACAATCTCATACCGACAGCTTTGCAGTAAAAATGGTAAAATTGAGTAATGGTAATAGTAAAAAACAAGCTGATGAACTTTCGTCTAACATCAACTTTAAGGCATCTCAAATAGATTCTTCTTTATATCTTGATAGAGGCATTGTTATTACACCAAAAGAAAAATTTAGAAATCAGCATGTTATTATAACTATTGCTGTACCAGTAGGCAAGAAAATTTATATTGAAAAAAATACCGGTTGGCAATGGTCAAAAAGAGTAAGCATTGGCTTTATCAATACACATGATATAGAATGGTATGATAGCGAAGGCAAAGCATATTACTGGAATTACAATACAGAATATTTAATGACAGAAAAAGGATTGGAAAAAATCAAAAAAAATAGTAAAGAAAATGATGATGATGACGATAATGATGATATTGATAATGTTCAAAATAATTGGTCAGAAAAGCATGAGAAATTTTTAAACAACCTTACAGAAAAATCGGCTAATTGGAAAAATAAACAACTTTCTTATTCTACCAAATTATCTATTTCAAATCATTATACTATACCAGTAAATAATAATAATGTTTGTAATAAAGAAAAACCAATCAATCTTAATAATCTGTTGTTTTTAAGATTTGCTTTATAAAAACAGTTGGTTTAGGTTAGCAATTAAGCCCTGCATTAATACAGTGTAGGGCTTTTGCTTTTAATATCTTTTTATACTATTAATATTTCTTATATAAATAAGATGATGGTATGATTAATAATTTTTTTATTTATTTAAGAAATAGAAACGTAGTTGTTCATTGCCATTCATTAGATTTGCCACCAAATTTTATGTTATGACATCTGAAGAAGTAGAATTAATTATAGATGATACAAAAACATCTATGCAAAAATCAATTAACAGACTTGAGCAAGAACTTACTAAAATAAGGGCAGGCAAAGCATCTCCTACAATGTTAGATGGCATTGTTGTAGATTATTATGGTAGCCCAACACCTATAAATCAAGCTGCTAATATTACAGTATTAGATGCCAAAACCATTAGCATACAACCTTGGGAAAAAAGTATTTTAGCAGCCATAGAAAAAGCTATTATGCAGGCTAATATTGGTATAACACCACAAAGTGATGGCAACCAAATACGTTTGTTTTTACCACCATTAACAGAAGAAAGAAGAAAAGAATTATTTAAAAAAGCCAGTGCCGAAGGAGAACAAACTAAAGTAAGCATTAGAAGTATAAGAAGAGATGCAATAGAGCAAATAAAAAAATTGCAAAAAGATGGTTTAAGTGAAGATGCTTCTAAAGATGCTGAAACAAATATTCAAAACATTACAGATAAATATATTGCTTTAGTTGATAAGCATTTAGAAGCAAAAGAAAAAGAGATGATGAGTGTTTAAAAAAATATGTGGCAATTACTCTTTCTCTCTTTGTAATAAACTACTAATTAATGCACTTTTGGTTTCATTATATTTTTTTGCAGCAGCAATAAAATGAACAAATAAAGGAGCTGGTTCTTCTACAGTACTTTTTAGTTCAGGGTGATATTGTACGCCAATAAAAAATGGATGATTGGGCAGTTCTACAATTTCTACTAAACTTGTTTCTGGGTTTTTGCCACTTGCTATCATACCAGCATTTTCAAAGGCTTCTAAATAATCATTATTAAATTCGTAACGATGACGATGACGTTCACTAATTTGTACTTTATTATAAATTTTATGAGCCAAAGTATTTTCTTTTATTTCGCAAGGATAAGCTCCTAAACGCATAGTGCCTCCCATCATTTTTATTTTCTTTTGCTCTTCCATTAAATTAATAACAGGATTGGTTGTATTAGTATCCATTTCCGTACTATGAGCATTTTGTAAGCCAAGTACATTTCTTGCATATTCTATTACAGCCATTTGCATACCCAAACAAATACCAAAGAATGGTAAGCCTTGTTCTCTTGCAAATTTTACTGCTACAATTTTTCCTTCTATACCTCTTGAGCCAAAACCTGGTGCTACCAATAATCCATCTAATCCTTCTAATTTTTCACCAACATTATCATCAGTTATAAATTCACTATGTATATTAATTACTTGCACTTTTACTTCATTCATAGCACCTGCATGAATAAAACTTTCTAAAATACTTTTATAAGCATCTTGCAGTTCTAAATATTTTCCTATAAGACCAATGGTAACTTTTGCTTTAGGATATTTTAATTTATCTAAAAATGCTTTCCATTTATCTAACTTAGGTTCATTAAATTCTTTGATGTTTAATTTTTTTAAACAGAATAAATCTAATTTTTCTCTTAGCATTAATAAAGGAACTTCATAAATAGTACTTGCATCCATTGCTTCTATTACTGCTTCTTGCTTTACATTACAGAACAAGGCAATTTTCTTTTTAATATCATTGCCTAAAGGTTCTTCTGTTCTACAAACAATAACATCAGGATGCACACCTGTTTCACTAAGCATTTTTACACTATGCTGTGTAGGTTTTGTTTTTAATTCTTTGGCTGCTTTTAAAAATGGTATTAAGGTTAAGTGCACTACTACAACATCTTCATCTGGCAACTCCCATTGTAATTGACGAACAGCTTCTATAAATGGCAAACTTTCTATATCGCCTACAGTGCCCCCAAGTTCAGTAATAACAATATCATATTCATTGGTTTTACCAATCAGTTGCATTCTACGTTTTATTTCATCTGTAATGTGTGGTACTACTTGTACTGTTTTTCCAAGAAATTCTCCTGCACGTTCTTTATTAATAACTGTTTGATAAATACGACCAGTAGTAACATTATTGGCTTGAGATGTAAAAATGTTTAAGAATCGTTCATAATGTCCAAGGTCTAAATCTGTTTCAGCACCATCTTCTGTTACAAAACATTCACCGTGTTCATAAGGGTTTAGTGTGCCAGGGTCCACATTTATATAAGGGTCAAATTTTTGAATAGTAACTTTAAAACCTCTTGCTTGTAAAAGTTTTGCAAGGCTTGCTGCAATAATGCCTTTACCTAAACTGCTGGTAACACCTCCTGTAACAAAAATGTATTTTGTCATAAAAAAAATTTGTCCTGCTTGTTTGCACAAACGGGTTTATGTGAAAAAATATTTTGCTGACCTTGGAAATATGATAAAAGAAAAACTTTTAGAGGTCATACAAAAATAAGATAAAAGAGTAATACCAAAGTGAAATAGATTTTGGGTTTACAGCTTTGGAACATTCAAACTATTTTTCTTACCAATTAAATGTTACACCTATATTAGCCATAGTTGGTATAGAGTTGTATCCATTAACATCATAAAATTTGGTATTGCTTATATTTTGTATATCAGTAAATAATTTTACAGAATTACTCAATACATACTCAGCATAAGCATTTAGCAAGAAATAGTTTTTTAATTTCACATCAGGCATCATATAGCCACCTACATCAAACCTATTCTCTACATACTTACTATTTACTGAAATGTGTAATGCTTTGGTAGCCTGCCAACCTATATTAAGATTGAGCATATTTTTAGGTCTTCTGAGCAAATAATTATATTTTACAGTATCTATATTGGTTACACGATTTTGTGTAGTTTCATGTGGAGAGAGCAAAGTATAATTAGCACTTATGTTTAATTCTTTAAGTGGTTGAAAAGTAAATTCTAATTCTAAGCCTGTTACTTCTTGTTTTACATAGTTGAAATATTGAAAAGTAATATAATTATAGTCTATACCATTATCAATTTTTCTGCTAAAGAAAACTGCACGGGTATTAAATTCCTTATCTGCATATTGCACACCTGCTTCATAGTTAATAGATTTTTCTGCTTTTAAATCTTTGTTGCCACTCCATGTATCATATAATTGATAAATGCTTGGCGATTTAAAACCAGATGAAACACTTGCAAATAGTTTCCATTGATTATTGATATTATAAGAAGGATTGAAAGTAAATGTGCTGTTATCACCATAACGTGAATGTTTGTTTATTCTTCCTCCTAATTCAACATTAAACTTATTATTTACACTATTAAACAGCACAGAAGCATAAGCAGAATACTGATTCATAGAAGTATCTTTATAAGGGCTTGCTCCCCATGAAGAAGAGTAATATGCACCATCCATAGTAGCAAAACGATAATCATTACCTAATAATACAGTAAATTGTTTATCTATTTTATAAGAAGCATACAACTCATAAAAATTACCAATACCATTATAATCATTGGTAGAGAAGGCTGGAAGCCCTGCATCAAAACCATCATCATAATGTCTGCGTGTTTGACTGTATTGATAATTACCTACTACATTCAACTTAGAAGTTGTATAATGAAATCCTACACCTGTGTTCAATACTTTATTATTGATAAAATAATTTCTTTTATCTGCAAATACACCTGCATCAATATCTGCTTTATAATTGCTGTGCTGTACAAATGTTCTAAAAGAAAGTTGATTGGTAGCTTGATATTGAAACGAAGCATTGGCTATATTTCCTTTATAACCATCATTATCAAAATTTTTATTGCCTGCACTATCATAAGCACTTGAAAAGCCATCTGTTTTCAGTTGTGCAAAACGTGCAGTGTAAAGTAATTTTTTCACTTTGCCGAATAGTTGCACATTATTACGAGTAGTATTTTTAGTACCAAAAGCTGTTGTAGCTTTTATGTTTATGGCTTTATCAATATCTTTTTTTACTGTAATAATATTGATAACACCTGCAATAGCATCGCTACCATACAAAGTACTTTGAGCACCTTTGCATATTTCTATTTGTTCTATATCATTAATAGAAAATAGGTTTAAATCATAATCATTGGTAATAGTGCTTGGGTCGTTCATGGGTATTCCGTCCATTAGTATTAAAGTTCTTCCTGCACTTGCACCACGCATATAAACAGTTTGCACATTACCAGCATTGTTTAATGCACCATTGATAACAATACCAGCTTGCTCATTTAAAAGTTGGCTTACAGTTTTAGCACTGCTTTTTTCAATTTGTTCTTTACTAATAACAGTAATTACTTTACCTGTTGTACTTTGTTTTTGTGCTACTTTGTTGGCAGTAGTTACAATAACATCGTCTAATTTTCCACCATGTAAGGTGTCTTTTTGTGCAGTTGCATAAATTGCTGCACTAAGTGCAATGAGGGTTAAAATTTTTTTGCTCATTGTTAATTAAGTTTAAAAGTGAAACAATGAGCTTTCAGGAAATGATGTGTGGAAAAATAAATAGCTTTATTGGCTGTTTAGATTCCATGCCTTTCGCCCGAAAGCCTTGAATTAATTGAGCTTGGCAGGTCTTCTGACTTAGTGGCTTTCTTAAATTGCCTTCCCATTTTGCTTTAGGCTAAACAGTGGCTTTCAGCTTTAAGAAATTTTCCTATTTAAAGGATGCTACTTTACAGCTACGGGGATAGTTTGTGATTTTCACACAATTCCCTTTTAATCATCTGCTTGATGCAGATAAACCAAATTCGCTGCAAATGTGCAATGTTTGTAATAGATAAACAAATCAATTTATTATTCCTATACAAAAAAGCTATGAAAATTTCTTTATTTGCCTAATTATTATCTTTATTGTTCACTTTTAATATTGTATTTGCTTTCTGAATAAATGGTATGGAAAAAATAACAGTCAAAATAAAACGTTTGTTGTTGCAGGTATTTGTTTTGCTGTTGTTGTATTGTATAAGCAGATTACTGTTTATTGTTTTCAATAGAACTGCATTTGATATTGATTCATTTAGTAATATTTTTTATTTATTGATTGGTGGAATTAGGTTTGACTTATCTGCTATTGCTATGAGCAATGCTTTGTTTATTTTTTTGGTATTATTACCTATACCTTTTGTAGTAAACAAATATTATCAAAAAATAACAGGATATATTTTTCTTCTTTTTAATAATGTATGCTTATTGGTTAATATAGCTGATATAGCATATTTTCCTTTTGTACATAAACGTTCTCAAGCAGATGCTTTACTTTTTGTAACAGGCGAAAAAGGCAATGATTTTTTTAGATTATTACCTGCATTTTTATTGGATTATTGGTATTTAATTATTGTTTATGCTATTTGTAGTTGGCTTTTATGGAAGACATATCAATACAGTATAACTATAAAAAGTGAGCTAACAATTTCGGTAAAAAAATATGTATCTGCTACTTTATTATTTTTTGTTGGTATTGGATTGGTTATAGTAGCTATAAGAGGTGGTTTACAGCAAAAACCTTTAGACCTTATTCATGCTTCTGAAATGACAGCAGTAAAAAATGCTCCTGCTATTATTAATACTCCTTTTTCTATTATTAAAACTTTAGATAAAAAAAGTATTGTTTATACTGAATATTTTTCTGTTGATGAATTAAATAAATTAAATTATGGTATTCATCAGCCTTTAAATGAAAATTCTTTTTCTGCAACAAATGTGGTTATTATTATTGTAGAAAGTTTATCAAAAAAGCATATAGGATTTTTTGGAGGAGATGCTAATACACCTTTTTTAGATTCCTTATTTTCTCAGAGTCTTGTATTTAGTAATGCCTTTGCCAATGCTACAGAATCTATACAAGGTATTCCTGCAATTATTTCTTCAATTCCTTCATGGCAAAATGACCCTTATATTTTTTCGCCTTATGGTTCAAATGCAATAACATCATTGGCTAATACACTAAAAACAAAAGGTTATACAAGTTCTTTTTTTCATGGGGGCTTTAATGGTACAATGGGTTTTGACTCTTACTCTACACTTGCTGGTATAGATAATTATTTTGGTAGAAATGAATATAATAATGATGCTGATTATGATGGTAATTGGGGAATTTGGGATGAACCTTTTCTTCAATTTATGGCACAAAAGTTAACTACAAGTAAAGAACCATTTTTTTCTACCGTATTTACTTTAAATACACATCATCCATTTTTAATTCCTAAAAAATACATACAAAAATTTAATAAACATACCGAGCCATTTTTAAATTGTGTAGAGTATGCAGATTATGCACTTGCTCAATTTTTTGACACTATTAAAAAACAATCTTGGTTTAAAAATACTTTGTTTGTTATAACAGCAGACCATACAGCACCTGCTATTGGTAATGAAACACTTTCTACAATGGATAATTATAGAATACCAATTGTATTTTATAAGCCAGAAAATAAAGATTTAAAAGGCACTGTATCTACTATTGCCAATCAAATAGATATTTTACCTTCTGTTTTAAGTTTTTTGCATTATCCTTATCCATACTATTCTTTAGGAAAAAATTTATTAGCAGCCAATAATGATGGATTTTCTATTAATTATAATGGAAATATTTATCAATATATAGATTCTGCTTACTGCTATCAATTTAGTGGAGAAAATACTTTGGGTTTTTATCATTGGAAAAATTATAGCACTCTAACAAATAATTTATATCATGGAGTTTTGAATAATGAAATGAAGCGTTGCGATAGCTCTTTAAAACGAATGTTGCAACTTTTTAATTATGGTATGATTCATAATAAAATGAGTGTAACCAATATTCAACAACAATAAAAGTGGATGTTTTTTTTAATAATTTTTTAGTCCTATTAAATAGTTTTTTACATAATCTTCTACCCCATTTTCTAAAGAATAAAACGCATCGTCATAACCTGCATTTCTCAGCTTTTGCATATTGGCTTCTGTAAAATATTGGTATTTATCTCTTATATCTTCTGGCATATCTATATACACAATATTTGGCTGCATATCTAAACCTGCAAAAGTGGCTTTTACCAAATCTTCAAAAGTTCTGGCTTTACCAGTACCTAAATTATATAAACCGTTTTTGTCCACAGTCCACAGTCCATTGTCCACAGTTTGAAGTATCCAAAAAATTACTTTTACCACATCTTTTACATAAATAAAATCTCTTAGTTGTTGTCCATCTTCAAAATCTGGTCTATGGCTTTTAAATAATTTCACTACACCATCTTTTTTAATTTGATTGAATGAATGCCATATAACACTTGCCATTCTGCCTTTATGATATTCATTAGCACCATATACATTAAAGAATTTTAAACCTGCCCAATATGGCGGGCAATATTTATCGTTCTGAGCTTGTCGAAGAACCCATTTATCAAATTCATTTTTACTTACACCATAAGGATTTAATGGTTGTAGTTTGTCAATAATTGAATGATTGTCTTCATAACCAAATTCTCCTGCACCATAAGTAGCTGCTGAAGAAGCATAAATAAAAGGAATGTTATTAGCTACACAATATTTCCAAAGCAAGACAGAATAATTATAATTCAGTTCTCTATGAATTTCATAATTAAATTCTGTGGTATCTGTTCTTGCTCCTAAATGAATGACAAAATCAATAGTTGGGTTCTCTTTATCAAGCCAATGAAATAAATTATATCTTTCTATTGCTTGAATAAATTTTTTATGCTCCCAATTTTTTCTTTTTTCTTCTACTCCAAAATCATCAACTATATAAATATTTTCAACACCTTGTTCATTTAAAAACTGTACCATACAACTACCTATAAAACCTGCTGCACCTGTAATAATACAAGTTTGTTGTTTGTTGTTCGTTGTTTGTTGTTGTGTTGCACTCATACAATTAGTTATTGGCATTTATTATTTTTTCAATAGCAGTATCATATTTTTCTTTCCATTTCTCAATATTTCCCCAACTTTCATCATTTACTTTTATTTCACCATTTGTTACTGTGCCTAATTCTGTAAAAGAAATATTTGCTTCGTTCAATTTAGTTTGTAATTTTTCAACCTTCGTTTTTGAAACAGTTACTACAACTCTACTTTGAGATTCTCCAAACCAAAAAGCAGCCTCCCCAACCCCTACAAAAGAGGGGTTTTTAGTTACGCTAAATCCAAGATTGTTATAAAATCCTTTTTCCAATAACGTTATCATTAGTCCACCTTCACTTATATCGTGTGCAGATTGAATTATTTTTTCTTTAATGATTGAAGCAATAAATTGCTGTACATTGTATTCTTCCTCCAAATCAAAATATGGAGCAGGTGAAAATTCCACTCCTTTTATCTTGTGTAAATATTCACTTGAAGCAATATCATTTTTTTGTTCTCCAATCAAGAAAATTATATCTCCTTCCTGTTTAAAATTCAATGTCATTTTATTGTCAATATCATCTAATATACCTACCATGCCAATAGTTGGTGTAGGATATACAGCACCATCAGGATTTTGATTATAAAAACTAACATTGCCACCCGTTACAGGCGTATTAAATTTTTTGCAAGCATCGCCCATACCTGTTACAGCTTTCACAAACTGATAATATACTTCAGGGTCGTAAGGGTTGCCAAAGTTTAAACAGTTGGTTACACCAATAGGTTCTCCTCCACTACACACAATGTTTCTGGCAGCTTCTGCTACTGCAATCATAGCACCTATATAAGGATTAGCAAAAACATAACGACTGTTACAATCTACTGTTACAGCCAATGCTTTATCAGTTCCTTTTGCTACAACAATAGCAGCATCACTTGGTGCATTGGTACTTGCATTTGCAGCACCTACCATACTATCATATTGTGTATATATCCAACGTTTGCTGGCAATGTTTGGCAGTTGAATTAATTGTTCTGCTACTTGTTTTATATCTGTAATATCTTCAATAGTGTTACTATCAAAAGCATTTATTTTTTCAAAATATTTTGGTTCTTTATATTCTCTTGCATATTGTGGTGCACCACCACCTAATACCAGTTCATAAGCAGGAATTTGTGCTTCTAAATGTCCATTCATATAAAAACTTAGTAAGCCATCATCTGTTACTTCACCTATATTACTTGCACTTAAATCCCATTTGTTAAAAATGTCTAACACTTTTTGTTCCTTTCCTTTTTCTACTACAATCAACATTCTTTCTTGACTTTCACTTAGCAGTAATTCCCAAGCCTTCATATCTTTTTGTCTTGTAGGTACTTTTTCTAAATCTATTTTCATACCTACATTTCCTTTTGCACTCATTTCCGCTGTGCTGCAAATAATACCTGCTGCACCCATATCTTGCATACCTATAATGGCATCAGTATATAATAATTCTAAACAGGCTTCTAATAATTTTTTTTCTTGAAAAGGGTCGCCAACTTGTACTGCTGGCAATTCTTGAACACTTTCATTGGTAATATCTGCACTAGCAAAACTTGCACCACCTATACCATCTTTACCAGTAGCACTTCCTACAAAAAAAACAGGATTACCTTTTCCTTTTGCAGTAGCACTAATCATTTTATCACTTTTCATTATGCCAACACTCATGGCATTTACTAAAGGGTTGGTATGATAACAGTTTTCAAAATATACTTCACCAGCCACTGTTGGCACACCAAAACAGTTGCCATAATGACCAATACCATGTACTACGCCACTTAATAAATGTTGTGTTTTTTTATCTTGTAAATTACCAAAACGCAAACTGTTTAATGAAGCAATAGGTCTTGCACCCATTGTAAAAATATCTCTTTGTATTCCTCCAACACCTGTAGCTGCCCCTTGAAAAGGTTCTAATGCACTTGGGTGATTGTGGCTTTCTATTTTAAACACTACACCATAGCCATTGCCCATATCCATTAAGCCTGCATTCTCCTCTCCTGCTGCTACCAACATTCTGCCTCCACTTCTTGGCAAAGTTTTTAGCCACTTAATAGAATTTTTATAACTACAATGTTCACTCCACATAGCACTAAATGCACATAGCTCTGTAAAATTGGGTGTACGACCTAATTTTTGTTTTATCAGTTCAAACTCTTCTTCTGTTAATCTGAGTTGCTGTGCAGTTTTTGTGGTTATTTCCATTTAGTAGAATTATTTTGATACGAGCTGTACAAACATTGTTCAACACCTGTTGCGTCGCACACTTGTACTAATGAATAAAAATTAACTTTTCTTGGTGCAAATGTAAGTTATGAAACTTAGAGAGCAATAGTAAAATAAAGTCTTACCTAATAACAAGAGGGTATAATTCCATAAATTTGCGAATGAATTACATTTCGCTGGAAATTCGTTCACCCAAAGAAATTATAGAATATGAAGACTAAACAGACAAATACTATAAAGGATTTTGATACTGTAAAAACTTTTAGAACTATTAAGAAAAAAATAGCTAAAGAATTAATGGGGAAATCTGCTGAGCAGATAAAAGAATATTTACGAAAAAATAGTTTGCAGTTTCAAAAAAAATAGAATGTTATATCTGTGACCATTATAGAAACTTTATGAATACTAAATATAGGGTTTATAAAAAAAATTTATGATGTCTGTATATTTATTTATTGCATTTATAGCAATACCTCAACAATAAAATTCAAATGACACAAGTAGTTCTGATGTAATTAATTCTATGCTTTGAGGACAATCTTTTACCTGAAACAGAAATAAATATTTGTTGAAATCTATACTACAAACCCATCTGGCAATACTGCTCCTTTTTTAATTACTACTATTCCTTCTTTAATGGTATATAATTCATGTTCTTTATTCTCTAAATGTTTTCCTCCATTTATTCTCACATCATTGCCTATTCTACAATTTTTATCTATAATAGCATTTTTTATATAACACCTTTCTCCTATACCTGTTTTTGGTTTCCCTTTTATTAAGTTTAAAGCCATTTCATCTATAGTTTCATAATAATCATTTCCCATTATATAGGCATTTGCAATGGTAGTACCAAGGCCAATTCTTGACCTAATACCAACTACACTATTTTCTATACGACTTGCATGAATAATGCAACCCTCTGCAATAACTGTTTTCTCTAAAGTAGTGCCACTAATTTTTGCTGGTGGCAACATTCTTGGACGAGTATAAACAGTTTTGGTATTATCAAATAAATTGAACTGAGGAATTTCTGAAGTTAATAATAAGTTGGCTTCATAAAATGAGTAAATATTTCCTATATCTGTCCAATAACCATCATATTGGTAGCTAATTACTTTATAATTTTCTATAGAATTGGGAATAATTTCTTTGCCAAAATCTGTAGCATCAGGATGTACATTTTGTAAAAAATTAAATAATATATTTCTGTTAAAAACATAAATACCCATAGAGGCTAAATAGTTTCTATGTTCTTTTTTCATTTGCTCTCCAGTATCGCTAATCCAATCTGGTAAAAATTCATTTTTAGGCTTTTCAATAAATGAAGTAATAATATTGTCATCATTGGTTTTCATAATACCAAAATCAGTTGCTTCTCTTTCATTTACAGGTATTGTAGCAATGGTTAAATCTGCATTAGATTCTTTGTGTGCTTTTATCATAGCAGCAAAATCCATTTGATACAGTTGGTCGCCACTAAGTATTAATACATATTCAAAATCTAAATTTTCTATATGTTTTAAACTTTTTCTTACAGCATCTGCAGTACCTTGAAACCAACTTTGATTATCTGGTGTTTGTTCTGCTGCCAAAATATCTACAAAGCCTGTACTAAATGCACTAAAGTGATAAGTATTTTTAATATGCTTATTTAATGATGCACTATTAAACTGTGTAAGTACAAACATTCTATTGATATTGCTATTAATACAGTTGCTAATAGGAATATCAACTAATCTGTATTTACCTGCTATTGGTACAGCAGGTTTGCTACGTGCCATTGTTAATGGAAATAAACGAGTACCTGCGCCACCACCAAGAATTACAGCTACTGTATTGTTACTTATTGAAGACATAATGCAAAATATTATTTAAAGGATATTTATTCATCTCAAATTAATACAGCATGAAGTTAGTAGTAAAATATTTTATTTCTATATAAAGAAGTAATTATTTTTAAAAATAGTAGAAGTGAGTTGATGGCTTAATATTTTATTTCTCCAAAACTTCCTTGTATAATCAATTCTTTTTGAGAAGATGTTTCTGTATGTCCAATAATTTTTGCTTCTATACCTAAAGTATTGGCAATTTTTATCATTTGCTCTGCTGCTTTTGCATTGGTAAAAATTTCTAACCTGTGCCCCATATTAAATACTTGATACATTTCTTTACAATCTGCTCCTGAATTTTTTTGTATTAATTGCATAATAGGCGGAACATTAAATAAATTATTTTTTACAACCCGTAATGGCTTAGGTAAATATTTCATACACTTTGTTTGCCCACCACCACTACAATGTATAACTCCATTTATTTCATCAAAATATTCTTCTAACAAAATTTTCATTAAAGGAGCATAAGTACGTGTAGGGCTTAACAACAGTTTTCCAATAGTATGTGTTGTATTATCAACTATTATTTCATCAGCTAATTTATTTTTTCCTATATACACAACATCGTTGCTTAAACTATTTTCAAAAGTTTCAGGATATTTTTCTGCATAATATTTACTTAGTACATCATGCCTTGCACTGGTAAGTCCATTGCTTCCTAAGCCACTGTTGTAATCATGTTCATACACTGCTTTTCCATAAGATGCAAAGCCCACAATTACATTGTCTGTATCAATTTTATCGTTAGTAATTAATTTATTTTTTTGCCAACGTATAGTCATTGTTCCATTTACAGCAATGGTTCTTACAACATCTCCAACATCGGCAGTTTCTCCTCCTAAATAATGAATATTAATACCATATTTTTTCATTTCATCAAAAAATGCTTGTGTACCATTAATTACAGCTTCAAGCACATCGCCAGAAATGGTTGATTTATTTCTATCAATAGTAGAGCTAAAAAGGAAATTATCATATACACCAACACATAAAAGGTCATCTAAATTCATAACCACAGCATCTTGTGCTATTCCTTTCCAAACACTTGTATCACCTGTTTCTTTCCAATATAAATAAGCCAAAATACTTTTTGTACCTGCACCATCTGCATGAGAAATATTGACAAAATTTTCATCGCCTGTTAAATAATCAGGATACATTTTGCAAAAAGCATGAGCATACAAACCAGCATCTAAATTTTTTATTGCAGCATGTACTTCTTCTTTTTGTGCAGATACGCCTCTTTTATGGTATAAAGACATTATTGTACGGTTTGTGGTTTTATTGTTTACAATTGGTGGTTCTATGAACTATTTTCTACTGCAAATGTAAATTACCTATTACTATCTACCATTCATTATTTTTGTTGTTATGAATATGTATAAAGATTTAGAGCTATTGCCTGTTTTTCATAATGCTGTTATTACTATTGGCACTTTTGATGGAGTGCATGAAGGGCATAAAAAAATATTAGCACAGCTAAAAGCTAAAGCTAAAGAAGTGCAAGGAGAAACTGTGGTAATTACTTTTTATCCTCACCCAAGAAAAGTAGTTGGCGATACTTCTGGCGTAAATTTGATAAATACATTAGAAGAAAAATTATTTTTATTAGAAAAAGAAGGCATAGACAATGTAGTGGTTGTGCCTTTTAATGAACATTTTTCTACGCTATCTGCTGAAGAATATATCAATGACTTTTTATACAAAAAATTTAAGCCGCATACTTTAATTATTGGTTATGACCATCGTTTTGGTTTTCAAAGAAAAGGCGATTATCATTTATTAGAACAATATGGAGAGCAATTAGGTTTTTTGGTTCAAGAAATAAATGCAAAAGTAATAGCTGAGGCTGCTATAAGTAGCACAAGAGTACGAAAAGCCTTGCTACAAGCCGATGTACAAACAGCCAAAGAATTATTGGGGTACAATTATTTTTTTGAAGGCTCTGTTATTAAAGGAGACCAATTAGGAAGAAGCATTGGTTATCCAACAGCCAATTTACAACTGAATAATGAAGAAAAATTAGTTCCTGCTGATGGTGTTTATGCTGTGGAAGTTTATAGACAACAGACAACAGACCATAGAGCACAGAACGAAATTAATAAAGGCTCTACTGTGGACTGTGGACTATGGACTATGGACTGTTTAAAAGGCATGATGTACATTGGTAGCAGACCTGTGGTAAATGGAAAACGCAGAGTAATAGAAGTAAATATTTTTGATTTTGATGAAGACATTTATCATGAAAATTTGCAAGTGGTTATTAAAAATTATATTAGAGGAGACATGCACTTAAACAGTTTAGAAGAGTTAAAACATCAATTAGCTTTAGATAAAGAGGCAGTTATACAAAAACTATCAATGCCTCAATAAAAAAGAGTAGCAATAGCTATACCTAAATTATTTTGTTCATTATCTTACAATGATATTCACTTACATTTGTTGCCCAAAAAAATCATATTATGAAACGTATTTTGATAGTAATGCTTGTAAGTTCAAGTATGCTTTTTAGCAGTTGTGATACTTTACAAAAAATAGCCAGTAATGTTTTAACAGAGCAAGATGCTATAAGTGGCATAAAAGAATTATTGACTATTGGCAGTAATGGCAATGCTTTAATTAGTAAAGATGCTTTGATGAGTGCTATTTTACCTAAAGATGTAAATACTGTATTACAAAGATTGCAACAACTTGGATTGAGTAAGGATATTGATAAATTTACCAATACACTTACTACAGCAGCCTCTCAAACTGCTACTAATTCTATTCCTGTTTTTGCAAATGGTATTAAAAGAATGAATATTACCGATGCTATAAATATTGTAAAAAATGGTGGCACTGCTGCTACTGATTATTTAAGAAATACAATAGGTACTGATTTAAGAAATACAGTAACTCCTATTATGAAAACAGCTTTAGACCAATATAATGTAACCAAAGAGTGGGACAAATTAGTAGCTCCTGCAAAAATAGTTTTGGGCGATAAAGTAAAACTTAATTTGAATTTGGATAATTTATTAGCAGGTGTAGTAACCAATGCCATGTTTAATAAAATAGCTGAACAAGAAGTAGCTATCAGAACAAAAGCAGAAGCCAGAACAAGCCCTACATTACAAAAGGTTTTTGGTAGAGATTGGAATAATAACGGAGCAGTAAAATAATTTTTTAGCAAAATATTTAAGAAAAATACGAAAGGGAAATATTCATCAATATTTCTCTTTTTCTATTTGTTTATATTTGCCACCAATAGTATAAAACTTATATAAATGTTTAGAACAAACACTTGTGGAGAATTGAGAATAAATAATATTGGTCAGCAAGTAACCCTTGCAGGCTGGGTACAAACTATCAGAAAATTTGGAGCTATTACTTTTATAGATTTAAGAGACCGTTATGGTATTACACAACTTTTGTTTGGCGAAGAATTAAACAAACAGTTAGAAGAAAATCCTCTAGGTCGTGAATATGTTTTGCAAGTAAATGGTACTGTTACTGAACGTAGCAATAAAAATAAACATATAGCTACAGGCGATATAGAAATTACTGTATCATCATTTACTATTTTAAATAAAAGTGAAGTACCACCATTTACCATTCAAGATGATACAGATGGAGGCGATGACCTAAGAATGAAATATAGATATTTAGACTTGAGAAGAAATGCAGTAAAGAAAAACTTAGAACTACGTTATGCAGTAAATCGTAGTGCAAGAAATTATTTGCACGAAAATAATTTTATAGATATTGAAACACCTTTCCTTATAAAATCTACTCCAGAAGGTGCCAGAGATTTTATAGTACCCAGCAGAATGAATGAAGGAGAGTTTTATGCACTACCTCAAAGCCCACAAACATTTAAACAGCTTTTAATGGTAAGTGGCTATGATAGATATTTTCAAATTGTAAAATGCTTTAGAGATGAAGATTTAAGAGCAGACAGACAACCTGAGTTTACACAAATAGATTGTGAAATGAGCTTTGTAGAGCAAGAAGATATTTTAACCATGTTTGAAGGTTTGGTAAAAAGAATTTTTAAAGATGTAAAAGGAATTGATTACGCAGAAGCTATAGAAAGAATGACTTGGGAAGAAGCTATGTGGCAATATGGCAATGATAAACCAGACATACGTTTTGGTATGAAGATTTGTAATCTTGCTTTTGATAAAAATATGTTTCCAAGCAAAGAAAAAATTTTTGATGAAGACATGTTTGATATTCCCCCCTTTGGGGGCAAGGGGGCTACTATTGTAGCCATTGCTGCACCTAATTGTAGTGAATATACACGCAAACAAATTGATGAACTTACTGAATGGGTAAAACGCCCTCAAATAGGTATGAAAGGTTTGGTATATATTAAGTGTAATGCTGATGGAACATTTAAAAGTAGTGTAGATAAATTTTATACAGCAGAACAATTAAAAGCCATTGCAGAAGTTGCCAATGCAAAAGCAGGAGATTTAATATTAATTTTAGCAGGAGCAGAAGAACGTACAAGAAAAGCCATATCTGAACTACGTTTAGAAATGGGCAAAAGATTAGGTTATAGAAAAGAAGATGAATTTAAACTTTTGTGGGTAATAGATTTTCCATTGTTTGAATATGCAGAAGAAGAAAACAGGTGGGTAGCCCGTCATCATCCATTTACAAGCCCTAAGCCAAGTGATATTGATACTATGATTAATAACAATCCTGTTATTGAAAATGCAGCAGAATATTTACAACATCCTTATGCCAATATTAAAGCCAATGCTTACGACATGGTTTTAAATGGAAATGAAATTGGTGGAGGAAGTATCAGAATTTATCAAAAAGCATTGCAGCAAAAAATGTTTGAAGCCTTAGGCATGAACCAAGAAGAACAACAACACAAATTTGGTTTTTTGTTAGGAGCATTTGAATATGGTGCTCCTCCACATGGTGGTATTGCTTTTGGTTTTGATAGATTGTGTTCTATATTAGGAGGCAGTGAAAGCATTAGAGATTTTATTGCTTTTCCTAAAAACAATAGTGGTAGAGATGTAATGCTTGATGCCCCAAGTAGTTTAGATGATAAACAATTAGATGAACTTCAAATAAAACTACACTTAAAAGCGTAAAATATTAGCTTGTTATACTAATTTGATTTTGAAAATAGACCTATTTATTTTGGTATTTCCGTACAAACAGAAGTGAACAATTTCCGATGTAATAGTCGTTTAGAGTAATTTCATTGGTCTATTACAAATATGCTTTCGGTATTAATAGAAGTAATTTTGAAAACATAGGTATATAAAAAAGTTTAGCGAAATACTTCACTAAACTTTTTTTAAAAATATCAACTTATATTAATTATTTGCTCTTCTTTTAACAATGCTTGAAATCTACTTCTACCATATTTAAAAATAAATAGCTATAAGAAAATTCTTTATACTGCCAAAAGTAATGAGAAAATCTTATTAATGTTTTTCTTGTTGTTTCTTTCTATTGTCTCTTAACTTTTTAGCACCATAACCTACACCTGCTGCTAATAACAATGTTAAGCCTCCATCTACTGGTATATCATCTAATGGTGGGTCAAATTCATCTTGAGCTTTTACGGGTAGCGATAAGACCATTAATAAAGACATAATGCCTATCAATTTAAACAATTTAGTTTTCATAATTCTTAGTTTTAAGTCACGAACTTGCTGCAAAGATAAGTAACAAATCGTAATAAGTTGAATAAATAATTATTTTTTTTAGAGAGCTATTGATTGCTAAAGCAATCAATAGCTCTGAATTGTTTTTATTGTTTTAC
>JAHBTR010000005.1 GCA_019638475.1 Chitinophagaceae bacterium | reverse complement strand
AAAGAAGCCAGTAAATTAAAAGATGGTGAAGATGATTATAAAATACAAATTCGCTATGCAGATTTACAAAGAAATAATATTACAGACATTATGAACATGCGTATTACATTTAGAGATTTTAATACTATGGCTATAAAACAAGTACCTCTAAATGCAGTAGCAAGAGTAGATTATACCAATACATCGGGCGCTGTAAAAAGAAAAAATACCAAACGTACTATTCAAATACAATCTAATGTTACTGACCCTTCAATGGCTGTGCCTGTAAATGCAGAGTTGGCTAAAAAAATTAATGAATTTAAAAGCAAAACAAAACTAACAGGCGATGTTACTATTAAACAAACTGGACAAGGTGAGCAAGAAAAAGAAACAGGTGTATTTTTAATCACTGCATTATGTACTTCATTATTAATTATATTCTTAATTCTTGTTTTACAGTTTAATGGATTAAGTAAACCATTCATTGTATTAACAGAAATTTTCTTTAGCATTATTGGTGTATTTATAGGTTATGCTATTACAGGTATGACCATTGCTACCATTATGTTAGGTGTAGGTATAGTAGGGCTTGCAGGTATTGTAATTAAAAATGGTATTTTATTAATTGAATTTACCGATGAGCTAAGAAACAGAGGTTATAAAACAAGAAGAGCTGCAATAGAAGCAGGTAAAATTCGTATTATTCCTGTATTATTAACAGCATTGGCTACTATGTTAGGTTTATTTCCTTTAGCTATTGGTTTTAATATAGATTTTGTTTCTTTATTCCAAAACCTTAATCCAAAAATTTTCTTTGGTGGAGATAGTGTAGTATTCTGGGGTCCATTAAGCTGGACAATCATTTTTGGTTTAATCTTTGCATTTTTCCTTACACTTATTATGGTACCAAGTATGTATATTTTAAGTGAAAGATTAAGAAGACCAATGACCAAATTTTATGGAACAAAATTCGTTGCATTATTAGGTTTTACTGGTCCACTATTTTTTATACTGGTAGGTATTATGTTTTTAGTGAAAAAATTACAAGGTAAAAAAGTATGGATGGGAGAACAGAAAATAATAAAAGCAATAGCATAATATAATATAAACATACTTGCAAAAGCAATAGCAAAAAGCCTTTACAAATTGTAAGGGCTTTTTCGGTTTTTGTTGTTATACATACTCTAAAAAAACAATGTACAAGCATTAGAAAAAGAAAAACATCTTTCATTTTAATTAAAAAGAAGCTATTATAACAGGGCTATTTTTTTATTTTTTTGTAATTAAAGATAAAAAAATCCAAAAAATAAAGTAATTTGGCTTCGGCTAAAACTAACTTTTAAGCTATTTTATATATGATTCATTTACCTGAGCTTATTAGAGATTTGGGTTTAATATTAGGAGCAGCAGCTATTGTTACTATTTTATTCAAATGGCTAAAGCAGCCTATTGTTTTAGGTTATTTAATTGCTGGCTTTTTAGTAGGTCCTCACTTTCACCTTATTCCTTCTATTGCAGAGAAACACAATATTGATGTTTGGGCAGAAATTGGTGTAATATTTTTATTATTTGGTCTTGGTTTAGAATTTAGTTTTAAAAAGCTACTTCGTGTAGGCATACCAGCATCTATAACTGCTTTGTTAGAAGTAGCAGGCATGGTATTTCTTGGTTATATGATAGGTAGTTTAATGGGTTGGTCTAAAATGGATAGCATTTTCTTAGGAGGTGTATTATGTATTTCATCTACTACTATTATTATACGAGCATTTGAAGAATTGGGTGTTCAAGGAAAACAATTTGCAGGCTTGGTATTTGGCATTTTAATAGTAGAAGATTTATTGGCTATATTATTAATGGTATTGCTAACAACTATTTCAGTAAGTAATCAATTTTCTGGTTCAGAAATGTTGTTCTCTATTGTTAAACTTATTTTCTTTTTAATTCTATGGTTTATTTTGGGTATATTTTTTATTCCTACTTTATTACGATGGGCTAAAAAATTAATGACAGAAGAAATGTTGCTCATTACTTCTTTAGCTCTTTGTATAATGATGGTTTGGTTAGCATCTATGGTTGGTTTTTCTCCTGCATTAGGAGCATTTATTATGGGTTCTATTTTAGCAGAAACTGTTTATGCCGAAAAAATAGAACATTTATTAAAACCTGTAAAAGATTTATTTGGAGCTGTATTTTTTGTATCGGTAGGTATGTTATTTAATCCTGAAGTAGTAGTAGATTATACATGGACTGTTGTCATTATTATTCTGGCAACAATTTTTGGAAAAATGATTACTACTTCTTTTGGTGCATTATTATCTGGACAACCATTAAAACTTTCTGTACAAACTGGTTTTAGCTTAGCACAAATTGGCGAATTTTCATTCATCATTGCTACATTAGGTTATTCATTAAAAGTTACCAGCGAATTTTTATACCCTATTGCTGTAGCTGTTTCTGCTATTACTACTTTTACTACACCATACCTTATGAAAATGGCTGATCCTTTTTATAATTGGCTGAATAAAATTTTACCACCCGCATGGATAAAATCTTTGAATAGATATAGCAATCGTTCTCAAAAACAAACAATTACTAATGAATGGCAACGTTATATTAGGTCTTGGGTTATTCAAACCATTATACTTACTGTATTTGTTACAGCTATTGTTTTACTTTCTTCCTACTACATATTGCCTTATACCAGAACAAGATTGGGCGATAATACTTGGATAACTATTGTAGTAGCTATTGGTACAGCAATCATTATTGCTCCTTTTATTTGGTCATTAATATTGCCGTATAAAAGAGATTTGTTAGAAGAAATTTTAAAAACACAAAAATTTAAAGGAAGTATTTATTTGCTACACCTTTTGAAAATTGTTATTGCCATTTTTTTAGTTGGCTTTTTATTAGATAGTTTCTTCTCTGCTAAAATTTCATTATTAGTTACTGTTTTAATGTTTATTACACTTTTATTTTTCTCAAAAAAAATACAACTATTGTATAAAAAAATTAAAGGACAGTTTTTAATAAATTACAATGCAAGAGAAGATGCAGAAAAAAGTAATCTTCAATCTGAACTTGCACCATGGGACACACATATTGTAGCTTTTCAAGTAAATGCTCATTGCCCCGGTATTGGAAAAACTTTACAAGAATTGGCTTGGCGTGAAACCTATGGTATTAATGTTGCCAGAATTTTAAGAGGAAATAAAATTATTAATGCACCAGGAAGGTATGAAAGAATTTTTCCTACCGATTTACTTTCTATCATTGGTACTGATGAGCAATTAATGACTTTTAATCAAGCAATAAATATACCAGATGTAAAAGAAACAGTTACCACTTCTAAGAAAAATGAAATTATTTTAGGGCATATTACCATAGCTCCTAATGCTGCACTTGCAGAGCAAACTATTAGGCAATCTGGTATAAGAGAAAAAACACATGGTATTATTGTAGGTATTGAAACAAATGGGCAAAGAATTATTAATCCAGAATCTACCTATACTATGAAGGCAGGAGATATTTTGTGGATTGTAGGAGATAAGTTGCGTATTTCAACCCTTAAAAAAGCAACTGAAGAAACAGAAGAAAAAAATGAAACTAATAAAACTTAAAGATTGAATGATACATCAATACAAACTAATATAGCAACAGAAAAATATCAACCAAAGTTTAAGAACTAATCAAATCAACTATCATTTTTGTAGCTTGTTCAGATGCTTTATCACCAGCACCAAGTATTGTTTGCAAGTTTGTATAATCTTGTTGTAATGTTTGTTGCCTTGTATTATTAAACAATAATTCATTCAATTCTTTCACAAGGTTTTCTTCTGTTAATTCATGTTGAATTAATTCTTTCACTACCAATTTGTCCATAATAAGATTAACTAACGAAATGTATTTTATTTTAATTAATCTTTTGGCTATTTGATAACTAATATTACTTCCTTTATAACAAACTACTTCGGGCACTTCAAATAATGCTGTTTCTAAAGTTGCTGTACCGCTTGTTACCAAAGCTGCTGTGCTTTGCATTAATAAATTATAGGTATCATTTCTTACAAAAGAAACGTTGTTATAGCCTTGTAAAAATTGTTCATAAAATTCATCATCTTGCCCTGGTGCTTTTGCTACTATAAATTGATATGCTGAAAAATGTTTTGCTACTTGTAGCATAATGGGTAGCTTTTTTATTATTTCTTGTTTTCTACTACCTGGCAATAAAGCAACAATTTTTTTATTAGATAAAGCAGCATTATTTGTATGAGTAGATTTAAAATTGTCAATAGCTTCTAATAAAGGATGGCCAACATAATCTACTTGCCAATTCCATTTAGTTTGATAATAGTCTTTTTCAAAAGGTAAAATACAAAGCATTTTATCAATACATTGTTTCATTTTTTTTACTCTGCTTGCTTTCCATGCCCACACTTGAGGAGAAATGTAATACACAATTTTAAAGCCTTGTTTTTTTGCCCATTCAGCAATTCTAAGATTAAAACCTGGGTAATCTATCAATACCAAAACATCTGGTTTAAATGCAAGTATATCTTGCTTACAGAAGGAAATATTTTTAAAAATAGTAGGTAAGTTTTTTACTACTTCTGCAAAGCCCATAAAAGCAAGTTCTTTGTAATGTTTTATTAAAGTAGCTCCTGCTTGTTGCATTAAATCGCCACCCCAACAATGTATGATAGCATGGTTATCTGCATGATGTAGTTGTTTGATTAAATTACTTCCATGCAAATCTCCACTGGCTTCTCCTGCTATTATGTAATACTTCATAGTTGGTGCAAAATACAATGAACAATTTATAAAATAATCAATAAAATTTTCTTTCTTTCAAATTCATTTACTCAACATTAAAAAAGGTTATCTCTTTTAAAGACAACCTTGATTATTTTTTTGTAAAAAATTTTAAGAAATTAAATATTAAACTCAACGCCTTGTGCCAAAGGTAAGTTGCTACCATAGTTAATGGTATTTGTTTGCCTACGCATATAGGCTTTCCAAGCATCACTACCACTTTCTCTTCCTCCTCCTGTTTCTTTTTCTCCACCAAATGCTCCACCAATTTCTGCACCACTTGTTCCAATATTTACATTAGCTATTCCACAATCACTTCCTCTATGCGATAAGAATAATTCTGCTTCTCTTAAATTTAAAGTCATTATAGCAGATGATAAACCTTGAGGTACATTGTTTTGCATAGCAATAGCTTCTTCTATGGTAGTATATTTCATAATGTATAAAATAGGAGCAAAGGTTTCATGTTGCACTATTGACATATTATTATTGACTTCGGCAATACATGGTTTTACATAACAACCACTTTCAAAACCTGCACCTTCTAATACACCACCTTCTACAATAAAGTTTCCTCCTTGTTGCTTACATTGCTCAATAGCTGATAAATATTGGGTTACAGCATCTTTATCAATCAATGGTCCTACATGGTTTTCACTATTTAAAGGATTACCAATTTTTAATTGTTTATATGCACTAATTAATTTTTGTTTGAAATTTTCATAAATACTTTCATGTATAATTAATCTTCTTGTTGTAGTGCAACGTTGTCCTGCTGTACCAACAGCCCCAAATACACAACCTATTAAAGACATATCAACATCAGCATCTTTAGAAATAATGATAGCATTATTACCACCTAATTCTAAAATAGTTTTTCCTAATCTTGCAGCTACAGCAGCACCTACAGCTTTGCCCATTCTTGTACTTCCAGTAGCACTTATTAAAGCTACTCTTGTATCATTTGTCATCCATTCACCTACTTCTCTTGTGCCTTGTATTAAACAATTTACACCTTCGGGTACATTATTTTTTTTGAAAACTTCGGCTACAATATTTTGTACTGCAATAGAACAAAGAGGTGTTTTTTCGCTGGGTTTCCAAATGCAAACATTGCCACAAATCCAAGCCAATGCTGCATTCCAACTCCATACAGCCACAGGGAAATTAAATGCAGAAATAATACCTACAACTCCCAAAGGATGCCATTGTTCATACATTCTATGATTGGGTCTTTCACTGTGCATGGTTAAACCATATAATTGTCTTGATAAGCCTACAGCAAAATCACATATATCAATCATTTCTTGCACTTCGCCTAAGCCTTCTTGTAAACTTTTTCCCATTTCATAGCTCACTAATTTGCCTAAAGGTTCTTTGTTTGTTCTTAATGCTTCAGCAATTTGTCTTACTACTTCACCACGTTTTGGTGCAGGAAATAAACGCCATTGAGCAAATGCAGCTTCTGCTGTTGCAATAATATTTTCATAAGCCTCTTTTGTTGTAGTAGCTACTGTGCCTATATCTATTCCATCTACAGGAGATGAACTTTTGATTATAGAACCATTAGATGATAGCCATTTTGTGCCTGTTGATGTGCCTTGATTATTTGCTTGTAATTGTAATGCTTGTAAAAAATTCATGTCTTAAATTTTAGTGCTGCAAGATAAACATTTGTGAGAGAAAAATAAAAGCAATGATAGTGAATACACTGTTGATACAAAGTATTGAAAGTGGCAATTATACGAAAGTGGCTAAATCTTTTATTATCCATTTATTTGTAATAACTTTTCATACACATTGCTATAACTGCTGCCAATAGGTATTTCTTTTCCCTCAACCAATATTTTGGTTTTACTAAATTTTTCAACTTTATGTATTGGAATAATATATGAACGATGTACTCTTATAAATAAATTTTCTGGCAATTTTTCTGACATTGCTTTTAAAGTCATAAGTGTTAAAACAGGATAAGGTTTTATATGAATTTTAATATAATCGTCTAATGCTTCAATTAAACCTATATCTGCAAGATTAATTTTCATCATTTCATAATTTACTTTTACATAAATACTATTGATGTTTAATTCTTGTGCCGATGTATATTCAATAAATTCTTTTGCTTTATAGGCGGCTTTTAAAAATCTGTCAAATTCAAAAGGCTTTAATAAATAATCTATTGCTTCTACATTAAAACCTTCTACTGCATAATCTTTAAATGCTGTTGTAAAAATAACAGTAGGTTTTTGTGTTAGGCTTTTATAAAATTGAATACCATTTATATCTGGCATTTGAATATCTAAGAAAAGTATATCTACTTTATTTTTTTTTAAATATTCAATAGCTTCATCGGGGTTGGTAAATGTTTTTTCTAATTGTAAAAAAGAAATTTTATTACAATACTTCAATATAATTTGTAAAGCTAAAGGTTCATCATCTAAAGCTATTGCTTTTAGTATCATGTTAAGTCAATTTCTAAATGAACAATAAATTTATTTTCTGTTTCAGATACTAATAAAGTATGTTTATTAGGATATAATAAATCTAACCTTCTTCTTACATTATTAATGCCAATGCCTGTTGGTTCTATAATATTATTGTCTGTTCGTAATATAGTGTTGAATACTTTAAAAGTAATGTTGTTATTATTGGCAGTTAGTTCAATATGTACATCAGAATTTTCTTTTGTACTTATACCATACTTAAAAGCATTTTCAATAAATGGAATAAATAACATAGGGGCAATTTGGTTATTCTCTAAATATCCTTTTACATCAAAATTTACTTTTACCTTATCTGTTAAACGCATTAATTGTAAGTCAATATAATTGCGTATAAATTGTACTTCATTTGCCAAAAGTGTTTTATCTGCTTGTGTTTCTGTAAGCATATACCTCATAATAGATGATAGTTTTAAAACTGCATCTGGTGTTTTATCACTTTGTATTACTGCAAGCGAATAAATATTATTGAGGGTATTGAAAAAAAAGTGAGGTCTTATTTGCGATTTTAAAAAAGATAATTCAGTAACAGTTTTTTCATGTTGAATATATTCTTTTGTATTTTCAGATTTTTTCCATTGTGCAATAACTTGGGCACAAACACCAATAGTTAATACCAACAAAAACACTACAAACGAACCAGGGAAATATTTTAATGCTTTATTGGGTATTTTATTTTTATTCTTTGTATTGCTTGTTTCTTCTTTTGCTCCTAAACGTTGTTTATAATCATCTTGAAATTGCTTGTGAATCATTTCGGTAGTTGTGCCATTAATTTTGTGTGTAATTTCTCTTGGGGTATATAAAAATGCAATAAAACATACAGACACAATAATAAGATATAGCACATATTTTTTTTGAAATAATAATGTAGGTATTAGTAATAAAGTATTAAAATAATAAAAAGCTAATAAGAAAATATTAATCACAATATACAATACAACCAAATGCCTACTAATGTTTTGAGAAATATCTTTTGGCTGAGGAGAAAAAATATAAGGTAACAAGAAAAAGCATATCCAAACAGTGATATGAATACTGATGTTCAGAATTTTTTTTTGTTGCTTTATCATTGTATGTATATAGTTGAAAATTTAAAATAAGTAAAAGATATACAACTGATATATAATAATTTTGCTTAAAGGTGAAAATAGATTTACAATCGGTAAAAAGCAATAATATTGAATTGGCTGTTTTGTATAGCAAATATAGCTTTACCTATTATAAATTTATTAGTTGTAATAATTGTACAATGCGTATTAGCTACTTTTGTAAAAAGTAACATTATTATACAATCGTTTTTTCAGTATAAACTTACATTATGAATATTTCTTTTTCAAAATATCATGGAACAGGCAATGACTTTATCATCATTGATAATAGATTAAATACGATACAGCTAACTACAGAACAAATTAATTTTTTATGTAACAGAAAATTTGGCATTGGTGCAGATGGATTAATGCTTTTACAAAATAGTAATACTAATGATTTTGAAATGAAATATTATAATGCTGATGGAAAAGAAGGTTCTATGTGTGGAAATGGAGGAAGATGTATTGTACAATTTGCTCATGATAATGGATTAATAAAAGATAATTATTTATTCTTAGCAGTTGATGGTGTGCATGAAGCATCTTTTAATAAAGACAAAACAATACGCCTTAAAATGCAAGATGTAACTTTTGTAGAACATAGAGCAGATGGTAGCTTTGTATTAGATACAGGCTCTCCTCATTTTGTAAAACAAATTAAACAACTTAATGAGTTTAATGTAGTACAAGAAGGAAAAAATATTAGGTATAGTAATGAGTTTAAACAAAATGGTATCAATGTAAACTTTGTTCAGCCAATTACTAATGATACCATACAAGTTAGAACTTATGAACGTGGTGTAGAAGATGAAACTTTAAGTTGTGGTACTGGTGTTACAGCATCTGCCTTAGTTTTTGCAGCAAATGAAAATGGTTTGTACAAAATTTTTATCAATACATTAGGAGGCAATTTATCTGTAGAATTTTTTAAAGAAAATAATCATACCTATAAAAATATTTGGCTTTGTGGTAGTGCTACTTTTATTTTTACAGGATGTATAACTATATAAATTGCCTTTATAATTTCATTATCTTTCTACTAATAAATTCACCATTTAAGTAAATAGTTGCCTGATAATTTCCTTGCTGTACATTGCTAAGATTTAATATTACTTTTTGTGTACCTCTTTGTAGTTTCACAGGTTGTTGTTTTATTATTCTTCCTGCAATATCTGTAATAATAATATTGCTATTTGTAGCAGTAGCAGATGTTATTTCTGCCATAGCAACATCATGTACAGGGTTAGGATAAATATTGAATGTGTAATGGTTATTACTCATTCGTACTGCCACTATTGTAGAGTAAGTGTATTTGCCATCTACATCTACTTGTTTTAATCTGTAATAAGTAATTTTTGCATAAGGCATTTTATCTAATGCAGTATAACTATTAATGTTTTGCATATTTTTTGCCTTTACAGAATCTACTGTTATAAAATGAATACCATCTTCAGATTTTTCTACAACAAAGTAGTTATTATTGATTTCATTAGCAGTTGTCCAAGCAATATTTACCCAGTTACGTTCATTGTTTAGTGTAGCATTAAATGAAATTAATTTTACAGGTACAGCAATTGTTTTTGTGTGCCAAATAGGTGCTGTAATTGTTCTGTTGCCTGCTATTGAAATATCTGCATAATAATAAGCATTTACATCTTCTGTTAAAGGAAAATCAGTAAAAGATAATATGTTGCTATTAGCTGATGTTATTTGAACAGGTAGTACACCACTTCCTGCAATACCATACATTAAACGAATAGTAGGTGTAAAACTTGGATTAGTAGGGTCGTAAGCATACACAGATATTGAAGGAGCAGTAGTGCCCGTTATAATACTTCCCATAGAAGCATTATTTAAAGTAAAAATTACTTTAGTATCACAATCTTCAGTAGCATAAAAATTTCTATTACGCATAGCAGTATAAAAATTGCTTTGCGTTAAAGAAGGTGCTATAACTACTAATCTGTTGTTATTACTTCTTCCATAATTTGTATAGTGGTTATCATGGTCCATAGTTGGTCCAATGTGATAGCCTTTACTCAACATTCTTGTATAATAATCTAAATAACCATAAGCACTTGGGGGATTTGAATAAGTGGTATTAGTACTAAATGCTAAACCACTGGCAACTGCTGAACCCATAATAGCACTATCTGCTGTAGCATTATAAGATATATTGGCTAAACCATTATAATCTGAAAAAGAAGGGTGTGCTAATGTTGCAAAAGCATTGCCTCCTAAATTATTAATTGTTCTAAATAAACCAGTAGTACCATTGGTTTCAGGCGTTCCTGTATAATTACTTTTAGGAACGTAAACATTATAGTTATTTGTTTCCCAACCTATTAATTGGTCTGTTCCATATATTAGCACATGCCCACCATTACTTATTACACCCCATTCCATTCCATACAAAGCAAGAAAGTCGGGTGTAGTAGCTGCAGCAGCTTGACTTAAACCTGGTTGCCAATTACTAATATTCATACCAGCCCCAGCATGATTGTGTTCAGATATGCCTAAGAAATTCATACACAAAGAATTTTTTGCATAAGCATAATCATTAGCAGGCGTTAAAGAAGTATTGTCTTGATTACCATCTGAGTAAGATGAGTGTGCATGTAAATTACCATAATACCAGTTGCTTACAGCTAATGCAGTAGTTGTAGCATTGCCTATTAATGGGTTGATTGTTAAATAAGCAACACCACCAGTACAAATATCATTTTTTGCAAAAATGTGATAATAATATGTTGTTGATGCTGTAAGGTTTACATCTATAATAGCAGTAGCAGTATTATTTTGAATGACTATTCCATTGCCAAAATTATTTCCAACTGTATAAGTAGTATTATTTTGAGGTGTAGCTGATAGGGTAGGTGTAGTAGTTCTTATAATTAAATAACCATCTACAGTAGAAGAAGGTGTAAAATAACCAGTGATATAATTATTAGAAGCTACTAAATTTAATTGTGTAGGTTGTGTAGCAGGTGCAACACAAACTGGTAAAGCAACAGTTGATATATTTCCTGTTAATGGATTAGTAGTATTATAAGCAGGACCAGCAGTACAGTTAAGTCTATTCAATCCAAAAACATAAAAATAATAAGTAGTACCACTAACCAAACTATTAGCAGTAAATGTAGTACCTGCTGTTCTTGTAATTACACTTCCATTGCCTATTGCCATTCCTCCACTATAAGTAGTACCATTATTTAATGTACCAGAAAATGTAGGAGAAAGACTTCTGATAATTAAATATTCATCTGTATTAGCAGCAGGTGTAAAGCTGCCAGAAATACTACTTGTCGTAATATTATTAAATGTAAGATTGGTAGGTTGTATAGCAGGAGCTACACATGGCAAAGCACCTGCAGTAGTTGTAGCATTGCCTGTTAATGGATTGGTGGTTAAATATAATGGACCACCAGTGCAGGAATTATTTACAGAAAAAATAAAGAAGTAATATGTGGTTGATAAATCTAAACCAGTAGCAGTAAAATTGGTATTGTTTGTAATACCCATTACAGTAGCATCGCCTAAAGCATCTCCTACATCATAAGTAATTCCATTTACTGGTAAAGATGTTACTGTATTATTGTTGCTCATTACTATCATATAATCATGAGGTGCAGGAGTAGCTGCATCAAAAGAAAAACTAATAGCATTATGTATTACAGTACCTAAAGTAAAATTAGTAGGTTGTGCTGTAGGCATAGTACAAGGTGCAGTAGGCACAGCAGTAACTTTTACATTATCAATACTTAATCTTGGTCTGCTACCAGAAGAACCACCTGTGCCATTGTAATAATAAAAACGAAGTCTTGCAGTAGAAGCATTATTAAATAAAGTGGGTAATTGTATATTGGTTACACTACCTGCTGTAGGATTGTTGTTAGTAAAATTCAATACTTCGGCAGCACTAATTTCTATATATGCTACACCATCTATAGTAGCATATACTTTTAAAGAGCTACTTCTGTTTCCTGTAGAGTTATTAATAGAAGCCCAATCAAAACTTAATGTACCAGCATTTACACCAGTAAAATCCATAAAAAAATCTATTGCCACAGAGCTTGTATTATTAGTAGTACCTGTAGAAAGCATTTCTATTTTTTGATTGCCTTTATAAATTCCACCACTATAACCTCCATTACCAGAAGGAGGTATTTGAAAAAAAGTAGAACCAGTTGTTATTCTTGTAGCACTTGGTATTGTACCTACAGTATTTACAGCCAATCCCTGCCATGCAGCAGCACCATTACCAGCAATAAATGTTCCATCATCTGGATTGGTTTGAAAAGTCCAATTACTTATATCAGCAAAAGTTTCTGTATAAGTAAAATTAGTTTGAGCACCCATTGAAACAGGTGTTTGACTTTTTGCAGCAAATGCTACAATCATCAAAATAATAGTAAGTAATTTTTTCACCATTGATTAAAATATATTATAACCTAAAGAAATTAGGTTCATTTAAAAATTAAATTTGTACAAGTAACAAAGAACAAAAGTGTGTGAAATAATTTAAGGAAACAAACAAAAAATGTTAAGCGTTATATTTTACACCTACATTAATTTTATTTCCTCTTAAAAAATCTTCAATCTTCATTCTTTTTTTACCTTCTAATTGTAGTTCAAGCACATGAATATATCCATCTAAGCATGTAAATTTTAAAAAAGTTTTTCCATCAGAAATAATAGTACCAATAGAGTTAGTATGATGAATAATTTCTTTTCGGCTAATAAAAATTTTTACAATTTTATTATCTATATAAGTAAATGCCCCAGGAAAAGGAGATAAACCACGTATAAGATTATGTACTTGTTCTGTAGATTTTGCAAAATCTATTTTGCAAGTTTCTGTAAAAATTTTTGGAGCATGTTTTATTAAAGAATTATCTATTAAATCATCTTGCTTTTGTTCTTTTATTTTTCCTTCTGCTAATTCTTGTAAAGTTTTTAGTAAAAGTTCAGCACCTGCTTCTTTCATTGTATCATGTATCTCTCCTGCTGTTTCATTTTCTTGTATAGCAATAGTTGTTTGCAATAAAATATTGCCTGCATCTATTTCATGTTTTAGTTTAAAGGTTGTTACTCCTGTTTCTTTTTCTCCATTTATTATTGCCCAATTAATTGGTGCAGCACCTCTGTAATGTGGCAATAAACTACCATGTACATTTATAGTACCCATTGGTGGCATATTCCAAACAATTTCTGGCAACATTCTAAATGCAACAACTATTTGTATATCGGCATTAATTTTTTTGAGTGTTTCAATAAAATCGGGACTTTTTAATTTTTCTGGTTGTAGTACTGGCAAATTGTTAGCAACTGCATATTTTTTTACAGCACTTTCTGTAAGTTGTAAACCACGTCCAGCAGGTTTATCTGGTGCTGTAACAACAGCTACAATATTACATCCTGCATTTACCAATGCTTTTAAAGAGGCAACAGCAAATTCTGGTGTGCCCATAAAAATTATTTTCAAATCTTTATAATTCATTGGGCAAATGTAATTATGCAAATGATACTTTCAACTAATACTTATGTATATTCTTCTTTAAAAGCATAATAACCAAATATTGCTAAACCAAAAGCAATAGGCGTGTAAATAGTTATAATAATTATCCAAGGTAAAGGATTGTGAATATCAGTTTTGCCCTCTGATGAAATATTGGTTAATGCTGCATACACTAATAATACTATTGTTACAACTGCTAACAGCATCCAAATAATGCCTAAATATTTTTTGATAACATACATAACTTTAAAAATTAGTTGTTAGAAAAATTTTCTTCTTCACTTAATTCATTGTTTTTATTACTTAAATACAATATGCCTATGATAAAGCAAATAATTGCTACACCAATAGGATACCATAAACCACTTAAATAATTACTACCTGGCATGGTAGAAATTAATGTTACAGTAAAAGGAACAAGACCTCCAAATACACCATTGCCTATATGATAAGGTAATGACATAGATGTATAACGAATTTTTGTAGGAAATAATTCTACTAAGAAAGCTGCAATGGGTCCATAAACCATTGTTACAAATAATACCAATATAAAAATTAATCCTATTATTTTCCATTTATAAGCATTGCTTAGTGTAACAATCTTTTTAAATTCTTGTGGTTTATTATTACCAGCTTTTACTACAGATTCTGTATATTTTTCTTCTACTATCATTTTGCTATTATCGTTATACACTACTTGTGTTGTTTTTATAATAAGAGAATCATGTGCAATAGAAGGATGAATAATTTTCTTTACATCAATTACAGAAGATATTTCTTGTTTATTCTTTATATTGGTTAAATCATATAGTGCAGAAAATATAGGACGATAAAAAATAATAGCTAATAATAATCCTGACATCATAATTATTTTTCTGCCTGTTTTATCGCTAAGCCAACCAAAGAAGATAAAAAATGGCGTAGCTATTAATAAGGCAATTCCTAACCATGTATTGGTTTGTGTAGAATCTAACCCACATGTTTTAAGTAAAAAAGTTTGTGTATAAAATTGACTTGTGTACCATACAACACCTTGCCCCATAGTTGCACCAAATAATGCTAACAACACCATTTTTAAATTTTGCTTTTTTCCAAAACTTTCTTTTAGTGGGTTTTTACTTATTTTTCCTTCTGTTTTTAGTTTTGCAAATAGTGGGCTTTCACTCATTTTCATTCTAATAATGATGGAAACAATCACCAAAATAATACTTAATAAAAAAGGAAGCCTCCAGCCCCAATTATTAAAAGCCTCTTTGCTTAAACTACTTTGAATAGTTATAATAACAATTAAAGAAATAAATAAACCTAATGTTGCAGTTGTTTGAATCCAACTTGTATAATAACCTCTTTTATGTGCTGGTGCATGTTCTGCTACATAAGTTGCAGCACCACCATACTCTCCTCCTAATGCTAAACCTTGCAATAATCTTAAAAGTAAAATAACATAAGGAGCTAAATGAAAAGATTGATAAGAAGGAATACAACCAATTAAAAATGTACCACCTCCCATAATAATTAATGTAAGTAAAAATGTGTGTTTTCTTCCAATTAAATCGCCTAATCTTCCAAAAAATAAAGCTCCAAAAGGGCGAACAATAAAACCTGCTGCAAAAGTGGCAAGTGTAGCTAAGAAAGCAGTTGTAGGGTTTTCACTTGGAAAAAATTTTTCTGAAATAATTATTGCCAAACTTCCAAAAATATAAAAGTCGTACCACTCTATTAAAGTACCAACGCTTGATGCTGCAATAATTTTCCAAATACCTTTATTTGACGACATAAAGTATTGCTAATTTTTAATTGATTTTTTTATAATCCTGTTATAAACGTACACAATTATAATTAAACCAACTGCATTATTCTGCATATTGAAAAAAATAAATAGTATTTAATTTTCACTAAGCCCTTTTTTCAATATCTTTTCATAGTCTATAAAAACATCTGCTATTATTTTAATAATGGCAAAAATGAAAATAAAAATTTTTCCATTGGAGTTTAACAATAGAGCAAATGAACCCAATATTACCAGAAACTGTTGAATAAAAATTCTTTTATAAGGAGACATCATTACAAATTGTATTTCTGCTTTTTTATATGCTTTATTAACAATAAAATCTTTCAATAATGATATTCCATAACTAATAAAAAAGGATAATAAAAATAATTGAGCATACATAGGTAAATACTCATTAAATTGAAAAACCAATTTTGTAACACTAACTGATTTGCCATTAATATTACCTATGATACCTAAAAAAATACTTAGCTGAACGAAAATAAAAAAGCCATAATGAAAACAAAAGAATACTGTAATAAAAATGGCTGAGCCTATACTTTTTTTATTAAACGGAGCTTGTTCTTTTGTGCTTATTCCGTCAGAATAAAGAGCAGTTAGCCATAGTTTTATAACTGTATAAAGCCCTGCAATAACACTTTCTAAGCAATAAACGATAAAAATCATTTTTGCATCCCACCCTTGAAACCAAACACCCCATATTGGTATTAAGTTTACTGCCAATAAAAATAAATCAGCAGGATTTAATGTCTTTTTAAAAATAAAATTCATACATCATACCTTTACAAAAAATAAAAAAAAATATTTCAAACAGTTTACAACTATCAAAATAAAGGATTAGATTTAGATATGCAAAAATTTACTATAACAATTCATGGAGGTGCTGGCACTATTTTAAAACAAGATATGACTTCAGAACTTGAAAACTTGTATTTAGCTGCTTTGCAACAAGCTCAAGATGCTGGTTATACTATTCTTGAAAATGGTGGCACAGCAATAGATGCTGTAGTGGCATCTGTCATTTCATTAGAAAATAATGTACTTTTTAATGCAGGTAAAGGTTCTGTTTTTACCAAAAAAGGAGAGCATGAAATGGATGCATCTGTCATGGAAGGAAAAAATTTATATGCAGGTGCAGTAGCTGGGGTTAACAATATTCGCAATCCTATAGAGCTTGCATTGGCTGTTATGCACCATAGTAATCATGTTTTTTTAAGTGGACAAGGAGCAGTAGATTTTGCTATGCAACAAAAAATTGCTTTAATGCCCGATAGTTATTTCTTCTCTCAATTTAGATACGAACAATGGAAAGCTGTACGAGATTCTGATACTTATATGCTTGACCATAATAATATAGAATCTGAATCATTAATGAAAGATAAAAAATTTGGAACTGTTGGTGCTGCTGCTTGTGATAAGTTTGGAAACCTTGCTGCTGCAACAAGTACAGGAGGAATGACTAATAAACAATATAACAGAATTGGCGATACACCAGTTATAGGAAGTGGCACTTATGCCAATAACAATACTTGTGCTATAAGCTGTACAGGTCATGGAGAAATGTTTATTAGAGCAGTGGCTGCTTATGATGTAAGTTGTTTAATGGAATACAAAGGCTTGTCATTAAAAGAGGCAATGAACATAGTGGTAAACGATAAACTGAAAAAAATAGATGGTGAAGGAGGTATGATAGGCGTAGATACAGCAGGAAATTTTGCTATGATATTTAATAGTGAAGGAATGTATAGAGGTGTAAAAAATAGTGATGGTATAAATGAAGTTGCCATTTATCGTTAAACAATTTTTACTAAATACATTTTGTAATGATGCACCCAAAAAATATTTCTATTCTTGATTATTCTTATCATTTACCAGAAGAAAAAATTGCTACATACCCTTTAAACCCAAGAGATAATAGTAAACTATTAATTTTTGATAAAGGAAAAATCAAAGAAGATGTTTATTGCAACTTACACCAACATCTTCCTGAAGATACATTGCTTGTTTTTAATAATACCAAAGTAGTAGAAGCAAGATTATTGTTTGAAAAAATAACAGGTAGTACAATAGAAATTTTTTGCTTAGAACCAAGTGAGCAATATGCAGATATTACTACTGCTATGCTACAAAAAGAAAAAGTATTTTGGCAATGCTTAGTAGGTGGAGCAAAAAAATGGAAAGAAGAATGGCTAATAAAATCTATTGAATATAAACAACACACAATAGAGCTTAAAGCAAAAATGGTAGAAAAAAGAAATGATTATTTTTTGATAGAATTTTGTTGGAACAATACACAATTATCTTTTGCAGAAATTTTACATATAGCTGGTGTTATTCCTTTGCCTCCATACATTAAAAGAAATACTGAAGAAAAAGATAAAGAAACTTATCAAACCATTTATGCAAAATATGATGGTAGTGTAGCAGCACCAACAGCAGGGTTGCACTTTACAAAAAATTTGTTACAACATTTAGCAGAAAAAAATATTCAAACTGCTTATGTTACCCTTCACGTTGGAGCAGGAACTTTTAAACCTGTTAAAGCTGCTACTATGCAAGAGCATGAAATGCACGCTGAGTTTTTAAATGTGTCAAAGAGCTTTATTGAACAACTTATTCATTATACAAATAAAAAAATTGTAGCAGTTGGTACTACCTCTTTAAGAACTATTGAAAGCCTTTATTGGATAGGTATAAAATTGGAAATTGCTAATAAAAATAATGTAGAGATGAATGATATTTCTTTAACACAATGGGAAGTTTATGAATTGCCTCAAAATATTAGTGTACAAAAAGCATTGAACAATGTATTGCAATGGATGAATAACCATCACTTACAAAATATTATTACCAAAACACAAATCATTATTGCACCCAATTATTCTTTAAAAATAGCAGATGGATTAATAACCAATTTTCATCAACCACAATCTACTTTGCTATTATTGGTTGCTGCTATTGTAGGCAATGATTGGAAAAATATTTATGACTACGCCTTAAAAAATAATTTCAGATTTTTGAGTTATGGAGATGGTAGTTTATTGTGGGGCAATAAAGGTATTATTGATTAGAGAAAGTTCTGTTTCTATTTATTTTCAAATCTCTCAGAATACCACTTTTAGGACTAATAATAATATTAAAACTACGCCACAAACCAACAGGAGTAACATTTACAGAAAGTTGCCAACAGTGCATTTCTCTTGAAATAAACATACTAAACTGTTGCAGCTTTAAATTTTTTACATCATAATATCCAGTAGCTCCAATTTTCCATTTTGGCGTTAAACTAAAATCGCCATTAAAGTTAATACTGCTATAAACAAATGTTTTATAACCACTATAATCTGGTTGCAAAACTTTGCTAAAAGAAAGTGAGTATGACAAATCTAAACGCCAAGGAATATTAAAATCTGTATATTCAGCAGGGTTGTGCCTTATATAATCTAATTGTCTTTGTTGCTCTTCTGGCGTTAAGAAAGGGTCAATAGGTAAATTGCTTGTATTATTTTCTTTACTACCATTTGTAGATTTACTACTTAAACTTGTGCTAATAGCAAGACTACCACTGGTTATTCTTCCTAATTTACCTTGCTTTACCATCAACACATTTTTTCTTTTTCCAAAATTATCTACCTGATAAGGGTCTAAAATAGCATTGGCGGTTATATTAATTTTTTCAAATAGTGTACTTCTTACATAAAAATTAAAAGTACCCAGAGCAAAACTATCTGCTAATAAATTATAGCTTGAATTAAAACCAAAACCATCTATCAGTTTTATTTTTTTATCTTCTACCGAGCTATCTTTTGTATCTCTTACTTTCATTTCAAGTAAATTATCAATGCCAAAACTTATTCCACCAAAATTTCCTTCACTATAAGAGCTATAAATATTTCCATCAAATTCAGAAAAACGCATAGTTCTACCACTTGTATCTACTTGAACATTATAAAAATTTTTGCTTGCTAAATCTGGTGTATAAGATAATCCAAACATTGGTCTTACTTCATGTCGTATAGCTTTTACTCTTCCTTTTTTAAATTGATATGTTCCAAAAATTCTGGTGCTGGCACTTATACCAAAGCTCATACTATTTTGAACGTAATAACCTTTTTGTGTAGTTGTTTTTACAAGACTATCTGTTGCATCCCAATAACGATGTGTTTTTTGTCCAAACCAACGCTGCTGAAAAGAAATACTTGGACCAATAGTTATGGGACCCAAAGAAGGCAATGAAAGTGTAATAGGAATACTATGCTCTGCACCCCATTGTAAAGTATCTAATAATTTGCGTGTGCTAAAAGCGGTATCATAAAATGAAATTCTGTTTTGAAAATTTCCTGTATAACCTATACCAATTTTCTCATACCATTTAGGCGTTCCTGCTGCTTCTTTTTTTTCAAAAGGATAAAATGTTACTACATTAAAATTTGTATTGGGTAAGCTAAGATTGACTAAATGTGTATTATTATTTTGATTATGGTTTAAGTTTAAAGACAAATTATATTTACCATTCCAATTTTTACTATATGCTACAGAAGAGGTTAATTGGTTATTAAAATTTTGATACGGATTGTTTAAAATATTTTGATTAAAACGGGTACTACCAAAATTTACATTAGCCGAAAAGTTGGTACCTGGTCTTGCTTTACTATCTCTGTTATGACTCCAATTTATCATGTAAGAAGATGATGTATTAAATTCATCTTGTGTTTTTGTAGAAACTCTGTTAAGTGTTTTATTTTTTTGAAAAGCAATATTTACACTACCAGCATATTTGTATCTTTTTATGTATTTACTATTAGTATTAATACTCCACCCTCCATAAGTATATAAATTGGCTCTTGTAATTATGTCAATATTGTCATTAATAACTTTATAATAGCCAAAACTTTCTAAGCCTAAACCAAAATCTTCACTACTGGTAAATGTAGGAGGTAAAATGCCAGATTTTCTTCCTGTACTTAAAGGGTAAATGCCAAAAGGTATATATAAAGGAATAGGCACACCTTCAAACTCAGGATGTGCAGGACCACTTACACCAATCTTATCATTAATGATTTTCATTTTTTTAGTTCTGAAAGCAAAATGTGGTGTATCTAAATTACAAGTTGTAAAACTTCCTTTATAAGCATATACAATATTGCTATCTGCTTTTTTTAATTTACCTGCATTTACAAATAATTCTCCTTCTTGATAATAAGTATTGTAGGTAATACCTTTTTGAGATTGTAAATTATAAGCAATAGAATCACTTAATGTGGTCATTTCTCCTTGCTTAAATTTGGTTTTTTTCAAAGAGTCTTTTGCTGTATCTGATGAGCCTTTTGCTTTTATAGTTTGTTTATCTTGTTCATATTCTATGGTAGCAGCTTCTAACTCCATATCCTTATAAGTTGTTTGTGCAGAGCCATATAATATAAATTGTTTAGAAGAAATAATTAATACACCTGAATCTGATGCACTATACTTTACAGGTGCATCTATTGAATCTTTAGATATTAGCAAAGTATCTATTACTGTATGCTTTATGGTATCTTTTTTCTTTGGTTGTACAGTAGTATCATTAGCATTGGCAAGTGTAATAGGTATAGTGTCATAAGTAGAAAAATGAGTAGAAAAATTGTTATAATGAGCTTGTAAGGGTAATGTTAAAATAATTAAAGCAAGGCAAACTAAGAAGCCAATAAATTTTTTTGTATTAATTTTGTACAACTTGCTCATAATAATAACATGGGCAAAAATAAGAGCTAATACACAAAACAACTTATAAACACACTTCTATTTAACGAATTGATATGACAAAAAAAATTTTTGCTGCATGTACTTTATTGTTATTCTTAGCTATTAGTATTGTATCATTTAAAGAAAAAGAGCAAGTTCAGCCACAGCAAAAACAAAAACTTAGAAAAATAGTAATAGATGCAGGACATGGAGGTGCAGACCATGGAGCTATAGGAAAATATTCTAAAGAAAAAGATGTTTCATTAACAGTAGCTATGCTTCTTCAAAAAGCTATAGCAAAAGAAATACCTGATGTAGAAGTATATATGACAAGAACAACAGATATTTATGATTCTCCTATTGAAAAAGCAAATAAAGCCAATGCAGCCAAAGGCGATTTATTTATTTCCATTCACTGTAACTCTGCAGACCCCATAAGACATAGAGAATTAGTAGGCTATAAAACAGTAACATCAAAAAATAAAAAAACAAAAAAAACTACTACTAAAAAAGTACCTCAATACCGTACTTATTACACACCCAATCCTGCAAAAGGAACAGAAACGTATATTTGGGCAACAGGCAAAACAACCCAAAAAACCAATGCCTTAAAAAATCATGAAGATTTATATATAGATAGCACTACTGCTGCTGAATTAAAAGACTTTAACCCCGATGACCCAGAAATGGATATTATTCTTTCTTTAAAAACCAAACAATATTTTGATAGAAGTGCCAGATTTGCCATGACAATAGAAGAAGAATTTATTAAAACTGGTCGTCCAAGTCGTCAGGCAAGACAAAGAGGTAAAGGTATTTGGGTTTTGCAAGCTGTAGCTATGCCAGCAGTATTAATAGAAATTGGTTTTATTAGCAATGCAGCAGAAGAAGACTATATTAATAGCGCTAATGGTCAGCAAGATATTGTAAGTGCTATTACCAAAGCTATTAAACGATATAAATATACCTTAGAAACTACAGGAATTAAGCAAGGAAGTATGTCGGCAGATAAAAAATAATATTTCCTCTTACTAATGAAATTTTATCAGATATTATTAGCTCCATGCTGACAATAAAATTCACTTTTCAATAGCAAATTTTAATTAACTGCCATTTTTACACCCTTTTGTTATATGGCATAGTGGTTGTATATAAGTATTACAAAATAAATTTTAATTATGGGAAAAATAATAGGAATAGACCTCGGAACAACCAACAGTTGTGTAAGTGTAATGGAAGGAAATGAGCCTGTGGTTATAGCTAATGAAGAAGGAAGAAGAACAACTCCTTCAGTAGTTGGTTTCTTAAAAAATGGTGAACGTAAAGTAGGAGACCCTGCAAAACGTCAGGCAATTACCAACCCTCAAAACACTATCTCAAGCGTAAAACGTTTTATGGGTAGAAAATTTGATGAAGTAACAGAAGAAATTAGCCATTGGAGTTATAAAGTAACCAAAGGCGATAACAATACTGTTCGTGTAGATATTGATGGACGTTTATATACACCACAAGAAATATCTGCAATGACACTACAGAAAATGAAAAAAACTGCTGAAGACTATTTAGGACAAGAAGTAACAGAAGCAGTTATTACTGTACCAGCTTATTTTAATGATGCACAACGCCAAGCAACCAAAGAAGCTGGTGAAATTGCTGGATTAACTGTAAAACGTATAGTAAATGAGCCTACTGCAGCAGCTTTGGCTTATGGCTTAGACAAAAAAGGACAAGACCAAAAAATTGCAGTATTTGATTTAGGTGGTGGTACATTTGATATTTCTATTTTAGATTTGGGAGATGGAGTTTTTGAAGTAAAAAGTACTAATGGAGATACACATTTAGGAGGAGATGATTTTGATAAAGTAATTATGGATTGGTTGGCAGATGAATTTAAAGCACAAGAAGCTATTGATTTGCGTAAAGACCCAATGGCATTACAACGCTTAAAAGAAGCTGCTGAAAAAGCTAAGATAGAATTATCTTCTTCGTCAGAAACAGAAATAAACCTACCATATATTACTGCTGTTGATGGTGTACCTAAACACTTAGTAGTAAAATTAAGTCGTGCAAAATTTGAACAATTAGCAGATAAATTATTTGAACGTTGTTTAAAACCTTGCGAAGCAGCTTTAAAAGATGCAGGTTATAGTGCAAGTCAAATAGATGAAATAGTATTAGTAGGAGGTTCTACACGTATTCCTAAAGTACAAGAAATAGTAGAAAAATTCTTTGGCAAAAAACCGAACAAAGGTGTAAACCCTGATGAAGTTGTAGCTATTGGTGCTGCTATACAAGGTGGTGTATTAACAGGAGAAGTAAAAGATGTTTTATTACTTGATGTTACTCCATTAACCTTAGGTATAGAAACTATGGGAGGCGTATTAACACCAATGATTCCTGCCAATACAACTATACCAAGTAAAAAAACAGAAACTTTTAGTACTGCAAGCGATAATCAGCCAGGTGTTCAAATTCATGTATTGCAAGGTGAAAGACCTATGGCAAGTCAAAATAAAAGTTTAGGCGTATTTAACTTAGATGGTATTCCACCAGCACCAAGAGGTGTACCTCAAATAGAAGTAACTTTTGATATAGATGCTAATGGAATGTTGCATGTAAGTGCAAAAGATAAAGGCACAGGTAAAGAACAAAAAATTCGTATAGAAGCAGGTAGTGGATTAAGCAAAGAAGAAGTAGAAAAAATGAAAGCAGAAGCCAAAGCACATGAAGCAGAAGATAAAGCAGCCCGTGATAAAGTAGAAAAAATAAATCAGGCAGATAGTTTAATATTTCAAACAGAAAAACAATTAAATGAATTTGGCGATAAAATTCCTGCCGATAAAAAAGCTCCTATTGAAGCGGCTTTAACGAAATTGAAAGAAGCACATAAGGCACAGGATGTAGCAGCTATTGATACTGCATTAACAGAAATGAATACTGCTTGGACAGCAGCAAGTGAAGAAATTTACAAAGCACAACAAGAACAAGCAGGAGGTTCAACAGCACAACCAACAGGAGATGCTACACAACAACAAGCTACCAATAATAACGACACTGTAGAAGATGCACAGTTTGAAGAAGTGAAATAATAAAGAAGAAAATTTAGCTGAGTGAAGTTTATGCTTCACTCAGTTTTATATCTATCAATTTTAATTGTAAAGATTTTTCTCCGTTCCATTCATTTATATCTATTGTAAAAACAATATCTAATGGTTGTTTGTGTTCTAATAAAGAAAATTTATTAGCCATATTAAAACCTATACCTGAAAAATGAATGTTTTTTTGTTTTACAGAAAGTTTTAAATGCTGTTCTTTTACAACTTTTGAAAAGCCAGTATCAATTACTTTTTTAGCAATAAACACTGGTCGCATATTTTCAGGTCCAAAAGGCTCCATTTGTGTAAGAATATTATAAAACGAAAAATTAATTTCAGCAAAGTCAATTTCTGCATCAATAACTATTTCAGGAATTAAAAGATTTGGTGTAATGGTATTGCTAACAATTTCTTCAAAAGCATTGCTAAAATTATTAAGCTGTTCTGGTAATAAACTTAAACCTGCTGCTGCAAAATGACCACCATAAGCAGTAAGATATTTTCTGCAAGCATGTACTGCTTCATATAAATTAAAACCTGCTACACTTCTGGCACTACCAGCAATTACATCTCCACTTTTAGTAAGTACAATAGTAGGTCTATAATAAGTTTCTATTAATCTACTTGCTACAATACCAACTACGCCTTTGTGCCAATTTTCATTATACACTACTGTTGTTTTTCTTTCTAAAAAGTGTGTATTAGCTTCAATCATAGATAAGGCTTCTTCTGTAATAGTAGTATCTGCCTCTCTTCTGTCATTATTATCTATATGCAATAGTTCTGCATATTCTACAGCTTTTTGTTCATCGGTTTCTATAAATAATTGTACAGCTTTTTTTGCATCATCCATTCTACCAGCAGCATTTATTCTTGGTGCTACAATAAAAACTAAATTATTTACAGTAATACTTTTTTGCACTGCTGCTAATTTCATTAAAGCCTTAATACCAGTATTAGGATTTTCATTTATTTTTTTCAAACCAAAATAAACCAACACTCTGTTTTCTTCTGTTATAGGAACAATGTCTGCTGCTATTGCAGTAGCTACCAAATCTATGTATTCTAAGTAAGTATTGTTATCTAAATTTAATTTTTCTGCAATGGCTTGCATTAGTTTAAAACCTACACCACATCCACACAATTCTTTATAAGGGTAGGGGCAATCTTTTTGTTTTGCATTTAAAATAGCTACTGCATTTGGTAAAATTTCATCAGGTAAGTGATGGTCGCAAATAATGAAATCAATATTTAAGGTTTTTGCATAAGCTACTAAATCTACACTCTTTATACCACAGTCTAATGATATAATGAGGGAAAAATTGTTTTCAGCAGCAAAGTCAATTCCTGCTTTACTTACACCATAACCTTCTCTATAACGATGAGGTATATAAAAATTAATATTGTTATGAATTTTTTGAAGAAAACTAAACATACAAGCTACACTTGTAGTGCCATCTACATCATAATCTCCATACACTAAAATTTTTTCATTATTATCAAATGCTTGTATAATTCTTGTTACAGCCTTATCCATATCTTTCATAAGCCATGGGCTGTGTAAGTGTTCTAAAGAAGGTCTAAAGTATTTTTTTGCTTTTTCAAAATCGTCAATACCACGTTGTACAAGAATTTTACAAAGTGTATTATTTATGTTTAATGATTGTTGTAAAGAAGCAATCTTATGTTCAGATGCCTCTACTATGTTCCATCTTTTTTGCATGATTATTTTAGTCTAATAAGTTCTATCTGTTGTATATCTTACCAATTCTTCTAAAGCATCTCTTACTTCAGTTTTAGGAAATTTATATAAAATGTCTAAGGCTTCGTCTCTGTATTCAAACATTTTTTTTGTAGCATATTCAATACCTCCATGTTTGTTTACAATATTTATGATATAAGCTACTTTATCTTTTTCAGTATTTTGATTTTTTACTATGTAAATTATTTTTTTTCTTACATCGGGAGTGCAATTATTTAAAGTATAAATAATAGGTAAGGTTAATTTTTTTTCTCTGATATCATTGCCTGTTGGTTTACCAATATTTTTTCCATTATAGTCAAATAAATCATCTTTTATTTGAAAAGCCATACCTGTTTTTTCTCCAAATTGTTTCATTAGTTCTATTGTATCTTCACTTTCAAAAGTAGAAGAAGCACCAGCTGCACAAGCAGATGCTAAAAGAGAAGCAGTTTTACCTTTAATGATGTTATAATATACTTCTTCTTTCAAATTTAAGTTTCTTGATTTTTCAATTTGCAATAATTCACCTTCACTCATTTCTTTAACAGCAGTTGATAGAATTTGTAAAACTTTATGGTCTTTATTGTTTAAAGAAAGTAATAAACCTTTTGAAAGTAAATAGTCGCCTACTAATACAGCAATTTTATTTTTCCATAATGCATTGATAGAAAAAAAGCCTCTACGTTGCGTAGCATCATCTACTACATCATCATGTACCAAAGTTGCAGTATGTAATAATTCTACTAAAGATGCTGCTCTGTAAGAAGTTTCATTAATCTCACCACCTAATTTAGCAGACAGCAAAACAAACATTGGTCTCATTTGTTTGCCTTTTCTTTTAACTATGTACTCCATTATTCTATCTAATAGAGCTACCCTGCTTTTTACAGCTTCTTTAAAATGCAGTTCAAATAGTTTTAGTTCGGCAGCTATAATATTTTTGGCAAGATTCATTAATCAGTAAATAAGGCTGCAATATACTTACACAAATTATAATGACAAGTATTAGTTAATTCATTATAAAGAGGACTTTATGTTTTAATGCTTATTTGAAATATTTGTTTTTTGTAGCTTTTCAGGGGTTATTATACTCAATATTGATTAATATTTTGGCATCTGGTTATGTGTTTTATCTTTATATAGTTTAGCCAATTAGTGGCATATATTCTTATCTATCTTTTTACCTTATTGTAAGTAGTTATAGAAAAATAGATAAATATTTTGGTATTTTATTTTCTTTAGTTACTTTTGCTACCGATTAGAGTCTGAAACACTTCAAATTTAAACTTATAAATTTATACTATGACAAGCAAAAAGTACACATTACTTGCAATCGCATTCACACTTTTTCAAGTGGCAAGTTTTGCTCAAAACACAGATTGGGGATGGGATTGGAAAGATAGTTCTAAAATTCCTGCTAAAAGGTTACCTCAACACAATGAATTTTTAAACAATAATTATCCTTACCCAGCTCAACCTCGTTCTCAGTGGGAGCTTGGAGTTTCTGCTGGACCTTCTTTTATCATTGGAGATATTAATCCTAAAGTAGGTATTGGAGGTTCTATAACGGCACGTAAAGCAATTAACCATACCTTTTCTGTAAGGGCTGGTTATTTTGGCTCTGTAAACTCAGGTAAACCAAATACTTGGGGTAATGCTATTGGACGCAATGAATATAAAAATTGGAGACATAGTGGCGTTTTGGATTTAGTTGTTTCTTTAAATCCTATCAGCTACTACAGAGGAAATCCTAAAACAAATTGGTACATATTAGCTGGTTATGAGTTTATAGCTACAAGAGTTACTGCAAGAGACCCACTAAGAAATAATCAATTTCATACCTTTTATGGTGTAGGATTCCCTAACTCACAGTCTGGAATTATTGGTACTGTAGGTGGTGCTACAATTAATAAAAGAAATGCTTGGACATTATTACATGGTGCAAGTATCGGTGCAGGAGTTGCTTATAAATTAAGTAATAAAACTAATATTAAATTAGAACAAAGATTTACTAGAATTTTAACAGGCTACGATTATTTAGATGGTGTTAAAAGTGGTAACAGTAATGATATGTACAGCTATACTGGTGTAGGTGTGAATATCAATATGGGTAAAACATCTAAACGTGTTCAACCATTATGGTGGATTAATCCAAACAACTTTGCTTACAATGAGTTGAACGCTCCTAAGCACATGAAAATGCCTAAAGTTAAATTGGATGATGCAGATGGTGATGGTGTAACTGACCAATTTGATTTAGAACCAAACACTCCTAAAGGTGCTAAAGTAGATACTCGTGGACGTGCATTAGATACAGATGGTGATGGTGTTCCTGATTATAAAGATAAAGAGCCTCTAACTTCACAAAAATGTTTCCCTGTAAATAATGATGGAGTTGGAACTTGTCCAGAGCCAGCTTGTTGCAAAGAGTTAAGAGATGTAATCAATAAGGTAAAAGAAGATTTAGATAATGGAACTATTGGAAATAAAAATGCTTGTTCTATAGAAGAATTACCAAGCATTCAATTTAGAGGAAATGCTAAATTGACAAAAGATGCACAATCTGTATTAGCTACAGTAGCTCAAAAAATTAAAGAAAATCCAAATTGTAAAGTAAAAGTTGTAGGTTATGGCTCTACCAGTAAATCATCACAACAAGCAAGTTGGGAAAAAGTAAATGCTGTAATCAAATATTTAGTAGAAAAACAAGGAATTTCTGAAAGCAGATTAATCTTTACCTATGGTCAAGATGGAGATGTAAATACAGTTGATTTACAAGGAACTACTGAGGATGGACCAAATAGTGTTCCAGCACCTCATCCTAATTTGAGAAAATAAGGAGTAGTTATCCACATTTTTAAATAATTAGAAGGCTTCCTGAAAGATGGAAGCCTTTTTTATTAACCTATGTGGAATAATTTTTATAAAAAAACCTTGATATGCAACCATTTATTACAATTTTCAGTCTGAAATTTGCGTTAATGATGTTAAATTAAAACTCACTATCCTCTTTCCTATGAATTGTTTTATACAATTATTACAACTATGGCAAGAAAAAAAATTATTCTACTTATTATTGCTATTATAGCAATTTCTAATTTTGGCTATGCTCAATTAGGTGGAGTTCATGATTATTCAGATACTGCATATATATCTCCAAGAGATATGAAGCAACAAGATGAATTTTTAGCTAATAAAGGCAGTTTCCCTTCAAAACCAAGAGACCAATGGCAATTTGGTATTTTTGTAGGCTACCCTTATGTAGATGGAGATTGTCCTACAGCCTTTAAAGGTTTGGGTAGTGGGTTTCAGTCATATTCTTATGGATTTGGCGTAAGTTTACGTAAGTCAATGGGTTATGTATTCTCTGTTAGAGGTTCATTTGCTTATTATAATATGCTTGGATTAGATTATCAGCCAAATGCCAACTACAATAACAGCCCTGTTATTATGAATTTATATCAGCCATCAAGCACAAGGTATATTCATAATCATAGAACAATGGCATTTGTACCATCAATAGAGGGCTTAGTATCTCTTAGCAATATTATGTTTCATACCAAACAGAAACGTTGGAATGTTTATGGACTTTTTGGTTATAGTGGGCTTATTTATAATACCAAAATGAATTTGATGGACCCCAATGGAGTATCTTATGCAGCAGAGTTTCAGCAAATAGCCAATGCGTATACAGCAGGAGTTAAAAGAGTTACATTAAGAAAAATGTTGAGAAATATGTTAGATGGTTCTTATGAAACTCAGGCAGATGTTAATGATAGAAGACCAGGAATTAATAAAAATTGGCATTTACGCCATTGTTTTACTTCTGGTTTTGGTTTAGAATACAGAGTAGGAAAAAGTTGGTCATTAAGTCTGGAATATAAAAGAATGCAAACAAGAGATGATTATGTTGATGGTTGGTATAGACAAAGTGGTGATTTAAGATATCAAGTATTTACATCAGAATGGGATAATGTAGCATTTGGCGGTATTGGTGCTAATTTTAATATAGGAAACTCTAAAAAAAGAGTACCGCCATTATGGTGGTTAAATCCATTAGAATTTGCTTATGCAGATTTGGCAAATAATAAACAAGCTATTGCTAAAATGTTTAAAGTTCAAGATGATGATAATGATGGTGTAATTAATGAATTAGATTTAGAGCCAAATACACCAGAAGGATGTCCTGTAGATACACATGGTGTTACAGCAGATACAGATGGTGATGGAGTACCTGATTGTAAGGATAAAGAAAAACTTACATTACAAAAATGTTTCCCTGTTGATGCAGATGGTGTAGGTAGTTGTCCTGAACCACCATGTTGCGATTCTTTAGCAAATAAAATTAATAATATTGGTGTTGTTGGTGTAAATTCAAAAGAATGTATAATTACAGATTTACCATCTATTCAATTTAATGCCAATAGTTATAAATTAACAAGTGATGCAGAAGCTGTATTATCAGTTGTTGCAGAAAAAATTAGAAGTAATCCTAACTGTAATGTGAAAGTAATTGGCTATGGTAATAGAACAAAAGCACAGCAACAATTAAGTTGGGATAGAGTAAATGCAATTATCAGATATTTGGTAGAACAACAAGGTATAGCAGAAAGTAGATTTATTTTTAGTTATGGTAGCGAATCTGATGGAGATTTATTGTCGGTAGATTTAATTCCTACAATGGAAACAGGTCCAAATACTGTACAACCTCCACATCCACAATTAAGAAAAGCAAAAAAAGTAGCTCCTAAACCTGCTAAAAAGAAAAATCCTTTTTAATAAAACTTAAACTGATACTTTAAATTAAATTATGATGAGGCTGTCTTAAAAGTTAGAGACAGCCTCTTTTTTTATTTTTAATAAAGCTGCGTTAAACTCTTAACCTTTTCTTATGTATAAAAGTGCAAACTTGCATCGTTATATCTGTAATTTTCAACAATCAATATTTTTATTTATTTATAAAGTAAATTTGTATGCATAATTCATTTGCAATGGAACAACATTTTGAAAGAAATAAAAATATACAAGCTACCACATTTACTATACTTGTAACGGTAAGTATATTTTTAATTTTCTTTTATATAAGATGGACTTTACCTATGGTAGAAAAGCCATTACTATCAGAAGGTATAGAAGTAAATATAGGTAATAGTGATGTAGGTAGTGGTGATATTCAACCATTAGTACCTGGTGAACCTGGCACAGAATCTAACACTAATAATAATACACCACCAACACCTTCAAGTGTTGCACCAACAACATCTGACAATACAGATAATAACGACCCAGATGCAGTACCTACAAACAATACTACTACAACCAAAAAAGAAGTAAAACCAGCAGTAACAACACCAACTCCTCCAAAACCAAAAACTGTAATGCCTAAATATAGTGGAGGAACTGGTACTGGAGGAAACAATGCAGATAACTATAATGATAGTAGGAGTGAAGGAAATGACCCATCTGGTACAGGAGATAAAGGAAAACCATGGGGCAGTATAGATGGAACTGTTTATGATGGACCTGGTGGCACAAAAGTTTATGGATTAGGCAAAAGAAAAATAACTCACTTTCCAACATTTACAGATGATTTTTCTGAAAATGCAAAAGTTGCTGTAAATATTATTGTAGATAAAAATGGCAATGTAACTTATGCTGCTGTCAATCCAAATGGTACCAGTACTGCTAACAAACAAACAAGAGCAGTAGCTTTAAGAAGAGCAAAAGAAATAAAATTTGAATCTAGTGGGCAAGAGCAAAGAGGAACTATTATACTTGACATGAGGGTAACAGGATAGTATTGTTTTTATCTTTGAATCCAATATGAATTATCAGCAAACGTTAGCGTATCTTTTTGATAAATTACCTATGTATAGTAAAATGGGTAAAGATGCTTATAAAGCAGATTTATCTAACACTATTCGTTTATGTGCTGCACTAAATAATCCTCATCTATGTTTTCCTTCTATACATATTGCAGGCACTAATGGTAAAGGTTCTGTAAGCCACACTATAGCAGCTATATTACAAACTGCAGGGTGTAAAACAGGTCTTTACACATCGCCTCATTTAAAAGATTTTAGAGAGAGAATAAAGATAAATGGCAATATATGTTCTGAAGAATTTGTTATTAGCTTCACCCAACAAATACAACCTATTATTAATGAAATTCAACCCTCTTTTTTTGAAATTACTGTAGCAATGGCTTTTAAATATTTTGCACAAGAAAAAGTAGATATTGCTATTATAGAAACAGGATTAGGAGGAAGACTTGATAGCACCAATATTATAACACCTCAACTTTCTGTTATTACTAATATTGGCTTTGACCATATACAAATTCTTGGAAATACGTTAGAAAAAATTGCTTTTGAAAAAGCTGGTATTATTAAACAAAATACGCCCATAGTAATAGGAGAGATGCACGAAGAAACAAAAAAAGTATTTGATAAAATAGCCAGAGAAAAAAATGCTCCTATTTTTTATGCTCAAAATGAAAGAAAGGTTGTACACTTTGCTTATAACCATTCTTTAGCAGATATTATAATTGACAATAATCATTTAAAAGAACAGCATATTTATACAACTGATTTAACAGGAATCTATCAAACAAAAAATATACTTACTGTATTGTGTGCTATAGAACAGTTACAAAAATTAAATTGGCATATTACAGAACAAAATATTAAGGAAGGAATAAAGAATGTACAAAAAATTACTGCTTTTAAAGGGCGTTGGCAATTATTACAAACTCAACCAACTGTAATTGCAGATGTAGCCCACAATGAAGATGGAATAAAACAAGTAATTGAGCAATTAACCTATACAAGCTATCATAAGCTACACATTATTATAGGAATGGTAAAAGACAAAGATGTAAGCAAAGTACTTTCTCTATTACCTACAAGTGCTATTTATTATTTTACTCAGGCACCTATACCCAGAGCATTGCCTACATCTGAGTTATTTGATTTGGCACAGAAAAATTATTTGACAGGAAATAAATATGACAATGTAAATCAAGCTATTAATGCAGCCAAAAAAAATGCCACCAATAATGATTTGATTTTGGTTATAGGAAGTGTTTTTTTAGTAGGAGATATTGAAATTTTGTAAATAGCTTATTAAAAGGGGCTTACTTGCTCAAATAATAATCAACCAAAAAGGGTAAATTATTTTGAACAAATATTATTTTTTCAAAAAAAATAACCACTTATCTTTTTTATAAGACATTTTATGGCTGTTTCTTTCTACATTGTACTAATTGCTTTTTAGGTAGAATTACTTGCTTTGCTTGATACCTATATGTATAATAAAATATTGTAGCCTTAATAATAATTGATTTAATTATATATTTGATAGTTAGGTATTTATGCAAATTTATTTATAATTAATTTATGTAATTCTATGTACAATTTCTTTTTAATCTTACAAATATTTGAATAATACGCTTAATACTTTTTAGAAATTATTAATTAATTTTTACAATATTTCTTATCAAATGCTACAATTTGCTTCAAACTTGAGATGTGGATAAATATTCCAAAATTTGGACAAATCCTCAAATTGGACATATTTACTATATCTATTGCAACTAATCAATTATTAATAACATCATGTCTTTAGTTTGAGTACTTTTGTGATTGTCTTTAGAAATCAAAATTCCTATTTAAGAGCTACTCACCAAAGTCCTATCAAGCTATTAATACAATTTTTTTTGTATTAAATCTATCTTAATCCAATTCCTGCAGAAGGCAAAATTTACCAATTATCTATTCTAAATTAATAGTTGATTATGAAAGTATTTAATAGACTTAGTGCTTCTTTGTTAGTAGTTGCAGGCATTACATTTTTAGGTATCAAAGATGTGTATGCACAATTTTCCTGTTCATCAGGCTATAGCAATCCTGCTGCTGCTGCAACGGGTTACAATGTATTTGCCAAAGGAGCAGTAACGTTTAAAAACGGACATACTGATGCTCCTGTTGCTATGGGTGGGAATGCGATTCTTGATGGCAGCTATACAGTTTCGATGGCTAATTCAGGTTATTATCCGTATGGGTATAACAACAGTAATAATTATAGTTTGGTAATTGGCGGAGCTGTTACTTATACATCAGGCTCTATTGTTTATGTAAACAATGGCTATATAAGGTTGGGAAGCACATCTGGATCAAGACTATTTTATAAAGATTGTAATAATGCCAAGACTAATTTCAGAATAACCCAATATAACAGTAAATGTAATACTGCTTATAATAGTCAGCCATACATACAATCTCAGAAAGTGCATACCGACCCTGAGGCAACCAAAGCTCACGGTATCAACTTTAATACGGCATTTACAACATTGGCTTCCGAAGCAACAAAAATGTCAGGCTTCAATGCAAGTGCCCCTTGTGCAAGTTCATTGAATATTTTATCTGTAGGCAGCGGTAATTATAGCATTACATTAGCAGCAAATAAAATTAATGTATTAAACATTACGAATACACAATTAAATGCTATCACACAATTTACATTTAATAACCAACCGTCAGCTACGCAACCTTTAGTAGTAAATATAAACAGAACAAGCAGTTTTACATGGAATGCTCCAACCTTTGCAGGTATTGGACCATCGGCGGGTCAATATATTATTTACAATTTTTACAATAATACAGGTACTGTTACTTTATCTGGTGCTGCAACTATTTATGGAACTGTATTTGTTCCCAATGGCTCATTTACAAAAAATCATAATGGCAATATTGAGGGACAAATTATTGCACAAAATGTTACACTAAATGGCGGTGAAGTTCACCATCAACCATTTTTGGCTTGTTTACCTGAGTGTACTGTTTCTTGTGTAGGATTAACAAGTGGTGGTACAGTTGCTGCTAATCAGCAAAATTGTGGTTCATTTACTGCTGCTGCTTTTACCAGCAGTTCAGCAGCAAGTGGTGGCACAGGCGGCACTATTAAATACCAATGGCAAAGGCTGCAAAGTTGTGGTTCATTTACTGATATTTCAGGAGCAAATTCTACTACTTATTCTGCGGGTAGTGTAACCAAAACAACTATTTATCGTCGTAAAGCATGGAGGGATTGTAGTGGAGGTACAGGTGCTAATCCTGTTTACTCCAATGAAGTAAGGGTTTTAATAGTGTATGCAGGTACTATAACAGGCAATCAAACAGGAAGTTGTAATTACACACCAACCACTATTACAGGTACTAATGAAAGTTCTAAGAACAATTATTGTTTAAGCGATGGAACGCCTCAAAATCAAAGCTACCAGTGGCAGCAAAGTACAAATGGCGGAAATACATGGACAAATATTGGAGGTGCAACTTCTCAAAATTACAGCCCAGGGCAATTAACACAAACTACACAATACAGAAGATCTACTACGGTAAGCGGTTTTACTTGTTACAGCAATGTGGTTACTAAAACTGTTACATTAGTATCAACTACTATTTCAAACGAAAGTTTTCCCAATAGCTTTAATACAGGATTTACTGCACCCATCAGTTCCACATTTACAGGTTCAATAGGTACTTGGAGTGCAACTTCTAATACTGACAAGTCAACTATTGTAGTAAATGATGCTTTTTATCAATCATCGCCAAATGCATTAAAAATTGTTAACTACAATAACAATGGACAATCTGCAAGCACTGCAAGAGCTACCTCACCTACTGTTAATTTGAGCAGTGCAAGTAATGCAGAATTGAGTTTTAAATTATATACATATTCTGTTTCTTCTTCCAATACATGTTACACATTTACAGTAGAATTTTCCAGCAATAATGGAAGTACATGGACGAATGTTTTATCCATGACTTCAAAACAATTGGCCGATACTTATGGTTCAGGTACATGGAATACTATTACACTTCCTATTCCTGTCAGCTATTACAATTCCAACTTTAAATATCGCCTGAGCGGTGTGCAAAAGAATGGCTGTAATTTTGACTCTTATGTATATATAGACGATATACTTATTAAGTCTTATACGCCTTGTGAGCCTTGTCCTACAGTTACCAATGCAGGCAGCAATCAAAGCAAGTGCAATAATGCATCATTTACAATGGCAGCTACTCCTGCACCATCAGGTTCTACAGGTACATGGAGTGTAGTAAGTGGTTCAGCAATTATATCAAATGTAAATTCACCCACTACCAATGTAACAGTTACATCTTCACCTGCTACTTTGAAGTGGACCATTACTACACCTAATTGTCCTGCTGTATCTGCTAACGTAGTATTAACTAATACAACCACTACTATAGCAAACGCAGGTGGCAACCAGTCTAAGTGTAACAATGCTTCATTTACAATGGCAGCCAATGCAGCAGGCAGTGGCGAAACAGGTACATGGAGTGTAGTAAGTGGTTCAGCAACTATATCAAATGTAAATTCAGCAACAACGAATGTTACAGTAACAAGTTCCCCTGTTGTATTAAAATGGACAATTACCAAAGGCAGCTGTTCTACCAGCAGTAATGTAACTTTAACCAATACAACCACTACTACAGCAAACGCAGGTAGCAACCAGTCTAAGTGTAACAATGCTTCGTTTACAATGGCAGCTAATGCAGCAGGTAGTGGTGAAACAGGCACTTGGAGTGTAGTAAGCGGTTCAGCAACTATATCAAATGTAAATTCAGCAACAACGAATGTTACAGTAACAAGTTCACCTGCTGTACTGAAATGGACAATTACCAAAGGCAGTTGTTCCACCAGTAGCAATGTAACATTAACCAATACTACTGTAACCACAGCTAATGCAGGTAGTAATCAAACTAAATGTGGTGTTTCATCATTTACAATGGCAGCCAATGCAGCAGGCAGTGGTGAAACAGGTAAATGGAGTGTAGTAGGCGGTTCAGCAACTATATCAAATGTAAATTCGCCCACTACCAATGTAACAGTAACATCTTCATCTGCTACTTTACGTTGGACAATCACTAAAGGCAGTTGCTCTTCCACCAGTGATGTAGTATTAACTGTTAGTGGAGCTTACACACTTGGAGATTTTGTATGGTGGGATATTGATAATGATGGCATACAAGATTCAGGCGAACCGGGCATAGCAGGTATTACCGTAAAATTATATGCCGATGCCAATGGGAATAATATTCCCGATGGTGCTGCTTTAGCTACAACTACTACCAATTCATCGGGTGCATATAGCTTTACTAATTTATGTGGCGGCAAATATGTAGTAAGCGTAGTGCTTCCTTCAGGTTATGAACAAGGTACAACAACAGGTACAAGCTCTGACCCCAATAATTCTACAACTAATGATAACAATGGTATTACAATATATAATACTAATGAAGTAAGAAGTAACAGCATTAACCTTACTGCCAATAATCCAAGGGTTGATTTTGGTTTGAAAGGAAAATTGAATTTGGGTAACTTTGTTTGGATTGATAAATGTAACTATGGATTTAAAGATGCAGCAGAAGTTGGATATAGTGGTGCAACAGTGCGTTTATATCTTGACAATAATGGAGATAATTTACCTGATGGTGCTGCTATAGCAACAACAACTACTAATAGCAATGGTATTTACGGCTTTAGCAACATTGCTCCTGGAAAATATATAGTAGGTGTTGTATTGCCTGCGAAATATGCAGCTACACAAACAACTGTTAACAGCCCTAATCCTGATAGTGATACAGACAATGATAACAATGGCATCAGAACATCAGGGGGTATATTATACAGTAATTATATAACACTTACGTTTGGTGGAGAACCTGCTTCAGGTGTAGATGGAGATGGAACTAACGGTAATCTTACACTTGATTTTGGTATTGCCATAGATACAGATGGCGATGGCATACCTGATATTATTGATATTGATGATGACAATGACGGAATCACAGATGTAAACGAAAGTGGCGGATATGACCCATTGGGAGATTGTGATGGTGATTGTATTCCTAACTATTTAGACCCTACGCCTGGACCTGGATGCCCTGCATGGGTGGATTGTAATGGTGATGGTATTAATGATTTTTATGATTGGGATTTAGACGGTATTATTAACTCATTGGATTTAGACAGTGATAATGACGGAATTTTAGATGTAGTAGAAGCAAGACCCAACGGTATAGCCTTTACCAATTTTACCAATGGTATGATTAATGGTAATGACTCTGACGGAAATGGTTTGTTAAGTTCTGCCGATAACGGTTCAGGATTTAATAATCAACACTTGAATGGTCTTATACCACAGGATATGGACAGAGATGGCACTCCTAACTTCCTTGATTTAGATAGTGATGGTGATGGTTTGACAGACCTAACAGAAGCCTTAGGAGAATACTCTTCTACAGGTGTTGTAGGTGGTGCTGATACAGATGGTGATGGTGTAAGAGGCGAATACTTTGGCTCTAATCAACCTTATGTTGCAGACAATATAAATGGCTTTGGGGCAAAAGGTATTACACCTATAGATAGTGATGGTGATGGTAAACCAGATGCTTATGATATAGATAGTGATAATGACGGTATTACAGATAATACAGAAGCACAGGCTACTTGTTCATTCAAAATGCCAACAGGCAATGATTGTGATGGGGATGGAGTTGATGATGCTTACGATATTGGTGGATGCAATCCTTGTGCAAGAACAAGTGGTGGACTTTCTCCTTTTGATAAAGATGGAGACAGCGTTCCAGATTATTTGGATACAGATACAGACAATGATGGTGTATTAGATATTTATGAAGGACATACTGTTAAAACATCAAACTATTGGGCTACTAGCACTGGCGATGCAGACAAAGATGGTTTAATGGACTACTTTGATGGATTTAATATTTTGACTGCATCCGAAAACTTCTGGAGAAATGCCATTAATAATAATATGGGTACAAATGGCTCTTGGGATACAGGAATAGGACCTACAGGAAGTATTTCTCAATTACCTAAGAGCAGACAAGGAGATTGTAATGTAGGTGATAGAGACTGGAGAGATTTCTTTATTCTTCCTGTAACGTTGTTAGACTTTAGGGGCAATGTAAACAATGAAGGCATAGCCAAACTTTCATGGTCTGTAACAGCAGAAATAAATATGAGCTACTATGAATTAGAAAGAAGCACTACAGGCAATGAATTTGTAAAAGTAGCGAAAATAATGGCAAACAATCCTTCTTCATCTGCTGCTATAAGCGATTATTCTGTAAAAGATGATATAGCTGGTTTAAGTGGTATTGTTTATTACAGATTAAAATTGGTAGAAAAAGATGAAAACTATAAATACAGTAAAGTACTCAGCTTCAAATTGGTTAAAAATGGTCAATCAGGTATAGCTGTTCATCCAAACCCTGCTGTCAATTATTTTACACTAAAAGTAACAGCAGAAAAAGAAAAAAATGCTTTAATACGTGTTGTAGATATGATGGGTAGAACATTAATAACCAAACAAACCAATGTATTGAAAGGCATTAATACAATATCTTTCAACGATATTAGTAAACTAAGTGCAGGTACTTATAGTGTTCAGGTTATTATGAATAATGAAGTATTTATAGAAAAATTAATTGTAACAAAATAATTAACCCCTATGTTATCAGCAGACTGTTTGTAATAAAACAGTCTGCTTTTTTATGCTCTAAAATTGTACTGATTGATACACTCTATACTCAAAAGCCTGCAATTCAAACATTTCTTTTTGATTGAAAGAAAAATTGATTGCTGAAAATACATTCATAAAATTTCCTTTTATGTATTCATGCTCTACTATTACTGCTACTTTATTTTCATCAGATAAATTTAATATTACTAAAACAACTTCTTGCCCATGTTTTCTTAAATATGCCATAACATGATGATTGCTTACAGGTAAAATAAAAGTTTCTCCTATTGCTATTGCATTGGTTGAATGTAGTGCTAATAATTTTTTATAAAAATGGTGTAGTGCTGGTTTTTCATTCCAAATTATTTCATCTTTATCAAAAAAGAGTAATCTTTTAAAATTAGAATTTTCCTGACCACTATAAATTAAAGGAACTCCATTCCAAGTAAAAGTAAATACAGCTAAGGCTTTTGCAGTATTGCCATATTTTTCATATTCAGTTCCATTCCAACTATTTTCATCATGGTTGGTTGTAAAAAATAATTTCTTTGCATCTTCAGTATTATCGTTGTATTGATGCAACACTTTATATACATCATTTAAAGTAGCTTTTTGTTGATACAATTTTTCAGTAACATGCATCCATTGCCAAGCATAACTAACATCAAATACTGCATGATATTCTTTTACATCGCACTCTGCAAGCCAAAATAATTTTTTTATTTTATCACAAGCTGTTCTTGCTTTTTGCCAAAAAGTTAATGGAACAAGGTGTGCCATATCACATCTAAAACCATCTATATTATATTCTTTTATCCAAAACTGCATAGCTTCTATCATGGCATTTTGTAGTGCAGTATTTGAATAATCTACATCAATAACATCTGTCCAACCATTTTTTTCTGTAAAATTTCCTTGTTCATCTTTTACATAAAATTCAGGATATTCTTTTGTCCAATGATGGTCATAACCTGTGTGATTGGCTACCCAATCAATAATAATTTTAAAACCCAAAGCATGAGCTTCTGATATTAAATTTTTAAAATCATTTGCATTACCAAATTCAGGATTAATAGTTGTATAACTACTACAAGCATAATAACTACCTAAACTACCTTGTCTTTTTTCTACACTTATTGGTGTAATGGGCATTAACCACAAAATGCTTACACCCATATCTTTCAATCGTGGTAAGTGTTTAGCAAAAGCTACAAAAGTTCCTTCATGGGTGTATTGTCTAATATTTACTTCATAAATATTTGCTCCTTTTGCCCATGATACAGTAGGGAAATGTATTGCCATTGATTAAATGTAATAACTAAAGTTAAGATTTAATTCTATCAAAAACTATTTGGTTATTTTTTGAATAAGCACACTCAACAACATTACCAACAATGCTCCTACAACATTCAGCCATAAAAAGCCTAAACCAATAGTGCCATTTTTATCTAAAATAAATAGTGCGATTACTGCTATTTCGCCAATAATGGCAGCAATAAATACAGCATTGGCTTTAATTTTTTTCATATAAAAACCTACCAAGAAAATTCCTAAAATAACGCCATAAAATAAAGAGCCTAATACATTCACAGCTTCTATTAAACTGCCCATGCCTACAACAGTTTCAGCTACTATAATACAAAATACACCCCACAATAATGTATATAATTTTGAGTAGCGATAATCTTTGATAGCTTGTTTTGTTTCATCAATATCTTGACTTTCTTTTTTTCTGAAACGTTTATGAAAATCAATCATAGTGCAAGCTGCCAAAGAGTTTAAAGCTGCTGCAATACTGCCCCATGCTGCCAAAAAAATGATAGCAATTAACAAACCAATTAAGCCTTTGGGTAAATAATCAATAACAAAACGTAAGAAAATATAATTAGTGTCATTATCATCTCCTTGAATATTGGCAGTCTTAAATAGTTTTTTATAATTTGCTTTAATAACTTCTCCAGATGCATTTAGTTCATGTATTGCTTGTTTGGTTTGCTCTTTATTAGTAGTATAATTTTTTAATGCAATTTCTTTTTGATTATTAATTTTTTCAAATTGTTGTTGTAAAATAATGGCACTATCTTTTTTACTGCTTTGCAATAATTTTTCTTGTTGAACAGGGTTAAAAAAAATGGGTTGTGGTTTAAACTGATAAAATGCAAACAATAAAACACCTATCAGCAAAATAAAAAATTGCATAGGCACTTTTACCAATCCATTCATTAATAAACCTACACGACTTTCAGTAATATTTTTGGCTGTTAAATATCTTCCTACTTGACTTTGGTCTGTTCCAAAATAACTTAGTGCTAAAAAGAAACCACCAATAACACCACTAATAATATTGTATTTATCTTTCCAATTATAGCCATCTTCTGTAAAGCCAGTAGTAATAATATTCATTTTATCGTTGCTACCACTTATTGTTAGAGCATCTATAAAACCAATTTCTTGTGGCAATAATTGTACAATCATATAACCTGCAAAAAACATAGCTGCAAAAATGATTATCAGTTGTAATCTTTGTGTATAAGCTACAGCTTTTGCACCACCAGATACTGTGTAAATAATGAGCAAACCACCCATAATAATATTGGTAAAAAATATATCCCAACCCATTAAAGAAGATAAAATAATAGAAGGTGCATAAATGCTAATACCTGTACTTAAACCTCTTGACAACAAAAAAAGAAAAGAAGTAAATGCCCTTGTTTTTACATCAAACCTTTCTTCTAAAAATTCATAAGCAGTAAATATTTTTAATTTTCCAAACAAAGGAACAAACGTAATACACAACACTACCATAGCTAATGGCAAACCAAAATAATATTGCACAAACCGCATACCATCTGTAAAAGCTTGTCCTGGTGCAGATAAAAAAGTAATAGCACTTGCTTGTGTGCCCATAATACTTAACAATACTAAATACCATGGCATATTACGATTGCTAAGAAAATAACCTTCTAAATTTTTTGAGGTTCTGCTCTTATACAATCCATAAGCTATAATGGCTACTAATGTTATAATAAGTATTATCCAGTCTAATTGGCTCATGGTTTTTAATAATTATTTATGTGCTGAATACTTTTGTTATCCAATAAAATAAAATGATTAAAACGATTAATACAGCAATAACAAATACATACCAATAGTTCCATTTTTTAAAAAGTGGTATGTTGTTATTATCTTTCATAGTACATTATTTATTTTGAGGTAATGCAAGCATATTGGCTAATAAACGATAAGCACCAATATTTCCTGCTGGTAATTGTCTAAACAAAACTAATCCACAATACACAAAATTTCCTTTGCCATATTTTGCAATAATCAGGCTTCCGTTACTGGCTGGTTCTCCTGTATCTTGCATACTTAAAATAGTTTCAAAATTTTTGTCTAATTGTTCTGCTTGGTAAGTGCTTCTTTCTTGCACCCAATTATCAAAATCTGTATAGCCAATTAAGTTAGGATAATTTAAAACAGCATGGTTGGGTAATAGAAAATTGATAGCTGCATTTTCTTCTGTTACTCTTGAACGTGAGTTTACAATAAAATGATACGGACCTGATGATATTGTTTTGTTACCTATTTTATTGGCTTTTATATATTGAACAATAAGATTGCCACCATTTTTTATATACTCATTTAGTACACCATTTTTATCTGTTAAGTATTCATGAATATTATAAGCTCTAATGCCTGTAACAACAGCATCAAATTGTTGTAGTGTAGTAATATTTATATCTTTTTCAGAAAGTAGTGTAACGCTACAACCTAATTGTTCCAATGCTTCTGGTACTTTATCTCCTGCACCTTCAATATAGCCTACTTTTAAAGGTTTTGCATTAACAGACTCTGTAATTATTTGGGCATTATCTCTAAAAAAATAATGTTGATTTGGAATATGGTCGTAAGTAATATTTCTTACATTTTGTGTGTAAGTTGTTGTAGCATGATTGATGTTTAAACTTACAGAGGCAGTAATATTATTTTCATAAGCAGTATTAAATATATTGTTTACAGCAGCTTGAAACTGATAAGTAACACCTTCTTTTAAACTTTGAATAGTATCTTTTGTATAAATAATTTTATCGCCTTGATGTAATGCAATATGAACTGCAACATTTTGTTTATTAATAAGCGATTTGTATTGCACATGAATTATTGGCTTTGAAATATTTGTATTGTTATTGACAACATTTGTCAGTATAACATTGGGTGTTAAAGCAACAGTAATTGGTGTAGTTACAATTACTGGTTGATATACTTCTCCACGAACAGGGTGAACATATTTGTATTGCAAGGGAGCATTGTATATAAAATCTGTTCCTGCTATATTAAAAATAAATTGAGCTGTATAAGCAGGTTTGTTTTCTGCTTCTCCTGTATTGGCGTAGCCATTTATTTGAAACATATTGTTTTGCATAGGTTGTTCAAGCCAGTAAGGTTGTGTAATTGGTGCATTGGTTGGGATAATAAAATCTTTTACAAATTGATAATTTTCATTTTTATTAAGAGCAAGATGGAAAACAGAATCAAAAGAATGATTGTTGATGTGTAACGATATTTTTTTCAGTTGAATATTGTTATCTAATCTATTATTTACAAAAAATGAAACATTTATTTTTTCTCCTTGTACTGCATATTCAGTATTGCTGGTAGCTTCAGCAAATAAGCTACTACACTGCATAATAAGTTGTTGCACTTCTGCTGCTTTGAAAGTTGTCCAATTATTTTTTGGTAATTTTTGTAAAGTATTATAAACATTTACAAGAGCAGGAACACTTAATGATGGATTGTCAAAATTAAAATTGTTTATAATAGTATTAATTGCTTGTTGTATTTTTTCTGTTCCATTAATTCTTGACCAATGTGTATTTACACCATCCATCAAATCATTTTTCAATGAATCGCCATTTACATAAGCAAAATATTCTGTAATGATTCCTTTTCTTTGTGGTCTTCCTTCTCCTTGACTTTTGTGCATACTTCTTGCAATACCTCCAATTTCTCCATAACTATTTCCAAGCAAAGGATTAAAATTACCTATTTCTATTTTTAGCTGATTGTTATTTGTAGTGTTATTATTTCCAAAGTTGAATGTGTTCCAAACTATTCTTTTTGCTTGCCATATTTGTACACCTTGTTTTAATTGTTCAGGGAATTTAGTTGCATCGGCAGCAGCAGTAAATGCTTCTTCTGCAATGATAGCAGCACTTGCATGATGCCCATGACCTGCTCTTTTATCAGGAGGGAATCTGTTGATGATAATATCTGGCTGATATTTTCTGATAACCCAAACTACATCTGCCAAAACTTTTTCTTTGTCCCACATTTTTAAAGATTCGTCAGAAGATTTGCTAAAACCAAATTCATAAGCTCTTGTAAAATATTGTTCAGAGCCATCTATTTTTCTTGCAGCCAATAATTCTTGAGTGCGTATTAAACCTAATTCAATACCTTGTTCATTGCCAATTAAGTTTTGTCCACCATCGCCTCTTGTAAGGCTTAAATATGCAGTACGATATAATTTTTCTTTGGCTAAATAGGGTAGTAGATAATTATTTTCATCGTCAGGATGTGCACCAATGTACAACACACTTCCTAATACATTTAATTTTTTCAGTTGTAAATAAATATCATTACTTGAAGTTTGAGCAAAAACTGAAGAAGGCACAATAAGTAATAAGCAATAAATAAAAAATATTTTTTTCATAATAATTAAATACTAAAGTTTTCTGTGTTTTTTTTGTAGGATTTCTTTTGTGATGATAAACAGCCAATACTATAATCAAACGTTTGTCTTTGTCAATTTTATAAATAATTGTACATAATATACAGATAACTCATTTTTCTTTACTTGCTTTTAAAATTTTATTTATTCGTTTTTTGCTTTCTTCGACTGTAAGTGTTTTTGCTTTACCTGTTTTATAATCTGCAAAATGAGTATCAAGTGCTGATTTCAACTCTTTTGTGTATTCAATACTACTTTCTTCAATTTCTGCTTCTACCATTGTATAAATGGCTTTTATTTTTTTGCCATTTGCCACTTCAAGATAAGTGTGCAATTTTTGACGTATAGCTGTTGTACTCATAGTTAATTAATATTATGCTGTAACAAATTTATATTAAAAGGACGACACTTTAAGGAAAGGATTATCAAATAAAACTTATACTACTGCACACTTACAAACTAATTATTTCCTGTCAAGAAAACTGCATTACTAAATAGTAGTTTTCCATTCTCCCAAAATAGTCTAAACAATGGATTTTCTGCAAAGAATATACAGCTTCCTTTACCATAATCTATTGCTCCTAACACAGTACCATCTTTTAATTTTTCTTTTACTTTATAGCCTGCAAATCCTGTTACATAATTTTCTGTTTTCAATATACCAACATTCCAACCATCTTTCATAAAATCATAAATATTGGCATCTGTTTTTAAAGTATAATAAATAGAATCATATCCAAATGCTAAAGGATGTGTGTTATCTAATTCAATTTTATAAATAGCACCTGGTACATAAGAAGGTAAAAAATCTTTCTCTCTGTCTGCATATTTTTTTAATAAGCTATAATCTTCTTTTTCTGCTTCTTTATCTTTTTCATTTTTAGATTTAATGCCAATTTCTAATTTTGCTAATTGTTCTACAGCACTTTCTACAGCTATTAATTTACCACCATTAGCAATAAAATCTTTTAATTTATCTGCTGCATTTTTATCATTTAAAAATTTGTAATAGCCATCTGGCATTATAATAGTCTGATAGTTTTTTACATTAACTCTGTTAAAATCATTTGCATTAATTAAAGTAATTGGATAATTTAATTCTCTATCAAAAAAGTGCCAAATTTCGCCAGCCGCTAAAGATGAAACACCATCGCCTGTAAGTAACAATATTTTAGCGTTATTAATTTGTTTTACAGATGGGCTTCCAAAGTCTAAACCTTTATCCATAAAACCTGTTTCTACTGCATTAATTTCTACATCATATATTGTAGATAAAGCATTGATAGTATTGTTAAGGCTATCAATATTATTGCCAGATTTAATGGCTATTAATGTGCCTCTTTCATAATTTTTTCCTTTGTAAACAAATGGTTTTTCTGAATACCTTACTTTAATACCATGTTGCAACAAATAGGTTAATGCTTTTACACTATTTACAGAGTTGTAAGTAATCAAATAACCATAATTAGATTGATAGTTATTAATTTCTGCTGGTAAGGTTACTGCATAATTAATGTCTTTCTTTTCTTTTAGTGCATAAGTGTTTACACCATAAGCATAACCAATACTCCATGCTGTAATATCATAAGTTGCACTATCGCTTAATTTACTTTTGGGTTCTAATAAAACATTTGCCAATACACCTTTTGGCTGACAGGAAGATACAGCAATAGTATATTTAAGAGCTTTTACATCTGCTTCTTTATTTAACTGATAGTTATAACCTTTTGTATTAATAGTATTGGTTGTACCAAATAAAATACCATTGGCAGTTAATAATTTTTTTATTGCGGCTATTTTGGATTTGTTATCAGAAGTAAGTATGTAGGTTTTATACAAAACATTTTTTCCTGCCACAGCATCTTCAAAATATTTAGCAAACTCATTAACAATTTTAGTAGCATTTGTAGATGCTACTTCTATAGTAGAAATGCCAGAAGTAAAATGATGTGCTACTCTATCTGCTAAAGTTAAAACTTCGCCATCGCTTTTTGTTACTGCTAATCCTCCTCTGCTATGTCCTGCTTGTTCATAAGTCATGCCAATACTTCCATTATAAATAGGATAAGTATCGCCATAAGAAGGATAAAATAAATCAAAACTTTCTTTGGTAAAATAAAGCCATCCATTAGCATCAAAATATTTTGCATGGTTTTTTCCTATCACTTCTTGAAAGGTTCTTTGCCATGGTGTAATCACTTCATGAAAAGGTTCTGCTGCTGGAGCAAAATAGTATGGATTGTCATAATACTGTTCATGAAAATCTACATGCACTTGTGGCATCCATTGATTGTATTTTTTAATTCTTTGCTGACTTTCAACTTGTGTTTGCCAAGCCCAATCTCTGTTTAAATCAAAGTTGTAGTGATTACTTCTTCCATTGGGCCAAGGCTCTGAATGTTCTCTACTTTGTGGGTCTGTATTGCTATGAATACCTACTACCTGATTGAACCAGTTTACATATCTATCTCTTCCATCAGGGTTAGCACAAGGGTCAATGATTATTACAGTATTCTTTAGCCATTCTTTTGTTTGTTTATTTGCTGGATTTACTAATTCAAATAAAGTTTGCATAGCTGCTTCGCTGCTACTTGGTTCATTGCCATGCACATTATAACTAAACCAAACTATTGCAGGTGCATTGTTTGTTTGTGCTTTTGCATTGTCTTTTGCAATGCCTGTTAGCTTTAAATTATTGTTTCTTATTGCTTCTAAATTTTGCATATTTTCTGCTGAAGAAATATATACTAACATCAATTCTCTTCCTTCATAAGTAGTGCCATATTGCTCTGCTTTTACCATATCTTTTTTTGTAGCAGCTACATATTTTACATACTCCACTATTTTATGATGTCTGGTAAATTGTGTACCTAATTTATAGCCCAAAAATTCATCAGGAGATTGTAGTGTTTGTGCTATAGTAAAAGAAAACATTAGCAACAAGCCAAATACAAAAGTTATTTTTTTATTCATAAATCAAAGTATTATTAATGTAAAGTATTTTACAATTTTACTAATAATCCTACACCAAGTAAAGATTTTAATTGCAAGTTTGGAGAATTACTATTTTTCCCAAATAGTTTTACATCATCATCATAAATTAAATCTAAGCTCCATGTAGCAGAAAGTATTTTAGATAATTTTGCTGAAAACATATTGGTCATAAACAAATCTATATTTTGTGGATTGCTTTTATAGTTAGAAAATAAATCTAATCTTCCTTTATAAGTGATTATTTGATTTAAGTTTTTTGTGTAATTAATACTTGCATAAGCACCTATTTGAGTAGCAGATTTTTTACCTGGCTCTACACCATACAATCCTTTAGCAGATAGAGTTTTATCATTTACAATAACCCATCTTGTTGTTAATGGAGAAAAGAAAATAGATAAGTCTGATGTAGGTTTATAATCCAAACCCACACCTAATAAAATATAAGCTGGGGCTAAAATATTAGAAGTTAAATTTTCTGTATTAGCATTTGGATATTCATAACCAGCAAAAAATTGAGACCTGAAATTAAATAAAGTAGATAAATTTAATTTAGGGTTAAGAGCATAACCATATTTAGAAGTAATATCAATTCTATCATCATTTTTTCTGGCACCTAAGGTTGTTGTATTTACATAGCCTAAATAAAAATCTATATTATTATCCCAACTATTTTTCCCTTTTTTATAAAAAGTAAAAAAGTTAGTATATAGATTTAAAGACATTGAAAATTTATCGCCACCAGCAGCCCAGTTTTTTAATGAGCCTTGCGATACATTAATACTAAATAAACCTCCTTTTTTCCATGTTTTAGAAGATGTATCACCGGCATCTTTTTGAATGGTTTTTGCAGATTCATCTTTTAAACCTTTTACAGTTTCATCTTGTGCATATACTTTACTACCAATAATTAGTGTAGCAACTAAAATAAAAATTTTCTTCATGTTCATTTATTTTTAAACTGCAATAATAACAATATCTTTTTTACTTAATTGCCTTATAATGATATAAGATATTTGCTTATATATGTTTGGTGTAAAATTGAAAGGCTTTTACCTATTACCTTTGCATGGTTTTAATATAAAATTATGCTGATAGGCTTACAAAATGTAACATTTGAATTTGGTGCAAGAGTTATTGTAGAAGATGCAACATGGCATATACAACCTGGCGAAAGAATTGGTTTAATTGGTTATAATGGTACTGGAAAATCTACTATACTTAAAGTACTTACCCAACAATATACTCCCAGCAAAGGCACTATAGAAAAAGGAAAAGACACTACTATTGGTTATTTACATCAGGATTTATTGAGTTTTGATACCAATGAATCTATTCTTGAAGTTGCTATGGGTGCTTTTGAAAAAGTGAAACAATTAGAAAAAGAAATTGAAGAATTAGGTAATCAACTTACAGAAAATAGTGAAGATGAAAATTTGTTAATGCTGTATAGCGACAAACTTCATGACCTTGAAGTAGCTGGTGGTTATAATATTCATCATAAAACTGAAGAAGTTTTACAAGGGCTTGGATTTGACAACAAAGATTTACAAAGACCTTATAAAGAATTTAGTGGTGGTTGGCGTATGAGGGTTTTATTGGCAAAAATGATTTTGCAACAACCCGATGTTTTGCTTTTAGATGAACCTACCAACCACTTAGATTTACCCAGTATTGAATGGTTAGAAAAATATTTATTGCACTATCAAGGAAGTGTAGTTATAGTAAGCCATGATAAATATTTTTTGAACAGAATGGTGAATAAAATTGTAGAACTTTATCAACAACAGTTGCATATTTATAGTGGTAATTATGATTACTATGAAACTGAAAAAGCTGTTAGAATAGAAATGCAACAAAAGGCTTATGAAAACCAACAAGATTATATTAGACAAAATGAAAGATTAATAGAACGTTTTAGAGCTAAAGCCAGTAAAGCTGCTATGGCACAAAGCCTTATAAAAAAATTAGATAAATTAGAAAGAATTGAAACTGCTGAATTAGAAAGACCAAACATTAAAATAAATTTTCAGGTAGATAAGCAACCAGGAAAAATTATTGCATCATTAAAAGATATCCAAAAAAAATTTGGAGAAAATATTATTATTCAAAATGGCAATGCAGAAATAAATAGAGGCGATAAAATAGCATTGATTGGTGCTAATGGTAAAGGAAAATCTACTTTACTACGCATTATAGCAGGTACAGAAAATTTTGAAGGATTAAGAGAGTGGGGGCATAATGTAGAAGAAAGTTTTTATGCACAACATCAATTAGAAGCCTTGAATTTAAATAACACTATTTTAGATGAAATGAAAGAGTGTGGCAGCCAAAAAACAGAATTAGAATTAAGGGCTTTATTAGGTTGTTTTTTATTTAGTGGCGATGATACAGATAAAAAAATTAAAGTACTAAGTGGAGGCGAAAAAGCAAGGGTAGCTTTGGCAAAAGTAATAGTAAGCAAAAGTAATTTTTTGATGTTAGATGAGCCTACCAACCACTTAGATATGCACAGTGTAGAGCTTTTGGCTGAATCATTAAATAAATATGAAGGAAGTTTAATTTTAGTAAGCCACGACAGGTATTTTATTTCTAAAACAGCCAATAAAATTTGGGAAATTGTAAACCATGAAATAAAAGAATTTAAAGGTTCTTATGATGAGTGGGTGGCTTGGAACGAAAGAATGGCAAAGCAAAAAGCACAACAAGAAAAACAAAAAGAGCAAGAAGTGAAGCAAATAGTTATTGAGCAAAAAAATAAACCCCAACAAAAGCACAATACCCACGAAACAACTCAGTTAAAAAATGATTTAAAACAACTGCAAAAGAAGTTTTCTAAGTTAGAAGAAATGATTAATGCTATTACTACTAAAAAAAATAAAGTAGAAGAAGATTTAGCTAAACCTGAAAATTATACCAATCATACAGCATTTTCTGCATTAGAAGCTGAGTATAAACAACTGTTAGAAGAAAAAGAAAATTTAGACAAACACTATGAAACCATGTTTGAAGAAATAATGAACTTAGAAGCTAAAATTGACCAATAAATATTTTCTTTCAGCAATACATTAGTTAATTATACATAGCAAAACAAGTCAGCTAATGTTACTTAGCCAACTTGTTTGTATAAATTAAAATGGTAAAAAGTTAATTACTTTTTATTAATAGCAGCACTCCACTCTAAGCTAATAGCACTTTTTTCTATTTTCATATAGCTGCCAGGGTTTACTTCTAAAGAAATAGTATTGTCTTCATTAATTTTACTAATAGTACCATGTATGCCTGCAATGGTTACAACTTTATCTCCTTTTTGAAGATTATTAATAAAATTTTTCTGCTCTTTAGCTTTTTTAGCTTGTGGGCGTATCATAAAAAACCAGAATACTAAAATAATTGCCCCCATCATTATTAATGAAGTCCATTGACTACCTGGTTGATTAGGGTCTGCCATTAAAAATGTTACGTTTAATAAGTTCATTGCTTTTGTTTTTTTAATTTAAAAATATAGGTGAATGTTTATGATTTATGAATTACTGTTCCTGTAAAAGAAAGTTTATGTTCTGTGCTATTAATGGTATTGGTTATTACTCTTATGCTTTTATGTACTTCTCCTTGTTGATGAAGGCTATTAAAAATACCTTTTACCCATCCTTCTTTTTGAGGTGCTATTGCTTCTGCTGAATAAGAAGGAGTGGTGCAGCCACAACCTGGTTGAACATCTATAATATATAATGGTTTATTACCAATATTTTTACACTTAAAAATTACTTCTATTACTTCGCCTTCATTAATTGTTCCAAAATTTGCAATACTATCTATCCATTGAATTTGGGTATAATTAGTACTATCAGCAGCAATTCTATCCAATGCAGCAAAGCCTTTTGGTTGTGTAGGTTCATTACTACCACAGGCAGTACACAAGCTAATCAACACCAATAAAAAATATACATTTCTCATAAAAAAATATCATTAATCACTCAAATACTCATCATTCATCATTCAACATCATCCCCATCTTCCTTTCTTTTTAAAATCTACTTTATTAATTTTTCCTTCTGCTATCAGTTCTTTATGAATATTATCTAAAATACCATTTACAAATTGCCCACTTTGTGGTGTACTATAACTTTTTGCAAGGTCTATATATTCATTAATAGTTACTTTAGTAGGTATTGTTTCAAAATATAATAACTCACACACACCCATTTGCATCAAAATCATATCTAATACTGCTATACGTTCACTATCCCAGTTTTTAAGTTTTGGTTTTATCAGTTCTAAAGTAAAATTATTTTTCTCAATAGCTGTTTGCAATAATAATTTTCCAAAGCTCCATGTTTCATCTGTCAATAATTTATCTGTAGTATTAGTAGGCTTTTGAATAAATGTATTGACTAATTGTTGCATCATTTCAGCATCATCATCCCAATTATTAAATAGTTCATCTGTTTGTTCTTCAAAAAGTTCATTAGGCAATATCAACGAGTTAAAAATAAATGCCAATATTTCTTTATCAGCTTTTCTATCTCTTGTAGGTTCGTTAATATAATTTTTATATTCGGCTGTTTCTGCTAATTGTATATATATTTTTCTAACAGTAGTGCTATCAACTTTGCTATTGGTGTTATCATTTTTAATGGCATGTACTAAACTTTCATTTTCCAGTAATTGCCATAAAATAATATTGCCAGCAATTTTTGTATTCACATGCAAGTCTTCATAAGTAGGCAAATTTTTAGAAGCCCTATGTCTTGCATCAGTTTCTACATATCTAACAACCTCTGTTAAATAATGTATTAAATAAACCAACAATTCAGTTGTTTTACCCACATTTTTTTGTAACTGAGCTATAGGGTCTTTATATAAATTTTTGTCGCCACTGCTTTCTATCATATACAAAAGCTGCATAACCTTTATCCTAATATTTCTTCTACTTATCATGTATAAAAAGAACTTTATTTAAGGTTTGCGAAGATAGGGAGTTTATGGTTTAAGCATGTATATTTTTACTTTTTGTAAGCAAAACTTATTACTACTATATTCATTTATTATGTTGAATGATGTATGATGTATGATGTACATGTAATGTTTAACTGTAAAAACGGTCAACTATATTTATGGATGTACACTTTTTAAAAACGATGTCGTTTGTAAAAGTTATAGAAACTAACGGTAAAAAATCAATTCCCAATAAAGAAACCATAAAAGCTATGCAGGAAGTAAAAAGCAGGAAAGTAAACAGCTATAAAAACGCCAAAGATTTATTTAAAAAGCTGGATAGCTGATGTATCAAATAAAAACTTCCAACAGGTTTGAAAAAGATTATAAACTTTGTCTGAAACGAGGCTTTAATATTGATTTATTGAAAAAAGCAATTCTGTTGTTGGAAAATTCAGGCAAACTTCCACCATTGTATAAAACCCACAAATTACAGGGAAACTATTTTGGATTTTTAGAATGTCATATACAACCCAATTGGTTGCTTATTTAGGAACAAGACGACAATAGCAAAATTATCTACCTCACCCGTACAGGAACTCACTCAGATTTGTTTTAAAATTTTTTTTCAATAATATTTTTATCACGCCATACTTTGGCGTACTCTCATTTTACATTTGCTGTAAATTAAACATTATGAGAGGTTATTTTGGCATTGGTATTTATCACAATAAATCAAAAAGAAATATTGGCACATTATGGCGTAGTACTTATTTGTTTAATGCTTCGTTTGTTTTTACTATTCAAATGCAGTACAAATGGCAACCAACAGATACTTACAAATCTTGGCGACACGTTCCATTTTTTCATTACGAAAATGAAAACGATTTTTTGCAACACATTCCACACGACTGCAAATTAATTGGTGTAGAACTTACAGAAGAAGCTACCGACATTGCAGAATTTAAACACCCCGAACGCTGCATTTATTTATTGGGTGCAGAAGATACAGGGTTGCCCCAAGAATTATTGGCATTGTGCAGTAAGGTAATAAAACTACCGGGCAAACATTCTATGAATGTATCTACTGCGGGTTCAATAGTTTTGTACGATAGGTTTTTGAAAAATGCAAAAAATCCATATTTTAAAAAATGGGAAAATGTTTAAAATAATTTTATTTTCAACTTTACGAACTATGAATAAAATAAACACTGTCAGTCTGACAAAAGCTGACAACTTTGTTTTTGTTAATTTGCTTAAAATTTTAAATCGTAAAATATGTCTAAAGTAGAATCCATTTCTCGTTACTTTTTAATTGTAAAAAAATTGCGTAAGCAGCACTCTGCTACGTTTGAAGAAATTGCCAATACACTCTTTTCTGCATCGGAATTGCAGGGCTTAAATCTTAACATATCTAAACGAACTTTTGACAGAGACCGTAATGATATTCTTACAATATTCAATATTGATATTAAGTACGACTTTCACCAAAAAGTTTATTGTATAGATAAGGAAGATGAGATGAAATCTGAAGCAATCGAAAGGTTTTTTGAAAATTTAGATATAGTAAATGCCCTAAATGTTACAGATAGCCTTGCTGATTTTGTTCATTTGGAAAAACGAAAACCGCAAGGAACAGAAAATTTATATGGCTTGCTGGACGCCATTAAAAATAAAGTGCAAATAAAATTTTCGTATCAAAAATTTTACAGAGATACAATCAGCGAGAGAACAGCAGAACCTTATGCTTTAAAAGAATTTAAAAACCGTTGGTATCTTTTGGCAAAAGATGTTTGGGATAAAAATATAAAAACCTATGCTTTAGATAGATTAACCAATTTGAAAATTACTAAAACAAAATTTACACTGCCCAACGATTTTGATATTGTAGAAAGGTTTCGTTATTGCTTTGGAATTATTTCTGCCAATTAGCTATTTTTACTGAAACAAATTGTATGGAAACAATAACGATTGATAATAAAAAGTATGTGGTAGTTGAACAAAAAAAATTTGAACAGTTGCAGGAAATAGCAGCATTAAAAACAGCACCACGAAAAAAACTTTCTTTAAAAAAGGGGAAAGCCCATGCTTACAAATTAATTGACCAATGGGCAAAAGGAAAGTAAGTATATTGGAGCAAGCAGCTACAGCAGTAGCAGAAATTGCTTTTTTTATAGAGGAAAAAAGGAATACCTGATACTGCCAAGAAATTTGTAGATGAAGTCTTTGAATTTTTTGAACATATTTCTATTGATACAGTAGAACACAGACTTTGTGAATATAAAAGATGGAAAAGTTTAGGGTATCAATGTATTAATTATAAGAGAAAATATATAGTTGCTTTTTTAAGTTTAACAAACGAAATAATTATTTGCGACTTTGTGATGGGAAAATTGTTAAGAGAATAAAATTGCAGTAATAATAAAATATATCAATATTACAAACAAGTTTGAAATATTATACAGAATAAAAATTGTCAGCTTGAGCCTGTAGAAAGTAATTAATTAAAACACCTAAACCCTCTACATCATTAACCATTCATCATTCACCATTAACCATTAACCACTGGCACCAACCTTCCTCCTTCATCTACTCCTCGCTCTCCACTTTCATGGTATTCTGCATCTTGGTTTACATTCCACACATCATATAATTCATTGCCTGCAATAATATTTTTTGCTGCAAGCATAGCTGTCATCATACTATGGTCTTGGTTATTATATTTATGCATTCCATTACGACCTATTAAATACAATCCTTGATATTTTTTTAAAGCCTGTCGTATTATATTAATATGCTCTTTATACTCTTTATCATATACTGGATATGCTTTAGCTTGTCTTACTACATAACCATCTATAACATTATCAGTATTCATTAAACCTATTTGGTGCATTTCTTTTTTTGCCAATGTTATTAAATCTTCATCTTTCATTTGCCACATACCATCTCCTTCAAAACAAAAATATTCTAAACCATAACAAGCCATAGAAGCATCAGGTACCATATATGGACTCCAACTTTTAAAATTTTGTATTCTACCTACTTTTACATTAGGGTCATGAATATAAATCCAGTTATCTGTAAAACTATCTTTGTCTTTGCATATTAAAACAACAGTTAAAAAATCTCTATAGTTGAGTTGATTAGCAGCGTCAATTACATCATAAGAAAGCGAAGGTTTTATATAAGGTACAATATCTCTAATAGCTGCAGATGATAAAACATAATCAAAATTATTTTCTTCTGTATGATTATTTAATTCAACACACCATGTATTGTTATCATATTTAATAGCTGTTACATTACTATTCATGTTTAGTTTTACGCCCATTTCTAAGCATTTATCTCTGCAAGTTTCCCACATCATTCCAGGTCCTTTTTTAGGATAACGAAAAGAATCAATCAATGTTTTAATAATAGCATTCTTATCTGTAACCTTTGGCTTAAACAAAGCATTTTTAATAGCCGATGTTAATGACAATCCTTTTATACGTTGAGCAGCCCAATCTGCTGAAATATCTCTACAACTAATGCCCCAAACTTTTTCAGTATATGTTTTAAAAAATATGCGGTACAATCTTTTTCCAAACTGATTGCTTACCCAATCTTCTACATTTTGAGGATTTTTTATAGGAAATATTTTTGCTTGCACATAGCTCATTACACACAAAAAAGACTCCCACAATCCTAATTTTTTTAATGCTTCAAAAGCTACTAATGGATAAGAAAAAAAAGTATTGTTATAATAAATTCTACTACTTCTTGGTCGTTCCAATAATTCATCTCCTAAAATTTCTGTCCAAAAATCTTCTACTTCTTTACTCTTACTAAAAAATCTATGACCACCAATATCAAAATAATAACCTTTATAATTTTCTGTTCTTGAAATACCACCAACATATTGAGCATCTTTTTCAAAAACAATAGTTTCAATATTTGCTTTTCCTAACAAATAAGCAGCAGTTAAACCTGCAGGTCCTGCACCAATAATAGCTACTCTTTTACTCATTCAGTTAATAATGATATTTTATAAGGGCGTGAAAGTATTACTTAGCCTTTAATAAATAAAAATAAAATAGTAATATTTATTGAAAAGTAAAACAAATCTTAAATTAAAAACCTTTAACGCTTCTTTTATAAAGTAATACACTTAGTAACCTTAGTTTTGTTTTAATATGAGATTGAAATATACACCCACTTTCAATTTACTCTTACTTTTTGCATTGCTTTCAATAGCAGAGGCTTGTTTTGCCCAAACCCAAAAAGCACAGACTCATAAAAAGAAAACAAAAAATATTACTGGTATTTGGAGAGGTTATTTTGTACAAAAAGAAAAATATTACGACCCCTTTAAAGGAAAATTTGTACAAGATAAATATAAGTATGAAGTACAAATAAACAATTTGCCAACCAATAATTTAGAAGGTGTAACATATTCTTACCTGAATACCACATTTTATGGTAAAACTTCTTTGCAAGGTATTTTTACAACCAGTACAAAAAATGTCATTATCAAAGAGAAAAAAATGTTAGAACTAAGGCTATCTGAAGGAGGTGATGCCTGTTTAATGACATGTTATTTAAGCTACATTAAAGAGGGAGATAAAGAATATTTAAAAGGAGAATACTCAAGCGAGAACATGAAAAATAAATCTGCTTGTGGCGATGGAACTGTATATTTAGAAAAAGTGCCTACAAGCGATTTTGCAAAAGAAGATTTTTTATTAAAAAAAGAAAAGGTTGCATCTGCAAAAAAAACTATTCCTAAAAAACCTTATTCAAAAGCAGTGCCTTCTACATCTTTGGCAAAAAATAATACTACAAAATTAACATATAAACCAGGTGCAGAAGATGCTTTAGTAAAAAAAGAAAATAGCAAAACTCTTCAATTAAAGAAAGATACTGCTGTTGTTGTTAAGGCTGAAACTGATAATCAACAAGTATCATCTGCCAATAAAATAGAGTTAAAGAAAAACACCATATTGCCCAAAGTACTTACAGAAAGGAAAACAAATTTTATTAAAACATTTTATGTGTGTGAAGGCGATGTAACTATTGAATTATACGACAATGGAACTATAGATAACGATACAGTTTCTGTGTATCATAATGGTAAACCAATTATTTTGCATCAACGATTAAGTACAACACCTATAATTACCAAAATTAAAGTAACTGCACAAGACCCTATACATGAAATCATTATGGTAGCTGATAATTTGGGCGAAATTCCTCCTAACACTTCTTTAATGAAAGTTACATCTGGCAAAAAAAATTATCAGGCTGTTATCACTTCTGATTTACAAAGAAATGCAAAAGTAATTTTTGAATACAACCCATCAGAAGAAAATAATAATAAAAAGCGATAATCATTAACTCTACAGTGGCAATTATTTTTTATAGCAGTAGTAAACATTGTAATGAAATGAACTGCTCATTTGTTTTTGATAAGTATATCCATGACTAATTAAAAAGTTTTCAGTGCGTTTTTTATTGTTTGAAATAATTGCAAATGCTTGATAATTTGTTGCCTGAACTGCTTCAAAATAAGCAAAAGGTATTGTAAATATTTTTAAATAATCGGCTATACCGCTATCGCCAAATCCTTCTTCTACAAATAGAGGAATTTTCTTTTCTTTCATCATCTTATCTGCCAACAATACAGATTCTTTAGCATTAAAATTAATTAAATAATACTGATTAATTAAATCATGCGTATATACCGATTGTTCATTATTTTTTTTAGCTGTTGTATTAGCCATAGCAATAGAAATAATAACACATAAAAAATTTAAAGAAAGAAAAATAGATAGCTTTGTTTGAAAAAAGTTTTCCTCAAATACCTTTTCTACAACTGCTGTAATTATGATGGCAAAAACAGGAATCAATGAAAGAAAAATTCTTTGAATAATAACTGCCCCATGTATAAAACAAAAAATAAAATACAATAAATAAATAGACACAGAAATAATAAAAGCGTTGCTGAAAAATATTTTTTTATGCTTACTTCTATATAGCATAAAAGCAAATGCAATAAGCAATATATAAAAATGCAATCTTGTGTGTGTGAAATGAAAAAACACAGCCAATGATTGTAGTAAATTTCCTTTGGCAAAATATGTAACAGGCAATGTAGTTTCTACAGGCTGATGTTTGCTAAAAAGCCATACATACAATGCTGCTGCAAAAGATGCTCCTCCTATTAATGAAAAAATAATTTTTAGTAAAACAATTTTTGGTAAATAATTATTTGAAATATAAGGTGAAAGTGTTGGTTTTATTAATAACAAAATAGGCAACATAACCATTGCACTTATTAAATAAATATTGACTGGCAAACAAACAACAACCAACAAAGTAGCAAATAATAATTTTAAAAAATGAGTATTGGAAAAATATTGCTCTTTAAAACTTTTTATAAAATAATAAACCAAAATAGTGCATAATAAAACATTCAAAGCATAGCCTCTTAGCTGTACAGAAAAATTAATTAATGAAAAAGTAGTTACATAAACAGACAATGCTATTAAGGCAAATTTGTTTCCATATAATTTTTTCATTGCTACATAAAAAACCACTATTCCTATAATAGAAATAATAAACGGAATTACTCTTACATAAAACGGATGAAAGAGTACTTCTTTAATATCATTAATGCCCAATAATTGCCTTTCTATATTTAATAAGAAGTTGAACAGAATATGGTTATTAGCTACATGATAATCAAATAAAGTAGTAGAAAAAGGTGTGAAAACAAAATGAACTAAAGTATATATTTCATCTTGCCAAAAATCGTTATTGATATGGCTCAAAACAATAGCAATAAACAATATACAAGAAGCAAAAATAATGAATTTATGTAGCCTCATTCATAACCTTTTATGCAAACAAGATTACGAAAGGCAGTTTGCTTTAAAAAATTATTTTACTATTCAGAAATAATGACAACATATTTTATTAGGTAAAAAACTATTGCCAACATGTCAGAAATTATTGTTTGGTATTTAGTTTGATTTAATAAGTTTTGCTTTTACAAAGCAGTTAAATACCTATTTTTTACAATTAAAAGTTATTATACAATGCAAAAAGGTCAGATTCGTGTACAAACAGAAAACATTTTTCCTATCATTAAAAAATTTCTGTATAGTGAGCATGATATTTTTTTAAGAGAATTAATTAGTAATGCCATAGATGCAAGCCAAAAACTAAAAACTTTATCATCTATTGGAGAGGCAAAAGGAGAGTTAGGAGATTTAAGAATTGATGTAATACTTAATGCAAAAGAAAAAACTTTAACTATTGAAGACAGAGGTGTAGGTATGAGCAAAGAAGAAGTTGATAAATACTTAAACCAAGTAGCATTTAGTGGAGCAGAAGAATTTTTACAGAAATATAAAGATGCCAGTATTATTGGGCATTTTGGATTAGGTTTTTATAGTGCATTTATGGTTGCAGAAAAAGTAGAAGTGCTTACTCAAAGCCATAATGCAGATGCAGCTACAGTATATTGGAGTTGTGATGGAAGCCCTGAATTTGAATTATATGAAGTTGAGAAAAAACAACGTGGCACAAAAATTATTTTACACATCAATGAAGAAAGTAAAGAATTTTTAGAAGCACATAAAATAAAAGAAGTGCTAAATAAATTCTGTAAGTTTTTACCAATACCTATTTATTTTACAGATATAGAAACCTCCTCTAAAGAAGGAGAAAAAACCCCTCCTTTGGAGGGTGTGGAGGCTGAAAAAAGCATCAACAACACCAACCCAATTTGGATAAGAAAACCAAGCGATTTAACAAAAGAAGATTACGAAAATTTTTACAAAGAATTATATCCATTTGGCGAAACACCTTTATTTTGGATTCATTTGAATGTAGATTATCCTTTTAATCTTACAGGTATTTTGTATTTCCCAAAAATTAAACAGAGCTACGAAATTCAAAAAGATAAAATACAACTTTACAGCAATCAGGTTTTTGTAACAGATGAAGTAAAAGATATTGTACCAGAATTTTTAATGTTGTTACATGGTGTTATTGATAGTCCAGATATTCCTTTAAACGTTAGTAGAAGTTATTTACAAGGCGACCCTAATGTAAGAAAAATCAATAACCACATTACTAAAAAAGTAGCAGATAAATTAGAAGAAATTTTTAATAAAGAAAGAACAGCGTTTGAACAAAAATGGGAAAGCCTTGGCTTATTTGTGAAATATGGCATGATGACTGATGATAAATTTTTAGAAAAAGCCAATAAGTTTTTGGTGATGGAAGAAGCCTCCCTAAATCCCTCCAAAGGAGGGACTTTAGAAACCTCAAACTCAAAAGATGCTAACAATATTGATGCTGCTTCACAAATTCTCCCTTTGGGGGATAAGGGGGCTTTTTACACACTTGAAGAATACAAAGCTGCAACAGAAACTTTACAAAAAAATAAAGATGGTAAACAAGTAATTATTTATACTACCAACCCTATTCAACAAGATGCTTATATACAAGCTGCACAAGCAAAAGGCTTTATTGTTGTAAAAATGGAAACATTGGTAGATGCTGCTTTCATTAACAATATGGAAATGAAATGGGAGAATGTAACTTTTGTTCGTGTAGATGCAGACATAGCAGATAATTTAATTGATAAACAAGAAATTGCCGATAGTATTTTAAGCAAAAGTGAAACAGAAGAACTGAAAAAATTATTTGAACAAAAAAATGAACAAATAACCATTCATGTAGAAATAAAAGGTTTAAGCAAAGAGGCAGCACCTGTTATTGCTACAAGACCAGAGTTTATGCGTAGAATGAAAGATATGGCAAATATTGGTGGTGGTATGGCTGCATTTTATGCTCAAATGCCCGATGAAGTTACTTTAACAGTCAATGGAAATCACCCTGTTTATCAATCTTTATTAAAAGAAAGTGATATTGACAAGAAAGAAAAACAAATTCGCAACCTTGCAGATTTAGCTTTACTCTCTCAAGGATTATTAAAAGGTGCAGAGCTTACCAACTTTATTAATAGAAGTGTAGAACTAATGGAAAAAGAAAACAAAAGTTTGATAGTAGAAGGATAGGGTTATTATGTTAAATGTTGTATGTTGAATGGATTATTTTTTATAAAGAATAATCTATTCAACATATAGATTTATGTTGTATCTAATCACCTTAATTACCCAATCACCCAATCACCCTATTACCCTATTACCCTATTACCCTATTACCCTATTACCCAATCCCCCAATTACCCAATTACCCAATCCCCAATTCCCAATTCCTCAATCCAATAAACTATCTTTACACAATTATGCTTTTTCATTTACATGCTCCATATAAACCAAGTGGCGACCAACCCTTTGCTATAAAGCAATTAGTAGAAGGCATACAAAATAATGAGCAGTTTCAAACTTTATTAGGTGTTACAGGAAGTGGTAAAACATTCACCATTGCCAATGTTATTCAACAACTGCAAAGGCCAACATTGGTTTTAACACACAACAAAACTTTAGTAGCTCAATTATATGGAGAGTTTAAACAATTTTTCCCGGATAATGCTGTAGGGTATTTTGTAAGTTATTATGATTATTATCAACCAGAGGCTTATATGCCTGTAAGTGATGTGTATATTGAAAAAGATTTAAGTATTAATGAAGAGTTAGACAAACTTCGTTTGCAAGCAACCAGTCAATTATTAAGTGGTAGAAGAGATATTGTAGTAGTAGCAAGTGTTAGTTGTATTTATGGTATGGGCAATCCTACAGAAATTGAAAATGGCATTACTCGTATTCATAAAGGGCAAATAATTTCTCGTCAAAATTTTTTACATTCATTAGTCAATGCCTTATACAATAGAAGTCAAGGAGAATTTGGTAGAGGAACTTTTAGGGTAAAAGGAGATACTATAGATATTAATTTGCCTTATGTAGATTATGGTTATAGAATTACTTTTTTTGGAGATGAAATTGAAGAAATTGAAACCATAGAATTATCCTCCAATAAAAAAATAAATTCATTAGACGATGCAGCTATTTTTCCTGCCAATTTATACCTTGCTCCTAAAGAAATGCTTAGAGAAATTATCAATGAAATTCAAGATGAAGCAATGGAGCAATCTAATTATTTTAAATCAATAGGAAAATATTTAGAAGCCCAAAGAATTAAAGAAAGAGTAGAGTATGATATAGAAATGATAAGAGAATTGGGCTATTGTAATGGTGTAGAAAATTATTCACGTTTTTTTGATAGAAGAAAACCAGGTACAAGACCATTTTGTTTATTAGATTTTTTTCCAGATGATTTTTTATGTGTAATAGATGAGAGTCATCAAACCATACCACAAGTAGCAGGTATGTATGGAGGCGATAGAAGTAGAAAATTAGTATTGGTAGATTATGGTTTTAGACTACCTTCTGCATTAGACAACAGACCACTTAACTTTCATGAATTTGAAAATCATTTAGGGCAAACTATTTTTGTAAGTGCTACACCTGGTGATTATGAATTGAAAAAAACAGAAGGTATTGTAGTAGAACAAGTAGTAAGACCAACAGGATTATTAGAACCCCCTATAGAAGTAAGACCAAGCATTAATCAAATAGATGATTTGTTAGATGAAATAGATAAACGTGTTCAAAAAGGAGATAGAGTTTTGGTAACAACATTGACCAAAAGAATGGCAGAAGAAATGGATAAATATTTAAAGAGAATAAATATAAAATCAAGATACATACATAGTGATATTGATGCTTTGGAACGTGTAGAAATATTACGACAACTACGTTTGGGAGAAATTGATGTATTGGTGGGTGTAAATTTATTAAGAGAAGGTTTAGACTTGCCAGAAGTAAGTTTAGTAGCTATTTTAGATGCAGATAAAGAAGGTTTTTTGCGTAATGAAAGAAGTCTTACACAAACAGCGGGACGTGCAGCAAGAAATGCAGATGGCTTAGTAATTTTTTATGCAGATAAAATAACCAATAGTATGCAACGCACCATAGATGAAACCAACAGAAGAAGAGAAAAGCAAATTGCTTATAACATTGCCAATAACATTACACCTAAGACAGTAAAGAAAAGTATAGAACAAATTATGAAACAAACTGCTGTATTAGACATTAAAGGCTTTGACGAAAAAAGTCCTTATGCTATACAGAATAATGAAAGCAGTATTAACATTGCAGCAGAAGAACAAGTAACCTACAAAACCATTCCTGCTGTGGAAAAAGCTATTACACAAACCAAAAAACTCATGGAAAAAGCTGCCAAAGATTTAGACTTTATTGAAGCAGCAAGATTAAGAGATGAAATGTTTAGATTGAAAAAAGAATTAGAGGAGATGAAATAAGTTTAATAGAAATGAAAGAATACTTACAAGAAATTGTAAATTGCATTTAATGAAAAGAAAATTTTTAGATACCACTGTTTTTGAAGCCAGAAATATGATAAAAGACGGTAATATTGATAATAACTATTGGCATAATAAAACAATAGAAGAAAAAATGAAAGCGGCAGCTATTATTACTGCTGCTGCTTTTGGAGAACCTGATTTTTTGAAGAAGAAAGTAGATAAAACAATTTTTACAAGCAGAAAACATAAAAAATAAATGGACGTTTTTAATGAAGATTTTGCAGATTTCATTCAATATCTTAACAAACACCATGTTGAGTATATGCTTGTTGGCGGGTATGCAGTTATTTTAAGAGGATATAGCAGAAGTACAGGTGATATGGATATTTGGGTAAATAAAACTGAATCTAATTTTATTCAATTACAAAAAGCTATAACTGCATTTGGCTTACCATTAGCTGCAATTCCTGAGCATCAATTTTTTTCGGAAGAATATGATGTTTTTTCTTTTGGTCGTCCACCTTATGCTATAGAAATTATGACTGCTTTAAAAGGAGTAAGTTTTGAAGAAGCGTTTGAAAGTGCAACTACTCATAAAGTTGATGGTGTTGATGTAAGAGTAATACACTTAAATCAACTCATTCAGGCTAAAAAAGCAGCAGGTCGTTATAAAGACTTAAATGATATTGAAAACCTGCAATTTGACGAAGAGTAAAACAGTAAAAAATTTGTAGTGCAAAGATTTATAAATATAGCCTACAAAACTATTCCTGCTGTGGAAAAAGCAATAGCCAATCTAAAAAAACTTATGGAAAAAGCTGCAAAAGATTTAGACTTTATTGAAGCGGCAAGATTAAGAGATGAGATGTTTAGGTTGCAGAAGGAGTTGGAGGAAATGAAATAGGAATAGACTTCTTTCATAATTCTTTTTCAATAAAAATTTCCCGCAGATTACACAGATAAACGCAGATAGTGTATTGATTTTTCTGCGAAAATTAGCGAAATCTGCGGGAAAATATATTTATATACTTATTTATGAAAGAAGTCTAATGAAGATTTTTCACTTAAAAAATAAATTACCATTAATAAAAAGCCGCTGTTTCAACAGCGGCTTTTTATTATTATTTTGTTGTACAATTTTGGGTTTCATTTATCCATTTTATCCATGTAGATAATCGCTCTTCATCAGGTGCATCTTCTTTCATAAAGTAACCGTCTTCTTTATCTCTCATTTTTTTCAAAAAATCTTTGCAGCCGCCAAAAGCTAAATATGTTTGAATAGTGCTGATGTGTTTTATCAATCTTGCAGATGTATTGTTTTTGGGAAGCAAGCTGTATGTTCCCGGCTCTGTTTTTGTACCCCATGAATACAGTGTTATTAACCCGTTGGAGATACCCTTTTTTACACAACAATTTCTATAATATTTATCGTACTCATATTCTATATGACGTATTTCATAGGTTACACTGTCTATTTCTATACTTCTTATACTCAATATATTCAACTTTATAGATGATGAAGTTTTTGTTACAGACCCTTTACTTCTTTCGGTAGATGACTCTAATTTTATTTCTACCATTTCTTCATTATTTGCCTCATTTAATTTTATATAAATATATCCTTCATAAGTACCCATGATAGAATGTACTTTGGCATAATGCTTTTCTTTTTTTTAGTGGTATTATTTTGTGTGAAGCTGCAATTAATCAAGCTGATAACAGCAGTTATTAAAAGTATTTTTTTCATGTTTTTTCTGCTAAGATATAAGTTGTAAAAGCTATTGTCAATACCCTGTACATGGTATTTTTGCATAAAGCAAATATGTTTTCATAGCTTTTTTCTTTATTTAGACTCCTTTAGTGAACAAAACATTGCATGGAATTAAAAAAAATTGTTGGAGAAAGGGTAATACAATTAACCAATGGTTTACAAAAACCAACCAGCAGAAATGAAACCAATAATTATGATTGGACAATTTGGTAGTCTAATTTTTCACTTAAAACGCCGCCTTATAAGTCATTGTAAGATTTATTTTTTCTAATCCACCTGTAAAATTCACAGGGCATAATCCACCATACCCATCTCTGCCATTTGCATAGAGATTGCCATTTTCAACAATAGCAATAGAATAATGTCCCGAAGGAATATTTATTTGAAAAAAACCTTCAGCATCTGCATCAACCTGTGCAATAAGAGGAGCATTAAAGCTGCTGAAAAATACATTTGAGCTGCCTATCATAGTAGCATTACTGTGCAAAGTGTATGGATAAAATTGTATTGTTCGTTTTACAGGGCAGTGTTTACAAGCATTGGAACTTGGGTCTATTATAGGCATACAATTACCTTCCATAGAAGAAACAGTTCCCCATATACCGTTTGTAATAGTTACTTTATTGGCATTTTTTGCATAAACCTCTTGTATATCACAAACAGTTGGAGTAGTAATAATATCTCTATTATTTTTCTGACAACTTATCAATGCTACTACCAAACACATAGAAAGCAAATATGTTTTCATAATCCTTTTTCTTTATTAGACTCCTTTAGTAAAGAAAACATTGCATGGAATAAAAAAAATTGTTGGAGAAAGGGTAATACAATTAACCAATGGTTTACAAAAACCAACCAGCAGAAATGAAACCAATAATTATGATTGGATAATTTGGTAATACCTTTCACTAATCTCCCAATTCCTATTCCCTAATCTCCCAATTCCTATTCCCTAATCCCCCAATCCCTATTCCCTAATCCCTATTCCCTAATCCCCCAATCCCTATTCCCTAATCCCCCAATCCCTATTCCCTAATCCCCCAATTCCTATTCTCTAATCCCCCAATCCCTATTCCCTAATCCCCCAATCCCATATTACTTATCACTCATCACTTTTATAATATATTCAAAAATAATTTCCCTACATTGCATATCCTAAAATAAATTATATGGTTAAAAAATTATTGACAATAACAACTATAATCAGTATGATAGCATGTAATAGCAATGATACAAAAAGAGAACCACATCAGTTTCCTGAAAATGTTCAACCACCAGTAGCAGACATAAAACCTGAAACAAGAATTTGGCATGGCGATACTGTCATTGACAATTATTATTGGATGGTTGATTACTTTAAAAAAGGAGCAGACAGTAGCAAAGTAGTTGATTATTTAAAAGCAGAAAATGCTTATACAGATACCATGATGAGTGGTACAAAAAAACTACAAGAAGAATTGTTTACAGAAATGAAAGCCAGAATAAAAGAGAAAGATGAAAGTGTACCTACTTTTAAAAATGGCTATTTCTATTACACAAGAACCGAAGATGGAAAACAATATTATAAATATTGTAGAAAAAAAGGAAGTCTTGATGCTGCCGAAGAAATTTTATTAGATGTAGATAAAATGGCTGAAGGAAAACCATATTATTCTGTTGGTGGTTTTACTATTAGCGATGATAATAAATTATTGGCTTTTGGTGTAGATGAAGTAAGTAGAAGGCAATACACCATTTACTTTAAAAATGTAGAAACAGGAGAAATTTTAAAAGATGCTATTCCAAATACAGAAGGATATGCTTGTTGGGCTGCTGATAATAAAACTATTTTCTATACAGCTAAACATCCTACTACCCTACTTTCAGAAAAAATAAAACGTCATACATTAGGAGCTGATGTAAAAAATGATGCTGTTGTATATTTTGAAAAAGACAATACAAATTATATTGGCGTAGATAAAAGTAAAAATGGAAAATTTATTTTTATTTACTCAGGTGGCACAATGTCTTCAGAAATATTTTTTATAGATGCAGCCATGCCCAATGCTTCTTTCAAATCATTTCAACCAAGAATGAAAGATGTATTATATTCTGTTATTGCTTTAAATGATAAGTTCTTAATCAAAACAAATAAAGATGCTCTAAACTTTAAAATAATGGAATGTCCATTAGATAAAACAAGTATTGATAATTGGAAAGATTATATACCACACAGAGATGATGTTTTATTAGAAGGAATAGATGAGTTCAAAGATTTTCTTGTTATCTCTGAAAGAAAAAATGGATTAGTACAATTATGTGTTCGTAATTTAAATGATGGAAATGAACACTATTTAGATTTTGGCGAACCAGCTTATGCTGCTTATGCTTCAGGAAATATAGAATACAATACCAGCACACTTCGTTATACTTATACTTCTTTAACTACACCACAATCTGTATATGATTATGATATGACTACCAAGAAAAAAGAATTGAAAAAACAACAAGAAGTGCTTGGTGGTTATAATGCTAAAGATTATGTAACAGAACGTTTATATGCTACTGCAAAAGATGGTACAAAAGTGCCTATATCATTAGTATATAAAAAAGGTTTTAAAAAAGATGGCAATGCCCCATTACTCTTATATGGTTATGGCAGTTATGGAATGTCTATGGATGCAAGTTTTAGTAGTTCAAGGTTAAGTTTATTAAACAGAGGATTTGCTTTTGCAATAGCACATATTCGTGGAGGTGAAGAAATGGGAAGACAATGGTATGAAGATGGAAAAATGTTTAAGAAGAAAAATACATTCAACGACTTTATTGCTTGTGGCGAATTTTTAGTAAAAGAAAAATATACAAGCAAACAACATTTATATGCACATGGTGGCAGTGCAGGAGGTTTATTAATGGGTGCTGTAATTAATATGGCACCAGATTTATGGAATGGTGCTATTGCACAAGTTCCTTTTGTAGATGTAGTAAACACTATGTTAGATGAAAGTATTCCTTTAACAACAAACGAATTTGACGAATGGGGAAATCCTAAAAAGAAAGATGATTATTTTTATATCAAAAGTTACAGCCCTTATGAAAATATAGAAAAGAAAAATTATCCAAACTTATTGGTAACAACAGGTTTGCACGATAGTCAAGTACAATATTTTGAACCTGCAAAATGGGTAGCAAAATTGAGAGCCATGAAAACAGATAAAAATTTATTGCTCTTACATACCAATATGGATTTTGGTCATGGTGGTGCAAGTGGTCGTTTTGATTATTTAAAAGATGTAGCATTAAGCTATGCTTTCTTATTAGCATTAGAAGGAATTAGTAAATAATACCGAAAGCATATTTGTAATAGACCAATTTCATTGCTCTAAACAACTATAGCATCGGCAATTGTTTACTTCCGTTTGTACGGAAAAAGAATGGTTTATTGTAGAAATCAAATTCGTATAACTTTTATCAAAAATTTTAAAAAGCAATAGGCTGTTTATTGTAAAAATAGGCAGCCTTTTTTGTAATCTTTCAGAGAAGATAGTAAAGAGATATATGTTTTTAAGAGTAGAAATATTGTAGCATACTCAACAAGCTAAAAGCTGTTTTATACGAAAATTTTCTAAATCTATTTTTCAATTTCTGTTACAAAAAGCAGGTATTTGTTGGCTAAGTTTATACATTTTACACGAATGGCAACACGCCTAATTTGTTGATAATTAAATAAATATATAATATTTTCTATTTTTTTAAATATTCTATACAATATAAAGTATTAACAATTCGTTGTTAAACCATTAGCATTTTATTTGCTCTTATTAGCAGATGTTTGCATAGTAATTGTGAAACAGCAATGTGCTTAATAATAAAATGAAAAAAGTTCTTTAAGTTTTTTTTAGCATTTTATTTATGTAAAAAAAATTAGTTGGCATCTTTATTGTAAATAATAATTAATAGTAAACAAAAAATATTCAATTTTCTCATAAGCAGTTAGTTTTGGTTGCGGTCTCGGTTTCTACTGAGACCTATTTTTTTGTATATACTACAAAAAAAAGGAGCTGTAAAATTGTACAACTCCTTTAATAGATTTCAGAAAAAAATATTATTTACCAAATTTCAAGCCTTTAGGATAAACACCTGTATAAGCTAAAGCCTCTTCTATTCTTATTAACTGATTGTACTTAGCTATCCTATCTGTTCTTGATGCAGAGCCAGTTTTAATTTGTCCACAGTTTAATGCTACTGCCAAATCTGCAATAGTGGTATCTTCTGTTTCACCACTTCTATGGCTCATAATGGTATTGTAACCAGCATGCTGAGCCATTGTTACTGCATTGATTGTTTCTGTTAAAGTACCTATTTGATTTACTTTTACCAATAATCCATTAGCAATATTTTTATCAATACCTTGTTTTAAACGAGTAACATTTGTTACAAATAAATCATCTCCTACTAATTGTACTTTTTTACCAATAGCATTGGTTAAATTTTTCCAGCCATTCCAATCATCTTCTGCCATACCGTCTTCAATAGAAACAATAGGATACTTTTTTACCCAACCTTCCCAAAATTTTACCAATTCATCGCTACTCATTACTTTTCCATTACTTTTATGAAAAACATATTTTTTCTTCTTAGCATCCCACAATTCACTATTAGCAGCATCCATAGCAATCACTATTTGGCTACCTGCTTTATAACCAGCAGCAGTAATAGCTTCTAATACAGTTTCAATAGCTTCTTCATTGCTTTGAATGTTTGGAGCAAAGCCACCTTCATCGCCTACATTGGTACTAAATCCTTTTTTCTTTAATACAGATTTTAATGTATGAAAAATTTCTGTTCCCCATCTTAATCCTTCACCAAAACTTGATGCACCTACAGGCATAATCATAAACTCTTGAAAATCTATTTTATTATCGGCATGTGCACCACCATTCAAAATATTCATCATAGGCACAGGCAATGTTTTTGCATTTGTGCCACCTATATAACGATACAAAGGCAAACCAGCTTCTTCAGCAGCAGCTTTAGCTACAGCCATACTTACAGCTAAAATAGCATTAGCTCCTAATTTACTTTTATTGGGTGTGCCATCTAAATCAATCATTACTTGGTCTATGGCAGCTTGTTGTGCTACATCATAGCCTATCAATGCTTTTGAAATAATTTCATTTACATTTTTTACTGCTTTGGTTACACCTTTACCTACATATTTCTTTTTATCATTATCACGCAATTCAGCTGCTTCGTGTATGCCTGTACTTGCACCACTTGGCACTGCTGCTCTACCAAAATAACCATCATCAGTTAATACATCTGCTTCTACTGTTGGGTTGCCACGACTGTCTAATATTTGTCTTGCGTGGACTTCAATAATGTAACTCATAGTTTTTTGTTTTTATTTAATATTTATAATTTGAAAATAGGTAATTGGTTGAATAAGGTAATTAAGGTAATTAAGGTAATTGGGTAAATTGGTATTGAGTTTAACTTCTCTATACCGAAATAGTTGAATAGGGTAATTAAGATAATTTAGTTGATTGGGTAAATTGGTATTGAATTTAACTTCTCTATACCGAAATAGTTGAATAAGGTAATTAAGGTAAATTGGTTTATTAAATAAATAGGCGTTAGTCATTGACAAAATTATCTTTTTGTTTACGCAAAAATGCAATATAACCGTTGATTAATTTAAGAATATGCAAATATTTTTCACGATAGTCTTGTAATTGTTTATCTGTAATATAGCTGCAATCAAAAACTGTAATCAGATGATTCAAAGTTTCGGTTAAAGAACCTCTTGAAGTTATGCAATAACGTATTTGCTCTTTAAAGTGAAATCTACCATGACCTTCAGAGATATTTGATGTAATTGAACGTGAACTTCTAATTAATTGGTCTGTCAAATTATATTTTTCTTCAATAGGAAATGATTTAGCAATGGTGTACATATCATATTGAAATAAACGAGCCTGCTTCCATACCTCTAAAGAAGCAAAATTCTGATACTTTTCTCCATTGTTATTTTTCTTTTCCAAAATAATAAATTTATCTAATCAACCAATCCCCTAATTACCAAATTCACCTCAACCACCCAATTACCCTAATTACCTCAATTACCCAATTCCTCCCTCAAAAGTTAATTCTCTAAACACTTCTTCCAAATTATTACCTCTCTTTTTTAAATGCTCCAAACTATCATCTGCTACAATTTCTCCTTTATGTATAATAATTACTCTATTGCAAATAGCTTCTACTTCTTGTAAAATATGGCTTGAAAAAAGAACAGTTTTATTTTTACCTTGTTGTTTAATTACGTTGCGTATTTCTATAATTTGATTAGGGTCTAAACCACTTGTAGGCTCATCTAAAATCAATACTTCTGGATTGTGTATTAAAGCTGCTGCCAAACCTACACGTTGTTTATAACCCTTAGATAATTGCCCTATTTTTTTATGCTGCTCAATTGTTAATCCTGTTAAACTAATTACATCATCAACTGCTTTTTTACTATTTGTTAATTGATGTACTCCTGCTATAAATTGTAAATATTCTTTTACAAACATATCATAATACAAAGCATTACTCTCTGGCAAATAGCCAACTTTCTTTTTAATATTAATTGAATGTTCATGTACATCCATTTCACAAACTTTTACATTGCCAGATGTAGCAGATAAATAGCCTGTAATAATCTTCATGGTTGTGCTTTTACCTGCTCCATTAGGTCCTAAAAAACCAACTATTTCTCCTTTAGCAATAGTGAAATTAATATTGTTTACAGCCTTTTGTAACCCATAAATTTTAGAAAGATTATTAACTTGTAATGACATGAAAAATTATTTAGTGAGTAATAAACATAGGCAATATAGAGAACAAAATAATAAAGCCGAGAATGATATAAATAATAACAGAAAAAATATTAGAAATGTTCATTACAAAACGCCTTTTATTTGTTTCTGCCATATCCTTATCATCTTCATTATACCATTTAAAAATGGCGTATAAAAAACCTTGAAACCCTTCTAAGTTTCTATTAAATACAAATGAAAGTATTGTTTTAGAACAAATGACAATAGCAAGTGCTAACCATAAATAATGATAATATGTACTTAGTAATTTTAGTAACATAGTTTTTCAAAATACTTAATTGAATATAGGTTAGGTTTCAAGTAGAAATAATAGATTGTTTACATTCAAATTTCGGTGCTAAATTGTAAAAAAAAACAACAACTGCAAAAAAGTATATTAGTAATACTTAAAATATTATTATTATTGCTTTAAGTATTTTAAAGATTTGTATATTTTAAAGTTGTATATCCTACAAAAGACCTTTTAAAAAAAGACTAAAACAAACAAATGCTTTTCAACTCTATTGACTTTGCAATTTTTTTACCAATAGTATTTATACTTTATTGGTTCGTAACCAATAAAAGTCTTAAAGCTCAGAATGTGTTATTGCTTGCAGCAAGCTATTTCTTTTATGCCTGCTGGGATTGGCGTTTTTTGTTTCTGTTAATGTTCTCAACACTTTTAGATTACTTTACAGGATTAAAAATGCAGGATGCTACAAACAAAAGCAATAAAAAGTTTTGGTTTTGGCTGAGTGTTATCGTTAATCTTGGGTTTCTTGGTGTTTTTAAATATTACAACTTCTTTGCAGAATCCTTTGCCGAAGCCATTGCTCACGTAGGCTTAAAAATTAATCCATGGACATTGAACGTTATTCTTCCTGTAGGAATTTCTTTTTATACTTTTCATGGATTATCTTATGTAATAGATATTTACAAGGGCAAGATTAAAGCCGAAAGAAATTTTGTAGATTATGCAGTATTTGTAAGCTTTTTTCCATTGCTTGTTGCCGGACCAATAGAAAGAGCAACACATTTATTGCCCCAAATAAAAAAAGAAAGAACTTTTGATTATACAAAAGCTGTTGATGGATTGAGGCAAATATTATGGGGGTTGTTCAAAAAAATTGTTATTGCAGATTGTTGTGCAGAATATGCCAACCAGATTTTCAACAATTCTGCCGATTATTCAGGCAGCACATTAGTATTAGGAGCTGTATTTTTTACTTTTCAGATTTATGGAGATTTTTCTGGTTATTCAGATATAGCTTTAGGAACAGCACGATTGTTTGGAATAGAGCTGTTACGAAATTTTGCATTCCCGTATTTTTCAAGAGATATAGCCGAATTTTGGAGACGTTGGCATATATCACTTTCTTCTTGGTTTAGAGACTATTTGTATATTCCATTGGGAGGAAGTAAAGGCGGAACTTGGATGAAAGTTAGAAATACATTCATTATTTTTATAGTAAGTGGCTTTTGGCATGGAGCTAACTGGACGTTTATTGTTTGGGGTGCATTAAATGCCCTTTATTTTTTGCCTCTTTTGCTGACTAACAGCAACAGGAATAATTTGGAGATTGTTCGAGTGGGGGGTAAACCATTCATATTCAATGAATTACCAAAGATATTATTAACTTTTTCTTTAACGGTTTTTGCATGGATATTTTTCCGTGCAGAAAATATAAGCCATGCCCTGTCGTACATATCGGGAATATTTTCAAAATCGGTTTTTAGCCTTCCAAGTATCAGACCCTATTACCTTATTTTATTGATTGCTTTATTCATGCTCGTTGAATGGCTTGGACGAAAGCAGCAATATGCCCTTGCAGAATTTGGGTTAAGATGGAAAAGACCATTCAGATATGCCATGTACTATGCAATTATTGTTGCAATATTTTGGTTTGCAGGAAAAGAACAACAATTTATTTATTTCCAATTTTAACCCATGAAAAAATTTATATTAAAAATAATTTTATTTTCTCTACCTGTATGGGCTATGATTTTTAGCATAGAAATATCATTGAGAAATATTCCCAATGACTATTCATACAAAAAGAAATATTTAGATAAACATGCCGCCGAAATAGAAACTTTAATATTTGGCAGTTCACATTCATTTCGTGGTATAAATCCTGCTTTTTTCTCAGGGAAAGCGTTTAATGCAAGCCACGTTTCTCAATCATTAAATTACGATTACGAAATATTTAAAAAATATCAAGATAAATTTGAAAAGCTAAAAACTATTGTTCTGCTAATATCTTATTCTTCTTTATACGGTAAACTTGAAACAGGAGTTGAATCTTGGAGAGTGAAAAACTATGTAATTTATTATGGGATAAATACACCAAAATCAATTACCGATTATTCGGAGTTTCTTAGCAATAAACTAAATATTAATAAAAAAAGATTAGTTGCTTATTACAAGTTACATGAATCAAACATTACTTGTACAACCCTTGGTTGGGGAGGTATGGGTAGAAAATCAGGAAATGAAAAAGACTTAATAGAAACAGGCAAAACTGCAGCAAAAAGACATACAAAAAATATTCATTCAGAAAAATATCAAACCATTTTTAATAATAATGTGTCAATCTTACATTCCATTATTAAATGGAGCCAAGCCAGAAATATTAAAATATTATTTTTTACTCCTCCTGCATTTCATACTTATCGTGAACATATTAATATTGAGCAATTAAACACAACTATTGAAACAATCAATACAATTGTTTCCAACAATAATAATTGTATGTACATTAACTTTTTTGATGACCCCAATTTTATTGCAAAAGATTTTTATGATGCCGACCATTTATCTGAAACCGGTGCAGAAAAATTATCAAAATTAATCAACTATAAAATTGATGAATGGAAGTGAGAGGGTGCAAACCACACTTCTTGACATCTTCTCCTCTTATCTCTTATTAAGAAGCACTAAGGTATATTGGGCGTATGACAAACAAAAAAATTGTACAAAAGTTATATGATAAATTATATCATCAAAGTATAATACTATTGTATATGCCTATGCTTTAAAACTTAAACCAATCTTTGGGGTTATAATTTTTGCTACTAATAAAGCTCATATATCTTCTTAATTTTTTCTAAAAAAAATATCCGTTGCATTTTATTGAAAATTTTATTCGTTCTTTGTGTACATATATCATTTTATAATGAAAAAAAATATTGCATTAGTTACAGGCGGCTTTAGTAAAGAAGCTGAAATAAGCTATAAAAGTGTTATTACTGTATATAACAACACAGACAAAGAAAAATACAACGTATATATTATAGATATTAATTCAGAAGGATGGTGGCATATAAAAGATAATGGAGAAAAAATATTGGTAGATAAAAATAATTTTACAATTACAGATAATCATCAAACCATTCATTTTGATGCTGTGCTAATGTGCATACATGGCACACCTGGCGAAGATGGTAAATTACAAGGCTATTTTGATATGCTTCAGATACCTTACACAAGTTGCGATGCTGCTACATCTGCACTTACATTTAATAAAAGATTTACTGTAGCAGTAGCATCATTTGGTAGTATTCATGTATCAAAATCTGTTATGTTGTTAAAAAATAATTTTAATGATAATGATGCCTCAAAAATTATTGATACACTAACATTTCCTGTATTTGTAAAACCCAATAATGGTGGCAGTAGTATAGGTATGAGTAAAGTAAATAAAACAGAGCATTTAATACCTGCTATTCACAAAGCATTTGAAGAAGATAATCAAATTTTAATAGAAGAATTTATACAAGGTAGAGAATTTACAATAGGTGTTTTTAAAACAAAAGGAAACATACTTACACTACCTATAACAGAAATAATTAGTAAAAATGAATTTTTTGATTATGAAGCAAAATATTTAGGGAAAAGTGATGAAATAACGCCTGCAATAGTAGAAGAACCAATAGCAGAACAAGTAAGAACTGCTGCTAAAAAAATATATCAACTACTAAATTGCAATGGCGTTGTTAGAATAGATTTTATTTATAATGAACAAAATAAACAACCCTATATGTTAGAAGTAAATACTGTACCTGGACAAAGTGCAGAAAGTATTATACCCCAACAAGTAGAGGCAATGAATTGGCATTTAAAAGATTTTTATACAGCACTTATAGAAGAATGTTTCAACTAAATTTCAACCAATCAGAAAAGTAAATTAAATTTTCTTCATTTTTGTATATATAAATTATAAAAGCATTGTTTAAATTTATTACCAATAAACCTCTTTGGGTAAATATTGTAGCAGCAATAGCATTAGTATTGTTGCTTACCTTTTCTTTCTTTGCATCATTAGATGCTATTACGCATCATGGCGAAGCAAAAGAAATACCCAATATTACAGGACAAAATGTTGTAGCAGCAACCAAACTATTAGAGAATAATAATTTTAAGGTTGAAATTATTGATTCTGTATTTATAGATAGCCTTGCTCGTTTGTCTGTTATAAAACAATCTCCAGAAGCAGGTTCTATAACAAAAGAGGGTCGTACTATATACCTTACTATTAATAAAGCAATAGCTCCCGAAGTTGAAATGCCCTCACTAATTGGTTATTCATTTAAAAGTGCTCAATTAATGTTGCAAAGTTTAAACCTAAAAATGGGCGACACAAGCTATAGACCAGACTTTGCCAAAAATTCAGTTTTAGAACAGATATATAATAATAATACCATAAAGGCAGGAACAAAAATTCCTATGGGTAGCACTATAGATTTTGTATTAGGAAGTGGTGTAGGCAATATAGAATTAAATGTTCCTAATCTTGTTGGGCTAAAAGTTTCTGATGCTATAGCCCAATTACAAGCTATGCACTTAAATGTAGGTCCTATTATTTCATTTGATGCAGTAACAGATACACTCAATGCTTTTGTGGTAGAACAAAGACCAAGTGTTTATGGAGAACCATTGCCAGGTCAAAAAGTACAAAACAAAATAAGGTCAGGGCAAGTAGTAGATTTGTTTATTAAAAATACATACACCCCTCAACCAAAAGATACAATAATTAATTAACTATTATAAGTTTATACTTTTATGCAAAACATTACTGTAGAAGAATTAAAAGAAAGGTTAGATGCAGATGCCAACATTAATTTAATAGATGTTAGAGAAGAAACAGAACATGCCGATTTTAATATTGGTGGTCTTAATTTTAAATTAAGGCGTATTCAAGATATGGCTATTGAAGACATAGAACATTTAAAAAATGAAGAAATAATTTGTTATTGTCGTAGTGGACAAAGAAGTGTAATGGCATGTTTAATCTTAGAACATTTAGGCTTTACCAATACTATAAATGTTACAGGAGGTATTAATGCTTGGCAAGATAAATTTGGCAAATAGCATAATGCCAACAATAAAGTACTAGCATACTTATTAAAATAAAATATTCATTAACTTACTCATTTAGAGTATTTTATAATATAGCTACTAAGTTATCTTCCCTAAAAAATTTTAAAATAAAAAAAGTTTGTTCTTTTAAGAGTAAAAAACTTACTTTTGCCGTCCAAATTTTTAAAAAATCATGTTAGCAGTAGTAAAAATTGCAGGTCAACAATTTAAAGTACAAGCAGGAGACAAACTTTATGTACCACACATTCAAGGAAATACAGGAGATAAAGTTGAATTTAATGATGTATTATTTGTAGATAATGCAGGAACAGTTGCAGCAGGAACAAATGCAAAAGCAACAGTAAAAGCAGAAATTGTAACTGCTTTAGTTCAAGGTGATAAAGTCATTGCTTTTAAAATGAAAAGAAGAAAAGGTTTCAGAAAAAAGCATGGTCATAGAACACACTATACTCAAATTAAAATAGAAAGTATAGCATAACATTTTCAACAATGATTGTTTAATAAAATTGATTGTTGAAATTATTGTATAAAAAAAATTATAAGAAGTTAAAATAAAAATATCATGGCACACAAAAAAGGTGAAGGTAGTGTAAAAAATGGTCGTGATTCAAACAGTAAACGTTTGGGTGTAAAAATTTTTGGAGGACAACCAGCAATAGCAGGTAATATCATTGTTCGTCAAAGAGGAACAGTATATCATCCTGGAAAAAATATTGGTGTTGGAAAAGACTATACTTTATTTGCATTGAAAGATGGAATTGTAGAATTTAGAAAAACAAAAAATGCAAAAACAGTTGTGTCAGTTGCTGAAGTTCAGACTGCTGAATAAAAAAAAATTTTGTAGTTTAAAAAATGTTTATAATTTTATGGCATTAACTAACCATTAAATTTAAAAAAACATGGCAACTGCAAAAAAAGCAGCTCCTAAAAAGGTAGCAAAAAAAGCAGCTCCTAAGAAGGCAGCTCCTAAGAAAAAAGCAGCTCCTAAAAAAGCAGCAAAAAAAGCAGCTCCTAAGAAGGCAGCTCCTAAGAAAAAAGCAGCTCCTAAAAAAGCAGCTCCTAAGAAAAAGGCAGCTCCTAAAAAGGCAGCTAAGAAGAAATAATTTCTTCCTAAAGAAAATAAAAACCCCGAATAATTTCGGGGTTTTTATTTTTATATACTATATACTACCTACAAAAAAATACTATCGTTACTTACAAATGCCTGTATATAGTAAATTATTCAGCCTATTACAAACATTTCAATATTATCTTATACTAAATGTTAGTGTAAAAATTAACTGTTTATATAAAATATAATTATCGCTAAAGCATATTTCTGCAAGTATATTTGCTTATTCTAAATAATAGCATGAAGAAATTAGATGTATATATACTGAAAAATTTTTTTACTACTTTTTTCTTTTCCATTTTTTTATTTGCAGTTGTAGCAATTGTAATAGATGCCAGTGAAAAAGCAGATGATTTTGTACAATCTAAATTATCTTTTAATCATATCATTACAGATTATTATTTTGGTTTTATACCACACATCATAGCACTACTATTTCCTCTCTTTGTTTTTATAGCAGTAATATTTTTTACATCAAAAATGGCAGGGCGAAGTGAAATTATAGCCATATTAGCCAGTGGTGTAAGTTATAACAGATGGTTAAGACCTTATTTTTTTGGGGGCATTATTTTAGCATCTATGCTTTGGACTGCTAACCAGTATATCATTCCTAAAGCCAATGTTATTCACTCATCATTTCTTACAAGATATGTAGATAGTAACTCATCTTATGAAGCATTAGTAAATAGCAAAAAAAGAAATGATTTATATTTTAAAATAGACTCCTTTTCTTATGCAGGTATTATGGGTTATGATACATTGTATAAACAAGGAACTGCCTTTTTCATGAATAGATTTAACGGAACAAAAATTGTTCAAAATATAAGAAGTGAAGGAATAAAATGGGACTCTAAAAAAAATAAATGGATACTTTCTACTGTATTTGAAAGAGATATTGATAACCTAAAAGAAAAAGTAGTAAGGTATGATGAAAAAGAAATGAACTTCTCTTTTAAACCAAGCGACCTACAAAAAGATAATTATACAAAAGGCAAACTCACTACTTCAGAACTTGTAAGATATATTAAATTAGAAGAAATGCGTGGCTCAGAAGCAATTAATGAATTTAAAGTAGAACTTTACAAAAGAGCATCTGGTGCTTTTACTGTTTTTCTACTAACTATTATAGGAGCCATCATAGCAGGTAGAAAAGTAAGGGGTGGTAGTGGTATTCACTTAGCTGTAGGCTTTATGATTGCAGCACTTTATATTATTACAGACAGATTTTCTACTATTTTTTCTACAAAAGGAAATTTTCACCCATTATTAGCAGCTTGGCTACCCAATATTTTCTTTTGTTTGGTAGCATTTTACTTATATAAGAAGTCGCCCAAATAATTTTTCCTTAAACAGTTTTGTTGAACAAATAACTTGTTTTACCTTTAACCGCTTTCTATAATATGTATGTGTAATTCACTACTTCTAAGATATATTTTTATCTGAGATTTATTTTACAACAAACAAATTAATGGTAGCTCTTAGTATTAGACAATACAAATAATTAGATAAACTATATAAATTTAAACAAATGGGCATTATTAAAAACACATTTAAAGAAAAAGCAGATATAGCTAACAGTGAAATAAAAAGTATTTTAAGTGAGCATGGTAATAAAAAAATAGGAGAAGTAACACTATCTCAAATATATCAGGGAATGCGTGGTATAACAGGTTTGGTTTCTGAAACAAGTTTATTAGATGCACAAGATGGTATAAGATTCAGAGGTTATTCTATACCAGAATTACAAGATAAATTACCAAAGGCAGAAAATGGTGATGAACCTCTGCCAGAAGGTATTTTTTATTTAATGCTACTTGGAGAGCTACCAACAGATGAAGATGTACAACATATTTCAAGTGTGTGGCAACGCCGTAGTCATGTTCCTTCTCATGTTTTTGCAACAATAGATGCATTGCCACTAACTGCACATCCAATGACAATGTTTGTTACAGGAATTATGGCTTTACAAACAGAAAGTCATTTTGCTGCTGAATATGCAAAAGGATTAAACAAAAAAGATTATTGGAATCCTATGTATGATGATGCAATGGATTTAATTGCAAGATTACCAAGAATTGCAGCTTATGTATATAGAAGAAAATATAGAAACAATCAACACATTCAACCAAATGGCTTATTAGATTGGTCAGGAAACCTTGCACACATGATGGGTTATAATGACGAAAGCTTTAAAGAATTGATGCGTTTATATATGACTATTCATGCAGACCATGAAGGGGGTAATGTATCTGCACATACAACACATTTAGTAGGTAGTGCATTAAGCGACCCTTATTTAAGTTATGCAGCAGGTATGAATGGATTAGCAGGACCATTGCATGGATTAGCCAATCAAGAAGTAATAAAGTGGATTTTTGAAATGCAAGAACAATTAGGAACTGAAAGCCCATCTAAAGAACAAATAGCACAATATGTAAAAGATACTTTAGCATCAGGAAAAGTTGTTCCAGGTTATGGGCATGCTGTATTAAGAAAAACTGACCCACGTTTTACTGCACAAATGAAATTTGGCAAAAAACACATGCCAGATGATACACTATGTCAAACAGTTTGGAATATATACGAAACAGTACCTCCTATTTTACAATCTATTGCTAAAATTAAAAATCCTTGGCCCAATGTAGATGCACATAGTGGTGCTTTATTAGTTCATTATGGATTGGTAGAGTATGAATTTTATACTGTATTATTTGCAGTTAGTCGTGCATTAGGTGTTATGGCAAGTCTTTGTTGGGACAGAGCTTTAGGCTTACCTTTAGAAAGACCTAAAAGTGTAACTACCAGAAGCATCAAACTATGGTTAGATGGTAAAGATGAAATTTGGGATTAATACTATTTATACTACAACACTATTATAAACAGAGGCTTTCTTGAATTTCAAGAAAGCCTCTGTTTATTTTTAAACCTTTCTCTGTAAAAATGAAGAAATAGTATTATACCGAAAGCATAAAAAAAAGAGCTGTTCAAACAAAATTGAACAGCTCTTTATAAATATAATCAAAAGAAAATGTTTAATAACCCATTCCACCCATATCAGGTCCAGGCATTGCAGGAGCTGCTTGTTTAGGTTCTGGTTTATCTGCAATTACAGCTTCTGTAGTTAATAACATACCAGCTATAGATGCTGCATTTTCCAATGCTACACGACTTACTTTAGTTGGGTCTATAACACCAGCTTTAAATAAATTTTCAAACACTTCAGTTCTTGCATTGAAACCAAAATCTCCTTTTCCTTCTTTAATTTTTTGTACAACTATAGAGCCATCAATTCCTGCATTTGTAGTTAATGTACGAATAGGTTCTTCTAATGCACGTTTAACTATTGACATACCTGTTTGTTCGTCAGCAATTTGTCCTTTTACTTTTGCTTCTAAACTATCAATAGCTCTAATATAAGCTACACCACCACCAGGTACAATACCTTCTTCTACTGCTGCTCTTGTAGCATGTAAAGCATCATCTACTCTATCTTTCTTTTCTTTCATTTCTACTTCTGTAGCAGCACCTACATATAATACAGCTACACCACCAGCTAATTTTGCTAAACGTTCTTGTAGTTTTTCTCTATCGTAATCAGATGTTGTATTTTCGGCTTGTGCTTTTATTTGATTTACTCTTGCAGTAATATCAGCTTTTTTACCTTTACCACCTACAATCGTTGTATTGTCTTTATCGATAGTTACAGAAGCTGCTTGACCTAAAGAAGTTAAATCTGCACCTTCTAATTTGTGTCCTAATTCTTCGCTAATTACTGTACCTGCTGTAAGAATAGCAATATCAGTAAGCATTTCTTTTCTTCTATCGCCAAAGCCTGGAGCTTTTACTGCTGCTACTTTTATAGTGCCACGTAATTTATTTACTACTAATGTAGCCAATGCTTCACCTTCTAAATCTTCTGCTATAATTAATAATGGACGACCACTTTGTGCTACTTTTTCTAAGATGTGCAAAATATCTTTCATAGCAGAAATTTTCTTATCATAAATTAATATGTAAGGATTTTGTAATTCTGCTTCCATTTTCTCACTATTGGTAACAAAGTATGGAGAAATATATCCTCTGTCAAATTGCATACCTTCTACAACATCTACAGTTGTATCTGTACCTTTTGCTTCTTCTACAGTTATAACGCCTTCTTTGCCTACTTTACCAAATGCTTCTGCAATTAATTTACCAATGGTTTCATCATTATTGGCAGAAATTGTAGCCACTTGTTGAATTTTTTTACTATCGCTACCAACTGTTTGAGTTTGGCTTCTTAAATTTTCTACTACTAAAGAAACAGCTTTGTCAATACCACGTTTTAAATCCATTGGGTTTGCACCTGCTGCAACCATTTTTAAGCCTTCGCTAATAATAGCTTGTGCTAAAACAGTAGCAGTAGTAGTACCATCACCTGCTATATCAGCAGTTTTAGATGCTACTTCTTTAAGCATTTGAGCTCCCATGTTTTCTATAGCATCTTCTAATTCTATTTCTTTTGCTACAGTAACACCATCTTTAGTAACAGAAGGTGCTCCAAATTTTTTTTCTAATACTACATTACGCCCTTTAGGACCTAATGTTACTTTTACAGCATTGGCTAATTGGTCAACGCCTTTTTTCATTTTATTTCTTGCTTCTACATCGAAGAATATTTGTTTTGCCATTGTATGAATAATTTTAAATGTTTAATTATTAATGCTTAATATAGAGTTTTCTAAACTCCCCTTTTGGGGGATTTAGGTGGCTAATTACACTATTGCCAAAATATCGCTTTCCCTCATTATTAAAAGGTCTTGTCCTTCTATTTGAATTTCAGTACCTGCATATTTACCATATAAAACAGTATCGCCAGTTTTTACAGTTACTGGTTCATCTTTTTTACCTGGTCCTGCTGCTACTACTACACCACGTTGTGGTTTTTCTTTTGCAGTATCTGGTATAATAATTCCTCCAGCTGATTTTTCTTCAGCAGCAGCTGGTTTTACAATTACCCTGTCGTGTAATGGGGTAATACTCATTTTTTTTGTAGCCATGATGTTAATTTTAATATTTTATTAGTTTTAAAATTCAGAAACTTTATTTGCAACTTTTTTGCCAATAGGCATTTAAAGCCAAAATTTCAGTTTTACTAAATAGTTTTTTAAAGAGGCTGCGAAGTTGTGGGTTTTTAGTCATATTTAGTGTGCCAAAATTGCATTTAATGATTAGAGACTGAGAAATTAGGAGTTGGGTGATTAGGTGATTAAGGTAATTGGGTAATTGGGTGATTAAGGAAGTAAGGTAATTTGGTAATAAGATACAACATACATCACTCAACATACAACATTTATCATTAACCATTCATCACTCACCATTATCCCCAACTCTTCTATAAACTTTTGTTTTTCTTTTTTTAGGTTTTAGTTTTTCCTTATTATTGTTTTATGCAAACAACTATTTGTTTTGATTTTGGCAATACACGTTTAAAATATGCAGTTTTTAATGATGCAGAATTGAAAGATGTAGTAGTAATGAATATTGCAGATGAAACTGCTATTAATGCCATTATTCAACAACACAAACCAGATAAAACTATCTTGTCATCTGTTATACATCATAATACTGCTATAGAAGCATTGTTACAAAAGCATACTAAGTTTCATCAATTAAATCAACATAGTAAATTACCTTTTACAATACCTGTGGGCAAACCTGAAACTGTTGGTGCAGACAGATTAGCTATTTGTGCTGCTGCTGTACACTTATATCCTAATAGCCATAATTTGGCAATAGGATTAGGAACTTGTATTACTTATAATTTTATCAACAAGTTTCATGAATTTTTGGGAGGTAGTATTTCGCCAGGTATGAATATGCGTTTTCAAGCTATGAATCAGTACACAGCTTTATTACCTCTGATTGAGGCAGAACATAATTTTCCTTTAATAGGCTATGATACTAAAACAAATTTATTAAGTGGCGTATTATTGGGCATGGCAAAAGAAATAGATGGAATTATTGAAGCATATAATGAAAAATACACCAACTTTAACGTGCTAATAACAGGAGGAGATGTAGCTTTTTTTGTCTCTCACATTAAAAATAAGATATTTGCCGACCCTTATTTAATATTTAAAGGACTTTATGCAATTAGTGAGTACAACAATTAATAGATTAATAACAGTAGCTTTATTGAGTTTGTCGCTATCATCAACTGCTTTTTCTCAAGAAAATTCTCCTTTCTCTCGTTATGGACTTGGAGATTTGACCAATACACAAAACATACTATTAAAAGGTATGGGAGGAATAGCTGTTGCTTATACAGACCCACAAATTATTAATTTTTCAAATCCTGCATCTTTTGCCAATGCCAGAATAGTAACGTATGATTTAGGTATTACAATAGATGCCAGAACTTTAAACAGAAAAACACCTGTAGGAAAATATAACTCAACCAATTTTTCTCCATCATATTTAGCAGTAGCAATGCCTATTAGTGCTAAACATTCATTAGGCTTAACAGTAGGTTTTAGACCCATAACTCGTATAAATTATAGTGTAGTAAGCAGTGAAAGATTAAATGGTATTGATAGTATTCAAACACTTTTTGAAGGTTCTGGTGGTATGAATGAAGCATTTGTTGGAGTAGGTAAAAGATGGAAAAACTTTTCTGTAGGATTATCTACAGGATTTCACTTTGGCAAAAGACAAACAGCTTCAAAAAGAGCCATGATAAATGATACTGTAGTATATTATAAAGCAAATTATAATACCACAACATCATATAGAGGAGCATTTCTTACAGGAGGAATTCAGTATCAAATTTTATTGAATGATACAACCAAGAAAAAGAAAAGTACTATTACAGAATATTATAATTTACGATTAGGAGCTTCTGTTTTATTATCTCATAAATTGCAAGCAGAGCAAACTAATTTTAAAGAAACTTATGACTATGATTATTCTGGTGCTACTTATACATTAGATAGTATTGATGCAGGTAGTACCATAAATGGAAAAATTAATATTCCTGCAACTTATACAGTTGGTTTTCTTATTCAAAAAACAACAGCAGATGCTTTTGGTATTTTTGATAAGTGGGCTTTAGGTGCAGATTTTACAATAGCCAATTGGAAAGATTATAGATATTTTAATCAAAAAGATGCTACCATAAATAGTTGGCAACTTAATATAGGAGGGCAATGGGTGCCTGATGCTAAAAATATAAATAACTATTTTAGTAGAATTGCTTATCGTACTGGTTTTAATATTGGCAAAGATTATATTAATGCAGATGGAAATGAATTAAAAACGTATGGTATTAGCTTAGGTTTTGGTTTACCTGTTCGTCCAGCCAGATATAGCTATCAATTCACTACTATTAATACTGCATTTGAATTTGGAAAAAGAGGAAGTGCTGCAAATAATATTACTGAAAAGTATTTTAAACTTTCTGTAAGTTTATGTTTAAGCGACCTTTGGTTTGTTAAACGTAAATATGACTAAACATTATCAACATATAATAAAATATTTGGCAGCCTTTGGAGTAGGCTGCCTTTTTATTATTGGCTGCGAAAATAAAATGGAAGTTTTACAGAATATGGATAAAACAACATTAGGTGTAGAAGAAGCAAAAAACATAGAAAGCTATATAAGTCAGTCTGGAAGAATGAAAGCAAAATTAACAGCACCATTAATGCTTAGATATTTATTAGATACGCCTAAAATAGAATTTACCAAAACATTACATGTAGATTTTTATGATGATACTTTAGCCATAGAAACACAATTAGATGCTAAATATGCTCAGTATTTGGAATATGATAGTAAAGTGTTATTAAGAGATAGTGTAGTGGTATTTAATAGAACAGGCGATACTTTATGGACTCCTGAATTATATTGGGACCAAAATAAGCAAGAATTTTATACAGATAAGCCTGTAAAAGTGAAAAGAGAATTTTCTCAAAAATATATTCATAGTATTGGCATACGTTCTGACCAAAACTTACGTGATATAACCTTTTACAAAATACAGCCAGATAGTTATATTGTCATTACAGATAGTATTCATTAATTTTTTTTATCATCTTTTGAGGACTTTTAGTCCTTTTTTCTTAATACTTTACATAAAAATTTTTTTTTCTGTAATTAAAAATCTGTACTATTGAAGTCTAAAATTAACTGTTATGAAGAAAAGTCTATTTTTATTAACAACATTTTTGTTGTTATCATTTATTGGTTTTGGACAAGCATATTGTAACTCGAATTTTACAGATGTTAGTTTCGAGTACATTACTAATGTAAATTTTGCGGGTATTAATAATCCATCAGGAGGCACAGTAGGTGGTCCTGTAGATTATACATCTCAAACAGCTACTGTTTCACCTGGTGGTGGACCATATTCATTATCTGTTACAATAGAAGCAGATGCTGATGAATATATATATGCATTTATAGACTGGAATCAAAATGGAATTTTGGATGATGCAGGTGAAGTATATACAGTTGCTAGTGGTACAAGTTCATCAGGTCCTCATACAATTAATATAGATGTGCCAGTAACAGCAATGTTTGGTAATACAAGAATGAGGGTGATGGTGGTGTATGATGTTACAATTCCCGACCCCTGTTATGTAGGAGATTGGTTTGGTTCATACGGAGAGGCAGAAGATTATACAGTTTTAGTAGTTCCTGCTGGGGCATGTCTTCCACCTAGTAATTTCGTAGTATCTAACATTACTACAACTACTGCTACTATAGATTGGGATGCCTCAACGTCTAACCCTTCTATAGGTTATGCTTATGAAGTAAGAACAAGTGGTGCAGCAGGTAGTGGACCAACAGGATTGGTTTCAAGTGGAACAGAATCTGGTTTATCAGTTAGCTTAGCTACCATGACTCCTAATACTAATCATACATTTTATATACGTGCTATTTGTAGTGTAGGAGACTCCAGTATATGGATGCCCAAAACTTTTAGAACTGCTTGTGATGCAGCAACATTACCTTATATAGAAGATTTTGAGGGAGCAATAACACCTGCTATGCCACCTTGTACTTTATCTGAAAATGCTGGCACTGGTAATAATTGGGTAACTGAAAATAATCCTGGATATGGATTTAGTACCAAAGCATTAAAATATGGTTACAATTCTAATAATGCCGCTAATGCATGGTTTTATACCAATGGCATACCTTTAACAGCAGGCGAATCTTACAGACTAAAATTTGATTATGGTGCTGCAAGTACTTTCTTTGTAGAAAAACTACAAGTAATGTATGGTAGTTCGGCAGATTATTTATCAATGACTGACCAAGTTATTGACTTACCATCTGTTAATAATAATGTAAGAAAAGATACTATAATAGATTTCATAGCTACTTCTACTGGTGTATTTTATTTTGGCTTTAATGCTTATTCAGCATCAGACCAATTTAATTTGTATGTAGATAATATTCAAATAACAGTTACACCTACTTGCGATGCACCAACCAGTGTGCAAGTAGCTAATATTACAAGTTCAGATGCAGATATAAGTTGGGATGCTCCATTGATAGGAGCACCTGCTTCTTATAGTATTTATTACAGCACTACTAATACTGCACCAAGCTTAACAACTGCACCAACAATTAGTGGAATTTCGATGACCACAGAAACATTAACTGGTTTAACAGCAGGCACTGAATACTATGTTTGGATAAGAAGTATATGTAGTGCTACAGATTCCAGTGAATGGAGTAATGTAAAAACCTTTATCACGCCTCCTGGATGTGGGGGTAATTTTTATGACCCAGGTGGACCTTCAGCAGATTATGCAAATAATGCTAATTCAACTACAACCATTTATCCAGATAATATAGGAGATGTGGTATCTGTAACATTCAATTCTTTTGCTACCGAAAATGGCTGGGATGGATTAATGATTTATGATGGTCCAGACGATACTTATCCATTAATATCTTCTGGTTCTACTTTTAACAGAGCTACTTGCCCTAATGGTGCATGGACAGGAACAACTACTTTTTCGGCACAGGGATTAACTTTTACCTCTACCGACGCGTCAGGGGCTTTAACTTTTGTTTTCACATCTGATGGTAGTGGTATAGCAGCAGGTTGGATAGCAGCAATAACTTGTGCACCACCACCTACTTGTAATGAACCTACCAATATTCAGATAGCTAATATTACAAGTTCAGATGCAGATATAAGTTGGGATGCTCCTACTTTAGGCAATTCACCAGCATCTTACAGTATTTATTACAGCACTACTAATACTGCACCTTCTTTAACAGATGCACCAACAATTAGTGGCGTGTTAACTACTACAGAAACATTGACTGGGTTAACACCAGCATCTACTTATTATGTGTGGGTTCGTAGTGTATGTAGTGCTACAGACTCAAGTAGTTGGAGTACTGTTAAAACCTTTACTACAGAGTGTGTGCCAATTACTACTTTACCTTGGACTGAAGGATTTGAAGGTGTTACTACACCTGCACAATATGTATTTCCAACTTGTTGGAACTATGAATTATTAACAGGAACAGGAGTTGGAACTTCAACTACAAATGATACATATAGAGCTCCAAGAACTGGTACAAATTATATGTACACACAATATAACACTACAGCTTGGATATATACCCCTGCTTTTGAATTAACAGCAGGCAATTCTTATGACTTCTCATTCTATATGATGAATAAAGATGGGACTGCTGGCTTTACAATGGATGTGGCTTATGGCTCATCTGCAACAGAAGTAGATATGGTAAATGTATTAGAAACAGGTTATGCAGCTACTAATACATCTTACCAGCAATTCAAATATACATTTACACCATCGGCTGATGGAGTTTATTATTTTGGGATAAAGAGTTCTGCAAATTTTTCACCTTGGTACTTGAGTTTTGACGACTTTAAATTAGAAATTAGTCCAACTTGTGGTGAGCCTACCAATATTGCAGTAACTAATATAACAACAACAGGAGTTGATGTGAGTTGGGATGCACCAATCAATGGAACAATAACAGATTATAGCTGGGAGTTAAGAACAAGTGGTGCAGCAGGTAGTGGTGCTACAGGACTTGTAAGTTCAGGAACTACTGCTACTACTAATGTAACCTTTAACACATTATCAAGCACTACAAGTTATACATTCTATGTGAGAGCAAATTGTACTTCACCTACTGATTCTAGTAGTTATTCATCAGCATCATTCTTTACATTAATAGAGAATGATGATTGTGATAATGCTATGGTACTTACAGATAATGTACTTGTAACTGCTACGACAGTGGGGGCTACTCAAAGTCAGGCAGGGCAATCTTGTGGTGGATTTACAGGTAATGCAGATGATGATGTATGGTTTCAATTTACCGCTACACAAAATGGCAATGCCACTATTACAGTTACACCTGCTACTTCAGGAGGTATCACAGATATAGTTGTAATTGCTTATTCAGGTGTTTGTGGAACTTTAACACAAATGGGTTGTGCAGATGCTACTACAGGTGCAAATGCAGAAGTGGTGAATTTAACTGGCTTGACAGAGAATGAAACTTACTATTTCCGAGTATATTCTTATGGAGGAACGGAAGCAGTCAAAGGTGCATTTACAGCAAAAGTTACAGGTTCTGCACTTCCTGTTACTTATACAAACTTTACAGGTAAAAAAGAAGGTACATCAAACATTTTATCTTGGACTACAGCTACAGAAACCAATAACATTGGTTATGAATTAGAACGTAGTGCAGATGGTAATCATTTTAGTAAATTAGATTTCATTGCATCTAAAGCTATTAATGGAAATAGCAATATTGCATTGTCTTACAACTATAATGATAATAAACCTTTGGTTGGAAATAATTACTATCGTTTAAAACAAATGGATAAAGACGGTAAAGTAAATTACTCAACTGTAGTATTGTTGAAAGGAGACAAAGCTACACAAGTTAGTATAACAGGTGTTTATCCAAACCCTACAAGAAATATGTTGAATGTAAATATTGCTTCACCAAGTACTGAGAAAGTAAGTATAATAATTACTGATATTACTGGTAAAGTATTAGTACAACAAAGTGTAGTATTAAATACTGGCGATAACTTACAACAATTAGATGTAAGTAAACTATCTCAAGGCACTTATTTAATCAAAACTATTTGCAACAATGGTTGTGAAAGTGCAGTATCAAGGTTTGTTAAGTTTTAATTAGTAACATTTAATGATTATTACAAGAGCCGCAGCAATGCGGCTCTTGTTGTATTGTAAAGTTTCTATAATAAAATCTTATTATTGTGGTATGCAATTTCCTTTATTAGCTATCAAACATCTTTCTATCAATTTTTCAACTATGAATGGTAGAGTACATCATGCTGTTAATGATGTAAATATTACTATTCATAAAAATGAAATAGTGGCTATAGTAGGAGAGAGTGGCTCAGGAAAATCTGTAACTGCATTATCTGTTTTACAATTATTGCCTAAACAAATTGTTAGCTATCCTCAAGGAGAAATTAATTTTTATCTCAATAATCAACAATGTAATTTATTAACTTATACTAATGAACAACTTCAACAAATAAGAGGCAATCATATTGCAATGATTTTTCAAGAACCAATGTCTTCTTTAAATCCTGTTATTACTTGTGGTAAGCAAGTATTGGAGGCTATTATACTGCATAAAAAAATATCTTATGAAGAAGCTAAGAAACAAACCATTCATTTATTTGAAAAAGTAAAATTGTCCAATCCTTCTATTGTCTTTAATCGTTATCCTCATCAATTAAGTGGGGGACAAAAACAACGTGTAATGATTGCAATGGCAATTTGTTGTAAGCCCGATTTATTAATTTGTGATGAACCTACCACTGCATTAGATGTAACTGTGCAGAAAGAAATTTTACAACTCATAAAAGATATACAACAAGAAAATAAAATGGGTGTTATTTTCATAACACACGATTTAGGTGTTGTATCAGAAATTGCTGATAGAATAGTTGTCATGTATAAAGGAAATATGGTGGAGCAAAATACTACACAACAAATATTTTCCAACCCTACACATGCTTACACTAAAGCATTATTAGCATGCAGACCAGCATTGTATTCTAAAGGAACAAAATTGCCAGTTGTTGCCAATTTTTTACATGATATATCATTCACCCCATCACTTCAAGAAAATAGTAACATAGCATCTTCTAATAATGAAAAAGAGATATTAATTTCTGTAAAAAATCTACAAGTTTATTTTTCTACCAGAAAGAGTTTTACAGGAAAAGAGTTAGCAAACTTTAAAGCAGTAGATGAGGTGAGTTTTGATATTTATAAAGGAGAAACGTTAGGATTAGTTGGTGAAAGTGGCTGTGGTAAAACAACTTTGGGCAGAAGTATTTTAAAACTAATTCAACCAACTGCTGGAAGTATAATGTATAATAATAAAGACATAACATACGCCACTAATCAGCAATTACAAAAATTAAGAAAGGAAATGCAATTAATTTTTCAAGACCCTTATGCTTCTTTAAATCCTATGATGACTGTAGGAGAAGCTATTACAGAGCCTTTGCATTTTCATAATAAACAATTAACCAACAATCAAGCAAAAGAGAAGACAATATATTTATTAGAAAAAGTAGGTTTAACAGCTAATGATTATAAAAAATATCCTCATGAATTTAGTGGAGGACAAAGGCAAAGAATTGTTATAGCCAGAGCATTAATATTGCAACCAGCATTTATAGTTTGTGATGAAAGTGTTAGTGCACTTGATGTAAGTGTACAAGCACAAGTTTTAAACTTATTAAATGATTTAAAACAAGAATTTAGATTTACTGCATTATTTATTTCGCATGATTTATCTGTAATAAAATATGTTAGCGATAGAATAATGGTAATGAAAAATGGTAAAATAGAAGAAATAGGTATTGCCGAAAAAATATTTAACAACCCACAAAGCCAATATACCCAACAATTAATAGATGCTATACCAATTTTAAGGAAATAAATTTTTGCATAAGCTATTCAATAAATATTATTTATTCCAAAACTGTAAAAATATAGTTAGCTTATAATACATTTGCAGCGTCAATAATCAATTGTAAGTTGTTTTAAAATTACATATTATGAGTATTAATAGAAGTGTTTTAACACTTGATGAATTTACTATACAACAGCTAAGAGATTTTCCTGCTGCTACAGGAGAATTAAGTTCATTATTAAGAGATATTGGGCTGGCTGCTAAACGTATTAATGTAGAAGTAAACAAAGCAGGACTGATAGATATATTGGGAGCATTTGGTACAACCAATATTCAAGGAGAAGAAGTAATGAAGTTAGATGTGTTTGCTAACAACCAAATGGTGGGTGTTTTAAAGCATGGTATAAGCTGTGCAGGAATTGGTAGTGAAGAAATGGATGATATTGACATTTTTGATGACCCTGTAAGCAATAATAGTAAATATGTTTGCCTGTTTGACCCATTAGATGGTAGTAGTAATATAGATGTAAATGTTTCTATAGGTACTATTTTCAGTATTTATAGAAGAGTAAGTGAATTAGGTAAACCATGTACTAAAGAAGATTTTTTACAACCTGGCACTAAGCAAGTAGCTGCTGGTTATGTAATTTATGGCAGTAGCACAATGCTTGTTTATGCAACCAAAAGAGGTGTAAATGGTTTTACTTTAGACCAACAAATTGGCGAATTTTGTTTAAGCCATCCAGATATTAAGTGTCCTGAAAAAGGAAAAATTTATTCTGTTAATCATGGAAATTTTTTTCAGTATGAACAAGGGGTAAAAGAGTACATTACAGCCTGTCAGAAAAAAACAAAAGCAGATGGAGGACCTTATACACAACGTTATATAGGTAGCATGGTTTCTGATGTACATAGAAATTTAATTAAAGGAGGCATTTTTACTTACCCTGGCACAACAGATAAACCAAATGGAAAGTTACGTTTGTTATATGAGTGCAATCCTTTTGCATTTATTGTAGAAAAAGCAGGTGGTAGAGCCACTAATGGTAAACAAAGAATATTAGAAATTCAACCTACAGAGCTACATCAAAGAACACCATTATTTATTGGCAGTAGCAATATGATGGATGAATTAGATACTTATTTACAAAAATAATTTATACAAACACAAATAATATAGTTTATGAAACAGTTTTTTATTATAGCACTTTTTACAACAGCTATGCTATTTTCAAATACTTCTAATGCACAAAAATGGAGAATGGGTGTAAGTATCATGCCTGGTGTAGCATCAAATGGTGGATATGGTTTTACACTTGGTGCAGATGTAAGATTACAAACAAAAATTATGGATAAAGCCCAATTTATCTTAACTACAGGAGTTACAGAATTTTTTAAAAAGAATAATCTTTCTTCAATGGGTTATATTCCTTTAAAACCAGGGGTTAAATATTTTTGGGGCGAAAATTTTTATACTGCCGGAGAAATTGGTATTGGCTTTGGTTTAGTAAAAGGTAGTGGGCGTTCATTTATTTGGTCGCCTTCTGTAGGTTTAGCATTTAAAAAATTTGATATTAGTTTGAAATATGAAGATGCTACAGACTTTGGAAAATACACCAAACATTTTGCTTTAAGATTAGCTCGTGGCTTTGAGTTAAAATAATAATAATAAGCACTATGGCAAGAATAATGTGTATAGACTATGGTGCAAAAAGAACAGGCATAGCTGTTACAGACCCATTGCAAATTATTGCCACAGCATTAACTACTGTTGCTACAAATGAATTATATACATTTCTTGAACAATATTTTTTACAAGAAAATGTAGAATTGGTTTTAATAGGAGAGCCATTAAACTTAGATGATACAGCTACTCATGCTACACCTTTGGTATATTCATTTGTAGAAAAATTTAAAAAGAAATTTACAGCTATTCCTATTCTGTTAGTAGATGAAAGATTTACTTCTAAAATGGCTGCACAAGCAATGATACAAATGGGCATGAAAAAAAAGAATAGGCAAATAAAAGGCAATACTGACCAAATAGCTGCTACTATTATGCTACAAGAATATCTTGAAAACAAACATTAAGAAGTGTTGTTTTTTTATTATGATTACTAACAGTAGTACATCCAATTTTTAGTCATACATTTGCTATCAAATTTTTATATTAAAATATTTACAAACAATGATTCTTCCTATTGTAGCTTATGGTGCAGCAGTATTAAGAAAAAAAACTGAATCAATTAATGCTCACTATCCTAACTTAAATATGTTAATTAGCGATATGTGGGAAACCATGTATGCAAGTAATGGTGTAGGTTTGGCTGCTCCTCAAATTAATAGAGACATTCGTTTGTTTGTGGTAGATAGTACACAGATTTATGACAACATGGATGATAGTGAAAAAAAACAATATCCCGATATGCCTGGCATTAAAAAAGTTTTTATTAATGCACAAATAAAAGATTTAGATGGAGATGAATGGTTGTATAATGAAGGTTGTCTTTCAATACCAAAAATAAGAGAAGATATTGCAAGACCAGAAATGGTTGTTATAGAATATATGGATGAACATTTTACTACTCATATAGAAGCATTTCATGGCATTACTGCAAGAGTTATCTTGCATGAATATGACCATATTGAAGGAAAATTATTTATTGATTATTTAAAGCCACTAAAAAAGAAATTACTGCAAGGAAAATTAAATGATATATCAAAAGGAAAAGTAAAGGTGGATTATAAAATGACTTTTTTGAAATGAGGCTAACTGCTTTTATATTTATTTTATTTTGCTGTAATACAATTCAAGCACAAGACACTACCATTATCATTGATAAAAAGAAATTTACACTTACTGAAGTTGTGGTAAGAAATGGATTTGACTACAACACTTTATTAAAACAAATAAAAGAAGATACTTCATTTTATAAAGCCTTTAAAAACCTTCGTATTATAGGGTTTACTGCTTATAACGATATTAAAATGTTGGATAAAAAAGGAAAAATAAAAGCCTCTTTATTTAGCAAAACAAAACAAGAAAGAGCCAATAACTGTCGTACAATGCAAGTATTAGAAGAAACTACTACTGGTAACTTTTATGATAAAAATAAAAATTATCATTATACTACTGCACAAATGTATGCCTCTTTATTTTTTACCAAAGGAACTGTTTGTAACGAAACAAATATTGTAGCAGGAAATACTTTATCTGTAGCAGATAAAAAAGGAATGGATAAACACAAAGAACAATTAAAAATGTTGTTTTTTAACCCAGGTAAAAAAATTCCAGGTATTCCTTTTATTGGTGGCAAATTAGATTTGTACGATGATGCTGCTAATAAAATTTATGATTACAAATTAGACTTGCAGGAAAAAGAAAATAAACTCTACTATGTATTGTCAATAGTACCAAAAAATAAGTTAGGCATTTTTAGAAGAGATAAAGTAGTAGTAGATGAAATGATAACTTGGTTTGACCCTAAAACTTTAGAAGTAGCTTATAGAAGCTATTCATTAAGTTATAGTGCTGGTGTGTATGATTTTGATGTAAGTATGGAAGTACAAATGACCACTTATAAAGGCTATACAGTACCAAAACTATTAAGATATATAGGCAACTGGGATGTAATGTTTAAGAAAAGAGAGAGGTCTATTTTTACAGCTACTTTGTTTGATTTTAAAGAAGAAGAAAAATAGAAAATTGCTTACTGAAAAATCACTTATCCTTTCTGTATAGTACGATTTAAAGCAACCATTTTTAATGCTGTAAGTGCAAATTCTTCACCTTTATTTCCATGCTTTCCTGTAGTTCTATCTTTAGCTTCAGTTTCATTATTTACAGTAAGTACGCCAAAAATAACAGGCACATTCATTGATAAATTTAATTGCAAAACTCCATCAGTTACAAACTTGCATACATAATCAAAATGTGGAGTATCGCCTTTAATAACTGTTCCTAAAGTTATATATGCATCTGGCAATTTATTGGCGTAAGTATAATGTTGTTTTACAGCAAATGGAATTTCAACTGCACCAGGTACTGTAATTGTTTTGTAAGAAACATTAGCAGCTTGTAATATTTTTTTTACACCTGCTTCTAATTTATTGACAATACTACTATTCCATTCTGTTTTTACAATTATTATAAAGGCATCCTTTGTTTTTGGGATGCCTTTAAGTAATGTTTTATTTCCTTGTGTAGCCATAGGTTTAATTAATACTAAAATCGTTTTTTTCTATGCTTAATCTGTAAATATATTTATCTGCTTGATTTCCTTTATTGGTTTGAGGATATTTTTGTTTAATAGTTTTATATAATTCTAAAGCCTCTTTTCCTTTGTTCATAGTTTCTAATAACTGTGCAGCTAAAAACAAATTTTCAGCAGAGTTGTCTTTATCATCTTCAAAAGTAGTACCTGCTTTTTTGTAATATTTTACAGCCTCTTCTTTTTTATCAGATTCTGCGTAAGCATGTCCTAAAGCTGTATATGCAGCCATTTGAATAGGTAAAGATTTTGTGCTAAAATCTTTTAAATGTTTTATTGCATTGGAAAAATCTTTTAGTTTTAAATAACTAACACCTGCATAAAAATGGGCAAGATTGGCAGACTTTGTACCACTAAAATTTTTAATGATATATAGAGCACCTTTTGCTCCTGTTGTATCTCCATTAATTACATAGTTAGAAGAATCTTGTGCATACCATTGCTGTACTTTATACAAAGCATCTGCTGCTTTTTCTTCTTTGGGTAATACTACATATTCTTTATAGCCATATAATCCTGCTGATATTAGCACTATTGCAGATACTACAATAATAATTATTTTACTGTTTTTATGCCATAGGCTTTCTAATTGAAGCCATAAATCTTTCTTTACTGCTTGTTCACTCATACTTTGGTTTAATTTAAAGGTCGCAAAAGTGCATATTTTTTTGCAAATAATTTTAGAATAGTAAAATTTTTATTTAATCAGTAATAAAAGGATAGTTTTCATCTGCATATACATCTTTTAAAACTTCACTATTATCAGGGAATGGACTTTCTTCGGCAAATTGTACACTTGCTTCTACTACTGCTGCTATTTTTGCATCAATAGCAGCCAATTCTTCCACATTGGCAAAATTGTTTTCTAATATAGTATTATATACATGCCCTATTGGGTCTTTTTCTTTGTATTCTTCTACCTCTTCTTTAGTTCTATATTTTTGAGGGTCGCTGATAGAGTGTCCTTTATAACGATAAGTTTTCATTTCTATAAGGGTTGGACCATCTCCTTCTCTTGCACGTTTTACAGCTCTTGTTACACTATCATGAACAGTTTCAGGGCTCATGCCATTTATTTGGTCTGCAGGCATTTCATAAGCATCTGCTAATTTATAAATATCTGTAATGTTACTTGCTCTTTCAATAGAAGTACCCATTGCATAGTGATTATTTTCGCAAATGTATATTACTGGCAATTTCCAAGTCATTGCCATATTAAAAGATTCGTGTAGAATGCCTTGTCTTGCAGCACCATCACCAAAAAAGCAAAGTACTACATTATCAGTTCCTTTATATTTTTCTGCAAAAGCCAAACCAGCACCAGTACCTATTTGTGCTCCTACAATGCCATGTCCACCAAAAAAATAATTTTTAACATCAAAAAAGTGCATACTACCACCTTTACCTTTAGCACATCCTGTAGCTTTTCCATATAATTCTGCCATACAAGCATTAGCAGAAGTGCCTTTGGCTAAAGATAGTCCATGGTCTCTATAGGCAGTAATAAAAGGGTCTTCATGCCTTGTAGCTGTTAAACAGCCTGCTGCTATAGCTTCTTGTCCTGCATAAGAATGAAAAAATCCACGAATTTTTCCAGCCATTTTATACATTTCTTCAGCTTTTAATTCAAACTGACGTATTAATTGCATTAATTCGTACCAATATAAGTAGGTTTCTTTAGAAAATTTGGTTGCCACTTGTACAAAATTTAGGATGGCAAATATAGCATTTAAGGCTATGCAAACCTCAAAATAGAAATCCTATCATTTATTTATCTTAAATATGTACAATAATTGAAGGATAATATCAGTTATTAATATTCAACTTAAAGTATAATGAATAATTTTAGAGGAGGTTTGATAATTCTTTTTGTAAAAGCAGCATTTAAAAAAAATATTTTATCTTTAAACTTACACTATAAAAATTAATAGGAAAAAATGTAGTTTATAAGGGTTAATGTTTAGCTGTAATTTTTATGTATTATAAGAATCTCAATATCTAAGGGAAAATTAATCTTAATAAATAATTGTTATAAATAATATAAAATACCCTTATTTTGTACGCTGATATAGGTATGCTTTAACCAAATAAAATAAAGAAAATACAACTGAACAAAAAAGATAATTAATTTATTAAAAATATTTATACCTTAATTTATGAAAAGTTTAAAATGTACACTTTTACTTTTAATAATGTTTGTGGGCTTTGTAGCTAATGCACAATTTCCTATAGCTTATTATGATTTTGAAGATAATGCTGCAAGAAGTACAACAGTACAAACTACTATGGAAACTTCTGTTTCTACAATAGGAGCACCAGTAGTTACCACTAATTCTTTATCAGATGCTCATGGTGCTGGTAATGCTACAACCTATGGAGGCGTAATTGATGGTATGGCTATAGGCTATTATGGTTTTACTTCAGGAGGAAGACCTGCTGCTGGTGCTGCACTTACATCTCCTCATATAAAATTTGGTCCCTTCAATACTGAGGGGCTTTCTACAATTACATTAACAATGGATGTTATGGGTATAGGTGCCAAAATGCCAAGTAATGTAAATGTGTATGTTAGTGATGATGATATTACTTATACAAGAATAAGTACTAACCCAACTTTGGCTGGTAGTTATCAATCAGTTACTTTTTCTTTAGGGACTACTGCAGATAATAAAACGGGCATTTATATAATTGTATTAGGATATGGTGCTGGGGCAAGTCCAGATGCCTCTGATGGGGTGCTTAAAATTGATAATTTCACACTAAGAGCTACTACTTTTGCACAATCTATGACTTTGGCTAATGCAGTTGTTCATGGTACAGGACTTGCATCAGGTAGTTCTTTTATGCCAGAATATACCAATATAATAATAAATGATGCAGCAGCTACTGTAACTGCTTCAAGTGATTTAACCCTAAATGGAAGAATTACATTAACTTCAGGAAATTTAGCAGTAGGCAATCATACTTTATCTCTTTTCTACAATGGTACTCCAGTAGTAAGAAATGGCACCTCGCAAGTAGGTAAAATAGTAGTAGGTGCAAATACTCATTTAATTATTGGCGATGGTACACAAACGGCAGCTATTTCTATGCCGAATGAAATGTTTGAAATGCCTACTACATTAGGTAGTCTTGCAGTAAATAAAACATCTGGAACTTCAAGTTGGGGAAATAATCCAATAACTATTACAGGAAATGTAAACACAAATACTGGAACAAGCTATTTTGCAGTGAGTAATGCTTCTGGTACAATGTCAATAGGAGGTAATTTAAATATTAATGATGGAGAGTTTAGAGTTAGCACAGCAGTTGATGTAAGTGTAGTTGGTGATGTATTAATTGATGGTATATTAGGATTGACCAATGCTAACGCTACTGTAACAGTAAGTGGAAATGTTATAGGTACTGGAACACTAACAAATTCAAGTGGAAGAATAGTTATGGTAGGGGTTGGTACTACACTTACTAATAACATCGTTTATGATAATGTTGAAATCAATTCTACAGGTAATGTAAGTTTAACAGGTTCTACATCATTTGTAGGATTTATAAGATTAACTTCAGGTAATTTAGTAGTAGGAAGTAACACACTAACACTTTTATTTAGTGGGTCTTCAATACAAAGAAATGGTACTTCACAAGTAGGTAAAATGGTAGTAGGTTCAAACTCTCACTTAGTAATTGGCGATGGTACACAAACAGGAAATATCACTATACCCAATGAAATATTTGAAATGCCTACTACATTAGGTAGTCTTTCAGTAAATAAAATATCAGGAACTACAAATTGGGGGGATAATCCTGTAGCAATTACAGGAGATTTAAATATTTCATCTCCATTATATTTGAATGTTAATAATGGTAGTATGGAAGTAGAAGGAGATGTGAATTTTTCATCTGCTACTACTTTAAGAATAGTAGCTGGAGCTACCGTAACTGTACATGGTAATGTTACAGGAACAGGAACTGAAACCCAGAATACTACAGGAAGAATCATAATGGTTGGTTCAGGTACTACATTATCCTCAGACGTTACTTATGATAATGTTGAGATTAATTCAGCAGGAAATGTAAGTTTAACAGGCAATACCACATTTACAGGAACTATTACTTTAACATCCGGTAATTTAGTAGTAGGCAATAATATACTTACACTTCTTACACAAGGCAATCAACTTCAGAAAACAGCAGGGTTTCTTAATGTTGCAGCAGGTACAGAATTAATTTTTGGGGGAGGCTCAAACGTAACTATTGCTAATAATATATTTTCCGGTTCACCTTCTATTGCTTCGTTAACCATTAACAGGGCAAATACTGCTGCCAGAACTGTAAGTTGGGGAATAAATACACTTACTGTTTCGGGCAATCTTACCATCAATTCAGGAGATTTTAATACTACATTCAGTTTGAATAATGCAGCAGGCAGCCTTACCATAAATGGTAATGTAATATTCAGTTCAGATGGGGTAGGAACTTCAATTGCCACCACCACAGGTACTTTAACAGTAAATGGAGATATTGTTGTGGCATCAGGAACTGCAAAACAATCAGGTACAACAGGTAGAATTATTATGACAGGTAATCCTGGAGTTGCATCACTTGCAGGAATGGAATATTCTCATGTAGAACTTAACAGTACCAATAATTTTGCCTTAGCAGGTAGTGCCGTATTTACCGCAACTTCAAATAACACACCTTTAAGGTTAACAAATGGGGAGTTGTCCGTAGGTGCTAATACACTTACTTTTCATACATCTAATATACCTATTGTTCGTACAGCAGGTACTATTCATTTAAGCAATAACTCAAGCCTTGCTTTTGGACAACCAGGCAATTTAGAAGGAAGTGCTTTCACTATTCCAAATGATGTATTTTCAGCCGCAAGCCCTGAGTTTCTGAATTTTACTGTTAATAGAACTAACTCTTTAACATTAAATAATCAAAACTTCTTTTTGAGAGGTGTACTTTCATTAGATGCAGGTACACTTATTTTACCTAATAATTATTTATTTACCTTACGTTCAACTTCAATAACAAATACAGCACAAGTAGGACCAATTGGTGCTACTGGAAATATTACTTATGGTACTGATGCTGCTTTTAACGTAGAAAGATTTATACCACAAACAGGTGGTACTGGTTTTAGAGCTTATAGAGATATAGCAACAGGAGTAAACCCTAACGGAGGAACAGTATTTGATAATTGGCAAGAAGGTGGAACAAGTGGTTTAGATAATGGTGTTTATTATGGTACACATGTTACAGGACAGTATGGTGCTAATCCTGGTGGTGTAGATGCTACAACAGGTTATGATTTAACCCAAACAGGTTTGGGCTCATTAAGTACTTATGATGTAGATGGTTCTGGTGCAAGTATATGGACTACTTGGAGTACTTCTACAAGTCATACTACAAAAGAAGCACTAAATGCTTTTAAAGGATATAGAGTATTAATTAGAGGTAATAGATTGGTTAATCTTTATCAAGCACCAACCCCAACAGGAATGAATGCTCCTGCTACCTTGCGTACAAGGGGTTCTTTAGTTACTGGAGATGTAGTATATAACACAACAGGTACAACGGCTAACTCTGTAACAGATAATTCAGTAAAGCTAAACTTTGCATCAGCAACAGGTTTTTCTATTATAGCCAATCCTTATGCTTGTATTGTAGATTGGAGTTTAGTATATGCAGATGCTTCTAATATTTCATCATCATATTATTTATATGACCCTAATGTATCACCAAGTGGAGGTGTTTATGTAACGTATAATAGTACTAGCGATATAACTGTACCAGTTGCTTCTGCTGCAAATAGATATATACAACCAGGGCAAGCAATATTTGTAAGAAATACTACTACTTCTCCAACTGTTACATTTAGAGAATCACATAAAGCACCTAATGGCGACTTTACAGAAACTTTTCGTTCTGCCAATTCATCTCAACAAAATACTTCAAGAATATATATTAACTTGAATAAAAATCAAAATACCTCAAATTATATTTTGATGGATGGTATAGCTGTTGGTTTTAGAAGTGATTTTAATGATGGCGATGGACCAGAAGATGCAAGTAAAATAAGTAATGGTTTTGAGAATATCAGCATTATTAGTAAAAGTAATAAACAATGGAGTATAGAAGGCAGACAAGAAGCTGTAGCAGATGATACAGTTACGTTGCGTATGTATTATGGTACTTCAGGTACAGTTGGAGGCAACTATCAACTTTCAATCAATACAGAATATTTTGAAGCAAATGGTTTAGAAGCCTATTTATTAGATAAGTACACCAATACTTTAACTCCATTAAGCATGGGCGGTACATCTACTTACAATTATACTGTAACTACCAATGCCAACACATATAACTTACGTTTTGCTATTGTGTTTAAAACAAGTGGTACTTTACCTGTTTCATTTATTAGCGTAAATGCTACACAAGCAGATAAGAAAATTAATGTAAATTGGCGTGTGGCTGAAAATAATATTTCTAAATATGAAATAGAAAAAGGTAGCAATGCCAATGAGTTTACTACAGTTGGTAATGTTATGGCTAAAGGCTCTAATATTGCTTCTACAGAAAAATATGATTGGATAGATGCAACACCATTTAATGGTAATAACTACTATCGTATAAAAGCAATTGGTAAAGATGGGAAAAACACTTATAGCTCTACTGTTTTAGTTAGAATGAGTGATAAAGCAACATCAATTACAGTATATCCTAATCCAATAAAGGACAGAAAGTTAAATATACTTTCAGAAAACCTTGCAAAAGGTGATTATGATGTTCAAGTATATAATTTATCAGGTCAATTATTGTATAGTCAAACATTAAATCATGCTGGCACTTCAGCCTCTTATAGCATTACATTACCTAATAGAATAACATCTGGTATATATCAATTAGTAATAAAAGGGAAAGATTATAACAACACTCAAAGTATTATTGTAGAATAATTAGCAAAAAATTATTCATTAAAAAAAGCATAAGCCTTGTTACAAATTTTTGTAATGAGGCTTTAATTTTATAATCAGGGTTAGGTTACTACTCTACAACAATTTAATTCAATCGCATTTAGTTATTACTGATATACTTAGATTGCTTATTAAATTAAAGATAAAATGCCTTTAAAAGGCTAAACCTTTTGTCATTAGAGGTATTTTTCTTAATTTCGCAGCCTTATAAAGCTATTTCAAAATCAAATAGAGCTGATGTCTAAGAAAAGAATTTTATTTATAGCAACAGAAATGTCGCCCTATTTAGAGCTGACAGAATTTGCAGAAATTGTCAATAAACTTGCTGTAAAAAGTAATGAGAGTGGTATGGAAGTACGTTGTATTATGCCACGATTTGGTGTTATTAATGAAAGAAGGCATCGATTGCACGAAGTAGTAAGACTAAGTGGTATCAATGTTGCTGTTAATGATGACGATTATCCATTGCAAATTAAAGTAGCTTCTTTACCCAATGCAAGACTTCAGATATATTTTTTAGAAAATGAAGAATTTTTCAAAAGGAAAAGTGTATTTCATGATGATGACAATAATTGGTTTAATGATAATGCAATGAGAACTGTTTTTTTTGCTAAAGGAGCATTAGAAACTGTTAGAAAATTTGGTTGGCCCCCAGACATAGTGCATTGTAGTGGATGGATGAGTGGTTTAATTCCTGCATTTATAAAAACTGCTTATAAAAGAGAACCTGTTTTTCTTCATAGCAAAACCATTTTTACTATTGGTGAAAACACTTTTACAGAAAAATTGGGTAATGAACTGTTTAAATTAGCTTTGATAAATAATAGCATTGCTTCAAAAGATTTAGAAATATTTAAAGGACTTAATAATACTGCTATGTTTAGAGGTGGTGCTACTTATGCAGATGCCATTACTTTTGGTACACCAAAACCTGATAAAAAATTAGTAGAAGAATTTTCTAAAGTAAGAGGTAAAAAAATATTACCATTTAAAGGATGGGATACTGATTTAACAGAGTATTTAGATTTGTACAACGACCTTGCAGACAAATAATTCATTAAAATTTTTATTTAATTCTACTGCGTGAAGAAGTTTTTATTTCCAGCCTTTATTATTTGTTTTGCCATAGTATCTTGTACTAAAATTTCAGTTACAGAAATAGGTAGTGAACTTATACCACCTATAGATGGTGTACATACATTTGATACAACTATTGATGTAGAAACGTATAATATTTTATTAGATTCCTTTCGTATTTCCAAATCTCAGGAAATGGTATTAGGAACTATTAGTAATGACCCTTTAATGGGAGGCACAAAAGCTATTGTAAATACTGAATTTAAACCACCCATTTTCCCATTTTATTTTCCTGTAGGTAAAGATAGCCTTACTTTAGATTCTGCTGTATTGGTTTTAAGTTATACTGGTTTATATGGAGATAGCACCAATCCTATGCACTTAAAAGTGTATGAAATAAGTCAATCAAGTAAATTTAATGTAGATTCAATTTACCCTGCTTCTGCATCTATGAATTTAGCAGGACAAATAGGAGAGTTGCATATTACAGACCCAAGAAAACTTTCAGATTCTGTCAAGGCATTTAGCGAAAATTCTATCAATCAAATAAGAATACCGCTAACAACTTCTTTTGGCAATAAATTGCTCAAACAATTTGATAGCAGTAATGCTTATTATAGTAGCTTACAATTTTCAAGTATTTTTAGAGGGTTCTCTATCGTTCCTCAAGGTACTTCAAACACACTCTTAAAAGTTTCTCTTACTGATACTAATAGTAAAGTAGCTTTATATTATAAATACAAACAACGTAATGGAGTAGATACTACTGTAGTTACATTTTTTAGAACAGTAGCTGGTATGACTGGTGCTTCTAATAATATTACAAGAAATAGAGCAGGTTCACAGTCTGAACAATATTTAAACAATGCTGTTACTACACAAGATGATTTATTGTTTTTACAAGCAGGTCAAGGTAATTATGTAAGAATAAAAACACCTGGTATTGCTGGTATTAGCAACAGAATTATACATCGTGCAGAATTGATTATGGAGCAAGAAGCAGATAACGATGCTTTTTATAACACTTTTACAGCACCCAATCTTTTCTTGTGTGCTATAAGTACACATCCAGATTCTGCTGCTTACAGATTTTATATACCTAAAGATATTGTATTAGGACAAGGAGGCATTGTAGATAATCTTGGACTTTTTGGAGGTAATATTATATATAAAAATGATGCTAATGGTAAAAGAATTGCATCATATAATTTTAATATATCCAGATATGTTCAAAGTATTATAACCTTTCAACAAAAGGTATATGATTTATACTTGTTTGCTCCTGTAACAGATTATGTATATGCAGGAGAAGGAATGACCAATGGTGTATATCCTATAGCTTCTTCTGCATTAAATACACCTGCTGCTGGAAGAGTAAGATTATTAGGAGGTAATAATCCACAGCAAAATAGAAAAATGAGGATAAGAATTATTTACTCTACTTTGTAAACTTAGCTTTAACCAAGAAAGTATTTTACCGATTTTTTTTTGTGTGTTGATAGTTTATTTTTTTCCAGCATCTAAATAGCTCTGTAATGCTTTTACATATTTCTCAAAAGCCTCAACCCCTTTTTTGGTAATAGAACAAGTAGTTAAAGGATAATTATCTTTAAATTGCTTTTCTACTTCTATATAGCCTACATCTTTTAATTTCTGTATTTGCACAGAAAGATTACCAGCAGTAGCATTGGTTTTTTCTTTTATAAAAGTAAACTCTGCTTCTTTCACACCAATAAGCAAACTCACTACTGCAAGCCTAAGTTGAGAGTGTAATATGGGGTCAAGCTCTTTAAACATTACTGCTTTTTTGTTTCAAATATTTTCTTCTTAAAATAATTCCTGGAATTAGCCAACATACCAATGCTGCTATTGTTCCAAATAACATATCATATTTAGAGGCTGTATAGCATGATGCAATAAATAAAATATAAGTAATAATTGCACCAACTGTCATGGGTGCATATTTTTTAGCAATACCTGTTACCAACGTAGGAAAAGCATATAGCAATAAGAAAAGTGAATATACACTTGGTACAAATGGATGTAAAGGCTCATCAGGTTTACTACCATCTAAATAATGTATCATTAACTGCCATCCATCTTGTCTGCATAATTCAATAGTAGCAGAGGGTACTACATTTTGATAAAAAATAAGTGCAAAAATAGATATGCCATATACTAACCATACTGCATTGATAGCTGTATCTTCAAACTTAGTTACTTTGTTTTCTCTTCCTTGTTTAATGGAAATAAATATTTGAGGTATAATGGCTGCCAATACAAGTAAAAAGGGGTCAAAAGGAACATTAAAATCAAACTCTCTACGAAGGTAAGTAACCAACGATGCAACTGCTACTACTGTACCCCATAAAATAGCACTTATACCACGTTCATGATAACTTGCTTTTGCTTTTTGTATCATGGTAGTAATGAGTTGCAGACTTTCTTGCTCTGTTAGTTTTTTTTCGTTGCTCATACATTATCTTTTTTATATTTTACTTTTAATAAGTAACCAGGAATTATCCATGCAGTTACAACTGCTAATGCCAACAATAATAAAACATATAATGAAGGTGTAAAAGTAGCAGCAATAGCTAAACACCAACAACAAATACCCCCCACTTTTAATGGTGTAAAACGCATAATAACACCACTTAGAAAGGTAGGTGTGCCATACATCATAAGTATAATGGGGTATAAAGTAATCCATGTATTACCACGCCCTAAAATAACTGTTATGATAAACATAGATATACCAAAACTTACCCATAAATAGTTAATGACTTCATCGGTATAAGTTTTTACTGTTTCTTTTTTTCCTTGCTTTACCAAATAAATAATTTGATAAATAACAGCTACCCATGTAGCAGCCCATATATATTCAGGATTGTTGAATAGACTGAATTTTATCATGATAAAATGTCCAACAGAACAAATAAAAATAACCCAACCCCATAACAGGTATAAAAAACTGTTATCGCTGAATTTATTTTTTGCTTTGTTTATCATGCCTTCAATTATTTCAAGGCTTTGTTGTGCAGAAATTTCTTTTTCCATAATAATAAGGTTATAATAACTTAATACTTTTTAAAGGCTATATATTATTGACAATTTTCTATTATTTTTTCAGTTGTTTCTTTTCCCCAATTTGGATGTAATTCACTGGCTGGTTTAAAACTATTATATAGTTCTAAGGCTCTTAATGCTAATGGTTTTGCATTATCACATCCACCACCAAATTGTTTTGGTGTATTTGCTAAATTACTTGCTTGAATATAATAAGGACGTGGGTTTGTAGAGTCAGCAGCTTTTGCTTTTTCTATGTATTGATTAATTTTTGGTCCATACTCCATGTATCTTGCTTGTGGGTTTACAATCATTTTAGCAGTAGCTATCAAACTTCTTACACAATAAATTTCACTATTGGTTGGCTCTAAAGATGCTGCTTTGTCTAATGCTATAGTAGCTTCATCTGCCATAGCATCAATATCAGTAATTTTTCCAGATAAACATAAGATTGTTTTAACAAAAGCTGTATAATAATACGGAAGCCATTGTGTTTTTTCTGCATCAGCAATTCTCTCAAACTTTTGAGCTACTGCTGTTAATTCTTCAGTTGTATTGGCATCGCCAAATTGCTGTAATGTACTGCTCATAGCATTCATATATTTTTCACTTTGAGCCATAGCAACTGTTGCTGTAAGCAACGAAATGATAATGAATAACTTTTTCATAATTGTTGTTTTATTAAAGTTTAAAAAGTTCACAGGTTCACAAGTTTTAAAGGTTATGGTTATCTACTATTAACTATCTACTATTAGCTATTAACTATTTACTACTCCCTACAAATTATTATTAATTGCATCTTGTGTTTTATCAACTCCCCAACTTAAAAAGCATCCTAAAAAGAAAAACTGTCTTGCTGGAGGTGTAATAGCTACTTTATTTAATCCATTATAAGAATATCTATATCCATAAATTTGATTAAAGTTTAAAACATTGGTTACACTTGCTACCAACACTATAAATGTTTTGGCATTTTGCTTACCAAGATTAGGCAAATAATTCATACTAAAACCGAGATTGTGATAATCAATGGTTTTGCCTTCATCTTTCATTTCATATTGATTGGTGTTATTGTTTAAAACTATATTGTAATATGGACGACCAGTTGCAAAATTGTACGTTACATTAAAACCAGTTTTCCATTTTACAATAAAGGTTTTGGTTACAATACTTAATGTATGTGGAGTAGCAAATGTTGGTTGTATTTGGGTTGGATAATGTAAGAAATCTCTTTTAGTATCTAAATAGCTATAACTTACCCAATAATCAATAAACTTAAATGTTTTTTTATCTCTCCAAAAAAGCTCAATGCCTTTTGCATAGCCATTCCCTGCAACAGTAGTATCAGGAAATGTTTTGATAAGGTTGTTATACTTTTTATAATATACCTCTACTCTAAATGTTTGTAAAGAAGTTTTCTTAATGTAGTTTACTAAAAAGTGCGTAGCTTTTGTATAACCTGTTTGTTTTACTCCTCCTGAATAATCCATAATTTGTAGTAGCTCTGGTTTTTGATAAAACTCTCCAAAAGCAATACTCATTTGAGAACCTTTGCCTGTTTTATAGGCAAATGATAAACGAGGAGCAAAGTTTGTTTTATTAATGATAGAATTATGTTCTAATCTTCCACCAACTTTAAAGGCAAGGTTGTTGGTAATATATACATCAGTTTCTCCAAAAAGGGCATTGTAATTATCTTTTAGTATTAAACTATTCCCATAAAATTGATATTTGTTGAAAGAGTACCAATATTCTGTACCAAATCTTATAGTATTAATACCACTAATTTTTTTTTCAATATCTACTCTTGCAACTGTCAAATTTTCTTTTCTTGTTAGGTCTACATTTTTACTATCAATATAACTTATACCTGTATTGGTAGGGTTATTATTTTTATCTTGAATAGTAGTATTTATTTTGTCTTTATTAATGCTGAAACTAAAGCCTAATTGCATTTTCCAGCCTTTACCTATATTTTGTTTATAGGTAAGATTATTATACCAGTTATAATTACTTATGTCTATTGCATTTTTTAATACATTACTATCTATATCTGCATTTCTTAAACCTAAGTTGCTATTGGTAAAATTGGTATAGTATTTTATTATTCCATTCTTCTTTGTTTTTAATCTAAAATTTGCTTCTGCACTATTAAATTCAGGTACAGAAAAATAGTCTGGCTTTTGTTTTACTACAGTAAAATAGGGTAGAAGATTGGTGTAGCCATAATTTATTCCTAAAGAAGATTTTTTATTTTTTGCCAAGTGTTGAAAACCTGCACCAACAAATACAGTAGAGATGGAAGCACTTGCTTCTGAACGTTCAGGTAAATCAATACTTTCCAATAGTAATACACTACTTAATGCTTGTCCATACAATGCACTATAACCTCCTGTACTAAATATAGTTCCTTTAAAAAGATTAGGAGCAAATCTACCTCTTGAGGCAATATCTGGAGAACCTGTATAAAAAGGATTGTTTACGACCATGCCATCTATTAGTTGTTTTGTTTCATAACCTGCACCACCACGTACAAATAAGCCTTCTTGTTCTCCTACTTGTTGTGCACCAGGCAATGTTTTTACTGTAGAAGTAATGTCTCCATTTGCTCCACCTGTTGTATAAACATCAAGAGCAGATAAAACGGTAGCTGCTCTTTTTTTATCACCTGCTTCAAAGCTACCAGCAGTAACAGTTACAGCAGTAAGTTCACTTATTTCTTCTTTTAAATTAAAAACAATATGCAATGGTTCATTATTGATATGAATATTTTGTGTTGCAGTTTTATATCCCAATATTTTTGCTTCAATAATAAAAGCACCTTTCTCGTAAGTTTTAAAATTAAACTTCCCTACAGAGTCAGAAGTTCCTCCATCATAAGTGCCAATAATGGTAATGCTAACACCTTGTAATGTCTTATTCCTATTATCTTTCACAGTACCTGTAATAACTGTTTGTGTATAAGAAAAAATAACTGCAAACATGAATGTAAAAGAAAGAATAACTTTTTTCATTTTGATAAATTGACAATGCAAACGTAAAGTAGTTTACAATATAAACCAAATTATTTTTTAAAATATATTTTTTGAGGAGTTTTATTTTGTTTAATAGTACTGTTTCACCTATCTTTGAAATTCAATGCAACGCTGCATATTTTATTATGCGGCGTTGTATTTTTTTTATATCTTCTAAAACCAAAAGTTATGAGTGAATATGTAACACAAGAAACATTTGACAGAATGAGAGAAGAGCTACAAAAGCTTAAATCTGTTGATAGACCAGCAGCAGCTGAGGCAATTGCAGAAGCAAGAGAAAAAGGCGATTTAAAAGAAAATGCAGAGTATCATAGTGCAAAAGATGCTCAAGGATTATTAGAAGCAAAAATTAAACAATTAGAAGGAGCTATTGCTACTGCTAAAATTATAGACATTTCTACCATTAATACAGATAGGGTAAGTATTTTAACCAAAGTTACTATTACCAATGTAACTACAAAAAAAACAGTAACTTACCAAATAGTGGGAGAGAGTGAAGCTGATTTAAAAGCAGGTAAAATTTCTGCATCTTCACCTATTGGTAAAGGTCTAATTGGTAAACAAAAAGGAGAAATTGCTGAAGTACAAGTACCCAGTGGTGTAGTGAAATTTAAGGTTGAAAATATTATGATATAAACTTTCTACTAAAGATGAAAAAGCTGTTTCTGAAAAGGAGCAGCTTTTTTGTTAGATTTGCGTGTAAGCAATTTATAGCATCTTGATTTGCAAAATAGACCAAAGGACTAAAAAATTACATTGCTTCAACAACTTATTTTGATTTGTTTCTTATTCAACTATACTATTTTTACAGTCATAATATATTATTACACTATATGCTAAATGGGAAAAAAATAATTGTGGTTTTACCTGCTTATAATGCAGAAAAAACACTTGAACAAACATATAATGAAATACCTTTTGATATTGTAGATGAAGTGATTTTGGTAAATGATGCCAGCAGAGATAATACTGTTGGTGAAGCTGAACGCTTAGGCATTAAACACATTGTAACACATACTAATAACAGAGGTTATGGAGGCAATCAAAAATCGTGTTATAACAAGGCATTAGAACTACATGGCGATATTGTTATTATGCTTCACCCAGACTATCAATATACACCCAAACTAATTATAGCTATGTGTAGTATTATAGCTAATGAAGTATATCCTGTTGTTTTTGCATCAAGAATTTTAGGAAAAGGAGCATTAAAAGGTGGTATGCCTATGTATAAATTTATTGCTAACAGATTGCTTACACTAATGCAAAATATTTTGATGAATCAAAAATTGAGTGAATACCATACTGGTTATAGAGCATTTAGTAGAACAGTATTAGATAAAGTAAATTATGAAGCCAATAGCGATGATTTTGTTTTTGACAATCAAATGATAGCCCAAATTTTTGATGCTGGTTTTGAAATTGGAGAAGTTACTTGCCCTACAAAATATTTTGATGATGCATCATCTATCAATCTTAAAAGAAGTATTCAATATGGTTTAGGTGTATTAGGCGTTTCTTTTGGATATTTTTTTAAAAGATTGGGTTTATATAATGCTGCTATATATAAGCATAAGCAATGATAAAGCAGTTTTATTCATAAATTAATTTTATGGTAAATGTACAGATAGAAGAAAGCTGGAAAGAAGTGTTACAACAAGAATTTAATAAACCATATTTTCAGCAAATTATAGCACATCTAAGAACAGAGAAAGCTACAAAAACTGTAATATACCCACCAGGTACATTAATTTTTAATGCTTTTGCTTGTACACCTTTTAATAAAGTAAAAGTAGTTATCTTGGGTCAAGACCCTTATCATGGTATAGGGCAAGCTATGGGTTTGTGTTTTAGTGTACCAGATGGAATAGCACCACCACCTTCTTTACAAAATATTTTTAAAGAATTACATACAGATATTGGTATGCCTATTCCTGATACAGGCAATCTAACTTCATGGGCAAAGCAAGGTGTATTTTTATTAAATGCAGTTTTAACAGTAAGGGCAAATGAAGCTGCAAGTCATAGTAAAATTGGTTGGACAAATTTTACTGATGCTGTAATAAGAAAATTATCTGAAGAAAAAGAAGGCATTGTTTTTTTGTTATGGGGAAGGTTTGCACAAGAAAAACAAATATTGATTGATGAAACCAAGCACACTATTTTTAAAGCTGCACATCCATCACCATTAAGTGCATATAATGGATTTTTTGGGTGTAAACATTTTAGCAGAACAAATGAAGTACTTGTAAAAAATGGAGTAGAACCTATTAACTGGCATTTATAATATTACATACATGAAAGAAATTTTTAAAAATATATTTGCTCGTATTTGGGCATTGTGGGGAATTATCACTTTTATTATTACATTCATCATAATTTATATTCCTTCTATGCTTACTTATTTAATACCTGGCAAAAAAGGACAAACAATATTTATTGCTATATCTCGTATATGGATGAATGTTTGGCTTACACTTATTGGCTGTCCTGTAAAAGTACTTGGTAAAGAAAATATTCAAAAAGGCGAAACATATATTTTTACTTGTAATCATAATACTTTATTAGATGTGCCATTATCAAGTCCATTTATTCCTGATGCTAATAAAACTATTGCTAAAATGAGTTTTGCAAAAATTCCTTTGTTTGGTTGGTATTATGCAAAAGGATCTATTTTGGTAGATAGAAAAAGTGATGCAAGTAGAAGAAAAGGTTTTGAATTGATGAAACGTACATTAGAAGAAAAAATTCATGTTTGTATTTATCCAGAAGGTACCAGAAATAGAACAGGCAATCCTTTAAAATCTTTTTATGATGGGGCATTTAAACTTTCTGTTGATTCTTCAAAAGCCATTATTCCTTCTATTATATATAATACTAAGAAAGCAATGCCAAATGATAAAACATTTTATTTACTTCCTTGTAAATTAGCCATACATTTTTTACCACCAATATATCCAGAAAATTTAACTACAAAAGCGTTAAAAGAAAAGGTTTTTAATGTGATGTATGAAAAAGTAAAGCAGGTGTAAATTGTATAATCTTTGTGAAAGCATAAGACTAAAAAATAAAAAAAAGGAGAGTAAATTTACTCTCCTGGATAAACGTTAATAACAATTTCACAGTTAGGCAATGCTTCCTGCAATTTTAAATAGTCTTCCTGCGGATATAGATAAGGCAAATTCAGCCTTCGTAGGTTTTTCAATTTTTTTAAACATTTTACAGAATGCTCTGAAAGAATACCAAGTTGTCTAAAACTCATTCTCAATTCAAGCACTTCTAACTGTTTTAATTTAGACAGGTTGCAAAAAAAGTTTTCCTGTTTAAAATCAAAAGGACAACCATTCAACCGAAAAGTTTTCAGGTTATTCAACTCCGACAACTTTTCAAAAGAAGCATCTGGAGCTGGTTTACCTTGCTCAATGTCAAAAATCATTCCACGTGTATAATATACACTAACAGTAGAAATGTTTTCTGGCTCTTTTAAAGCATCTCTTAATGATGTAGCATAACCCATAGGATTAAAACTATTTTGAGCATTTGCTACACCAATCGTTAAAAGAAACATCCATACGAAATGGATGTAATATTTTTTGGACATCATAGATAAAGGGATTAGTAAGCTGATGTAAAACTAACTTATACTAAATTCATAATTATAAAAAAGAGATACTTGTGAATAAAGAAAAAATATTTTTTAGGTTATGCACAAATAGATACTTTCTGTAAATTCAAGTCAATTAATAAAACCTATACACAACTATTCCCCAAACAAGAACAAGTAAGCCAATATTCATGTAGCATTGCTTAATTTGCAAACATGGAACAATACCAACAACTATTACAGCACATTTTAGATACAGGTGTACAAAAACAAGATAGAACAGGTACAGGCACTATTAGTTGCTTTGGCTATCAAATGCGTTTTGACTTGCAAAAAGGATTTCCATTAGTAACCACAAAAAAACTACATTTAAAAAGTATTATTTATGAACTACTTTGGTTTTTAAAAGGTGATACTAATATTCAATATTTAAAAGAGCATGGTGTAAGTATATGGAATGAATGGGCAGATGAAAATGGAGAACTTGGTCCAGTGTATGGTAAACAATGGCGTAGTTGGCAAGGCGAAAATGGCGTAGTAATTGACCAAATAAAAGATGTTATCAATCAGTTACAAACAAACCCAGATAGTAGAAGAATAATAGTAAGTGCATGGAATGTGGCAGATTTGCCAAAGATGGCTTTAATGCCTTGTCATGCGTTGTTTCAATTTTATGTAGCCGATAATAAATTAAGTTGTCAATTATATCAAAGAAGTGCAGATGTATTTTTGGGTGTTCCTTTCAATATTGCCTCTTATGCTTTATTAACTATGATGATAGCACAAGTGTGCAATTTGCAGTTAGGCGATTTTGTACATAGTTTTGGCGATGTGCATTTATACAGCAATCATATAGAACAAGCAAAACTACAATTACAAAGAACACCTTATCAATTACCAACATTGCAATTAAATACTGAGGTGAAAAATATTTTTGATTTTAAGTTTGAAGATTTTATGTTAGAAAATTATCAATCTCATCCACATATTAAAGCTCCTGTAGCTGTTTAAAAAATAAATATAACAATGATTATTTCATTATTAGTAGCAGCTTCTGAAAACAATGTTATTGGAGTAAATAACCAACTTCCTTGGCATTTGCCAAACGATTTAAAATTTTTTAAAAATACTACATGGGCTATGCCAATAGTAATGGGAAGAAAAACTTTTGAAAGCATGGGTAGCAAACCATTGAAAGGAAGATTGACTATTATTATTACTAAGCAGAAAAAATTGAAAGCAGAAGGAGTGGTTATTGTAAACAGTTTTGATGATGCAATATTTATTGCAAAAAGCCATTACTATAAAGAAATATTTGTAGTTGGTGGCGGAGAAATTTTTAATCAAACTGTTCATAAAGCTGAAAAAATATACTTAACACGTGTACATACAACCATTGAAGGAGATATTTTTTTTCCTGAAATTGATACTAATAAATGGCACAAAACATCATCACAATTAAACCCAGCAGATGACAAGCATTTATATAGTTATAGTTTTGAATTGTGGGAAAGAAAATAGTATAATACCGAAAGCATTTTACAAAAAAAGAGAGGTCTATATTGTAGAAATCAAATTCGTATAAGTTTATGAACATATTGTGTTTTTTTTCTCAATAAATAGTTATCTTGCCTGCGTAATTTCAACTTAACAAAAATGACTGCTACCATTACCCCAAAATTTCCAGTAGTTAAAAATTCTTTACACTTAGAATTAAAAAAAAGAGTACAAGAATATTTTGATGAAAAAGGTATTTCAGTTACTGGAAACATTACTTTGTTTTCAAAAGCAATAATATTAGTTACAGCTTTTATAGCTATGTACATTCATCTTATTTTTTTTACACCAGCTTGGTATATTGCTATTCCTGAGTGTATTGTATTAGGGTGTTTAATTGCCTCTATTGGCTTTAATGTTATGCACGATGGTAGTCATGGCAGTTTTAGTAAGAGTAAATGGAAAAATAAATTAGCAGCAGCCTCTTTAAGTATGTTAGGTGCTAACCATTTTATGTGGAATATGAAACACAATATTCTACACCATAGTTTTACCAATGTAGATGGGGTAGATGATGACATTGAAATTGGTGTTTTAATGAGAATGGCACCTACACAAAAACGTTTTTGGATGCATCGTTTTCAGCATTTTTATTTTTGGTTTTTGTATATGTTGTTATATGTGTTTTGGATATTTTTTACAGATTATAGAAAATATTTTTCTAAAAAAATAGGCAATGTGCCACTAAAGAAAATGAAATTAAAAGACCATATAGAATTTTGGTTAGTAAAACTTTATCATGGTTTTATTTTTCTTGCATTACCCATTATGATGGTAGGTTGGTTTAATTGGCTTATGGGTTTTTTATTGGTTACATTAGTTTCTGGTTTTGTATTAAGTATTGTATTTCAGTTGGCACATACTGTAGAAGATACACATTTTCCTCTTGCAGATAATGATAGTAATAAACTACCAGATGAATTTGCAGCACATCAATTAAAAACTACTGCAAATTTTGCTACAAAAAATAAAACAATTAGTTGGCTTTTAGGAGGATTAAATTTTCAGATAGAACATCATTTATTTCCTAAAATTTCTCATGTGCATTATCCTGCTATCAGCAATATTATTAAAAACGTGTGTGTAGAATATCAGGTACAATACATAGAATATCCAACTATGTACAAAGCTGTGGTAGCTCATATACATTTTTTAAGAAGATTAGGAAAATATGACTAATACTTGTAAAAAAGTGAGTAGTCAATATTACATTAAACTCCTTTTGCCGAAAGGATATTATTAAATACATCAAGGTTAATACAAAGAATGAAAAAAATTATTATAGCTGGTATTGTTACAGTTATCATGATTATTGTTCTACGATATTTCTCAGTAGGCTTGGTAACAGATTATAGTCCTATGGGTATTGTAAGTTTTGAGCTTGCCAAAAATATGAAAGATGCTTATGCTATTATGGCTGCTGTTGGCATAAAACCATTACAAATAAATATTGCTGTTGATTTTGCATTCATTATTGCTTATTGCCTTTTTTTATTTTTATGTTGCAAAGCATTAATGAGTAAATATAATACCAATACTGGCAAAACTATTGGACTCATATTTTTAGAATTAAGTGTATTAGTAGGGGTATTAGATTTGGTAGAAAATATTGCTATGCTTATTACATTAGGAGGTTATGGAAGCAATATAAGTATAAGTATAAGCAGGTGGTCTGCTATTATAAAATTTTCGTTAGCAGCATTGGTTATTTTATACATCTTATCTATGTCTTTGTATTTCCTTTTATTATCAAAGAAAAAAAGCTGATGTACATTTCTAAGAAAAATATTATAGCAGGAAGAAACCCTATTATAGAAGCCTTAAAACAACATCAGGCTATTGATAAAATATTGATTTCTAAAAAAGCTACTGGCAATAATATTGTAGAAATAAAAACTTTAGCTAAAGAAAACAATGTTCCACTACAATATGTACCTGCTGAAAAAATTAATAGCTTAACCAATATTCAGCATCAAGGTATCATTGCTTTTAAAAGTGCTGTTCAATACCAAAACTTGCAACAAGTAATAGATTTTATTACAGAAAAAGGCGATACTCCTTTATTTGTAATATTAGATGGAATTACTGATGTAAGAAATATAGGAGCTATTGCACGTACTGCTGTATGTTGTGGAGCACAAGCCATTATTATTCCAGATAAAGGTGTTGGTGCATTAAATGAAGATGCAGTAAAAACAAGTGCTGGGGCTTTAGAAATGATTCATATATGCAGGGTAAATAGTTTAATGAAAGCTGTAGATGAACTGCACTTAAATGGCATAAAAGTTTATGCAAGTGAAATGACGGCTACTACAAAACTTTTTCATCTTAACTTACAAGACCCTTGTGCAATAATTATGGGTAGTGAAGACAAAGGCGTGTTTGCTGCATTAATGAAAATATGCGATGAACAATTTTCTATTCCGATGGCAAATAATTTTGAAAGCCTTAATGTAAGTGTTGCCTCTGGAATGATTTTGTATGAGGCTATGAAGCAAAGATGCAAAAATTAGTACGCTTATTGTGTTAATGTTTATGGGATTATACGAATATCAAATTTTAACAAAATTGCTGCTGTTAAAAAATAAGTAGCAAGTACATAGTAAGCCAGCATCATAATTTTTGTTTGAGGAATACCAAATCTCCTCTCATTCAAAAATTTTGGTCTAAACAAAAGATAAACAATTCTTAACAACTGAATTGCTAAAACGTATGCAATGATTGCAATAGATAACCATTCACTAATTTCCATAAATAGATTTTTTTATAAACAGTTATGTGCAATATTATATATAATAGCAACAGCAGGTGTAAATACTACTGTAAGTACTTATATCACCTTAACCAATTCTGTAAATAATAAAGTAAGTTTAGGTTCTGCTTCTTTAGCAGCTTGCAAAACTTCTTCATGTGTAATAACATTGTTATCTTCTCTTATACCCAAATCTGTAACTACACTTACTGCAAAAACTTTCATACCACAATGCACAGCAGCAATATTTTCTTGCACTGTACTCATACCTACTACATCGCTTCCTACTGTTTTTATTAATCTGTATTCTGCATGGGTTTCAAATGTAGGTCCTGTTACAGCAGTATAAACACCTTCGTGTACATGAATATTATTTGCTACTGCAATAGCTTTTGCTTTTGCAAGAATTTCAAAATTATATGGCTCACTCATATCAGGAAAACGAGTACCTAAATCTTCTTCATTTTTTCCTATTAATGGATTGGTTGTAAAGAAACTTATATGGTCATTAATCAACATTAAGTCGCCTACTTTATAACTTGCATTTACAGCACCTGCTGCATTAGATAATAATAAATTTTGTACGCCCAACATTTTCATTACACGAACAGGATAAATAACTTGTTGAGCAGAGTAGCCTTCATAAAAATGAAAACGTCCACTCATTACTATCACTTTTGTACCACCTAATTTTCCAAAAATTAATTTACCTCCATGCCCTTTTACAGTACTTACTGGAAAATGTGGAATATCTGTATAAGACAATGCAACATCTGTTTCAATAACAGAGGCTAAATTTCCTAAACCACTACCTAATATAATACCTGTTGTAGCTTCAGGAGTTACTTTACTTTTAATGTAGGTAACAGTTTCTTTCAGTTGTTCCATTAAATTGCTCATAAAAAAATAATTAAGTGGGCAAATATATAGCCATAGACTTATGCTACCATAAATGTTAATATGTTTACTACAATTTTAATATTCCGTTTTATCTTGTTTGCTTTCCCAATCTTTAAAAATTTTTAAAGCATCTTCTCTTCCTAATGATTCAATAGTTATTTTTCTTTGGTGTAAAGGAAGTGTAAGTTCTTCATAAATCATAGAATCGTCAAAACCAATATTTGCAGCATCTTGTCTTGTATTGGCATAAAAAACCCTGTCTGGTCTTGCCCAATAAATAGCTCCCATACACATAGGGCATGGTTCACAAGAAGTATAAATTTCACAACCATCTAATTGAAAACTTCCTAAAGTTTTACAAGCATCTCTAATAGCTACAACTTCTGCATGTGCAGTAGGGTCATTTGTTCCTGTAACTCTGTTCCAACCTTTACCTACAATTTTTCCATCTTTTACAACTACACACCCAAAAGGTCCACCATCATTATTATTCATTCCATGCTCAGAAAGTTTAATGGCTTCTATCATAAAGTGCAATCTGTTATCCATATTAAAAATTATTTTTAGCTTGTTATACAAATTTTATTTCTACAATAGACTATTATCTTTCGGTATTACAAATATACTAAATATACAGTGTGCTTGATACCTATTTTTTTAATGCTACTTTTATCAAAAATAAATTATGATAAGTTGGCAAGATTTTGAAAAAATAGAAATTCGTACTGGAACTATTATTGAGGCATTGCATTTTTCCGAAGCAAAAAAACCTGCCTATAAATTAAAGATTGATTTTGGAGAATTAGGAATAAAACAATCATCTGCACAAATTACACATCATTATATTATTGAAGCATTAATAGGTAAACAAATTATTGCAGTAGTTAATTTTCCTCCTAAGCAAATTGCTCATTTTATAAGTGAATGTTTGGTATTAGGCATTTATGATGAAAATAATGAGGTAGTATTATTAACACCAGATAAAAAAATAAGTAATGGATTGCAGATAGGATAATAGACAAAATTTTTTTACCGTAAATTCTTATACTTTTACCATATTAAAGTAGTTTGTATGCAAGAACTGTATTATACTTATTATGAAAGCCCTGTTGGTTTAATTAAAATAGGAGGAACAGATACATATATTGCAGAACTTAGTTTTATAGATAATAAAGAACAAATAAAATATGGAGAACCTGGTGTAAGTGATATGATTCATTATTGTACAGAACAATTAATTGAATTTTTTGCAGGCAGAAGAAAAGAATTTACTATTCCTATTCATCAAGAAGGTACAGCCTTTCAACAAAATGTTTGGAACGAATTACTCAATGTGCCTTTTGGAAAAACATTAAGCTATTTAGAACTTGCCAAAAAAATTGGAGATGCTAAAGCAACAAGGGCTGTTGCTGCTGCCAATGGAAAAAATAAAATTTCTATTATTGTTCCTTGTCATAGAATTATAGGAAGTGATAAAAGCCTGATAGGTTATTCAGGTGGTATGTGGCGAAAAAAATGGTTATTACAACATGAGTTTAGGGTAACTCATGGTATTCAAGTATTGTTCAATGAATAAATTGAAGAAGTTTTTCTTATCAATTTCCTTATGGTTCGTTAAATAATTTTTTCTTTCTTAAAAAAAATATTTATATATCAATTATTATCCCTAATTTGGGCTATAAAAATTTTACAACTATGAAGAAAGCAACTTTACCTATTATGTTATTTACTGCTTTGTTTGCAGTAAAATCTCAAGCTCAAACCAATAAAGCTTATGCTATAACAGCAGAAACCAAAGGTACTTATAACTGGACTGCCATTCGTGAAATTGATTTAAGCAATGGTAATGTACTGAGAACTTTGTATAGTAATACAAATACTCAACATGTAAATTATAGTTTCTTAAATTCTGAAGGGGTAGCTAATAGAAGTTTACAAACTTCTTCTCCTACTGTAAATGGTGTTGCAGCAGCTGCTTATGATGCTAAAAGTAATCGTTTATACTTTACACCAATGTGGGGTACAGACTTACGTTTTATAGATTTGAATTCAAACGAAATGAGTGTTGTTATTAACAATGATGCTCGTTTTTCTACAGGTGTTAGAGTAAATGAGAGCAATGTTATAACACGTATGGCTATTGGTGCAGATGGCAATGGCTATGCTCTTACAAACGATGGTAATCAATTAATTCAATTTACTACAGACAAAAATCCTGTTATTACAAACTTGGGTGCTTTAATAGATAGTAAAAACAATAAAGATATTAGTGTTCATGCACAATGTACCAGTTGGGGAGGAGATTTAATTGGCGATGCTTATGGTAATTTGTATTTATTTACTTATCGTAATCATGTGTTTAAAATTAATCCTGTTACAAAAATTGCAGAGCATATTGGTACTGTAAAAAACCTTCCTTCAAACTTTACAACTAATGGTGCTGCTGTAGATGCAAATGGAGATGTATTTATTACCAGTGCTGTATTAACTAACAATTATTACAGAGTAAATCTTTCTACACTCAATGCTACTGAAATTATTAAAGCAGATAATGAAGCTGTATATAATGCTTCTGATTTGGCTAATAGTAATTTAGCTTATAGTGCTGCAAAAAGTGGTGTAGTAACCAATGAAAATACTTTTAAAAATAATATTTCTGTTTATCCTAATCCAGTAGTAAACAAAACATTTGCTGTGCAGTTTGATAAATTACCTGCTGGTACTTATTCAGTAGAAATAAGTGATATAAATGGTAAAAGAGTTGTTACAAAAGCTGTTACAGTTTCTGGATTACAAAATGAAAAAATAAATTTACCTAAAGCCTCTTCATCAGGTTTGTATTTTATTAAAGTATTGAATACTAAAGGAACTTCTGTATTTTATGATAAAGTAGTAGTTCAATAAAAATTATAATACATTATATTAATAACAAAGAGGCTGTCAAATTTTGACAGCCTCTTTGTTTGGATGAAGTATCTACTTGTTGAATGATTAAGCCAAAAAAATACCCACTCTTTTAAGTGGGCATTTCTTTTATCAAAAGTCAGTAATAAAATTATTCTTCAATTTTTACTTTTCCTTTACTCTTAGCTATTACTTCTTCTGCAATATTATTAGGAGCAGCAGAGTAATGAGAAAATTCCATAGTAGAACTTGCACGTCCAGATGAAAGAGAACGTAACTGAGTTACATAACCAAACATTTCACTTAATGGAACTTTGGCTTTAATAACTTGTAAGTTATTTCTGCTGTCCATACCTTCTAACATTCCACGTCTTCTGTTCAAGTCGCCTGTTACATCACCCATGTATTGGTCTGGTGTCAATACTTCTACTTTCATAATAGGTTCTAACAAAGTTGGTTTTGCTTTTCTACCTGCTTCTCTAAAACCAGATTTTGCACATAATTCAAAACTCATAGAGTCAGAATCTACATCATGGTAACTTCCATCAAATACACGAACTTTCATGTTATTTACAGGATAACCTGCTAATACACCAGTTGTCATAGCAGATTCAAAACCTTTTATAATAGCAGGAACAAATTCTTTAGGAATTGAACCACCAAATAAATCGTTTACAAATTGGAAGTTTTTACCTTCATTTTCTTTTATCCATTCTTCATCAGCAGGTCCAAATTCAAATTGTATATCAGCAAATTTACCACGACCACCAGATTGTTTTTTCAATACTTCTCTGTGTTCTATGGTTGTACCAAATGCTTCTTTATAAGCTACTTGAGGTGCACCTTGATTTACTTCTACCTTAAACTCACGTTTCATACGGTCTATAATAATTTCTAAGTGCAATTCGCCCATTCCTCTCAAAATGGTTTGACCTGTATCTTCATCTGTATTTACACGAAGTGTAGGGTCTTCTTCAACCAATTTGGCAATAGCCATTCCCATTTTATCTACATCTGCTTGGGTTTTAGGTTCTACAGCAATAGCAATAACCGGTTCTGGAATAAACATATTTTCTAAAGTGATAGGATGTTTTTCATCGCACAAAGTATCACCAGTTTTAATTTCTTTAAATCCTACTGCAGCAGCAATATCTCCAGCTTCAATAAAATCAACTGGGTTTTGTTTGTTGGCAAACATTTTCATAATACGGCTAATACGTTCTTTTTTTCCACTCCTTACATTCAATACATAAGAGCCTGCATCTAAATGACCACTATAACAACGGAAAAATGCTAAACGACCTACAAATGGGTCAGTCATAATTTTAAAAGCCAATGCAGCAAAAGGTTCTTTAGCATCTGCTTTTCTTATTTCTTCATTGCCTGTATCTGGATTAACACCTTTTGTATCTTCAATATCCATAGGAGATGGTAAATAACGACAAACTGCATCTAATGCTGTTTGAACACCTTTATTTTTAAAAGAAGAACCACACATCATTGGCACAATACTTAAATCAATACATGCTTTGCGTATTGCTACATGCATTTCATCTTCAGTAATGCTGTTAGGGTCTTCAAAGAATTTTTCCATCAATGAATCATCATATTCTGCTACGCTTTCAACCAATTTGGCTCTCCATTCATTAGCTTCTTCAAGCATATCTGCTGGTACATCAATTTCATCATAAGTCATACCTTCAGTTTCCATGTGCCAGATAATGCCTTTCATTTTAATTAAATCTACCACACCTTTAAAATTATCTTCTGCACCAATGGGTAATTGTAAAGGCACTGCATTAGCACCCAACATTTCTTTAACTTGTTTTACCACATTTAAAAAATCTGCACCACTACGGTCCATTTTATTAACAAAACCAATACGTGGTACTTTATAACGATTTGCTTGACGCCAAACAGTTTCAGATTGAGGTTCTACACCATCTACAGCACTAAATAAAGCAATTAAGCCATCCAATACCCTCATACTTCTTTCTACTTCTACTGTAAAATCAACGTGTCCTGGAGTATCAATAATATTAAAGTAATAACTTTTTGTATCATCTGTTTTTACACCTTTATTGGTAGGAAAATTCCACTGACAGCTAACTGCTGCTGAAGTAATAGTAATACCACGTTCTTTTTCTTGTTCCATCCAGTCTGTGGTAGCAGCGCCATCATGCACTTCACCAATTCTGTGAATCATACCTGTATAGCGTAAAATACGTTCGGTAGTAGTGGTTTTACCTGCATCAATATGAGCAGCAATACCAAAGTTTCGTTGAAATTTCAAATCAGCCATAACACTTGTATTTATTGTTTTTATTTTTTTTGATGAAAATTTATTTATTCAAACAGTATTCAACCATTTTTTTGAGGCGGCAAAAGTAGGGGTTTTTCATTGAAAAATTAATATACTGTTTGGGTTGTCAGAAAGTTTATTGCTGGGTCAAGAACAAAGTTGCCCTTTTTGGTAAATGTTTGCAAGATATATTTAACAAACTCAGGAGTAAACTGTCCACGCCAATTGAATAGGTTAGACCGTTTTTTAGTTAATACATCGAGTTTGTCTTGCGATAATTTCATAGGCGTAAAGGTAATAATTTGAAGTCTATAAATCGTAGTAAAATGTCAAAAATTACATATGGTCTTGTCGCGGTACGGTGGCAGTACTTTTTAATGCGTTACTTTGTAAAGGATTAAATCTTCGTGGCGTTTAGAAATATCAAGGTTGGTAAACCAACAAATATTCCCTAAACTCCGCCATTTTTGACCGTTTTCGTCTTGTCTAAAACGAGTTTCACGTTTCTCATAATAGTCTGGAACTTTAAATTCCATATCTCTACTATTGTAACCAACCCAAATTTTATTGTCTTTAAAGTATTGGGAAACAAGTAATCGTATTTGATAATTTTGTTTATGCTTTCAATCATTGCGTTAGATTTCAAAATGTCTTTGAGAGCAACGAGTTTTTCAATCGGATAATCTTTGATAAAGGTTTCAACGTGTTTGTTGTTATTTTCTGTTCCTCCGTCCACGATGAGCGAAGCAACGGTTTCTTGCTTTTCGCTTGGTTCAATTTCTGCGTTGTTGATTGTTTCGCTAAAAGTTTCCAATTGGATTTTAGCCGAAATGTTATCTGCCACTCTCCACGATGTGATATATCGTGAAAAATTATCAACCACAAAATAAATGTACGATGTTTTTCCGTCTGCCGTTTGGATTTCGGTAATGTCTGCGTGCCGAGTCAATTTTATTCAGCTTTGTCTGTCCACAAGAGGAAAAGCAAAATGAAATTAAAAGAAGTGTCAATGTAATTTTGCTGGTCGCCATAAGGTTGCCGATAACGGTCTGCGGCTTGGCGTAGTGGGGGCTTTCGGAGCACAAAACTGTCAACCAAGTACAAATGTTTATTAGAAGTAGAACTGTTCAATTTACCACATCTGCCCCATTACGCCAAACCGCTGTTAGCGGTAGTTATTTTTGTTTTAAGTATATGTGTCTGATGTTACTTACTCCTGTATTTCTTTCGTCAATATCAAACTTGTTTATGTCTTTTATTAATGGTAGTAGTTTAGGAAACCCGTAATTTCTTGGGTCAAAGTCAGGCTGCTTTTTGAGAATATAGCTACCTAAACTTCCCAAAAATGTCCAACCTGTTTCATCTGCTAAATCATTTACACTCTCTGTTATCACTCGTATTGTTTCTGCATCAACCTTACTAATTGGTTCTTCCTTCTTCGGCTTAGAAACAAGTTTTGTCGTAGCTTTTGTGTCAACTGTTACAGTTTTTAGGATTTCTAAATAGATAAATTTATCACACGCAGAAATAAAAGGTTTAGGTGTCTTCTTTTCGCCAAAACCAATAACCGTCATACCCGCTTCTCTCAGTCTTGTCGCTAACCTTGTAAAATCGCTGTCACTGGAAACAATGCAAAAACCATTTACTTTTTCAGAATATAAAATGTCCATAGCATCAATTATTAAAGCGCTATCGCTGGAGTTTTTTCCAGTAGTATAACTGTATTGTTGAATTGGTGTTATTGCATTTTCTAAAAGAACGTTTTTCCAGCCCGAAACAGTCGGCTTAGTCCAGTCAGCGTATATTCGCTTAATTGTCGGTGTCCCGTTTTTTGCAATTTCCTCAAGCATTTCTTTCACATTCGAATAAGGAACATTGTCTGCGTCAATTAATACTGCAAGTTTATCTTCTGTCATATTAATAATGTTTTTGTAGTCTCTTTTATAATTGCCACCAACGTCTGACTCGCTTGGCGAAGTGCTGGACTTAGAAGCACTACACTTTCACTAAGCACAAATGTATGAAAGATGCACAAACTTTCAATTAACCACTTTACCCCGCATTTCGCCAAACCGCTGTTAGGTGCTGCTCTTATTTCTTCTTGTTGTATTTCGCAAAATAATTGTCAATTTCTGGTCGTAATTCTACGCCAACTTTTTCAAAAGTGTCTAACAGTTGCTTGTATGTTCCTTGTCCGCCAAGAAAGTCCCAAAATTCGTCTGCAACTTTTAGTTCGTTTTGTAAGTCTAACATTCCTGCCATTGTCCAACGTGAATATGGTTTTGGTTCGTAAGGATTGTAAGGAATTGCAATTAAAGTGTTGATTTTTGCTTTTGGATTATCAGCAAGAATGCAAGCTGTCCATTCTAAAAGCGTTCGCTTAAATTCTTTGAAACCACCTTTGTTTGGTTTTGCAGTCTTGATGTCAAACAAGTAAAATTGATTGTCGTTGCTTTGCAACCAAATGTCCACTTTTGTTGGCTTAACCGTTTTCATATTTCCTGCTTGAGCAACTTTTCTGATTGCTTCAATTTCGTTCACTTTGTTTGGTTGCGAATTTGCTGCGGTCAAATCGTCCATAATATCTTGAATAACACGTTGTGCTGCTTCGCTGATTTGTGTCCCTGCCGTAGCTTGTGTTTTTGCTTCTTTGAAAGTTGTTGAAGCCAATGCCAAAGCAACCGGCTCAAAAATGCTTGTTCCGAAATTTGTGTTTAATGAATGAATAAACGAAAACAACGCCATTCTATCCTTTCCTAAAAGCCTTGTGTGAAAAGGCATTGAAGCTGGTTCAGGATTATAGCTTTGAAATTTATTGCGTAAACTGTTTCTTAAAACTGTTTCAACTTGCTGTATCTGTTGTTGAGTTAGTGCCATTATATTGTTGCTGTTACTTCTGCTTCTGTGTCAGAGTTAATGTAATCTTGTAAATTCTTTTTATACTCTTGTGTTATCGGATTTGAGTATGCTCCTTTAGCACGATTATAATCTGATTTTTTAAATAATTCAATTGCCAAATCTATTGTATTTTTTAATTCTTCATCATTTCTAAGTACACTAAGTAATTTATCGTAGCTGTTTTCTCTTTTTTGCTCAACTTTGATTGAATAATTTTTCGGACTTTTTAGATAACTTTCTTGAAATTGCAAATCTTCAACCAAATACCTAAATCCCATAAAAATATGATAACGATATTTATTGAACTCTTTATAATTATCATCATTCAATAAAAGTTTATCCCACTTTGTAGATAATAACCCCGAAATGTAATAAGGAATAGGGCTGTGGTCCTTTTGAAAGAATTTATCTTTGTGAGTAGATACTACTTTACCGATATTTCCGGCAACCAAGTGAGGCAAATCAAAAAACATTGCCATAAAACTTTTAAGTTGCTCTTTTATTTCAATAATGCTACTTCTGCTGATGCTTGAATTAGAAAATTGATTTGTTCTTCTTTCGTAAAACAAATTGTCAGTTGTTTTGTTTGCATTATAGAAGTCTTCAAGCGTTTTTTGAAATTGAGTGATTGCAAAAAGTTGTTCTTCCGTAAATTTTGATTGGCTATTTGTTGTCAAAATTATTTCGTCCCTTAACTCCTCTTTCTTTGTGATGACAACTTTTAATGGAATTAAAACTTTTTCCATTTCAGGAATTTCCTTGCACTCAAATAAAACATTAGATGTTTGACAACCATTTACAATTTGATAGTTTTCAAGAATTAGCGTGTTGCCTTTTCCTGTATTGCTGTCAGCAATAACGGTAACACCATTATTTAAAAGCGAAAACTCATTAAACTTTTTGTCTTCTAACGTCTTTTTAATTCCTTGATTGATAGGATTGTCAAGTCCTAAGAAATCACGCAAATTATCATTAAAAAGACTTTTAATTTTTATTTGATTATCGTCCATTATCAGGTTTTTAAATTCTGAAAATGGTATAAATCCGATATATGCTTCATCAACGTCCGCAATGCCTGTGAGTTGAATTTTATTATCAAATTTAATTGTTGCTCGCAAAGGACTAATTGCTTTTTTGTGTGCATTTATCAATGTTGATTTATCAATTAAATCAATGTCAATATTCTTGAAGAGGTTGTAATTTGCTAATAATGCTTTTTTAATGTTTTTTGTTGAGTCCATTGTGGTTTCGTTCTGTTGTTTTTGACCTAACGAAACATATAAACAATGCAAATTAAATTCTCTAATAGTCGCTAATTTTTTGAGTAGTTTTTTATAGATTTCTTTTGGACCTTCAAGTTCCGCAATGTTGTATTGTGGCTTGTCAGAAAAGAAATCAATTACTACATCTAAAAAATTCCCTAACTCTGTATCGCTAAAACCTTCGGTAGTTTTTGATTGAAGGAAAAATATATCAACCAACAAACTCTGATTTTCAAAATTATCTACTTCATCGCTGGTTAAAACAAGTTTTTCATTTATACAAAACGCAATTGTATCAACTCCTTTTGCCTGCCCTGTTGAAATAGCTTCCAAATCAGGTTTTAACAAATTGCCATTCACTTCTTGCGTTAAAAGGGTAAAAGCCGAGAAATGTTCAAATGCTTCGGATTCTTTTATAGATGAATTGAAGCCGAATTTTGTGATGAAATTATCTAAATGTGATTTTGATATGCTGTCCATTTACTTACTCTTTAAATGAAAAATTATTTCCGAATATGCTCCTTTATCTTTTTCAGTTCGATTTAATACTGGTCGTTTAAACTGATTGACGATTTTCATTCCTGCATTTTCGGCAATAGTCGGATACATATTGTATTTGTCGTTTGCAACAAGAAAAATATCGTAGTCGTCAGCAAGATATTTTTTGCTATTGTTTAAAACGCTTGAAATGCCTTGTATGTAACTTTGTTTCGCTTCTTTTCCTTGTCCTTTGAAAAGCGGACCGATTTCTAAATCGTCTTTGCGTTCAAAACCAAACAAATCGTAAGCGTAGGCGTGTTGTTCGTGGTAATCAATCAAGCCAACGTAAGGCGGTGATGAAAAAATACCTTTGATTTTTTTCTTCTCGGCTAACTCTGCAAATGCAGGATTTTTCTTTTTGAGTTCAGCAAAAATGTCAATCGTTCTGCTGTCGCCTGTCAAACAAGTTTGAAATGTATGGGTTCTCAAATTGTCAAACTGTGCAAGTCGTTTAACCGTGTCTTTTCCGTAAGTTTCCCACCATTTGAGAATTGAAAAAAGCGGTTTGCACATTTTCCCGTGCTTTGCACAATAGTAAGTTGTGGTAATCGGCTCAACAAGCGTAGCTAAGTCAGCGTGTGTAGTTGCTCTGCAACTACGAATTGTCCGACTTAAAATTACACTTATGATTTTCTTTGTGTCAGCGTTTTTAATCTTTTTGATTTCGTTAAACACAAATTCAATTTCTTCTCTGATGTGTTGTGAATACCACTTGTCAAGAAAATTATCGGCTTTGTCTTGTCGCAGTTTTATGTTGTATTGTTTTACGAGTTTGTTGTAAACAGGTAAAAACTCCTTTTCTTTTTCTGCTCCGTATTCTTTCTCGTTGATTTTGCCTTGTCGCAAATTGTATTTGTAAGTTGTTGCAGGAAAATATTTGTTGTTGAACTCGTAGAGTTCTTGCAATAATCTTGCTTCAAATTCGGTTGTATGCGAATTTTCAATAAACGATTTCAATGCTTTTGAAATGCGATTGATTTCGTTTTGAATATCGGCTAAATCATACTTTGTTACCTTGCAATTCCCAATCAAAGCGTTGAAAGCCGAAACGTCAATGCCTATAGCGTTCATTCCAAGTTCGCAACTTTGCACCATAGTTGTGCCACTTCCTGAAAATGGGTCAAGCACAATGTCGCCATTTTTGAAGTAGGTTTCGGTTTTAAAGTTGTCGGTGTGGTTGTCCAAAAAATACTCCACCAATTGCGGAATGAATTTGCCTTTGTATGGGTGCAGTCTGTGAACGTGTTTTGTGGTTTCCGCTTCTTTGTATTGGTCGAACGACAAAGCCCAATTCAGGTCGCTGCCAAGTTGGTCTTTCCAAAAGTTTTCACGTTGTCCGTTGTAAGATTTGTAGTAGTTTATCAGGTCTTGCAAGACAACTTGCGTTGAGCCATTGTCGCCAATTTTCTTAATTCGTCCGTATTGAATGAGATAGGAAATGTTAGCAGTCGTAACGGTTTTGCGAGTGTGCTGTGTCGCCCATTCGCTTGCTTCTTTTATGGTCAAAAGTTCGGCTGTTGCTATCATTTTTTCACTGTTAAATCAATTCCCACAAAGGTAGTTTTTTCTTTCGGTCTGTCAGTCGTAAGTTGTCAAAAAGTTTGCACAAAGTCCGCTTTTCTGTCTGAAAGTTGATGTTAGCACGGTCGTTCGGCAGAGTTGCACCTAACGTTTTCGGGCTTTGCGTTCGGGCGGGATTTTTAGCACCAAAGTTGATACGAGGCACGAATGTTCAAATTTACGAAAAAATTTGATACGAAGCACTTCATCCGCCATTACGCCAAACCGCTGTTAGGTGCTGCCTTTTTTTGTCGGGTTACAAGTTGTCCGCAACAAACTGTCTGCTGTAATCTTTGATTTGTTGCCTGACTTGTCTAAACTGTTCTTTAACTTCTTCGTCTGTTCCTGTCGCTTTCGCTGGGTCGGGAAAGTTTTGATGAAACTTTTTTGCTTTTGTCGGGAAGAAAGGGCAACGTTCTTTTGCGTTGTCGCAAACTGTAATTACAAAGTCAAAATCAATGTTGTAATATTCATCAATGTTATTTGAGGTGTGATTGGAAATGTCAATACCGTCTTCTTGCATTATCGCAATAGCTTTCGGGTTCACTCCGTGTGTTTCCACACCGGCACTGTAAATGTCAGCTTTGTTGTCTGCGAAGTGTCGCAAGTAGCCTTCGGCTATTTGGCTTCTGCAACTGTTTCCGGTGCAAAGCACTAATATTTTCTTTTTGTCCATAGTTTAAACAAATAACCAAATGATGTTGATGATACAAAACTTCGGGTCAAAGCCGAAAATGAGTTGCAACCCAATTACAGATGTTGTGATGATAATTGGTTTCTTGTATTTGATAATTTTTTCTTTCATTTCTAACAACAGCCTGAATTTGGCGAACAACAAGAAGTTTGAGCTGTTTGTAGTTCCGACAATTTTATTTTCTGTTTTTCTTGCGGTATTCCGCATTGGTCTTGTGCTAAACAAGCTGTTGTTTTGCTTTGCAGAATAAAATTTGTTCCGTCAAACGCTAACGCATATTTTCCAATCGTATCGCTTTGATATTCTACTTCAATTTCGGCATCTTTAATACCTAATTTTTTTTCTGAAAGTTCAATGATGTTCAACAATTTTATTGGTTTTAGCCTGTGGTCAAAATCGTTTGTGTTCCACAGCTGAAAATTTACTGTTTTTTCGTTGCGGATTGTTCCGCCACAATCAATAAAGTTTTTTGTTACCGTTCCAACTTCGGTAACGTGGAAATGTTCGGGAACAAAAGTTCCGTTTTCTAATTTGAACGCAACATTGTCTAATGTCGGCAAAAGTGCTTTTACTTGTGAAAGTTTCATTTTTATTCGTTTTTAGCTTAACAACAATCTTTTTTCTTGTTTGTGAGTTTGGTTGAAATGTTTCCGAAATAGTTTTGCAGTTTTTCAATGGCTTTTTCGTCAATGCAGTAGCAAATAGCGTTGCCTTCAATGCTACCTTTTATCAGTCCTGCGTTTTTGAGTTCTTTCAAATGTTGCGAAACTGTCGGCTGTGCAAGTGGCAATTCGTTTACGATGTCGCCACAAATGCAAGTGTCCACTTTCATTAGATACTCAATAATTGCCACTCGTGCAGGGTGTCCGATTGCTTTTGTAAGTGTCGCAATGGCGTTTTGCTTGTCTGTAAAATGGTCTGTTTTAGTCGCTCCCATTGTCGTCTTATTTTATTTTCAGATTGCAATATTACGATAAAGATTTGGAGCAGTCAAAAATTTCTGCAAAAAAGTTTTTAAATCGTTGTCTTGTCGGGTAGTGGGTGGGCTTGGTCAGTCCGTTTTTCTGTCAGTCTGTTGATGTCTGCACGGTTGGTCGGTAGGGTTGCACCTAACGGTTCGGGGCTTTGTGAAGTGGCGGATTATTTGCACTAACTTTCAATCGAAGCACCGACTTCAAATATAGCACAAAAGTTTCAATCGAAGCCGTTTTCCCGCCATTTCACAAAACCCTTGTTGTGCGTTCGTTCTTCTCTTTCGGTCAATTGTCTGTCGTGTCAGGTTGAGGGCTGTCTGTCGTGCGTTGGCTTGGTAGCTCTTTTGCATTTTTAGTTTGGCTTTGTGTGTCGGCTTGTGCGACTTGCAAATGTGCTTGTCCCTGTATGTTCAGCAGTTTTATTTTCTTCCTGTTACCTGCAAATAAGTAGTAACCGCCAACTTGTATTGTGTTTGTGCATCTGTCAGCTTATCGGCTGTTTCGGTAACTAATGCCTGTGCTTCCAACAAATCGGATAATGTTACTATACCGCTTTCATAACCTGTTTTACTTACTTTCAAATTTTCTTCGGCTTGTATGGCTGTTTCTTTCATAATGGCTATTTGCTTCCACGCTTCGTTTACATCAGTCCAAGCCTTTTCCATTTGCAGGTTTAATAAACCTTTGGTGTCCTCAAATGTGTTTTCTGCAATTCGTTGTTTTATTTTCTGTTCTTTAATGGCATAGCTTCCGCCCCACCAATCGGATATTGGAATGGAAACCGACACATAAGCCAATCCATTGGTATAATTATTCACTCCTTTTTCCAACATATTGATATGATAACCTGCCAATCCAACGGCAACGGTGGGCATATAGTCGCCTGTTTTCATTTTAGTTTGTAGTTGTGTGGCTTCTACCGATTTTTCCAAAAGCTGGTACTCCGTTCTTTGGGTTAATGCGTTTTGGTTGTCGGTGTAATATTGGTAAGGGCTTTGGCTTATATCAATTACTTCCTGCAATACCAATGTGCTGTCATAAGGTATCCCTATGGTTTGGCAGAATTGCATTGTCGCTAATTTCTTTCCGTTCAGCAATTTATTTTTATTGGCTTCTAATTCGCTTTGTTTGATTTGCACTTTCAGTACATCGTTTTTAATAATCAACCCCGATTTGAAAGCGTCATCTACCTGTTTGCGGACATCGTTTAACAACAGTTCGTATTTTTCCAACGTGTTTTGTTTTTCCTGTAATGAAATTAGTTGCCAATACTGCTGTTCGGTTTTAAGTAATATTTCGTTTTCAGTCAGTTGTTGCTGCTTTTCTTTCACATCTACATTAAGGGCTGCCAATTTGTTGCCTGTGCTTATTTTCCCACCTGCATAAATGGGCTGTGCAATATTCAGAACGCCTATTGCTGAACGTTGCAGCATACTCAATTCCATTCCGGGGAAATAAGCGAACTGCGTAGCTGTGCCAAGATTAGCGGGATTGCCGTCATATACAGGTAAGTTTCCGCCCTCCATTTTGTATTCAATCAATGGATTGATAGCCTGAAACCCAAAAACATTGGCACTCACTTTGGGAAAATAATTAGTGAAAGCATTTTTCTTTATCTGATTTGCTGCTTCTATTTCCAAAGCTGCGTTTTGTAATGCTTTGTTGTTTTTTAAAGCAAGTGATTTGCTTTGTTCCAACGTGAGTGTTGTTTGACTGTATGCTGCTGCCGATGTAATCAAAGCAACAACGATTATTGTTATTTTTTTCATCTATTGATTTTTAAGCGTGATTTTTTTTAAATAATTGCTGATACATTACAGGCAGCATATACAGGGTGAGTATCATTGATACCAATAACCCGAAACACACGACCGCACCAAGCGGTCCCCAAAGGGTAGAGCCGCTTACTATCATTGGCACAACACCAACGGCAGCCGCAAATGATGTTAAGAAAATTGGTCGCATTCTGCGTTTTCCTGCTGCTATGGCTGCATTGGAAAGCGACATTCCGTTTTTACTTCTCAATTCTTCCGCATAATCAATGAGGATAATACCATTGCGGACAACAATCCCCATCAGGCTCATTATACCTAAGAAAGAAGTTAATCCAAACGGATAGCCTGTAATGGTTAATCCCAATGCTGCACCCAAAAAACTTAACGGCATTGTCATCATTACCAAGAAAACCAATTTTGGATTTTTGAATTGAAACAACAGGATAAAGAAGATAAGCAAAACACCTGCAAACAAAGCCTTAGCCAATGGGATATAGTTTTCTACTTCGCTTTCTTCTTCCCCGCCATACGATAAAGTAACTTGTTCGTCTTTGTACAGCTTTTTGATTTGCGTTTTTAAATCGGACAGCACTTTGTAAGGCAATACGCCACGTTTTACATCGGCACGAACGGTAATTGTTCTTGTGCCGTTTCTTCGGATAATTTGCCCCTCGCTCCAATCGTTGGTAATACTTGTTGCTAATTGTCTTACAGGAACGGTAGCCCCTGTTAATGGCGATGTTACATTTTGATTGCCGATGTCGTCAAAGCTGTTTTTTTGTTGAGGCTCGTTCATCAGCTTAATACTTATCGGATAGTCGCCCTCCCATATTGTGCCGATGGGTAAACCTGATAAACCTGCTGCCAATGATGTTGCTACTACTCCTTTGGTTAATCCCAATCGGTTTGCCGTTTCATCGTTTACCTGTATGCTTATTCCTTGTCGTGGATTTAAGTAATCAGTTCTTGCCCAAATAATGTTTTCATTTTTTTCCATTACAGTTTTTACCTGCTGTGCCAATGTTTTAATCGTATCTATATTATCTCCGCTGATACGCACTTCAATGGGTGCTGTGGTACTCAACAGGTCTAATTGTTTCATTCGCACATACGCATTGGGAAAAAGATTTCGGTATTTTGTTTCGTACTCGTTCAAAATGGCAAGTGCATCATCAGCCGTTTGCGTATTCACGACTAATTGAGCATAATTTTTTGACGGAAAATTTGGGGCATAAGTAGTATGGAAGCGGGGCGAACTTGTACCGATAAATGCAGCCACATTCACCACCCGCTTGTCTTTCATCAGCATTTGTTCCAAGCTGTCGGAAACAAAAGCGGTTTGCTCCAACGTACTGCCCTCTGGCAAATAAATTTCTACTGCAAATTGGTTTCTGTCCACCTTTGGGAATAACTGACGTGGAACTAAGGCAAGGATTAACCCACCTAATGCAACCGAAAAAATGCCCAACAGGATAGTAGTTTTAGGAATACGAAACGCCCATTCCAAAGTGCTGTCATAAAATTTCTGCACCCAATCCAATAACGATTTTTTCTTTGGTTTGTCTTGTTCTTTTTTAATTCCTTTTTTGATGAACACATAACTCATATACGGAACAAGCAAACAGGCTATCAGCAATGACGTAATTAAAGCTACGCCAATGGTTATAGGCAATGAACCGACAAAGTCGCCCACCATTCCGTCAAGGAAAAATACCATTGGAACGTAAGTGGCTATAATTGCCATTGTTGCGGAAAAAACAGGAACAAACAATTCTTTGGCACTTTTCCAAGCTGCGTTCCAAGGGGTTTCTTTGTGGTCTAATTTTTCAATGTGTCCGTCCAAAACCACAATGGCGTTGTCCACCACCATACCCAACACGACAATCAATCCTGCCAACGATACCGTATGCAGTTCCACACCCAACGCATATAAAATACCAATGGTAATAAAAATAGAAATCGGAATAGTTGCACCTGCAACGGCTGCTACACGAAACGGCAGTAATAGCATCGTTACGATAATTACCGCAAAAATGGCAATGGCAAATTCTTTCAGGAAATGTGTAATGGAATGCCCGACAGCTTGCGGCATATCAGCGATTTTGGACACTTGCACATCAGGCGAAATTTTTCCTTTCAAGGATTGCAGGGTTTCGTCCACTGTTTTACCAAAGGCAACAATGTTGTTGCCGGGTTGCATTTCCAAAGAAATGAGCAAACTGTTTGTACCGTTGTTTTTTATGTAAGCGTCAGGCTTAGGATATTCTCTTACTACACGGGCTACGTCTTTTACACGGATAACGTTACCTGCGGGGTCGGTATAAACGATTTGGTTTTTAATATCTTCTTCCGTGTTGTAAGTAGCGGGAATGTGTATCGGTGTTATCTGCTCCGCATTATCTAACTCCCCGCCATAATATACAGCACCCTCTAACTGTGCTGCAATCAAAACACTCATTGGTTTTACAGCATAATAAGCTAATTTATCGTTGTCGGGGTAAATGGTAATTTGCTCTTGTGTCAAACCAAAATGTTTTACTTTGGAAACGGCTTTTATTTTTCGCAATTCCGTTTCAATAACTTTCAGTTCACGGTCAAGTTCTTTATAGGTTTTGCTATCGGATTGCACGGTAAGCAAAATGGCAGATGTGTTGCCAAAATCGTTGTTGGCTATCAGGGCTAAAACCTGTGGTGGTAATTCTGCTTTCAGATTGTTCAGCCCGAATTTTATCTTATCCCAAAAAGCGTCAGGGTCTTTTACATTGTTATTGACTTCTACAAACACAATCAACATTCCTTCTTTGGAAATAGAATAGGATTTTTCTCTGTTTACTTCTTCAAATCCGTACAGAAAACTTTCTACTTTGGTGGCTAATTGTTCTTCTACCTGTGCAGATGTTGCACCCGGATAAACACCAATGATTAAGCCCTGACGAATAGTAAATTCGGGAAACTCATTTCTTGGCATTACTATCAGAGAGAATACGCCAAACAGAACGAAAATGCTTGTTATAATAATGGCTATCTGCTTATGCTTCATAGCCAATTCTATGATATTGAAATTTTTGGTTGTCATAATTAGTTGATGATTTTTACAGGTGTGCCGTTACTTAGTTTTTGTTGTCCCGAAATGATGATGTTTGCATTTTGTGGCACTTCGCCTTGTATCAACATTTTGTTGTCAATCAGGGCAATGGTTTGTACAGGAATTTTTACTGCCTTACTGTTTTCCTCAACATAAATGAACTGACTGCCGTTTACGTCTTTTTGCAGGGCTTTATTGGAAACTAACACACCTGAACGCTTGTCTTGTGCAACGGTTTGAACGGAACAAATCATACCGGGCTTTATGTCGCCTGTGGTATTTTGTACTTCAATTTTTACAGGGTAGGTATGCGATAAAATATCAGCCGTAACGCCAATTTCCTTTATCGTTCCTGTAACTGTTTTATCAATGGCGTTGATAGTGATTTGTGCGGTTTCGCCTTTCTTAAACAGGCTTATTTCATTTTCCGAAACAGGGATTTTAACGTACACCGATTGTATGTTCAGTAATTCCAAAACGGTTGTTGTTGGCACTACATTCATACCCGCTTGCACATTTCTTTTGCCGATTACACCGCTTACAGGTGCATACAGGTTGCAATCGCTGATATTTTTTTTAGCAATGGCTACGGCAGATTTTGCCTGTGATACTCCTGTTTCTACTTCCACCCATTTTATTTCGGGCAGCGTTCCGTTATCTTTCATTGGTTTCAGCCTTTGGTAAGCATCTTCTGCCTGTTGTAATTTAGCTGCGGCAATCTGATAGGCATTTTGGGCATTGGAAGCATCTACTTTTGCTAACAACTGCCCTTTGGTTACTGCCTGCCCCTCATCAACAAAAATTTCTGTGATTGTACCCATAGTAGCAAAACTCAAAGCCGTTGTTTTTTGTGCTTCTACCACACCCGAATAACCCGATTGAATAAGCCCTGTGTAATTTGTAGGCTGTTCTGTCTGAACGTTTATTGCACCGTTGCTTTCTACAACTGATGTATTTTCTTTGTGCGTACAACTTGCCAATACAAGTATTCCCGCTAATGCTAAATGATTTATCCTGTTCATTGTTTTGTTTTTTATTTTTACTATTTGACTAAATACGTTTTATGGTCAGTTTTTAATTCAAAAAAAATGCTCCGAAAAGCATAATTGTTTAGACTATCTGCCGATACCTTTTATAAGGATTTGAACCAACAAGTCTGCTTTATCTGCTAAAGCCTTATTCTTGTTATGTGCAATGATGTCCATTTCTACACCTCTAATGCAGCTTACTAAAAGTTCGCTTAATGTATCTATTTCAGGTGTGATTTCATTTGTGAATAATTTACTTTCAACACCTTTTGTCAAAATAGAACTTATCAGTTTCCTTTCTTCATTGTCGTACCTGTTTCGCAGATTGGTAAACTCTTTATTAATCCGCCCCTGCAAATCATTTTCAATCGCAAAGCTATACAGGTTGGTCTTATCCCTTAATGTTTTGACTTTTGTTACAATGTATGCTTTCAGCATACTGATTGCATCTGCCTGTTTATTAACGGTAATTTTTACTGTTTGGAAAAACTCGTCTATTTCAAGGTTGATAACCCTGTCAAATATTTCTTCTTTGTCTTTGAAATAATAATATAAGGTGCTTTTGCTTTTGCCCGCAGCTTTGGCAATATCTTCCATTGTGGTTTTTTTCAACCCATATTGTTGCATTAGCTTTTTAGCTCCGTTTATTATGTCCTGAATTACAATTTCGTCTTTTTCCATATTCATACTTATTGACTAAAAGCGTATTTTAGTCGGCAAATATAGAAACAGTTTTTTGATTGTGCAAGTTTTTTTTCGTTTCTGTAAAATTTACCTTGTCTAAGCCCAATTATTGGGTGGTGGGTGGGCTTGGCTCTTTTTGTTTTGCCGAAGGGTTGGCTTGTGGGTCGGGGCAAAACAAAATGTGCCAATGGTGTGGGCTAAAAAATTTTCCGTGCGGTGGGATTTTTTTAATTTTTTTTGTGTCGGCTTGTGGTTTGTCAACGGTTGCTCTGTCGGTGTTGGGGTGTCCTACCATAGCCTGTAACGTCTGACTCACTTGGCGAGGGTGGCACTTTTAGCACGAAAGTTTGATAGATGTACTAACTTTCAACTTTGCAGAAACGTTCAATCGAAGCCGTTATCTGCCACTATCGCCAAACCCGTGTTATGTGCATACCCTTTTTAGTCATATATAGGTTCGGGCAAGTCAAAGTATTCTCCTTGTGTTTTGTCAAGGGAAAGAGAAATAATTTTGAAATTTTCAACGGTTGGTTTCAGGTCAATGTATTTGTCCACAATGCTCCTGTGTTTGTAGATAATAAAAGTATTTTCAACGGAAGGATTTATTTTGTTTAAGTCGGCTTCGGTGTTTTTGTCGGTAAAAGATGGAACAAAGGTCAATGCGGTATTTTTGATGTTCAATTCATTTCCTAATTTATCCAATTCTATTTGTCGTTCTTGTTTGTTGTAGCTTTTGCTGTTTCCATAAACAAAATAAACTTTCAGGTATTTTTTTCGTTTTTCACTTTCCTGTTCTAAAAAACGTAACCATTCCTTTGTTTCCGTCCAATTCGGATTATTTCCTACGAAATACAAAATTCCGTGGTAACGTCCGTATTTACAAACTGGGCAGGTTTGTGTTCCTTTGTCAGGTCCGAAAGCGTGAAACGGGGTAAATGACGGTTGGTCTTCTCCGATGTTTAATCCCGATTGTTTTTCGGAATTTATTTTCTTTGGATAATTCGGAATGTTCAGACCGAGAACAATGTTGTGTTCGGCTATTTGCAGACTGTCTTTTAATAATATTCTTACAACACCACTTCCACCACGATTCTCCTGTGGATATTTCTTAAAGTGAGGTATCAGTAACTTATCATCATCAAAATTGATTTCATCCGTATAGTATTCATTCACTACATCAGGTTCTTTGATGGATAAATGGATATGTGCAGGTAAGACATCATTAGGATAAGGTGCAGGACGAATGGTCTTAATCATATATTTTCCATTTTTATCCGTTTTTACCCAACCTCGAATGTGCCCGTGTCGCTTTGCTCGTTCGTCCATGCCTGCTTTTGGTGAGTAATAACCGTTATTGTCCGTTTGCCAATAATAGACGATTACGTTTGGCGCTGGCGTTTTCCCGTCCAATTGAAAAACAGTGCCGGTTACAATTAATTTTTGCCCTTTTTCATTCCAACCCGGACTTGTTGCGGTAGAGCCGATTTTTTCCGGCATACCTACATACATCAACTCGCAACCGTCACATCCACCGCCGACAATTTCATTTTTGCCAATGGATGGTATTCCATTTTTTTGTCCGTTGCAACCCGTGAAAATGGAACACAAAATGAGAACTGTTTTACAGAAAAGTAGTCGGTTCATTTGCTAATCTTTTTGCAAAGATGTATTTGCAATTGGTTGGTTGGCAAGTGAAATAACATGAGACGATGTTATTTTGTGGTAAGATGAGGACGCCCTTCAAAACATGCTTTGAAAGCTGCTGCATAATTGCGGCTCAGCCGCAAAACGGTATCATCCGTTAATGTCAAATCATAATCACCGTTCAGGCGTGATTTATAACAAACAACCTTACAAATATTAACGAGGTGGGATTTGTGTATGCGGATGAATTGATGGTTGTCCAATTTCGCTTCTATCGACTTAAGCGTTTCGGTATGCAAGTATTTTTTTGATTGATGATGAATGTTCACATAGGGCGAACTAGCTGAAAAATATAAAATGTCATTCGTGTCAATTGCTGTTTTCTTGTTGTTGCTATCCGAAACAATAATTGAGGTTAGAAATCGCTGCACCGGAATTTCCTCTTCAACAGTTATTGGATTGTTTGAAAGGTTGTTTTTGTGAATAGTGATTATCACCAATGATAAGCCATAAATAATTATCGTTTTTATGAAATAGGCTGTCAATCCATAATCAAAAGTTTGCCAAAAAGAAAACGTGTGATAGTAAAAGAACTTTGACAATAGCCAAACCAACGCTGGATAGCAAAGCAAATGGGCAGTTGTTGCTAATCCGACAATTAATAATTTATACGATGTTTTTTGGGTTTGTTTCGCTAGCTTCCGTTGAATGTTTAACAACGGTAAAAACAGCAGCCAATAAGAACTGAAAAGCAACGATTCTGAAATATAAAATGAACTATTTTGAAATTGGGCGAAAAGAAAGTCTATGCCAAGGGTTGCAAAAATCAGCAGCAAAAGAGCTGCCCCAAGCAGCATATTTCGTTTCTGCTTGTTTTGAAATGTTTGATATGCATGTTGTATGGTCACACTATATTTTGTTTTAGGACGGCGGTTCAATTAGGGTTGCACATAACGTTTTGGGGCTTTGCGAAGTGGCGGATTTCAAGGCACAAATGTTCAATTTAGCACTAAACTTTAATAGAATTACTACCGTTCAATTTAGCACTGAACCCGCCATTTTGCAAAACCCCTGTTAGTGGCTGTGCTTCTTTTTCTGTCGTTGCGTTGTACTCAATTTCGGGTTCTTCTACAATAAATAATGTCGGTGTACTTTCAATTAATTTAACTCGTTTTCTTGCAATTTCACAATATTCTTGGCTTATGTCAACGCCAATATATTGTCTGCCCATTTCTGCTGCAACTCTTGCAACTGTTCCACTTCCACTCATTGGGTCAAAAACTATGTCGCCTTGATTTGTCCACGATTTTATGTGGTCTCTAACAAGTTCGCAAGGAAATGGTGCTGGGTGTCCTTTTGCTTCTTGGTCTTCTTGTTTTTTGCCAACTACATATTCCCAAATGTTGCCTTTAATTTTTTTGTCCTTAACAGGTTTTGCCATTTTTTCTCTGGTCTGCTCGTTTTTAGAGAAGTTTTTGTAGGTCGTTCCGTTAAGTTCTAAACCTGCGTGTAAACAGTCAACCATTAATGGATTATGTGTCTTTACTGTTCCTTTGCTAAAAACGAACATAAATTCAAATTCATTATTGTAGCGTTTTCGGTAAATTTGAGGAATTGGGTTTGTCTTGCGAAAAATCATTGTGTCGTGAAGATTAAAGCCAATTTCTCTGAAATAAAGTGCTTGACTAAAACTTGTTCCTGTTTCACTTCCTTCAATTGTTGCATCGTTAACAACCCAAACAACAACGCCACCTTGTTTAGTAACTCTGTAAAGTTCTTTAGCTATATCTTCAAATGGAAATTCAAATCCTTTATAATTTCTAAGATTGTCGTATGGTGGTGAAGTAACAGTTAAATCAATAACTTCATCATCAAATTTTTTCATTACTTCAACACAGTTGCCTTCAATGATTTGGTTTATATATTTATCAATGTTCATCTTCTTTATTTTAGTGTGAATAGTCCGTTGTCAGAAATTCCATTGATTGTTTTAATCCTGCTCTCAATTTTGTGAACTTTGATAAGTTCTTTCAATGCTTCTTTATGACCCATTCTCATTATTTTTTCTCTTTCTTGTGCTAGAAAAGTCAATGCTTCATCTTTTGCAACTGCGATACTTTCAGTCGCTACCCCTTTTTCTATGTCCCAAAGTGGTTGTATTTTCTTTGAAAAGGAAAGAATAGATTTATTGATTGCTAACCAATAATCAGTTGCATTTTTTGAAGGATTGAGAGCTTGGATTGTCTCGAATATTTTCTTCAATAATTGTTGGGCTTTTGCTTGTCCTTCAACTTTTGAATAGGAAAGAAGCAAAGACAAATGTGAATATGTAAAAACACATACATTTTGAGTAGTTGCTTGTTGGTAGATTTGGCTTGAAGAAGTTGGAAGTTGATAAATTGGGCAAACAACCATTGCATAAGGTTTGCCACGTTTCCAACCGTGCATTGCTTGAACCTTGAAATCTTTTTGATTTTTTGCAGTTCTACTTAATCTAAATGCTTTTGCATCTGCTACAAAACTGTAATCTTTTGCAAATGCTTCTACGTCTGCTGCATCTGCTCTTTCTTTTAGCACTAAACTTTTGAGACCTAATGCGGTGTAAGCAAAAGAAAGTAAACAGTCCGTATATTTTGAGTATAATTTTTCTTCGCTTGTGTCGTGTCCGTAGCTCTCAGGGATATTTCCGCACAGTCTTAAATGGTCAATTAGTGAAGAAACCCCATTTTTCTTTATTTCTGCTTCTAATTCCTTTTCTAATTTTTCTGTGTCGTTTCCAAAGTGTCCACTAAGTTTACGGATTTCTTCAACCCAATAATCTCGTCTTTTTATTGCTATGTCTGATATTATTTTACTCATTTATTATCTGTCAAATTATTGAGTTCAAAGATACTCAAAATGTTAGTAAAGTCAGTTGAAATTGTCGTCAAATTGTCAACTGTTTGTTGGAACGTGGTGTCTATTAGCATAGCCGCCAACGGTTTGCGGCTTGGCGCAGGCGGGGGATTTTACCACAAAACTTCCTACGAAGCCGAAAGTTCAAATTTACCGAAAAACTGTCAATCGAAGCACTAACCCCCCCCGCTTGCACCAAACCGCTGTTATGCACAGGCGTTTTGTCCACTGTGTTGTCAAGTTTTTGTCTGTCGTGGGTTTGGCTGTCATTGTCGTGTCGGTTTGTGTGGTTGCGTATTTTTTATTTTCAGAAGGGAAGGAAATTTTTATTCAATTTTTTGTCAGGGGTAGAAAAGTGGAAGCTCTTTTACAAACTTTGGTTTGTGTTTCGGCTTGTGCGGTTTGCAAATGTGCTTGCACCTGTGTGTGGCTGTTGGAGTTTCTCATTCGTTATTTTTTCTTTCAAAATAAAGTTCGGGTAAAATAATTTTCACTTCTTGTTCTGTGTCTTCTTTTTTCCAATAAACTATAAAATTCACTTTTGCACTTTTCAATACATAGTTTTTCGCTTTCATATTTTCAATTTGTCCAACGAACTGCCTAGAGAACTTTAAAACAGATTTTCCTTTATCGTCTAAACATTCATCGTCTTTTAGTGTTAAGTTGTCTCCGCTTTTTAGTTGAGAAATCAAACCTTGTCGGGTTATGAAATAGTCAAGCCAAACGTCTTTTAACAACAAGTGCATTGCCAATTCGTTCGGTTGTAAATGCGTTTCTTTGTTTTCAATTCGCTCTAAATTGTCTGCTGTGAGATTGTCAAAAAAGTTTGAGTTTAGGTGAATTGTCAAGTTGGTTTTTGCTCTTGTCATTGCCACATAAAGCAGCCGATTTGCTTCGTCTGATACGGCATTAAAGCTGTCCAGCATTAGAAAAACATTGTCGAACTCTTTTCCTTTTGCTTTGTGAATTGTTGAAACGAAAATTGCCTCGCCATTTTCGCTATAAAAATCTTCAAGTTTGGATTCACGAATGAAAACTTCTAAGTCGGATTTGTATTTCTTTTTCGGATTGCTTGCTTCAAATTCTTTGATGATGTTTCCTAAAATTTCCAATTTGGTGCTGTGTCGATATTTGTTTACAACTTCACGTTTTGCGTTTAACCAAACATCATCGTTGATTATGTAAACATCATCAGCTAAATTCAAATGGCTTAAAAAATAGCGGACTTCATTAAGATTGTATAAACTGAAACCGTCATTGGACTGAATTAATTTTGCTTGAATACCATTTTTCAAAAGCAATCCTGTAATTTGTAATGCTTCTTCGTTTGTCTTTGTCAATACACAAGTTGTTCCCGAAAGTCCTGTTGTGAGAATGTCTTGCACAAGTGGATTGATCAGGTTTCCAGTTTGATAACGCACGATTTTTATTTTTCCGTTGTCATTTTGCTTTGCAATAATTGGCGTTTGTTTTAATCGGTAAGAAATCCGTTTTACAAATTGATTTGAAAAATCAACAAGATTGATTTTGCTTCTGTAATTCTCTACTAATTCGTGTTTGACTGCATTGTTCGCCTGAATGAATTGTTCAAGATGTTTTGAACTTGCGCCTCTAAATTCATAAATATTTTGGTCGTCATCGCCAACGGCAATTACTCGCATTTCTTCATTTTGTTCCATTAACGCACTTATCAAATCGAACTCGTCTTTGTCCATATCTTGTGCTTCGTCAATTACCAAAACGGTTTTTGTTATTCGGCTTGCTTCAACTTCGTTATTCTTTATTTTCTGAATTGTCTTTTTTAGAATTTCGTCTGATTTTTCCAAACTGCCGACTTTGCCCAACAAATCAAAACAGTAAGAATGGAAAGTTTTTATTTCAATAAAGTTTGCTGCGTTTCCGATAAGTTTTAATAAACGCTTTTTAAATTCGGTTGCTGCTGCTCTTGAAAACGTAATCATAAGCAACTGTTCGTGTTTCACATCTTCCATTAAAAGTAATGAAGCCAATTTGTGAACTAAAACTCTTGTTTTTCCGCTTCCCGGACCCGCAGCAACAACAATATGTTTCGTTTCGTTGTCGTTTATGATTTTTAATTGTGTTGGCGAAAGTTCTCCGAAAAGTTGTCTGAATTTAGCTGGCGTAATGTTTCGTTTGATTTCATTTTGACGACTGCCCGGAAAATATCTGTGTAAAAACGATGAATAATTTAAATGAAAATAATCTTCTACAAACTGCAAAGCACTTTTGTAGTCCTCAATCATTTTTTTGGCGTATTCGCCAACGATGTGAATTTGCTGAACTTTGTTTTCGTAAAACTGATGCAGTTTTTGATAATCGTCTTTTGTATAACGTTTTTTGTTGTCTTGTTCAGTTCGTTCAATGGTCAAACGATTATACACAACAAGAAAACCGCCTTCAATCTTTATCGCTTCAATTCTTGACAAGTAAAATAACGTATCTTCAATATCGTCAAGGTTGATGTCCACTTTAAACAAACTTGAACTTTTCTCGTAAGCGGTTTTTAATTCTTGAACTGAAAATTCAACGAGCACTTCTTCTTTTGTAGAATCTTTTTCCGAAGCGTTCACATTACTTTTTTCATAGAGAAACTCAACAATAAATTTTGCCAAAGCGTGTCGTTTCTCTAATTTGTCTTTCAATAATTCTTTCGGGTGTAATGAAAGAACAGCAACGTGATTTTTTGATTCTAAACGTTGTCGCTTAACCCAATTTTTGATTGCCCAAAAATTGAAAATGGTTTTAATCTTATTGGTGCTGATGTCGTCAAGTCCTTTTTCTTCGGCTTGTTCGTTCAGTTCTTTAATGTGAAATACTTTTTCTTGTTCTTCAACAATTGGAAGCAAAAAGTTTTCAATTTTACTGAATGTGTCAACGATGTTGAACGAACGATTTTTGTTTTCTCCTTTTTTGATAAAAGCGGTTAAATCTTTTGCATCGGCTAAAATCTTTTCTTCACGCAAAAGATTGACAATGTTTATCACTTCTTCTTTTACAATTCCTAAATGGTCGCTGATGTAATCAATTCTTGATTCTGCAACTTCATCGCTTGATTGCTTTCTGCTTTTGCTTGAAAAAAGTTTCTTGATAATTCTTACACCTTTTTCTTTTTGGTTTCCAACAAATTTTTCCGAAGCATTGATTTTGTCAATGGCTTCTTGTGCATTTTTTGCAAGAATACTATTGGCAAAAACTCGTGGCATATTTTGTCCTCGTTTCAAATATCCTGCATCTTCCAACGCTGCAATGGCTGTTGTAACTCTTGTTTCAATTTCAACAACATTGTCATCCCAACCTGCTTTTCGTGCAATTTCCAAAGCGGAATTTGAAACCGATGAACGGAATCTTGTAATATCTTTTATGGCTTTCCAAACTTGCTGAATTTCTTTAATGGAAAGCTTGGTTTGATTTAAAAGAATAAAATGTTTGCTTAAATCTTCTTCGTTAAACAGCACAAAACAATCCGCTGTAATATTTTCGTCTCGTCCTGCTCGTCCTGCTTCCTGAATATAGTTTTCAAGTGAATCGGAAATTTCATAGTGAATGACCATTCCAACGTCTTTTTTGTCAACGCCCATTCCAAAAGCAGAAGTAGCCACCATTATTTGAGTTTCTCCATTGATAAACGAATCTTGATTTTCAGATTTTTCCTGCTTATCCATTTTACCGTGATACGGTTTTGCACTAAAACCGTCTTCTTTCAAGCGTTCAGCAAGCGTGTAGGCTTTTCGTGTTCGTGAAACATAAATGATAGTCGGGCAATTTTTTTCTTCAATTAAGTCTCTCGCTGTTTGGTATTTTTCTTCTTCGTCTCCTTTTTCAAAAATTTTGTATTTAAGATTTGTTCGTGATGCTGTTGAAGTAAACAATTCAAGATTAAGCGAAAGTTTTTCTCTGAAATAATCTCGTATGTCTTCAATTACTTTTTGTTTAGCTGTTGCAGTGAAACACGAAACAGGAATACCATCTTCAAGATTTTTCTTTTCTTGAATCGTTTTGATGAAATCTCCGATGTATAAATAATCAACTCTAAAATCTTGTCCCCACGAAGAAAAACAGTGAGCTTCATCAATAACAAAACGTGCAACTTTTCTACCCAAAACTAAACGTTCAATCGTTTTTGAGCGTAGCGATTCTGGCGATATGTAAAGAATAGAAGCCGAACCTTCTTCAATTCTTTCAAAAGACTTTGCTCTTTCAATTGGGTCAAGTAAACCGTTTATTGTAACCGCATCAGTAATTCCAACTTTTTCAAGGTTGTCAACTTGGTCTTTCATTAGCGATTGCAAAGGCGAAATCACAACGGTTAAACCTTTTGAAGTTTCTCCGCTCATCAAAGCGGGAACTTGAAATGTGATTGACTTTCCGCCACCTGTCGGAAAAACAGCAAGTATAGATTTATTGTCAATCGCAGCTTTAACCGCTTTTTCTTGCAACGGTTCGCCACCGTAACTTCTGTAGGAATCAAAACCGAAAAATCGTTTCAGTCCTTTGTGTGCGTCTAAAACGCTGTTGCAATACTCACAACCGCTTACACAAGGTTTGTTTCGTAAACGAAACATTATCCGTTCAACTTCGGGATAATTTTTTAAAACCCATGGTGGCGTTATGGAATGGATTTTTTTGTATTGAATAAAAGAATTTATCAGCGATAAACAGTAAGCAAGTTCAATCGGTTTTTCTGAAATAATTTTCGCTAAATCAACTTGTTCGCAAAGTTCGTTTTTGAATTTTTCACGAATTAGTTTTTCAATGTCTGTGCTTGTACTATTGTATCTGATGTAACGAAAAAATGCGTGGAACTCTTTTTTGTCGTATAACAGCAAATAAAAAATTTGTTTGAGCGTGTCGTCTGTCTGCTTGAAAGTAGCAATTTCGTCATTCAACAAATCTTTTGCTTTGATAGAATCGTTCAACGGATTGTTTGTGTCTTCCGATTGAAGTTTGTCGTCTTTGAGTAGTTTATGATACGGCTTTGTCGGGAAAAGCAAAGGCGAAAGAAACAAGGTGTCAATGATGTTTGCCGAACTTATTCCTGCATCATTGAGAGCTTTGCCAATGTATTTGATGTCGTGATTGAAAATGTTGTGTCCGCAGACGAATTGAGTTCCATTGATAAACTGTATAAAGTCGGCTACCGAAGTTTTATGGAAAGAAGCCCCGTTGTCCTTGACACTTCCAATGTCAAGAACTTTTCCGCTCTTAGGTTCAACCTCCGTATCAATGAATGCAATAGAGTTCATTTATAGTTTCAACTTCTTTGTTTTTATTTGCTTTTCAGTTCATAAATCTTATACCAATAAAAAAACGCTTCGGGATTGGATTTTTTCAGCTTGTTCAACTTGTTGTTGAGCGGCTCGCCAATCTGCCAATCTTTTAATTGAAGCGGATTTTCAAACTTATCAATCGTTTTTGCATTGTGTTGTATCAAAGCCGAAAGGTAAGCCGCCTTTGAAGCGTGGGTGATTGCTTTTTCAATGTGATATGTTTCTGAAAATATAAAACCTTTCATTCGTAAAATACCGTTTAACAGTTCATCAAAATTGCCTTTTCCGTCTGTTCCTCTGCTTACAATGCAAAGAGCCGTTTCGTAAATATCTTCCAATACATCACTTTCAGAAATTCCTGCGGAATTGCGATAAGCAATTTCGGTTTTAGCAAAACGATAAAACGTAGTTTTAATAGTTTCAATATCGTTTACTGCATCAAACAAATTTCCGATGTCGTAAAGTTGTTTGATGATTTCCATACTCATACTGTCGTCTTTTTTGAAGTAGGGAATGCCTGTGGTGTTGGGTGCAAACGCAGTGAGTTTGTCGCCCAAAATATCTTCCAAGCTCGGCACGTTTACGGTGAGCGGTTTGCCCGATTGCGGAACAAAATCAGAATGGATTGGCAAGGAAATTAAGTTGGCGTAATTCACTTCTTCAAAAAGAATATCCAACAAAACATATTCTTCATCTTTGTTGGTTTTGTGCAGAGGAGTGTAGAAAAACTTGTAATGCTCTTTTTTGATTTTTGAGTTTGTGCTTCGGTGTTGCAGTTCTTTTCTCAAAAATCCTTGTTCTTTTACGATTGCATCTAAAATACTTTCCAAGTCTTTGATTTCATTCGGCAGAATAATGTCAATGTCTATTGAAAGTCGTTTGGTTGAATTGAAATGTAACATCAACGCTGTGCCGCCTTTGAAAACAAAGGAAAGGTTTTGCTTTGCCAAACCTTCCAACAGCAACAAGGCACGGATAACTTTCTCTACAAGAATTTTATCCGCATTTCGGTGTTGCTTTGATACTTGATTAAGCCACTCGCTTGATATTTCGGTTCTATTTATCATTCTATAAAACGGCAGTTAATTTTTATTGCTGCCATAAATTTGAAATTGTTTTTACAAATTGGTTTAGTTCTTCTTTTTTTCTTCGTCTGTCGGCATAGCGAAGCATTTTGCTTTGGTTAATGGTGTATTTTCTAAATGTCTCTATGAAAATAGTGCGCATTTCAGCACCTTGTTGAGCCGAAAAAATTACGTCATCGCAAAAAATATCCACTAACATTTTTTCTATGGTTGCCGTTTCAACTCCGTTTATGTTTTGCGTTGGTGCTTCCGAAATAAGAGGTTTTACTATAAACACTTCATTTTCTTTTAGCACATATTTTTCCAAAATATCTTTTGTCGGTTCAATAAAAACCGATTTTTTTATTTCACGCAAAAAGTAAAAAACAGAATTGGTTGTTTCTTTGTCTGTTTCCACTAACACAAAAAATCGGTTAGGTTGGTGCTGCATAAATTCGTTTAAAACGGAAGTGTTCCAAACGCACAAATTGGCATAGGGAAATTCTGCTTTTAATTTCTTGAAAACAGTTTTTGTTGCCGATGAAATTTCGGGAACATAGTTTTTGCCTTCGCCAAGTGTAAATTTTCCTCTGCCTATGCGTTGCAAAACGCCCTCTTGAACCAAAGTGTACACACGCCAATTTACCGTTGTTGGTTTGATGCCCTTTTCGATTTGTTCGTAGAACGCAACAATGTCTTGTGTTTCAAAAACAGATTTGTTCTTGAAATGGCGTTTTAATTTGTCGGTATGTAGTTTGTCTGTTGCGATGATTTCTTAAAATTTTAGCAAAGATACAAAAATCTATGAAACGGCAGCAATGTTGATAAATTGCCAAAAATTAGAAATGTCGGGTGGCGGGTGGGCTTGGGTGTGCTTGCTGTGTGTCGGCAAAATTGAATAAAAATGTGCGGTGGGGAAAATAAAAAATACATAGGGTCAGGCATTGCGTGTCGGCTTACTCGTTGTCCTGTCGCAATATGGTCTGTATGTTGTCCACCTGTCAATGTTGTCCGTTGCTTTGTTTGTGTAGTTCGGTCGTCCTACGCTTGTGCCTAACGTCCGGCAGCTTTGCGATGGTGCGGCAATCGAAGCTCGTCAGCCGAAGTTAGCATAAAAGTTCAAAGTAGCACAAATGTTGAGCCTATGACCGTCAGCCGCACTATTGCAAAACTGTTTGTTGGCTGCTCGTTCTATTTTTCAAAGTGTCAGTTGATGAAGTAAATAAATAATTCCACTCACTAAAAAAAGTCCGATTTGAATTTTCGTCCACTTCCAAGTTATTGAACCCAAAATGTCAGCAGTCTTCCTTAAATTTTGAAAGTCAGTTTTCACTTTATCGTTCTCTAAAACTTTTTTGGCATCGTCAGAGTTTATGAATGGTAACTCGCAGAAAATACAGTTGAATAAAGCCTGAACTCTGTCAGATGTTTTGAACTTACCAAAGTCGTTGTATGGCAACTCTTTTTTATCAGCGTTTTTGTATTCCTTATAAAACCGAAGTCGGGTAAGTGAAATATGTCGTGAAATCCGAAAATCATACAGTCTGCTAAATAGAACGCCAAGACCAAAGAATATAGATATTCCAAGAATTAATACAGAAACCCAATAAGATGCGACTTGCCAATTGATTGAATGACAAAAATTGAAGTGAATTTCGCTTACCTTTTTCTTGTCTATGCAAAAGACAAACAAACCCGAAGACAAGGTCAGTAAAACATTATTAACTGTCGAAAGTTGCGATATTGAAATATTTCGCCACTCTTTCTGCCTGTCTTTATATTCTTGAAGTTTATCAACCATTTTGATTAAGTAAATGCAGCAAAAATCCTTATTAATATTATTATGACAAAGAAAACAATGATACAAATTCCAAGTGCTTTAAAATAATAGCTGCAACCGCTTACGGCAATTCCTTTCGTATCTCGATAGAAATTCTTAACAAATTCAACTGCTTGTCTTTTTGCGTTTAAAATCCATTTCTCTAAAATTGGGTCGTCAAATTCGTAGTTTTTCTGTTCGGTACTATCACTTTTTGCCTGATTATGCGTATTGGAACTTTTGAAATCTTCTTTTTTCTTACCATAAATCTTGTCGTATTGAAAGTCATAACGACTTCGTGCTTCATCGTCATACAGAATGTAATATGCTTCCTGAATTTCCTGCATTTTTGCAGTTGCGTCAGGACTTTTGTTTACATCAGGATGATACTTTTTGGCAAGTTCTCGATAGCGTTTTTTTACTTCTTCTTTTGTCGCAGTTTTGGGAAGTCCGAAAATCTTGTAGTAGTCGGGTAGCATTAACTCTTGTCTAATTTTTGGTTATCATCTTGATTTCCTTTGTTTGGGTTATACTTCCAAATTCCGACAATTCCTGCAATAAGCAGAACAAGTCCGAAAATGTTCATTAATGCATAACCTGCACCAGAACCTGATGCCCTTGCTCCTTGTTGGCAACCGTGTTGAAGTTGTCCCCAAATTAGGCAGAATACGATAGTCGCTACAATTTTTAAAAATTTTGTCATTGTTTAACCGTTTTAGATTGTGAACGGCTGTCCGAAGAATGGCAGCCAACGGTTTTGGGCTTGGCGAAGTGCGGGACTTTTAGCACTGCACTTGATACGAAGCACACAGTTCAAATTTAGCAAAAATGTTCATACGAAGAATGTCCGCCCCCATTACGCTAAACCGCTGTTGGTGGCTGGTGTTTTTGTTATATCAGTCGTCTTACTTTTTGTTTGTAGTCAATGTATGTTTGTCCGTGTTCTTTGGTCAAAAATTCTTCTTCAAGTCGAATTTGTATTTGAATAAGAACGTAACCTAAAATCAAAAACAATGCTGTCAATGCGTTTGGTGTTGTCAAGAAAAGTCCGACCAAACTTAAAATCATTCCGAAAAATATCGGGTTTCGTGAAAACGCAAAAAGTCCGCTTGTTACCAATTCTGTTTTTGTGTCCGTGTCAATGCCGATGCGCCAAGAATTTTTCATATGTCCTTGTGCAGTGACTGTCCACACCAATGAAATGAAAAGAATTGCAAGTCCAACATATTTTATTGTCTGGTTGTCAAGCTGTATGATTGGCAAAAACTTGTCGTGCCAAGTTGGAAACAAAGCATAAGCAACAACATAAATAAACATTGCTATTAATGTCAGTTTGAAGTAAAGTCCGATAAGTCCGTAAGCACTATCGTCTTTTGGCAAAACAAGCGGATTTTTCCCAATTCGTTTTGCTACTACAAGCGATTTCAAAACGAAAGCAACTCCAAAATAAATAATGAAGTAAATCGGTAAAACTATTCTTAAAAATTCTGTCATTTCAAATTTTCCTTCGTTTGGTTAAGATGATGTGTTGCGTGGTAAGCCATTAGATAAAACATTTCTCTTATTGTCAACTTTCCAAGCAAAGGGTGTGGAATAACAAGCGTGTCAAGTTCTTCGTCTGTGTATTGGTCTAACAACTGATGAATGGTAAGTGTGATTTTTTGTAAGTCGGCTGTAATTGTCGCCTTTTGTTCAGAGCTTACTTGTTCGGGCAAAAATTGTTGCGGTGCTTGGCGGCTTGTCTTAAAATAGTTTTCAATTACGGTGTCTGAACTCCAAATCGGGCGGTCTATTTTTCCGAATTTCTGCACAATAAATTCCTTTGAAGGAAGTATTTTAGGAAATGGCAACAACGCCAAATAAACGTGGCTGAATTGTTGTCCAGCAGTCCATTTGTCGTTATGGCTGAAAACAAATTGTTCGTCAGTCAATGAATTTATGTAATCACTCATTTCTTTGTGATTGTCATAAAACGCTTTTATTAATTCTTGTTTTGTCATTGTCGTTTGGGTTGTCCGTTACACTTGCCACCAACGGACAGTGTAGCATTAGTGGCGGATTGCGGGCGAATTTCCTATCAAACCGTTAGATGGCTAATGCGGGAAACGAACCTTGCGGAACGTGCTTCACCCGCCATTAATGCTACACAATGTTAGCAAACGTAATTTTTACTCCCATTGAATGTTTTCTTGCAAAATTTTAGCTGGATTTCCACCAATTAAACAATTCTGTTTGTCAAATATTCCTTTAACAACAGAGTCTGAAGCGATAACGCATCCATCAGGTATTTTCGTTCCTTTATATACTTTTACTCCACATCCAATCCATACATGGTTACCAATCTCAATAGAATTTGGTGTGTTTTTTTTACCTTCATAATCAATTACATGAAAATCTTCATCAAGGAATTGGCAATTCCACGAAATAGCACAATTGTCACCTATACTTAATTTATGCATAATAATAACAGATGAGTTACAATTTATGTAACCCCCATCTCCTATAGATACGGTAGCATTTTTACCAATATCAAATCGGCACCCTCTTCCAATATTGTAATTCCCTTTAATATTTAAATGTCCGTTAATATTCAGAAATGTTTTATCTGTCTTGTGCATAAACCCAACATATCCAATACCAATCTCTATTTTTTTATGACATTGAATATTTCTGATACCTTTTAATGTTACTTTTTGATGCAAAAGGATAGTCTTTTTATATATGAATTGATTAATAAGCAATCTCGTAAATACCATTATAAAACTGCTATCTGATTTCTTACATTTTTTATACAAAGCAACTATTGTTCTCATATTTTCCTTTTTTTTATGTTTGCTAACGGTCGAGTATTTGCGAAGGCAGGGAATTCATTGATTGTCCAGCCCGGTACAAATGCACATTTGAAAATATGTTGTTGAAGTTAAGAACTAAAGCTGAAAATTGAACGTCGAGCCCGAACCGCTGCTGATGCTTGTACATAGCTGATGTTACATTGTCCAGCCCTGCTTTTGCAAATACTTTTGTTGTGCGTTCGTGCTTTCTATTGTTAGAAGGCTTCTATTTAATAAAAATTATTAAGCCTTTCCAAAAAGTGTGAGTTAGTTTTTGTTGTCCACGATATCAAGGACGTATTTGCTTGATGCGGTTTCAAAAATTAATTTTCTCACCTTGCGTCTCGGATTAACTTCATAATTTCCTCTCCTGTCTCACAAACATTAATCGCATGAGTATTGTCATCTATTAATACAACACTGCTATTAAGTTTTGCTTTTTCGTGTCCTATTGGAGAATATATCACGGCTATTTTGTCAATGGCAATCCAAGCGTTATCTTTTTCATTGGTAAGTTTAACAAATTTCATTGTCCTTCTATTTAGTTGATAGTTTTAAAATGATTTTTCGAAATCGCAGTGAGTGCTCTCATTAAAGTTAACAATGTATTTTACATAAGTCATTGTCGCCGTAGTTTGAACCTCAAGATTATTAATGTTTTTTAATGATTGTTACAATGGATAATATTCCATTACAGCATGACGCACAACGGATTGGGTATTGCCGAAGGCGGGGATTTTTAGCACAAAAGTTCAATCGAAGAACGAATGTTGAACTTTGCACAAATGTTCAATCGAAGCCGTTCACCCGCCATAACGCCAAACTGCTCGTTAGCGGTTCGTTGTTTTTCTCTCACTCATTTCAGGTTGTCAATTATTTTTTCAAGAGTTTCTATTGTCTGCAAATACTGCTGTTCTGTTATGTTTTCCGTTGCTTTCTGCCTAAATGCTTTTTGCCTTTGAAAACAAGTTTGATATAAAACTTCTCCTTTTTTAGTTAGTGACAAATATTTTTCTTCACGTATTAGTTGTCTGTCCAAGAGAGTTGAAATAGCATCACTAATTGTTTCTTTGTTTGCAAACTCAGAAAGTAGCTCAGTAATTTTTTGTCGGTTTATTTCGGCATTTTCGTTGATTGAGTTTAAAATTTGCCAAACTATTCTTGTAATGCCCAACTCTTTATGGATATTATTAATTCCTTCCGTCAATAAATTGTCGGTTTTTTTGAGATAATAACCTATCGGTAATTTATTTTTCATTTTTAAAACATTCCGTTTTCGTTTATCATATTTTCGGGAACAGCTTGTCCAAAGTCCCAAAGTTCAACAATTTTGTCATCGTCAAATTTGAAAATGTGAATTACAGCCGCACCTAAATCATTCGGTGTCTGCCTAACACGGGAATGGACTGCCACTAAATTTTCGTCTTCCAATGCTCTTTGAATTTCAAAAACTTTGTCGGGTGTTTTCTTAGCGTTTTCTTCCATTGCAATCATTAAAGTCTGTCCGTCCGCTTTAAACCACGCATTATGGTGTTTAAAGTTATCCGAAACATAGAGTTCAAAAGCTTTCCGTGATTGTCCTTTTGAAGCAAGTTTCAAAAAATCTTGTGCTATTTCTTTCTTTGTCATTTCTGTTCGTTTAATTGTTTGGTGTGTGTCGTCCTACAATGACCGCTAACGTTCTCGGGCTTTGCGTTCGGGCGGGTTTCGGAGCACAAAACTGTCTGCCAGCACAAAACTTGAATAGAAGCACAAATCTCCAATTTTGCACGTCAGCCCGCCTGACGCAAAACCCGTGTTATAGGGCGTTTTTCTTTCTGTCGTTGCGATGTAGGTCATTTAGTTGTGTTTATTATTGAAACAGTCAATTCCTGCGAACCATTTTTCCAAATTTCATTTCCTAGATCTATTAATTTTTGTTTGTCTGTATCAACCACTTTAGCGAAAATGTTACAAGCATCCAATCCCTTTCCTTCACCGTAATAAATACCAAAACAATTAGCAGTCTTTGTTCTGATTGGTTTTGTCGGACCAAATACAACTTCTCCTGGCTCTGTAAAAACTGAAGCGTTCTCCTGAATAATGTCTAGTTTGGGAACATCATCTATCCATATTTCTTGTCCAGAAACTCTTGCGTGATTAAAAGTCCTATTAAATGGCAAAATACTTAGAAATGCTCTCGATGTTACCGGTGCATCGTCAAGATATAATTCAAACTTTATTTCTTGTCCATCTTGTGTTGTTATTTTAAATCCTGTCATCTCGTATTAATATTTTTGAGTTTATTTTTTTCATTTATCCAATTAAAAGCATCTTCCAACACAATATCCATAATATTATCGTATTCAGCTACCCCATTATTTATAGATTTTCTATTAAATATATGGTCACAATTAGGGTAAATTTTTTGAGTCAGATTTTGTTTTCCTAATCTTAAAAATTCCATTCGTATATAATCTGCACTTAAAATGCTTGTACTTTCGTCATCTGTTCCTTGTGCTATATAGATAGGAATTGACAAATTGGATAAGTATTCAATTGTTGGTACGGCACAAAAACTACTCCAACGTAAATATGTGTGTCCAAACCAAAACTCACTTGTTGACTTAGGATTACTATAAATTTTTTCGAATTCATTGTAAATGCTGTCAATTTTGTTCTGTGCATCTGCTTGACTAATTTCATTTTTTTTAGCAGCAATTCGAAAATCAATAATCTGATTAAAAAACTGATTTAATCCGCCTCCAACCAAGGCAATACAGTGTGTTACCTTTTTATTTTTATTAGCAATTATTGGGGCAATTTGTGCCCCTTCTGAGTAGCCAAACACAACTATTTTCTTTGAATCAACTGGGTATTTTTTTTGTATGTACTTCAAAACCATTAGTGCCGAATTTACTCTCCATTCGGCACTTAGTAATTGATTGTATTTGAAATTTGTAATTGAAAGGTCTTTAGTCCTTATAGTGTCAACTAATGGAACATTTGGTTTACTTATAAAGACAACGTGATATTTAGTAGAAATGGATTTGTAGTCAAATGGGATGGATGAATATTTTTTAAAACCACCATTGATGTCTGATTCTACAGTGAATAGTGGATTATCACCCGAACCGTCAAGGTATAATAATAAAGGCTTCCTTAATGTGTGCAGTGAGTCTGTAATGTAAAAATTAATGGTACCAAGCTCTTTGTCCTCAATCAAATGATGAATTAGTCCGAATAGTTTTAAGTTTTGAGCATGTACAACCCCAAACAAAAATAAACATAAAGACAAAAGGCTATATTTTGCGAATTTCATAATTGTTTACTTAAAATGCCCTATAACGTCCGGCGGCTTGCTGTCAGGCGGGGCTTAGAAGCACTAACTTTCAACATAGCACAAATGTTTATTAGAAGCACAAATGTTCAATTTACCACTGTCGCCCCGCTTGTAGCAAGCCGATGTTGGCAGCAGGTTTTTGTCCCCAGATGTTTTTGTTTGTCCTTTCATCTTATTCACGGCTTCGCCATCGTCAGTAACAGTCCAAAAGTTACCAACCTTTTTTTATGTCGTTAAAAATACTGTGTCAGGATTTACTTACAAAATTTTCCGCACAATATTTTTGTCTATAAACACCGTTGCAAAACAACCAAGTCCTGCAATGGAAATTTTCAATTTATGTTTGTCTCCGTTTTCGAGAAGTTGTCCACAAAACCCAACAAAATGTCCTTCCAAAATTTCTACTTCTTCTCCTCTTTCAAAGTTTTCGTGTCCAACTGTTACGGGTTCGCTGTAACTGCAAAGCCGTCTTACCCGCTCTACTTCTTGTTCTGTCAAAATACAGATTTGTCCGCCAATGGAAACGTATTTTATAAGTCCGCCAACTTCAAAAACTTTACTTCGTAATTTGTCTTCTGTCTTTACAAAAATGTATGAGTTGAAAAGTGGTGTTTCTATCCATTTTTTTCGGTCGTGCCAAGTTCTCAACTGTCGCTGTAACGGCAGAAAATTTTCAACACGGTTTTCTGTCAACCGTTTGCTTACTTGTTTTTCAGCTTTCGGCTTGGTTGTCAATACATACCATTTTCTGTTGTCTGTCGTTACGTTTTGCATACGGACTGTGTCGGGTAAAATTGCTGCCAACGGTCTGGGTATTGCCGAAGGCGGGGATTTTTAGCACTAAACTTTATTAGATGCACAAAACTTAGATTTAGCACTTCATTGCCATAGAAGAACGAAACCCCCGCTTTTGCAAAACGGCTGTTGGCAGTAGTTTTTCTTCTAAAATGGTAAGTCGTCATCATTTTGTTCATAATATTTTTCGACTTTATCAAATCTTTCCCATAGGTTGTTTAAAATCACTTTCCTTCTATCATCAGAACTTGATTTCAGCAACTTAATCATCGAATTTAAAATGTCAACCTTGAATAGCTTTTTAGGAAAATACGAATACTGACCATCCAAAAATATAGCTGTCAATTTATTATTGTTTTGTATATGTACTTCTAGTAGAGAGTTTTTATAGACTTCTTCTAAAGACTTAATTATTTGGTTAATGTCTCTTTTGTATTTTGTGTTGTATGGCATTTTAGAAACTAATCCTACAAGGCTATCAGCAAATTCTCTATATGTAGTTTTCTCAGTATCAGAAAAATTTATTTCTGATTTGGCTTCTTTGACAATTTCTCTGTAAGCATCAAAAAAGGCAGGAATTCGTTCAGAGTAGCTTGCAATCATTCTTGAAACTAATCCGGTATATTTGAAATCTATATTTTCAAAGTTTACTAGGATTTCTTCAAACAACTTTCCTACAAAATATATTTCTGTCTTTGTGTCATAGATTTTTTGATTGAATTCATCAGGTTTTGGATAACGCCAGTTTAGAGAAATGCTATTATCTGTGTTATCAAAGTCAATTGATTTTCCAAATCCAAAGTCAATTATTTTCGTTATTCCTTGTTCTGTTACAAGGATATTGTCAGGTCTAATGTCACGATGAAGAATTTTATTCTCTTCTAAATATGTAAAACCATTTATGGTCTGAACAAATAAGTCATTCAATCTGTCTGGATTTTCTGAAATATATTCATCTATATTTTGTCCTTTAACGAATTCCATAAGTATATATCCAGTCAATTGCTCTGGATATATGTAATAATTGAAAACTCTGACTATATTTTTATGGTAAATCTTGTGTAGGAGCTTGATTTCGTCTAAAAAATATTTGAAGTAAAGGTCTTTGTGTTCAGGGTAGTATGGAGAATATTTTTTGCAAACAAAAACTTCGTTTATTAATTCGTCTTTAATAAGAATGGTTTTACCTGTTCCGCCTTGTCCAATTTCACTTTGAAAGACGTAACTCTTTTTTCGCAAGAAATCTATTTGGTCATTTTTTTTCATTCAGTGTCGGTTACATAAAATTACTGCCAACGGTTTGCGGCTTGGCGAAGGTGGCGATTTTTACCACTAAATTTGATGCGGAGAACCAATGTTTGATTAACCACAAAACTGTCTGCGGAGAACGAAACCGCCACTTTTGCCAAACCGCTGTTATGCGTTCGCCCTTCTTTCTCGGTTGTTGCTTGTCTGTCCAATGTCGCTGTGTCTGTGCGGTTGGGCAGGCATACTCTTTTGCAAGCTTTGGTCTGTGCGTTGGCTTGTGTGGCTTGCAAATGTGTATGACTGCGAAGTGTCGGCATTAGTTTGTTATTTTTAATATTTCTACAAAATTGTCAAGGTTGCCGATTTTTACAATGTCGCCAACTGTTTGTCCAAGTAAGGAATGAGCTAAAGGTGATTTGTAATAAACCTTTTGAATACCGTCTGACTTGTCATTTTTGTTATTCTCTGTTGATACAATATGAATGCTAATGTCCTTGCCATTATTCACATACTTTACTTGCACTTTACTGTTTAGTTTTACCTCATCTGTAAAAATCTTTGTATGAGCAGGAGCAACTTTTTCAATTGCCTGAATTGTTTCATTGTCCTTTTCAATGTCAATGAAAGATGTCTGCGAAACATAGTCCTCAATAATTACAATGTCGTCCGTAAAAGCAAATGCCGTATGAGAATGGTCTTTGTAGTTTGGATTTGTTGTTGATTCAATTTGTTTAATATAGTCAACAAGTTTGGTTGTTTCTCTACTTGAATTACGCCACCAATTTGTGCTCCAAATTCTATGAAACACAAAACCGTGATTCTCTAATATTTTTTGCCTGTGTCGGTCATACAAATATGCTTCTCTGCTTGAATGATATTTTGCTCCGTCACATTCAATAGCAACTTTAGGCACTCCAACTACTTTTGGGTCATAAACAATATCAATTCTAAATCCTGCAAACTGTAATTGAGGAATTAACTTTTCAGTTCCTAAATGGTCGGCTAAACTTTGATAAACTTCTTCTTCAAAGGGCGATTCTAAATCTCCTCCCTTGAATGAATCAAAACCAGCACTCTTTGTTGTATTCTCTGCAAGTGTTGTAAGGACTGATAAACGCAAGTCATTATTAGATTCGCTTACTGCTTTGCAATAGGCTAAATATGCGTATAAAACGGCTCTTTTATTATTTGAACCTTCTGTTGTCAAGTATTCTTTATAGTTCATAAATACTTGTTCTGGAATAGAAGAACAGCAATAAACTTTAAACTTTGCTCGTGTAATAATTACGTTTAATAGTTTGTAACCTTTGGAATGATTTATCGGGCCAAATCTTTGAGCAAATTTTCTGTCTTTTCCTATTCCGTATGTTGTAGAAAGAATAATTACATCCCTTTCATCTCCTTGAATGTTCTCCAAGTTTTTGATAAACATTCCTTTTTCCTCTAACTCTTGAATTTTAGCGTTGAACTCCTCGAATTTTGAAAACTTTTGTCTTTCTAATATTTTGCTCTTAATCAAATTTCGTTGAGCAATATTAAACGTTGCAATTCCAACGGTCGGATATTCTCCGTTTGGTAATCTGTTAATATTTTTGTCAATGATTGATAAAACCATTTCAGCTTCTGCTTCATTTGTATGCTCTGAAAATGTTCCGTTTACTTGAACATATTTTATCGGCACATAATCAAAGTTGTTTGGTAAAGGTTTTAGTCTTTGATTGTAAAAGGCATAGTTAGAAAAGTCAATTAAAAATGGATGCCTTGAACGATAGTGAAAATCCAAGTGTTTTCTTTGAAAATTTAGTTCTGAACCAAAATCCAACAAAGATTCACAAGACAGCAGAATATTGTCCTTGTCAACAACAATTTCATTTTCTTCTTCTAAATCTTCTTCATCTTCAACTGCACCGTCAAAAACTTTACTAAAATAATTTGATGGTGGCATTTGATGCTCGTCTCCTGCAATAATAATTTGCTTTCCTTTCAAAATTGCTGGCAAGTTATCTTCAAGTCGTAATTGACTGGCTTCGTCAAACATTACGATGTCAAAATATCCATTCATTCCTTTGAATAAATTACTTGCCACATCAGGCGAAGTCAGAATTATTGGAAAAAAGTTAGTGAAAAGATTTGCATCATACTGAACAATTTGCCTTAATGAAAGTCTTTTGAATCGGTTACTACTTCGCTTGTTGTATAAATTCTCAACTGAAAGGGTTACGTTTTTTTGTTCAAATTCTCTTGTAGCGTCTATCTGCTTTGAAAACCAAAATTCTTTGATGAAATTTAATTGTTCCTTTTCAACTCCGTTTAATGTTTTGTCAAGTTCCTTGTGTTCATCGTCATTTGTTGGTAAATCCAAGTTTGCAGAATTTACAAGCATTGAGTTAAGATAGAACACCAAAAATGATTTTCTCCAATTGCTTTTTGGTTTTAATTCATTTACAATTGTTTTGTTTATTTCTGACAAGCCATTATAAAACTGAAACCACTTAAATTCTATTGTAAATAAATCTTTCTCTGCTTTAAAGTATTCGTTTTTGTTACGGATTAGCGTTTCGATGTCTGAAATAAATTTGTAAAATTCCGTGAATTTCACTTTTTCAACCGTCCAACTATCGCCTTTTATTTTGTCGGCTAAAGCATTTACTTTTTCTTGAAGTATTGGAAGGCTCTTAATTTCAATCTCGTTGGGATTTGCTTTTAGCAAACTTATTTGTTGAAATTCATTTTGAATTTTAGAATCGAAGTCTGTTTTAATCAATTCTATTTTTGCTTTCAATTCTGACACCGCTTCCTTATTCTCTGGGAAAGGCTTATCAAATGTGTGGTTCAGTTTAATGTCTTTGCTTTCTGCTAATTCTTTTGAAAGTGCTTGAAATGATGAATCTATTTCAGATAGATAACTTTTGAAAGTGGTTTGAATTGATTGCAGTTTTGTTCTAAATTTTTCGGAATTATCTGAATTGTTTATTACCGATTGTATAGCGTGAAAATGTTTGCCGTTATAATTTGTATCTAATACAGAATTAAGATTGAATAAAGCAAACTCGTTTTCAATTTTGTCGCTAAAACTGTTTTTAATACTCGTTATTTCAGTTTTCAGTGTTGGCAAAGAATTTTTCTTTGCTTCCAAACTGCCACTAAAATTGAGTGTTGCAAAATCTTTTGAGATTTTCAAACACTCTTCAAGTTTTGCAGAGTTGCTTTGCAATTCAATGTGGTCGGCAATGGTTTGTTTCTTACTTTTAGAAAAAACAGATAAAAATTTATAACCCAAACCATTGACTTTGTCGCTATTTGTTAGGTCTGGATTGTTTTGGTTGTTACTGAAAATGGTATCAATCTGAGAAAGAATTTGAGATATGCTTTCAAGCTGTTGGGCAAATTCAATATTTCTAAAATTGCTGAAATCATCTTTAGCGTTTGAAACCAAAGCACTCAATTCATTTTCCTTCGCTATTGTGTTTTCAATACAATTTCCAATTGAAGTAATTTGATTTTTCAGTTCTGATTTTCTTAAACTTATAAATTCACTTCTGTTTGCTTCTAAAAGAATTTTTATTTGTTCAAGTTGCTTTGAATAAACATCGAAGTCCTCATTTATACTTTGCTCAATTAGATACGGATTGTCGCCAACCAGTTTTAAAGAATTGATGAAAGATGTTGATTCTATTGGTAAAAATTCCGTATAGAGTATTTGACCTTTTTGAACAAGGTCAAGCAAAGTGTTAAGTTCCTGCGTTGAATAATTGAACAAGGTCTTTTCAATATTCAAATTGCTGTCGTCTGTGTTGCCCTTTATTTCGGTTAATAAATTTCCAACAACGTCAGACCAAGATTTATTTCCAATTAGTTTTTTATCAAGTTTTTGATGCTTGTTATTTATGTTGGTGATTAAATCTTTGGCTTTTTGAATCAAATTGTCCAAAGATTCTTTTGAGTAGCTGTATCGGTATCGTTTGTATTCAGAGTTATCAACTCGGTCTCTAACAGAATCAACAACCGTTTTGCGGTCTTTTACAATATCTCGAACTAATACACAATGATAATTCAAGCCTTTTTCAATAAGTGCATTATGTAAAACCTCAAGTGCTGTTCTTTTTTCACATACTACAATTGTTTTCTTATTGTTTTCAAGTGCATTGATAAGAACCGCTGTAAGCGTTTGACTTTTTCCTGTTCCTGGAGGACCTTGGATTAAAATATTTCTTGTGGCTTCTAAGGAATGTAAAATACTTTGTTGAGAAGGGTCGGTTTCAACCGATGAAATCGGTTGAAACGAATGTCCTTCTAAATCTTCAAGGTCAATATTAATTCCTTCAAGCTCCATAAGGTTGCCGTAGTCATTAATAATGTTTTGCTTTTGGACTTCAAAAATTGAAAACAATCCACCAAAGTCAATAAAGGAGTTTGATGAATTTAGCGGAAGTTTATCATAATGGGCTTTATCCCCGATAGATGTAATTTTATCAAGTTTCTTTTTGAATGTTTCTTCTAAATCGTCTGGCGTTGTAGTGTTTACAGTTCTAATTAGCTTTGAGCAAATTTCTATAAGTTCATTTTTATTGATTAGTCCATCGTCAAGCATATCACTTGGTATCTGTTCTATTTCAACATTTGCATCGCTTTGTAAATGATTTATTAAAACTTCATTTATGTAAATTGGGTCTTCTTCATTTCTTAATATTTCCCATGTATTGAACTCTTTAGTTCTTTTGATTCGTAACGACCAAATCAGAATAGGAGCAACGGTCAATTTGTTGTCTGCTCTGTCTCGTCTTGCTAAAATTGGAAAGCCAAAACCGAAAGTATTTATGCCTTTTTCAGATTCAATTGCTTCGGTCTGATTGATAAGATTTTCAAATGCTTTTGTAATTCTTACCAATTGCGATTGGTCTTCCTCAAAAAGTGAGTTTAGGTCAGGCACATTATCTTTCCAACTAATTCTAAACTTTAGTGGTAATTCAGAAAGTAATGCTTTTACGAAGTTGTCGGGCAGGTTTTTGTCAATATGAGAAAGTCTATTTAAGTCGAACTTATATCTTGAATTTGCAGGAATAGCGTTTAAATGAACGCCTCTGCGATTCCCGATTTTCAGTCGTCTTTGTAATTCTGTTAAAAGTTTCTCTGTTAATTCCATACTGTCTAAATGGTGCGTTGGGTAAATTTAGTTCTTTTGGTTTTGCGAAGGGGCGGTTTGTGTGTCGGGCAAAACCAAATGTGCTAAATGTGCGGTTGGCTTTTCTGTCTTGTATGTATTTCTGTTCATTTGTTCTGTCTGTTTAATGTTAGCACTGTCGGTCATAGGGTGACGCATAACGTTTACGCATTGGCGATGGCTGGGCATTCAATGAACTTTCAGCCGGAACAAAAGTACAGTAAACGAACAAAAAGTTGATATTTTTATTCTGTTGCTCAATAGATAATTTTCAGCCCGGAACTACAGCCCATTAGCGAACAAAAAGCTGATGAAATGCACGTCAGCCCTGCTATTGCCAATGCGCTTGTTATGTGGTGTTCAGTCTTTCAATATGTCCCAAATATAATATGATGGTGTAATGGCTGCAAGTTTACCACCTGTATTGTCTGCTTGTGTGCCATGTACAACTCCTAAGAATATTGTTTTATTTCCACCAATAAACATTGCTTTTTTCACAGAATAATATACACCAGAGCCACTACAACCTTGCATGCTTGGAAGGTCTAAATAAAAAAAAGTACATTTTGTCTTTGTATCTGCTCTCCTTTGTGTTATTAGTCCACTTGCTAAATGACTTGTAAAAATTAAAGGGGAAAAATGTTCTAATTGTAAGTCTAATAGTGGATATCCGAGGAAAGTTATATCGACGTCTTTTGGTGCGGTTTCTCTACCGCCATATATCAAATATGACGGAAAGGACCATTCTTTTAATCTCTGTTCAATCTCTTTATTGGTTGTTGCCAGTTCCATTAAAGATAAATCTGCAATCGGATGAGTTGTCCATTTTAATGAATGGGTTTTACTTAAGGCAAGTAGGTCAACAATGCCAGGTTTATCGCCAGCTATACGAAAAACTACCTTAGCGTCATTTCGCATTTCTTTCGCTACATGGTTTGCAGTAAGTAAAAAATATTTTCCATTATGATTAATAATTGTTCCTGACCCGGATTGTGCACTCATGTCAGAAATCTCTTGGTAAAGAAAGACTGTAACATTTGAAATGTCATCCTGACTCCAAAGAGAGTCTCTTTGAGCGTAAGAAGCAATTGAAGTTGCAAAACTTACAGTTAAGAATATGAAAAGTGTTCGCATGTTAATTTTGTTGTTGTTAAGGAATGCCACATAACGTTTTTGCAGCTTGGCGAAGTGGCGGAAATCAGGGAAAGTCAGCTCAAATTTTGCACAAAAGTTTAATCGAAGAACTACCGTTGAATTTAGCACTAAATCCGCCATTTTGCCAAACTGCCCGTTATAGCCAGTGGTTCTTTGTCGTACGTTAGTTTTCATTGTATCCAAATTGTCTGCTGTGTAAAATTTCTTTCCACCAGCTTTCCCTTTCAATTATGATTTGGTCGTCCGTTGTTGATTTGTAAATGTCAAGAATTGAATATTTAAAATGTTGTTTTATATGGTCAAAAGTTAGTCGTTTAAGTCCAACGTTTCCACCGTGTCCAGTTGTAACATATGCTCTCCAACGTCCTAAAATCATATTTTCTCCATAAGCCGAGCCTACATACATTTTCCCATTCGATTTGTCAGTCAACAGATAAACACCTTTTTGATTTTGTAATGCAGTTTTCCAGTTGTCTTTCTCTAAAACACGTTTCATCTCGTCCCACGATATATTTACTTTTTCATAACCAGGAAACAAATCGTTGTCAAAAGTGTCGGGTAAAATTTGAGATACAAAACAGTCTTCAATTACTGATTCAGCGTTACGAATCATTGTTTGTGCCTTGTTCTTAAATTTTATGATTAAACGTCCAACGTATTTTTCATATTCTGGTACGTCTTGATATTCGTAACCGACACCATTAAGAATATTCAAGTCTTTAGTCACTTGTCCAATGTGAAAAAGTAACCAAAGGTCTTCTTTGGGTTTAATTTTTACGAGTCCAATAGTTATTTGTCCTTCTTTGTATGACTTGTTTTTGTTGTAATTCCAGTATTGTCCGGCAAGCATTGTTGAAATGTCGCTATTTTTAAAAAGTTCGATTGGATTCCAATTCTGAGCAAACATCAAATTGAAACGAATCTTAACATTGTTAAGGTTGTCAAGTCGTAATATGTCATTCAATTTAATACTGTCCATTCTCTATAATTCTATCGTTTGGTTCGGTTGTCCTACCATTGGCGGTATAGAAGTACAAAAGTTGAATTTAGCACTTAACCCGCCATTACGCAAAACCGATGTTGGTGGCTGCCCTTATTGTCCAACCCGTTTTGAAAATCGTTTTTCAAGGTCAGCCAACCATTTAACTCGCTTTTCTTGGCTTACAGATTTTACAGATGCAAAACTTATCCAATTGAGATTTTTGTAACCCATTGTTTTGAAAACGCTTTTTATCATTGCCTTTTTGATTAAATTTCCAATGAGTAAAGAATACATTATTTTGGGTTTGTTCATTGTCGTAATTACGGTTACACTTTTCAGATTTTTCAAAAGCGGAACTAATCCAAAACCTCTCGGATGATGGTCATACACAACTCCCGGACTTAAAACTCTGTCAACAAAACCTTTGGTTGTTGCCGGCATTATGTCCCACCAAATCGGGAAAATAAAAATCAGGTTGTCGGCTATTTTCAAGCGTTCGTTGTAGTCTATTACTTGTGGGTCAATTGGTTTGTGTTTTACAAATGCTTTTAGGTCTGCCTTTGACATTACAGGATTAAACCCGTCATTGTCAAGGTGCATTAAGTCAATTTCGTGATTCGCTTTTTGAAGTCCTTTTGTTACTGCGTTTAAGATTGCGTTGCAGTAGCTTCCCTCGTAAGGATGATTGAATACAATTACTGTTCTCATTTTTTACTGTGTTAAATACAGTGCAAAATTGAGAAGTCAAAACGCTATCGGACGATAACAATTGTAAAGAAATGCTTTGATGCTAAAATTATCGTCTGTTTCTAATTCTGCTTAAAGAAACCGATGTAATTCCTAAATATGAAGCGATGTAATGCTGTGGAACTCGCTGAATTATTTGAGGTTGTTTCTCTATCAACTCTTGATAACGTTGTTGAGGCGTATTTTTTAAAAACGAAAAGAAAAGTTTTTGACTTTGTACAAGTCGTTTGTATAAATGTTCTTGTATTTCTTCTCTTATTTCGGGCGAACTTTCTAAAATGCTCTGAAAATCTTTTTGTGAAATGGTCTGTAAAACACAAGGTTCTAAACTTTCTATGGTGTACAAACTTGGTTGTTTTGTTCTAAAACTTTCAATAGATGAAATTTTATCTCCCTCAAAAAAGAATTGAGTAGTAATCTCTTTGCCATTAACATTTACCCAAGTCCGCAAACAACCTTTTTCAATGAAGAAGATTGTTTTTGAAATTTTCCCCTCTTCCAACAATATTGTCTTCGCAGGAATTTCCTGTCGTTTAAAATATTGGCTGAATTTGTTCCATTCACTTTTCATTTTTTAGTCGTCTGTTTGTTTTATGCACGGTCGTCATAGGGTTGCCACCAACGGTTCGGGTATTGCCGCAGTGGGGGAGTTTTAGCACCACTGTTGATTAGAAATACTACACTTCAAATATAGCACAAATGTTCAATAGAATTACGTCAGCCCCCATTGCGGCAATACCTTGTTAGCGGATGCCCTTCTTCGTCTATGTCCTGTCAAGTTGTTATCTGTCGTGGGTTGTGCGGTTGCGAAGTTTTATTTTTAGAAGCGTAGGAAATTTTTTGTTTTTTAATTTTTCTTGGGTTGGCAAAAAGCATACTCTTTTTGCAGCTTTGGTTTGTGTGTCGGCTTGTAGCGGCTGTAAAATGTGTATGCTTTTGCGTGTTGGCTTATTCTAATTTTATTGTCCATTCAATAGAAGAAAGTCGTTGTTTTATTTGTTGTAAAGTCGCTAAAACGTCTGTGTCATACGGAAAGTCAGCGAATACCAATTTTCTGAAATCTCCAATGTATATTGGCTGTAACTCGTTCCAAACGGTTTCTAATTCACGAAACATCAAAGATTGGTTTGGATGATGAATTAGCCAGTCGTTATTATTCTTAAAACTTGCTACGTCATCATTTCCCACTTTCAAAAGCATTTCGTCAAACGCAGATGTGTTGAAAAAATCAACAAGTTCTTTGTCTTTCAAAAGTTGATGCAGGTCGTAAGTGTGTCGGATTTTTACTTGCAAATCTTTTAAAGGTTCTTCGGTGTAAGAAAACCTTACCAAACTCATAATTTTTTCGCAAAGTGTCCGCTTTGGCTCTAACACTTTTACCTCAAGAGGTTGTAAGCCGTATTCTTCTGCTATTGCTTGCTGTCCTGTTTTTATCATCATTTCATAGATGAAGGAACTCACCGCTTTTGTCGTGTATGGTTCGTAGTAACCTAACCAAGTTGCCTCAACAATTATCACATCTCTTACTTGTCCGTAATCGTCAGTAAATTCCTTTGCGTAAGTATGTGCCGTTTTGCGGTTCATTCCCATTTTCTGTGTTAGTTCGGGAATGTCCACTTCGGGCAAAACAGCACTTACCACACCGCTTATTTGTCTGATTTTGGTCGTCAATTTGTTGTTGCTTTCACCTTCTCTTCTTAAAACAACCAAGTCAATATCTTCCGAAAAACGTTGTATCAAATTGTAACATTTCAACAACGCTGTTCCACCTTTGAAAACTGCTTCTTCGCCAATTTTGTTTTTGAAAATGGTATGCAAAGCATACGTTACCCAATAGTCCTTTTCAACATAAATCGGAAGGATTTTCTTTTCCTGTGCGGTAAATTCTACCGCTTGCATAAATAGCTGTTTATTTTCGTGTAATCTCATTTGATATTCCATTTTTCAGCAACAGGCAAAACTTTGTTTACGCCTGATAATTTGTAAACAGTAATCGGGTTTAACGATTTTCGCAAAGGCTCTGTCAATTCCGCTTTATGTGTTGTTTCCAATAATGCACCAACCAACGCTCTTGTTGCAGGCGGATATTTCAACGCCAATCTTACCAACGTGTTTTTATCTTTCTCGGAAAACTTTTTTACGATTGCTAAAAACCTCTTGCAAGCCGAAACAATATTTGTGTCAGGAATTTTTTTGATGTAACGAATAGTGTCTAATAATTGAAGCAAAGGAATGTTTTCTTTGGTAATGGTGTTCTTTTGCTTAATAAACGAAATGATATATCGTTCCCGCATGAACGTTGGGCGAACTTCATTTTTGCCTACTTGTATCGTATTACTGATTTGCGTTGTCAAACCCAACTGATTGTAAATGCTGAAACCTGTCAAGTAGCCTGTTACTTTGCCGTCCGTTTCCAAAAGGTCTTTTACAATTTGGCTTTGGTTGGGTTGTAACTTTCCGAAAGGCGTTATTTCGGGTTTGTAAAACTTGCCTTTGGACAGTTTTACAATTTTGCCCGAAGTAGCCAAACGGTTCAGGGCTTTGATAATGGCTTCCTTGCTGTTCTGCTCTGTATCAAAGTCGGAATAGGTAAAGATGTAGCCCTTTGGTAGCCTATCTATGGTAAACGATATGTATTCGGATACTTTCATTCGGCTACAAAGATAGCAAATGTCCAGTTTATTTGATAAAAAACTGGACAAATATTTAGTGAGCGGCTTGAAATGTCAGGTATTTGGTGCAGAAAACTTGACATTTCAAACAAAAGATAGCAAAATGAAAAAGGTGGCAAATGTTTGAGAAAGCTCAAACCGCAATGGATTTAATAATCAATTACTATGAAATTAGATAATGTAACTCCCTTGCCTAAAGTGCTGTAATCCTTTTTCTGAACAGAATTTTCAAATATCTTGCAATAATTGTAATCTCCCATATCAATATTGATGGCTCGTGTAGCTCCGTAATTTTCTATAACATAATCTGCCAATTCGTATAAGCTGAAATTTTTATCAAATGAATCAAAAATATGAATCCCCTTATCTTTTGTTTCAAATATTGCTCTACGTCTCGTTTTCGCCTGCTTTAAATCTTTTTCAACGCAAATTGTATCGTTGTAAACTATCAAATGAGACTGAATTATAGAAATTTTATTCTCCTTCAAAACTTCTACAAATTTCAAGTAATCAGAAAAATTACTTTTTATTTTGAAAGATTTAAAATTGAAACTTAGTTCTTCAATGTTTAAGATATGGGGCTTACTATTCTTGTCAATAAGCAATAATCCGTCCCATTTTTGAATATACGGATTTATAGTTTCTCCTTTGTCAACTGCTAAACCTGCTGGTAAACTGTATGGCGATGTATAAGTCCCCGAAATAACTATTCTATTCTTTGCGTTGGGCAAATTTTTAACTAATGCTGTTGATGATTGCTTCTCTTTATTGAACAATAAATAAACACTTTTAATTGAATCCGAATTTGAAGAAAAGAGAATATTTGTCCCTTTTAGTTGATTGGTGGATGAACTTATATTTTGCAAATAACTTGGAAAACATTCGTTGAAAAAGTATTTGTAGTCAGTGGGAATTTTTTGGGTATTTATCAATTTCAAATATTCATCCTTTGAAGGAAAATTTTCTTCTTTTTTAATGAAGTTGAAAAAATCTATTTGCGATTTTGAAACTTCTTCATTGCTATTTAGTTCTTGAAAAAAGCTATTTAAGTTACTCTCAAATTCTGACGATGAATTAATTGGTGTATTTTGATTGTTAGATTGCATAGGGGAAAAGCCTATCTTTTGCTGAATACTTGGATAATTCTGATACACAATAAACCCAATTGCTCCAAGTAAGCAAAGAGTTAATATGATTATTGTATATTTATTTTTGTTTTTAGTTGCCATTGAAGTTCTATTTATAGTAAACCACTAAGTTTGTTGCTGATGAAACATTTACGGGACCTATTACATCTGTAAGTAAACTTCCGTTCTCATCAAAGATATTTAAAATGTTGTAAGCCCCTGTATCAAGATTTAAAATTCCCTCTACTTTTAATCCTCTGCTCGCAATAATATTGAAAATTTCTTGTGTGATTAACGCTAAGTCGTAAGGTGAGGTAATATCAAAAATAGAGTGAATAACATTTCCATTTTTATCACTAAACAAAGCTAAGAGCCTTCTTTCTCTTTGTTGGGGTGGGGCTTTGGACGGACTAATTAGAATTGAATCACCATAAGCAAGTAAATGTGTTTGAAAAACAGTCGCTTTGTTATCCTTACACCATTTTAGCAATTTAGAATATGCTAATAAGCTATTAAAAGGACTTTCCAATGTATTCCCATTTGGTAGCCGAATGTTTGATTTTAAGTTTATTGCTCTCACCCCTGTATTTGAAAATAGAGCCAACCCTTGTCTATCGTGCAATAGAACAGCATTACGCAAGTCTCCATTTTCAACTGTGAATCCGTCTGGTTTAACATCCCCTGAATTGTTAGTTGTATATCCTCCAGAAGTTGCTAAAATTATATTCTTATTAGCTTTTAGACTTTGAAATTTTTGTGTTGGTGAAAAAGAGAAATAATCAGCTTTTATATGTGGTCTTTTCATCCAAATAGAATGACCGATTACATTCCCTGAATTATCCTTTAATTGGTATATGTCAACTAAATTTTCAGTCTGACTTATTGGATAAAAACTTCTGAATGGAATTTGTTTAAAACTTGGTGTCGTGGAAACAGTATTTTTTGGGGTAGTGTTACAGTTTATTGAAAGTTTAAGTATTAACAACATTATGGAAATTAGAAAAAGAAAAACCTTAACTATTCCCCAAATTTCTGTGAACATCAACACGACAAGAACTCCAATTAAAATCCATATAAATATTCCTGCCTTACAAAGTATAGGTTGTGTTTTGAGTATAAGTCTGTTCCATAAATAATCAAATCTTCCCTGTTGAATATTTTTTATGATTTTTTGCCCGCTACTTTCTTCAAATGAAACAAATACCTTTTTGTCCTTTAATCTATCTAAGTAAGAAATGTTTGTTTTGTCATTTATGTTGAAATTTTTATTGCGGTGTCCTTCCTCTATTTTTTCTGCAACTTTACTTAAAATATAATATCCAATTATATGGTATGCTTCATCTGTATTTCTTTTAAAATTTGGATTCCCTTCAAGATTGGGTTGGCTTGGATTTCCAAGAGTTTTTAAAGGATTAAGATATGCCTCACCGATTGAAATTTTATCGTGAAGCTGATTAAGTGTTACTGGATATTGATTTAAAAAATTATCAGCTAAGTAATATAGAAAACCATCTCCCTCTTGAAATTGTTGCCAAACAAAAAATCGGTGTTCTTGAATAATAGAAAAATCGGTGAATGCTACTGTCTTTAAATATTCAGAATACGGAAAATTTTCTAAAAATACTTGCAGGTTTTGATTTTGATGTTGATTGATGTATGACCGCATATCAAAACCAATCGCTTGTTTTGAAAAAGCGATTAGAAAGAAAAGATATAACAGTGACTTCTTCATTCTCTTAATGTTCATTTAGTAATTCCTATCATCGCACCAAAGTTCCCGCCTAATTCAAGCCTGTTAAGTTTCGGTATATACATTTTTGATATTGCTCCGTCAAGATATAAAGCATTATCGCACTTCAATTTTTCTTTAAATAGAGTAGCAAAATCATAAAAATTTACTGGCTCATTTGATATTGCAAAAACAGGTATCCCCTCTTTCGTTATGCCGACACCACTACGAATGTATGTATTAGAAGAACCTTTTGTAAACTTTGAATTTATCTCACCATTAATCACAAGCATTGGTCCCGATTGCGTAGCATACAACACGTTGTTTTTATATTTATGATAGTCCGAAGAAGGCACTACTTTAACTTCTGTTTTTGTAATTAAAAATATTCCGTTGGGCTGCATATAAAAATTGCCATATTCTTTAATATCAAGGTCAATTGGTATCAATTCTTTTTTATTTTCAACATATAATCCTTGTGGTGAATTATCGGGCATATACATACCTGCATTTGTAGCGAATACTAATTCTTGACCTTTGGTTTCAACATATTTCTTTAGGCTTGTGATACTCATTAATTTTCCCCCAACGTTGTCTTTCCAATAAAATTGAACTGTTTCATTTGGAAAATCTACCTTGTAAATATCAAATGAGTGTTCGTTATGTGAGATTTTATCCGCCTTTGATTTTGATTCAGATGAAGAAGGACTATTGCTTTTTTTGTTTAGCTCTATTATTTTTTGATTGATTCTCTTTATCTCTTTTTCAAGTTTGTCTATTTGTTCCTTGTTAGAAAGTGCGGTTTTTTGAAGATTGATAATGCTATCGTTTAAATTTTTAAGCACGTTTTCTATACTATCAATGCGAGTTTCTAAAATTTGATTTTTGAAAGAAAGTGTATCTGCTCTTAAATTAGTTGCTATTAAACTGTCTCTGTATGTCGTAACTTCATAAATGTAAGTTTTAGTTATGCTGTCAAGTGAATGTTGCAATTGGTTTTGTTGATTCAATACAACACTATATTGCTTAGTAGATACACAAGCTGATAAAAGAAGTGTGGTTAGTAAAATAATATATGTCTTGCTAATGCTATTCATCGGATAAATTGATTTATTAAAAGTGTTTGGCGATTGCACTCTTTTGACTGCCACTTGCGTTGGTTTTGAGCGTAGGGTGGCAGACAAATGTGTGCAATGTGCGGTTGCATAAAATTAAAAAACAAAAAATGAGCGTTGGCAAAAAATAAAACTTCTTTGCGTTGGCTTTTGTGTCCGCCCAAAGTCTTTGTTGCTATGTTCGTTTGTTCTGTCGTCATTTCTGTTTTGGTCTGTCTGTAAATGCTTGCACGGTCGCCCTTAGGGTTTCCGCTAACGGATTAGGGCTTTGCGTAGTGGCGGCATTTTAGCACTGCCGTTGATTAGAATTACTATCGTTCAATTTAGCAAAAATGTTCAATAGAAATCCGTCACCCGCCATTACGCAAAACCGATGTTGGCGGTTCGTTCTTTTTTTTGTCGTTATGCAAGTTCTAAATTTATACTTTCAATTTGTTGTTTTGATGCTTGTCGCAAGTCAAACGCTTTTTTCATTTTGTCGCTAATTTCAGCTATCGTTTTTTTGTCGGTGAAGTGAATTACTATGTTCGCCAAGTCAATGTCTGAAACGTTTGGAATTGCTGCACCTGTCCGATACATAAACATTTGTTTCAAAAATAGTTCCGATTTCAAATAGTAAAGTAAATAGTAACTGTCAATTTTGAAGTTACGCAAAACTCTAAAACCATTTGTGCAAATACTTCCTGCAAAGTCGTCTGTTACCAATGCAGTAGCGTGTTTTCGTGTTCCTACGGAATTCCCTGCAATGGCTGTAATGATGTCGCCTTGTTGAATTTCGTAACTTGCTCTACTTGGCAATTCGTGAACTTGGTAAGTTGTTGAGTTAATAATTTCGTAAGAATGTGTATTGATGTCAGAAAGTTCAACATATTCAACTGTCAAATTCGGGTCTTTCAGTTTTCTGCTTTTTACTTTTACGATTTCGCAGATGTCACCTAAGCGAACTGTTTTTGTTTTGTTCAGATTGGAAAACATTTTACGATTTTCAGGTGAATAAAAATCGAAGTCAAAACGTCCGTTTAGTTCATTAAACTGAATTGAAAATGAATTTTCGGTTTCATTTTTTTTGCCTTTTTGAAACGCTTTGTATGCCTCGATAATTATCGTAAAATCTTCGTCCAAAATTGACTGTCCATTTTTATCTTTTACGATTTGTCCGTATTTGTCTTTTTGGTAAAGTGGCGTTCCGTTTTTGTTTCCTTGATAACCTAATTTTGTAACTCTGCCGAAGAAAATCGGATATTGGCGTTCTTCGTTTTTGCTGTCTTTTTCCAAAAACAACAATGAAGTTTTTACGCCTGTTCCGTAAGGAATAAAAGTTTCCTGCGGTAAATTCACAATCGCCAAAACTTTTGCTTTTTGTTTGATGTAAAAACGCAAATAATCCAAAGACGGATTTTCAAAATTTCCATTTGGCAAAACGATTGCCATTCGTCCGCCTTCTTTCAAGAGTTGCAAGCAACGTTCAATAAAAAGAATTTCAGCATTTTGATTAGCGTAAACAGTTCTTGTTTTGTAAAACTCGTTTTCGTGGCTTGACCATTTGTAACCCAAATCAAACTTTGACAAAACGGACGATTGCGTAATTTTTGCACCGAAAGGCGGATTAGTCAAAATTAAATCAAAACCATTTTTTTGTCCTAACGAAAGTTTAATACTGTCTAAATCTTCCAACGAATTGGTGCAAAGAATATTTGTTTTTCCGTTGGCTTCCAAAAGCAATTTCATTTTGGCAATTCGGGCAATGCTACGGTTAATATCCAAGCCGAAAATGTTTTGCGAAACGACTTTTGATGTGTTTAACTTTTGATTGTTTGCTTGCAGATATTTCAAAGCCGACATAAGAAAACCGCCACTGCCGCAGGCAGGGTCGGTTATAGTTTCGTTTGGTTTTGGTTGCATCATTGCAACGCAAAAATCAATTACAGGTTCAGGCGTAAAAAATTGTCCTCGTCCGTCTTTTTCGTGGTGCGATAAAAACTTTTGAAAAGCCAAACCTTTTGCGTCTTGTGAAGAACCAAGTAAAGAAATTCCTTGTAATTTATTGACTGTAAAACCAAGTGCGTTTTGACTTAACTTTATGCGGTCGTCTGTATCAAAAATATCTTGATATTCTTTTTGTGTTTTGTCAAATAACGCAGTTATTCTGTCGGAAAATGAAGAAACATTTTTCCCCGATTTTATGTCGTTCCATTCATCAGAAGAAACGGAAAATTGTTTCAGTTTTTCGTTTTCGTCAAAAATTTTGATGAACAGAATTTTTACAAACTCTTCCAAAGTTTGTTGTGGCGACAAGCCGTCATTGGCATAAATAAAGTCGTGAATTTCCTCAAACCTTTTTAAAAGGTTGTCTTCTTTGGAAAGTTCAATGTCAAAAAGCAAATCCATATTTTACACATTTGTGGCAAAGATAGTACACATTTGTGTAAAATTGCAATTTTAATTTTCAACTATAATGTTTCTGTTGTCAATTTGCATTTCGTTTTCATTCACGGCATCAGCAGGTTTAAGCGTTTCATAAGCCTCTTTAAAACTTTCATTCCATTCGTCCGAAAGGTCAAGTTTTAGCGTTCCGTTTGGTTGTGGAAACACAAAACCCATAATGTAGTTTTGTTGCAAATGGTTTTCATCATCGCCCGAAGAAGCAAGTTGTTTCGGATTTGCAAACAAAAATTTGTGTTCAGAAAAACGCAGAAAAATGTCAATAGAAATCAAATTAAACTCGTCTTTTCTTGGTGTTGCTTGCGTTCTGTCGCTTGAACCGGAAGTTCCCGAAACAAAGTGTGTTTCTAAAACACGGACTTTGCTCATTATATAGTCCAATCGTTCCTGAATTTTAGTTTGTATTTCTTCTCTGCTGAAACTTCTTAACGCTGCAATAGCCGTAGATTTTGTAGTTTCCCTCTTAGGTGCTGAATACTTTTGAATTTCTTCGTAGTCGTATAAATCGGCTGTTGTATCGTTCAAGTTCGGTAATTCTATTTTCAGCCAATTCACGATTTGCGGTTCAATATCATTTTTCGGATTTACCCACGAAATTTTGTCGCTGTGCGTATAGAAAAAGTTTTTGAGATTGTTGTAATTGTAGAGTTTGTGCCACTTTTCAGAGTTTGATTTTACGCCTTTTGATTCCAAAACAAACCAATTATTTTTGCTTTTGAAGTAAAAATCACCGTGATGATTCGGGTGTTTTTTACCTTCCCATTTTTCTCTGATACGTTTTACTTCGTAACCTTCATCTTCTAATTTTTTCTTCAATAAAAGTTCGGTGATTGAACCACTAACGTAGCCTTGTGCATTTGGGCTCATTTTGAGTGCTTCCAAGAAAATTTCTACTGTCGTTTTGAATGTCTTTGTTACAAATGCTTCAAGTCGTTGGAATATGTTCATCTCTTATTTTTCGTTTCTGCAAAGTTAGAAATATATCGTCTTTAATTTTCTGTTTCGTCAATTATTTACATTTTCGGGTGGTGGGTGGGCTTGGTTTTTCTCTTCATTTTTTGTCGTATGTTCAATGTTTGCAGTGTCGCCCGTAGAATGACCGCCAACGTTTCGGGGCTTTGCGTTCGGGCGGGTTTCGGAGCACAAAACTGTCAACCAGCACTGAACTTGAATAGAAGCACAAAGCTCCAAGTTTGCACGTCACCCCGCCTGACGCAAAACCCGTGTTAGCGGTAGTTTTTCTTTCAGTTCTCTGGATATTTTGCATACGCCAATTTGTTTATTTCTGTCTCCGAAAGTCCTTGTTGTCTGAGTTGTCCGCAGTAAGTAGCTCGAAGTCCTGCTAAGTCGTCAAATGGATGGGTTTTTAAAATGCTTTGATGTTCGGCATTTTCCTTTTGTCTCCAATTTTCATTGAGTTGTCCAAGTAACTGCTCTTGTTTGTCAAACATAATTCGTCTGCAATCCTTGTCTTCAATTCTGTTTTTTAGTTCAAAGTCGCAAGCCATAGAAAACGTAACACTCGCAAAAATCCAATAAAGTAAGTCGTCAATTTTGTCGGTCATTTTCCTTTCATATTCTTGTCCACGCTCTGAAATTATATAAAGCATAAATCCAAGACTATCAACTTCAATGTAAGGATGAGCGTCCCAAGTTTGTTGTCCGTAACTCGGTAATAAATTTGTCGGAGCATTAATTTTAAAAGCAAGTTCGTCAACTTTTTTCTTTATGTCGTCAAGTGAATATTTTGTCATTGTGTAACCTGTCTTGATTTGTCCTGTTGGTGTCACTAAAATTACCGCTAACGTTTTGCAGCTTTGCGTTCGGGCGGGCAATCGAAGCACAAAAGCTGGGTAAAAGTACAAAAGTTTAATAGTAGCACAAATGTTGAGGATAGCACGTCAGCCCGCCTGACGCCAAACCCTTGTTGGTGGCTGGCATTCTATTTTCCACCCATTGCTTCGTATAATTCTAATGTTCGTTTAATATTTTTTATTTGGTCTTGCGTTATGTTTTTCACGTCATAATATTGCCTACCTATTAATTTCATTTTAGCTGATTTAGCATTTGCTAAGGCATTTATTAGTTCTTTATCGCTTTCAGAAACACTTTCGTCAAACCATTCCCAAATGTATCCACCATCTCCACTATCAGTTTCTGTGTTCATAGGAATAAACTCATAAGCTTTACCATCAATTGAAAACTGAACTTTGCTAAAAAACAACCAATCGTCCGAATAATATTGCATTCTAAATCTCAAATTACTCGGTATATCGTTCACTGTCTGAAAATAGCAATATAATCCGTTCCGATTAGTATAGTTTGGAGCTGATTTAGGTTTATACCAAGTTTTTCCTGTTGTAGAAAATTCGTCTTTACTAATTTTGAAAAATGGCTTCAACTCTTTAATTTTTGCTGAGTCAATTTTTGCAGTTTGCTTAAATTCTTCTGCTTTTTCTTTCTCATTATTGTCAACAGCATCTTGAATACTGTTTCTCATTGAAAATATCTGTTCTTCAATTTCTTTTTCACATTGAACTCGACTTGCAAACAATGTCGTATTTGTTATGTCTTCTCCTTTGTCATTTAAAAGTTTAAAACTTAAAGGAGTTGAATATGTTTTGCCCATTGATTGAGCCATATCCTTATTTACTTTAACTGAAATGCAAAACTTTTTAAATGCTTCCAAGTATGCCGTAGAATCATTCTTTGCTTTTATCGTTATTTCGTCTTTCTCTTTTATGTCTGTTCCACCAAAAATACTTTCTTCACTAACTTTCTCGACATACTTATATGATTTGTCGCAAGAAGTTAGGAGAATTAGCAGAGTGAAAAATAGTAAAATGTTGAATTTGTTCATAATCTGTCTAAATTTTTGAATTTGTCCGTTTGTTTTTAGAGTGGCTGTTCTTTATGCTTGCCACCAACGTTTAGGGCTTGGCGATGGCGGGGAAATTTATATTCTTCCGCCCGAACGTCAGCCGAATAAAGAAATAAAAGTACAGAATAAGTACAAAAGTTCATTAAAGAATTTTCAGCCCGGAACTACTGATGAACAGCGAACAAAAGCCGATGAAATGCACGTCAGCCCCCGCTATCGCCAAACCTGCTGTAAGGTGCAGTACCATGTCGTTAAAGTTCTTTCCGCCTGAAATGTTTTCTGTCCTGCACAGTAAAGCAACAAATACGCAAGGTTTTTGTTTTTAGAATCTCAAATTGTCTCGCGACAAAAAAGTCTGAAACTATAAAACCGCTTTTCTGTCCACCGAAAAAATGTGTGCGAAGAAAATTAAACGTTTGTGCTTATTTTCTTTGCTCTTAAAAAAATTGTCAGGCAATAAAAATATTTTTTTGTCTCTCCCGAAAAGTACAACAGAGAAGCGAAAAATGTTTTTTGTTTGTCTCACGATAAAAAGAACTTAAAAATAATTTTCCTGTCCAACCGAAAAAAGAAAACAGAAAAAGTAAAATGTTCGGCTTAATTTTTTCTGTCAAACAAAATGTGCGGCAACAAAATAAATTTTCCTGTCCGCCGAAAAGTGCTACGAAAAAACGAGAAAAATAATTTTCACTTTTTTTGAGCTGCGAAAAGCTGAAATGGTAAAAAAATTATCTCCTGAAAATTGTCTCCTGAAAATTGTCAACCGAAAACCGTCCGCCGAAAAAAGTCTGAAAAATGTTTTGAAGATTTTTTTATGAAAGTTTTTCTCCTTTGGTATTGCACCTTACGTTTTGGCAGCTTGGCGTTTGTGGCGGATTTTAACCGATAAACTTCAATCGAAGAACGAACTTTCAATTTACCGAGAACGTTCAATCGAAGCCGTTCACCCGCCATAACGCCAAACTGCTTGTTAGCGGTTCGGGCTTTTTTTGTTCGATTTTAAGTATAATGTTTTTTCTAATAATGCGTAAAATTTTTGTCCAATTTCTGATGTCTGATACTTAATGTCCATAACATCAATTTGTAAATTTTTGGTTTCAATTTTGTCCAATAAACCATAGCCAACAAGTTTTGGAGCAAGCACACCGTATAAGTATCCTCCATCATCTAAATTGTCGTCAAGATTAAGTCCTCTATTAAAAAAAGTGATATAGCTGTGAAACATTGTCAATAAGTCTTCTTCTGGTGGTTTTCTTCCTGACCAGCTCATTCCAACTGTTTCAACTGGAAAATTTTGATTTGATAAAATTTGATATAATTCTTTGAATTTATAATTCCCTACTTGTTCGTCCCAAATCGGGTCAATTTTTTTCTTGAAAAGTCTAATTAGAAGTTTTGTCAAAAAGTATAAACCAATAATTGACAAAAAAACAAAGATTGGTAATTTGTAAGTCAAAAGTAAAATGAAAAAATCATATATTTCTTGCCAAGAATAATTACTATATCTTGCCCAAATTGTTGCTATAAGTAAAATAATACCTGCTGATATTACTTTACTCCAAACAGGGTCTTTCCAAATTTTAAGAATTGCTTCCCATATTTTTTTTAGTTTATCCATTGTAAATTTTTAGGTCGTTTCTATTTGCTTAGGGTGTCTTTGTAGCCTGACCGCTAACGTTCTCGGGCTTTGCGTTCGGGCGGGTTTCGGAGCACAAAACTGTCTGCCAGCACTGAACTCGAATAGAAGCACAAAGCTCCAAGTTTGCACATCAGCCCGCCTGACGCAAAACCCGTGTTACCAGTAGCCCTTTTTGTCAGTCGTGTCATAAGTCAAACAGTTCCTTCGCTTTCTTCCAGTTCTTTTTTAGTATTGGTCGGCTTATACTTGTCTCACCGTTTGAGGGTTCACCAGAGAAGTGGCAAAATTTTTCGGCATAGTCAGGGTCGCTATATTTACTCCAAGATTTGTATGCTTCATAGCTCATTGGCTTTTCAATATTGAATGGAATTTCAACTCCAGTCCGTATGCAATAACCTTTTGACTTGTTGTCAGATGCTTTGTTCTCAAACTTTGATGTTGTTTGTTTTTGTGGAGCACTTTTCGATTTCTCTACTTCCTTTGGTGCTTCAACATAGGCGAAATCAGTTGCGTTATTCAAAATTGATTCAATGTCTTTCCAAGCATCTTCGTAAACCTGTTTATCTGCTTCATTGTCCCGCTCAATTAAAATCCCCATTTCTCTATTGTTTTGTTGTGAGAACTCGTACAGATTCATGGATGATATAATCATTTTCTTTTCGTTCAGATAGCACTTTGCATGTAAATTTTTCGAGAAATAAAGGCGAACATATTTGAGATTTTGTAGATAACTCATTTCTGTTGGATTGAGCTCTTGTTTACCAAAAATAATTCGAACTTCTGCTTTTTCTCTTTCCTTATCATTGAACAGTTCCTTGATATTATCAGATAATTTGAGATAAGGGCTGATAATGTAAAGTCGTTCTTTAGCTTCTCTGATAAGTTCTTCAACTACTGCTGAAATTCCTGATGTCCGTAAGTATTTTGCCATATTTTTATAGTGTTAAAATTGTCGTTCTGTCGTCTTAGGGTTACTGGTAACGAGCAGGGCTTTATGCAGGTTGGGAATTAGTATTCCGTCTGCCGATAACCGCTGCTGATTGAAAATATGTTGATGAAGTTAAGTACAAAAGCTGATAGTTATTCGTCAAGCCGGAACTGAAGCCGGGATTTGTACAAAAGATGAGGCTTATTCCGTCAGCCCAACTTGCATAAAACCCAATGTTGGCAGCAGTATTTTTTGCGTACGGAAATTGTCAATAGTGGATTTATTATGCTTCTTCCAAAAACGCAAGAATATATCCGTCAGGGTCAGCAATGTAAAACTCTTTACCATATGGTCTGTCGCACAATGGCTGCGTGATTTGTATAGACTTGCTTACAAAGTCACTATATAAATCTTCAACACCTTCTATTGAAAAAACAATATCAAGGTCATCGTTTGCCAATTTGTTTTGTCTTTCTTCAAATGAAGGCTTTCCTGATTTTAAATGGATGGAATATCCGTCCTTGCTAACTCCTGCATAGAAGTCTTCGTAACGAAAGTCCAAGTCAAAGCCGATTTGTTTTGTATAAAATTCAATTGAAGCGTCAATGTTAACAACAAGGAGTTGCGGACTCATTTTTTTGATTTTTGAACATGTAATGGTGTCCATAAAATTTGTTTTGTTTGGTCAAAAAAATTATTTGTCTAATTGTATTGTTGTCGTCAATTTTAGTTTTTGCGAAGTGTCCAACAATATTGCTGCCAACGTTCGAGTATTTGCGAAGGCAGGGAATTCATTGATTGTCCAGCCCGGTACAAATGCCCATTTGAAAATATATTGTTGAAGTTAAGAACTAATGCTGAACATGAACGTCGAGCCCGAACCGCTGCTGATGCCTGCAAATAGCTGATGTTAGGATGTCCAGCCCTGCTTTTGCAAATACTTTTGTTGGCAGTAGTTTTACTCTGGAATTTTTGGAAATTTCACAATATCGCCGAACTGTGAACTAATGGATTCTCTACACATTTTTCTGAACGTTTCGTTGTCAGAGTTCATTAAATATTTACAAATGTCAAATAAGTCGCTTGTCTTAATTAGAGCAATTTTTTCTCTTGCTGCTCCGTTTTTACATTTCAATGTGAAATCTAATGTCCGTTCAGGAATGTCCAGTAACCTTTGAGGATTTCCAAAAATTATTCCTTTGGCTTTTTCTTCAACTTCTGGTCTTTCAAAGTCTTCTAATAATGAATCAGTCAGTTGTCTAAACTTAGAAATGTCTATATCTTTTGTTTCTTTCCCTTCGCACTCACCAATAATGCGTTCGCCTTCTGGTGAGATAATTACGGCGTCTAGTTCAAGTTTGCCATTAGTGAAATTTTCTGCAGTATATCCAAGTATTTCAAGTGCTTTGATTACTGAAAATTCAAGTGGTTTTCCAGTTTCGTATAAAAGCCCTTTTATGATTGTTTCTTCTTCGATTTTTATTCTAAGATTTTCATTTTCTTTATTCAGCTGTTCAATTCTTTGATTATTCTTGGTAATTTTTGCAACTAATTCCTTTTCTACTTCTAATTCGTATAGTTCATTTGACAGCCATGTAGGTTTAATTGATTTTTCTTGATTCTTTTGAATTTTGTCATCTAATTCTGCAATAAAATGAAGAAGCTTTTTACCAAGTTTAATTGCTTCTGCCGACCAAACTTCTTTCCCGTTTTTTGTTGTGGTTAAATCCTCAAAATCAATGAAAGGTAGAAATATCATGTTTCCTTTGCCGTAACTTACTATTCCTGAAACAACTTCCCGACCATTTTTAGTAGTTAAAAGTGGTGTCATTGAGTTATTTGTCAAGTAGCATTGAAATGATATTATGCTTTCAAAATCTTTTAGAAAGCCACTCATAACGCTATCTTTCACTTTGAAACTGCTGCCATTTGCATTGGTTATTTTAGTTTCACTGTTTTTTAAGAATTTATAATTGTGAAAGTCTTCTACATAGTCTGTCCTTCTTGCATTACGACCTGTTCCAGAATATTCATACTTACCAGTTTTTACATAAAAGTCATACACCTTACTTGTTATTATGAATATATTTTTTCCTGTTTCTGCGAATGACTTTAGTTCATTTCGCCAATATGTAGTGTCTTCTTTTATTGTATTTGAAGAGGTTTCGTTGAAGCTGTCTTTTCCTTGATATTGACTGTCAATGCCCGAATAATAGTCAAATGTTTTAAAAACTACAATATCGCTGTCGTCCAAAGATTTTTTGGAGTTAAAGAAATCATTGAATTCTCCTACGGAAGGAATGTCGAAATTGATTGATGTTATGTGCTTCATTTGGGTGTCAAAAAATTACTGCCAACGGTTTCGGGCTTTGCGTTCGGGCGGGTTTCGGAGCACAAAACTGTCAATAAGCACTGAACTTGAATAGAAGCACGAAGCTCCAAGTCTGCACGTCAGCCCGCCTGACGCAAAACCCGTGTTGTGGGCTGGTTTTTTAATCTTTGAACAAGTCATCTTTTTTCGGCTTATTCGTAAACTCTGTAATTTTTTCTGTCGAAATAGCTTTTACAAAATCGTCAATTTCTGTTGAAGACGAAAACACTAATGCAAATCCGTCAACTTTCATAAACTGATTGCTTGAAGATTGTAGTTCGCCTGTTTTGACAAGTAACAAATATTTGGTTTCGCCCTTGCTTTCCAAAATTCTAAAATCAAATTTTAGGTTTACTAAAAATTGAAAGTTCCATTTACTGCCATATAAAAAATAACCGCCTGCTTTACTTTTTATTGTCATTGATTTGGAAAGCTCTTTGACGTTGTTATCTTTTGCTGTTTTTACCCATTCTTCATATTTTAACTTCGCCTCTGATAACGCATTCAAAAATTCTTGGTGTTGTTTTTGGTCAATAGATATTCCACCTTTTTCGTGCATTTTGTCAAACGACATAGCGTCAATGTAGAGCGTAAATTTTTCTTTTTCTTTTGCTGAAATTTGAATGTCGTATGACTTTTCTACATAAGTGTTGTCATACGTTGTAAATTTCTCTTGTGCCTTACTTTGTAAAGCTGTTGCGACAAATAAACTAATTGTCAAGATTGTTTTTGAAATGTTCATTTTTTTCTTTTTTTCGTCCTACTCATTTGGCTTTTCGGTTTCGCCCCGTTTTCAAATGGTTTCTGGTCTCCATTTTTCTGGGCGTTGTCCGTAAACTTGCCCACAACGTCTGACTCGCTTGGCGAAGGCGGCACTTTTAGTACGGAATTTCAACCGAAGAAAAGATTTCAGATTTACGAAAAATTTTCAATCGAAGACGTTTCCTGCCGCTTTTGCCAAACGAGCTGTTGTGCGTTCGGCATTATTGTGCCGTTAATCTTTTGTTTTTGAGGTTATTACACGTTTTGTTCGCTTGGTTTTTTGTTCGGCAATACGTTGTTGCTTACGAAGTTTTATAAATTCGCTGATTTCTTTTTGTTCTTCTTTGGTTAAAGGTGGACTTTGAATGATAAAATCTACACCTTTGGGTTCTCTTACAATTCCCATAATGTTATTCTTTAAAATATTTTTCAACTAATAATTTTGCTGGTTCTGTTTCGATAAACATTTTTTGGTCTTTAAAATGATATGCTCCGAGTGTTTTTTCGTAGTGTTGTATCAATTTTGATTTTGCAACAAAAGCTACATATCCATCAAAACCTTTTTGAAACGAAACCTTACAGGCATAAGCCACCAAATTTCCGGTTACACCTTCATATAATTTTGCTTTTCCAATGTTGAAAGGTGCATTTTCTAACAAATTCATATATACGTGGTCATTCATTATACTGATGCTCAACAAACCTTGAATAATTGTAGGATTTCCAACAATTGTCAATTTGTAAACTTCTTTTGAGATGTCTTGAAATTCGGATTTCCAATTGAAATTCCAACCATTATTTTTTGTGATGTTTTTTAAGTCAGCCTTAGACAAGCGAGCCACTTCGGTTTGAAAACTATCTCCCGAAATTACGTTTATAATTGAGTTGGTCAATCTGTCAATTATGAAGTCTAACTCTGTTTGTTTTGGCTTTTTCATTTTTCAAATTTACGAAAAAAATGTCAGTTATTTTCGTTATGATTTTGTTTTTTCGAGTACTTGTTAACTAATTATTTTGTAAAGCCAAAGTTAATTTGTCGCTATTTCAAAATTTGTCGTTCTGCATTCAAAGTCGATTTTTTTAGACGAACAATGGTTATATGCTGACGCACAACGTCCGGCAGCTTTGCGATGGCGGGGCAATCGAAGCACTTCCGTTCGGCTAATGTACAAAAGTTTAATAGAAGTACAAATGTTCAATTTTGCACTTCCGCCCCGCTATTGCAAAACTGCTTGTTGGTGGCTGTGCTGTTATGTGTTCTCAAAATATTTGTCTATGCTTTCTCGCACCTCTCGAATTAGCAATTTCCTTTCGTCTTTTAGTTCAAATGCTTGTTTTACGATTGCTGTAATTTCGTCAATAGAAGTTTTGTCCAAAATTGGAATTTCAATTTCTTTTAATCGTTCTTCTCGTAAATGTGGAATTGTAGAAGCAACAACAGTTCTACGTTTTGAGCCGTAAATTCCAAATTCCTTTAACGCTAAAATTAAAAATAAAAATTCAGAAGTGATGTTGTATTGTTTCGCTTCTTTTTTCAGTTTTATTCTTGCCAATCCCGAAGCAACAATCGTTTTATCGTTTTCGGTAATCATTCCAACCATTCCGATTTTTCCGTCTTTTGTAAACAAAACTTCTCCTGCTGAAAGTTCTTGTCCTAACTCGTTGTAAACTTCTTTTGGAATGTAAAAGTCGGGATATTGGTCTGTTTCGTAGTTTACTATGTCTGAAGTACGAACAAACGGAATATCAAATTTTCTTTTTTCAATATAACCGATATAATTTTCACTTCCTGTTTCATCGCCTTTTTTTATTGTGGCAATTGAACCCAATGAAACAGTTTGAAACTTTTTTTGAACTTCTTTTAAAGTGTTTACGAATAGGGGATAAGAGTAAAGCGGAATCCATAAATCGGCTTTTTCAAAGTTGCTCAAACTTGTAGAAAAGTATTTTTGCTTTTCAATTTTTGCAAAATCAACATTGAGTTTTTTATACAGCAATGATTTTGCTTGTTCAAATAATTTCATTGCTTCGGTTTCCTTTGAAATGGCAAGTTGCATTTTGTCAGAAACATTTTTTATCAATTTATTTTCAACTTTTGGAATACGAAGTTTTTTAAAATTTGAGCTGTTCAAATACTTTTGACCCGTCAAGGTTAAAAGCGATTCAATTTCTCTTTGACCAAACAATGAATTGAGATAAGCGGTAATGAAATAAGGTGTAAAATCTTTTTCCTCTTTGAAAAGTTTTAAAATTGAAATGTTTTGATTCGTGGTGCTTTCTGTAATTTCTTCGGGAACAACACAAGCAAAACCTAAATATTTTCCTGTGTTTGAAACAAGTATATCGTTCGGAAAAACGAGTTTCGTTTTTCTTGATTTATGTATTTCTGATGTAACGTAACTGATTGTATTTTCGTTCAAATTATAGCGTTTTACATCTGCCGACTTTATGAAAAAATTGTCGTCAATATTTTTCTTTTCGTCAGAATGTTCGGGCGTTGAACCACTTTTTAAATCGGCAATTTGATTGATTGTTTTGTAACCGTATTTTTCAAAAGTTGAAGTCAATAAATTCCGATTGTAAAAATATCGTGATTCAAAGCGAGCATTTTTATCAATTTCAGAACGATATGTAGTTGTGATTTTATTTGCCATTTTTCGTAAAACTAAAATTGTGTTCTTTTGCCCATTTTTTAAATTCGGTAGCGATTTCAGAAATATCATCTTCCTCTTTTATGTTTCCTCTGCGGTCGTGTCCGCAAGTTTCAGCAACACACATAAAAACGGGATAATCTTCGGGGATTTGGTCGGGTGGTAATTTTTGAACAATCAAAATACTTGTTTTTGTTCCTGTATTTGGCATAAATGTTTCAAGCGGAATGTCAATAACCGCAACTATTCGAGCTTGTTTCATTATAAACCGTCTGATATATCCCAATTTGTTATTCCCAAAAATTCCGTCAGGCAAAACAACTGCCATACGACCACCAACACGTAAAAACTGCAAGCAACGTTCGATAAATAAAATTTGTGGTGCTTCTTTGTCGGCTAATTTTCCTTTTTCCCAATCTCCTGTTTTTTTATCTTGTTTCCACTTGTGGGCAAGTTCGTATTGAGCTAATTTTGTAGCACCACTTACAGGAATTTTCGAGCCAAAAGGCGGATTAGTAAGAATTACGCTAAAATCGTTTAGGTGAATTTTTGTTTTTGAAATTGTTTTCCAATTTTCAAGTTGTTCCAAACTATCTTCATTCACAACACCGCTTTTTCCGTCTCCCATAATTGCCATATACGCTTTGGCGATTTTCGCCAAAAACGAATCTTTGTCAATTCCACGAATACAAGTATTTGCTCGGTCAATTTGTTCTTCACGCAAATTCTCTCCCGACATTTTCAGTTCTTTGGCTTTTTCTTCCAACTGATTCCAAATGTGGCGTAATGCTTCAATGATGAAACCGCCACTTCCACAAGCTGGGTCAAGAACAGTATCGTTTTCGTCTGGGTTAAGAATATCAACCATCATTTTCACAACATTTCTTGGTGTGAAAAATTGACCTTGCCCACCTTTTAATGCGTGTCCGATAAAAGTTTCAAAAGCATCAGCAATTACATCACGCTCCGCCTCAATTACACAATAGTTTTGTAATTCTCCAACAATATAAACAATAGAATTTGCGTCTAACGAAATGCTATCGTTTTGTTCAAAAACTTCTTTGTATTTGTACTTTACGGATTCAAATAATTCTAAAATTCGCTTTTGTACTTCTTGCGGATTTTCGTCAATTCCAACACGAAACTGAACCATATCGTTTGGCTTCGTCCATTTTTCATCATAGATTTTACAAAAAATCAAATTGATAAGTTGTTGTGCTAATGCTTCATCTCTTGTAGCGGCAACAGCGTTTGCCGCTAAATGATTTCTAATTGCTTTGAATGTAGATTTTAAATTGTGAGTTGGTTTTAAGTCCTTGCGTTTGAATAAGCCAATATCTTCAATTCGTTGTCCAAATTTTGGAATGTTTGGGATTTCATTGAAAATAACATTTCCGTTTTTTTCAATTTTGCGAATAAAAAATCGTTCTTCACCATTAAACCAAACTCCAAGATTAGCCTTTGAAAATCGTAAATAATCTTCTAACTGACTTCGTCCGTCTTTACGATTTTTCTTTTTGCACTCAACAATAATTTGAATGTTGTCTTCCGTGTGTTCAGTTGCGTTGAAAATTGCAATATCAATTGGATATTCTTTTTTCACGTCCGAAGGACGAATTTTCACTCTGTATTGAGGTCGTGTTTGAATTTGTGATTTCGGATAATTGTAGTCTTCTACAAGGATTTTTGAAAAGACTTGCACCGCTTCAATTTCTTCTGGTGTTGCTTTTACTTTTTCGCCCGATATGTAGTCAAGAATATAACCGTCTTTTAGTTCTTCTGTTTCTGTTGTTATCATTTGCCGTTTTCCGATTTACGGTAGCAAATGTTCACGGTTGTTTTATGTCCGAACTTTCAATTTAGCACGGTCGTCCGTTAGCATTGCCACCAACGTTTTGCCGCTTTGCGTAGTGGCGGATTTTTAGCACAAAAGTTCAATCGAAGGACTTCACTTAAACTTAGCACAAAACTGTCATACGAAGCACTGCACCCGCCATTACGCAAAACGGCTGTTGTAGGCTGGCGTTCTTGTTCTATGTCGTTGATATTCATTATTTTCCGCTCTTTCTTCTGTTGTCGTCCTTACACAACATTTGGCAATTTTCAGCACTTGTCTGTCCGCCTAAATGCCAAGGTGTAATGTGGTCGGCTTCCATTTCTTCAATTTTATATTCTTCGGTGCATACCGGGCAAATTCCTTTTTGTCTTTCGTATGCTTCTCGTTTTTGATTGTCTGTAAATGCACGAATATTTAAAAATCTTTCTTTGCGTGTCAAAACGTATTCGTAAATCCCTTTTTTGTTGGTCACGTCTTCGTCTTGCATTAATTTGGTGATTTCTTCTTCAAGTTTTTTGTGGTCAAATTTCTTGTCCTTAAACTCGTTGTATAGAAAACCCCATTGTATGCCTTTCATTTCTTTGCGATACTTTGGAAAAACCACTTTAACCCAATTTATTACGCTTTGAAAATACAACCACAAGTCATTTGCATTTGGCTCGTGTTGTTGCTTTGCCATATAATGCTCAATATCGTCATTGCTTATCCACTTGATTGTTGTTTCTAAATAGTCTTGTCTTATTGGTGTTCCGTTTAAGTAGTCGCCACCCAAACCGTAAGCTGCACAACCATTTTTACTGAAATATCTTTTTGCGTCTGAAACCCACGAACCTGAATAAACAGCATTTCTTAATTCTTGGTCTGTTAATTTTTCTCCTGCAATGTTGATTGTTTTGAACCACTCTAATTTTTCGCTGTCTGTTCCGCTACACAGATAGACCATAATTTTGTAGTTCAAAATTTGCTCTTGTTCGTCTTTCTGTAAGTTGTGAAAGTATCTACTTTTAAATGCAAAATCTCCTTCAACGAATTGACTTATTGAAATTGTTCGTTGCTGTCCGTCAATTACTTCAAAATTTCCATCTTCCCGAACTGCCCAATACATTACGTTCAAAGGATAATCTTTTGTAATAGTGTCTATTACGGCTTCACGTTGTTTGTCTTTGTAAATAAATTCACGTTGGTAGGGTGGGCGAATGTCTAATTTGCCACCGTAACCGATTACTCCATTTTCTTGATTGTCCTCGTAACCGTTTGTTAGGTCTCGGACTGTTATTTCTTTAAGTTCAATTTTCATTTTTCTAACTATAAATTATTGCTACAATTATTGCAACGATTGCCAAAATAGTCGCTGAGATAATACCGAACTTTTGCCAATTAAATGATTTTATTGCAAGGTTGTCTTTTGGATTTTGTTCATTTTTTTTGTTTTTACTTGCTATATTAATTACACCGCTATTGTTTGGAATGTTCTCTGCAATAATTTTATCACCCAAAGTGGTTTCGTAATTATTAAAAATGAAACTGTTCGTATTATTCGGTTGTTCTTTTTTTTCCATAAATGACTCTATTGGCAATGAGTATTTTATATTCCTGTTATTATTTTCTGAAATTGAATTTATCAGCTCTTCAACGCTACTAACTTTTAATTCCTTTGCTTCAAAAGATTTAAATTCATTTTCATTAGTATCTTTAAAAAAATCAAAAAGCTCCTTAAAAATCTCGTCTAATTCTTGAAAAATGAGACCCAAACACAAAAAGTTATTGTGTGTTTCTATTCTGAAATTCAAATACTTTATTTTGTAATTCATTACAAGTTCAACGTCTGCACTTTCAAAATCATTTTTGAATTGAGATATAGCTTCGATGTTTCCATTCCAAATACTACTGAAAGCATCATCTCCTGTCCATATTTCTAATTCAAGTAACTTATTAGTTATTGGTTTATAGATGTTTTCTGTAATTGTTGGAAATTTTTCTTCTATTTGTTTTTGAATTACATCATATTCTTGCTTTTTAGAATAATTGTCAATTGGTTTTAATTCACTTCTTTTATTACCAAGAATTTCCAACTCTTTAATAAGAGGCAAGTAGTTTGTTTTATAATTTTCCTTGTTTTTATCAAGAAAGTCTATAAATTCAAAAAGTGCTTTTATTTTGATTGGAATCATAATTTTTTATTTTTGATGAAAATCCTTTTATAAACCTTTTTTTGATTTATTAAAGGTTGAGCAACTTTACTTTTTTCATCCCAAAGACCATTTGAAAATCCTTTTCCTTCACTTTCAGTAGCACCAAGTATCTCAAATTGGTCTGGATTATATTTATCCATAAATGTTATCGGAACTCCCATTACTCCGTCATAGTCCATAGGAATATCTTTTGTTTTTGATACTTCAATAGCATCATAATTGTCGTATTTCGGATACTCTTCGGGTGTATAATTTTTGTAAAGGATTAAATCTTCGTGTCGCTTATTAATTTCAAGATTGGTGAACCAATGAACGCCCGAAACTCTTATCATTCCTTCTTTTCGGTCTGTTGCAGTTGCGTAGTCTTCGTAATGTTCATTTATGAAATGTCCTGCACCACCTTTAAAACCATAACCTAACCAAAGCTTGTTGTCTTTGATTAACGGAAATATTTCTTTGTATGTAATTGCGTTTTGATGACCAACAACCACAAATTTTTTATCATATTCAATGAGTTGGGCAACATATTCACGGAAAAGTGAAAAAGGCGGATTTGTAACAACAATGTCGGCTTGTTTCAAAAGTTCGATACATTCTTTACTTCTAAAATCTCCGTCACCTTTGAGTTTCTTAATTCCGATTTCGTTTGGGTCGGGAATGTTATTTCCGTTTTTGTCGCCTGTGTATTCTAAGTAGATTGCCTGTTCAGAATTGTTTTGACTGAATAAGTCCATATCTTGACTTTTGTAGCAAGTTGCAATAAGTTTTTTCAGTCCAAGTTTCTCAAAGTTGTATGAGAAGAAATGAAAGAAGTTGCTAACTCGTGGGTCGTCACAGTTGCAATAAACAACTTTGTCTTTAAAGTGCTTCTTGTAATACTTTAACTCTCTTTCAATGTCGGAAAGCTGTGTATAAAACTCGTCCTTTTTATTGGTCTTCGCTTGATTTAGATTTTTATTCTGTGCTTTCTCAGTCATTATGTCGTTTACTTTTTTCTTACGGGTTCAAAGTTAATATTTCGTTCTTCTGTCTGTCCGTTTTTGGTTGCGGTGTCGTCTTTTACGCTTGCCTACAACGTTTCGGGGTTTTGTGAAGTTGCCGATTGTTAGCACGAACTTTCAATCGAAGTACCAACTTCAAATTTAGCACAAAAATTTCAATTGAAGCCGTTTTTCGGCAATTTCACAAAACCCCTGTTACAGGTAGGTGTTCTTTCGGTCGTGTCGTCCAATGTTTTCAAGTCTTTTTGTCTGTCGTGCGGTTGCATTTTTTATTTTTTCAGAAGGGTCGGGAAATTTTTTAAAACTAATTTTCTTTGCGTTGGTTTTGCAAGCTCTTTGGCAAAGTTTGGCTCTGTGTTGTTGGCTTGTTCGACTTTGACAATGTGCTTGCAAATAGCGTTGGCTTATATTTTAATCCCAAACTTTTTTAGTTTTTTCAAAGATTCATAAGCCCTAATCAGTGCTTGTTCTTTGATTTTTTCCTTTTTGGCTAATGCGGTTTGAACGGTTTTTACATTGGCTAATTCAAGGTTGTCAAATACTTTTGTTTGACTTGCTACATCTATAATTCGTTTCCAGTCGTCTTTTGAAATCAGTAAAAGTTTGTCGTAGATAAATTTCACTTCTACTATTTCGGTTTCAGCAAGTTTTGATAAGGTTTTTACTTCGTCAATAAGCTGTGATTTTTCTTGAACATAGTCCAACACTTTTTTACCAAAAGTAATTTCTCTCGTTGTCAGGTTTTTATTTTTGGAAAGTCTGCTTACCAAATCAAAAGCTATCACCCAATCGAAACCGTCAGGTTTATTGGTGTCAATGTAAATTCTGAAACCGTCCCAAAATTTTAATCCCATTTTTTGAATTTCGCTGATTACAAAAACAGAATCTTCGATGTTGTTCGTGTCAATTTCTTTCTCATTTTCACGTTGCGTTTTTTCTTCTTCCGAAATTAAATAATCACTCAACACCGAAATCAAATTTTCTGAATACTTTGTATTCTTCAATTTTTCCCACGAAGTAGCACGTTTTGCATATTCGGAAATTAAACTTCCGCTTGCTTCTGTGACAATATGATTGTACACAAACACAAGCAATTTTGACAAATGACTGCTTACAAAATCATCAATTTTTTGTTCTTCGTAAATCTTCCACAAATCAATTCTGTTATTGGTCAAATGGTGGAAATATGAAACTGTGTAAGCAACCGAAAGAGCTTTCAAACTCGTGTCGCCAATCGCATTAACTCCTTTTCTTCCGAATAGTTGGTCAATGGTTTTAAACAAAATTGCATTTGCAATCAGTTTGCGGTAAAAATTCTCGCCTGGCAGTTTGTTTTTGCTGACTAAATCGGTAATTTTTTTCGTGTAATGAATAAAGTTTTTCTGTGAACCTTGTGCAACAAAATGCGGTTCTAATTCCCAACCGTTGATAAATTTTGCAACGTCCGATTTTACAAATTTCAAAGTTGGCGGATTTTGCTCTTTGAATTTTTTTTGCTGTGCTGGCGTTTGTTTATTCAGCGTTTCCCGATATTGTCCGTTGGCACGTTCAAAGAACCACAAGCGAGATTGATTTTTATTTTCAGGATTGACAACGTATTTCTTTCTCGACAAGTTTTCAATTTGTACGAAATACGGATTGTTTGAAGATAAATCCAATTCCGAAACTTTGTTTTGACTGTTTGCAAAGCGTGAAATGTTCGGGACTTCAATATTTTTCTGTTCTTTATCTTTGATAACTGTCAGTTTCATTTGAACAAAAATTTTGCTCAAATCAGCATCTTTAAATTTCTTTTGCGTGTGATAAAGCGAAGCCGTTGTTTGTCCACCGTTCACAATTTGAAAATCAAAAAGTCGTGTAATGACAAGTTGTTTATCTATAAATTTCGTTTCAACACTTTCGGCTGTTGCTGTAATTCCGTTGTTGTACGGCAAAAACATTTGCGGTTTGTTGCGAATAGTATCTCTAATTCCTTTGTTGAATTTTCCAGCCTGTCCCAAAAATGCACGAACATTGCTTTCCAATAATTCATTTGAAAATTCTTTGTACAGCTTCGCTAAAATTTCGCCCGGAACGATTGCCAAATAACAATCGTACATTTCATCAATACTCGGAACTTGCAAGCATTGTAAACCCTTTCCGTCTTCGCTAAAATTTTCAAATTCTATTTCTATCGGTTCGTGAACACTATTGCTTTCATTGATTTTGAACAACCGTGAAATGTCCCAAGTGTGAACGAAAACATCAGCATCTGGAATTTCAATTTTTTCTTTATCGTGATTTGAAAAACCATTTATCAAAAAATAAACATTGATACGGTCAAAATCTTTACCTTGTTTTCCGATGGTTTCGATTAAGTAATAAAGTTCTGTATGTGCTTTGTCAATGTAATCGATATGACGTTTTAATGCTGAATTAATGAAACGTTTTATCTGATTGAGCGACTTGGTGTAATCGTCTTTTGTAATGTTGTAATCGTATTCGTTTTTGTAAAAAGTGATGAACAAATCTAACGTTTCGTAATACTCCTTTTTGTTTTCGTCTTTGGCAAAATCTTTCAGACAAAACCCATTTATTTTCCAGTCAATTCCGCCTTGACTGTTTGGGTTAATGTATGATAAAACTCTTGCTCCTTCGGATTTACCGATACTTTCTAAAACCTCAATGCAATATTCTGTAAACTTATCTTCAAAACTCGCTCCTTCGCCCTCCGAATAAACCCGTGAAGCGACATCAGATTTTAATTCTTCAATATAATTTTCTAACGCTCTTTCCATTCACTAAATCTTTGCAAGTATTTTATCGAGTTCCACAATAAAACTTTCTACGGCTGAAATTTCTATTGAATACGAAGTATCGTAAATTCCCAAAGGCAACTGATTTTTTACGATTTTAGGAAAGTCAGGAGTTACCGAAAAGCCAAATGTTTTTTTGAGTGAATACATTCTGCCATAATGCTCGCTATCTTCATCAAAGTAACCGTTTAATTGCAATTTTGCATTGAAAACACTACGTTCTTCTTCGGTTGAAATTGTTTGTCGGGTTTGTGCTACCAACGAATTAAGCGAAAAACCGTTGTCTTTCACGGCTTCGGTTGAATACAAAACCAAAAACAAATCACTTAAATTTTCAGCATCTAATTGCCTTTCGTTTGAAACTTTAATCCTGGGTTGTTTCGATGAAGTAAATTTAATCTCAACTCCTACTGAACCCAAAGTAAAATCTTTTGCCTGAAATTCCATTTCCGCACCAGTCCACGCATTTACAGCATTTGCAGATGTTTTCTCATCATTCAAAAGGTAATTTAAAAACAACAATTCTCCAATCAATCCTTTTTGTTGCTCTAATGATAAGCCATTGAAATTGATTTTATCAAACAATTTTTTCCATTTGGAAACTACATTCAGCGTTGTTGTAATGGCTTCACTTTCTGTAACACTTGGCTCAATATCTTCCAGAATATTTTGAATGAATAACGAAAAAATATCTTTCAGTTCATTATCTAAAAGATAAATGTAAAATTCAATTTTGTTTTCGGTTTCAATAGGCAAAGTATAAATTTCAACACCTTTGAAACGATAATTTTTCAGTTCAGGAATTGCGACATTGTTTGAAACAGACATTATGTACAAATGTTGTCCTGTAATGTGGTTTGTAGCCGCAAAACATTTCAAATGCGGAATTTCATCAATCCTTGTTCTGATGATGACTTCGCCTGTTGGCTTTTGACTTTCCCATATTGACTTAATGTTTATCATTCGTTTTCAGTTTCAGGGTTATCATCATCGTCCATAACTTCAACATCAAATTCTCTATTGATGGTTGTTGTATAGGAAACTTTTATTTCATCGTCAATTCTTGGGAAATGTAAACTGTAACCCACAATCGGAATACCATTATTTACATTTGGTGTTCCTCTTTCATCTAATGCGTAAATCAGTAAAAGACCTTTCTTTTCGGCTTGTCGTTGTGCTTTAATTTCCGCATAAGCCATTTTAGAATAATCTTTATCTTTTGACAGGTCAAAATATCTGTCGCCTGTTTGGTCAATCTGATTTTTTGAAATCAAATAATACTCGCCACCACGCCCGATTTGTTGATTACGAACACTGCAACCCATTGTGATAATTTCTTTGTTGTGCTGCAATTCAAAAGTTGCAAGACTTGCATTTGATTTTCGTTCGTTTCTTGGTGTTTTACCTTTGAAATCAATAAATATTTTTTCGTCAGTGTTGGAAATAATGCAAATGCTCCATTCTTTGATTTTATTGGCTTTGGACTGCGTTCTGATGTAATCGCTTAATGTTGCATTGTTAATGCTTGGTTGTTCAATTTTGTACGCATCAATAAAACTACAAAGTGCATCAATACTTGTGTTCGGATAAAACAAATACCTTGTTTTTCCTTTGTTTTCAATTCTATTTTCTTTTGTAGGAAAACCAATTGTTGAAACCAAAGTTTTTAAAGCATTAAAATTATTTTCAATCGCTGATTTTGTTTTCAGCAAGCAATACGTTTGCGGATTTTCTCCCGAAAATGAAATTTCAATATCTTGTGAAAAATAAAGTTTGTTCAAGCTCGTAATGGTCAGCAAACCGTGATGATTTCTAACTTTTAAACGAAAATCTTTTGGTCGTTGATGTGTTGCCGTCATTTCGTCAAAGTCGTTTCTCATTTCTTCGGTTGCCATTGTGATATGGTTGAACCATTCAAAAATCTGGTTGGTTGTATATAATCTGCACAAATCAACATAACCAGGGCGATAACCAAACCAACGTCCCATTTGCATAAGCGAATCGTACATTCTTGTTGTTCTGATGTAATAGGAAATGGATAATCCTTCAAGTGTAATTCCTCTTGACAAACGGCTACCACCAACGGCAATAACTGACAAACCGTTTTCGTGTCGGTTGTAGTCAATTTCTTCAATGTTGTGGTATTCTAAATTTGTTGTTGAGCGTGTGCCGTGAACCGAACGAACATCAATTTTTAAAACAGCATTTTTGAGTTCTTTCTTAATTTGTTCCCAAGTGTGTTCTTTTATTCTGATGTCGGTATAATCCAAATTGTCCAACACGTTTTTTGTTGTTGGCAAAAAATCTGTTTCGTACAAATTTTTCAACTCGTTCAGCAAAGTTGCATCTTCGCTTTGAATAGCATTTTTATATTCTTTTGTTTTCTCATTTACTAAATATGCAACTCGGTCAATCCAACGCACCAATAAAGCAACGTGAACCAACATTGAATTGTGTTTATTCTCGTGTCCTCGCACTCTGCGAATGGCACAAGTAAGAATAAATGATTTTATTGCACGTTCTAAACTTGGCGGAAGATATTCAGGTAAAATATCCTTGTTTTCTCGGTTGATTGTTCTGAAAAATGGCGGGTCGTAATCGCTGATTTCTCTGAAAATATCCAAAGGCTCTTTTGTGAGTTCAGGATTTGCATTTTCGTAACCAAAAATTTTAGCCGCACCAATGTAATTGGTTGGTGCTTTTATGTTGATGATAAAATCTCTCGGAAATAAATCTTCTCCGATTTTGTATGTTTTGTTTTTTACGACAGTCGTTTGTTCTTCGTTGTAATCCTGCGGAATAAACAAGTTTGCATAGGGCGTAGCGGTGTAACCAATAAAAGTATTTTGATTGAAAATATTTAATAAAGTTCGTATTAAACGATTTATCGTTTTAATGTCGTTTATATCTCGTGAAGCGTTTACAGAAGCCGCATCTGCTTCATCGTCAATTATCAATGCAGGAACATCAAACAATTTTGGCGTTCCGTCCACTTCACGGATATTTTCGTTTTTTGAAAACCAGTCAATCAGATTTTCAAGAATACTTTTGTTCTTTTTGATAACGAAAACAACAGGATTTTTCCCAATCGGAATGTTTAATCTGTTGGCAACGGATTGACTAAAATCGCCTTCATCTCCGCTTTTATAATACGAAGAAGTCAAAGAATAAATATCGGTTTCCGATTTGTATTTACCAACTCCAATAAGTCGGTTTTGATTTTCTCGGATAAATGCAGAACTGTTTCTGCCAATGTAACCAGAATCAATTCTTTCCTGTGTTTGTCTGCGAAGTGAACTAATTGTACCAGCAATGATAATGATTACTTTGTAACCTGCATCTGTGGCTTTGTTTATCAAACCAACATAGTTGGAAGTTTTGCCCGATTGAACGTGTCCGACAACCATTCCTCGTCTATCCCAAGTTCCTGCTTTTTTGGGATTAACACATTTATCAAGAATTTTATCCGTGAAGTCGTCTAAATCATTTACAGGAAATGACGGGTCATTTTCCGACATATACAATTTATATCTGTTCCACAATTCAAAATTGATGTTGGCTTTTTCATCATTTAGCCAAGGTTCAACATCATCAGATAAAATTGTGATTTCGCCTTTTCCTACGCTATAATCAGCACGCAAAATTTCAAACAATTCTTGCTTGTCAAACATAAGTCCTTCAAATATATTGATAGCAGACACTTGTTCAATAACAGATGAAATAAGCTCATCGGTAATTTCTTTGCCTGCTTTTTTATGATGTTCTAAGATTGTGTGAGAAATCCCTCTTGCATTTTCTAACATACTACTCATTTCAAATATTCGTTGATTAGTGGAAATAAATTGAAAGGCGTTGAACTCATAATTTGTTGTTTTGCCAATTCTTTCGGTACTCCTTGCGATACATTTATTTTGTACAACTCAACAGCCAAATTGATTAAATCGTCTGTTGGTTTGTCTGTTTGTTTTTCCAACTCGTGAAACGCTGGGTCTTCATTTTGATTTGATAAAATCAATTCTATCGGAACATTTTCTTCCAGCAATTTCAATGCTTTTCCAGCCAGTTTGTTGTTTTCTTCCAACAACGATTTTATGATTGGATGTTTTCTGTTGATTTTATATTTCTTAATTCCCTCTCGTGTTTTTTCGTCCGTCCACAAAGGTTCTTGATTTATATTTCCGCTTTCGGAAAATGTTTTTTGACCTCGCCAATTATATATTTTAGCCGATTTCATTATTGCGATTTTCGCAATACGAGAAAGTTCTCGTCTAATTTCTATCGGTGGGGTAGCGGTTGATTTTTTAATATCCAAATGCCAATTAAAATCATTTGCATTTGTAAAATTTACCATTATTCTTGCCAACTTTGAATAATCACGTTTCTTTTCAAGTCCAAGCCAATCGCCAGCAACAAGCAAACGGTCGCCACGATAAATATAAAAACCTTGTGCATTAAACCAACCCAACGAACCGCCCGAATTTTCATAATCAGTTTTACCAATTTCGGACATATGCGGAAGTATGAAATAAGTTATTTCCACATTACCGAAAATTTCAGGTTGTCCCATTTCGGGTTTCGGATTTAAGTTTAATAAGAAAGGATTGTACGGTTCAATTTCTTCATTTTGAAAGAAGATTTTTATTCGTTTGCTTTCAATAAACTTGTGAAAAACCAAACTCAAATGTTCTTTCACATTTACCATTTCCTGGTAAAAAGCGTTTTTCACACTTTCGTTGCTGGTTTCAGCATTACCTACAATTCGGTCTAACTTTTCCCAAAGAACTAATGTTCCCGATTTTTGCTTTTCAATTTTCTCCAAAAATGAAATGTCAGAAACGAAATCTAATAACTGCCATTCATTTTCAGAATTGATGTAATCAATATCCCAACAACGTTTGATTGTGGCGTAATTTTCACGTTTTGTAATACAAGTAAGTCGTTTGCATTGTGAAAATGAAGCGGTTTTCAAACCCATTCCAAAACGCCCTAAATCTTTTTCACTTCTTAATTCTTCAGGGTCTTTGCTGCCTGGTGTCATTGCCAAAACCAGTTCATCTTTGTTCATTCCAATTCCGTTATCGGAAATAGAAATAAACGAATCTTGTCCGTTCCATTTGTATTCAAGCCGAATTTCATCAGCATTTGCAGAAATGGAATTGTCGATAATGTCTGCAATAGCCGTAGAAAGATTGTAGCCAAAACTTCTGTACGAATTGATTGTTGATTTTGGATTGGGCTTGGCTATTTCCGCTTTTGTAAATCCATTCATATCATTTCCTTGATTTTTTCGGCAATTTTTTCAGCCATTAAAGGCGGAACGGCATTACCTATTTGTTTAAAAGCGGCTGTGCGGCTACCTTCAAAAAAATAATCATCTGGAAAAGACTGTATTCTTGCGGCTTCTCTAACTGTAATTGAGCGGTTTTGTTTCTTGTCGGGGTGTATGTAATAATGTCCGTCCATTGCAATATGGGCAACTACGGTATGCGAAACACCTTGTCCGTTCACAACTTGAAAACGGTTTGTAAATACATTTGTATTCGAGTGTGTGATTAGTCTTTCTGGGAGTTTTGAATAATTCAAACGTTTGCCGTTGTTCCATTCATCAACTGCAATACGGTAAATTTCCAAATCGTTTTCGTTGTTTGGTCGTGCGATATGTTGCGTTACAATATCTAATCCGTTGCGAATTTTAGTCTGTTTTAAATAGTCCGTTGTTGGTTTTAAATACTCAACGGCATTTAAAGTTCCCTCGCCATTTTTTAATGGCTTTAAGTCCGAAAATAAATCTTTTAAAATCTGAAAATTATTTTCTTTGATTTTAAATTCAGGATAAGACAAGCCCAATTCTTTTTTCCAACCAATGATGATTACACGCTTTCTGTCTTGTAAGACACCAAAATCTTTTGCGTTAAGAAATTGCTGTTTGTTCGTTGGCAAACTTACTTCGTAACCAGCTTTTTTAACGGCTATCAATATTTTTTCTAAATATTCTCCGTTTTTTGCTGATAAAATGCCAGGAACATTTTCAAACACAAACATTTTTGGCTGGTATTTTTCCAAAAACTTCACATAGTGTAAATACAAAGTATTTCTTGGGTCGTTGCTCATATCCTTGCGGGCTCTTCCCGCAACAGAATACGCCTGACAAGGCGGACCTCCAACGATTAAATCAATTTTCTTTTTCCCTAATTCGTTGTCGATTTTATTGAAAATATTGCCTATTGTTTTGTTAGAAATTTCAGTGTTGATTACAGAATTGATTATATTATCAGGGATATTTTCCTTCCAAAATTCTTCTTTATTTTTATTCGCAGATTTAAGATACTTTTCATAAATATCAGCCTTTCCATTTTCCATCAACCAATGATAAGCGGCTCTCGTTCTCAAAGTATCGCAAGCATCTTTGTTCATTTCAACGTGAGCAATAGGATTGAACCCAGAACGGATAAAGCCCTCTGACAGTCCGCCAGCACCAGCGAATAAATCTATGTAGTTCAATTCTTCCATTCTTTAAAATCTGCTCAATATAATGTTTTTATTTGGTTTTTGCAAAGCAAAAATAGCAAAAAATTCTGTATAAAATTCTGTTTTCGTTGAAATTTAGCGTTGAAAAAAATGGCTCTTTTGGTTTTTTGAAGCGTTGGCTTGTGTGTCGGTAAAAACCAAATGTGCCATTTGTGCGGCTGCCAAAAATTAGTTTTAAAAAATGAGCGTTGGCAAAAAAATAAAAAATAACGGTTAGGTCGGTGTGTTGATTTCCGAAATGTCGTTTGTTTATATGTTCCTTTCCAAGTGTCAAATTTATTGTCAAGTGTTGATTATTGGGCAGTGTCGTCATACACTTACCTGTAACGGTTTCGGGCTTTGCGTTCGGGCGGGTTTCGGAGCACAAAGTTTCAAATTATTACTAAAGTTTATTAGAAGCACAAAGCTTCAAGTTTGCACGTCAGCCCGCCTGACGCAAAACCCGTGTTAGCTGTTGTTATTTCATTTTCTCGTTTCTAATTGTCAAACTAATTAGCTTATATCCGCTGTCTGTTCGCAAGAATTCATAATGATTTTGTGAAAAGTCTTGTTTAGTTCCATGAGAAATTATTATTGACATAGTTGGATATATCCAATCTTTTGATTCGCCACAATTATTGTAATATTTCTCAAATTCTACGCCTTCATACATAAAGGGGTTTAGTCCGTCTCTTGAAATGAAGTAATCAGTTTTCGGTTGCAAAATTTCTAGCAATCCGTTTTTTAGAATTGTAAAGTTTTCTGTTATTAGTTTTTGTTTATTAGTTTTTGCCCAACCATTTGTGGATTCCCAAGTTATGGTGTCATATGAAATACTTATAAACCTTTCAACTGTTAAGTTGTTTTGTAATTCATTCGTAATCCATTGCCTAAATTCCATTTCAAAGTCAACAAATGAGTAATAAGTGCCATCCCTTGCTAAAAATGATTTCCTTATCGTGTCCGAATGAGGGATGTTTGTTTTTTCAAACGTGAAGAAGTTTAACATGTTGTCAAGTTTAAAGTTGTCAATGAGTATATTGTTGTTGGTATCAATAAGAAACTCTTGTCCTCCAACCCAACTATAATGCTCTCCGCCCGCCCAATATTTTTTTTCAGCACCTTTCAATGCGATTATCATTCCATTTCTGACTCTTGTCAAGTCGTTATAAATTGCAGGAATTACAATGTCCCCATTTTTATTAAACATACCAGCTTTGTCAGTTTTATGGTCTCTAAAACGGATAAAGCCCTCACTTTCACAATCAGAACCGTTATCGAAAATGTGTAAACTGTCTCTTCCAACAATTCTACCATTCTTTGTCAGATAGTAGCTACTCCACTTTCCATTCTTTTCTTCTGAAACTGCAATAATATTTTCAAATTTTCCTGCACTTGTAAAACCTGTAAATTTTGGTTCAATTTTCACAACACCATTTTTGTCTTTGTAGCCAATCAATGTCGAGTCTTTATTCCAAAAATAAGTCCAGGCATCATTACTTTGTCCAAATAAAGTCAGGCTTGAAATTGTTGTGAGGAATGTCAATATATAAAATTTCATAGTCATTTGCAGGTTCATTATATAATAACAGCTAACGTACAGGTATTTGCGTAGTGACGCGAGAATCAACTTGAATCTACAGTATGTTAGAAGCGGCATTGCGCAAATACCATGTTATTGGAAGTTGCATCAGTAATAATCATACCCTTTTATTTTTATCAGTCTCTATAGACTGCTTACGTCCTGATGCAACGTAGTTGATTGCAGCCTGCCCCTTCCCGTTCATGGAGCCGGTTGAAAGATGACCATTTCGTTAAATGGGTGATTTACGAAGTGGTCGTCTTTGTACCGCCCTGTTCTATTAGTCTGTAAAGCGGCGTTGTCTCATTGTCTAACTTTTATAATGTCCGGCTATTTTTTTACCGTCTTTAGCCGACCTTAAACACTTATAAACGGATATTTAATTTTTAATCCTCTAACTTCGGTCAACCGTTCGTCCCCGTCTGTCCTGAAGGCGACTTCAACCAGCCGGCTCCCAACGGTTGACCTTGATTGAATCTTCCAAAGTCGTCCCAAAAAATAGTCCGGCATTCTTCCTGTCTTTACAATTGAGTCAACTCCGCTTCTTATAAGTCCACCCCAGGGCGGGCAACCGGCTCCTGAACACTTGGAGGGCTGCAAGCAATTTCCAATAACGTGCTGCGGCTTTGCGTAGTGGGGGCTTTTCAGCACTAAAGTTCATACGAAGCACGCAGTTCAAATTTAGCACAAAATTTCATACGAAGAATGTCCGCCCCCATTACGCCAAACCGCTGTTGGCTGCTGCCGTTCTTGTCGTTCATTATGTTTTTCGCTGTCATTGTCGGTTTGTGTTTGGTGTGTCGTATCGGTTGTGCGATTGCGGTTTTAGAAATTTTGAAGGGAAGGAATTTTAAAAAATAATTTTCCTGTCGAGAAAGGAGGAAGCTCTTTTGCAATTTTTGGTTAGTGTGTTGGCTTGTGCGAATTGCAAATGTGCTTACACCTGTGCGTTGGCTAATTCTTAGTTGCATTTTTTATGACGAACTTTGAAAAGAGCAATAATAGGTTTATGAAGTTCCAAAAAGATAAAATTGTCAGATACCAAATTGTGGCTTTCAGAATAATCGGAAAGCTAAAATTATGGTTTAAGATTACAGCAATTCTCCACGTTTTCTCGTCCTCTACAAAAAAGTAGTATAAAAATATCAATGCGATTGTCGCAACAAATAATAGAGTGGAATTTTTGAATTGATAAACTAACGTATGCAGCAATGTTTTTGAATTGTCTTCGGCTTCTTCTATACTATAAAGTTGTTTGGAAAACGTTGAACTTGCTATTATTGATAGTGCTGTAATTGTAAAACCTGTTGTGATAGAAAGAAACGTAATAATACTTTCAAACGCTTTTGAGTTGTCAAAACTCAAAAAAGCAGCAAAAGCAATTACTACTATTACTGAAACAATGACAAATAATATCTTCTTACTTTTCCGCATTTATTTCTTCTTCAATTTTTGAAATCAACTTAGTAAATACATCGTTTGGACTGAACATCTCGTTTTCATCAACCTCTGCTTTAAACTCAATTTTTCTTGAAAATAAGTTGTTGTTAAAAAGTATTCCAAGATTTTTTTCATCTCTACCCGCAATAACAATTTTCTTGAAATTGTTTTTGTTACCAAAAATTGACTTTATCCAAGTCAATATATTATCCTTTATGACAACGTTGTTGTATTTAAGGTCTAACGTGGCTTCGTAAGCACCGTGCATTTCTTCGCTCAGTGCTTTTGAAAGTGTATTTGTTTCACTAAACAAGTTCGGTGCGGCAGAAATTTTAACCGCATCTAATACCTTTAATGTTTCTATAAACTTTGCTTCATCATAAACATCTTTGAGGACGATTTGTTGAGTTTGAAAAGTATTTTTGAAGTAATCGGTTATCATCGTTTTTTTCTGCGTGTTGCTTAACCACAAATAACTATTTGAAAAATCCAATACTCCAAAAAACTCTTTTGGTTCGGCTTGGTCTGCTTGTCTTGGATTTGGTTCTTGTTCGTGTGTTTTCACATTGAAAACATTAGGGTTTCTTGGCTTTGCAGAACCATCAGAGAAACTGATTTTTAAGTAATTATTGATAAACTCAAATTGGTAGCTATGCACACGGTCGCCTTGAAAGATAACATCGTTTTGTTTTAATGTGTCTTGAAACAACTGAATATTTGCCTGTTCGTTATTTACATAACAAACAACACCGCTAAATATTATTGATTTTTGACCCATAAACGATTTTGTTACCTATTAAACTTCTCATACTCACTATCAATTTCCCGCAACACTTCGTTAATCAGTTTCTTTCTTTCTGATTTTAATTTGAACGCTTTTTTGACTTTTTCAGTAAGTGATTTTATTTGTTCTTCACTTAAAATCGGAATAGAAATTTGCTTCATTCTTTCTTCTCTTAAATGAGGAATTGTTGTGCCGACAACAGTTCTGCGGATTGCAGGATAAAATCCTGTTTCTTTCACCGACAAGCAAATAAAAAGGTATTCAGGCGTAAACTTATGTTCTTTTGCAAATTCTCTTTTCAGTCGTATTCGGGAAACGCCCGAAGCAATCAACGCACGGTCATTTTCTGTAACCATTGCCGTTTGTCCGATTTTCCCGTCTTTGGTAAATAAAACATCTCCCGCTTTCAGGTCTTGATTTAATGATGAAGTAATTTTTTGTGAAACAAAATAATCGGGAAACAAATCAATTTCATTATTGATAATGTCCGATGTTCTTATGAACGCAAAATCTGTTTCTTTTTTGTTCAGGTATATTTCGTAATTATCGCTTCCTGCTTCACTTCCTTTTTTGATGTCGGCAACTTGCCCAAGCGGTAAAATTTTAAATGATTTTTTTAGCTTCTTTTCATTTTCAATATAGAAAGGTAAATGACAAGTCGGATTCCAGATGTCGAACTCCGTCAATGTTTTTAAATCGCCTGAAAAGAATTTTTCTTTTACAGCTTTTGTTTTCAGTTTTGTGATTGATAAAAACTCTTTCTTCGCTTCTTCAATCAAATCCAATGCTTCACGGTTGTATTTGATAACCTTGCTTACTTTTTCAATAATCGGGTCAAGCACTTTTTTTTCAGGAATGAAAACTCTTACCTGACCAAGTTGAGAATGTGTCATTTCAACTCTTGTATCCCCGTGACTTGCTAATGCCGCCTGTGCTTTGAAAAATTTTGAGTTGAGATAAGCGGCTAAATAAAACGGTGAGAGTTTTTTCGTATCAACTGTTATTCTTGTTGTGTGTTGGCTTGTAGCCCAACCCGCAATAGATTTGTCGGCAATGCTCGCTGTTCCTAATTTATCAATGGTTGCCTGTGTTCTCGCAACTAAAATGTCGTTCTCTTTGATTTTAATTTTCTCTGCAACATTTTTTGAAACGTAAGCCAAATCTTCTTCGTTTTCGTCAAAAGAAAATGGTTTAATGTCGGCAACTCTCAAATAAGGAATACCGTTTTCTTTGTTTGTATAAGTGTCAATGTAACTTCCGCTAATGATACTTTCTTTTAGCTTGCTCAATGGCTCAACCGATAAATGATATTTCTTTGAAATAGTATCAAAAAAATCACTTACCAAATAGAACTTTACATCAAACCTGTTGAACGGTTCTTGTTTGAGATTATTAAGGTCAATATTTAGTGTTCGTAATGCCATTAGAAATCAATTTTAGTTTCTTTTTTCCACTTGTGAAATTCGCCCGCAACTTGAATAATGTCGTCTTTTTCAATTTCTTTCCCTCTGCGGTCGTGTCCGCAAAATTCAGCCGAAGCCAAGAAGATAGGATAGTTGTCAGGGATTTTTGTTTTTGGTAGTTTTTGCAAAACAAGAATAGACGTTTTTGTTCCTGTATTCGGCAAAAATGTTTCAAGCGGAACATCAATAACAGCAACGATTTTTGCGTTTTTCAAAATCCAATTTCTTACATAACTATCACTTTCGTTTCCAAAAATTCCGTCAGGTAAAACTATTGCCATTTTGCCACCCTCTTTTAGCAACTGCAAACATCTTTCAATAAAAAGAATTTGCGGTGCTTCTTTTTCTTTCAGCGTTCGCTTTTCAAGTTCGTTATCTTCTTTGTTTTTCTTCCATTGATGAGCTAAGTCAAACTGTTTTAGTTTTTCTTCGCCCTCAACTTTTATGTTACTTCCGAATGGTGGATTAGTGAGCAAAATGTCAAAAGTTCCAAGTTGAATTTTTAACTGCGTTTCCTGTTTCCAATTCTTTGATTTTTCCAAACTATCCTCACAAAAAATTCCTGTTGTTCCGTCACCAACCAAATTCATATATGCTTTGGCAACTTTGCTTAGAAAATAATCTTTGTCAAGCCCTCTGAAATTTGTAGTTGCAATTTTGATTTTCTGATTTTGGATTTGTGCAGGTGTCCAACCTAATTTTTTATATTTTTTATCGGCAACGTCCCAAACGTATTTTAAAGCGTCAATAAGAAAACCGCCACTGCCGCAGGCAGGGTCAATTATCTTATCGGTTTCTGACGGCTGTAAAATATCAACCATCATTTTTACTACGTTTCGTGGTGTGAAAAACTGTCCTTGTCCGCCTTTCAATGCGTGTCCGATAAAAGTTTCAAAAGCGTCTGCAACAACATCTCTTTCGCTGTTCATCAACGAATAGTTTTGCAACTCACCAACCACATACACGATAGAATTTGTGTCTAAACTAATTTTATCTTCGTTGTCAATTACTTCGGGTGCATTTTCTTTTACGTCTTTGAAAATGTCAGTAATTCTCGCTTCAATTTCTTTCGGTTTTTCATCAACTCCTGCACGAAAGCGAACAATGTCATTTGGTGGCGTAAACTTTTCATCATAGAGTTTACAGAAAATTAAGTTGATGAGTTGTTGTGCCAATACTTCATCTCTTGTTGCTCCAACTGTGTTTGCCGCAAGGTGATTACGAATTGATTTGAAAATTGCTTTTAAGTTGTGTGTCGGTTTTAGGTCTTGCCGTTTGAATTTACCAATGTCCTCAATTCTTTGTCCTGCAACAGGAATGTTCGGAATTTCCTGAAAAATTATTTTTCCGTCTTTCTCAAACTTGCGAAGAAACAAACGCTCATCGCCATTAAACCAAACTCCTAAACTTGCTTTTGAAAAACGCAGGTAATCTTCCAACTGTCCTTTGCCGTCTTTGCGATTTTTCTTTTTGCACTCAACAATGATGTAAACATCATCTTCGTTTTTCTTTTTATCTTTGAAAACGGCAATATCAACAGGATATTCTTTTTTGGTGTCAGACGGTCTTACCTTAACCCTGAATTGTGGTCGGGTCTGAATTTGCTCTTTCTTGTAGCCGTAGTCCTCAACAAGTTGTCGTGCGAAAACCTGAACGGCTTCAACTTCTTCTGGCGTTGCGTTTACCTCAATTCCTGAAATGTAGTCAATGATTTTATTTTCTGGTGTCTTAGCCATTTTGTTTCTTTTTTAAGTATTCAACTTTTTTTTCTGCAACTTTCAGGACTTCAATGTCTGCGTCTTCGTCAATTACTCTGTATGCAAGCTGGTCGCTCACATATTCCTGATGTAATTTCTTTTCGTCTTGCTTAAAGATTTTGGCAATACCCGATATGACTTCTTTTGTCGGCTGTCTTTCGTTGCGTTCAATTTTGCCTAATAAAGAAGGGTCTATGTCAAGCTGTGCAGCAACTTTTCTAAGCGGTAATTCTGCTTCCTCACGAAGTTGCCTTATAAACTCGCCAAATGAAGTTATTTTTTGTTTGGACATTTTCTATTTGGTTAAATATCGTCCCAAAAGTAAGGGTTGTTTTTGAAAGGACAAAATTCGTCTTAAACAAAGTTTTCAACAATCAGTGAGTTAAAAAGAGTGTTGGCAAGATTGGCTCTTTTGGGGCAGCCCCAAATGTGCCAATGTGGGCTGGCTAAAATTATTTTTTAAAATGTGCGGTGGGAAAATTTTAAAAACCTTTCAGGTCGGCTTGTGTGTCGGTCAAGTCAAAGTCGGTCAGTGTCGGGTTACAGCAAAAATGTCTGTTCGTTTTTTGTCGTGTCCGTTGATAGTAGCACTGTTGCCCTACGGTTGCAGCCAACGGTTCGGGGCTTTGCGTTCGGGCGGGAAAGTCCGCAGGAACTTTCACGTTTGAACGTCAGCCCGCCTGACGCCAAACCCTTGTTATAGGGCGTTTTTCTTTTTCGCTGTTAGTATTGTATGTATGTCAAATTCTGTTTCTGATGTTTTGTATTTAACTCTAAAAGTTTTTATGTCATCAAATTTTGTCTTAATGAGTTGTGTCTTTAAGTCGTCTAAATTGTGAAAATTAAAGTAAACTCGTCCACCGCTACCAACTTTAAAAGCAGATTTGTCGGGGTCGCCTTCTACAAAACTTAAATAAAACAGTCCGTTGTCGTTTAGTAAGTCATAGGAATTTGAAATTAGTTCGTTACTTTCTATTTGCGACAAATATGGTAAACAAAATCCGCTAATAATTCCGTCATATTTTTTGTCAAGACTGCGGATTTGTCGGCTGTCCATAACGGCAAAATTTGCTGTTGGATTATTTTTCTTTGCGAGTTCAATCATATTTGGTGCAATGTCAATTCCGAAAATGTCAAAGTCGGGTCTTTGAGTTAAAAGATACTTAGTGATATTTCCGGGTCCACAACCAATTTCTAACAGTTTTGCTTTTTGTTTAGTTACAGAATTACAGATGTAGTCATAAGTATCGTTGTACAAGTCTAAGTCCATAAACTTGTCTTGATAAATAGAAGCAATGTTGTCCCAAGTGTCAAATGTTTCTTTGTATCTGTCCATTGTGTTGTCGTTCTAAAATGCCCTATAACGTTTTCGGGCTTTGCGTTCGGGCGGGTTTCGGAGCACAAAACTGTCAACCAACACAGAACTTGAATAGAGGCACAAAGCTCCAAGTTTGCACGTCACCCCGCCTGACGCAAAACCCGTGTTAGCACCAGTTATTCTGCTTTTTTTAGTTCTTCTAACTTAAATGTCCATGGTCCCAAGTGCATTCTTGAATAGTCATAATAACCACAAATTGCAAAACCATTTTTTATTTCAAAAATTGTCAGCACGCCCAATTCTTGGTCTTTTACTGGGTCAATATGTCGAACTCTGTCATTTTTTAGTAGCATATAATTATTGATTTGTTAGTTTAAATTCTTTGTCATAATAGTCAAATATCTGCTTTATCATTTCATCACGGCTGATTGTGTCTTGAGAATTATATTGCTGTCTAACTTTCTCTCTTACCAACATTTTTAAGTTGTATCTAATTTTTGATTTTTCATCAAATGAAGGCTTGACTTTTTCAAAAGCTCCATTTTCAAGTTCATACATTTTGTCAGCTAATGTTCGATATTTACCAAATAGAACATCCGTCAAATTCTCTAAGCTGATTTTTACTTTTTCCGGCATTGCTCTGCCTTGTTCTTCTGCCTTCTCTCTTTCTTCTTCTGTGCTTAGAGCTTTACCGAAATCCATCAGTCCTGACAAACCACCAAATGTCATCATTCCAAATAGACCATTCATATTTTCAATTGCACTTTGTTTTTTCTTTATTTCCTTTTTAGCGGCTGATATTTCTTTCTCTAAGTCAGTAATTGCTTCAGTTACTTCGGTGTCGTAGTCGGGAATTGTATGAATTTCTTCATCCAACCTTGTTAGACCTCTGTATCCTCTTTGGTATTTATCGTCAAGTATGTCCTGAAAAGTATATTCTTCTGGATACCAGTAATTAGTCGGGTTGGCGTAATAGAGGAAATTAATTGTAGAGGTCAAGAAAATAATTTCGTCTCCAATAACAGTTTCAGATTGTTGTTGAAAATACTCGTCTGCCTGTTTTACAGAATTTTTGCAACCTGTCAATAACATTGTTGCGATTAAAATTTGGATTGTTGTTTTTCTCATTGGTCTGTCATTTATAATTGGTGCTAACGGTTCGGGGCTTGGCGTTCGGGCGGGAAAGTCCGCAGGAACTTTCACGCTTGAACGTCAGCCCGCCTGACGCCAAACCCGTGTTATAGGCAGCCAAATTACTTATTCTTCTTTGTCATATTTTTTCAATAAGTGATACATTTCTTCGTGTGCCGCCAAACCAAGTATGTCGCCAAACATTCTACTTATGTCAAAATTTCTATTGTAGCCTTTGGTTTCAAATACTTCATACTTTGGAATAACTTCACAAGTCGCCAAAAATGAAACTTCGTCTGAAATACGTCTAATGGTGCTACTATCTCCGTCATTTTCAAAGTGAATGTCAAGTTTAGCACCTTGTTCTAATAGCTTTTTCGCTTCTGCAAAGTCAAAACATTGGGCACGGTTGTATAGTTTTAAATCAATTTCTCTAAACCCTTTTTCCAAATATATTGAAATTGGGTCTGATAAGATTTCTTCAAAATCATTTGGGTCGTCACAAAAAAAATGTTCGTGATATTGATTGTATTCAATTTGTCTATGGATTTCTTGTTGTCCAAGTTCTGCACGCCAAAAGTCTAACATTTGTTTAGTTCGTTGTCTGTGCTTTTCAACTAATGGTTTTATGTCGTCTATCCAATCTCCGTCAAACCATATTGTCTGGTTGAAAAAAGTCAAATTTATTAAGTTAAAGGTCGTGTTTTCGTCTATTTGAAACTTTTCCTTTTTTGCATAGAGTTCGGGAAATTGTTTTTTGAAATCAATAACTTTTTCTAAGTCGTTGAAATAAATTGCAAGAAACAACTCTTCCAATTTCTTGTTGTCGCTTTCTGTTTGTATGTCGTTCAACAGACTTGTCATTGTTCGTTTTTACTATTGTTCATCTTTTGGTGTAATGGTGTCGCTTGGTTGCCTATAACGGTTGGCAGCTTGGCGTTCGTGCGGGATTACGGAGCACAAAGCTGTCACCCTTGCACTAAAGTTGGTTCGAAAAACTACACTTGAATTTAAGCACTGCACCCCGCATGACGCCAAACTGCGGTTATCGGTAGCTCTTCTTTCGTTCGTCTGTGTCGGTCTTGATAGCATATTGTTAGCTTTAACTGTCGTCCAAGTGCGTTGGCTTGCACTCTCTTTTGGCTTTGCTTGTTTTGCATGTGAGTGGGAGCAAAGACAAATGTGAGTGCAAAAGCGTGGTTTCATGGTTTGTCTTTATGTTTAGTTGTTGATTGCTTACTTGATTTCACGTTATTGTCTATGTGTTGTTTGGGAGTAACTATTTTAATGCCAACTGTCAGTGTAAACAAAAACCAAAATACACACCATCCAATTTTTTTCATTAAAATGTCGTAAGGACTTTTTACATAAAACTCACGTCTGGCAATAAAGAAGTTTGCAAACTTCCACGCTAATATTGCTGCTATAATTGCAGCAACTAACGAAAGAAAAAGTCCAAAATATATCGCTATGTTTTCCATTGTTTTAGTTTACTGAAAATTGTTCAACTGGTATATCTTCTGCCTCAATAGTTGTTAAAATCTCCCTAGTAATAGGAGCAATGCTTGCGGTTCTATTTGCGTGTTTTTCAAAGGTCTTTTCAAAAATATTTCTTGCTAAACGGGCATTTCCAAACCTGTCATCCTTATTAGAACAAAGATGTTCAAATAAATCGTTGAGTGTTTTTAGTGCATCCTCTTTCAAAATAAAACCTGATTTGTCTGCCATTCTTCTATATATTTCCGTTAGTTCAGATGGTTGATAATCTTTAAACTGAAAATACCTATTGAATCTTGATTTCAGTCCCGGATTTGAGTTAATGAAATGGTTCATTTCCTTTTCATAACCGGCAACAATTATTATTAAATTGTCTCTGTAATCTTCCATTCTTTTAAGAAGAATGTCAATTGCCTCCTGACCATAATCACTATCTGAATCACTACGTTTTAGAGTATATGCTTCGTCTATAAACAAGATTCCATTTCTTGCTTTATTGATAATTTCATCTGTTTTGATTGCCGTCTGCCCGACATAACCAGCAACTAATCCGCTTCTGTCGGTTTCAACAAAGTTGATTTCAGGTAAAAGGTCTAATGAATGGTATATGTTGGATAATATTCTTGCAATTGTTGTTTTTCCTGTTCCTGGAGGACCTATGAAAACAGAATGTAGGGATAGCTTTTGTTCTGGCAAACCTTCTTTGCGTCTTAATTTGTTTACATTGATGATATTTATGAGTGAACGAATATCGTTTTTGATATTCTCCATTCCGACAAGATTGTTAAGCTCTTCAAGAATAGAGTCTAATTCACTTTTTGAAAACTCTTTAGCTTGTTGCTGTTTGCTTTCTGTTTTCTGCTCTTTGAAAAAAGTTTTAGAGAGGAACTTTAAGTTTTTTGATTCTTCCTCGGTTACTACTCCGTCTGCTTTTACAATTATTTCTGCATATTCATAGAATGCCTTTTTTATTTTATCTGCATTATCCGAACTAATGACGTTTGGTGATTCTAAAACAAAGTTTTGAAAAGAAATATCACTTTTCTCAAAATGTTTTTCTTCAGATTGCAGAATCTCTTTTGCAAAAGCTATCTGTTTATTTTCGGAAAGTTGCTTAATGTTATTGAACATTTCAGCGTATTTGTCAGGGTAATAAAGGACTAAAATTGAAAGACCAAATCCAAAACCATCGTAAATAGAAATTTCATCTTCGTTTCTGAACAACAGTAGTATTTTTATCAAATCGTTTTTGATTTTCATTCGTTGTTCCTCGTTTAAATCTTTTACTATTGGTTCAATCTGCTTAGATACTGGAAACAGATTATCTATAATTGAGATGAAATGTTCTCGAAGATTGGAATAATCAGCGTTAGAATTTAAGTCAACATACTCCTGAAACAATTCAATAAGTTCATCTTTGTTTGTAAGTTCTGCATTCTTAACGGCTGTCATGCCTTTATTGTCTGCTATATTTATTTCCGCACCTCTGCTAAGTATAAATTTTACCAAAGCCGTATGACCATGTTTACATGCAATCATTAGTGGAGTTGCTCCATTTTCGTCAACTTGGTTAATATCAGCCCCCTTACTTAATGCTGTTCGCAAAGCACTTATATTACCTGTTTCCGCTGCTATAAAAATTTCCGATTTCATTGTTTATGCTTTGAAATACTCTTCTAACATTTCGTTATCCTTTAATTGAGCAAACTTTGTTGCTTTATGTTTTATCTTTTCTAATTCTTCTTCTTTGACCTTAAATAGTTTCGATAATTCCATAAAAGCGTCTATTTCAGTTTGGTTTATTTGCCCGTCTTGCATTACGCATTGCCATGCAAAAACTAATGCCCTTAAATCTCCTGTGATATTTTTTATTTTTGGTGCCAGTTCATCTACTGTCATTCGTTGTTTAAGGTTTTCAACCAAAAGATTCTTTTCCTCTTGCTTTAGTTTAATGTTATTCAAAAACAATTCGAGCAATTTCAATTCAGGTTCATCCATAGAACCATCAGCGTTAAACATATATGAAGCGATATGCACAAAAGCAATTTGTCGTTTCTTTTTGGTGAAGAAATTTTTGATACGCTTGAAGATATTTGCCTTATAGCTATGTTTTTTGGGTATTTCCTTAAAGCAAATAGTATTATCCTCACCAATTATTATAATTTGATACTCTTTGTCTTCAAATGAATAATCAATTACTGTAATTGGAACAGTTTCAATTTCAACATGTATTCTGCCAAATTTTTGACTTGAGTTTAAACCTGCTAATGTTTCTAATTCATTGATAAACTGCTTTGAATGTTTGTTTGCACGAATTGCACTGTCTTTATTGTCAAACAAAACAGAGCTTTGATTTTCCCACTCAATTAAATCATCGTCAAAAACAATTTTGTTTTTTGTATTTGGTATTAGGTTGTTTAATTCATCATACTCTGTAAAATGAAATTTGGCGTTTACTGGCTTAAACGAACTTGAAAATGAAACATAGGTCTGATATTTACTTGTTCCATCGCATCTACTACAAATAACTTCTCCGCTTCCTTCACATCTATAACATTTACCTGAACCATTGCAAGATGAGCAAGATTTCCTTCCTCTACCGTCACATGAATAACAAGCTACTTTTTTATACTTGGGCTTACCATTTGCATAATTACCGTCTCTTTGTTCTTTTTTACCTGTTCCACTACAACTGCTGCAAGACTTTGAGCCGCTTCCATCACAACTACTACATCTGCCCGAAGCATGACATTTTGAGCACTTTTGTTTTGGATTACAAGAGTGTGTTTCTATTGTTGATGGGATTGTATATTCTTCAACTTCGGTTTGCGTTGTTGGAAAAGTATCGGGTAAGTCATATTTATATTCAAAAATTTCCCTGACATATTTTTCATTAAACACATAGTCGCTTCCTGCTCTTTCTCTATAGTGTTCCTCGCGTTCAACGATTAGGAATTGAAGATTTGCTTTAATTCCAATTTCATTTTTGATTTTAAGATTGTCAACAAATGAGCCTAAATACTTCAAAGCACCAATTGCCTTGCTGTTGGTGTTTAGAAATTCAATTATTGTTGCTTCATCATCAACATGAATGTTATTTAAAGTTGGAAATGGTTTTGTGTGGTTTAATTGTGCCATTATTCTCTGTTTATTTTTGTTAGTTGATTCAGTTCGTTAAGGAGCATAGTGAGTTGTTCATCTTTTCTTAACTTGTTTACCTTCTCAACAATTTGGTCTAAAAATATTTCTGTTTGATTTCCTGCAAACCAAGCTAATCTGTCTGTATCGAATTTTGTGTCGTAAGGACTCCCAAATGAGAAATTACGCACTTCAATTGCCAATCTTCCACCTTCATAAAATCTGTCAATTCTGTTTAAACAACTTAATAGGGGAGAAAATCTTTCAGTTCGCAAAAGGTCATGAATTTTGGTTGTATCGAAAAACTCTGGATTACAATACAATGTCATGTCGCCCCACCAACCTAAAAGTAAGCTAATAGACTTGTCCCCATGCTCTTTTAAATACCAGTGCATATCCCAAATACCCCATGAATTAAAAACCCAACCTTCAACAAATTCATCTGTTGTAAATATTTTGTTGGCCTCTTCTTTGAGTTTGATGAACCATTGATTTCTGATTTCATCTTTTTGCCAAACCAATTCTAAAAATGCGTTCCATTTTTCGGGCGAATCGAATAATGCTTTTGCTTGTTTAAGTAGTTCTTGATTCATAGTGTTTTATTATGTCCAAAGTTCAATGTATTGTTTAATGTATTCCCTCAATCTGTGATTTTCTTCATGTAATTCTTTGACTGTGTCATTAAGCCATTTTACTATATGTTTATTAAATAACCAAATTTTAGGTTCAATTGGTATTCTGTAAGGTAAAGTAGCATCATAGCCATTGGGCTTTATCATACTACTATCAGTTGGTAGTTTCCAATCTGCTGGCGTTAAGTAGATTATTTGATAATTATTGTTGTTCGATGTTTGCTCAATAGTTTTATCGCCAAATTGCTTAAGATTAGGTAAGTAGATTTCTTGAAACCAATAACGATAAAGTTGATTTTCTTGGTCGCTAGCATAATTTGATTTGTTTTCAATTACAATTACAGTATGTGGATGTAATCGCCTAAGCAAAATATCTATTCTGCCTGTTTCTGCTGTTACAATCCAGTTATCGTTTTCAAAAACTTCAATATCCAATTGTTTGAGAAATGTTTTAAGAAATAAATTGCCTTGACCGTGTTTTCCATTTGGGTTAATCAGGTTAGCAATTAAAAAGCTGTGCATTGTTTCGCCAATTGGGAAAAAAGTGAGAGGGTTGAATAAAACGCTGTGCGTTTTATTTTTCTCTTTTATTTTTTCGTTAATCAATTGATAGTTACATATCACATTATCAATGGAAGCAAGCGTTTCGCTTGCTTCCATTGATTTTATTCTTTCAAAACTTGCTATTAAATTTTTGTTATGATTTATCTGCTCCGTTTCAGTTTTGATTTTCTGAACGGATAAACTTTTGAAAATGGGATATAATATTTCAGTTTGCTGCTCTGTCATAAATACCTGAATGAATCATAAATAATTTTGCACAAGCCATAGCATCTGATAAAGCGTTATGGTGGTTTAACGGGATTTTATGTTCTCTGCAAAGTGAAGCAAGGTTGTCCCTGAAAATTCTGTATGTGCAATGTCCTGTGTAGTTTGGTGGGGTAATGCCGTAATATTCCAGTGTCTGGCTAATGCAATGGAAGTCAAACGAAAAACCATTATGAGCAACAACATTTTGATTTTTGATAAAAGGCTCAATCTGTTTCCAAACTTTGTCAAAAGTCGGTGCGTTAGCTGTCTGCTGTGGCGTTATTCCGTGAATGTCTATGAAGTTGTCCCAGTAATAGTTGTTTGGTGGTTGCACTAAAATAGAAACTTGGTCTTTGATTATACCCTTCTCTACTCGTATAAGTCCAACTTGGCAAATGCTCCAACGCTTGCCTTGTGCTGTTTCAAAATCTATGGCTGTGAAAGTGTCTATCATTTTTTCTGTAATAATAATAGGTCTATACGTCAAACTGTGTCGTTGTCGGCAGAACTGTCTTGGTGCGTTGGGGCAATGGCAAATGTGAAGCAACTTGCGATGGTTTGTGGGTAGCGTTGCTTCTCTTTTGCCTTTGCGAAGTATAGCCAAATGGCTTTTTCAAAATCATTATTTCGTTCAATTTATCGTTGTTCGTTATTTTTTGCACTGTCGTCATAGAGTTACCGATAACGGTTTGCGGCTTAGCGATGTGGCGGATTTTTAGCACAAAAGTTCAATAGAATCACTACCGTTGAACCTTGCACTAATGTTTTATAGAAGCACTTCAGCCGCCATATTGCTAAACCGATGTTATGGGCTGGTGTTCTGTTTTTAGTCTGCATTTTCGTTAATTAATATTCTTACTTCCTCTATTGTCAAAGGTGTTTTTTGTCGGTGAATTATTGAATGACAGTTTGGGCAAACAGGTCGTAAATCCTTTATTGGGTCAATTTCATAAGTCTGTCCAACAGTTGCAACTTGTGTCAAATGATGAACGTGAATAAAACCTTTTCCTATTTGTCCGTATGTTTTCTCAAAATTGAAGTCGCAAACGACACAAGCGTAACCGAAATGCTCTAAACACTTTTTTCTTGCGAAAGGATTTCGTTCATATTTTGTTACTGAAATTTGATTTGGTGTTCCTTCGGTGTAAGTTTTTTGAGAGTTATTGTCTGTCGGAATAAAAGGGTTGTGTCTAATTTTTTGAGTTGTCAAAAAGTCAAACCAAACAGCTTCAAGTTCGTCAACAAGTTCAGGTCTAACGGAAATTCCAGAAGCCATAGGTCGCCAATTTTGTTGAGCTAAATTTCCAGTTTTTAATATGTCAACTGTCAAGATTGGTTCTTGGTCTGGATTGAGTAAGACTTCAAAGTCAACGTCAATGTATAATGTGTCTTTATTTTCTCCACTCCAATGTTTTTCGTAAAATGGTGTCGAGGTCGAAAATCCTGCTGCAATAATACCTTTTGGTTCTGTCCCAACTTTGAGTAAAAAAATTCTGTCGCCTGGTTGAATTGATTTTGTATTTCCACAACTCCAACGTTGAGAACACCGACCTGTTAAATCCACTTGTTCAATCTCTTGTTCAAGTGTCGTCCAAGTCCACTTTTTAGGGTTCCATAAAAATAAATATGTGTTCATTAGTTGTTGTCTGTCGTTTTACACTTGCCCATAACGGTACGGCTTGGCGATGTGGCGGAAATCTGTGATTCGTCTGCCCGTAACCGAAGCTAAATTTATAATAAAAAGTTCATTGTTTATTCCATTGCCCGGTGTTATTCGTCAGCCGGGACTGAAGCTGAATAGCGAACAAAAAGCCGAGGATATATTCGTCCAGCCGCCATATAGCCAAGCCGCCTGTTGTGTGCATTTACCGTTTGGTTACTCTTGTCCTAAAATAGCCCTTTCCCCAATGTTCTATTGTATTTTTGTCCTTGTCGGTTTCAATTGACCTAAAGTCTATATGTCCGTACAAACTGTCTCCAAGTTCGTAAAATTGTTTATCCAATATTAGTTTTTGATAAACAATTTTGTATGTTGAGGCAGGTTCACCAGGGACAATTACGTCAGTAGAAAAATATGGTTCTGTATAAAATTTTTTGTCTTTATACTCAATCCTAAATCCTTGTCCGCCAAAACCCGTTCCGATTCCAATGTCAATGGATAAGGTATCTGATTGATGATAATATGCACGACAATTATTTACTTTTAAATTATTGAACTCTCCAACACTCATTGTCTTGCCTGTGGAATATTCTACATCGCTTGTTCTCCTCATTGTAGAATCCTGATTTTCAAATGCCGAAAACAATTCTTTTTGTTTGTCAAGTTGAGCATAAATAGGTGCTTTTGAAATATTAGTGTCAAATGTCGCCATGCTCCATATAGGTTTATCACTTTTTGGATTACAACTTGTTAGAAATATTGAGAAAACAATCAAAAAAGATAGATGTTGCCATTTTTTAAAGCTATAAAAGTCCATATAAACCATACGGATTTAATTGTCTGTAGTAATTGAGATGCGGATTGTCAATAATTGCACA
>JAHBTR010000004.1 GCA_019638475.1 Chitinophagaceae bacterium | reverse complement strand
CCTTCTCCAAAATATTCTACAATAGCACCAGTACCTCCTTTTACAGTAAGTAATCCTGCAACTTTTAAAATAATATCTTTAGGAGCAGTCCATCCATTTAATTTTCCTGTTAGTTTAATACCAATTAGTTTAGGCCACTTTAGCTCCCATGGTAAACCTGCCATAACATCACAAGCATCTGCTCCTCCTACACCTATGGCTATCATACCTAAACCACCAGCATTTACAGTATGGCTATCTGTACCAATCATCATACCTCCAGGGAAAGCATAATTTTCTAACACTACTTGGTGAATAATACCTGCACCAGGTTTCCAAAAACCAATACCATATTTATTAGAAACAGAAGCTAAAAAATTATATACTTCTTTACTCTCGTTATTAGCAACATCTAAATCTTTTTTAGCCTCTACTTTTGCTGTAATCAAATGGTCGCAATGTACTGTACTTGGTACTGCTACCTTAGGGCGACCAGCTTGCATAAATTGCAATAAAGCCATTTGTGCAGTAGCATCTTGCATAGCTACACGGTCTGGAGCAAAATCTACATAACTTTTTCCTCGTTCAAAATTTTCTACTTGCATATCGCTATGCAAATGAGTATATAATATTTTTTCTGATAATGTTAAAGGACGACCTAATGTAGTACGAGCAGCTTTTACCTTTTCAGGCAACGAAGCATACAATTTTTTAATCATTTCAATATCAAAAGCCATAAAAAGAATTTAATAATTTTAAAAGTGCTGCGAAATTATACATAAAAAAATAGTGGAGCAATATGATTTTCATAAAATTCAGTAAAATTTCATATTTTGCAGAAACATTTTAGAACAAATTTTTATTTTATCTATGAATAAACTTAGAGCTTTTTTAGAAACACAAGCCTTTGGTGTATGTGCCACTATTGGAGAAAAATTAGGAATTGCCAGTTCCAGAATACGCCTATGGTTTATTTATATTTCATTTTTAACTATGGGCTCTCCATTAATTGTATATATGGTTTTAGCCTTTTGGTTAAACATAAAAAAACATATTTATAGTGCTAAAAGAAATCCATTAAGGTATTTATAAATAATGCTTATTAAAAAATAGATATTTAATACATAATAAAAAAAATCCACTCCTACTGCAATTATTAGAATATTCACATATTGAATTTGAAGACTTGCTAAAGCATTTTGCCAAGCACTTTAATACTAAAATTAAAGGCAATAAAATTGTATTGCCTGAACAAGCAGGCAATGGTTATATAAAGTCTATTCTATTACACAATGGTTTGCAAGTACATATTTCAAATTATACATTGAATGATGATTGTAGTTTTCAAAGAAAAAAAACGCAAGAAGCATATTTTATTTTAAGATTAGAAGAAATAGCTTTAGATAACCAAACAGAGATGAATGAAAATGAACTTGAAAAATCAAAAAGTATTGTGGTATTAACAAGCTCTAAATTTGATTGGATATTTTATGCTCAAAAAGGAACACCTATTAAAGCTATTAATATTATTTTAAGCAAACAATGGTTAGACAATTTTTTAGATGCTGAAAAAAACACAGAGTATATAAAAAAATACCTTAGCCTTAAAATATCCTCTTTTAATTATGAGCCATTAGATTTAGAATACAAACGTTTAATGAATGAAATATTTCAATGCACAGAAGATACTCCTTTTGAATATTTAACCATTGAAAACAGAGCTATGTTATTGCTTGAAAGATTTTTTACTCGTATGTATCATAAAATAAATAGCGAAACACATGAAGTAAAAGTATCTGAAGATGATTTTCAACGCTTGGTGCAAATAGAAACTGAATTAATAAAAGATTTTTCTGAACCAGCACCTGGTATTCCTAAATTAGCAAGAATGGCTGCTATGAGTCCATCTAAATTAAAAATGATTTTTAGAGATATTTATGGTTTACCAATATATCAATATTATCAAAAACATAGAATGAATAAAGCTAAGGCAATGCTTTTATCTCAAAAATATACAGTAAGAGAAGTAGGTGAAGGAATTGGTTATAGTAATTTAAGCAATTTTGCTAAGGCTTTTAAAAAATCTTTTGACCAATTACCCAGCGATTTGTTGCACAACAAATAATATGTTGTATCATTTTTATTTATGCAATTATTTTTCCATTAATCATTACTTTATCTATCAAATTACTACCAAAAGCATAAGGCAAATAAGCCAATGATGGAACTTGTTTTGTAAATATTAAATTAGCTCTTTTGCCTTTTGTAATACTTCCAACTTCATTTTCTAACTCCATTGCATAAGCTCCATTAATTGTTGCAGCATTAATTACTTCTTCTGGCAACATTTTCATTTGTACACAACTCATAGATGTTACTATATTCATATTGCCACTTGGCGATGAACCTGGGTTAAAATCACTTGCTAAAGCAATAGCACAACCACTATCAATTAATTTTCTTGCAGGCTGAAAAGACATTCTTAAAAAATAAGCTGCTGTGGGTAACAATGTACCTATGGTATTAGAAGAAGCAAGTAGGGCAATAGTTGTATCATCCATTGTTTCTAAATGGTCAACAGATATTGCATTTAATGCTACACCTGCTTCTACACCTCCACTTAAATTAAGTTGGTTTGCATGAATTTTTGGTTTTAATCCATATTGCATACCAGCTTTACAAATTGTTATGGTTTCTTCTTTACTAAAAAATCCATCTTCACAAAATACATCAATATAATCTGCCAAATTTTCTTTAGCAATAATAGGTAGCATTTGCTTTATAATTAAATCAATATATCCTTGATGATTTTCTTTATATTCTAAAGGATAAGTATGTGCCCCAAGAAAAGTAGCTTTGATGGGTATAGGTGCTTGTTGTTTTAATGCTTTTATTACTCTAAGCATTTTTATTTCAGCATCTACACTAAGTCCATAACCACTTTTTATTTCTATTGCTCCTGTACCTAACTGTATTAATTCTTGCAAACGTTGCCATGCACTATCAAATAATTCTTCTTCTGTAGCTAAGGCAATTTTTTTTGCAGAGTTTAAAATACCACCCCCACTTGCAGCAATTTCGGCATAGCTTTTTCCTTTTATTTTATCTATAAATTCATTTTCTCTACTTGTAGCAAATACTAAGTGAGTATGGCTATCGCACCAACAAGGCAATACTATTTGTCCTGTTGCATCTATTACATCTGTTATTGTTTCTGTATGATGTACTAAATTTTCCATTGCACCATAAGCAGCTATTTTTTGATGCTCTATAATTAAAAAAGCATTTTCAATTACAGAAAGGTTTGCTAACTCTTTGCCTCGTAATAATTTATTTTCTTCTCTGATGTTTACCAATAACTTAATATTAGTGATTAATGTAGCAGGCATTAGGCTATTTTTTTACAATAATAATATAGCTGCAAGATACAAAACAATTATGGCTCAAAACAAGCAGTTATTCTTACACAAAAAATTAAGTATGATTTTGTATAAAAGCATCTAAAGTTTTTAGTCCTAATGTTTTTTTAGAAATAAATCCTTCAGCATAAGCTACACCAATTCTTTTACCCAATATTGTAGCTCTTGCTTTTATTGAATCAATAAATTGTGGACTTGAAATATATGTTTGTGGTTCATTCAGTTCAGGATTGAAAAATTGTGTAGCATAACAAAGCACAGACTGAATTTTTGTTTCATGAAAGGCAGAAATATCTACCACAAAATCGGGTTCTATAAATCTATCTTGTATATAATGAAAAACATATTTTGGTCGCCATGCTTCTTGAATTTTTCCATCATAATTGGTAATAATTTTTCTTAATCCACTTAAAAAAGCAGCATCACTAATTAGCTTAGCACTTCTGCCATGGTCAGGGTGTCTATCTTCTGGTGCATTGCATAAAATAATTTCTGGCTGATATTTTCTAATTACCTCAATTATTTTTCTTTGATGAGTTTCATCATTTTGAAAAAATCCATCTGCCATTTTTAAGTTTTCTCTTACATGCACACCCAATACTTTAGCAGCATTGGCGGCTTCTTCTTTTCTTGTTTCTGCGTTACCCCTTGTACCAAGTTCTCCTTGTGTTAAATCTACAATACCTACTTTTTTCCCTTCTGCCAAAGCTACAAGTAGTGTTCCTGCACAGCCTAATTCTACATCATCTGGGTGTACTCCAAAAGCTAATAAATCTAATTTCATGTACAAAATATTTTACTTACAAATGTAATCAAATAAAAAATCCCGTCTTTTCGGAAACGGGATTTTTAGGAAAAAGTTGATTAGAAAAATTAATTTTTCTTTGCGTAACGTTTTTTAAACTTGTCAATACGACCAGCAGTATCAACCATTACATTTTTACCAGTATAAAAAGGATGTGATGTATTTGAAATATCCAATTTAATTAAAGGATATTCATTGCCATCTTCAAATTGAATGGTTTCTTTAGAAGCTGCTGTTGATTTGCCTAAAAATGTATGCCCATTAGTCATATCTTTAAACACAACTAAACGATAATTTTCAGGATGGATACCTTGTTTCATAATTTATTTTTTTAAGGCAGCACGGATTTTGCCGTGTCAATTTTATAATAATGGGTTGCAAAAGTATGTACTTGGTATAAAATATCCAAATTAAAACACAAAGTTGGCAGTAAAATGCCATTTATTGTTAGTATAGTTAAATAGGCGAAAAGTTTAGTTTTTTTATACTTTCAAAAGCCGATATTTGCCAACAATTTATAAAAGTTAGTATAATTTTAGTCAGACATGAAGGATTTTACTTATATAACCAACTCTCACCCAAGTTTTATAGAAAATTTATACAAAGATTTTCTAAATGACCCTAATAGTGTTGATGCAGATTTTAAAAAATTTTTTGAAGGCTTTGACTATGCCTTTAGTCAATTTCAAAATGGTGCTATTAGTAGTTCTCCTACTGCTACAAGTGTAACAAGTACACCCTCAATTACTGAAGGTATTGATTGGATGTATGAATTACGAGTGTATAGATTAATACTTGGTTATAGAAATAAAGGACACTTATTGGCAAAAACAAATCCAATAAGAACAAGAAAAGACAGAGGTGCCAATCTTGAGCTAAGTTTTTTTGGTTTATCTGAAGCCGATATGAATAAAACATTTCAGGCAGGTAATATAATAGGATTAGGTGCAACTACTTTGAGCAATATTTTAGCTCATTTACAAAAAACCTATGCTTCAGAAGTTGGTATTGAATTTAAGTATATCAGTAATCAAGAAAAAGTAGATTGGCTTACTAAAGAAATGGAACAAAATTTTTCTGTTGCACTTCCATTAAAAAAACAAAAAAGAATTTTAATGAAATTGAATGAAGGAGTTATGTTTGAAAAATTTCTTCATACAAAATTTATAGGTCAAAAAAGATTTTCATTAGAAGGTGGTGAATCTACTATTGCTGCATTAGACGAAATTATCAATACTGCTGCTAATAATGATGTAGAAGAAGTTGTGATAGGAATGGCTCATAGAGGAAGGCTGAATGTATTAGCCAATATTATGGGAAAAACCTATGAACAAATATTTAGTGAATTTGAAGGAACTGGCAATATTGACCAAACTATGGGTAGTGGAGATGTAAAATACCACATGGGTTTTGGTAGTGATGTTGTTACAGAAGATGGTAAAACCATGCACTTAAAATTAATGCCCAATCCATCTCACTTAGAAGCTGTAAACTCTGTAGTAGAAGGCTTTGCAAGAGCTAAAGCAGATATACTGTACAATAGCAATTACAAAAAAATATTACCTATATTAATTCATGGAGATTCATCTGTAGCAGGGCAAGGTATTGTGTATGAAGTATTACAAATGTGCCATTTAGATGGTTATCAAACTGGTGGAACTATTCATTTTGTTATCAATAATCAAATAGGTTTTACAACAGATTTTGATGATGCAAGAAGTGCAGATTATTGCACCTCAATAGCTGCTATGGTTCAATCTCCTGTATTGCATGTAAATGGAGATGCAGCAGAAGCTGTTATAAAATGTGCAGATATAGCTACACGCTATCGTCAAAAATTTAATAGCGATATTTTTATTGATATGGTTTGCTATCGTAAGCATGGACATAATGAAGGCGATGACCCTAAATATACACAACCAAAACTTTATTCTTTAATAGAAAAACATCCTAACCCAAGAGAAGTTTATATAAAATATTTATCAGAGCATGGAGAAAGTGAAGCTCAAAATTTAGCCAAAGAAATGGAGAAAAAATTTTGGGCAGATTTGCAAGAAAGATTAGACGAAATAAAACAAAAACCTTTACCATATACTTATCAGCAACCAGAATTGGCTTGGAAAAGTTTAAGAAGAGCAACAATAGAAGATTTTGACAACTCCCCTACTACTGCTATTTCAGAAGATGAAGTAAGAAGATTATTTAAAGGTTTAATGCAAATTCCTGATGGCTTTCAACCATTGAAAAAAATAGAAAAACTTTTAGCCGATAAATCAAAGCTATTAGATACAGAAAATAAAATTGATTGGGCTACTGGCGAACTATTGGCTTATGCCTCTATTGTAACAGAAGGGAAAATAGTAAGAATGAGTGGGCAAGATGTAAAACGTGGCACATTCTCTCATCGTCATGCTATGATAAGAGATGAAGTAACAGATGAATTTTACAACAGACTAAATTTTATTCAAGACAATCAAGAAAAATTTAGAATCTATAATTCTCTATTGAGTGAGTATGGTGTTTTAGGCTATGAGTATGGCTATGCTTTAGCCAATCCAAATGCTTTAACTATTTGGGAAGCTCAGTTTGGAGATTTTTGTAATGGTGCTCAAACAGTAATAGACCAATTTATTACATCTGGCGAACAAAAGTGGAATAGAATGAATGGATTGGTTATGTTATTGCCTCATGGTTATGAAGGGCAAGGACCAGAACACAGTAGCGGCAGAATGGAAAGATTTTTACAAATGTGTGCAGAGTTAAATATAGTTGTTACAAACATTACAACTGCTGCAAATCTTTTTCATGCACTTCGCAGACAATTAGCTTGGGATTTCAGAAAACCATTAATTAATTTTTCTCCAAAAGCAAATCTTCGTTATCATGGTAGTTATAATGATATTAAAGATTTTACAGTTGGTGGATTTAAAGAAGTAATAGATGATGAAGCAGTAACAGACCCTTCATCTATTAAAAAAGTTTTATTCTGCTCTGGAAAAATTTATTTTGAATTAGCAGAGAAAAAAGTAGCAGAAAATAGACATGATATTGCTATTATTCGTTTAGAACAATTATATCCATTACCAGAAAAACAATTAAAAGCATTGCACAATAAATACAGTAAAGCAATTTGGTTTTGGGTGCAAGAAGAACCTTTAAATATGGGTGCAGCATCATTTATAAAAATGAATCTACATTCTATTAATTTTGGCATTATTAGTAGGCATTCAAGTGCCAGCACTGCTACAGGTTATTCTAAAATTCATAAAACAGAACAAGCAGAAATTATCAATACTGCTTTTACTGTATAAAATTATTTAATTAGACTTATAACACATATTTAGAAACATTTTTTATGATAGATATTAAAGTTCCTCAAGTAGGAGAATCAATAACAGAAGTTACCATTTTAAAATGGGTAAAAAAAGAAGGAAGCTATGTAGAACGTGATGAAGTAATAGCAGAATTAGAAAGTGAAAAAGCTACTTTTGAAGTTAATGCAGAACAGGCAGGTATATTAAAACATAGTGCTGCTGAAGGAGATACCATTCTGATTGGTAGTGTTATGGCTCAAATAGATGAAACAGCAGAAAAACCTGCTACTGAAACAAAAGCAACAGAGCCAGAAAAAACAAAACCAGCCGAAACACCAACTACTACTGCTCCTATTACTTCTGTTCCTAATGATGTAAAAGCAACACCTGTTGCAAGTGCTATTATAGCAGATAAAAAAATAGATGTAAAATCAATAGAGCCAAGTGGTTTTGGTGGTAAAATATTAAAACATGATGTTTTAGAAGCATTGACCAACCCTGGCAAAAAAACATTTGGCAACAACGAATTATTTTCAAGAAATGTACGCAAAGAAAAAATGAGCAATTTGCGTAAAACCATTTCAAGAAGATTGGTAGAAGCAAAAAACACAACAGCCATGCTCACTACTTTTAATGAAGTGGATATGGGTGCAATCATGGATATTCGTAAACAACATAAAGACAAATTTAAAGAAACACATGGCGTAAATCTTGGCTTTATGAGTTTCTTTGCTAAAGCCTGTGCCATAGCTTTAAGTGAATGGCCTGCTGTAAATGCTTTTATTGATGGAGATGAATTAGTGTATCATGATTATGCAGATATTTCAATAGCTGTTAGTACACCAAGGGGTTTAACTGTTCCTGTTATCAGAAATGTAGAAAGCCTTAGTATGGCAGATATAGAAAAGAAAGTAGTAGAAGTAGCAGCTAAAGCAAGAGATAGTAAATTAACAGCAGAAGAACTTACTGGTGGCACATTTACCATAACCAATGGTGGTGTATTTGGCAGTTTAATGAGTACACCAATTATTAATATTCCACAAAGTGCTATTTTAGGTATGCACAAAATTCAAGAAAGAACTATGGTAATAAATGGTAAAGTAGAAATTAGACCTATGATGTATTTAGCCCTTAGCTATGACCATAGAGTTATTGATGGTAGAGAGAGTGTAAGTTTCTTAGTAAGAATAAAAGACCTTTTAGAAAATCCTTCTTTACTATTAATAGGCAAAGACCCAGTAAAAACTTTGTTGGAGTTATAACCTTTATTTTATACAACAGGTTATTGATTATTTTCCTTTAATAATCTGTTGTATATCTTCATCATCTTCTATCAAATTCATTTGTTTCAATATTTGAGGATAACGCCAAGCTACTCGTTTACTCATTGGTACAACTGTAAATTTTTTAGGATTAGGAAGACAAGCAATTATCATAGCAGCTTCACGCCTACTTAATGTATTAGCTGGTTTATGAAAATAATATTGAGCAGCAGCTTCTATACCAAAAATACCTTTACCCATTTCTATCACATTCAGGTAAACTTCTATAATTCTTTTTTTACCCCAAATCCATTCTATCATTTTAGTAAAATAAAACTCTGGAATTTTTCTTATATAACCTCCTCCTTGCCACAAAAAAACATTCTTAGCTGTTTGTTGAGAAATAGTACTTGCACCACCACCCAATGGTATTGTTGATTTTCTCTTCTTCCCTTTTTTGGGCTGAAAACTTTTTTGAATAGCATCCCAATCAAAACCATTATGCTCTGCAAATAATTGGTCTTCGCTGGCAATAGCTGCCAACTTAATATTATAACCCATTTTATCCCAACTTACATAATCTCTTTTTAAACCATAACTAAACGAATTGCTGATTTGTGTTATAGTAATAGGTGGTGTAATCCACTTACCTATAATAATGTATAAAAAAGAAGCAATAAATGCGTAAAGCACTATTCTTTTAATCCACTTCCAACTATTTTTTAAAATATTATTGCTCATACAATAAACTTATAGCCTGTATATGTTTGGCAAACTTTTAATAAAAATATTGAAAAAGAATTATCAACTCAAATATTTTATTATTCATACAAAAATCATTAAAATCAATTAACTTTAAAAAAGTTTATAAAAAAAATCTATCTACTTATGACACTTACTCAATTAGAATATATCATAGCAGTAAATACTTTTAGGCATTTTGCCAAAGCAGCAGAACACTGTCATGTTACACAACCTACATTAAGTATGCAAATTCAAAAATTAGAAGAAACACTCAATATACAAATTTTTGATAGAAACAAACAACCTGTAGTGCCTACCAATGCTGGTATTGACATTATAGAACAAGCAAAAAAAATTTTAGGCGAGGTACACATAATGACAGAAATTGTTCAACAAAAAAAAGGACAGTTTGCAGGAGAATTGAAAATTGGCATTATACCTACATTAGCTCCTTATTTATTGCCTTTATTTATTGCTTCTTTCACAAAAAAATATCCTAATATAAAACTGATAGTGCATGAACTTACTACTAACAACATTATTATAGAACTGCTTGAAAACAGAATAGATGCAGGTATTTTAGTAACTCCACTACAACAAAATAATATAACAGAGCAAGTTTTATTTTATGAAGAAATGATGGCTTATGTTTCAAAAAATAGTGATGCTTATAAAAAAACATTTGTATTAGCAAAAGATATTGCCCCTGAAAAATTATGGTTGTTAGAAGAAGGTCATTGCTTTCGTTCACAAATAGAATATTTGTGTGAACTAAAAAAACAAAGCGAAGAAAATAGGAGTTTTGAATATGAAGCAGGTAGCTTTGAAACACTCAGAAAAATGGTAGATATAAATGGTGGTATTACAGTATTGCCAGAAATGGCTACCAATGATTTTTCAGCAAAACAAGAGCAACAAATTCGGCACTTTAAAAACCCTATTCCTGTAAGAGAAGTAAGTATTGTTATGCACAAGCATTTTGCCAAAAAAAGATTAATAGAAACATTGAAAAAAGAAATAATTGCTGTAATACCTGAAAAATTAAAAAAGAATAAAAAAGCATTTATAGTACCTATTGAAGTAAAGAAAGTATAGTGTACTATAAAAAATAATTGTCAGCTTTTGTCATACTGAGTTTGTCGAAGTATGTCGAAAGCGATTGAGTAGAATGCTTAAATTCATCGTCTTCGATAAACTCAGACTGACAATGTTTGTTGTTTCATCAGTCAGACGGTTCCGTCTGACTGATTTTAACTACCCCTGCTATAAAAAGAAGAAATATTTTTTTTCTGACAAAAAATTAAAATCATATTTTGCATTTTTACTTAAATTTACTATTTCTCAAAATATTATTTTGAATATGAAAATCAATTGTATCATTTTTTTGCTTTTACTATCATGTAGTTTATATGCACAAAGAGATGCCAACCCTGGTGCTAAACAATTTTATAATAAAATTTTTGATTACAATTATGTAGAGAAGAAACCTGTATTTGCAGCAGGTGAAGATTCATTAAGAAGATTTTATTTGTCAAGATTTACAGCTCTTGATTCTCTTGTTGCCCGAACTGTGAGTAAAGGAGATACTGCCAAATATATAAGAGTACATTTTGAATTTATTATTGATGAAAATGGTATTCCTTATAGTGGCGAATTTTCTTACATTGGTAGTACAAAATATGGAGCATCTAAAAGCGATAAAAAAATTAAATACTTCAACGATTTGAAAAAATATTTTAATGATGCCATCAAAGAAATGATAAAAAAAATGCCTAACTGGAGACCAGCATTGCAAAATAATGTAAGGGTAAAATGCAGTGTAGATGATTATTTTCAAATTTGGTTAGGCATTAATCCAGAGAATTAACTTTACAATAAATTAACTTTATACCTATCAATGAAAATACTAATTCACTACCTTAAACCTTACAAATGGTTGGTAGCTCTAACATTTTTTTTAGCAACTATTAATCAGGTCTTTTCATTGTTAGACCCTTTATTGGTAGGAAAAATTATTGATTTATTTGCTAACCATCCTAAACATTTTGATACCAGTAAAACATTGTTAAGAACAGAACATGAATTTATTTTTGGCAATGAAGTGTATCATGGTTTATTATATTTTTTATTGCTGTTAGTAGGTACAGCAATGGTGAGTCGTATTGCTAAAGCCTTTCAAGATTATACAGTCAATGTTATTATTCAAAAATTTGGTGCAGGTATTTTTACTGATGGTTTAAAACACAGTATGAAACTTCCTTTTCAAGAATTTGAAGACCAAAGAAGTGGCGAAACTTTATCTATCTTAACCAAAGTAAGAGCAGATACAGAAAAATTTATTGCCTATTTTATCAATGTATTTTTTAGCATTATTGTAAGCGTTGTTTTTGTTTCAGTATATGCTTTTAAATTACATTGGTCTATTGTTCCTATATATATGGGAGGTTCAATTTTAATAGGTGTAGCAACAAGTTTATTGAGTAAAAAAATTAAAACAATTCAGAAAAATATATTTAAAGAAACAACAGTATTGGCTGGCTCTACAACAGAAAGTCTAAGAAATGTAGAGTTGGTAAAAAGTCTTGGTTTAACCAATGAAGAAGTAATACGTTTAAACAACAATACTTACAAAATTTTAGGGCTTGAATTAAAAAAAGTAAAAAGCCTTAGAACACTTAGTTTTATACAAGGCACATTAATTAATTTTTTAAGACAGATTATCACATTCACTTTATTGTGGCTTATTTTTAGAGATGTTCTTACCACTGGTCAATTTATTTCTTTACAGTTTTACAGCTTTTTCATTTTTGGACCCATGCAAGAAATTGGCAATATTATTTTAAGTTATAGAGAAGCACAAGCATCATTATTAAAGTTTGATGAATTAATGAAAAAAGCACCTGAACCAAAACCAGCTATTGCAACACCTATGGGCATTATTGAAACACTATCTTTTACTAATGTAACATTTAAACATGCTACTGCTCAATACAATGCTCTTGAAAATATTTCCTTTACTGTAAATGAAGGAGAAACTGTAGCTTTTGTTGGTCCAAGTGGTAGTGGTAAAAGTACTTTAGTAAAATTATTAGTGGGTTTATATCGTCCTTTAGAAGGCAATATTTTGTACAATCAAATAAATGGTAATGATATAGATTTTGATGAATTAAGAACACAAATTGGTTTTGTAACACAAGACACTAATTTATTTGCAGGAACTATAAAAGAAAATTTATTGTTTGTAAATGCACATGCTACTGAAGATAATTTACAAGATGCTTTACAAAAAGCAAGTTGTCAAAATTTATTACAACGTGCAGAAAAAGGCATTAACACCATGATTGGTGAAGGAGGCTTAAAATTAAGTGGTGGAGAAAAGCAAAGAATATCTATTGCAAGAGCATTATTAAGAAATCCTCACTTACTAATTTTTGATGAAGCTACTAGTGCATTAGATAGTATAACAGAAGAAGAAATTACCAATACCATTAAGCAAATAAGTAATGAGAAAAAACAAATTACTATCATGATTGCTCATAGGCTTAGTACTATAATGCATGCAGATAAAATTTTTGTTTTAGAAAAAGGTCAAGTAGCAGAAACAGGTACACACCAACAACTATTAGCAGAAAAAGGTTTGTACTATGCCATGTGGAGGCAACAAATTGGTGAAAGAAAAACTTTGGTTACTGCTTAAAAATGCAGCCAATTAAATTCTACCCCATTTTTACTAAATCCTATACTTGGTGCAGGAAATTTAAAAGAGTTTAAAACAAATAATGTTGCTTTCAACAGTTTATTTTTTGTTTTTATTTTAGTAAGATTAATGTCTGGTGCAATATACCATTGTCTATAACGTGCTATATCACTTCTATCAATTACATTGCCATTGGCATCTTTCCAAATATTATCATCAGCACCAAACATGCCATCAGCACCATAACCTACTGCAACATTTAACCAAGAAGGCAAATTACTTTTTGGAAAAAAAGATTTCAAATTAGCACTCAACCAATACGTTTGTCCATTATAATCTTTCAACATTCTATTTAAAAAACTTTTACCATACAGTTTATTAGCTCTTTCATGCAAAACAGGGTCTTTATATTTTACTTTATGAAAAGAAAATTTTAAGTCAATTCTTTGTTCATCCCATAATAATTCTTGCGATATTAATAATCCACTTCCAATACAATTAGCAGCAAAATCGCCCCAACTCCAACCCCACTCTGCACTAAAGCCATCCAATACTTCAATAATTGTTTGATAAGCTGCACCACTTAAGCCACCAATCCAAATACGTTGTTTGCGTGGTAAACCTGCCCATCGCCATAATTCCATACTTGCTTTACTTTCTACATAAGCACTATAAGTATGACCAGCTTTATCTACTTGTAACCACTCTGCATTATCATTAAAAAAACGAAATTTTCCTTGAGGATAATCTTTATACCATGCTTGATATAAACCAATCATTGCACCACCGTAGCCTACAATATTTGTTGCTGCTACAAGGCGTACTCTTTTCTTTCTTTCTTGTGCTGAAAGCAAAGTTGTATTATCTATCTTATTGAATGTGGCATTATTTCTATAAGTAAAAAAATTAGCACTATCTACACTAAATAAATTTTGTCCTTTAGTTTCTTGTGAAATAATTAAATAACACAATCCTATTAAACAATATAATATCCTTCTATTCATCTTCATACAATAAACTTTCAAAATGCAAGATTAGATTATTTAAAATAAATGATTAAATATACTTAAACTTGCGTTTTACAAAGTAAATAAATTTTAAAACAATAGAATATGGACAGTACTATTTTAAATAAAGTAAATGAATGGTTGCAAGGAAACTATGATGATGCAACTAAAGCTGCTATCAAAAAATTGCAAACTGAAAGAGAGCAAGAACTTACAGAAAGTTTTTATAAAAACCTTGAATTTGGTACAGGTGGCTTACGAGGTATTATGGGTGTAGGCACTAATAGAATGAACAAATATACAGTTGGTATGGCTACACAAGGCTTTAGTAATTATTTGAAAAAAGTATTTGGAAATGAAGAAATAAAAGTAGCCATAGGGCATGATAGCAGAAATAATAGTAGATTTTTTGCAGAAACAACAGCCAATGTTTTTGCAGCTAATGGTATAAAAGTTTTTTTGTTTGAAGCATTAAGACCTACACCAGAATTAAGTTTTGCTATTCGTTATTTAGGTTGTAAAGCAGGTGTAGTGTGTACTGCAAGCCATAACCCTAAAGAATATAATGGTTACAAAGCCTATTGGAATGATGGTAGCCAACTTGTGCCTCCACACGATAAAAATGTTATTAAAGAAGTAGAAGCTATCAGCAGTGTAGATGAAGTAAAATGGAATGGCAATGAAAAAAATATTACCATTATGGGTAAAGAAATGGATGATGCTTATATGAAAATGGTAAAAGATTTAAGTATTTACCCTGAAGTAATTGCTAAACAACATGATTTAAAAATTGTTTACACACCTATTCATGGAACAGGTATTACCATTGTGCCAGAAACATTAAAACGTTTTGGTTTTACCAATATTACTATTGTAGAAGAACAAGCTACTCCAGATGGAAATTTTCCAACTGTTGTTTATCCAAATCCAGAAGAAACAGAAGCTATGAGTATGGGTTTGAAAAAAGCTATTGCTATTGATGCAGATATTTTATGTGGTACAGACCCTGATAGTGATAGAGTTGGTATTGGTATAAAAAATCATAAAGGAGAATGGGTGTTAATGAATGGTAATCAAACATTGGCTTTGGCATTTGCTTATATAATTGAAGCTCGTAAAAGCAAAGGAATAGCTAAAGCAAATGATATGGTTATTTCTACCATTGTATCTACAGATATGGCTCTTGAAATTGCTAAGAAAAATAATGTACATGGCTTTAGTGTTTTAACAGGTTTTAAATGGATAGCCAGTATGATAAGAGAAAAAGAACAAGAGAAAAATTATATTGTTGGTGGAGAAGAAAGTTTTGGTTTAATGATTGGTCAAGGTACAAGAGATAAAGATGCTGTAAGTGCTGTAGCCCTATTATGCGAAATGGCTGCTTATGAAAAAGAACAAGGTAGAGCATTGTATGATAAATTAATAGACTTATATATTCAATATGGTTTTTACTATGAATCTTTAGTAAGCATTACCAAAAAAGGAATGAATGGGCAAAAAGAAATTGCTGATATGATGGAAGGTTATAGAAGCAATCCTCCAAAAGAAATTAATGGCAGCAAAGTAGTTCAGCTATTAGATTATGAAAAACAAACAGGCAAAAATTTTGAGCATGGTGATGAATGGAAAATTGATTTGCCTAAAAGCAATGTATTGCAATTTATAACAGCAGATGGAAGCAAAATTTCTGCAAGACCGAGTGGTACAGAGCCTAAAATAAAATTTTATTTCAGCGTTAAAACTGAATTAACCAACAAAGCAGATTATGATATAAAATTTGCCGAATTAGAAAATAAAATTAAAGGCATTATTAAAAGTATGAACTTGTAAAATTTTATTTCACATTACCTAAATTATTGTATGAATTTTTCTAACAGAATTACAGAGCTTTTCAATATTCAATACCCCATTATTCAAGCAGGAATGATTTGGGCAAGTGGATGGCGTTTGGCAAGTGCTGTAAGCAATGCAGGTGGTTTGGGCATTATTGGTGCAGGAAGCATGTATCCAAATGTATTAAAAGAACATATTACTAAATGCAAAGCAGCTACTAACAAACCTTTTGCTATTAATCTTCCATTATTATATCCTGATATTGATAAACACATTCAAACAATTATAGAAGAAAAAATTCCTATTGTTTTTACCAGTGCTGGTAATCCTAAAACATGGACCCCCATTTTAAAAGAAAAAGGTATTAAAGTAGTGCATGTAGTAAGCAGTAGTTTTTTTGCAAAAAAAGCAGCAGCAGCAGGTTGCGATGCTGTTGTAGCTGAAGGTTTTGAAGCAGGTGGTCATAATGGAAGAGAAGAAACTACTACATTGGTTTTAATTCCTGCTGTAAGAAAAGCTATCAATATTCCATTAATAGCAGCAGGTGGCATAGCTACAGGAAAGCAAATGCTTGCTGCAATGATTTTAGGTGCAGATGCAGTACAAATTGGTAGCAGATTTGTTTGTACAAACGAAGCATCAAGTCATCAACATTTTAAAGAAGCTATTATACAAGCCAATGAAGGAGATACTATGTTGCACCTTAAAAAAACAGTGCCAGTAAGGTTACTCAAAAATAAATTTGCAGAAAAAATAAAAGAAGCAGAAGAAAGAGGTGCAACTGCTGATGAATTAAAAGAAATTGTAGGAAAAGCCCGTGCAAAAAAAGGAATGTTTGAAGGCGATATGAATGAAGGAGAACTTGAAATAGGACAAGTTAGCAGCATGATTAATGATATAAAACCTGCTGCTGATGTAGTGCAAGAAATTTGGAATGAATTTTATGCAACCTTGCAAAAGCCTTTTTAAATACTACTCTACTAAAGTACAATATTGGTGAAGTTGTTGTAGTTATTTTCTTGTAACCATCTATTCTAATTTTATTCTTGGGTCAATAAGGCTATATAAAATATCTGATAAAATATTGACTACTACAAAAAATGCAGCAGTTAATAAAACACTACCCATTACTACAGGAAAATCTACATTTTCTAAAGCATTTACTGTAAGTTTTCCAATACCATTCCAACCAAAAATATATTCTACAAAAAATGCACCAGCCAATAATTCTGCAAACCAACCAGTAATAGCTGTAATAACAGGATTTAAAGCATTTCGCAAAGCATGTTTAAAAACAATTACTTTTTTTGACAATCCTTTGGCATAAGCAGTTCTTATATAATCTTGATTTAGCACATCTAACATAGAGCTTCTGGTAAGTTGTGTTATAATAGCCAATGGTCTAATGCCTAATGTAATAGCAGGTAATAGTAAATTTTTCAGTTGTAATTGTTTACCACCAAAAGCATCTATTTCATATAAACTGCCTGTTAATGGCAAACCAGTATAATGGCTAAATACAAATCCAAATAAATATGCCAACACTATTCCCATAAAAAAAGATGGAGCAGAAATGCCTACAACACTTGCAAATACACTACTTGTATCTAACCAAGTATTTTGTTTTACAGCAGCTATTACGCCTAAAAAAATGCCAAACACTACGGCAATTATCATAGCTGATATAGCTAATAAAGCAGTTTGAGGCAAAGCCTCAGCCAATATTTCACTTACATTTTTTTTGCTTTGATAACTACGTCTTAAATAAGGCAATTTTATACCTGCATTACCCACAAAAATTCCTTTAATATTTTTTTCTGTTCTTTCTTGTTTTGAATAAAAACCAATGGGGCTAACATCATTAAGGTATAAAGCAAATTGTTGCCATTTTGGTTTGTCTAAAGCCAATTCTTTTCTAATATTTTTAATAGTAGCACTATCGCCTGTTTGCCCTATTACTAATCTTGCTGGGTCTCCAAACCCTTGAAATAAAAAGAATACAATTACTACTACTCCTGCCATTACTAACAGCCCATACAATATTTTTTTTATGATAGAATGAAGCATTTGGAGGAGTTGAGAATTATGAATTATGAATTATAAATTTTGAATTATGAATTTGTACATTAGCTAAAAAATTATTTAAGCTATTTTACCCAATTCAATAATTTACCTTCGCTTGCATAGCTTAATTTATCTACTACTTTAGCACCATTCATTAAGAAATAAGTTGGATTAACCCTTGCTGCTGTTTTAATAACTGTTGCATCGCAAGACAAAATTGTTATGCCAGTAAAATATTTTTGTGCTGTACTAACATCTGCTGTTGCTATATAAAAAGGTATATTTTTTCTTTTAGCTCCATCTACTAACAAGCCTAAATTTCCATTCTTCCATTTGTTGATAGTAGAAAAATCTTTTGCAAAAAGTATTATATACGTTTCATGGCTATTTAATAAAGCCTCTGTTGTATCTGTACCAAATAAAGTAGTTAAAGAAAAATCTGTTATGGCAGGTAATGCTGTTCCTTTTCTAATTAATTTATCAAACCTATCTATGTATTCATAAGAATCATCAAAATCATCTGGAAAATTATTTTGGTCAAATTCTATTACTTGATTATTCTTTTTATATTTAAAAGTTATAGCAAAACTATCAGGTACTGCACCTTCTGACAATTTCATTCCTTCTTGTATATTTTTTGTTTTGGCATAAGGCAAACAATCTAATATTGGTAAATATTTCAAAGCATAAGATTGTAATGCAGTAGTAAGTAAAAAAGAAATAGTAATAACAAGAATAGATATTTTTTTGCTAAATAATGGCTTTACTTTTTTAGCATTAAAAAATAAAACAAGAATTAGCAACAATAAAGCAATGTCTTTTACAAATGTTTGAGTAGGTGTTAGTGGCACACAATCTCCAAAGCAACCACAAGCATGTATTTTGCCAGAAAATAAAACATAAGCTGTAAGAAAAGTAAAGAAAATAATGAGTAATAAAAGCAGCCATGCAAAACGTTTCATTTGCCAACCTACTATGACTGCTATACCTGCTACTACTTCTAAAACATTCATTACATAAGCAGCGGCTAAAGTATAATCATGAAATCCTTTTAAATGCCATGCTTCAAAAAACTCTTGCATTTTATAACTAAGCCCTAATGGGTCATTAGCTTTAATAAGACCAGAAAAAATAAAAAGTAAACCAACAATCCATCTAATAATTGTAAGCATTGATTATTTATTTTTTTAGAATAAACCAAACAACATACTATCTACTTTGCTGATAATTTCTCCCAAATGTTCATCACTTTCGGCAAATTTATTTTTATCGCAATCTATGATTAATAAAGGACCTTCCTTATAATTGTCTATCCATTTGTTGTAGAGTTCATTCAATTTTTTTAAATAATCCAACCTAATATTTTCTTCATATTCTCTGCCACGTTTTTCTATTTGCCCTACCAATGTTGGTACAGATGCTTTTAAATAAATTAATAAATCTGGTGGTTGAACCATTGTTTTTAATGTTTGAAAGAATTTGAAATAATTTTCAAAATCTCTTTTACTCATTAAGCCCATGTCATGAAGATTAGGAGCAAATATGTGTGCATCTTCATAAATAGTTCTGTCTTGTATAACAGTTTCAGTACCCCTTTGTATATCTAATAACTGGTTTAAACGACTGTTTAAAAAGTAAATCTGTAAGTTAAAACTCCATCTTGGCATATCTTCATAAAAATCCATTAAATAAGGATTGTGGTCAACGTCTTCAAACTGTGGAATCCAACGATAGTGTTTACTTAATAATTCTGTCAAAGTTGTTTTGCCTGCTCCAATATTTCCTGCAACAGCAACATGTTTTGGTTTTTTAGCTTTAGCCATAATAAAAGTATATTCAAAAAAAGTAAAAGATTAGAACTTGTTTAGAGTTCACAATATTATCAAATTATTTCAGATAAAGAAAGAGGATTTCTATTTTGGGTAAAATAAACATATTTTATCCCTCTTTTCAGCTATCCTAACACTGCTTTTCTCACTAATTCTATAGTAGCCGATGCACTTGCTCTGGCTTTATCTGCCCCTTGCTTTATTATTTTATCTAATAGGTCTGTATTTTTTTGCAATTCAGCAGCTTTTTCTCTGATAGGTTTTATAAAATTTATCATATCTTCTGCTAATTGTTTTTTCATATCGCCATAACGTATAATGCAATTTCCTGCACTGCTATTGTTAAAATCATCTTCATATTTTTTTACTACATCTTCTGTGCTGGTTAATTTCATTAAAGTAAATAAGTTGTCAATATAATCAGGTTTAACAGAATTTGTTTCTGTTGGTCCACTATCTGTTTTTGCTTTCAATATTTTTTTTCTGATAATATCGTCTTCATCTGCCAAATACAAAGTAGCCATTTGGTTTTCACTTTTACTCATTTTTCCATTTCCATCAAGACTTAAAATTTTTACTAATTCACCACCATAATTAAAAGCATAAGGCATAGGAAAAATATCGCCATAACGATGGTTAAATCTTTGAGCAAAATTTCTTGCCATTTCAAGATTTTGTTCTTGGTCTTTACCCACAGGCACTTTCACTGCTCTATGAATTAAAATATCTGCTGCTTGCAATACTGGGTAAGTTAGCAAGCCTGCATTTACATTATCTGGTTGAGTACGAACTTTATCTTTAAAAGTAGTGGTTTTTTCTAATTCACCTTTATAAGCCAACATGTTTAAGTTTAAATACAATTCTGCAATTTCAGGCACATCGCTTTGTACATAAAAAACTGCTTTTTCTGTATCTAAACCACAAGCTATATTTTCTGCTATTACACGTTTTACAGCTTGTTTTAATGCTTTAGTATCGGGGTGTGTAGTTAATGAATGCCAATTAGCCACAAAAAAGTAACAATGATAATCATTTTGCATACGCACATAATTACGCATTGCTCCAAAATAATTTCCTAAATGCAGAAAACCAGTAGGTCTTATACCACTTAAAACAACTTCTTTACTCATAGGTGGCGAAGATAATATTTTACAATATGTAGTACAGTAGTGAATGGAATAAAAAAATAATTTCTTGTAAATTTTAATGAAAGAATAAAGAAATTATGAATAAAAAGTGAATAAGTAGTACTACGCCTTGGTTAAGTTTCTGCACGCACCATAGCGAGGTAGTTAGTGAAAAATACGAAATACGAAGTCCTAAATCCGAAAATGAAAAACTAAAAACTAAAAAAACAAAATCTATTGTAGGCAAGACAAAATAAACTTGTCAGCTTTTGTCATACTGAGCTTGTCGAAGTATGTCGAAAGAGATTGAGTAGAACGTTTAAATTCATCGTCTTCGATAAACTCTGACTGACAACGTGTTTCATCAGTCAGACGGTTTCGTCAAACTGATAACTTTTTCTTCCACTTCTACGAAGAGATTAGGAATAGTTATTGAAAAATACGAAATACGAAGTCCTAAATCCGAAAAAGAAAATCTAAAAAACCGAAAAGTAAAGTCTATTTTAGGAAAAGCGAATAAGTAATTTTTGATTATGGGAATTTTTACACATTATTCATCCGTTCATCAAACAATATAATCATATTGAAATAAATTCTATTTAAAAATATTATTTTCGCCGTTTGATGTAAAGATTTCTAATAAATCTATCAAACAATTTTTACAATACCTTTTAACATCACACCTAAAAGCATATACAAATAGCCAATATGAAAAATATACAAATTGTCATTTATACGTTTACTCTAATAACGCTTTTTGCTTGTGGAAAGAATAAGCAAATTCAAAATCAATATGCTGCAAAGCCTTACCCTGTAGTTACTGTACAAGAAAAAACTGTTACTGGTTATATGTCTTATCCTGCAAGTATTCAAGGGCGTGTAAACAATGATGTAAGAGCAAAAATTTCAGGCTATATAAAAGAAGTATTGATAGATGAAGGACAAGCAGTAAAAAAAGGTCAAATATTATTTAGGTTAGAAACAAATGCTTTATCAGAAACTGCCGCTGCTGCCCAAAGTGGTATAAGTGTAGCAGATGCAAATATTAAAGCAGCCGAAGCTGCTGTAAATGCAGCACAAGTAGAAGTAAATAGATTAATGCCTTTAGTGCAAAAAAATATTGTGAGTAAAGTTTTATTAGAAACTGCTCAGGCAAATTTACAATCTGCTATAAGCAAATTAGAACAAGCAAAATCTGCAAAAGTTCAAGCACAAGCCACTTATTTGAATGCTACTGCTAATGTAGCATATTCTATTATCAGAAGCCCTATTGATGGTGTTGTAGGCAAATTGCCTTTAAGAGTAGGCAGCCTTGTAGGACCTTCTGACCAAATATCTTTAACCACTGTTTCTGAAACTGATGAAGTATATGCTTACTTTTCTATGAACGAAAGTGAATATTTAGATTTTTTGAGTGAAACTGCTGGCTATACTGTTGCTGAAAAATTAAAAAATATTCCTCCCGTAACATTAATTTTAGCTAATAACAAAGAGTATGAAGAAAAAGGAAAAGTAAAAGCTGTAACAGGACAAATAGACCCACAAACAGGCAGCATTTTATTTCGTGCATCTTTTAGCAATAAAAGAAAATTATTATCCAACGGAAATAGTGGCACAATAAAAATTCCAAAACAATATCAAAACATTTTAGTAGTGCCCGAAGCATCTACTTTTGAACAGCAAGGTATTGTACATGTTTTTAAAGTAGATAAAGACACCACCAATTCTATTATCATAAAAGTAATAGATAGAGTAAATAATATGGCTATTGTTTCTGAAGGTGTACAAAAAGGTGATACAATAATTGCATCGGGAGTAAATGGATTAAAAACAGGTACAAAAGTTATTCCTAAACCAATCAATTTTGATAGTTTGATTAATGCTATAAAACCTATATTCTAAAATGATAAAAACTTTTATAAATCGCCCTATTTTATCTACAGTAATTTCTATCATTTTAGTATTACTGGGAATTTTAGGTTTACAATCATTGCCAGTAACACAATACCCTGACATTGCACCTCCAACAGTTAATATTCGTACCAGCTATATAGGTGCTAATGCAGAAACTGTACAAAAAAGTGTTATTGTACCTATTGAAGAGCAAGTAAATGGTGTAGAAGGAATGGATTATATAACCTCTACTGCCAGTAATGATGGTAGTGCAACTATCAATGTATTTTTTAAACAAGGTATAGACCCAGATATTGCAGCAGTAAATGTTCAAAATCGTGTGGCACGTGCTACACCTTTATTGCCAGCAGAAGTAAACAGAGCTGGAGTTGTAACACAAAAACAACAGACTGGTGCCTTAATGTATCTTTCTTTTTACTCTACCAATAAAGATTTGAATGATGTATTTCTTCAAAACTATCTTGATATAAATATTATACCTGGTATTAAAAGAATTTTTGGTATAGGAGATGCTTCTGTTTTTGGAGGAAAAACGTATGCTATGCGTATTTGGCTTGACCCTCAAAAAATGGCTATTTATGGTATTCAGCCAAATGATGTTACTACAGCTATTAATAGTCAAAGCCTTGAAGCAGCTACTGGTGCATTAGGACAAAATAGTGGTAGCTCATTTGAATATATTATTAAATACAAAGGTAAATTAAATGAGCAATCTGAATATGAAAATATTATTATCAAATCTTTAGGGCAAGGAAATTTTTTACGATTAAAAGATATAGCAACTATTCAACTTGCTGCATTATCTTACACAGGTTTAGGAGAAAGTTCTGGCAATCCTGCATTAAGTGTTGGTGTATTTCAAACACCAGGTTCTAATGCTCAAGATATTATTCGCAATGTAAAAAAATACATTCAAGAGCAAGTGCCTAATTTCCCTAAAGGTGTAAGTTATACCATCAACTACGATACTAATGATTTTTTAACTGCTTCAATAGATAAAGTTGTTGAAACATTGTTAGAAGCATTTCTACTGGTATTTATAGTCGTATTTATTTTTCTTCAAGATTTTCGTTCTACCTTAATTCCAGCTATTGCAGTTCCTGTATCTTTAATTGGTACTTTCTTTTTCTTAAATCTATTTGGTTATTCTTTAAACCTACTAACACTTTTTGCTTTAGTATTAGCCATTGGTATAGTAGTAGATGATGCTATTGTTGTAGTAGAAGTAGTGCATGCAAAATTAGACCTTGGAGAAAAAAATGCTACAATAGCTACTGAAAAAGGTATGAAAGAAATTACAGGAGCTATTATTTCTATTACACTTGTTATGGCTGCTGTATTTATTCCTGTAACATTTATAACTGGACCAACAGGTATTTTCTATCAGCAATTTGGCATTACACTTATTATAGCTATTATTATTTCAGCTATTAATGCCTTGTCTTTAAGCCCTGCATTATGTGCATTATTTTTAAAACCACACAAAGACAGTAAACATTCAAAATTAACCCTATCTCAACGCTTCTTTCTTGCTTTTAATACAGCATTTAAAGTATTCACCAAGCGTTATGGTCAAGGTTTTGTATTCTTATTAAGACACAAATGGATTTCTGCTTTATTAATATTAGTATCAGTAGCTTTAATTTTTGTATTTAATAATACTATGCCAAAAGGTTTTGTACCTACCGAAGACAGGGGTATTATTTTTACCAATGTAGAATTGCCAGCAAGTGCTACTATGGATAGAACTTATCAGGTAATGAAAGAATTGGCAAGTAAAGCATCTAAAGTACCAGGTGTTGTCAATGTTACTTTTTCTGTTGGTCGTGGTTTAATTTCAGGAACAGGAAGTAATTATGGTCTTGCATTTATGAAACTTGCTCCTTTTGAAGAAAGAAGCAAAGAAAAAGGACAATCTGCTGACGAAATAATTAAGAAGTTATTTGGCATAAGTGCTTCTATTGCAGATGCAAAAACAATATTTTTTGGACCAGCAAGTGTTCCAGGATTTGGCAATAGTGCAGGTTTTCAAGTTTCTTTATTAAATAAATCTGGTGCTCCTATTACAGAATTAGACCAAACAGCACAAGGCTTTATTGGAGAATTAATGAAAAGACCTGAAATACAATTTGCACAAACATCTTTCAATACAAAATATCCTCAATACCAAATGGATATTAACGTTGCAAGAGCCAGTGAAGCAGGTGTTCCTATCAATAGTTTATTTACTACCATGCAAGGATATATTGGTGGTATTTATGCAGCAGACTTTACAAAATATGGAAAACAATATAGAGTAATGGTACAAGCATTGCCACAAGATAGAATTGATGTTAATAGCTTAAATTCAATTTTTGTAAGAACTGGCAATGGGCAAATGGCTCCTATATCGCAATTCATTACTTTACAACGTGTTTATGGACCTCCTTCAGTCAATAGATTTAATTTATTTTCTTCTGTAGATATTACAGGTGCATCTAATCAAGGTTTTAGTACAGGCGATGCTATTAAAGCTGTGCAAGAAGTAGCACAAGCAAGTCTATCTACCAATTATAGTGTAGATTTTTCTGGACTTTCCCGTGAAGAGATTAGAGCAGGAGCACAAGCTATGACCATTTTTGCACTAAGTTTGGTTTTTGTGTATTTTATATTAGCTGGTATGTACGAAAGTTATATACTTCCATTATCCGTTATTCTTTCTTTGCCATTAGGTGTTATGGGGGCTTATTTAGGTCAATGGTTATTTGGTTTAGAAAACAATATTTATTTTCAAATAGCCTTAATTATGTTAGTGGGCTTATTGGCAAAAAATGCTATTTTGATAGTAGAGTTTGCAGTACAAAGAAGAAGACATGGAGAAACGATTGCTATGGCTGCCATCAATGCTGCTAAAGCACGTTTACGTCCAATTTTAATGACTTCTTTTGCTTTCATATTTGGTATGTTACCCTTAGTATTTGCAACAGGTATTGGAGCATTAGGCAATCAATCAATTGCTACTGGTGCAGCTTTTGGCTTATTGGTTGGTACAATTTTAGGCTTATTTGTCATTCCTGTTTTGTTTGCCATGTTTCAATGGATACAAGAAAAAATAAAACCTATTCAATTGCAGAAATCTTTAGAACATGAGAACTAATCAGCATAAAAAATATTGCATGAGTATAAAACAATGGGTAATTTTATTACCTATACTATTACTTACAGGTTGCTTTGTTGGTAAGCCATACAAAGCCCCTGAAAATATGATTAATGATACCTATTATCGTACAGATAAATTACCTACAGATACTTTAAACATAGCCAACTTTTCTTGGAAAGAATTATTTACTGATAATAAACTTCAACAATACATAGAACAAGGACTTCAAAACAATCTTGATATTCGTAATGCTTTACAACAAATAAATATTGCCAATGCTTATTTACTTCAAGGCAAAGCAGCTTTTTTTCCTACATTAAGTGTTGGACCATCTTATAACTTTCAAACAAATTCATTAAACACTATTTTTGGACAATTAGGTAATGGAGCAAGAATATTGGCTAACCAATATGGCTTAGGAATAAATACAAATTGGGAAGCTGATATATGGGGAACAATAAAAAATAGTAAGGACATTGCTTTAGCAAATTTTCTTAAAACACAATCAGCTCATCAAGCAGTAAAATCAAATTTAGTAGCATCTATTGCAGATACTTACTATCAATTAATAGCATTAGATGAACAGAAAAAAATTACAGAGCAAACCATTATTTACAGAGAAAAAAATCTTGAAACTACCAAAGCATTAAAAGAAGCTGGAGTAGTTACAGCAGTAGCTATTAAACAAAGCGAAGCCTTATTACTTAATTCAAAAGGAATATTAATAAGCCTTGATAATAGTATCAAACTTTTAGAAAATTATTTCTGTATGTTATTGAGTATTCCTCCTCAAACAATAGAAAGAAATAATTTAGACCAACAACAAATTAATACTACATTAGCTACTGGTGTTCCTATTCAGTTGCTTACCAATCGTCCTGATGTAAAAGTTGCTGAATACAATTACATGAGTGCATTTTACAACACCAATGTTGCAAAAGCTTCATTTTATCCTTCATTGACTATTACAGCAAGTACAGGATTACAGAGTATAGATTTTAGTAAACTATTTAGTGCAGGTTCTTTATTTGCCAATGCCACAGCTTCATTGCTTCAACCTATTACCAATAAAAGACAAATTAAAACACAATATGAAGTAGCACAAGCCAATCAAGAAATTGCTTTTAATAATTATAAACAAACTATTTTAACGGCAGCTTCTGATGTTTCAAATGCATTATTTAATTATGATGCACAACAACAACTCATAGAAATAAAACATCAAGAATTTTTACAGTACGATACAGCCGTTCAGTATTCTCAACAATTAGTCAATAATGGAATGGGTAATTATTTAGATGTTATTACAGCTTTACAAAATTCTCTTACAGCAGAGCTTAATTATATCAATGCTAAGTATGGACGATTGAGCAATATTGTGCAATTATATAAGGCTTTGGGTGGTGGTTGGAAATAATATAACATACTTATTTTTATGCCAAAAACATAAAAATTATTCTGCATAATGAGAGCCACTATTACTTTAGTATCAGAAAAAATTTTGCTCTAAAAATTATTTACGCTTATCTTTCAATCCTGTTTTTTAAAATATCAATTTTATTGATACTTTAAATATTTATACCTAATAACATTGTATTATTTATGAGAATTGAAGAAATAAAAGTATTAAAAGGACCCAATTATTGGAGTGTACGCCGTACAAAGCTAATTCAAATGAAGTTGGATTTGGAAGAAATGGAACAAAGACCAACCAATAAAATTGATGGCTTTTCTGAAAGATTAGAAGCTATGTTTCCAAGTATGTATAGCCATCGTTGTAGTGAAGCAAAACCTGGTGGTTTTTTCTATCGTGTAAAAGAAGGTACTTGGATGGGGCATGTAATAGAACATATTGCCTTAGAGCTTCAAACATTGGCAGGTATGGATACTGGTTTTGGAAGAACAAGAGGTGCTGATGAAGAAGGAAAATATTATGTAGTATTTAGTTATATGGAAGCAGATGCTGGTGTATTTGCTGCAAGAGCAGCAGTAAACATAGCTAAAGCATTGACAGATGCTACAGAATATAATTTAGCAGAAGACATACAACGTTTAAGAGAAATTAGAGAAGACACTCGTTTGGGTCCATCCACAGGTTGTATAGTAGATGAAGCAGCTAAACGTGGCATACCTCACTTACGTTTAAACAAACATAGTTTAGTACAATTAGGTTATGGTGTACACCAAAAAAGAATTAGAGCTACCATAGCAAGCACTACTTCAAACATTGCAGTTGATATAGCATGTGATAAAGAAGAAACAAAAAATATTTTAGAAGCTGCCGAAATTCCTGTACCAAAAGGAATGGTTATTAGAACTGAAGCAGGTTTAGAAGATGCAGTAAAAAAATATGGTTATCCTTTAGTAATAAAACCTATTGATGGAAATCATGGAAAAGGCAATACAACCAACATTACTAATTGGGAGCAAGCTGTAAAAGCCTTAGAAAATGCCAAACAATATGGACGTAGTGTAATTGTAGAAAGATTTATAACAGGTTTTGATTTTAGAATTTTAGTTATCAATTACAAATTTATTTGTGCAGCATTAAGAACACCTGCTTCTGTAACAGGCGATGGTATTCATACTATTCAATGGTTGATTGATGAAACCAATAAAGACCCAAGACGTGGTTACGGACACGAAAAAGTATTAACACAAATAACCGTTGACCACAGCACCATGAAAATGCTGGAAGAAAAAGGTTATACATTAGATACTATTCCTGCAAAAGATGAATTGGTATTACTGAAAACAACCGCCAATCTTAGTACAGGTGGTACAAGCACAGATGTTACAGATGAAGTGCATCCTGCCAATATCGTCATGTGTGAACGCATCGCCAAAATTATAGGCTTGGATATTTGCGGCATTGATATTATGGCAAAAGACCTGCGTACACCTGTAAGTGAAAACGGTGGTGCTATTTTAGAAGTAAATGCAGCCCCCGGTTTTCGTATGCACATTGAACCTGCGGAAGGTTTGCCACGTAATGTAGCAGAACCTGTAATAGATATGCTATTCCCAGACAGAAGTAACGGTCGTATTCCTATCATAGCCATTACAGGTACAAATGGTAAAACAACTACTACACGTTTAACAGCACATATTTGTAAAAGTGCTGGAAAAAAAGTAGGCTATACAACCAGCGATGGAGTATATATACAAAATCAATTATTGATGAAAGGAGATTGTACAGGACCTCTCTCCTCTCAATTTGTTTTAAAAGACCCTACTGTGGACTTTGCTGTATTAGAATGTGCAAGAGGTGGAATTTTAAAAAGTGGTTTAGCTTTTCAAAATTGTGATGTAGCCATTGTTACCAATGTAGCAGAAGACCATATTGGTTTAGGTGGCATTAATTCTGTAGAGCAAATGGCAAAAGTAAAAGCAGTAGTTCCAGAAACAACTTTTAATCATGGATATGCTGTTTTAAATGCAGATGATGATTTAGTGTATAAAATGAAAAATGATTTAAAATGCAATATTGCCCTTTTTAGTATGGATGAAAATAATCCAAGAATAAAAGAACATTGCGAAGCAGGAGGATTAGCCACAGTTTATGAAAATGGTTATGTAAGTATTTTAAAAGGAACATGGAAAATAAGGGTAGCACATGTAAAAGATATTCCTTTAACTTTTGAAGGTAAAGCATTACATAATATTGCTAATACTTTACCAAGTGTATTAGCTGCCTATCTTTTCAAATCAATTAATATAGAAGATATAAGAAGTGGTTTGCAAACATTTGTGGCAAGTAGTAATACTACACCTGGTCGTTTAAACTTTTTCCATTTCAAAAACTTTACATTCTTAGCCGATTTTGCCCACAATCCTCATGGTTTAAAACTGTTAGGCGATTTTGTAAGCAAATTAGATTATCCTACCAAAGTAGGTGTTATTAGTGGCACAGGAGATAGACGAGATGAAGATATTAGAGAATTAGGCTCTATCTCTGCCGAATATTTTGATGAAATAATTATTCGCTGCGACAAAAATTTGCGTGGCAGAACTGCTGAAGAAATTATTGGTTTATTGCAAGAGGGCATTAACGCTGTCAATCCCAATATTCCACAAACAGTCATAGCCAACGAAAATCTTGCATTAGAACACATCTACGAAAAACCCATTCAAGGAGCATTATATGTAGTAATGTGCGATGTAGTAGCAGGTGCTTTAGACAAAATTAAAGAACTGAAAGACCTTGAAAATACAACAGACAATTCATAGCCAATTCAAAAATTGATATGTTAGTAAGAATCAGGTTTTCATTGCTGATAGTGTTAGGAATTGTTATCATTGCCTCATGTGGCAAACCTCAAAATCTTGAGTATAGAGATATACGCAATATTGAAATAAAAGCCTTAGGTTTTGATAAAAGTGCCATAACCTTAGACTTAGTTTATTACAACCCTAACAATGTAGGTATTACACTAAAAAAAGTAGTGTGCGATATTTTTGTCAATGAACAATACTTAGGAAAATATACTTTAGATACACTCATGCACATTCCACGAAGAAGTGAATTTATATTGCCCAGTCATGTAAATATTGAAATGAAAGGAATATATAAAAACCTATTGGCTGTTTTATTCAATAAAGAAATTCTACTCCATGTAAAAGGAACAGCAAGAATAGGTAAAGCAGGTATATTTATTACTATGCCATTTAATTATAGTGGTAAACATACTTTTAGTATTTTATAAGTTATACAGCATTTGCCTAAGAAACTTTTGTATCAAGATAGGAGTAGAATAATAACTTAAAGTATTTTGAAATGTTTTTCCTTTAGCTTTTCAAATTTCATTTTTCAGATTTTGTCTTTACATTTTCCTAACCCCCATTCCCTTATTACTTATTCCTCACTCCCTTATTCCCATTCCCTTACTACTTATTAGAAGAATCATCAACTTCTTTTACCCAATTATTCTTATAAAATACTTTATCAATTAACCAAATTATTACAAAAGGAACAGGTGTAAATATGTAAGTAATACCAAGTAGTTTATCTATATAAACTATCAGCTTTATTCCTGCTTGCTGTAAACCTAACATGAAACAAATTGAAGATGTTGCTTTCAATAAAACGAATAGCAATAGTACAAAACAGCATATCTGTAAAAATGTACGAAACAAACTTGCTGCTATTTCTTTTTTAATGGCTATAATTATTCACTCCGCTACCCAAAGCAGACCAACTGCTGCCATTCCATAAAGCTATTCTGTTGGCAGCATGACCACCTGCTTGGGTAAAACTTCCTCCAACATATACATCTGTACCGGATACAGCTATGGCATATACAGTACCATTTACCCCAGCACCCAAAGCACTCCAGCTACTGCCATCCCATTTAGCTATATATTGAATACTCGCATCACCACCTGCTTGGGTAAACCCTCCTCCAACATATACATCTGTTCCTGATATAGCTATAACTCTTACAGCACCATTTACCCCACCACCCAAAACAGACCAACTACTGCCATCCCACTGATAAATATTAGCACTTGTACCAACATATATGGTATCATTACTGATGGCTACGGCATTAACAGTTCCAGTAATTAATTGAGAGGCTTTATTATCCCATGCGTTATCTCCTGTATTGTTTACACTTGCAGGGCTAAAAACAGGCTTGCCGTTTTTATCATAACCCATACTAAACCCTTCGGCATTAAAACTGCCATTAATGCCTGTTTTTATAGTACCATCGGGGTTTAAAACTTCATTTAAAGAACGTTGGTTGTTGGTAGTTACTTCTTTTTCTGCATTATCGCCATAAAAAAACTGCCAACTACGTTCTATGGCGGCAGGGCTTAATAAAGCAGCAAATATTTTTTGTATGGCAGGGTCATCTTCTATAACAGGTTTGTTTTTTGCAAAAGCATTATGTACACTCAATAATACCATAATGCCAACAACAAGCAATCGCTTTGTTGGGGTAAGAATATTTATTTTCATAAGGTAGCGTTTTGTCTAATAAATAAAATAGGTAAAGCCGTCATGTTTATTTTTTGTAGGGGAAAAAATTTTAAGGGATAAAAAATATCCCAAAAGGAGTATTCTTTTATTTACTGCTTATTGTGGTTCAAATACAAATGTTATTAACTTTGATTAAAACAAAACTTTGAAAAAAGAGAAATAACAATACAAAACCGAAGATAGGTTTGAATATTTTGAATTTTATAGTGAAGGCACAAAAGGGATTATAAAAAAGGTGGTTGAGTTTCAACAAACAATGCAAGAAAATGTTTACAATCTTGCATTTGGCGACTATGATGAAAAAGCAAAAAGTATTGACGACCTTGCCGTAACAAACAATGGAGACAGTTTAAAAGTATTGGCAACTGTTGCATCTACCGTTTATGCTTTTACCGAAAAACACCCTAATGCTTTAATAATTGCTACAGGTAGTACAGCTGCAAGAACAAGATTGTACAGAATGGGAATAACAAATAATTTAGCTGAAATTTCGGAGGATTTCATTATTTTTGGCTATACAAAAGATGAAAAATGGGTTGAGTTTGAAACAGGAGAAGATTATGAAGCATTTCTTGTAATAAAAAAAGAAAACAAGTTTTAAAATGAGAGCAACAATAAAAAAATTAAACGAATCAAAATTGCCGATTATTCCAATTGACAAACGACTTGAAAAATATCGGGGGCAGGTTTTATTTCCCAAAAAACTTGCAAAGGCTAATGAAATTCTTAAAAAATCGGGGTTGCCTAAAATTTAATTGGCAATAGATAAACTGTATATGGGTGTTCGGTTAATTCTTCTAAAATTGCTGCAATTTTTTAATATTCGCTTTATTGCCTGATTTTTTATATTTTGCAATATCTGCAACTATAACCCTAAACTTCTCCATATATCTTTCGGATTAATTGTTTTGTATTTTCCTTGTTTAATTTCTAATTCAGCCTATTTAATCTTTTTTACAAATTCAGGATTGTAAGGACTTTCTTCTTTTTCTACAACAGATATGCTTTTGCTTTCTTTAGCAAAACTTTTTGCAAACTCTAAAAATGTTTTACCTGTTTTAGAACGTTCATTTATTTTAAAAGTAATAGTTATCATAGCTGTTTTTCTAATGTTTCTGTAAAAATACTAATTGAGTATAAAAGTAGGGAAATGTTTTAGTATAAGTAAGAGATATTTTTCTGGAAATCCGAAAAACGAAATCTGAAATCCGAAAAAATTAAACAAAAGTTGAAAAAATTTGTAAGTCTATTTAGGACAAGAAATTTAAAAAAAATCCGAGTTATTTCTCCTTCTTTGAAGGAGTTAGGGGTAGTTTAATGAAAAACTAAACTTGTCAGCTTGAGCCTGTCGAAAGCGATTAAGTAGAACACTTAAATTCATCGTCTTCGATAAACTCAGACTGACAACGTTTCATAAAGAAACGAAACATAGCTGTAGTTATTTGCTCAGAGTAAAAGCATACAATAACAAAAGCAGAAAGGATAACTTTTTTTCAATACCCCAAAAAGCATATTTGTTCACTTAACAAGTATTTCATTACTTCGCAGCACTAAAATAAATTGTTATGCAATCATTTAAAAAAGTGTTACTGCTACTATTCCTTTTTACTATCAGTTTTAGTCATGCACAAGACACTAAACTTACCATTGACCCATCTGTTAAAATTGGGAAATTAGCCAATGGGCTTACTTATTATATCAAAAACAACAAAAAGCCTGAAAAGAAAGTAGAATTACGCTTAGTTGTTAATGCAGGTTCTATTTTAGAAGATGATGACCAACAAGGTCTTGCTCACATGACAGAGCACATGGCTTTTAATGGAACAACTCACTTTAAAAAAAATGATATTATTTCTTATCTGCAAAGCATTGGTGTAGGCTTTGGTAACGATTTGAATGCCTATACAAGTTTTGACGAAACTGTTTATATGCTTCCTATACCTACAGACAAACCAGGTAATATAGAAAAAGGATTTCAAATATTAGAAGACTGGGCACATGGAGTATCTTTTTTAGATGAAGACATAGATGGAGAAAGAAATATTATTTTAGAAGAAAGCCGTTTAGGAAAAGGTGCAGAAGATAGAATGTTTAAAAAAGTGTATCCTTCATTATTTGCAGGTAGTAAGTATGCCAATCGTTTGCCTATTGGTATAGACAGCATTATTAAAACTTTTAAACATGATGCTATTCGCAAATTTTACAAAGATTGGTACAGACCAAATTTAATGGCTGTAGTAGTTGTAGGAGATATTGATGTAGCAGTAGCAGAAGCATTTATCAAAAAACATTTTGCAGGATTACAAAATCCCACAAATGAAAGACCAAGAATAAATGCAGAAGTTCCTCCTTATACAGCAAATAAATCTATGGTTGTTACAGACAAAGAAGGCACTATGTATAGCACCATGTTAATATATAGTTTTTATGAACATGAAGAAGCTACTACTGTTGCAGAATATAAAGAAAGTATAACCAAATCATTATTCTCTACTATTGTTAATCAACGTTTAAGAGAATTAACACAAAAAGAAAATCCTCCATTCTTAGGTGCATTTGTAGGTTTTGGCTCTTATGCCAGAGGTTATGAAGGATTTCAAGCACAGGTTTATACTGGTGAAGGAAATATTTCAAACTCTGTAACAGCATTAGTAGAAGAAATAGAAAGAGTAAAACGTTTTGGTGTTACTGAAGCAGAATTAGAAAGAGCAAAAACAGACATGCTTACAAGAATGGAAAGATTGAATAATGAAAAAAATAAAACAGAATCTGCAAACTATGTAGGAGAATATATTCGTAACTTCTTAACCAATGAACCAATACCAGGTATAGAAGCTGAATATAATTACTACAAAGAATTATTGCCTACAATAACATTATTAGATGTTAATGGAATTGGAAAAGACCTTACAGATAATGCAAACTTTGTAGTAGCTACAACTGGTCCAGATGCTACTGAAAGTGTTGTTATTCCTACAGAAGCAGAATTATTAAGTATAGTAACCAATGCCTCATCTAACCAAGATATTAAACCTTACGAAGAAAAAGCTGTAGCAACTAAATTATTAACCAATGAGCCAAAAGCAGGTAAAATAGTTTCTTCTACAAAAAATACTAAATTAGGTACTACAACTTATACACTAAGCAATGGTCTTAAAGTTACTGTAAAGAAAACAGACTTTAAAAACGACCAAATTTTAATGAGTGCAAAAAGATTTGGTGGTAGCAATAATTATGGCTTAGCAGATAAATACAATACATCATTCCTTACATCTGTTATTACTTCAATGGGTATTGGGGAATTTTCTCCTACAGATTTGCGTAAAGCATTGACAGGAAAAACTGCTTCTGTAAGTCCTATGTTCTCACCAACAATGGATGGATTTAGTGGCAGCAGCACTGTAAAAGATTTTGAAACCATGCTTCAACTTTTACATTTATATGTACATGAGCCACGCAAAGACACAGCATTATTCAAAAGCTTTATACAAAAAGAAAAATCTCAAACTACATTTATGAAAGCCAACCCTCAGGTTGCATTTATTGATACTTTCTATAGCACTATGTATAACAACAATCCTCTTACACCTGTTGTTATTCCTAAAGGAGAGTATTATGATAAAGTAAATTTAGACAGAGTATTAGATATTTATAAAGAAAGATTTGGCGATGCAAGTGGTTTAAACTTTGTTTTGGTTGGAAGCCTTCCTGATGATGTTACAGAAATGCTGATAGAGAAATATATTGCAAGCCTTCCTGTAAGTGGTAAAAAATATACCTATAAAGACAATGGATTACGCACTGCTAAAGGAAAAATTAATATGCTTTTCCAAAAAGGAAAAGAAGAAAAATCTTTGATATTGGCAGTATATAGTGGAGAAACAAAATATAGCGAAGACTTAGCAATGAAAGCAGAAGCAATAAGTGAAGTATTAAATATTAAAATTATTGAAGAGCTTCGTGAAAAAATTCAAGGAATTTATGGTGGTGGTATTTATAGTAGTGTAGAAAAATATCCTTATAACAATTATAACTATGTAGCTCAATTACCTTGTGGACCAGAAAAAGTAGATACTTTAATCATTGCATTAAACAATGAAATAAATAACATTAAAACAAAAGGTCCATCTGTTGAAAATTTGAATAAAGTAAAACAACAATGGTTAGAGCATTATAAAACCAGTATAAAAGAAAATGGTACATGGGTAAGAAATATTCAATCTATTATGATAGAAGATGCAAGCATAGATTATTTTCTTAACTATGAAAAAATAGTTAATGCACTAACTACAGAACAAATAAAAGCAACTGCTAAACTTTTATTTGATGGTAAAAATGTAATTACAGCAATATTAAACCCAGAAGAAAAAACAGCTGAATAAAAAACATAACATACAACAAAAAAGAACCGTCTTAGTACCTACTAAGGCGGTTTTTTTATAAAAAATTTTAAAGTAAAGGCAACCTTTTTCTCCTAATCTCCGATTAGGCAGATAAAAGCTATTTACTTTATGAAAAAAATTTCTATTTGCTTATTTTTAGTAGCAGTTGCAGTTGTTCTCACTTCATCTCTTAATGGAGTTAATTACAGTTTTGTTCCACCCCAAGGGCATACAGGTGCAACAGGTGATTATTGTGTATCCTGCCACAACTCTTTTGGGCTAAACTCAGGTGGAGGCTCTGTTTCTATTGCAGGTTTGCCCACAGGCAGTTATGAGGCAGGACAGCAATACCCTTTCTCACTAACCATAAGTCATAGTGTAGCAAACAGAACAAGATGGGGCTTCTCTATAAAAGCAATAAACAGTAATGGACAAGAAGTGGGTACTTTCAGCAGCACTAACCCAAATGCAGCACCTAATGGAGAAGAACTTAGCCACCAAGGAGCTGTTATAACTTCACCACAGGCATCTTATACATACGACAATCTCAGATGGACTGCTCCTGCATCTCCCTCTTCAGCAGATGAAAATGTAACTTTTTACTATGCAGGAAATGCTGCTAACGCCTCATTTGACCCTTTAGGAGATTATATCTATTCAAACATAAGTGCTATTGCCTTACCTGTAACATTGAAAGAGTTTAAAGCTCAAGTAAAAGGCAATACCGTTTTACTTGCATGGGAAACCATTACCCAACAAAACAGCAAATATTTTGAAATAGAAAAAAGCGATAACGGTCAAACATTTTATAACATAGGAAAAGTAAATGTAACCCGTTCTGCAACAGCATCTCAATACAGTTATACAGACGAAAATCCTTCTTATTTCGGAAAACCTGTGTATTACAGACTTAAAGTAATAGATGACGATGGCAGCTTTGCCTACTCAAAAATTATTAATGTACAATTAAAAGCAAACAGTATATATGTTGATAAAGTATATCCTACATTATTGTTTAAAGGAAATTCTCTTAATGCAGAAATTATTAGCCCTAAAAAACAAAATATCAGCATACAACTATTCGATATTTCTGGAAGAGAACTACAACGATTTAACATGTCTGTTAATGAAGGAAAAAATAAGATAACTGTTCAGCCTAATGTATCAATAAGCAAAGGTTGGTTATTTGCACGTTTTACAGCATCTGGCTTTCAGCAAACCATTTCATTAACAGTTCAATAATATTATTTTGTTATGAAAAGAAAGTGGGTATTCTTTATATTGTTTGTTACAATAGTTACGACTACTTTAATAATATGGTTTATTTGGAACAAACCACACAGAAATGTGCAAAATGAAAAAGGTATTGTTGTGTCTGCTATACAATTAATACAAGATTTTGAAAATGATGAACTAAGTGCTAATAAAAAATATTTAAACAAAGCTATTGTTGTTTCAGGAAAAGTGTTAGAAACTTCTATCAATCAAGATGGACTACCTACTGTAACTATTCAGTCAGCATCTTTAATGAGCAACGTTTACTGTACATTAAAAAAAGAACAACCTATTCCCGATGCAGGCAGTATAGCAGTTATAAAAGGAATATGTACAGGAAAACTAACAGATGTAGTTCTTATAGATGCTATAAATGATACAAAATGAAAAGGAAAAGTTGTATAATATTGGCTATTATAGCCACCTATGGGTTAATAACAGCATGTCAGTATAAAAAAGAAGTCATAGAATACCCAGAAGCTGTTGTCTGCGACACATCTAATGTACGTTATAGTGTAGAAGTAACAAATGTAATATCTACCAACTGCAGCTCATGCCATGCTTCTGCTGTGGCTAATTTTTCAGGAGGTGGCGTTAGATTAGATAATCATACTTATTTAAAAGCATACGCTACAAGTGGGTTATTGCTTAATGTAATTATGCACACATCTGGCTATAATGCCATGCCAAAAAATGGCTCTAAAATTTCTGATTGTAACATAGGTATTATAAGAACATGGATAAGAAATGGAATGCCCGATAATTAATAAAAATTATTAAACCGAAAGCTTAATAAAGTGAATATGAAAAAAGCAGGATATATTTTTTTGTTGTGCACTACACTCATTGCAACAGTACAAGCACAAAAAGTATTTCAAACCAAAGCAGGAAAAATTAAATTTTTCTCCACTGCCCCCTTAGAAAATATTGCAGCAGTAAACAATCAGGTAGATTCCAAAATTGCCACCAATGGACAAATGGTTTTCATGGTTGCCATTAGAGGATTTCGTTTTGAAAATGCTACTATGCAAGAGCATTTTAATGAAAATTATATGGAAAGCGACAAATATCCAAAAGCAAGTTATATGGGAAATATTATCAACTTATCAGATATAAATTTTCTGAAAGATGGTATTTACAATGCCACTACAATAGGCGATTTAGAAATACATGGCGTAAAAAGAAAAGTTACCACAGCAGGTATAATAGAAATAAAATCGGGTAAGCTATATATAAAAAGTATTTTCAAAATAAAACTTGCCGATTACAATATTAAAGGTGCATGGATTGGCGAAAAAATAGCCAAAGAAATAGAAATAACCATTGACTGTAAATACGATTAAAAAAACATTACAACAGATGAATAAAACATTGATTACATTTTGCTGCTTATTAGTAACCTGCTTATTAAAAGCACAGAAAATAGACTTATTTGAAGAAGCTAAAAAAGAAAGTGCAAAAGCGGACAGTAATAAAACAGAATTAACTACAGCCACTTTTAAAAGTACAAGGCTTATTAATGGTCATTCTGTTGAAACAACAAAAAAAGGATTATTAGATTTTAGAATATCGCATCGTTTTGGACGCTTAAATCAAGGATTATATGAGCTATTTGGGTTAGATAATGCCACTATGAGAATGGGTATGGACTATGGAATTACAGACAAACTTACAATAGGTATAGGCAGAAGCACATTTCAAAAGCAGTTAGATGGATTTATGAAATACAAACTATTGGCACAAGCAAAAGGAAAAAACAATTTTCCTGTAACAGTAACTTGGGTCTCAGGTATAATGATTAAAACTATTAGAGAAACAGACCCTGCACAAAAAAGAACTACTGCTGAAAAAACATCTTATGTACATCAGGTAATGATAGCAAGAAAATTAAATGAAAAAACATCTTTACAAATAATGCCTACCTTAGTGCATTATAACCTTGTTCCTTTAGAAAACGACCCTAACGATTTATTTTCATTAGGCTTTGGCGGAAGATACAAAATTTCAAAGCGTGTAAGCATCAATGCAGAATATTATTGGCAGCTAAATAAGTTTAAAGGTTATTATAATTCATTTGCAATAGGCGTAGATATTGAAACAGGCGGTCATGTATTTCAACTTCATTTTACCAATTCTACAGGTATGACAGAAAGAAGTTTTATACATGAAACAACAGGCTATTGGACTAAAGGTGATATTCATTTTGGTTTCAATATCTCTAGAGTATTTAAAATAAAAAAGCAGGCTATAAATGATTGATAAAAGAGAAGAAAAAAATTGTTTAAAATTAAATTTAAAAATATTTTATTACTTGTAATTCCTATAAAATAGATACTGCTATATGGTAAAAAAAATAAATAATGAAACACAAGAAATGAACAACAGGAATAAACAATGAATTATCAAGAAAACGATAAAGCAAAATTAATTCCTCTAAAGGAGCATCAAGATAATACACCCGCTATTTATGATAAGCTGTCAGATTTAGTGATAGAAAAAGAATTGCTTACACTAATTAAAGAAAGCAGTTTTGGGAAAACAGAAAGTCAAAAAAAACTTTACTATGTTTTTTACGAATATGCATCTAATATTTGTTTAAGATATGCAGCTAACAGAGAAGATACTTTAGAAATAATAAATGACGGTTTTCTAAAAATGTTTAAAAAACTTGATAACTTCAAACCCCTTCATAACAATATAGTAGCCTCTTTTAAAACATGGTTAAAAAAAATAATGATTTTTACAGCCATAGACCATTATCGTAAAAAAATAAAACAACAAAATCACGATGAACTGAATGAAACAATATCAATAGCATCTAATGATGAATCTCAACTGGAGAGAATATCATACAAAGAAATTATTTCTTATATTCAAAACCTGTCTCCTGCATACAGAACTGTTTTTTGCTTATTTGTAATAGATGGTTTTACGCATGAAGAAATAGCAAAACAGTTACGTATCAGTATAGGTACTTCTAAATCTAATTTAGCTAAAGCAAGAGTACAGTTGCAGCGAATGATTATTGACAAACAAAATTTGAACAATTATGAGCAAAGAGCAGTTTAATGAAAAATTTGAACGCCTTGTTCGAAAAGCTGTAGAACAGGCAAGTGTACCATATTCGGAAGAAGCATGGCAAAACATGGAGCAGCTTTTAAACAAAAAAAATAAACGCAAAAAAATAATTGCATGGTGGTGGCTATTTCCATTATTGCTACTTATTGCTGTACCTTCTTATTGGTGGTACAAAAATGATAATACCAAAAATTATCACACAGCAGACAATCGAAATAATAATATTCCAACAGAAAAAAATAAACAACCAAACAATATAGAAAAAGCAAATAATAAGCACCCTTTACAAAATAACAAAGAAGAAGAAAAAAAAGAAACCACAGTCGCAGAAACAGAAATCAATAACAAGAAAAATAATACTAATGCTATTAATGAAAATAATAAAAAAACGATAATAACAACAGCAAAAACGACTACTGTAACAACCCATAATAAAACTAAAACGGTTGCAACTAAAAATAAAACAGAAACCAATCAGCAAACAAAAAAATCAATTTCTGTTCAAAGCAAAAAAACAACGCAACCTTCTTCTTCCGAAAAAACAGAAGATGATAATGTTACCTATCATCAAACCAAAAAAAGGGAAAATATTGTATATATTCATTTAGCTACTCTAAAAGCTGATGAAGAAAAAATAATGCCTACACACACAAAAAATTTTGTTGATACATTAAGCAAAACAGCCACTGCCAAAAAGAAAAAAGCAACCTTGCCTAAACTTGAAATAAATATACTGACAGCAGCAGATGTAACCACAGCAAACTTAAAAAATATTGATAAGATAAGCGGTGCAGTTGGCATCGGCTTCTCTTTTTATTTTTCAAAAAAGCTAAGTATTAGTACAGGATTTGCAGTTTCAAGAAAATTGTATGTAGCAGATTCTAATACTTATAAAAACGCTATTGTGCCCAATAATTACTATAAAATAACAGGCATTGATGCCAACTGTCTTGTATTTGATATTCCATTAAATATTCAATATAAGCTGAACAAAAGCAATACAAAAAGTTGGTTGGCTATTGCAGGATTTTCTACCTATATTATGAATAGCGAAAAATATGATTACGACTATAGTTACTTTAGTTATCCTTATAAAACATCATATAGCGTAAGCAATAAAAACAGTCATTTGTTTTCCATACTTAACCTTTCAGTTGCTTACAGAAAAAATATAAATAAAAATTTCTCATGGCAATTAGCACCTTATGCAAAAATTCCTTTAACAGGAATAGGTGAAGGAAAAGTACAGTTATACAGTCTTGGAGTTGCTTTATCTGTTCATTTCAAACCAAGTAACCCACAAAAATAAAGCTCCATTCTTCAATAGAGCATTACTTCTTTAAGCATCTCTCAACAAACTGAAAGAATAGCATAAAAACTAATACAGCTATGACTTTCAGGCATATTTTTTATTATAAAAATGATATATTGTCTTGTTTATTGTAGTGGATAAATATTTGCTTACTAAAGTTGATACAAAAAATACAATACATAAAAACTAATAAAAAAGTTTAAACCCTATTTTGTATTATATGAATTTGATTTTTAAAATAGACCAATTTTTTTCGTATAATGCCGAAGCTATAGTTGTTTAGACCAATTTTATTGGTCTATTACAAATATGCTTTCGGTATTAAAATAAATTTACAAACAATATGAACTTACATAATTATACTATTAAAGCACAAGAAACCATTCATGCAGCACAGCAAATTGCTTACAACAATGGTAACCCAAATATTGAAACCAATCATTTGCTAAAAGCCATGCTTACAGATGATGATAATTCAATAGAATATTTATTAAAGAAAAACAATGTAAATGTTGCCTTCATAGAAACAAAAACAGATGAAGCAATTAAACATTTGCCCAACACTTCAGGTGCTGAACCAGCACAAAATATTAGTAGAGATTTAAACAATGCTTTACTAAAAGCTAATACATCTATCAAACAATTTAATGATGAATTTGTAAGTGTAGAACATTTATTAATTGGCTTATTAAATGTAAATGACGATACTGCAAAACTATTGAAAGATGCAGGCTTAACAGAAAAAGGTTTAATAGCTGCAATAAAAGATTTAAGAAAAGGAAGTACAGTAAACTCTCAAACACAAAGCCAACAATACAATGCTTTGCAGAAATATGCAAGAAACTTAAATGAATTGGCAAGCAATGGAAAACTTGACCCAGTAATTGGTAGAGATGAAGAAATAAGAAGAACATTACACATACTTTCTCGTAGGTCTAAAAACAACCCAATTTTAGTAGGCGAACCAGGTGTAGGTAAAACAGCCATTGCAGAAGGATTAGCCATGAGAATTGTAAATGGCGATGTGCCAGAAAATTTAAAAAGCAAAATCATTTTTGCTTTAGATATGGGACTATTAATTGCTGGTGCAAAATATAAAGGAGAGTTTGAAGAACGTTTAAAAGCAGTAGTAAAAGAAGTAAGTGAAAGCGATGGAGAAATCATTTTATTTATTGATGAAATTCATACCCTTATAGGTGCTGGTGGTGGTGAAGGAGCAATGGATGCAGCCAATATTTTAAAACCAGCATTAGCAAGAGGAGAACTAAGAGCTGTAGGTGCTACAACACTAAATGAATATCAAAAATTTTTTGAAAAAGACAAAGCATTAGAACGCCGTTTTCAAAAAGTAATGATTGATGAACCAACAGTAGAAGATGCAGTTTCTATACTTCGTGGTATAAAAGATAAATATGAAACACATCACCATGTTCGTATAAAAGATGAAGCAATTATTGCTGCTGTAGAACTCTCTCACAGATATATTACTGACAGGTTTTTACCAGATAAAGCTATTGACCTAATTGATGAAAGTGCTGCAAAACTAAGATTAGAAATGAATAGCATGCCAGAAGAATTAGATAAATTAGAAAGGCAAATACGCCAATTAGAAATAGAACGTGAAGCTATAAAACGTGAAAATGATGAAATAAAATTGAAAGAACTTTCTCAAGAAATTTCTTTATTAAGTGTAGAAAGAGATACTTTAAAAGCTAAATGGAAACAAGAAAAAGAAATAGTAGATAAAATTCAAAATGCTAAAGCCAATATTGAAAATTTAAAAACAGAAGCAGAACGTGCAGAACGTGATGGAGATTTTGGTAAAGTAGCAGAAATAAGGTATGGCAAAATAAAAGAAGAAGAAAAAACTATTGAAACACTAAGTAAAGAATTAGAAACTCTTAGCGAAAGAAGATTATTAAAAGAAGAAGTAGATGCAGAAGATATTGCAGAAGCCATAGCAAAATCTACAGGAATACCTGTAAGCAAAATGCTACAAAGCGAAAGAGAAAAATTACTAAACTTAGAAGATGAATTACATAAACGTGTTATAGGACAAGATGAAGCTATAGAAGCAGTAGCAGATGCTGTAAGAAGAAGTAGAGCAGGTTTGCAAGACCCTAAAAAGCCAATAGGTAGTTTTATTTTCTTAGGTACAACAGGTGTAGGAAAAACAGAATTAGCAAAAGCATTAGCCGAATATTTATTTGATGATGAAAGCATGATGACCAGAATAGATATGAGTGAGTACCAAGAAAAACATACAGTATCAAGATTAGTTGGTGCCCCTCCAGGTTATGTAGGATATGATGAAGGAGGACAACTAACAGAAGCTGTAAGAAGAAAACCATATAGCGTTATTTTATTAGATGAAATAGAAAAAGCACATCCAGATGTTTGGAATGTTTTACTACAAGTATTAGATGATGGAAGACTAACAGACAACAAAGGAAGAACTGTCAATTTTAAAAACACTATTATTATAATGACAAGCAATTTGGGCAGTCATTTAATACAAGAAGCTTTTGATAATGTAACAGAAAAAAATATTGATTCTGCTGCCGAAAAAGCCAAAACAGAAGTAATGAACTTGTTAAGACAAACCATAAGACCAGAGTTTTTAAACAGAGTAGATGAAATAATCATGTTTCACCCACTTACTAAAAATGAAATTAAAGGTATTATCAACATTCAGCTAAATACCTTAGAAAAATTGGTTGCCGAAACGGGTATTACACTTCATTTTAGCGATTATGCTGTAGATTATATAGCAGAGAATGGCTATGAACCACAATTTGGTGCAAGACCATTAAAAAGACTTATTCAAAAAGAAATTGTCAATGAGTTAAGTAAAAAAATTCTTTCAGGAACTATTGATAAAGAAAAACCTGTATTAATAGATGCCTTTGATGGCGTTGTAGTTTTTAGAAATGAAGATGTGAATAGTTAATAAAAAATATGTCAGATTTTGATACTTTGATTACTTTTAAAAAAATAATCTAAATGAGTATCAAAATCTGGCTTTTCAAAATAAGAACTCGAATATTCGGCACAAGAAATACAAGAAAAACGTTGCCTTTTACATTTGGAAAAATATTTTCCAGAAGATATAATACTTTATTTAGCAGTACTTATCTCTCATACATTCCTGATAGATACTTAGGCATGTATCAACAATATCGTAAAAAGCCCAACCCCTTTTTTGATGAAAACGATATAGAAAAATGGCAAAGAGGAAATTATATCAATAATTCAGGAGATTTACCAAGATTTTATTTCTTAAATTTAGTTATAGACCAATTACTGCATGAAAACATACAAGGTGCAGCAGCAGAATTAGGCGTTTATAAAGGAAATTCAGCTTTTTTGTTTCAGAAGTATGTAACTATTACTAAACAAAAACTTTATTTATTCGACACATTTGAAGGTTTTAATAATAATGATTTAGTAGGGTTAGATAAACAAACAGACACAACAATGTTCACAGATGTTTCATTAAATGAAGTGAAAAACTTAGTAGATACAAACAATGTTGAGTATGTTGTAGGTTATTTTCCTGATAGTTTATCTAAAGTTGATAATAATGAGAATTTAAAGTTTTCCGTTGTTCATATTGATTGCGATTTGGAACTTCCTTTCAAACATGCTTTAGAATATTTTTATCCCAAACTTGTTCCAGGTGGTTTTTTGATTATGCACGATTATTTTAGTTTGCATTGGCAAGGTGCTATTCAAACTATGGATGCTTTTTTTACTGATAAACCGGAAAAACTAATTCCTGTTCCAGATAAATCAGGAACTGCTGTTATAAGAAAAACAGCCCGTTGAAAAATGTAAACCTGTATTAATTGATGCCTTTGATAAAGATGTGGATTAATTAATATTTTGAAATACTAAAAAACCCTATGTTTGCCTCGTACATTATAAATATTATGATGTAATGAGGCATTTTTTTATACCTCATAATATTAATAAAAGCATTGTAAATTATGGCTACCATCAAAGAAATTCCACCAGTTATAGAAACAAAAGATGTATTTGTAGGCGATAAAAAAGCACCTGTTACTTTAATGGAATTTGGAGATTATGAGAGTGAAGAATGTGCCAAAGTAAATGAAATCGTAAAAAAAATTTTAGATGAACATAAAAATATTGTACGATTTAATTTTCGTCATTTTCCATTAACAAAAATTCACCAAAGAAGTCAAAAAGCAGCAGAAGCTGCTGTTTCAGCTGCTCAAGATGGTAAATTTTGGGAAATGCACAATGCCCTTTTTGCCAATAGGCGCAATTTAGGTACTACAACTTTAAAACTTCATGCAAAAGATGCTGGCATTAATCGTAAAGAAATGTTAGAAGAACTAATGAATGGCACTTATGGTCAAAATGTGCATGAAGATATTGCTTATGGCAAAAAAATAGGTGTTACAGATATTCCTGTATTTTTCATCAATGGTACTAAATATACTGGTAAAATTACTTTTGAAGGGCTAAGCAAAGAAATTATAGCAGCGTCTAAAAAAGCTAAAACTGCCAAAAAAGGTAAATAATACCCAAATTCACCACATAATGTAAGTATTTTTGGCTTTTTCCTACAACAAAATGCTTATTGTATATTTTTTTTACAATAAATTCGTTATCATTAGGCATAATAATATTTTATAGCCAATGAAAAAAGTAGCCCTACTTGGTATTATATGTGTATTATTCAGTACTGCATCGGCACAGTTTTATTTAAGAGGAGCTGTAAAAGATGAGCAAGGACGTTCAATGTCCAATGTAATGATTCATCTATTCTCAAAAAACAATTATACCTTTTCTTACAAAACTGGCACCTATGGCACATTTGGTATCCCTACCAGTTTAGAAATTGATACTATTATACTTTCATTGCCAGGTTATGAAACTATTAAAAAACCTATTAATACACGCTTTTATCAAAACTTTGTATTAAAAGCATTACCAGCTACTGCCAGCTTAATGAAAAATAAGCTCAGCTCTAAAACCAAAAACCTACTTAGAGAGCAGTACACTATTTTTTCTAATAATGGCGAAAGCTATAGCCATTTAATAGAAAATGAATTTTTATCTGCTAACCTTTATCCAGAAACAGGCTTTGCTTTGAATATAGATAGGGCTTCTTATAGTAATATCAGACGCTTTTTAAACAATGGCGTTAAAGTGCCTTACAATGCTGTAAGAATTGAAGAAATGCTCAATTACTTTGATTATAACTTAACAGATAATAACACAAATTCTTCTACTGCCAATAACCAATTTCGTATAAATCATTATTTAACCACATGCCCTTGGAACAATCAATCTAATTTATTGTTTCTTAATTTCAAAGCACCTAAACTTAATTTAGACACTATACCAGCAAGTAACTTAGTTTTTCTGATAGACATATCTGGCTCTATGGATAAACCCAATAGACTACCTCTTTTACAAACTGCTTTTAAAATGTTGGTAGAAAATTTAAGAGATATTGATACCGTTACTATTATTACTTATGGGGGTGGTGTTAATAAAGTTTTATACCCAACCAGTGGTGCAGATAAATATACTATTAATAATGTTATTGATTCCTTATCAGCCTCAGGCGATACACCCGGAGAAGAAGCTATACAAACTGCTTATGCCTCTGCTATTAAATCATTTATTCCCAAAGGAAATAACAGGGTTATTTTAGCTACTGATGGAGATTTTAATGTAGGGCAAACTTCAGATAAAGCCTTAGAAGAATTAATCACTTCTTACATGAAAAGTGGGATTTATCTTACTTGTTTAGGTGTAGGTATGGGCAATTATAAAGACAGTAAATTAGAAATATTATCTAAAAAGGGCAATGGCAATTTTGCCTATATAGATAATATATACGAAGCCCAAAAAGCACTTGTTACTGAATTTACAAAGACCTTATATTCAGTTGCTAATGATGCTTTTCTTTATTTTAATTTCAATAAAGAAATTATTAAAGAGTATAGGCTAATTGGCTTTGATAATAAAAAAGCTGCTGTAACAGACAGTACAAGCGAATTAGAAGGTGGAGAAGTAGGCAGTGGACACAACATGATAGCTATATTTGAACTGATGAGAACAGATAACAGAACAAGCAAAAATATACAAATTGGGCAATTATCACTACAATATAAAACAACTGATTTTCAAATAAATATGAACCAAATATTAAATATTAATGATAGTTTAATTAATTTTATAGAATCCAGTCCATCTCTTCAATTTGCTACTGCTGTTTCTATGTTTGGCTCACTTCTAAAAAATTCTAAATATGCTTGGAATTATGATTATTGGGGTGTTTATGATATAGCTGCAAAAGCATCTAACCCAAATTGCTATGCTCAGCAAGAATTTTTAAGGTTAGTACAAACTGCCAATAAACTATACAATCCAAAACAAAAAAGAAGAAGAAGCAGGTAATCATTTCTTCATTGCTGCTACCCCCGAAAGATTGAATTGCTGTTGCACTTGCTACTTGAACTTAGTACAAAAAATAAATTTGCCCAATGCAGCAGTTATATAGAGCTATTGTCTTATTTTTAGGGTCAATTTAAAAGTACCTGATGATAGAACAAGCCTTAATTAATGGGTGTATTAATAACGATGCATTAGCTCAAAGAGAACTGTATAATAAATTCAGTCCTAAAATGTTGAGCTTATGTTACAGGTTTGCTTATAATAAAACTGATGCTCAAGACATGTTGCAAGAAGGTTTTATTAAAGTATTTTCACAAATACACACTTTTCAAAATAAAGGCTCTTTTGAAGGATGGATAAGAAAAATAATTGTTCATAGTTGTATTAATTTTTTAAAGAAAAATAAAAAATTTAATGATAGTGTAGAATTGGATTATGCCGAAAATGTTTATGTAAGAGAAGAAAATATATCAACTATTATGTTAGCCAAACAAGTAATAGAATGTATAAGATTATTGCCTATTGGTTATAGAACTGTACTAAACTTATATGCTATTGAAGGTTATAGTCATAAAGAAATTGGCGAACTTTTAGATATACAAGAAAGTACCAGCAGAAGTCAATATACAAGAGCAAAAGTAATTTTAGAAAACATACTGATTAAAAAATCTATTATTTCAAATACTAAAGAAAGTAATAACTGGGTAGCAAGTTTAAAGTAAGTGAGTGAAATGAATGACCATAGATACCATAATAACCTTGAACAATTTTTGCAATCACAAGCAGATAAGCATAAACTTTACCCTGAAGATAGGATATGGAGAAATATTTACAAAGAATTACATGAATATAAAAATTGGTATGCACTACCTATTGTTTCTTTATGTATCATAGTAGCTCTTACCATTTCTACTATCATTTATGATAACCTAACAAAAGGCAATTTTATTACACCTGCTATATTAGTGCACTCTACTACCAGCGATACTACATTAATAAACCAAAATACACTATTTGCAGAGCAACTTATTAATCAAGAATACACCTACCCTATTCATCATAAAAAGCAAAATATAGTTTCAAATACCATTAATAATGTAACAGAAGATATAGAACCTACCATTAATTCAACTAAAACTATAGCACAAAAGGAAAATACAGAAACTATCAATACTATTGAAATAGTAAATGATGAAGCAATCAACAACAAAATACCATTAACCAATAATATAACAACATCAGCACCTTATTACACACTCAATAAACTAACTCATTATAACACTATACAAAAACAAACAGTAAAACAACTCAACAATATAATTGAGTTTAAAAACATACAACATTCAACCAATACAGTTGAATCTAATTATGAAAATATTGCACCCCATAAAATACAAAAACCAACAAAATTTGAATTACAAGTATATGCTACTCCAAGCATTAGCTTTAGAAGATTGGCAGATGATAAAGCCAGAAATATTATAAGCCTTAGAAGCACAGACCCTACAGGTGCTCCATTATCTTCTCAATATTTTGCAGATGTTAATGATGTAGTTCGTCATAAACCAGCATTAGGGCTTGAAGCAGGTGTTGGTATATTATATAAATTATCAGATAAAATAAAAATTAGAGCAGGACTACAATTTAATATGCGTAAATATTATATTGATAGTTACAAGAGTGGTGCAAATATTGCTCAAATAGCTGTAGTTACAAGTAATGGTATAGATACTATAAACCAAATTTCTACCTCAAGCAATACTGATGGTTATGCTAATGCAACACTTAAAAATAGGTTATACCAAGCATCTATTCCTATAGGCATACAATGGCAATTATTTCAAAAAGATAGATTTAGTATTAGTGTAGGGGCAAGTATTCAACCTACTTTAACACTCAATAAAAATGTGTACCTTCTTTCTACAGATTATAAATTTTATACAGATGGTACATCATTTTTCAGAAAATGGAATATTAATACAGACTTAGATATAAACTTTGCCTATAAAGTGGGAGATTATCATTTCTTTATCAGCCCTCAAGTACGCTACCAACACTTACCAACTTATAATGACAACTATCCTATTAAAGAATATAGGTTAGACAATGGTTTAAGAATAGGCTTTATAAAACAAATATTCAAATAGTCCATTTCTTTTAATTTATCATTAGCAGTTTTTTATTCTATTTATTTAAAATACTTTCGTACAATTAAATAAATTTTTATGTTCAGAAAATTAAGTATTGTCATACTTGTTTTAATCATTGGTTGCAAAGAAAATAATCAACAAGATGCCAATATTACCCCAACTCAAACTACTTCAACCAATACAGATTCAATTCCCTTTTACCCATATATTACAACTATTGAAAAAGAAGTAGATAGCTTGATAGATAATAAAGCAATCATTACTGTATCTTATACCAACGAAAAAAATAATACAAGTAACAAAAAAATAGCAGCAGAAGCATGTAAAGATTATGTACAAAAAATAACCAAGTATGATATAACAACAACACCTATAAAACAATTTTATAAAGAAGAAATATTTACAGATTTAACTACCTCAAGCACTATTATTAATTACCATACACAAAATGATAGCCTTGCTGTTAAAAATGTAAGTATTTTATTAGATGCAAAAAATACCAATACAATAAAACGGATAGATATAAAAGCAATATATACTTCTACCGATTCATTAATTACAGAAAATTGCTCATGGGTTTTTAATAAAGAATTTTATATACTACGTTATGCAGAAGCACCATCAGGCAAATCTGTTATTACCAAAACAAATTTAAGTTGGGAGAAATAATGACTTCTGAAGAATTTCAAAAAATAATATCCAATATTCCTACCCAACCAGGCATTTACAAATATTACAATGCAAATAATATTTTATTGTATGTAGGCAAAGCAAAAAATTTACGAAAAAGAGTCAGTAGTTATTTTACCAAAACTTTTATAGGATATAAAACACACAAATTAGTTACAAGCATACACCATATTGATTTTACTATTGTTGATACAGAACAAGATGCTTTTTTATTAGAAAATGCACTCATCAAACAATTCAAACCAAAATACAATATTCTTTTAAAAGATGATAAAACATATCCTTATATTGTTATAAAAAATGAACCATTTGCAAGAGTTTTTTTTACCCGAAAAAAAATAAATGATGGTTCAGAATATTTTGGACCATACACTTCTGTAGGAAAAGTAAAAGAATTATTAGATTTTATAAAACAATACATTCCTCTTAGAACATGCAAACTATTATTAACGACAACCAATATTCAGAGAAAAAAATTTAAACTATGTTTAGAATATCATTTAGGAAATTGTAAAGCACCCTGCGAAGGTTTGCAAACCTTAGATGAATATAATGAATGGCTACAACAAGTAAGAAACATTTTAAAAGGGAACATAAGCCCTGTATTGCAGCACTTAAAAAAAGAAATGGCTTTAAAAGCTGCCAATATGGAATATGAACAAGCAGCTATTATTAAACATAAAATAGATGATTTAAAAAAATACCAAGCCAAATCTGTTATTGTAGGTAAGCATTTATCCAATATTGATGTATTTTCAATATTAAGAGAAAAAGAATCGGCTTATGTAAATTATTTAATGGTTCAAAATGGCACTATTGTACAAACACATACCATACAACTTACCATACCTTTAGAACAAAGCGATGAAGAAGTATTAAGCTATGCCATTGCACGTTTAAGAGAAGATTTTAATAGTATCTCAACCGAAATAATTGTACCCTTTAAAATAGCTTATCCTGATTTATTGCTTTCTATTATTGTTCCAAAAGCAGGAGATAAAAAACAACTATTAGACCTTTCTTTAAAAAATGTAAATTATTTTAAACAAGCATTACAAAAGAAAAAAATACTGCATTTAGAAGGAAAAACCAATGCAGAAAAAAAGAAAGTGCTGTATGAATTGCAGCAGTTTTTAAGCCTTCAAGAATTACCAGTACACATAGAATGTTTTGACAACTCTAATTTTCAAGGTAGTTATCCTGTTAGTGCTATGGTTTGTTTTAAAGAAGGCATACCTTATAAAAATGAGTACAGAAAATTTAATGTAAAAACAGTACAAGGTATTAATGACTTTGCTACCATGAAAGAAGTAGTGTATCGCCGTTATAAAAGATTATTAGATGAAGAAAAAGACTTACCTCAACTTATTATTATAGATGGAGGTAAAGGACAACTTAGTGCAGCAATGGAAAGTATAACAACCTTAGCATTAAATAATAGAATTACTGTTGTAGGTTTAGCCAAAAATGAAGAACAAATATTTTTTCATAAAGACACCGAACCCATTACCCTACCTTGGAATAGCAATAGCCTTAAACTAATTAGATTTATAAGAGATGAAGTACACAGATTTGGTATTACCTTTCACAGAAACAAACGTTCTAAAGGCACTTTTAAAAATGAATTAGAAAATATAAAAGGTATAGGCAAACAAACTGTTTTGCAACTGCTACATACTTTCAAATCTGTCAAAAATATTCGTTCTAAAAGTGTAGAAGAACTTGCTGCAATTATTGGTATTAACCGAGCTACTATTATTGCCAATTATTTAAAAGAAGATTAGTGTATAGGTACAATATTCATACAAAACCATTTTGATTCGTTTAATTTAGGCACAAGGCTTTGTTTTAGTTTCTAACTTTCTTTTTTTAAAATACGCTACAATTTCAGCCTTTGTCATCTTGGCTAATTTTATGCTTAATTTATCTCTTTGCTGACGCATAAATTTTACGGCATCAAATTGTTTTTCAGTAGTTGTCGTCGTCATATTTTACAAAATCTCTTGGTGAACGAATTTCTAATATTTTATACGCACTTTTTAGGTTAATTGCATTATATCCACGTATTCTTTGCACATTTACAATATGCTTAAAATTCCAACTTATTAAATAATCGGCTCTGTTTATTGTTGCTAAAGCAATATGCAAACAATCTGCATAACTGGTTTGCCCTACTACTTTTTCTTCAATATATTCCGTTGCCAAATCTACTGCTTCATCCGTTACTTCCAAAAATTCAGTATTGTCTGCTTTTAATTGTTTTACCAAATTTCTAACTCTTTCAGGTGCATTTTCAAGTTCGTCTTGAGTTATTGTAGAAAATAAAAGGGTAAACTCACCTTTGTTTAATCTTTCAAAAAGCTGAACTGTAAATTCAGAAAATTCATCATCATAAAATCCTCCAAAAACAGAAGTATCTAAGTATAATCGTTGCTTTTGCACAAATTTATGTGTTTTACAAGAAGCTAATATACTACTTTTTGAACAAAATATTTTCTTCTATTAGCAATTATAACTTTTCTCTACCATTATCAATTCCGTCAGACCGTTTCGGTCAGACGGAATTTGCAATGTTGAATGATAATTATGTACTTCCAATGTCTAAGTTTTGTGTAACCCTATTTTTCCAATCAAGATAATACAATATTCATACAAAACCATTTTGAGAAATGCTTTTCTCAATTATAGAATTATATTCATAAAGCATAGTAAATTTACGAAGTTGAATAGTAAATTCACTTGAAATCCTTTGCTATTAAGCGTTTCATAAAAATATTTTAAAAAAATATTATCTAAAATTTGGAAATATAAATTTATATCTCTTATCTTCACACTCAGAAAATAAAATACAATTAACAAGAAAAAAATATTGTACTTATTTTCCGTAGTCCATAATCCTAATTTTTTTTAAAGACAACAAAAACCTAAATGTCTATGAAAACTTTAACTCATGCGTCAGACACGCAACTAATCCATGCATTTCAAAAAAGAAATGCTAATGATGCCCTTGAAGTATTAATTAATCGCTACAAGGACAAAATTTTCTCCTCTATTCTTTTCTTGGTAAAAGACAAGTACTTAGCTGAAGACTTATTTCAGGATGTGTTTATTAAAGTAATTGATACTTTTAAAAACAACAGATATACTGAAGAAGGAAAGTTTTTACCATGGGCTTTGCGTATTAGCCACAACTTATGTATTGACCACTTTAGAAAAGTAAAGAGAACGCCACCTATTAAAACAAGTGATAACAAAGACATCTTCGAAACAATTAATACAGTAGAAGAAAGTAGTGAATCAAAATTGATGGCATCTCAAAGTCAGGAGAGAGTACGCACAATGCTAAACATGCTTCCTGAAGACCAAAGAGAAGTTATTGTATTACGCCATTTTGCAGATTTAAGTTTTAAAGAAATAGCAGATATTACTAATTGTAGTATTAATACAGCTTTAGGACGTATGCGTTATGGCTTAATTAATCTTAGAAAATTAATGTTAGAAAAACAAATAGCTTTATAAATACTTATATACTGCTATGTATCATATTATTACCCTTGCTTTTTAGTAAGGGTAATTTTTTTTACATCAACTCACTCAATTCAAGCCAACGCATTTCTTTTGTTTCTAATAAATTATTTATCTCCAATAGTTGTTGGCTAATTTTTTCTATTTCATTATAATTAATATTAGCATTGCTTAATTGTAGTGTTAGCTTTTCTCTTTCTTGTTCAAGTGCAGGTATTTCTTTTTCTAACATATCAAACTCTCTTTTTTCTTTAAAAGAAATTTTCTTTTTAACTGTACCAGATACAGTTGCCTGATTATTTATTTTGGTTTCAGTTGTTGTTTGTTTCTCTTCTTTCAATTTTTCTTGTTCTTTTTCCCAAATTCTAAATTGAGAATATGTGCCAGGAAAATCTTTTATAACACCATCTCCTTCAAAAACAAATAAATGTTCTACCAATCTATCCATAAAATATCTATCATGACTTACTATTAATACACAACCCTGATAGGCTTCTAAAAATCTTTCTAATACAGCCAGTGTAGGTAAATCTAAATCATTGGTAGGCTCATCTAAAATTAAAAAATTAGGATTTTTAAATAAGATAGTTAATAACTGTAATCGTTTTTTTTCGCCACCACTCAATGAGTTTATAAAAGTATATTGCTTATCTGGTGTAAATAAAAACAGTTCTAAAAATTGTGCTGCACTTAAACTTCCTCCACTTGCCAAAGGAAAATTTTCTGCAATAGATTTTACATATTCTATTACCCTTACATTTTCTTTTACCTCTAATCCTTGTTGAGAAAAATTGCCAAAAATAACTGTATCGCCAATATTTATTTTACCACTATCAGCAGTTTCTAATTGTTGTATAAGATTTAAAAAAGTACTTTTTCCAACACCATTTTTTCCAATAATACCAATTCTTTCGCCTTTGCTAAAAGTATAATCAAAGCCTTTTAAAATAACAGTATTGTTATATGCTTTATATACTTTTTTCATCTCAATTATCTTACCCCCTAACCTACTCATTTTTACCTGAAGTTGTAATTGAGTATCTTCTATTTTTTGTTTTGCTCTGGCTTCTACTTCATAAAAATTATCTTGTCTGCTCTTGCTTTTAGTAGTTCTTGCTCTTGGTTGCTTACGCATCCATTCTAATTCTTTTCTATATTCATTTTTTGCTTTGTCTATACTGGCTTGTTCACTTTCTATTCTTGCTGCTTTTTTCTCCATATAGTTTTCATAACTGCCTTTATACACATACAAATTTTCTCTTTCTAATTCCCATATTTCATCAGCTACTGCATCTAAAAAATATCTATCGTGTGTAACAAGTAATAGTGTAACATTTTCCTGATTCAAATAATTTTCTAACCACTCTATCATAGTTACATCTAAGTGGTTAGTTGGTTCATCCATCATTAATAAAGTATGCTTATGGTCAAACCCAATATCTATCAATGTTTTGGCTAATGCTATTCTTTTTCTTTGACCTCCACTTAAATTTTTTACAGGCTGTTGTAAATGATGAATATTTAATTTTGAAAGTATTTGTTTTACTTTCACTTCAAAATTCCAAGCTCCTAATTCATCCATAGCAGTAGTTAATTCTATCATCTTTTCTTCATCATTATTATCTGTGGCTAATTCATATTCACGAATAATATTGATAATAGGATGATGAATATGAAAAATATTATCTACTACATTTTTATCTTCATCAAATTTTGGTTCTTGTTCAAATAAAGCTACTGTTACATTTTTATTGATGAATAAAGTACCTTCATCAGCAGTTTCATTGCCCGATAAAATTTTTAATAAAGTACTTTTTCCAACACCATTTCTTGCTATCAAAGCTATTTTATCGCCTTCGTTTATATGAAAAGATATGTTACTAAACAATGGATTAATGCCATAACTTTTGGTAATATTTTCTGCTGTTACATAGTGCATTTGGCGAAGATAAGGAGTTAGATTTAGCCTACTTATTTTATTGCTTTACCTATGTTTTGTTAAACCTTTTTGTGTTTAAACTATCAGAAAGTTGTCAGGCATTATATTTGCACCTTTGAAAATTAAAATTAAATAATGAAGAAGGCTTTTTTATTAGTTATTACAGCATTTTTAGCCACTTATACAGTAAAGGCACAAAATGACCCAAATGCAAAAAAAATATTAGATGCTGTAAGCACTAAAGTAAAATCATATAAAGCTATTACTGGAAAATTTGTACTTAAAACTTTTACAAGTGCTGGTAAATTAAATGGAACAAAAACAGGCTCTATATCTATGAAAGGAAGTAAGTATATTTTAAAGCAAGGTAAAACTGAAGTTATTTGCGATGGAAGTAAAACTTATACTTTTGATGGTAGCAAAACTATTACAGTAGCTGCTGCTGAAGAAGAAGGGAAAACATTAACACCTCAAAAAATATTAAGTGGTAGTTATGATAAAGATTTTACTTACAAACTTATTTCAACCAAAGGAAACTTTAATAAAATTGAGCTAAAACCTGTAGATAAAAGAAAAAATTTTAATAAAGTAAATTTATTTATTGATAAAACAAAAAGTATGATTACCAAAGCTACCATTTTAGATAAGAGTAACAATACTTTAGAATTTACTTTCAACAACTTAAATACCAATGCAACATTAGCAGATAAAATATTTGTATTTGATAAAAACAAATATCCATCTGATGTTGAAATATTAGATTAATTTCTGCTTACACTTTGAAGCAAACAATATTATGTACGAAAGTTCTACACAAATAAGGGTTCGTTATGCTGAAACAGACCAAATGAATGTAGTGTATCATGGTAATTATGCACAGTATTTTGAAGTAGGTCGTGCAGAAAGTATTAGAGATTTGGGTTTCACTTATAAAGAATTAGAAAAATCAGGTATTATAATGCCTGTAGTAGAATTGAATATTAAATATTTACGTCCTGCACATTATGATGATTTGCTAACCATCAAAACATCTGTAAGAGAATTGCCTCTTAACCACAAAATAGAATTTCATCAAGAAGTATATAATGAAGCCAATCAACTACTTACTACTGGTAGAGTAGTTTTTTATTTTTTAGATGCTGTTAGCAATCAAAAAAGAGCCATGCCTTCTATATTAAAAGAAAAATTAGAAAAATTCTTTTAATAAAATTAATCTTACCAATACTCAATAATTATTTTGTTATTAAAATTTAATAGCAGAAAAAAATAGTTTCTTATATATTGCAGTTCATAATTAATTAAAAATACATGAACACATTATTATTGTTCTCATTTGTTATAGGATATTTTTTATTATTACTTACCGTAGCATGGTACACCAGCAAAAATTCTAATAACGATTCTTTTTTTATTGGCAATCGTAATAGTAATTGGATGTTGGTAGCTTTTGGTATGGTAGGCACAAGCCTTAGTGGTGTAACATTTGTAAGTGTGCCAGGCACAGTAGGTAGTATAGGTTTTCAATATTTTCAAGTAGTTATTGGTTATTTCTTTGGTTATTTAGCAGTGGCTTATATTTTATTGCCATTGTATTACAAAATGAATCTTACTTCTATATACAATTATTTAGACCACAGATTTGGTAATAAAAGTTATAAAACAGGAGCTGTATTTTTTATTTTATCCAGAACATTAGGAGCTACTGCAAGGTTGTATTTGGTCATAAACATTTTACAACTTTTCATTTTAGATTCTATGAATGTTAGTTTTTGGCTTACCACAATGATTATTCTTATACTTATTTTATTATACACTTTTGAAGGTGGTGTAAAAACCATTGTTTATACCGATACACTACAAACTACTTGTATGCTTTTAGGATTAATAGTTTGTATAATAGCAGTAATGAGCAAAATGAATCTTGGATTTACAGAAACGATAGGGCAATTAAATGCAAAAGGAATGTTGCAAATATTTAATACAGATGTACAATCGGCTGGCTTTTTTGTAAAACAAATTATTGGTGGCGCTTTTATAACTATTGCTATGACAGGGCTTGACCAAGAAATGATGCAAAAAAATATTTCTGTAAGAACATTAAAAGACTCTCAAAAAAATGTACTTACATTAAGTACTATATTATTGCTTGTAAATTTCTTATTTCTTTTTATGGGTGGCTTGTTATACTTATATGCAGGTACGCATGCTATTGATGCAAAAGGCGATGATTTGTTTCCTTTTATAGCATTGGGCAATCACTTATCTGTAGCAGTAGGTATTATTTTTATTATAGGTTTAATTTCTGCTTTATTTCCCAGTGCTGATGGTGCTTTAACAGCCCTTACATCTTCTTTTTGTATAGATATTCTGGGACTAAAGAAAAGAGAAGATTTAGATGAACAAAAGAAAAAAAGAGTAAGAATGACTGTGCATTTTATTTTCACTTTTATATTTTTTCTATGTGTTATGCTTTTTAAATGGATAAATGATAAATCTATTATTGATGTTATTTTAAAAGTAGCTGGTTATACTTATGGACCATTATTAGGCTTATTTGCATTTGGTATTTTTACCAAACGTGTTATTAATGATAAACTTTCATTAATGGTTTGTATAGCTGCACCATTACTTGTTATAGGTTTAGATATTGTAAACAATCCTGAATGGTTTATAAGCAAATTAAACATAACAGGTAGCATAGCAAATACACTACATAATATTTCATCTCACCTATTTAATGGATTTAAAATAGGTATTGAATTATTAATAATAAATGGGCTATTTACTTTTATAGGTTTATGGTTTATATCTAAACCTGCAATAAAAAAATAGCACTTTAATTATTTAATCTAATGGAGAACGTAAAGTAATAGCAATTCTATTCCAACCATTAATAGTTACAACAGTCATAATAACTGCTGCTAATTCTTTTTCAGATAAATGAGCTGCTGCTTCATTATACACTTCATCTGGCACATGACCATTGGTTATAAAAGTCATTGCTTCTGTAAGTGCTAAAGTAGCTCTTTCTTTTGGTGTATATAAAGTTGTTTCTCGCCAAGCATCTAATAAAAATAAACGTTGATCTGTTTCGCCCATTTTCATAGCATCTCTTACATGCATATTGATACAATAAGCACAACCATTCATTTGCGATGCCCTTGTTTTAATAAGTTCATACAACTTTTTATCTAACCCTGTTTGTGCAATATATTTTTCTAAGCCAACCATAGCTTCCATTGCCTTAGCATCTACCTTAGCTAAATTAATTCTATTTGACATGATACAATATTTTAGTGTTTAATAATTATTTTCTTACAAATCAAATGTAGTATTTAATAATAATTCACTATGAACTTGTTTAGACTTTTATCAATTTAATATACACGAAGCTAAAAAAAGTGAAAGTTGTCAGGTTTTGTCATGTTGAGCTTGTCTAAACATGTCGAAACCGATTAATTGAAGCATATTTTTTAACCATCGCCTTCTACAGGCTCAGGCTGACAGCGTTTTTTATTCACAATTCGTAAAAAAATAAAAGTCTAAACAAGTTCTATAAAATATAGGTAACGAAATCGGTTAATTTTTTTTATTCTCGTAAACACAATAAATAATACTTACTATAATATTGTTATATGCTTTACCATTTGTCAGTGTTTTGTAAAAGAAATTTCTCTTGTCTATTTTTTTAAATTTAATAATTACTTTGGCAGTTTATTTATCAATATTATTTTTAGGTTATTGATATTATCAATGATTATGAATAAACGCTGGTTAAATATTGCTTTTCTTTATCTTTTTATTGTTGCCATAATTGGTATTACACTAAGATTAATGGGTTTTGTACCTATCAATTTTAATTATGCTTATTTGTTGCATACACACTCTCACATTGCATTTTTGGGTTGGTTATACAATGTTTTATTTGTTATACTTATTGATACATTTTTATTACCTACTGAAAAAAATAAAAAAATATATCCTCATTTATTCTGGATAACACAAATAGCCAATATTGGTATGTTATGTAGCTATCCTCTTCAAGGGTATGGTTTATATTCTATTTCATTTTCTACTTTACATATTATATGTTCTTGGTTTTTTGTTTATACATTTTTAAAAGATGTGAAAAAAGCCAATATTCATACAGATAGAAATATGTTAGCTATTCGTTTTATTAAAGCAGCTTTGTTTTTTATGGTGCTTTCTTCATTAGCTCCTTTTTGTATGGCACCAGTAACTAAAATAGCAGGTGCTGGTAGTAATTTATATTATAATACTATTTACTTCTACTTACATTTTCAGTACAATGGCTGGTTTACATTTGCAGTATTAGGGTTATTTTTTAAACTATTAGAAAACAATAAGATTAACTATCATCAAAAATTAGCAAAATATTTTTATTGGTTAATGCTGATAGCTTGTGTGCCTGCCTATTTTCTATCTACATTATGGACAAAGCCAGTTGCAATAATATATGTTATATCGGTAGTGGCAGCAATTTTGCAGCTTATTGCTTTATGCTATTTTTTAAAATTAATCAACAATATTCCCAAAAAATTTATAACAAGTTTACATAAGTGGGTACTGTTTTTATTTTATTGCTCACTGCTTTGTTTTAGTATTAAAAATATACTACAATTTTTTGGTGCTTTTCCATCAGTTGCAAGCTATGCTTACAAAGTGCATAACTTTATTATTGGCTATTTACATATTATTTTTATAGGGTTTCTTTCTTTTTTTGTTATTGCCTATTTGATTAAAGAAAAAGAATTGTATTTGAGTAAAATGTGTAAAGCAGGATTATTTTTATTTATTGCAGGATTTATATTTAGTGAAATTATTTTATTTGCTCAGGGGGCGTATGTTTTGCTTAATCAAAATGTTTTTCCTTTGTATGCAGAAGCTATTTTTTACTTTAGTTTACCAATGGTTATTGGAATAGGTTTAATTGTTATTGACAGATTTTTCTTTGCACATAAAAGTTTAAAGGCTTAAAAAATATTCTTATACCATGTTATTTTCAAAGAAACTAAAATAACCTTCATCACTTACAATTATATGGTCAAGCAAATTAATATCTAAGAGGCTGGCAGCTTGTTTTATTTTATGGGTAATCTTTTTATCGGCTTCACTTGGTACTAAATTTCCACTTGGATGATTATGACATAATACAATGCCTAAAGCACCATGTACTAAAGCATTTTTAAGAATAATTCTATGGTCAACAATGGTGCTTGTTATGCCTCCTTCACTCACAATTTCATGGTGTATAATTTTGTTACTATTGTTTAAATAAACTACTGCAAAAATTTCAGTTGTTAAGTATTGAAATTTTGCTTTTAAGAAAGCTGCCAAATCTTTTGAAGACTTAATTGTGTTAATGTTTTTTTCTGTTGCATCTCTTCTTATGCCTAATTCTAAAGCAGCAGCTATACTTACAGCTTTTGCTACTCCAATACCTTTTATTTTTAGTTGTAGTATTTCATTGACAGATAATCTGCTAAGTTTTTTTAAATCATTATTATTTTTTTGCAACAATTCTTTAGCAAGTTCTACAGCACTTTTATCTTTTGTACCATGATTAATTAATATTGCCAACAATTCAGAATTGCTCAATGCTGCTGTGCCTTTCAACACAAGTTTTTCTCTTGGTCTATCATCTTCATGCCATTCTTTTATAGTTGCCATAAGTGTAGTGTATGTTTATACAAAAAAAATGTATTACTAATTTATTCAAAAAGTAATACATTAAAGATAGAAATGTTTTTATAAAAAAACTATAAAGAATTGATGATAGTGCTAAATTCTTCTGCATTTAAAGATGCTCCACCTACAAGACCTCCATCTACATCTGGTTGAGCAAATATTTCTTCTGCATTAGCTCCTTTTACACTTCCTCCATATAAAATAGAAATATTATTAGCTATATCATTTCCAAATTTTCCTGCCAATACTTTTCTAATATGTTGGTGCATTTCTTGTGCTTGTTCATTAGTAGCAGTTTTTCCTGTACCTATTGCCCATATTGGTTCATAAGCAATAACTACTTTTATAATTTGTTCATTGGTTAAATGAAATAATGAATCTTTTAATTGCTTTTCTACAAAACTATTTTGTGTACCAGCTTCACGAATGTCTAAAGCCTCACCACAACAAAATATTGGTTGAATATTATACTCTAAAGCAATATTTACTTTATCGGCAAGCATTGAATTAGTTTCATTAAAATAATCTCTACGTTCACTATGCCCTATAATTACATAAGGTATTTGCATACTTTGTAGCATTTCTGCACTTATTTCTCCTGTATAAGCGCCACTTTTTTTAGTATAGCAATTTTGTGCAGCTACAAATATGTTTTGCTTAGCAGCAAGTATTTGTTTAGCTAATAATAAGTAAGCATAAGGCACTGCAATAATGCTAATTTTTTCTTCTGTTACATGTACATTAGCAGTAGATAATTTGTTTAATAAATCTTCTGCTTGTGGCAGTGTGCAATTCATTTTCCAGTTGGCAGCAGCAATTTTTTTTCTCATAAATAAATTGTTTTAAATTTTATAAGTGTTCAAAGATATATTTCAAAACCATTACTTCATCTTCTGAAATTTGTTTCCCTTTAAATTGTTTCCAATTATTAATATCTACCATAGCTTTATCTAATTTGTATTTACTTTGTTTATCAATACCCCAAGAAAAATGGTTTAATAAAGTAGGCATTAATCCAACTCCAAAAACATTGCAACATACACCAATATTAGAGCCTGTATTAACTGATGTATTTATGGCAGTTCTTGAATAATCGCCCATTACTACACCACACTTTTTGCCTGCATTTTCATATTGATTAAAATAATTGTTCCATAACAGTACATCACCTGCATTATTTTTTACATTGCTATTACTTGTTCCTGCACCCAAATTGCACCACTCTCCTATTATGCTATCTCCCAAATAACCATCATGGGCTTTGTTGCTATAATCACCTATAATAGCATTTTTAATTTCACCTCCTGCTACTGCATTAGCTCCTATTGTTGTAGCTCCATAAATTTTTGCACCTGCTTTTACAACAGCATTTTCGCATAAAGCAAAAGCACCTCTGATAATGCTTCCTTCCATTACTGTTGCATTTTTGCCAATATAAATAAATCCTGTAGAAGCGTTTAAAATACAGTGTTCTACTATGGCACCTTCTTCTATAAAAATATCAACTTCATTAACTACTTTGTTGGTTGATGATATTTTTTGAGGTGATTTATTTTTTGTAAGAACCGTAAATTGAGCTTTCAATACTTTCTCATTATACTGAAAAAAATGAAAAGGTTGTTTTAGTCTGGTAACATTTTCATACATCATTGTATTATCAAATACCTGTATAAAATTGATAGGGTTAAAAGTTGTTACATCTATGGTAGTTTTTCCTGCTATTACACCTGTACTATCTATCAATGCTTGATTGGTAGATAATTCATTTATTTTTTGTATCAAATTTTCGTCTGGTAAAATAGCAGCATCTATAAAAATATGTTCTTCTTTTGATGCTAAAGGATAAAGATGTTGTAAATAGTTTTCTGTAGCAATAAAAACTGGTTGTTGCAAAAGTAATTGCCACCAATCTTTTAGTTTCAAAATACCAAGTCTTACATTGCCTAAAGCTTTGGTAGCAGTTATAGGAAAAAAACTTTTTCTATATTGGTTATCAAATAATATAATTGCCATACTTGAGCAAGATAACTAAAATAAATGGTAGATGATGCGATAGCAGCTTATACCTTCTTTACATATTCAGACTTTAGAGCCATTGCTCCAAAACCATCAATTTTACAACTTATATTATGGTCTCCCTCTGTCAATCTTATATTTTTAACTTTTGTACCAGCTCTTAATGGCTTTGCAGCTCCTTTTACTGGTAAATCTTTAATAACAATTACAGTATCTCCATTACTTAATTTATTTCCATTAGCATCTAATACTATTAATTGTTCTTCTTCAACAACATCATTTGGATTCCATTCATGTCCACAATCAGGACAAGCATATTGTGTTTCATTTAATTCATAAGCATATTCACAATTACATTGTGGGCAAGTTTTGAAAACATCAGACATATTGAATTGATTTATGTAGTTTAAAAAATTTAATTGTAAAACTCATGTCATTTATCATGAGTAAGCAAAAATAACATTATACCTTATTCTAAAAAATATTCTCATCAAGTAGAAGAAATAACTACTTCTTTTTGTTAGATATTTTCATTTATAATATAGTTGTGATTGGGTATCATTCATTGGATTTACGTTCTTTGCATACAACAATTATGAACAGAGTAGCAGTAAGCGGATGGTTGCGATTTCCCTTCAATTATTAGATGTACGTTCTTTGCTTACAATGTAGAATTTTACCCTTTGGGATTTTTTATAGAGTACCTTGATTATTTGGCAATGTGAAGAAACCCTTATTTCAATAATTCACAAGGTTTTAAACCTGTATGTTTTTTAAATGCTGCCGAAAAATGTGAGATAGATGAATAACCTAATAAAGAAGAAACATCTGTAACGCTTAGGCTTTTTTCGTACAATAAATATTTAGCATGCTCCATTCTTTGTTGTTGATAAAAATCAAAAATGGTAGTACTAAAAATTTCTTTAAATCCTTTCTTTAAATAACATTCATTTATAGCAACTTTTCTGCTCAATTCTCTTATGGTTAAAGGATTTCCAATATTTTTTAATAAAATATCTCTTGCATCATAAATGGCTTGTCTGCTACGTTCATCTTCTAAAAATTTACAGCTAAAGCCTTCTTCTTTTTCATCTACTAAACAATCTAAACTATATAATAATAGCTCATGAATTTTTGCATTGATAAAAATATTTTCTAATGCTCCTGAGTAGCTATGATTAAGCAGTGCATCTAATACATTTCTTTTCTTATTGCAAATAGGAAAAATTTTGGTAAAAGCATTAGGATGTTTGAATGCCAATACTTCATCTTTACGATTACTTAGTTTTACATTGTGTGTAAATTGGTGTAAGAAAGTAGAAGAAAAATGAAAAGTAAAAACATCGGCAGTTATTTGTTCTCCATCGCAGTTGGTAGGTTGTTTTTCACAAAACTTGCAACTTTTTTCGTAGCAATATTTATTGCCTGTAATACAAAAATGTAATTCAAGATAATTGTTTTCTTGTCTATTGGCATCATAATGATATACCATCATACCAGAATCATCTGATATTAATGGATGTCTTGTATAATATCTACGAATATGGTATTTAATAGAACCAGGAATGTCTTGCTCTTTTTGATACAATATGTCTGTGCTTGGTTCTATAGCATCTTTGATACTAAGTTTTAATATGTCAAATACTTGCTGCATGATATTGAAGTGCAAATTTAATGTATATACATGTAATTGCCAAGTTTTTTATTGTTGTATATTTTTAGGAAGATACAAACCTATAAGGTTCAGGAATCTTATAGGTTTTTTTAATGGCTTTTTATCAATTCAAATAGATACATTTACAGCAAAGAATTAATCACTAAATTTTTAATGAAGCATTTTATCAATAGCAAACCTTTTCTTGTTTTAACTCTTGCATTTTTCTTCTTTTCATTAACAGCCATTTTTGTTCAGCTTTTTTCATTTTATCCTGTTGCCAAGTATTTTCAATAAGAAACAAGTATATATTATGACAAAACAAGTTTATGCAAAATTTATACAACAGATACTTTGATAGAAAGACTGTATGAACAATATGCCTATGAAATAGAAAATAACCTTGAATTTCCACAAAAAAATCAATTAAAAAAATATGAGCAGTAGCAACTCAAAGAAAGGTTATTGATAGAAAGTACTGCTCCATTAATTTGTATTATACTGAGCATAACAGGGTTTGTTTATTTGCTAAGAAAGCACAAAAAAATATTGCTCCTCAACATTTTTCTTTAAAACAATGGATTGCCGTTTTTCTTAGTCTGTTTTGGCTTAGATGGTTGTTGCTTCTTATAGTGTATATAATTTTTATAGGCTTTAATAAAAAAGATACTTCTTTAATCATCAATGAAACCAATATAGCTTATACATTCAATATATCTCCTTTGTTTATTCTTGTTCCATTGGGTTTGGCTGGTACTTTAATATGCTGTATTACTGTTTTTATATTTCTTCCTAAAGTATATAGGAGTATGTTTTTAGTAGCAGGAATAACAGGCAGTATTGTAACATTGTTGTTATGGTTTAAACTTGTAGGAACACTATTACTACCTCATGAATAAAAAATCCTGTTACAATAGTGAACAGGATTTTCAATTAAATTAAATACAACTTCTTAACTATGCTTCTGTATTTTCTTCAGCAGCAGGAGTAGCAGAATCTGGCTCTGGCTGAGCTGTTACTTCTTCTACTTTACGAACTGGAGGAACATAAGCTCTACGCTGACGTTGCTGACTACGATGTGATTCATTACGGCGTTTTACATTAGCTTCATGCTCTTCGTGCCAACTTTGAAACTTAGTCATTGCTGTAGCATCATCAAACAAGCCCAGTTTTACACCACGCAATAAATGTTTTAAGAACAATACTCCTTTAAAGGATAAAATTCTACGAACTGTATCAGTAGGTTGTGCTCCTTTATGAAGCCAATCTAATGCTTTTTGACGGTCTAACTGAATAGTTGCAGGAACTGTTAATGGATTGTAAGTTCCAATTTTTTGTATAAACTTACCATCTCTTGGTGCACGTGCATCTGCCACTACTATAAAGTAAAAAGGGCGTTTTTTGCTGCCGTGTCTTTGTAATCTCATTTTTACTGCCATAAATAGAAATTTAAAGGCGTTAACAAATTAGGTTTATCATCTAATCAAGACTGATTAGGCGGCGAAAGTATAAGATTTTACTTTTTCTACCAAAGTTTTAAGTAAAGTTTTTTGTAAAAATTAGCGTTTGGGTATGGCATATTGTATTAATGAATAACTAAATGCTTGTATTTTTCTTCCTCATATTTATGTTTCCATCTTCTATGACTCCATAAATAATTGGCAGGATTTTTTCTTATGGCTTTTTCTATATTGGCTATTAATTCTTTTGTAATAGTGCCTTCTGCCAATGCTTTAGGTTCTGTAGTTAGTATAGACAAATCTATTGCATAATAGCCTCTTTTTATTTTATAAATGTCTAACATAGCTACAGCAGTATTCATACGATTGGCACCTTTTTCAGGTCCATTATGAAAGGCTGTCATTTTACCAAAAAAGGGAAGCCATGCAGCCCTTTCAGGTACAGGAGGGTTTTGGTCTGCTATTAAACCTATAGAATATTGCTGTTTACTAAAATTTTCAAATTGTGTTCTAAACTCTGATGCAGGAATTAAAATTGTACCAAATTTTTTTCTCATATCAACCAATATTCTACTGACTGTTTTATTGGTAATATTCATATACACACCAATAAAAGGATACGCAAGATTAGCAGCCATTCCTAAGTTTAAAAATTCCCAATTAAAAAAATGTCCTGCTAATATTTGAACACTTTTGCCAGAGGCATAAAGATTATTGACTGCATCTGCATTGACAATACAATGTTTATCAAACTCTTTTCTTGAAACAGATAATAGTTTTACCGTTTCTACCAAAGAATCTATTAAATTATGGTAAAATGCCTTGGCTATCAGCTCTTTTTCTTTGGCTGATTTTTCAGGAAAAGCAATGGTTAAATTGCTATACACTACTTCTCTTCTATAACGAATAAGGTAATATGCAATAATGTACAAAACATCGCTAATAGCATACAGCACTCTCCAAGGTAATAATGAAATAGAATAAAAAAATGGATATATAATATAATACATTTGGCTTTAAGCTATTTTTTTAAGAATTAAAATTAAATATTTATTCTGTTTAATGATTAAAAAAAGAAAGCCGCTTAAAAGCGGCTTCGCAGTGATCCGGATTGGATTCAAACCAATGACCCACAGCTTAGAAGGCTGTTGCTCTATTCAGCTGAGCTACCGGACCTTGTTAAAAAGTGCTGCAAAATAAAAGGAAAAATATGTTTATGCCAACTTTATTTGGCATAATTCTTAATAAAAGAATTTACTTTGCAATACTTTTAAATTTTTGCCCTCTATGAACAATAATACATTAGCCATAAGTAATCAATGGCTTTCTTTTGAAGAGATAAAAAAAACCATTGCCGAAAATACCCAACTACAAATTACCAAAGAGGCTGAAGCATTGATACAAAAATGTCGTTCTTTTTTAGATAGTAAACTGAATGAAAGTGATGGGTTGTATTATGGTATCAATACTGGTTTTGGTTTTTTGCAAAATGTGCAAATAGATAAAACACAAATTCAACAGCTACAATATAATTTATTAATGAGCCATGCCTGTGGTATGGGCAATGAAGTTTCTGCTGTTATTGTGCGTTTAATGTTGCTTTTAAAAGTGAAGAGTTTAAGCTATGGCAATAGTGGTGTGCAACTTGATACAGTTAATGCTTTGATAACACTTTATAACAAAAATATTTTACCTGTTATTTATGCACAAGGTTCATTAGGTGCCAGTGGAGACTTAGCTCCTCTTTCTCATTTAAGTTTGCCTTTAATTGGTATGGGCGAAGTAGTGATAGATAATAAAAAACAATTTACAAAAGATGTTTTATCTACATTGGGTTTTACACCTATAGCACTACAAAGCAAAGAAGGTCTTGCTTTAATTAATGGAACACAGTTTATGAGTGCTCATGGAATGTATTGCTTGTATAAAGCAGAAAGATTGTTACAACTTGCAGATATTATTGCTGCTATAAGTTTTGATGCTTTTGATTGTGTGCTACAACCTTTGCATCCTGCTATTCATAATGTAAGAAAGCATAAAGGACAAGTAAATACAGCAGCTACTATAAGAAAATTGTTAGAAGGTAGTGCTATTGCCCAACAAACTAAACAACAAGTACAAGACCCTTACAGTTTTCGTTGTGTGCCACAAGTGCATGGTGCCAGTAAAGATGTTTTTGAAACAGTATTAAATGTTTTTCTTACAGAAATAAATTCTGTAACAGATAATCCAAATGTTTTTCCTGATGAAGATTTAATTGTTAGTGGTGGCAATTTTCATGGGCAACCATTGGCTTTGCACTTAGATTTTTTATGTATAGCTATGGCAGAAATTGGCAACATAAGTGAAAGACGTACTTATCAATTAATATCAGGACAAAGAGGTTTACCTTCTTTTTTAGTAAATGAACCAGGGTTAAATTCTGGTTTTATGATTCCTCAATATACAGCAGCAGGTATTGTAAGTGAAAATAAACAATTATGTACTCCTTCCAGTATTGATAGTATTCCATCATCTAACAATCAAGAAGACCATGTAAGTATGGGTGCTAATGCTGCTACAAAATGTTTTAAGGTAATAGAAAATGTAGAAAAAGTTTTAGCCATAGAATTAATGACTGCTGCACAGGCACTGGATTTTAGAAGACCATTACAAAGTTCTGCAATACTTGAAAATGTTGTTACTGCTTTTAGAAAACAAGTAGCTTTTAATAAACAAGATAGAGTATTGCATGATGATATGCTGAAAGCAGTACAATTTATTCAGCAGTATTCGGTAGAGTAATATTTGCAAACAAGTAGTAGATTATTCTATTTCTTTACCTTCTACTGGCAATGATTAAATTAAGGTCGGTATATTTTAAATCAAATTTTTGGCTGATGTAAAAATCTGTCAATGCACCTTTGAACAAATAAATACCTTCTCTCATATTAAAGTTGTGCCAAACAATTTCGTCTAAACCACCTTCATCGCTTATTTGTATTAGCAATGGCATCAATACATTGCTAATAGCTTGGCTTGCAGTACGAGCAAAACCACTTGGAATATTTGGAATACAATAATGTATAATATCGTGTTTTATAAAAACAGGTTTTTTATGATTGGTTAATTCACTTGTTTCAAAACAACCACCTCTGTCAATAGCCACATCAATAATAATGCTTCCTTTACGCATATTGGCTACCATTTCTTCTGTAACTACAACAGGTGCATGTCCATAATCATTGCTTAATGCCCCTACAGCTACTTCACAAGTTTTTAATTGCTTGGCAAGAATTTTTGGTTCAAGTACACTTGTCCAAACACGTTGTCCAATATTATTTTGTAGTTGTTTTAAACGATATACATTATTATCAAATACTTTTACACTGGCTCCTAAAGCAATAGCATTTCTTGCTGCAACTTCTCCTACTGTGCCAGCACCAATAATAACAACTTTTGTGGGAGGAATACCACTTATGCTACCTAATAAAACTCCTTTGCCTCCATTAAAGCTGCTTAAATATTGACCAGCTATTAGCATTACTGCACCTCCTGCTATTTCACTCATGCTTCTTACAATAGGATAAGTGCCACTATCATCTTTTAAGTTTTCAAAACTAATGGCAGTTATTTTTTTCTCCATTAATTTTTCAATTATTTCTTTATTGAGTGCAGCATAATGAATGGGCGAAATAATTGTTTGATTAAGTTGCAATAAAGGTAAATCTTCGTGTACAGGTGGTGCTGTTTTTACTAATATAGGAGCTTTAAAAACTTCTGCACGTTCATAAGTTATTGTAGCACCTGCTTCGCCATAATCTTTATCTGCATAGTGGCTACCTTCTCCTGCTTTAGATTCTACAATTACTTTATGCCCATTGCTTACCAATACACCTACAGCATCTGGAGAAAGTGCTATACGATTTTCTTGAAAAGCAATTTCTTTTGGTATGCCTATGTGTAGTTGTGCATCTTTAGATTTTATATCTAAAGTTTCTTCTAATGTTTCATAACTGAAAGAAGTAGATATAACAGGTTTTGATGCTGCCATAATAATAATTTGAGAATTTGAACCTTAAAGTTAGCTAATGCTAACGGGTTTGAAGCAATTTATTTTTACATTTTATGTACTATCTTATTTTTCTTTCTTTAAAGCCAATGGTTTTTGATGGTTTTTATGATTGGTTTCTGTTGTATTGGTTGTTTTATCTGTCCATCTAAAAGTATTGATTAAATGCTTAACATCTTCTATTAAAAAATTGTTTACAATGCTTAAAGAATCTTCATTTGGAGTAGCATCAAAATACAAAGCTCCTCGTAAAAAATGCTTAACAGAATCTGTTAAAAAGAATTGATTAGCAGTAGCTACATCTCCTCCTACTTTAAAAAAAATACCATGAACACCCAATGGTGTAGCTATAACAGAGTCTTCAATAGAATATGCTTTTTGAGAGTGTTTTCCTGTAAGTTTAAAGGCATCTTCAACAAGTTGGCTAAATTGATTTTGTTGAATTTGTTTGTAGCTGATATATATTCTACTTTTAAATGAAGGAAAATCTACATTAATCCACCAAGGGTTTTCTGTTTGTTCTCCAAAAAATAGAGAATCTTTTACAATGTTGGCATATACAGGATATTCAAAACTGTAAGGATAATTTGGCATATTGAATGTGGTATATTTTTTTTCTGGAAAATCTATTTTAAAATATCCTTTTGGTTTGGGTGTATAAACACTATTGCAAGCAATCAATATTACTGCTAATAATAGTACTATATTTTTAATATAGTTTTTTGACAAATGAAAAAGCATCTTATTTATTTTTTTCTATGGGTAAAGCTACATAAAAAGTTGTGCCATGTGGCTCATTAGATATGAACCAAATTTTACCTTTGTGTGCTTCTACTATTTGTTTGCTAATAGATAAGCCAAGCCCAAAAGGTTGTTCTCCTGCTGTTCCTTTTCTTTTGGCTTCTGTAAATAAATCAAAAACTTTGTCTTTGAATTTATCAGGAATACCTACACCTTCATCTTGAATACTGACAATAACTTCGTCCATGCTTTTTTCTACATATATGTAAATAGATTTTTTTACTTCACTAAATTTAATGGCATTGACAATTAAGTTTGAAAAAAGCCTCCACAATTTTTCATTATCTGCTAAAATTTGAACACTTGAAATGGCATAATGAAAATGAATAGTTTGTTGTTTTTCTAATGCTTTAAATTTAAGTAGCTCTGTACATTGTTTCAATAAAACAATGAGGTCAATAGGTTGTTTTACAATTTCACGTTGTTCAAAATTGGTGCTTGATTGTAATAACTCTCCTATCATTGTTAATGAGTTATTGGCAGAAGTTTGCATCAACTCTAACATTTCATTTTTTTCTTTTTCAGTAATATTTTCATCATTCAATAATATGTCTATAATACCTATCATACCAGATAATGGGCTTCTTAAATCGTGTGCCATTACCTTCATTACACGAGCATAATTTTTATTGCTATTTTCTAATTGTTGTAAAGTATCTTTTAGCTGCATATTATGCAATATGGTTTCATTGGCATTATGCTTTTCTTGCTTAAAGTTTTTTAATAGAAGTAACGTAATAATGCTAAGTAGTAATAATGTAAAAGCAAATAGTACAATATAAATAGTTTTTATTTCATTAGACTTTTCTACTTCTTTATTTTTATTTTCTGCTTTTATTCTTTCTACTTCTTTGTTAACACTAAAAGTGTAAATACTATTGGTAATAGCATTGATAGAATCTTGTATGTGATAATACAAACGATAAGCCTCTATAGCTTTTTCTAAATTATTGGTTTTGGTATAATAATTAGCATTTAATAAATACCATTTACTTCTTGTAGTAGAAGATACACGATATGCTGTTGTAGTTACATATTGTTTTGTTTTATCTAATATATTTCTTGCTTGCTCTGGTTGGTTTATATCAAGGTGTAGATTGGCTAATTTTAAATAAGCTGTTTGTACATCTACTAAATCATAACCTGGTTTATCATTTAATAAAATAGACTGATTCAAATAATATTTAGCAGAATCATATTGTTTTTTGTAAAGAAAAGTACCTCCTAAATTGCCATAAATAATACCTAAACTTAATTGTTTTTTCTTACCAGGAATATCATTTTCATTTTTTTTACTTAATATGTATTGAATAGCTTTTCTGTAATAAAAAATAGCACTGTCTAACATGCCCAGTTTTTCATAACAAAGAGCTAAAGTATTTTTTTCGGCTTGAAGCCTATCGTAAGAGAGTTGTATTGATTTTTCAGAAGCACATTTTTCATCTTGTTCAATATTTAATTTCACAAAAGGAATGGCATTGTTATATTCTCCTTTGTCATAATAAAATGAACGCATTTTAGCATTGTATTTGTTATAACTGCATGAGTCCTGCTTATAAGTGTCAGAAAATTTTTTGGCTTCATAATAATACCTTAATGCTTCTTCATATTTTAAAATGGAAAAGAAGTAATCGCCTTTGGCAAATAGAGCATCAGTAAAATAAGTATGATATTTTTGGGATAGATTGTTGGTTTGTAAAAAATTTAATAGTGTATCTGCACTCAAATAAATTTTATACATCTCTTTATCTCCATAAAATGCTTTTATAAATTTTAAATAATAGGCAAGTAATTTGTTTTCTTGAGATTCATCTGCAATATGTTGAATACTATCTATTACTTTTTTAATATACAATGTGTCATAATCTAACAAAAATTTATTTTCAATAATAGCATATTCTTTTAAATTGGCAGAGAGCGTCTCTTCAGATTTATTGCAACTATAAATAGTATAACTTACTATTATCAAAACAGTAAATAAAGTAAATGCTTCTAAACTCAATTTCCTCATTAATCTCATATTCAGAAAACAACGTATTTTAAAAAAAACAAGTGTTGCAAGATACTGAAATATTAGTATTTTTTGGTATAAAAATTAGTCTCTTAATTTATACATTTTACCAGGTAATGATATTAGTACATTTTGTAATTCTAAATTTAAGATAGCTGCTGCAACTGTGCTGCTACTTAATGCACTTTTTAAATAAATTTCATCAATACTGGTTGCTTCATTTTGTTTTACAATATCTATAATCATTTTTTCATCAGGTGATAATTCAATAAAAAGTTCTCTTTGCTTTTTGGGTTGTTTTTTCTTTTGTAACCAGCCCATTTCTTCTATTAGCTGAGAAGGTTTTGCTAATAAAACGGCTTTATTTTGTTGTATTAATGAAAGGCAACCACTACTTTTAGTATCATAAATTTTTCCTGGTACTGCAAAAACATCTCTGTTATAATTATAAGCAAGTTCTGCTGTTATCATGCTACCTCCTTTAGAGGCAGTTTCAACAATAATTGTAGCATCTGCCATACCTGCTACTATTCTATTACGTTGAGGAAAATTAAATTTATCTGGTTTTGTATTTTGTCTAAACTCTGTTAATAGTCCTCCATTCAATAACATTTCTTTTGATAAACTTTTATGCTGTGGAGGATACATAGTATCTAATCCATGAGCTAAAACACCTATGGTAGAAAGTTCTTTTTGCAAAGCAATTTTATGTGCAGTAGCATCTATACCAAAAGCAAGTCCACTAACTATTAGCACATTATAAGGCATCAATTCTTCAATAATATCTTCAGTAATTTGTTTGCCATAATCTGTATTATTTCTTGTGCCAATAATGCTCACTATTTTTTCACTATTCAAATTTGCATTGCCTTTATAATATAAAATTGTAGGGGCATCGTAACAATGTAATAAACGCTTTGGGTAATGTTCATCTGTTAAAAACAAACATTGTATTTGCTGTTCTTCTGCAAATTTTATTTCTTCTTCTGCTAATTGAAATTGATTGAATGTTTTAATGTATCTGGCTCTTATTTCTCCTATTCCTTCTACTGCACTCAACTCTTTTATTTTGGCTTTAAAAATATTTTCTGCATTGCCAAAATAATCTACCAAAATTTTAGATTGTACTGCACCTATATTGGGTATTAAGGTTAAAGCTATTTGATATAAAAGGTCGTTGTTCATGTAAAAGTGAAGATAAGAAAATGAATGTTTATAATCCCACAATTTTACATTCTGTTCTTCTATTTTTTGCTCTTCCTTGTTCTGTTTTGTTATCAGCAATTGGTTTGCTTGCACCATAACCTTTATAAGTAAGTCTATTGGTTGTAATTCCTTTATCTACCAAATAATCTACTACTGCTTTTGCTCTTTGAGTACTAAGTTTTACATTATCTGCTGCATTGCCTGTATTGTCTGTATGTCCACTAATTTCTACTTGTAAAGTTGGGTTATCATTCAGTATTTGTAACAGCTTATTTAACTCAATTAAACTAACTGGTAAAAGTTTAAATGAATTAGGTTCAAACTGAATATTTTGTAAAACAATATTGCTATTTAAAGCTATCGGTTGAAGTGGAATATCTTTTTTATATACACTATCAGCTTCTTTATTTTGTAGTTCATACAATTCTGTATAAAATAAATAACCTTTTCTATTTACAGTAAATGTGTAATTTTTTCCTAATGGTAATGTTATAAAATATTCGCCCAATTCATCTGTTTGAATTTTCATTAAAGCATTGCCAGTATTGTTATCTATTAGTTCTACTGTACAAGGCAAACCTTTGTTGGTTACTTTATCATACACTTTTCCTTTTACATACAAAGTTCTTGCAGGTCGTATATCTTTCCTTAGTTTAAATTTATACAAATCCAAACCTCCTCTGCTATCACTTCTATCACTTGCAAAATAAGCTGTTAAGCCATCTGCACTTACAGCCAAATAACCATCATCATCTATTGTATTGATAGGATAACCCAAATTTTCTGGTTCACTCCATGTATTATCATCTTGTTTTCTTACTACAAACAAATCACTTGCACCATAACCTTGCCAACCATTGCTGGTAAAATATAGTGTTTGATTATCTGCATGAATGAAAGGAGAAAATTCATCTGCTTCTGTATTAATGCCTTCTCCCATATTTACAGCAGGTCCAAATTTTCCATTAGGCATACGTTCACTAAAATATAAATCTTTACCTCCTACACCACCATAACGATTGCTACTAAAATATAATACACGTTTATCAGGGCTAAGGCTTGGACTGCTTTCCCAAAATTCTGTATTAATGTTGGGTCCTAAATTTTCTGGTTCACTCCATCCTTCTGGTGTGTAATAAGAAATGTATAAATCAAAGCTGCCATAACTTTTTTCTCTACCAAAATTTCCTGCAAAAATGAGCCACTCACCATCAGCAGAAATGGTTATTGCACCTTTAGATGGTTCTTCATTAATACTACCATTTATTAAAGTAGCTTTTCTATAACCATTGCTATCAATTTTACTTTGCATAAAATTTTCTCTTATACCATCTCCCCTTCTATTAAAAACCAATAAACTATCATCTATAGTAACATTTGGATAATATTCACTACGTTCTGTATTAATACTATCTCCTAAATTTTCTGGTGTAAAGACATAACTTGTATCAATATGTTTTACTGAATATTGCAAAGCAAATTCAAAACAACGTTTTCTGTAATTACCTGCTTTTATACTGTTATCACTTATTTTGGGTACGCTTAAAAAATAATTGACAGCATCTAATGCTTCTTTAAATTTTCCAGTACCTGCAAGGTTTATAGAATAAGGTAAATGATATTGCCTAAAATATACAGTATCTTTTCTTTTTGCCCATTCATAATAACTTACAGAAAGTTCATGTTTTTTTAATTGACCATACACGCCTGCTAAGGATAAAATAGCTTCTACATAATTGGTATCTAATCCAATAGCTTTTTGTAAAAAAGGTATTGATTCTTGCAACATACCATCTATCAAATATTCTACAGCTTGTTCATATACTTTTACTGCTTTCTTATTTATTTTTTCTGGGTTATATGTTTGAGCATATAACTGTACAGACAAAAAACATAATATGATGCACAAAAAAATTTTCATTGGTTGCGAAAGATAATAGCAAATTTTGAAAAATGATGAAAGCAGTTTTGTTAAAAATAAAATAATGCTATAACAATTTATGGAACATTGATATACTTATGCGTTTGCAAACTTAATTGCCATTGTGGGTTTGCTTTTATATAATCAACTATTAAAGGGGTAACGATTTCTTTTTTATCCCATTCTGGTTGCAAATACAATTTACAATCAGGATTTACTTGTGCAGCATAAGTTTCTGCCCATGTAAAATCGTGTTTATTAAAAACGATTACTTTTAATTCGTTGGCTTTTTTGACAACTTCTGGTAAGGGAAGTTTAAATTTTTTGGGAGATAAACAAATCCAATTCCATTGTCCACTTAAAGGAGATGAACCACTTGTTTCAATATTGGTTTCAAAACCTGCTTGTATAAGTTTTGTAGTTAAGTTATCTAAATTATATAATAAAGGTTCACCACCTGTAATAACAATGATAGGTTTAAAGTTTAAAGTTTCTCGTTTACTATGGGCTATGGACCGTGGGCTGTGGACTTCCTTGATTGCTTTTGCTACTATTTGTTCAACACTGAATGAAGGATATAATGATTCGTCCCAACTTTCTTTTACATCGCACCAAACACAACCTACATTACAACCAGCTAATCTAATAAAATAAGCAGCTTTGCCTGAATAAAAACCTTCTCCTTGCAAAGTATAAAAACTTTCCATTACAGGAATAGTGGTATCTATTTGCTGAATTGCTGTGGCAGTTTTTCCTATTTTCTCTTTAGTCATCATCTCATTTTCTTTTGATATACTGCTAACGTATTTTTTAGTAATCCTGCTATGGTCATTAACCCTACACCACCAGGCACAGGTGTTATAGCACTTGCTTTTTTACTTACTTCATCAAACAATACATCGCCTTTTAGTTTAAAGCCTTTTTTACTTGTGGCATCATCTACTCTTGTAATACCCACATCTATTACAACAGCATTTTGTTTTACCATATCGGCTGTTACAAATGCTGGTTTGCCCAATGCAGCTACAACAATATCTGCTTGCAAACAAAGTTCTTTCAAATTGGTTGTATGGCTGTGGCAAAGTGTTACAGTACAATTTCCATATAACAAATTGCTGCTTAATAAAATGCTCATTGGTCTGCCTACAATATTGCTCCTACCAATTATGATAGCATGTTTTCCTTTGGTGCTGATGTTATAATATTCTAACAAAAGCATGATACCATAAGGAGTAGCAGGTATAATGGTTGGCAACCCTTGTACTAATTTTCCTGCATTTATAGGATGAAATCCATCTACATCTTTTTCAGGATGGATGGCTTGTATTACTGTAGATTCTTGTATATGTTTGGGTAAAGGAAGTTGTACTAAAATACCATCAATACTTTCATCATTATTTAATGCTTCTATTTTATTTAATAAAACATTTTCTGTTACAGTATTATCAAACCTTATTAAAGTAGATTGAAAACCTACTTCTTTACAATTTTTTACTTTGCTGGCAACATAAGTTTCACTGGCACCATTGTTACCCACTAAAATAGCAGCTAAGTGTGGTACACGTTGTTTATTGCTGATAATTTTGGCAACTTCCGTCTTTAATTTTTCTTTTACACTTGCTGAAGCAACTTTTCCATCTAACAAAATCATGCTGCAAAGTTAATGGGTGTAATGAAAGCATAAAGATAAAACTTACTGATAGATGTATTATTTTCTTTAATATTACATATAGTTTTAACAAAAATTGTTGATTATTTTTGAAAAAATAAAGAACGAATAATGCTTGTAAAAACCTTTGGCAGTGCTGTTTATGGTGTAGAAGCCATATCTATAACCATAGAAGTAAATATAAGTAATGGAGATTTGAAGTACTATATTGTAGGCTTACCAGATAATGCTGTAAAAGAAAGTATTCAAAGAATGGAAGCTGCCATTAAAACCAATGGTTTGCATTTCCCAAGAACAAAAATTGTTATAAACCTTGCTCCTGCCGATATTAAAAAAACAGGTAGTGCATTTGATTTAACAATGGCTATGGGTATTTTAGGCTCAAGTGAGCAACTTGCACAACCTGAAAGATTAAAAGATTATATCATTATGGGAGAGCTTAGTTTAGATGGAACTATTCAGCCCATAAAAGGAGCTTTGCCAATAGCTATACAAGCCAGAAAAGAAGGTTTTAAAGGTTTAATAGTGCCTAAAGCAAATGCAAGAGAAGCAGGTATGGTGAATAATTTATTAGTGTATGGTGTAGAACATATTAATGAAGTAGTACAATTTTTTAAAGATGAAAATTCTTTGCAGCCTATTATAGTTAATACAAGAGAAGAATTTTTTAATGCCCAATATGAATTTGAATTTGATTTTAATGATGTAAAAGGACAAGAAAATATAAAACGTGCTTTAGAAATTGCAGCAGCAGGTGGGCATAATGCTATTTTAATAGGACCGCCAGGTGCGGGTAAAACAATGCTTGCAAAAAGATTGCCCACTATTTTACCACCCCTCAGTTTGCAAGAAGCATTAGAAACAACCAAAATACATAGTGTGGCAGGAAAGCTGCCTGTCAATAGTTCTCTCATTTCTAAAAGACCTTTTAGAAGCCCACACCATACTATAAGTGATGTAGCATTGGTAGGTGGTGGTGGAATACCTCAACCAGGAGAAATTTCTTTGGCTCATAATGGCGTTTTATTTTTAGATGAATTGCCCGAATTTAAAAGAACCGTTTTAGAAGTAATGAGGCAACCTATGGAAGAAAGAAGGGTAACTATTTCAAGGGCAAAAGTAGCTATAGATTTTCCTGCAAATTTTATGCTGATAGCCAGCATGAACCCTTGTCCTTGTGGTTTTTATAATCATCCTGAAAAAGAATGTACTTGTCCATCGGGTGCAGTGCAAAAATATTTGAATAAAATAAGTGGCCCTTTATTAGATAGAATTGACCTGCATGTAGAAGTAACACCTGTGCCTTTTGCAGAATTGAGCAACAATATTGTACAACCAGAAGGATCAGAAAAAATTAGAGAAAGAGTAATAGCTGCAAGAGCTATACAAGCCAATCGTTATAAAAACAATGAAGGTATTTATGCCAATGCACAAATAAGTAGTAAAATGCTTAGAGAAATTTGTGTATTAGATGCAGTTAGTGAAACACTTTTAAAAAGAGCTATGGAAAAATTAAGCCTTAGTGCCAGAGCTTATGACAGAATTTTAAAAGTAGCCAGAACTATTGCAGATTTGGCAGCAAGCAATGATATAAAAGCTGAACACATAGCAGAAGCCATACAATACAGAAGTTTAGATAGAGAAGGTTGGGCAGGATAAATGTAAACGCCTATTAATGCTGCATTAGAGCAATTTTATTGATAAAGAATTGTTATGAATTGAAAGAAGTAAGTGATGATTGAGGTATTCCATAACCTTCCTATATAAATACTAACAACTATCTTAACCAACCTTATCTTTGCTTTTCTAAAAATTGCTTAATACCATGAATACGAAATTTGCTGAAAGAATAAAAACCGAATTAGCAGAAATAGAAGCTGCTGGTTTATTCAAAAAAGAAAGAATTATTACCAGTGAACAAGGTGCAGAAATAGTTGTAAACGGAAAAACTGTTTTGAATTTTTGTGCCAATAATTACTTAGGTTTATCATCTCACCCAAAAGTTATTGAAGCTGCACACAAAGCCATAGAAAGTCATGGCTATGGTATGAGCAGTGTACGTTTTATTTGTGGTACACAAGATATTCATAAAGAGTTAGAACAAAAAATAGCACAGTTTCTTGGCACAGACGATACCATTTTATATGCAGCAGCTTTTGATGCTAATGGTGGTGTATTTGAACCTTTATTTAATGAGCAAGATGCTATTATTAGCGATGCTCTTAACCATGCAAGTATTATTGATGGTGTTCGTTTATGTAAGGCACAACGTTACAGATACGAACATAATAATATGGAAGATTTAGAAAATAAATTAAAAGAAACACAAAATTTAAGAAGCAGAATTATTGTAACTGATGGCAGTTTTAGCATGGATGGCACTATTGCACAATTAGATAAAATTTGCGACTTAGCAGATAAATATGATGCTATTGTAATGATTGATGAATGTCATTCATCTGGGTTTCTTGGAAAAACAGGGCGTGGCACTCATGAGTATAGAAATGTAATGGGAAGAATAGATATTATTACAGGTACTTTAGGTAAAGCCTTAGGTGGTGCAAGTGGTGGTTTTACAAGTGGTAAAAAAGAAGTGATAGAAATGCTAAGGCAGCGTTCTCGTCCTTATTTATTTTCTAATACAGTTGCTCCAAGTATTGTAGGAGCAAGTATTGCAGTATTAGATATGCTTACAGAAACCACAGAGCTAAGAGATAAGTTGGAATATAATACCAAATATTTCAGAACAAAAATAACAGAAGCAGGATTTGATATAAAGCAAGGCGACCATCCTATTGTACCAATTATGTTGTACGATGCAGTAGTAGCACAAAATTTTGCAGCTAAATTATTAGATGAAGGTATTTATGTTATAGGTTTCTTTTATCCTGTTGTTGCAAAAGGTTTGGCTCGTATTCGTGTACAATTAAGTGCAGCACATGAACAACATCATTTAGATAAAGCTATTGCAGCATTTACAAAAGTTGGTAAAGAATTGGGTGTTTTAAAATCGTAATTTATAAATTTTAGTATATTTTAAACGTAAATTTGGACAAATCAGGAATCCAATTCCTGATTTGTCCAAATAATTTTCCTATCTTTGTGGTATTATGATACCTCGTATTGCTACAACAAGACTTAAAAAATTAGGTGCTACATTCAGAGCAGTAGCAGTTGTTGGTCCTCGTCAAAGTGGAAAAACAACGCTATGTCGTTTAGTATTTCCTAACAAACCATATATCAGTTTAGAAAACCCAGATGTGTGGGAATTTAGTAAAACAGACCCACGTGGTTTTTTAAATCAATTTCCTAATGGTGCTATATTAGATGAAGTACAAAAAGCTCCACATCTTTTCAGCTACCTGCAACAAATATTAGATGAAACAAAAAAGAAAGGATTGTTTATTTTAACAGGGTCTAATAACTTTTTATTACAAGAAAATATTAGTCAAACATTAGCAGGACGTATTGGTTACTTACAATTATTACCATTAAGTTTAGCAGAAATTAATAGTTATAAAAAATTACCTGAAACTTTTGCTGCACCAGCTTTTAAAGGGGGTTATCCAGAATTGTATGCAGGAAAAATAACTCCTTTAGACTGGTATCCTAATTACATAAACACTTATTTGGAAAGAGATGTAAGGCAACTGAAAAATATTTCTAATATGGGTTTGTTCTTGCGTTTTTTACGTTTGTGTGCTGGTCGTACAGGACAAATGCTTAATATGACTTCTTTAGGAAATGATGCAGGTGTAGATGCAAAAACCATCAACAGTTGGTTAAGTATTTTACAAAGTAGTTTTATTGTGTATTTACTAAAACCTTATTACGAAAATTTTAATAAACGTGTTATAAAATCTCCTAAGCTATATTTTTATGATACTGGTTTGGCTTGTAGTTTATTAGGCATTGAAAAATACAGCCAATTAAATTCACATGCTGCTAAAGGTGCATTATTTGAAAATATGATAGTTACCGACTTATTAAAACATAGAATGAATAAAGGCTTACCCGATAACTTGTATTATTGGAGAGATAAAACAGGAAATGAAATTGATGTAGTTATAGACAATGCAGGTAAACTTACTGCTATTGAGTTAAAAGCAGGAGAAACTATTAATACAGATTATTTTAAAGGCATGAATTATTTTGATAGTATTACCAAAGGAAAGTTGAATAAAATAGTAGTATTCAATGGAAAAGGTAAACAAGCTCGTAGTAACAAAACAACTATTATTTCGTGGAAAGAATTTATTCAATAGTTGCTTAATAATTTGGACAAATCAGGAATTGGATTCCTGATTTGTCCAATTCGTTTCTTATTTTTACTTTTTTGTATTGCTGATTTATGTTAAGTATATTTAATGAATTTGTTATAACCATAAAAGCTAAATATCTCTTTACTAAAGAAAGTTAATAACAGAATATTTACAATACTATAAAGTTCATTAGAAATTGTTACTATTAGCAAAATATTGATTATTTACCTTAATAAATAACCTACATTCGCAACTTAAATTTTTAATTTATCATGTATAAAATGATTATATCGGCAATATTTTTTTCTATGACAATGGTTGCCTGCTCTCCCAACAATGTAGTTGAAGATAATAATCTTAAAAAATATTTTACTGAAAATAATGTAGATGGCACATTTGCTGTATTTGATAATGGCAAAGGAGATTTTACTATTTATAATCTTAACAGATATAAAGACTCTGCTTACTTACCAGCTTCTACTTTTAAAATTGTTAATTCATTAATAGGTATTCAAACAGGTATTATTACCAATGAAAAGATGATAATAAAATGGGATGGAGTAAAAAGATGGAATGAAGATTGGAATAAAGATTTAACAATGGAAGAGGCTTTTAAAGTTTCTTCTCTTCCATACTATCAAGAAGTAGCCAGAAGAATAGGAAAAGATACCATGCAAACATGGTTAGATAGTTTAAGTTATGGCACTAAAAAAATTACTACCCATATAGATAGTTTTTGGTTAGATAATTCTTTGAAAATAACACCTGATGAACAATTAGGATTAATGAAAAAACTTTATTTTGACCAACTTCCTTTTAATAAAACAACTCAAGAGATTGTAAAAAGAGTAATGATTCAGGAAAAAAATGCTAACTATACCTTAGCTTATAAAACAGGCTTAGGAGTAAAAGAAGATGGAAGAAGATTGGGTTGGATAATAGGCTGGGTAGAAGAAAACAGACATCCTTATATTTTTGTATTAAATATAGAAGGAGATAGCAATACAGATATTGTTTCTGTAAGAAAAAAAATGTTGATGGATATACTAAAACATTTGGGTTTTTTAGAAGGAAAGAGATAAAAAATATAACCCTTTTATCAAATAGTTACATACTAAAAATAAGCACTTGAACAAGTACATGACAGGTTTTCTTAATAGAAGAAAAAGAGTAAAAGAAGATGACTCTGAAATGACATTTATTGACCATTTAGAGGAACTTCGTTCTCATATCATCAGAAGTATTTTAGCTATTTTAATTATTGCTATTGTAATATTTATTTATAGAGATTGGTTTTTTGATAATATTATTACTGGTCCAATTAATCCAAATTTTATTAGCTATAAAGCATTATGCAAATTAAGTCATTGGTTAAGAATAGGTGATACTTTATGTATGCCTCCTGTAGAGGTTGTTATGCAAACAACTACTTTTGGAGGTCAATTTATTAGCAGTATAACTATTGCTTTTGTTGGAGGATTTTTAGTTGCATTTCCTTATATATTTTGGGAGTTTTGGCGTTTTGTAAAACCTGCATTACATGAAAGAGAAATTAAAAACACTCGGTTTGCAATTTTTTGGGTTTCATTTTTCTTTTTTCTTGGTGCAGCTTTTGGTTTCTTTTTATTAGGTCCATTTACGTTTAATTTTTTAGCAGGTTTTCAGTTAGGTACAGAGCACATGTTGGTTACAAGACCAACTTTAGATGACTACATTGATAATTTGGTAAATTTAATTTTAGGCTGTGGTATTGCTTTTGAATTACCTGTATTAGCTTATGTTTTAACAAGAATGGGAATTCTTACACCTACTTTTTTAAAAAGAACAAGAAAATATGCTATAGTCATTATTTTAATAGCAGCAGCAGTTATAACTCCCAGCCCTGATTGGATGAGTCAAATGCTGGTTTTTATACCTTTATGGTTCTTATATGAAATAAGTATTATTATATCAACAAGAGTTTTTAAAGAAGAACAACAAAAAGAGTTAGAAGAATGGAGTTGAGGAATTAGTAAGAAGTAATTGGGGAATTAGGGATTGAGGAATTGGGAATTGGGAATTGGGAGTTAAGGAATATCAACCATAACCATCAACTATGAACTATAAGCTATTAGCTATGAACCATAAGCCATACACTATTAAAACTATTAACCATTAACCAAATCATCATGACAAACAATTTTGATTTAACAAAACCCATAGCCATAGGTTGCGACCATGCAGGAGTAGCATATAAAGATGCTTTAAAGAATTATTTAGAGCAAAAAGGATATACAGCGAAAGATTTTGGAACACACTCCACAGCTTCTGTAGATTATCCAGACTATGCACATGCAGTTGCAAAAAGTGTAGAAAGTGGCGAAACTTGTTTTGGTATTTTATTTTGTGGTAGTGCCAATGGTGTTTGCATTACAGCCAATAAACATCAAGGTATAAGAGCAGGTTTGGCTTGGAACAATGATGTAGCAAAACTTATTAGACAACATAATAACGCCAATATTATTTGTATGCCTGCAAGGTTTGTAGCATTAGCACTTGTTTATGAAATGACAGATAATTTTATAGCTACTAATTTTGAAGGAGGCAGGCATGAAAACAGAGTAAATAAAATTGCTTGCAGTTAATTACTTTTTTTAAAATAGCTATATTGCTCTTGGTAATATTTCTGGTAAAATAAATTTATTCTCAAAATACTACCTATTTTTCACAAATTTACTTTAATATTACACCTATTAAATAAAGATATAGCGTATGCAAAAATATCCTAATTACAGGCTGTTTGATGCTATAGAGTATCAGCAAAAAAAGTTTCCTAAAAGTGATATGCTCAATGCTAAAGAAAATGGCACTTGGGTTCATTATAGTACATCAACAGTTGCAGATATTGTCAATAAATTTTCAGCAGGGTTATTAAAATTAGGTGTACAATGCAATGATTGTACAGCAGAAGGTAGCGATAAAATTGCTATCATCAGTAATAACAGACCAGAGTGGGTTTTTACAGATTTAGCTGTACAACAAGTTGGAGCAATTCTTGTTCCTGTTTATCCTACTACTAACCCAATAGAGTTAGAATTTATTTTAAATGATGCTCAAGTAAAATACATTTTTGCAAGTGATGAAGAATTATATCATAAAGCTAAAGCAGCAGCTAAAAATGTAGCATCTGTTAAAAATATTTATTCTTTTAATGAAGTAAGTGGTGCTGAAAATTATACAAAAGTAATTGAGTTAGCCGATGAAGCATCTTTAGCAAAAGTAGAAGAAATTAAAAAATCAATTCCAACTTCACATACTGCAACAATCATTTATACATCAGGCACTACAGGCACTCCAAAAGGTGTAATATTAAGCCATGAAAATATTGTGAGCTGTGCTTACTTATCAAAAATTAGTTTCCCTTTTGAAGATGCTCCACAATTAAAAATACTTAGTTTTTTACCACTTAATCACATTTTTGAAAAATGTGCTACTTATATTTATTTGTTTAGTGCTATTAGTATTTATTATGCAGAAAGTATAGAAACTATTGGCGATAATTTAAAAGAAATACAACCAGATGGTTTTACAACTGTACCAAGATTGTTAGAAAAAGTGTACGAAAAAATAATGCTAAAAGGAAGTGAATTGACAGGTATAAAAAGAAAATTATTTTTCTGGAGTGTAAAACTTGCTTCTAAATACGATAATTTAAAAAGTGGTGGCTTCTTATATAATCTACAATTAGCTATTGCAAAAAAATTAGTTTTCAGCAAGTGGAGAGAAGCATTGGGAAACAATGTTCAGTTTATCATTACTGGTGGTGCAGCTTGTCAAGAAAAATTATTAAGAATATTTAATGCTGCTGGTATTCCTGTTTATGAAGGTTATGGACCTACAGAAAATAGTCCAGTAATTTGCGTAAACAGAAAAGAACCAGAAGGCTCAATGTATGGAACTGTAGGACCTGTGTTAGAAGGATTGGAAGTAAAACTTGCAGAAGATGGCGAAATTTTGGTGAAAGGACCAACAGTAATGCAAGGCTATTATAAACGACCAGATTTAACAGCAGAAGTTTTAAAAGATGGCTGGTTATATACAGGCGATATTGGTGTTTGGGTTAATAATAAATATTTAAAAATTACCGACAGAAAAAAAGAATTATTTAAAACAAGTGGAGGCAAATATGTTGCACCACAACCAATAGAAAATAAATGTAAAGAGAGTCGTTTTGTAGAGCAAGTAATTGTTGTAGGTTCTGAAAGAAAATTTGTAGGTGCTTTAATTGTTCCTTCATTTATTGCTCTAAAAGATTGGATGAATAGCAATAATATACCATTTACAACCAATGAAGATGCTATTACAAATCCACAAGTATTAAGTATGTATCAAAATATAATTGAAGAGTATAATCAATATTTTAATCATGTGGAGCAAGTGAAAAAATTTGAATTGTTACCGAAAGAATGGAGTATTGAAACAGGAGAAATGACACCTAAAATGAGTTTGAAACGAAAAATAATTTTAGAAAAATATAAAGATGCTATTGAAAGAATTTATGCTTAAAAAAATAACAACATGAGAAACAACCACGAAATAGATTATAGAATTTTTGGCGAAGAGATGCAATATGTAGAAATTGAATTAGACCCAAATGAAACTGCTGTTGCAGAGCCTGGTGCTTTTATGATGATGGATGATGGCATACAAATGCAAACAATGTTTGGCGATGGAAGTCAACAACAAGGTGGTTTATTAAATAAATTATTTAGTGCTGGTAAAAGAATTTTGGTTGGTGAAAGTTTATTTATGACTGCTTTTACCAATGTTAGCAATATGAAAAAACATGTAAGTTTTGCATCGCCTTACCCTGGCAAAATAGTTATGCTTGATTTATTGAGATTGAATGGAAAAATTATTTGTCAGAAAGATGCTTTTTTGTGTGCAGCAAAAGGGGTAAGTATTGGTATAGAGTTTCAAAGAAAATTAGGAACAGGTTTATTTGGTGGCGAAGGTTTTATTATGGAAAAATTAGAAGGCGATGGATTGGCTTTTTTGCATGCAAGCGGTTATGTGCAAGAAAAAGAATTGCAACAAGGAGAACTTTTAAAAATAGATACAGGCTGTATTGTAGGTTTTACTGCAACTGTAGATTATGATATTCAATTTGTAGGAGGAATTAAAAATACACTTTTTGGTGGTGAAGGATTATTTTTTGCAACATTAAGAGGCCCTGGAAAAGTTTGGATTCAAAGTTTGCCTGTAAGCCGTTTGGCAGGTAGAATTTTAGCTTATGGAACGTATAAACGAAAAGAAGAAGGAAGTGTATTAGGAGGCTTAGGAAATTTATTAGATGGCGATGGTTGGAAATAAATTACCTGAACTATGTAAAGTATAATAGCCATTATTCTTTTGCTTGTTCATTCCAATAATAACTATCAGGATAAATTCTTTCTCCAAAAATAGCAGTGCCTACTCTTATCATTGTAGCACCTTCTTCAATAGCTATTTCCATATCTCCACTCATACCCATTGATAGCTCTTGCATGATAACATTGGAAATATTTTGTTGTATAATTTCTTGTTGCAAATTTTTGAGTATTTTAAAACAGCTTCTTACTTTTTCTGCTTCTGCACTAAATAAGCCTATTGTCATCAAACCCTTTATTTGCAAGGTTTCTAAAGCAGCTACTTGTTTTATTAAGTCAATAGTTTTTTCTGGTGTTACACCAAATTTACTTTCTTCTGCCGAAGTATTTACTTGAATAAATACATCTATTTTTTGTTGTGTAAGTAAAAGTCTTTGATGCAATTTTTCAGCTAATGCTATTCTATCAACTGTTTGAATACAGGCTACATTGTATGTAAGAATATCCTTTATTTTATTGGTTTGTAAGTGCCCAATAAAATGTGTTTGATGAGGTATTGTTGTAAGTGCTTCAAATTTTGATTTTATTTCTTGCACTTTATTTTCACCAATTAAAGTATAACCAGCTTTTAGTGCTATACCAATTCTTTCTGCTGATACAGTTTTAGTAGCCAACAATAATGTTACTTCATTACTATTTCTATTGGCTTTTTTACAAGCATTGTTTATTCGTTGTTGTATAACTTGTAAATTATGCAATATATTACTATCGTCATTCATACTTTTCTAAAGGCTATTAAATAGTTTTTCCTTTCATGGCTACATTAATTGCATTATCCATTATTCTTTCTGCATAAGGTCTGCTAATATTATTTAATTCTTCTATTTTGGTTTGAATTAAATTTTTATCGTTCATAGTAAGGGCTAATTGTAGTGCTTGCATGGCTTGTGCAGTAGTAGTTAATTCTTCTTTAGTAAGTAGAGCCGTATTTTTTGTAATAAATTTTTCTGTTGTTTCTAATAATTGTTCACCTTCTGTTTGTGCTTCTACCAAAGCCCTTGTAGCTATATCATCTTTTGCATGAGTGATACTATCCATCAACATTTTTTCTACTTCTTCATCTGTAAGTCCATATTGAGGTTTTACTTCAATAGTTTGCTCTACACCACTTCTTAATTCTTGTGCTTTTACTTTTAAAATACCATCAGCATTAACCATAAAACTTACTTCTACTTTTGGCAAACCTGCTGGCATACCAGGTATATTGGTTAAATTAAATTCTGCTAATTTTCTATTGTCTTTTACCAAATCTCTTTCTCCTTGAAATACAGCAATACGCATACTGCCTTGTCCATCTTTTTGTGTAGTATATTGTCTTGCAGCTTTAGAAGGCACTTTAGAATTTCTTGGAATAAGCACATCCATCAAGCCTCCCATAGTTTCTATACCTAAGCTAAGAGGCGTAATATCTAACAATAAAAAATCTTTATTATTACCTGCTAAAATATCTGCTTGAATGGCTGCACCTAAAGCAACAACTTCATCAGGATTAACAGAATTATTTACAGGTTTTCCAAAAAAATTACTAACAGATTTATTAACCAATGGCACTCTTGTACTACCACCAACCATTACAACAGTATCAATTTCATCTACAGAAATATTGGCATCTTTTACTGCATTTTTACAATGTTGTAAAGTTGTATTGATAAAAGGTTGAATTAAATTTTCAAACTTTTCTTTTGATATACTTAGTGCGTAATTATGGTAAGTTGTTGTATATTCATCTGCATTGCTTAATTGTTTTTTTGCTTCTTCTGCTCTTAAACGTAAGCCTTGAGCTAATTGTTTATTTTGTTTTAATTCATCTTTAGCAATATTGTTTTGTTCTAACCAATATTCAATAATACTTTTATCAAAATCATCTCCGCCCAAATATGTATTGCCATTAGTACTTAATACCTCAAAAATGCCATTGTTAATTTTTAGAATAGATACATCAAAAGTACCACCTCCTAAATCATACACAGCAATAGTTTGCTCTGATTGAGATGCAGATGTTCCAATACCATAAGCAAGGCTTGCTGCTGTAGGCTCATTAATAATTCTTAATACATCTAATCCTGCTAATTTACCAGCATCTCTGGTAGCTTGTCTTTGAGCATCATTAAAATAAGCAGGTACTGTAATAACAGCTTTTGTTATAGGTGTTTTTAAAATATGCTCTGCTCTATTTTTTAATTCTTTTAAAATAAAAGATGATAACTCAATAGGAGAATAAAATTGATTACCTACTTGTACTTTTACCAAACTTTCAGTATTATCATCAATAATTTTATAAGAGAAAAAATCTTCATTTTGTTTTACATCATTATAACTTTTTCCCATTAATCTTTTTGCAGAAAAAATAGTATTTTGAGGAGATGCTTCTAAATGTTGTTTAGCAACATCGCCTACTATTATATTATTTAGCTCATCAAAATAAATAACACTTGGCACAAGGCTACTACTATCATGCTCTTGCAATGCAACTGCTTTTTTATTTTCAGGATGAATAATGGCTACCAAACTATTGGTTGTGCCTAAATCAATACCAACAATCATTTCTGCTTGTTGCAAACTTCCTGTGGCTATATTAATAGATATTTTAGACATAATTTTTTAAACTAATAATTGCAGCGAAAGTACAACTACCTATTTAAACAAATGAAAGACTATGTTATGATAATGGGAAAAATGGAGAAGGAAAATATTGAATAAAACTTTAGTACTTAGCCCTAAAATAGATTGACACAAAAAAGAGTAAACTTATTTTAAGACGATACACTACATAAAAATAAATTAAATTGTACATTTGAAGCTATAAAAGCAGCATTATGTTAAAAAGAACTTTTTATACTATAACTTTTCTTTCGTTTACTTTAATAGGCTTCAATAGCATGGCACAAAAAATTATGTATTCTGCTCCTGATAGAGATGAACCAAGAAGTAGCAATTTTGAAGTTATTGGACGCTTTGCAAACAATTACCTTATTTATAAAAATTATAGAAATAGCTATGCTATTAATGTGTATGATGCACACATGAAATTGGTTGAAAAAAATAATATGGATTTTTTACCAGATAAAATTTTAGGAGCTACTTTTTTGCCATACAAAGATTATAGCTATATGTTTTATCAATATCAAAAAAGAAATGTAGTGTATTCTATGGCAGCAAAGTTAGATGCTAAAGGAAAAGCTATTGGCAGCCCTATACAGTTAGATACAACAAGTATGGGTTATACAGCCAATAATATTTATACCATACTATTTAGTGAGAATAAAGAAAAAATAGTATCGTTAAAAGTAAATAACAAAAGCGATAATTTTCATATCCTAAAATCTGTATTGTTTGATAAGGATTTAAACCAAATACACCAATCTTTTGTAACAGTTTCTATGCCAGAGAAACACGATTTTTTATTTGGCTTTCAATTAGACAATGATGGAGATTTGATTTTTCTTCGTGCAGTAGGCACTTCTCAAAATAATAATATCAATAAGCTCAATTTTATGATAAAGCCTGCTAATAGTGATGAAATAGCACAAAGTGATATAAAAGTAAATAAACTTTTCTTTGATGATATTTCAGTAAAAATTGACAACAGCAATCATACATATTTGGTAAGCTCTTTTTATAGTACACAAAGAAGGGGAAATATAGAAGGTTTATTTTGTTTCTTGTGGGATAAAACACAAGGCAAAGCTATTAAAACGAATACTGGCGTTTTTTCTGAAGAGTTAAGAACAGAAGCAAGAGGAAATAATAGTTTAAAAGCTGCATTCAACGATTATTATTTACGCAAAGTTATTTTTAAACAAGATGGTGGGTATATTATAGTAGCAGAGTCTGTATATACATCATCACGAAATGGTGGTATGAATAATAGATGGGATTATTGGAATACTTCGCCATATTGGGGAGGAGTTGGAGGTGGTTTTTATGCTAATGATTATTATGGTAACAGATATGGCTCACCATGGTATCCTTGGGGTTCAAACTATAATTACAGCAACATAACAAGGTTTTATGCTGATAATATTTTAATTATTAGCTACGACTCTACTGCTCAAATAGAATGGACAAATATTATTGCTAAATCTCAATATGATGATGATACAGATAATTTATTAGGCTATACAACTATTAATACAGGTGCAGATATTCGTTTTCTATTTAATATTCAAGAAAGAAGAAATTGGGTACTAAACGAACAAACCCTTACTGGCGAAGGACAATTATCCAGAAGTCCTACTTTAAAAGGCTTAGAAAATAATTATGAGTTTATGCCTCGTTATGCAAAACAAGTAGGTGCAAAACAAATAATTGTTCCATGCTTATATAGGGGTTATGTTTGCTTTGCAAAAATTGACCTTTAATAAAAATGGTATTCCTTTTCAGAGATAAATCTATATCGGGTTTAATATTTTTATTGTTACTATTAGTAGCAGTACATGTACATTTTTTTATAACACCACCTGCTGTTATTGCTAATGTGCAAGAGGGTTTTATCAGCATATTTGTTCATAAATATATCAGCACATTAAATAGTTCTTTCATTTTTATATTGTATATACTTACTGTGTATGTACAGGCTATTCGTTTAAATTTTGCTTTAAATAATGTCAGAATGTTTCAACAGCAACATCAAACTGTTGCTATGTCTTATATTTTATTAACAGGTTTCTTTACGCAATGGAGTCAATTTAGTGCAGCATTGGTAGCTAATTTTTTCATCATTTGGATTTTTATAAAATTAGCTCAACTTCATAATAATCCTAATCCTAAAACTTTATTATTCAATACAGGACTTATAGCAGGTATTACTATTTTATGTTATCATCCTGCTTATGCAATTATTATCACTTTATTGCTTGTGTTAATGATTATTCGTCCTTTTAGAATAGCTGAATGGGTGATAACATTAATAGGCATTATGTTACCATTTTATTTTTTAGGTGCTTGGCTTTATTTGTCCAATCAATTTCATTTGCTAAAAATTTATTTACCCGATTTTAATATTCATTTACCAGTTGAGCATATAAATATTTGGTTATGGCTAAGTTTAAGTGTTATAACTATTTTACTATTGCTTGGTAGCTATTATAATAGTATTAGTAATAAAAGAATGGTTATTCAAATAAGAAAAAGTTGGGGTATTATATTTATACTATTTCTATTTCTGCTACCAGTGCCTTTTCTTTTTAGTAATGTATCTTTAGAAGCAGCCATTATGTGTATTGTACCATTATCAGCTATTACAGCCAATGTTTATAGTAACCCTAAAAGATTAATGTTGCCCAATATTTTATTCTGGTTAAGTATAGTAATCATTATTTTTAACAACAGGTTATTAATAAAACAGTAAAAAAATATTGCCACTTTTAATTTGAATATTTTGTTCAACAATAAAAAGAAAATAGTATTTATCATTTGTACCATAGCTGTTATTAGTACAGTTATTATTGGCAATTATAAAGGTGATGAATGGGAAGAAAATGTACGAGAAGTATTGTATCAATTAAAAAATGATTCTGTACCTTCTTATGCTACAGAATTTACTGATAGCAATGGTATTCCTTTTGTTTATTATGCTCCTGAAAATGGCATTTCGGCTGGTACAAAATATAATCCAACTATTGTAGCCAATTATGCCCTTAAATATTATGATGCTTTGCATAATGATACAACAACAAGAAAATATTTTTTCAACTGTGTACAATATTTAGAAAATAATTTTACTTTAAAAAATAATGCAGCATTGTATTATTTTAATTGGCAACAACCTTGGTATCCTGAAGTAAAAGGAGCATTTACATCAGGCATGACATCTGGCAGAACAATAGATGTTTTTACCAAAGCATTTACCCTAACAAACGATAGTAATTATTTGCAATTAGCACAAAAATTAGTGCGTGGCTTTTATATAACTATTCAAGATAGTGGCTTTACTTATAAAGAAAATAATGCTTGGTGGTTTGAAGAAATTGCAACACCACATACAACAACCCCACACATTTTAGATGGACATATTTTTGGCATACTTGGTTTGCAAGAATATGATAAACTCACTAACAACGACTCTACCAAATACTTAATTGATAAGGGTTTGACAGCATTAAAAAACAAACTACCTTTTTATGATGCTGGTAATGGAGCTATTTATTATGACAACAAAAAAGATATTGCCGATAAAAAATATCAACATATTCTTACTGCTCAAATGCAGCAATTATGGAAAAATACAAATGACAGCACTTATCTGCATTATTACAACAAATGGTCTGCTCCTTTGAACAGAGATTATACGTTAAAAGTGTTTGCTGAAAAAAATATATCGGGTATTACACTTGTATTTTTATTATTCTTTTTTATGTGTAGTATTCTATGGTTATTGCACAAAATATTTTTTTCCAACAAGCAGGGTTAAAAATTCCATTCACCAAATAAATGATTTAGAACATAATCCTATTCAATAGTTAGCAATATTTTTGCCATCTTTAATAAAAATTTCATTAACCATGTTTAATAAATTAATAGCAGCTTTATTGCCATATATGCCCCAAAAATTTGTTTGGCTTTTTTCTAAAAGATATGTAGCAGGCTTAGATATAAACAATGCTTTAGAAAATTGTAAAGCCCTTAACAAAGAAGGTATGTTAGTTACCTTAGATATTTTAGGAGAATTTATTACTACACTATCAGAAGCTGAAGCCAATACAAAAGAATATATAGAGGCAATAGAAAAAGCAGAGCAACAAAACATACAAGGAAATTACTCATTAAAGCCAACCATGTTTGGCTTGTTGTTAGATAAAGAAATTTGTTATAACCATATTAGAACTATTGTAGCCAAAGCAGCTTCTTACAACAACTTTGTAAGAATAGATATGGAAGACTCTCCTTGTACTGATTTAGAAATAGAATTATTCAGAAAATTAAAAAAAGAATTTCCTAAAAATGTTGGTTTGGTTTTACAAGCATATTTAAAAAGAACAAAAAAAGATATTGAAAATATGCTTGATTTAAACGCTGCCGATATACCTGTAAATTATCGTTTATGCAAAGGCATTTATGTAGAGCCTGCTGATATTGCTTACAAAGGTTATGAAGAAATTATACAACATTTTTTAAATGACCTTGAATATATGTTTCAAAATAAAATTTATGTTGGTATAGCTACACATGATAAACCTGTTGTTGATGGTGCATTAAAACTGATTGAAAAATATAATGTACCTAAGAATATGTATGAATTTCAAATGTTGTATGGTGTAACACCTGAACTAAGAAAAACTATTATAGATGCAGGACATGCTATGAGAGTGTATGTACCTTATGGTATAAAATGGTTTGCATACTGCACCAGAAGATTAAAAGAAAATCCTAAAATGGCAGGAATGATAATAAAAGCATTGTTTAATAAAGGATAACAAGAGTATGATGACAACAGTATTATCTATTATAAAAGGAGAAGGAAAATTCAACCCAAATATTTTACTATTAGCAATAAATTGAAACTTTATTAACATTTATGATAAAGATGTACAACATCAACCTTCTATATTTGCTACCTATCATAAAACTTACAATACATAATGGCATCAGGCTTTTTTGCTCTTTTAGATGATATAGGTGCGTTGATGGATGATGTAGCTTTGACTACTAAAGTAGCCACCAAAAAAACTGCTGGTATTTTAGGAGATGACCTTGCTGTAAATGCTGAAAAATCTACAGGCTTTACGCCTTCAAAAGAATTGCCAGTTTTATGGGCTATTACCAAAGGTTCATTTGTAAATAAATTAATTATTATTCCCATTGTATTTCTTCTCAATGTTTATCTTCCTATTGCTATTACCATCATTTTAATGGTTGGTGGTGCATATCTTGCTTATGAAGGTGCAGAAAAAATTATTGACTATTTTTTGCATCAAAAACATAGTAAAAAAAATGACCATACTACCATAGCAGATGATAATAATATACATGCAGAAAAAAAGAAAATTAATGATGCTATTCGTACAGACTTTATTCTCTCTTTAGAAATTGTTATTATAGCTTTAAGCACAGTTTTAGAAAAAGAATTGTGGCTAAGAATAACAACTGTATCGGCAGTTGCTATTATTGCTACTATTGGTGTTTATGGCATTGTAGCATTAATTGTAAGAATGGATGATGTAGGTTTTTCATTCATAAAACAATCTAATGGAAAAGGGTTTTTGGGTTTGCTGGGAAAATTATTGGTAAACTCATTGCCCAAAATTATCAAATTGCTTAGTGTTATAGGCACTATTGCTTTGCTAATGGTGGCTGGTGGTTTATTCTTGCACAATGTGTCTTTTATACATCATTTTGTAGAAAATATACCCGAACTTTTGGCAAGTATTATCATAGGCTTAGTAATAGGAATACTTGTTTTTTTATTGGTTTGGGTTGCTCAAAAAATTATTGCCTTTAGTAAAAAATTAGTGAAACAATAAAAAAATAATTTCTTATAATTTAATCATACAAACAATATTAATTAATAAAAATGGACGTAGTAATTGAATTTTTCAAACACCTTTTAGACCCTGATTGGATTATGAAAAATGGTGGTCTTTATTTAGTACTGCTTATTTTATTTATAGAAACAGGTGTATTTTTTGGTTTTTTACTTCCTGGCGACCCTCTTTTATTTATATCAGGCATGGTGATTGCCTCTGTCAATGAAGCACATTATCCATTTAGTAGTGCTATGTTAAATTTACCATTTTGGATGTTATTATTTATGGCATCTACCATTGTAGGAAATTATTTTGGTTATTGGTTTGGTAAAAAGTTTAAATTTTTAATTGACAGACCAGAAGGCACTTGGTTTTTAAAAAGAAAACATATTGATACTGCCCATGCGTTTTATGAAAAAAGAGGTGGTTTAACCATTCTTATTGCAAGATTTTTACCAATAATCAGAACTTTTGCACCTATTATTGCAGGAACAGTAAAAATGGACTACAAAAAGTTTGCTTTTTATAATATTGCAGGAGCTATTTTATGGGTAGGCAGTTTAACATCTTTAGGATATATATTAGGCGATAATGTTTGGGTAAAAAAGAATCTAGAATATGTAATGCTTGGAATTATTGTTATTGTAACAACACCTGTCATTATAAAACTCTTTGTCAAAAAAGAAAAACTGGCATAACTTTAAAATAAATAAACACATTTCTTTATGACCCTTTGGATAGTTTTTATTGCAGTTATTATAATAGCTTTAATTATTGATTTGGGTATTTTTAATAAATCGCCCCATGTTATTACAACAAAAGAAGCTGCCATTTGGTCAAGTATTTGGGTATCTGTTGCCATTTTATTTTCAGGAATTATTTATATAGCTTTTCAAAAAAATTGGATAGATAATCCAACCAACTTAACCCCTATCAATGCTGTTATAAAATATATTACAGGTTATTTAATAGAGCTTTCTTTAAGTGTAGATAATATTTTCATTATTGCCCTTATTTTTTCTTCTTTTGCTATACCCAAAAAATACCAACACGAAGTATTGTTTTATGGTGTATTAGGTGCTATTGTTTTTAGAGCTATAATGATAGTTTTTGGCGTAGCATTAATCAATAAATTTAGTTGGATAATTTATGTATTTGGTGCGTTTTTAATATTTACAGCTATTAAAATGCTTATTAGCCACGATAAGCCAAGCAATCCAAGAGAGTCTAAAATATATAAATGGATTAAAAAAGTATATCCTGTTACAAAAACAGTGTATAACGATAAATTTTTTATAAAAAAAGTAGGTATAAAATTTGCAACACCACTATTTGTAACATTAATTATTATAGAATTGACCGATATTTTCTTTGCTATTGATAGTATTCCTGCCATATTAGCTATTACTACAGACCCATTTATTGTTTTCAGTTCAAATATTTTGGCAGTTATGGGGCTAAGGTCTATGTTTTTTTTAGTAGCAGGTATGCTTGATAAGTTTAAGTATATTAATTTTAGTTTAATGGTTATTCTTGCATTTGTTGGGGTTAAAATGTTGCTCTCTCATCATATTGACATTCCAGATTGGTTGTCATTAGGTGTTATAGTGCTTTCATTGGCTTGTGGCATGATTGCTTCTAAAATTATTAAAGAAAAAGAAGCATAGTATCGTTTAATTTTTCTAAAAGTTGAGGTAACATTTAATGACTTTTCTATTTAATCTGTTTAACGATTGTAGGAAATGTTGTATGTAAAAAGTGTATAACAGTAATATATCTTGGCTACCTTTGTATTTCTTAAAAAATAAGCAAATATGAAATTTGGTGTTGTTGTTTTTCCTGGTTCTAATTGCGATAGAGATATGCAATATGCGTTAGAGCATGACTTACATAAAGAAGTTATTATGCTATGGCATAAAGATAAAGACATCAGTATGTTCAGCACCAATGATTGTATAGTGCTGCCAGGTGGTTTTTCTTATGGAGATTACTTACGTTGTGGTGCTATTGCACGTTTTAGCCCTATGATGCAAAGTGTTATTGAGTTTGCCAATAAAGGTGGTAAAGTTTTAGGCGTTTGCAATGGGTTTCAAATTTTGTGCGAAAGTGGTTTATTGCCAGGTGTTTTATTGCAAAACCAACACAGACAATTTATTTGTAAAAATATTTTTATTAAAAGCAACGAAAGCTCTCCTTTAAAAATACCTATTGCACATGGAGAAGGACGTTTTTATGCAGATAAAAAAACATTAGATACCTTAGAAAAAAACAATCAAATCATATTTCGCTATTGCGATGAAGCTGGTAATATTAATGAACAAAGTAATCCTAACGGAACTTTAAGAAATATTGCTGGTATAAGTAATACCTTTGGCAATGTTTTTGGAATGATGCCACATCCAGAAAGGGCAACTTCTACCACTTTAAACAATACAGACGGAAAAAAAATATTTGAATTATTGAATCTTAATTAAACAGAGTATTTATGAAAAAGATTGTATTAACATTAGCCACTGTTTTTTTAGCAGCTATTGCTTTTGCACAACCAAAAAATCCTGTAAGTTTTACTTACGAAGCTGTTAAAAAAACTGATGGCACTTATGATGTAATTGTAAAAGCTACAGTAGCAAAAGGTTGGCATATTTATTCTCAAAATACAGATAAAGGAGGTCCTATACCTACTACTGTAAGTTTTAAACCAAATCCATTAGCCAAAGTTTCTGGCAAAGTGGTAGAAAAAGGAACATTAGAAAAAATATTTGATAAGGCTTTTGGGGTAAATGTGTTGTATTATAGCAATAGTGTAAATTTTATTCAAAATTTTAAAGTAAAATCTGGTGTAAAAACTTCTGTGCATGGCACTATTGAATATATGGTTTGTGATGATGAAATGTGTTTACCTGCCAAAAAACAAACCTTTGAAGTTAAGCTATAATATACTGCAACTTTTTTTGTTTACACAGTTTTACAAAAAATAAAATTACTTATGAAAAAAGTATTACTGTTTGCCTTTTTATGTATCATCAGTTTTGTTGGGTTTGCACAAAATGAGCATTTGCTTCAATGGAAAATTGAGTATAAACAAACAGCACCACAGCTTTATAGCATAACAGCCAGTACCACTATTCCAAATGGTTGGCATTTGTATGGCAATAATGCATCTGTAGAAGGATTAACTTCTGTACAATTTATTACAGCCGATTTTGAAAATGATGAATTGCAAGGAGAGCCTACTTTTAATAAACCTGCAACAGTTATTACAGACCCTTTTTTTGAAAATCAACAAGTAAATATTTATACAGGTGCAATTACTGTAATACAAGAAGTAAAAATAGAAGGCATTATTCCAGCAAAATTAAAAGGTGTTATAGAAGCATTTATAGCTAAAGGAGATGAATTTGTACCTGCATCATTTGCTTTTGAAGTATCTTTAGAAGGTGGTGTAGCTGCCACAGCAGAAGCACAAAATTTATTATTACCCTCTATTGATTTAGAAAAACCAATAGCACAATGTGGCAATGCTGAGTTTGTAGAAAGTACAGGCTTTTTAAAAGTTTTTTTATTGGGCATTTTAGGTGGATTAATTGCATTGCTTACACCTTGTGTTTTTCCTATGATACCTGTTACAGTTTCATTTTTTACCAAACGTTCTCCCAATCATAAAGCAGCAGTAAAAAATGGCATTTTATATGGTGGTTTTATATTCTTAATTTATGTAGCTGCAAGTATTCCATTTCATTTGCTCAATAATGTTCAGCCAGAAATTTTTAATAATATTTCTACCAATGCATGGTTAAATATTTTATTCTTTGCTATATTCTTATTCTTTGCTATTTCATTTTTTGGCTATTTTGAAATTACGCTTCCATCAGGCATTGCAGGCAAAGCAGATAGCAAAAGTAGTTTAGGTAGTATAGGTGGTATTTTCTTTATGGCACTTACACTTACCATTGTTTCTTTTTCTTGTACAGGACCCATTTTAGGTTCATTATTAGTAGGTACTGCAGGTGGTGGTGCATGGCATTTAACAGCAGGTTTAGCAGGTTTTGGAATTGCATTAGCATTGCCATTTGCCTTGTTTGCAGTTTTTCCTAACTGGTTAAACTCATTGCCAAAAAGTGGTGGTTGGTTAGATACTGTAAAAAAAGTATTGGCATTTTTAGAATTAGCTTTTGCTATTAAATTTTTATCCAATGCCGATTTGGTTATGCACTGGGGTTTATTAAAACGTGAAGTATTTATTGCATTATGGCTATTAATAGGTATTGGATTAGTATTGTATTTATTCGGCTTTTTAAGATTGCCATACGATAATAAAAATGCTAAACTAAGTATGGGAAGAAAAATAGCAGGTGTTATTGCATTAGTATTTACATTATACCTTATACCAGGATTAACCAATACCAACTATGCTAATTTAAAATTATTAAGTGGTTTCCCGCCACCAATGCATTATAGTATTTATGGTAAAGAAAGTGCTGCTCACAAAGGGCTTGAAGCCAATGTAGTTAATGATTATAACAAAGCAGTACAATTAGCCAAAGAACAAAATAAACCTTTGTTAATAGATTTTACAGGATGGGCTTGTGTAAATTGTAGAAAGATGGAAGAAAATGTTTGGACAGTGCCAGAAGTAAAAGAATATATTCAGCAAAATTTTATACTGCTTTCTTTATATGTAGATGATAAACAGAAACTGCCAGTTACAGAAAGATTTACTTACAAAACCAAAAAAGGATTTGAAAAAGATATAGTTACCATAGGCGATAAATGGGCTACATTTCAAACAGAAAATTTTGGTCAAGCTACACAACCATTGTATGTAATTTTAGATAATGAAGAACGTTTGTTAAACCATTCTATTGGTTATACTCCTGATGTTAAAAAATACCTTGAATGGTTGCAATGTGGTAAAAATGCTTTTAAAGAAAATTAGTTTTCTATTAGTAAAAAAAATATGATGAAGTTAAAATATGTAGGTACAGGCACACGGGTATTAAATTTTATTATTGATACAATTATCATTTTTATTATTGCTTACATAGCTTTTAAAATTCATCAGTGGTATGTGTTTTATTACAAAATAAATTTTTGGAATTTTGGTTGGTTCTTTTTTGGCACAATATTTTTTTATTACGCTATAGTAGAATCAATATTTGCAAAAACACCAGGTAAATGGTTATCTCAAAGTAAAGTAGTTAATCAGCAAGGATTTAAGCCTTCATTTTTTGCTATTATTATTAGAAGCCTTGTAAGAGTAACCATTATAGATATGTTTTTTATTCCTTTTCTTAACAAACCCCTACACGATTATTTAAGTAAAACAGAAGTGGTAGAAAGCTGAAACGAAGCCATGTTTCGTGTCTTCACGAAACACTAATTTTACTATTATGATATGTGCAGACACATACCATGATGAGGAGAAAGTTTATGAAACAAAAAAACCGCCTAATAAGCGGTTTTGAAAAAATTATTTTTTTACTCGTTTCAGATATTCGCCATAACCACTTTTGGCATATTTTTCTGCCAATATCATTAATTGCACATAATCTATAAACCCCATACGATAGGCAATTTCTTCTATACAACCTATTTTTTGACTTTGACGTTTTTCAATTACTCGTACAAATTCAGAAGCATCACTCAATGAATCAAAAGTGCCTGTATCTAACCATGCTGTTCCTCTGCTCATAACACCTACTTGCAATTTTTCTGATTCTAAATATACCCTATTTACATCGGTAATTTCATATTCACCTCTTGCACTTGGTGCAATATTTTTAGCAATTTCTACTACACTATTATCATAAAAATATAATCCTGGTACTGCATAATTTGATTTTGGCTGCTTAGGTTTTTCTTCTATAGAAACAGCTTTAAAGTTTTCATCAAACTCTACTACACCATAACGTTCAGGGTCGTGCACTTCATAAGCAAAAACTGCTGCACCTGTAATATCATTAAATGATTGCACTAATTTACTAAACCCTGCACCATAAAAAATATTATCGCCCAATACCAATGCTACTTTATCTTTTCCTATAAACTTCTCTCCTATTACAAATGCTTGTGCTAAACCATTGGGTATTTCTTGTACAGCATAAGAAAAATTACAACCCAATTCTTTTCCATCTCCCAACAATCTTTGAAACTGAACAGAATCTTCAGGAGTAGTGATGATTAAAACATCTTTAATTCCTGCTAACATTAAAACTGATAAAGGGTAATAAATCATAGGCTTATCATAAATAGGCATTAATTGCTTACTAATCCCTTTGGTAATTGGATAAAGCCTTGTACCACTACCTCCTGCTAAAATTATTCCTTTCATTTTAGTTAATTAGTTTATTGGGTTAAAAATATACAGCATCTTTAAACAAAAGAAGATTTGCATCTTTTTCTGAAACTATAATTTCATCTTTATTTAATTGCCAATTAATATTTAATGCAGGGTCATTATAAAAAATGCCAGTATCTTGTTCTTTGTTGTAATAATTATCGCATTTATAAAAGAAAATTGTATCATCACTTAGTACAGCAAAGCCATGAGCAAATCCTCTTGGCACAAATAATTGTGTGTTGTTATCTTCTGTTAATTCTACTGCTATATGTTTACCAAATGTTGGTGATGATTGACGTAAATCAACTGCTACATCTAACACTTTTCCTTTTAATACTCTTACCAATTTTGCCTGAGAAGATGCTCCTTTTTGATAATGTAATCCACGAACTACGCCTTTTGAAGATTTTGATTGATTGTCCTGTACAAAATTTACATCTAACCCTGTTAGGTCTAAAAATTTTTTACGATTAAAACTTTCAAAAAAATATCCTCTGCTATCTTTAATAACAGTATCTCTTATAATGAAACAATCTTTTAATAGGGTTTGTTCTACTTGCATTTTATTTGGTTGAATGTTTTATTCATTTTATTCGTTTAAAGGTTTAAGTCGTTTAAATCGTTTAAGGGTTGCAAATAAAAATAACATTTCAACGTTATGAAACGACTTAAACGTTTAAAACGTTATTAACCTCTATCAGCATACATATTGTCATAATATTTTTCATAAGTACCGCTTGTAACATTGTTTAGCCATTCTGTATTTTCTAAATACCAATCTATTGTTTGAGCAAGTCCTTCTTCAAATGTTACACTTGGCTTCCAACCTAATTCTTGATTGATTTTTGTAGCATCAATAGCATAACGTCTGTCATGTCCTGGTCTATCTTTTACATAAGTAATTAGTTGTTCACTTTCTCCACTTTGTCTATTTAATTTTTTGTCCATTAATGTACAAAGTAGTTTTACTAAATCAATATTTTTCCATTCATTAAAACCACCAATATTATAAGTGTCATTTATTTTTCCATTGTGAAAAACTGTATCAATAGCTGTTGCATGGTCTTTTACAAACAACCAATCTCTTGTATATAAACCATCGCCATATACAGGTAAAGGTTTTTTGTTAATGATATTATTGATAAATAGTGGAATTAATTTTTCAGGAAAATGAAATGGTCCGTAATTATTGCTACAATTTGAAATAACCGTTTGTATATGATAAGTTTCTGCATAAGCCCTTACAAAATGGTCTGAAGAAGCCTTGCTTGCACTATAAGGAGAGTTAGGATGATAAGGTGTTGTTTCTGTAAAAAAACCTTCATTGCCCAATGCTCCATATACTTCATCTGTAGAAACATGGTAAAACAAATGTGATGAAAAATCATCTTTCCAAAACTCTTTAGCTGTATTTAATAAATTGACTGTTCCTATCACATTGGTATAAACAAAATCTAAAGGCGATAAAATAGAACGGTCAACATGAGATTCCGCTGCTAAATGAATTACATCTGTAATATTATGCTTTACAAAAACTTCTTTTAATTGAGCAGCATCTAAAATATTTACTTTTTCAAAAAAATAATTGCTGCAATGGTCTATATCCTTTAAGTTTTCTAAATTTCCTGCATAGGTTAGTGCATCAAGATTTATAATGTTATAAGAAAGATATTTTGTAACAAATAATCTTACCACATGAGAACCTATAAAACCTGCACCACCTGTAATTAAAATATTTTTTTTCATTGATTTGTTTAAAGTTTATAATAAGTTTTATACCAGTTTACAAATGTATTAATACCTTCTTGTAATGGTGTATATGGTTTGTAATTAAAATCTTTTTCTAAGTCCGATACATCTGCAAAAGTTGTAGGCACATCGCCAGGTTGCAATGGCATTAATTCTTTATTAGCTTTTTTGCCTATTGCATTTTCTATACATTGTATAAACTCTGTAAGAGCAGCAGGTTGATTGTTTCCTATATTATAAATTTTATAAGGAGCAGAGGAAGAACTTGCATCAGGAAGTTGTGCATTCCAATCTTTATTTTCACTTGGTGGTTTATGAATTACTTTTGCTATTACTTCAACAACATCATCTATAAAAGTAAAATCTCTCATCATATTTCCATTGTTGAATACTTTAATAGGTTTGTTGTGTAATATAGCTTCTGTAAATAAAAATGGTGCCATATCTGGTCTTCCCCAAGGTCCATAAACAGTAAAAAAACGTAAGCCCGTAGTAGGAATTTTAAATAAATGACTATATACATGAGCCATTAATTCATTACTTTTTTTGGTGGCTGCATATAAAGATGCAGGATGATTGGTAGCATCGTTTGTAGCAAAAGGAATTTTTTCATTTAATCCATAAACGCTACTACTACTTGCAAAAACCAAATGTTTAATATTGAAATGACGACAACATTCTATTAAATTGGCAAAGCCTGTAATATTGCTATTAATGTATGCAGCAGGGTGTGTAAGGCTATAACGAACACCAGCTTGTGCCGCAAGATTAATGACTATATCAAATTTTTCAATAGAAAAAAGAAGTTGTAAAGAAGCTGCATCTTCTAATTGTAATTGTACAAAAGAATAATTGCTGTGTTTAGTACTTTGCACTTTAGAATTGTAAGCAATTAAGTTTGCATCAAAACCTGCTTCTGCCAAACGATTGCTTTTTAAAGTAACATCATAATAATTATTAATGCTATCTATACCAATAATAGTATGCTTTTCTGCAGCTAATTTTTCTGCTACATGAAACCCAATAAAACCTGCTGTTCCTGTAATAAGAATTTTCATTGAATTAATTATTTTTTAACTGCTGTAAATACGCATTTTTTACAGCTTCTACTTCTTTTTGTTTGGCAAAATTATGGGTTGCAAATTTAACAGATTTGTAGTTCTTTGCTTATAAATATTGGGCATTATACTTGTTCTTTTAATAAGAAGTCGGTTATTTTTAAAATTTTTGTTTTACCAAAAATTTTAATGTCAAGTAAATCTTTGTCACCAGTAATTAAATGTGTGGCTTTACCATCTTTTGCAAGAGAAAGTAAAAAATTATCTTTGGGGTCTCGGCAAATATTTATATTGCTTGTAACATTTATAAACTCTGCTTCATTCCTGATTTGAATTAGCAAGTTTTCTAAATCAGTTAATGAAAAATATTTTTTGAATTTAGGTCGTTGGGCTACTTCTATAAATTCATCTAATAATGCTTGGCTAAAAAGAAATTGGATTCGATTGGCTGCAAGTATGCGGTCTAATTTTGAGAAATCATTTATTAATAAAAAACTTATCCAAAGATTTGTGTCAATAATAATTCTATTTCTCTCTTTTAGCATATCGTTTTGCTCTTACTAATTCTACTTCCTTTGTAATATCATCTAAAGACGGCGGATTTTTTATTGCTTTTTTACGCAATTTCATAACAGCTTTTAAAAAGCCTTTGTCTGCTGAATCTTTGATAGAAATTAAATTCATATCAGCAAGGTTTTGCAGTAATTCTCCTGCTTTTGGATTTAATATATCAATCTGTACTGTATTCATAATTCAAATATAAAGATTTTAGCAGTTAGAAACGACAGATTTACTTTGATTGTTAATACATGAATTGTTCTATCCTATTTCATGTAAATACAATTCTTTTACAGCTTCTACTTCTTTTTGTTTGGCAAAATTATGGGTTGCAAATTTAACAGCTTCATCACTCATTTGCTGCATAAGCTGAGTATCATTTACTAATTGTAACAAGGGCTGTATATAATTTTCTTTCTCATAGCCTTCAACCAAAAAACCAGATTTGCTTGGTAAAAAAGTATCTTTTACACCTCCTACATCTGTGGCTATTACAGGCTTTCCACAAAGTTGTGCTTCAATAATTGATAATGGTGTGCCTTCATTTAAAGATGTAAGCATAACAATATCTAACCCATAATAAGCCCAAATCATATCTTCTACCCATGAAGTAAAAATGATACGACTACTATTGTATTTTGGATGATATTCAATACTTCTTTTATCAAGATTATCCATTAAAGTTTGCATTCCAGAACCATCGCCAATAATGAAAAAATAAATATGCTGGTATTGGTTATTATTAATTACTTGCTCTGCAATATCTACAAATAATTGATGATTTTTGATAGGAACAACTCTACCAACAAGCCCTACAGCAATATCACTTTCTTTTAAATGAAACTTAGCCCTAAAATTTTCTCTCTTAGAAGAATCATTTTGTATAAAATTATTTTCATCAATACCTAGTGGTATAACATGTATTTTATTTGACGATACAATTTTATACTGCTGTACTAATTCATTTTTTTGTTTTTCACTTAATGCAATAATGTGTGTAGAAATTTTAGCTAAAAATTTTTCTACTTGAATCAATAACCAAGTTCCGAATGAATTAAAATAAGAATGAAATAAATGCCCATGAAAAGTGTGAACAATTACTTGCACACTTAAATACTTTGCTGCTAACCTTCCTAACAAGCCGCTTTTAGAACCATGTGTATGTACAACTGTTGCTTTAAATAATTTTATTTGCTTTACAATTTCTATAAAAGCTATAATATCTGCAATAGGGTTAATGGTTCTTTTTAAATGTTTTATTTTTTTTAATTGAAGACCTGTGTATTGTTGTAGTAAAAAAGAGGCTTCTACTTCATCAGTTTCTTTTTCTCCATACAAAATTAAAACATTGAAATACTGTTGTAAATAATAGGCTAAAGGAATGGTATCTACAGCTTGCCCACCAATTACTAATCTATTGAGAATAATAATAATGTTGGGTTTGTTCATGTTTGAATGGTCAATATTTTGTTATTGCTATAATGTGTATTACCAATCATTGTTTTTAATTTCTTCGTAAACGGCTTTTATGCCTTCTTCTAAAGAAATGGTGGCTTTCCAACCTATGTTATTTATTTTGGTTACATCTAAAAGTTTACGAGGTGTGCCATCAGGTTTAGATGTATTTAATTGAATATTACCTTCATAACCTGTTATTTTTTTTACTAATTGTGCTAATTCTAAAATAGTTACATCTTCGCCTACACCTACATTTACCAATCCTTCTTCATTATATTTGTTCATTAAAAAATAACAAGCTTCTGCTAAGTCATCTACATGCAAAAATTCTCTTCTTGGAGTACCAGTTCCCCATAATTCTACAGAAGGAATATTATTTTTTTTAGCTGTAATAAATTTTCTTAATAAAGCAGGTAATACATGAGAATTGTTCAAATCGTAATTATCATTTTGCCCATATAAATTAGTAGGCATAGCTGAAATAAAATTACAGCCATATTGTCTTCTATAACTATTACACAATTCTATACCTGCAATTTTTGCTATGGCATAAGGCTGATTGGTTTCTTCTAAATAACCTGATAAAAGATACTCTTCCTTTAAAGGTTGTGGTGCTAATTTTGGATAAATGCAAGACGAACCGAGAAACAATAATTTTTCTACTTTATGTACAAAAGCAGCATGAATAATATTGGCTTCTATCATCAGGTTTTCATAAATAAAATCTGCACGATAAGTATTGTTAGCAACAATACCACCCACTTTTGCAGCAGCTAAGAAAGCATATTGTGGTTTTTCTTTTTCAAAAAAATTATTTACAGCTTGTTGGTTTCTTAAATCAAGTTCTTTAGATGTTTTGTAAATAATATTTGAATAACCTTTTTTTTGAAGATTGCGAATTATAGCACTTCCTACCATTCCTCTATGTCCTGCTACATATATTTTTGCACTTAGTTCCATCATTATTCAAATTCATTTTTTACATTATAACCATTCTCTTTTAAGAATTTTTCTTTTGTAAAAAGTTCTACATCACTTTCTACCATATCTTTTACCAAAGCAGGTAAATCATATTTTGGTTTCCAGCCTAATTTTGTTTTAGATTTTGTTGGGTCGCCAATTAATAAATCTACTTCTGTAGGTCTAAAATAACGAGGGTCAACTTTAATAACTACTTTACCAATATCTACTTTATACTTCCCATTACAAGCTACTACAAAACCTTCTTCTTTTTCTGCTTCTCCTCTAAAATCTAACTCTATACCTACTTCTTTAAAAGACATTTTTACAAAATCTCTGATAGTTGTTGTAATACCTGTTGCAATGACAAAATCTTCAGCTACCTCTTGTTGAAGAATTAGCCACATAGCTTCTACATAATCTTTTGCATGTCCCCAATCTCTTTTAGAATTTAGGTTTCCAAGAAATAAACAATCTTGTAAACCAAGTGCAATTTTTGCAGTAGCTCTGGTAATTTTTCTTGTAACAAAAGTTTCTCCACGAATGGGTGATTCATGGTTGAATAAAATACCATTACATGCAAACATATTATAGGCTTCTCTGTAATTAACAGTTATCCAATAAGCATATAATTTAGCCACAGCATAAGGGCTTCTTGGATAAAATGGTGTTGTTTCGCTTTGGGGCACTGCTTGTACTAAGCCATATAATTCTGATGTAGAAGCCTGATATATTTTTGTTTTATTTGTTAAGTTTAATAAACGTATTGCTTCTAAAATTCTTAATGTGCCTATACCATCTGCATTGGCTGTATATTCTGGTGTTTCAAAACTTACCTGCACATGGCTCATAGCAGCCAAATTATAAATTTCATCTGGTTGTACTTCTTGTATTATTCTGATAAGGTTGGTGCTATCTGTCAAATCTCCATGATGTAAAATTAAATGACGATTGGGCGTGTGTGGGTCTTCATAAAAATGGTCTATACGTGCAGTATTGAATAAAGAACTTCTACGTTTAATACCATGTACTTCATATCCTTTTTTGAGTAATAACTCTGTTAAATATGCTCCATCCTGACCTGTAATGCCAGTTATCAGTGCCTTTTTCATAATCTAAATTTAAAAAAAAAATTATTGTTCGTTTACTATACTTTTAATAGTAATTTCTAAGCCTTCTGCTAAAGATTTTTTTGGGGAATAATTGGTAGCTTGAATAGTGGCAGAAGAAAACTGTGTAGTAGCACAAAACTTTTTAACCCTTACTGCACTTATAGAAAATTTTTTCTTTGTAAATTTTGAAACTATATCTAATGTCATGCCTCCTAAGTAGCCTATAAAATAAGGAATACGAATAGGAAATAATTTTTTGCCTAAAGCTGCTTCTGCATGATGTACTAATTCTTTAGTAGCTAAATCTGGTTTATCTATATAATTAAATAAATGATAACCTTTAAAATGTTGGTCTAAACAATGGCTTATAAAACCTGCTACATTTTCTACATAAGCCATAGATTTTCTATTACGCCCACGACCCACCATTACAAAACGATTACTTGCAATTTGTTTTAATAAATTATACACATTGCCTCTATTGCCAGGTCCAAAAGTTACTGTAGGTCTAATAATGATGAGTGATTTGCCATTTCTATCATTATCAAACCAACGTCTTAATACTTTTTCTGCTTCTAATTTGCTTTTTCCATAATGATTAAAGGGGTCTGTGCCAGAAAGTTCATCAGGATTTTTTTTATTTAAGCCATAAACAGACACAGAACTTGTAAATATAATATGCTCAATATTCTTTTCTGCCATTATTTTTAATACATTATGTGTACCTTCTACATTTACTTCATAATATAAAGAAGTAGGCGAAACATCGTCTCTATGTTCTGCTGCTAAAAGAATAATATAGTCTGTATTATTGGGGATTGCATTTTTTAATGCATCATAATTTCTTACATCTGCCTGAACAGACATAACATTTGAATTTTCCCATTCGGGTAATTGCTTATCTACGTTAGTTACAGTATGTTTGGTAGCAATAGAATCAATCAGATGTGAGCCAATAAATCCCGAGCCTCCGATTACACAAATATTCATTTAATAACCAAAAATTAAAGTGAGCAAGATAAAGAAATGAACAATATAAATGATGATTATTTTTTCAAATCCTCATCAAACTTTATAAATACCCAGTTTTATGCCTTAAAATCTGCAAAAACCTGTTGAGATAAAGCATAATCCTGAGGAATACCAATATCAATAAAATAGCCTTCTGAAATAAAACCTTTTATCAGCATTTTATTGAGTTCTTTTTCCAAAAAGTCTTTTTCAAAAGAAAAAATTTGTGGTAAATTTTTTGTTGCCGATAAATAGTAATTTTTATTAATAATTAAATAACCTCCATTTATATAGCCTTCTTTTACAAGGGCTTTTTCTTTAAATGAAAGTATTTTATTTACTGTATCTATTTCAACACTGCCATACCTATCAAAATCTTTCATTAATTTTAAAGACACCGTACACTGAGCATTTGCTGCATAATGTACTGAAAACATTTTAGCAATATCAATATCAAAAAAAGTATCTGCATTTACTACCAATACATTTTCTTCTGTAGCTAATTGAATGGCTTTTTTTATACCCCCTCCTGTGCCAAGAGGTGTTTCTTCTATACTGTATTGATAAGAAAGTGAAGGATAATATTGTTGTAAAAAATCTAATACTTGTTCTGATAAATAGCCTAATGCAAAAACATAATTTGTAACGCCTTGTTTTTGTAAATACTCTATAATATAATACAAAAAGGGTTTGCCTGCAACTGGAGATAAAACTTTTGGTTTATCTGCCACTACTGTTTTTAAACGAGTACCCAAACCGCCTGCTAAAATGATAGCTTGCATATTTAGAAAAAAATATTGTTTATTTACTTAAACTATTCAATACTTTCTTATTAACCACTCTCCTCTCTTTATCAAACACCCAACCCCATTTGTTGAAATACTTAATCATATTGATTATATGAATTTTTAGTAGCCTAAAATTTTTATAAGAGCCTTGCTCATGTTCATGTATTACACTTACATCTGGTAAAAATATTGTTTCGTATTTTTGATGAATACGCCTTGTTAAATCAATATCTTCTGGATACATAAAAAAACGTTCATCAAATAAACCTACACTTTGCAAGGCTTCCATTCTTAAAAACATAAAACAACCCGATAAATAAGGAACATTCATTTGTTTATTATAGCCTGTGAATTTTAGTTGAAATTGTTCCATCCGTTTTTCAATAAGCGATGCTGGAATAAATCTTTTAAAAATTAAATCTACAGGTGTTGGAAGTAATTTTGCAACATACTGAATGCTTCCATCTGGATAAATTATTTTTGGCATTACAGAACCTACATTTTTATTAGCTTCCATAAAATTCATTAAAGTAGGTAACACAGTTTCTTCAAAACTAACATCTGGATTTAAAATTAAATGATAAGTAGCTTTATCAATTTCTTTTCTTAAAGCAATATTATGTGCTGCACCAAAGCCAATATTTTTATTATTAAAAATGTAAACAATCTTATCTGAATTAAACTTTTCGTTAATTACATTTTGAAATTTGTTTGTTGCAGAATTATCTATTAAGTATAATACAAATTCAAAATTTTTTGTTGCATCAAGTACATTTTGAATTGTATGTAAAACTCTATTATCGGGATTATATAAAACAATAGAAACTGAAATTTTCATATAGCTATTCGTTCAAGTAAAGGGAGAAATTATTAAAAAGATATTAGTTTAGGTTATACAAATTTTGAAAATCTGTTGACATTCGTTTAGCATTAAATTGTTGCTTTATTGCATTAACAGCATCAATCTGCATTTGCTGATAATCTCTTTGTATAAAGTCTTTAATTTTATTTTGTAAGTCAATATTATTTTCTTTATCAAATAGCATTCCTGCAGAATGAATACTTTCTACAACTTCTGCATGTTGGCTTATGTTAGAAAGCAAAACAGGTAATGTATGGTTTAATGCTTCTAAAACAGAAACAGGCATTCCTTCTGATAATGAAGCAGTGATATAATAATGACTTATTTGATAATAGTTTGAAACATCATTTACATTTCCTACAAATATTATACTTGTATTATTTTTTGCTAATTCTTTACATTCATTCATTAAATATCCATCTCCTAAAATTAAAAGTTTTAATGACGTATCTGATTTATTTACTTCATTAAAAGCTCTGATTAAATAAATAGGGTTTTTTCTTTTTATTAAATTACCAGCAAAAACAAATATTTTATCTGATGTTGTGAAACCTAACTTTTTACGAAGGTTATTATTATCTTCCTCACTCCTTTCTTCAAAACCAATTTCTACAGCATTTTGAACTACATGAAGTGGTTGATTAAAACTTTTTTCAATCTTATTTTTTACATATTTAGAACATACAGTAACATACTTTTCATTTCTTAATAAATAAATATTTAGAAAAGCCATTATGTAGCCTTTCCATCCAAACTGCATAACAAAATCGTCATACGGATAGTTTTGAATATTATAAACTCTTTTATAATTTTTTAAAAATATTGCACTAATAATATCTGGTCTAAAACCTTGTGTATGTATAACATCAGGTTTTAGCTCTACACACATTTGCTTAACTGCTTTTCCAAGTATGAATAAGTTTGAATTATTGCTATTTACTTTTTGTATTCTTTTTACTGTGCTGATAGTTTCAAAATCTGTCCATCTTGAATTTTCTCTTTCATCGGATAATGTTATAATTGAAACTTGATAGTTATTTGGTAAATGATTGATAACATCATACAATAAATTTGTTGGACCACATCTTCTTAAAGTTGAAATAATATAAACTATGTGCATTCTTTATACGAAATTTTAAATAATCTTATCCTTCCCAAAAAAACTTATAAGGTTCTATAAATGTTTGTATATATAAATTATAAAACAAAATACCTGAAGCTAATACCCAAATAAAAAGTACATACGTTAGCTGAAATTTTAATTTAGGTTTTAATACATAAATAAGTCCAGTAACTAAAATAGGCTCTACTATTGAAAAGACTGTTGCAAGTCTTCCTGCTATTAATCCAAAATCATTGAACAAAGCAAGCCAACAAACAGACAAAAAATATAAATTAAAAATAGTTCTGAAATAAGGTATTTTTTTAGATAAAGTATTAAAATAAAATAAAGCAATTACTAAAAAGAAAAGTTGTTTTAATAGTGTTGGATTTTTAAAAACACCCAAAGCATAATTAAACTCTTGGTCAATATAATATCCTGCAACTTTTTGTAAAGCAACAATATCAGTATTGATGTCTGATATTGAAAAAATGAGGTCTCCTAAAGGGAAAAATTGACCAATGAATAAAGAAGTTAATAATATTATCCAGTATGATTTTTTGCTGAATTGAAATAAACAAAGTATATATACTAACAGATATACCCAAGATATAGAATGAATTAATCCAGCTATAACAACTAATAATAAAAATGGTTTAAACTTTTTTTCTTGAATATATGGAATAGAAAGCATTAAAATAGCACAAGCTAAACCTGCTCTTATTTGTAGCATTTCTCTTAACAAATAAGTATGTACAAAATAAAATAATACACAGAAAAAAAAATATTTAGAGTATCGCCAAAAACAAATAAGGTTTAAACTTACTGCTACAGTTGCAACAAAAAATATTACTGCTTGAAATTTTAATTTTAATAGAATAGCAACCTGATTAATAAGAATGTATAAAGGTTCTACTATATAATATTGATAACCATAATTACCTCTACTTAATTCAAGTTTAGTAGCTTTATAATGGTCTAAATAGTTACTCCAATCTAAATCAATATCGCCTCTTAATCCTGCAAAAGCAACTAATACAATGCCTATAAATACAGCAAAATAGAGTTTATATTCTTTATAAGATTCTATCCAATCTAAATTGGTAAGAGCAATAATTAATAAAAAAATTATCCAGAAATAAATCATCTGAATGGCTTAAATGAAATGCCTAATTTTTGTTTAACCATAAAAAATATGCCTAACAAATACAACACATAAGTTACACAATATGCAACAGGTGCACCATATAAACCTAATTTAAAATTATCAATACAAACAACAGATAATAAACAATAAACAAGAGCTAAAGAAATTTCGCTGATTACAAAAATTGTAACCCATCTTTTTGCCCACATTGTATAAGCAAACATCCAAGCAGTAATTTTTAAAAAGTCGCCAATCATTTGCCACATAAATAAATCTTCCATATACATAAAAGATTTATCAAAAAGAACCAGAATAATTATTTTTCTAAATAAAAATACTAACAAAGAAGCCATTGCCACCAAAGGCAATATTGCTTTAGAAGAATGTAATATTTCATTCCAAACATCTTTTGGGTTTTGTAATTCACTTAGCCTTGGTAAATAATAAGTAACTATGCTTGCTGATGCAAATAATAAATATCCTGCTGAAATTCTATTTAATGCTTCCCAAATTCCTGCATCTTTAAATGAAATATGACTTGCAATAAATGTTCTAATATAAATTTGAGAAACAGAAATACAAATGATGCTAATAAACATCATTAATGAAAAGCCAAGTAATTTTTTTATTAGTTCTGATGGAAGTATGAGTTGAGAAAATGAAAATATTTTTTTTTGATTGCGAATAAAAAAAATTGTTACAAAAAAAACAACTGACTGATATAGTACTGTAGCTATTAAAGCTCCTCTTAAATTAAAGAAATATAGTAGTATAACAGTTATTAATAATCCTACAATATTATTAGCTATATTAACAATGACAAATAACTTAAACTGTTTTAATCCATTAATAATAGCTAATATAACACTATTATAAGCAAAGAAAACTATAAATACACCCATGTAAATAATTACATCCCAATATTCGTTTGTATGAAAAAAATAATTGCTCCAAAAAGGAGCAAAAATGATTAAAACTGCTGCAACAAATATGGATGCAAAAAGAACAAAAGTATAAACAGTATTGATTATCTTTTTTCTTTCTTTAAAGTCGTCTGTTTCTGCAATGTATTTTGTAATTCCTTGACTTAGACCGCCAGAAGCTATATTCATAAAAATATTGCTCCCATTAATAATTTGACCTACTAAAGCTATACCAGTAGCACCTACTGTAATAGCTAATACTTTTGAAAGAATAAGATTAGTTGCAACTCTAACAACTGTGGCTACTGCTGTTAAAGAAGAAACCTTTATTATTGGAATATTTTTAATTCTTTTAAATGCTCTAAAAAGCATATTAAGCATTAGTTACCCCTTTTGTGGGTTGATGAGAATTAGTGATAAAAGATTTTTTTACCGTTAAAAAAAGAACAGTTAGAAACCCAAAAATAAAAGCTCCTAATATGCCGCCTTTTAATCTACCCATTTTTTTATTTTTCAAAGGATAAATAGGTTTATCAATAATTTGTATAAAAGGTGTTTCTCTTCTTAAAGCAATTTTAGCTAACTCAAGATTTTTTAAAATTTCTGTATAAATAGCTCCATTTACTTGAACATCTATTGAACGTTTTTGAGAACCTACTCTTGCTGCTTGTCTTGTAGGATTTACATTTAAGTCATTTAACTCTGCTACATTAGTAACACTACCAAAAAGTTCAGCTTTTACAGAATCTGCCTGGTGCTGTAAAACAGCTACATTCTGTCTTGCTTTTTCGCTTTTATAATTTAAGTAATAGTCTACAGCAGTATTGGTTAATGCTTCAACAAATTTTTTTGCAAAAATTTCATCTTTAAATAAAAAACTTACTTTAATAATGGTTAATTTTTTATCTATTTTATCTACATCTAATTTTTTGCCAATGTCTTTAATAGCAACTTGCATGATGCTGTCTCTAATTCTAAAACCTTTTTGAGTGGATGCAGTAAAATCAATTTTATTGTCTTTAACTAACTTAATAATTTTTTTATTTTTTGTTAAAGGAATATAATAATCAATTAATGAATTATAACCTGTAATTCCAATAGGAGATTCAAGCGTTTCTTCTATTAAAACATTGCTTTTAAAAAGTTCAATAATATTATCTCCTTCAAAAACACCTCCTCCACCAATACCTAAATCAATTCCAAACTGTGCAGCAATGCCAGCATAAGAACCAATTTTAGAGTCTGAAGAATTTTCTGGAGTAAATGTAAGTTCAGCAGAGTAAGCAGGGTCTTGCAACCATACATTTACAACGCCAATAACACCACCAAAAAATGCAATGAGTATAATAAGCAATTTTTTTGTCCATAAATATTGGAACATTTTTTTCCCTTTGCTCATTACATCATCATATTGTATTGTATTTTGAGATATAGTTTCCATTAAATATTTTATTATCTCGTTACATTAATAATAGCTACAGCTACACCTGCCAATGATGCTAAACCACTTGCAACAGCTAACCATTCTGCTGTACTTAATCCTTGTTTTTGTTTTTCTGGTACTTTGGGTACTAATATTTCTGAGCCTGCCACTACTTTTGGATAAGTTCTAAAAAATAAAAATTTCTTTGTTTTAGCAGCACTACCATTTGAATTTAATACAGCTATTTTTTTCTTTCTGGCATTTTCTGTTAAGCCTCCAGCTTTGTCTAAATAATAATGTATAGATGCCCCTTCTTTATACACTATTTCTGTAGGAAACATTACTTCGCCATTTACTTTTACTACATTTCTTTGTTTTGGTACAGAAATAATATCGCCTTCTAACAAAGTAATATTTTCTAAAGCATTGCCTTTATTGTTTAATATTTCATCTAACCTTAAACTAATTTTTACAGTAGGCTTTGTTAGTTCTTCTATTAACTGAGTAGATGTGTCGCTGGCTTTTTTTAATTTCTGTAATCTTTCTGCTGCTTCATCTTTAAAAGTGCTGGTGTTTACACGTGTAATAAAAGCACCAGTATTATCTGCTTGTGGAGTTACACCACCTGCACGTTTTATAATATCGCTTACATTATCTTCTTTACTACTTAAAACATAGGTACCTGGGTACATTACTTCTCCTTCTACTTTTACAGTAATTTGTGGTTTGTAACCAGGGTTGCTTCTTACAATTACTACATCCCAAGGTTGTAATACTACTTCATCTCCTTTAATGCTTAAATCTTTTTCTGTAGCTATTTCTATTACTTGTGCAATGGCTGTAGAGCTTGTAATATCGCCTTGTATTCTTCTGGCTATTTCTATACGTTGGGCACTGGCAGCATCTGTAAAACCTCCTGTTTGAAAAATTAATCCTTTTAGTGTTATGCCTTTATAATATTCATATACCCCAGGTTTTCTTACTTCTCCATCTACTGTTAAAGTGTATAGTTCATAAAAATCTTTTGCAGAAGCTATTACTATAGAGTCATCTTTTTTCAGTAAAATATCTGCTTCTTTTTTTGTTTCAATATTGTTTAAATTAAAATCAATTACCTGCTTAGATAGGTCTTCATTTATTCTATACAATAAACCTCTTTCTTTATAAGCATCTTCTTTTACACCATCTGCTTTAGCTATTAGTTGAGATAGTGTTAAAGAAGAAGTAAGTTCATAATGTCCTGGTCTATAAACTGCACCATCTATAACAATTCTGTTACTATATCTTTCTAATACTTTTCCTATTGTTACAATATCTCCATTGTTGGGTGTATATGTATTAAAATTTGTTTTCTTTACATCTAACATTTCTTTTTCTTTCTCTGTATATCTTTCTACACTTGCAGATGCTGTATAAGCTTTTCCTGTAAAGCCTTGTGCAAAGCCAACCAAATCGTTCATGTTTTCATTTGGCAGCATTTCAAAAATGCCTTGTCTTTTTATTTCTCCTTTTAGTTTTACTTGAACAGTTGCTGCTGGTATTCTTACAACATCTTGGTCGGTGAGTTTGATATTATTTTGCTGAATACCTTTTAATAAAAAATCATAAGCATCTAAGGTAGCTATTACTTTATTATCTCTTATTAGCTCTATAGTTCTAAGGCTTCCTTTATCATTTGGGCCTCCTGCTGCATATAATACATTGAAAATAGTAGATAAAGAAGAAACACTATAGGTGCCAGGTTTTTTAGCTTGACCAATTACAGTAACTCTAATAGTTCTTATTTTACTAATACTTACTTCTACTTTTGTTTGTCCATTAGCTATTCTTGAATAGCCATTTTTCATCATTTTATCTTTAATTCTTTTTGTAGCTGCTTCAACAGTTAAGCCATTTACAGACACAAAACCTACATTAGGAATATTAATAAATCCTTCAGGCGAAACAGTAAGTCTTGGATTGGTTTCTTGAAATCCATATACATCAATAGCTACTTCATCATCAGGACCAATGATATAATTTTTGGGTGTTGGTATTCTTAAATCTGGTTCAAATTTTAAATCATTATTAGTAAATAGTTCTGAGCCAAAAATTTCATCTTCTGGTTGTATAGTTGATTTTTCTTTTGTATCAATACGTGTATTTGATGATAAAGAATCTGCATCTTTAATAGCAGAAGTACGACCCTTAGCAGTTGGTTTTGTTACCAATGTATTGGCATGAGCTAAACTATTAATTCTGGCTTTTAGTTTCAGAATTTCTGATGATGGCAAACCTCTTTGTAATGCTAATTGCTCTGCTTGTGCTTCAGTAACACCTGCATTTTGTAAGTATGTTCTATACTTCATAATATCTTCATCTTTCAGCATTTCTACTTTAAAATTAGATAGGTCTTTGCTGCTAATAAGTTCTTGTAATGAACTTTGAGATATAGCAGGTAATGACAATAGAACACAAATAATAAATATAATACTACGTTTCATAATACAAAAAATAGACAACAAATTATTTTAAATAACGAAAAGAAAAAAATTGTGTGTAGAAGTGTTCAATAGACAATCAGTAATAAAATTGAAAGTTCAATATTACAATATTAATTTTTTATGACAAAATTGTTTTGTTTTTTAGGATAGAGGGGGATAATCTTCTTCCCCTGTGATTTTGTGGTTAGTTATTTTCTTTTTACCACAGAGGCACGAAGGGTACAAAGGGAAAAAGAAGTTTTAACTTCTTGGGAACAGAAACTGTTTAATTTTTCTGGCTGGCTTCATCATTAATGTGTACCACTTTGGTTGTAATTTATTTACTTTCCATGCCATATAATCTTCTTTATGTGCCCTTATTCTATTTTTAAAAGATTTTGTACTTTGTCCACCACTACGCATGTGTACCAAAACATCTTTTAAATATTCTACTTTTATATGGTGCATATATAAAAGCCTTAACAATAATTCATAATCTGCCGAACTTATAAATGTAGTATTAAACATACCAAACTTTTCATACACTTCTTTGCGTACAAAAAAAGTAGGATGCGGAGGCATCCATCCTTTAAGAATTTGTTTAGGACTATAATTTCCTGCTATCCATTTTCGTAAAATACGTGTAGGCTTTTCTGGATGAACAAAAATTAAATCACCATAAACTGCATCACAATTAGTAGCTTCAAAAAGTTTTACCACTTCTTCAATCACATTTTCATGGGCATAAAAATCATCAGAGTTTAAAATACCAATAATATCGCCAGTTGCACTACCAATTCCTTTATTCATAGCATCATAAATACCTTTGTCTTTTTCTGATATTACAGAATGAACATGTTTAAAATGCTGAATAATTTTTAGTGTATTGTCTTCTGATTTTCCATCTACAATAATATGCTCTACATTAGACAAATAAGTTTGCCTTTCCACAGATAATAAAGTATCTGCAACTGTTGTAGCACTATTATAAGTAGCTGTTATGATGGAAACTTTCATGTAGAATTTTTCAAGATAAAGTTTACTAACTAATCAAATTTCTGTTTTTAATTTTTTGTGCTGGATTACCTTGATATATTGAATATGCTTCTAATTCTTTTGTAGCAATAGAGCCTACTGTTAAAATAGCATGTGAATAACAAACTATACCTGGGCAAACAACTGCTTTTGCTCCTATCCAAACTCCATCTTCTATAACAATTTCTTTTACTATTAAGTCAAAACTTGATTTAGTGAAATCATGATTGCCTGTTAACAAAAATGCTCCTTGAGATATACAAACATTTTTCCCAATTGAAATTTTTGATAAGCTATCTATCCATACATCTTCCCCTATCCATGAATAATCACCTATTGAAATATTCCATGGATATTTAATATTTACTTTTGGTTTTATCATCACTCCTTTACCAATTTTAGCACCAAATAATCTTAATAAAAAAACTTTTAAAGCAGGTAATGGAATTAAATAACTATTTACAAAAAATGTATTTATATAAAACCATAGCCAACGTTTTATTACACCTGCACCAGGGTTAAACCAATTATTATTAAATTTTGATAAATCTGTTTGCATTATTTGAAACTAAAAAGTTCACAATAAGTTTTTTCTATTTGTTGTGTATTATAATAATCATTAGCTAATTGCCATGCACCATTACAATAATGTTGCCATTCTGTTTTATCAAGTTTACTTAAATCATTCATTAAAGTACAAATTTCTTGCTGATGATTAATATGCACATTCCAACCTGCATTTTTTTCTTGCAAATTATTCCATGGTGTAAAATGACTAATGATGACAGGAGTGCCTACACTTAAACTTTCATATATGGCATGACCAAAATTTTCTCCTTTGGTTAATAATATCATGGCATCATATTGTGAAAAAGTAGCTTGTACATTATTGGGCAAAACTTCTCCTTTATAAGTAGCTGTAATATTGGTAGGCAATGCCTGTATAGCTTGTAAGCATTGTTGCCAATAGATTGTATCTTTTATTGGTCCATAAATATCTAACAATATATTATTGCTACATTTTTCAAGAACTTGTAACATTAGCAATAAATTTTTCTTTTCTGTAATAAGCGATAAGAAAACCAATTTTAAAGTAGAAGTTTGTTTATTTGATTGATTGCAAATTTTATAAGGTTGTTTAGGAATATTTTCTGCAACAATTACTGAAACTTTATTTCCAAACATTTTTTTTGTATCTATTTCTTCGTCTTTTGTTGTAGCATGAAATCTTACATGCTTCATCAAGCTAAAAAATCTTATGGCATTAAAATATACTTTCTTTTGAAAAGTTCTTATTTGTAAAGCCCCTTGTTGCAACATACCTCTTGGAGCTACAATCCAATCAACATTTTTTAGTAAGCCTAATTTTTTAAATAATAATGGAAATAAAAAATGATGGGTATAAAAACCATTGATATAAATTGTTTTACAATCTGCCGTTTTAATTACTTGTAGCAATTCTTTAAAAGAAGGTTTAGGAGTTGCAGAATACCAAACTTTTACAGGCAACCCATTGTTTGACAAAACAACATCTGTCCATTGATTGAGTGCAACATTTTTATAAGGCTCTTTGGCTTGCATATCAAATGCTGTTGTAGCAATATAAAAATCATATTTATGCTGCATAGCAATTACCATATTTACCAAAGATTGTATTGGACCACCTGCTTTAAAGCCAGGGTAAAAATATTCGTACAATACCAATACTTTTTTCTTAGGCACTTAAATATTGTTTCAATCTGTTTTTAAATACAGGAAAGCCAAAAGCAGTCATTACTTTTTGCTGAAGTTCTAAAGCATTGTGTTGTGTATCTGCTAAGGTTTCTTTAATAGCTGTTTCTAATTCTTCTACACTGTCAGGATTTATCAATTTGCCCAATGCTCCATTTTGCAAAGCATCTACACTACCATCTTTATTGCCTGCAATTACTTTACAACCACAAGCCATCGCTTCTATAAATACAATACCAAAACCTTCTCCCTTACTTGGCATTACAAAAGCATCTGCCAATAAATAATGGTCTGTTAGTTCTTCATCTTTTATAAAGCCAATCAAAGAAACCTTATCCTCAAGTCCATATTCTTTTATTAAAGTTTCTACTCTTTGCTTTTCTTTTTCATCTGCTTTACCCCCTAAAATATACTTAATAGATGAATTATTTATTTTAGATAGCCCTTGTAAAACATTTTCATATCCTTTATACTTTTCTGAAGAAGATAATCTTGTAATGGTAAGAATAATTTTTTTGGTAGGTGAAATTTTATATCTATTTAATAAATAATCTGGCTTAGAAAAATTTAAAGGAAAAATAAAATAATCATCTATTGTATTGGGAAAAATAAATGCTTTGTTTGGATTAACAAATGAATTTGATGTTATCATTTTATTTTTAGTAAAATTACTAACACACCAAATAAAGTCAGCTTCTTTCAATATTCTTTTTTTTAAACTTGTTTGTGTTTCCCAAACTTCAATGCCATGAGCAATGAGAATAATTTTTGTTTTAGGATTTATTCTCTTGATAAGCCATCCAACTAATGCTAAGTTTATATGCCCAAGAATTATTGTATTATTTCTAAATGAATGTAGGACAGACGAAAGAACAAATAAAATTCTATTCCCCGAAAATCCTTTAAATTTTGTTTTGGAGAAATATTTTTCATTTGTTTCCGTATCATACATTGAGAAGGCTTGAGCATTCATTGTTTCTTCATTACTTAATTCTTGTAATGCTTTTAAAAAAGAACTATTAAATTTTTCAATTCCACCTGTAACAGAAAAAGCATTTAGATACAGAAAAAGAACTTTGCTCATTTATTGTTTTGAAAGAAATTGTTGCTTAAAGCTATTGTCAGATAACATATAACACCAATATTTACTCCAATGTAGTTTATTATTGAGTAATAATTTGTGTTGTTGTGCTGCTTTCTTATTAATTGGTTCAAAATGTTTCATCCAACTTTCAAAAGGAAAAGTAAATCCTTGTTTTTTCCTATTCCAAATTTCTTCGGGTAAAATATTTTTAAATGCTTTAATCAGCAAATGCTTTTTACATTGTGCATTATATCTTATTGATGGTCTTATAGAATAAACAAGTTCAAGTAATTCTTTATCTAAAAAAGGAACCCTTACTTCTACACTATGCCACATACTCATATAATCAGTATCTTTCAACAACTGATTTTGCATATAGCAATTTCGTTCATAATAACTTACTTTTTCTTGTTCATCTAATTTGTTTACATAATCGGGGAATAGTAACAATGAATTTTCATACACATATCTAACTTCTGCAACAGAGCAATCCAACATATTTGCTACTTGTGAAACAGTATAAAAGCCTCTATTTAATAAATAATCTCCTGCTACAGATTTTTTGTTTAAGAACGAAATTCTTTTGATTCTATCGTCAGGATGAATATTTGCCAAAGCCAATATTATATTTGGGAGTTTTTTTAAAAGATTAATTTGTTTGGTTCTGTAAAATGACTGATACCCTCCAAAAATTTCATCTGCACCTAAACCACTCAGTACAGCTGTTAATCCATACTCTTTTGCATACTTTGTAATAAAATATGAATTAATGCCATCGCAACTTGGTTGGTCCATTGCCTCCAAAATATCAGGCAAGTAATCAAAAAAAGTTGGCTGGTTTATCAGAAAGGAATGGTGGTGAGCACCAGTTTTCTCAATAATAATATCTTGATATTTCTTTTCAGAAAATTTAGCGTCTTCAAAAACAATAGACAATGTTTTAAGATTATCTCCAACTGTAGGTTTAGCTAATAGAGTAAGTAAACTGGAATCTATCCCTCCACTTAAAAACAAACCAATTGGTGCATCAGAAATTAAATGACGTTGCACTGCCTTTGTTAGTACTGCTCTTACTTTTTCAATAGCTTCATCTTCATTTGTTATAATATAATTATAGGAAAGATTAAAGTATTCTTTTGTGCTATATTCGTTTGTATTCAGATTAAATTCTAAGTAAGAACCTTTTGCCAATGGCTGAACATTTTGTAATGTTGTTATTGGTTCTGGCAAAAAGCCAAACAATAAAAAATATTTTTTCCATTCGGTATTTTCTGACCAAGTTTTTTCTAATGTTTTAAAAGCTCTTATTTCACTGGCAAAAATGAGTTCTCCATTTTTATATGAATAGTAAAGAGGTTTAATACCTGCATAATCTCTCACTAAAAGTGCTTTTTTATTTATTTTATCTAACAATGAAAAAGCAAACATTCCATTTAGTTTATTAAAACTATTTACTCCCCATTGTTTATAAGCATAAATAATTACTTCTGTATCTGAGTGAGATTTAAAATGATACCCTAAAGCAATTAGTTCATTCCTAATTTCTATATAATTATAAATTTCCCCATTATAAGTTATCACTATTTCTTCCTTATCATCCTGCATTGGTTGATGTCCCAAAGAAGATAAATCAATTAACGACAATCTTCTATGACCGTAAGCAACAGGAAGTAATTTATCCATATAAAACCCTTCATCATCAGGACCTCCTCGATGCATAGCATTTGTCATTAAACTTACCCTTTGTTTAATAGTATCTTTATTACTGAATCCTAAAATACCTGCTATACGACACATAGATTAACAATTAATAACAAATTTTTTATTCTAAAATTTTAAAGAAAAATCTTCTACCATGAAGTAATATATCTTTCAATCCGTTTAAAAAATAAAATTTTAAACAAAAAGAAAACTACAAAAGTGGTATATAACCTTCCGAGCATAAAAGTCCCGTCACTTTCAAAGTAGGCAAACTGTACAAAAAAAGCTATGGTAATGGAATAATTAACAACAAGGTTTGAGGTTGCCTTTAATAAAAAATAGCGATAAATTCTTACCCACATAAAAGCTATTATAGCTAATACTGCAAACATACCAGGAATACCAAAGTCCACATAACAATCTCCAAAATAGCCAAGACTAATAGATGTTCCTTTATCTACACCAGCAAATTCAATACCTGTAAACTTACTTGTCTTTAGAGAAGCATCAATAGTTCCTTTATCAGGGTCTAAAAATCTTGGTACCAAAACAAATTTTATATTCTCGCCCCAAACACTTCCATTTTGATAAGGCACTTCACTCGGTACTATATCCATTGCTTTAGATAAATGAAATACATATTGCAGCCTATAATACAAATCACCTAATGTTTCATTAAATACTGTTGTACTTACAGAGGATGCCAATTCATTTAGTTTATTAAAAGCGTCTGATTGGCTAACTTGTACTGTTTGTGTTTTGGTGCCCTGATTAAGAAAAGCTCTGTACTCTCCCTTAATAGCTGTCCAATAAACTATAATAATAAATAAAAATGTACCTATTGTAAAAAATTGTACAACAGTTTTTAAACTTATATTTCTTACATAAGTCATCAAAATAATAGCAGTATAAAAGAAAACCATTTTAAAAGAAGAAAAAAAACTAAAAAAACCACCGACAAATTCTAATGAAAATGCAATAAAAAAATACAATCTATACACCTTGCTCCTAATACTAACATAGCCCAACAATACAAAACCCATCCATTTCAGTAATTGTATGTTGATGAATACCTGCCTTAATACGCCACTATCTGCAAATGTCCCAGCTATGTTAGCAATAAAATACAAAAACAAATAAACAATCAGTACTTTCTTAGGATTTAATTGGGCTACATGTATTTCAAAAATTTCTTTTGTTATGACTACATTTTTATATACCAATTTCACTATTACTAACCATAATACTAATATCCCAATTAATGCTACTATAAAAGCTTTTACAGCATGTTCTGTATTATAATCTACATTTCCATTCCATGAATAGTTGATGTATAAAGGAAAAGTAATTACCTGTAATAAATGATATGCTAAAATAAAAAAGAAAACATTGGGTAAATAAGGTTTCCATGTAGTAGCTGTTATAATAGCCAATATAATTAAACCCAATGAAACCATCCATGCATTGGGTAATAACAGCGATAACAGTAATACAGCTACTGCTAAAATAAAATAAATACTTGCCTGTAAGCTAATATTCTTCATCAATTGGATAAACCATTTTTCAACATTAAAACATCTCTCCCGATTTTGCAGATATAGTAAATGAATTTACTTTCTTTTCATTACATTAAGAGAATCCACCGTTTCAATATACTCAAATCTATTGTCCTTAATAATATATTCATTAAAGTATTGATAAGAACCCAATCCTTTTACAGATGGATTATGGTTAGGAATTGAAGTATCATGAAGTGCAATCATGCCGCCTGATTTTATTTTTTGAGAAAATATTTCCCAATCTTTTTTAATTCCTTCCAATGAATGGTCACCATCAATAAAAATAAAATCAATGCCATTGGGTACATCTTCTGATGCATTGAAGCTAAACTTGGATATGAACTTTACTCTATCTAATAAATTCTTTTTTCTCAACTCGGACTTAGCTATCAGTTCATAATAACAAATGCCCATTTTACCTTTAAAAAAGGGGTCCATTGAGTTTGCAATTATTAAAGTATTTACTCCTTCAAAAACACCAATCTCTAAACAAACCGCAGAGTTTTGAGCATATTTCTTGATACACTCTTGCTCTGCAATTGAAGTTTGTGAATTAGGTTTATCAAAACCTAAATAATATTTCATTAAATGGATCAGTGCATTTCCTTGCATATACTAAATTTTATGCTATTATCAATTTATGAATTACTTCTGCAATTTTCTTAAAATTCCAAATTTGTATTATACTTTCAGAAGCCTTACCCATTTGCTGTAATTGTTGTTTACTGATTGCTAATAAATCTATTTTCTCAGCTAAATCTTTTGTATCATTAGTTTTAAAAACAAAACCATTTATCCCTTCTTGTATTAGGTCATAACTGCAACCACATTTATTACTTACCAAAACCGCTTTGCGGCAAGCCATTGCTTCATTAACTGCTAAACCCCAAGTTTCTCCGGGACCTGAAGATGGTAAACAATACACATCCCCAAGCCTGTAAATAGTAGGCATGAATGACTGATTTTGAAATGGCAAAAAATGAATTCTTGCATCATTAGTTGCTATTGCTTTCATTTCATTTTCCAATTCACCATTACCTACAAAAATTAAGTGAATATTTTGCTGAAGAATTTGTTTAAATGTATTTAGCAACAACAAAGGATTTTTCTTTGGTTGAAACTTACCACAAAAAACAAAAGTTATATCCGTATCAACAATTTGAAAATGTTGTTTTGTTTTCTTTATAAAGTATTCTTGTTCTTGCGTTATAGTAGCAAATCTATTGTTGTCTATGGCATGTGGAGCAAAAATTAATTGTTCTTCTTTCAGCCCATGAACCTTATAATAAGCCTTGTTAGCTTTGCCTACATACAAAGCAATATCAATATGCTTATACACCCAAGTAAGAAAAACTCTTCTTGCTATTTTTTTTATTGAAAACCCGGAAGGCTCATCTAATAAAGTAGAATCTCCTCTAAAAATAATTGGTATTTTCCCTTTAAAGTATCTTATAGCTTTTAAATGGCTTTGAAAATTCCAACCAAAAATTAATATAGCATTGGCATTCCAATCTTCTATATCACTTATGAGTGTTGGATTAATAATTCCTTTGTAATGATGAGAACCTGGCTGTTTTGAAACATTTTCTACAAATTGATATTCATACCCTTCTAATAAAGGAATATCCCATTTTCTTTCTATGCCAAAATCTTTATCTAATATGGTATCTTTTGCTTGCCCCCAAGTATAAAAAATTTTTATTTCCATACTATTATTTTCAGCCATTAGTTTAAATAATGGTGCATAGTATTGAATGGGATGTGTAGAAACGATAGCTAATTTCTTTATCATCATAGTCTTTATAAAAGTTAACTTAATACTGTATTATTTAAGCAATAAGTTTTTTAAAAATTTCTGTACATCTGTCAGAAGTAAAATTACTTAATGCATATTCTTTAGCTTTTCTACCCATTTCTTCTCTTAGCAAGGCATTAGAAAGTAATTCATCAATATATAAAGCTAATTCATGCTTATTACTTAGTTTAAATAAAAAACCGGTTTCTCCATGTTGTACAATTTCTTTAAAACAATCTATATCAGATGCAATAATTGGAATTTTAAATAGAGCAGCTTCAATAATTATTCTTCCAAAAGATTCGGACAAACTTGGATAAATAATAATATCTAAATTTTCATAAACACTAACCCTGTCCTTTACAAAGTCCATCCATTTTATTTTATCTATCAATTCTTTAGAAATATTTTGTTTCAAATTTTGTGCATAAGGAGTTGAATCATCTCCATAGATATAAAAATTGAAATTGTGTTTTATTTTTAATAGTTCATCAAATAAAAAATCGAACCCTTTTCTTGGTATAATTTGCCCAATTATCCCTATATTCAATGTGTTTTTTTCTTCTTTATCGTCATTAGTTGTTTTAGCTGCTTCTATTAGCTCTCTATCTATGGGACTTGGAATGATAGTTATTTTTTCAGGATTAATTTGAAATTTAATAAGTGTATTTTTTACTGTTTCACTTGGACAGATAAATTTATTTATATGCTTTCTAAGAAATGAATAAAACCGAATATTCTTTTTATCTAAAAGAGGGTCATCATGCTCACGATAAATATTTTTATGCCTTTTAATTAACGGGTAAGTCATAATAAAACTTCTGTATGTAGCATGAAAAATCCAATCCGGTTTAAAGTTTTTTAGAACAGTTCTTATTTGAAAAAAGGCTTTAGGGTAATGTATTAAACTATCCAAAATCCAAGAAGGTTTTTTTATAAAAAAGAAGCCAAGTTTTACAATTTTGTATGGAACCTGAGCATCATTTAATCTACTAATAAAATCTCCATCATTCCAGCCACTAACTATTACCAATACATTATATCCTTGCAGATGCAAATCTTTGATTAAAGAAAGGTTGGTAATTTCTGCTCCTCCAATATAAGATGCTCCAACAAAAAAGAGAATTTTTTTATGAGGTTTCATGCTATATAATAAAGCAAATACGTTTATTCTTTTATACAAATTAATCTGCTAATAAATAATCTGCTAATCTCAAGGTTAATGCTAAAGAAGTTAAAGTAATATTTCCATAGCTTGATGTAGGCATTACACAAGCACCGCACACATATATATTTTCGGTATTGTGCAATTTTAAATTTTCATCCACTACTCCTTCTTCTGCTGTTTTGCTCATTATCATTCCTCCGGCTTGATGATACATATCTCCAACATTATTTATCCACTCTTTATTATATAATTCACTTACTTTAATAAACCAATCATCTGCTTTAAAAGCACCATAGTTATTTTGCTGTAAATATTCATTTAGTAAATTACAAAATGTTTTTACACAATTTATTTCATTACCATCAACTTGCCAGTTAATAATAGCTTTGGGTATGCCTACATTATCAACTTCATCATCAGAAATTATTATTCTTGATTCTTTTATAGAGATTTGTTGGGTGTTAATTATAAGTTTTATTGTAGAATTAAATGGAATATAGATTTTATTACTTTTAATATAATTAAATATCAGTTTAAAAATTTGAGAAGTAGCCGGTATTAACTTAAAAAATGTTTTTACTAAATCTAAAAACTTTACTTTCTGTTTAGATTGCCCTAAGATAGATTTTGCAAATTGTTTGAACATATAAATATGTTCAGAAGCATCTGATTCATAAGAAAAAAACCGCAAATTCCTAAATAATCAGGTATAGTTTTATCAGATGGCTTTAAACGTAACTTAGGTTGTAATTTTTCATTTTGAACAAAAAAGTTAGAAAACTTATTAAAGAAGTCTTTAGATGCTTTTTTTTATTTCTCCTACCTTAAACCCTAAATGGTCTTGAAAATACAAGCCAATATTCTTATTGCTAGAATAAGGTACGTTATTATTTTTAGCATTATGCAATAATAATCTTATAATTTCTATGGTTCCATTTGCTAATATTATATTTTCAAAATCAGTAATTGTATGTGTTATGTTGTTGCTTGAATAAATTATTTTACAACATTTATTATTATTAAACTCTAAACCTGTAACTGTTGCATTTGTATAAATTGTTACTAATGATGAGTACTTTAAAAATTCCCAATAATGAAATTTAAAGTTGGGTTGTTTTATCCAACGTGAACAAAATATTTCTAAACTTTCCTTTGACTTTTCATCTTCTATTAAAGTTTGTGGAGTATACGGTACAGTATTAGTAAATTTTAATTTTTCATAAACTTTAGCATAATATTTTTTTATCGTTTCCCATTCAATTACCCACTTAGGTTGGTCGAAATTACTACCCTCTATATCTTCTTGTATAAATTCTGTTAATTGACCGCCCCATAAATTTGAAGTACCTCCTACTGCTTTTGCTCTACCATACTGTACCCCTGCGTGTATTTTGCCAATACTTTTATATTCATTTGCTTTAAAAAAATCTAAATTTTCATCACCCGCCTCTATTATAATTAGAGGCTTATTATTTAAAACCAATTCGTGAGCAAGCATTAAACCTACTGTGCCTGCCCCTACAATAACAGTAGGTTTTAAATTTTTACTTGTCATAAATTATTTTGATTGTAAAGTGTACTTATATTATTGCTCAATTCAGATAATGATAATGTATTACACTTATCAAACTCAATTAAATTATTTATTAGCCTTTCTTTTTTTGTAGTAGAAAATAAAACATAACCTCCACTACTATTTTTTCTTACTGCATTGTTTAATAATAAACCTGCAATTTCATTTGTTGAAAATTGTTTACTCTTAATAAGTGGTATATATTTTAAAACACTATGATAATTGTGTTTAGTATAAGGATACTGCTCTATCAAACTATCAGAGTTGGAATAAAAATTATTTTCGTACTGTAAAAAATCAATATCATAATTGCTTAACTGCAAATCTTTAAAATTTATAAAACTTGTAGCAACACCTATATTAAGAATTATTCCTTTTTTTTTTCAGTTCTTGTAAATAACTCCATCCTTCATCTGTAATAAAACTTGGTAATGCTTCGTGCAAAAAATAATTATCTATATAATCTGTTTTTAATCTTTTTAAACTTAGTTGTAATGATTGTTCTATGTATTTTTTATCAATTTTTCTATAAGTTAACGGTTTGGGTAACTCTGTAGGAACTTTTATAGTAGCACTATATTGTTTTTTTAATTTTCTTTTTAATGAGTATAATGGTAAAGCAATGCTTGCAGGTATTGAATTTTCATTTAAAGAGCCAAGACCAACTTTTGTTGTAACTACAACTTTACTTCTTTTATTTCTTATAAAACTACCCACTATTTCTTCAGAATATCCTCTGCCGTATAAAGGAGCTGTATCAAAGTTAGTAATGCCATTATCATAAGCCAACTCTAACATTTTAATGGCTCTGCTTTTTAAACTATAAGTTGTAAGAGCTACACAACCAAAACTTAAATTATTTCTTTGGCTCATGAAAAAAATTATAACGTTGTTTTATACCAATTTAAGGTTTAGTTAATTGCATTTAATTGAGTTGCCAATAGCTTTGTAACTTCTCTTGCACTATACTGATTAAATATTTCTTTATTAACTTCAGATGGATTAAACTGAGTAATATATTGTAAATAATTTTTGAAAAATTCTGTAAAATTCTTACCTATAGTATCAATATCTTCTTCTCCTTCAAATGCTAAAACCATACCTGCTTTAGATGCTTCTATAACATTACAGGCTGTACTTGCTTTATGCAATACAGCAAACAAAGGCTTTTCAGATAAAACACCTTGATACACTTTTGAAGGTGTATAATGTGGCTCTGTACTTCCTAAAATAAAAATACCATCAACAGCATCTAAATGAACTAAAACATCTAAATAAGGAATACGTGCAGGATATTCAAAAATAATATCTTGCCATAAATGATACTTTTCTGCATAAGGTTTAATATTAAATCCTTCTTTATCATTTGGCGATTTCCCTGTACCTATAAAATGAATTTCAATATTTTTAAAAACTTCTTTGTTATTGGCTATTGCCGTAAAAATTTGTTCCATTGGTTTGTATGCTTTGGGCAACATAGCACCAGCATATACCAATTGTATTTTTGTTTCTTTTTTCTCAAAAAGATAGGGTTTAATATGTAAGTCTTTTAATTTAACATGGTCTTGATGTTCGCCACCATAAGGCATCGCCTGAAATAATGTTTGTTTTAGCAAATGTGGGTTTCTATCTATTACTCCTTTATAATAACCTTCTGCAACTCCTGTAATTAATGAAGATTTTTTTATAGCAATGGGTTCTAAAAATTTAGCTATTTGTGTGCTGAACCAATGACGAGAAAATATTTTTTCGCTGCCAGGAAAAAAATGCACCCAAGGGTCTATATAATCTATTCCATATTTTACGCCAGTAGTTTTGTGTAACCATCTGCCTAATAAAGCAACATAAAAAGAAGGAATAGGAATATATAAAAAATCTATTTGTTCTTTTTGTATAATTGCTTTTGCTTTTTTATACAACTGAAAAAATGCTCTTAATCCAATATCTCCTATTAAACGAGGTTTAGTAACCTTAAAAGCTGATGATTTTTCAATTTGCAAATCTTTTGGTAATAGTTTGTGCAAATCCCAATCTAATTTTTCTTCATAAAAATTTTCATGTACAGTAAGTATAATTGGCTGCCAAGCAAATTCAGGTAAATGTTGTGCAAATAACCTGCTTCTATGCACTGCTGCTAAATTAGATGGAGGAAAGTGAGGCGATATGATGAGGATTTTTTTCATTTAATTTTTCACTTATTTATTTCCAAACTTCAATTAGTTTTTTAGTTTCATTTTCCCAACTATCATTTATTGCTGTTTGGTGTCTTTTATTTTTTGCAGAAATAATTAAATCTTTACTATCAATTATTTCTTGAAATAATTTTTTAAAATCATTTTCAGAAAAATTAACTATTACCCCATGTTGTTTATTTTCTGTAATAAATTTATTTTGTGCTTTAGTGTTGGTGGCTATTATATATAATCCTGCTTGATAATAGCTCCAAATTTTATTGGTTAAACAAATATTTCTATTTTCATCTGCATTGGCATCTTCTATTGCTAAGCCTATGTCATATTCAGCTAATTTTTTGTGCAATGCTGTTTGAGAAAGTGGTTGTAATACTTGTACAAAGTTTGCATACTGTACAACAATAGATTGATAAAAATGAGTATCCATATTACCAATTAATGTAACAGTAATTTTATTGGCAAATTGTTCAAGCATAGGAAGCACTATTTCTAACCCTCTGCCAAATGATATATTTTGAGAAAACCACACTAAGTTTAGTTTCTCTTCTTTATCGGTTAATACAGGTTTAATAAATTCTTGCTGAGAAAAACTATTGTTTACAGTGAAAATATGAGTGCTGATTGTATCGCTTAAAATAGTTCTTCTAATTTGCAATTCAATTAATGGTGCTGCACATGAAATATATTTTGCAAAAGGCAATAATTGTCTTAGTAAAAAAATTCTTCTTTGATGTTCATTGTTAATATCGTTATGAATTTTTTCACCAGGGTGATAATCTTCTACATCAAATGCAAAATCGGTTTTAAGATTTTGTGCATATTGATACACAGGATATAATGCACCTAAGGTGTGGGCAACAATTAAATCTGCTGTTGGTTTATTTTTTTGAAACCATTGTTGCAATAAAAAACTTCTTTTATTAGAAGCATAAGCATTGGCTTTTAATGATGTTGTAAAAAGAAAAAATACTTTTCTTAATCCAATTTCTGTAACAGATGAAATAAACCAAGGTAAAAATGGCTTTCTGCCGGCATTTATATAATAAAGTGTAATAGTATTTTTTAGTGTTTCAATATGTTTTTTTTCTATCTCATCAGACCAGTTGTTCATATTAAAACCAATAAATTGTACATCATAATTTAAAGAAATAGCCAATTTTATTTCTTTCGATATTCTTGGATTGGTAGTAAGATTAGCTGTTGAAATGAATAAAATCTTTTTCTTCATTTTTATAGACTAAAGCCTTGTTTCGTGTTTGTACGAACTATTATTATATTTTAATTTTTCAACATCCTCTTGCCTCCCAAAAGAGGGGAAGGTTTAAACAGCAAATGGATGTTTGCTTAATGGTAATTTTGCAAAAGGATGATAATTGCCTTGTAAGCCTAATGGTTTTTGGCTGCGAATATCATGCACTATTTGCACAGCAGTTTTAGCCTCTGATAATCTAAAACCATTACCTGCTAAAATTTCTTTATAACTATGTGTGTGCAACTCTGTAAAGCCATCACTAAATTCAAAAGTTTCTCCATTAATATTTAATTCTCTAAATGTTCTTTTACCTGCATTGCTAACTTCTGTAGGTATAGTATTATAATCTATACTCAAAAACCAACGAACCCTTGCTCTTTTAAATTCTAAATAACCTGCTGCCCTATCATGCTCGTGTAGGTGTACAACGTTTTGTTTTAACTCTCCAAAAATCCAAGAAAGCATATCGTAAAAATGTACTCCAATGTTGGTGGCAATTCCTCCAGATTTATGTACATCGCCTTTCCAGCTTGTATAATACCAATTACCACGAGAGGTGATGTAAGTTAAGTCCACATCATATATTTTATCAGAAGTATCGGCTGCTACTTTTTGTTTTAAAGCTATGATAGAAGGGTGTAATCTTAGTTGTAAAATGTTATAAATCTTTTTTCCTGTTTGCTTTTCTAAATCTGATAGTGAATCAATATTCCATGGGTTTAATACAATGGGTTTTTCGCAAATAACATCTGCATTATTTCTTAGCCCAAAACGAATATGAGCATCATGCAAATAATTTGGTGAACACACTGAAACAAAATCAATGGGCGTTTTGTTTAGCCTAAGTTTTTCTATATGTCTGTCAAAACGTTCAAACTCTGTAAAAAAGTCTGCGTTAGGGAAATAGCTGTCTAAAATACCAACACTATCAAATTTGTCTAATGCACAAACAATATTGTTGTTGGTATCTTTAATAGCTTTCATGTGTCTTGGTGCTATAAAACCAGCAGCACCAATAAGAGCAAAAGTTTTCATGTGTGGTTAATTAATGATATAAAATATTTAACTGAATTGTTTATTAAATCCTATTCTTAATAAATTTTGCAGGATTTCCTCCATAAATTGAATTGGCTTTTAAAGTTCCTTTTACCAAAGAGTTTGCAGCTACTACAACTCCATCTTCTATTATAGTGCCAGGCATAATTAAACAACCTCTACCAATCCAAACATTATTACCAATTTTAATAGGTATTGATGTATCATTTCCAAATACCATTGACTTATCTCTAATATTATATTGATGAGTTGTATCTCTTATAGATGAGTATTCACCAATCATTACGTCATTACCAATAATAATTTCTTGAAAAGCCGAGAATACTACACCATAAGAGAATGTACAATTATTACCTATATACAAGGTAGCTGTGGGATGAATTTCTAAAATACAATTATCATAAAATATTACATTATTTCCTATTACAGATTTAAGGGGCTTAGATTTTATAGATACATTATCTAAAATAGCCACACTAAATTTCCCCAATAAAAAATAAGCTTTAATTTTTCTTAGGTTAAGCCTTATTCTGTAAAAGAAATATTTGAACTGATAAAACATTAATTGAGTAAATGTTGATAATATAATGTTGTTTGCTTTTGCCAAGCATATCTTTCCTTAATAAAAGGATAGATATTTTCTGTATTTATTTCTTTTACCAATTCATTGTAATTATCAATAGCATTTTTTAATTCATTTGGCTTATTAAAATTTCTGTAAATAGCAAAACTATCTAACACATATCTTGAAACAGGAAAATCGTGTACAATTGGAACTTTTTTATTTGCCAAAGCTTCTACATACATTAAACCAAAACCCTCTCTTAAACTAGCTGATACAACAATATCTGCTAATTGATAATATTGGTCAATTTCTTCTTTTGGTACTGTTAGCATTAAGTATTCTTCTTTAGCTAAATGTTTATTGGCTATTTCTTCTATTAACAATGTTTGGTCTGTTTTGTGCCCCAAGAGTATAAGAAATTTTTCTTTCTCTACTTTAGTAAATTCCTCTATTACATAATCCATTCTTTTAAAAATGCTGTCTATAGAACCAACTGAAAGTACAATTAAAGCACTATTACTAATACCGTATTTTTTTCTTAAAACATTGGAGTTGTTATAAATATTTGGTTGTGTATTGGTAAAATGGGGAATTAAAAATTGTTTTTCTTTATTAAAACCCATTTTTGTTGCAGTATCTATATAACAAGGTGTTACATGATGTAAATATATAGAATCATCTACCGGTAAAGTGCCAACAAGTTGTCCCCCTGTGAAGTAGATTAGTTTAAACTTTTTATTAAGATATTTCTTGTAATTAAAAAGATATTTGTAAACAGTTCCCTCAACAACATACACAATTTTAGGGCGTTTAAAAAATAGCAGAATAAACAAAGAAGTAATAAATCCAGATAGGTGAAGATAGTATGATTGATAAGGATGAAATTTCTTAATTCTTTTGGAAAGAAATGAATTTAAGGTCCCACCAAATTTTAAAACATTTAAAACATTTAAAGTATTTCTCTCGTTGTTGTTTTTAACTGCTGCTCTAACCAACAATGTAGAGTTAGGATAATCTTTGTTTAAATTGTCAACCAATTCTCTGGTATAGGTTTCATATCCTCTTTTTATATACCCTTCTGCAGAGCAGATTACCCATGTAGTATGTTTTTTACTCATTATTTATTAGGCAGGTACAATACAGCAAACAATACAAAGTAATAAGCGTAGAGTATATAGTTTTTTTGCTTTTTATAAATTTTTGACCTAAGTTGATATTGTACGGCAATGCCTTGTTTTAAAAATTGCCTTTGTTTGAGCGAAAGTCTCTTATCTTTTAAATAAGGGTTCAAAATGTGCAGCATTTCTTTGGTTTCAATTGTTGAAGATACAAATGTTTTTTGTGCAATATGTGTACGAAAGTTAGCAGTAACAAATTCTGTTTTGGCAAATTTTCCTTGAAAAAAAAGTTTTAAAAAACAATCATAATCGAAAGATAGTTGTAAATTAGAATTCATGCCGCCAATACTTTTTAGCGTTTCTAACCGAAATATAACCCCTGGTTGGGGAAATGGACAACCTCTAAAAATTAGGTGTTCAGTTTCAGCAACATCTGATATATCCCATATTTTGCCTAATATATTGCTTTGTTCATCTACCCTATAAACATTAGAATAAACTAATACAATATTGTCAATTGTAAAACATTGTACCAATTCTTTAAGGGCTAATGGGTTAAAAGTATCATCTGAGTTAATAAAACAAAAATAATCCCCAGTTGCTTTAGCAATTCCTTTGTTGATAGCATCAGCTTGACCATTATCTTTTTCACTTACCCAATAAGTAATTTTATCTTCATATTTTTTAATAATTTCAACTGTATTATCTGTACTACCTCCATCAATAATAATATATTCTAAGTTGGGGTAATTCTGATTTATTACAGATAAAATGGTTTCTTCTATAAATTGCCCTTGGTTGTAGCTTGGTGTTACAATAGAAATTTTTGGCCAATCGGTTTGGCTATTGTAAATTTCGGGATTAACAGGGTTGGTATATGGCCAGTTTTGTTTATTCATTATTTATTCTTTATTAGCCACTGCATAAATTTTTTCAATAATTTCTACAGTTTTCATTCCTTCAAAAGAGCTAACACTTATGATTGCATTGTTTTGTAAAACATCTATTACATTATCATATACTTTATCATGATTACTCATGCTGCCTTGATATTCTCCATAGTTATTGGCAATATTACCAATAGGTAAATTTTCTATTGTATAATCTTCTATTTGCTGGTATTCTAATTCATTCAAATATTGTCCACCAATTTTTACTGTTCCTTTTTCGCCAAATATGGTTAATGAACCTTCCATGTTTTTGTTATAACTATTTACTGTATAGTGTATTGTTCCAATAGCTCCATTACTAAATTCTAATAATACTGCACCTGTATCTTCAAACTCTATATCATTTTTATGAGCATAGTTTTTTGTAATAGCTTTTGCTTTTGTTACATCACCAATCATCCAATATAATAAATCTATAAAATGACTAAACTGGGTAAATAAAGTACCCCCATCTAATGTTTTAGTTCCTTTCCAAGAGTTGAGGTAATAGTCTGCATTTCTGTTCCAAAAACAATTTAATTGCACACTATATATTTTTCCTAATCTGCCTTCATCAATTATTTTTTTTACTGCTACAACTGGTGGGTTAAACCTATTTTGTTTTATACAAAATAAATGTTGTTTATTTTCTTTTGCTACTTTTATCATTTCTACACAATCGCTTATTTTAATAGCCATTGGTTTTTCGCAAAGTACATGATAGTGGGCTTGTAAACATTGTATAGAATGTAACGCATGTAAACCATTTGGTGTGCAAATAGCTACAATATCTACTGTTGGTTTAGCTGTGATAAATTCTTCTACAGAGTAATATGCTTTTGTGTTGTATTGAGAGGCTAAAGCATTTGCTTTTTCTTGTATAATATCTACAACAGCCACCAATACACCTCTTTTAGCTATGTGTTCTGCGTGTCTTTGAGATATTCTTCCACAACCTATAATAGCAAAACGAATCATTGTTTGTTGTAGTAAATTAGTTTTTTAATAAATGCTAATAAGAACAATACTCTTTACTCTATACGTTTTACCTGCTGATTATCTAATATATATACTTGATTAGATTCTGGGCAAATGGCTTTGTTGTTTTCATTAAAATGTAATCTGTGTCCATACTCACTAACCCAACCAATTTGCTTTGCAGGGTTGCCTACCATTAGCGCAAAAGCAGGTACAGGTTTTGTTATTACTGCTCCTGCACCAATTAAACAATAAGCTCCTAATTCATTGCCACAAACAATGGTTGCATTGGCACCAATGCTTGCCCCTTTTCTTACATGGGTAGTTTTATATTCGTTTTTACGAACAATAGCACTTCGTGGATTGATAACATTGGTAAATACCATACTTGGACCTAAGAAAACATCATCTTCACAAATAACACCTGTGTATATAGAGACATTGTTTTGCACCTTAACATTATTGCCTAAAACTACTTGTGGCGATACAACAACATTTTGTCCAATATTGCAATTTTTACCAATGGTGCAATGAGACATGATGTGTGAAAAATGCCAAATTTTTGTGCCTTCGCCTATCACAGCATTTTCATCTACAATTGCTGATGGGTGATGGAAGAAGTTTGTGTTGATCATAGAATTTTTGAGGAATTTAGTTTATACAATTTAGCTGAAATTTTCAATATCTTCTTTTGTTAATGGATTACCAGCTTGTAAATCTGTTTTAGCATATTGTCCTAAAACATTGTCCCAATACTTTGGTGCTAAACCATTTGCTGGGCGAATAATTTTTACATTGTCTATAGAAAAAACTTCTCCTCTCTTTATATTTTTAGCTACATAAATAGAACGTTTAAAAAATATACTTTTTTCTTCTGCTGGTTGAATACCATATTGTATTTTTCCTAAAGCTATAAATGCTTTTTCGCTTTCTATTACTAAGGCTTTCATTTCATCTGGTTCCATAGAGAAAGCACTATCAACACCTCCATCTGCACGTTTTAATGTAAAATGTTTTTCAATAACCCTTGCACCTAAAGCCACAGAAGCAATACTAACGCCAATACCCATTGTATGGTCTGATAAGCCAATCATACAAGTATATTTTTGAAACATGTCTGGTATAGTCAGTAAATTGGTATTTTCTGGAGTTGCTGGATAAGTGCTGGTACATTTTAAAAGAATTAGTTCTTTACATCCTGCATTTCCTAATACTTCTACACTTTCTTGAATATCTTGTAAAGTACTTACACCAGTGGACATAATAATAGGTTTTCCAGTAGCAGCAACTTTTCTTAATAATGGATGATGTGTATTTTCAAATGATGCAATTTTATATGCTGGCACATCTAAACTTTCTAAAAAATCTACAGCAGTTTCGTCAAATGGAGAGCTAAAAGCTAACATTCCTTTTTCTTTTGCTCTATCAAAAATTGGTTTATGCCATTCCCAAGGAGTATATGCTTCTTTGTATAAGTCGTGTAACTCTTTGCCATACCACAATGAGTTTTTATCATTGATGGTATAAGCACCTTTCATAGTAATAGTATCGGCAGTATAAGTTTGTAATTTTAGAGCCTGTACACCAGTTTCTGCAGCAGCATCTACAATAGCTAAAGCACGTTCTAATGATTGGTTATGATTGCCACTCATTTCAGCAATAATAAAAGGCTTATGGTTATTGCTTATTATATGGTTACCTATTTTAATTTCCATTATCAAAGTTTTTTCCTATCTCAAAAATGTTGTTGTTAGAAGATGAATATTCAGAAATGGTAATTGCTCCATTAGGAGTTTTTACAATTATTCCATTATCAATAGATAAAATTTTTCCATTTGTATCATTATAATTAAATCCAAATTCTGAGAAGTCAATTTTTTGTATAATAACTTTATTTCCATTATAAAAGCTAAATGCACCAGGGTAAGGATTGGCTTGTGCTCTAACCCAATTTTTTATTCTTTCCTTGTGCCAACTCCAATTAATTAAACCATCTTCAGGTGTTCTTTTACCAAAATAGGTTGCATTACTATGTTGTTGAGGAATTTTTCTTACTTCATTCCTTTCAACCATTGATATAATTTTAAAAACAATACTTGGATAAAAGCTATTGAATTTTTGCAATATATCATATCCTGTATCATCTTTATTAATTTCTATACTTTCTTGATAAATAATATCTCCTTCATCGCATGCTGTTGTTAAAATATGAGCAGTTATGCCAGTTACATTCTCTCCATTAATAATTGCCCAAACATGTGGAGTTCTACCTCTATATTTTGGAAGTAAAGAACCATGAATATTAATTGAAAAGCCCTTTGTTTTATCTATTATATCATTATCAATAATAAACAAATAATTTACAGATAATAATAAATCAGGTGTTGAAACAGTTTGTATAAATGAAGTTGCATTTCCATTTCTTGGATTACCTTTAAAGTGTGGAATCTTATTCTTTTCGCAAGTATCAATGATTTCTTTCGAATTAAAATCAGTAAATACAAAAGTTAGTGAATGATTACAAGCTAATAATTCATTTAAAATAATTTTACCCAAATGTCCGCTAATTAATAACCCAACATTCATCCATTATTCATTTTTGATAAAATAAGAATATCTACTAATCTATTATTAATAAGAATATGTTCTTTTAGGTGAGCTTCTTTAAAAAAATTTTGTTTATACATTACTTCAAAATAATAGTCTCTAATATCATAAGCATAAGTATATATTTTGTGAAACTCTAATTCATTAAATGCAATACCTGTTAGCATCTTTAAATAAATATCCCATTTATGCTTAAAAATATTTATTTGATTATTCAACTCTGTTGATAAAAGAAAAGAAATCTCTGCATTTTTACTTTCCCAATCAATATGTACTAATCCTCCATAAGCAATCAATGTATCATTTTCTAAAAAGCTAAAAAGTATTTGTTGAGGTTTTTCTTGCTTGAATAAATTTGTAACAACTGTTGAAAAATAGTTTTCTTGATGCTCTTTAGTTAGTAACTGCTTTTGACGCAAAATATCAATCTGTTCGTTACGCCATTGCATGATGACATACTTATCTTCATCACGAATTGGAACTAATTTGTAGCTTTTAAATTGAAACTCATTTTTTTGTAAACACAAATACTTACGCATTATTGATGATAAAGTATTTTATATTTCATTTCTGCCAATAACCAATCGGTTGGTGTATCTATATCTTGTACTTCATCTTCTTTAAGAATAATTGAAGTTGTATTATCTGTAAATAAAGAGTTGGTTATTTTGTTTGGATTAAACCAATACCATTGACCTGCATCATGATAAACTTTTTTCAAATCTTGTGAACGTGATTTTAAATATTCGTTCCACAGCATTTTTGTATATCCATTTTCATCAACTTCTACACTACGCCATATAGGGTAACTAAAAGCTACTATTGGAAAAACTGCATCTGCTTTATTGGTATGTAATTTTTCAAACCCATTGTTTAACTGTGCTACGTTTACCAATGGAGCTGTTGGATAAATGCAACAAGCATAATCAAAATGCTTGTTATCATTTTTATAAAAGTTGAGTACTTCATTGAGCACATCTATTGTTGTAGCATAATCATCAGCATTTTTACTACTACGCATAGATGGAACTTTTGCTCCATATTGTTTTGCTATTGTTGCTATTTCTTCATCATCTGTAGAAACCATTATTTCATTAAACAAGTTGCTTTGTATGGCTGTTTGAATAGAATATGCAATAATTGGTTTGCCTAAAAATTCTTTGATATTTTTTCTTGGAATACGTTTACTGCCACCACGTGCAGGAATAATAGCTATGTTATTAAACAAACTCATTTATACAAGTAATTACATATTGTTGCTCTTCATTGGTTAATGTTGGGTACATTGGAATACTTAAACATGCTTCATAATATTTTTCTGCTATTGGATAATCGCCTTTTTTATATCCTTTATGTTGATAGTAAGGCATGGTATGAACAGGAATATAATGTACTTGAGCAAAAATATTTTTAGCCCTTAAATAATTGTATAGTCCTAATCTGTCTTTTACTTTAATGATGTATAGGTGAAAGGCATGACCATTATTATAGATGGGTATTTCTATATTTTTATTTGAAGCAAATGCTTCATCATATATTTTAGCAATTTGCTTTCTTTTTTGTAATCCATCATCGGCACGTTGTAATTGTGTAATTCCAAGAGCTGCTTGCATATCGCACATACGATAATTATAGCCTAACGCTTGCATTTCATAATACCAACCTCCATGATTTTCTTGTAGTAATTCCGGTGTTTTGGTAATACCATGTGTTCGTAATAAGCAAAGTTTATCATATATTTCTTTACTGTTGGTAGTAATCATACCACCTTCTCCAGTTGCAATATGTTTTACAGGATGAAAAGAAAATATTGCTACATCTGCAAATTGTCCATTACCACATAGTTGCTTTGTTCCTTTGTTATCAATAAAGAAGCCACCAGGTGCATGACAAGCATCTTCAATTATCCATAATTCAAATTCATCGGCTAATTTTTTCAACTCTTCTAAGTTGATAGCAGCACCTGCAAAATCAACAGGAATAATACCTTTATAAGTACCTTTAGGTGCAGCTTCTAATAATGCACGAACTTTATTAATATCTAATAAATAAGTATTGGAATTGATGTCTGCAAAAACAGCTTCACCACCACAATATTCAATACAGTTGGCAGACGCTGCAAATGTGATAGGCGTTGTTATTACCTTATCTCCTTTTTGAACATTCATTGCCATAGCACATAAATGTAAAGCTGCTGTACCATTGGCAACAGCAACAGCATATTTACAGCCAATATATTTTGCAAAATTATTTTCAAACTCAGCTATTTTAGGACCTTGTGTAAGAAAATCTGATTGTAAAGTTTCTACAACTGCATCAATATCTAACTGAGTAATATGTTGCCTTCCATAAGGAATTGCTTTCATGATATTTATTAAGTTTTTTTTCAATGATGGTTTTTCTTAAATCTACTATAGCTAATGGAAGAATTTTGTGTTAGTCATAGAATTTTTGAGGAATTTTTATACCTTTTGCTTAATACAATAAGCAATTTTTAAAAATTTTGTTTAGTAAGGTAAGCAAAAAGGGAAGAAAATTAAAATTATTGACTCCCTTATAATTATAAAAACTTGTAGCAATTTCTGTATTGTTTAAATATGCTTTATATGGTTTTTGTAATCTTGAAAGGTTGTTATAATTAATGGTTATGATGAAGAGTTTGGGAATCAGCATATTTATTTATGAAAGCATCTACATCAAAAAAATATTTTTCAATATCTTGTAATTTATCCTCGTCAAAATCCCACCATTTTATTTTAAGTAGTTTTTCAATTTGACCTTCAGAAAATCTATACTTGATAATCTTAATAGAGCTACCAACTGCAATAGCATAAGGTGGTATATCTTTAGACACAACAGCACCTGCACCAATAATTGCCCCATCGCCAATGGTAACGCCATCTAACACGGTTACATTCATTCCGATAAAAACATCATTGCCAATATAAATAGTTTTTCGTTCCTCAATTTTATTTATTGAAGATAAAGTCATTCCATTTTGTTTTAGGGCTGAATAAAACATAGGTGCTGTACTGATGCCATTTGTTGGGTGTACACCCCATCCACACAAAAAATTTGGACCTATTGAGCAAAATTTACCTATTCTCGCTTTTGAAATAGTTGCGTTTTGAGCTATGTAAGTGTATTGCCCAACAATTACATCAAATAATTTATACGGCTCGTATAATTTTACATTATTGCCAATAAATAAATTTTCGATTTTAGATTCTATGAAATTCCATTTTATTTTTTCATTCTGTAATATTTGAATGTTTAGTACAGTTTTTCTAAATGTCCAAAGCATTCCACTTAGTATTTTCTGTTTAAAAGGAATTAAGTTAATAATTGCTTTAACAATCTGTCGAAATTTACTTTGCTTTATCGGTTGAATTGTTGTAGGCTTGTTATAAAAATTAACAATAATTTTTTCGGCAAGTTTATTTTCTTGCAAAGGTTGAAGGGTTATCAAAACATTATCAGCAATTTTATCGTGATTAAATCTATCTGTTGTACCGTTATGTACACCTGTATTGTCAAAGCCTACATTATTAACTAACGAAATGCCAGGATAAAGCGTATATCCCTGTTTCATAAAAACACTAATGTGCCACTTAATAAACCAAGTGTTTAATCTACCCGATTTATTCATTTTTAACTGGTCGCCCAAAAAAGTACCACCAAATTTGTTTATGGCATTCCAGTTATCTTCTTTATCGGCAAACTCCAACAATTTATCTGTACTTATTTCAAAATTATCCCAAGCACGTTTCCAAGTTGCCCAACCCCAACAAAGTGGAACATTAAAGAAGAATGTTTCGGGTAAATTTTCTTTGTGCGGATACATAAAACCCGAAATATGCATTACTCGTTCTTCGTTTTCGTACACCGATAACGCATCGTTCATATATTTCAAGAAGCCTTTTGAAGTTACAATGTCATCTTCCAGCACAATTATTTTTCCGTGTTTGTTTACTATTTTGGTAACACCGCCAATTATGGAATCTGCCAAGCCTTTATTTTTCGGTTGCTCTTTTACGATTACCTCTTTAAATCTGTTTTCATTCTTCACCAAAAAACGGACTTCATTTATTTTTTGTAATATATCCCCTGTTGCGTTTTCCTTTATTCCATCGCAAAAAATATACAACACACTATCTTTAGCTTCTGGGTTCAAAGCCAAAGCATCAAGCGTTTGCTTGGTATGCAAAGGGCGATTATAGGTAAATAAAACTATTGGGGCTAACATTTAAAAACGAATAATAATTTTATTTCTTGTTTAAGAATTTAGTAACTGGAATTTTTTTTCCAAAACAACTTATATTTTAGAAGCATAGGAAACAATACGGCATTTTTAAGTAAAAAAAGTGTTTGTTTAATTTTTCGTTTGTTTTTGGAGTTTTGCAGTAAAAAAAAGTTATGATACAGTTCCCAAAGTTTTAATTGTCTGCTTACAGGCAATTTTTGTTCTCTACCCCATACATAGGGAGAGCGAAACAGATATGGACGATAATAAAGTATTTTTGAAACATGCTGACTTCTATTAAATTTTTTCATTTTAGATTTATTCAATTCAGATATTATACGACTTTCTATTTTGTCATAAGCTTTTATAAGCAAAGACCGATTGTATTGAAGAAATCCGTATGCATGAGGAATATTTTTTATTTTATCTAATAACAACAACTTAGATGGTACTCCTTTTTGCAACAACCCCAAATGTATTCTCATACAAACTGTTGCTGCACCTCCATAATCATAAGTATGAATATGAAGAATTTTCATATACTAAAAAAATAATAAGCCCCTATATATTTCTATAAACAACTGCTTTTTTAACTGCATCTTCAAGCTGCTTCAAATGCTGCTCTATGGTAAAGTTTTCCATCATTCTTTTTCTCCCTTCTTCTCCTAATTGTTTAGCAAGCCCCTCCTCTTTCAAAATTTTTATCATATATTCGGACATTGTTAACACATCTTTCTCTTCCACCAAAAAGCCTGTTGTATTATGCAAAACAACATCCGGTATTCCTGCATGATAAGTAGCTATAACCGGCAAAGCAGCAGCTTGTGCCTCCAATACTGCCACAGGGGTACCTTCACTATCACCATTATCTGCCACTACAGAGTGTTGCACAAATGCAATACTTGTTTCAAAAAGCAGTCTTACTTGTTCTGGAGATTGTACCCCTCTAAATTCAACATATTGCTCTAACCCTAAATTTTTAACCAAATCTTTACATACGGGCAACAACATTCCATCGCCTACCATAATAAGACGAGCTTGAGGATATAGTTTTACTACATTAGCAAAAGCAAAAATGGTTAAATGTGGTGCTTTTTTTTCTACAAATCTTCCAACCGCTAAAAATTGCTGTTGTTGGTATGTAGGTTGATTACTTAAAAAAATTTGATTCGGTCCATAATAAGATAAAACAATTTTCTGTTCAGGACATCCCATTTCTATTACTGCCTTTTTCATGCGTTCAGATACAACTATTACAGCAGAGGCATACCCAAAAATATCTCTATACTTAGCAGCATATCCTTGCACAGTTTCCTTAACGCTTGCATCAAATCCATGAAAATGAACAACCATTGATATTTTGGCATACTGCACAACATTTAGTACTTCTGCTGCTGTTATTCCATATTCAGCTAAAACACAATCTATTTTTTGCTTTTTTAGGGATTTTAATAAAGCATACTCTCTTACAGATAATGAACCTTTTAGCTTAACTATTATTTTTTCAATAATAGATACGTTAAAAATACTTCTATAACCCTCTAAATTTTGTGGCACCAATCCTCCATAGTAAAATTTAATATTAAAGGGTAATTGTTTATGTGCCTGAATAAAAGTTTCGGAATAAGCATTTTTATTGGGAGAAAATATGGCTAATATTTTTGTCATAATTATTTTTTATACGCACAACCGTATAACCCCGTTATCATTGTAGTGTCTATAAATTTAACGTTCACTCCTTTATCTTTTTTTATTAGATAATTAATTACAGGCTTTAGTGCCCAAGAGAGGGCTTTTCTTTTAGTTGCTCCCAAGTGAGACCTTCTTACCCACAATCCAATCATTTGCGCCATAGAAGCATGCCATCCTCCAAGTGCATTAATCTCAATATTACTAAATCCCGAATTTTCCAAATGTCGTTTTAATGAAAATGGGGTATATCTATATTCATCAAAAGGCACTTCATGTAATGGCCACAAAAACGGAACGGTAAAGAAAAAACAACCACCCGCTTTTAACACACGATAAGTTTCTTTTAGAACAACTTCTGGTTCAGGGCAATGTTCGAGAACCTCAGTACCAAAAGCACAATCAAAACTTAAATCTTCAAATGGCATAACCTTACCATCCCAAGTAAAATCAGACTTTACTGATTTATCATATTCTAAAGCATTTTCAATATCTAAACCTACATATTTTTTTACATGGCTATTTTCTAAAATATAGTTTTTGTATGGCATTTTACCGCATCCAATATCTAATAAAGAACCATTTAAAAAAGGTAGGCTCTCTCTTAAAGCGCTAAGAATAGCATTTCTAACCACATAACGGTCTAAGTTTTTTGATGTGAAAGGTATATTGATAAAATTATCCATAATTATACTTAAAGAAAGGGTTCAGAATATGAGTTTTGAGAAGGAGTTAGGATTGCTATATTCATTTTGATAGATTATAAAACCTAAAAATAATCAATTCTTTTATTTTAAAAAGAAAAGGGTATTTAATCTTAAATATCTCATTTTTATGATGGTTCAAAATTTGTTTGGCTTTTCTTTCATATTTATAATCAAAATATTGGTTTAAAAATTGGGTTAGAATAATTCTGTTTCTATGGTATTTTATTATATTTTCTTCAGAAGTAATGCCACCATCATTCTTTCTGTACACAGACATAAAATCGGGCAATAATTTTAATTTTCCATATTTTGAGATAACTCCCAATAACAGCATATCTCCGCTATAAACACCTTCTACTAAAGGAATTTTAATTTTTAAATTCCGAAATAGATATGATGTTGTATGAAACAGAGATGCAGTATGAATAGTGTCTTCTGTAGTAAAAATATCTCTGTCATATTTTCTCCATGGTATCAATTCGGATGTTTTCCCTTTGCGTTCATCTGCGTAATAAGTGTTATGAAAACACCCTACAAAGTCTTCATTTTGCTCTAAAAAATCAACCTGTTTTTGAAGTTTTAAAGGGTCTGTCCAATAGTCATCGCCTTCACAAAGAGCAATATATTTTCCTTTGGTTCTTGGAAAATTAAACTCCCAAGTTGGCTTTATTCCTTGTGACCATTGATTTTCTTCTTGTATAATAGGTTTGATAATTTTGGGGTATTTGGCTTGGTACTCTCTAATAATATCAGAAGTGCCGTCAGTCGAAGCATCATCGTGAATTAAAACTTCAAAATCAAAATTGCATTTTTGCATCAAAAAACCATCTAAACATTCTCTAAAATAAGGAGCGTGGTTATAAGTAGTACAAGATATTGATACAAGAAGATTGTCCATATACTAATTATCTTAATCTTTTAGGGGTATCTACAGGTTTTGCAGGATTACCAAAACACTTTGTTCCTGAAGGAACGTCTTTAACGACATTTGAAGCCATGCCTATTTGGCAATCATCTCCAATCGTTATTTTATTATTTGTAGTAGCATTTATACCCACAAAATTACGGCTTCCCATAATTACATTAGCAATAATAGCTTGAGTAGCTACCAAATTATAATCTCCTACTACAGCATCGTGACCAATGGTTACTCCGCTTACAAAAGTGTTAAACTTCCCTATTTTAGCTTTCGGATTAACTACCGAATGAGCTAAAATAACAGTTCCTGCACCAATTTCAGAACTTCTTGCAATGAAACAACTTGGGTGAATAAAAGTACAATATCTATCTTCAGGAATACCTAGACTATCTTTAAATTCTATCGTTTTCAGCATATCCTGAATATCGTACATCTGAAAAATAAACTTTACATTTTTATCGTTTTCGTATTCAGAATATACATCTGCTACATTACAAAGAACAGGGAATCCATTTATATCAGTACCGACAGGTTCATTATCATACGCGAAACCAAGGCATTCAATAGGCATATTATATTTATGCTGAGCGTCATATATATAATCTGCTATTAGTGTAGCAGAACTCTTGCCTCCAATTATAATCACTTTTTCCATAACTGTTTTCTTTGTTGAATCATTTCGTAACGTGCTATAATATCTTTCGATTTTGTAATCAAAGGAGGTCCGACAAATTTCCCTTCAATAATGGCTACTCCTTTATTTATTTTCTTAGCCTCTTCATATAACCTTAAAAATTCTACAGAGCTATTATATTCTTGTTCTGTTGGGGCAAAATACTGATTTGCCAATTCATTTTGTTTTGGGTGCAAAACCCACATACCTCCATATCCTAATATTTTTCCGGTATTTAAGTGTCTTTCTAATCCTTCTAAATCGTGAACTTTGATATACGCAGCATCTATTGCTTCTAAACCATAAGCTCTGGCTACAATTGGCACTAAACTACGTGGATAGCTAATACTAATATTCGTTTCAAAATCTCTTACCCCTTGTATATCTGAAACATAATCTTCCGAACCGAAACCTAAGGCGATTATTCTTTTAGAACTTGTAGCTATTTCGTTAATATTTACAATTGATTGAGCACTTTCTAAAATAGGGATAATAGAAAAGCGACCTAATTCTAAATGTCTTTCTTTTTCTATGGAAGTTAAAAGATTGTCCAAATATTGAACATCTTCTTTTGTATTTGTCTTTGAAAGCAAAAAACCGTCTATATTGCCCAATGTCACTTGTAGTACATCTTGTAAGAAAAATTCGGTTCCAATTTCGTTCAGTCTTACAAATTTTTGAAAGTGATTAAATTCTTCTTTTTTTGAATTATTCACAATAATTTCTCGTGCTATTATTTTATTGGATTCAGGTTGTACACTGTCTTCCAAATCGAATATAAGAGCATCGGCTGTACTTCTTGAAGCAGAGTCTATCAGTTTTTCGTTGTGTCCGGGTACAAACATCATACTCCGTAACAGTTGCATTTTATTTTTCATTATTTCTCTTTTTAATTAGTATTTTCCTTCTGAAACGAATAACATCTATACCATTTTGGTTGTAACCTACAGTTTCAACATAGACAACTCCTCTGTCATTTTTTGTTTTTGACTCGGTCTTATCCAATATTTCAGTTTTACTATAAATTGTATCGTTTATAAATGTAGGATGTAAATGTTCTATGTTTTCATAAGCTAAATTGGCGATAGCTTTTCCGCTAATATCCATTACAGTCAAGTGTACAGCCAAACAAAAAACTAATGTCCCAGGAACTAAAATCTGATTGTGTTGGTTGTCTTTGCAATAATCAATATTGATGTGAACGGGATGATGATTCATTGTCAACAGAGAAAAAAGATTATTGTCAGATTCAAAAATGGTTTTAGACTGACAGTGTTTTATCACTTCTCCAACATTAAAGTCTTCAAAATAATTTCCCATTTTATTTGCTTCCATAACTTCTATTTTTTATTCAATTTATTAAATAATTTAATAATTCTATTGATGTGTGGCTTTTCATAAACCTCTCCGTCAATTCTATAAACTTCTATTTTATTGGGGTCAATAAATTTAAACTTTTCATACACAGTCTTTAACTTATTAAACTCATCTTCTGTTATAAAAGGTATTTTTTTCAAAAATTGTACCTGATTAGGATGAATTAAAAATTTTCCAATTGCTCCATTCTGATAAGCGAAAAGACTTTCTTCAATAAATGTCTGTGAATCGTTTAAGTTTAAATCTACACTATCTATATAGGAAATACCAAAGGCGTGTGCAGTTACTATAATTTCCCTTTTGAACTGCTCTAAATTTTTTAAAGAATGTATCATTCCTATCTCAGATGTAAAATCGTGTGTTCCAAACCCTACTGCCTGAATATATGGGTGATAAGCTTCAAGAATGTTTTTCAAATTAATAAGAGCCTTAGAATTTTCTATCAGTAAGATGATATTTCTTTTATTACCAGCAAAATAATGTTTAATGGTTTCAAAATCTGCTGTTGAGCTTATTTTAGGAATAACTATCCTTTCATTAAAATGATTTATGAGGTTTTTTAATTGTCCAGAACTAAATATGTTATCAAGAAAAGGAATTCTAACGTATTCATTTCCAGTTAATTTCAATTCGATCAATTGCTCATACGCTACTAATTTATTAGTGTTAGGAACGGCATCTTCTAAATCATATACCAAATAATCTACCTTTAAAGTAGATGCCTTTTCTATGAATTTAGGTTTATCTGCTGGTATAAAAAAATATGAATCAAGCATATATTAAATTTTTATTGAAGTTTTTAATTTCAATGTTTCATTTTCATCCCAATTATAGATATATAAAAGGAATTTATTTATTTATTTATTTATTTATTTATTATTGATTAACCAAGAAGCTGATAATGTTTTCTATTTCTTCTACCGTTAACCCTACATACAACGGTAAACACAAAATTCGCTTGGCAATACTTTCTGAAATAGGCATCATCTGTTTATCAATATAAGGCAAATTATTCAAACTCGGATAAAAATACCGTCTTGGAAAGATATTGTTTTCGTTCAGCTTTTTTTGTGTCTCCAGTAATTTTTCTTCTGATTCAAAAATTATAGGATAGTAACTGTAATTCCATTTGGTGTTTTCTCTGATTTTTAGTTTTTGCAGTTTAGAAAAGTCAAGAATTGAATCGTATGTTTCGATTACTTTTTTTCTTGAATCCAAAATCTCTTGCATATACGGAAGTACAGAAAGTCCCATTGCTGCTTGTAATTCAGAGATTTTGGCATTAATTCCTAAACCGTGAAAATCAAGTTGGGTTTTATGTCCAAAATTATGGCTGTAATAAAGTTTGTGTTGCAATTCTTTATCATTGGTGAACATCGCTCCGCCTTCGGCTGTATGAAAGAGCTTGGTTGCGTGAAAACTGCAAGTGCTTACATTGCCATAATTAAAAATACTTTGCCCGTTATAATTTACACCAAAACAATGGGCAGCATCGTAAATTACTTTTAATTTATGCTTACTAGCAATTTGCTCTATGGCTTCTATATTACAAGGATTGCCAAAAACATGCGTTGCCAGAATACAGGTTGTTTTTTCGGTTATGGCTGCTTCTATTTTAGTTTCGTCAATGGTTAAATATTCTGGGTGAATGTCCACAAAAACAGGAGTACAGTTTTCCCAAACAATAGAGGCTGTTGTAGCAACATAACTGAAAGGCGTTGTAATAATTTCTCCTCCTTTACCTAATAGTTTTAAGGCTATTTGCAAAGGTACTGTACCATTATTGGTAATAGTTATCCAGTCAATACCCAAATAAGCTATTAGTTTTTCTTCTAATTCTTTTACCAATTCTCCTCTGTTGGTAAGCCAGTTATTGTCAAAGGCTTTTTGTACCCAAGAATTATATTCTTTGATTGGTGGAAGAAATGTTTTGGTAACGGGAATCATTGAAACTAAGCTTGATTTAAGCGTTCTGTAACTATTTTCTTGTCTTTTAAAAATTGCAATACCAAATGAGCATTATTAGTTTCCTCTGCCTTAACAGTGAAATAAGGAATTTGAAAGTTTGCTATTGCTTCAATTAAGTTATCAAAACTTGTAATAGAAGTTTTACTAATATCCTTTAGTTCATCGTCAGATTTTCCATTGTGATGTGTAACAGTATGCTCACCTTCCTGTTGTCTTTTTCTAATACGCTTAACAACAGTTAAGGAGTCATCAGGTCTAATATAAATAAGTACTCTCTTATGCGTTATAGTTTGTAAGTCTGCATTATTTAATGATACCAACTCTTTTGAGAAATTATGACAAAGCCCTTCTTCTAAAATTATTCCTTTTTGAGAAGGGGTATATTGAATAGTTATATCCTTTTTAATTACACTTGAAAAGTAGTTTATTAATTCTGCATTTACATAAGCATTATACCCTCTCTGCATTAAGTTTTGAAATTTTGAATTTAATAGCGTATTATGAATAGAAGTAGAAATGTTATAGATGTCGTCTTTTTTTATGATGCTATTTAATTCTTCTATTGTAGGAGAATTAAAGTTAGCATTCTCAAGTATTTTTTTATATAAAGTACTTTTACCTACACCCGCGGGTCCAATAAATTCTATAATGTAATTATCTAAAAATTCAAATTGAGGTTTTGTTTTTGGTTTCTTACGTAAAATAAAATTCAAAATCTTACTTCTCATTATAGTCTATTATTTTAATAACCTTTTGATTTTTCTTTTTATTTTTCGTGAGAAACTATCTTTAAATGAACTTTCGGAAGTATCATTTTTTGGGTATTTGATAGTAGGGCTAACAACTTGCTCTATATTTAATGCAGAAGGTTGCTCTGTATCCCAATAATAAAGGTCTCCCAATTCTGTTGGTATATATAAATTAGGGTGAATACCATTAAGAAATTCAACAAAATTTGTATAGGTTATACCACGAGAATCAGGAAGTACATTGTTATCATAATAATTAGGCGTAATAATAATGACTTTTTTAGCTATACGCATAGCTTCCTGTACACATTCTTTCTGTACAGGAACAAGGTGTTGATAAACTCTTAATGCAATAAACAAATCATATTTTTTATCTTCTATTGGCCAAGGTAATTTTCTAGCATCATGTAAATAATCAGGTTGTTTACCAGGGAAATTCCATCTTTCTGCATAGTCTATTGTATGCCCGTTTTTCACACACTGAACTCCCATTGTACCCATTTCCAAAACCTTAGAAGCATCTTTTAATTGTAAGGCTTTTATTAATTCAACAACCCTATAATGGTAAGTCCATCTTAGTTTAATGGTATCTAAAGTCCAATGCCCACCTTCTAATTCTTTTACTTTAGCAAAGTAGTCTTCAAAAGTTAATAACTTTATTTCATTCATAATCTATTTATTTTATTTGTTTAAATTTTTGATTTAGATATAACAGTATCAATATCTAACAAATATGAAGTCCATGTTTGAGCAGCATTGGTTACTTGTATGTTTAAAGCATTATTTATTTTAAGAATAGGGCTGCTACTCTTTTTATCACTTATATTAAGCGTAATAGAATAAATACCTTTAGACAAGGATAATTTTTTTGTGCTCATCTTAATTATTAAGGTGTCATTTTTAAAGTATTGTTCATCTTCAATATCTAAACTTATTGTTGTTTTACTCTCTGCAATACCTCTTTGCTCCTGATTATATATAGCTATACTACATAAAGGAGAAAGAAGTGGTTGAAGTACTTGTAAATTAAATATCATCTCAACATCTTCATTCCATCCTATAATAAAATTACCTCCCTCTATATTTCTATCTTTAACCGATGCAGAAATAAATTTTAATGTTTGATTTGAATAAACTTCATACGCATTTTCTCCAGCAGAAAAGTGCTGATAATAGCTGTCAATTCCTTTTCCAACATCAACTCCATAGTATTGTATGACTCCTTTATTCATCAAAGTAATTTGTGTACATATACGAGAAACCATAGGCATACTATGTGAAACAAAAATTACTGCTGTATGTGGTAAAATTTCATCTATACGTTTAAAACATTTTAATACAAAGCCCATATCTCCCACTGCCAATACTTCATCTATCAATAAAATATCAGGTTCCATTTGTGCAGCTACTGCAAAACCCAAACGAACTTTCATACCACTGCTGTAGTTCTGTACAGGCATATCTAAAAATTCGCCTATTTCAGAAAACTCTACAATACTGTCAAATTTTTTATTTACTTCTTCTTTGGTAAACCCTAATACAGAGGCATTGTTGTAAATATTTTCTCTACCGGTAAGTATGGGATTAAAGCCTGCTCCTAATTCTATCAATGCTCCTATTTTCCCTCTCATGGTAATAGAGCCTTCATCGGGTGCTATTAAACCATTCAGCATTTTTAATAAAGTGCTTTTACCTGCTCCATTATGCCCTATCAATCCCAAACATTCTCCCCTCTTTACTTCAAAACTCACATCTTTTACCGCCCAAAATTCAGTTTTGCGTAGTTCTTTCTTCCTCTCCCCACCACTTACCTTACTAAATACATCTTTTACGCCATAGTACAAGCTTCTTTTAAAGTCTTTGGCAAACTTTTTAGATACATTTTCCGCTTTTATTAATACTTCTCCCATAGTTAATTTATTATGCACTCATTCTTTCTGTTATTACAGGCATAGCTATTCTGTATATGAGCATAGCAATTAATGCCAGTACAATGGCTGCAATGCCCAATAGTACAATAAATAAAACATCAACACTGCCTCCTGTAAGGCTGTTTCTGATGTTGATAATTATGTATGATAAAGGGTTCCAACTCATCAGCAATTTCATAATACCTGATTTGGGTACTGCATACACCACAGGTGTTACATACATGAGTAATTGCATGGCTATTGGCAGGGCTTTACCAATATCGTTATACAAAACTCCAATGGGAGATATAATAGTTCCTATACTTACAAAGGCTATAACGGTAAATAGTAATACAGGAATAAAAAATAGTATAGAAGCAGAGGGCAATATTTTAAATATGCAAAGAAACACAACAACCAACCCCAGCTTAATTAGCAGGTTGAACCCCAATTTTAGAATACCCAAAGTAATTAATGCCTCTTTATGAAAATTGATTTTGGTAATAATAGATTTATTGGCATTAATGGTTTCCGTAGGCAATAACAAACATTCACTTATTAATATCCAAAATGTAGTTCCCAAAATAACAAAAACAGGGTATGGTATGCCTGTATCAGACAATCTTACAGTACCGGTACTTTGTAAAAAAATCCAAACAGCAGCATTCATAATTACGGGAGCAATAGCCCAAAAAAAACCTAATAAAGACTGCCTGTATAAAGCTTTTATATCTCTGCTTGCTAATTGCTTGGCAAGATAAAAAGACTTAGCATACCCATTCAAACTGTCTTTTATAATTTTAGTTACACTGTAATGATTATTGCTTTTATAAACTTTTTCTTCCAATGTCCTTTGATGCTCTTGCATGAACTATTGTTTGGTATTTTGTAGATATGATAAAACTGAAATCTAAAACTTTAAACTGCCATCTTCGTGAGTCTGTTTTGAACTTCTTTATCGGGTATAGGCTGTATCAGCCATTCTATTTGTTCGCTGTAATCAATGTCTTTGAAATAAACAAGCTGCACTCTAAACATTTTTTCTGAAAATCCATCACCAAATATTTGGTCTGCTCTTTTAGAAATTTCTTCAATAGTATAATGATTTTCTAAGATAATAAGCAAATCAACATAATCCTTCCATTTAGAACGTCTGCCTAAAGCATAGGCTTTCATAGCTGCAAGGGTTAATAAATCAGGGATTTTAAAATATTTTCCCGAAACGGCAAACTCCTTAATAGGAAAAGGGTAATAAAAGAAAGTCCACTTTACATTATTTATCAGCAGGTTTATTCCATCGGCATTTTCAAATAAAAGTTGATATTGTATGCCTTTTTCTGCCAATGTTCTTTTAATTTTTGCGTTATCTGTGTGGGTTTCTTTAAATAAGTCGAAATCGATACTTCTTCTATGCCCTATATGAAGTGCAATAGCTGTGCCGCCTACTAATATATATCCACGTTTAAATTTGTTCAGCAATTCTAATTGTTCTTGCTGTTCTTTATTGAGAATGCTTAGGTGCATGGTACTTAAAATACAAGTTGAAATAGTTGGAAATTTCAGGAAAATAATTGCTTCTTTTTTTAGCGTGTTGTAAATTAAATATGTCTGCCACTTCCTTAGTATCTAAAGTATTTAATAAATCTTTAAACGATTCCCAACTACCATAATTAAGAATAAATTCTACCAATACCTCATTACTCATATTATCAAGCTTGTTGCTATCAAAATACCAAAATAGGTTTTTATATTTTTTTATGAGTTGCTTTCGTGTCATTGCTTATTTAATTCTTTGGATAGCTGCATACTTCTTGTAATTGTAATTTGCCTTACAAATCTGCTTATTTTCTAAATAATCTTTGCCACCAACTTAGTTTCACATTATTGTCAAAATAACCTTTACTGTTGGCATCAAAGTATGGGTCTTTTTTTCTTCCCCCATAAATATATCTATTATACCCTTTTCCATAGCCATACATATAACCATAACCATAGCCATAGCCATAGCCATAATAACCATAACGCCCAGCCAAGTTTACATCATTTACTACAATAGCCATATTATGTAGCTTATTATCTTTCTTCATGTCATTGATAAAGTCCATTTGTTTTTTTAGTGTATAGCGTTGTCTTATTACATATAAAGTAGCATCGGCAAATTTGCTTAATGCAAAAGAATCACTAACTAAACCAACAGGTGCAGAGTCTATTACTATATAATCATAGTTTTCTTTTAGCGTAGTAAAGAAGGCTTCCATTCTATTACCAATAATGAGTTCTGCTGGGTTGGGTGGTATAGGACCAGTATTGTATAAATGTAGTTGAGGATGTTTTCTTAATGTTTTGTAAATGCTACTTATATCATTTGTTTGTCCAATTAAATAATTGGTAATTCCTCTGTCATTGTTGCTTTCAATTTCATCAATTTCTATCCCTTTTAGTTTGCGTAAATCAAATTCTAAAAGAGCAACTCTTTTTCCTGTAAGTGCTAATACTGCTGCAAAATTTAAACTGATAAATGATTTTCCTTCACCACTAATAGATGAAGTAATTAATATAGATGTAGCTTTATTTTCATTCTTTTCTGCTAAAACAAATTCTAAGTTGCTTCGCAAAATTCTAAACTGTTCTGCTACTATATTTCTGCTATTTTCTACTACAATAGAACCAACATTGTCCACATGGCTAATTTCGCCTGCAATGGGTATATCTGTTTTATATGCTATATCTTGTCTTGTAGTTATTTTGTCATTTAATAAATCTAATAAATAAATAATACCTATTGGAATAAGCAGTCCTAAAATAATGGCAAAGGTTTTTATTTGATTGCTTTTAGGTTCTATTGGTACATAAGAAGCATAAGCAGGGTCTAACTCTTGATAGTTAGATTCTGTAGATACAGATGCAATGGCTGTTTCTTCTCCTTTTTGTAAAAGATATAAATATAGTTTTTCTTTTACGCCTTTTTGTCTGTTGATGTTGATTAATTCTAATTCTTTATCTGGCAAGGAAGCCAGTTTTTCCATATCTACATCACTACGCCCCTCATAAGTACTAATTTTTAATTTTTTAGATTGTTTTAATATAGCCCCAGCTTCTAAAATACTTTGTTTAAGCTGTTCAATCTGATTATCTATCTCTAAAGATGATGGGTTGTCTTTATAAGCTACAAATTCTAATTTTTCTTTTTGAATTTGTAAGTCATTGTATCGCTGAATTAATGTATTATAAGACATATCATCTACACCCAAATTAGAAGGAATTACTTTAGATTTTCCAATACTTTTATTATTGCGTAAATAGTCATCTATTTTATCTAAATTTTCAATTTCTAATTGAAGATTTAATACAACTTTTTCTGCATCTGTTAATCTACTTTGTAAGTACAGATACTCTCCTTGTATATCAAAGAAGCGATTACTTTTTTTGTAATCTCTAATTTCAGCTTCTAAATCGCTTAGCTCTTTTGCTACTATACTTAATCTATTATTGATAAAAGATACAGTATTTATAGCATTTTCTTTTTTCAATTCTATATTGCTTCTAATAATTTCTTTAACCAATAAATCTAAAAAATCTACTGTTTTTTTTCTATTTTCTCCGGTTAATCCTAAAATTAATACACTGGTTTTTTGGCTAAGTGTACCAACTGATAAATTAGATTGCATCATACCTGTAGCATACTGCACAGGCAGCCAATTAATAATGTAAGGGTCTGTACTTGTTTCTATTGTTTTTTCATTCTTTATTAATCTAAAACTATAACCATATAAGTTAAGAGAGTCGCCCCATTTGAATTGTTTGCTTCTTTTACTCAATTCAATTTCTCCACCAGTATTATTGTATGACTTTACTTTAAAAGTATAAACAAGTGCTGAATCTGGTATATAAATAGGGCTAAATGTAAAAGGAGTTGCTTTATAAGAATCAGAAGTTTTAATGTTTCCTTCTTTGCTATAAATAATATTAAAACCTCCCATTATAACAACATTTTCCAATAATTTTTTTGTACGAATTAACTGCATTTCATTATCAAGGATAATAGACCTAACACCTGATACAGCCTGACTTATTAAATCATTCTGTGAGCCACTTTTTTCAGAATTACGAACCAATAACTGCACATTTGCTTTATAGATAGGTACTTTATACCTTATATACATTAAAGCAGTACCAAGACATAATACCATAGATAATATAAACAATGGAAAATGGCTAAGGTATTTTACCAAAACTTCCCTTACCGAAAATTTTGGTTTGTGCTCATTCTGTTGAACTATGCCTGGTATGATTGATTGAGGGGTTGTAGCATTCATTTGCTTAAAAAATTTATAAAAGTTACCTTCTGCCTAACAATATAAAAAAGTTAATTAGGCTAAGAGAAATACTAACAACTTGCATTAAAGGCTGCATATTATTTCTAAATTCTATATCTCTCATTTTCTTAAATTTTCTTTCATTTGCACTTACATAAATCATATCGTTTTGCTGTAACTGAAAGGCTGGCGATTCGTAAAAATTTGCCTCTCTTAAATCCATATAATAACTTTTTCTTTGTCCATTATCTTCTCTAACAACTAATACATTACTTCTTTTACCATCTTCAGATAAACCCCCTGATTGTGCTATAGCATCTAAAATGGTTACTCTTTCTGTTTTAAAAGTTTTTATTCCTTCACTTTTAACTTCTCCTAACACATTTACAGAAAATTCTTGAAATTGCACATTAACAGAAATATCTTTAATATACTTGCTCCAAGCATTCGTTACCAATTCTTCTAATTGCTTACAAGTAAGCCCAACAACTTTTAGAAAGCCAATTTTTGGTAACTCAATTTTGCCATTTTTATCAATAATATATATTCCATTATTGCCTAAAACATTAAAAAGCCCTGCTTGTTCTTGACTGGCAGTTGCCATTGTATAAGCTTTGATGCTTATTTTATCGCCTTCTTTCAATGTTAGTTCTTTGTAAGAATAATTGCTTAAACTGTCAAAACCTGTTTGAAATAATTGATACTCTTTTTCTAACTTCTTAATATTAGAGCAGCCAACTAATAAAACAGTGCTAAATAATGCAAAAAGAAATTGTTTCATATTAAAGTAATAAGTAAAAATTTTCAGTAAATAAAAAGCTCCGCCAAGTAACCCACATATTAGGTTATTATATGCTCAAAAAAAAACAGAAATAGCAGGAAATAATGATTAAGATATTACTTGCCCGTATGTCTGTTTATATAAAAAATTATTCAAAATTCCGAAAATTTATTGTTCTATAACACATTAATAAACAATTACTTATAAATAAAATTGCAACTGTTTATTTTTGCGAGTTGCAAATATAGGGTAAATTTTAATTGGTATAGCTATTTTTAGTATAATACATAAAATATTTTGATTATATCTTAATGTAAATAGCCATCATAAAAGTATTTTTTACTGTTCTGTTAGTGCATAAACAGCAAAACTTGCCAACCAATGTTCACCACCATAATTTCCACTAACTATATGAGGCAAACTTTTGGCTAAATGCTGTATGGCACCCACTTGCAAAAGTTTTTTTCTTGCATCATTTTTAGGTAAGGCATTTGCTATACCCTTCATACACCAACTACGACTAAAATGTAAGCCATCTAAATGTACAATTTGATAATCACTTCTATCGCTAACTTCTGGTAATTGTAATAAATGTTCTAAAGATTTTTGTGGTAAAAAGTTATTGAACCAAATGATAAATTCTTTTTGAGGTAATATTCTTCTCATTAAATCTGCTTCTTCTAAAGCTGGAGATAAAAAATCAGTACCATTTGGCTCCCAAAGTGCTGGTGCATTACTATCTTTCAAAAATAAATCTATAGCAGCTTTGGTAATAGCACTTTCAAATACTTTATGCTTTGCTGCCCTTGCATAATCTAATGCTAAGACCAAACCAAATGCAGTATTAGGATGTACACCTGTACGATTAGGATATGTTTGTTTGGGTAAATATTGCATCCACATATTAACTATTGTATCGCAAAGAGGTTGTAATGCTTTGCTCCAAGCTATAGCATCTTTATCATTAAAACTTATCAATTCTTGTTGCAATTTTAATAACCATGCCCAGCCATAAGTTCTTTCCCAAGTTTTTGCTATAGGGGAGTGGAAGTATTGTAATTCTGCTTCAATATTTGATGTAGTAATATTTTTTGCAATAGCCGTTCTAATTTTTCCTGCTTCTTTTAAATTAGGAAATTGTTTTAATAGTTTAACTAACATCCAATGTCCATGCACACAACTATGCCAATCAAAACAACCATAAAATGCAGGATGCAATTCTTTTGGTGTAAGAATATGATTTTCTTTAGATAAGGAAGTATGGCTTGTTTTATTAGGATATTCAACATCTAAACATTTTAAAGGTAATGTGGCAAGATGCAATGCACCTGCTTCTGTTAAAGTAAAAACTGTTGAATCTTTATTAACAATGAAAAGGCTTTGAGCTTGTGCAAAATTTATTTGAACGCAGCATAATAAAAATAATAATAGTTTGTACATAGTTCAATAAAAATTTAATTCAAATTATACAACTAATGATGAGCAAAATCTATTTCAAAATTTCCTTTTATTCTTTCAATGGGCGGATTGAAATAACCAAACTTTACTGATGGAAATTCATCATGTATTAATTGCATCATTTGCTTGATGCCTATTATTTCAGTTGTTTCAGTTATACCTATTAAACCTAAATACCAATCAGGGTCAATATTAAAATTTCTCCATTGTATCATTTTTAAATCTGTATCTATAATTAACTTTCTCAATGCCTCATATTCTTCTACACTATCTGTCATACCAGGGAAAACAAAGTAATTAATACTACTCCAACCTCCATTATCACTTGCTACTTTAAGGCTTTGAACAATATCTTCAAAAGTATAATTGTTTGGACGATAATAATGAGTGTATATTTCTTTTCTTGCACTATTAATGCTAACTCTTATACTGTTTAATCCTGCATCAAATAATTTTTTTACAGCATCTGGCTTTGAACCATTTGTATTAATGTTTATACTGCCTTTATTTGTATGTTTTCTTATTTCTATAATAGATTTTTCTATTGTTTCCCACATCAATAAAGGTTCTCCCTCGCAACCTTGACCAAAACTAATAATAGGATAAGGAGCATTTATTAAATGCGGTACAGTGTATTCAACAATTTCTTCTACAGTTGGTTTAAAAGTTAATCTATCTTGTGGCGATGTAATATCTTCTTCTTTTGGTTGAAATGAAACACAGCCAAAACAATTTGCATTACAAGCAGGAGAAGCAGGAACAGGACACTCCCATCTGTGCATAGAAAAATTTCTTGCAGCAGGACAATGATATGTCATGCAGCAAGTTTGCATTAAATGCTTTACCAATCTGTTTTGAGGATATTGTTGCAACAACCATTGACTACCAGATGCTATTTCTTTTTCATCATAACCTGCACACTCCTGACGAATATCTTTTTCTACTCTTACAGCAGTTACATAAGTTTTATTATTATGCCAACCTGCTGCTGTATAACAAAATAAGGGAAGTGTGGGTGCATCTTTATCAGTTTCAAAAGAAGCTAAAAATAAACTTGTATGTGCAGGAGGTATAAAAGCTGCTACAGCCCAACCTTTATCACACAAACGCATATTGCCTGTTTGAACATCAATGCCAATTCCTTTTCTTCCTGGTAGTTCATATAAATTACCTCCTTCTGGCAGTTCAATCCAATTATCCAATTCAACTTCAAATGCATCCCAACCTGCACGACCTGTGGCATATAAAGAAGTATCTTCAAAAATATTTCCTTTACCATCTGAATATAATAAATAGGGAGAGTGTTGTAGCATTGTATGTATTTATACTGTTGATTGATTAGTTAACTGTTGTTGGCAAAATTCATTAAACTCTTTTTCATTGATTAAATTATCAATTTCTAATTGAAGCAATTTATTATTTCTAAAATCAATAGTTAATAGCCCATCTTTTAAAACAACATTTTGTAATTCATTCCACTGATATTTTTTATTTAAAACAGCTTTCAGCATTATTGCAGATTGATTGAATATAAGTGTTGTATCTTTTGCTATATACTCTACAATGCTTAATAATATAATCATTACAATAGCTAACCAAAAATAGCTTAATTTAATCCAACCAATGCAAACTATAACTGCTCCAATTTTATATAAAAAAGATGTTTTATTTTTATAAAGTAATCCAAATAGTGCTATTGCAAAAGCAAAAGAAGCAGGTATAAATATCCATTTATGAAAAATCAGTTTTAAAGCAAATAAAAAAAACAATAGTGCATTCACTATCAATAAACCATAAGCCAATAGCCATAGTTGCTTTTTGCGTGTATTTTTTATATAGAAAGTAAATTCAACTATTGACATAATTTAATTGTCCATTTTTTCAGGTCGCATTTGAGGAAACAATAACACATCTTGAATACTTGGTTGATTGGTCATTAACATAACCAATCTATCTATACCAATGCCTATACCACTTGTTGGTGGCATTCCATATTCTAATGCTCTTAAAAAATCATAATCAATAAACATGGCTTCATCATCACCACGTTCCATTAATTTTACTTGTTCTTCAAAGCGTTCACGTTGGTCTATTGGGTCATTTAATTCACTATAAGCATTAGCAATTTCTTTTCCATTTACCATTAATTCAAAGCGTTCTACTAAGCCTTTTTTGTTTCTGTGTTTTTTAGTTAGTGGACTCATCTCTACAGGATAATCAATAATAAAAGTAGGTTGAATAAAAGTATGCTCACTGGTAGCACTAAAAATTTCATCTATTAATTTTCCTTTTCCAATAGTTGGTGGTACATCAATGTTTAATTGTTTACACACATCTCTTAATCCTGCTTCATCTAAATCACTTACATCAATACCAGTATTTTCTTTTATGGCATCAAAAATAGACATACGTTTATATGGTGCTTTAAAATTGATGGTTTGAGAACCTATTTGCAATTCTGTTGTACCATGTAATTCAATAGCAACTTTTTCAAGTAATTGCTCTGTTATTTCCATCATCCAATAATAATCTTTGTAAGCTGTGTACCATTCTAAAATAGTAAACTCAGGATTATGTGTTCTATCCATTCCTTCATTTCTAAAATTCCTGCTAAACTCATACACCCAATCAAACCCTCCTACTATCAATCTTTTTAAATACAATTCATTAGCAATTCTTAAATAAAAAGGAACATCTAAAGCATTGTGATGTGTAATAAATGGTCTTGCAGCAGCACCACCAGGAATTGCTTGCAATACAGGTGTATCAACTTCTAATGCTCCATGCTCATTTAAAAAATTACGCATAGTGTTTATCAGTTTTGTTCTTTTTACAAAAGTTTCTTTTACTGATGGATTGATGATTAAATCTGCATAGCGTTGTCTATATCTAAATTCAGGGTCTGTAACTTCATCAAAAACATTACCTTCTTCATCTCTTTTTACAACAGGTAAAGGTTTTATGCTTTTGGTTAATAGAGTAATGGTTTGTGCATGAATAGATGTTTCACCAGTTTTGGTAATAAATACAAAACCAGAACAACCAATAATATCGCCAAGGTCTAACCCATGTTTTATCACAGTATCCCAAAAACTTTTATCTTCTGTTGGGCATATTTCATCTCTTTTTACATATAGTTGAATAATGCCTTTACTATCTTGTATTTTTATAAAGAAAACTTTTCCTTTATCATTAATACTCATAATTCTTCCTGCTACACACACATTGGTAAAATCATCTTTCTTTTCTTCAGAAAAATTTTCTTTAATATTTGTAGAAAAAGAATTGACAGGATACAATGCTGCTGGAAAAGGATTGATACCAGCTTCTTGAATTTTAGCTAATTTTTCTCTGCGAATAATTTCTTGTTCACTTAATTGCCTACTCATTGATATAATATTTTAAAAGAAGTGCAAAAGTAAGGTGTAGCTTACAATAATTCTTATGTTTAAGAATGCCTACAATGAAGAATAGCCAATAGCACTATTAAGGTATGTACAAATAGAAAAGACTATAAGCACTCATTAATCAGTTAGGAGTTTCCTATAACGCCCAAATCCAATTTGGGATAAAATCAGCCCCACTACTAAATCTATTATTTTTTCTAATACCTTTGCTGCCGTTTAAAAATAATATATGAAGCCTATTCAAATGGTAGATACTAAAACACAGTATCTAAAAATTAAAGAAGAAGTAGATAAAGGAATACAAGAAGTATTAGATAGTGCCATGTATATTGGTGGGCAAAAAGTTAATGATTTTGCAACAGCACTAAATAATTATCATGGCAGTAGTTATACTATTACTTGTGGTAATGGAACAGATGCTTTGCAAATAGCTTTAATGGCTTTAGGCTTACAACCAGGTGATGAAGTAATTACTCCATCATTTACTTATATAGCCACAACAGAAGTAGTAGCATTGCTACAATTAAAACCTGTTTTTGTAGAGGTTGACCCTAAAACTTTTTGTATCAATCCCGATGCAATAAGAAAAGCGATTACGCCAAAAACAAAAGCTATTGTGCCTGTTCATTTATATGGTCATGCAGCACCTATGGAAGAAATTATGCAAATAGCAGAGGAGCATAATTTATTTGTAGTAGAAGATAATGCACAAGGTATTGGCTGTAATTATACTTTTAAAAATGGAACAGTAAAGAAAACAGCCACTATTGGGCATATAGGTTGCACTTCTTTTTATCCAAGTAAAAACTTAGGAGCTTATGGCGATGGTGGAGCAATATTTACCAACGATGCAGCATTGGCAGAAAAATTAAAAATGATTGCCAATCATGGACAAAAAGTTCGTTACTATCATGATTTGGTTGGTTGCAATTCAAGATTAGATGCTATACAAGCAGCAGTATTGCAGGTAAAATTAAAACACTTAGATACTTATATACATGCAAGACAAAATGCTGCCAATTTTTATAATAAAGCATTTGCCAATCATCCAAAAATTACTACTCCTTATGTAGCATCATATTGTTCACATGTATATCATCAATATACATTGATATTAGATGGAGTAAATAGAGATGCTTTGCATACATATTTAGCAGAAAAGAAAATTCCTTCTATGATATATTATCCAGTACCAGCACACAGACAAAAAGTTTTTGAAACATTTGGAGCAGGAGAATATCATTTAGAAATTACAGATTGGCTAACTGAAAGAGTTATCAGCTTACCCATGCACACAGAATTAGACGAAGAACAATTAAATTATATAACAACAGAAGTGTCTAATTTTATTAATCAATAAAAAACTAAAAATTAAAAGGATATTATGAAAATTGCAGTTGTAGGAACAGGATATGTAGGATTGGTTTCAGGAACTTGTTTTGCAGAAACAGGCAATACTGTTACTTGTATAGACATTGACCAAAACAAAGTAACCAAACTTTCCAATGGTGAAATAACTATTTACGAACCTGGACTTGAAAAATTATTTTTAAGAAATTTAAAAGAAGAACGTTTAAAATTTACTACCAATTTAGCAGAAGGTGTACAAGATGCTGCTATTGTTTTTCTTGCATTGCCCACACCCCCTGGTGAAGATGGAAGTGCAGATTTAAAATATGTATTAGGCGTAGCCAAAGATTTAGGAAAAATTATTACAGATTATAAAGTAATTGTAGATAAAAGTACTGTACCCGTAGGCACAGCAGAAAAAGTACATGCTGCCATTGCAGAAAATGCAAAAGTAGCTTTTGATGTAGTAAGCAATCCTGAATTTTTACGAGAAGGTGTTGCCGTAGATGATTTTATGAAACCTGATAGAGTGGTTATTGGCACTTCATCTGAAAGAGCTAAAAAACTAATGGGAGATTTGTATGCTCCTTATGTACGTCAGGGAAATCCTATAATTTTTATGGATGAAAAAAGTGCAGAGCTTACCAAGTATGCTGCTAATTCTTTTTTGGCTACAAAAATTTCATTCATGAATGAGATTGCACAACTCTGTGAACGCTTAGGTGCTGATGTGGATATGGTAAGAAGAGGCATTGGTAGTGATGATAGAATAGGAAAAAGATTTTTATTCCCTGGTATTGGTTATGGTGGAAGTTGTTTTCCTAAAGATGTACAAGCATTAATAAAATCTTCTGAAGAAGTAAAATACAATTTTCAAATTTTGAAAGCTGTGGAAGAAGTAAATGAAGCACAAAAGCTGCATCTTATTCCTAAAATAAAAACCTATTTTAATAATGATTTGAAAGGAAAACATTTTGCATTATGGGGCTTGGCTTTCAAACCAAATACAGATGATATACGTGAAGCTCCTGCTTTATATGTAATTGATGCTTTAACAGCAGCAGGTGCTACTATAACAGCCTATGACCCTGAAGCTATAAAAAATGTACAGAATTTAATTGGCAATAAAATAAATTATGCAGACAATCAGTACGATGCTTTAGCCAATGCAGATGCTTTAATTATAGCAACAGAATGGTCTGAGTTTCGTACACCTGATTTTGAAAAAATTAATACTGCTTTAAAGAACAAAGTAATTTTTGACGGAAGAAATTTATTTGAAGTGCAACAAATAAAAGATATGGGTTATCATTATGAGAGTGTGGGAAGATAATCCAGCCCCCTCTAACTCCCCCAAAGGGGGAGAATTGGATGGAGAAGATTGAAGCGATTTTTTTTATTGTAAATTGTAAGTTGAATATTGATGATTGAAAATTTATAAAATGAGTGAAATAAAATGAGTGAAATAAAAAATAATAATTACGAAGCTACTAAAATCCCTCCTTTGGAGGGTGGGGAGGCTGGGCGTGTTTTAATTACAGGTGCAGCAGGATTTCTTGGTTCGCATTTGTGCGATAGATTTATAAAAGAAGGCTACCATGTAATAGGCATGGATAATCTTATTACAGGCGATTTAAAAAATATAGAGCATCTTTTTCCGTTGGAAAATTTTGAATTTTACAACCATGATGTTACTAAGTATATTCATATACCTGGTAAGTTGGATTATATTTTACATTTTGCATCGCCTGCAAGTCCTATTGATTATTTAAAAATTCCTATTCAAACATTAAAAGTAGGGGCACATGGTACACATAATTGCTTAGGTCTTGCTAAAGAAAAAAATGCAAGAATATTGGTAGCAAGTACAAGTGAAATTTATGGCGACCCTTTGGTACATCCACAAACAGAAGAATATTGGGGCAATGTAAATCCTGTGGGTCCAAGAGGTGTGTATGATGAAGCTAAACGTTATATGGAAAGTATTACAATGGCTTATCACACGTTTCATAATGTAGAAACAAGAATTATAAGAATATTCAATACTTATGGTCCAAGAATGCGATTGAATGATGGAAGAGCATTACCTGCATTTATTGGTCAGGCTTTGCGTGGTGAAGATTTAACTGTTTTTGGCGATGGTAGCCAAACAAGAAGTTTCTGTTATGTAGATGATTTGGTTGAAGGTATTTATCGTTTGTTGTTAAGTGATTATCATTTGCCTGTAAACATTGGTAATCCTAATGAAATTTCTTTAAAAGATTTTGCAGAAGAAGTATTGAAACTTACAGGCTCTTCTGTAAAAATTACTTATAAACCTTTACCAACAGACGACCCTAAACAACGTAAACCAGATATTACCAAAGCAAAAGAAATTTTAGGTTGGCAGCCAAAAGTAGATAGGGCAGAAGGTTTAAAAATTACTTACAACTATTTTAAATCATTGCCCAAAGAAGAATTGGTAAAACAACCTAAAGAGTTTGAAAGTAGAAGGTAAGAAAATTAGCTAATTAGCCAATCCCGAAAGGTCGGGACAAGTTATGCTAATGTGCTAATGATTTCATATACTAATAAACCAATTAACTGATTAACGAATTAACAAATAAACTCCTCACCACAAATTATGAATAAACCTCTTATCATAGTTACAGGAACAAATGGACAGTTGGGATGGAGTTTGCAAAAACTTTTAGCGGCATATAATCAATATAATTTTTTGTTTGTAACAAGAGAACAATTAGATTTATCAAAGCCCGAAACTATTGCAGCATTTATTCAACAACATCAGCCAAAATATTTTATCAACTGTGCTGCTTATACAGCAGTAGATAAAGCAGAAACTGAACAAGAACTTGCTTTGCAAATAAATGCAACTTCTGTTGGCGAAATGGCAAAAGTCTGTGCTGCTATTGGTGCTTTTTTTATAACTATTTCTACAGATTATGTTTTTGATGGCAATGGAACTTCTCCTTATAAAACCAATCATCCTACCAACCCTATTAATTATTATGGTTATTCAAAATGGCTTGGCGAAAAATTAGCATTAGAAAATAATCCTGAAACTATTATCATTAGAACATCTTGGGTATATAGTGAGCATGGAAATAATTTTGTAAAAACCATGCTGCGTTTAATGAAAGAAAGAACAGCAATCAATGTAGTAAGCGACCAAATAGGTTGCCCTACTTATGCTCCTGATTTAGCTAAAGCTATTATGCAAATAGTAGAACAATTACCTGATAATAAACATTCTGGTATTTATCATTTTTCTAATACAGGCAATATTTCTTGGCACACATTTGCGGCAACGATTAAAGAATTTGCAGAATTTAGTTGTACAGTAAATGCTATACCAACCTCTGCATTTCCTACACCTGCCAAAAGACCTGTATATTCTGTAATGGATACAACTGCTATTGCAAAAGATTTTTCTATTACAATAACAGATTGGAAAGAAAGTTTAAAAATTTGTATTGATAATTTGATGCATGTATAACAGGATAAGTAATTTATGACAATTCTATTAATTGAAAAGTAATATCTGCATGTTGTAATGCTTGTTGTAACCTACTTTTATGTGTGTCTGTAATAAACACTTGTCCATCATCTTCTTTACAAACCCATTGCAATAAATTATACATTCTTTGCTGGTCTAATTTTTCAAAAACATCGTCTAATAATAAAATGGGGGCAAAACCTTTGTTTAATTTTAGTGTTTGCCATTCGGCTAATTTTAATGCAAATAGTAAACTTTTTCTTTGCCCTTGAGAAGCTGTAGTTTTAAATGCAAATTGATTCATAGTTATATCTATATCATCTTTATGTGTGCCTACAGAAGTTCTTTGTAATACAATATCTTTTTGTAAAGCATTTTTTAAAAGTTCTTGCATTGTATCATGATGCAGAGAGCTTTGATAAGCTAATGAAATATTATCTGTATTTTCTGCAATCTTGGTATAATATTCAAGTGTTAGTTGTAAATAGTGATTGAAAAAATCTTTTCTTGTATGATAGATATAAGTAGCTTTTTCTGAAAGTTGTTTGTCAAGAATATTTAAAACATCTTCATTCAATATAGTTGTTTCTGCTGCTTGTTTTAATAAACTATTTCTTTGTTGTAGCAGTTTTCCATAGTCTATTAAATATTGTAAATATTGTTTGTTTATTTGAGCAATAATAGTATCAATATATTTTCTTCTTAACTCACTACTACCAACAAGTAATTCTGTATCATCTGGAGCAATCATTACACAAGGATAACGACCAATATGGTCTGAAAACTTTTTTAAAGTTTCATTATTTTGTAAAAATTCTTTTTTATTATTTTCTCTGAGTATGCAAACTAATTGACAGTTTTCTGTATCGTTTGTATAGTTTCCTTCAATTCTCATACCTGCTTTTCCATGAAAAACATTTTGAGCATCCGTTCCTGTAAAATAGCTTTTGGTAAATGATAAATAATAAATAGCATCTAATAAATTTGTTTTTCCAGTACCATTATTGCCACAAATGCCAATAACTTTTTGGTCAAATACAAACTGGTGTTGTAAATAGTTTTTGAACTGAACAAATGATATATTATTTAAACGAAGCATTACACTTTCCAATCTATAATTTCATTAACCCACTCTTGCCTGAAAGGTGTGGTTATTCTTATATAATTATCTGTATAACCTTCCATCATACCATTTTTATCAGATGTTTCAAACAATACTTTACGAGTTTGTTCTCTATGTTGTTCTGTAAAGTATTGAGATTTCATATAACTAAGGTTTCGTAAAATTTTATTTCTTTCGTGCCTTATATGAATAGGTACAATAGGTTTAATATCTAATGCTACAGTATTGGCTCTTTCGCTATAAGTAAATACATGCAAGTAGCTAATATCAAGGTTATGTAAAAAGTTTTTTGTTTCTTGAAAACACTCTTCTGTTTCTCCAGGGAAACCTACAATTACATCTACACCTATAGAGCAATGAGGAATTAATTGTTTGATTAATGTTACTCTTTCTGCATATAATTCTCTTAAATATCTTCTTCGCATTAGCTTTAAAATATGGTTACTTCCACTTTGTAAAGGAATATGAAAGTGAGGCATAAATTTTTTGCTATTAGCTACAAAAGTGATAATATCATTGGTTAATAAATTAGGCTCAATAGATGATATTCTATAACGTTCTATACCTTTTACTTCATCTAATGCTTGTATTAGTTCATAAAAATTTTCTTCTCTTTGATTAATGCTTACAGAAGTATTTACACCATCATTTCCTTTTCCAAAATCTCCCAGATTTACGCCAGTTAAAACAATTTCTTTTACCCCTTTTGTAGCAAGTTCTTCAGTATTTTTTAGTACATTAGTAATACTATCACTTCTGCTTTTCCCTCTTGCCATTGGTATAGTGCAATAGCTACAATTATAATCGCAACCATCTTGTACTTTTAAAAATGTTCTTGTTCTATCATGTGCAGAAAACGAAGCATTAAAACCTGAAATATCTTCAGTATCGCAACTACAAATTTTGGTGCTATCGCCTTTGTTCCATTCTGAAATATGTTTTACAATATTGAATTTTTCAGAAGCTCCTAACACTAAATCTACACCTGGTATTTCAGCAATTTCTTTTGGTTTTAATTGAGCATAACAACCTGTAATGACTACCAAACTTTCTGGTGCTTTTCTTTGAATACGTCTTATTATTTGCCTACACTCTTTATCTGCATTATCTGTAACAGAGCAAGTATTAATAACATACACATCTGCAAAATCATCAAAACTCTTTTTTTCATACCCTTCAGATTCTAACATTCTGGATAAGGTAGAAGTTTCAGAGAAATTGAGTTTACAACCCAATGTATGAAAGGCTACTGTACGTTTACTATTCATCATTTTGCAAAGATAATCATTTGAATGAGTAAGCCATTGAAGTTTGGCAGAGTGTTATGGCACAATAGGTAAAAAACGTCAATTAATTTATTTAAAAAAGATACGCACTATTTGATAAAACCATTTATTCTGAAAGTTTGTACCTCGTTTCATCATTTTTTCATTAAAATTTTCTAAGCCATACAGTTCTGCTGCTTTACCTTTATTAATAGAAAGTTCTAAATAACCAGCAGAGTTAAACCAAGCTAAACTATCGCCTTCTTTTACATCTGCATAGTTATTACGAAGTGTATTGACAGTTTCATTTCTTTTGAATATAATTTGATAGTTTCTTCCTTTTCTTTCTTTTTCAAATTCTTCTTTAGTAATATTAACTACTACATTTTCAAAATTATCTATAAACAAAATTTGTCCTTCCATCCAATCTGTTCCAATAGCTGGTTTCATCATAGATTTTTCAATAATGTTCAATCCTTTTGTGCCAATATTTTCTAAGTTTTCAAGTTGTGTAATTTTTAGAATAGCTTCTGCTACCTGTTGTGTAATTTGAAGAGTAGTATTGGCATTTAAAATGGGTAATACAACACTTGATGCTGGTATTTTTTCAGTAATCATGCTAAGAATACCATTATTGGGACAAATAATAAATTGATTATTATAATGGCTAATAACAAAATGAGTTGATGAGGATTCAAAAATATTTAATAGTACAAAGTGTATCGTATTTTCTGGATAATAAGTAAAAGCATTTTTACAGATATATGCAGCATGAGCAAAATTATCGTGAGGAAGATAATGGGTAATGTCTGTAATGTGTAAGTTTGGCATAGCCGATAGTAACTGTCCTTTAACAGCTCCAACAATAAAATCTTGTTGTCCAATATCGGTAGTTAAAGTTAATAATGGCATTGTATGCTTTAACGATAAATATACATTTTGTTATTTAATAAGTACTCCGTTTTTATAAAAATATTTATAGGTAAATTTATCTGCAATTTTTGGGAATAGTTTATTTAAGAAAACTGTTTTCTTTCCAGTAAATGTAAGTATTAAAGTGCGTTTTCTTTTTTCAATAGCTTTTATAATGTGTTGGGCACATTCTTCAGCACTCATCATTTTTCCTTCATTCATAGAAGATTCTCCTTGAGAATGCCCTTTACTATTTAATGATGCTATTCTAATATTTGATGTGGTAAACCCTGGGCAAACCCACATAACATTTACACCAGATTCTAATAACTCTGTTCTTAAAGATTCCATAAATCCATTGACAGCAAATTTAGAAGCAGAGTAACCACTTCTACCTGGCAAACCTCTAAAGCCTGCTATTGATGAAACGCCTACTATTGTTCCTTTAGATTGCATAATATAAGGCAAAGCAAATTTGGTACAGAATACAGTTCCCCAAAAATTAATATCCATTACTTTTTTGATGGTATCAATTTCTACATCTTCTACTAAAGCTCTCATAGATATTCCTGCATTGTTTATCAAAATATCTATACCATGATAATTTTTTATTACCGTATCTATAAAATGTTTACACTCTTGTTCTTTACTTACATCTGCTGTGTGAATCATTAAAGGTTTACCTGAATGAATAGATTGTAACTGATATAGCTTATCATAATTTCTTCCACAAGTAGCTACTGTGGCACCTATGTTTAAAAAAGATTCTACTAAGGCTTTTCCTATACCTTCAGAACCTCCTGTTATAACAACAACTTTATTGGTAAAAATGGACATTGTAAAACTTGCTTTATCAGTATGAAATAATGAAGCAAAAATAGGTGCATATTTTTATAGTATGGTGCTGTAAGAAGTCTTTTTTTGTAATAAAGTAATTTAGTATAAAACAAAAAAGTTTACTGATAATAGTTCAGTAAACTTAGTTAAGTATTATGCAAATATTTTTAGCACTTCAATAAGTATAATTAATGAGCAGCTGTTTTTACTCCAACCAATTCTACTTCAAAAATTAATGCAGCACCACCAGGTATATCATTTCCTGCTCCTCTATCTCCATAACCTAATTCAGATGGAATATATAATTTCCATTTACTGCCTTGTGGCATCAACTGTAAAGCCTCTGTCCAGCCTTTAATAACACCTGTTACAGGAAATGTAATAGGCTCTCCTCTTGAATAGCTATTATCAAATTCAAGTCCATTAATTAAAGTACCACGATAATGACAAACTACTGTATCTTGTAAAGTAGGTTTTATGCCAGTACCCATAGTAATTACTTCATATTGTAATCCACTTGGGGTTACTGTAATGCCAGGTTTCTTTTTATTTTCTGTCAGAAATTTTTCACTGGCTGCTTTTTCTTTGGTAGCTTTCATATTAGCAAGTTCTTGTAGTTTAGTATTAATAATATTGTTGCAGGTATTATCATCAAATTTTAAATTACTTTTTTTCAGTACGTCTTTAATACCTGCTACAAAAGCATTGTAACTTAAAGTATCTATATTATTGGCAGCTAAGTTTAAAGCAATTCTTGTGCCTAAAGCATAGCTTAAAGAATCCAATCCTGTTGTAAGTGCATTAGTAGGTTTTGCAACTACTTGTGGGTTGGCTTTTGCAACAGGTGATTTTGGTTTTGGCTTAGTTGTTTGTGCCATTGCCATTATAGGCAATAATGCAAGAAGAAAAAATGTTTTTTTCATGTTGTAATTTTTGTAAAAAATAATTAACGTAAGTATCCTAAAATTTTCAGCATACTTGCTGCTGTTTGTTCTTTGGCATAAACCCAGTCAATGAGGTTGCCATTTTTATCATGTTCTATAATAATGTGTTTAGGAGAGGGTATTAAGCAATGTTTTATTCCTCCATAACCACTTATTTGGTCTTGATAAGCCCCTGTATGAAAAAAGCCTATATACAGTGGTTCTTTGTTTATTATATCTTCTTTATTGTTGCTTTTTCTTTTAGGTAAAAATACTTCTTTTATATGTTCTTCACTATCGTAATAGTCATGGCTATCGCAAGTAATTCCTCCTAATACTACTCTATGGTATTCATTGTCCCATTTATTAATAGGTAGCAATAAAAATTTTTCTCCAATACCCCAAGTATCTGGTAAAGTGGTAATAAAAGAAGAGTCTATCATATACCATGTTTCTCTATCATTTTGTCTTTTCTCTCCTATTACACTATAAATATGTGCCATACTTTCGCCTACAGTAAAACTGCCAAATTCTGTAAAAATATTTGGTACTGGCACTTTTGCTTTTTTGCAAGTTTTCTTTATGTTACCAACTATTTCATTTATCATAAATTGATAATCATATTCAAAACCTAATGAATGTTTTATAGGAAAACCTCCACCAATATTGATAGAATCTAATTCAGGGCAAATCTTTTTTAATTGACAATATAGGTTGATGATTTTATTTAATTCACTCCAATAATAAATATCATCTTTGATGCCTTTATTTAAAAAAACGTGTAGCATTTTTAAATAAAATTTATTTTCATTTCCTTCTATTTCATCTACATAAAATTCTAAAATATCTTTTGCTCTAATACCTAATCTTGATGTATAAAAAGGAAAAGTAGGTTCTTCTTCTGCTGCTATTCTAATACCAATACCAACAGGTTGTTTTATACCTCTTTTATATGCTTGTAATTCTTCTTTATTATCTAATACTGGTATTACATTTTTAAATCCAGCATTTATTAATTTAATAATTCTTGAAGTATATGCTTTTTGTTTAAAGCCATTACAAATAATAAAAGTGTCTTTATTTATTTTTCTTCTTTTGTATAACTGATTGACTATTTCAATATCATAGGCATAAGAAGTTTCTAAATTAATACCATGTTTTAAGGCTTCTTCTACCACAAAAGAAAAATGAGAACTTTTAGTACAATAGCAATAGTTGTACATTCCTTCATACTTATGTTTTTTAAAAGCATTGGCAAACATTTGCTTTGCTTTATTTATTTGCATACCTATTTTGGGTAAGTAAGTAAGTTTTAAAGGAGTGCCATATTTTTCAATAATAGGCTTTAGATTAATACCATTAAATTCTAAGTAATCATTTTCATCATTAATGGCAAACCCTTCTTGTGGAAAGTGAAAGGTTTGGTTTACCAAGGAAGTATAGCTGTTTGTCATTCTTTTAACTAACAATTAAAAAATTAAAAGATACTTTATATCTGAGAAACAAAAGTAATAATTTGTGCTATGCAATAGTAATAAAAAAGTCAGAGAATTTATTCTCCGACTTTGTATAAGTATTTAAGTGTTGATATTATTTAACAGAAGCTACTAAAGCTTTGAAACTTTCTGGATTGTTCATAGCTAAATCTGCCAATACTTTTCTGTTTAGTTCAATACCTTTTGCAGAAAGTTTATTGATAAATTGGCTGTATGTTAAACCTTCTTCTCTTACTGCTGCATTAATACGAGCAATCCATAATTGGCGGTATTCTCTTTTCTTTAATTTACGACCCACATAGCTGTATGTAAGACCTTTTTCAACTATATTTTTGGCAACGGTATATACATTTTTACGTTTGCCATAAAAGCCTTTGGCTTGTTTTAATATTCTTTTGCGGCGTGCTCTTGAAGCAACTGCATTTACTGAACGTGGCATATTTTTAATTTATTTAAAATTCGGCATTAGTAATTATTTAATCCGAATTGGTGAAATAATGTTGTTGTTTACTTTTCTTTTTAGCTGAGTTTATTTTAATCTCAATAATCTTTGAACAAAATCTTTGTTAGCAGAACCAACAATACCTTTTTTATTAAGATTGCGTTTACGTTTTTTAGATTTTTTGGTTAAAATGTGACGCTTAAAAGGTTTTTGAAAAGTAATTTCACCTGTGCCTGTTATTTTAAATCTTTTTTTGGCACTTGAATTTGTTTTTACTTTAGGCATAAAATAATCTTATTTTAAGATTACACCCTGCTGGCGTTCTCAAACAGATGAGACACTTGTAGAGCCTTGTGGGTAATAAATTTTTTAGGAGTGCAAAAGTAAGGGAGTATTTTTTTATAACAAAGAAAAAAAAATATTCTACGTTATTGAAAATCAGCTATTTAGTTATAAAAAGAAAAGTACATCTTATAATGATGTACTTTTCTTAGTAAAATATTGGTTATAAATCTATTGTACTATTAATGTGTTTGAATGAGCATTGGTATTTTGTTCATTAAATAATACTATACGATATACCCCTTTAGCAAAAGCAGCTGTATTTATTTTATGGCTATTGATGCCTGGGTTTATAATGATGTCTTTTTTATAAATAGCTTGTCCATTAATATTATATATCATTAAACTGTATTTGCCTTTTATTTCAGATGATATTTGTATTTCTGAATAAGTAGTTGCAGGATTAGGGTTTACAGTAAATAATACTTTGTCATTTCTTTTTAGAACTATGGTTTTAGAATATTCTGCACTACCATCTGTATTAATTATTTTTAAACGATAATAGCTGATGATATATGGTTTATAATCTTTAAAGTTTCCTTTTTTAAGATATGCTTCATTGCCTTTTATTTCGCCAATTGCATTAAACTCAGTGCCATTGCTACTTCTTTCTATAACTATTTTATCTACATTAATTACTTGTTCAACTACCCAGTCTAAATTATTAAAATCTGATTTTGTAGCACCTGTAAATGAACTTAATTTAATAGGTAGTAATGCTGAACCACTAAAAGTTAAATCAAATACAGCTTTGGTATTTTCAATAGCTCCAATATAAATTAAGTAAGTAGTATTTGCTTGTAAACCTGTAATATCTGCTATTGGACCATTACCAGCAAATGTTCTACATGCTACAGGATTAGGAAAACTACTAGCAGTAGGGCAACTATTTACTTTATACACACTTAATCTAAATCCAGAAGCAGGAAGTGTGCTGTGTGTGCAATTTGCCAAAGCAGCAGGTGAAGTAGCATAACCAGAAACCATAATAGAAAGTGTAGCACTACCAGCATTATCATTTGTTTTAACTACATAATAAGTATTGTTAGTAATGGCTGTACCTACAGCATCACATCTAATTTGTGTAAGCTCAGGGTCAACTTTTACGTTACTGGTAGAGTGTACCATATCAAAAGATACTGTAGTAGGATTAGGTGTAGCAGAAGTAGGAAATGAAAGTGGGCAATCATCTTTTGGCTCTGCAATAGTAGTTAAAGGAATCATTTCAGTAAGTGAAGTACAAGTACCATAACTATTGCTTTGTGGTTGTATAGAATAGTTTGCTCCAGCTTTTGGTGAAGCATCAGGCGATGTACGTCTATTACTTCCTGAAATTGCATAGTGCATAACAGAGCCTGGATTGGTATTTCCTAAACCAGCACCCATTGGACCTGAATTAACGTGAGCAAGTCCTATAGCATGACCTAATTCATGTAATAATACAGTTTCTAAATCTATTGGTGAATTTGTATTAACTCCTATAGATGAAAGAGAAGGGCAAGGTCCATTATTAAAAGAAGTAGAACCTTGAGATACTGCATTATTTCTTACTACTATATCAAACTTTTTTCTTCTGCCTTGTATATTAGCTACATTGCTATTGCATACTTCTGGATAAGAATAACACACTGCTAAAACTCCTGATGGTAAAGGATTATTACCTGTATTTTGGTTATCATACATGATGGTGCATACTGCACCTGAACTAACTGCTTGGTTTACTGTAGAGCCGCCTTCTGTAATATTAAAACCAGCAATTTCTTTCCATGTATTTAATGCTCTTTGAAAAGCTAATTTTGCAGTACTTCCATCAAAATTAACACCATTGCCTGCTGTACTACTGCTATAATAAATAGTATAGCCTCCTATACCATCCATATTCATCAAATTAAATTCTTTAGTATGATAAATACCTCCAGATTGTGTTGTAAAATTGATTATTCCAAAAAATACATTTAAGTAATCAGGTGAATAAGCAATACTTCCAGATTGGTCTCTTACTTTAAAAAATCCTGAACTTGCTCTTGCTGGTACTTTTACTTTAATTTCTGTATCTGTCCATGAAATAATTAATGGCGATAATTGAGCATCATTTGCAGCTACTGGATAATCTGTACCTGGTGAAGTATTTCCATCATTAAATAAAACTGCAGCTGTTCCTGTAAAAGTCCCAAATCCACTACCAGTAATTGTTAGTACATTATTTACTGCATCTCTCATAGCTCCTCCATGTACTGTAGATGGTGAAAATGAAGTAATAGATGGGAATAACACTTTTTGTGCTTGTGTTTGCTGTGCTTGTTTCTGACCTTCTACATTAAAGGTAGGGTCTTTTACTACATAATCTTGTCCTGTTAATTGCTTTAATAAAGGATATACAGTAGTAGTAATACCTTGATAAGTATTAAAAGGGTCTGTAGCTTTATTTTCATATAAATTATATATCCAAAAACCTTGAGAGCTTGAATATACATCAAATAAAACTTTATTGGTAGTTGGCGATTTTCTTGCTTTTATATTTGGAAAACAAAAAAATACTCCTTCTTGTTCATTTACTAATTCAAGCAAATCGCTTGCATGAACTGCATATTCTCCAATAGTGCCACCTTCTGTAATTACTTCAATATAATCTGTATTAATTTCTCCTTTAAAAACCTTATATACTTTTATTTTATTAGAAGTATAAATCATGGTTTGTGTTTCATTCCAAAATGAAACTTTATCTACTACTTTTCCTTCTATAATTAAAGTAGCATTCACTGCTTTTTCCTCATTATCTACCTGATATAGTGCTTGAGAAAATAAACAAGTAATTTGTAAAAGAATGGCTACTGTAAGTAAAAATCTCTTTGTCATAAAAAAATATTTGAGGCAAATATAACTGAATTTGTAAATAATCTTATTTCTTTAGTTAGATACTTGAAATTGAGTAATTGCTGTTTGAAAAACTAAATGAAATAGTAAAGTGAAATAGATTTAGTTTAAATTTTATTTGATTGGTATAATCTATTATTTAGCATCATCAACCAATCTATTAAAACTTAGTGCATATAAGATTTTTCTTTTTACTAAGTTATATCCAAAACTTGTTATGTACATTTGAGCATTGTGTGGTAGTACTAATAAAACATTAGATCCACTTTTTACTGTAGAAAAAAAGCTATACATGCAAACGAAAGAAGCAGCTTTGATAAAAATAAAATCTTTGATAAAAAGATTTGATGAGCAAAAAGAGTTTTACAGAAAAGGAGATGATAATGAAACACAAACCAGACGTGATTTTATAGGTGGTTTTGATTGTATTATTGGCAATCCACCTTATGTTGATTATCGTTTAATAAGTGAAAATGAAATTACTTATTTCAAAGGAAAATATCATTCTGCAAATACAAAAGAAAAATATAGTCTTTATATTCCATTTATTGAGTTAGGACACAAATTACTTAAATCAAATGGAAAATTTGGCTTTATCATTCCCAATACATTTTTAGCAACAAATATGGGATTGAAATTGAGAGAATATTTAATAAAAGAAAGTAGTATTAGTGAAATAAAAGATGTTTCAAAACTTAAAGTCTTTGGAAATGTTGGAACATATCCTGTTTTACTGTTCCTTAATAAAAAATTTAATAAAAAAAAATGAAATTAAATTAGCATACCCTCAAAGCATGGAAACATTTTTAGACGAAGACTTCAATACTATAAAGCAAAAAGAGATAACTGAAAAAACGGATTTCATTATTTCAACTACATTTAATAAAAATAACCTTTCTCTTATTGGAAAACTTGAGAAAAATGAAAAAGAGTTAGGAGGTCTATGTGAAAAATTTGTTTGGGGAACTTCAATAACAGGCTTTAAATCATACAAAATACAAAAAGAAGATTTTGAAAAATTGAAAAAGAATGAAAAAGAAAATTATGAAAAAGTTTTACAAACAGCAGATATTAAATCTTATGGAATTTCGTGGCAAGGAGAATATATTCAAAAAAGTATTTACTCAAACTCTGTAATTAACTTATTTGAACAAAAGGAAAAAATAATTATTGCAAGACTTACGAAATCTATTCAAGCAACGATTGACTATGAAAAACATTACTTGGGTAAATCGTCATTAATTATAAATCCTAAAGTAAATAGTAAGTATTTATTGGGTTTATTAAACTCAAAACTTCTCAATTATTATTTCAAAACAAAATTTGACAATACACATATGTCAGGCGGATATTTACGTTTTGATATTCCTTATTTGTCAAAATTACCTATCAAAACAAATCCTACAAAAGAACAAGAAAACGACATCATCAAACTTGTTGAACAACTTTTGCAACTGAATAAAGAGCTACTAACTCAAACACTACCTGAAAAAATAGAACAACTGAAAAACAGAATTGTTTATGCAGAAGATAAAATTAATCAGCTTGTTTACAAATTGTATAATCTTACTACAGATGAAATAAACATGATTGAAGAACAATAAAGCTATTCATTGTATAATTCAATGTTCAATGTTCAATATTCAATGTTCAATGTTCAATGTTCAATGATTAATGAAACAGTATTTATTGCTTAGTTGATTAGCCTTTTAACTTATTAACTAAGTCTATATATTGTTGCATAGCATTTTCTTTGGTAATGCCTTTTAATTTGTTCCAAGCCTCATGTTTAAATTTTGCTACAAAATCAAAAGCATTAGAAGGAGCATCTTCGTTATTATCGCCTACTGTGGCTTGTTTGTATAAACTATATAGCTGTAGCAATATATCGTTATCGGGTTTTGCTGCTAATAATTTACTGTTGGTTACTGCTTGTTCAAATAGTTGTTGTAATTCCATAGTTGTATTTTTTATTGTAATTCTGTAAGCATTTTTTTGCCTTCTTCTTTTAAAGCTGCATCATCTGCAGTGCGTAAAGGTAGTTTTATTAATTGCTGCAATATTTCTATTGCTTTGGTTGGTTTATCATTTTGTATATATGCTTTTGCTAAGGTCATATAGTTCAGCATATAATATTGGTCTAATGTTTTACATTTTTCCATAAAAAATATGGCTGAATCTAAACTGCTTTTTGGTAAACTTCCATAAAATAGTTTTACTGCTGTTTTTTTAACACCTGCTAAATTAACCATTTCAAAATGCCAATTACCTATTAAATAATCTGCTTTTGCATGATTGTTGTTTAAGTGCAAAGCCTTATCTACATACAGTTTGGTGGCTTTTATATTTGCCGATATTTTTTTATTTTCTTTTTCTATATCAGTCATTTTACTATATACCAATGCTGTTATATAATTAGCATCTGCACTATTAGAGTCTATGGCAATAGCTCTTTCAGCAAAACTCATAGCAGATTGATAGTATAATAATTTTTCTTTTTTATCTGTTTGTCTTGTACCAATAGCAACACTTAGTTCAGTAGTTTTTATGAGTGCTTTCATATTGTTAGGGGCAACTACTAATACTGCTTTGTATTTTTCTAAAGCTGCTGGTTCTTGTAATGTATATTCTGTATTTTGTGCTTCTTTTAAAAGTGAATCTACATTTTGAGCAAAAGAAAAAATAGTGATGCTGATAGATATGAGTAATAAAAAAAATTGCTTCATTATGTTGTTTATGTTTCGATTGTTAGTTGGACGACAGACCACAATCAACAGACGATAGTCAACTATCTGTGAACTATGGACTGTCATCTATGGTCTGTGGACTACCTTACAAATTCCCTCTTAATTCTTGTTCTCTTTCTAATGCTTCGAACAATGCTTTAAAATTTCCTTTACCAAAACTTTTTGCTCCTTTACGTTGTATAATTTCAAAGAAAAGTGTTGGCCTGTCTTCTAAAGGCTTAGAAAAAATTTGTAGTAAATAGCCTTCATCATCTCTATCAATTAAAATACCTAATTCACTTAATGGTTGTAAATCTTCATCAATTTTTCCTACTCTGTCTAAAATAGTTTCATAATAGGTTGGCGGAATTTTTAAAAATTCTACTCCCCTTCTTTTTAGTTCAGTAACAGTTTCTATAATATTGTGTGTAGCAATAGCCACATGTTGTACTCCTTCTCCATTATAAAAATCTAAATATTCTTCTACCTGACTTTTCTTTTTACCTTCTGCTGGTTCATTGATAGGAAATTTTACAAAACCATTTCCATTGCTCATTACTTTACTCATTAAAGCAGAGTATTCTGTTGAAATATCTTTATCATCAAAACTTAAAATATTTCTAAATCCCATTACATCTTCATAAAATTTTACCCAAGGATTCATTTGATTCCAACCTACATTTCCTACACAATGGTCAACATATAAAAGTCCTGTTCCTGATGGATTATAATTTGTTTCCCATTTTCTAAACCCTGGCATAAAAGCTCCTTTATAGTTTTTTCTTTCTACAAAAATGTGTACAGTATCGCCATAAGTATGAATGCCACTTAACACTATTTCTCCATCATTGTCTTTTAAAGTAGTTGGTTCTAAATAGCTTTTACCGCCACGTTTGGTAGTTTGTTCCCAAGCATCTTTAGCATCATCTACACGAAGTGCTAACACTTTTACACCATCGCCATGTTTGTATATATGGTCTGCTATTGGGTTATCTGTTTTTAATGGAGTAGTTAAAACAAAAGTCAATTTATTTTGACGAATTACATAACTGGCTTTTTCTTTTACACCAGTTTCTGGTCCTGCATAAGCTACACTTTGAAAACCAAAAGCTGTTTTATAAAAATGTGCTGCTTGTTTTGCATTGCCTACATAAAACTCTACATAATCTGTACCTTGTAATGGTAAGAAATCGTTAGCTGTTTCTTGTGCTACTTTCTCTGCAACTGATGTACTCATAATATTTATTTTTAAAATTTTGTAATAAAGTATTTTAAGGATTAATTGATACTTGTGTTCTGGATTTTAGTTTACACTATTTTTCATAGGTAATGGATATGTAAATAAGAGGAACAAAAATAGTTGTTTTGAATAAATATGAAGAAGAAGATTATTGTTGGAGCAATTATATTATACCCTTGCTTTCCAAGCAATTTCTTCTACATGTAAAATATGCCCCATATATCGTGCAAGCATAAATAAATAATCGCTTAACCGATTGATGTATTTTATAATTAATGGGCTAATAAACATTTCATTTTCTTGCATAGCTACACAATTTCTTTCTGCTCTTCTGCATACACATCTTGCAATGTGTGTAGTAGATACAGCAACATGACCACCAGGCAAAATAAAATATTTCATTTTGGGCAATTCATTGCTCATCGCATCTATTTCTTTTTCTAAAAGCAAAATATCTTCTTCTTTTAAGTCTGGCAATTTCATTAAAGGTTCTTTATCTGGGTCTGTAGCCAATGCAGAACCAATGGTAAATAATCTGTCTTGAATTTCTTTTAAGATAATTTTTGTGTGTTCTTCTGTTGCATAATCGCTTACTAAACCTATGTAAGAATTTAACTCATCAATAGTGCCATAGGTTTCTATACGAATATGACTTTTGGGAACTTTAGTTCCACCAATTAAAGATGTTTTTCCTGCATCGCCTGTTTTGGTATAAATTTTCATTGCCATAAATAAAAAAGTTTGAATGTTTCAAAACTCAAGGGGTTTAAGCAGTTGCAAAGTAATTAACCAACAACAACTTCTTCTTTTAAAATATCTGTTTCTACAATACCATCTCTTAATCTTACAATACGTTTGGCATAATTGGCAATATCTTCTTCATGTGTTACCAGCACAACAGTATTTCCTGCTTCTTGAATTTTTCCAAAAATTTCCATTACTTCTATAGATGTTTTTGTGTCTAAATTTCCAGTAGGTTCATCTGCTAATAATAGTGCAGGATTGTTTACTAAAGCTCTTGCTATGGCTACACGTTGTATTTGACCACCACTTAGTTCATTGCTTTTATGATGACCTCTATCTGCCAATCCTACTTTTTCTAAAGCATCCATAGCACGTTCTGTTCTTTCTTTTTTGCCAATGCCTGCATATATTAAAGGAAGTGCTACATTTTCTATGGCTGTTAATCTTGGTAATAAATTAAATTGCTGAAATACAAATCCTATTTCTTTATTCCTAATTTCTGCCAAAGCATCATCACTCATTTTGCTTACATCACTTCCATTGAGTATGTATTTACCATTGGTAGGTGTATCTAAACAACCTATAATATTCATTAAGGTACTTTTACCACTACCACTTGGACCCATCAATGCTACATATTCATTTTTAAAAATGTTTAATGAAATGCCTTTTAGTACAGGCAATGCCTGACTACCCATGAAATAACTTTTCTGAATATCTTCTAAATGAATAATAGTACTGCTCAAGTGATGTATATTTTTTTAGTAAATAAAATTATTGATGAAATATGCGATGGTAAAATAGCTTACACTTTTTCTTTTTCTTCTCTCTCTTTCAATTCAAAAATTATTTTATTGTTTTCTTTATCTAATTTGGCTAATAAAATATCGCCAGCTTTTACATTGGTGTTTAAAATTTCATCTGCTAATGGGTCTTCTAAATATTTTTGAATAGCCCTATGCAAAGGTCTTGCACCATATTGCACATCATATCCTTTTTCTGCAATAAAGTCTTTGGCTTCTTCAGATAATTCTAATGAAAAACCAATATTGCTTAATCGTGTAGTAACACCTTTCATCAAAATATCTATAATGCTGAAAATATTTTCTTTGGTTAGTGAATTGAAAATAATAATGTCATCAATTCTATTTAAAAATTCTGGTGAGAAAGTTTTCTTTAATGCTTTTTCAATAACTGCTTTCTGATTTTCTTCTTGATTTTGCATACGAGTAGCTGTAGCAAAACCTACACCATCGCCAAATTCTTTTAATTGTCTTACACCTATATTAGATGTCATGATGATGAGTGTATTTTTAAAATTAATTTTTCTACCTGCACCATCTGTTAATACTCCATCATCTAATACTTGTAAAAGAATATTATAAATATCTGGATGTGCTTTTTCTATTTCGTCTAATAGAATAACACTATAAGGTTTTCTACGGACTTTTTCTGTCAGTTGTCCTCCTTCTTCATAACCTACATAACCTGGAGGAGCACCAATTAAACGGCTTACTGTAAATTTTTCCATATACTCACTCATATCAATTCTTATGAGTGCATCTTCACTATCAAACATTTGTTTAGCCAAACTTCTGGCTAATTCTGTTTTACCAACACCTGTAGGACCTAAGAAAATAAATGAGCCAATAGGTTTTTTAGGGTCTTTTAATCCTACTCTATTACGTTGAATAGCTTTGACTACTTTTAATATTGCTTCATCTTGTCCTATTACCATTCCTTTCATGTCATCACTCATTTTACGCAACTTTTCTGTTTCTTCTTCTACCATTCTCTTTACAGGAATACCTGTCATCATACTGATTACTTCTGCAATATGTTCTTCAGTAATAGGATAGCGTTTGTGTTTGCTTTCTTCTTCCCAAATGTTTTTGGCTTTTTCTAATTCTTCGCCTAAGCGTTTTTCTGTATCTCTTAAAGAAGCAGCTTCTTCAAATCGTTGGCTTTTTACTACTTTATTTTTTTCGTTTTTAATTTCTTCTATTTGTTTTTCTAATTCTATTATTTCGTTGGGTACATTAATATTTTTTAAATGTACTCTTGCTCCTACTTCATCTAATACATCAATGGCTTTATCTGGCAATAATCTATCAGTAATATATCTATCACTTAGTTTTACACATGCTTCTATTGCAAGGTCATCAAAAGCTACACTATGATAGTCTTCATACTTTGCTTTGATGTTGTTTAAAATTTGTATTGTTTCATCTACACTTGGTGGTTCTATTAATACTTTTTGAAAACGTCTGTCCAATGCTCCATCTTTTTCTATGTACATTCTATATTCATCTAATGTACTTGCACCAATACATTGAAGCTCTCCTCTTGATAAAGCTGGTTTAAAAATATTGCTTGCATCTAAACTACCACTTGCACCACCTGCACCTACTATGGTATGAATTTCATCTATAAACAAAATAACATCTCTGTTTTTTTCTAATTCATTCATAATAGCTTTCATTCTTTCTTCAAACTGTCCACGATATTTTGTACCTGCTACTAATGCTGCTAAGTCTAAAGAAATAACACGTTTATCAAATAATACTCTGCTTACTTTTCTTTGTACAATTTTTAAGGCTAAACCTTCTACAATAGCTGTTTTACCAACACCAGGTTCACCAATTAAAATAGGGTTATTTTTCTTTCTACGAGAAAGAATTTGAGAAACTCTTTCTATTTCATTTTCTCTACCAACAATAGGGTCTAATGAACCCATTTCGGCAAGTTTGGTAACATCTCTTCCAAAATTATCTAATACAGGTGTTTTGCTTTTTGGATTACTACTTTGTTTGGCTGTACTACGTTGAGCAGAATAACCACTTCCTTTTTTTTCATCTTCAAACTCATCATCATCATCTGTAAATTCTGATTTTGGAGGAGTGGAAGGACTGCTTGGAGCAATGCCAACCATGCCTAATTCTGTTCTAAAAATATCATAATCTACATCAAACTGGTTTAAAATTTGTGTGGCTATATTTTCTTTATTTCTTAGTATGCTGAGTAACAAATGTTCTGCTTCTACTAAGGGGCTTTTTAACTCTTTTGCTACAAGCACAGTAATTCTAATTACTTTTTCTGCTTGTTTGGTTAAAGGAAGACTATTGATGTTAGCAATATTTTTTCCTGTTTTATCTTTTACAGCAAGTTCTATTTCTTTTCGTAAATCGTATAAATTTACATTAAGATTTTTTAGTATTTTAATAGCAAGATTTTCTCCATCTCTTATCAGTCCTAATAACAAATGTTCTGTACCAATAAAATCGTTTCCTAATCTTAATGCTTCTTCTCTACTGAAAGAAATAACTTCTTTTACCTGTGTTGAAAAATTATTATCCATAATATGTTTGGATTTATACAATGATAAAGAATATTTTTGAGCTAAGTTATTACACTTTTATTCACACAATGTTAATGAAAATATATTATGAATTTCAAAGTTGATACCAAAGAGAAATTTACGACTATTATGCTCAATGAGCAAAATATGTATGCCAATGTGGCTGAAAGCCTTTCGACAGTTTGTATTCCATATTTGTCAAAGCCTGTAAAAAACATTATTCTTCAATTAAGCAATGTTGAGGAAATTGATGAACAAGCAGCTTGTAGATTAGCAGAATTGCAACAATCTTTTTATGCAGCCAATGCCAGCTTTGTTATTTGTTGCTTAAAAAAAGAAGTGGAAAACACATTGGATAAATTTGAGTTATTAGAAGTAATGAATGTTACACCAACAGAAAGTGAAGCATGGGACATAGTACAAATGGAAGAAATAGAACGTGAACTTTTAGATAGTGATGATGTAGCATTTGATGTATAATAATTTATTGATGTAAGTTTTTACATTCTTGCTCTAAAATACCAGTAATAATGGTTGGTGGTTTTGTCCATTTAGTAATGGTTGTATCTAATAGTAATGGTAATGCAGAGCTATATCCTCCAATTTCTTGAGTTGTTATTCCTACAATAACTGATTTTATTTTGTAATGTCTTATTACATAAGAACACATAATGCAAGGTTCGTGTGTAGTAAACATAATACAATCTGATAAATCTGTTTTGCCTGTTTTTTTTACAGCATTTCTGATAGCTTCAATTTCTGCATGAAAAGTAATATCTTTTTTTGTTTTTCCTGCTTCAATTCCTTCTGCAATAATGGTATGCTGATTAACTATTATAGAACCTACAGGACTATCTCCTCTATTTTTAGCAATTTTTGCCAATGCAATACATTGATGCATAAATTTTTCATAATACTGTTTTTCTTGTATAGTCATGTTAGCAATATTTTTTCAAAAATAAAAAAGTTGCCTTATAAAATATTATAAAGCAACTTTTAAAACGCACCCTATATATGAAAACTAATATCTTGTTTTAGAATTTTTCTGGAAATTGTTTTGCTATTCCATCTGCTAATAAATCTGCTAAGTGTAGCATGTGTTGTAAGGCTTCTTCAAACCCACCAAAAGATTGAGAATAATTGCCTTTAAGAATATCTACAGAATAAGCAATAGTGTGTGTAATGTGCATTTTTAAAGCACCTTCTGTATCATTAGCAGACCAATTTTTAGGATTGGCAGAAGATAAGAATGTGCCTATTTCTTTTGCATTTGCATACCAATCTTTTACAGCTTTGTCTAATGCTTCTTTATTATTTTCTTGTGCTGCTTTTAAAACAGGTACTGCCCCTTGAATGTGTTCTGTTAATAACTGAGCTAATTTATTGCCTGCTGATTCGCCATAATAAGGTACTATGGCTGCACCAATATCTTTTTGGTTTTGTAATAAGCGATTAAGTTTGGCTTCTAAACCTTTGGGGTCATTAAAAAAAGCATCTACAGTTATTAAAGTCCAATACATGTGAGCAGACCAAAGCTCTCTCATAGCTTTATCTAAAGCCATATATTTAGGGCTTTTTTGAAAGTTAGCCAATTCTTTAACATCGCTACTATTTGTTGCTGAGTGCTTCATGTGTTGTGCTTGAATAGTAAATGAAGCTAAGGTTAATGTTGCTATCAATAATATTTTTTTCATTTTAAAAATTTTTATTAGTTGTTTGAAATTGTTCACAAAAAGATTAGAGTAACCATTTTTCTAAAAGGTTACAAGAATTGAAAAAATATTTTTATCTGATGAAGATTTTAGTGGAAAAGAGTAGTCTATTTTAGTAGTCAAATTCGTATTACATAGCACAAGCCACTGTTGCAATACTTAAAGCCTTGCAGCCACTTTTTATAATAGTATTGCCACAAGCATCTATTGTAGCTCCTGTGGTTACAATATCATCTACCAATAAAACATGTTTATCATAAATAGTATGGGGATTGGCAACAGCAAAAACGCCATCAATATTTTTCCAACGATTGATACGATTGTTGTGTGTTTGTGTTTCTGTAAAAACTGTTCTTACTACAGCTTTGTTTTCAATAGGTTTATTAAATATGGTGGCAATACCTTCTGCAATAACTAAAGACTGGTTGTAGCCTCTTTTAATTTCTTTTTTAATATTTAATGGCAATGGAATAATGGTATCTATCTGTTTAAATTTTTCAGATTTACTTAATTGAGTGCCGAGCATTTTGCCCAGAAAAATACCAGCCTCTTTATTGCTTTTATATTTTAACTGATGAATTAAATGTTGTACCAAAGATTGTTTTGAGAAATAGAAAGCAGCAGTAGCATATTGTATATTCAATCTTCCATAAAAAAGTTTTTCTACAGGATTGTTTGGTATATTTTCAAAATTTGTTTCAGGAAGTTTTGCTATACATTTCATACATAAAAAATCGTGTTGTTGTATAGCATCTGTACCACAACCTTCACAATAATGAGGAAAAATAAGGTGAGAAAAATCTTTGAGATATGATTGAAGTGTGGAAAGCATATAAGTAGTTAATATATCATTTCAATAAGTGGTCTTTTGCCAAGGTAATTCTTTTTTCTTTGATTTATCATATAACAATATCAATTTGCCAGAATTGGTTACTTTATAAACCTGTTATTCAGGAATTAGATTTTGTTGTATAAAAGTAAAGATATTTTTCAAAAGAAAATACCTAATACACTTTATATACTTTCTTCATTTTATTAGCTTTTACTAAGGAAAGATGTTAGTAAATAAGAATTAATTTGTACTTTTAGAAAAAGAAATTTTATGGATATAGCAGAATTAAAAAATAATGATATAGTTATCAGGATTCCTAAAAAAATTTATAACAAAAATATTCAGGCATTAATTGATGCTATTGAATTTAAAAATATTGTGTCAAAATCAAAGGCTACACAAAAGGATATAGATACAATAATGAAAGACGTGAAAAAAGGCAGAAAAGAATTAATGAAGCCTTTATTGAGCAGGATAAAACAAAAAATTTGATGAATATTGTAGTTGATACCAATATTTTAACGAGCATTTTTATCACACCCAAAGGTGTTATTGCAGAAAAATGAATTGTACTTGAGTGAATATTCATTTATAGAACTTACAAAACATTCCAATAAATTATTAAAAGCATCTTCACTAACAAGTGAAGCCTTTGAAAATGCTAAAGTACTTTTATTGAAAAAATTAAGTATTATTCCCTCGCATTTTATTTCTAATGAAATATTAATAGAAGCATATCAATTAACAAAAGATATTGATAAAAACGATACCATATTTATTGCAACTGCCATGTTTGTAAATGGAATACTTTGGACGGGTGATAATGTTTTATATAAAGGATTACAAAAGAAAAACTTTATGGGCATAAGTAATACAAATGGTATAAGAGCAATACTGCGTCAATAAAATAGGTAATACCTTTTACTAAGAATACTTGAAAATGAAAAATGGCAACTTACTTAATAAAATAGAAATGTATCAAAACAGTTTTTGATATACTTCATGTACTTGACTTACTAATACAATTTCTATTTTAAATCCTTTAGGATTAAAGCCTTTCTTGTTGAACTTACTAACAAATATTTTTTCAAAGCCTAATTTTTCGGCTTCTGCAATTCTTTGTTCTATACGGTTTACAGCCCTTATTTCTCCATTTAAACCAACTTCTCCAGCAAAGCAAATTTGTTGTGGCAAAGGCACATCTTCATAGCTTGAAAGTAAGGCACAAATTACTGCCAAATCAATAGAAGGGTCTTCTACTTTTAAGCCTCCTGCTATGTTTACAAATACATCTTTTGTACCAAATAAAAATCCTCCTCGTTTTTCTAAAACAGCTAACAATAATTGTAATCTTCTTAAATCAAAACCTGTAACAGTTCTTTGTGGTGTGCCATACACACTTTGTGTTACCAATGCTTGTACTTCTATTAATAAAGGTCGCATACCTTCTATTGTAGCAGCAATAGCACTACCACTTAATTGTTCTTCTTTTTGGGTAATTAATATTTCGCTGGGGTTTGTTACAGCTTTCATTCCTTCATTAGTCATTTCGTAAATGCCTAATTCTGCTGTGCTGCCAAAACGGTTTTTTAATGTTCTTAAAATTCTGTAAGCATAATGTCTGTCTCCTTCAAATTGTAGCACAGTATCCACCATGTGTTCTAAAATTTTAGGACCTGCAATAGCACCATCTTTTGTTATATGCCCTATTAAAAAAACAGGTGTATTGGTTTCTTTAGCAAAACGCTGAAACTCTGCTGCACATTCTCTTATTTGGCTTACACTGCCTGCACCAGAATCTATTAAATTACTTTGAAGTGTTTGTACAGAATCTACAATTACTAACTGTGGTTGTAATTTTTTTATTTCTTGAAAAATAGTTTGGGTACTGGTTTCGGTTAGTAAATAAAAATTATTATTATCAATTTTTAATCTATCGGCACGCATTTTTATTTGTTGTTCACTTTCTTCTCCACTTATGTATAATACTCTATATCCTTTTATCATTAAGCCATGTTGTAAAAACAAGGTACTTTTTCCAATACCTGGTTCTCCTGCTATTAAAACAAGGCTTCCTAAAACTATGCCTCCTCCTAATACTCTATTTAGTTCAGCATCGTAAGTAGTTATTCTTCTTTCTTCTGATGTGGTTACATTGTTTAATGCAATTACTTTATTTTGTTTTGCATCATTTGTATAACCTTTCCAGTCTTGTGTTTTATTTTTTTCAACTACTTCTTCTATAAAAGTATTCCATTCATTACAGCTTGGGCATTTTCCTAACCATTTAGTACTTTCGTAGCCACAGTTGTTGCAAAAGAATGATGTTTTAATTTTTGCCATAAGGTAAAGATAACAAACGTAGCATGATGTTTGAAAAATGTTGTAGTTTACAACTAATAGAAAGGTATATGTGAGACTGTATTTAGTTTGGATAAATTAAAAGAGATTGCCTTAAAAAACAATCTCTTTTAATATGAGTAGTTTATACAATAATGCTTTACTTTATTTGTTGTTGTTTCTTCTTATTATCTCTTAGTTTTTTAGCACCATAACCTACACCTGCTGCTAATAATAGAGTTAAGCCTCCATCTACAGGTATATCATCTAATGGTGGGTCAAATTCATCTTGTGCTATAGCAGGTAAGGATAATACTAATGCTAATAATAATGTGCCGATTAATTTGTACAATTTTGTTTTCATGGTTTTATAAGTTTAAAAAGTTCACAAGTTTACAAGTTTACAAGTTCAAGTGTTTGAATGTTCCAACGCTTGAACAATTAAACATTGGAACACTCAAACTCATAATTCTTTAACTCTTAATTTTTAATTAATTTCTCTGTTTTTCTATTTCCTTTGCTATCTATAATTTCTACAAAATAAGTTCCAGTCATTAGTTCTCCAATACTTAACTGTTGTGTTCCTCCATTTGTTCTATGTTGCATTACTACTTTACCTGCTACATCTGTTATTTTTATAGTATAGCTGATATTGTTTTCTTGTGGTAATTCTATTGTTACTTGTTTATTTGCAGGATTAGGATACATTTTAATTAAGTTCTGTACATATACTTCTTGAACTGTTCTATTAAATACTATACTAAATCTTTCAGAACCTTTGGTAGCTGCATTGTCTTTATCAATTAAGAAAGAGTATGTAGCATTTTGTCTGATATTTTGTGTAGCATTGGTATAGTGGTCAATTAAGAAAATGTCTGTGCCTGCAAAGTTTTCATAATCGCTAAAGTTTAATTGGTAGAAACCACTTTCTGTAGCACCTACATTTAACCATACTTCATCGTTGTTTAATGTTTGTAAGTCTCTGGTTTGAATAACCATTCTCTTACTTTCTTTTAAACTACTAATAAATGTACCACTATTCATAGATGGTATATCCATGTTGCCAACTTCAGTATTGCTAATGCCTGCATCATTTGCATAACGAATAATTACTTCATCTACTTTATTGTTGTTTTGTATGTAGTTTACTTTTATTTGTTCATTAAAGCTACGTGGTTTGAAATAGCCATTAAACATTGTAGTAGATTTTTGATTTTCTGCAAAATCTAATGACATGAAGTTATCATTCACTAATAATGATTGAACAAAAAATGATTGTCCACTTGCTATAACATCTCCAAAGCTATCGTCATAACCTATACCTCCTGTAAAGCTACTTGTCATTGCATCCCAATAAGAGTATATACTTGCTGGGTTAGCTGGTATATAGATTGCATAATTGGTAGCAATGGTTGTATTATTAGCTGCTTGTAATGCACTAAAACTAAGCATACTTGGATAAGGGTTTCCTATCATTACATATTTATCTGTACTGTTATCGTCTTTTGCATTATTGAATGTTATAGTAAAGTTACCAGCGTTTTTATTGGTGTTGTTGATAGCTCCTGTGGTGCTAAGTGTTACAGCAGTTGGTACTAATCCACTTGGACTGCCATCTAATAAACTACAACCTAAGTTTCTATCACCTCTTACATTTACTCTAAATGCTTTACCAGCAGTTAAGAAATCTGCATTGGTAGTGGCTGGTTTAGTCCATCTTGTGCCACTTGCATTAGCTGCATCATAAGTATAAATATTTGGTGCATTGCTAACAGTTGCATCATATCCGTTTGTATGAGGTGTTAATGTTGGACAAACTGTACCACCTGTACCTGCTCCTGTAATATGAATTTGCTGTTGCCAACCATCAGCTATACTTTGAGTTATAGGGCTGGCGAGGAAATTCCATTTTCTTGCTGCTTTAGCTGGAACAAAGCGTTCTACAACTACGCTGCCATCAATATAATTTCCTGCTGCATTACCTTGTGCTATACTTGCTGTGGTTGATGCAGTAGATTTTAATACTAAATTGTTATTAGTAGTTAATACTCCTGCTGTTGGTGTATAGGTATTTAAAATATTAACTGTATTACCTACACCACTTGCAATGGTAGCTCCTGTTGTATTGTTAAGTGTAAGGTTTCTAATAGTAGCTCCTCCTTCTATATTAGAAGTAGTACCATTAAGAGCAATATCACCTGTAGAAGCATTTAGAGGAGTACCACTTGTGTTTACAATATCTCCACTTAAAGTAACTACATCAGGGTCTGTAGTAACAACAGAAGCAGATGCATCGCTACCTATAATAGCCAATCCAATATTTGCATTGCTTACAGTAGTGTTACCTTTAATAGTTACAGCCACAGTTGCATTGTTTGTATTAGCGACATCATCTCTTACTATTATTCCTGTATCTACTGCAGTAATATTTACACCGTCAATTATATATGAGCTTGAAGTGGCGTTAGTATTATATCCTAAGAAATTATCTGCAACAATACCATTTGTACTATTTACAGAACCACCTGTAATAGTAATATTGTTAGAAGTAGGATTACTCCATAAATAATAACCATATTTTGCCCCTGTAATAGTATTGTTAGTTACTGTAGCAGTTGCTGTTCCTTGAACAGTTGATATCATTATACCACGATTAGCAGTAGCAGATGAATGTGTTGAAATTGTATTGTCTGAGATGCTAAATGTTGCTGCATTGGAATAAGGCATATTGTGCCATATACCTCTGTTTACACTTTCTATTGCATTATTAGCAATGCTATGACTATTACCAGGGTCTGCATTATAAAAATTGCCTGTTTGTATTCCTACATTCACTCCATTCATTACATTGTTTGTAATATTTGTATAACAGTTATTGTATATCAATACACCAATTCCGTAACCACCAGTTGGTCTGATACCTTCAAAAAGGTTGTTGCTTACAACATTATCTGTAGTAGCAGCAGCACTATTGTAATAGTTATACAAATCCATACCAGCATAAGAGAAGTTCTTGATGATATTATTAGTTACAGTAAAGTTTGATAATCCTTCGTAAGCACTAATTGCTTCTATAGCATCAACATCTGTTGTTCCTTCATTTATTAAGATGCCACTTGTAAGTAATGGATTATTTCCATCTATTGTAAATCCATCAATAGTAGAACCACTACCTGTTGGTTCAACATAAATCATCACAACAGCACTTACATCGTTAGGGTCTGCACCTGATGTTGATGGATGTAAGATAGTTTCTGCCACTCTTGAACCTGTATTAGGATTAATACCATAGTTAGCTCCACGAAGTGATAAATTCTTATTTAAGAGAATTTCTTCAGTAAAAATACCAGCACCTACATTAATAATATTACCATCAACAGTAAAGTCATTATCTATAGCATCTTGAATAGTACAGAATGCCATTTGAGTAGATGTATTATATACGTTATTAGGTAAAGTAGCAGATGCTGTAGCTACTCCTGTTACCAATCTTGGTAAACCTGAACCTGTTATAGTATTATTATCTAAGTACGCACATACATCTGCAGAATTATCTCTACTAAAATAAAAATCCACATGTGCTTGGTCAGAGTTATTATTGTTATCATAATTATCATTGCCCTTCTGTAACTGGATAGATACTTCTGTATTCGTAATCGTATTGTCTTTGATTAAATGATTCGTGCCGCCTACGACTATGCCATAAGCATCATCATCATTGGCATGAATATTTTGTAAGTCATTTATCGTATTATTCAATATTACTACACCTTTTGGTTGGTCATTGTTGATTAATGGTGGTGCATAGTTATCTTTTCTTCTGATGACTACTATACCGCCCATATCTCTACTTACTCCTATATGTGATACTGTATTAATCGTATTATTAGATACTACGATACTACCTATACCTGAAGTTGCTCCTGTACCATCCGGATTTTTTATCTCTATGCCAAATCTTACAGCATTGCTCAGTGTAATATTATTATTGTCTATCAATACTGCTCCACTGGTTGCTGAATTATTATTGCCTAACCATACGCCTATCTCATCATCACCATTTCTTGCTAAGGTATTATTACTAATAGTGATGCCATCGGTTGATTTATTTAAGTTTATATCTATTCCTACTAAACTATTGTCTGTTACTGTATTGCCTGTAATAACAAGATTGGCATAATCAGCAGCACTTGATTGTAGCATAATACCTCGCCTGATAGGACCTCCACTATTTACATTATTTTTATAACCATTGTTCTTTATAATAGAATTAGTAATACTTAATCCATTTAATGATTGATTACTATAAAAGCCCGCATCAAAATTTTCTAATAAAGAAACTTCAGAGATAGATAAATTGCTTACGCCAACTGTATTCCTTATACCTGATGTATAGTTCCTTATTTTTAATTTACTGATACTTACATTATCGGCTGTAATACTAAATCCATTGCCTCCTGATGCACTATAATTACCATCGCCTTTATCTAATATCGTATTAGAACTATCTGTTCCTACTATTGTTAAAGATTTATTCACTGTTACATTCTCTGCATATACTCCTGGTGGAATACTAATGGTTGCTCCTGCATTGGAACCATCTACTGCCGCCTGTATAGTGAAATAGGTTGCTATAGGGTCGGTGGAAGTAATGCCACAAGAAGGAGTAGTATATGTTATTGGTGCAGATGCATGAACAGCACTACTTATTGCAGCTACAGCAGTACCTGCAATATCGTTGGGATAATTGGGTAAAGTAACTCCATTATTATCAGTAAAATTATATGGATAAGATGAAACAACATTATGTGCATCTACACTAAAACCACCATTTACTACACCTGAATAGGTGGCAGGCGTGGCAGTACCAAACCAGTTATTGTTTAAGGTAATACCACTTGCAGCACTTCCTTCAATAGCTAAGCCACCTGCAAGGTTTCCTGTAAAGTTATTGTTGTCAATAGCAATATTTGCAAGCGAAGTTGCCCCAGTAAAAATTATTCCAAAACTTCTGCTATCTACTAAATTATTATTTGAAATAGTAATGTTAGCATAATTAGCATCAGCAAGCACTAAGCCTGTTCTATTATCATCAAAATCATTGTTACTAACAGTTAATGCATTAGCAGCTGTAGTACCATTTACATAAATAGCTGAACGGCATTTTACAAACAAGCAATTATTAATTTTCATGCCTGTTCCACCTGTTGTTGTAGATACTGCAATACTTGGCATATCAGAACCATCAGTACGTTTAATGGTAAACCTTGTAAGCTCTGCATTGGAACTTACCACTATTGTTCCAGCATTATTATTATAAAGCACTATAATACTTTTGCTTGGACACATACCAGCAAGTTTTACCCCTGCTTTAATGGTAATTCCAGTAGTTTGGATGTAAGTACCTGCATCTACATAAATAATATCGCCACTTGTAGCCATAGTCATAGCTTTTGAAATGGTGGCATAAGGCGATGAAGTGGAAGTTCCACTATTCAAATCATCTCCAACTGCTGAAGTGATTACATCTCCTACTAACGAAGCATCATTAACATAATAAGTAGTTTGTGCTGCTGATTTTGTAACAATAAAAGCTGAAAAAAAGAATAACAATAAAACTGTTATAAGTCTTTTTTCTAAGGGTAGTTTAAAGTTCATAGTGTATGTTTTAATTCTTTTTAAAATCAATAATCTAATTCTAATTGAAGGTGTAATCTAAAAATGTATTAATCATTTTTAACAAAACATTATCCTAACAAATTATTAACAATAAATTTACAAAGGGGAAGACAAATGTATAAAAAAATCTCACATTATACATATATTTTTTCTTATAAAATAAAAAAAAACATTTAACTCATTAATAATTATGTACTTACAAATTTTGTCCTTTTCAATAAAAAAAGGCTATCTGAGTTTATCAGAAAGCCTTTTCTTTTAAAAAGATAGTATTAGTTATCTACATTTTACTTCTTACATAATTAGCTAATTCAGTTTCACCTGCTTTTTCTTTTTTATCTGCTATACCTTTTAATACCATATTATTAATATAAGCATTTACTTGACTTTTATATGCTTCTGGTATAGATTCTCTAAAATCTACAATCAAGTCTATACCTCTTTTAAACTTAGTTGCATCTTTCACTTTTACCAATATATCTGCCAATGATTGTAATGCTTCAAATTTTTCTTGAGACATTGGCATTTTTTCAAAAGAATTTGCAATAAAATCAAAAGCATCTTCTCCTCCATACTTTACCAAAGTACTTGAAATAGCTGATGCTAAACGCCCTTTTGCTGGTTCTTTAGATAATTTATTAGCAATAGCTAAAGCCTTATTACTATCTAAAGAGGCTAATGCTTCTAAACTTGCACCAGCCACATTATAAGAAGAATCTGTAGTTCCTTTCTCAAATAAAGTAAGGTATTGCTTATCTTCTAAATTTCCTAAAGCATCAATGGCAACTGCTCTTACAGTAGCATTTTTATCATTTGATGCTATTGATTCTATTTGTTTGATAGTAGCTTCATCTAAGGTAGTTTTTGCCAAAGCTTGTATAGCTTTAATTCTTAATGGAGCATACACATCATTTAATACATCAACCAAAAATTTTATTGCTTCTGGTTCTTTTGTTTTTTTAGCAGCAAAATCTATTGCTTCTCTCCTATCTAAATATTTTCCTGCATACTTGTATTGATGAATATATTCACCTAATGTTTTAGCATCTTTTTTAGAACATAATAAAACTTTATCTCCATCTACATTAATTAAATCTGGTTTTGTTGGTGCATTAAAACTAAAAGTATCTGTTTTACTTTTTAACCATACATTGTATCTATGTTTTTCTTTACCAAAATATACATCTATTGCTAATGGTAAAGTAAAAATTTTATCTCCACTTTGATATTGCTTTATATATACAGAAGCTATTTTACTTTCTTCGCTATAAGCATAAGAAATGTCTAACTGAGGATGTCCACTACCAAAATACCATTGATTCCAAAACCAATTTAAGTCTTGTCCTGTAACAGCTTCAAACGCTAACCGAAGTTGATGTGCATTGCCCGTACCAAATTTATTATCAGTTAAATATTTATTTAATGATTTAAAAAATGCCTCATCGCCTACATAGTTTCTAAGCATGTGTAATATTCTACCTCCTTTGTTATAACTAACAGCATCAAACATATCTTCTTTATCTCTATAATAATGTCTTACCAAATCTTTGCTTTGGCTACCACTCATTAAGTAACCTTGCATATCATTATAATTTTCTTCATCACCAGCATCTGTACCATATTTATATTCATTCCAAAGTGTTTGACTATAATTAGCAAAACTTTCATTGACTGTTAAATTACTCCAACTTTCTGCTGTTACATAATCGCCAAACCAATGATGAAATAATTCGTGTGCAATAGTTGATTCCCAAGCATTGCCATCTATTAGTTGTCTTGCATCTTGTTGTGCAGATTCTTGATGTAGTGTAGCTGTAGTATTTTCCATTGCACCACTTACATAATCTCTTCCTACTATTTGTGCATATTTAACCCAAGGGTATTCTATTCCTAAAACAGTAGAAAAATATTTCATCATTTCGGGTGTATTGCCAAATATTTTTCTTGCTACTTTTTCATATTCTTTTTCTACATAATAGCTTACTTCTTTTCCTTTATAAGTATCTTTCACTACAGCATAATCTCCTACACCCATAAAAAATAAATAAGGTGCATGTGGTAAATCCATTTTCCAATAATCTGTTCTGGTACCATCTGCATTTTTTACTTGACTTACTAATTTTCCATTGCTAAGTGTAACATATTTTGCAGGAACAGTCATGTAAGTTTCTTGTGTGGTTTTTTGATTGGGTTTATCAATAGTAGGCACCCAAACAGATGTAGCTTCTGTTTCGCCTTGTGTCCAAATTTGTGTTGGTTTATTTTTTTCTTCCCCTTTAGGATTAATAAAGTATAAACCTTTAGCATCTGTAATAGCTGCACTTCCTTCTACTTTTAATTCATTAGGCTTTGCTGTATAATCAATAAATATGGTATATTTTTCATTTCTTGAGTAGGTTCTGTCAAGTGATATTTTTAATACCTGCCCATCATAATTATATTTTAAACCTGCATTTTTATTTGCTTTAACTATCTCAACTTTATGTATTGTCATGCCTTTTGCATCTAACTCAAGTGAATCTGTTTTGTAAAAGTGTGGTTGAAGCGTTATCCATACTTTTCCATTAAGATAACTATTGGCATAATCAAATTTTGCATTGATTTTTGTGTGTACAAGGTCGTTTATTTTTTTAGGAAACTCTCTGTACACTGTTTTCCAGCTATCATCTTTTGCATTTCTGCTATTGGTGTGCTGGCTAAATGAAATGGTAAAGCTGAATAAGCCTACCAAAAGAAGCATTTTTTTCATGAAATGTATTTTATATAATGATAAAGATATAAGTTGGCACAAAATAAAGACATAGATAGTTTTATAAAAGGTTAAAAAAAAGGATATTTTGTATTTGAATAAGTGTTTATCGGCATAATTAAATAAAAAAACATATAAATTCGTGTATCGTTATAATCAACCAATTTCAATGAAATACTTTTATAAGAGAATAGTATTGATAGTTATAGTTAGCTTTCTATCTGTTATGTATGTACATGCTCAAAGAAAACATTTCATGTATGTTCAATCAGAAAATAAAGAACCATTTTATGTTTTGGTAAACAATAAAAATTATAGTTCTTCCTTATCTGGTTATTTGGTTATTCCAAGACTTAAAAATGGAAAATATTTTTTTGTAGCAGGTTTCCCAAAAGATAAATATCCTGAGCAAAAGTTTTCTTATGTTATTAATGATAAAGATGTAGGTTTTGTATTAAAGCAATTTGGCAATGAAGGTTGGGGCTTATTTAATATTATAGATTTTACCAAAATTATGGCTAATGCAGATGATTGGGAAAAAGATAAAATGCAGAATGATACCATAACATTAGACGATACTTACTCTATCAACCCTGTTATAAAAACTACAGAAAAACCAGCAACTACCCATAAAAAAACTACCCAACAAACAGAAACAACTACTGCAAAAACAGAAGTAGTAGAAACAACAAAAACTATTACACAAAATACAGATACAGTAACCGCTGAACAAGAAACAACAACACCTGATAATAGTAAAAGTACTACTGCTACAAATACAACACAGAAAGAAAATAAGACAACACAAACAACATCTTCCAGTACAAATAAAAAAGGTATTATTAGAACATATCAAAAAGCTGGTATTAATGGTGTAGATGAAACTTATGTAGATTATACAACCTCTCCATCAGATACCATTATTGTTTTTATTCCTATACAAAAAGAACAAACTACTACTTCACAAAAAGGAACTACAACAGAAGAACCACCTATTGTACATACCAATTATACAAAAAATGAGCAATACAATACTGCTTGTGTAAATCTTGCTACTGAAGCAGATGTATTAAGAGTAAGAAAATTAATGTCTGCCGAAACATCAGATGATAAAATGATACAAGTAGCTAAAAAAACTTTTGGAACAAAATGTTACTATGTAGAACAAATACAAAAATTAGGATTGCTTTTTTTATCTGAACAAAGTAGGCTAAAATTCTTTTCTGCTGCCTATCCTACTATTTACGATAAATTTAATTATCCTTCTTTAGAAATGCAGTTTACATTATCTTCGGTTATCAATCAATTTCGTCAATCTTTATAATTAATGCCACGTTATTTTATAGAAGTAGCTTATTTAGGAACAAATTATAGTGGATTTCAAGTTCAAAAAAATGCCAACAGCATTCAAAGCGAAATTGAAAAAGCATTACACACAGTTGTAAAGAAAGAAGTAAAAGTAACAGGCTCATCAAGAACAGATGCTGGTGTACATGCTCTTCAAAATTATTTTCATTTTGATGAAGATGAAGTGATAGATAAAAAGAAAGTATATAACCTTAATGCTGTTTTGCCTTTTGATATAACCGTAAAATCTTTAAGTATTGTAAAGCCCAATGCTCATGCACGTTTTGATGCTATAGCAAGAGAGTATAAATATTTTATTTCTCCTCAAAAAAATCCTTTTTCAGTTGGTAAGGCTTGGTTGTATCCTTATAAAATAAATATGCAAAAATTACAGAAAGCAGCAGCCATTTTACTTGAGTATAATAATTTTCAATCTTTTTCTAAAAAGCATACTCAGGTAAATAATTATTTATGTACCCTTCAACTTTCTGAATGGTATTATGAAAATGATTTGTTAGTTTATCATGTAAAAGGCAATCGTTTTTTAAGAGGTATGATAAAAGGTTTGGTGAGCACTATGCTACTTGTAGGAAGAAATAAAATATCTGAACAAGATTTTATACAAATTATAGAAGCCAACAATAATATGCAAGCAGATTTTACTGCACCATCAGAAGGTTTATTTCTATGTTCTGTTCAATATCCTGATGAAGTGTTTGAAAGTAAATGAATCATCATTTAATATTTTACTCTGTACTCAATCATATTATATAGACCAAATAAAATTTAAACTAAAAATTATTTCACTTCGGTATTAACTAAATACAAATATCTATTTTTGCCTTAAACACTACTGCTTATAAAGGCTCATAACAAGTAGTATGTAAAAAATAAATTTATAGATAGTATAGAAACTTATGAACTTAAAAACTCTTTACAACATTGTAAGCCTTTTGCTTTTACCCTTTGGACTGTTGATGTTATTTACAACCTTACCAATGATATTAGCTGCTTTTATTTCTCCCTCTGCACTGTTTCCTTTATTTATGCTTATTTGCATACTTATTTATATAGTATGTAGTTTTATTTTTTTACAGAAAGGAATTAAAAATGAAATTCCTTGTAAAAAAACATTAAAAGACTGGATAAAAGTAAATGCTTTTGTTAGTATAACTTTTGCAGTTTTAATGCTTATGCAAAGCATTATCATTATAAGAAATCCATCAATCATTTCTGAGCAATTAATAACAGACTTAGCTGCACAAAGAGGAGGTTTCACTACACAATTTCCTCCTGAACTAATGCATAAACTATTAAAATTTATTAGTTACTTTATGCTCATTTATTCTATCATTATAGGATTGCATATTGTACTAACTTTTAAGTTGATAAAATTATATCAACACATTTTTAGTAAGGATTAATTGAAAATATGTAGATGAATTTTTGCTTATTAGCATTAATAGATACTTCTTTTTTGCTACTTACAATTTTTGTTCATCAACTTAGTAGATGTTGATGATATACAATGTAAAAGGGTCAGCAAAATAGCTAACCCTCTTACTTACTAACCCATTAAATTCTATGTGCTAAATTACAATTTAGAGGCAGACTGCAAAATATTTTTTTAATAATGTGAAAAACTTCATCATTTTAGCCAAATATAATAAAAAATAATACTATAAAAGTCAATAGAAATGCCATTTTGGCTAAAATATTTTTACAATTTTATTAAAAAGGCGACAAAATGACCCTAAAATTTTATCTCTTCCTCATTTTTATCAAAGAAATGATATTCAACAATTCCATAATTTGTATTTGGATGAACAGAAAGTTTTATCGAATATCTTTTTTTCCATTTTTTAGCTATTGAACTAAAAATACCTTTTGTAAGATGAGAGTAAACAATAGGATTCACTAATAAAGAAAGATGCTTATGACCATTAGCTGACAAATAGTGCAATCTTTTTTCTATTTCATCTTCTAATAATAAAGTACTGGTTATTTTACCTGAACCTCCACAACTTGGACAATTTTCTGCAGTATTAATATTTACCTCTGGTCTCATTCTTTGTCTGGTTATTTGCATTAATCCAAACTTAGAAATGGGTAAAACTGCATGTTTAGCTCTATCGGTTTTCATATAAACTTCCATTGCCTCTTGTAATTTTTTTCTATTATCAGGCAATTTCATATCTATAAAATCCACAACTATAATACCTCCAATATCTCTCAATCTTAATTGACGTGCTATTTCTTCTGCTGCTTCTAAATTAGTTTGTAAGGCATTTTCTTCTTGACTATTACTTACACTTTTATAACCACTATTTACATCTATTACATGCAATGCTTCTGTATGTTCTATAATAAGATAAGCACCACTATCTAAATTAACAGTTTTACCAAAAGCTCCTTTTACCTGTTTAGTTATAGCAAATTGGTCAAATAATGGTGTGCCATTATTTATATAGCTTACAATATCTGTTTTTTCAGGTGCTATGCGTTGAATGTACGATTTGATTTCATGATAAATGTTTTTATCATTTACCACTATTTTATTAAAAGATTCATTTAGCAAATCTCTTAAAATGCTGGTAGTTTTATTTTGCTCACTTAATATTTTAGCAGGTGCTTTTGCTCCATTAATATTTTTTTGAATAGTTTTCCAAGTTTCTGTAAGTTCCAATAAATCTTGATGAAGTTCAGCAGTTGATTTTCCTTCTGCTGCAGTTCTTACAATGACACCAAAATTTTTGGGTCTTATAGCTTCTACTATTTTATGCAATCTTTTTCGTTCTTCTCCTGAATGAATTTTTTTTGAAACAGCCACTATTTCATTAAAAGGAGTAAGTACAATAAAACGACCAGGTAAACTTATTTCACAACTTAATCTTGGACCCTTAGCAGCAATAGGCTCTTTTAAAATTTGTACCAATATGGTAGGCTTTCCATTTAATACTTCATTTATTTTGCCTGTTTTTACAATTTCAGGCTCTACCTGAAATTTAGAAAAATCAAATTCTGCACCATTAGCATTTAATGCTTGTTGGGTAAATTTAAGTATAGTGCGTATGTAAGGAGATAAATCGGTATAATGCAAAAAAGCATCTTTTTCAAATCCTACATCTACAAATGCTGCATTAAGCCCTGGTATTATTTTTTTTACTTTTCCTAAGTAAAGGTCTCCTACACCAAAACTTGCATCTGCTTTTTCATTATGTAGTTCTACTAATTTCTTTTCTTCCAACAAGGCAATTTCAACACCTGTTGGAGCTGTATTAATAATTAATTCTTTGTTCACAAAATTTGCAACTTTAATAAATTCATAATTATATACCTCCTATAAAAAAGGAGATATATCAATGCCACCAATAAATAATTTGCCTCATAAAAGAAAAAAAGGAAGGGAAAGATAAAGTTGCAGCTAAGTAAGAGGTAATTACTTTTTTAGTGATGTTAATTTTGTATAAGTCTGTTTAAATAAATATTCAATACAGACTTATACATATAGAAGGTTTATTACCCTCCATCTTCGTAAAAGAAAACTTAATGTAATTATTTTTTCTTATGACGATTTTTTCTTAAACGTTTCTTGCGTTTGTGTGTAGCAATTTTATGACGTTTTCTCTTTTTACCACAAGGCATACTATCCAAAATTTTAATCTGTTAAAAAATAAATTATAAAACCTGTATTTATTTATACAAACAAACACAGCAGTTTTTAATGTTGTAATTGTTCTATTCTTTGTTGAAGTTCTTTTTTTGCTTCTGGATTAGGTATTACGTTTTTAATTACTTTATACCATTTAATAGCTTCTGTATTATTATTATTCAATTCATAACATTCTGCTAAATGCAAAATAGCGGAAAGATTGGTTGGTTGTTTTTCTACAATAATCAACAATCTGTCAATAGCTTTATCATACTGTCCACTTTTTTTACTTCCTAAAGCCAATACCCATTGTGCATAAAGATTGTCAGGGTTTTTATCTACTATTGCTTTTACCTGCAAAATTCCTTCCATGGGGTTTTCTGAAATATTGCCAAAAAGATAGCAAGCTCCTATTCCTATTTTACTACTATCATTATTCGGATTTATTTCTAAAGCTTTTTCTAAAAGAACTTTTCCATTTGTTGCTAACCAATTTTGCTTAGAAGGCTCTGCCTCATCAAAAAGATTATCAATGAACAATTGGGCGGCAAAGGTGAGGCTTTTTTCTGAATTATCCAACTTTGCTGCTTCTGCTGTATAATAAGCATAAGGTTCAAAAACGCCAACACTATCTTTCCAGAAAGAAGCTAATCTATGATAAATATGTATTTTTTCTTCTGTTGAACTGTTTTGTAATTGCTTTTCAATCGTTTCTACTTGCTGTAATTTTTCTGCCAAAAGTGAAGATTTGGCTTTTAATAACAAGTCAGAAAAATCTATACCATGGTCATGTCCATCACCTGCATGATGCTGTTCTACTTGCTTATTTTCTTTTGCAGGATTTACTGTTTTACCAAAAAAGAACAAAGCAGCAAATAATAAAACTCCGCCTAATACGATAATTGTTTGTTTATTTTTCACTAATAAAATTTAGTGCAAATGTACTTGCTATGGTTTGTATTTTTCTTTTACTTCTGCCACAAATTCTTTTGCTGGCTTAAAGGCTGGTATATAATGCTCAGGAATGTGTACTGCTGTATTTTGTTTTATATTTCTACCAATTTTTGCAGCTCTTTTTTTAGTAATAAAACTCCCAAAGCCTCTTATATATATATTTTCTCCAGAAGCAAGATTATCTTTTACCTCTTTAATAAAGTTTTCTACCGTTACTAATACATCTACTTTAGGAATACCTGTTTTCTCAGATATATTATTTATAAGGTCTGACTTTCTCATAAGTTATGATTTTTGAGTAAGTAATTAAATGTTAAAGTAAATGAAACTATTTGGTATTTACAAGATTTTTTCAAAAAAAATTACATTTATATATAATGTACAATAAATTATAATGACACATTGTGTATAAAAATATGCACAATATTTCAATAGTTTTTAAAAAATGTTATGTTTGTTCTATGACTGAATGGACAGAGCAAAAAATTAAAATAGCCATTTTAGATTTATATGAAGGGCATGTAAATCAGGGAATGCGATGTATAAGAGAAATTATCAATACTTGGGCAGAGCATAATCAGTTTAATGTAAGTTTTGATGAATTTGATGTAAGAATAAAAGAAGAACTGCCCGATACTTCTTATGATATATACATATCTACTGGTGGTCCAGGCTCTCCATTAGATACAAAAGGAAGTAGTTGGGACAATAAATATTTTCAATGGTTGCAAACTATTGAAGATTGGAATAGTAATATAGCCAATCAACCAAAACATGTATTTTTTATTTGTCATAGCTTTCAATTAATTTGTAGGCATTATGGTATAGGAAATGTATGTAAAAGAAAATCTACTTCATTTGGTGTTTTTCCTGTTCATAAATTACAAGAAGGAGAAGAGGAAATTATTTTTGAAGGATTAAAAGACCCTTTTTATGTAGTAGATAGTAGAGATTTTCAAGTAATAGAACCCAACCATACAAGGCTAAGAGAAATAGGAGCAAAAATTTTAGCTATTGAAAAAAATAGACCCCATGTACCTTATGAAAGAGCTATAATGGCTGTAAGGTTTAATGACTATTTTATAGGCACTCAATTTCATCCAGAAGCTGATGCAATAGGTATGAGGTTACATTTACAAACAGAAGAAAGAAAAGAAATTGTTATTACAAATTATGGAGAAGAAAAATGGAAAAGTATGGTTGAACAATTAGGCGACCCTGATAAAATTTTATGGACATATTCTTGTATTCTTCCCAATTTTCTTAATAATGCAGTAGGTGTATTAACAGAAGTTTAAAAAAATATCCTTTATTGAGTTATATAAATAAAATTCCTCTTTTTTTGAAGAGGATTTTTTATCTTTCAAAAATTATAAATTATTTGAATTATGGTTTCAACAATCAGAAAAGAATATAATGCAAATTTCAACAACCAAAAATATGAAGCATTTATTCAAGAACTAAATAGCAAATATCCAGAATCTTTAGGATTTCGTGTAGCCGAAACACCTATTTTTATAGATAATATTTTAAAAGAAAAAATACTTAATGCTTGCGAAAGTATTGTAGATATTATTACAGGCTTCAACTTTAAAACACTTACCTCTCATGGTATTCCTGCCAATGTGCGTGTGCCTAACGAAAATGCCCATACTCATTTTATAGCATTTGATTTTGGAATATGTCAAAATAATGATGGCGTTATTGAACCCCAACTTATAGAAATGCAAGGTTTCCCAACACTATTTGCCTATCAAGTATTTTTAGATAATACTATCAGAAAGCATTTTTATATTCCTCAAAACTATTCAGCTTATTTGAATAATTATACAGAAGAAACCTACCTACAATTATTAAAAGAAATAATTGTGGGCAATCACAATACTGAAAATGTTGTTTTATTAGAAGTATTTCCACACGAACAAAAAACAAGAATTGATTTTTATTACACACAAGAATTTTTGGGTATTAATGTTATATGTATAAGTGAACTTTTGCAAGAAGGAAAAAAATTATACTATATAAAAAATGGTCAGAAAATTGACATTAAAAGAATATACAACCGAATTATTTTTGATGATTTACAACAACAAAGTACCGAAATTCAGGAAAAAGGAAAAATATTGTTAGAAGACTTAGATGTAGAATGGATGCCTCATCCTAATTGGTTTTACAGAATAAGTAAATATACTTTGCCTTATATAGACCATCCTTACGTTCCTAAAACAAAATTTCTTAATGAGTTAAAAGAAATACCTGATGATTTAGAAAACTATGTTTTAAAACCATTATTCTCTTTTGCTGGTCAAGGTGTAGTAATTGATGTAACACAGCAAGATTTACAAAATATTGCCGACCCAGAAAACTGGATTTTACAACGAAAAGTAAATTATGCCGACATTATAGAAACACCCAATATACCAGCAAAAGCTGAAGTAAGAATTTTTTACTTTTGGAAAGAAGGAGAAGAAAGACCAACGGCTACTTTTAATTTAGCCAGATTAAGTAAAGGAAAAATGATTGGTGTAAGATACAATAAAGATAAAGACTGGGTTGGCGGCACTATTGCATATTTTGAAAAATAAAATTGTCTATTTTTGGGAAACAAGTTTCATAGCAGGAAGAAAACTAACCTTAATAAAATGTACAACATTTTGCACCAAATACATAACACATTGTAAATCAATCCCTTCAAAATAAAAGGAGGTTTTATATAATTTGGCATAGAATTATCAATGTAAATATAATCATCCAATATTTGAAAAACTGAATTAACAATATTTATCAAAATGGTAATGTAAAAATACTTTTTATGAAAATTCAGTTTGCCGCCACAGTTTGTTTATTAGCCTTAATTATTGAAGCAAAAGCTAATAATAAAATATCATTAAATGATAATAAAGAAAAAAATACCCAGTATAATATTAAAAGCACTTTAAAACCATTGGGCATTTTGAAAAAAACCAATGTCATTACCAAAGACCAAGTAGATGAAAAGTTATGTGCTAAAGTAAAAAGCCAAAAATCAACAACTCATTATACCCCAATCTTAGAAGATAAAAAAATTAAGCTAAAAAAAGAAAAAAAATAATTCTTTCTAATTGTATTACAATCATTTAAGTAAAAATCAACCTACTACTTGAAGGTCTATATCTGAGCAAGATTAATTAAAAATTTGAGGTATATTATACCCTCCAAAAACAATTTACACTACAATCTATTTTGCTTCGGTATTATTCATTTCTACCTCAAAGAAAAACGGCACTATTTTATTTTAAAAATTTGCCAAATTTTCCTTTAAACTTCAAAAAATAAACACTACCTTCGCCGCCTTAAATAATTTGAAATATTGTTCTTTTTTCACATTCACTTCAAGTTAAACTGCACCTTGTCTTATACCAAAGTATAAGAATGTACAAGTAATACTGTGTGCATCACCAACATACAGTAAGCTATGGAAACTTGAAAATTGTAAAAAGCCAAGAAAAAATATTTCAATATAAACTCTACTTAGTGTTATGGCTATAAAAAAAGATGTTAACAAAACCAAGCCTAGTTTCTCAAAAATTACTATTAGCCTTGCCTCTCCAGATTCAGTTTTGGAAAGAAGTTTTGGCGAAGTATTAAAACCAGAAACTATTAACTATCGTACATACAAGCCTGAAAGAGATGGCTTGTTTTGTGAAAGAATTTTTGGTCCAGTAAAAGATTATGAATGTGCTTGTGGTAAGTACAAACGTATTCGTTACAAAGGTATAGTGTGTGATAGATGTGGTGTAGAAGTAACAGAAAAAAAAGTAAGAAGAGAAAGAATGGGGCACATTAAACTGGTGGTTCCAGTAGTGCATATTTGGTATTTTAAAAGTTTACCAAATAAAATTGGTTATCTATTAGGAATGAGTTCTAAAAAATTAGAAAGCATTATTTATTACGAACGCTATGTTGTAATACAAGGTGGTGTAAATGAAAATTTAGGAGCTGGCGATTTAATAACAGAAGAAGAATATAATGATATAGTAGATGCACTACCAAAAGATAATCAATATTTACCCGATGAAGACCCACAAAAGTTTATAGCTAAAATGGGTGCAGAAGCTGTACATGATTTATTAGAAAAATTAGATTTAGATGAATTAAGTTATCAACTAAGAAATGCAGCTGCTAATGAAACTTCTCAACAACGTAAAGCAGATGCTTTAAAACGTTTAAGTGTAGTAGAAGCTTTTAGAGATTCAACAGAAAGAATTACCAATCGTCCAGAATGGATGATAATGCAACATATTCCTGTTATTCCACCAGAATTAAGACCATTAGTACCATTAGATGGTGGCAGATTTGCTTCATCTGATTTGAATGATTTATATCGCCGTGTAATTATCAGAAATAATCGCTTAAAACGCTTATTAGAAATTAAAGCCCCAGAAGTTATCTTACGCAATGAAAAACGTATGTTACAAGAAGCTATAGATAGCTTATTAGATAACAGTCGTAAATCTAATGCAGTAAAAGCAGAAGGTGGTAGAGCATTAAAATCATTAAGTGATGTATTAAAAGGAAAACAAGGTCGTTTCCGTCAAAACTTATTAGGTAAACGTGTGGACTATTCTGGTCGTTCTGTAATTGTAGTAGGACCAGAACTTAAAATGCACGAATGTGGATTACCTAAAGATATGTCTGCCGAATTATTTAAGCCATTTATCATTAGAAAATTAATAGAAAGAGGCATTGTAAAAACAGTTAAATCTGCTAAAAAATTAGTAGATAAAAAAGAAGCAGTAGTTTGGGATATTTTAGAAAATATATTAAAAGGACATCCTGTATTACTCAATCGTGCCCCAACATTACACAGACTATCAATTCAAGCATTTCAACCTAAATTAATTGAAGGTAAAGCTATACAACTACACCCATTAGTTACAGCAGCGTTCAATGCCGATTTTGATGGAGACCAAATGGCTGTGCACGTTCCATTAAGTAGTGCAGCTATTTTAGAAGCTCAGTTATTAATGTTATCTTCTCACAATATTCTTAACCCTCAAAGTGGTACGCCAATTACACTTCCTTCTCAAGACATGGTGTTAGGTTTATACTATATTACTAAAAGTAAAAACTCTACAAAAGAAGAACCAATAAAAGGAGAAGGTAAAACATTTTACAGTTTAGATGAAGTAGTAATTGCCTACAATGAGCAAGCTGTTGATTTACATGCTAAAATAAAATTGCGTACACAAGTTCTTGAAAAAGGACAATTAGTAAAGAAAATAATAGAAACAACTGTTGGACGTGTTTTGTTTAACCAATTTGTTCCTACAGAAGTTGGCTATTTGAATGTACTTCTTACAAAAAAGAATTTAAGAGAAATCATTGGCGATATTATTAAAATAACCAATGTTCCTACAACAGCAAAATTCTTAGATGATATTAAAACATTGGGCTTTAGAATGGCATTTAAAGGTGGTTTATCATTTAGTATAAATGATTTAGTAGTGCCAGAAGAAAGAAAAGACATGTTAGAAATAGCTCAAAACAGTGTTGATGAAATTTGGGAACATTACAATATGGGATTAATTACCAATAATGAACGTTACAACCAAATAGTTGATACATGGAATAGAGCAGATATGTTAATAACCGATACACTAATTCATAAAATGACTACAGATAAACAAGGCTTTAACTCTGTATTCATGATGTTAGATAGTGGTGCTCGTGGAAATAAAACCCAAGTAAAACAGTTAGTAGGTATAAGAGGCTTAATGGCAAAACCTCGTAAAAGCGGTTCAAGCGGTTCTGAAGTAATTGAAAATCCAATACTTTCCAACTTTAAAGGAGGATTAAACGTATTAGATTATTTTATTTCTACGCATGGTGCTCGTAAAGGTTTGGCTGATACTGCCTTAAAAACTGCAGATGCTGGTTATTTAACACGTAGATTAGTAGATGTAGCTCAAGATGTAGTCATTTCTGAAGAAGACTGTGGCACACTACGTGGAATAGCCATTAGTGCATTAAAAGATAATGAAGATATTATAGAACCAATAGCAGATAGAATTGAAGGAAGAACAACCCTACACGATATATACCATCCTGTTACTAATGAATTAATATTAAATGCAGGTGAAGAAATATCTCCAGATACTGCTAAAGCTATTGAACAAAGTGGTATAGAAACTGTAGAAATTCGTTCAGTACTTACATGCGAATCTAAACGTGGTGTTTGTGTAAAATGTTATGGTAAAAATTTAGCCACAGGTTATATTGCTCAAAAAGGCGATGCAGTAGGTATTATTGCAGCACAATCAATTGGTGAACCTGGTACACAGCTTACTTTACGTACATTCCACGTTGGGGGTGTTGCAGGTGGTGCTACTGTTGATTCTACCTTAACTGCCAAATTTGATGGTACTATTCATTTTGATGGATTACGCACTGTTACCACTATTAACAATGAAGGCAACAAAGAAAGTGTTGTTATTGGACGTACAGGTGAAGTAAGAATCATGGATGATAAAAATGACAGATTACTAATTACTAATAATATTCCTTATGGCTCTACATTATTAGTAAAAGATAAACAAACAGTAAAAAAAGGAGATGTCATTTGTAAATGGGACCCATTCAATAATGTTATAGTAGCCGAAACAAATGGTACAATACAATATGAAGGAATAATAGAAGGAATAACCTATAGAGATGAAAGTGATGACCAAACAGGACACCATGAAAAAGTGATTATTGAAACAAAAGACAAAACCAAAATTCCAACTATTATTATCTCAGGAAAAGATACCAAACAATACAACCTACCTGTAGGAAGCCACTTATCTGTAGATGAAGGTGATGAAGTAAAAGCAGGACAAGTATTAGTGAAAATACCACGTGTATTAGGAAAATTAAGAGATATAACAGGGGGGCTACCTCGTGTAACAGAATTATTTGAAGCAAGAAACCCTGGTAACCCTGCTATTGTTTGTGAAATAGATGGTATTGTAACCTTTGGAAATATAAAACGCGGTAACAGAGAAATCATTGTAGAATCTAAAGACGGAATGATTAAAAAATATTTAGTACCAACTTCTCGTCAAACTCTTGTGCAAGAAAGTGATTTTGTTAAAGCAGGTACTGCATTATCTGATGGACAAATTGCACCAGCCGATATTTTGGCAATCAAAGGTCCTTTTGCTGTGCAAGAATATGTAGTAAATGAAATACAAGAAGTATATCGCTTACAAGGTGTAAAAATCAATGACAAACACATTGAAGTTATAGTACGCCAAATGATGAAAAAAGTAGAAATTGTAGATGCTGGCGATACAAAATTCTTAGAAGAAGATTTAGAAGACAGAGTAGATTTTATTGCAGAAAATGATAGAATATTTGACAAAAAAGTAGTTACAGAAGCAGGAGAAAGTACAAAAATGAGAGCAGGTCAAATAATAACACTCAGAGAGTTAAGAGAAGAAAACTCTATACTTCGCCGTTCAGACAAAAAACTTGTTGAAGTTCGTGATGCAAAACCAGCTACTGCTACACCTGTTTTATTAGGAATTACCAAAGCATCTTTAGGTGTACAAAGTTGGATTTCTGCTGCATCATTCCAAGAAACAACAAAAGTTTTAAGTACAGCAGCTATTAATGGTAAAACAGATTATATGTCTGGCTTAAAAGAAAATGTTATCACAGGCCATTTAATTCCTGCAGGTACAGGTCAGCGTGATTTTGAAAACTTAATAGTAGGTAGTAAAGAAGAATACAAATTACTTTCTGCTGCACGAGAAGCTATGAGTTTTGATGATGATGAATAAATAGCCCACAAATACAATTAAACAATACAAGGAGTTGCTAATAAGCAACTCCTTTTTGTTTAGACACTTGCTGCTAAATGCAGATGATGCCTTCTACTCAAAAAACTTTTTAAATTAAAGCAAATTGTTTTTTCTATTTATTTTTAGCCATTATATTTGCAGCCCTTTCGTTATAGCAGAAAGGGAAAGGTTGGTGAGATGGATGAGTGGCTGAAATCAACAGTTTGCTAAACTGTCGTACGGGTTAAACTGTACCGAGGGTTCGAATCCCTCTCTCACCGCTTAATCGTTCAAAACCCTTGCTACACAAGGGTTTTAATTTTAACAGTACCGTCCATAGTACAGCATGGTACAAATTATACGTGTTATGAGTTGCTGAAACTTTAACGTGTATGATAAAAAAAATTTTTGCTCCAAAAGTTTACCCTATTAATGAAGACTTAACTAAGATGTGGTTTGTTAAGTACTATGATGCAGCAGGGAGAGCATATAAGAAGTGTGGAAACTTATCTAAATACAATGACCTTTGCAGCTTGCTATCTGAACATTTAGAACATAAACGGCTGGGGATGGAATTGAAAAGCTATCAGTCTTATTTTTCAATTTTAAAACATTTTACACAATGGTATAGGCTTGCTGTAAAAACCAATAAAAAAATTAATCCTGCGGAGTATATTCGGGATTTGCAATTAAAGGGACTTCATAAAAATACCATTGCCAATAAAATGATTGTTTTAAAATCATTGGCTAATGAGCTGCCTGAATATGAGCAAATTCTAAAGAACCCATTTGATAAAGTGAAAACAAAAAAAGTAAAAGGACAAAGCAAACTGCCTTTTATTCCTTATCAAATTGATTTGATAAAAAATTATCCACAGGAAAATGATACACAACTTTGAGATGCTATAGAGTTTTTATATTTTTTGTATTTAAGACCTAAAGAAATAAGAGAACTAAAAATAGAGGATATAATTTTTACCGAATGGAAATTGTTTTTAAGTGGCAGTATTGCCAAAGATGATGATACTATTTATAAAGCTATACCTGTTGTTTTTCGGGATAAATTATTAAAGTATATGCAATATCCTCCAGACTATTATATATTTTCTTATGGTGGTGTGCCTCTGCAATTTTGGGGGCATCTTCCTTGTTTACAATAATAGCAACTGTTTCTTTTCCTTGTGTTGCTGCCTTACTGCTTTGTGAGCTTGTAATGGCTTTGTTTTTGTGTGTTTGCATTTTTTTTAAATTGCGTAATAAAAAAAACTCCCGGTCGCTGCAAACACATCTGCTGAAGCAGAAAAGCTACGGACTTTCACCGATACGCCGGGATTATTTTTTATTACCGTTAAATGATTGTGATTACTCACTTTGTTATGTGTTTGCAGGGAAAATATAGGGAAGTTTGTTTTATTGCACCAAATTTTTTATATAGTAATTTTTAGCTCCAGAAAGAGATTTTGTAAGGAATAAGTTTTAATTCTTTGTATGGAAAATCTTTATTGTTTTCGGTAAGTAGTGGTAGTTTATTGGCTATAGCAATGGCGGCTATAAGAAAGTCAATTTTTTGTTTGCTACCTACTTGGTATTTTTTAGCTAAATTGTTTGCAATAGTTACGGCGGCTGTGTGTAACTCTATAACAGGATATTGTTGCAAATATTTCTTTACTTCTAATTTTGCATTATTGGCAGCACCTGATAAAATTTCTAAGTAATTAATTCTTGTAATAGCCATTTCGGTTATCTAGTTTTCTTTAAGTACATTATTCATTTTATTGTAATGATAGTACAAATGAAAAATAGCGGTACTGTCTAAAATTACTTTCATTGTTTTATGTAGCTTAAATCAACTTTCTTTTTTTTGCAACTCACGTGTAGCTTTTAAAATAGCTTCAACAGAACCTTTCTTAGGTTTTTTTCCGTTGCTTTTACAGGTGTATTTCTTGTTGTTTTTCTAAATACTGTTTGCATAGCTGTAATGTTTGTACAAATATACAAAATTTCAAAGAAATAGGTTTATTCATAATCAATACTAATGTAAGTTCAAGTAGTAACCTTGCTAACTATTATTTTGAGATAAAAGATATAGCCCTACTTTTGCGGCAATTTGAAAAATGAATTATATGAATAACAGAACATTTACCATGATTAAACCTGATGCAACTGCCAAAGGTTACACAGGTGCTATTTTAGACATGATGATTGCAGCAGGCTTTAGCATTAAAGCCATGAAGTGGACTAAACTTACTGCTGAACAAGCAGGAGAATTTTATGCTGTACACAAAGAACGTCCATTTTATAGCGAGTTAGTAACATTTATGAGTAGTGGACCTATTGTAGCTGCTATTTTAGAAAAAGATAATGCAGTAACCGATTTTAGAACTTTAATTGGTGCTACCAATCCTGCCAATGCAGATGAAGGAACTATCAGAAAAAAATATGCCGCATCTGTAGGAGAAAATGCTGTGCATGGTAGCGATAGTGATGAAAATGCTATGATAGAAGGTAATTTCTTCTTCTCTTCTTTAGAAAGATTTTAGAGGTTAGTTGGGAGTTATGAATTATGAGTTGTTTTTTGGTAATAATGGAAAGGGAAGTTAAGGGCAGATAATTTTAGATTGAGTAGATTTCTTGAGTCTATTAATATGATTAATCGGTTTAAAATATGCAAAAAAATGAGCCGATTATGTACTTTAATCGGCTCATTTAAAAACAATAAAAGCTATTTATTGTGTATTAAAAAGCCCTGAAAATTGTTTCAGGGCTTTTATATTTTTGCTTGTTACAGTTTTTTATTTTTATGGGAAAATACCTAATTCAGAATAGCTGGTAGCTACTTTATTAATAGCATTTACATAAGCAGCAGTACGCATATCTGGAATTGCAGGATTACTTTTCCAAATATCCATGATTTCATTTGTTGCAGAAATCATGGTTTCTTCTAAACCACTATATACTAAATCTACTTCATCTGCACCATGCATAATATTTAATCTTTCTGCCTCAGTTACTTTTTTTCCTGTAAGAGATTCTAACTGTGAAAGTATTTTAGCATTTTGATTTTCGTCAAATCTTTTTTCCATACGACCATAACGTACATGGCTTAAATTCTTTAACCATTCAAAGTAAGATACTGTTACACCACCTGCATTCAAATACATATCAGGCACAACTAAAGTTCCTTTTTGTATAAATATGGCATCAGCTTCTGGTGTTAAAGGTCCATTAGCTGCTTCTCCAATAATTTTTGCTTTAACTCTTGATGCATTTTCGGCATTAATAACATTTTCTAAAGCAGCAGGAATTAAAATATCACATGCTAATTCTAAAGCATCTGTATTTTTTGCCAAATTAGTAGCACCAGGGAAGTTTAATATAGAACCTGTTTTTTTTCTGTGTTGAAATAATTCTTCTTCATTAATGCCATCTTCTTTATAAATAGCTCCTTCATACTCTGCAATAGAAACTACTTTTGCTCCACCTTCTCTAAAGAATTTTGCACTATGATAACCCACATTTCCTAAGCCTTGTACTACTACAGTTTTGCCTTCTATGCCTGTGGTTAATCCTAATTTTTTCATCATATCTGGCATATTACATACTTCTCTTATTCCATAAAACACACCTAAACCTGTAGCTCCTTTTCTTCCTCTAACACCACCTTGAGAAACTGGTTTTCCTGTTACACAACCTGCTGCATCAATTTCTCCTGGTTTTAATGAACTGTAAGTATCTACAATCCATGCCATTTCTCTTTCACCTGTTCCATAATCTGGTGCAGGAACATCAATACCTGGACCTATAAAATTTTTCTTTACAAGCTCTGCTGTATAGCGGCGTGTTACTTTTTCTAATTCATAAGCACTATAATTGCGAGGATTAATTTTGATACCTCCTTTACCGCCACCAAAAGGCACATTTACAATAGCACACTTATAAGTCATTAAAGCTGCTAATGCCATCACTTCGTCTTGATTTACTTCATCACTAAAACGAATACCACCTTTACAAGGGCTTTTGTGTTGGCTATGTTGTACCCTATAAGCCTCTATTACTTCAATTCTTCCATCATCCATTTTTACAGGGAAACGCATTCTATAAACGCTATTACAGGCTTTTATTTGTTCTAATAAGCCTTTATCCCATTTGGTAAATTCTGCTGCTTTATCAAAACTTTTTTCTACATTTTGAAAAAAGCTATAAGATTGTCCTGACATGATTTATATTTTTAAAATTTAAGTTAAACAAATTAATATATACAAATATTACTTTTATTTTTCAAGTTTAGATATTTTTCTATCTAAAGTAAATAAATAAATAAATAGCCCAATTACAATAGTTACAACTACTGCCAAAACTATGTAAATACTTTGTTGCATTCTTTGTTCTTTTCTCACTTCATCAAATGCTGCATCTTGAGCATACACTACCAAAGATGATAGCAACATAATTAAAAATATTCCAATACTTTTCAGTTTATTCATATCCTAATTTTTTCTCTTTAATAAAATTAAACCTTATTCTTAAAGTAGTTATCCAAACACCCAAAAGTGTAAAGCCTATAACTGCGGGCCAAAACACTGTTCTCATTTCTGCACTCATATCACCACCATTTAATGCAGGATTGCCACCTGCACCACCTTGCCCACCTGGATGCAAACTTTCTACCATTCTTGGCAAAATCCATAAAGTAGGAAAAAGCATAAAAAATGCAAAAATATTATATACTGCACCTACTCTGGCTTTCTTTTCATCATCGGTTAGGCTACCTCTTAAAACAAGATAAGCACAATAAATGAGTATGGCTACAGCTGCTCCATTTTGTTTAGGGTCTCCATTCCAATAAGCACCCCATTGAAAATTTGCCCAAATAGCTCCTGTAACAAGACCTAAAATGCCAAAAACAATTCCAGTACGTGCATATTCTAATGAATAATAATCATGAGAAAGGGATGGTTTTATTAAATATTTGATAGCATATATTAATGATACTGTAAAAAATATCATCATTGCAAACCACATAGGTACATGAAAAAATATGTTTCGTATAGAATGGTGTAATGGAACACCTGGTAATTGTTGTGGAATTTTCACAAGAAAACCCATAGTGCAAGTGTACATTAGTAAAGCAAATGCTATAATTTTCCACCAAAACTTTTTCATCATAATAAATGCTACTGCCTGATAAATTATTAGTATGCAAATGTAGTGTAAAGGTATTCACTAAAAAAAGTAAATTTTCACATTGTTTTGCCAAGCTAAATAAAGATAGTTTTATTTGAATACAATACATTTGACGAATGAAATTTTTATTAACGACTTCTATTATCATTTTAAATTGTTTTTTCATTAGAGCCAATAAAGTATATGAGTTTAACACTACTTGTCAGCAAGCCTATTTAGAAATAATGCATTTAAGGTTAGATAATGGTCAGGCATTAATCAATAAAGCAAAGCAGCAAAACCCCGATAATCTTATACCAGTTGTATTAGAAAATTATATTGATTTTTTTGTGCTATTTTTTAATGAAGACCCTTTAGAGTTCAAAAAAAGATACCCCAAATTTGAAGAGAGAATAAAATTATTAAAACAAGGTTCAGAATCATCGCCTTTTTATACATTTTGTTTAAGTGCTGTGTATTTACACAAATCTGCTGTGAATATAAAGTTTGATAATAAAGTTAGGGCAGCATTAGATTTTCAAACAGCTTATAAATACATAAAACAAAATAAAAAGGCTTATCCCACATTTACCCCTAATCAACTTTTATATGGAAGCCTACAAGCAGTAGCTGGCACTATTCCTAAAGGTTATCAATGGATTGCAGGATTATTTGGCATAAAAGGAAGCATTACCAATGGTATTAATACAGTACGCCATTTTGCCAATAGTTCTAATGACCCATGGGCAAAACTAATGTCTAATGAAGCAGCATTTATGTATTGCTATTTAATGTTTTATTTAGAAAATAAAAAAGATGAATCAATACAATTTATTAAAGACAAAAAATTAGATGTAGTAAACAATCACCTCTTTGCATACATGGCTGCCAACCTCAGTCTTAATAATAAACAGGTAAATGATGCTGAAATTATTATTAACAACAGAAACAAATCTTCTGAATATTTTTCTACACCAGTTTGGGATTTCCTATTAGGCTTTATACACTTATACAGATTGCAAACACAACAAGCTATCAATGATTTTGAAAGCTATTTACAAGCATTTAAAGGCAACTTTTATGTAAAAGATATTTATCAAAAAATAAGTTGGTGCTATTATTTACAAGGCAATATGACTAAAGCCAAAGAAGCCAGAAAAAATTGTATAAACAAAGGTGCTACTGTAACAGATGCAGACCAACAAGCTCTAAGAGAAGCAAAACGAGGTAAATGGGATAACCAAATTTTGCTAAAAGCAAGAATATTAAATGATGGAGGTTTTAACAAAGATGCTATTAATTTACTGCAAGGAAAAAGTACCAGTAGCTTTACAGATGTTGGCGAACAATTAGAATTTAATTATCGGGTAGGAAGAATTAATGACGATTTGCAAAACTATGATGATGCCATAGCTTTTTATATAAAAGCCATTAATATTGGTGAAACCAGAACTGAATATTATGCTGCACGTGCAGCTTTGCAAATTGCTATGATTCACGAAAAAAGAGGCGATAAAAAACAAGCTATTAAATTTTATGAAAAATGTATTGACATGGATAATCATGACTATAAAAACAGCTTAGACCAAAGAGCCAAAAGTGGTATTGCAAGATGTACTGGAAATTAAAAAAACTTCTGCTACTCTATTGTTCATTTACGCAGAAAGTGTAACATTTGTATTGGTTATCATTTTACAATAAAATCAAACTATCTTCACTATACATTAAAGTTTTATAAAAAATATATGCTTACCAAACTGCACATACAGAATTATGCCATTATTGATGAAATTGATATTAATTTTTCTTCTGCACTAAATATTATAACAGGAGAAACAGGTGCAGGAAAAAGTATTTTAATGGGAGCATTAAATTTAATTTTAGGAGAACGTGCCGATACAAGTGTTTTATTAAATACTAATAAGAAATGTTTTATAGAAGGTTTTTTTTCTATCAATAATAATGAACAAGTAAAAATATTTTTGAAAGAAAATGATATAGACGAAACAGAAGAACTGATTGTAAGAAGAGAAATTGCTGCAACAGGCAAAAGCAGGGCTTTTATTAATGATAGTCCAGCTACCCTTATTCAATTAAAACAAGTAGCATCATTATTGGTTGATTTGCATCAACAATTTGATACATTAGCATTAAGAAGTAGCCATTTTCAAAGAGAAGTGTTAGATGCTTTAGCCAATAATTTTTCTATACTTGCTCAATATCAAACTTCTTACTACGAATGGCAGCAAGCAAAACAAGCATTAGAACATTTGTTACAACAGAAAAATAATTTTAATAAAGAAACTGATTATAACCAATTTCTTTTTGAAGAGTTGAATGATGCAAACTTTAAAGAAAATGAATTAGAAGATTTAGATACAGAATTACAATTATTGAACAATAGCGAAGGAATAAAAAATATACTCAACAAAATTTATTTTGATTTAAAAGAAAGTGAAACGCCTATTGTTACTACTATAAAACAGCTAACACAACAGTTAAGCAATTTTGCCAACTACCATACTGATTTACCTTCTATTATTGAAAGGTTGCAATCTGCTCAAATAGAACTGCAAGATATAGCAGAAGAAACAGAACGAATAAATAATATAATTGGTTTTGATGAAGCCCGTATTGATTTTATTAATGAAAGAATTGCTTTGGGTTATAAACTTCTAAAAAAACATCAGGTAAAAACCACAGCAGACCTTTTACTCATTTATCAAGAATTGAATAAAAAATTACAAGCAGTTTTACAAATAGATGAAACGATTGCTTCAAAAGAAAAAGAAGTAACTACATTATATCATACAACAGCTACTATAGCCAATACCCTTTCACAAACAAGACATAAAGAAGTAAGTGATGTAGAAAAAAAAGTAAATCAATTACTTGCACAAGTAGGTATGCCAAATGCAAAATTAAAAATCAATATTCAAGAAGTTGCATTAAATAATTTTGGCAAAGACAATATTGAATTTTTATTTGATGCCAATAAAAGCCAACGCTTTGAACCAATATATAAAGTAGCCAGTGGTGGAGAACTTAGCAGGTTAATGCTTTGTATAAAAAGTTTGGTAGCCCAAAGTATTAATTTGCCTACAATGATTTTTGATGAAATAGATACAGGTATTAGTGGAGAAGCTGCAAAACAAGTAGGTACTATAATGAAACAATTATCAGAAAAGCGTCAGATAATTTGTATAACACATCAGCCACAAATAGCAGGAAAAGCCTCTGCACATTATTTTGTATATAAAGAAGCCGATAACAACACTATAAAAACCAATATTCGTTTGCTTAATAAAGAAGAAAGAATGATGGCAATAGCAAAAATGCTTGGTGGCGAAAAACCAAGTTCAGCAGCATTAGAAAGTGCTAAAGAAATGATGAGCTAAATGTTTTTTCTTAAAAGCTATTTATTTTTTCACCACAACTTGTGCCGCCTATGCGGTAGAGGAACAGAGAACACAAAGTCAAATGCAACCTCTTATTTCAAAATACTTCTGCTAATGACAATACGTTGTACCTCGCTGGTGCCTTCATAAATCTGGGTAATTTTTGCATCTCTCATTAAGCGTTCTACATGATATTCTTTTACATAGCCATAGCCACCATGTATTTGTACAGCTTCTGTAGTAACCCACATAGCAGTCTCGCTGGCAAAAACTTTTGCCATACTACTGCTTAAAGCATAATCCATTCCATTATCTTTTTCCCAAGCAGCTTTAAGGCATAATAAACGTGCAGCTTCAATACGAGTAGCCATATCTGCCAACTTAAATTGAATGGCTTGGTGTTGGGCTATTTCTTTACCAAATGCTTTACGTTCTTTAGCATATTTTAAAGCAAGTTCATAAGCACCACTTGCTATACCCAATGCTTGAGAAGCAATACCAATACGCCCACCACTTAATGTTTTCATAGCAAATGAAAATCCAAAACCATCTGCACCTATTCTATTTTCTTTGGGTACTTTAACATCGTTAAACATAATAGTATGCGTATCGCTACCACGAATACCTAATTTATTTTCTTTAGCAGCTACTGTAACACCATCCCATTTTTTTTCTACTATAAAACAGTTAATTCCTTTATGCCCTTTGCTGGCATCTGTTTGTGCCATTACTAAATATACACTTGCACTACTACCATTGGTAATCCAATTTTTTGTACCATTTAATAAATAATAATCTCCTTTATCTTCAGCAGTTGTACGTTGGCTTGTTGCATCACTTCCTGCTTCTGGTTCACTCAATAAAAATGCACCAATGTATAGTTCTCCATCTTTTTTGCCTTGAGCAATAGGGGTTAAATATTTTTGTTTTTGTTCTTCAGAGCCATAGGCTTGTAAACCATAGCATACCAAACTATTATTTACACTCATACATACACTTACACTGGCATCTATTTTACTTACTTCTTCCATAGCCAACACATAGCTAATAGTGTCCATACCACTTCCTCCATATTCAGGATTTACCATCATACCCATAAAACCAAGTTCTGCAAGTTTTGTAATTTGTTCTCTTGGAAAACGTTGGTGTTCATCTCTGTCAATAACACCTGGTAAACATTCATTTACTGCAAAATCACGTGCTGCTTTTTGAATCATTAAATGTTCTTCGGTAAGTTGTAAATGCATAATATATATTTTTAAAAAGAAGTGCAAAATTAAGCTAACAGTTGTTAGTAGAAAAGTTTTTTTGTTTTGGAGAAATGGTTTTTAAATATAGAACTTGTTTAGACTTTTAATTTTTTACGAATTGTGAATAAAAAACGCTGTCAGCCTTGTTACATTGAGCCTGTCGAAATGTGTCGAAGGCGAGGTTTAAAAAATATGCTTCAATTAATCGGTTTAGACAAGCTCAACATGACAAAACCTGACAACTTTCGCTTTTTTTAGCTTCGTGTATATTAAATTGATAAAAGTCTAAACAAGTTCATATAAAAATTCAATGTTTAAATAATGATAAATTGATTCTTACAACAAAAGTTATATAAGAATGATATTTTTATGAGAATAAAAAGAAATTTACTTATCGTTAAACTGGGATATTAAGCTTAAATATTTCAATCAAATAATATTCATCTAAAAATTTTTTTTATTGAACAAAAACATCATTATTTTAGCTGCATATAAACACAAAATTTTAGAAACAAAAACTTGTAACTGAGAATGGCGAAGCCGTAAAAGTCTTTCTACACAAAAATAATAATACAATAAATTACAGCATATCTAATGGAGAAGAAATTTTACTTAAACTTCTATTAGAAACATGTGTATAAATAAGAGTAGTTTTAATGTCTTTATGCCCTAAAAGTTTTTGAACATAACTTATATCAGTGCCCATTTCTAATAGGTGTGTTGCATAGCTATGCCTTAAACCATGAATACCAATTGTTTTATTAATTCCTGCTTTTTTCATAGCTGCTTTAAACACTTGTTGTACGCTTCTTATAGAATATTGACCACCTGTTTGTCCTTCAAACAAATACTCTTTGGGTTTATAAGTTTTATAATATTCTCTAAGTTCAATCAAAATAGAATCAGGCAATTTAACATATCTATCTTTTTTACCTTTTGAAGTAGCAATTAAAACCTGCATTCTCTTACTATCAATATGTTCAATTTTTAAGTTAACTACTTCACTAACTCTTAAACCCATTCCATAACATAACTTTAAAATAAGTAAATGTTTTAAATTAGTTGTTTTAGAAAACATTTTTCGCACCTCATTCAAATTTAGAACTTTTGGTAATGAATTAATTTTTTTAGGTCTTGGAATATCAAAAAAGAATTTTTCTTTATGAAGAACTTTTTCAAAATAAAATTTTAAAGCATTCAATCTGCTGTGCATTTGATTTTCAGATAACTTTAATTTTTTTATACAATACAAGCAATAACTACGTAATTGTTCAGAACTTAAATCATAAACAGGAAAATCATTTAAAACATACAAGAGTTGAGCAAATTCAATAAAATAAGTACGAATAGTATTATAACTATATGCTTTAAGAACCAATAAATCACGATAGCGAATAAGCTCATTTTTATTAATAGAATGCAGTTTTAATAAAATCTCCTCTCCTATGCTTTTTAAAGGAATGTCTAATAATTTTCTATAATTAGGATTATCCAAAGCATACCAACATTTATTTGAATTGCTCCAATAAACTTTTATATTTTCTTTAAGCTGATTAATTAGATGTTGATTTTTAGGAAAATGAATCCAAATAACATTTTTATTGTTATGAATTCCAAAAGAAAAAGAGTAATTAGCCAATTGTAATTGCATAATTAAAAGATTAAAAATTGCGTAAAATAAATAGTTATAAAAAAAATAAAGTGCACCAATTCAGCAACTAAGATATATAAAATGCGAAATTAAATTATTTAAAATACGCAACAAATAATTACAATTAAAAATTGGTCCCCAATTATTTACCCATCTTTGAAAATAAATTTAATATTTTTTGTTGAATAATTATATAGTTGCGTATATTTGTGAGTTGTATGCAATTTGTTCGACACCTAAAAACTTCAAAAACCACTAATGAGGTTTATGAAACTTAACTATAATTACCTGTTTCTTTTTCTTTTATTATTTAGTTACTCATCCAAAATGAAAGACAGAAAAGTAAAGAGTATTGAATATTATACTATAAACGGGAAATTAGACCCAAGTAAGGCTGATGAGGTATTTAAAACAAAATCAGGACTACAGAAAGTTGAGAATTTCGACACACACGGCAACTTAATTAAGGAAAACGGTTTCGACAGAGATTTAAATCCGGACAATGTGATAGAATATAAGTTTGACAACAACAATAATCTTATTGAAAAACTGACTTTCAAAAACTACTACAACCAGCCTCTTACTAAAACTTACCTTTCAAAATATATTTATGACAATAACCTGCTCATTGAAATTTTACATTATTATGGAACATTTGATAGCACAGGCTTTTGGGCAAGAAATAAAATTAGTTACAATGAAAAGAAACAAAAAATAAGAGACGAGTATGCTTCTTATAATGATGATGCAGAAAAAGAAACAAGGATTTATGAATGGAAAGACGAAAACAGTTACATCGAAGACAGAATAAATAAAGAAGGTATATTGGCAGAAAGACACTTTGTAAGACTTGATAAGAGGCGAAAAGAGTTAGAGCATCGTATAAATTTTGAGTTATCGTCAAAAGACGACTATACATATCAGGTCTATTTTGAAAAAGAATTTGATGAATACGGAAATGAAACAATTAGTAAAAGCAAATATGTTGGCAAGCCAGTTCAAATAAAAGTGTACAAATATTTGTATGACAACGAAAGTTGGATTTATCGATTACAATCTACTGACGACAAAAATTACTGGACTGAATTTAGAAAAATAACGTACTACTAAAACTGCATACAACATTGGGTTTTATGCAAGTTGGGCTCGACATTGTAACATCAACCAATTGCAAATCCAGGCTGGGGTTCGGGCAGGACAAACAACTTTCAACTTTAGTTCTTACATTCAACTTTATATTTTCAATCAGCAGCGGGTGTGTGGGCGGACGGAATGCTATTGCCCAACCTGCATAAAGCCCTGCCCGTTAGCGGTCACCTTATGACAACGACAATGCAAGAAACAACCGACATATTAAACTTGAAAGTTTCTTTCCAAGAAAACACTTGGACGAATGTTTCTGCAATCGAACCAACAATAAAAAGCGTTTTAGAAGATATACAGTCTGACAAACACAAACAACAAGTAACAGACCTAAGAACTAATCTTAATAACGGCAACACAGATTATTACAATGACAATAAAAAGCGTTTGCCGGCAGTAACATTTAGTGCAACATTCAACACAAGTCGAACGAGAGAAAATGTAAAACATTACAATAGTCTTATCGTAATTGACATTGACAAACTTGAAGAAGACCAAATTGTAAAATGTTATGACATACTTTTGAAAGATGAATTTGTGTTTTCATTTTGGCGTTCGCCCTCAAACAACGGTTTCAAAGGACTTGTTCAGTTAGAATTCGCAGACATTGCACACGAAATTGACCTTGACACCAAACATAAAAGTGCATTTAAGAAATTATCAACTTATTTTCAGAACACTTACGAAATAGAACTTGACAAAAGCGGAAGCGATATAAGTCGTTTGTGTTTTCTATCATATGACACCAAACTTGTAAAAAAAGAAAAATTTAATAAGTTTCAAGTCAATAACGAAGATATCATTGTTGCTTTACCAAAGACAACAAATGGAAGGATTAGGCAAATTAAATTTGTAAGCAACAAAGACGCTTTACTCAATCCTTTTGAAAGGAATAATCAATACGACCGAAAATTAATGTCTGATATAATCCGTTATTTAACCAACAAGAATAAATCAATTACTTATTCATACGCTGAATGGTGCAAAGTTGCAATGGCAATAGCAAACACATTCACTTATGATATTGGTTTAAAATATTTTATTAAGTTGAGTAAATTGGACGTTGCAAAATTCAATGAAGTTCATTGCATTAATTTTTTAATTAACTGTTACGAAACTAGAAATGGTAATGTAAATTTTGCAAGTATCATACATTTAGCAAATGAAAAAGGATATAAAACAAAACAACAAAAAATAAAGGAAGGGGTTCCGAAGGTGGAGTTGTAAAACTTCGCAAGTATCACTGTCATAACGGTAAAGCACTAGCCGACAGTTTAAAATGTGCAGACATTTATATGTCAGTATCTTTGTCAATATGCGAGAAATCGCTTTACAGGAACCCCCTTCCTTTTTTAAATTATGAAGACATTTGAAAGTTATTTTAGTAAAAATGAAATCTTGAAGATGATTTGCAAGGTTCGTGTCAAACTTGCAAAGAACAAGTCCAAGAAGCATTTATTGCACTTACTAACTTCAAATCCAGCCTACAATTATCACGTCAAACTCAATTCTGAACCACAAAATGATTTTGAAATAAATCAAAAAGAGCTAACGGATTTTTTATTATCAATTTTACCACCAAGGAAAAAGTGGCTGAAATTGGGGGAACAATCAAGGCGAAAACCAAACAGAGAAAATGAATTTTTAACATCAAATGACAAAAATTATTACAGCCTTTTAAAAACAATAAAAGCAGAAAGTAAAAAATCCATAAAAGCAAATTGGTTTCTTAATTTAGAAAAATTCGTAGAAGAAATAATTGCAGTTTCTAAAGGAAATGAATACGAAGTTTCAAGACCAATTATTTTCCCTAAGCTTAAAGAAAAAGTAAAAGCTGACAAACCAAATGAGTGCAGACCAATTTGCATTTATAACTTAAAAGACAGAATTGTATTGAGCTTAACAAATAAATTTTTGACAAGAGTTTTTGATGAGCAATTTCAAGATAGTTCTTATGCTTTCAGGTCAAAAAGAAACTCTCAAGGCAATATAATCTCACACCACGACTGTATTCTTGGCATTGGTGCATTTAGAAGCGAAAATGCAACCTGCAATTTATTTGTAGCGGAATGTGATATGAAAAAATTTTATGACACTGTAAACCATAAAATCGCATTATCAATGTTTCAATCTTTGATTGATACTGCAAAAACAAGTAATCCTACACTAAATCTCGAAACACCTATCAAGATTTTCAAAAGTTATTTGAATAGTTTTGCGTTCAACATTAATATTCCTAAATCAACAGACTTAGAATATTGGACTTCTTACGAAATTCCTAACGGCTTTTTCGGATGGATTGACGACACAAGTATAAAAACGTATTACACAGACATTAGAGAAGAAAGAATTGGCGTTCCTCAAGGTGGTGCACTTTCAGGGCTTATCGCAAACATTTATCTAAATCAAGCAGACATAGAAATAAAGAAATTTGACGTGTTCTATCAACGTTTCTGTGATGATATGATAATTCTTGCAAAAGATTATGACACTTGTGATAAAGCAAAAAACGCTTATGAGAATGAATTGAAAAAACTTAAATTATTTCCTCACAGATTCAAAAGTTCAGATGAACTAAAGAAAGTTGATGAAAATGATAAAATAAATTTAACGGAGTTTTGGAACGGAAAATCAAAAGGACCTTACAAGTGGGGTAAAGTTGAAGAAAATGGCTTTCCTTGGATTGGTTTTGTAGGTTATGAAATGGACTATTTGGGCAACATTCGTGTTCGTAAAAAATCCTTAGTCAAAGAACTATCCAAACAAAAAACAATAATTCGTGAAATCAAAAATGCAGTTAAAGTAGGAATGCGAAAACCAAAAGGGACTGCAACAGAATCTGCAATAAACAGACTTATTGGTATGTCAGTTGGTAGAATTGGACTTGACAACTTTGACGAAGTTTCTACCGATATGTGTTGGAAAAACGGCTTTAGAGAATTAACAGTAAATCCACATTCAATCAGACAAATAAAACAACTTGACAGGAACCGCAGCAAACATTATTACAAGCTCCTCAAAGAAATTGAAGAACCAGAATTAGAACTTGACGATGACGATGGAAAAGAAATAAGAGAATACGTAAAATATGACAAACCATTTAGCTACTATCACCAAATCATTGAACGACAAAGAAAGGCGAACCGCTAACAGCCGTTTGCCGCAATGGGGGCTGACGTGGTTAAATCAAGTGCAGTGCTTCTATCAACATTTGTGCTTGGTTGACAGTGAAGTGCTCCGAAATCCCCCACTGCGGCAAGCGGCAAACCGTTGGCTGCAAGTGTAACGGACGATACAACCCGACAGAGAAACAGGAACAAGAAACAAAAAAAGCAAACTATTTTGACAGGTTACAAAAGAACAGGAAACGATATTCATAACAGACAACGAGTAAGCCGACACTCATTGCCAACCCTTCTGTATTTTTTATTTTCCCCACCGCACATTTTTTTTAATTCAATTTTATGCCAACGCACAAACGGCACATTGGCTTTTGCCCCAACTGCACAAGCCAACCCACAGGCAAAAGCCAAAGAGCCGTTTTTTGCCAATGCTCCTATGAGATTGTTAAAAATAATTTGATTACTTTTTATCTTACAAAATGAGATACTAAAAATTATAAACCTATCTTTGCGACTTGACATCATTTGAACAAATGAACAGAATAAAAGAAGTGTTGGACGAAAAAGGCATCAAGCAGACTTGGCTTGCCGAGCAATTAGGCAAAAGCTACAATATGGTAAATGCTTATGTGCAAAACAGACAACAACCACGAATTGAAGTGCTTTATGAAATCGCTGAAATTCTTGGCGTAAATGTAAAGGAACTATTGATTGACAACGAAATTAAAAAGGACAAGTAATGAGTAACGAGCAAAAAATTACGACTGAAATAAAAGTGCCTAACAAAGATTTGGAAAAATTGAAAATTCACTTTCCGCATTGCTTTGACAAAGACGGAAATTTTCAATTAGAGAAATTTAAAGCTAACCTGACTGAAAAAGAAATCAATTTTTCTACTGAGAGTTACGGTTTAGACTGGCTCGGCAAAAGCTATGCACGGCTTTTGGCAAGCGACCCAGCAACCACTTTGCTAAAAGCAGACGAAACTCATAATAGCAAACCCGAAAACGCTAATTCTGAAAACTTGCTCATAAAAGGCGATAATTTGGAAGTGCTGAAACACCTTGCCAACGCCTACTACGAACAAGTAAAAATGATTTATATAGACCCACCTTACAACACAGGAAATGATGGGTTCTTATATCAGGACGATAGAAAATATACAGTAAAGGAACTACAGCAACTTATTGGTATAGACGAAGAAAAAGCGAAACGGATTTTAGATTTTACAAAACAAAAAAGTAACAGTCATTCGGCTTGGCTTACATTTATGTATCCACGACTTTATATTGCAAAGCAATTATTAAAAGACGATGGGGTGATTTTTGTGTCTATTGATGATAATGAAGTGGCTCAACTCAGATTATTGATGGACGAAATTTTTGGAGAAGAAAATTTCATTGCTTCAATGATATGGAACACAGGAAGAAAATCAATGGCAAAATTGATTGCAACCAACCACGAATATTGCGTGATTTATGCAAACTTAAAAAACAAACAATCAGCAGAAGAAATCATAAATGAAGATGATGAAAGTGAAGTTAACGGAAAACTTTGGCGTGAAAGAAAACAGGGTCTCGAACCGATTTATAAAAGATTTGAAGAATTAAAAGCAGAATTTGGTAATGATTACGCCAAAATTTCTAATGGCTTAAAAGATTTTTACGACTCACTAAGTGATGATAATCCATCAAAAGCTCACGACCATTATAATTTGGCAGATGCAACAGGTGTTTTTTTTGCTGGGGACATTTCGCAAGGAACTGGTGATGGCGGACGTTTTGATATTCTACACCCAGTAACAAATAAACCTTGCAAAGTTCCAAATGGTGGTTGGCGATTTAACGAAAACAACTTGCCTGATTTATTGGAAAAGGATTTAATTTACTTTGGTTCAGATGAAAAAACTATTCCTTGCTTAAAGAGATATTTACATTTAACAGAATTTGAAGTTCCATCAAGTGTTTTTTATAGAGATGCAAGGGGAGCCAAGAAACGGTTAAAAAAATTATTCGGTGGTGCAGATGTTTTTGCTTTTCCTAAAGATGAAGAAGTAATTAAAAAATTCATTCGTTTTTGTGTATTAAAAGGTGATATAGTTCTTGATTTCTTTGCAGGTTCAGGGACAACAGCGGAAGCGATTTATCAATTAAATTCCGAAGATGGTGGAGATAGAAAATTTATAACAGTTCAAATTCCTGAGCCAATAGACCCAAAGAAAAAAGAAAGTAAAGCCGCATATGAATTTGTTGTGAATACCCTCAAATCTGAGCCAACAATTTTTGAAGTAACAAAGGAACGTATAATTAGAGCTGGAAATAAAATAAAATCGGAGATTGAAGCTTCAAACAAGAAAGCTGGAATGTTTCCAGAACAAAAAAAACAAGTTCCTGATGTTGGATTCAAAATTTTTGAAACAACTCCAATCTGGGAAGATTACAATTTTGAAGCAGAACAGTTTGATAGTTCGCAAACGCTGTTTGATGCCGGCAAACTAACCGAAGACGATATCAAAGCCTTATTGACTACTTGGAAAACGTATGACGGTATTGCATTGACACAAGATTTAGAAAGTGTTGATTTAAGCGGTTACACCGCTTATTACGGCAATGGCAGATTGTATCTGATGCACAAAGGCTTTACTACAGACAGCCTAAAAGCATTGTTGGAAAAGATTGACACAGACAAACATTTTGAACCCAAAAGCATCATTGCCTTTGGCTATCACTTTGAAAGTAAGAGTTTACGAGAGATTTCAGAAAACGTAAAAACTTACAACAACAAGAAAAAAAGCGACATTGACTTTATAACAAGGTATTAAAATATGAAGGGATTTAATTTTGAGAAGAATCTGAACCATCAATCACACGCAGTAGATAGCACTATTGCGGTGTTTGAGAACATTAGCCTTGTTCAGCCCACAGAAGCGGATAAGAACTGCATTAACCCTACATTTGATTTTTTAAGCGATTGGGCTTATCCACAAAATTTAAGAGCCATTCAAGAAAGGAACGGAGTTAATGAAAAAATAAAGCGTAACAGCAACATCATTGATATAATGATGGAAACAGGAACAGGTAAAACTTATACCTACACCAAAACAATTTTTGAACTCAATAAAAACTACGGCATTTTCAAATTTATTGTAGTGGTTCCAACCTTATCCATCAAAGCAGGAACAATTGATTTTTTGAAATCGGACAGTAGCCGTGAGCATTTCAAAGAACAATATGGCAAAACGCTTCACTTGCATATTGTAGAAAGTCAGAAAAACAGCAAGAGCAAAAAATCATTCATACCACCTGCAGTAACCAGTTTTGTAAATGCTGGAACTTTTGAGAAAAACAGTATTCAGGTTATGATTATCAACGCAGGTATGATTAACTCTGAAACAATGCAAAAAAGCTTTGACAAAGGTTTGTTTGACAAATACACCGTTCCGTTTGATGCCATTGGAGCAACGAAACCTTTTATGATTATTGACGAGCCACACAAATTTGGGCAAGGCAATAAGACTTGGGAGAACATTCAGAAAATGAAGCCCCAATTTATTTTGCGTTATGGTGCGACTTTTCAAGGTTATGAAAACTTGATTTACACTCTAACAGCCGTTGATTCATTCAACAGAAATTTAGTGAAAGGCGTAATCGGACACATCACTGAATTTAATGCAGGTGAAAACGCAATCGTAAAATTCATTGATTCAGATGGAACCGAAGCCAGTTTTGAATTGATTGAAAATGACAGACGAAAAACAGTAACAGTCTCTAAAAAGGAAAGTCTGAAAAAGATACATCCTGAAATGTCTGACTTGGGAATTGAAAATTTGAATAAAAGCACGGTTGTTTTAACCAACGGCTTAGAAATGAAAAAGGGAGATAAAATCAACCCTTATTCTTATGCCGAAAAGTTGCAGGAAACAATGATTCAAAAGGCAATCAAGCACCACTTTGAAATTGAAAAAGAGCTATTGACACGTGAAGTAAAGATTAAACCATTAACGCTTTTCTTCATTGACAATATAGACGAATACCGAAACAAAGAAGGCTATATCCGTAAAACAGTTGAACAATATATCAAAGCAGAAATTGAAGAATTGCTAAAGACAGAAAAAGATGCTTTTTACAAAGCATATCTTGAAAAAACATTGCTTGACCTTTCGGCAACACACGCAGGATATTTTTCAAAAGACAACACGGAGAAAGACGAAGCCATTGAAAAAGAGATAAACGAAATTCTGCACGACAAACAAGCAATGCTTGATTTGGAAAATCCAAGACGGTTTATTTTCTCAAAATGGACCTTGCGTGAAGGTTGGGATAATCCAAACGTATTTCAGATTTGCAAACTCCGAAGCAGTGGCAGCGAAATTTCAAAACTTCAAGAAGTTGGTCGTGGTTTACGTTTACCAGTGAATGAATATGGCAACCGTGTAAAGGACGAACAATTTTATTTGAACTACTTTGTTGACTTTACCGAAAGCGACTTTGTAGATAAATTGGTGAATGAAATCAATCAGAAATCGGGAGCTATTTCCATTGAACAAGTTCCTGACAAACTTTCTGAGCAAATGATTAAAAAGATTTGCGAGTTATACGAAACAACCGAAGACGAACTTTTGGAAGTTTTAGACACTAACAACGTAATCACAAGAACAAACTCATTCAAGACAGGTGGGTTTGACTTCATCAAACAAAGCTATCCGAGAATATTTGAAGGCGTAAACTCTAATAAGGTTCGCAAAGCAACCGACCCGAAAAAGAAAGTTGTTGTGAGAACAGAAAAATATCAAGAACTGAAAGACCTATGGGAAAAACTGAATGAGAAAGTAATTTTGGAATATAAGTTTGACAACGAAGCCAACTTCAAAACTTTGTTCACTGAATTTTTAAAAGCACAAAAAGACAATTTCACTTCGGACGGAATTAATGAGAGAATTTCAAAAGTTGAAATCAAGGACAACAAAGCAATTGCAAGCGAACCTGAATCGGTTTACAACCGAAAGACCGCAACTATTTCCATAATGAAATACAGCGACTTTTTGAAAGAACTTTCAAAGATTCTAAACATAAACATCGCAACATTACATCAATCAATCATTGACGCAGAAACAGACATAAATAAATATCTTAACCAAACGACACTAAGAATAATCAAACATAATTTTGACTTTTTCTTAATGACACAAGCGTTTGACAAGTATTCGATTGAATATAAAAAGGTTTCAAACAGCATTCATCCAACCAAGTTGACAGACGAAAAAGGAAATGTGTTGAAAGAAATTTCCGCTTCAGATGTTGGTGTTTTGTTTTCAGACGAAGATGTTGCAAACTCTTACTTCTTTGACGAATTGTATTACGATTCTGACTTGGAGAAATCTAACATCAAGACAGAAATAAAAGAAGTAATTGTGTTCACGAAAATCCCGAAGAACTCAATTAAAATTCCAGTTGCAGGTGGCAAATCATATTCACCTGACTTTGCCTATGTTTTGAAATTCAAAGACGGAGAGCAAAAACTAAACTTCATTGTAGAAACCAAAGACGTAAACAGCAAAGACGGACTTCGTGACGAAGAAAAATTCAAAATCAAACACGCTGAAAAATTCTTTGACGGCAAAGTAAAAATTGAGTTCAAGACACAATTCAGCAACAACAAAATAGTTGACTTAATCAAAGAAATTTCATTAAATGAATAAGCCGACATCTTTAAGCCAACGCATTTTGCAAGCACATTGCCAAAGCCGCACAAGCCAACGCATCAACCAAAGCTTTGTCAAAGAGCTTGCAAACCCAACGCACAACCGACTGACAAACAGGACGGAAGAAGAACACCGAACCGATAACAGCGGTTTTGCAAAAAAGCGGGTTCAGTGGTTAATTGAACATTCTACCTCGCATCAACTTTTGTGCTATGTTGACAGTTTTGAGCTCCGAAATCCGCTTCTTCGCAAAGCCGCAAAACGTTATAGGGCATTTTAAAGACGACAACAAACTAGACAAAAAAAATGGAGATACTTTTAGTTCATATAATCTTAGGCGTTGGACTTTTTTTCTTAATCAATTGGATAGGCAAACATTCCTACTCGATTGGCTATATGGAAATTTCCATATTCGTTAAGACAGAAGAAGCTCCAGCTTTGAACTTTCTGATTAGAGTTCTTACTCCCATTGTCTACATTATTATCGTTTCGACAAGTTTATATTATTTCGGACTTGACAAATTTGTTTGGAATATTTATTTGGTTAACATTTACTACATACTATTCAGACTGATTTTCAATTTAGCTACTAATCGCGGACTTTTACTGAATTGGTATAGACAGTTTCTTTATTGGACAGCAATCGTAGTTATATCATACTTCACCTACGAAAAACTCATAAAAGTTAAAGCGAATATTTTGCCTGACTTCACAACTGTTGCAAATGAACTTTGGATAATTATCTTAATCTTTATTTTCCAAGTAGCAAACAACCTACGCTTTTCACAAGAAGCGACACAAAAACGAAAAGACAAATATTTAAAGAGCCGTTATCATTATTTCAAAAGGTTTTATGGACAGCTTATCAAGGACTTGACAAACAATGAAATACTCGAAAGCATTGTTTATGCAATAATTATCTATGAAGACTTTAATAGACCAAAAATTGCAAGACAAGTTGAAAATTTGAAATTCAAGCTAACAAAAAAGCCACATACATTAGGAGTTATGCAAGTTCGTTCTGACAAATTAATAAGTGACCTAGAAAGTGTAAAGTTAGGAACTGAAAAAATCGTAAACGCCTATAAAAAGTATCTTGAAAATCCGACAGAAAGCAGCAGTGACTATTTTGACTGGTATGCTAAAAATTATATAATCAATGACTATAACGTTGGAACAAGTTACAATGGAGAAGTTAATGAATTAGCAGACATAATTAAAAACACATTTTACAAAGACACGAATGACACCCTTGACCCAAACAAGAAAAACGCCCTATAACACGGGTTTTGCGTCAGGCGGGCTGACGTGCAAACTTGGAACTTTGTTCTTCTATTCAAGTTCAGTGCTGGTTGACAGTTTTGTGCTCCGAAACCCGCCCGAACGCAAAGCCCG
>JAHBTR010000003.1 GCA_019638475.1 Chitinophagaceae bacterium | reverse complement strand
GTTTGTTGTTAGAGTAGGGCAAACAGTACCACCTGTACCTGCACCAGTTATATGTATTTGTTGTTGCCAGCTATTGGCTACAGATTGTGTAACAGGGCTGCTTAGGAATATCCATTTTCTTTCAGCTTTTGCTGGTATATAACGTTCTTGTATTACATTACCAGAAATTGCGTTACCACTATTAGCACCTCCATTAGTAATATCTGCTATACGTGCAGTACCTAATTCTGTAGATTTTAATACCATGCGTCCACCACTTGTAAATGTTCTGCTATTTACATTACCAAATGCAAAACTACCGCTAACATTTAAAGAACCAGAACCTGATAATGATATATTACCAGCTGTATTATGTATTACTGAATTAGCATTTATGATAGAAGCAGCGGCAGCTAAAGATACTGATGTTGTACCATTAAAATTAATATTGTTCACATTTACTTTACCTGTTGTTACAATAATTTCCCCACTAAATGAAGGGTTATTAATACCTGTACCAAATGTTACGCCACTTACATTATTATTATTTACTGTTAAAGCACTAAAGTTAGTCGTTGGCGAAGAAACCGTATTTCTAAATATACCTGATCCACTTATTGTTTGTGCATTTGAAGAAGCTGAATATGAAATTCCAATGGCACTTGTGGTTACAGCATTTCCGAAATAAGCTATTCCAGAAGAAGTAAGTGTACCATTATTAATTAAGTTTCCTCCTATTACTAAAGGTGAAGTATTTGCTGTTCGAATAGCCCTAAACTCAGCACCACTACCAATTGTTAGGTCTCCTGATAAGGTAAAGACACCATAAGTATCACCCCCAGCATATCCTCCTTGAAGTACAAACCTATTTGTTCCTCCAACAACAGGAGCAAGTACTACATTTTTATATTGCACTGCACCGGAATTTTGCCAAGTAAATACATAAAAACCATTACTTCCGCCATTGTCGGTAGAAACACCATCACCAAATTGGAAAGTATGGGTTCCTGTAGCAGTAATGGCGCCTGAATTAGGTACACTCACAAATACAGAATAACCAGTAGAATAGTGAGGATCAACAATTATTATACTACCTCCAGACAAATTAACATCAGCATTTGCTGTTGGTGCCAAATTAAACAAATTCGTTGCAGTTGCAACACTACCGATAGCACTTCCTGCATTATTACCATCTATTGAAATGACACCTCCACTTTGATTTAGTTTTCCACCAGCTGATAATGCAAAGTTACCATTAATATTTAAAGAGCCATTTGTTACAGTTAATATACCATTATTAGCAAATGTTCTATCACCGCCTCCTGCTGGACCTAAATTTATTATACCTCCATTAATAGTAAATGTGCTACCAGTATTATTTGTAATACCTGTTGTAGCAGCACCTGTAACATTAGTTGTGCCTCCAGATACTGTAACTGTACCATTATTAGTTATTGCCACTGTAGTTAATGTGTTATCAGATACTATCAATTCTCCGCCTGAGTTTACTGTTATTAATGATGCAGTAGCTGCAGTAGCATTTACTGTTACTGTATGTCCATCGGCTATAATAACATCGTTAGAAGCTCCTGGTGCTGTACCTAAATCCCAAGTACTACCATCTTCCCAATTGCCAGAAACTATTGATGTATATGTAGAGCTTGTTGTAACATTGTCAGTTAAAGGAGATGTTGCAAGATAAGCTATACCTGCACAATCTGTATTATTGTATGAATAAACAAAAAATGAATAAGTATCTCCAGGTGTTAAGCCAGTAGCACTAAAAGTAGTTGCTGCTCCATTAGCTACAATTACACCCCCTAAATCAGAAGCTCCTATTGTATAGGTTGTACCATCCACAGGGTCTGCAGGTGTGCTGCCATCAGTACGTACAACAAGATAGCCTGAAGGTAATGGGCTTGCAGCTGTAAATGAGCCTGTTACTGTTGTAGCACCAGGTGTCAATATTAAGGCTGTAGGTTGTGCCACTGGTGCTGTACATGCAGGCGATATCATAAAGTTATCAAAAGCCAAATCATAATCGCCAGCAGTACGCGTAGCTTCAATTTTTATTTTCACAGTAGCACCAGCATAAGCATCTAAGTCATAAGATTTATTTGTCCATCCTGCTATTGCGGGAGCATTTACTGTTTCAAGAGCATCCCATGTAGCACCATTATCTGTTGAAATAGAAACATCAAAACTACCCCAAGAAGATGGAGGAGCAAAAGGAGAACTATAATTTGATAACTTATAATCAAATGCTAATTTATCGCCAATAGAAACAGTAGCAAGACTTGGTGTAATAAATGTTCCTGTTGCGGCACTGCTATATAGATTCATATAAAGATTTCCGCCAGGGTTTCCTGTAGCTCCTCTTGTACTGCCTACATACCAAGAGCCAGCAGTAACTACCCATCCAGCTGGTGCGGCATCAAATTCTTCTACCCAAGGTATAGACACTGCGGTAGTAACCTTTATAGAAGCCCAGCTACTGGTATCATCTCCACCACCACAGTTAGAACGTATATAGAACCAATACTCAGTATTAGCTGTTAAACTTGTTAAATCTAAAGTTGCATCAGCAGTATTATCATTTTGTACTAAGCCTGTAGCTCCACTACCTGCTGCACCACTTGTTCTTAATTCCCAATCATAACCCATACCTGGTACAGGAGTAGCATCGTCCCAACTTATGGTAGCTGTAGTTGCAGCAACAGCAGAAGATGCAAGATTGGTTGGTGGTAAACATGAAGGAGATTCTTCCACTATAAAATTATCAATACCTAAGTCATAACTTGAGACACCGGAAGTAGTAACACCTTGAATAATAAAATATACTGACCCTGAAGAATTGAAAGATAATGGAATATCTGCCGTATAATTGTACCAGCCTGCACTTGCTTCTGTAGGAGCTTGTGTTGTTAAAGGTTTAATGGTTGTTAATAAAGTTGCTCCACTTGTGTTGGGTTCTGTATTGATATAAAAATTGATTTCATCTGCAGGAACAGTAGCACTATGCCTGTATGTATAAAAGCTAATACGACCCTGATTACCTGCTAAAGAAGACAAATCAAAAGGTGCTGATATAAGATTAGCAGTAGATGTTCCATAAGCTTTCGCCACATAATTACCATCAAGCGGTGCAGCTATATCTGCAAAACCACCAGGGCTTGTTGAACCAACTACCCAATTATTAGTACCTGATACAAGTGCTGTACTCCAACATACTGGTATGCCTACTGCATTAAAGTTTTGAGTGTAAGGTAATGTGCTTATATCAGCACAAGGAGTTGTAAATTGTAAAGCACTTGTCCATGCACTGGTATCATTGCCTCCACCACAGTTAGAACGTATATAGAACCTATAGGTAGTACTGGCTGTTAAACTTGTTAAGTCTAAAGTTACATCGGCAGTATTATCATTTTGTACTAAGCCTGTAGCTCCACTACCAGGGTTGCCACTTGTTCTTAATTCCCAATCATAACCCATACCTGGTACAGGAGTAGCATCATCCCAACTTATGGTAGCTGTAGTTGCAGCAACAGCAGAAGATGCTACATTGGTTGGCGGTAAACATGATGGTATATCTTCCACAATCATGTCATCTACATATAAGTAGTAGCCATCTAAGCCGCCAGGAGGTACATGAATAGCAATATATGCTATACCAGTATAGGCTGATAAATCTATCCAATCTATGTTAGCATGGGTGGTACTGCTTACAGTAGTTAATGATTTTAATTCTGTGCCAGAAGCAAAATCTGCTGGAGTATTGCCAGTAGTAGATATTACTACTCTATAATCATTAGGTTCACCTGAAGACCTTGCTCTTACAGAGAATCTAAATCTTTGATTGCCTGTTAAGTCAAATGCAGGTAGTACTAAATAGTCATCATTATTACCCGCATTAATATCAGTATATAACCCTGCTGCTATGCTACCGCCAACACCATAACCACCAGTATAAGTAATCCATTTATCACCATCAGCATTTACATCTAATGAAGCAAAGCAAGATGGTAATGCAGGTGTTGTTACAGCGTCAAAATTTTCTGTCCAAGGGAAACTTGAAATTGCATCGCAAGGAGTAGTAAATTGTAAAGCATTTGTCCATGTGCTGGTATCATTGCCTCCACCACAGTTAGAACGTATATAGAAATTATAGGCAGTATTGGCTGTTAAACTTGTTAAATCTAAAGTTACATCGGCAGTATTATCATTTTGTACTAAGCCTGTAGCTCCACTACCTGCTGCACCACTTGTTCTTAATTCCCAATCATAACCCATACCTGGTACAGGAGTAGCATCGTCCCAACTTATGGTAGCTGTAGTTGTTGTAATAGCAGAAGATGCTACATTGGTTGGAGCAAAACATGTTGCAGGTGTCCATGTATATGTTAAGCCAGAGGTAAAGTTTTTTTGAGGAGAGCTTGATGTAAATCTACATGTACTTGAATTAGCAGTACCTTTTAAGGAAGATGCCCAATTTTCTGAACCACTTGCAACAAGTCTATTATTATAATCAGAAGCAGAAGCTCTGATACCAACTTGAGGTTGATATGAAGTACTTGAGCCAGGTCCTGAATTTAGTTGATATACAAACACAATTTCTCCAGTAACAGTATTTAATCTTGCTTGCATATCAAAACTTTCAGTTACATTATATCTTTTCATTTGTTTCCACTGAAATACTACTTCATCGCCTACAGTTTCCCACCTTATTTCTGAATTTGCATTGCTATTTACTTTATCCAAATCAGCATTAAATGGGCAAATTGCATAACCAGAACCTGTAGTAGTGCTTATAGCAGTATAAGCAAATGTAGATGGAGCAGAACCTCCTAATGTTAGTAATCCATTAGAAGTTACATAAGCCGTAGTATAAGCAGTACCATTAAAGGTAAATGATGGAATTGTTTGTGCTGTTGATGCCCAACTATCCATAGTAGCAGTTCCATCTCTTAACAGAGTTCCTCCAGTAATAGGTGTATATGTTCCTGAAGAACTGGAAAAAATGTAACTAGATACTTGAGCTTGTAGCGTTACTGTAAACGACAGTAGAGCAATAACTAATAGAGCATAAAACTTTCTCATAAAATTTAGTTTTTAGTTAAATAATTTTTTCATTTTAAAATTCAAAGATTTCTAAATATGACTTTGTAAATATATGAGATGTATCTTTTATAAAAAAATTTTTTTTGGACGATACATAGTGAAAATCCGAAATTCTAAAAATGAAAAACTAAAAACTAAAAATGAAATCCGAAACCTCCGAGTTATTTCCCCTTCTTTGAAGGGGTTAGGGGTAGTTTAAAGAAAATCTGAAATTCTAAAAACGAAATCCGAAAGAATAAAATCTAAAAAAATGAAAAACTAAAAGCTAAAGCATGTAAACTTTTTTTTAGGACAAGGCAAAATAAAATTGTCAGCTTTTGTCATACTGAGCTTGTCGAAGTATGTAGAAAGCGATTGAGTAGAACGCTTAAATTCATCGTCTTCGATAAACTCAGACTGACAACGCTTGTTGTTTCATCAGTCAGACGGAACCGTCAGACTGATGATTGCACGAAATACGAAGTTCTAAATCCGAAAAGGAAAAACTAAAAACTGAAAAACTAAAAACTCCAACAGCCATGTTTCGTGAAGACACGAAACATTATTTAATATTATAAGTGAGACCTCTCCTGCCCCTCCAAAGGAGGGGTATATTTTTATTGTGTATTATCCTAAAAAGTTGACACTATTTTTTGTGAGGTTGAAAATAAGATAAAGCTAATGTTTAATTGATTCTTATTGAAATAATATTATGTTTTTCGCCACTTTTTTTAGCCATAATTGTTATATTAAATCCTTTGTCATTATTTTTTAATTTTCCTGCTATATACATGGTGCCTCCCATTTCTCTTTGTGAAGCAAGTTCAAAACTTTTTATACTATTATCATTAAAAAAAGATTTTAAGGCAATACTTGCCTGATTTTTACTCATATTTTTTACTTCATCTTTTTCAGGAAGTTTTAAATCTACAAAGCTATCAAAGTGTTCTGTTAATTGCTCTACATTGGCTGCTTTTAGTGCTTTTAATATATCATCGCTATCTGATTGTACTATAAAAGCAAAAGAGCATATACTAACAGCCATAAATAGAAAAACCTTTTTCATCATAATAGTTTTAATAAGAAAATAATATACTTTTTAAATGAGTGCTAAAAACATGCCAAATTAACATTTTCATAGCAATAATACCAAAAGCATTATACGAAAAAAGAATAGTCTGTTGTAGAAATCAAATTCGTATAAGCATAAAAGTAGTCATATTTATTCATGCACAAATTATTTCAATAAAAAAATTGTTTACTTTTTTTTGACACTTTATACCGAAGCAACCGTATTACTCAAAAATAAAAAGCTAAAAAGCAAGTGTATGATTACTTTCTTTTTAGCTTTTGTGCAAATAGTGTATTTGTATTAGTAATTAGTCTGCCCAGTCTGCTATAAAAATATTGGTATCTCTTGTACCTCCATTGTTTCTATTGCTGCTGAAAATAATTTTTTTACCATCTGGACTAAACATAGGAAAAGCATCAAAACCTTTGTCTCTACTTATTTTGGTTAAATTGCTTCCATCGCCATTCATAATATACATGTTGAAAGGAAACCCTCTTTTATATTCATGATTGCTGGCAAAAATAATTCTTTCATTATCTGGCATAAAATAAGGAGCCCAATTGGCTTGTCCAAGATTAGTAATTTGTTTTGCATTGCTACCATCAGCATCTGCTACCCAAACTTCCATATTGGTTGGTGCTACTAAATTTTGAGTAAGTAGTTCTTTATATTCTTTTATTTCTTCTTCTGTTTTAGGACGACTGGCACGCCAAATAATTTTTTTTCCATTAGGGCTAAACCATGCTCCACCATCATATCCTACAGTATGTGTAATACGTTTTACTTTTAATGTTTTTAAATTCATTAAATACAATTCTAAATCTCCATCTCTGGTACTGGTAAAAACCATTGTTTTTCCATCTGGCGAAATTGTTCCTTCAGCATCATAAGCTGGCGAATTGGTTAATTGTTTTACTATTTTGCCTGATGTATCTGCCATAAAAATATCAAAACTTGGATATAGGGGCCAGATATATTTGTTGCCATATTTTTTTCTATCTGGAATAGGTGGACACTCCTCTCCTCCTAAATGGGTAGAAGCATAAATAAAATGTTTTCCATCTTTTAAAAATGCACCACAAGTTGTTCTACCTTTTCCTGTACTAACCATTTTATAAGTAAAAGGTTCGCCCATTTTAGGTACTTTACCTATAAACATTTGGTCGCAATCTATTCCTTCTTTAGGATTTGTTTTTTGAAAAATAATATACTTACCATCAAAACTAAAATAGGCTTCAGCATTATCGCCACCAAAAGTTAATTGCTGAATATTTTTAAAATGTTTTTCTTCTGCATATAATAAAGTGTCAGAAGTGTGTTGTGCAAAACTTGTTAGAGAACTTACTAACGTAGCTAAGAATAATATTTTTTTCATGCTGCAAAATAAATGTGAAAACATATACTAATGTGCAAGAACTGTCAGAGTATTGTCAAAATATTTTGATATTGAGCTTTATTTTTGCACTATGAAAATATTATTACCCTTTTGTTTGTTTTTTCTTATTGCCTGTAATTCTACTACCAATACAGAAACTAAAAAAGATAATTCTTATATAACGTATTTAAAAGAGCAGATTGCTCAATATCCAGATAGTATAGCATTAAGGCTATCTTTTATTAATGCTTTAGATAGTTTGGCAATGTATAAAGAGGCATTGAATGAAATGGATATTTTAATTAAACAAGATAGTTTAAATGAAGATTACTGGTATAGTAAAGCCCAGTTAAATGAAAAAGCAAAAGATACAGCAGAAGCAATAATCAATTACAAAAGAGCTATTCGTATTTATCGTTCTGCTGATATTTTATTGAGTTTGGCTAATTTATATGCTGAAACTAAAAATGATACTGCCTTATTAATATGTATAGAAATTGAAGATACTTATACCGATAAAAAATATAGTGCCGATTGTTTGTTTATTTCTGGAGTATATTTTGCACGTATTGGTAATACAGCCAAAGCTATTGAGCTATTTGACCATTGTATTAATACAAGCTATAGTTATATGGTAGCTTATTTAGAAAAAGGTTTTATTTTTTACGATAAAAAAGAGTATCAAAAAGCGTTGGAAATTTTTCAGTTGGCAGCACAAGTAAATAGTGCTTATGCGGATGCTTATTATTGGCAAGCTAAATGCTACGAAGCTATGAACAACAAAAACAATGCTATTGCATATTATGAAAAAGCATTGTTTTTAGATAAAAATTTACAAGAAGCTAATGATGCCTTGAAAAGATTGCAATAATTTTTTACCCATAAAATATTACATAGCAGCCAACTGTACTTTTTGAGTAAGCTCCATAACATTTTCTCTAAAAATAGTATCTGTATCCATTAAATCTTTTACTGTTTGACAGCTATGGATAACAGTGGTATGGTCTCTTCCTCCAAAATGTTCTCCAATAGTTTTGAGAGAGTTTTTGGTGAATGCTTTTGCTAAGTACATAGTTATTTGTCTTGCTTGTACTATTTCTCTTTTTCTTGTTTTGTGTAAAAGTTTGTCGTAAGGCACATCAAAATATTCGCAAACCATTTTTTGTATAGCATCTATGGTAATTTCTTTGCTACTTGTTTTAACAAAATTTCTTAATACTTTTTTGGCAAGTTCAAGGTCTATTTCTTTTTTGTTTAAAGAAGATTGTGCTAATAAAGAAATTAATGCTCCTTCTAATTCTCTAATATTGGTACTAATATTATATGCTACATATTTTACTACATCTTTAGACATATCTAAACCATCATTTCTCATTTTACGTTCAAGAATTTCTATTCTTGTTTCATAATCTGGAATTTGAAGGTCTGCACTTAAACCCCAACGAAAACGGCTTAACAATCTTTCTTGCATACCATCTAAATCTTTAGGTGCTTTATCGCTGGTAAGTACTAATTGTTTGCCACTTTGGTGTAAGTGATTGAATATAGCAAAAAATGCGTCTTGACTTTTTTCTGCTCTTGCAAAAAATTGTACATCATCTATAATTAATACATCTATTAATTGATAAAAATGTATAAAATCATTGATGGCATTATTACGACTATGGTCTTGAAATTGGTTAATAAATTTTTCGCTGCTTACATATAAAACTACACGATTGGGATTTATTCTTTTTACTTCATTGCCTATTGCTTGTGCTAAGTGTGTTTTTCCTAAGCCTGTGCCTCCATATATTACTAATGGGTTAAAAGAATTGGCACCTGGTTTTTCTGCTACAGTTTTTCCTGCACGTCTTGCTACTCTGTTGCAATCTCCTTCTATAAAAGAATCAAAAGTATATTTGGTATTAAGCTGAGAATCTATTTGCATTTTCTTTAAGCCAGGAATGACAAATGGATTTTTTACAGGATTATCAATTACCAAAGGAAAATTCATTTCATTGTTGCTGTAAATTTTTACACCACTTGTTGGCATTTCTATATTACCATTTTTCCCATTACCGCTGTCCACCATTATTCTATATTCCAATCTTGCTTCTTTGCCTAATTCTCTTTTTAATGTTTTGGCAAGAAGATTCACATAGTGTTCTTCTAAGTATTCATAAAAGAACTGACTTGGTACCTGTATCATTAAAACATTACTTTTTAATTCTACAGGATTAATAGGCTCGAACCATGTTTTGTAATGTTGCCATTCTACTATGTCTTTGATGATGGTTAGACAGTTGTTCCAAACAGATTCAGCAGTTTTAGTCATGATAAAATTTCAATTATATAATTTGTTAAGAATATTAATTTTCGCCCCAAAGTACAATTAAATTTTCAAATGTGAATATGTTGAAAAATTTTTTTGGAGGGAGTGCAATATGTGCAATAAAAATTAAAAAAAAAATTTTTTATTCCGCATTTTTTTTCCTTATAACTATTGTTTGACTTTTAGTTGTGTTTTTATTCTTCGTTCGGCTAAGTGAATAATCCAATCTACCTAATTGCATACCAGCCCATCCTGCTTGATTTACAAGTGTATTGTTTCCATTTCTGTTAAAATATTTTTTGGGTTCTTTAAAAAATTTATGTGTATGTCCGCCAATTATTAAATCAATATGATAATTTTCTTTTGCTAAAATTTCATCGCTTAGTGTATCGTCATTATATCTATCGCCAAGATGAGAAAGACAAATAATCATATCGCAATTTTCTTTTTTTAATATATCAGCAACCGTGTTAGCACTTTCTATTGGGTTATTATATTTTGCATTTTTAAATAATTCATCTGGTATTAGTCCTTTATTATCTATACCTACACCCAATATACCTATTTTTATATTGCCCTTTTTAATAATAGTATAAGGCACTGCTTTTCCTTCCATGGGTGTATTGGTAAAATTATAATTACATATTACTATAGGAAAAGTAGCTTTAGATATTTGGTTTGCAAGGTTGTCCATTCCTGCTTCAAAATCATGTTCTCCTAATGTAGCTGCATTATAACCCATTAAATTCATTGCTTTAATTTCTGGCTCTCCTTTATATAGATTAAAATAAGGTGTACCTTGAAAAAAATCTCCTGCATCTAATAATAGCACATGTTCTACCTCTGCACGTATATCATTAATTAAAGCAGCTCTTGCTGCTACACCTCCTAATCCTGCATTTTTATTATCCTCTTGCGAAAAAGGCTCTAACCTACTATGTACATCGTTGGTGTGTAGTATGGTTATGTTTTTTACATCATTTGCAGGTACACAAAAACTGTTTAATGGCAGTAGAGAAGATGCTAATAAAGCTCCTCCTGCAAAAGTTGTTTCTTTTATAAACTTTCTTCTCTGCATGATAAACAATTAAACTATAATAAAAAATTTCTCTCTCTTTTAATTGGCATAAGTTATTCTACCTTGTATTTTCCAATCTATTGTTTTACCTTTTTTTGAAGTTTGTTGTATATACTCTATAACAGCATCTCTAAAAAGGTATCCTTTATTGATAGTAGGTAAATTCTTTAGCATATTACAACCATCACCTCCATTTGCCATATAGTCATTAGTAGCAATAATATATAGTGCATTTTCATCTAAAGATTTATCATTTATCAAAATATTTTCTGCTTGCTTATTTTTTATTTGCATTTTAATACCACTTATGGGCAAACCTCCACGTTCTGCTATTTTGTTTAATAGTTGTAGCAACACATTTCCTTTTATTTCTTGTAATACAATTACATTATCAAAAGGTATTACTGTATAAATATCTTCTATCATTATATCTCCTTTTGGTATAAATGATTTTATGCTTCCATAATTTATACATGCAATATCAACACTACGTTCATATTTTTGAGAAGTTATTTCTCTTATACAATCTGCCATAAAATTTCCTAAGCCACTTTCTGGTTGTTTTTTAAATAATCCTCTTGTAGAAAAGCCAATAACAGTATGCAAATAATTATTCAAATTTTCAGTATAAGGTTTTAGCATGGCTGCTAAAGCTGAATCTGTTTTATCTTGTTTACTGATAGTGTGGGTACTGTATGTTACTGTTGCTTTTTGTGATTGTGCTGTATATGGTAGTATAGAAAATATAGCACCAACAAATATGGCAGTTAGTTTTAGCATACAAAAGTGTTACAAAAATGAAAGGTATATTTTTGTAGTTAATAAAACAAAGTTTTTTCAAAAAAAATTATTGAAACAAATTAAAACTTACTTTCGGCTCTCAATCAATAAAAAATATTTACTATGAGTTTTGAAATTACAGGAAAATTAATTGCCAAGTTTGATACAGTACAACATACAGAAACTTTTAAAACAAGAGAATTTGTAATTGAAAAAACAGAAGATGCTGGTGGCAGGTCTTTTACAAACTATATAAAATTTCAATGTGTACAAGATAGAGTTACCATGCCAGATAGATTTAATATAGGAGAAGAAATAAAAGTATCTTTTAATGTAAAAGGAACTAAATGGAATAAAAATGGAACAGATAATTATATTACTAATTTAAGTGCATGGCGAATAGAAACAGTAAAATTAGGAGAAGCTGCCGATGCTCAAGATGCTCCACCTGATTATATACCTCCTGCACCTACAGATGAAATAGTAGATGATTTACCTTTTTAAGTGTTTATTCATTATCTTGCAACCCTTATTATATTTATTAAGCAATGAAATTTTTATCTGAAAATTTAGACTTCTTAGACCATCTTTTTCAATAAAGTTTGCGTACTATACAAACTCATTTCTTTGTATAGTTATTATTTTTTTATTTCCCATTTATAAATTTTTTTTACAATGAATATCTCAAATATCAGTGAGCAAACTGCTCATTACATAGCTTTAGAAGAAAAATATGGAGCTCATAATTATCACCCTTTACCAGTAGTATTAGAAAGAGGCGAAGGCGTTTTTTTATATGATGTAGATGGCAAACGCTATTACGATTTTTTAAGTGGTTACTCTGCCGTTAATCAAGGTCATTGTCATCCTGTTATTTTAAAAGCAATGGCAGAACAAAGTAAAAAACTAACCCTTACTTCAAGAGCATTTTATAATAACCAATTAGGTGTTTATGAAAAGTATATTACAGAATACTTTGGTTACGATAAAGTATTGCCTATGAATACAGGTGTAGAAGGTGGCGAAACTGCTATAAAACTTGCCAGACGTTGGGCATATACTAAAAAAGGTATTGAAGAAAATAAAGCAGTAATCATTTTTGCTGAAAATAATTTTTGGGGAAGAACCATGGCAGCCATTTCTGCATCAACAGACCCCAGTAGTTATAAAGGTTTTGGACCATTTATGCCAGGCTTTATTACTGTGCCTTATAATAATACTGAAGCATTAGAAAAAGCATTGCAAGATAAAAATGTAGCAGCTTTTATGGTAGAACCTATTCAAGGAGAAGCAGGTGTAGTATTGCCTGATGAAGGTTATTTAACAACAGTAAGAGCATTATGTACAAAATATAATGTACTATTTATTGCAGATGAAATACAAACAGGGCTTGCACGAACTGGTAAAATGCTTGCTTGCGACCATGAAAATGTAAGACCAGATATTTTAATTCTTGGTAAAGCATTGAGTGGTGGAACAATGCCTGTAAGTGCAGTACTTTGTGATGATGATATAATGATGAATATACAACCAGGTGAACATGGAAGTACTTATGGAGGAAATCCTTTGGCTTGTGCAGTAGCCATAGCTGCATTGCAAGTATTAAAAGATGAAAAAATGGCTGACAATGCTGTTGCTATGGGTAATTTATTAAGAGAGGAATTAGCAAAATTACAATCGCCTTTTATTAAAACTATTAGAGGTAAAGGTTTATTAAATGCCATTGTAATAGAACATAAAAACCCAGATGCTTCTTGGGATTTGTGTTTAGCATTAAAAGAAAATGGCTTATTGGCAAAACCAACTCATGGCGATAAAATACGTTTTGCCCCACCATTAATTATTAATAAAGAACAAATTATTGAAACTGTTTCCATTATTAATAAATCTTTAAAAATATTAGCATAAATTGCCCATCTTATTAAAAATTATTTATCTTTCGCCTTATGGAAATATTTAACCATTTAGAATCTACCCTTAAAATATTTTGGATAATAGCTATTATAGCAAGTGTTATTTTTATTATACAAGGTATTTTAACCTTTATGGGTACAGATGTTAGTGATGGTACATCAGCAGATTTTAATGGAGACTTAATAGATGGTGATACTCCATTTCAATTATTTTCATTTAGAAATTTAATCAATTTTTTATTAGGATTTGGTTGGGCTGGTGTTACATTATACCATACTATTAGCAATAAAACTTTATTAGCATTTATAGCTTTTATAATAGGTATAATATTTTTAGTAAGCTTTTTTCTTATTATAAAACAAATACAAAGATTAGCAGAAGATAATTCATTCTCAATTGAAAAAGCTTTGTACAAAACGGGGCAAGTGTATCTTACTATTCCAAAAAATAAAGAAGGAAAAGGAAAAGTGCAGGTTAGTGTAAATGGCTCAGTACATGAGTTAGATGCCATAACAGAAAATGATACTCTAAGCTCTGGTCAAATGATAAGGGTAACAGCAATTATTGATAACAATTTATTATTAGTAGAAAAACTTTAAAAAAACCAATTATGTCTTTCGTATTTCTTTTTGTAGTAGCTATCATAGTAGGCTTTATTACTGTTTCAGCTTTAATAGCAAGGTATAAAAGATGCCCAAGCGATAAAATATTAGTAATTTATGGACGAACAGGAGGCAGTTCTGCCAAGTGTGTTCATGGTGGTGGTGCATTTATTTGGCCAGTAATACAAGATTATGCCTATTTAGATTTAAAACCTATTTCTATTGAAGCTAATTTAACCAATGCACTTAGTAGGCAAAATATTCGTGTGGATGTTCCTTGTCGTTTTACCATTGCCATTTCTACTGAACCAGACAGTATGAATAATGCTGCTGAAAGATTATTGGGTTTAACACCTGACCAAATACAGGAATTATCTAAAGATATTTTATTTGGTCAATTACGTTTGGTAATTGCTACCATGACCATTGAAGAAATCAATTCTGACCGTGATAAATTTTTAGACAATATTTCTAAAAACGTAGATACAGAGTTGAAGAAAATAGGTTTAAAACTGATTAATGTAAACGTTACAGATATTAAAGATGAAAGTGGTTATATAGAAGCATTGGGAAAAGAAGCTGCTGCTAAAGCTATTAATGAAGCAAAAATAAGTGTAGCAGAACAAGAAAAAATTGGTGAAACAGGTAAGGCTATGGCAGACAGAGAACGTGATGTACAAATTGCTGAAACACATAGAGACAGAGATGTAAAAATTGCCATTACCAACAAAGACAAAGAAATCAGTATCGCATCTGCCGTAAAAGATGAATCTATTGGTAAGGCAGAAGCAGAAAGAGATACAAGGGTAAAAACTTCAGAAGCAAATGCTATTGCCGTAAAAGGTGAAAACGAAGCTAAGATTGCCATTGCAGGTTCTGATGCTTTGAGAAGAGAAAAAGAAGCGGAAGCCTTGCGTATAGCTATTTCTGCCGAAAAAATACAACAGGCAAAAGCATTGGAAGAATCTTATGTAGCAGAACAAAAAGCAGAAGCTGCCCGTTCTGAAAGAGAAAGAGCCACACAGGTTGCCAACGTAGTTGTACCTGCTGAAATAGCTAAACAAAAAGCCATTATAGAAGCTCAGGCTGAAGCAGAAAAAATAAGAGAACAAGCAAAAGGTGAAGCTGATGCTATTTATGCAAAAATGGAAGCAGAAGCCAAAGGTTTATATGAAATATTAACCAAACAAGCAGAAGGTTATAAAGATGTAGTAGGTGCAGCAGGTGGCGACCCAACCAAAGCATTCCAATTATTATTAATAGAGAAATTACCAGAGTTAGTAAAAACACAAGTAGAAGCCGTTAAGAATATTAAGATTGATAAAATTACTGTTTGGGACTCTGGAAATGACACCAATAATGGCAATACATCAACTGCTAATTTTGTATCGGGATTAATGAAAACCGTTCCACCATTAAATGATTTGTTTAATATGGCTGGTTTAAATTTACCTACTTATTTAAAAGGAGCAGAAAAAGATATTCCTAATCAAGAAACTGAACAAACAGAAATAAAATAATTTTTTACGCTATTAAAAATGTTTGAACTATTCATTTAAAACACAAATATTAATTTTACCATAACAACCAAAAATAAATTTTATGGCATACGGATTATTAAAAGGCAAAAAAGGTATTATTACAGGTGCATTAGATGAAAATTCTATAGCATGGAAAGTAGCAGAAAAAGCATACGAAGAAGGAGCAACATTTGTTTTAACCAATGCACCCATTGCTATGCGTATGGGAGAAATAAACAAATTAGCAGAAAAAACGAGTAGTCAAATTATTCCTGCCGATGCTACAAGTGTAGATGAATTAACAACATTATTTACCCAATCTCAAGAAGTTTTGGGTGGTAAAATAGATTTTGTATTACACTCTATAGGTATGAGTGTAAATATTCGTAAAAAAATACCTTATACAGAAAGCAATTATGATTACTTTATGAAAGGTATTGATGTAAGTGCTATGTCATTGCACAAAATGTTGGCTGTAGCCAAAAAATTAGATGCTATTAATGAATGGGGTAGTGTTGTAGCCCTTACTTATATGGCTGCACAACGCACTTTTCCTTTTTATACAGATATGGCTGATATTAAGGCAATGTTAGAAAGCATTGCTCGTAGTTTTGGTTATCATTATGGCATAGAGAAAAAAGTTCGTATTAATACAGTATCTCAATCTCCTACAAAAACTACTGCAGGAACAGGCATCAAAGGTTTTGGCGATTTTTTTGATTATGCCAATGCTATTGCACCTTTAGGCAATGCAAGTGCAGAAGATTGTGCCAACTATTGCATTACTTTATTTAGCGATTTAACAAGAATGGTTACCATGCAAAATCTATTTCATGATGGTGGTTATAGTAATACTGGTGTTAGTAATGCTGTGATGGAAAAATTTGGTATAGAATAAAATTATGCTTACATGACTTTCTTATTTAATTTAACTTCTAAAGAAATAGAGCTGATAGGATATATCGGCTCTTTTCTTACCTCTATTACATTTCTGCCACAAGTATATCAGGCATGGAAAACAAAAAGTGTGGGTGATGTAAGTATTTGGATGATAGCTATTGTCATTATCAGTACTATCATTTGGTTAATATATGGTTTTGGTATTCCAAATGGTGGACCTGTTATTGTAGCTAATTTTGTTGTGCTTTCTTTGTCATTGCTTCTACTCTATTTTAAAATTATTTTTAAGAAACAATAGCCAAAAAAATAAGGGGCTGTCTTAAAAGACAGCCCCTTAAATAATTTATTATACTTAATTAATACGACCACAAATCTTGTTCGTAATTAAATAATTTTTCCTTTATATTTTCTCCTTCCAATAATCTGTATAGAGGGTCTTCTATCAGTTGTGCTAAAGTTTTATCGCCAGGGTTATTTATAGTAGATTTAATAATGTAACTACTGAAAAATCTTCCTTCAAAAACTTCTTCCCATGATAATTGTCCACCTATATTTTTAGGATTGTAAGCAAATGTTCTGGATAATGTTGGACGTAAATCTGGATAATATACCCAAAACAAAGGATAATATGTTGGTGGAGCAGAACTCTTTTTAACACCTGGAGGAAGAGGATTTGGTGCCATTGGTGCAATACCTATAATTCTTACCAAAAATCTACTTGCTTCTTTATCAAACATCCATTGTTCCTTAATCCTGAATTTATAAATAGAGTCTGGTTTAGGTGCTTTTAAATTTTCCTTCCATTGTATTACTGTGTCCATTACATTTTCATCATTAGGATTTTCAGCATACGTTGTATCAAGTACCGTAGATTTTGCAGTTGACATACTAATTACCTCATTTATGCTAAGTGGAGTAGTAAATCTGTCATCTACTGCATCAAAAGCTATCACACTATCATTTTTAATTGCATTTAATATGATAGAGAAAAATCTTTGGTCACCTGTTTCATCTTTTGCAGAGTAAATAAAAGGTAAATTCATTTTTTCTCTTGCATCAATTTCTCTCCAAACAAAATGACTAAAAGTAGCATCATCTTCTCTTATATAATCATAAGGTAAAGGTTTTCTATCGCTTAATGGGTCTTTTGTGTATCCATAGGCATTACGTTTGCTGGTAGGCACTACATTGCCATATTCTTTTCCTGACATATCACGTGTTGTATCAAAACGTTTTCCAGGCAAAATGATAGAATCTTTTCTTACTGTAGGAGATGTAGTAGTAGTAACACCACCAGTTGTTGTTGGTGCTGTGGTAGTTTCTTCTTTCTTTTCTTCTTTTTTCTGTGTTTTTTTAAATTGTGCTATAGCATCAATATTACTACCAATAGCCACTATTAAAATAAATACACTCAAAAATATTTTTTTCATAAAACCAATTTTATTTAATATGCTTATTCTAAAGTAAATGATATTGTACCATCTATTTCTCTTACATTACCAATTTGGTCTGCAACACGAACTGCACCTATAACAACAGTAGTACCAGAAGCACATCTATTCATATATCTTCTGGCTTCAGCATTAAATGCATTACCTTGTACTTCAACAACTTCATTTTTTTCTTCAAATCCTGTACCAGTAAAGAACATGGCAAATGATGAAACCTTAAATGTGTAACCTTCAAAAATAAAGTCTATTAATTTTGCAGAAACACCGCCTGCAGCTTTAAATCTACCAGCATCCATACTACCTCCTGCACTACCATTAACTTGAATTACTGGATTTGGAACACGTTTAATAGGTATTTTAAATTCTTGTGTTGATTTTCCATCACTGGCTCTTACTATAGCAGAACCTGGTTGAGTACATTTTACAATAAATGTACCTTTACCTCTTGGCTCAACACTAACACCTGGACCATCTACTTTAAGGGTAATTTTTTCAGAACCTCCTTGTCCTGTAACACTTAATGGGTTTTCAATACCACCAGCATAAAATACTCTTGTAGCATCTGTAGAAACAGTTAAACCAGATAATTGTCCTACTGTATATTTTATATCTTTATCTACCGTTGCAGTAGTACCATCAGGTTTTATAAAACTGATTCTTACTTTTTTAGTATATTCACCTGCCGCAGTAGGTGCACTAAATTTATATTCATAACTTCCATCTGGTAGTGCTTGTGCTCCAGCTCCATCAATAGTTACAGATGGTTTTGCTGCACTACTAAATGCTCCTACCCCCGCATTAATAATAATTTCTTCGCCTGGCATAACATAAGAAGCAGATGCGTTGGCAATAGCTTTAAATTGGTCGTACTTAATTTTTACTTCTCCTACTTTTTTGTGTAATAATTCTACCACTTGAGCTTCTGCATTTCTTATATCATTTTGAAATTTGCTCAAAATAGTTAGTGCTGCAATAGTAGGTGTCATTCTAAAATAAGCAGCCTCCCATGTATTATTACCAACACTTTGCGTTTTAGGCATAGATAAGTCTATAGGAAAGCCACGTCCTAATTCATCTTGTACAGAACTGTCAAGACCTAATAAACTGCTTTTTAAATCTTCTAATTTCTTTTTCAACTCTTTCCCTTTACCCTTTCCTTGTGGAGCAGTTTCTACAAGCAATCTTGTAGCTGCTTCTAAATTATCCTCTTTAAATTGAGGATTTCTTCCTTTGCTGGTATCATTTGCCTTGTCATACCCTGCCTCAACCATCAATTCCATTTTCAAATCTTCTACATATTTAAAAGCCTGTTCACTCATAGTGTGAGCCTGATTGGCTTTTTCAAACCAAAGAGTAGCTTCTTCTTTTGTTTTAGGGTCTTCCATTTTGTCTTTAAACGATTCAAATAATTGGTCAGTTTTACTTCTTGCTAAATTACTTGAACTTTCAAGACTGCCTTTTACAGTTTTAAAGGCATTTAATATTTCAGATGATACGTTCAATGCTAATAGTGCTGTTAACACTAAATACATCAAATTAATCATTTTCTGCCTTGGCTCCTTAGGTAGTGCCATCTTTTATATTTTTTATAGTATAATTTATAAATAAGGTTATTAAGAACTGTATTTTCTTTTTAATTAAAAAGAAAATTATCTGCCAGACATAGCAGTAAGCATATTTCCATATACTTGATTCAATCTTGTTAGATTGCCTGCTAATGCTGCAATTTGCTCTTTGGCTTTTGCTGCATCTTCAGCAGTTCCATTCATTAATGAACTTGCTTCAGCTAATTTTCCATAGAACTGATTTAATGCTTTTAAGTGATTATTACTTTCTTGTAATTCCATTTCATAAACAGCATTAAGAGAAGCTAAGTTTTTGCTTAATACTTGTACTTGACCATGGAATTGTTTTGTACTTTCTGATGCTTCATTAAATGAACTAAGTGAATTTGTAGCTTGCGTTACAGCACCTGCTACTGAACCCAAGGCATTTGCAGCTTCTTTTGTTCTATTAGAAAAATCGCCTGTAGTTTTTACCATATCACTCAAATCACTAATTTGAGATACAGTACTACCAAATTTTTTAAACCCATCGCTTAAATTACCTAAATTAGTCGGTGTAATATCTGCTTCTTTTAGCATTTTCTCCATTGTATTTAGTGCAGGATTGCCTTTTTCGTCTAAGCCAGGTACATGTACTTCATTTTCATCCATTGCAGGGTAATACATATATAATATACCATAACCAAGGAAAATGAATGACTCTGTATATAAGCCTATCTGTAAGAACAAATCTGCTAATTTAGTGTGCATTAATTTTTGAAGTGCTCCAAATAATACTATTGCTGCACCGATAGAAACTAATACATCTACGGTTTTACCTACTTTAGGAGGAATTTTTGCTGCCATGTTATAACGGTTTTAGATTTTTTAGTGAGTGTTATATAATTAATAATAAATAAACAATTTTAAATTAAAAGTTTGCTTAATGTTGTAAGTACTACTTTTTATTTTCTTTTGCCCATTCTTGGGGCTAAGTCAATTACACAACGAAATCCTATATATGATTTTGCTGTATCTTGATATTCATAAGACCTTGTGCCTGTTTGTAAGTAATAACCTACATCTTTCCAGCTACCACCACGAACGACTTTTCTTTTCATTCTTGGTGGGTCATCGTCTTTAGCATCATAACGAATATCTGGATTCATATCATGAATTAAGTTGTATGAACCTTCATAGAAATAAGAGCCTGTCCATTCAGCAACATTACCAGCCATATTATATAATCCAAAGTCATTAGGCCAATATGCATCTGCTCTTACAGTATAAAATCCTCCATCTTCAGGATAATTACCACGACCTGGTTTAAAATTGGCTAATAAACAACCTTTCTTATTTCTTAAATAATAGTTACCCCAAGGATACATAGAATTTGTTCTTCCACCACGTGCTGCATATTCCCATTCAGCTTCACTTGGTAATCTGAAATCACTTTCATTGGCTTTTTTCTTTCTGCCTAAATAACTATTTAAATAGTGTGTTCTCCAATGACAAAAAGCTACTGCTTGTTTCCAGTTTATCCCAACTACAGGATAATTACCAAAAGAAGGATGACTAAAGTATCTCTTAGTCATAGGTTCATTATAAGCATAAGAAAAATCTCTTAACCAAACTAAGGTATCTGGATAAATTTGTTGGTCAAATCTTTTAATAAATTTTGTACGAGGAACATCTTTATTTTCTATTTTAGCTGCTTCTGTTAAATCAAAGTATTCAATATGATATACTATTTTTTTAGGGTCAACTTCTATTTTGCCATATAATCTTTCAGGAGCATCTATCATTAGCTTAGTAGCTAATTTTTCTAAAGTACTTTGGTCGTATTTAATATCTTTTTTCTTAGACCAATCAACTGCTATGGCAGAATCTCCACCTCCACCTCCATTGGTTGATTTTACATAACCTAATTCTTTAAGAGCAATAGAGTCTCTTGTCCAATAAACAAATTGACGATATTCATTGTTGGTAATTTCGGTAGCATCCATCCAAAATCCATTGATAGAAACCTGCTTATTTCGTGCAGTATAATTGAAGTTAATATCCTCATCGCTGGGACCCATGTGAAAGGTTCCAGGTGGGATATAAACCATTTTACCAGGACGTCCAATATTAGGCTTGGCACCAGGTGCTACACCTACTAATATACCATTGTCAGGTGTTCCTTTCACCTTACCTTTTTTATTACATGCTGCCATACTAATTAGTAAAGCAGGTAATAGTAGAGCACTTAAACTTTTTCTCATTCTACAAAATAATTGAAGGGTAGATAGTGGACAAATATATAGATATTTTTTTTACCCCAAATTTTTTTTAAAATTTTTACCCTTTTTAGGGTATCTAATAACGCCCACTTTCAAAATTTATTGTGTACAAAAAATCATTCTTTTTTATATGTTGAATTATCAATTTGTTCTTTTGAGCAGCTAAGTTATTATTAATCTATGTTAGATTTTTGCTAAAAACTTTCGAACGTCATAAAAAGGACTTTCACATCCATAATTAGTACATAGGTAAAATACGTCTTTTTCGGCTATAAATTTATCTTTTAATAAAGGGAAATGGCTATTTTCTTTATTTGAAGATTGTAATATTTTATTGGGTATATATTTATTTAATACCAATGGTAAAGATTGATGAATAGTGTTGCCAGTTAATACAATTTCTTTCGTTGTAAATGTATTTTGTTGTATTAAAGATGCCCAATTTCCAAATGATGTGGGATATTTAATAACTATCTCTCCCATTATTGTTATCATTTTTTCTGATAAAGTTTGCCATTCTTTATTATTAAATATAATAGATAAATAATGAAGATTAATAGCCATTGTAGCATTGGCACTTGGCAAAGCCCCATCATACATATCTATTTTTCTGATAATTATGTCTTTTTGGGATTGATGTGTGTAAGAGAATAAGCCTGTTTCATGGCTGAAATGTTGAATGACATTTGTAACTATTTGTTTTGCCCATACAAGGTATTGCTCATCAGCAGTAATTTCTTGTAAGTGAATGAAAGCCTGTATCAAATAAGCATAGTCGTCTAAAAAAGCAGGTATTTTAGCTACACCATTTTTATAAGTATGATACCATCTGTCTTCTATATGTAATTTTTTTTGTAAAAAATTCATTTGTTGTACAGCTATTTGTTTATACTTTTCAATGTTTGTAGCTGCATAAGCCTTACAATATGCTTTTATCATTAAGGCATTCCAGCCTAATAATATTTTATCATCTAATTCGGGTTTTACTCTTTTATTTCTATGGGTAAGTAATTTTATTGTACATTGTTGCAATACTTCTTTAAAATGGTTTACAGCTAATTTATTATTAGCAGCAAATTGTTCTAAAGGCTGTTGTATCCATAAAATATTGGTTTGTTCCCAATTACCTTTTTCTGTTACATTAAAAAAATGACAGAAATCCTCTGCCTGATTCTGTAAAATTTTTTCTATTTCTTTTTTACTCCATGTATAAAATTTTCCTTCTTCGCCTTCACTATCTGCATCTAATGCACAATAAAAACCTCCATTAACATCAAGCATATCATTTTCAATAAATGCCAATGTTTGAACTATGGTTTCTTTATAAAGTTGATTTTGGGTTAGTTGATATGCTTCGCATAATACATCTATTAATAACGCATTGTCGTATAGCATTTTTTCAAAATGTGGAGCAAACCATTTTATATCTGTACTATAACGTGCAAAGCCTCCTGATAATTGGTCATAAATACCACCATATATCATTTTATCAAGGCTTAATAAAGCATGTTTGAGTGCTTCTTCATTTTTGGTAAAATAATATTGCCTTAATAAATATTGTATAGAAAATGTTTGAGGAAATTTAGGAGCATTTCCAAAGCCACCCCAAACAGTATCTGCTTGTTTTAAAATATTTTTAGTTATTATATTGGTATTTTCTTCTGTAAATAAATTGGTATCAGATATTGTATTTGCTATAAGTTGGTGTGTGCTATTATGAAGGTGCTTTGTTAATTCTTCTGCCTGATTTTCTATTTCATGATTTTTTGTATGAAAAGCATGTACAATATTTTGCAGTACATCCATCCAGCTTAATCTATTATACATTTTTACTGCTGGAAAATAAGTGCCTCCATAAAAAGGTTTTTTATCGGATGTTAAAAAAACGTTGAGGGGCCAACCACCACTACCTGTTATTGCTTGTACAGCATCCATATAAATATTGTCTAAATCTGGTCTTTCTTCTCTGTCTATTTTAATATTGATAAAATGCTGATTCATGTATGCAGCAGTTTTTTCATCTTCAAAACTTTCTTTTTCCATTACATGACACCAATGACAAGCAGCATAACCAATACTTATTAATATAGGTTTATTCTCTTCTTTGGCTAAAGCAAATGCTTTTTCGCACCAAGGAAACCAATTTACAGGGTTATGTGCATGTTGCAGTAAATAAGGCGAACTTTCGTGTATAAGCAAATTGGTGTGCATAGTTATCAATCAATAAAATTAAAAAATGCAGCTACCAATATTAATAATATCCAGTAACAAATGATGTATTGGTATAATTACTTGATAATTATTTTTTTGTTTTTGTCTTTTTATCAGCCAAAAATTTATCTAAAGCTGTTATCATACTTGGCACATGTGGTATAGGGGCTTTAATTTGAAGTTTAAGACCTGCTACTTCTGCTGCTTTTAAAGTATTGTTTCCAAAAACGCCCATAATTGTTCCATTTTGTTTAAACTTAGGAAAATTATCAAACAAACTTTGTACGCCACTTGGTGTAAATAAACAAATTATATCGTAGCTTGTTTTGCTAAAAACAGTTTTAATATCATTGCTTATAGTTCTATACATAAATGCTAAAGCAAAATCGCATTTATGACTTTTAAGCCAAGTTACAATTTCATTATCTTGTTGATTTTCGCTACACACATACATAAAACGTTCATTCTCTTTATGCTTATTGATTATATCAAATAAACTTTTGTTGGTACCATCTGCACCATAAAAAACCTTACGTTTTCTGTATAGGGTAAACTTTTGAAGATATAAAGCTACTGCTTCTGTTATACAAAAATATTTAGTATCTTGACTGACAGATACTTTCATGTCATCGCACATACGAAAGAAATGGTCTATAGCATTTCTACTTGTAAATACAACTGCTGTATAATTAGTAATGTCAATTTTTTGTTTTCTAAATTCTTTGGGTTCTATTCCTTCTAATTTTATAAAAGGAGTAAAAACTAACTCTACATCATATTTTCTTTCTAAATCAAAATATGGAGATTTCTCACTTTCAGGTCGTGGTTGAGAAATTAAAATTCTCTTTTTATTTTTTGCTGATACAGAACTTGTTACACCAGTTTTTGCCATACTTTTCCTCAATATTTTATATATATAAATTATCCCTGAATAATATTGAATACAGCCTTATATAAAATCGCTAAAGGCAATATTTCTACGGCACAAAGGTAAAGAAAAAAATGTAAGGCACTCACCTTAATATTATTTCTTACGGCTTTATAACTTAACCAATATCTATACATAAATAAAAATGCTAATAAAAAAGTAGTTATGGTTATACCTATTTCAGCAATAGTATTAGATGCAAAAGCTATAATAAAAATAATGGGAATAAAAAGGATTCCTACTATTTTATTAATTAGAAAAACAATAAATGTATAGGTATTGGTTGCATTGCTCATATTAAATATCCAGCCTGAAAAAAGTAAGAAAAGATATTTAATAAAATAAACTATTAATAATAAAACAGAGCTATACAATAAGAGTAACCAAAAATTAGCCTGAACCAAGCGATACCTTTCTACAACTAATGCAATAAACATTCCACCACTTAATACAAACAGTATATTCATTAACAATGATGGTAAATTATCTTGTACAATTTGTTCTTGAGTTTGTCTTTGCTTATTAGAAAGTTGAAAAATTTGTTTAAATAAGTTTGAAAAATATTTTGAGAATGACAGTTTAATAATTGCCAATATTCCTACCAATAATAATAAACTATAAAATAAGGTGTCTTTATTTTCTATACTCTGCCAGGGCGAAATCATAAATATTCTATTATTATTTATTGGAAAATATTTATGGTGCATAATAGCTGCAAAGGTTGATGTATCTTTTTTTATCAATGGAGTAACTGCAACTTGCTGTAAACTGTCTTTATGTTCAGTAGTAGTATCATTTAAAGGAATACTATCATTCATTAAAGGCACAGTATCTAATATAGGTTTGGGAACAATGGGTGTTTTTTTAATTATAGGGCTATCATTAACTGGTTTTTTATGCAAAGAAAGTGAGTCTGAAGTAGTCGTATCTGTTTGAGCTAATAGTAGATTACTCTGCAAAAAAGAAAGCATAAAAAATATAATTATATACTTCAAGACTTAAAAAATTTTGTACAAAAGTAATACAGTATAGTACTTCATAAATAATACTTTCTAAAAAAAATAAAGCCTTGCTCTTTAACGACCAATTAACAAATATTTTTTTGTACTCATTAAACATTCAATACTGCTTACAGTCTATGAATAAAATTATTTTATCACCCTCAAAAAAAATGATTATGAAAAAGATAATGTTAGTAATGCTTGGAACAAGTTTGCTGTTTAGTGTATCAAAAATAAATGCACAAGAAACACAACGTACTAAACGTATGCAAGGTTTTCAACAAGGCAGAATGGAAAGAATGAAAAACGGAAATGAATTTGGAAAAAATTTAAACTTAACAGATGAGCAAAAAGCTAAAGCCAGAGAAATTAATAAAGATTATCAATCTAAAATTAACGCCTTAAAAAGTAATGATAAATTAACTATGGGCGAATTTAAGAAACAAGAAGCTACTCTGAAAAAAGAAAGAAATGATAAATTATTTGCCATACTTACTCCAGAACAAAAAGAAAAAGCTGAAAAGTTTAAAAATAATGTTCAAGAAGGCAAGGGACAAAAAGCAGAACAAATGAAAAAAGAGCTAAACCTGACAGACGAACAAGCGGCTAAAATAAAAGACATCAATGCAACTTATGCAACAAAAATTAAAGCAATTAGAGATAATAGTTCACTTTCTAAAGAAGAGAAAAAACAACAGTTATCTGCTTTAATGAAAGAAAGAAAAAATGCAGTAGATAAAGTGCTTACACAAGAGCAAATAAAAAAGAGAGATGAGCTTTTAAAGGAAAGAAAAAGTAAAAGAATGAGTAAAGAAAAATAAATTTTCATTATAAAAGAGGCTGCCTTTTAAGGCAGCCTCTTTTATATTTAATAACATTTTAACTGTCTTTCCATTTCCATAAATGCAAACAAGCAAATGTTCTATAAGGTTTCCATTTTTCTGCTATTATATTCATTTTTTCTTTCAATAATTTTTTGTTGCTTGCATCTAATTTATATATCTGTATCATAGCTTGTTGAATACCTAAATCATCAGCAGAAAATACATCTTCTCTTCCTAAGCTAAACATCAACAGCATTTCTACAGTCCATTTGCCAACACCTTTTATTTGAATAAGTAGTTCTACAATTTCATCATTACTCATTTTTTGAAGTTTCTTATCGGTAATTGTATGTTCTATACAAAAAGATGCTACGTTGTGTATATAATTTACTTTAGCATTACTAAGTCCAATATTTCTTAAAATATTGAAAGGAGTATCTAACACTTGTTGTGGTGTAGGTTCTTTACCATTATACAAATCAAGAAATCGTTGATAAATTACCTTAGCAACTTTAGTACTTAATTGTTGGCTCATAATAGCAGCCATTAAACGAAGAGGAATATTTTTATGAAAAAATAATTCATATCTCTCATCGCCTAAGTACTTAGAAAATTTTTTATCTTTTTGTAATTGTACTATATATGTCATAGCACAAAATAATTACTTTGTATAATAATGAAAAAAGAAATTATAGCAACATCAGACGGAAGCCATACTATTTCAATTCCAGAATTAAGTATTACTTATCATAGCAAGTATGGTTCTATACAAGAAAGTAAGCATATTTTTATCAATGCTGGTTTGGCATTTTACGAAAATTTGTATCACAAAAAATCAATTTCAATTTTTGAAATGGGTTTTGGCACTGGATTAAATGCTTTGCTTAGTTGGCAATATGCTCTTCAACAAAAAACATCTATTCATTATACAAGTATAGAGCTACACCCTATTTCTGCCAATGAAATAGAGCAGTTAAACTATGGTAAGTTATTAAATACAGAAAAAGAATTTTTACAAATACATACTGCAAAATGGAATCATGTAGAAACTATGCACCCATTATTTTCTTTACATAAAATTCATAACTCACTCATTCATTTTAGTACATCAAATTTGTTTGATATTATTTTTTATGATGCTTTTGCACCAACTGCACAACCAGAATTATGGACTACAGAAATATTTAATACTCTATATAGTTTATTAAAGCCTAATGGTGTGTTGGTTACTTATTGTAGCAAAAGTTATGTAAGAAAAAATATGGAAGCCGTTGGTTTTATTATTCAAAAAATAAAAGGACCCATAGGAAAAAGAGAAATGATAAGAGCTATAAAAAAATAAAAACCAATATACAAATAGCTTTCTTAAAAGAAAAACTGCACAATATAGTTTATTATTTTCAATAAAAAATAATTATTAAATAAAGCAAAATTTTCATCCACAATCTTTCCATTAAAGACTAAAATTCCATTTGCTTTCATTTACTTTTGCAGATTAATTTTTTCAAAACAAATCATGGCTTTACCCTACTTAATAAAATGTATATACAACAATGGTTCTGAAGAAGCAATACGCAGAGGTAAAAAAATTCACACTTCTGGTAAGGTAGAGCTTATTGAAAACAATTCTTTCTTAAACAATATTGTTTTTAGGGTTAAAGATGATACTTATGCTACCTATTACAAAGTATATATCAATAATTTTCAAGACGAAAAAAAAATAAACTTTAAATGCACCTGTCCTTATAATATTAGTGAAATATGCAGACATAAAGCTGGTGCTTTATTTCATTTACAAGAACTTGTAGAACGAAATATGTTGGGCAATACAAATACCAACTATAATCAACAGCACACTGTAATAAGAATGAAACAATTAGACCTGAAACTTATCAAAATGTTATCATCTCCTAAGGCTTATGCAGATGCTGAAGAATTTTTGAGAACCAATAAAGCAAATATTATTGATACTAAAGATGAAAGTGTATTAGCAGAAGTAAATTGGCATGGAGCAATATGGAAAGTAATTATTAGAAAAAATGAAGAAAGATTTTTTGATACAAGCTGTAATGATACTACTGAAACAAGTTATCCATTATGCACACAAAAAGTAATTGTATTTCTACAACTGCTAAATAATTATGGAGCAAATTATTTTGACACTATCAGAAATTGGGATGTAGTTAAAAATAAATTATTAGGCATTTATGGTTATTCATTAGATGATGATTTAACAGGAAAATTTGAATTTACTTATCAAAATGGAAAACCGTTTTTGCGTGTTATAGACACTTCTATAAAACGTATTAATACACCCATTAATACAGAGCCAAAACCAAAACCTGCATGGAGTGAACCATTTGAACAAACAAACAATTTACCAACAGAAGTTGTTAGTGAAAATACCAATAATATATTTCAAAAAAGTACTGTTAAATTGGGTGTGGTTATAAGCCCTCAACAACAATATCCTTATGTGCAAGTAGAAGCCATTCAAGGAGAGCCAGATGATGACTTTAGTAAATACATTAGTAAAATTGAAAAGTTAGACTTAAATAAATTTATCAATACTGAGCCACTTAGTGAAGACGATAAAATATTATTACAACAACTTAGAAAATTTTTACCCTCCGAAATAAACAAATACCTTACAAGAAATTCTCCATTTAGTGGTGTTTGGGACAATATTATTCAACAGCACAATACTGAATTGCCAGAAGAAACCAAACACATTATTAATGAATACTTACATTCTAAAATAAAAAACCTTTTTACAGAATTAGCAGGAAGTAATTTTACATTCTATTTACCCGAAGGAAAAAAATTTATTACTGCCAATCTTGAAAATGCAGAATTTAGTCATCAAACTATTTCGCCACAATTTAGTATTAGCTATCAGCACAATGTGTTTGACATTATTTGTCAAGCCAAACTACCTCATACAGAAGTAAACCTACTTGAAAATAAAAGTAATACACCCCTCATCTTCAATTATCATCATCAATTATATACATGGAAAAGAATTGAAGATATTCAAGTAATAGACAAATTCCTTCCTGAAGGAAAAATAACTGTTGCACCAAATGAATGGGAAAAATATTTACATCAATTAGTGCTTCCTTTATCAAAAGAATACTCTGTAGATTTTGGTAATTTAGAAAAAACAGAAGTAAAAGATGAAAAGCCAGATGTAAAATTATTATTACAAGAACGTGGTGAGTACCTTATTTTTCAACCTGTATTTTCTTATAAAGGATATGATGTAAGAGCCGATGATAAAGAAACCATTATTTTACCTTTAAATGGAACACTTTTATTAGTATATAGAAATACAGAGGCAGAAAAAGAATGGTTACAAAAAATAGAAAATTTACACTCTCATTTTATTAAACCTATTGATAGTTATACATTGGCTTTAAGAGGTGTAGATGTTTTAAAAAATAACTGGTTTTTCTTATTTGTAGATGCCATGAAAGAAATGAATATTGCTGTTTATGGAATGGATGCTTTAAAAAACTTTCGTTTCAATACTGCAAAACCTTCTACAAAAATTCATATTAGCAGCAATACAGATTGGTTTGATGCAAAAATTGAAATACAATTTGGCGAACAAAAAATAACTATTGATGATGTAAAAAAAGCATTAGCCAATAAGCAACAATTTGTTCCATTGGCAGATGGCACTTTAGGCATTTTACCAGAAGAATGGATAAGAAAATATTCTTTATTATTTAAAGTAGGCGATGGAAAAATAAACAATATGAAACTGAGCAAATATCAGTTTAGTGTTGTAGAAGATTTATATAATCAACGAAATGAAGAAGAACTATTTGTTCAGTTAGAAGAAAAATATGACAGGCTTCGCTACAATCATGAAATAAAAAAAATAAATCCGCCAGAGCATTTAACCCATATTCTTCGCCCCTATCAAGAAAGTGGTTTTCAATGGTTAAATTATTTAAAAGAAGTAAGCTGGGGTGGCATTTTAGCAGATGATATGGGATTGGGAAAAACAGTACAAGCCCTTAGTTTTTTACACCATCTTAAAGAAGAAGGTAATCAATTAAAAGCATTGGTTGTTTGTCCTACAACATTAATGTTCAACTGGCAAAACGAAATTAAAAAATTTACACCTTTACTAAACTCTTACACCCATCATGGTAGTGCAAGAAACAGAGATGCCATAACAAACACAAACATTGATATAGTTATTACAACGTATGGCACACTACGTTCAGACATAAAATATTTTGCAGAAATAAATTTTGACTACATTATTTTAGATGAAAGTCAGGCAATAAAAAACCCCTCAAGCAAAGTAACCAAAGCTGCTTGTATATTAAAAGCCAAAAATCGTTTATGCCTTAGTGGTACACCTTTACAAAACAACACATTTGACATTTTTGCACAAATGAATTTTTTAAACCCAGGTATGTTAGGCAGCCAAGAATTTTTTAAAAATGAATTTGCTGTACCTATTGATAAATTTGGAGAAAAAGAACAAAAAGAACATTTAAGAAAATTACTCTATCCATTTATTTTAAGAAGAACCAAAGAGCAAGTAGCAAAAGACCTACCAGAAAAACAAGAAATGATTTTGTATTGTGAAATGAATGATGAACAAAGAAAAATATATGATACTTATAGAAACGATTTTAGAGATAAAATATTAGGAGCTGTACAAGAAAAAGGTATTCAAAAAAGCCAGCTAACTATTTTACAAGGCTTAATGAAACTGAGACAAATTTGCGATAGTACTGCTATTCTTAAAGAACAAGATGGAACAAATTTTCCTAACCATTCTGTTAAGTTAGAAGAAATAGGCAGAGAAATTACAGAAAATATAAGCAACCATAAAGCATTAATTTTTTCTCAATTTTTAGGAATGCTTGCATTGATAAAAGAAAAAATGAAAGAGTTAGAAATTGATTTTGAATATTTTGATGGAAGCACTTCTGCTACTGACAGAGAAAAAGCCATCAATCGTTTTCAGAATGATGAAAATTGTAGGGTATTTTTAATTTCTTTAAAAGCTGGGGGTATTGGGCTAAACCTTACAGCAGCAGATTATGTATATATAGTGGACCCTTGGTGGAATCCTGCTGTAGAGCAACAAGCAATAGACAGAACACATAGAATAGGACAAACCAAAAACATTTTTGCTTATAGAATGATTTGTACAGATACAGTAGAAGATAAAATTTTAAAACTGCAAGAAAAGAAAAAAGCCTTAGCAAAAGATTTAATTACAGACGATGAAGGTTTTGTAAAATCACTCACAAAAGAAGATGTAGAATATTTATTTAGTTAAAATGTCTTCTCTCCAAAATAAGAAAGCTCTATATATTCTTATGCTTTTATAAACTCTTTTAAAAAGAGATAATTAAATTGTAAATTTGTTATACCAACCAAATAAAATTTGAACTAACATTTATTTCATTTCGGTATTATTATCATAAAAAAAGATGAACAAAAAATTAGCAACCAAATTAAAATTGTGGGATGAAATTCATACAGAGTATCTAACAAACCTGTATAGTGAAAATGCTACCAATACTACCTTTTTTGAAGATTTAGTTGCCATTTGTAAAAACCAACAAGATTTACATAAAGTAATGACTTGGCTTATCAAACATCACTATGACAATGGAAACAGATTGCCTGATATGCTTATTGAAAAAGTTATAATAAACTGCCAAAATATTAATAATTGGGAAGCCAAACTTCATCTCTTACAAATAATGCCTCACATTAAATTGAGTGAAGTATCAATGCTAACTTTTGAACCTTTTATACGAAATTGTTTAGCAGATAAAAATAAATTTGTAAGAGCTTGGGCTTATAATGGGCTTTATGAATTAACTAAATATATTCCAGAACTTAAACATGAATTAAAATTTATTTGTGAAAAGGCAATGGAAACAGAGAGTGCTGCTATAAAATCAAAAGTGAGAAAAATATTATTAACCATTAATAAGAGAAATTCTTAATGAAAAAACAAACACTCATTTCAATTATAATATTTGCCCTTATATGGGCATTATTACATTTTATTTTCAAAATTAGATTTAACGGATTACACAAGTTTTGGCTACTTGGCATCTATTTAGTCATTCATTTTATAGCCGACCTAATTTCAAAAGACATTATACAAGAACAAGAAAACGAAAAATTTAAAAATTGGCCTACTTCAGGACCTATTGGAAAATTGGGGCAAAATGGACTACTATTTATGTTTTATACAACAGGGCTACTCTCTTTTATAAACCCTTTTCAACTTGTGCAAATCATAAAACAAGCCATTGGAAATTCAGCATTAAAAGCAAATAAAAATGAGCTTATTGAAAATGCAGAAACTTATCAAAATGAAACAAAGTATATTTTACCATTTCAGAAAAATACTGAATGGTTAGTTTATAATGGTGGTACAACACAACAAAGTTCGCACTCTTGGAATGTAATTACACAAAGATTTGCTTATGATTTTGTTATTGCAGATAAAAACTATTTTCGGCACATAAACAAAGGAACAAATCTTGAAGATTATTTCTGCTTCAATCAAAATATTGTAGCTGTTGCAGATGGAACAATCATAAAAACAATTAATTCTAAAAGAAATGCACTATTGGTAGGTTATGGCATATTAGATTTTCTTACAACAAGTTTTATAGGAAATTATGTAATTATTAAACATACAGATAATGAATATTCTTTTTATGCACATTTAAACAAAGGCAGTATAACCGTAGTTGCAGGAGACACAGTAACTCAAGGGCAAATTATTGGACAATGTGGACATAGTGGTTACAGTTCTGAACCTCACTTACATTTTCATTTACAAAATAAGCCTGACTTTTTTAAAGCTAAAGGACTTCCTATAAAATTTAGTAACATTATGGTTAATGGAATTAAGCAATCAGAAACATTTATTTCAGCTTCTGATAAAGTGCAAAATATTTAAAATACAATACAAAATCTATTTTGGAATTAACAATACCTAATCATTCTTTTGCATATTATTGAGATATTTTTTTACACAAAAAATCAAAACTCTTATCTTCAACGCAAAATTTGAAATATGAATGTAGAACAAGAATTTAAAAAGTATGCTATTAAACAGCAAGGTATTAGTAGTGCTGTTTTGCATAACTATCAAACAGCTTTTAATCCTACCAACCTTACACCATACATTATAGAAGAACGTCCTTTAAATATAGCACAAATGGATGTATTCAGTAGATTAATGATGGACAGAATTATTTTTTTGGGCGAAGGTATTAATGATTATGTAGCCAATATTATTACAGCACAATTATTATTTTTAGAAAGTGTAGATAGAAGCAGAGATATTCAAATGTATATAAATAGCCCTGGTGGTAGTGTATATGCAGGATTGGGTGTGTATGATACCATGCAATTTATAAGTCCAGATGTAAGTACTATTTGTACAGGTATAGCAGCAAGCATGGGAGCAGTTTTACTATGTGCTGGTGTAAAAGGAAAAAGAACAGCTTTAAAACATAGTCGTATTATGCTACATCAACCAAGTGGTGCTATTGGAGGACAAGCAACAGACATAGGAATAACAGCCAAAGAAATTAAACTATTAAAACAAGAATTGTACGAAGTAATAGCAAGTCATTCTGGCAAAGATGTAGCCACAGTAGCCAAAGATTGTGATAGAGATTTTTGGATGAAAGCTATAGATGCCAAAGAATATGGTTTGGTAGATGAAGTATTAATAACAAATCCTAAAAAATAAAAATTCAGTTTTCATATTTTTAAAATAAAAAAAATGATACAGAGAAAGTATATAGTAAACCCATTCATCATCAATGATGATGAAGATGATGACAATAAAAAAGATGATAAGCAAGAACAAATGAGTGCTGGTATGATAAAGAAAATAGAAAAACTCTTTTTTGAAAAAAGAGCTGTATATCTATGGGGTGTAGTAGAAGATAAATCTATAAGAGAAATTGTAAGCAAAATATTATTATTAGAAGCAGATAAACCAGGCGAAGAAATAAAATTATACATCAATAGCCCAGGTGGTGTAGTTACAAGTGGTATGGTTTTATACGATACTATCAAAATGATAAATAGCCCTATTAGTACTATTTGTATGGGGCTTGCAGCAAGTATGGGTTCTATTTTATTAAGTGCTGGTACAAAAGGTAAAAGATTTATTTATCCTCATGGAGAAGTAATGATACATCAACCAAGCCTTAGTGGTTACTATCAAGCCACCAGTGCAGATATTGAAATTCAAGCTACCCAAATAGAAAAAACTAAATTATTAGGAGCTAAAATTTTAGCAGAAAATTGCGGAAAAACAGTTAAGCAAATTTTAAAAGATTTTGACCGAGATTACTGGATGGATGCTAAAGAAGCAGTAGAGTATGGCATTGTAGATGGAGTAATGGACAAACTATAAATACAAAATTTTATACTTTTTTAAGTTTTTTCTTAAAAAAACAAGTTTAACTTTGTGCAAAGCAACAATAAAACACAATATTTCGTCTATTATGTTGTTGTACAAAGTATATTCTATTATTTAATTATTAAACATGGCAAAACAAAATCATTTACACTGTTCTTTTTGTGGAAGAGGTCGTGTAGAAGTTAAAATACTTATTGCAGGGCAAGAAGGACATATTTGTGAAGACTGTGTAGAACATGCTCAAGATATAATTAACTTAGAGTTAAATGGAATAGCTCCTAAACAAAGTTTTCCAACAGCCACCAATAATCAAAAAATAAACATTCGTAAACCTACCGAAATAAAAAAATTTTTAGATGAATATGTAATAGGACAAGATGAGGCAAAAAAAGTTTTAGCAGTAGCCGTATATAATCACTTTAAAAGAATAGCTCAAAAACAACAACAGAATGATGTAGAAATAGAAAAGAGCAATATTATTATGGTAGGCGAAACAGGTACAGGAAAAACATTGCTTGCCAAAAGCATTGCTCGTATGTTAAATGTGCCTTTTGCTATTGTAGATGCTACTGTATTTACAGAAGCAGGTTATGTAGGCGAAGATGTAGAAAGTATGCTAACAAGATTGCTACAAAATTGCGATTATGATGTAGCTGCTGCAGAAAGAGGAATTGTGTATGTAGATGAATTAGATAAAATAGCTCGTAAAAATGACAACCCATCTATAACAAGAGATGTAAGTGGCGAAGGTGTACAACAAGGATTATTAAAAATGTTAGAAGGCACAGAAGTATTAGTACCCCCACAAGGAGGAAGAAAACATCCTGAACAAAAAATGATAAAAGTAGATACTAAAAATATTCTATTTATTTGTGGTGGTGCATTTGATGGTGTAGATAAAATAATTGCCAGAAGAATAAATACCAATGCTATTGGATTTAATGTAAATAAAGAAGAACAAGAAATGCAGCGAAAAAATTTATTACAATTTATCAATGCTCAAGACTTAAAAAACTTTGGCTTAATACCCGAATTATTAGGACGTTTACCCATTGTTACACACTTAAATCCTTTAGATGCAGAAACACTTAGAAATATTCTTACAGAGCCTAAAAACTCTTTAATAAAACAATTTACCAAACTATTTGAAATAGAAAATATTCAACTAAAAATAGATAATGAAGCATTAGACTTTATGGTACATAAAGCATTAGAATATAAATTAGGTGCAAGAGGTTTACGCAGTATTTGTGAAAGTATATTAACAGATGCTATGTTTGAACTTCCTGGAACCAATCAGTCAGAACTGCATTTGACACTTGATTATGCACAAAAGAAATTTAATAAAAGCAAAATAAATATTCTAAAAGTGGCTTAATAAAATAAGCTACATACTAATTTCTTCCATCCATTTTTCAACCATTCTATAAGTAGCAGGACAATATTCAACATTTTGTTGATGCACATGAATATAGTCTGTTACTTTTTTCTTTTTTAAATGAGGAAAACCTGCACAATCTGCTGGTCTTACTTCATATATCATGCACATATTTGTTTCAAGATTTAAAAACTGACAAGGTTGTTTTTTATTCAACCAATCACCATCTTTTTCATCAAAATATAGCCACTTGTTTTTAAATTCATCTTCACGCATGTTTAAATAATTAGCTATACGCTTAATATCTTTTGTAGTAAATGTTGGCGACATTTGCTTACAACAATTTGCACAGCTTAAACAATCAATTTCTTTCCATACTGCTGCATCTACCCTATCTACTATTTCATTAATATTTTTAGGCGGATTTTTTTCTACTTTCTTTAAAAATTTTCTAAATGCTTTTTTATGATGATGGGCTTTTTGCTTAAACGAACGTAAATTAACTGGTTGCATTTTTGAGCTATGAATTAGGTATTTAATTCTCTTTATTGAGAAACAACGAATATAGGTATAGTTTATGAAAGATTATAAACCTTACAAGATAAGTACTTAAAAAATTAACTATTTTGCAAAAGTGGTTATTAAACAAAAAATAAAATATGTGGGAAGTATATAAAAAAGGATTTAAAAGCTGGTTACAATTAGAAAAATCATTAAGCAACAATTCTGTCAATGCTTATTTAAGAGATATAGATAAACTAACATCTTACTTACAGATAAAAGAAAAAAAATTAAGCCCCGAAGAAATTAGTTTAAACGAATTGCAACAATTTATACAATGGATAGGGCAATTAGAAATGACAGCCACATCTCAAGCTCGTATAGTATCTGGCATAAGAAGTTTTTTTAAATATTGTCTTACAGAAGAAATTGTATCAAACGACCCATCTACTTTATTAGATACGCCAAAAACAAAAAGAGCTTTGCCCGATGTACTTAGTTTTGAAGAAATTGAAAACATCATTGCACAAATAGATGTAAGTAAACCAGAAGGCACAAGAAATAAAGCTATTGTAGAAACCATGTACAGTTGTGGTTTGCGTGTAAGCGAAGTAGTCAATTTAAAAATTAGTTGCTTGTATTTAGATGTTGGTTTTATACGTGTTATTGGAAAAGGTGATAAAGAAAGATTAGTACCAATAGGCAATGATGCTATTAAATACATTAATATTTATAAAAACAATGTTCGTGTACATACACAACCCAAAAAAGATTTTGAAGACATTTTATTTCTAAATCGGTTTGGTAAAAATCTTTCTCGGATAATGATTTTTTACATCATAAAAGAGTTAGCAGCAGCAGCAAGTATTACAAAAAATATTTCGCCACACACATTTAGACATTCATTTGCTACTCACTTGGTAGAAGGTGGTGCAGATTTAAGAGCAGTACAAGAAATGTTAGGACACGAAAGCATTACCACCACAGAAATATACACTCACTTAGATAGAGATTTTTTAAGAACTACCTTACATCAATTTCATCCTGCATTTAAAAAGTAATCAATTACAGTACTTGAATAGCAGTTTTAAATGCTTTGTTATTACTTTTATTAATCACCTTTATATAATAGCAACCATTAGCAATATTTGAAGGAATGTTAAACAAATTTATTTCCTCGCTATTACAAACACTTATTTGTTCTGTATGCAATGAAAAACTTTTGTCATTAACCAACTCTACAAAGTAATTGCCTTTATTTCTTAGCTTTAGGTTTACCACTTTGCCCTTAGTAGCAGGGTTAGGAAATATTTGAACAATCTCTTTTCCCAAAATTTTATACACAATTTCTTTCATAACAAATGTTTTAAAATGATTAATTACTAAAAGGTGCTAAAAACAAATTTTTCTCTTTGCAGATGCTTTAAATAGGCACTTTACATAAATATTGTAGCAGAAATAACTTTATAACAGATTATTAAAAAAAGTCATTTTTTTATTTTTTTAATAACAGAGTAATTATTTATATCAGATAAGATTTACCTTAGTGCCTTATGGAATTATCTGTACAGCATATTAACCAATCAGCAGATGATAATTCTTTGCTGATAGCATACCAAGAAAGTTTAGACCAAAACATTTTGGCTACCCTATTTTTAAGATATAATGACCTAATTTTTGGTACCTGTATGAAATATTTAAAAGATGAAGATGCAAGCCAAGATGCTGTAATGGATATTTATCAGGAACTTGTACAAAAATTACCTCAGCACAAAGTAGAAAACTTTAAAAGCTGGCTTTATGTGGTTACAAAAAACCACTGTTTAATGCAGCTTAGAAAAGATAAAAAAACACCAACTGTAGAATTTGATGGACAATTTATGCAATCAGAAGACTTTTCGCATCTTGATAATGTTTTAGAAAAAGAAAAACATTTACAAAGCCTTGAAAGTTGTATAGAAGCACTAAATGATGAACAAAAAAAGAGCATTCAGTTATTTTATTTAGAAAACAAATGTTATAATGAAATAGCTGATATTACAGGAATAGAATGGAATAAAGTGCGTAGCTTAATACAAAATGGAAGGCGTAACCTGAAAATTTGCATGGAAAAAAATGGCTGATTTAACACAACATATTAACTACACAGTAGCAGATATAGAAAAATATTTGCAAAATAAAATGAGCAATACTGAAAGACACGCTTTAGAAAAAGCAGCCTTAACAGATACTTTTTTAGCAGATGCTTTAGAAGGTTATGAAATGGCTAATATGCAAAAAGCAAAAAATTGTATTGCTACAACAGAAGCATTAATCAAAGCTGCTTCTACTAAAAATACTACTACAAACCATCATTATACCATAACAGATATAGAACAATATAATGCTGGACAATTAAGCAATATACAAAGAAATGCTTTAGAAAAAGCTGCATTGGCAGACCCCTTTTTAGCAGATGCTATGGAAGGTTATGCAATGGTTAATATGCAAAAAGCAAAAAATTATATTAGTACAACTACAGAAAAAATTAGTGGCAAAGAAAAAGAGGCAGCTAAAATAATATCAATGCCTGCACGTAATAAACAATGGTTAAGAATAGCAGCAGGTATTATTTTAATGATTGGTGCAGGTTCTACCATTTGGTGGGTAAATAATAAACCAAACAATAATATTAACACTCCAATAGCAAAAGTTACAGAGGCAGAAATAAACAACAATATTACAACAACAGAACCTCCAAAAACAGCAACTACTACAAATGAAATGCCTTCAACAACTACTCAAGATGTAGCAATAGCTGATGTAATGAATAATGATAAAAAAGGTGTAACAGATAAAGTATTGACAGATGATGTAGCTATTTTATCTCATACACAAGAGGCAGCAGCTTTAAACAATACAGGTGTAACAATAAAAAGTGATATAGGTGTACCTCCTACTTTTAGAGAAAAAGATTCAGAAGCAATAAAAAGTCAGGAAATTAATAAAGTAACAAAACAAGTAGCTGCTATTCCAACTATGGCTGAACAAAGTAATGAATCTTTCAATAAAAACATTGAACCAGAAGGTGGTTGGAAAAATTTTGAAACATATATTAATCAGAAAAAAACTGAGTGGAATATTGTAGATAGCTTAACAGAAAATGTAATCATTACTTTTGAAATAAATAATAACGGAACTCCTTCTCAAATAAAAACAACAAACAATAATACTATTAAAGCAAACAGAGCTACAGAACTTATTAAAAATGGACCAAAATGGATTAGTCATCATAAAGAAGCCAATCAAGTAACCATAATGATAAAATTGTAGGCTCTTTAATTTAAAAAATATTGCTTGGCAAATCTAAGTCAGTTTTAAAAAACTGACTTTTTCTGTTTACACTCCAAATTGTCTTAAATGATGGTCCATGTGTTTGAATGCTGCAATGCCCCATTCTGTTGTTGATATATTGCCAAAAGCTGGGTGAGAAAGTGTTAGGGCGTGGTTATTATATGGAAATTTGTTGATAATACTGATAAACTCAATTTGTTGTTTTTCAAACTGAGTATTATCTATTAATCCTTTTGTAATATTCCTTTTTTCGCTTTTTATTCCTTTTTTAAAATTTGGTGCAATATAAAGTGCAAAAATTCTCAATAGAAACTGTTTGGCTGTAGTTTTTTCATCTCCTCTACTTTCCTCTAAAATTTGTTTATTACATAAATTACAATGAAGTAACATTTCAGTAACATTCATTTCTCCCCATAAAGGAGTGTTATCAATAGTGAGTTTTTTTACTCTTTCAATAATATTATTAGATGCTTCTTTAGTTAATAAATTTTTTTTCATATTTTTTATAAGTTGAAATGTTACAATAAAGTTATCTAAAAGTAAAATCTGATTCTATATATTCATAAGTATCAACTTTCAGTTTAATACAATTTAGGTAATTCTATTTTTGTGATTATTAGGTTATCAAAAAAAAATTAAAAAGATTATAGGGGGATAAAATTGCTCATCCTAAATTTTATATTTATCTCATTGTTTATTTATTCCAAATGATACTCTTTTTTCAGTAAATGAATTAATTGATTTTGATACTCATAAATATCTTGTAGCATATAGAAGTAGCCTATGATAACCACTGAGCTAAAACTTATTTCTGCTCCAAATTTGTGGAGTTGTACTTTATCATTTGTAAGAAGTTTAATACCTGGATATAGTACAGGATTAATTCCTCCAGTTATAATTCCATTTTGAATAAAATATGATTCATCAAAAATAGAAAAGGCATTTTTAACACTGCTCAGCATAATTTCTTTTAATACCTCTCGTTGTTCATTTATATCAGTAATTTTATTGTCAAGTGTATTCATGCTTTCTACTACACTCTGTTTTCTGATAAGCCTCATATTTCCAGAATTTTTCAGTTGCGTTAATGTATTTCTGTTAAATGTCATTGGTTCAAAACCTCTTGCATATCTGTAATGTAGTTGATACATTTTTCTGACAACATCTGAAGAATGCTGATTACTGAGAAGTAAAACAGCCAAAGAGTCTAACTTACGAATTACTATAGTATCTTGAAAAACTTTTGTTATTTGAAGTGAATCAGCTTTCAATTCTTTTACCATTGATTCTATATATTCTTTTTCTCTATGCCTTTCTACCTTGCCTTCTCTAATATTTTCAGCAAAAAACCCCATTGTAACAGCAATAAAAAGCGTTAAAAATTCTAAAAAATAATCTTTAAATTTTTTATTACCATGAGAGGAATGTGGATGATGAACTTCCATATTTTCTTTTTCTTGATTTTGGTTAATAATTGCTGCTTCATTTCCTTCAATATTTGCTGCTTCGGAAATGTTAGCATTATCTACATGATTGTTAGGTGCATTGTCTGCCATTTAACTCAATTTATTAAAATGTCCATTTATATAACACAATAAAAATAAAATAATTTATACACTTACAAGTATTTTATGTATGGAATATGAGAGTAAATATAGCCAATGTTTTTCAAAATGCTTATATCATCAATTAATGAAATACCCTATAGCCAAAACATTATTAGCCAGATTTTGGGGTCTAAGAAAAAGATAAGAAGTGAAAAATTTTAATGGCTATTAGTTCAATGTAATACTTATGTTGCCTTTCTCATACTGTTTTGTATTAGAAAATTTTTAACCCTTCATTCAATACTTTTAGTAAATCTGTAGAAGAAAGAAACTGGTCGTACTGAAAAATAATTTCATACTTCGTATTTAAAATGCACAATACAGGATAAGATATTTTGCCATTTATGGTACCTAATTGTTCAGCTAATTCATGTATGCCTGTATTATTACCTGTTGGTTTATATTTAAAAGTATGTTTGTTAAAAATAATGTCTTTCTTTTCTTCTGCATTGAGGTCTGCAAACCAAAATTTTTTATTGAGCAGTTGTATAACTTCTTTGCTTTTAAAAGTAGTGTTTTTCATTGATTGACAATACCTGCACCAGTCTGTATGAATGAATACAACCATGTTTTTCTGCTCTATTTTTTGCAAGCTGTCAAGTTGTGCAAATGAATAAGATGGCAGTTGTGCAAAAGTTGAAAGTGGTAAAAAAAATATTGCTATCAATAATGCTTTTAGCATGATATACTTACTTTTTTTCATTATTAAAATATATATCTAAAACCCACAAATCCTCTTGCACCCTGATTGGGTCCATACACATAAGCAGGGTCAAATGTTAAACCATAAGGATTATTAGGCGTTGCTATTGCTTGTCCATTGGTATCAAACTGCACTTCTTTATCAAAGGGGTCATTTGTTCTTGCTATGATAAACGGATTGCCTTTGTTGGGTGTCCAATTCAATAAATTTTTTACTCCTCCATATAACTCAAATCTTTTCTTAATTTTTTTGGTTAGTTGTATGTTTTGAATACTCCACCAAGGCGAATATTCTTTTCTTGGGTCAAGGTTGCTCAATAAAGGTAAACGCATTGAGCTATATACATTTCCTGTATAATCAATCGTTAACCCAATGCTTTTAAAAGTATATCCTACATTCCAAACTCCTGTAAAATTTTCGGTAAACATTTGTCGGATTTTTATATTGTTTTCTACACTATACACATCCATACAAGTTCCTCCTATTAAAAATTTTAATCCATTATTGAAAGCAATATCAAGGTTTAAAGAAATACCTTTTGAAATAGCATATCCATCTAAATTATTATACATTATTTTGTTTGGGTCTGTGTTATAATCAGCAATTATTTTATTGGTAAAATAAGTATAAAAAGCAGTAGCGTCAAGCCCTATAAATGTTCCATTTTTTGCGTATATTTTTTTAACAAAATTAATATTGCCATTCCATGAAGTTTCGGGTTTAAGGTCTGATAAAAATGTTACTTTTCTTGCTCCTGTAAGTGCTGCATGGTCTTCTGTAAAAACATTTGCTACACGATAACCATTACCAAAACTTAAACGCAAAACATTGTTTTTATTGGTAGAACTCCACTTATAATTAAGACGAGGGGTAATAATATTTCCATGAATGGAATTATAATCATAACGAATACCCAACAGCAGTTTGTTGTTTTCGTTAATGCTTATTTCGTTCTGTATAAAAATGCCTGGTAAATAAGTATTTGAAGGCATATTTTTTACTATCCCAATAGTGTCAAATGATGCAGTTGCAGGTGTGTTATCATCGTAATAAGTATAACGAAATGTTGCTCCTATTAAAAAGTCATTACTTTTTAATTGTTTGTTCCATGTTAGTTGTCCAAAGCCAATATATTGTTCAGCCATATATGGCATATTTCCATAAACGCTGTTTTGGTTGTGTCCATTTGTACTGAAGTGAAACAATATTTTTTCTTTTACAGGTAATTGATAAGTGCCAAAAAATTCCCAACGATTAGTATAAATACTTTCGCCATAAATACTATCACCACCTCTGAATTTTTTTGACCAATTCATATCTCCTCCCCAACGGTCTTCATATACATAACGAACTGCCAAAGAAAAAATGCGATTATTTTTTCTTTCAAAATTCCATTTATTAAAAACAGATATTCTGTTTTGCAAAGTCATATCTGTAAATCCATCATAATTATTGTCCACTCTGTTCTGAAAATTAAAATAGTTTACACCTATTAAAGATTGGGCTTTTTTTCCTGTATTAAATTTTGCTGCAAAATCTGTATTTATTTCTCCCCAAGTTGTGCCAAATATATCTGCTGAAAAGATGGGTGCATTGGTAGGTTTTTTGGTAATGATATTAATTAATCCACCAACAGCCTCACTACCATAAAGTGTAGAAGCAGGACCCTTAACAATTTCAACTCTTTCAATTAAAGATTGAGGGATACCCGATAATCCATAAACGGTAGATAGCCCACTTACAATAGGCATTCCATCTATCAATACCATAGTATAAGGACCTTCTAAACCATTAATATGAATATCTCCTGTATTGCACACATTACAATTAATCTGAGGACGTACACCATTTACATTTTGTAAGGCATCAAAAATAGAGGGTGTTGGATTGGTCTTGAAAAATTTGGCAGTATAAACTTCTACAGGAACAGGGCTTTCTAATTTTGAAACTTCTTTCATTGTTCCAGATACCACTACTTCGTCTAATGCAGTACGATTAGCAAACAGCTCAACATTCAATACTGCATTTTCTTTGAGTGTAATTGTTTTTTCTATTTTATCATACCCGATTGCTGTAACAACAATTTTATGTGTGCCAATAGGTATATTTTTTATTAAAAAATTTCCAACACTATCCGTTATAGAGCCAATCTGTGTTCCTTTCAAGAATACATTAGCAAATTCTACAGATTTATTTTCAGCAATTACTTTTCCTCTTAATGTTGCTGTTTGTGCTTGTATGGTAAAGCTAAGCAGCATAATTACTGTTGTTAAAATCAATCTATTATTATATGGCTTCTTTTGCATAAACTTTGTTTTTTTAAAATGTTTCTGGCACAAAAGTATAAAGTTAGATTAATCTAACAAATTTATTTTGACAATATTTTTAAAAATTAATACTAAGCAAACATTATTATTAACTTTGCTCTATGAATTCATTGGTTGAAGAAAACTATCTGAAGGCTTTATTATCCTTATCAAACGACAAAGGAGAAGTAAATGTTAATGACCTTTCTAAACATTTAGATATTAAAATGCCTACTGTTACCAGCATGATGAAAAAGCTGGCAGCTAAGAAATTGGTGCATTACGAAAGTTATAAACCACTTAGACTTACAGAGAAAGGCAAAAAAGAAGCTGCACTAATTATTCGTAAGCACAGATTAACAGAAATGTATTTGGTTGAGAAAATGGGTTTTGGCTGGGAGCAAGTACACAACATAGCAGAACAAATAGAGCATATTCAGTCGCCTGAATTTTTTGCCAAAATGGATGAGCTGCTTGGCTATCCAAAGTTAGACCCTCATGGTTCGCCCATTCCTGATAAAAACGGAAAAATGGTTTGGAAAGAATACAGTAAATTAAGTGAATGTAAGCAAGGTGATACTGTAAAAATAGTTGCTGTTATCAATACCTCTGATGAGTTTTTAAATTTTCTGAATAGTCGTGAACTGAGCTTAGGCGTAAAAATAAAAATAAAATCGGTAGAGCTATTTGATAATACAATGGTTGTTAGTTATGGAAAACACTTATTGGAAACATTGAGCAATATGGTTTGTGAAAGATTGTTGGTAGAAAAGGTGTAAATATCTTCAGGATGGTTGATATAGTAAATTGAACATTAGTTGCTCAGTCCTAAAACAGACTTATCCCAAAAAGCAATATTCAACAAACAAAACAATTACTAATTTTTTAGAATCTCGTTTGTAGAATGTTAGATTTTATCTTTTAATTTCTTCTTTTTTTGTACACTAATTAATAATACTGGTAGTAAAAGCAAATTTGTTGCAGTACCTGTAATTAATGTAAATGAAGTAAGCCACCCTAAAGATTGTGTGCTACCAAAACCGCTAAAACAAAAAATAATAAACCCTGCTATCAATACCAATGATGTATAAATAATACTAATGCCTGTATGTCTTATTGTTTGTATTAATGTAGGAATGGTTTGATAATTATAATGAGCAAGCTCTTGTTTGTAATTTACTAAGAACCTGATAGTAACATCTATCACTATGCCTAATGCTACACTAAATACAAGTACAGATGCTGGTGTAAGCCTTATACCTACCCAACCCATTAAGCCTGCAGTTAGTAATAAAGGAATGATATTGGGTATTAAAGAACAAAGTAATATTCTGAAAGAACGAAATAAATACAACATACAAAGTGCTATCAGCAAAAAAGCATATAACACACTTTCTTTTAATCCTGCAATAATAAAACTACTGCCTTCTAAGAAAGTAATACTTGTTCCCGTAAAAGTTATTTTATAAGAAGCTGTATCAAATATTTCGTTGGCTTTATGTTCTAAATCTTTTAATAGTATGGGTAATTGTACACTACCAATATCTTTCATATTAACACTTATGCGTGCTGTTTGTCTTGTGCTATCCATAAAACCTTTTAATAAATTGGCAGGACTTTGTTTTTTAACAATGGTATCATTATTATTGACTTTTAAATATGGACTAAGAAAAGCCATATCTCCTTCATAAGGTACTGCATAGCTCATACTATCTCCATCATAAAATGCTTGTTTTGCAAACTTTAAGCCTTCTACAAAACTTAATGGTCGAGCTGCTTCTTTTTTATCAGAAATATATTCAGACAATTCATCTATTTTGTTGATAGGATTCATATTTCTCAACAAACCATTTTTCTTTTTAGTATCTACCATTATTTCTAATGGCATTACTCCTTCAAAATTATTTTCAAACCATTTTAAGTCTGTATATATTTTATCTGTCTTTGGTAAATCATCTACAATAAAACCTTCACTTTTTAATTTAAAAAAACCTATTAATGATGCAACACAACAAACTATTGTAATACCATAAATCCATCTTGCATTATTTAATGACCAACGTTCTACTTTAGTCAATACTTTTTCTAAAGTTTTATTATCTAAATATCTTACATGAATAGGTTTTGGTTCGGGTAAATAACTTAATAAAGCAGGAATAAAAATTAATGAAATAAAAAACAAAGCCATTATGTTGATACCAGCTACTACACCAAACTCTTTTAATAATTGACTATGTGTTAAAGCAAATACACTAAAACCAATAGCTGCTGCAATATTGCAAAACAATGTTACAACACCCATTCGTCCTATCATATTTATTAAAGCCTGCTGTTTATTATTTGTTTCTTTAAAAGAAGTATGGTATTTGTTTAAAAAATAAATACAATTTGGAATGCCAATCACTACTACCAATGGTGGAATTAATGCAGTAAGTAAAGTAATTTTATATCCTAATAAAACTATTGTTCCTATACTCCATACTACACCTATTAACACTACCATTAAACTAATTAGCATAGCACTAACACTTCTAAAAAATAGTAACAATGTAATAGCAGATAATAATAATGAACCAATCAAAAACCAATTCATTTCACTTTTAATTCTATTGCCAATAGTTGTTCTAATAAAAGGTAAACCACTTGTATGTAATACAATGCCAGTATTGGTTTCAAACTTTTTTGCTTGTGCCATTAAATCGTCAATAAGCCTTGTTCTGCTTTTGCTATTTACACTATCTTTATTTAGTTGAATACCTATTAAATAGGCATTGGTAGCATTGTTGTATAAAAGAGAATGATAAAAAGGCAAAGTTAAAAACACCGCTTTATCATTATCTAAACTTTGCTGATTAGTATATGGTGCATGAAATATTTTTTCAGGAATAAGCCTTTCACCTGTTGTATCTTTTTTTAATGTTACTGCTTGAGGTATGCTTAATACATTAACTACACCGCTTACTTTTTTTAAATTCTGGTGTAGAGCATCTACTTCATTAAATATTTTTTCAGAAAAAAAATCTTTGCTTTCAATACCAAAAACCATAGTGTTCCCATCATCGCCAAACTTTTCTCTAAACTGTTGGTATTCTTTGTATTTAATATTATCTGTAGGAATGGCTCTTGTAAATTCATAACTCAATTTTACCTGAGTAGCATAAAAGCCCATAATACCTGTAACTGCTAATAAAATAATGAGAAGTAATAATCTATACTTAACTATCAACTGTCCTAACTTATACCACATATTGTTCTTAATTATTATTGAATATAAGTTGCAAAGAAAAAGTTTTTTTTCTTCAGATTTTATTTTCTATTAGATAACACAAATTTTTTGACTAATAGCATAGTGGTTCATAGCTCATGGTTCATGGCTTATAGCTTTGTACTTCCCATAACTTTTAATTCATAACTCTCAACTTACATCTACATAGTTTCTTGTGCATATTTATTTCTTGGCTTCCATATTATATAATAAAAACCAAGTATCATAATGCCTATCATAAAAGGAATTAAAGCCAAATATCTGTACTCAAAACCAAGCCACATAGGCTTTTCATCAAAATGATAAAACTCACTAATCATCCAATAGCTGTTGGCTATTATCCAAACAGCAATAGCAAGATTATGACATAGCTCACTCATTATTTTTCTGGTACGCCATGCAATTACTAAAGCAATTATTAATGTTGGAAAAATCATAATAATGCCTAAAGGCTTCCATAATAAACACCAAGCCAAATCTTTAAACAACCAAAAAACTATGTGCAAGTTTTCCATACGTCTGTACACCAAAGGAATACTGTAAGTGGGCTGATTGTTGTTGCTGTTTTGATTCATGTGTATTTGTATGATTATTGTTTTGATAAAATTCCTTTAAATCTTTGTATATCGGCATATGCAAGAATTGGTTTGTTATTCATTAAATTCTCTGCAAGTTGATGAGCAAAATAAGGAGCTAATGAACAACCTTTAGTACCCATACCATTTAAAATACCAATATTTTTATGTGTAGGATGTAAGCCTACAAATGGTCTTCTTTCTACATTGGCTGGTCTTAATGCTGCTATATGTGTAATAATTTTATAAGGAAGTTTTAAAAAACTTTTTAATTTTTGTTCCATGCTTTCTCTAAATTCTTTGCTGGGTAAATCATTCTCAAAATTCCATTCATAATTAGAACCAATCCACCATAAATCATCTTTCCAAGGCACAATAGCACAACTTTGTTTATACATATTTGTTCTTGGAAGGTCTTTAATTTCTACTATCAGAGCTTCTCCTTTATTAGCAGCATAAGGCAATAGGTGAAAAAATGTATTATCAATATTAGCTACTCCATCACAAAAAATTATTTTGCTATCAGCATAATCTTTTATTTGTTCTACAGAAAATTTTTCTTCTATTAATTGATTGTTTTTTTGCAATTCTTTTCTCCACTCTTGTATTAATGCTTGAATATTTATTTGCCAGCAAGGATTGATTTCTCCAATACCAAAATCATAATTAAAATAATTTCTCCAACTTTCTGTGTCTTTTACATTTGATAAATAAGTTTCTTCGTTTACTCTTTCATCAAAAGCATTTTGCATTTGTGCAGTAGGGTGAAAGTCTAAAATATTGCACTGATGAATAAGAGAAATATTCAATTCATTTTCTAATGCTTGATAAGCATGTGCAGCAAATGGCATTATTTCTTCTATCATCCATGTTCTTACAATTCTTCTTCCAGTTACAGGATTTATAACACCACTTGTTACTTTGCTTGCTGTGTTATTTTTTGGTTCATCAAATACCAATATATTTTTGCCTGCTTTGTGTAAATAGTAAGACAAAAATGTACCACTAATTCCTTGTCCAATAATAATATAATCAGCTTTTGATGACATAGTAAATGTAAAAATTTTAAGTTGTCATTAATTCTTGCAACTGTTGTTGGGTATATTGTTTTATATCGTTTATAAAATGATGATAACAATGTTGTAGTGTTGTATAATTATGTTGAAAAGCTATAAAAGCAGTTTCAGAATTTTTTAAATAAGTTGCTCTTCTTACCACACCTTGAAAACTTTTTTCAATACCCCATTCAAATTGATAATTGTATAACCAATTTTGTTGTTGCATATAAGGCAGCATTTGTTGAAATGGTTGAGGTAAAATTGTATATGCACTTTGCAAAGTATGATAAGTATTTAACACAAATGTTTGCAATGCTTTATCGCTTTCAAAGCAGTTTTTATCATTTGCCAAAAAATGGTCATACACTACATCTACAAAAGCACCAGCATATAACCTTACCAATGGTGTAAATACTTTTTTGGCTTCTTTGGTAGCAGAATGATTGTCTGTAAAAGAATCAATATTTCTATGAAGTTGAATACCCTTTTGTATTGAAGCAGTATAGTTAAATTTTGTTTTGCCTTTTACAAAATCACTAATCATATTGCCTATTAAAATATCTTTTTGCTCAAAAGAAAAATATGCGTGGGCTAAATAATTCAAACTGAAATATTATTGATTAATAAAGTTTACTATTGCCAATACCAACTCTTTATTTAATGGCAAAGATTCATCAGTATAGGTTTTCATACTTGCATCATCACAATCATCAGATGTATCTTTTAGTGTATGAGTCATTTTGTTGATGATAATTAATTGGTTTTTTGTATTGGCATTGTGCAACAATTCTGCTTCTTGAGGTTTTACTTGCACATCGCAAGTGCCATTAATAATTAAAGTAGGAACAGTCAATTTTTTTATTTCATCAACAGGATTATATTTTAACCAAGAAATCATATAAGGCTGTACAGATGGTCTGAAAAGTGAATACAAATATTGAGGCACATCATCTACCAACTCTCCTTTTTTAAGGCTATTTAAAATATCTTCTATTTGGTCATAAATAGTTGGAGGCTGAGATGCTACTTGTGTTAAAATTACTTTATCAATAGAGTTTCCTGCACCACTCAAAGAAATAAAACCATTTGCTTTTGTTTGTTGGGTAGCAACCATGCCAATTAAAGAGCCTTCGCTATGACCTATAAAATAAATTGTAGAAAACCCTAAACTATCTTTTGCATAATGATAAATAGATACAGCATCGGCAATAAAATCATCAAAAGTCATTTTGCTTTCATTGTTATCTATTAATTTACTTTTGCCAATGCCTCTTTTATCGTAACGTATAGATGCAATATTATTTTTTGCCAATTCTTCTGCTAACATTTTATAAGAATTGGCTTTTACGCCCATTGGGTTATTTCCATTTCTATCTGTAGGACCTGAACCAGCAATAATAATAGCTAACTTTTCTTTTTGAGTAGTGTGTGTTAATGTGCCTTCTATTATTCCACCTTTAATAGATATTGACATATTTTGCTCTTGACTATTTTGTGCATTTACTTGTGTAGTAATGACGATAGCTGCTGTAAAAATTATTTTTACAATATTCATTTTGATTATTTCTACAAAGGTACAGTTACCAAATGTATATTTTAACCTTATTACAACAGGTATTAGTATTTTATTAGGAATTAGTCTTAAATGCTTATTGGTATTACATTTCAAGCAATTTATTGATAATAAGCACAGAAAAATAAATACCACTTATCCTTTATTGTTGTTCATTATTGCTTTTCATATAGTATAACTACAAGGCAAGTATATCAATAACTAATTTCACACAATCAAAAATATTGTTTACACAAATTAATTAACCTTAAAAATAATAGAATATGAAAAATGTAGTTTTAGTAGCTCTTGCTACTGTTGCATTATTTAGCAATGCTCACGCCTCTCATGGCAATGAAGTTAGTCTGGTTGTTTCACAAGCATTTCATACAGAATTTGCAGATGCCCAAAATGTACATTGGGACTCAAACGATGATTTTGCTAAAGCCTCCTTCACACTCAATGGAGAAAATGTATATGCTTATTATAATTATGATGGTTCAATAGTTGGTTCAAGCAAAAAAATAGCTTTAAATAAATTGCCAGAAGCAGCTTTAAGAAATTTTACCAAAAAATATCCTTTTCCTATATACAACTTAAAAGATTGTATAGAATTTACAGATGCTGATGGAGAAACAAACTATTTTATTTCTTTAGATGATATTATGTCTAACAAAAGAATCATTATTAAAATTAGTACAGATGGCAATATGTATCTTTTCAAAAAATTATCTATAACAAAAAGATAATATTGGCATAAAACTTTATACTCTTTTTTAACAAATAGTATTTGAAAAGAAATAAAATCTTTTTACTTTAGCCCTATGAGAAAAAGGTTTGTATATATCTTTCTTTTAATAGGGCATTTTTCTGTTGCTCAAGAAAGTGTTAGTATGCTTCCTACTGAGCAATATACTTCTTTAAATACTAACCATTTTTCAAAAGCAGTTATTACTGAATTTTCTGTACAAAAAAATAATTTATTAAATATTATTCAGCAGGAATATTGTTTTTGGAATGAGCCTAAAAATAGAACAGAAAGAGAGCTTTCTTCTGTAAAAAAAATAAAGGAATACTGGAAATGTTTACAAATATTTCCTACTACTAAACAAGTACAAAGTTTTAATTGGCAAGAAGCACATCCTTGGAGTGCAGCATTCATTTCTTGGTGCATGAAAAGTGCTGGTTATGAAAATAATTTTTTATATGCCCCCAATCATGCTAAATATATTATATGGGCAAGAGATAATAGAATAAATAAAAAGTATGAAAATCCTTTTTGGGCTTATTATATTTCAGATAATGAAGCAGCTAATCCAGAACCTGGTGATTTGATTTGTAAAAACAGAGAAGGTAAAACACACACTTTAGAAACAATATACAAAACAGCTATTTCTCATTGTGATATAATTTTAGAAGTAGATAAAGCCAATGGCATTGTAATAACCATTGGAGGCAATGTAGCTGACAAAGTAAATAAACGTTGGGTATTTTTAGACACAGATGGTTATATAGATACCAATGCTGCATGGCTTAGTTTTGATGCAACAGGTATTTCAAGCACTGGTAGCCAAAAAGACTTTTTTACAGTAATAAAAGTTCATTAGCCAAAAATATTTCTCTATTATTTTAGTAATCATATTAAAATAAATACTTTTCTTACCTAAGTTTGCAACCATATTTAAAGTAAGCAATGAAAGTTACAGAGCATATTGAACAATCAAAAGACACACTAATTTCTTTTGAAGTTCTTCCACCATTAAAAGGTAAAACAATCCAAACTTTATTTTCTCATTTAGACCCATTGATGGAGTTTAAACCAAGTTGGATAAATGTTACTTATCATAGAAGTGAAAGTGCTTTTAAAAAGAAAATAGATGGCACTTTTGAAAAAGTAGAAGTAAGAAAACGCCCAGGTACAGTAGGTATTTGTGCAGCTATAATGAATAAATATAGAATTGATACAGTACCTCACCTTATATGTGGTGGTTTTAATAAAAGAGAAAGTGAAGATGCTTTAATAGATTTGAATTTCTTAGGTATCAATAATGTATTGGTTTTAAGAGGAGATGCTGAAAAAAATGAAGCAAACTTTATGCCTGAAGAAGGAGGACATAACCATGCAATAGATTTACAAAAACAAGTTGTAAACCTAAACCATGGCATTTATATAGATGAAGATATAAGAGATGGGGGAAAAACAAATTTTTGTATTGGTACTGCTGGTTATCCTGAAAAACATTTTGAAGCACCTAATATAGATACAGATTTAAAACGACTAAAAGATAAAGTAGATGCTGGTGCAGATTATATAATGACTCAAATGTTTTTTGACAACGAAAAATATTATAACTATGTAAAAGCCTGTAGAAGTCTTGGTATTACATTGCCCATTATTCCAGGATTAAAACCTATTACTTCAAAAAAACAACTCTCTATATTACCAAGAACTTTTCATGTAGATATACCTGCTGATTTATCTAATGAAATTTTAAAATGTAAAACTGATGAAGAAGTAGAGCAAGTTGGTGCAGAATGGCTATTACACCAAAGTAAAGAATTAAAAAAGTTTGGTGTACCAGTATTGCACTATTACACTTTGGGCAAACCAAAAGTTATTTGGAATGTTGTAAAGAACTTGGTATAAATTTGATAAATGCAAATAAATGTTGAAGTTATAGAAACTGAGAGATTAATACTTAATCGTCCTACTGAAAAGGATATAAAAAAAATTTCAGCTATTCTCAATAACGAAATTTATGCAAAAAATACCATCAATATTCCTTTTCCTTATACTGAAAATGATGCTAAATTTTGGCTTGACGTGGTAAAAGAAGGATGGCAGAAAAAGAACAAATTTATTTTTACTATTCGTTTAAAAGAAAATAATACTTTAATTGGTGCAGTTGGTTTAACCATAAATAGCATATTTAATAAAGCCGAGTTAGGTTATTGGCTTGATGAAAAATATTGGAACAAAGGCTTTGCCACTGAAGCTGTAAAAGCTATAATACAATTTGGATTTACAACCCTTAATCTGAAAAGAATATTTTCTACACACTTTGACTTTAACAACTCCTCTGGAAAAGTTATGCAAAAAGCAGGAATGAAAAAAGAAGGAATATTATACTGCCACACTTATAAAAATGGAGCATACCAAAACCATATTTTATATGCCATTATCAATGAACATATTGAATAGATGATTGGTATAGTAAACTGTTTGCCTTGAGTGACTTTTTGTAAAATTTCCTATATTTGAGTGTTATCCCCAATATTAGCGAAATGAGAAAACAAAATATGATAAAAACTATTTTATTTAAAAGCTGATAAATATATTCAGGGCTATTTATGGAAGAAGTAAAACAACATAAATATTTAGTTCATTACTTTCTTATTGCTTGTACAGTACTTATACAAATTATTATTCTTGTATTCTTCTATAATGAATATTTCAATGGTAAAAAATTATATCAATTAGAAACGCAAATACAAGAAGCACACCAACTAAGAAGTGCTTTAGAAAAATCTAAAGAAGATATTTTTAGTGCTCAAACAAATTTGCAGGATTATGTAAGAAATAACCAAAAAAAATCCTTAGAAAACTATTTCCTTTCCCTAAAAAATTTAAGTAAGAATCTAAATAGTATTGATGACTATAAAAAAAAGAACATCATTTTTAATAAGGCTATTAACTCCCAAAAAGAAGAACTTACCAATCTTCCAAATTTACAAACGCTAATAGATTCTGTATATATATATTCAAGTAAAAAATTACCTAAGAATAATCCTTTTAAAATTGAAAATTTTGAAATAAAAGACTCTATTGGAAAGGTGGATATTAACATTAAACAAATATTGGACAGTTTGCCTAAAAAAAAGCTCTTTGCCCGATTAAGAGATGCCTTTAAAAATGATGTAACAGTAAAAAAAGAAATAACGATTATTACCACAAAATATGGAGACACTTTAAATTCTGTTGCTATAAAAAATATGATTGATAGTATTCTTGAAGTTGTCAATCTACATTATGTCAATGAATTAAAGAAAATACAAACTTATAGTGCCAACACGAATTATAAATATGAAGGAATATACAAAATTTATGACCAGCTAATAACTTTTAGTAATCAATGGATGGAAGTATATAGCACGGCTATAAATGATTTTAATCAAAATTTAGAGGTTCAATATGCAGAACATAATTCAAAAACAAATAAAATTAGAAGGTATTCGGTTTTAGGGTTAATGATTCTTATGTTTTTGGTTTTAGCAGTAATTATTTATTATACACGTCAGGCATTCCAATACGAAAAAGAACTTCAAAAAGCAAATAGGATTATTAGCAAAAACCTAAATTTTAAGAATAGAATTTTGGGAATGTTGAGCCATGAAATTCGTTCACCACTCAGAATTATCAATCTATTTATTGATAGAATAAGTAAAAGAAACAAAGATGAAAAAGTGGCAGCACATTTAGACACTATTAAATTTACAAATAATTCGTTATTAATTCAGGCAAGTCAGGTTTTAGAATACGCAAAAAATGAGGAAAAGGAAATTGAAGTTAATCATACAAGAGTAATCCTTAAAAATGAAATTGACGCAATTTTAAACTCATTCCAACCTTACATTGAACATAAGTCTAATATTTTTGAATGGAAAAATCAGATAGTACCTAATATGATTGTTTTAGCAGATAAAGTAAAAATTCATCAAATTTTTACAAATATTTTAGGGAATGCTAATAAATTTACCGAAAATGGAACGATTGTAGTAAATGTAAAAACAGAATCAAATCCTAATTACGAAATACTTAATGTTGTTATATCCGATACAGGAATAGGAATATCAGAGTCCGATTTGTCAAAAATATTTGAGCCCTATTATCAAGGTATCATTTCAGACAAAATTGAAAATATTGGAGCTGGCTTAGGATTAAATTTATGTAAAGAAATTATTGACAAATTAGGAGGAGAAATTACAGTTAATAGTACATTAAACAAAGGCACAACTGTTTCTTTTAAATTAAACTTAGAACGAACAGAATGACTGAAAAAAAAGAACCAATAACATTTCTTATAGGAGATGACCACAATATAGTACGTCAAGGGCTACAATTGATAATTGACGATAATTTTGATGATGTTATTATATATAATGCTTCTTCATTACAGCAAATTATACAACAGACAAAGAAAAACAAAATAGATATTGCTATTTTAGATGCCCAATTTCCAGATGGTAATTGTATTTCAATTATCTCAGAACTTAAACAAATTGTACCTACCTGTAAAATATTAATATTTACCAGCTTTGAAGAAGATAATTATGCACTTAAATTTATTGATGCTGGTGCTGATGGCTTTCTAAACAAATTAAGCAATGAAGCAGAAATACAACAAGCTATCATTGAAATACATGAAACAGGAAAGTATGCCTCTGCTCTTACAAAGAAACTTTTAGCAATAAAAGAATACAATCCAGTTTTGTTAAATCCCTTTGGATTATTGTCTGAAAGAGAAATGCAAATAGCCAGATTGTATGCAAAGGGATTAGGGAATTTAGAAATTGCCAATACCTTAAATTTAAGGCAAAATACGATTAGCACCTTTAAAAAGCGAATATTCGAAAAACTCAATATTACCACAATAGTTGATTTAATAGAATTAATGAAAATCCACATTGACTTATAACCCCCTTGTAGAAATATATCTACAAAAACATAGACATATGTCTATTTGTTTTTCCCAATAAAAAATGCTCTATTCTTTTACTTTGTTTTAAATAAAATAGAGTATTAAAAAAGATGGGCAAGTTGTACATTATAATAAAGAACTACTTAAAAAATAAGTATGCAAAAGCCTTAGAATGCCTAAAAACATTAAACAAAAAAGAATTTGGTGTTTTGGTTACTGTTCAAATTTTGATGTTTAGTGCAATTTATATCTTCAATAATTTACATCCATATATAGAAGAACTACGTTTTAAAAGAATGGAAACTATATCAGGACGTATTTTAATTTTCTTTCTCTTGTCTCTTTTAGTTTTTCAAATAATATTTCTTTTATACATTGCTTATCAATTTATTAAATACAAACCAATACCATCAGTCAGTAACGATACATTACCTAATTGTACAATAATTGTTCCTGCTTATAATGAGGGAGAATTAATTTATCACACTTTAAAAAGTATTGTCAATAGTAATTATCCAAATGAATGTATGGAAATAATAGCTATTGATGATGGAAGCACAGATGATACATGGTATTGGATGCTTAAAGCAAAAGGCGAATTAGGAAAACGCATAACACTTTACAAACAATATCAAAATAAAGGAAAAAGACATGCATTATATAAAGGATTTATTGCAAGTAAAGGCGATATATTTATTACCATAGATAGCGATTCTATTGTAGAGGAAAACACTATCAGAAACCTTGTTAGTCCATTTATTATAAAACCAAATTGTGGAGCAGTGGCTGGCAATGTAAGGGTATTAAATAAAAATCAGGGAATGATTCCAAAAATGTTGAACGTTAGTTTTGTTTTTAGTTTTGAATTTATAAGAGCAGCCCAAAGCTCATTAGGTTTTGTATTATGCACACCAGGAGCATTATCTGCCTACAGAAAAGAAGCAGTAATGAACTGCCTCGACAAATGGATAAATCAACAATTTTTAGGGCAATTTTCCACCATAGGAGAGGATAGAGCAATGACCAATTTAATTCTCAAGCAAGGTTATGATGTTCTGTTTCAAAAAGAAGCTAACGTTTTAACAAATACGCCAATAGCATTTAAAAATCTTCATAAAATGTTTACCAGATGGGGAAGAAGCAATGTAAGAGAAACATTAATGATGAATAAATTTATTTTCAAAGACTTTCGTTTGAAAAATAAATTTGGTGCAAGATTCATTTTCTTAAATCAATGGGTAAAATTGCTACTTGCCTACCCAGTAGTAATATTAATGTTTTATTTTTTATTAACACATCCAATTTTATATTTAAGTGCGGCACTAACCAGTATCTTTATTTTTTCCAGTATAAAAGTGCTCTTTTTTACACATAAATATAATTTTATTGATTCTCTCTGGGCGTATCCATATAGTATTTTATATTTATTCACCCTATTTTGGATATTTCCTTTTTCAATAGCAACTGTTAGAAATGGAGGCTGGTTAACACGTTGAAAATCTTTCTTGCCCTAATTTTAATTATTAATCTCACAATAGATTTACAGTTTATTTTTAATCCTATCATAAATGTATATCTTAAAGTTAGCGTAAGCAAATGAATAAATATTTTGCAGTATTATACCTAAAAAATATTCTTTTATTGATATATCAAAGAATACTGCAACATCTTTATTTCTCTATTAGCCAATTTCAGAAAAATGTACAATACAAGCTATTGTAAAGAGAATAAAAGATGTCAGTACAGTAGCAAGTCTTACCCTTTTTAAATAGTGAAAAAATATTTGAAAAATAATAGGTACAATCCATGTTTTTTACATACTTTCGCCGATACTCAAAAATCAATAAAATTCAAGTATAACAAGAATTATGAGCCAAGAACAAAAGCCCAATTATAGTGCAGATAGTATTCAGGTTTTAGAAGGATTAGAAGCAGTTCGTAAACGCCCTGCCATGTATATAGGAGATGTAGGCGTTAGAGGTTTGCACCATTTAGTATATGAAGTAGTAGATAATAGTATAGATGAAGCTCTTGCAGGTTATTGTAAAAACATAGTTGTATCTATTCATGAAGATAATAGCATTAGTGTACAAGATGATGGTAGAGGTATTCCAACAGCTATGCACAGCAAAGAAAAACGTAGTGCATTAGAAGTAGTAATGACAGTACTACATGCTGGAGGCAAGTTTGATAAAAATACTTATAAAGTTTCTGGTGGTTTGCATGGTGTAGGGGTAAGTTGTGTAAATGCTCTAAGTACTACAATGCATGTAACTGTGCAACGTGATGGAAAAATATTTGAACAAGAATATAAAATTGGTATTCCTCAATATGCTGTAAGAGAAATTGGTACAAGCAATATTACAGGAACAAAAGTTCACTTTTTGCCCGATAGTTCTATTTTTCAAACTACTGTTTATAACAGAGATATTTTAGCAGGAAGATTAAGAGAACTTGCTTACCTAAACAGAAAAGTATCTATTACTTTAAATGATTTAAGAGAAAAAAATGATGATGGCTCTACCTTTTCTCAAACATTTTATAGCGAAGGTGGTATAGTAGAGTTTATAGAAATGTTGGATAAATCAAGCAACAGAAATTCATTAATAGCCAAAACATTATACTTTGAAGGATATGATGCTGTAAGCAATGTAGCTGTAGAAGTAGCCATGACTTATAATGACGATTTTAAAGAACACATTTTTAGTTATGTAAACAATATTAATACCATAGAAGGAGGAACACATGTTAGTGGTTTTAGAACAGCTATAACACGTGTGTTTAAAAGCTATGGAGATAAAGAAGGATTATTTGAAAAAGCAAAAGTAGAAGTAGAAGGAGATGATTTTAGAGAAGGATTAAGTGCTATTATTTCTGTAAAAGTTCCTGAGCCACAATTTGAAGGACAAACAAAAACCAAATTAGGCAATAGCGATGTTAGTGGTACTGTACAATCTTCTGTATCTAAAGCATTACAAGCATATTTAGAAGAAAATCCTAAAGAAGCAAAGAATGTTATTAGCAAAGTAATTTTAGCAGCACAAGCAAGAGTAGCTGCCAGAAAAGCAAGAGAGCTTGTACAAAGAAAAACAGTATTGAGTGGAAGTGGTTTACCTGGTAAATTGGCAGATTGTAGTGAAAGAGATGCTGCAAAATGTGAACTATATTTAGTAGAAGGAGATAGTGCAGGAGGTACAGCAAAACAAGGAAGAGACAGAAGCTATCAAGCCATTTTACCATTAAGAGGTAAAATATTGAATGTAGAAAAAGCAATGGAACATAAAATTTATGAAAATGAAGAAATCAGAAATATGTACACAGCTTTGGGTGTAACTGTTGGTACTGCTGAAGACCCCAAAGCTTTAAACATGTCTAAACTTCGCTATCATAAATTAATTATCATGACCGATGCCGATGTAGATGGAAGCCATATTGCTACACTAATACTTACTTTTGTTTTCAGGTATATGAAAGAAATGGTAGAGCAAGGATATGTGTATTTAGCTCAACCACCTTTATACTTAGTAAAAAAAGGAAAAGAAGCAGAATATGCTTACAACGAAGAACAAAGAACTGCTTTAGTAGACAAATTAGGTGCTGGTAAAGAAGATAGTGTAACCATACAACGTTATAAAGGTTTGGGAGAAATGAATGCTGAACAATTATGGGAAACAACTATGGACCCAGAAAGAAGAATTTTAAAACGTGTTACAATAGATAGTGCTGCAGAAGCAGATAGAGTATTTAGTATGCTTATGGGAGATGAAGTAGCACCAAGGCGTGAATTTATAGAAACCAATGCTAAATATGCTAAGATTGATGTATAAAGTCTAAAAATATTTTAGCTGTGTAAAAAGCTATTTATCTTCTTTATATTCTAAAATATCGGCTGGCTGACAATCTAAAACTTTACAAATTGCTTCTAATGTACTAAAGCGTATTGCCTTTGCTTTTCCTGTTTTTAAAATAGAAAGATTAGAAAGCGTAAGCTCTACCTTTTCAGAAAGTTCATTAAGCGACATTTTTCGCTTTGCCATCATCACGTCTAAGTTTACAATTATGGGCATAGTTTAAATTGTTAAGTCATTTTCAGATTTCATATCTACAGCATTTTGAAAAAGCCTTTCTAAAATAGCTGCAAACACTGCTACTACAAATGGAATACAAGCAAAAAGAAAACCATAAACTAATAACCCAGGTGCATCATCTCCTTCTGCAATAGGGTACAGTAATGGCACAAAACCTCCCATAAACAATAAGCCTCCTATAAAGGATGCTCTCTTTATATTTCTTAATGCTTTTACAGATAATTGAGAAAAGCCTTTGTTATGGTCAATAAATACTAACAGCTTCCACGACTGCCAAAGAACCCAAAAATATGGAATAGTAGTAGCATACATAATGATTACAATTCCTAAAATGGAATTAGGTGCATAGGGAAACTCTGATAAAGCACCTTTATAAAAATTTGGCAAACCAAAAACAGACAATGTTAATACAATCAACATCATAAAAATCAAAGCTATTTTTAGCAGAAGTGTAGAACCTTTTTTAAACATATAAAATATTTTTTGTGTTATACAGTTAAATCATTTTCGTTTTGAATATCTACGCCTTTTTTGAAAATAATTGCAATGATATAGATTACAGCTCCCATTAAAATGAATGCTTGACTATCTGCCCAAAATTGATTTAAATTGTCTGGAACAAAACCGTGATGCATTAAATTTTTAACCAACTTTCTTGCAATGTAACTCAACAGTCCGATTGAAAGGGTATAATAACTAATTTGTAAAATTTGTCTTGAAACAAAAATATTGAACGGTTTTTTCAAGTCCATTTTGTGCATTAGTCTGATAACTATGTAAAATAAACAAGCTTTTAAAATTGAAATGATTAGAATAAAGCTATAGATGCCAAAAAATGTCCATCTACTGTCTTTATACATTTGAATTAAGTCTAACTTTTGATAAAGATTTTGAACAAATTCAGGCTCGTAAAGAGTAAAAAAGAAATTTACTACCAAGCCCCCTGCTTCAATAGACAAGCCTACAAAAATGAGCCAAGCCACAATATATAAACCCCAAAATATGAAGTTGTTTGTTTTTGACATAATGGTTTAATTTTTAAATTACACTGCAAATATAATAAATATTTATTGATAAACAATAAATTTATATTTTTATTCATTAAATACTTTTACTACCCTATTTAATGATTATACAAAGCACTTGTAGCAATCAATAATACCGAAAAAAGAGTGGTCTATTATATAGAAATCAAATTCGTATAACCACAAAAGTTATTGAAAATATTATTAATACACTTTTTAGTGTGCTAAAAGAGAAAGAAAAGAAAGTAAAAGAAATATGTTTATTATATGAATTTTATTGGGTCGGTTATAATTTATATTAAAGACAAAGTATTGGACATAACTTGCTCATATAATTTTTGACTATCTAAAGTAAGTTTGTCAAAGTTTATATTTAGTTGAGGAATAAGTTCAAGCAGTGTATTAATTCTTCCTTCAGTATCTAAAAATTTATTTAGAACAACCACTTTTTTAAATTCAAGAATACACCAACCACTTTGAAAAGTGCCTCTTTCATATCGTAAAGTATATTCACTTTCGTTAAGAATATTTTCTAATTTATTTAATGATGCTTGATTAAACTTCATGTAGTTGTTATAATGTTTTTGATTTCATCAAAGTTAGCCAAACTTGATAGGCTTTATGGTTTTGTTTTATCCACAAGTGTATAAAAAAAACCTGTGCAATTTTAGTTGCACAGGTTTTAGCTATGTGAAAAATTATTTTCTTAAAGAACTACTATTCTTTCAATCCATTGTTTAGTGCCATTAGAAACTTGAAGTAAATAAGTTCCTTGAACTAAATTGGTTGGTAATTTTATTTGTAATCCTTTTGAAAAAGCCCCTTCAATAGTAGAAGAATATGTTCTTCCATCAATACTACGAAGTGTAGCTTTATAATTTGTATTTGAATTACCATTTAATGTAATAGATACTGTTTGTCCTTTTGCTACAGGATTAGGATATAATTTCATACCATCTCTTACAGAAAGTGTAGAAGGTTGTAATGTATTTTCATTATTGCTTAAATCTTTTCCATTACAATTATTAACCATTACAGCAGCAACAGTACTTACAGCTTCTGCATTACATACTGAAGATTTAACCATTAGTCTGTAATAAGAAGATGTATTAGAAGCTTTAGGTAATAATACAGGTTGTGTAGCACCATTTAAGTTTGTCCATGTACCATTAGGCGAAGTTGCTCTTTGCCATTGATAAGTTACATTACCATTGGTATAATGACAGTTTTGAGTAAGTCCTAATAGTTCAGGTACATCTCCTGCACATACTGATTGAGTAGCAGGTGTTAATGTTCCGCCTTCTATTTCAGGGTAAACAAAAACTTCTACTTCGTTACTATATGTAGCACTGCCACAACCATCTCCTATTTTTCTTCTATAAGTTGTATTTTCTGAAATATTAGTAGCATTGTAAGTTGGTTGGTCAGCACCTGCTATTACTACCCATGGTCCACCATTTGTACTTGCTTCCCAAGAGTAAGTAAATACACCACCACCACCACAAGCATCAATTATGTTATTGATAATGCCTGGTGCAGTATTGCTACAAGTAACTATTGGTCCATCAATTAAACCACCTCTTAATGGACTATTGCTTTGAATAGATACGATTACTTCATTACTTGTTAAAGAAGTATTATTTGCATCGGTTACAACTCTTCTATATTTAGCACTATAATTTAATACTTCTGGAGTATAGCTTTCACTGTTTGTATTAGCAATATCTACCCAATTTGAGCCATCAAATATTTGCCATTTGTAAATATATGGAGTAGCACCACCTGTAGCTGGTGTGCCAGTTATAGTTACAGCAGAAGACCCTGGTGTATTACAAGCAGTATTACCACCATTAATACTAATAGTTCCATCTGTTAAAGGAAGGGTTGGTTGAATACATACTGTATTTGTCCAAGTATCTCTTACATCAGATGCACAATATTCTCTAATAGCCCTACGATAACATATTGTAGATGGTGAAGTATAGGTAGAAGGAAAATAAGTACCATAAGTATAATTAGGAATATCTATCCAAGTATTTCCATTATCTAAACTTGATTGCCAAACATACCCACCATTATAAAAGTTAGAAGCTGATTTAATATCTATAGCTGCATCATAAGGTGCATTAGGAGCAATAGCTGTTTCGTTAGAAGCAATCATTCCTGGGTCTGGAATAGTATTTACATAATATATTGCATCATCATTTGTATAGGCAAAAGTACCATTTGCATCTGTAGCTTTACGTCTGAATTGTGTTGTTTCATTAATTATTGGTGGCTGATAGCTTTGGTTAGTTTCTCCAAAAATAGGTGTCCATGAAGCATCAGATTCTCCTTTTTTCTCCCATTGGAAAGTGTAAGGAGCAGTACCCCCCATTGGTGGTAAACCTTCTAATTTGCTTGGTAAATTATTAGGGAAAACACAAGGATAACGATATGTCCAATATGCTTGATTAAAAGGTAAACTGTTTACAATATGTATTGCTACAATATTTGTGTATGCAGAAGTATTAGAACAAATTGCATCAGTAGCTTTTTTTCTGAAATAATAAGTTCCAACAGTATTAATAGGAGCAGGACGATAAGTAAGTTCTGTTTCCCCTATAATTTCAGACCAGGGTCCTGATGGATTGGTAGCTGTTTCCCAAGTATAACCATAGTTGCCTGTTCCTTTATCTGCTGGACTTGAGTTTAATTTAGGAATAATACTACCAGGTAAAAAGTAAGCATATTGTAGTGTAGTGTCAATAGTAACTCTTCCTGCAAAGAAATCACTAATGATATACAATCTTACTTCGTTAGAGTAAGAAACTGCACCATTTGCATCTGTAACTTTTCTTCTATAATTTGTATTATAACCAAGTATTCCTGGGCTACAGCTTAGTCCATTACCACCAACTACTACTGGTGCCCATCCAGATAAATCTATTTTAGCCTCCCACTGATAAGTATAAGGCTGAACACCTCCAGTAGCAGCAGCAATATTATTAATATCGGGTGCTGGAACATTATATTCTAAACAAACAGAAGTGGCTTCAATAGCTCCTCCTTGAAGTGATTGTGCTTTGATAGTAAATGATAAAGCACAAAAAAGCATAAAAAAGCATATTGCTTTTAAGGGTACATTATTTTTCATAAACGAAAGTTTATTTTTAAAAATTAAACAATTCGTTTTTCAATGGATAGAAAATAATAAATTAATGGAATTTCTGTAGAATAGAGGTACGGATGTTTACTTGAATAGAGCAAATATAAATTAAAATGGTTGCTTATATATTAACTTTTATTCCAAAAATAGCTGTTTTATCTCTTTTGAGGGTATCATACAACTATCTCTTTTGCCAAACCACTTATATCTATTAGATGCAAACCACTTATAAAGTGGATTTCTTATAAAAGCAGGTATGATTATTAACCCATATAAAAGGCTAACTGGAAACTGTAAATGCCTAACAATTTTTATAGCAGCAGTAGAGTAAATATGTGCCTGATTATTTTCAATAAATATCACTGAATCTATTGATGTATCTACATTATAGCTGCTGATAAGTGTTTTACCAATATTGCTTTGTAGTGTAGCATATCGTAAGTTTCTTTTTGTATTATGCCTTATAGAAAAATTGACCATTGTATTACAATAATTGCATACTCCATCAAAAAGGACAATAGGGGGTTTTATTTCTGCTTCTTGCATATTTTTAATATGGGTTTATTTTAAGAATAATACAAAATCTGTCTGATTGGGTTATTGACATAATATCTTAGTGTAAAATATTCACTACTTCAAGAATTAGCATCTGTATTTTATTGCCTCTTGACACCACTACCTGAACACTGGAACCTACATTTTGCAATGCCATTTTGATTAATTGTATATTATTAGAAAAATTATTATCAACAGCTACAATAATATCTCCTTCTATAAAGCCTGCTTTATCGGCAGGTGAGCCTTTTACCACTTCTCCTACTACAATATTATTTTCTATTAAATAAATATTTAGCCCTGTATATGAATAATCAAATGCATCAGAAAATTTACTATTGGGTTTTATGTGTATCTCCTTATCGGGATAGTTTAATATTACATTAAACCTTCTCAATAAATCATTTCCTATAATACCTGCATTGTGAGGATATGATGTAGCATTAAATTCATCTTCAAAAATATATACTGGCACATCTTTAAATTTATAAGGACCAATATGTACTTGCTTTATTAATGCTAAACCCATTTCTATTTTACCCCCCAATCCTTCGGCTTGTGTTTTATACACTTTTTGATTTTTCTTTAATAAAATATTGTCTTCTACAAATTCTTTGTTCAATAAAAAACAAAGTCCTGCTCCAGTATCAAATATATATCTATTAACTATTTTATGGTTATTCTGCAAAGTAAAATAAGTTAAAGGCAATGTACTAAACGAGGGTTTTATTAAATAACCATTGCGAGGATATTTAAAAGTACCTGGTGAATAAATTTCTATCTGCTGATTATCGTAATCAATTTTTACAATGTATCTTCTTAAAAAACTAAACCCTATAACACCATTTATTTCTGTACCATACACACTGGATAGCAGTGCATAATTATTAATATGAAAACTAAAAGTATCTGTTGCAAAGTCTGTAAAATTTAAATAATGACCATAAGTAAAAGGAACTTTTCTAACACCTGCTATTCCCCTTATTTGCCTTTCTGTAGGGTGAGTAACAAATCCTAAACGTTCTACTGTAGATGAATCTAAAGAAATACCCCCACTACCTGTATCTAATAAAAAATTTAAACTTGTGGTAGAAGTATCTACAGATGCTTGTATCATAATTAAGCCTCCTATTAATTGGGTAAAAGGAAACTTGGCAATAAATTTTGCTTGTGGAGGCACAAATTCTTCTTGTGCAAATCCTTTTAAAAAAATGAATAGAGAAAGAGATATGAATATTTTTTTTAGCATAATTTTTTAATATTCTTAAATATAAATTTTAATCTAAAAACTATGTGTAATATTTTTTTATTGCATAAAACTAAAGCAGCAATAACTTCTATTACTTTTGCTTTATATTATTAGACACTATGAGAGTTATAATTCGCTGCACTAAACAACAAGAAGAAGAAATTTTAGCCAAAGAAACTTTATTAAATGTAGAAATGATTTTTACAGAAGATAAAGACAAATTTTGCCATACTAATGGAGATGTATTTTTTGATTTAATAACAGATGAATCTGCTATTGAAATAGTAAAAAAAGATACGCCTATTTTTATTTCTTCTGTACTACATACTTGTAAAGAGCTTCCTGAAAATTGTATAAGAATAAATGGATGGAATGGTTTTTTGCAAAGAAACATCATTGAAATTGCTACTAACAAGCATCAAGAGTATGTACAAAATATAATGAATGTGCTGGGTTGGAAATATCAATTTGTACCAGATGAGATTGGAATGATAGCTCCCAGAATTATTGCTATGATAGTAAATGAAGCATATTTTGCTTTAGAAGATAATGTAAGTACCCCAGAAGAAATAGATACTGCTTTAAAATTGGGTACTAATTATCCTTTTGGACCTTTTGAATGGAGTAATAAAATTGGTTTAAAAAATATTTATTTGCTCTTACAAAAACTTAGCTTACAAGATATAAGATATACTCCATCAGAATTATTGCAATCAAAAGCCAATTAATATTTACTTTTCAAAAAATTGTATTTATGATAAGTATATTTAGCATAAACTATTGCTAATCTAAAGCCATTTATACCATCTAAAAAACCTCCCAGAAAAAAATAATTTTGTACGAAATTAAAAATAGGTGAGAAATAGCATTTGATAAAAGTAACTTTTTTGCCCTGAGCAAAATATTTATCTGCCATTAATTGTGCATACTTTTTTTGCTTTTCAGAAAAGCTATTAAAATTTTCGCTTGTATAATGTTGTAAATTTCCTTTTAGTTGAATAATAGGTAATGACTGATTATGAACAATGATTTCATGTACTACTGCATTATCCCAAAATGAATAGTTTTTATTAAAAATCCTTAACACCCAATCATTTTTAAATGCCCCAAAATGTATTGGTTTATTACCAAAATAATTCAGTCTTTTTAAAACATAAGCAGCAGAAATATCAAAATTAATTTTTCTTACAGATTGTATAAGTTCTTCTGATAAAACTTCATCAGAATCTAAACTTAAAATCCAATCATATTTAGCAGCATTATTACCTATTGTTTTATTCTCACTATAGCCATGCCATTTTTCTTGAATGAGTGTTGCACCAAGTTGTTTTACTATTTGTTGAGTGTTATCTGTACTGCCACTATCTACTACAATTATATCATCAGTAATTTTTAAAGCCGATTCAATACATTGTTGAATAGTTCTTGCTGCATTAAATGAAATGATGACAATTGAAGCAGGTATTTTATCCATAAATAAATTTATCTGATAATGGTTACCCATCCTTGTTTTTTAGGAAATCCTTGTCCTATATCTATTACATAATAATAAACGCCTACAGGCACAGGTTTGCCATTGTGTGTACCATCCCAATGTACAAAATTAGAGCCACCATTGCCACTAAATACTATTTGCCCATAACGATTGAACACTTGTATTCTTGAAGTTGGAAATGCTACTAATAAAGGTACTACCCATTTATCATTAATTCCATCACCATTAGGAGAAAAAGCATTTGGAACATCAAAATTTACATTCTGAATATTTATTTTAACTGTATCATAAGCTACACATCCATCTACAGAAGTAACTTTTAAATAATAAGTCATATCAGATATGCCACCTGTTGGTGTAGCTTGTGTTGTAAAACTATTAGGGTTTGATAAATAAGTAGGTGGCGTCCATTGATAACTTAGATTATCTACATTTTGCGATGCTGTTAATATTACAGAACCTCCTGTGTACATAAGCAAATCAGGACCAGCATAAGCAGTAGCAGGTTTTTTAGCAGTAACTATTGTTGTATCTTTTACAGAACAACCATTTAATGTATTGGTTACAATGTATTGCCCTGCTGATGAAACATTGATAGAACTTGTTGTAGCTCCTGTATTCCAAGTATATGTAGCAGAAGGATAGGTGGTGGATTTTAAGGTAAAATTTTCATAAGAACATAAAGCTGTATCAGTAATTAAATTAGCATAAGGTAAAGGTTTAATAGTTATGGTAATGGTATCTTTTGCTTTACAACCATCTAATGTATTAGTTACTATATAAGTACCACTATTGGTAATATTAATAGTAGCAGTAGTAGCTCCTGTATTCCATAAATAAGTAGTAGCACCAGGGTAAGTAGCATTTAAAACAATGCCCCCATTGCTGCCACAATAAGTAGTATCTGAACCTAAAGAAGGTGTTGGCAAAACAGATTTTGTTACCTCTATAGTATCTTTAGCTTCACAACCATTTAAAGTACTGATGATAGAGTAAGTACCTGCATTAGAAACTGTAATATTATTAGTAGTAGCTCCTGTACTCCATACATAAGTAGCTCCTGTATAAGTGTTGGCATTCAGTGTTATACTTGCATCAGAACATATTGCAGTATCTGCACCTAAGTTAGGAAAAGGCATTGGCTTTGTAGTAACAGAAACAGTATCACTCAAATAGCAGCCATTGGTTAAAGTATATTTTACCCAATAATCCCCTGGTGTATGCACCACTTGAAAAGTATCGGCAATATTATTATTCCAAATAAAAGTACCACCAGGGGGTGCTGTAATAGCAGTAATAGTTACACTATCGTTATTACATATTGCAGTATCTGCACCTAAAGAAATTTGAGGGTCGCCATTTGCAACAATAAATGTATCTACATTATAACAAGAATAAGAAAAATTATGTGCTACAATATAAGTTCCAGGAGATGTAACAGTTAAATTTCTTAAAGTATCGGTAGAAGAATTATTCCAAACATACTTATTGATATTGCTTGTATCATTTTTTGGAGCAGTTAAAACAATAGGTGTTGCTGAGCAAACAAAAGTATCTTTAGTAGGATTATGAAAAGAAACAGAATCTTTAATATAAATGGTTACTTTACTTTCATTGGTTGCACATGTTGTACTACCTGCTGTAATAATAATGGTTTCTGTTGGCTCTGTAATATTATCTACAATAGGTATTACATCTAATATCTTATGTTGGTCGCCTGTATTAAAAGTAATTGACGTAGGCATTGGCTGATAATCTACACCAAAAGTAGCAGTACCAGCATAAGATAAAGGAATGGTTCTACTTCCTGTAGCAGGTTCTGATAACGATATTTTTACTGTAGTATTTTTGCATCCTTCTACTACAAGAGGATTATTACCAGCATCTAAAAAACCTCCTTCATTAATAATGGTTACTGGGTTAGATTTAAAACTTGACGCTTCAATAAATACTCCAGAGTCAAAAGTACCATCTGTAATATCTTCTACACCTAACTTTATATGATAGGTTTGACAAGGAGTTACTTTTAATCTGGCTGTTAATACAGTAGTCATTCCATTAAAAGCCACAAACTGATTAGCCGAATTATTTCTGTAATACTGCGTAAATGGAGAGCCTGGTCCTACTATATATGTACAGTAGCTAATATCACCACTAGGTCCTGGTATTCCATCATTTACACTATTAATTTTTACAGGCAAAGTAGTGCCAGGAACCAACGCTATATTCTTTTTGCCTATTACGCCTGGTCCTGTAGCAAGAAAGCCAAATACATCATTATAATTAGTACAAGTATAATTAGGATATTCTTCCGATGCAAAAATGTATTTAATATTAATAGAATCCCCTTGTGGCACAAAATCAAATTCCAAAACACAGGCATTGTATCCAGTACCTCCAGCCAGAAAATTCAAATCAGCATCGCCAGCAGCGCCATTATCATCACCCATAAAAGAACTTGCAGGAGCTGCTACTTTTGTAGCTACACCAGTAGTTAATACTATACCAGAGTCAATACCAAGTGTTCCTGTCATATCTTTAAAAAACCCAGCAGAAGCAGACCCTCCTTTAAACTGAACATTAGATATGGTTACACCTTGCCCTACAATTCTTTGAGCTAACTGTGTAGGGTTAGTATTTGTTTGTACTATAAACTGAGCTTGTACATTTAAACAAACAAAAAAAATAATGGTTGTGATGACTACTCTCACTAAAAAATATTTAATTAATTATCAATAATTAGAGACACTAAAATAATTGTTTTTGGATTAATGGGCTTAAAAATCATATTTTAGTGTCTAAATACTATAAATTTTATCTTCTAAAGAGATAATAAAAAGCTAAAAGGCTGCCTTAACCAATAAGCATATTTACATATAACAAGCATTTTATTAATTTTGTTTTCCAAAATATCTAAGCATGGAAGATTTACAGCAAAAAGTAAATAAACAACGCCTACCTAAACATATTGCTATTATTATGGATGGCAATGGTCGTTGGGCTGAAGAAAAAGGCGAAGACAGATTATTTGGTCATTTTCATGGTGTAAATAGTGTTCGTAGTATAGTAGAAGCCAGTGCAGAATTAGGTATTCAATACCTTACACTATATGCTTTTAGTACAGAAAATTGGGATAGACCTCAACAAGAAGTTGATGGATTAATGACCTTATTGGTAGAAACTATTCACAAAGAAATAGCTGAACTAAATGAAAAAAATGTAAAACTTCATGTAATTGGAGATATGACAATGTTACCAGATTTTGCTCAAGCAGAATTAAAAGAAGCCATTGCCTTAACAAGTAATAATAATGGTCTCAACCTAATAATGGCATTGAGCTACAGCTCAAGATGGGAGCTAATAAATGCTGTAAAAAATATAGGTTTTGATGTAAAGGCAGGAAAAATAAACCCTGAAAATATTAATCAAGAAACTTTCTCTCAATACCTTTCTACCAGCAATTTTCCAGACCCTGAATTAATGATTAGAACCAGTGGCGAATATAGAATTAGTAATTTTTTATTGTATCAATTAGCCTATTCAGAATTGTATTTTACCAATACCTGCTGGCCCGATTTTAAAAAAGAAAACCTATACGAAGCTATTATAGATTATCAAAACAGAGAAAGAAGGTTTGGAAAAACAGGTAAACAAATAAGCCATATAGAGCATGGGAGTTAGGGATTGGGAGTTAGTAGTTATGAATTATGAGTTATGAGTTTGTAATTTGGCACAACTGAACCTCCACACAAGCTAATTAACCAATTAACCCAAAAAACGCTGTGTTCTCTGTACCTCTGTGGTGAAAAAAAATAAATTTTTTTTATTTAACAAACACTTTTAATAAATCCCTTTAATTTGCCCACCCAAAAACCCATTGGTTTTATTTATTAAAACAACTTTTTTAGGGTTAACAATATAAGTTTTATATGCCTAAATGCACTTTGAAAATTTTTTTATTTTTTATTATTATAACTGCTCTTAGCACAGTTTATACATCTATATCTGCACAAGAAACAGAACAAGATACAACCATTACCTCTGTTGATGCAGACTTGATAAATATATTTACTCAAAAAAGACCTCAGAAATATACAGTAGCAGGAATAACAGTTACTGGCAATAAATATTTTGACGAAACACTACTAATTTCTATAGCCAATATAAATGTAGGCGATGAAATTATTATTCCTGGTGGAGACAATTTTGCTAAAGCCATTCAAAAACTATGGGGGCAAAATTATTTTAGCGATGTAGCCATTTTTATTACCAAATTAGAAGAAAAAAATATTTGGATAGAAATTAATGTAACAGAAAGACCAAGATTAGCACGTTTTGACTTTATTGGAGTAAAGAAAAGCGAAAAAGAAGATTTAACTGGCAAAACAGGGCTTGTACCCAATCGTATTGTTACAGAAAATATGAAAAGAACAGCAGAAGAAGCTATTAAAAAATTCTATGCAGAAAAATCGTATAAAAATATAACGGTTAAAATAGAAGAAAAAAGAGACTCCACTATTGAAGATGCTATTGTACTATTATTCTACATTAACAAAGGCAATAAAGTAAAAGTAAATAATATAGATTTTGCTGGTATTACATTAGACCCCTTAAAACTAAAAAAGCAATTTAAAGATACCAAAGAAATGAGCAGATTTACACTCAAAAAATCTGACGACAAAAGTGCTTTTTCAGAATCTTCCTCATACTCTTTCAAAGATTATTTACACGAAAATGGTTTTTTAACCTTCAGCAAAACAAAAAAATTATTAGACCCTTATATAAGATTAAAATTTTTCAACTCAGCCAAATTCAACCAAAAAAAGTTTGATGATGATGTAGAAAAATTATTAGAATATTATAACTCTAAAGGCTATAGAGATGCTGTTATTGACAAAGAAAATGTAAAAATATTGCCCAATGCCAAAGGCAATTTAAACATTAGTATTAAAGTACATGAAGGAAAAAAATATCATTTTGGCAATATAGCTTGGAGAGGCAATACCAAATATACCGACTCTATTTTAACAGCAATATTAGGTATTAAAAAAGGAGATATTTATAATTTAGAAACATTAAATAAAGGAATAGGCAAACAACTCTCTCAAGAAGGTGGCGATATTAGTGCTTTATATATGGACGATGGCTATTTATTTTTTAGAGCAGAAGCAGTAGAAACAGCAGTATATAATGATACCATAGATTTTGAAATACGTATTATAGAAGGTCCAGAAGCGACCATAAAACACATCAACATTACAGGCAATGAAAGAACAAAAGAACATGTAATTAGAAGAGAGTTAAGAACATTGCCAGGAGAAAAATTTAGAAGAAGCGACCTAATACGTTCTCAAAGAGAAATAGCACAACTTAACTTTTTCAACCAAGAAAAAATAGGCATTAACCCACGTCCAAACCCTGAAGATGGAACAGTAGATATTGACTACTCGGTAGAAGAAAAAAGTAGCGACCAATTAGAACTTAGTGCAGGTTGGGGTGGTGGCATTGGATTAACAGGCACAGTAGGTGTTAGCTTTAATAATTTCTCTATCAAAAATATATTTAAAAAAGAAGCATGGACACCTTTACCAATGGGCGATGGACAAAAATTAAGTCTTCGTGTACAAAGTAATGGTAGAGCTTTTAGGTCATATAACTTTTCATTTACAGAACCTTGGCTTGGTGGTAAAAAAAGAAATGCCTTTACAGTATCATTATATGATACAAAATTTGCCAATGCTTATGACCCATTAACAGGCACATACACAAGTTCTGCTGCCAATCAATCTTACATAAAAACTTCTGGTATATCTGTCAGTTTAGCCAAACAATTACAATGGCCCGATGACTATTTTTCTTTAAGTGTAGGACTTAGCTACTCTCGTTACACACTTAAAAATTATTATATAGACCAAGTAAATCTTCCTGGTTTTAATAATGGATATTCCAATAACCTAAGCATTAAATTAGCCTTACAACGTTCATCTATAGATAATCCTTTATTTCCAAGACAGGGTTCAAACTTTATGGCAAGTTTACAAATTACACCACCTTATTCTTTAATAGATAAATCTATAATAACATCTGCCAATCCTTATCAATGGGTAGAGTATCATAAATGGCGTGTTAATACAGAATGGTATGTGCCACTTGGAAAACCTTCTGGACCTGAAAAAAACAAACAATTTGTATTAAAAGCTGCTGCCAAATTTGGTTTTATTGGTAAATACAATAATAAACTCAATGTTTCTCCTTTCGAACGTTTTCAATTAGGCGATGCAGGCTTAACCAATCAATTTGCATTATTAGGTTATGACATTATTGCTCACAGAGGATACCCTGTTTATCAAACATCTAACCCTAAAATAAATCCAGACCAACAAGGTGCATCAGAATATTTTACCATATTTAATAAATATACTTTAGAATTAAGATACCCATTAAGCCTTAACCCAAGCAGCACCATTTATGCATTAGGCTTTTTTGAAGCTGCCAATGGTTGGTTTAGTATGAAAGATTATAATCCATTTCAACTTCGCCGTTCTGTAGGTATTGGTATGAGATTCTTTTTACCAATGTTTGGTTTATTAGGATTTGATTATGGCATAGGATTGGATAGAATAACACCAGATGGAAAATTAAAAGATGCTGCAAGATTTACCTTTATGTTAGGCTTTGAACCAGAATAATCAATACATTATTAACTATAAAAACTATTTGTATGAAAAAAATACTATTGTTAGTTGTAAGCATCATTGCCATTACAACTATTGCAACAGCACAGCGTTATGCAGTAATTGATACCAAGTATATTTTAGATAAAATACCAGAATATAAAACCGCTGACCAAAAATTACAATCCATTGCAGAACAATGGCAAAAAGAAATAGACAATAAACAAGCACAACTTGATAAAATGTATAAAGATTATGAAGCAGAGCAGTTTATGCTTAGCGAAGAATTGAAGAAAAAAAGAGAAGATGAATTATTTAATAAAGAAAAAGAATTAAGAGAATTACAAAAAAAACGATTTGGCTACGAAGGAGATTTATTTAAAGAACGCCAAAAATTAGTAAAACCCATTCAAGACAGAGTATATACAGCAGTACAAAAAATGGCAGTAAATAGAGGCTATGACTTTATATTAGATAAGAGTGAAGGAATTACTATTATATTTGCCGACCCAAAAATTGATAAAAGCGATGATATACTAAGAGATTTGGGAATTAAATAAAAACAAAATACTTTTTTATTAAATAAAAATCAGTTTAAAAAAATAATAGAAACTGATAAAAACTATCACTAAACAAAACATAAAAGGAATGAAGAAAATTTTATTAGCTTGTTCTGTAATAATCATTACCCTTGCTACAACTACTAAAGCAAATGCTCAGTCAATTAAAATTGGCATGTTTGATGAAGAGTCTATACTTCAATTTATGCCAGGTATAGAAAAAGTAGATTCTTTACTAAAACAATTTATGGAAGATTCTTTAAAACATGAGTATGATGATGAAATGTATTTACTTCAATCAAAAGATAGTACACTTAGAGCAGATTCTTCAAAAATGAGTCCTGCTTTAAGACAAACTATTAAAAGTGAAATATCTCAACACTTATATAAAATTCAAAATTGGCAACAATATCAGCAACAAAGATTGCAAATGAAACAACAAGAATTGTTAAGACCATTCTTAGAAAAAATTTATGGTGCTTTACAAGCTATTATTGTTGAACAAAAATATACCCATGTATTCAAAAAAGATGTATTTCTTCACATAGATAAAGGAGAAGAATTAATGCTTAGAGTATTGCACAGATTAAATGTGCCTGTACCTAAAGAAATTGAAGAACAGTATAAAGAGTTTGGAATTGGTGCTAAAACTACTCCTAAACCAGCTACAGCTCCTAAAAAAGGTTAATAAAATAAAAATATTTACACAAGCTGTTCTTAAAATTAAGGGCAGCTTTTTATTTTCCCTTAACTTTAAATTATGCAAAAAAAAGGTGCAATAGGTATTTTTGATAGTGGCTATGGTGGACTAACTATTTTAAAAGAAATAGTAAAAGTATTACCCGAGTATAATTACATTTATCTTGGCGATAATGCACGAACTCCTTATGGTAGTAGAAGTTTTGAAACAGTATATCGTTATACATGGCAAGCTGTACAATGGTTTTTTGAGCAAGGCTGCCATTTGGTTATACTGGCATGTAATACTGCTTCTGCCAAAGCATTAAGAACAATTCAGCAAAATGATTTGCCCTTATTACAAGATGCACAACACAAAAGAGTGTTAGGCGTAATAAGACCAACAGCAGAAGTAATAGGCAATTTTACACAAAGCAATCGTATTGGTATTTTAGGCACTTCGGGCACTATACAATCCAACTCATATATATTAGAAATAGAAAAATTTTTTCCCGATATAAATGTATATCAACAAGCTTGTCCTATGTGGGTGCCTCTGATAGAAAACAATGAACACCACAACAAAGGAGCAGATTATTTTGTAAAAGAATATATAGACCAACTAATGGAACATTCTGATAATATTGATACTATTTTATTAGCCTGTACTCATTATCCTTTATTAATAGAAAAAATAAGAAAACATACGCCAGCCGATATTAAAATTATGGCACAAGGAGAAATAGTAGCACATAGTTTAAAAGATTATTTACAACGTCATACAGCAATTAATACTTTGTGTGAAAAGCAAGGAACAATACAATTTTATACTACAGACAATACAGATTTATTTAATAAACAAGCTATTCTATTTTGGAATAATATTGTACATAGTCAGCAAATTAACCTATCAACTTTTTAAAGAAAGCTTTTGTTTGCCTGCTTTACTTGCAGGAATATAAGATGCTATAAATAAAACAATAAAAACAGTTAGTATTACTAAAACAAAATCTTGCAAACGCATTTCTACAGGATAATAATCAACTACAAAACTGCCTCCCAATTTTAATAGTTTAAATTTGATTTGTAACCAACAAATAAAAGAAGCCAGAGCAATACCAATACTACTACCTATTAAAGCAAGTATAAGACCATTGCTAATAAAAATATATTGAATGGTATTATCAGTAGCTCCCATTGCTTTTAAAATGGCAATATCTTTTTGCTTTTCTAATACCAACATGGTCAAAGAACCTATCATATTAAAAGCAGCTACAACCAATATTAAACTAAGAATACCATAAATAACCCATTTTTCTATTTGCATAATAGAGTAAAGGCTTTTATTCTGTTCATAACGAGTTTGTATAATAAATTGATTGCCTAATTTTTTTTGTAATTGCTCTGTAATTTTTTTGGCTTCTCTATCACTCTTTGCATGTAGTTTAAGCACAGCATAAGAATATTGAGAATTATCCATATCTAACATAAACTGCAAAAAAGATATGTTGGTAAAAATAAACTTGTTATCAAACTCTTGCTGAATATTAAATACCCCACTTGGCAAAACATTGAAAGAAAAAAAAGCATCATTAAGATTAGTAAAATTCAATGCTTTTTTATTAGGTAAATACAATGTAGGCAATACCAAATATTCTGCTCCTATATAAATACCAACAGCATTTTCAATGCCCCCTCCTATTACAATTTGTGGAGCATCTGTAGTACCAGTATTAAAACTACCCCTTACAATGTGATTAGGCACTCCAGATACTGCACTATAATTATTATCTACACCTTTTACAATAACTGTAGATTGATAATCGCCATTTTTTAATAATGCTTTTTCTTCTACAACAAAAGATACATAAGCTACTTGCTTATCTTGTTGTATGGTATTTATTTGTTCGGTATTGAAATACAATATTTTTCCTGTTGTAGGTATAATTTTTGCATCTGCATAAAAGTCGCTATATAAATTTTTGACTAAACTTTCAAACCCATTAAATACACTCAGTACCAATATTAGTGCAATGGTGCCTACCATAATAGCTACAATACTGATATAAGCTATAATATTTACAGCATTAGTACTTTTTTTGCTTTTAAAGTATCGCCATGCAAATAAAAAATTCAAAAGATGTATATTTCTTGTTACAAAAATAAATGGTATTATCCTTTTCTTTCTTCTTCAATCTTTTTAAAAACTTCTTCCATTTTAAAAACATAATCTAATGTATCGTCTAAATAAAAATGTAGCACAGGTATTCTTCTTACCTGATGTTTTATTTTATTAACTAATTCACGTTTTATTTCCCATGCTTTGTTTTCTATTTTTTTCATAGTAGCATTTGTATCTGCTACTTGAAAGAGGCTTAAATAAATTCTTGCCTCTAACAAATCGGGCGTAACTTTTACAGATGATATAGAAACCATACCACCATCTATCATATTCAAATTTAATTTTCTGAAAACAATGTTTAATTCATCTTGCAAAACAGCAGCTATTTGCTTTTGCCTTTTTCCTTCTTCCATAACCTTACTGATTTCTTACAAATGTAATAAAATAAAGAAAAGAGTGAGTATGCTTTTACTTCGTTCCTAAAGAGCTTTCTTGAAGTTGTAGTATAGTTTGAAAACTATACTAAGCATTAGCTACACATTAATTACATTAAATTTTTTATTTTGACTGATATAATTTCTCTATCATTTTTAATAATTTTTCTTCCCTTAACTTGGCTTCTTTAAGTTCTTCTTTTAAGAACTCTATTTTTTTTTCATAAATTTCTATTTGTGTTTCATAATGATTGTGTATGTAACCTTTATCAATTGTATTATTGCTAAAACTTACAATAGGATTATCTTTCGATAGTAAATCCATTAACGATATTTCTAAAATAGAAGCAATCTTTTCTGCAACTTCTGTAGTTAGTTTAGTTTTATTAAGTTCAATTCGTGAATAAGCATTTTGACTAATACCTAATTGAGAAGCCATATATTCCTGCGAATAATTTCTTATTTCTCTAACTATTTTTATTTTATTGCCAACCATAGTATAATGTTTTAAGTTTCTTAATAAACATCTAAATTACTCTTTTTTGTTGTTGGATAAATAAAAAAATGTATTGCAATTTGTATTAGCATTTTTATGAAAATAAAAAACACCAACCAACACTCCTCATTTTCTAAATAAATTCTATACGCTATTATGAGAAAATTTTCAATTATTCTTATTGCTATTTTTACTTTTAGTTACACTAATGCTCAAGTGATAGACACTACAGCCTTGCAAGGTTATCCTGCATCTGTACTTATTCGTGTATATGATGTAGCAGGTAAAGTAACACTTTCATCAGCCGAGCAATTAGTCTTAGCCGAACTGTTTCAGGAAGAAGGACAGTCAATAAAAACAATGATTATTAGCAATGCCAATAATGCAGCCATAGACAGTGCCAAAAGGTACTATACCAATGAATTTAATTTGTTGCTGTCAGAGCAACAAAGAGAAGCATATTATACAGCCAAATCAGCCCCTAAAGCTGCTGTAATAGCAAGACTTACAGCCACTATGCTTCAGCAGAAATACTACACCGATACTACTATGGAAAATTATTTCCACAGCATATATTTATGGCGTGAGAGTTTGCTGGAAAAAATATGGCTTCGTTATACCGATACAACTGTACGCAATAACAACCTTTATCACGTTATGGTAGTCTATGACAGCCTTGCAAGCCTTTATATACAGGCAGCAGCTTCTAACAGGTATTTCAGCAACAAGGTGTATTACATTGACAGTATTACTGTTTTGGATACTGCTAAAAAGCGTCTGCTGGCTACAGATTATTTTCAACGCTGCATGACTTACAAAAGCAGAAGTTATGCCGACAATTTTAATGCAGCCTTCAATCATACATTTACTGCATTGGAAGACACATTGTATTATGCTGCTGCTTATAACAATGAAATAGTCCAGCTTACTTACAAATCAGCTGAAACTGCACTGGCAAGCTATATTAAAAGCCATCATTTATCTACTGTTTCTGCACAACAAATATTGCCATATCTTTTAGAAAGAGAGAGGGCTGTTACATTGATAGATAAATTATACAATCAGCTATACGATTCTTCAAAAGATGCAGCATTAGATAATATTTTACAAAAATATCAGCCACCCATTGACAGTCTGCTTGCTTTAGATGCAGACATAATAGATAATACCCAAATAGACATTGCCATAAAATTTGCTGAACTACTGCAATTAAGAGAGGAGCAAGTTAATGAATTGAAAGAACAAGGCTCAGTGCTGACACAAATGATAAGAGATTACAGAAGAACAGACCCATTTGGTGAATATGATTCAAAAGAATTTGAAAGCGAAGTATTAAATGCTTTACTCACACCTGAACAATATACACAAGTTCTTGATGCAAAATATGCAGGTAAAGCAGCTTCTATGGCTAAATTAGACTGGAAGCAAATACAACTGTATGAAATGGATATAGAATATCAACTTAATGAAAATACTACCAAAACCGAATTAAGCAATTATCATCTGGCACAACTGATAGCTTATTACCGCAATGCCGATAATTTAGAAGAACAATATTTAAGTATTCAAAGAATCAATGAAGTAATGCCGGAAATAATGAGAAGTTTATTGGAAAGATGGGAATATCAAACACCGTATGGCGATATACCTGGTGTATTCTTTCAATGGTAAACAGTAGTAGAAGAAGTTTAGGAAGTTTAATTGTTGTTAATTGAAAATTGAACATTGATTATTCGTAATTCATTATACATGAAACAATTTTTGGCAATCATATCCTGTATCATTTGCACTTGTGCTACAGCCCAAACCGACAGCACCCAAACAGCAGACAGTGCTATGCTGTACCTCACGGGTACATTTAAAAAATACAATCCACAAAAAGCCTTTACCCTGTTTTTGCAAAGGGCTAATAATAGTGAAGCCAAAGCTATGAATGCCGTAGGCTTACAGTATGCAAAAGGCTTGGGCGTGGACAGTAATTTTAATATGGCTGTTTATTGGCTTACACAAGCAGCTACTAATGGTTATACAAAAGCATACATTAATCTTGGTATGTTGTATAAACAGTACAGTACAGACAGTACAGGTTATGCCATAGCCAACAACTATTTTACTTTGGGTGTACAGCAACAAGAACCAAGTGCTTATTTTGCCTTAGGCTATATGTATTATAAAGGTTTAGGTTGCACCCAAAGCTATACAGAAGCCTTAAACTTATTCAAGAAAGGTATAGACAGCAACAGGGCAGATTGTATGTATTTTACAGGCTTGTGCTACAAATATGGTTATGGTGTAACTGTCAGTGCAGACAGTGCAGCTTATTACATAAATCAAGCAGCCCTCAAAGGCTACAAACAAGCCAATGCAGAGTTAGCCAACAATAACACCAATAACAACTATGCAGCCAGAGGTACCAAAAAAATACCCTATATACAAGTGCAGCCTTTGAAGGAGGCAACTACAGCCTATACAGCCATAGCAGAACAAAAAGCCTATATACCCTTAGAAGGTGTTTATACAGGTATGCTTACCCAATATGATTACAGCGGTAAAAAAATAATAGTGCAAATGCCTGTAAGTATAGAAATGAAAGCAACAGGCAATCAGCTTAAAGCAATTTTACATTTGGCAGATAATGAAGCCGTTAATGTAGATGCAGTACAACAAGGCAATACTTTATACTTTTCGTCTGCTGGTTTTATAACATCTACTATAAAAGCAACTAAGAAACAGCAAAAATTAGTATTCAGAAAAGCACAATTTACAAGCACCATAAAAGCAGACAGCATATACCTGCAAGGAAGTTTACAGTTATACAATACCTATACCAAAGAAACAGAGAAACCCATACAAATCCACCTTGCCAAACAGCAATCTTCTTCATTCAACATTCAACATTCAACATCCAACATTACTGTTTTTCCCAATCCTGTAAACAAACGTTTTAGCATAAGTTTTATACTAAGCAAAGCCACACCTGTAAAAATAACTATTTACACTACACAGGGGCAGTTGATACATACCCAACTGACAGAACCCTTACAGGCAGGTAAGCAAGTTATAAGCATAAACAAAGATATAAAAACAGCAGGTATTTATATACTGCATGTAAATGGTAATGGTATTAAAGAAAGTACTGCATTTATAAAAGAATAACCCTATTGCTATGAGAAAAATAATTGGCATAATATTTTTTTGTTTTTGCTGCTGTGCAGCAGCTATGGCACAAGATGAGCCTGAAAACAACGATACTTTGAGCCTTACGTATATTACCACAAGAGATTTTATGCAGGGAAATATAAGTGGTAGTATGGATTGGTCGGCTGTAAGCTTTGGACCCGGTGATGGAATTCCTTGTCCATGTGTGGAAGATAACTGTCCCAAAGGTATTATAAATCGGGTTTGGAGCGGTTTTAAATGGTTTTGCTCAACTGTATGGAATGGGTTTACAGGTCTTTTTTCAGGAGGTTCTCCTACGGTACTTACTGATAATGAAGGTGGCGGTAGTGGCGGTTTTATATGGCTACCATATATTCCAGGTACTAATTTCGAACCACCGGTAAACCCTCCAGCAGGAGGTAATGGTGGTAGTGTAGTAGGTGGTGGTACGGCACCACCTACGATTATTATTGTTAATGTTATTACACCACCACCTATAAAACCTGCTACTGCATTGGATAATGGAGATATGGAAGGTGGGGAAATAAAGGAAGACAGTACCCCTGTTAAAATAGATTGCCCTCCCGAATCAAATACTTCAGGAGACAGCCTAACTGCTGTTTTAGACAGCATTGAAGCATCACCGCAAATGACTGATTTGAGAACAAACTTAGCATCAAGAAAATTTGAAGTAGGTATGTCTATTAACTTTAATCCCGGAAATGGAAAATATTATCCTTACGATTATATAAATAACGGGCAATCTAAAAATGTAACTTTAAATTTGGCACAGTGGACATTTGCCATTGTACATACGCACCCATTAAAAGACAGCAGTGGAAAGAAAAACACGCAAAGCCCCAGCCCTTTAGATTATTTTTTTGTAACAGACTCATGGAACTCCTACCCAACGCATAGGTTTAAGACCAACTATGTGGTGGCAGGTAACGGTAATGATTATGCGGTTACTATAGGTGATACTTCTAATATTAACCTATTTTTACAAAACAATAACCCTAATTTACTATTTGATGAGAGTACAGGTACATGGAAAGGAAGTAAAACGGATAAGAAAAGTGTTTATTTCAAATTTTATAAATATTTTAAATCGTTAAAAGAGCAAGGCTATAATGATGAAATAGCAAATGAATATGCCAATATTATAATGGCAACAGATTACAATATGGGTATTAAATTTTATAAAAAAATAAACGGTAAGTTCAGGGAACAAAAATTTGAAACTGTTGAAGAAACCGGGGAAACAAAATATGTTTTAATAATTTGCAACAATTAAAATTACAATGATGATAAAATCAATAATAATAGTATTGTTACTTGTTATAATAGGCACAGATAATTTAAAAAGTCAAACTCCTATTGATACCCTACAATGGCTAAAAACAAACATTGAACAAAAGAATTATCTTTTTTCGGGAAAGCCGCTTAGTGTACTTTTTGATAGTTTAGGTAATCTAAAGAACGCATTAGCAGATTATGATGCACCGATAATAGACGATAATGGGCAATTTTCAGATACAACACATAATGCTTTCTTAAGAATTTATTTTGCTCCAGGTAGTCTTTTTGTATTCAATAAATATCATAGACATTCTTATTCACCTGTAACTCATAGAGATACTTTAAATACACATGTACCTTGTTTAGAAATAACATTTGCCAGCCCCGTACCTTTTGTAACAGCATGGTTTGATAATGATAAAGAAAGGTTGGGTTCTATGAAATGGAACAGGTATTTGAGAAATTATTGGGGGCAATTCATTGTTGACAGCGTAATCGTGGGTGAGTATTAAAGCCATTCGTTTCCGAAGAGTCTCCTTGCATAGCATTGAGTATAGATAAGGGACTCTGAGGTATTAGTGTATTTAATACTAATTTACGGCAAAGTGTCTTAGCTTTACACAGAAGCCTAAAAAGAACACTCTGCGGAGACGAAAATAAACCATACTAAAAAAGAAATTCATGTTCAGTTGCCAGATGATTTATTAGAAATTTATAGTTAGCTACTTATACGAAATTGATTTCTACAATAAACCACTCTTTTCATCTCTCTACAAAAAAGCAGAAATAAATCAAACAGGTTTTTAGCCTTATAACACAATATCACAAAAGTATTTATTGATTATATATAGATTTCTTTTTGCTAAAAATCTAAATATTATCTTCGCTGTCTGAATTTGCAATAATATGACTATAAGTTACAACTGGCTGAATGAGTATTTACCCGAACAAATAGAACCAGAAAAACTTTCTAAAATACTTACCTCTGTAGGTCTTGAAGTAGAAAGTATGGAGCATTATGAAAGCATGAAAGGAGGATTGAAAGGTTTGGTAATTGGTGAAGTATTGAACTGTGAACCACACCCCAATGCAGATAAATTAAAAATTACTTCTGTAAATATTGCAGCAGAACAACCTTTACAAATTGTATGTGGCGCAAGCAATGTAGCTCAAGGACAAAAAGTAGTAGTAGCTACTATAGGTTCAACTATTTTTCCTATACAAGGTGAACCACTTACTATGAAAATAGCCAAAATAAGAGGTGTAGAAAGTTATGGAATGATTTGTGCTGAAGACGAAATTGGCTTATCTGAAAATCATGAAGGAATAATGGTTTTACCAAATGATGTGGTAGTTGGCACCCCTGCTGCTGAATATTTTAAACCATATAGCGATATAATTTTTGAAATTGGACTTACACCAAATCGTATGGATGCTATGAGCCATTTTGGTGTAGCAAAAGATGTTTGTGCTTATTTAACACATCATAACAACCAAGAGTATAAGCCCAAAAATATTTTTACCAATGGCTTTAAAGCAGATAACCAACAATTACCCATACAAGTTACAGTAGAAAATACTGATGCTTGTCCAAGATATGCAGGTGTAAGCATTAGTGGTATTGAAGTAAAAGAAAGTCCTGAATGGTTGAAAAATAAATTAACTGCAATAGGTGTAAAGTGCATCAATAATATTGTAGATATAACCAATTATTTTTTGCACGAAACAGGTCAGCCATTACATGCTTTTGATGCAAATGCCATAGCAAACAATCATGTTATTGTAAAAAAATTAGCTAAAGAAACGCCATTTATTACATTAGATGAAAAAGAAAGAAAGCTCTCTGAAAATGATATAATAATTTGTGATGGCAATGAAAAACCTATGTGTATTGGTGGTGTTTTTGGTGGATTAAATAGTGGCATAAAATCTACAACTCAAAATATTTTTTTAGAAAGTGCCTGTTTTGATGCAACTACTATTCGTAAAACATCTATGCTACACAATTTAAGAACAGATGCTGCTACAAGATTTGAAAAAGGAGTAGATATAGGCAATACTGTTTATGTTTTACAACGTGCTGCTACTTTAATAAAAGAAATAGCAGGAGGTAATATTTCAAGCAATGTGGTAGATATTTATCCTATAAAAAAAGAAAAAAAGGAAGTATCATTAAAACTTCAATACCTAAAAAAATTAAGTGGCAAAAATTATCATCCAGATACAGTAAAAAGAATTTTAACAGCATTGGGTTTTGACCTCATTAAAGAAAGTATAGATGAAATAAGAATTGCTGTGCCTTATAGCAAACCAGATATTACTTTTCCTGCTGACATTGTAGAAGAAATTGTAAGAATAGATGGGTTAGATAATATAGATATTCCTTCATCAATTACTATAACGCCTCAAACAAATTCTTTGGGTATTAAAAACAATTTAAAAGATAAAATTGCTTATTACCTTACAGGCTTAGGTTTTAATGAAATATTGACCAACTCTATTACTAACAGCAAATATTATTCAGAAGAAACTTTACAAACTACTGTAAAAATGTTGAATAATTTAAGTGCAGATTTAGATATACTAAAACCAACTATGTTAGAAACAGGATTAGAAGTTTTAGCATATAATTTGAATAGAAAAAATAACCATTTAAAACTATTTGAATTTGGAAAAACATATAGCACAACAGAGGTAGGAAAATATACAGAACAAGAACATTTATCTTTATACTTAACAGGTGCAGAGCATGAAGATTATTGGAATATAAAAAGTAAAAAAATAGATTTTTATACTGCAAAAGGAATAGCAAAAGCCATTGTAGAACTTATAGGAGTAAATGCAATACATTTTCAGCAAAATGAGCATACTACTACTTTAGATATTTATACCAATAAAAAATTAATAGGCACTTTGCAAGAAGTATCTACAAAACAAGCCCAACAGTTTGATATTAAACAACCTGTTTACTATATAGATTTTAATTACAACACACTTGTACAAGAAGCATCTGCTAAAAAAATTATGTATAAAGAAATGAGCAAATTTCCTTCTGTACAAAGAGATGTAGCCTTAATTGTTGATAAAAACATAACATATCATCAAATAGAAGAAGTAGTAAAAAAATTAAAACTTAGTAAGCTACAAAACATCAGACTATTTGATGTATTTGAAAGCAATAAATTAGGCAATGATAAAAAATCAATGGCTGTAAACTTTACTTTTATAGATGAAGAAAAAACACTTACTGATAAAGAAATTGATAACATGATGAATAAATTAATTAAGCAATTTGAAAATGATTTATCAGCAGAAATAAGAAAATAATTAGCTTTACCTTTTTACATTTGTATTAAATGAATACAGCAATAGATACACAGCTTACAGTATTGCAAAATAAATTGCAACAATTATTAAAGCAGTACTATGCCTTGCAAAAAGAAAATGAGCAATTAAAAAAAGAAATAAAAAAGAGTAAACAAATTGGTACAGCATCTTCACAAAAATTACAACAATTAAAAACTACCAACACAACAGATATAGAAAAAAGAATAGATAAATACGTTGAAGAAATAGACAGGTGCTTACTTTTACTAAATACCTCTGTATAACTTTACATTATGTCTGAACTTATTATTGCCAATATTGTAATAGCTGATAGAACTTATCGACTAAAAATTGAACAACAAGAAGAAGAGTTGGTAAGAAAAACAGTTAAACTAATTAATGACAAAATTCTTGAGTTTAAAGAAAATTTTGCAGGAAAAGATATGCAAGATTATGTAAGTATGGTATTGCTTTGGTTTGCTACAGAACAAAATAAAACTGGTGAAGCAATGATTACTCTACAAGAAACAGAAAAAAAATTAAATTCTTTTGAACAACATTTAGATAAAATTTTAAAAGAAATCTAAACAATTTTCAACCACTCATTTTTTTTATAATAAATCTGGTCGGCGTTCTTGAGTTCTTTTAATAGATTGTTCACTACGCCATTCCTCTACTTTTTTAGGGTCGCCTTGTAACAAAATATCAGGCACTTGCCAATCTTTAAAAGAAGCAGGTCTTGTATAAACAGGAGGTGCTAATAAATTATCTTGAAAAGAATCTGTTAAGGCAGATGTTTCATCATTTAATACACCAGGTAGTAAACGCCCTATTGCATCTACAACTATTGCAGCAGCCAACTCTCCTCCACTCAATACATAATCTCCTATAGAAATTTCCATAGTTACATAATGCTCTCTTATTCTTTCATCAATGCCTTTATAATGCCCACAAATAATTAAAATATTTTCTTTTAATGAAAGTCTATTAGCTGTTTGTTGATTAAAAGTTTTTCCATCAGGTGTCATATAAATTATCTCATCAAACTTTTTTTCTTTTTGCAATTCATCTATAGCATTTACCAAAGGTTCACACATTATTACCATACCTGCACCACCACCATATTGATAATCATCTACCTGTCCATGTTTATTAATAGCCCATTTTCTAAGATTATGTACATGAATATTCAACAAACCTTTTCCCCTTGCACGTTTTATAATACTATGTGCAAAAGGACTATCTAATAAATCAGGAGCAACAGAAATAATATGAATTTGCATAAGGTTTAATACAATGTTGTAAAAATAAGCATAGATTTATAAGGCTGTAGATTTTTGTTTAGGCTCAATTTTGTGTTGCAGATAAAAATGTTGGCTTGTTGTTTAGTTATTTCTTGCGGTATCAGGTTTTCTTTAATAGCATCCGTATGAATACGATAATTAACTTTTGCCAAAGTGCGTTGCAGATTCCATTCTAATTTTGATTGATTACTTTCTTCTTTCAGTCGTTGAAATTCTTTTATCAAATAGAGTTTAAATCCTGCCGATACCCATGAAGCAAATTCAAAGGCAATGTCTTTATGGGCAAAAGTACCCCCATGTTTGCCCTGTTTTGAAACTAACCCTTTGGCATTTGTAGCTTCAATCCATTTTGATGGAGAAAGCGTAAATGAATTACTACCTGCTTCGTACAAAAAGGAGTCGAATTCGACCCCTTTAAAATTTGAGGTATTCAGTTGCTCCCAAATACCTAAAAACTCTATAGTGGTGCGTGAACGCATCCAATTTTTTACCACGTCCTTAGGTTCATTGGAATTCTTATACCTTGCAATATCTGTTAGAGAAATGTAATCTTGCCGATTATCTTCATAGAGAACAATATCTATATTTTGAACTGTTATTTTCTTGCCCTTTGCCATAAATTTTAATATCTATAATACTGCAATTTACAAAATTGCTTTTCTACGTTGAAGAATTATCTTATACAGAACAAATAAAAATCTATTTCACCTTGTAGATTAAAATGTTTTTGTGTTGCTTTATCAATACCATTTATAGTAAAATCATGAAGCATTGCCCTAATTTTTTTCAAGAGTTTTCTGTCAATATTTACTTTTTTATTTACTGTTAAGCCTGTTACTGTTTGTTTACGATTAGCTGTTTTCAGGAGAAGTTTCTTTTCATTAATGTCAAAATTGTTTTGCTTAATCAGGTTAATGATGTCAAAAATATCATCATTAGAAAGCAGGTAGAACAAATGTTGAAGCATCCTTACTCTGTAGAGCAAATGAAACAGCAAATACAGAGAAACCACGAAATGCTAAAAGAGAGCTGCAAGAAACAGCCTTAGAAAATTATGCCAAACACTGCCATCTTTGGTTAAATGATATTGAAGTAGCTGCTTTAGATGAAGGTGCAGAAGCAATAGTTATTCCTTCTAATAAGCAAGGTTATATTAGAAAATTAATTAACTACAAAATACATTCAACCACTCCTGCCGAATTTTTAGACAACAGAATAAGTTTGTACAACTACTTATTTCCAGAAACAGCGTATGAATTAATTGGGTTTACAAAATCTAATGCTTTTATTATGCCCGATACTTTTACATTTGTTGTAGAACAACCTTTTGTACAAGGCAGGTTTATTGATTTTAACCATGAAGCATCTGCTTTAAAAGAAGAAGCCAATAAAAGAGGTTTTGCATTTAAGGTAGAAAACTTTAAACCTTTATTTGTAAATAATGATTACATTATTCAAGATTTACACGAAAAAAATATTCTTGTAGATAAGAAAGGCAACTTACATTTTATAGATGCCGTTATATCTTTAAACACAAAAGACAGCAGGTATAATGGTATCAGAACTTATGGTAATGGAAAAGTGAAGAATAGATAAAAATAAAACCACGTATGCTTTTCGTTATAAACTACCCCTACACCCCTCCACAGGAGGGGAAATATGGAGAGGAAAATTAAAAAAGCACCTACAAAATATTCGTAAGTGCTTTAAAAAAATCTGCTCTCCCTGTTGGACTTGAACCAACGACCCTCTGATTAATCCCGTATGTACGGAACTCTAACCAACCGAGCTAAATGATTAATAGGAACAAAATCAGGATTACATAATTGTTCAAGCAATTTTCTACTCTTTTGCTTTTTAATAAATTTCTCTATATGCATTGCTTCTGCTTCGTTGGTACTACATTCAAATATTGCTTTTATTTCCCATGGACGATGTTTTGATGTAAAAGTGTTGAACGAGCTTGAATTATGTTCAATTAAACGCCTTTTTGGATGATTAGAATAACCAATATAGTATAAGTTTGAAGAAGTAGAATATAAAATGTAGATGTAGTACATAAAAAAAGTCGGTACATTAATGACCGACTTTGCTCTCCCTGTTGGACTTGAACCAACGACCCTCTGATTAACAGTCAGATGCTCTAACCAACTGAGCTAAGGAAGAATGTTGTATCTCACCATTTTCAATTCCTTAAAACAAACTTGAACCAAGAACTCTTTGATTAATCCCGTAAGTACGGGACTCAACCAACTGAGCTAAGGAAGAATGTTGTATCTCACCATTTTCAATTCCTTAAAACAAACTTGAACCAAGAACTCTTTGATTAATCCCGTAAGTACGGGACTCAACCAACTGAGCTAAGGAAGAATTTGTTTTCCCTTTCGGGGCAGCAAAAATAAGGGGCAATACTATGTAAGCAAAACTTTTTTAAATCAAATTTTTAAAAAAGAAAAAAAATTTTTGTTTTCTATGCCAATATATACGCCATTTTCTCTTATTTCAATAGGAAAAGTCTTTAAATAATATCCTTCGCCACTTACATTTCTACCATTTTCCATACAAAATTTATATCTATGAACAGGGCATACTACATTTCCTGTATTATCTATCCACCCATTTGATAAAATACCACTTGCATGTGGGCATTTATAAGAAAAAGCAAATATTTTATTATCAAATAATCCTATAGAAATTTTTTTATCAGCAACAGATATTACACACATATTATTTTCTTGAAAATTAAATTCATGTATGCTTTCTGCAACTTTGTGCCAATCCATTTTTTAAAAATTAAAGTAAAGAAAATATGCTAAAAAGAAACTGTTTTATAAGGATAACGTATTTGATATATTTCTCTAACTTTTGTTAGTATAAATGTTCTAAGTTCATCAATATTTCTTTTTTCCAAAGCAGCTATAAATACACAATTTCCGTGGGTATTATTTTCCCATTTTTCTTTTAACTCTTGTAATATATGCTGTTTTACTTCATTGCTCAACCATTCATCAAAATAGCGTTTTTCGTACAAATCCATTTTATTAAAAACAGTAAGAACAGGTTTATCAAATGCTTTAAGTTCTTGCAATGTTTTATTAACTGTATTTATTTGGTCTTCATGTTGTGGATGGGCAATATCTACCACATGCAGTAAAATATCTGCCTCTCTTACTTCATCTAAAGTACTTTTAAAACTTTCTACTAAATGGTGTGGCAGTTTTCTGATAAAGCCTACTGTATCACTCAATAAAAAAGGGGTATTTTCAAAAACTACTTTTCTGGTAGTAGTATCAAGTGTAGCAAATAATTTATTTTCTGCAAACACATCGCTTTTGCTCAATAGGTTCATTATAGTGCTTTTGCCCACATTGGTATAACCTACTAATGACACACGAATAAATTCTCCTCTATCTTTTCTTTGTGTATAAGATTGTTTATCTATTTCTCCCAATCTTTTTCTTAGTAAGGAAATTTTATCTTTTACTATTCTTCTATCAGTTTCTATTTCTGTTTCTCCTGGGCCTCTTGTTCCTATTCCTCCACCTTGTCTTTCTAAATGCTTCCACATACCCTTTAATCTTGGCAATATATATTGATATTGAGCAAGCTCTACTTGTACTTTGGCTTGTGCTGTTCTGGCACGGCGTGCAAAAATGTCTAAAATCAAATCACTTCTGTCAATAGTAATTACTCCTAATACCTTTTCAATATTAGCTATTTGAGAGCCTGTAAGTTCATCATCAAAAATGACCATATCTATATTACGATTTGTAATATATTCTTTAATTTCATCTAACTTTCCTTTACCTACAAATGTTCTGCTATCGGGGTGTTGCATTTTCTGTGTAAATCTTTTTACAGTTATAGCACCTGCAGTTTCTGCTAAAAAGGCTAACTCATCTAAATATTCTGTTACTTGTTCTGTTGTTTGCTCTTTTTGTATAAGCCCTACCAGAATAACACGTTCTTGTTCTTTTATTTTTTGTTGTTTCTCTATCAAATGAAAATTTTTTAGACTACAAAAGTAATTACATTATTAAAAGCTCAATTATTTTAAATAGGGCAATTAGCCAAGAATAATTTTATTAAAAAAGAGGTATAATAACAGTTTATTTTAACAGAATTGCTGTGTAATAATCAAAATAAAGAGATTTTATACAAAAAACAGCGAAAAATAAAGTTTGGGTGTCTGTATTTATTGTATTATTGCAAATTCTTTTAAAGAAAGAAAATTATATAAATAAAATCTTCTTGATTGAACTAAACTTTTTGAATGTACTGATTTCTACACAATTAAATATTTCTATTAGCCATATTTGGCTTGGCTACTTGAAATATTCTTTTATTTTTACAACTATTTTTTAAATCAATTTTCTTTAGATGAGACAATCAACATTGAAGGTTACTTTTTTATTTTTCTTAGCAGGTATTGTAAGTAAAGGTCTGTTTGCCCAAAGTAGCAGTGGCGATATTAATGTAGTTACTACAGCAGTTCCTTTTTTAAGAATTTCGCCAGATGCCCGTGCTGGAGGCATGGGAGATGTAGGTATAGCAACTCCTCCAGATGCAGGAGCTTCTTTTTGGAATTTATCCAAAGTTCCTTTTAATACTAAAAATTCAGAAATAGGGTTTACTTATACCCCTTGGTTGAAAGACTTAGGATTAACCGATGTTTATTTACTTAGTTTTTCTGGCTATTATAAGTTAGGCGAAGAGCAAGCTATTGCTTCTTCTATACGTTATTTTAGTTTAGGTAATATACAGTTTACAGATTTTGCAGGAAATCCTTTACAACAAAATCGCCCCAGAGAGTTTTCAATAGACTTTGGATATACTCGTAAAATGAATTCTAAATTAGCATTGGGCGTTGCTTTACGTTATATCAATTCAAGTTTGGCAAATGGCTCTATAGGGGGTGTAAGCTATAAAGCTGGTAATGCAATAGCAGGCGATATTTCTTTATATCATTCTGGTTTAAATGAAAAAGGAGCAGGTTTAGGTTGGGGTATTGTTTTATCTAACTTAGGTTCTAAAATAAGTTACACAAACGATGCTGCTAATAAAGATTATATACCAGCCAATTTAGGATTGGGTGTTGCTTATACTACAATATTTGATGAAACAAGTAAACTTACTTTTGGTTTAGATGTAAATAAACTAATGGTGCCTGTACCCCCAACTCCTGCTGACCCAAATGATCCAAATGCAGATGCTATAAATGCTGCTCTTTTACAAGAGTATAGAAGTATGGGGGTATTAAAAAGTTGGTTTAAAAGTTTTGGAGATTCAGGTGGTTTTGGAAATGAATTGAAAGAGTTTCAAGTATCTATTGGTGCAGAATATACTTATAATGACCAATTTGCACTACGTGCAGGATATTTTTATGAAGATAAAACCAAAGGAAACAGAAAATATTTTACAGTAGGTGCAGGATTAAAATATAATGTTATTGGTATCAATTTTTCATACTTAATACCTTCAGGTAGTGGCGTTACAAGAAATCCTTTGTCTAACACACTTCGTTTTGGGGTAACGTTTGATATTGCAGATAAGAAATAATTTTTTTCTCTATTACTTTGCGAAATTTAAAATAAATTATTTGTAGGATGAATAGGAAGTTAGAAGAAGTAAAAATTGCCATTATTGGTTTAGGATATGTTGGTTTGCCTTTGGCTGTAGAATTTGGAAAAAAATATGCTGTACTTGGTTTTGATATAAATAAATCTCGTATAGAAGAACTAACAGCAGGAAAAGATAGAACCAATGAAGCAGATTTAGAAGGACTGAAAAAAGTCACAGAATTATACCAATCTACTGATGGAGAAAAAGGATTAAGTTTTTCTTCAGATACTGAAAAATTAAGAGCATGTACTATATTTATAGTAACAGTTCCTACACCCATCAATAATTTTAAAGCACCAGATTTAACACCTTTAATTTCTGCATCTACCATGATTGGTAAAGTGTTGAAAAAAGAGGATATTGTGATATATGAATCTACTGTTTACCCAGGATGTACAGAGGAAGATTGTGTACCCGTTTTGGAAAAATATTCAAGCTTAAAGTTTAATAAAGATTTTTATTGTGGTTATTCACCAGAAAGAATAAACCCAGGCGATAAGGTAAACACACTTACAAAAATTAAAAAAGTAACATCAGGTTCTACACCAGTAATTGCAGATTTTGTAGATGCTTTATATGCAAGTATTATTACTGCTGGTACACATAAAGCACCAAGTTTAAAAGTTGCTGAAGCATCTAAAGCAATTGAAAATGCACAAAGAGATGTCAATATTTCTTTTGTAAATGAGTTGGCTTTAATATTTGATAAAATGGGTATAGATACCAATGATGTTATAGATGCAGCAGGTACAAAATGGAATTTTTTAAAATATAAGCCAGGGTTGGTAGGGGGGCATTGTATAGGTGTTGACCCTTATTATTTAGCCCATAAAGCAGAAAGTTTAGGTCATCACCCAGATGTAATTTTAAGTGGAAGAAGAGTAAATGATAATATGGGCTTATTTGTAGCAAGTAAAGTAGTAAAGCTAATGATAACTAAAGGGCAAAAAGTAAATGAATCTAAAGCATTGATACTAGGCATTACATTTAAAGAAAATTGCCCCGATATTAGAAACTCTAAAGTAGTAGATATTTATAATGAATTGAAACAATATGGTATGCATGTAGATGTTTATGACCCACATGCCAATAAAGAAGAAGTTCATGAAGAGTTTGGTATTAGGTTAATAGATAAATTAGCTCAGGGCTATAATGCATTAATATTAGCAGTATCTCACAATGAGTTTTTCGATATAGATATAAAAAAAATAACCGACCCAAATGCTGTAATCTTTGATACAAAAGCATTTTTTAATAGAGATATGGTAGATGCAAGATTGTAACAGAGAGTAAAGTAAGTTGTGTCTATACAAAATATTAGATAAATAAAAAAATAATTAGGACAAACTGTACACCTACATTTGTCAAATAATTTTTTAAAGCCTCCATTCATATAATGATAATGTGAGTGAGTAGGCGGAGCTGTATAAATAATTTTAATTTATAAAAAAATCAGTTATGCTTTATAAAATTCGCTTCTTAATTACGGCGGTACTTTTGTGTTTTACTACTGTATTAACAGCACAATTACCTAACAATCTCAGCAGGGTAAAATCATCAGATATTACAGATGCACAATTACAAGAATTTATAACAAAAGCACAAAACTCTGGATTATCTGAAGACCAAGTAATACAAGAATTGCAAAGAAGAAGAATGCCAACAATGGAAATTGAAAGTTTAAAAACGCGTATTGCAGCATTAATTTCTCCAAGCAAAACACCAGCTAATAGTACAGCTATTCATGAAAGTAGGTCAAGCATATCTGTACAAACACCTGAAGAACAAATTCAATCAAATACAATTTTTGGTTCAGAATTATTTTCTAATCCAAGTTTAAGTTTTGAGCCTGATTTAAGATTACCTACTCCCAAAAATTATACTTTAGGACCAGATGATAAATTATTATTAGACATTTACGGTACCAATATATCGCAACAGAGTTTAATGGTAAATGCTGAGGGAACTGTTTATATAAAATATGCAGGACCTGTTCAGGTAAATGGTTTAACTATTGAAGAAGCATCTAAAATAATTAATACAAAATTATCTAAATATTATCCTGCCATAACTACGGGGCAAACAAAAGTAATATTATCATTAACGGGTATTAGAGCTATTAAAGTAATGGTATTAGGGGCTGTAAAAAAACCTGGAACTTATAGTTTAAGTTCATTGGCTACTTTGTTTAATGCACTTTATGTAAGTGGAGGACCAACAGACAATGGCTCTTTCAGAAATATTGAATTGGTGCGTAATAATAAAGTTATTGTATTAGCAGACTTATATGATTTTTTATTAAACAGCAATCAAAAAGCCAATGTACGTTTAATGGATAATGATGTTATAAAAATTCCTTTTGCTAAAACACAAATAGATATTACTGGCGAAGTAAATAGACCAGGAATTTTTGAAATGCAAGCTACAGAAACCTTACAAGATGCAATAAATTTTGCAGGGGGATATAAAAGCAATGCCTTTAAAGCAAGAATAACTGGATTAAGAAATACCGATTTTGATAGATTGGTATTGGATATTATAAAAGACTCAATAGCAAAATTTATTCCTCAAAATGGTGATAGTTATACAATAGGAAGCATTATTAATAAATTTCAAAACAGATTAATTATTGAAGGAGCAGTTTTTAAACCAGGTAATTATTCATTAGACAATAACAAGGTAACCATTACCGATTTACTACAAAAAGCAGAAGGCTTACGTGAAGATGCTTATACAGGAAGAGCTTTAGTAATAAGAACAAAAGAAGATTTAACGAAAGAAGTTATCAGTATTAATTTAGCAACTGATTCTGGGAAAAATTTCATATTACAAAAAGAAGATGTTTTACAAGTGTCATCTATTTTTGATATAAAAGATAATTTTCCTGTAAACATACATGGTGCAGTAAGAAAACCTGGTGTTTATACTTTTGATGATAGCTTATCATTAAAGGCATTAATCTTAAAGGCTGGTGGCTTTGCAGAAAATGCTACAGGTATGGGCATAGAAATAGCCAGAAGAAAAAGAGATGTAGAAGTAAACAACCCTCAAAGCCCCATAGTAGAAATTATAAAAATTGATGATGATAAAGACTTATCAAACCCTACAAGTGATGTACAGTTAAAACCTTTTGATATTGTTACCATTAAAATAGACCCTTATTATAAGAGTCAAATAACTGTTTCTATAGAAGGAGAAGTATTAATTCCTGGTGTTTATACATTAACCAGTAGGGTTGAGAAAATTAGCGATTTAATAAAAAGAGCAGGTGGCACATTATATACTGCCAATATAAATGGAGCAAGGCTTATAAGGGTAAATAAATTATATGAAAATGAAATAGAACTTGCCAAAAAAATAGCACAAAGCTCAGCACATGACTCTTCAAATGTTGTTGTTAGTACTGAAACTAAGCATTATAAAGAAGTAGCCATAAATTTAGAAAAAATTATGAAAAGCCCTGGTAGCAAAGAAGACATACTATTGGAAGAAGGGGATAAAATAGAGATTCCTACTATAAATAATATGGTAACAATTTCTGGTGAAGTATTTAACCCTTTAATTATTAGTTATGATGAAAATAAAAAATTAAGAGAATATTTATACGATGCAGGAGGGGTAGCAAAATCTGGTAATAAAAAAAGAATATTTGTAGTATATCCAAATGGCAAGGCAGGAAAAACAAAAAAAATTCTCGGCATTTTCAGAAAATATCCAGAAGTTACAGCAGGTAGCAAAATTTTTGTACCAAAAGAACCAGAAAAGAAAGAAACAGATTATGCAAAAACTAGTATAATTATAACAGGATTATCAGCTTTTATTACAGCAGTTGCTTTAGCCTTTCAGATTACTAAATAATTACTACAATGAATACTACATCCAATCAAATGGAAGATTTTGAAAAAAAAGAAATTTCCTTGCAAGAGTTTTTAAGCAAAGGCAAGGAGTATGCATTTTATCTTTTTAAGAAATCATGGGTATTAATTATACTCATAGCCCTGTCTGTTTTATTAGGATTGGGATACGGAAAGTTGAAATCTACAAAATATACAGCAAGGTTGAGTTTTGTAGTAGAAGATGGCAAAAATCCTGCAAGTGGGTTAGCAAATATAGCGGGTCAATTTGGGTTTGATGTAGGGTCGTTAAATAGCAATAGCTTAAGTCTTTTTGTTGGAGATAATATTTTGATGTTTACCAAAAGCAATCAATTATGTCGTAAAACTTTGCTCACTGTTTTTGATACCCTTACAGGAAAAACTTTAGCAGACAGATACGCAGAATCATACAAACTTAAACAAAAGTGGCAAAAGGATGAAGATATCGGTAAGTTGGTAAATTTTATTGGATTGGATAAACAAGAACCCGACAGGTTAAAAGATAGTTTGCTGCAAAGTATTATTAAAAGAATAACGCTTAAACAACTGAAAGTAGAAAAACCCGAAAAAAAATCGTCCTTTGTAACAGTTGAAATAGTTACTAAAGATGAATTGTTTAGCAAGCTATTCTGCGAAAGATTGGTACAGAATGCCGCAGAAATATATATTCAAATTAAGGTGCAAAGACAAAAAATAAACGTAGATAGGCTTCAAAGAAGAGCAGACAGCATTGCTGGTGTTCTTAATAACCGAACATTAATTACAGCTGTTGAACAAGAAAAAGTTTTGGATGCTAACCCTGGTGCAAAAGTCCCTTTAGTAAATGTTGAAGTCTCTGGAAGAGAAAAAATGTTGCTTACAACTCTGTATGGAGAAGTAATTAAAAATCTGGAAATAGCCAAAATCTCTCTTAATCAGGAAACGCCTATTATTCAAGTAGTTGATACACCTTATTTGCCATTGCCAGATGATAAGGATGCTTTTATAAAAATTATTTTCCTTTTACTAGCAGGCTCATTTGTATTATGGGCATTTTATTTCACATCAAAATTTATATCAAAAAATAAAATATGAATTTAAATCATAAATCAATTTTAATTACAGGAGGAACAGGCTCATTCGGTAAAGAGTTTACAAAATATATATTAGCAAAATGGCCAAACATAAAGAGGCTTGTCATATATTCCAGAGATGAGCAGAAGCAGTTTCAAATGGCGTTTGAATTTCCCGAAAAGCAATATCCGCAGGTTAGATTTTTTATAGGTGATGTGAGAGATTTCGAGCGTTTAAAAAGAGCTTGCCACGGAATTGATTACATGATTCATGCAGCAGCAATGAAGCACGTTCATATTGCTGAATACAATCCGGATGAGTGCGTTAAAACAAATATTGGTGGTGCACAGAATGTAATTAGAGCTGCACTTGAAACACAGGTTCAAAAAGTTGTAGCTTTATCTACAGACAAAGCGTGTGCACCAATTAACCTGTATGGAGCAACCAAATTAACTTCTGATAAATTGTTTATCTCTGCCAATAATATAAAAGGCAAGCAGGATGTAAAGTTCAGTGTGGTTAGATATGGAAATGTAATGGGTTCTAATGGTTCGGTTATTCCTTACTTTATCAATAAACGAAAAGAAGGGTTTTTGCCAATCACAAATCCAGAAATGACAAGGTTTAATATATCATTGCAAGAGGGGGTAGAAATGGTACTGCATGCCTTAGAAACTGCTTGGGGGGGAGAGCTTTTTGTCCCTAAGATTCCATCTTACCGCATAATGGATGTTGCAAATGCAATTGCTCCTAACATAGAAAAGAAAATAGTGGGTATAAGACCGGGAGAGAAAATTCATGAAGAAATGATTACTGTATCCGATGCATTCACCACTTATGATTTGGGTAAGTATTATTCTATTTTGCCTCAAAAAACAGATTGGAGTTTGAGTGAATACATCAAACATTTCAATGCTACAAAAGTACCGCAGTTATTTAAGTATAATTCAGGAGAAAATACAGAATGGCTCAGTGTAGAAGAAATTAGGTCTTTGATTAGTCAGCATTTGTATAATGACTTTTCTGTAGAAAACTATTAATTAACATAGTCATGAACTTCATACCATACGGTAAGCAACATATCAGCGATGAAGATTTATTTGCAATTACTGAAGCACTAAAGTCCAATTTTTTAACACAAGTACCACAAATCATAGGGGCACAGGACTTGGAACCTGCTTTCCATGATGCAGGGCAGTTTTATTTTTTTTCAGTAAAAGATTTTTTGCGGGATAATAAACTTTTTACAGACCATACCGTAGGAATTGAAATGCCTGAAAGTGAAGTGCAGGATATAGATACGATTGAAGATTGGAAAATTGCAGAATTGAAGTATTCAATTATGCAGAAACATCAAGAATTTTTATGATTTATTGCAAGAAATGCCTTCAACCAAATACTAGACCCAATAGTCGCTTTTCCGCAGATGGAATTTGCCCTGCATGCAATTATGTAGAAACATTGAAAGAAGTTGATTGGGAAGAAAGGCAACAGGAAATCAAGCAGATAGTAGAGTTTGGAAAGCAGCATAATAAGTCTGGATATGACTGTATCATAGGAGTAAGTGGGGGTAAGGATTCTACAAGGCAGGCAAATTATGTGAAGAACGTTTTAGGAATGAATCCATTATTGGTTTGTTTATCATCACCTCCAAAACAAATTACTCAAAGAGGGGCAGATAATATTTCTAACATGATTAAGATGGGGTTTGATTGTATAACAATTAATCCTGCTCCAATTACTTGGAAAGACTTAATGAAGCAATCCTTCTTTGAATATGTTAATGGATTCAAATCAACCGAACTGGCATTATTCAGTAGTGTACCCCGTTTGGCTATAGCCTACCAAATTCCACTTATTTGGTGGGGAGAAAACTCTGCACTACAATTGGGCGAAACCAGCGTAATGGGAAAAACAGGCAGCGATGGAAACAACCTCAAAAAAATGAACACTTTAGGAGGTGGCGATATTACATGGATGCTAAAGAACGAAATATCAAAAAACAAGATATTACAATATTGTTATCCTTCCGACAAAGAAATGGACAATGCTAATCTGAGAATTACTTTCCTTGGCTATTTTTGGAAGGATTGGTCATTGATAGATAATGGCAATTTCTCTGCACTGCGTGGGTTGGATGTACGAAATGACAAACCGGAAGAAATGGGAGAATATGTTGGCGTTACAGCATTGGATGAGGACTGGACACCTATGAACCAAATGATTAAATATCTGAAATATGGCTTTGGCAGAACAACAGATTATGTAAATGAAGACATTAGATTGGGCAGAATGACAAGGGATGAAGCAATAACCATAATTGAAAAGTATGACGGCACTTGTTCGCCAAATTATATAAAAAGCTTTTGTGATTTTATTGAAATTTCAGTAGAAAAATTTTGGGAAATTGTTGATGCAGGAGTTAACAAAAACTACTTTGAAAGAATTGGTGAAGGAAAATATAAACGATTATATAAAGTAGGAGTAGGGTTATGAAGCAACCGAATATAGTAATTATAGATTACGGAGTGGGCAATACACATTCTGTTTTCAACGCCATCAATTTTTTGGGCTATAAAAAAGTCAAGATTTCTGATAATCCGGAAATAATTAAAAAGGCAGATTTGCTGATACTGCCCGGAGTTGGGGCGTTTGATGAAGCTATTAACAACCTTAAACAAAGAGGTCTTGAGCCAATACTTGGCGAAGAGGTACTTGGCAAAAAAAAACCTATTCTTGGTATATGTGTAGGTATGCAAATGTTAGCCTCTTTCTCGGAAGAGAATGGCTTGCACGCCGGATTAAACTGGATTGAAGGAACTGTAAAAAAGTTAGAACTGCCAGATGGTTTTGCCGTTCCCCATGTTGGATGGAACAATTTGGAAATAATTGACAATACACTTTTTTCCAACAATAACATGGAAAACATACATTTCTATTTTGACCATAGCTATTATTTTGAGAGTAAAGACAGTAGTGTTTCTGCCTATTGCGACTACGGTATCAAAATAACGGCAGCCGTTCAAAAAGATAATATTTATGGAGTTCAATTTCACCCGGAAAAAAGTCAGGTGAACGGACTGAAACTATTCAGAAGATTTTTCACTTTGATTGACAATGCTTAAAAAAAGAATATCTGCAAATGTCATTGTACGCAATGGAATTGTTGTTCAAAGCATTAATTTCAAAAAATATTTACCAATAGGTAAACCGGCAATTGCATTGGAATTTCTGAACCAATGGGGCATTGATGAAATTGTGCTTCTGGATATAACAGCAGGAATCCAAAATGGTAAGCCGGACTTTGGGATGGTTAAAAAAGCATCTGTCAAATGCTATGTTCCACTTACGGTGGGTGGCGGTATTAATCATTTAGACCACGTAAAGGAATTAATGCATTGCGGGGCAGATAAGATTTCTCTTAATCAAGCAACACTGCATAATAAACAGCTTGTTTCAGATACTGCACACACATTTGGTAACCAATGTGTAGTGGTATCTATAGATGCAGTTGAAAGCAGTAAAGGATACTTGGTTTATGACCATGTAACCAAGCAGGCAATGCCAACATTAACAGTAGCAAGCCATGCAAAGCAGATGGAAGGGTTAGGAGCCGGTGAAATTTTCGTAAACTCTGTTGACAGAGATGGTTCATATAAGGGATACGACCTTAACTTAATCAATGAAGTGTGCGATGCTGTTAACCTGCCTGTAATTTGTAGTGGTGGAGCAAAAAATGCAAATGACTTTTTAAAAGTGTTGGAAGATACAAATGCATCAGCCGCAAGTGCAGGCAATTTTTTCTTCTTTACGGAACATAGTGTAACAACAACAAAAGCAGTTGTTCGCAAGCAGAAAGATGTAAGGTTAGAAACATTTATCACATATTCCAACAGCAACTTTGATGATGAGTTTAGGTTGCTCAAGAAAAAAGATAGTGAACTCGAGGATATGTTATACGTTGAGATTAAAAAGGAAGTAATATGATTTATTGCAGTCGTTGCTTATATAATGAACATCATCCGCTAAATATAGTTTTTGATGAGGAAGGTGTTTGCAGTGGATGTAGGGTTCATGAAGAAAAATATGAAATTGACTGGGCAGAGAAAGCAAAGAAGCTTACTTCAATATTCAACGATTACAAAAATATTTCTGGAAATAATTATGATTGTATAGTTCCTGTAAGTGGAGCAAAAGATTCATATTTTATAGTACATACTGTAAAGAATGTTTATGGCATGAACCCCTTATTGGTAACATACAATAAACAGTACAATACAGATGTAGGTGTCAGAAACCTTGCAAACCTTAGAACACAATTCAACTGCGACATATTAACCTTAACAGTTAGTCCTGATACAGTAAAGAAAATAACCAGAGCCACCATGAGAAGAATGGGCAGTATATATTGGCATTGTATTGCAGGGCAAACTGTTTTTCCTGTTCAAATAGCTGTAAAGTTCAAGATACCTTTAATTGTTTGGGGGGCACATCAAGGGAATGACCAAGTGGGTATGTTTTCTCACCATGATGAAGTGGAAATGACACGTAAATACAGAAAGGAACATGACCTCATGGGGTATGAAGCAGAAGATTTGGTTAGTGATTTTGATGGCATAACAGAAAAGGATATTGTTCAGTTTAAATATCCCGACAATATAGAAATAGAAAGGGTTGGTGTTCGTGGCATATATCTTAACAACTATATGCATTGGGACAGCAAACTTCAGCATGAGCAAATGATTAACTTGTATGGGTACGAAACTGCTTTGCAAACCCGCACTTTTGATACTTATAACGATGTTGACTGCTATAATTATTCAGATGTGCATGATTATATCAAATTCATAAAGCATGGATATGGAAAAGTGGTTGACCATGCAACAAGGGAAATAAGGCTTAAACGATTAACAAGAGAGCAAGGCATTCAATTAATAAATGCCTATATTAATAAAGAGCCTAAGAATTTGGAAATGTTTTTGGAATGGCTTGGTATAACAAAAAATTCATTCAATTACATTATCAACCAGCATAGAAACCCAAAAATTTGGAAAAAAGATGCAGATTTTCAATGGCAACTGATTCATCCTAATCATAGTCTCTTCATACATCCCAATGTAAACAGGCTTGAAATGGATTATGCAGGCGAGAATGATTTTGAACTTACGGCAGTAGGCAAAAGCACAGATAGAAAAAATAAATATATCATTATTGGAAAGGGAACAGATAATTGGGCTTGAGCCTTTAGTAATAGTGTAATTGACAAAAATGAAGCAGGTGTTTTCTTTTGATAAACTAGACAAAGAACTTTACCGTATTTTTAGCAATGAAGCTATTATAGAACCTTGTAGGCTCATTGGCAATGGAATTAATTATTTCCAAGCTATACAGAGCAATGCATTTGAACTTTTAAGGTCTAAATTATTAACAGGACAAAAGTCAAATAGATTTCAGTCCATCAAGATTGCAATTAGGTCAAACGGTATTGACCATAATATTAAAAATGTCATAAATCTCTTTGCAGCATCAAAAAGAATTGAGAATCTTGACGACCAAGTGGTTTTTTTCTGCGAAAACTTTGTACCACATATACTGCAAGATTTTATTAAAATGATAAAGGCAATGCAGGGCAAATGTGAAATTGCATTTGTTACTACCGATTATAGGGCTTTCAAGTTTATGAAAACTTATGCTGTATCTCATCAATTCAAAACATACTTACTAAAAATATTACAAGGAAAGCCAAGAGTATATGCAGCCCTAAAAAATGAGTACGAAGTTTTTTTTAAAACTGAAGTAGGCAAAATAATTGATGAAAAATATTTTAATGTTATCAGGAAAGTTTTTTTTAAGAATCTTAAATTGCTTCAAAGGTTCGAACGTACATTTAGTAATTTTTTTGAGAAGTACAAGCCACGTATAGTAGTGTTAGGAAGCGATGGGTTTGCAGTATCAAGAATATTATGTTTTGTTGCTGCTAAGCAAGGCATTAGAACAAGCGTTGTTCAACATGGGTTTTTAAGTTCATATAATGGCTATCTGCCTTTGATAGCCAAACAAATATTCGTTTGGACAGATTTTGAAAAAAAATTTTTGTCTCAACAAAATATAGATAAGGATAGGATTGCTGTTGTTGGGGCACCCAGGTTTGTGAAGGACTATAATGAAATACAAGTTCCTACACAATTAAATGAAACCAATATACTTTTTGTAACCTCTCCAGTAACTACTATTGAAGCAGCAAGGCAAATTTCTGTTGGTATTGATATTTATAATAGAATACTCAACAAAGCAAATATTTCTTTTTCTTTAAGGCTTCATCCATACTATCGTAGTTACATGATGTCTTATGTAAAGAAACATTATGCAAAATTGATTGATGATGGTAAGGTATCAATAGATACATTGAGCTTTGATAAAAGTTTGTACAAATCAGATATTATAATATTTGCAGATATATCTACAACGTTATTTGAATCTATTGGCAATGGTAAATGTTGTTTTTTGTTAAATACTGAAAAACGTAACAGTGAATTGATAGATTTGTACAATATACCTCGTTTAAGCATAGATGAAATTGTGAGAATGATTGATGACAACAAAAAAATGATGACTTATAAAAACTCACTCAGTCAATACAAAGAGAAATTAAGTATTGAAAAAACCATGAAAAACATAGAAATAGAAATACTTCGTTAGTGACCTCACACCCTATTGCTTTTCTTCAAAATGTAGCCAAAAAATATTCCCTTAATTTCCTCTTTAATATTTTGCAACAAGGCTTACGTTTTCTTGTACTTTATTTAGCTGCTTATAAGCTTGGACCAGCATTGTTTGGTACAATCAATATTATATTGCTCTATAATTCTTATTTATTGAATGCCAATTTAGGAGCAGTTAATGGACTTAAAAGGCAAATCCCTATTAAATATAAATTAATTGGTGGAACTGATGCAGAAAAAGCTTCTTTTAATATTCTGTTATTTAATACTGTCAGTTCTATTTTTTGGGGTACAGTTATAGCTGTATTATTCTTTTTGTATAATGTTTTAAATTTAAAAGATAGCATATACTTAGTTGTACTTTGTGTATGCAATGGAGCCTATTTTTATGTGCAAACTTTAGTAATTGCTAATCAATATTGGAATAAATTAAAATTATTACAGGCAGGCTGTTCTTTAGTATTATTGTTATCTGCAATAGCACTTTGGTTTTTGGGTAAAGATGCATTTTTATGGGTTTATGCTTTGTCTTTTTTACTGCCTGCTATTATGCTTATTTTAAGAGAAGTCAAAATATATCCTTTTGATTTTTCTTATATTAAAGAGAATATAAAGATTGGTTTTCCAATAATGATTGCCGGGCTTGTTTTCTTCTTGTTCCAAACAATGGATAGGTTAATTATTACTAAAAACTACCCTAAGGAAGCAATGGGCTTTTATGCTTTAGCTACAACATTGGTGGCAGGATATGCCTTAATAACCAATTTGGCATCTGAAATAATATTGCAAAAAGGTATTGCATATTATATAAAGGTTGGGGCTAATACAAAACTGAGAGCTTATTTATTTAAAATAACAGGGGCTGTGCTTGTTTGTTTATTGCCCATTTTAACAGTTGCTTATTTTCTATTCAAGTTTATTATAGAGGATTATTTTCCTGCTTATACTTCATCGTTGCCTATCATCTTAAACTTAACGATTGCTTTTTTCTTACAACAATGTTGTATTGGCACAGGAAATTACTATTATATCGTTCGAAGACAGCTTACATACAATATTGTAATGGTAACATCTACCACCATAGCTTTTTGTTTATTAGCTTATCCCTATGTCTTCAATTTTCCAGACAACATAGTTGATATAAGCCAACGAATGATATTATGTAGTGTATTCTATGTTATATTGATTACTGTACCTGCTTTTACTGAGGTAAAGGAAATTAAGTAATGTATAATAGCTGAGTTAAGTACAATGAAAATAAAGTTATATTTTATTTTATTTTTTTATATAGTGGATTTAGCTGTATTAATATTTCTATATAATTATTCCAATGATACACTCAATTCTACATTTACAGTTACTCATAGCTGGTTTTTACTTATTTCCAATCTTTTATTGCTAAACTATTTATTTGATTTAAGAAATTTTTTAAATCCATTTATCTATTTTACCCTCAATAGTTTTATGTTTAATTTTTTGGGTAATTGCTTTACATTTCAGGTTGAAAGATATCAAAATCCAAAGGAACTTTTTTTATTAGGGAGTATATATATGCTCTTTGTTGGCATTGGAAGTATGCTGTTTACCTTTTTCAATTTAACTTTTGTTAAAAGGCAAAAAAAAATATCTCTTGACCATTTTTATCAACTTTTGAGCAGAACAAATATTAGAAGACTTAATGTATATAAAGTATTGTTAGCAATAGGGGTAGGATTAATTTTTTTCCATTTTATTTTTATTGTAAGGTCAATACCCGCCTTTAATTCAGATGCTGAAAATTTTAGAGTTGAATCAAAAGCCGGCAAAGGGCAATTTTTGGTATTCGGTATTAATTTTTGCTTATTGGGCATTATATACTTTGTTATAGCACAAATTAAAAAGGTTAATTTTTTATCTATCAAAACTTTTGCTGTCATTATATCTATTTGCTTAATAATAATGCTATGTGGTTATAGAAGTAATGCTTTGCAAGCGTTTGTAATTTTATTTATCGGGTTACAGCTTTATCTAAAGAATTATATAAAATACCCTATCCTTCTGTTGTGTATCTTGATGTTATTTATAGTAATTGGCGTTACTGCAGCTTTACGTTGGGGAGAATATGGGCAAGAAGTATTGTCTGATGCCAACCTCGACATATATATTCTTTTGACATTTTCCAGGTCTTCATCATCAAATACTGGCATGGATGAAGTTTTTAGATACCTCAACTCAGGTGGGGATTTTTTATATGGGTATTCATATTTTTTAGATATAATAACACTTTTACCGGGAGATCAACCGAATTTTGGACTATGGGTTAAGAAATTATTGAAGATGGATTTTGATGGAGGTAGTACAATGCTTGGAGATTATGGTATATATTTCATTAATTTTGGCTATTTTGGAGTTGCTATTCTTGCAATGGTGAATGTATTTATACTTAATGGAGCTTATAAGTACTTAGTGCAAAAGAGCAAATATTCCCTCTTCTTTTTTTCAACGTTATTTATTTTATCTTTTACATTTTCTGGCATTGGAGAAATACAATCATTTCTTTACTATACTATGATTATGTTTTTCTTTAACCTTTTGATATTCTTTAACTTTAAAAGAAAAACCATTCAAATACAATAAATTTATAAACAGTAATGTCATCTTGTACTTTATGTAGCAATAATTCCTTTACTACTATTGGTGTAGTTAATGGAAATGATTTTAAACAATACAATTTAGCCAAATGCAGTAAGTGTAATCATTATTTTACAGACATATCATCACTGACAGATACAAACATTTTATACGATGAAGGAGACTATAAAATAAGAGATACCCAGAAATCATTATTTTTTAAAATTCAAGATGCTGAGTATAAAAAAGTTTTAAAAGAAATACAAACTCTTGGATTTTCTAATACATCAAAATTGCTTGATTTCGGTTGTGGCAAAGGTGTGTTTTTACACATAGCAGCAAACAATAATTTTAAAAATAGTATAGGTATTGAAACCTCATTACCAAGAGCTAACTATGCTAAAGAAGTTTATGGGCTTAAAGTAATTTCAGAATTTTATAATGGAGGAAATATTGATGAGGATAGTTTTGATGTAATTACTATGTTTCACGTATTAGAACATTTACCAAATCCACAAACATTGCTTCAAGAGTTGATTCAAAATAATTTGAAAAAAGGTGGAATATTAGTGTTAGAAGTTCCCAACTATGGAAGTTGGCAATCTAAAATTGCTGGAAATAAATGGCTGCACTTAGATATACCACGTCATTTAAGCCATTTTACTATAGAAAAGATATATACTTGTGTAGAAAAAGTTGAGTTGCAAATTGTTAAGCAACAAACTTTTTCATTGCACTTAGGTATAATTGGTATGGCTCAATCATTACTTAATATATTTGGATACAAAGGCTTTCTTATTAGAGAGTTAAAGGAGAAAAAAAGAAATATTCAAATAGCAACATTAGCTATTTTACCCTTTGCATTTTTACTTGAATTAGTAGCATCTGCTTTTGGTAAAGGAGGAATAATTAGGGTGTATGCTAAAAAATAATAATAAGCTATTACAAAATAAAAAGCATTAAAAAAGAAGGCTACTTTTTAATTTTTTCTTTTAATAAAAAGTACTGAATTAAACCCATAGCTATATATAAGGTAGGAGCAATTAAAAATTCTGCTATAGAGCCTAATACCCATCTTATTTTTATGGGTAAAATACCAAATATCCAATCATAAATACCAAATAAACATATCAATACTATTCCAGTAATATGAATAATATGCCATATAGTTGTCATCCATCCAATTTTCTGAGAATTTAATTGATAAACACCTAATAAATAAACAGCAATAAGCGTAAATAATTTTATAAGATGACGAATGGGTCTTGGAATTGATAATAAATAACTTGCCTCAAGAAAAAATATATAATAGCATGTATAAATTATAAATATTACTATTAACCCTTTCCAAAATTTATTGCTCATTTGAATATTCGTTAGTTTTTATTGATGAACTCTTTTTTGAAAAAATAACCCATAATAAAAAAATAGTACTATAAACAACAATATTAAATAGATAATGATGTGCAAAATCTAAAAAATTAGGGTATTTTTCATGTATAATACAGAGCATACTTGTTCTAATAATATTTACAACAAAAATTGTAATAATGCCCAAAAAGAAGAAAAGTACTTTTAATTTAATTTTTGAAGGAAAACAAATCAAAAAACCAATATATAAAATGAATAAAGATAAACCATTACAACTATCAGAAATTCCAACTAATCTTTTCCCATTACCAAATATGGTTGTTTTATCATAAATGTTTAGTTGATTATCTCTATACAATCTAAAAGGAACTTCTTTAGCTATATATGTTTCATTAGCAAACCCTACAAATTTTAAAACAGCTACAGTTGATTTGCCTGTAAACAAAGAAAGGGGTTTATCTATTAATCTATTGGGCATCAAAATAAAAATATACATTACTTGCCAAACAATAAATAAAATCAAAGCTTTTATAGCAAATCGTTGAACAGATTTAGGAATCTGGTCAATTTGTTTTTTAATATTCAATCCTAATAATTGCATATAATGATTGTGTAAAAACTCAAAGGAGTCAAATTTAATGGAATAATTTGTATAATAATTTAAAATTTTTTGTAGTGTGTAGTAATTTAAAATAGCTACACGTTTTAATACACCATTAAAAAAGAGTACAAAAAATAATTTGTAAGTTACAAACTATCTTTAATAACATTTTCTACATTTATTAATTATACCAAGCAAATAAAATTTGAACTAAAATTTATTTTACTTCGGTATAATTACTTTTTCTTAAAAAGATAATATGAAAATAGCCATAATTGGTTCTCGTGGTTACCCTTATGTTTATAGTGGTTATGAAACATTTATTGCAGAAGTTGCACCAAGATTGGTACAACAAGGGATAGAAGTTCATATTTATTGCCACAAAAATTTATTTAAAGAAAAACCACCTATTGTTAATGGAGTACATCTTCATTATATTTCAAGTATAAAATCAAAAAGCCTGAGTCAATATACCAATTCATTTCTTTCTACAATTCATGCTTTATTTAAAAACTACGATTTGCTTTTGTATGTAAACTCTGCCAATGGAATATGGGGACCATTAACCAAATTATTTAGAAAAAAAACCGCTATCAATGTAGATGGGCTTGAGTGGTTACGTCCTAAATGGAAAGGTTTAGGAGCTAAAGTTTTTTATTTTAGTTCTAAAATGGCAACCAAATGGATGAACTATATTATAACAGATGCAGAAGCCATGCGTCAAATTTATTTACAACAATTTAATACAGATTCTACAGTTATTGCCTATGGTGCTAATATCAGATACTCTAACAATATTTCACTTATCAATAAATGGAGTTTAGAAAAAGACGAATATTATTTGATAGTAGGACGTTTAATACCAGATAACAATGCTGTTTTAATTATAGAAGAGTTTATACAAAGTAATTCATTAAAAAAATTAGTTGTAGTAGGCGATGTGCCATATAATGATAGTTATGCTGGACATGTAAAAGCTATTAAAGACAATAGATTGCTTTTTACAGGCTATGTTAAAAATCAAGATGAATTGGCAGAACTGTATCATAATTGTTTTGCATATTTTCATGGGCATGAATATGGTGGTACCAATCCTACACTTCTTAAAGCCCTTGCTTATGGATGTTGTCCTATTGCACTTGATACAATTTTTAGCAGAGAAGTATTAAACAATGAACAATATGGATTATATTTTACCAAAGAAAAAGAAAATATTAAAAATTTAATTCATAGTATTGAATTAAATAATGATAAAATAAAAACTATTAAAGAAAAATCAAGAAACAGAATAATTGAAAATTATACTTGGGAAAAAATTACTGAACAATATGTAAACTTAATTAAAAATGCAATTAATAAAACTCATTCTTAACACTATTTATTTTAAAAAGTGTGCAATAATTTTAATTGTGTTGCTTTCAACCAATAGCACATATTCTCAAATAAACGAACCTACCAATCATCAAGCATACGAATACTTATATCGTATGGCTCAAAAAGGTATTGTAAATATAGATGATTATATACTGCCTTTAGACAGAGCTACTATTTATCAACTACTTGATACAGTAAAAACCAAAGTTCAGTTATTAAATAAGGTAGAAAAAGAAGAATTAAATTTTTATCTCAATGATTTTTTAATAGACAATACTACACATACAGAAAAAATAAAAGCCTTAGATAAAAAGTATCAAAATAGACCAAGGCTTTTTTATGCAGTCAAAGATGATAAATCAATTATGATTGACCCCATTTTTGGCTTTAGTGCAGGTAAATATTATGATAAAAAAGCTACTAATTATTTTGGAGGAATTCGTGTATATGGAAAACTGGGCAAAAGAATTGGTTTTAATTTTTCTTATAGAGACATAACAGAAACAGGCGATACTGTTGATATAGCCAAAGGTTTCAATGCTCTTAAAGGAAGAGCAGGGGGCTTATATTCTGGAAATAAATTAAACTATGGAGACTTCAATTTTAATATTGGTTATAAATGGAAAAATGGAATGTTATCTGTAGGAAAAGAAAATATTGTTTTTGGCTATGCACAATCTGGCAATATTATTTTGTCAGATAAAGCACCTTCATACCCATATATCAAATTAGATTATTATCCTTTCAAATGGTTGCATTTTAATTATATGCACGGTTGGCTTATGTCAAATGTAATTGATTCAAATGCTACTTATGGTACAGGCTCTGGTGTTTATGGAAGCGAAAGGTTAGTTTATGTACCCAAATTTATAGCTCATCATAGTATTACTATCACTCCAACAAAAGGCTTAAAAATATCTGTAGGAGAATCTATGGTATATAGCGATAAATTTGATATAGGTTATTTAATACCCATCAATTTTTTTAAAGGATATGACCATTATGCCAGTAATTCAGATATAAGACTTGGCGGTAATGGTCAATTTTTTGGTCAAATAAGTTCAAGAAATCATATTAAAAATACTCACTTATACGCTTCTCTTTTTATAGATGAAATAAGACTATCAAAAATCTTTAGCAAACACAATAATAGAAATCAATTAGGCTATACCATAGGAGGAAGTATTACAGATGTGGGGGTGAAATATTTAACACTTGGAGCAGAATATGTACACATAAACCCTTTTGTTTACAGCAATCTTATACCTGCTCAGCTTTATACAAGCCATAATTATTCTTTAGGCGATTGGATGGGTAATAATGCAGACAGGCTGTATGCTTTTGCAAAATATACGCCTGTTGCTAAACTAAAAACAAAAGCTTGGTTTCAGTACATAAGAAAAGGTGGTGCAGGTACTATACAACAACAATATATAGACCCTATGCCACCATTTTTATTTGACAAATTATTTAACCAAACAGAAGTTGGATTAAGTTTGCAATATGAATGGATTCAATCTTGTAGGTTTAATTTATTGATGGCTCATACAACAACAGACTTTGAAACAGGGGGTAGCAATAAAGGTTTAACATTAAGATTGGGCATATCCTATGGTTTATAATTTAAAAACCCTTTTACTTTGAAACGTTCTCACTACATATCACGGTTAGCTATTGATATTTTATTGGTAACAGTATGCTATTTTATTGCAAAAAAAATATTCCCTTATAGTGGCACAGGCTTATCTTTAAGAGGATTTATTTTGTACGTTTATGCTGCAGCTTTTTGGTATTTTGCTGCTCAAGTTACATTTCTGTATAATGAGTTTCTTTCAAGAAGTTTATCAAAAGAAATTGTTACGGTAATAAAAACCATTATTGTACAAGGGGCATTTATGGTTATTGCACTATTCTTTGCATCCAGAAATCCTTTAGATGCCAAGTATTTTATGTTTGCATTTGCAGCATTAGAACTTTTAGTATTACCATTAGCCAAATATCTTACTCGTTGGTATTATGCCACTACATTTTATAAAGATAAAATACAAACAAAATTATTAATAGCAGGTGCAGGTGCATTAGGAATGGATTTTTATAAATTGGTAAATGATAATAATAAGTTAGGATATAAAGTAGAAGGATTTATTGACGATGAAATAAAAACAGATTTGAATAGTTTGTATTTAGGAAAAATAGCAGACTTTGAAAAAATATTGGTTGAAAAACATATAGAAGAAGTAGTTGTTGCATTGCCCAATACAGCAGCAGATAAAATAAAACATATTGTAGATGTAAGTGATAACAATGCCATAAGAGTAAAAGTCATTCCCGATTACTTTAAGCTCTCTCAAAATGTTGCTGTTTCTACCATGGGCAATATTCCTATTGTATCTATAAGAAATATCCCTTTAGATGATGCAGAATTAAGGGCTTTTAAAAGAATTTTTGATATTGTATTTTCCGTTTTTGCCTTTCTGTTTATTTTCAGTTGGTTATTTCCCATTATCATGATTGCTATAAAATTATCTTCAAAAGGCTCTATATTTTTTATACAGGAAAGATGGGGTATTAACAACAAAAAAATTGCTTGTTATAAATTTAGGTCTATGGAAATGTCTTCAAAAGATGTAAACGAAAATGGCATTTATCAACAAGCAGTTAAAGATGATAAAAGAGTTACAAAATTTGGTAAGTTTTTAAGAAAAACTAATTTAGATGAACTACCACAATTTATCAATGTATTAAAAGGCGAAATGTCTGTTGTAGGTCCAAGACCACACCCTACACCATTGAACTTAATGTCTAAAAGTGTGGTGAATAATTATAATCTCAGGCATTTGGTAAAACCAGGTATTACAGGTTGGGCACAAATACATGGTTTAAGAGGTAGTACTCAAGAGCCAAGCCTGATGCAAAAACGAGTAGATTTTGATATTTGGTATATTGAAAACTGGAGTTTTTGGCTCGATTGTCAGATTATTTTACAAACAGTTATCAATATGATTAAGGGCGAAAAGAATGCTTATTAAAATAAATTACAAAACAACTCAATAGTTTTCTGTCTAAAAAAATATTCTATATATCATTAATCCAATATTTTTACGCCTGTTAAAAAATAACAGTGAGTAAAAATAACTTATCTGCACATATAAACCATCAAACAATTACCAAAGAAATGCTTCAGCAAAAAGCATTGTGTATAAATACGCATTTTGGTAAAAGACTTTTTGATGTTACTTTCTCCTCTTTATTTCTCCTTTTTATTTTTTCTTGGTTATATCCACTTATTGCTTTTGCCATTAAAGTAGAAACAAAAGGCTTGGCACTTTTTGTACAAGAACGTATTGGCTTAAATGGTAAAATATTCAAATGCTATAAATTCAGAACACTACATACCAATAAAAGCTCTTTAGACAAAGACTCGTTGCCATTAAGCTATACCACACCTGTAACCAAAGTAGGTGCTTTTCTTCGTAAATATAATTTAGATGAGCTTCCACAATTTATTAATGTATTAAAAGGAGATATGTCTATTGTTGGTCCAAGACCCCATGCTATTTTATTTCACAATATGTATAGTGAATATGTAAAAAATATAGATGAACGTCTTTTACTAAAACCAGGTATTACAGGACTTGCACAAATAAAAGGCTTACGAGGAGATGTAGAAAATCAAGAAGAAAATAAAATTAATATTCAAAAAAGAATTGCAGCCGATATAGAATATATAACGAATTGGCATTTTACATTAGACATACAAATTTCCTGTAAAACATTTTTTAAGCTATGACAATAAACATCATCAATACATCATCTAATCCTTTACCAGAATATGCTACAATAGGTTCTTCTGGTATGGATGTAAGAGCCAATTTATCATCACCCATTACTTTACAGCCTTTAGAAAGAACTTTAATACCTACAGGTTTATTTGTAGAAATTCCCATAGGTTATGAAGCACAAATTCGTCCAAGAAGTGGCTTAGCAATTAAGCAGGGTATTACTTGCTTAAATACACCAGGTACGATAGATGCAGATTATAGAGGAGAAATAAAAGTTATTTTAATTAATCTTTCTAATGATACTGTAATCATTGAACATGGAGAACGTATTGCACAAATGGTTTTTGCCAAAATAGAACAAGTACAATTACTGCCAGTTACAACAATTAACAAAACAGAAAGAGGAGAAGGAGGTTTTGGACATACTGGAAAACAATAAATTTGCCAAATGAAAAAAAATATAAGCTATTTACTTTTCCTATTATTCATTTTACAGGCTTGTAGTACTACAAAAAAAGTACAACCTATACAAACAGCTATTTCAAAAAAAGATACAACACATGTAGTAACCATTTCAGAAGAAACTGCAATAGATTCTGTTGCTATTATTAAAGATGTTGTAAATAAAGTAATACAACATAAAATTAATTTTTCTACCTTTTTTGCTAAAATTAAAGTTGATTATGAAAGCCCATCAGACAGTAAAAAATTCACAGCTTATACTTACATGCAAAAAGATAGTGTCATTTATTTAAGATTAGTAGGAAACTTTTTGGGTATTACTAAAGAAGGTGTAGTAGCAAAAATTACTAAAGATAGCATTACTGTTGTAAACAAAATAGATAAAATAGTACAAAGAAGAGCATTAAATTATTTACAAGAAATAACAGCAATTCCCTTTGACTATTATACTATACAAGATATACTAATAGGCAATCCTATTTATATAGATAGCAATATTGTTTCTTACAGAGTAAGTGATGATAAACTTTCTATACTTATGTTAGGAAATTTATTTAAACACCTTATTTCTTTAGATAAAAATGATTATAAAGTATTGCATAGTAAATTAGATGATGTAGATTTTTTTAAGAACAGAACTTGCAATATTACTTATAGCAACTATGTAGCTATTGCAGAAAATATATTTTCTACTCAAAGAAAAATTTCTGTTTCAGAAAAATCTAAATTAGATATTTGGTTAGATTTTAAACAATATGTCTTTAACGAGCCTTTAACGTATGTGTTTAATATTCCTAAAAATTATAAAAGACAGTAAATCTTCTTCACATTTAGTATAGTTTTACGCAAAAGTGGTATAAACTTTTGCACATAAGAAAGTTTATGTATTTTTTTTTACTACTTATGACCTTTATAAAATAAAACATAAGTTTTACATATAACCATTATGTAAATCTGCTTGTTTTTGTATCATTATCTGAAATTCTATTGATGAAAAACAAATTAGCTATGAACTTATTTAAAATATTGTGTAGAAAAAAAGTAATTCTAACAACCATTCTACCTATTATACTTTTAGTAGGAGTAAGTAATCATGCCCAAAGTCAGCAAACAAAAGAAGACCTACAAAAAAAAGAGGCACAGCTTAAAAAAGAAATTAATGAACTTTCTCAAAGTTTGGTCAATCTACAAAAAAGTAAAAAAGCATCTTTATCTCAAATAGCTTCTATAAGAAGAAAAATTGAAGCCAGAGAAGAGTTAATCAGAACTATTACAAAAAGAGTAAGATTATTAGATGAGGATATTTATCAAAGCTCATTAGAAATATACAGAATGAGAAAAGAGCTTGATACTTTAAAACAACAATATGCTCGTAGTATTGCATTTGCATATAAAAACAGAAGCAACTATCAATTTTTAAATTTTCTTTTTTCTGCTACAAATTTTAATGATGCACTAAAAAGAGTTACTTACTTAAAAAGTTATAGAAGATTAAGAGAAACCCAAGTAAGCAATATTGTAAAAACACAACAAGTATTACAAGAAAAAATAGGTACACTCACTACCTACAAAGAAGAACAAAGTAAAGTTTTAGAAACGCAAAAAACACAATTACAAGATTTAGAAGAAGATAAAAAACAAAAAGATATTGTAGTAAATGATATAAAAGGAAAAGAAAAAGAAGTAACTGCTATGATTCGTAAAAAAGAAAAGCAGAGACAACAAATGAAAAGCACTATTACTGCTATCATAGCAAGAGAAAAAGCAGAAGCAGAAAAAGCAGCAAGACTTGCTAAACAAAAAGCAGAGGCAGAAGCAAAAAAACAAGCTGCTTCAGGTGTTGCTACTACAACAAGAACTACATCTACTACTACCTCAACTTCTTCAAGTGATGAAGCTATCAGCACAATGGCAAGTAGTGGCAATACTACCAGAACCTATAATGTATTAGAAAGCTCTGAAGAAGGCTTAGAAATGTCTATCAATTTTGAAAAAAGAAATTTGATATGGCCCGTTAATATTGGCACTGTTATTATTCCTTTTGGAGAATATCAAGTTACAGATAAATTAAAAGGAAAAAGCGATGGGATTGAAATTGCTGTACCAAAAGGTACTTCTGTAAAATCTGTAGCTAATGGTAAAGTTACTTATGTAGGCGATTATGGAGGAGACCAAGCTGTTATTATAAGACATGGAAAATATTTAACTGTTTATAGTCATTTATCTTCTGTTAATGTTACTAAAGACCAAGAAGTAAAAGCAGGTACTGTATTAGGACATTCTGGCGTTAGTGAAGATGGTGAAGAATCTATTTTATTTATGGTAGCCAATGATAAAGGCAATTTTCTTAATCCAAGACAATGGCTAAAATCAAGATAAAAATATATTCAAACAACTCATTTATCACATTTTCAAATAAACAGCCATTATCTTTACAGTAATGACTGTAGCTTTTATACAAGAATTGGTAAACTGGTTCGATAAAGTTGATAAAAAACTTTTCCTTAAAGTTAATACAGAATGGACTACCCATTTTTTAGATACTAATTTACCATGGTACAGAGACGCTACTACTTGGCTTCCTCTATATTTATTTGTAATATTATATGTAGTTATAAATTATGGTAAAAAAGCCATTGCTTGGATTATTGCCATTGCTATAATAGCTACGATATCAGACCAAATAAGTAGTAGTATTTTAAAAAATCTTTTTGGTAGAATAAGACCATGCAGCGATATTTTTATTCAACAACATGCAGGTAATTTATTATTAAATTTTTGTCCTTCAAGTTTTAGTTTACCCTCTTCTCATGCAGTAAATCATTTTACTGCTGCTATATTTATTTTTTTAACCTTAAAGCCCGACTTTAAAAAATGGTCTTATCTTTTTTTCATTTGGGCAGCAAGTATTTGTTATGCACAAGTATATGTTGGTGTGCACTACCCTTTAGATGTTTTTATTGGTGCTATAATAGGCTGTACAATAGGTGGCAGCTTAGGATTTATTTTTAATAAATATTTTAAGCTACAAGAAATATAAAAAAATAATATTAGCTTTTTAGCAATGCCTCCCAATATTCTGCTGCCCTTCTGGTATGAGGTATTACAATAGTACCACCAACAATATTGGCTACAGCAAAAACCTCATACAACTGTTCTGTACTTACTCCCAATTCATAGGTTTTTCCAAGATGATATTTTATACAATCATCACACCTTAATACCATACTGGCTACTAAGCCTAACATTTCTTTTGTTTTTTTATCCAATGCTCCCTCTTCATAAGCATTGGTATCTAAATTCCACAAACGTTTTATAACCAAATTATTTTTACTCAATAAAACCTCATTCATTCTGGTTCTATAGTCATTAAACTCTTGTATAAGATTATTCATAAATGTATTATTTAATAATGCAATTTATTTATCCATATCTAATAAACAAGCATTACTATTTTTTATTTATTTATCTACCTGATTTTTAATAATTAATTCTCTATTTTTTTATTATCATACTCCAAATTTTCTACATTTGATGTTTTACAAAGCCCTTTAAAATAATTTTGTTATTTACAAACTGTCAAAGTATTATTTTTACAAACCAATTTTAACTGTATGCCACAATACCCCAATAGACAATTTTTAGATTTTGAACAGCCAATAAAAGAATTATACGAGCAAATAGAACAAACTAAAAAGCTGGCTGAAAAAAATGCTAAAATTGATTATAACAATACACTGCTGCAATTAGAACAATCTATTGTAGATAAAAGAAAAGAAATTACTCAACACCTTACTCCTTGGCAGAGAGTTCAATTAAGCAGGCATCCAGACAGACCTTATACTTTAAAGTATATAGAAAAAATGACAGCTAATTTCTTAGAACTGCATGGCGATAGAAATATAAAAGATGACAAAGCAATGGTTGGCGGTTTTGCAGAATTAGATGGAGAAACTGTTATGTTTATAGGTCAGCAAAAAGGCACCAATACCAAAACAAGACAATTAAGAAACTTTGGTATGGCAAACCCTGAAGGTTACAGAAAAGCATTACGATTAATGCGTTTAGCTGAAAAATTTAATAAACCCATTGTTACTTTAATAGATACACCAGGGGCATTTCCTGGTCTTGAAGCAGAAGAAAGAGGACAAGGAGAAGCCATAGCAAGAAATATTTATGAAATGGTAAGGCTTAAAGTGCCTATTATTTGTGTAATTATAGGAGAAGGAGCAAGTGGTGGAGCATTAGGTATAGGTGTAGGCGATAAAATGCTAATGATGGAAAATACATGGTACACTGTTATTTCGCCAGAAAGTTGTTCTTCAATTTTATGGCGTAGCTGGGATAAAAAAGAAATAGCTGCAGAACAATTAAAACTTACTGCTACCGATATGAAAGGTTTTGGCTTAGTAGATGAAATAGTACCAGAACCAGATGGTGGTGCACATTGGGATTATAATGATGCTGCACAGATTTTAAAAAAACACATCATCAATGCTTTAAATGAATTTAAAGATGTAGAACCTCAACAACGTATTAATAATAGAATAGCCAAATACGAAAAAATGGGCTTTTGGAATGTAGCATCTGTATAACAACATTACCTTACTACCATAAAAAAGGGGCCAGGATAAATATCCAGCCCCGTTTTTAAAATCCAATATCCTATGAAAAACCGATGCTAAGGTAAGAGTTCTTTTGGACAAAACAATATCCCAATCGGTTATTTTTTTTTAAAATTAGTAATCTCCTATTGTTTCTGGTAATTGTGCTAAGGCTTTTGCTAACTGCTCATCATTAGGTGCTATTCCATGCCATTCATGTCCAGTTTCCATAAAATCAACTCCTTTTCCCATCACTGTTTTCATTAGTATGCAAATTGGTTTCCCATTACCAGTAAGGCTTTTAGCTTTATCAAGTGTATTCATTGTATCGGTAATATCATTACCATTCATTTCTACAACAAGCCAATTAAATGCCTCAAATTTTGCTTTTAAATTTTCTAAACTCATTACTTTTTTAGTAGGTCCATCTATTTGTTGTCCATTATAATCTATGGTAATAATAAGGTTATCTACTTTATGATGTGGTGCAAACATGGCTGCTTCCCATATTTGACCTTCTTGCAATTCTCCATCTCCATGCAATGAAAAAACCAACCCTTTATCGTTATTTAATTTTTTAGTTAATGCTGCACCAATAGCTACACTCATTCCTTGACCTAATGAACCACTGGCAACTCTTACACCTGGTAAATGCTCATGAGTAGTAGGATGCCCTTGTAATCTTGAATTTATTCTTCTAAATGATGCAAGTTCTTTAACATCAAAATAACCAGCCCTTGCTAATACAGAATAAAATAGAGGAGAAATATGCCCATTAGATAAAAAGAAAACATCTTCATCAGTTCCATTCATATTAAAATCAGTATTGTATTTCATAGTATGAAAGTATAATACTGTAAGAAAATCGGCACAACCTAATGAGCCGCCAGGGTGTCCACTTTGTACAGCATGTACCATTCTTACAATATCTCTTCTAACTTGTGTTGCTAAGGCACTTAAATTATTTTGCATATTCACTTATATTTTATTAAGCAGCGAAGTTAATTTTTTTAGCCTCTCCATTAACAGTAGCATATAAAATTATTGAAGAAACACATTTTTGCTCACTACTGTATATTTTTATAATAAAGGTAGTTTTTATAAAAATAAATATATATAGAATAAATAAATATTTTGTATATTATTGAATTATAGAACTATTTAAAATAATTTAAGATGCTATACAAGTTTTTTGTTATTAAAAGTTACTTTTGCAAAATCCCTCCAACTGTTACTTTATAACTTAAAACATTATACTAACATTAACCAGAGAGAATGGAACAAATTATTATTGGTTTTGTATTATCATTTGCAGTAGGCTTTTATGCAGTTCCTGTTATTATTACTGTAGCCAAACAAAAGCAATTATATGATATACCCGATGAAAGAAAAATTCATACAGCACCTATTTCATCTTTGGGAGGCTTAGCCATTTTTGTAGCATTTATGACAGGGTTATTAATATCTATTAATACAAATACACTCATACAAGGCTTTCAGTATTATATAGCTGCATTTATGGTGATATTCTTTTTTGGCATTAAAGACGATATTTTGGTATTATCTCCTATCAAAAAAGTGATGGGGCAAATGATAGTTGCTTGTATTTTAGTGTTTAAAGCTAATTTGGTTTTAACCAATATGCACGGCTTTTTAGGTATTCATGCTATAACTTATACCAGTGGTTGTTTGTTAACAATATTTACAGTTGTAGTTATTATGAATGCTTACAACCTAATAGATGGTGTAGATGGGCTTGCAGGTACTATTAGTGTTGTAACTACTACAGCATTTGGCATTTATTTTTTAATTAATAATGATATTTTTTATAGTGTACTTGCATTTACTTTTACTGCCAGTGTATTAAGTTTTTTAATTTACAATTACTCACCAGCAAAAATATTTATGGGCGATACTGGAGCCATGCTTAGTGGTGCAGTAAATGCCATATTGGTAGTTCATTTTATAAGTACAGCAAAAGCTGCTCCCATTTTACCATTAGAAGCTGCTCCTGCTATGGGTTTTGGTATTTTATTAATGCCTTTATTAGATACTTTAAGGGTTTTTTCTTTGCGTATGATTCATGGAAGGTCTCCTTTTTTCCCAGACAAAAATCACTTACATCATTTCTTACTTGAAAGAGGTTTTACTCATACACAAGTTACGCTTATTATAGCTACATGCTCTATACTCTTTATGCTGCTTACTTATTTTTTATTACCTATTGGCGTTACATGGGTTATCTTAACACAGATAGTTATATTTTTTACTTTTATCTATGCTATATACCTTTCAAGACCTAATAGAAATAAACTTGCTACAATGAGGGTTATTAAATCTAACTTTCAAAATACTGACGAAGAAGATATAAGCAATGATGCCAAAACTTTTATATCTAAATAAGGTATTGTACTTTTCTTTTTCTCATTTACTTTATACACTCTCTGTAATAAAAAATACTTACTGAAAATTATTTATAGCAGAATAAAAAAAACTTCCCACAATATTTTCCTTTATTTTGCACTGCTTAAAATATTTTTTGTATGAAATGTTCAGATACACAAATACTCAATGAAAAAGAAACACGTGCAGGCTTTGGTGATGGAGTATATGAAATAGGAAAAGAAAATGCCAATGTTGTTGTTTTAACTGCAGACCTTGCAGGCTCAATGAAAATAGGCTCATTTATAAAAGATTTTCCTGAACGTTTTATTCAAGTAGGTATTGCAGAAGCTAATATGATTGGCATTGCAGCAGGAATGACTATTGGAGGCAAAATTCCTTACACTACTACTTTTGCCAATTTTAGTACAGGTCGTGTGTATGACCAAATACGTCAAAGTGTAGCATATAGTGGTAAAAATGTAAAAATATGTGCAAGTCATGCTGGGCTTACTTTAGGAGAAGATGGAGCTACGCACCAAATTTTAGAAGATATTGGTTTAATGAAAATGTTGCCAGGTATGACAGTAATTGTTCCTTGCGATTATAATCAAACCAAAGCTGCTACAAAAGCAATAGCTTCTTATGAAGGACCTGTGTATTTACGTTTTGGTCGTCCTAAATGGGCAAATTTTACAAAAGAAGATGGTAGTGATTTTATTATTGGTAAAGCACAACAACTGAGTGAAGGAAAAGATATAAGCATTTTTGCTTGTGGGCACATGGTTTGGAAAGCAATTGAAGCAGGAAAAATTTTAGAAGAAAAAGGTATTAGTGTAGAAGTTATTAATATTCATACTATAAAACCTATAGATACAGAAGCTATTGTACAATCTATCAAAAAAACAAAATGTGCTGTAACCGTAGAGGAGCATAATATTATTGGTGGTTTGGGCGATAGTATAGCACAAGTTGCAGCTACTCATTTTCCTATACCTATTGAATATATTGGTACAAAAGATACTTTTGGCGAAAGTGGTAAACCATTAGAACTACTAAAAAAATATGGTTTAGATACACCATTTATTGTAGCTGCTGCTGAAAAAGTAATTGGTAGAAAATAGTTTTTATTACTATTGATTAAAAGAAAGAGTAGGATTGTAGTATTAGCAATACTTTTATTTTTTTATACAAGCAAAATAAAGAATGGATAATAATAAAGCAGCCTTTTTTGAAATACTCAATCAATATTTTTCACATATTTATGTTTTAACTATAGAACGTGCTAAAGAACGTCATGCAGTTATTGAAGAAGAATTAAAAGGATTAAATTATCATTTCTTTTGGGGCTTAGATAGTAACGATTTTTCAGTTGAAGACTTAATTCAAAAAAATGTTTATAGTGAAGAATTAGCTAAAAAAAATCATCGTTACTCAAAGCCCATTAGAGGGGGAATGCTTGCTTGTAGTTTGGGGCATAAAATGATATATGAAGACACCATTAAAAATAATTATGATAAAATATTAGTTTTAGAAGATGATGTAATGGTCAATAAATTTAATCTTGATAATTTCATTAAAGCTATTCAAGAATTTCCAGATGATGGTGATTTATTATATTTTGATTACCATAAAAATGAAAAAAAACCATTATTAGGATTTTTAAAACAATTAGCATATCATATACAAGCAAGTTTAGGATTCCTTAATCTTACACATAAAGCTATATCTAATCTTTATACAAAAAGGTATTCAAAAAATTTATTGATAGCAGGGTATCACGATTTCACCAATGCCTATTTAATAACACTTTCAGGAGCTAAAAAACTTCTTCCACTTCAAACACCTGTTCAATGGTTTCCTGACCATTTATTACATTATGCTTGTTCTAATAAATTAATTAATGCTTATTGCTTAAAAGAAAAAACTTTTTTACAAACTTCTCAAACAACACAAAAAGAACAGAGTTTGATTACAGAAAATGCTTAATAGTTGTTTTATATAAATTGAGCAATTTTACAATCTGAAGAAAAAAGAATACTCGCAGAAATGTTGTTTAGCTCATTAATTTTTTGTACCATATTTTTTTAGTAATTGGTTTATAGATGAGATAACATTATCTGTTGTGTTCACACAACATTTTGGTATGCCAGCATCTCCCACCAATTGGCAACTTTGCCCTTTGCCACTAATAACTTCATGATAACAGCCTGCATACTCACAAGGTTGTTGCAAAAAAAATCCTTTGAATATTTCTGTAAAATGCCTGTAATTAGGATTAACTGAACCAAAAAAAATAATTGATGGTACTTGTAAACTTGCAGCTATATGACTTGGACCAGAATCTACTCCTATAAAAAATAAGCTATATTTTATCACAGTCATTAATTTTCTTATTGAGCCTTTAAAAATGATAGCCCCTTCAATCGGTAATGGGTTGGTGCCTACCAATATTGTTTTAATATTATTCTTTGCTAAATAAGATACAATTTCTTCCCAAGATACTCCATATACTTTTCTATAATTAAGCTGTGCATTAGGCTCTAAGTGCAATACAGCATATTTATCGTTTCTATCATAAATGGGTTCATGTTCTTTTTCAGATAAATATAGTTTCGGATAAACCACTTTATTTTCTAAAGAAAAATAGTTTTGATATGCATGAAGAAAATGTATTTTAGGAAATGCCTCATAACAATATCCATCTAAACGATGATACTTTTTTTGGGTAGAAAAGAAATTTATCATTTTTAAAATAGCTCTAAACCATCCTGCTGGTATAGGCTTTACAAAAACATTTTTTATAGGATAATTTTCAAACAGAGTCGAAAAATCGGTATAGAAATATATACGTTTATACTTTTTAGATAATTCAGCTATTACTGGTTCTAACCATAATACATCTCCCATTCCACCAGACCTATATATGTATAAAGTGTTAAACATTGTAGAGTATTAAGCATTTTTATAGGCACGTATAGAGTAGCAATTATTTTCTGCTTGATGCATTTCTAAACTATATCCTTTACTTTCAAGAAAAGCAGTTAATGCTTTTGTATTTTTTTGCTCATTATCCAATTCGTGTGTTTCAATTGTTAGGTGTTTTATATAATTCCAAACAATATCAGGTGAGTCATATAAAATAGGATATTCACTTCCTTCACAATCTAATTTTAATAAATCTATTGTTGAAATATTATTTTCTTGAATTATTTTAATTAATGAAATTGTTTCTACCATTGTAACTTGATTATTTTTTTCAGAAAAATTTTCAAATACAGAAGCAATAACCGAATCGTTATTTACATCATCAAAATAAAGTTGAATACTTCCTTGTTCGATTCCTGTTACAGCTTTATTAAATACCTTTATCTGTTTATCAAGATGTTGGTTTAGCTTTATATTATTGCTAAACAAATCTGTATTTACTTTCATAGGGTCATAAGCATACACGGTTGCATCTTCCTTTTTACTGACTGCTATAAAACTAAAATAACCAGCATTACAACCAATATCTACAATAGTGGCATTATTAGGTATATGAGACAATAAATCATCAATATGGTAAAAGTCTTCCATAAAAATTTCTTTAAATACAAAAAAGAAAACAGGAGGCACATCAAATACTAAATTTTTCCCTTTAGTAATATATCGGGTAGTTTCATTTTTTTCGTGCTTTCTTTTAAAATATAATAGCCAATTCTTAACATGTTTAGACAACCTGTAATAATTAGGAATAGAAGACATATAAATTTCTTTATGCTTTAATAATAAAACAAAATTAATGGTATTGATGTAATAAGTATTTACTATACAACAATAGATATGTATAGAGGCTTTAAATAAAATGAAACGCCACAATGAAAAGAGAGAATAAATATTTAATAAAAAAATCTTGTAATACTTGTTTTATGTAATTTGCACTACTAAATAAAGAATTACTGAATGAAGATTTTTCTAAGATTACTTAGCTTTTCTAAACCTTACCATCATTATGTGCCTGAATATATTGTATATATTTTTCTGTACATCATTTTTGGGTTAATGAATTTTAGCTTATTAGCTCCTTTATTAGATGTTTTATTTAACAATAATTTTCCTGTTATAGAATCAGCCCCTGCTTTTTCTATGACTGGACAATTTTTTAAAGATTATTTCTATTTTATTTTAAATAAATACATTCATAGCAATGGAAAATTTGGTGTGCTTGTTTATGTGTGTGCTATTATTTTTATTTCTATTCTTTTAAAAAATTTATTTGGCTTTTTAAGTCAGAAAGTTTTAACAAGAATGAGGGTAAACCTATTAAGAAAATTAAGAGGTCAATTATTTTTTCAATATAGCCATCAATCACTTTCCTTTTTTCACAAAGAAAAAAAAGGCGATTTATTAGCATCTCTTGGTAGCGATGTTGTAGAAATAGAAGGCTCTGTTGTCAATTCTATTCAAACCATTTTTAGAGACCCATTGGTTATCATTTCTACTTTTGCTATGCTATTTTATATTTCTCCACAACTTACTTTTTTTACATTATTATTCTTTCCTATTTCTGGTTTTATTATTTCTAATATTACTACTAAGCTCAGAAAAAAATCAAACGAAAGTCAATCGTTAATAGGTATATTATTAAACATGGCAGAAGAAGCTATTTCTGGTATTAGAATTATTAAAGGTTTTGGTGCAGAAGAAGTAGTAAGTAAAAAATTTGACAAATCAAACAATGCTTTAACCAAAACATTAAAATCTATTACCAATCAAAAAGAGTTGGCTTCTCCTATCTCTGAAGTTATGGGAGTTACAGTAGTATTGGTAATTATTGTATATGGTGGTCATTTAATACTTGAGGGAACAAGTGGCATTACTGCTGCTGCTTTTATTGCTTATATAGCTTTTTATTTTCAAATTATTGCCCCTGCAAAAAATATTGTTACAGCAGTAGCTTCTTTACAACGTGGACTTGCAGCAGGTGAACGCGTTTTAAGAATTATAGATAGCAGGCAAACCATTGTTGAAAAAGAAAATGCTATTGAAAAAAATTCTTTTGACAATAACATAGAATTTAAAAATGTAAGTTTTGCTTATAATGATGATGTTGTTATAAACAATGTAAGTTTTAGTATAGATAAAGGAAAAACCATAGCATTGGTGGGAGAAAGTGGTGCAGGAAAATCTACTTTATCAGACTTAATTCCACGATTTTATGATGTAACAAATGGTGCTTTATTGATAGATGGTATTGATGTAAAAGATTTAACTATTAAAAGCCTTCGTTCTCAAATATCCATTGTATCGCAAGAAGCTATTTTATTTAATGATACTGTATTAAACAATATAGCTTTTGGTGCAGAAAAAATAGATAAAGAAACTGCTATACAAGCAGCAAAAATTGCCAATGCACATGATTTTATTTCTGAACTTGAAGATGGATATGATACTACTATTGGCGACAGAGGTATGCGTTTAAGTGGTGGTCAAAGACAAAGGCTTACTATTGCAAGAGCCATATACAAAAATGCTCCTATTTTAATTTTAGATGAAGCTACCAGTGCATTAGATACAGAAAGTGAACGCCTTGTTCAAGATGCCATTGATAAAATGATGAAGAATAGAACTTCTTTAATTATTGCACACAGACTTAGTACCATTCGTCATGCAGATGAAATTATTGTGATGCAAAAAGGACAAATTGCCGAAAGAGGAAAGCATGAAGAACTTATTGCTAAAGATGGAATGTATAGTAAGTTGGTTAGAATGCAAGAGTTGAAATAAAAAAATATTTTTGTTGATGATTATTGACAGCTTAACCTGAATGGTTTATAGGCAAAAATACTTCCGCTAACATACATCTTGCACTTCCTCCACCATTGGTTTCAATAGTTGTAAGGCTTGAATGAACTATTTTATTAAACCCTTGTAATAAGGTTACTTGTTCTTTTGTTAGTGCATTAAAAGCCTGAGAAGACATTACCAACAAATGCTCACCATCTGTATTTTTTACTTGAAGCATATTGCCTGCAAAATGATTCATCTGCTCGTATGAAATAGTCATAATTTGCTTACCTGTTTTTTCTAAAGAATGAATAACAGCATTTTTTTCTGCTTCATTTTTGATAGAGTCAAGACAAATAACAGCATATTTATTTGCCACACACATCATTACATTAGTATGATAAATGAGTGCATTATTAGCATCTACTGCACTAAACAATACAGCTGTATAATTCATTTTTTTACAAAAATCTTCTAATACTGTTGCATCTGTTCTTGGAGAAATACAGGCATAAGCAATGTTATTTTCTCTATCTAAAACCATGCTACCAGTACCTTCTAAAAATAAATTATTGTTTTCATAATTAGTTAGGTCAATAGTATTAGTAATAGAAAATTTCTTTTTAATATTTTCTATTACATGTGGTTTTCTTTCTTGTCTTCTGTTTTCTGCATACATTGGATATAATAAAATTGTTCCATCATTATGAAATGAAATCCAATTATTAGGAAAAACAGAATCTGGAGTATGTGGTTCTACAGTATCATTAATAACAGTTACATCTACTCCATTATTGCTAAGTGTTTGTACAAAGTCATCAAACTCTTTCAATGCTTTTGTTTGTGTTTCTGCATCTACAGTAGCAGTTTGAAAAGCATTGTTTACTGCTGTTTGTTCATTAAATGTAAAATGAACAGGGCGAATCATTAATAAATGCGATGTTGTTTGCATACAAATTATTATTACTCAAAATTTTTTATTGCACCCAATTATCTCTTAGCAATGGCATACTCATACAATGAGAGCCTCCTCTTGCTCTTGAAAGTTCTGCAGATGGAATTAATATTAAAGTATTTTCAATGCTGTGTGGGTCAATTCCTGATTCAAACATTTTAAAGGCTTCATTGGTAGTAATTACTTTAAAACCAGCAGCTATAAATTCATCAGTTGTTTTATCATTTCTGTCATAACCAATAACTACACCTTCTTTCAATGCTACAACATTGCAAGAGTCTGTCCATTGTTCACGTTCATCATAAGGAAAATTATTACCACCGCTATAAATAATTTTTACATCTTCTGGTTTTACACCAAAATCTTTTTCAGATACTTGCCTTAATAAAGACTCTAATCCTGCTGGCACATTGTCTTTTACAAGATAAGATTTACTTTTTTGATAAGGCTCTTTACTGCTTTTATAAAATTGAAAAATTTCTACTTCTTCTAATTCTGTTTTTCTTGGTGTGTGCGATAGTTTTTTAAGATAAGATTGTTTTAAACTTTCTTCTTCTTTTAATATTTTATCTGAATATCTACCATATAAAACCCAAACACCTCTTTTTACTTGTGTAAAAATGGTGTCTATGTGCATTTGAGCCCTTGTTTTCGGAATTTTTACAACAGAAATTTTCTCTATACCTATTGTATCGTTGCTAAAAATAGTATGAATAATTTCATTAATAGCATTAGCAGATGTTCTGGCACTACAACCTACTAATAAATGTGTAGGATGAATCATCATTATATCTCCACCTTCAATAGATACTACACGTTGTTTACGTTCTTCTTCTTCATATAAAAAATAATCGCTATCTTCTATTATTTCAATTACTTTTTCTGGTTGTTCTTTAAATAATAAATACAATGCAAGAAACTTAATAATTAAAGATTCTCTTTTACGAGCTGTAGTAGCCATTCTGCTTAGCAAAATATGGTCTTTCAGCATGATGCTAATATCTCTTGTAAAAATAAAATTAGGAACAGGAGGAAAAATATATTGGTCTTCTTTAGTACTATTTTCTTCAGCAGGAAAAATACCTGTTATTAATATCTTGGCTAATAAAGCAGGGTTATTAATATTTTCTAATTTATGTTGTATATGCAAACTTGTTTCTTCGTAAGAGCATATTGCAGAAATTAGTCTAAGCCTTACTTTTTCATCTTTTACAATTTCTTCTATTAGGGCTTGTGCATCTAAAACTTTATCAGAATTAAAATATTCTTTTTTCCCTGGTATAAAGCAAAGACCTTCATTTTCTTCTGTTTCATTTTTACTATATTCTGTAACGTATTTTGCTTTTTCTGGGTCTAAAAAATATAGTAATAACTTTACATAATGATTGTACTCTTGTTGCATTTTTTTTAAGTGTACAATATCATCATATAAATTATCAGAAAAAGTTCCTGGTATTATTTTCCCAATTCCTCCATCTGGGCTATGAATTAAAATTTTTTTTAGGGTGCCCAATTCTGAGTCCACATAAAAATTCTTTTTAAGCATAAAATATATTTTAAAAAATTGACAGAAAGTATGCAGGTACTAAAATGAATATGTGTGGTTATTTGTACCTTTCTTTTACTAAAATTAATGCTAAAGCACTGACAAGCAAAGCTATACTTGTAAAATATTGTACTTTCTGTTTGTGCTGCAAAATAAGGCTTTTGAGCCAATCTAAAAAATGATAGCAGCTACTGCTACTTATATTGATATGTTTTTGAAAGTATTATAATAAAAAACACCTCTTTGTATAGAGGTGCTTTTAAACAGACTACGGATTAAGTTGAATTAAATAATTTTTTAACTCAACAGGGTTACATTTTATTACGCTGAAATTTTAAAATATTTGTATAACCCCAATCACCATTAGCCAAAGTATAACGTATCATATAATACATGGTTTGGCTTTTAGGATTGTCTTCAATGGTACTATAATTTTTAAGCTGAGAGCTATTAATGGTAATATTTACAGTATAAATAGCACATAAATAATTAGGCGTTTCGCCACTCATTAATTCTATTTTGGTAATATTTTTCTCGTATAAAGTAGAAAAATCTATTTTAATAGAAGCATTAGTACTGGCAGTAGCAAGTATTGAACGAACTGCAAGATTAGCATCTTTAAAAAATAACTGACTATTGTTATCTTCTGTAGGAGCTATAAAATTATCTTGTTTTGTACAAGAAGTAAACAGAATAATGGTTAATAATAAACCGAATAATTTTTTCATTTCCTGAAATTGAATTTTTATTAAATTTTATTTTCAGGTAATTCAATGAATATTAAAATGGACTCTTTCGGTTTTTAGAAGAATAATTGGATATACTCAAAGGTAACTCTATAAAGACAAAGCCAATGCCAAAATAACTAATAAAGCAAAATAGTCTTGTATTTAATTGATTATCAAACTATTATTTTAATTATTGCAAAGTTTGGTCTTTCTGTTAAAGAATAAAATCTGTCCCTATTTTGGAATTTGAATTTGATTTTGGGATAAAAACCAATTTGGGCTTGATGCTAATTTGGATTATTTCTACTACTATTAAAATGAATTGATTTAAAAATTACTGATTTATTTATAGCATAACTTGAAATTTTTAATGCCTATTTAATTATCTTCGCTACCTAACTATTGTTACTAAAATATGCAGTATTTAATTAACAATTTGATTTTGAACCACATAAAAAATTACCAAACAAATGGATTCGTTAATAATAATTATTATAACTGGGGTTGTATGTATAATTGCTGGAATATTGATGGGTAAAATATTTTTTGCCAAAAACACTAAAAAACAAATAGAAGAAGCAGAATTACAAGCACAAACAATTATAAGAGAAGCAGAATTAAAGTCTGAAAATATAAGAAAGGAAAAAGAACTTGAAGCCAAAGAAAAATTTGTACAATTAAAATCTCAGCACGATAAAGAAGTTCTGGAACGTAACAAAAAATTGAATGATGCCGAAAATAGGGTAAAGCAAAAAGAGGTATCACTTAATCAAAAAGAATCAACTTTTGATAAGCAAATCAAAGAGAATGATGCTATTAAAACAACCTTAAATAGGCAAATTGAAATTGTCAATGTTAAGCGTACAGAGCTTGAAAAACACCAAGAAGAACATATTCGCAGATTAGAAAAAATAGCTGGACTAAGTGCAGATGAAGCCAAAGCACAATTAGTAGAAAGCCTAAAAAATGAAGCTCAAACACAAGCCTTAGCAGTACAACAAGAAATTATTGAAGAGGCTAAACAAAAAGCCAATAAAGAAGCTCGTAAAATAGTTATTCAAAGTATTCAACGTACAGCAGCAGAACAAACTATAGAAAATACTGTAACAGTATTTCAATTAGAAAGTGATGAAATAAAAGGGCAAATAATAGGCAGGGAAGGAAGAAATATAAGAGCCATAGAAGCTGCTACAGGTGTAGATTTAATTGTAGATGATACACCAGAAGCTGTGGTACTTTCTTGCTTTGACCCATTAAGAAGAGAAATTGCTCGTTTAAGTTTACAACGCTTGGTGGCAGATGGACGTATTCACCCTGCACGTATTGAAGAAGTAGTTGAAAAAACCCGTAAACAATTAGAAGAACAAATTATTGAAATAGGCGAAAGAACAGTTATTGAATTAGGTATTCATGGTTTACATAAAGAGTTGGTACGCATAGTTGGCAAAATGCGTTTTCGTAGTTCTTATGGTCAAAATTTATTAATGCATAGTAGAGAAACAGCCAATCTTTGTGGTATTATGGCTGCTGAATTAGGCTTAAATCCTAAGTTAGCAAAAAGAGCTGGTTTATTGCATGATATTGGTAAAGTGCCTGATGAAGAAACAGAATTAAGTCATGCTTTATTGGGTGCAAAATTAGCCGAAAAATATGGCGAAAATCCTGCTGTTGTAAATGCTATTGGAGCACACCATGATGAAATAGAAATGCAATATGTTATTTCTCCAATTATACAAGCATGTGATGCTATAAGTGGTGCAAGACCAGGTGCAAGAAGAGAAATAATGCAGCAATATATTCAACGTATTAAAGACCTTGAAAATTTAGCTCTCAATTATCAAGGTGTAGAGAAAGCTTATGCTATACAAGCTGGTAGAGAATTACGCGTAATTGTAGAAGCTGAAAAAGTAACTGATAGCGATAGTGATAAACTTAGCTTTGAAATTGCCCAAAAAATTCAGACAGAAATGACTTACCCAGGTCAAATTAAAGTAACAGTAATACGAGAAAAAAGAGCAGTAAATGTAGCAAGATAGATTGTCTGAATTAATAAAGATAAAAAACATAACTGCTTTTCGTTAGTGGAAACGAAAGCCAACAAAGTATAATTTTAGCTTTGAAAAAGTATTTATATTTGAGAGTTAGTGCCAATACTAATAGAACTGAATATTAACTAAGTAACAAATTGTAATGAAAAGAATAATTATAATGCTAACCTTACTGGCTTACTTTCAATCCAACGGCACAAAACAAATGGTTTGAAACTTATTCTGATTCAATGCTTTTTGTAAATGATGCCAACAAAATTATCCAAGAATTTGCAACAAAAATAAAAACAATAAATCCCCAAATTGACATTGATACCAAAGCTATTAAAAACACGAAACCTTATTTAATTTTTTACAGTCCAAAAAATAATGTTGTCAATCTTCCATTTTGGGATTAAGTTATTCCACAACAAAAAGATTTTTTTACAGAAATAGCAAACGGAGAAGATGAAGGCAAAAAAGTTTTTGGTATATTTTTTAATGGCTTTTACTTAGCACATGAATTAGGGCACGCATTTGCTTCAAAAACAGGCAAAAAATTTGACACCCAATATGATAGTGAATATTATGCTAACGAAATTGGTATTGTATATTGGAAAGCAAACGGGCAGAAAAGAATATTAAAAAAATGCTACAAATATGCCAAAGAAATACTTAAACGTTTGAAAAATCCAGTTCCAGCAAATGAAAACTACAAAGAGTATATTACCAAACATTACAATGAATTGGCTTCTGACCCATACAAATACGGCTACATTCAATTTTCTCAATTTGTTGAAATTTACGAAAACAATAAACTTTCAGGCTTTGGTACATTTATAAAAAATTAAAAGCACATCAGCAATTCTAAAACAACATAAGCAAAACGCTTTCCCCAACAGTTGAGCAATAATTCTAAGAAAAAATTTTATATCTCTTTCTTTTAAAATTATTATACAATTTAGTAGCCTTTAATGAAAAATTGGTACAAATTGCATCTATACAAATAATGCTACAATAAGTATTAACTACATCAAATAAAAATGTTATGAAATCTACATTTAAAATAATTTGTCTGCTGCTTATTATAGGGCAACTTACCCTTTCAAATATGGCATCTCCTATTAGAGAGGGTACAAGCACTGCCACAGCAATAACAAGTAAAAATATACATATTGTATCTGAAAATATTTATGTAAAAATTGACAATCATTTTACAACTGCTAAGTACATTGTAGAGTATCATATACAAGTAGATACTGCTGGTGCACAAATTCCTTTGTTATTTTATGCTAAAGATTATAGAGATAGTTTTAAAATTTGGTTAGACAATGAAAGCATAGAAGTTTTTAATGTATATGAGCATCTTGATAATACATTATCAACAAATTTTCCTTCATATTTTACAAAAGAAGCAGAAGAGTTTAGCATTAGCTGGAAAGAAAATAATAACATGCACTATAACATTCAAGATTTAAAATATTTTAAAACTGATATAAGCAAAGGAACACACACAGTTAAGGTAGAATATATAGCAAATGCTTGGTCAAATGTATCTGATTGGATTACTCAATACAGTTTTAGATATTCTCTTACTCCTGCAAAATATTGGAAATCTTTTAGAGGTCTTACTATAACAATAGAACAAGCTGGAGCATTAAAAAAAATTAATACCAACCTTGGACAACCAAACGAAAACGAAATAAAAAATATTAATACATGGACATTTGATAAGCTACCCAACGAAGATTTTATCATTAATTATACGCCAGAAGTTAGTAAACTTGCTACAACTTTAATAGCTATAGAGCCATTTGGTTTAGCTATTATAGCATTCATTTTATTAATAGCTATTCATCTATATTTTACCCTTCGTTATAGAAGAAGTAATCTTAACAAAAAATATTCTTTAGCTGTATTCATAGGCTGTCTTTTAGTTCCTATGCTTACAGTAATTGTTTATGTAAATTCTTATGATTTAATAGATACAGCCATTGGTATAAATGCTGGTAAACATCATGGCTATTTTTTTATGTATGCTTTAATTTTCTTTTTTCCAGTTATGTTCATTCTTTATCTATTCATCTTTTGGTTAATAGATAAATTATACAAACGAAAATTACTACATTCATTAAAGCAATAACTATTCTTCGTTAGAGCCAAAAATACTATCTACAGCACCACTTAGCATAGGAAATTTTTCTTTTACAAATGCTGCAATAGTTTCAATAGCTTTGGCTGCTTGTTCTGGAGAAAGATTGGCTTCTTTTGCTAACTTTTCTATTAATTCTTTCATAGTTGTTATTTTTATTAAGGCTGAAAATGTATCAATATTTTAATCTTCTAAATGAAGAGAAAAAGTAATCATACGAGATTGAATTTTATCAAAAATATTAGAATACTTTAATGAGGGGTCTCTACTATGAATATTGCTTAAACCATAACTAAATTTAATTTCTGGACTAAGCGTTACAAATGGAAGAAAGAAATTAAACCCAATACCTGCTTCTAAAGCAAAATCATTTTTTTTCAATTTTACCAAATCATCTGCATTACGTGCAGTAGAGTTGCTTGCTAAATCTAAATCAAACTTAGCCCCTATTAAAGCATACGTTCTGAAATTATTTATTCTGTCCGAATTTAATTTAAACTGAAAAGGAAAACTAATAATAGTTGATGGCAATGTTTTCTTTTCTTCTCTTAAAGGATAATTAGTTTGATATACAAAATATTTAGAGCCGCCAATAACCAATTGTGGATTAAACCTAAACTCCCAACAATAATTTAATTTTAAAGTGCCCAATAATCCTAATGCAACACCTCCACTTGCACCTGGCTGTACAGACATGATGCTATCATCAGTATTAAATTTTCTATGTTTTGTTGCTGCTAAATAGCTGTTATTATAAGCAAGTGTAATACCAAAATAATATGGCTTCTCATCTCTGTCAGGTCTGTTTAGTTCTACATATTGTGCATGAACAGAATTAACCCCAACAATGCTGATAAGAATAAAAATTATTTTGTTCCGCAATAAATTGTACATATTCCTAAACTCAATTTTTTTAAATAAACATTTTTAAATCCAACATTTTCCATAATACCCAAAAATACGTTTCCCTCTGGAAATGCTTGTATAGAGCTATGTAAGTATTGGTATGCTTCTTTGTTTTTTGTGAAATATTTACCAAAATTAGGTGCAATACTATTCATATATAACTTGTACAAGCCACTAAACATGGTTTTCTTGGGCTGAGAAAATTCTAAAACAACCAATTTTCCATTCATTTTTAATACCCGATATATTTCTTGTAACCCAAGTTCTAAGTGTTCAAAATTTCTTACACCAAAAGCTACTGTTACTGCATCAAAAGTATTATCTGAAAAATTTATTTTTTCACTATCTCCTTCTTGTAGTTGTATATATTGTTGTAATTTATTTTTCTCAATTTTACTTTTACCAATAGCCAACATATCTTTACTTATATCTATACCAACAATGGCAGGAGTATGTAATTTTTTGTATAAAAGCAATGGCATATCTGCTGTGCCTGTTGCAACATCTAATACATACTGAGGGTTTATATCTTTTAATTGATTAATGGCTTTTTTTCGCCAACTTATATCAATACCCAAACTTAAAAAACGATTCAAAAAATCGTACCTAAAAGCAATATTATTAAACATAGCAGCTATCTGTTGCTTTTTATTTAATTCACTTTGTTTATTAGGCACAATAGTATCGTGTGCAAATTTTTTCATATAATAATGGCTGCGAAGATAGGTTTAAGTTAGATTGTTTGTTTTGCACTAAAATTTATTGGTAAGCATAAATACAATAATTTTGCAACATGAAAAAAAGTACCTTATTTTTTCTTTTAGTTGCTTTTGTGCTTACAAGTTGTGGTAAATATGTTACCAAAACAGGTAAAGCCTCTTATTATGCAGATAAATTTGCTGGTAGAAAAACTGCTAATGGAGAAAAATATCAACCAAATGAATATACAGCAGCCCATAAAAAATTGCCTTTTGGCACTAAAGTAAAAGTAACCAACTTGCAAAATAATAAAACTGTTAATGTTAGAATAAATGATAGAGGACCCTTTGTAGCAGGAAGAATTATTGATTTAAGCAAAGCTGCTGCAAAAGAATTAGGAATATTAAAATCTGGTGTAGCCAAAGTAAAAATAAAATACAAAAAAAAGAACAAATAGCCGAACAATATATTTGCAAAATGAACAAGCCCTCTCTGTACACTATTCTCTCTCCAGAATTATTGCACTTATACAATATTAAAAATAGTGTTGTTGTTATCATAGATGTTTTTAGAGCAACCTCAACTATTGCAACAGCTTTATACAATGGTGCAGAAAAAATAATACCTGTAGATTCTGTAGAAAAATGTATTGCCATTGGCAAACAAACACCTAACAGTATTACAGCAGGAGAAAGAGATGGAAAAATTATTGAAGGATTACAATTTGGCAATAGCCCTGCTGAATATCCAAAAAATATTATAGCAGGAAAAACATTGGTACTTACTACAACCAATGGTACTAAACTATTGCACATGGCATTAAATAATGGTGCAGATGAAATTATTACAGGCTCTTTTCCTAACTTAAATGCTGTTTGTCATTTTCTTTCAAAGCAAAATAAACAGGTGTTTCTTGGGTGCAGTGCATGGAAAAATAGAGTAAACTTAGAAGATACTTTATTTGCAGGTGCTATTATTCATCAAATAAAAAAATATTTTACCATTCATTGCGATAGTAGTTTAATGGCAGAACAAATGTACACACACCATAAAAAAGATATGTATGCTTTTGCCAGATTAACCACACATTGGCATAGGCTTAGCCAATATGGTTTAGAAAAAGATTTAGAATATTGTGTTACAGAAAATGTAGCAGATGTATTACCATTGTATAAAAATGGTAGTTTAATTGCTGCAAATAATTAATTATTGATAAAAAAATTTATGGCACTTATAGTTTCTGTATTAGATAAAAAACCTCAAATGGGCGAAAACTGTTTTATAGCACCCAATGCTACTATTGTAGGAGAAGTTATGATGGGCAATGAATGTAGTGTATGGTTTAATGCAGTAATAAGAGGCGATGTGCATTATATAAAAATGGGCAATAAAGTAAATGTGCAAGATGGTGCTGTAATACATTGTACTTATCAAAAAAATCCTACCAATATTGGCAACAATGTTTCTATAGGTCATAATGCTATTGTGCATGGCTGCACTATACATGATAATGTTTTAATAGGTATGGGTGCAATAGTAATGGATAAATGTATTGTACACAGCAATAGTATTGTAGCAGCAGGAGCAGTAGTGTTAGAAGGAACTATTGTAGAAGAAGGAAGTATTTATGCTGGTGTACCTGCAAAAAAAGTAAAAGAAATTTCTCAAGAATTAATTAGTGGCGAAATAAATAGAATAGCCAATAATTATATTAAATATGCTTCTTGGTTCAATGATATTAATGAAGCAAATCAATAAACCCTAAAAAAATATATATGAATAAAGTACTACAAACAGAAGCTGCTATTACTATTGTAAAAGATACTTTTACAAGGTTTCTTTGCAATTATTTACACTTAACAAAAATTTCCTCTCCCTTAATGGTATTAGATGGTACAGGCATCAATGATGACCTAAATGGTGTAGAAAGACCAGTTAGTTTTCCTGTAAAATTTTTAAATGAACAACGTGCTGTCATTGTTCACTCTTTAGCTAAATGGAAAAGAGTAAGACTAAAAGAACTTGAAGTAGAAGAAGGTAGAGGTATTCTTACAGATATGAGGGCTTTAAGACCAGATGAAGATTATAGTCATATACATTCTATTTATGTGGACCAATGGGATTGGGAAAAACACATAACAAAAGCCGATAGAAACTTATCATATTTAAAACATACTGTTACCAATATTTACAAAGCAATAGTAGAAACAGAACATGCTATTCAACAATTTTATCCTGATAATAAACCTATTCTTCCAGAAAAAATTCAGTTTATTCATGCAGAAGAATTATTACAAAAATATCCTACACTTACACCAAAGCAAAGAGAAAATGCCATAACTAAAGAATATGGTGCAGTATTTTTAATAGGTATTGGGCATAATTTATCTAACAATGAACCACACGATTTAAGGGCTGCTGATTATGACGATTGGAGTACAAAAAATGATGATAATTATTATGGACTGAATGGTGATATTTTATTTTGGAATCCAGTTTTAGAGTCTGCTTTTGAAATTTCATCAATGGGTATAAGAGTAGATAAACAAAGTTTGACACATCAATTAAAAGAAAAAAATGATGAACACAAAGCATCTTTATCTTTTCATAAAATGCTTTTAGAAGGCGAGCTTCCTGAAAGTGTTGGTGGAGGAATTGGGCAATCAAGATTAAGTATGTTTCTACTCAAAAAATCTCATATAGGAGAAGTGCAAGTAAGTATTTGGTCAGACAAAGAAAGAGCCTATATGAAAAGCAAAGGTGTAGAGCTTTTATAGAATATTGTACTGATTGTACTATAAATACTATCAAAAAGTAAAACTAATTCTTCAAGAAATAACCAATAACAAAATAAACTAACAAATTGGGCGTTATATACATTACAGCAAGAATATAATGTAGCTATATAAAAATATTTAATTGAGAAACTAATAAATAAATATATCTTAGCAAGGCATAAAAAATAATCAATGAGGATATTAAGAACCATTTTATTTGCTGTAATTATCACTGTAACATTAAGTTCTTGTAACTTTTTTAGAAATATATTTGGTGGTGGTAATAAAAATGGTTGTCCCAGCAATGGTAAAAATGTAGGAGCAGAAAGGTTAATGCAAGATGAGGGTGGAAAAGGCAAAAAGAAAGGAAAGACACCCAAAGCACCAAAATATAAACTTGATAAGTTTAGATAAAAGAAATTATCCAATAATATAAAAACCAATTTGTATGAGCTACCAATTAACCAACCTATCTGGTGCTGTAGAAGCAGTTATAGATGATAATTGCGGCATCAGTAAATTCAACAATATTATTAATATGCTATTGCACGAATTAAGAGTAAAATTCTTAAACAAAGTAGATGATAGCGACACTGTAGATTGGCATTTTAAATACAAAGGTCATCCACTTACCTTGCATTACAATATTTATAATGGCGTTTCTGTTTTTGCACAAAACAGAAAAAACAATCGTGCTGTAGATGAAATTGCCAAATACCTTGAAAGAAAAGTATTTTAATAATTTTTATCTGAAATAGTTTCCAAAATATTCAAATAACTCATATACCTTTTTTCAGCAATGGTATTATTGTGTAGTGCTTTTTTTACTGCACAGTTTGGTTCATTTATATGTATGCAGTTATTAAATTTACATTCATTTATCAATGCTTTCATTTCAGGGAAATAGCCAGAAAGTTCCTGTTTACTAACACCTATTAACCCCAACTCTCTAATACCTGGTGTATCAATAATTTTACCACCAAAAGGCAAATCAAACATTTCTGCAAAAGTTGTTGTGTGCATTCCTTTTCCACTCCAATCACTTACTTCTTGTGTTTTTAAATCAAGTTTAGGAAAAACAACATTGATAAAACTTGTTTTACCTACGCCACTATGCCCACTTAATAAAGTTGTTTTATTATGCAATATTGTTTTGATGGCTTCTATACCTTCATTATTTTTTATACTTGTCAAAATCACTTTATAACCAATAGCTTCATAAATAGCTTTTATTTCTTCAAACTTATTATTATCTTTTGTTGTATAAATATCTGATTTATTAAAAACAATGATAGCAGGTAAATGATACATTTCGCAAGAGCATAAAAACCTATCTATAAAACCAGTAGAAGTGATAGGGTCTTTAATAGTAGCAAACAATATACTTTGGTCTAAATTAGAAGCAATAATGTGGTGCTGCCTTTTATTATGTGGCGACTGTCTTACTACATAATTTCTTCTACTACACACAGCAGTAATGGTAACAGTATTTTCTATGTCATTTTCAAGTTCAATCATTACTTCATCGCCAACTGCAATAGGATTGGTTGAAGTAATACCATCTATTTTTAAAACCCCTTTTATTCTGGCATTAAATTGTTTGCCATTGGTTGTTTTTACAATATACCAACTTCCTGTAGATTTATATACTAAGGCTTTCATGTAAAACGAAGATATATAGAACAATTACGAATAGAAAAAATGAATTAATTTTTAGGAGCTATTTGAGATATTTATTTTTTACCACAAAGGCACAGAGAACACGAAGTTTCCCCTCCTGTGGAGGGGGGAAAGGGGTGGTTTTATAACCTTCTCGTCCTAAAAAAAGTTTACAGAGTATGGTTTTTATTTGTATTAACCCAAACAACTTTTAATAAAAGCTTTTCTTTTTAAACTGCAAACAAAGTAAACACTATTACTTTGCAAAACATGAAGCAGTACCAACATTTGTTTTTTGATTTAGACCATACTTTATGGGATATTGAAACCAATGCCAAAGAAACATTACAAGAACTATACTTACAATACCAACTTTTTGAAAAAGGAATTGAAGATTTTGACTATTTTTTTAGTAGATATAGTGAACACAATACCAAACTTTGGAAAAGATATGCCAATGGTTTTATAAAACAAGAAGAACTTAGATGGAAAAGAATATGGCTTACTTTATTAGATTTTAAAATTGCAGATGAAAAAATATCAAAACAATTATCTGTTGATTTTTTACAAATACTCCCATCTAAAAAAAATCTTTTTCCTTATACCATAGAAATTCTTACCTATCTTAATAATAAAAACTATTCACTGCATTTAATTACCAATGGTTTTGAAAGTGTACAACTTCGTAAAATTCAGCATAGTAATTTGCTGCCTTTTTTTCAAGAAATTATTACCTCCGAAGCAAGTAATAGTTTAAAACCTAATAAAGAAATTTTTGAATTTGCTTTGCAAAAAGCAAAAGCTACTGTACAAGAAAGCATTATGCTTGGAGATAATATAGAAGCAGATATTCAAGGAGGGAAAAATATAGGTATGGATACTGTTTTTGTCAATCATTTACACATTTCTACCAATATAGAACCTACTTATACCATCACTAATTTACAACAGTTAGAAAAAATTTTTTAACCAATAATTCGGTTATATCTATTATTAAAAATGAATTGGCTTTTTATATAAAATGGTTACTAAGTATATGTTTTCAAGTATCATTTTCATCAAAAAATATTTGCTACATTCGCCACTATAAAACAACCAAATGGCAATTTCAGAAATTTTAAAGGAAAGCAATTACAAGCTAACCCAATTTTCACAAGAACAAATAGACAAACTCGACAAGAGTATAACACAAAAAGAAAGCAGAGGAAAAATTGCTTACTATGCAACTTGTCTTGTGCGTAAAAAAGAAATAAAACTAACGCCAGAAGAAGTTGTTAGGCAACTATATGTTTTGGCGCTAACCGAAACTTATAACTATCCAACAGATAGAATGGAATTAGAATTTCCTGTTTCGTTTGGACGAGAAAAAAAACGTGCCGACATTGTTATTTTTGACAAACAGCAAACTACCACGCCTTACATAATGGTAGAGCTGAAAAAGCCAAAACTAAAAGACGGAAAAGAACAACTCAAATCCTATTGCAATGCCACAGGTGCCCCAATAGGTATTTGGAGCAATGGCGACAGCATTTCATTTTATCATCGCAAAGACCCCAATTATTTTGAAGATATTCCCGAAATTCCAAGAGCCGACCAAAAATTGTCTGACATTTTAGAAGAACGTTGGACAATTGATGAACTTATAAAAAAAGATAAACTATTGACCGAAAAAAAATCTTTGAAAGATTTGATTTTGGAAATGGAAGATGAAGTATTGGCAAATGCAGGTGTTGATGTGTTTGAAGAATTATTTAAACTCATTTTTACCAAGCTGTTTGACGAAATGCAAAGTGGCAGAAACCGTACAAGACATTTAGAATTTCGTAATTATGGCGACACAGAAACAGAGCTAAAAAATAAAATTCAAAACCTGTTTGATAACGCCAAAAAGAAATGGGAAGGCGTTTTTACAGAAGATGCAAAACTAATGCTCACACCTTCGCATTTATCGGTTTGTGTATCAAGTTTGCAAGATGTAAAACTGTTCAACTCTAATCTTGATGTAGTAGATGAAGCCTTTGAATATTTGATAAACAAAAGTAGCAAGGGCGAAAAAGGGCAATATTTTACCCCTCGTTATGTAATAGATATGTGTGTAAAAATGCTGAACCCAAAAGCAGAAGAAACTATTATAGATACAGCTTCGGGAAGTTGTGGTTTTCCTGTTCACACCATTTTTCATGTTTGGGAACAAATTTTAGAAAAGAAAGGTTTGAACAAAAGCCATTTATTTACCTTAGAAAATAAACCCCAAGAATGTACAGATTATGTAAACGATAAAGTTTTTGCCATAGACTTTGATGAAAAAGCTGTTCGTGTAGCCAGAACCTTAAACCTAATAGCAGGTGATGGACAAACCAATGTATTGCATTTAAACACGTTGGATTATGATAGATGGGACGAAAAAACAGAAGATGAAGATTGGATTGATACCTACAATGAAGGATGGAAAAAATTAAAAAAATTAAGAACCGACAAAAACAGTAACCGAGATTTTCAGTTTGATATTTTAATGGCAAACCCACCATTTGCAGGAGATATAAAAGAAAGCAGAATATTGGCAAAATACGAGTTAGGCAAAAAGCCTGATGGAAAATACCAAACTGCCGTAGGCAGAGATATTTTATTTATAGAGAGAAATTTAGACTTTCTAAAACCCGGTGGACGAATGGCTATTGTATTGCCACAAGGAAGGTTTAACAATAGTAGTGATAAACGAATAAGAGAATACATTGCCGAGCGTTGCCGAATTTTGGGTGTTGTGGGTTTACACGGAAACGTTTTTAAACCGCATACAGGCACAAAAACAAGTGTGCTTTTGGTGCAAAAATGGGACGACAAACTTTGTCCGAAAATGGAAGATTACCCGATATTTTTTGCCACAATGCAAGAGCCAAGCAAAGACAATAGCGGTGAAAAAATATTTGTACGAAAAAAAGATTTTTTAACAACAGCAAGTGCAACAGAAAATGTAAATATGGTAGCAGAAGTTTTAGACCATTATGAAACTGCTGCAAAAAATGCTGATGAATTTTTATTAGATACTCATGGACATTTAATCGTAAAACACGACCTTTTTAACCATGATGGAGTAACCCAAGACGGAATTGCAGAAGCCTTTGCAGAATTTGCCAAAAAAGAACGATTAAGTTTTTTTTAAATAGCCCTTTCAACGAGCAGAAATATACAAACTTGTTGGAAGGGCTGGAAGTTAGCATTTTGAATTTGAGTGAATGTAAAAACGTTATTGATTTTAGGATTGATGCAAACACTTACAAAAAAGACTATCTAAAAACGGAAGCAATAATCCAAACGAAAGGATTTAAAACCGTTGAAGAATTATCTGTTTCTGTTCAAAATTTTGGGGCTTATTCTTTGTGCAATTTTATCAACTTTACAGATGAAGGAATTCCATTTTTAATGACCGAAAATGTACGACACAATTTTATTGATTGGAACATTCAAAAGTATGTTGATTTACAAAGCCACGAAATGCTTTACAAATCACATTGCAGAAAAGGACAAGTTTTGGTTACTATGGCAGGCGAATATCTTGGAAGAGTAGCTGTTTACGACAAAGATTTTGTTTGCAGTTCCAATCAAGCTATCGCCAAAGTAACGCTTTCATCACAACAAAACCCGTACATTATTTCAACGTTTCTGAATACAAGATATGGTCAAAATCAAATCAACCGATTAAAAACGATTACAGGACAACCAAACATAAATATGTCCTTAATTAAGAGTTTGAAAATACTTGCTTTTAGTTCGGATTTTAGTAAAGCAATTGAAAATACAATTAACAAATCAGAACAAAAACGTGAACAATCCAAACAAAAATACACCCAAGCCGAAAACCTTTTATTGCAAGAAATCGGCTTACAAGATTTTACACCAAGTGAAGAAGCCGTAAACATCAAAAGTTTTAAAGAAAGTTTCGGAATTTCGGGGCGTTTAGATGCAGAATATTATCAAGTGAAGTATGAGCAAATTGTAGAAAAAATAAAATCTCAAAAACACAGCTCACTTGTTAGTTTGGTAAATATTTCAAAATCTATTGAGCCAGGGTCTGCTTATTATTCAGACGAAAAAGGTTTGCCGTTTTACAGAGTTTCTGATTACAATAAATTTGGTTTAAGCCAACCCGATAAAGAATTGACAAATTCATTTATTACTGACAACAAAGAATTGATTGAACAACTAAAACCTAAAAAAGGAACAATTTTATTTAGCAAAGATGGAAGCGTAGGAACAGCTTATTTGCTTCGTGAAGATTTAGATGGAATAACATCAGGTGCAATTTTGCATTTACAAGTAAAAAATACCAAAGAAATTTTACCTGAATATTTGACATTGGCTTTAAACTCAAAATTAGTTCAAATGCAAGCCGAAAGAGATGCAGGAGGCTCTATCATTTTACATTGGCGAGTAAGTGAAATTGAAAATGTTGTTGTTCCAATTATTTCATACAATAAACAACAGCAAATCTCCAAAATGGTAGAAGAAAGTTTTCGTTTAAAACAAGAAAGTGAGCAACTTTTAGAAACAGCGAAACAAGCTGTAGAAATAGCCATAGAAGAAAGTGAAGAAATAGCCATGAAGTATATAGATGCAAATGGTTCAAAATAAAAAAGAAAGGCAGCATAAATGAATACAGAAAAAAAGAGACAACATATTGTTTTATAGATGAATGGGGCGACAGTTCGTTCTTTAAAGAAAGAAGCATTTTTTACAAACCCTTATTCCCATTAATCATTAACCATTAACCATTAACCATTAACCATTAATCATTAACCATTAATCAGTAATCATACCCAATAAAAAAAGCCACTTTTTTTAAAATGGCTTTTTTATACTTCTTGTATTGTATTTATTTTTTGGCTAATTCTTCAGCCATTACTTTTCCAATATCTGCAGGGCTTGCTACTACAGCAATACCACATTCTGCCATAATTTTCATTTTAGCAGCAGCAGTATCATCTGCACCACCAACTATGGCACCTGCATGACCCATTCTACGACCTGGAGGAGCGGTTTGTCCAGCTATAAAACCTACTACTGGTTTTGTTTTATTATCTTTTATCCAACGTGCTGCATCTGCTTCCATGCTTCCTCCAATTTCGCCAATCATAATAATACCATCAGTTTCTGGGTCATCCATTAATAATTTTACAGCTTCTACTGTTGGTGTGCCAATAATAGGGTCTCCTCCAATACCAATAGCTGTAGAAACACCTAAACCAGCTTTTACAGCTTGGTCGGCTGCTTCATAAGTTAAAGTACCAGATTTAGACACAATGCCTATTCTTCCTTTTTTGAAAATAAAGCCTGGCATAATACCTACTTTGGCTTCTTCTGCTGTAATAACACCAGGGCAATTAGGACCTATTAAACGAGTAGTTTTATCTTGTAAATAATTTTTCACTTTTACCATGTCTTGCACAGGTATTCCTTCTGTAATACAAACTACTAAAGCTATACCAGCATCAGCAGCTTCCATAATTGCATCAGCAGCAAAAGCTGGTGGTACAAAAATGATACTTACATTGGCATTGGTAGCTTTTACAGCATCAGATACAGTATTAAAAACTGGTTTATCTAAGTGTGTAGTACCTCCTTTATTTGGCGTAACACCACCTACTACATTTGTACCATATTCTATCATTTGTGTAGCATGAAATGTGCCTTCTGTGCCTGTAAATCCTTGTACAATAATTTTAGAATCTTTGTTTACTAATACTGCCATTATGTAATTTTTTTGTGTAGAAAAATAAAATGTTGAAATAATGAAAAAGAAATATTACAAAATAGTTTCTTTTACCTTAAACATTGCTGCAAATGTATAAGCAATAGCTTTTCTGACAAAAATTAAATTCAAAATATGGCACGAATTGATTGGTTACAGCTATTCTTTATTGGCTGATAGTTTTTTCATTTCATTGTGTACAAACTCCATCAAGGTTTTAATATGCTCTGGCGAAAAGTTGAATTTTAACCCTGCTGCTTTGTATAATTCTGGCAATGTTTTAGTGCCTCCTAAACTTAAAGCATTGATATAATTGTTTATAGCTTGTTGAGCATTTTGTTGATACTGCATCCATAAACCAATAGCTCCTAATTGTGCTATGCCATATTCTATATAATAAAATGGTACTTCAAATAAGTGTAATTGTTTTTGCCATGCAATAGAACGATAATCTTCTAACCCTGAAAAATCAATCACATCTGAAGAAAATTCTTGTAAAATTGCTAACCATTTAGTAGCTCTTTCTTCAACAGTATGTGTTGGATTTTCATATACCCAATGTTGAAATTTATCTATAACAGCTATCCAAGGAAAAATAGTTATTACTCTTTCTAATTGATATTCTTTGGCTCTTTTAAGGTCTTCTTCTTTATCAAAAAATACATTCCAATAATTCATGCTAAAAAGTTCCATAGCCATACTGGCTACTTCAGCAATCTCCATAGGATATTCTTTAAATGCACTCAATTCTAAATGATGGCTTAAAAATGAATGTATAGCATGACCCCCTTCATGTACCATAGTTGTTACATCTGCCATTTGTGCTGCTGCATTCATAAAAATAAAAGGAGCACCACTTTCTGCTAAAGGGCAATTATAACCACCTGGTGCTTTTCCTTTTCTGCTTTCTAAATCAAAATGTTTTAGTTCATTCATTTTTTCTAAACAGGCTGCAAAAAATGGGTGTAATTGTTTAAAACAAGCTACTGTTTTTTCATACAATTCATTGCCTGTAGAAAATGGTTTTAAAGGCTTTGTTCCTTGAGGTTCTGCTTCAGTATCCCAAGGTTTTAATGTAGCTAATTGTAGTTTTTGTTTTTTCTTTGTATAAATTTCATTAATCAATGGCATTACATGTAGCTTAACTGCTTGATGAAATTGATAACAATTTTCTTTGGTGTAATCAAACCTGCCTAACTCTTCAAATCTATAATCTCTAAAATTGGTATATCCTGCATTGGTAGCAACAGCATGACGTTTTGTAATAAGTTGTGTAAATAAATTATCTAAGGTTTCTTTATCTTGTAATCTTCTTTCATGTATTTTTCTATATACTTCTTCTCGTAAGTTTCTATCATCATTTTCTAAAAATTTTGATGCTTGTTGCAAAGTATATTCTTTGCCATTTAGCTCTACAGTCATTTTTCCTGCTATTGCTCCAAACTGTTGCTGCATAACACTTAGCTCAGATTGAAGTGGAATATTTTCTTCTCTAAAAAGAGTAATATTCTTTTTTACATTTCTTAAATAAGTAAAAAATATTTGTTGGTCTAATGCTTGTGTAAAAGGAGCATTAATTAGTTTTTTATTGAGAGCATCTGCATAGTGTTGTAGTTTGGGTTGTATTTCTATACAGAAATAAGTAAAGGCTTCTTCCAATTTTTTATCAGTAGTATCGCAGGTCATTTTTATTTGTCGCCAACAAGCATCTTCACTTACAATAGCTTCTACCTCACTCATATCTCTAAGCCATTGTTCCAAATCTGTTTTGCTATTAATGGCTCTGTTTAATAAATTTTTGCAATAAGGTTCTAAATTTTCCCATGTAGTTACAGTAAAATTTTCAGGTAGAAACTTTCTTGGCAATTTTTGTATATCAGCACTTAATATCATAATTATTTTTTTTGAATGGCAAATGTAAAGAGAAGAAAATGGTCGTTTTATAAAACAAAGTTTAAATTGAAATTTTGTAATGATAAAAAAGTTTTATTTTATCTACATTTGACAAAACAGTAAAATGGAATTGCAGAAGATATATAATGAGAATTGCTTGGACACAATGGCTAATATGCCTGATAATTTTATAGACTTTATTATTACATCTCCTCCTTATGATAATATAAGAGAGTATAATGGTTATGAATTTGAATTTGAAAAAATTGCTCAAGAACTTTTTAGAATACTCAAAAAAGGAGGAGTTTTAATTTGGGTAGTTGGCGATAAAACAGAAAATGGAAGTGAAACTGGCACAAGTTTTAAACAAGCATTGTATTTTAAAGAAATTGGCTTTAACCTACATGATACAATGATTTATTATAAGAATAATCCAATGCCTACAACAGGCAATAGGTATCATCAGCATTTTGAATATATGTTTGCTTTTTCAAAAGGATTACCAAAAACTTTTAATCCAATAAAAGAAGAAACAAAATTTAGAGGATTGGCTAACATGAAAAATAGAGGAGAAACGGGAAGTTTGCATTATAAAAAAGTTGAAAGAACCTCTGAAAAAAAAGTTGGTAATGTTTTCTTCTACTCTATTGGTGGTGGCATTTCTACAAAAGATAAAATAGCTTATCAGCATCCAGCTATATTTCCTGAACAATTAGTTATTGACCAAATTGTAACATGGACAAATGAACAAGATTTGATTTATGACCCATTTATGGGAAGTGGTACTACTGCAAAAGTTAGCATTATTACTAATAGGCAATGGATAGGTTCTGAAATTTCTGAAGAATATGTAAAAATTGCTGGACAAAGATTATCTGAAAATTTTTCACATAATTTATTTTAAATGAACATACAAGAACTTGGTTCTAATACTGCTAAAAATGGATTTAATAATGAAAATGACATTATTCATAAATTGCATCATTGGCATAATGATAAAGAAGCACAACAATGGTTGTTGGTAATGCAATATGAACTGAAAGAAATAGAATATGTAAAAGCAGTAAAGCTATCTGGATATAAAACTGATATACAAGTTCAAGTTACTATTAAGTTGAAACAAGCAATTGATGTTCAGAATTTACAAGTAAAATTGGTAAGTAATGAAAAGGGATTTAATCAGATTGATAAACGCTGGGTAGATAAATATGCCATATTGTGGAATATGCCTACAAAGATTATAGATATTTTAAAACTATACACAGGTGAAATAAAACCAACTATTGAAAACGTAAAAGATAATAGAAGAATGTTTGCAAATGAGTTTATGGAATCTGATAGAAATCTTATGCTTAAATGGTTAAATAATAACAAGTCATTAATTGTTTCTGATATTTTAAAAGGAAGGGGACAATTTGCAGCAGAATGGATGTTGGTGGCTCAAAAAATAAAAAGCAATGCTCGTTGGATATTAAAACCAATGAATTTTTGTTTAAATTTTTTTGGCAACGGTGAAATTGAAATTACAGAAAGAGGAAATTTTAAAATTGGTAAAATAACCATGCAAAGAAAAGGAGGAGATGCTGGAAGAAAAACAGCCAATATGCTACAATTTAAAATTAATCCAGCAGAGCTTTTTGCTACTTAAACAACATTATTTACATAGCAAACCAATAGCCAAATAATTGGCAAAAAATTCCTGTAAAAATACCTATATACATTTCTGCATTGGTATGATTGCCTGCTATAAAACGACAACTTGCTACAATACCTGTAAGTATGGTAACAATACTAATAAGCATACCAAGATTGACTTGATAATAATATGCAAATAAAATAACTGCCATTAATGCACTACCCATAGCTATACCATGCAAACTAATTTTGATATAGTTATTAATAATAACACCTATTGATGTAGAAATAAAAATACCAAAGAAAAAGAATTGTAAAACTTTGGGTTGGTCGCCAAAATTTCTACTTAAATAATACATCCACCAATAAAAAAACATGGTAATAAAAAAAGGAATAATTCTTTCTTTTTGTGTACGCAAAAAAATATTATTGATAAATTTTAAACGCCATAATAAAAAAACTGCCAATGCAGGAAAAAATGCTGTCATCCAAAACACGCTAAATATTCTAAGCCCTAATAATTTATTGGTAATGCCAGGAAAATCGTAAGGAAAATATTTTACCAAAAGCCAAAAAATATAAGTAGGTATAAATAATGGATGAAAAATATATGAAATGACTTTAGCAAAAAAGGTAAGCGGCTTACCGAATGATGGTTTATATATTTCTTCTTGAATTATCACTATTGTTAATGATTTTAAATTATAATTCTTTTCTTAGCCTTGCTATCGGAAAATTTAATTGTTCTCTGTATTTGGCTACTGTTCTACGTGCAATATTATAGCCTTTTTTGTTTAATAATTCTGTTAGCACTTCATCACTATGTGGTTTTTGTTTGTTTTCTTCATTAATTATATTGCTCAATATTTTTTTTACTTCTTTTGTACTTACTTCTTCACCACTATCTGTACTTAAACTTTCACTAAAAAAATATTTTAGTCTGAATGTGCCAAATTCTGTTTGTACAAATTTGCTACTGGCTACACGGCTTACAGTGCTAATATCTTGTTTGGTTATTTCTGCAATATCTTTAAGAATCATTGGTTTTAAATCAGTTTCATCGCCAGATAATAAAAACTTTTCCTGATGCTTCATAATAGCATGCATGGTATTGTAAAGGGTGGCTTGTCTTTGCTGTATCATGTCTATAAACCATTTGGCACTATCTATTTTTTGTTTGATAAACATGATAGCTTCTTTCTGTTTTTTATCTTGTTTATTTCCTTTATCATAATCTTTTAGCATATCTCTAAAACCTTCACTAATGCGTAAATCGGGAGTATTTTTACTGTTTAAAACCAATTCTAAAATGCCATTATTATTAACAATAAAAAAGTCAGGAACAATATAACTTTCTGCTTTATTCAACTCACCAATATTGCCCCCTGGTTTAGGATTTAGCTTAATAATTATATTGTTTATTTCTCTCATTTTCTCATCAGTAAGATTTAAACCATACTGTATTTTTTCAAAATGTTTTTTTGTAAACTCTTCAAAATATTGCTTTATTACTTTTATTGCAAGTGCTATTTTAGAGCCTTCTTCTTTTCTTCTTTCTAATTGCAATAACAAACATTCTTGCAAGTTTCTGGCACATATACCTGGTGGGTCAAACTGTTGAATTTGTGTCATTAAATTTTCTACTTCTTCTTCATTGGCAGTTACATTTTGCCTGAAAGCAAGGTCATCTACAATGCTGCTTATTTCTCTTCTTATATATCCATCATCATCTAAACTACCTACTATTTGTTCTGCAATTTTATATGAGTGTTCATCTAAATCTAACATTCTTAACTGCTCTATTAGTACATCATAAAAACTAACTTCGTTTTTAATAGGTATCACTTTGTGTTCATCTTCATCTGTATAATTATTGTCTTTTGTTTTGTAATCAGCAATTTCATCATCTCCTTCATGCACATATTCACTAATATCAATATTTTCATATTGTTCTTCACTGCCATCAAAAATTTCTTCTTCGTTGTTATTGTTATCAAACTCATCATTAATTGTATCGTCAAAATGTTCATCTACTTGTTCTAATGCAGGATTTTCTTCCATTTCTTCTTTAATACGTTCTTCTATATGTGCAGTTGGAATTTGCAGCAATTTCATTAACTGAATTTGCTGAGGAGACAATTTTTGTAAAAGTTTTTGCTGTAAAGACTGACTTAAACTCATTACGATTTCGCTAAATTATGTTATCAAAATTATTGCTTTAAATATAGATGCAAACTAATGTATCTGCACTTCTAAACAAATTTGTTTGTTTAATGATTTATTAGTATAGCAAAATAGGATACTTTATTCCATTAAACAATTTATCTTCACACATCATTTATCTATAAAAATATGTTCACTAAAACCGATATTGAAAAATTTTTTATTGCAGAAAAGCAAATAAGCCTATTGTTTATTATTATTAGCATTGCTGCTATTGTTGTGGCTGCAATGTGTTGGTTTGTATGGAGTACACAATTTTGTAAGGGTGTGGCTTTATCATTGTTTGTAATGGCTATTGTGCAGTTAAGTATAAGTGTTGACATTTATTTAAACAGCAATAAAAATAGAATAAATGTTGTGTATGCTTTTGATATGAACCCAAACGAATTGAAGTTGAAAGAATTACCAAGAATAGAAAAGCAGGCTAAAAAAATTGTTGCTTTAACATTTGTTTCTACTGCATTATTAGTGATAGGAGCAGCTTTATTTTTTTATTCTTTGAATAAAACAGATAAACAATTTTTGGCAGGTATTGGTGCAGCAATGATAGTATTTTCAATTATAGTATTGAGCATACACTTTTTTAGTCAAAAAAGAGTTTCTACATACAAACAACAATTAAGGGAATTTGTAAAAAGGTAGAGAGAAATAAAGTAACTTTCCTAAAAATATTTAGCTCAATTTATTGTTGTTACAATAAAGAAATTTGGTGGGATTGATTATCTATCATTTGATGATTATTTTTATGTCGCCCTGTAAATTCTCCATTTTGTTTTCTTTGCTTAAATGTTTTTTGAACTATATGTTTTTGTAACTCCTCTTCTACAATTCTTTTTTCAGCAGAAGCATTTTGTATTCGTTGGTTTGCATATTGAATATATTCCTCAGAAATATCTATACCAATAAATTTTTTGTTTAATAACTTGGCTGCTACTAATGTTGTTCCACTGCCACAATATGGGTCTAATACAATTCCTTTATTTTCATTGAGTATAGATGTAATGATTCGTGAGGGTAATGTTATAGGAAATGGAGCAGGGTGTGAATTTTTTTGTCCATTTTCAGGGGGGAAACGCCAAATAGAAGTTAATAAGGCATGTTTAGATTCTAACTCTATTCCTATTTTATTATTTTTTATTGGTTTGTATAACCAATAAATTCTCTCATCTACTTGCCAAAATCTCCATCCTCTAATATTGGCTGCTAACATTCTGTCCCAAATAATTTCTTGACGCACTGTCCATTGGGTTTTTGATAACCATTGTATGGGATGAAACATTTGACCACGTTCCCATCTGGTTTTATGATTGTAAAAAAATGAACCCCCTTCTTTCGTAATTCTAAATATTTCATTCAAAACATCTATTTGCTCTTGCTGATATTCTTCCTCTGTTTTTACATCTTTAAAAGAATCATATTTGACATTTTTTACTAACCAACCTTTATGTTTCTCTTGTTTATTATATGGTGGTGAAGTAATGCCTACATCAATAAAATCAGCATCAAAAGTTTTTAAAACAGATAAAGCATCTCCCTTAATAATATTATTTATATGCTGTTTCATTATTTACTTTCCATTAAAAAGTGATAGAAATTTTTATTGAAATATTTTTGATTTCTTTCAATAGCTTTCTTGTTCAGATAATTAATCTTAATTTTAGGATAATTGCAGTAATGACTAAAATTGAAGGAAGCCATTCTTGTATAAGTACCAACAGCTCGTTTTTCTGGAAGTTGCTTTTTTAGTCTTTCAATAGTATAGTCATTAAATCCACCTTCACCATTTAATTTTGGTTTTGACTTCTTTTGGTCATATCCTTCTGTTTGAATATTTTTTGGCTTCGCTTCACAAGAAATTGGTTCTGCTCCAATTGCAGAATTTTGCTTATATCCATTATATCCTAATTTATTTGGATTATGCTTATAACCAGCAATAGAAACAGTTACAAACTCTCTTAAACTGGAAGAGTTCTTATCGTTTATATAGGCAGTTAATAAGTCTGTAAGAATTGAAATTAAATTGTCTTTTGATTTATTTAATAATAATTCACTTAATTCTTTGTGTGGTTTCGTTGCATAATAAGTAACGATTTGAACTAAACCTTGATTCATACAACAAAGATAATAACAAATAGTAGTCTTAGTAATAAAGAAATAACCCCTTTATTATATTTTTCCAAACATTCTATCTAAATAATCTTCTTTAAATTCTAAATAAGTAGGATTGCCTGAAGGTGTAACATTGGGCGTAGTGCATTGAAATAAATTTTCTATTAAAGTTTGCATTTCTTTTTGCAATAAAGGATTACCTGCTTTAATAGCATGTTGTCTGCTCATACAACGAACCAATTTTTCTCTTTTACTAAACTTTATATCGCTACTAAAATGTTTAAACTGCTCTAACAAAAGTTCTATTGAGTGTTTTTCATTTCCTTGAATAACATCTGCTGGTGTGCCTTGTATAATAAAAGTGTTGTTACCAAAATTTTCTATCTGATAACCTAAAGCCATTATTTCTGGTAATAATTCTTCTAACAAAACAGCATCTGAAATAGCCAATTCTAACGTTATAGGAAACAAACTTTTTTGTGTAGCTGGATGTGTGCTATGAGATTGTTCTGTAAATTTTTCATACAATACTCTTTCATGTGCATGTTGCTGATGCACTAACATAAAACCTGTAGTATTGGCTACTATAATATAGGTATTGTGTAGCTGTATATATGTATTATTAAATTTTGAAAGGCTGTGAAGTGTAGGTATTTCGGGGCTTATGGGTTTTTGTTCAATAGTTTGCTCTGCTTTGTTTTCTTTTTTTGTAAAAAAATCTTTCCAGTGGCTTAATTCACTTTTCTCATTTGGTTCTATTTTATGAGCTTGGTATTTTCCTGTAAATGTTTTATATAAGTTAGAAGAAGAAGCTGCTTCTCTTTTTTCTGTAGTAAAAGGTTTGGCAACAGCATCTAATTGTTGAATATCTGCATTTAGTGTAAAGTCTAAACTTGGTGCTATACTAAATTGTGCTAAAGCATGTTTTACAGCAGCTTGTACAAAAGCATAGATAATTTTTTCATCTTCAAATTTTATTTCTTGCTTTGTAGGGTGTACATTAATATCTATTTGCGATGGATCTAAATCTATAAACAATACATAACTGGGAAAACTATCTTTTGCTATCATGTTTTCAAAAGCAGTATTTACAGCATGGTTTAAATAGGCACTTTTGATAAATCTGTTATTCACAAAAAAATATTGGTCGCCCCTTGTTTTTTTAGCAGCTTCTGGTTTGCCTACAAAACCATAAATATTCATGTAGTCTGTTTGTTCCTTAACAGTTACTAATTTGGTATTGTAGTTATTGCCCAATATTTGAATAACACGTTGTTTTATATTACCTGCTTCTAAATAAAAAACTTGTTGTCCATTGCTGGTTAAAGAAAAAAATATTTCAGGAAAAGCCATAGCCACTCTTATAAATTCATCAACAATGTGTTTCATTTCGGCAGCATTGCTTTTCAAAAAATTTCTCCGTGCAGGTACATTGAAAAATAAATTTTTCATACTAATAGTTGTACCATTAGCTGCTGCACAAGGTTCTTGTTTTACAACTTGACTATTTTCTACTTCAATAAAAGTTCCTAACTCATCATCATGTTTTTTTGTTTTTAATTCTACCTGTGCTACAGCAGCAATACTTGCCAAAGCCTCTCCTCTAAAACCCATTGTTTTTATGCTAAACAAATCATCTATTTTTTTTATTTTACTGGTAGCATGTCTTTCAAATGCCATACGAGCATCTGTTTCACTCATTCCTTTACCATTATCAATAACAGATACAAGGCTTTTGCCTGCATCGGCAATAATTAATTTTATTTCTGTAGCATCTGCATCTACTGCATTTTCTAATAGTTCTTTTACAGCACTTGAAGGGCGTTGTATTACTTCGCCTGCTGCTATTTGGTTAGCAATACTATCTGGTAAAAGTTCTATTATATCTGCCACGTTTCTAATTACTTTTTTTTGAAGAGGTCAAATGTAGTTTTTTTACTGTAAGTAAAAGGTAAAGTTTTCAATTATAACCATACTATTGATAAAAATGGCTTTGCCCACAAATAAACTTTTTGATTTTTTAGTAAACACTATTTTCTTTGCTTGAATTTGTTATCATATAAACTTACCGAATGAATACATTTCAAGCTATTATAATAGCAATAGTAGAAGGTTTAACAGAATTTCTTCCTATATCTTCTACAGCACACATGGGCTTTATAGCTCATCTTATGGGCATGAATGGAAATGATGAGTATTTGAAAATGTATCAGGTAAGTATTCAGTTTGGAGCTATTTTGGCTGTTGTTGTAGCTTATTGGAAAAAGTTTTTTTACTTCAAAAATTTCAACTTCTATATTAAATTAGCTATTGCTGTAATACCAGCTTTGGTGCTTGGAAAATTATTTGATGATAAAATAGAAGCAGTACTTGGCAATCAAATTGCCATAACAATTACATTAATTGTGGGTGGTATTATTTTATTGTTTGTAGATAAATGGTTTAAGCAACCAAAAGTTACTGAGGAAGAAAAAATTACCAATAAAACGGCTTTAACTATTGGTTTTTTTCAATGTCTTGCTATGATGCCAGGCACAAGCAGAAGTGCAGCTTCTATTATTGGAGGTATGGCTTTGGGTTTAAGCAGAAAAGTAGCAGCAGAGTTTTCATTTTTTTTAGCAGTTCCTACTATGCTTGCAGTAACATTATATTCTGTTTTATTAAAAACTTGGGGAGAAGGAACAAGCCAAGCGGCTAAGGGTTATGAAATGATTTTTGCCAATAAAGAAAATACCATTAATTTTTTTATGGGCAATATCATTGCTTTTATAGTAGCATTAATAGCCATCAAATCATTTATTGCATTACTCAATAAATTTGGCTTTACAATATGGGGTTGGTACAGAATTATTATAGGCGTTCTTTTACTTATTCTTTTTGCAAATGGCTATATACAATAGATTCTCCATCTCATTTTACTGATTTTTTCATTAATTTGTACAATAAATACCCACTAACACTTATAGCTTTTGTATTGAAAGAGTATTTTATTTGTATTATTCATTTATTTAAAATTATTTATTATGAAAAAAAATTTCTTCCTTTTTATTATTGCTTTAGCAGTGGTTGTTGTATCATGTAATCTTTTTGGCTCTTATGGAAAAAAAATAACTATTAGCGATAAAGTAGAAGTATATATAAAAGGTGATAGTGTATCAGAAGAAGTAGCTAAAAAATTGGGTACTTATCTTGATACTACATGGAAAGATTTAACTAATAAAAGGTCATTTCAATTAACCAAAGAAAATGGTGTATATAATGTACACATGGTAGTAGATGAAAAAACATTTAAAGAAGATGCCTCATTAGAAGTAAGTTTTATGGCTTTAAGATTGTTAATAGCTATGAATGTTTTTCCTGATAGTAAAGTAAATTTAGTGCTTACAGATAATACATTTAAACCCTATAAAACATACTCAGAAGATGCTGCTACCGAAGCAGAAGAAACAGCTCCTTCAACAACCAAATAGCAACCAAAATTTCATATATACACAAAGCACTGATATTGATTCAGTGCTTTTTTATTTGTTGAATACTTATCTTTAAAAATTCAAACTACTGCTTTCATGCAAACAGCACCTAAAAAAGTTATTAATGGTTGGGCTATGTACGACTGGGCAAATAGTGCATACAACCTCGTTATTACATCTACCATGTTTCCTGCTTATTATGAAGCAGTAACATCTGCCAATAATAATGAAGTAACATTATTTGGACGAACTTTTGTAAACACTTCTTTGTATAATTATGCTTTAGGTTTTGCCTTTTTAATTGTAGCTTTTATGTCGCCAATACTTTCTTCTATTGCAGATTATAAAGGCAATAAAAAATCTTTTCTTCGTTTCTTTTGTACTTTGGGAAGCATAGCTTGTAGTGGTTTATTTTTCTTTAATGAAAACAATATTGGTTTAGGTATTGTATTGGTCATATTGGCATGTATTGGTTATTGGTCAAGCCTTGTTTTTTATAATGCTTACTTACCAGAAATAGCAGCAGAAAAAGATAGAGATAGTGTAAGTGCCAAAGGTTTTGTAATGGGTTATATTGGTAGTGTGTTGTTGCAAATATTTTGTTTTATTCTTTTGTTTAAACAAGAATGGTTTGGTATAAAAAGTGATGGAAAAGCATTGCAATTATCTTTTTTATTAGTAGGTATTTGGTGGTTTGTATTTGCACAAAGAACATTGTTTGTTTTACCAAAAGGAGTTCCATCGGCTAACAGACCAGAAAAAAATATTTTTGTCAATGGTTTTATAGAATTAAAAATTGTGTGGAAAGCATTAAAACAAATGCCTGTATTAAAACAATATTTAGCAGCTTTCTTTTTTTATAATATGGGTGTGCAAACAGTAATGCTTGCTGCTACATTATATGGCAAAAGTGAACTTGCTATACCAACAAGCAATTTAATTATTGCTATTCTTTTAATACAATTAGTAGCTATACCAGGGGCAACACTTTTATCTAAACTATCTGGAAAAATAGGCAATTTGCAAACATTGGTGGTAGCTGTAATTGTGTGGATTTGTGCTTGTATAGCAGGTTATTATTTACCCAAAGGAAACATTAATGCTTTTTATACAGTAGCTGCTGTTATTGGCTTTGTAATGGGTGGTATTCAAAGTTTAAGTCGTTCTACTTACGCTAAACTAATGCCAGAAATAAAAGAAACCACATCATTCTTTAGCTTTTATGATGTAACAGAAAAAATTGCTATTGTAATTGGTATGTTTGGCTATGGATATATTACAGAATTAGCAGGAGGCTCTCAAAGAAATTCTGTTTTATGGCTCACTATTTTATTTATTATAGGATTAATCATATTATTGTTCACTATCAAACTACAAAAAAAATTAAGCTATGAAACTGTATAGTATAGAAACAGAAAATTTTAAGTTAGATGGGGGTGCTATGTTTGGTGTAGTGCCTAAAAGTATTTGGAACAAATTAAATCCTGCCGATGAAAATAATTTGTGCAGCTGGGCTATGCGTTGTTTATTGATAGAAGATGGCAACAGATTAATTTTAGTAGATAATGGAATAGGCAATAAACAAGATGCAAAGTTTTTTTCTCATTACTATTTACATGGAGAAAATACTTTAGAAAAATCTTTGGCTAAATATGGCTTTAGCAAAAATGATATTACAGATGTTATACTTACACATTTACACTTTGACCATTGTGGAGGAAGTGTAGAAAGAGTTGGTGATACATTAATTCCTGCATTTAAAAATGCAATATACTGGAGCAATGAAAAGCACTGGCAATGGGCAACACAACCCAATGACAGAGAAAAAGCCTCTTTCTTAAAAGAAAATATTTTACCAATACAAGAAAATGGACAGTTGCAATTTATTTCATTGCCAACTAATAATGTAGAACAAACAGGAAAATTAGCAACAGCTACTTTTTCAGAAAATATTTCTGTAAAGTTTGTAAGTGGACATACAGATATGATGATGTTGCCACAAATAAATTATCATGAAAAAACCATTGTTTATATGGCAGATTTATTGCCAAGTGCTGCACATATTCCATTGCCTTATGTAATGGCTTATGATATGTTTCCTTTAACTACATTACAAGAAAAAAAATCTTTTCTACAAGAAGCAATAATGGAAAATTATATTTTAATGTTTGAACATGATGTAATGAATGAATGTTGTACACTTCAACAAACAGAAAAAGGTATAAGAACAAAAGATTTTTTTACACTAAAAGATGTGTAGTAAATAGATGCTTTACATATTTACAATCAAAACAGGAATATTTAATTTGTGCCTTACAGAATTAATTGTTTCTCCAAATAAATAATCTTTTAAACCACTGTGTCTATGTGCTCCCATTACCAACATATTGGCATTGGTTTCTTGTACTAATCTTTGAATTTCTTTAATTCTATTTCTATAACCTATTTGTGCAATAGCAGTATAGCCCAATGTTTGTAGCTGTTTACAATAATTTTCTAATCTTTCTTTATCTTTTCTGGCTTCATCATCATCTGCATATTTACCTAAATATTTTGCAGAGGCACTTTCTACAATGTGTATTAAAACATACTGAGTAGTTTCACTACCTTGTGCCAAAGCACTTGCAATAAGTTTTTCATCTCCATCGCCAAAGTCTAAAGCAATAGCTATAATAGTAGGGGGTTGTATAGTAAGATTGTTTAATAGTTTTTCTTTTGCATGTATTCTAACAGAAGATGTATGTTTATGTTTTTTCATTAAAGGCATAATGGTCATCATTATAAAAAGCCATAGAAACAATAGAGCAAAAATAATAATAACAATTTCCCAAAACAGTGAACCGCCTTCATTAAAATAAATCATACACTGCTCAACAACCATTTGAACGTTTAAATAAATTAATATAGCTGCTATTAACCAAGCTGCTATTTTAGTAAGTGGTTTAATAGCAAATTCGCCCATTGTTTTTTTATCGCTTACAAAATGTATTAGAGGAATAACAGCAAAACCAAGTTGTACACTCAATATTACTTGACTTAATACCAATAAAGCATCTACTTTATCATCTCCATAAATTACAATAACCAATATGGCAGGTATTACAGCTATTAGTCTTGTTATTAATCTTCTTAACCAAGGGTTGATGCGTAATTTTAAATAACCTTCCATTACTATTTGTCCTGCTAAAGTTCCTGTTACAGTACTGCTTTGTCCTGCTGCTATTAATGCAATAGCAAAAAGAAAAGGAGCTAATTTTGTGCCCAATAAAGGAGATAGTAATTCATGAGCATCTTCTATTCTTGCAACATCTTGATGACCTGTAGTAAAAAAAGTAGATGCTGCTAAAACCAATATTCCTGCATTAACAAGAAAAGCTGCATTTAATGCAATAGTGCTATCAATAATATTATATTTAATGGCTCTTTTAATGCTTTTTACATCAGTGCCAATTTTTCTTGTTTGCACCAATGCACTATGTAAATACAAATTATGTGGCATAACAGTAGCCCCTATAATTCCTACAGCTATATACAACGCTTCGTTATTAAGATGTGTAGGTATAAATCCTGTAGCAACTTCTTTCATATTGGGTTGTGCTAAAAAAATTTGAATTAAAAAAGAAGCACCAATAACAATTATTAATGCAACAATAAATGCTTCTAATTTTCTCATACCATATCGCTGTAGCCATAATAATAAAAAGGTATCTAATACTGTAATACATACACCCCAAATAAGTGGTAACCCTGTCAGTAAATAAATACCCAGAGCCATACCCAATACTTCAGCTAAATCACAAGCTGCAATAGCTACTTCCGCCAAAATATATAAAGAGAAATTTACAACAGGAGAATAAGATTCTCTATTAGCTTGAGCCAAATCTCTTCTACGAACAATGCCCAATCTTGCACTTAAACTTTGTAACAACAAAGCCATAATATTGCTCATAAGCAATATCCATATTAACTGATAACCAAATTTTGCACCTCCTTGTAAATCAGTAGCCCAATTTCCAGGGTCCATATAACCCACACTTACTAAATAAGCAGGTCCTATATATGCCAAAAAACGTTTGATACCTTTACGAGGCTTAGTAGTATCAACTGTTTCATGCACTTCGCTTAATGAATGACCAGTTAAATTTTTATGTGGCATATAAAATGTTCTTTTACTTTTTTACTTGAGGCAGTAATATTAATATGGCTTAATAAATAATAAAAATAAATACATACAAATCTAAATTAAGGTTTTAAATAATAGTAGTATAAAAAAATTTATAGCATAAAATTGTAAATCTCTTTTTTAGGTATCACTATTAATATTTTCTTTGCACAAATTTTATCAGTGAACAATTTTTATAAGTGGGGTATATTTATAGTATTGTGTATTATATGGGGTAGCTCTTTTATGCTAATGAAATGGGGCATGTTTGATGCAAATAATAATGCAATATTACCCCCCTATGATGTAGCAAGCATAAGGTTATTATCGGCAGGTGTTGTTATGCTTCCTTTTTTACCAAAGGCGTTAAAGAATATACCCAAACATTTAATTAAATATATTGTAGTAAGTGGTTTATTAGGCAGCTTTATTCCAGCTTATTTATTTTGTGTTGCAGAAACAAAAATTGATGGTTCTTTGGCTGGTAGTTTAAATGCTTTAACACCATTGTTTGTCATTATTTCTGGCTCTGTATTTTGGGGAGTAAAAAGTAACAAGCAAAAAATTATTGGTGTATTGATAGGTTTGTTAGGCTGTTTTTTGCTTACTTATGCTAATTATACCAAACCTTTTGAATATATTGCTTATAGTGGTTTGGTAATTATTGCTACATTTTTGTATGGTACTAATGTAAATTTAGTTCAAAAAAAATTTGAAGGTATTAGTGCTACTGCTATAACAACAGTTGCATTTACCAGCTTTATAATTCCATCTTTCATTATTTTATTATTTACTGGCTATTTTACATTACCACTTACAGAAAGTAGTTATTTAATAAGTACTGCCGCAAGTAGTTTACTGGGTATATTGGGCACTTCTATAGCAACTGTTATGTTTTATATATTGGTAAAAAGAACAGGAGCATTATTTGCTTCATTGGTTACTTATGGTATTCCATTTATAGCAATAGCTTGGGGAGTTTATTACAATGAGTTTATAACATGGCTACACCTTTTTGCTTTGTGTGTAATATTATTAGGTGTTTATCTTGTTAATAATAAGCGTTAGGGTTGTTTGGAGAGTGTGAGAATTAAGTTTATACAAGCCCATTTAAAGACTCAAGTAGCGTTGATGAATATTTTTCGTATCAGTTATTGAATACAAGCGTAAGTAAAAATATTACCGTATTCCCAATTGAAAACAAAGTGCTTCAAGGATTTCTGTTTGAATTTTACTGTCAGTAATTTTGCCATATTCTACATTTATTCGCTTTTTATCAAGTGTTCTTATTTGATGACAAAGTACAATTGATTCATTTGGTAATCCAAATTTCTTGCCCTCTAACAGCACTTCATTCGGATAAACATTTCGTGCAGGTTTACGACTAGTAATGGGTAACACATTTACAATATTCAGTAAATCATTTATTTCGTCTTCACTGATAACAACAACAGGTTTGCTTTTTCCTTGTTCTGAGCCAACTACAGGGTCAAGATTTGCTCTATAGATTCCCCATTTTTTTATATTCATAGATTTTCATGTTCTACTGTGGAGAATTCGTTGTTTATTTCTGCTACATCAGCAAGAAAAAGAGGGTACTTAGCTGCTTTTTTTAGCATATTAAGTTTATGAATTTTGCTGTCTGTTACGTCATTCAAAGTTATTAGTAGTTGTTTTTTGTTTTTAAAAGCCTCTGGTAAGTCTATAACTACTTTGTCATTTTCTACTTGATATATTTTAGTTAGTGTCATAGTATTGTGTTTAACGCAAGTTACAAAATAAAACTTAACAAAAAATAAAACCCATAGAGTAAAGCAAAACACTGCCTAAGCAATAAAATAATTTTCTTTTAGTTGATTCCCTATTACATTCTGTTTGATTAAATATATTATTAGGCGTGGTTTAAAAAAAAATAGTAAAGTAATGTATTTGCATTAGCACAAAATTTGGCGAGAAATATTAATGAATTTACCAAATTGCTTCTACTAAGTCTTTATACAAATCAAATTTTTTATCAGATGAAATAATAGGTATTTTTTCTGTAATGGCTGTTGCAATGATTAAACGGTCAAATGGGTCTTTATGTTCAGAAAAAACAGGGCGTATTAAATATTGGTTTAAAAAAACATTCCTACATTCGTTGCTCACTAAACAATTATTGCCATGCAAGTTTGGAAAGAATATCAAGAACAAAACAAAGAACGCTTCTTAAATGAATTGTTAGACTTATTACGCATACCAAGTGTAAGTGCAAGAAGTGAACATAAAGAAGATATGAATAAATGTGCTGAAGTTGTAAAGCAACGTTTATTAGAAGCAGGTGCAGATAAAGCAACTGTTTATACCACAGCAGGACATCCTGTAGTTTATGGAGAAAAAATTATTGATGCTTCAAAACCAACAGTGCTGGTTTATGGACATTATGATGTACAACCCGCAGACCCTTTAAACCTTTGGCACAATGACCCTTTTAATCCTACCATTAAAGATGGAAAAATTTTTGCAAGAGGTGCTTGTGATGATAAAGGACAATTCTATATGCATGTAAAAGCATTAGAAACAATGGTAAAAACAAATACCCTTTCTGTCAATGTAAAATTTTTAATAGAAGGAGAAGAAGAAGTAGGTAGTGCTAATTTAGGCAAGTTTTTAGAAGACCAAAAAGAACTTTTAAAAGCCGATGTTATTTTAATAAGCGATACTGCTATGCTAAGTATGGAAAATCCAAGTATAGATGTAGGTGTAAGAGGATTAACTTATATAGAAGTAGAAGTAACAGGACCCAACAGAGATTTGCATAGTGGCGTATATGGTGGTGCTGTTGCAAATCCTATTACTATATTAGCTAAAATGATTGCTTCATTGCACGATGAAAATAATCACATAACCATTCCTGGTTTTTATGATGATGTGGTGCTGTGTAGCGATGCAGAAAGAAAACAATTAGCCAATGCTCCTTACAGCGAAGAAGAATATAAAAATGATTTAGGTGTAAAAGAATTATGGGGAGAAAAAGGTTATACAACCAATGAACGTACAGGCATTCGCCCTACATTGGAAGTAAATGGCATTTGGGGTGGTTATACTGGTGAAGGTGCAAAAACTGTTTTACCAAGTAAGGCTTTTGCAAAAATTAGTTGCAGATTAGTACCTAATCAAACAACAGCAAAAACAGAAAAATTATTAATTGACCATTTGAAAAAAATAGCACCAGCTTATATAACATTAAAAGCAAGTTTGCATCATGGTGGAGACCCTTATATGACACCAGTAGATAGTATAGAATACAAAGCTGCTGCAAAAGCAATAGAAGCTACTTTTGGTAAAGCTCCTATACCTGTACGTGGTGGTGGTAGTATTCCTATTACAGCTTTATTTGAAAGTATTTTAGGATTAAAAACTGTATTCATGGGCTTTGGTTTAGATAGTGATAACTTACATAGCCCTAATGAAAAATATGATATTTTCAATTATTACAAAGGCATAGAAACGATTCCATACTTTCATAAATTTTATGATGAAATGAAATAATCATTCTTCAACAATAAAATAAAAAATCTGATGTAGTAATTGCATCAGATTTTTTTATTTCAAAGCAATGAGTCTTAGTTTATCAATAATTGATTTTTTGCAAAAAATATTAATCTGCTAACAAATTTTAATAAAAGATACAGCTTATCTAAAAAAAATTATAACCAAGATTATTTTCATTTTTGAATAGCATTTCTTACAATAAATAAATTTTATTTTGTAGTAACCATCAATTTATTATACAACAAAATTTATTAAAACGCTTTATTCATCAATATTACACAAGATTTGTTTTTAAAAATTTTATTACTGTATTACTAATTATTGTGTATGTGTCTTAAAGTTCTCAGTATAAATATGTAAAGTCTATTCACAATTAAAATGAAAATGTTAATAAATTTGTCTATAATTTTTTTTGTTACAGTGAAAAGTATTTTTATTATTGTGGTGGGAAATTTATTTTCCCAGTACTTACTAACCCATCCATATATAAAGTGTCGCCCTTGCGGCACTTTTTAATTTTATAATTTATTCTCAAAAAAATATTGCGTATAATTTTTTTACCTACAGTAATCAAATATTATTATTGTTACAGCAATGCTTTTAATTAGTATTAGTAGCAATAGCAGAAAAAAATGTTTCTAATTGATGAAAAAGATTTTTAAATACTGGAATAATAAATCCTATACTATTAATAGCTTTGGGTCCTAATGGTTGAATAAAATTGTATGTTTTAGAAGCCTGAATAGTTTCAGAAGAAATTAATTTCATTTCTGCAACATAAAAAAGTAATACACTAAAAACTGTGCTATATAGTATAATGTATAAAGCTATACCTGCTAATTTATTTATCCAGTCCATTAATGCAAGCTCTACTGTTTTCTCTATAATATTAGCTATTAATCTAACCAATAGTATTGTAACAAACATAACTATTGCAAATGAAAGAAAGGGCAACCATGTTATAGAAATATTTACTTTTTCTTGCAAATAATTAGCAGTAACAGCACTTAGTTTTACTGCTGCAACAAGTCCTATTAAAACTGCAAGAGTAGAAAATACAGCTACTACAAACCCACGTTTAAAACCTTTTATAATAGCCAATACAAGTAGTAAGCTGAATATAGAATCAATTATCATAATGCATATCTAATCATACCCTATTTTTACCCTAATAATTTTTTTACTGTAGCACTAATCGTTTTGCCATCAGATTTTCCTGCAAGTTGTTTGGTTGCAATACCCATTACTTTTCCCATGTCTATAGCAGAGCTTGCTCCTGTAGAAGTTATAATAGCTTTGATAACTTCTTCTAATTCTGCTTCACTTAATTGCTTGGGTAAAAATCTTTCTATAATACTAATTTCTTCTTGCTCTTTTTGAGCAAGGTCTGCACGGTTTTGTTGTGTATAAATTTCTAAACTATCCTTACGTTGCTTAACCAATTTTTGCAATAATTTTAATTCTCCTTCTTCTGTTATTTGTCCATTGGCACCAGGCTCTGTTTTAGCTTTTATAATTTCAGCTTTTATAGCACGCAATCCACGTAAAGATGCTTCTGCTTTGGCTTTCATGGCTTCTTTCATTTCTGCCATAACTTGTGTTTCTAAACTCATAGTATAATTCTTTAAGGCTGTAAAGCTACGTATTTTAAATAGAATTTTTATTAAAACAAACTAACAAAACCTATATGAATTTTTGATTGACGTAAACTTAATGGCAAATCATTTCTTTTACCAGCAGCTATCATAATATTAAAAATACCTTGTTTGGTTTCAAAAGAAATGCCTGTACCAATGCCTACATAATAATATTTTTTTTGTGTAATAGTATTATAAGTATAACCAATATCTGTAAAGCCACAGAAGTAAGCATTTTGTCCATATAAATAACGAAACTCTGTTGTACCAACAATATATTTATCTGTAAAAATACTTTCTTCATCAAAGCCTCTTAATAATTTTATGCCACCTATTCTAAACATTTCATTTCTAAAAATAGAAGGACTATTAATAATACCACTTTGTAATGCAGTTTTTAATGTAGCATATTTTCCTAAAGGAAAATAATGGGCTGCTTTTATTTGCACATTTAACTGATAAGTGTGTATCTGCACACTATCATACAAACTATTGTAATTAAAATTGGGGTCTTTTATTTGCGAAATTGTATTATTTTTTCTGATGGTTCTTGTACCTACCGATGTTTTGACATTTATGTCATTGCCTGAACGTGGATTAAATGTATAGTTAGTATTATTAAAATTATATTCTGCTGCAATACTATTAACAGACACATCTACTACATCTGGTAATTGTTTGGTAAACTTAATGGTGCTGGTATCTACCTCTAATAAATTGGTTCTGTAAGACTGAAAAAATAATTTTACATTTTGCTGTGTACTTGGCATATAATTAATACCAACTGCTGCTTGAATATTTAGAAAAGAAGAATCTTTTTTGAATAAATCAAAATAAGCATCTACACCAAACTGTGTATTAAAAATATATGGACGCTGAAATTGTATATTCAATCTGGGAGATTTTGGCTGAATTTGTTGCCATATTAAACCAATGGTTTCTCCTGTAGCAAAAGCATTTTGTAGTTTTAATTTTGCATCAACTGTTAATAATAAAGAGCCTCCTGTTTGTGGATTTTCTGGCATTAAACCAATAATAGCATCTACCTGATTACTTTTTTTATTGTTCAAAAATACATTGGTAATAAAACTACTGCCTAACATAGTTAATTGCAATGGTTGTGTTTGTGTTATATAAGGCAAGGCAGTTAATTTTTTTTCTACCGATTGTAGCTTTTCAATATTATAAATACCACCCATAGGCATTGATAAATATTTGTACAAAAAGTTTTTACTAATTTTTGCATTACCTATAATTTTTATGCTATCCATTTTATACAAAATACCTTTATTGATTAATAGTTGGGCACTTACTTCTTTATTCTCAATGACTAAACTATCAAAACCAATAGAAGCAAAAGGATAGCCTATAATTTCAAAATAATCTAATAATTTTTCTTGTACCTGCTTTACAACTTCTGGGTTAAATGGCTTTTGATAAAAAATATTTTGCTTTATACTTGCTGCTGATAAAATTAATTTATCTTGTTCTTTAATTTTTAGTTCTTTCCAAATATATTTTTCTCCTACAAAAACATAAACAGTGTAATGGTTATTTTGCTTTATAATACTATCTAAAGCAGCGCTGATATAACCTTTTGATTGTAATAAAGAAGGAAGTTGAGTAATATATTTTTCGCAAGAAATAGTATCAGAAAAATTTTGTTTTAGCGAAAAATCTTTATATAAAATATTAGTAGCATCATCTATTGAATGAATAGTTAGCTTTACATTTTGTGCAACAGATATTTGAACAGTTGCACAAAAGCCAACTGTTATCAAAGCATATAATATCTGTTTTATGTTCATTTGTAAACAAGATTACAGAAAGTTTTACAAACCTCTGGCAGTTTCTTACAAACAAAAAAGAAAACTATTGCTATAAGAAAAAAGCAATGCTTATATTGCAGTAAATTGTTTCTTTGTGCCAATGTGGTTAACTGCTTTTCTTATTTTAATAACTATTTTGTATGCAGGTTATACTGCTATACTACTATTATATAGAAAATGGTTTTTACAATTAAAGCCTTTTACTGCTTCTAACAATAACAAACCTACCACACATTTTAGTATCATTATTCCTGCTCGTAATGAAGATAAATACATAAAAAATTGTTTATTATCTATTTTACAGCAATCTTACCCTGCTTCTTTATTTGAAATTATTGTTATTGATGACCATAGTACAGATGAAACTGCTACTGTTGTACAACAAATTCAACAACAATATCATAATGTACAACTAATAAAACTTGCAGATGAATTAGGCGGAAAAATATTAAATTCTTATAAGAAAAAAGCTATTGAAAATGCTATCAGTTATGCCAAAGGAGAATGGATTATTACAACAGATGCAGATTGTATTGCTCCAACAAAATGGTTAATTACTTATGATGCATGGATTCAACAACATAATACTGTTTTTGTAGCTGCACCTGTTGCATTTATCAATAATGGCTCTTTGCTACAAGCCTTTCAGTATATAGATTTTATGAGTATGCAAGGCATTACAGCAGCATCTGTTAATGCTGGTTTTCACAATATGTGCAATGGGGCAAATCTTGCTTATAGAAAAGATATTTTTTTGCAAGTAAATGGATTTAAAGACATTGATAATATTGCCAGTGGCGATGATATGTTGTTGATGAATAAAATAAGAAAACAACATCCAAAAGGAGTTTCATTTTTATTTTCAAAAGAAGCTATTGTAACAACATATCCTATGCCATCTTGGAAAGCATTTTACAACCAACGTATTAGATGGGCAAGTAAGGCAGAACAATTTAAAACAAAAGATACCAGCATTTTTGTTGTATTAATATGGTTATATTTTTTCAATGCTACATTATTTATACTTCCTTGGTGTAGTTTTTTTACTATTGATTGTTTGGCTTTTTGGATATTATTTATACTACTAAAAACACTATCAGAACTTTCTTTTGCCCTGCCTGTAGCTAAATTTTTTGGACAACCATTTGTGTGGTGGTTTCCTTTTATGCAACCTCTGCACATACTGTATATTGTAATGAGTGGTTGGTTAGGAAAGTTTGGAAACTATCAATGGAAAGGAAGAAATGTGAAGTAATTAGATAATAGGCTAATAGTTCATAGTAAGTATATAGTATGTAGCTTTGAATTACCATGAAGCATCAACCATAACATGATGAATAGCAATACCAACCATTTTTTTCGTAAACGCTTTTTAAAAAATAAAGGAGCTACTGTTTCTTTGGTGCTTATTGTAATAGCTTTATTCTTAGGCATTTTTGGCTATTTTATAGCACCTGATAATAGCCCTTATGCCAATAGAATGATTCCTGAAATTGGTAGTAAACAACCAGGGTTCTCTACTTTATTATTAAAAGAAAAAAAACAAACAACTGCTAATAATAACTTCTTTTCGGTTTTATTAAATGGTAAAACAGATAATTATATTTATACCCCTATAATAAATTATCATTTTAACAATGATAGCCTTATTTATGAAAAATATATTGATGATGGAGTAAGTGAAAAAAAATCTACTTCAATCATAGATAAAACAATTATTCCTAAAGGAGATATTACGATTGAAGGAATTGAAAAATTATTTATTGAACAAAATATCACTAAACAAACATTTTATTTAGGTACTGATAAATTTGGTAGAGATATTTTGAGTAGGTTAATAATTGGTACAAGAGTAAGTTTAAGTGTAGGTTTAATAGCAGTAATTATTTCATTAACCATAGGCATTTTTTTGGGTGCAGTGGCAGGTTATTTTAAAGGGAAAATTGATGATTTAATTATGTGGTTTATTAATGTAGTTTGGAGTATTCCTGCATTATTATTAGTATTTGCTATTACCCTTGTTTTAGGAAAAGGTTTTTGGCAAGTGTTTATAGCTGTTGGTTTAACTATGTGGGTAAATGTAGCAAGATTGGTTCGTGGGCAAGTTATGGCTACCAAAGAATTAGAATATATAGAAGCTGCTAAAGTATTAGGTTTTAGCCATAGTAGAATTATTGTAAAACATATTTTACCCAATATTTTAGGACCAATTATGGTATTAGCAGCAGCCAATTTTGCTGGAGCTATTGTAATAGAAGCAGGATTAAGTTTTTTAGGTGTTGGTGTACAACCACCACAACCAAGTTGGGGTTTAATGATTAAAGAAAATTACAATTTTATTATTACCAATAATCCAATGTTGGCTTTAGCTCCTGGCATGGCTATTATGTTATTGGTACTTGCTTTTAATATGCTTGGCAATGGGTTAAGAGATGCTTTGAATGTAAAGAGTATGTAGTTAGTTTATTTAAAATCAAATTCGTATAAATGATTGATATGAGTACCTGCTTCCATTTCAAAAATTGATTTTATAATTCCATCCTTTAAATCATAAACCCATCCATGCAAGTGTGGTGAATGTCCATTTTTCCATGCTTTTTGAACGATTGATGTTTTAGCAAGATTCATTACTTGCTCTTTTACATTCAACTCAACCAATCTATCATATCGTAGTTTCTCATTTTCTATAGCTTGTAGTTCATCATAATATAATCGCTGAATATCTTTTATATTACGAAGCCACATATTTAAAATATATTTATAATCAGTATTATCCATAGATGCTTTTACACCACCACATCCATAATGCCCACATACAATAATATGTTTTACATTTAGGTAAGTTACAGCATAATCTAAGACAGATAATAAATTTACATCTGTATTAACAACCAAATTAGCTACATTACGATGTACAAAAATTTCGCCAGGGTTGGTTCCTGTAATTTCATTAGCAGGTACACGACTATCGCTACAACCAATCCATAAAAAATCTGGCTTCTGTATATCGGTAAGGTTATTAAAAAAATTAGGATTATTCTGCAATTTTTCAGAAGCCCATTTTTTATTATCAGCTAAAAGTTTGAAATATGAATCCATGACTAATTAATTTTATGATAAAAGCAGTGTAATTTACATGAAAAATAAGTAATACTATCTAAGATTTATGTATAGCCTTTGGATTATTTTACAAATCAAGATAGTATAATATGTACATTTGCAAACTTTAAAAATAATAAAAAGAGGGGTGTCCGAGTGGTTGAAGGAGCACGCCTGGAAAGTGTGTATACGAGTAATTGTATCGAGGGTTCGAATCCCTTCCCCTCTGCATAATAAAAAAGCTGCCTAAAAATTGGGCAGCTTTTTTATTTTTTTATAGATATAATGTTTAATCTTCAGATACAATAAATGTAATACTTTGTTTATGACGATAAGCTACATTTCTACCATTTTGAATAGCTGGTTTCCATTTAGGTCCTTTTCTTATTACTTTCATAGCTTCATCTTTTGTGCCATAACCAGGGTCATTTTCTGCTTGTACATCGCTTACATTTCCTTCTTTATCTACTGTAAAAACTACGTTTACTGTATATCTGCCTGGAGGGGCTCCATTATCCATTGGTAAGCTACTGTTTAAATTACGTTGTAAGTATTTATTCCAAGCAGCTCTTCCACCAGGAAACTCAGCTTCTATTTGTACTACTGTAAATATTTTATTATAATCTTCTTCTTCTTTAGGAGCTTCTACTTGTTTGCCTGTACCTGCTTCTACTACTGGTGCAGCTATCACTCCTAAATCTTTAATACCTTCTTGGTTTTTAGTGCCTATGGCAGCTTCTTCTAATTTTGTTACCTCTGGCGGTATTTCATCAGGTTTTACTTCCTCTGCTTTTACAATTTTAGGAGGTGTAAATTGTTTCATTTCCACTTTAGGAGGTTCAGGCTTTGGAGGTGGAGGGGGTGGTGGCGGTTCAGGCTTTTTCTCCTCTTGCTCTTGAAAGTCTTGTAATTCTACATCTTGTACAATTATTTTTCCTTCATTTTTACTACGAGAGTTTGCTAATAATGTGCTTACAAAAAATAATACACAAATAGAAACAGTAATTAAAAAAGCTGTTGTAATACGTTTTACATAAGTTTTACGCAAATCGTATGCTCCATATTCTTTATTTCTTCCTTCAAAGATGATGTCAAGAATGTCGGCGGTTAAAATTTTATTCTTTTCCATAATAAATTAATTTTCTAATAAGATGCAGGACTATTATTAATTACATAATTAAAGTCAAAAAAAAATTAGTTATTGCCCCCCAGCAGCTTCAGTAGCTTTTACAAGTTGTGCTTCTACATCACTTATATCTACCATTGCATAGCGTTTAACAACATTAATAGTCATTTCATCTAAAATATCAACAACATTTTTGTAAGTACATTCATCAGTTGGTTTTATTACTACCATAAAATCTTTTTCATCTGTACTTCTTTTCTTTTTAAGAATTACAGTTCTAATACCATCTTCTCCTGAGCCAAAGTTTGAAGACCTGAAGTTTGTAGATATATTGGCATTATCTAACATTCCTTCATAATAAAACACATTATTGTCTTTGCCTAATAGCACAGTTAAGGCACTGTTGTCTTTAATTTTATTTTGCTGCTCAGGGTCATCTGTATCTTTTGGTAAAAAAAGATTCATAGAAGTAGGTAAACTCATGGTTGTAGTAAATATAAAAAAGGTAAGTAGCAAAAAACCTAAATCCACCATTGGAGTTAAATCAACTCTGGTTGACATTTTCTTACTTTTTTTGACACCAGGACCTTTTTTCTTATGACCACCACCTGACGAGGTATCTAATTCTGCCATAATTATTTTATTTTACTGTTATAAAAATTTATTTTACTACTTCGCTCTGGCTTGTCTGTAAAGTTCACTACCTACAGGTATTGCTTCAGGGTTAGTAATAACTTGAAACTTTAGTAAGTCATTCTTTTTAAAGGCTATAATGACATTTTTAAATGCTGGATATTTAGATGCATTATCCCCTTTGACCAACAAGTTCATTTTTTTACCCATGTAAGCACTTCTTACAATTCTTAACCATTCAATCATTTCGTTATTAGTACTGTCCTTACAGGGAATACCAGGTATTGCATCTCCTTTTCTTTGGTCTTCATTTAAAGAAAGAAATGCAGGTAGTTTACTAAATGATGTTCCAAAAAATTGAGCTTTTTGAAATGCTTTTACATTTAGGTTTAAGCCTTTTTCGTTATTTAAAGTATTGACTACATTTTCTTTTACTTCTTCATTATCCATAGAGAGAAATACTTTTCCCTGAGAGTTGATAGTTATTAAAACAATATCAGACTCTGGAGCTGCTTTATCTGAAACAGAGTTTGGAGGTGTAACTGCAACAGCTTCAGCAGGTTTAAACTTTGTGGTAAGAATGAAAAATGTAAGTAGCAAAAATGCTACATCACACATTGCAGTCATATCAATACTTGTACTCTTTCTGGGTATCTTAGCACGTGCCATTTTATTAAGTTTAAATTTGGTTCACAATAATTGAGATTCAAAGTTTCCATCTTTCCACAAAAATTATTTGTATAAGGATGCAAAACTTTGGGTTAGTGTGAAACCAGACTCATCAATACCAAAAGTTAAGGAGTCAATTTTTGTAGTAAATACATTATACATAATAATTGCTACTGCCGAAGTTCCAATACCTAAAGCTGTATTAAAAAGGGCTTCAGATATACCTATTGAAAGTTGTGCAGCAGCATTAGCACCACCACTATCTTCCCCTAAGGCAGAGAATGCTTTAATCATACCTAATACAGTACCTAATAACCCTAATAAAGTTGCTAAAGAAGAAAGGGTTGATAAGAAAACTAAATTTTTCTCTAACATTGGCAACTCTAAAGCAGTTGATTCTTCTATTGATTTTTGAATATTCAAAACTTTCTGTTCTGTAGCAAGTTCTGAATTTGTAATCATTTCTTTATAGGTGCGTAATCCAGATTTCATTACATTACCTACGCTTCCTTTTTGTTTATCACATTCTGCCAATGCTTTATCAACTTCTTTATTGGCTAAATGAAATTGAATTTTGCGTAAAAATTCATTGATATTACCAGCTCCCATTGCTTTTTTTATGGTTAAAAATCTTTCTATTGAGAAAGTAACAACAATAAAAAATGAACCAATAAGAATAGGTACTATGATACCACCTTCATACATTTTTGCTAAGCCTACATTGGGTTTTAATTGGTGGTGATTGGGCCAAAACCAACTATTTAAGTCTGGTTTTTCAAAATTATCTGGAGAGCCAAAAATAAATCTCCAAATAATATAACCTAATAGAATACATACTACAGGGGCAATCCATGAAATGGCATTGCTGCTTTTTTTAGATTGAACATTTGCGTTTGCTTTTACTGCTGTTGCAGTTGTTGGTTTAACGTCAGCCATAATTCAATTAATTTTTGATTTTAAAAATACTTTGTTTAAAAATTATTTCGCAATTCTAATGAAAAAAAAAATGAAATAAACAAATTTTATTTTTAGAACGCTTAATAAGTTGCCCAAATTAGGTTTTTTTGATTACTTATATATAAATATAGTTAAATATTTTTTATTTCTCCTTTCTAAAAGGTGAATAAGATAGCCCTTATATAAGGGAAATTTAACCGTTGATGTAATATACATAAACAATTTATGTTTACAAATGATAGCTTTCATATATTAGCACATTCTTAAAATCAACTTTTAATTTATGAAAAGAATTTTCTTTATTGCAGTAATAGTATTTGCTGCTAATTATTCTATGGCTCAAAAACGAAAATCAGAGCCAGTAAAAGATACTACTCCAGTAGCAGTATCTAAACCAAAACCACCTCAAGCACCAGCAAAACCAAAAACTGGTCCAAAACCTTATAAAGAGGTTATTACAGAGAATGCTGTGAGTAAAGCAGGATTATTTACTGTTCATGAGGTAGATGATAAATATTATTTTGAAATACCTAACAGCCTTCTGAATAAAGAGATAATGTGTGTAACAAGGTTTAGTAAAGTGCCTGGGGGTGTAGGTATGTATGGTGGCGAAATTGCCAATCAACAAACATTGATATTTGAAAAAGGTCCTAATGATAATATTTTCATTAGAACCGTAACTTTAATAAGTGTTGCAGATAGTACACAAAAAATATACACAGCAGTAAATAATTCTTATCTAAATGCCATAGCAGCAGCATTTAGTATTAAAGCATTTGGAAAAGATAGTGCAAGCAGTGTTATTGATGTAACAGATTTTTTTAAAGGAGATAATCAAATAGTAAGCATAAGACCCAGTAGAAAAAGAGCTTTAAGTTTATCAATGCTTTCTCCCGATAGAAGCTATATACAAACTATCAATACATTTCCTATTAATACAGAAATAAGAACAGTAAAAACATACGTTTCATCTCCAACATCAGGAATGCCAGGAGCAACTTCTTCAAGAAGTTTTCCTGCTGCTAATGATGCAGGTGCAGTAACAATAGAAATGAATACATCAATGATATTGCTTCCTGAAAAACCAATGGCAAAAAGAGCTTGGGATAAAAGAGTAGGTTATTTTCCAGATAATTTTGTAGTGTATAGCGATGACCAACAAAGGGTTGAAGACAAAACCTTTGTAGTTAGATGGAGATTAGAGCCAAAACCAGAAGATGTAGAAAAATGGAAACGTGGCGAATTGGTAGAACCGACTAAACCTATTGTATATTATATTGACCCTGCAACACCTCCAAAATGGGTACCTTATTTAATAGCAGGTGTAAATGATTGGCAAAAAGCCTTTGAAAAAGCAGGATTTAAAAATGCTATTTCTGCAAAAGAATGGCCTAAAGACGATTCTACTATGAGTCTTGAAGATGCTCGTTTTTCAGTAATTAGGTATTTTGCTTCTGATATTGAAAATGCTTATGGTCCAAATGTACATGACCCACGCAGTGGCGAAATATTAGAAAGCCATATTGGTTGGTATCATAATGTTATGAAATTAGTACATGATTGGTATATGATTCAAACTGCAGCAGTAAACCCCCGTGCAAGAAAAATGAAATTTGATGATGATTTAATGGGAGAATTAATTCGTTTTGTATCATCTCATGAAGTAGGACACACTTTAGGTTTATTACACAATATGGGTAGCAGTAGCAGAACTCCTGTAGAAAAATTAAGAGATAAAGCATGGGTAGAAGCTAATGGACATACTGCTTCTATTATGGATTATGCACGTTTTAATTATGTTGCTCAGCCAGAAGATAATATTTCTGAAAAAGGATTATTTCCTCGTATTGGCGATTATGATATTTGGGCTATACAATGGGGTTATGGTTATATAGCTGGCGAAACGGAAGATGAACAAAAAATCAATAGCGATAAATTGATTACAAAATCTTTAGCAGAAAATCCTCGCCGTTGGTTTGGTACTTATGAATTGGGTAATAGTGTAAACCCTCATACTCAAGCTGAAGACCTTGGAGATAATGCAATGAAAGCAAGTGAATACGGCATTAAAAACTTAAAAAGAATAATTGTCAATTTACCAGAATGGACAAAAGAAGAAGGAGAAGAAGGTTATACCAATCTTAGAGAAATTTATAACCAATTAGTTGGTCAATACAACAGATATATTGGGCATGTAATGAGAAATATTGGTGGTATATATGAAACATTTAAAAGTAGCAGCCAAGCAGGAGATATTTTTGAATTTGTGCCTAAAGCAATGCAAAAAGAAGCATTTAATTTCTTAAATACACAAGTATTTACAACTCCTAATTGGTTATTAGATAAAGGCATTTTAAATAAAATTCAAAATCCTACCTCTGCCGAAAGAATACAAAACCTTCAAGTTGGGGCATTAAATTCTATGTTAGACCCTTCAAGGTTAAATAGAATGATAGCATCTGCTAATCGTTTTGGAAATACAAATGTTTATTTGTTTAATGATTTAATGGACGATGCTAAAAAAGGCATTTGGAGTGAAATGGCTCAAAGAAAAACAGCAGATGTTTATAAAAGAAATTTACAGAAAGCCCACGTTGAAAAATTAATTTCTTTATTAACCTATAAACCTCAAACAATTAATGTTTCTGGTATGAGTTTTACTGTAGGTGTAGATATTACAAATACAGATATTGTATCTTATGCTCGTGGACAACTAAAAGCTTTACAAACTGAAATTCAAGCAGCTATTCCTGTTACAACAGACAAATTAACTAAATACCATTATCAAGATATGGTAGAAAGAATTAAGTTGGCATTACAACCTAAATAGGCTTGTAAAGTTTTATGGAAGAAATAGAAATGGGGGCAATTTCAAATTGAAATTGCCCCCATTCTTTTAAAAATTATTTGAATTATTTTACTCAAAATTCAAATCCAATCCTAAGCCTCTTAATTCATGTACCAATACATTAAATGATTCTGGCACTCCAGCTTTAGGTATATTATCTCCTTTTGTAATTGCTTCATACGTTTTAGCACGACCTATAATATCATCAGATTTTATAGTTAATAATTCTTGCAAAATATTTGAAGCTCCATAAGCTTCTAATGCCCAAACTTCCATTTCTCCAAAACGCTGACCGCCAAATTGTGCTTTACCGCCCAAAGGTTGTTGTGTAATTAAACTATATGGACCAATTGAACGAGCATGCATTTTATCATCAACCATGTGGTGTAATTTAATCATATAAATTACGCCTACAGTAGCTTTTTGGTGAAAACGGTCGCCTGTTTCTCCATCATATAAATAGGTATGACCATTAAGTGGTATTGATGCTTTATGACAATAATCTTCAATTTCTGAAGGTAATGCCCCATCAAAAATTGGTGTAGCAAAACGTACGCCTAATTTTTTTGCACTCCATCCTAATATTGTTTCATAAATCTGACCAATATTCATACGAGAAGGTACGCCTAATGGGTTTAATACAATATCTACAGGTGTTCCATCTTCCATAAATGGCATATCTTCGGCACGTACTATTTTGGCTACAATACCTTTATTTCCATGACGACCAGCCATTTTATCTCCAACCTTTAATTTACGTTTTACGGCTAAATAAACTTTGGCTAATTTCAATACACCAGCAGGTAACTCATCTCCTATTGAAATATTGAATTTTTCACGTTTATAACGTCCAAGTTCTTCGTTATATTTAATGCTATAATTGTGTAGTAAAGTATTAATGGCATCATCAGTTTTCGCATCTCCTGTCCATCCTAAAGGATTGACAGTAGCATATTCTATTGCAGCTAAATTTTTCTGATTAAACTTAGAGCTTTTTGCTATCAATACTTCACCAAAACTATTTGTAACGCCTTGTGAGGCTTTGTCTTTTAATAGAATTTGTAATTTACTTAATAATTGCTCTTTTAGTTCATCTTCATTATCCTGATGTACTTTTTCTACTTTGTCTAATAATGCTTTTTCACGAACCTTAGCATTTTTATCTTTCTTAGCTCGTTGAAATAATTTTTTATCTATTACAACGCCTTCTGTTCCATTAGGTGCTTTTAATGAGGCATCTTTTGCATCACCTGCTTTATCGCCAAATATGGCACGCAATAATTTTTCTTCTGGTGTTGGGTCACTTTCTCCTTTAGGTGTTATTTTACCAATTAAAATATCTCCTTCTTTAATAGTAGCACCAATACGAATAATTCCATTTTCATCTAAATCTTTTGTAGCTTCTTCGCTAACATTAGGAATATCTGGTGTTAATTCTTCTTCTCCCAATTTTGTATCACGTACTTCTAATTCATATTCTTCAATATGTATAGAAGTAAACCAATCTTCACGCACTACTCTTTCATTTATTACAATGGCATCTTCAAAGTTGTAACCTTTCCAAGGCATAAATGCTACTTGTAAATTTCTTCCTAATGCCAATTCTCCATCTTTGGTAGCATAGCCTTCAGTTAAGAAATCTCCTTTGCTAACTTTTTGACCTTTTTTAACAGCAGGTTTTAAGTTAATGCAAGTAGCCTGATTGGTTTTAATAAATTTGGTTAGCTTATATACTTTTAAATCATCTTCAAAGCTAATTAAACGGTCTCCTTCATTTCTATCATAACGAACATGAATTTCTTTGGCATCTACAAATTCTACAATACCATTACCGTCTGCATGAATTTGAATTCTTGCATCACGGGCAGCTTTGCCTTCTAATCCTGTACCAACAATAGGGGCTTCAGGACGAATTAATGGCACAGCTTGGCGTTGCATGTTAGAACCCATTAATGCACGGTTGGCATCATCATGTTCTAAGAAAGGAATTAATGAAGCACTTAATCCAACAATTTGGTTAGGGGCTACATCTATATATTCAACATCTGCTTTATCTAATATAGGAAAATCACCTGTTTCTCTACTAACAACTTTATCTTCTACAAGGTTTCCATTATCATCTAATGGGGTATTGCTTTGTGCAATTTTTGCCAAATCTTCTTCTTCTGCACTTAAAAAGGTAAGTTCTTTCATATTTACCTTTCCATTTACCACTTTACGATAAGGAGTTTCTATAAAACCCATATCATTTATGCTGGCATGAACGCATAAAGTAGAAATCAAACCAATGTTTGGTCCTTCTGGTGTTTCAATAGTACACAAACGACCATAGTGAGAATAGTGTACATCTCTTACTTCAAAACCTGCTCTTTCTCTGCTTAAACCACCAGGTCCTAAAGCTGAAATACGGCGTTTGTGCGTAATTTCTGATAAAGGATTTGTTTGGTCTAAGAATTGAGATAATTGTGATGTACCAAAGAATGAATTGATAACAGAAGATAATGTTCTTGCATTAATTAAATCTACAGGGGTAAATACTTCATTATCTCTTACATTCATACGTTCACGAATGGTACGAGCCATACGTGCTAAACCTACACCAAATTGTGCATACAACTGTTCTCCAACTGTACGAACACGGCGATTGCTTAAATGGTCTATATCATCAATTTCTGCTTTTTGGTTGGTTAGTCTTACTAAGTATTTAATAATTTCTATAATGTCTTGTTTAGTTAAAACCTTTTTGGTTAAAGGATATTCTAAACTAAGTTTTCTATTGATTTTATAACGACCAACTTCTCCTAAATCATAACGTTTATCAGAGAAGAATAATTTGTCAATAATGCCACGTGCAGTTTCATTATCAGGAGCATCGGCACCACGCAACTGACGATAAATATGTTGTACTGCTTCTAACTCACTATTAGAAGTATCTTTATTAAGTGTATTGTATATAATAGCATAATCGCCACCTATATTATCTTTTTGAATAAATACACTTTTTACTTCCATTTCTATAATGGTGTTAATACCTTCTTCATCTAAAATGGTATCACGTTCCATTACTATTTCATTACGTTCAATGCTCATTACTTCGCCTGTATCATCATCTACAAAATCTTCTACCCAATTACGCAATACACGAGCAGCTAATTTTTTGCCAATATGTTTAGATAATTCTTTTTTGCTTACTATTACTTCATCTGCCATGCCAAATAGTTCCAAAATATCTTTATCTGTTTCGTAACCAATAGAACGCAATAAAGTAGTTACAGGAAATTTCTTTTTACGGTCTATGTAAGCATACATTACATTATTAATATCTGTAGCAAATTCCATCCATGCACCTTTAAATGGAATTACTCTTGCAGAGTAAATTTTAGTGCCATTAGGGTGAACAGATTGACCAAAAAATACACCTGGTGAACGATGTAGTTGAGATACTACAACACGTTCTGCACCATTAATTACAAATGTGCCTCTTGGTGTCATATAAGGTATGTTTCCTAAAAATACATCTTGAACAATGGTTTGAAAATCCACATGTTCTTCATCGTTACAACTTAGACGTAGTTTGGCTTTTAAAGGAACGGCATAAGTTAAACCACGTTCCATACATTCATCTATAGAATAGCGTGGGGGGTCAATAAAGTAGTCTAAAAATTCTAAAACGAAAATATTGCGTGTATCTGTAATAGGAAAATTATCCTTAAATACACGAAAAAGCCCTTCAACATTACGTTTGTCTGGAGTTGTTTCTAACTGAAAAAATTCTTTAAAAGACTCTAATTGAATGTCTAAAAGGTCAGGAGTTTCGGCAAGATGTTTTGTTTTACCAAAATTAATCCTTTGTTTCAAAGTAGTTGTTGACATAATAATTTGTAAAACCGGTTTATTGCAATAATTATTCGGCAGAAAGTTTTTTTGCTTTCTTTTAATTTGATTTACAGGCAGTTATGTTATTTTGGCGCCATATACATAATTGTCTTATACACCTTACCGAACTTGAAAAGGATTGCAAAAGTAAGGCTTTGCATGAGAATGACAAAACTATTTTTTATAAATAGCCATAAGTGGGTTTATTCTATTATTGCTGCATTTTTTTAGCAGATATTGGTTTTTGCCATAACCGTTTTAATATTAAGAATAATATAATGCAACTTATTAAAAACCAAATATAAAATAGCAGGTTAGCAATAGTGAAAGATTTGTCCCAAAATGCATAACCAAATTTTATACCTGCTGTAACATTAATTGTCATCCATACAAAAACAGTAAAAGCACCTTTAATGATTCTTTTAAAAAAAATGATTATATCAGGTTCCATAATAATTTGATGTATGAATTAAACACCATAAATATAGGATTCTCTGTGTTTACTATGTAAAATACTTTTCTTAGTTCAATGTTGCTACGCTTTTTTCTATTTCAAGTTTATCAGATAGTACTTTTATTTTATTCCAGCCTCCTACTATATTTCTTATGTTATGAATGCCTTGTTTTTTGATTAAAGATGCTGCTATAACACTTCTATAACCACCAGCACAGTGTATATAAATGTTCTGATTGTCTTCTAAATTGGTCATACTTGCTGGGTCTATCAACTCTGATAGAGGAATATTAATTGCTACTTTTAAATGCCCATCGCAATATTCTATTTCTTTTCTTACATCTACTACTAATAAGTTTTCATCAAAAGGAATATCCATAGCTAATTCATCTGCTTCAACATCAACTATCATATCAATTTTTTCTCCTGCATTTTTCCATGCTTCAAAACCATCTTGTAAGTAACCTGCAAATTTTTCAAAACCCACTCTTGCCAATCTGATAACACTTTCTTTTTCTTTTCCTTGCTCTGTAACCAATACTATTGTTTTATTAAATGGTAATAAACTACCAGCCCACTCTGCAAACCTTCCTTCTAAACCAATATTTATACTATTGGGCACAAAACCATGTGTAAATAGATTGGCATTTCTTGTATCTAAAATGATTATACTATCGTTGGAGGTAATTTTTTTAAATGCTTCTATACTTAAAGGTTGTAGCCCTTTTTCTATTATTGCATCTATATTTTCATAGCCTTCTTTATTTATTTTGGCATTAATAGGAAAATATTGAGGTGGTGCTGTTAATCCTTCTGTTACAGATTTAATAAAATCTTCTCTTGTTTGTGGCTGTAAAGCATAGTTGATTTTCTTTTGTTCACCAATAGTGCTGAATGTTTCTGGTCCTAAATTTTTGCCACAACTACTGCCTGCTCCATGTGCAGGATACATAATTATATTATCGGCTAATGGCATTATTTTATTGTGTAAACTATCATACAGCATACCCGCTAAATCGTTCATTGTTAAGGTTTCTCCTTTTTGTGCTAAATCTGGTCTGCCTACATCGCCAACAAATAAAGTATCTCCTGTAAATATTGCATGTTCTTTATTGTTTTCATCTCTCAACAAAAAACAACTACTTTCTAAAGTATGCCCAGGTGTGTGTAGTACTTCTATACTAATTTTTCCTACAGAAAATTTTTCTCTGTCTTTGGCTATATATACAGGGAGTTTTGTAATAGTTTGTGGTCCATAAACAATCGTTGCACCTGTAGCATTAGCAAGGTCTAAATGTCCACTTACAAAATCTGCATGAAAATGTGTTTCAAAAATGTATTTAATAGTTGCATTGTTTTCTTTGGCTAAATCCAAATATTCTTCAATATCTCTTAGTGGGTCTATAATAATTGCTTCCCCTTCGCTGGCAATAAAATAAGCTGCTTCGCTTAAACAGCCTGTATATAGTTGTTTGATAATCATATACCTAATTTTGTGTAAAGGTATGATTTTGGTTGGGAGTTTGCAGTGTATGCTTTGTTACGGGAAATTGTTTTTCCGTTTTTCGGTTATTTTTTTTTGGTTCTCAATTTTTCAAGCTCTGAAATATCTAATAAGTCTTTGTTTCTTGCAGCACAGGAGAGAAATAAAAGAAATTCAGGATTTAAAATATCCACGATGTATGACTATTTTTTTGGGTGTGTCTTTTTGGGGATGAAATTTCAATGATAGTTGCTGCATATAAAAAAGATTTTTCAATCGTTCCAACGGTGTTGTTTCACTTTGCTGTTGTAAAGCGTATGCTTCCTGCTCTTCAAATGTTTTAAATATTTTTCTTTTCACTTTTCAAATGTAAAAAAACCTCTATAAAATATCAAAAGAAATTTTGTATATAGTATTTATTCTGCTTTGGTTCATGTCTTCACAAACCAAAGCAGAGGATATGTAATAAAAATATAGTTATCGTATTTGTGTTTAGGATTGATATTGTTTTTTTTAACATTAAGTAGTTGTTTGGGTTAATAAGTGGCTAACTATAAATTTCTAATAAACCATCGGGTAACTGAACATGAATTTCTTTTTTAGTATGGTTTATTTTTAATAAGGTAGCTTCATTAAGTGGTATAAGTGCTTCGTTGTTGTTATATAATGTGCTTAATAAAATTTGGTGTGGTTGTTCTATTACTTTTTGTACAGAGCCTATAACTGTTTTATTGTCAATAATGGTATAATCTAATAATTTAATGGCAGCTTGTTTTGCTACTTGTTTTCTAAAGTCTTCTTCTGTTAGCCAAACTTTTTTGCTGATTAGTTTATGAGCCATTTCTTTATTGTCAACTCCTTCTAATTTAATCCAAGATTCAGTTATATTTTTTGCTTTAACAGAGCTAATAAAATAAGGAATATAATTGCCTTTGGTTATTTCTATAAAAATAGCTTCTACATTTTTTAGTGTAGATTTTTTGCCTAAAGAGTGTTGTACAATTACTTCTCCTTTAGTGCCAAAAGTGGCTACAATTTTTCCAATTTGCGTGTATTGACTCATCATAAATTATTACAAAATAATTTGAAACGTAGTTATTAATATTTATTTCACAGAAATATTTACTGAAAAGCCTTGTACTAAGGTAGGGACATTAATGAGTTTCTCATTTTTTTATTCAATTATTACTTAAATTCTCTTTAAAATATGTATTCCACTTTTCCTGTTCTTCTTTATTCTTAGAATGATTTGTTTCTCTATCATATTTTAAGCCCATTTCTTTGTATTTTTTTGATGCGTCAGAAACTATGCTTTGAAGTAGGGTACTGTAATTACTTTTCGTAAACTTCGCTTTTTTGTAATTTGCCATTATTTCTTTAACACATAAAATGCCTATATTGAAATGTCCTTGTTCATGGACTAATAATTCATCAGTTATTTTATCTTTTTTTGCCCAGCTATTTTTATTATCGAGTTCGAGTATGACATCAAAACTGCTGATTACAACAGAGTCGCCTATAAATTTTATGGTTCCTACTTTAGTCTTAAATTTATAAGAAGTAAAAGCAAAATACGAAGAGTTTTTATCAACTTTGCCAGTAAAATCAGACCAAGATATCTTGCCTGTTGATTCTTCTCCATTTACTATTATCTTTTGGCTGAAAACATTTGGGTTGCTTAATAGAAGCAAAGTAATTAGGGGTACAATTTTCATTTTATAGGGTTATTTCATTTTTAAGTTGCAACTAACGTTGCAATTTATGTCATAAGATGTGTCATCTGTCAAAAAATACTTTCCTTCCCAGCATCTTCTCCTCTTTGGCTTTTATGGGTTAGCTAAGGGAAGATGTGTAAAAAAGGCTTTGGAGGAAACATTGCTGGGAAAAAAGAAAGTTTTTTTGTCACATTGAGCTTGTCGAAATGTGTCAACCTTGACTTATTATTAATAAATTTTTCAGCACCCGCCTTCGATAAACTCAGGCTGACAACCTAATTAATTAACTGTTACGCTTACAACTTGAATCTGCCAAACAAATTCATAAAATAAACTATATACTAAAGTAAATTATTATTCATAATATTGTAAGCCGTTAATGATATAATAATATTATCAACCAATAAAAAAATATATATGAATAAAGTTACTGATTCTTGGTACAGTCCTTCTCTTAATAAAGAAATGCCTATTGTACATTATGGTCATGCAGGCTTTGTGGTTTTATTAGTACCTACTGCAGCAGCAGATTATTTAGAGTATGAACGTTTTTTAATGTTAGACGCTTTAGAGCCATTAATAAACTCTGGTAAATTGAGGGTATTTAGCATAAACAGTATTAATAATGAAAGTTGGTTAAACAATGAAATGTTGCCAGAACATAAAGCTATTCGTCAAAATCAATTTAATGAATATGTTTTTAATGAAGTAATACCTTATATAAGAAATGCTACAAGTAGCGATACCTTTATTTATACAAGTGGTGCAAGTTTTGGAGCATTACATAGTATGAATTTATTTTTAAAACGTCCAGATATTATTAATGGATGTATTAGCATGAGTGGTGTATATGATTTAACAGATTATACCAAAGGTTTTTGGGACGAACAAGTATATTTCAACAGTCCATTCCATTATATACCTAACTTAAATGATAGCTGGTATTTAGATAAAATAAAATCAAGCCATCATATACACATTGCTACAGGAAGTGGAAATTATGAAGACCCAGAAGCCAATAAAAAATTTAGTCAAGTACTTTGGGATAAAGGAATATGGCATGATTTAGATATTTGGGGTGCAGATATTCATCATGATTGGCCCACATGGAGAGCTATGTTACCTTATATTTTAGAAACAAAATTTTAATACCCATAATCAACAAAGTACTTTAATAAAAAATAAGTAGTATGCTTTATTCAATGACAGGCTATGGCAGGGCAGAAAAAACAATTGGAGATAAAACATTTTTAATAGAACTAAAATCTTTAAATGGTAAGCAATTTGAACTAAGATTAATGCTACCATCATTACTAAAACCATTTGAGTTTAATATAAGAAACTATTTGAGTGAACACTTGCTAAGAGGAACAATAGAATGTGTTATTAGTATAAAACAAAATGGCTCTAATAAACCCGTTACTATTAATACAGATTTATTAAAAGCATATTATACAAGCATTACAGAAGTAGCAAAAGAATTAAAGGCAGATACAAATCAATTAATTTCAGCTATTTTAAGACTTCCAGATATTGTTGTAAACTCTACAGAAATGATGGAAGAAAAAGAGTGGAACGAATTTGCTACCTTATTAGAAACAGTAGTAGCACAACTAAATGAACATAGAAAAGAAGAAGGAAAAAGTATAGAAACAGATTTGCTACAACGCCTTAATAATATAGAAAAACTCAAAGAAGAAATTAAAAAATTAGAACCATTACGAAGAGTAAAAATAAAAGAAGGACTACAAAAAGTTTTATCGGAGCATGTAGGAACAGAAAACTATGACCCTAACAGATTGGAACAAGAACTAATTTACTATATAGAAAAAATAGATATTAGTGAAGAGCAAGTAAGGCTTACCAATCATTGTCAATACTTTAAAACAATATTGAACGAAGACGGAAAAAGCAAAGGCAAAAAACTATCTTTCATTCTACAAGAATTTGGCAGAGAAATAAATACCACAGGTAGCAAAGCCTACAATACAGAAATTCAACAAAATGTAGTACAAATGAAAGATGAATTAGAGAAAATGAAAGAACAAATATTAAACGCATTATAAAATAACAAAGCAGTGCTAAATAAGCTATTCATGAAAACTAAGGGTATAAAATTATTAAGCATCTTTTTATTAATAATGATTGCTTTTACCGCTTGCAATACATTAGATGTTTTTGAAAAAACAACATTCTTTAATAAGCATGAATGGGGCAGTACTAATATGCCTATAGCTACTTTTGAAGTAAAAGATACTACTGCTTTATACAATATATTTTTTGTATTAAGACATGAAGATGCTTACAGGTATAAAAACATTTGGATAGATATAACTATGCAATCTCCAGATACCACCATTACTGTAAAAAGAGAATTTACATTAGCCAATAATGAAAAATGGTTAGGTACGGCAATGAGTGATATTATTGAACATAGAATACCTTTTAATAATGCACCAACAAAACTATTAAAAGGAACTTATACCTTTACCCTTCATCAGGCAATGAGAGAAGACCCACTACAATATATTTTAAATGCAGGTATAAGAATTGAAAAAAAATAAACATGATAAGCCGTGTAAGAAAAAAATTAGTTTTTATAACTTTTGCTTATTGGTTCTTGCTTTTATACATTATTGCAGCTTTATTATTTTGGTTTATAGAATTAAATAAGCATGTAAAAAATACAGCAGTAGAGCAAATAGCTTTATTAGATAAAACATCTTCTACCTATCAGCAAAAATTGCACAAAATAGAAGATACCCTCAGCAGAAAAAAAACACAATTTATTGGAGAAGGCATAACCTTTTTTGCAGTAATAATGGTTGGTGCTGTTTTTGTATATCGTGCTACAAAAAAACAAATAAAACTTTCTACACAACAGCAAAATTTTATGATGGCAATAACACACGAACTTAAAACACCCATAGCCATTACCAAATTAAATTTAGAAACTTTACAAAAAAGAAAATTAGCAGAAGAAAAACAACACAAACTTATTAGCAACACCCTACATGAAGCCAATAGATTAAATAGTTTGTGCAACAATATTTTATTAACTGCACAATTAGAAGGAGGCGTTTATGATAGCACAAAACAAGAAATTAATTTTAGTGAACTGATAGAAGATTGTATAGAAGATTTTGCTACAAGATTTCCTCAAAGAAAAACAGAAGCAGATATACAACAACAAATACACATAAATGGAGAACCATTATTGCTACAAATACTTGTCAATAATCTTATTGAGAATGCTTTAAAATATTCGCCCAAAGATTCCTTTATTAAAATAAAATTAATACAGCAAAACTATTACATAACACTTAGTGTAGCAGATAAAGGTTTTGGCATTTCAAACACAGAAAGAAAAAAAGTGTTTCAAAAATTCTATCGTTCAGGAAATGAAATTACACGCACTACAAAAGGTACAGGATTGGGTTTATACTTATGTAGCAAAATAATGGAAAGCCACAATGGTAACATTTCTATGACAAACAATACACCCCAAGGAAGTATTTTTGTGGCGACATTTAAAGTCTAAAAAATGAAAGAAAGTAAAGCAGAAATTTTATTGGTAGAAGATGAAGAAAACTTGCACGAAACATTAAAGCTAAACCTTGAAATGGAAAATTATACTGTTACAAGTGCTTATGCTGGCAATGAAGCTCTGAAAGCATTAGAGCAAGCTCATTTTGATTTAATGATTTTAGATATTATGCTTCCAGAAGTAGATGGTATAACTATTGCACAAACAGTAAGGTCAAAAAATAATGAAATACCTATTTTAATGTTAAGTGCCAAAAATACTGGAACAGATAGAGTATTGGGTTTAAAAAAAGGTGCCGATGATTATTTAACCAAACCATTTAATTTAGAAGAGCTTTTAATACGAGTAGAAAAATTGATAGAAAAAAATAAAAGAATTACAGAAAAAGAAAGCACCATTGGCAATACATATACTTTTGGCGATAATTATATAGACTTTAAATCGCATGATGCCATAACTTTTGATGGTAAAAATATAAAACTAAGTAAAAAAGAAACCAGCCTATTAAAACTACTTATTGAAAACAAAAATGAAGTAGTGCCAAGAGATAAAATTTTATTGGTTGTTTGGGGTTATAACGTTTTTCCTACTACCAGAACAGTAGATAATTTTATTTTAATGTTCAGAAAATATTTTGAGGAAAATAGCCGACAATCCAAATACTTTCATAGTGTAAGAGGAGTAGGATATAAGTTTACAGATTAGCAAGAAAAACATAGTTACAAAAATTATTCTCCTATATTTCATTAACACCTACTTTTGTTTAGATATTTAATTCTGCTTTTGTGGCAAAAAATTTAAACAAAGTTTCTTCCGTTGGGCTAATAGTTGCCTTAGGCATAATTTATGGCGATATAGGTACATCTCCTCTCTATGTTTTTAATGCAATTATCAATAACAGAGTTATAACCGATGAATTAATAATTGGCACATTGTCTTGTATAATATGGACACTCTTTTTACAAATTTCTTTAAAATATGTAATACTTGTTTTAAGAGCAGATAATAATGGCGAAGGTGGCGTATTTGCATTATATGCTTTGGTAAGAAGAAGAAAAAAATGGCTTGTTATTCCAGCAATGATAGGTGGTGCAGCATTATTAGCAGATGGAATTATTACACCTCCTATTACTGTTACATCTGCTATTGAAGGATTAAGAGAACTGCCAGTAATGAGAGATTTGGCTACAGACTCTATTGTTGCTGTTGTTATATTTATTTTAATTGTATTTTTTTTAATGCAACAATTTGGTACTGCAAGTATTGGTAAATTATTTGGTCCTATTATGCTTGTATGGTTTACCATGTTAGCAGTTTTGGGCATCATTCATTTAGCAGATAATTTAACTGTTTTTAAAGCATTCAATCCTTTATATGCTATTCGTTTTCTTACACATTATCCTCATGGGCTGTTAACCTTAGGAGCAGTATTTTTATGCACCACAGGAGTAGAAGCTTTGTATAGCGATTTAGGACATTGTGGTAGAAAAAATATTAGGGTATCATGGAGCTATGTAAAAATATGTTTGCTATTAAACTATATTGGTCAAGGTGCATTATTGTTAGCAAATTATAAAGGCTTACAAATAACACCAGAATTAAAAGCATCTTTAGGCATCAATGCTTTTTATGATTTAATGCCTTCTTGGTTTATCATTATTGGAGTGATAATAGCTACAACAGCAGCCATTATAGCAAGTCAAGCAATGGTATCTGGTTCTTTTACACTAATTAGTGAAGCTATTAGATTAAATCTTTGGCCTAAATTTAAAATTCGTTATCCATCAGATGAAAGAGGGCAACTTTTTATTCCCAGCGTAAACATTCTTTTATTTATAGGCTGTATAGGTGTAGTGCTTCATTTTAGAGAATCTTCTAAAATGGAAGCTGCTTATGGTCTTGCTATTGTTATAACCATGATGGCAACTACTATTTTATATGCTAATTATTTGGTATTAAAAAGAGTAGTGCCTATTTGGATTTATATTTTTCTTGGCTTTTATTTATTAGTAGAATCTACTTTTTTAATTGCTTTATTACAAAAATTTTTACATGGTGGTTATCTAACACTTATGTTAGGTGGTGTTATGTTTATAGTAATGTATGTATGGTTTAGAAGTAGAAAAATTAAAAATAGGTATATAGAATTTGTAAGGTTAGATGATTATGTAGCACAAATACAAGAATTAAGTAGAGATAAAACAATTCCTAAATTTTCTACACACTTAGTGTATATGACCAGCTCTGTACACCATAAAGAAATAGAGCATAAAATTATTTATTCTATTTTAAACAAAAGACCCAAAAGAGCCGATATTTATTGGTTTGTGCATGTAGATGTTTTAGACAATCCCCATACTTGCGAATATACTGTAGAGCATATTATTCCTAACGATATTATTCGTGTTGTTTTTAGATTAGGATTTAGAGTAGAGCAAAGAATAAACCTAATGTTGAAACAAGTAATAAAAGATTTAGCAGCTAATAAAGAAGTAAATATTACCAGCAGATACAAAGCCTTAGGAAGAAATAATGTAGCTGGTGATTTTCAGTTTATCGTTTTAGAAAAATATTTGAGCCACGAAAACGATTTGCCTTTTTTTGAAAGTATTATTATGAAATTATATTTCTATCTTAAAGAAATTTCGTTGAGTGAAGAACGTGGCTTTGGCTTAGACCCTGGTTTTGTTACAGTAGAAAAATTTCCTTTAATTGTAGCACCTATTAGTCATTTGAATTTAACAAGAATTCATCCCGAAGATGCTAATGAAAAACATAATTAATCATATTCTGAAACTCCTTTTGTAAACCGTTTTATAATACCACGTCCACTATCTCTTATAAACATAATTATTTCATCTCTTTCATCGCTGGCTTGAATTTCTTCTTCTATATAATCAATAGCTTGAGAGGTGTTAAACCCTTTGTTGTATATAATTCTATAAATATCTAAAATATGATTTATCTGCTCTAAAGAAAAGCCTCTTCTTTTTAAACCTACACTATTTACGCCTCCATAGCTCAATGGGTTTCTTACTGCTTTAATATAAGGAGGCACATCTTTACTAACCAAGCTACCACCTGCAATAAATGTATGTTGTCCTATATGTACAAACTGATGAACAGCACTAACACCACCAATAATAGCAAAGTCGCCAATATCTACATGTCCTGCTACTTGTACACTATTGCTCATAATGCAAGAGTTGCCAATAAAACAATCATGTGCTATATGGCTATATGCCATTATAAGACAGTTATTACCTACTTTGGTTTTGCCTCTATCGTTAGTACCTCTGTTAATAGTTACAAATTCTCGTATAGTAGTATTATCGCCAATTTCTACAAATGTTTTTTCGCCATTAAATTTTAAATCTTGAGGAATAGCACCAATAACAGCACCTGGAAAAATACGACAATTTTTTCCAATTCTTGTGCCTTCCATAATGGTTACATTACTACCTATCCATGTTCCTTCTCCTATTTTTACATCTCCATGAATAACGGTAAATGGGTCAATCTTTACATTAGAAGCAAGTTTAGCATTGGGGTCAACATAGGTGAAAGGGTGTGTCATGCAATATGTTTAGTTGTTAATGTAAATAGTTGTTTTTTTATACAAGACTTTTGTATTGTTTATTATGCTGCATATTAGCTTTCTTCTCTTTTTACAATTTGTGCCACTAAGGTTGCTTCGGTAGTTACTTTTCCTGCTACATACACAGTTCCTTTCATTTCGCAAATGCCTCTTCTTATTGGTGCTGTCATTTCCATTTTTAAAATCATGGTATCGCCAGGGCGAACCATTTGCTTAAATTTACAATTATCTATTTTTAAAAAATAAGTATCATAGCTTCCTTTTGGCATAGCATTAATACATAAAATACCTCCCGTTTGTGCCAAAGCTTCTACTTGCAAAACACCAGGCATTACAGGATTTCCAGGAAAATGACCAGGGAAAAACCATTCATTAAAAGTTACATTTTTTACCCCTACTATATAACTATCTGTCAGTTCAATTATTTTATCTACCAATAAAAAAGGATGTCTATGTGGTAATGTTTTTTCTATTTGTTCTAAACTGTAAATAGGTGGTTGCAAAGGGTTATATATAGGTATATCTTTTACATGTTTATTGCGTTTAATGTATTGTTTTATTTTTTTGGCAAACTGTACATTAGTGCTATGTCCAGGTCTATTAGCTATAATTCTTGCTTTAATAGGATAACCTATTAAGGCTAAGTCGCCTACTACATCTAATAGTTTATGTCTTGCAGCTTCATTAGGAAAACGCAATTCAAGATTATTCAAATAGCCTTCACTTTTTACTTCAATATTTTCTTTATTAAAAACCTTAGCAAGTCTGTTCATTTCTTGAGTAGTTACAGGTTTATCTACTACTACTATTGCATTGTTTATATCGCCTCCTTTAATCAAATCATTATCTAACAATGTTTCTAATTCATGTAAAAAACAAAAAGTTCTGCATGGTGCAATTTCTTTTTCAAAATCTATTATTGCTTTTAATCCTGCATGTTGTGTACCCAAAACAGGGCTATTAAAATCTATTAATGTAGTTATTTGATAGTCTAAAGAAGGCATTGCTACCATTTCTACACGTTTAGCCTCATCGTATAAAAAAATATTTTCGTCTATACTATACCATATTTTAGCAGCATCTTGTTCTATTACACCAGCATTGTCAATCATTTCTACAAAATCTTTGCTACTACCATCCATAATAGGTACTTCTGGACCATTAATTTCTATCAAACAATTATCTACACCCATACCTACCAATGCAGCAAGAATATGTTCTACTGTACTTACTTTCACATCATTCACTTGCAATGTTGTGCCTCTTGAAGTATCTGTAACTAAATCACAATCTGCTTTAATAATAGGCTTATTGGGTAAATCAATTCTTTGAAATTGAATACCAAAACCTGGGTTAGCAGGGTTTAATGTTATATCTGCCAAAATACCAGTGTGCAATCCTGTACCACTAATACTTGTTTTTGTAGCCAGCGTATGCTGTTTGTCTATATTAAATTTCGTAGTCATATAAAAGCAATTATTAAAAATACATACTTTACAATAATTATCAACTTTGTAAACAATATATTTTTACAACTTTCAGAAACAAAAATAAGTGTTCGTACATAAAGAATAACTTAAAGTACCATACTATTGGCTCAATAACAATAAAAGCAATACTTTTTTGATACACAATGTCCATATTTAAAACTAATAGAATTGAAAAATTCAAATAAAAAAATAACGTTGTCAGCCTGAGCCTGTAGAAGGCTGTTTTAGTTGATTAAATTGATAAGTGAACAGCCTTAAACTTTTTAAAGCCCACATTTCGACAAGCTCAATGTAACAGGTAATAGATAACAATAATGTGGCAGATTCCTTCCCAGCACCTTCTCCTCGTTGGCTTTTTTGTATTAGTTAAAAGAAGACGTGTAATAAAAATACAGCAATGTTCCTACCTTAGCACAAGGCTTTTGGGGAAACGTTGCGAAAAAATAATCGTTAACCTATTTTAGGATAAAACAAAGTAAATTGAAAATATTATATCTTGTATCGTTTTTATTATTATAAAGAAATTAACTGCTTTTGATTTTAATACGTCATATACCGTTTTTAAAAGCTGTTTTTTTATATACTATTACAGCATTTGGTGGTCCTCAAGGGCATTATGGTATGATGCTGAAAACTTTTGTAAAACAACGAAGAGATGTAACAGAAGCAGAGTTGTTGGATTTACTGAGTTTTTGTAATATGCTGCCAGGTGCTTCTTCTACACAAACAATAACATTAATAGGTTATAAGAGAGGTGGTGTGCCTTTGGCTTTTCTTACTTTGCTTATTTGGATTTTGCCTGCCTGTTGTATAATGGGTGCTTTGTCTTTCTTATTAATTTATTTTGATAACAATGCTATTAATGTACAGTGGTTTAGATTTATTCAGCCTATGGCTGTTGGTTTTATTGCATTTTCTGCTTTAAGGTTATATAAAGTAGCTGTTAATAATACCATTACTCGTGTTATTTTAGTAATCGTTTCTTTCATTACATTTTTTTTATTTAAAACGCCATTGGTTTTTCCTGCTGTAATGTTGTGTGCTGGTATAGCTACCAATTTTAGTAGTAAAAGAATACCTCAAAAAACAAATAACCCTAAAAAAATAAAGTGGATTGATTTAATTATATTTCTTTCTGTTTTTGCTATAACTGGTTATTTATCTGAAACTGCTACAAGACAAAATTGGGAAAATAGAAAAAGTATTAATGTTTTTGAAAACCATTATCGTTTTGGTAGCCTTGTGTTTGGAGGTGGTGATGTATTAATGCCCATGATGTATGAGCAATATGTAGTAAGACCACAAACCAAAAGAGTACAAGAAAGTAAAAGAGATGTTTTAAAAATGACCAAAGAAGAATTTTTGACTGGCTCTGGAATGGTAAGAGCTATACCTGGTCCTGTATTTAGTGTAGCAGCTTTTACGGGTGGTATGGTTATGAAAAATGAAGGAAATGTATCACATATTTTTGGTTGTGTGCTTGGTGCTGTAGGGGTGTTTTTGCCCAGTGCATTGTTGGTTTTATTTTTCTTTCCTGTATGGAATAATTTAAAAAAGTATGCCATTATTTTTAGGTCGCTTGAAGGTATTAATGCTGCAGTTGTAGGTATAATGGTTGGTGCATTTTTTTATTTGGCAAAAGATATTTTATTTACCGATGTACAACTTTCTCTTTCAACATTTATTATTGATGTAATAGTTATTATAACCACATTTATTTTACTTGAGTATAGTAAGTTAAGGTCTCCTTATATTGTATTGGCTTGTTTATTATTGGGCTTTTTGGCACAATGGTTTTAGCCATTTACATATTGTTTTACAGGAAGTCTATTTTGTAAGCTACCAGCCAAAGTCATTTCATCGGCATATTCTAACTCTCCTCCAAATGCAATGCCACGAGCTATTGTACTCATTTTGCAAGTAATGTTGGCTAATTTTTTTTGAATATAATAAATAGTTGTATCGCCTTGTATGTTTGGAGAAAGAGCAAAAATAACTTCTTCGGTTTGTTCTGTTTTTATTCTTGCAATAAGAGAATCAATATTTAATTGGTCTGGACCAACTCCATCTAATGGAGAAATAATACCACCCAAAACATGGTAAGTTCCATTAAATTGTTGGGTACTTTCTACAGCAATTACATCTCTAATAGTTTCTACTACACAAATAATATTTTGCTTTCTCATGCTGTTGCTGCATATACTACATATATCTCCATCGCTAATGTTATGACAACGATGACAAAATTTTATATTGCTTCTTAATTTAGTAATGGTTTCGCTAAAATGATTTACTTCTTTTTCTTCTTTTTTTAATAAGTGAAGTACTAATCTTAGAGCAGTTTTTTTTCCTATACCTGGTAGTTTAGCAAATTCTGCTACCGCATTTTCTAATAAAACAGAGGGTAATTGCATAAGGCAAAGATAATTATTGCAATACTACTTTTATATACAACCAAACAAAAATTACTGCTATTAGTAAAGAGTCAAATCTGTCTAAAAAACCACCATGCCCTGGCATAAAGTTTCCACTATCTTTTACACCTGCTAATCTTTTTATTTTGCTTTCTAACAAATCTCCAATAGTACCACTAATAGCAGCTATTGCAGCTATGATGTACCATTGATTTTTCATAATGCTAACAATGGTTTCAGAGAAATATTTTGGCATTACCATATAATTCATCAACAAGCCCATTGCTATAATACAAAGTATTATTCCTCCTATTGTTCCTTCCCATGTTTTTTTAGGAGAAATTTTTGAGAAAGGCGTTTTGCCAATAAATGAGCCTACTATATAAGCCATAGTATCATTTACCCACATACAAGCTATGGTAAAAGTTCCCAATATTCCATACTTAATGATTACTGTATTAGAGGTTTCTTTTTGAAGTGGTACATTGTATAAATCAATTATTAAACCAAAGCTCAATGAAATGTAAAGCAACCCGAGTAAAGATTGTAGCAGAATTTTTTTATTTAATTTTTTATTGAAAAGAACATCAACAATAGGAATTACAAAACCAAAAAATAATAGAATGATTAAACTGATATTTTGATAAACTAAATTATTGAAAGTATAGCTTTGAAAAAGCATCCATAACAAAAAACCAAAACCTCCAAGCATTATGCCATATTTATGCAATGGAGAAATTGATTTATAAGATGTATTAATACAACCAATAAGTTTTTGATACTCTAACCAACAGCCAAAATGTATAATGGTAAATAATAAAAAATATGTCCAGTAATTAATAAATAAACCCAATAACATAACTACTGCAAAAACAATAGCAGTAAGTGTGCGTGTTTTAAAAGTTTGAAGATTAAAAGCCATAAATAATTACAATGCTTTTGAGGGAATAAAGCTATATAATTAATGGTTACATAAACCAAACACTGTATTTTTTATTTTACAGTACTCCAAACACCTTGATTAACTTTTACAGGATATTTCTTTTTCAAAGCATCTAACCATTTTTGCTCTAACACTTGCTGATAATCATTTATTGTTAATCCTCTTGCATCTTCAAAACTTCTTGTTTCTGGTGTGCTGTGAATAGCTGTTATATAAATAAAAGTGTAAGAATCGTCATTGTTATTTTTTTCAATATCGCTAATAAAACCAATTTCATTTACAACTGATTGTGTTATGGGCAGTTGATTATTTTCAAATCTGCTACTATCTACCAAAACATTTGCACCATAATTACTTACTATTGTTCGCCAATTATTGATGCCAATTTTAAAACTATCTACAAGGGCAGATGCTGTTTGTTTTGATGTAGAAGTTACTACAATAGCTGTAATACCAGATTGCCATTGATATTTTTCTTTGTGTGAATCGTAATATTTTTTTAATCCTACAGTATCTTCATTAGCCTTGCTCCACACATGTTTATCCATAGCACCAAATAATAAATTAGCTTCATCAAATTCTTTACTCTGTTCTTTTACAGAAGGATAAAAATCTTCTATATGTTCTTGATAATATTCATTACACCTTATTTTTTGGTATTCTTTTAATAAAACCATTGTATGCAATTTGCCCATTGTATTACCACTTTGCTTTATTGCTCTTACAAATTTTGCCCATTCATCAGCAGTAATTTTTTGCTTTGCAAAAGAAAATAAAATTGTTGTTGGTTTTATTTTCTGAAAGCCTGTTAAAGAACCATCTGTTGCAGCACTATCTGTAAATGACATAAATTCTTTTTCATCTATTGGTTCTTCTTTGAACTTGCATAAACTCATCCATTTATTGACCAAAGTTTTTCTTGCAATAGCAAGTCTTCCTGTTCTTTCTACTTGTTGTTTTAAAGCGTTTAGTACTATTGGGTCTGTATTATCTGTACTGATTGGCATTATGTTTAATAGTTTTACAATATGCCAACCATATTTTGTTAAGAATGGTTTACTAATATCTCCTTTTTGTTGTAGTGAAAATATTTGTTGTTCAAAATCTGTATCAAACTGTCCTATGCCTACTTCAGGTATTATACCTTGATTGCCTATGGTGGCTCTATCATTACTAAATTGCTCTACCAATGTTTCAAAACTAACCCCAGATGTAGTAGCTAATGTATAGATACTATCTGCAAGGGTTGCTAAATTTTGTTTCATATTATCTGTAGCATCATTTGGCACAGCTAATAATATTTGTGCTACTTTTCTTTTACCAATGGCTTTACGTTCTTCTACATTTTTAAAAATATGATACCCTAAAGAGCTTTTATATGGAGCAGAAAATTCTCCTTGTTTTAGTGCATAAATTTCATTTTCAAATTCATAAGGCAATGTAAAAGAAGTGATATAGCCCAAATCTCCATTTGTTTCAATAGTGCTTTCATCATTTGAAAATTCTTTTACTGCTTCTGTAAAATCTTTTCCTTGTTTAAGTGCATTGTATGCTTTTTGTATTTGCTTTGAAGCATTAACAACATCTACACCTGCTTTTAGCTCAATAAATATTTGTGCTACTTTTATATCTTTTTGGCTGCGTTCAAAAGCCTCTTGAATAAGTTTATCAATATTAGCCTCGTTGTTGATAATATTTTCGGCTAATTGTTTTTTAAAATTGCTACTCTCATTTATAAAAGAAGGCTGTTCATTTAATTTATCATCATAAGCAGCTTGTACTTTTAATTTGTAGTTAATATAAAGTCCTAAATATTCTTTTAAAGCATCTTTTCTATTTGTGCCAGTAGGAGAAGGATTTTTGTCAAATGCTTTTAAGAACTCTGTTTTTGTTACAGACTTTTTACCATAAGTAAATAATGGTTGTGCTTGAGTAGATTGAGAAAGTGCTACTACTATTACTATAAAAAATATTTTTTTCATCTTATACTTTTTGTTATTTTTTTTTGTTTTTTTCTGTAATGATGTTATCAAACTGTTCTATGGTTAATTGCTTTGCAATAATTTGTTTATTGTTATCTAACAAATATAGTGTAGGTGTTACTCTTGCATCATATAGTTGTTTATAACCAGCTACATTATTTTTAATTTCTTCATCTCTTGCTTCTTTTGTTTGATATACATGTGTCCATTCGGTTAAATGATGTTCTGTAATAAATTTTTTCCAATCAGGAATATTATCGTTATAAACATAAATTGCATAAATCTTCATACCCAAATCTTTCCATTTAGCTTGGTACATGCTGTCTATACGAGGAATTTCATGTTTACAATGACCACAATGAGGGTCCCAAAAAACAATTAGTGTATAATTTGCATTGATGTCGTATAAAGATTTTGTAACGCCCAAAGTGTCTGTTAATTTAATAGGTGGTGCAGGTTCGCCAATTTGATTGGCTATTAAACTATAAGCTCTTTCAAATATCATTTTTCTGGAAGCTGCATCTAAATAAATAGTATCGCCTTTGGTATAATATTCATTGAATAAATATAAGAATACTTTGTCTTGCCCCATATATTCAGGCTTCACATATTTATTAGTAAACTTAATTAAAAGATAGGGAAAAATTTCTTTGCCTGTACGTGCAGAAAGTAGCATATATTTTATTTCTGGAATAATAGAATCTGCTTCTGGGCTTACATAGTATTTATAATAATCATCTATTTTAGAATCAAAAAACATAGGAGTTCTTAAAATTCTATTATCATAAAAATTTACATTATCCCAAAAATGTTCTTTTACATAACGATATGGATAAGCAGAATCTGGTTTTCCATCAATTATAGGAATAGCTGGAGCTTCTGGTCTATTCATTACATTAAATAAAAGTGTAAGTAGAGAGTTAGGATATTTTTTAATGATGTTTTCTCTGTATGCTTGTAATTCTTTTTCAGTTTTGATATACTCATCTTTTAGAGAAAGAGAATCTTCTTTAGTAGTAGCATTTGCCAATGCTGTTTTTAGCCCTTGCATGTGTCTTCCTTTTTCTGCAGATACTTTTGAATAAGCTACAAATAAATCATTATCAAGAGAGCCTGTAATAATGGGTTTATCTCTTTTAGAAGTATCTGCCTTTATGCTAAAGTGTTGTTCTTCATCCATCAATAATTCAAATTCTATTAATGTTTTTGATGGAGAAACAATAAAATAAATACCGCCTGTTAATTTTTCATCTCCTTTAAAAACGCCTTCACTTTTTTCATTTAGCCAAGTGCTGTCTGCCAATACTTTGGTTTTGCCATAATAACTACCTAAGTAAATCCAACAATTTTTGTAGGGTGTTAATGTTATTGGAATATTACGACCTGCTGTTGGTTGTGTTGTTTTTACAGGTTTTGTTTCTGTAGATTTTTTTTTGCTTTGTGCAGGTGCTGATAAAAAAAATAATAGACCCGCTACTATAAATAACTGTTTCATGTAATTATGTTACAATATTTGGAGGCGTAAATGTAGGAAAATCAAATATTAAAGAAGGTTAAAAAAGGATAATAATTGATAAAGGAAGCCTCACCTAACCTCTCCAAAGGATAAGACAATATGTTTAACCACCCCTAACCCCTCCAAAGGAGGGGAATTTTTTATTGAAATTATAAAAAATAAACTTGTCAGCTTGAGCCTGTCGAAAGCGATTTATTTTTAAATATTTATTAAATATTTTTCTGTAAATTTTGTAATGCTTATAAATTAGTATTCTTTTGTACTGATACATTCTTTTAATTTCATTTTTAAAATAATTGTTATGAAAAAAATATTGCTTGTTGTTATTACAGTTGTTGTATGTATTACTATTCATGCTCAGCGTAGTAGTGCTTTAAAGTGGAACAATGCAGGTAATGCTTATTATACAACAGAGAATAAGGAAATTGTAAAATATAATTTGCCCAATTTTGAAAGAATAATATTGGTTAATGAAAATTATTTAAAACCAGAAGGAGTTTCTGCTGCATTAAGTATTAAAAACTTTTTTGTAAGTAATGATGAACAAGTTTTTTTAATTTTTACCAACGCTAAGAAAGTTTGGCGTTATGAAACAAGAGGCAATTATTATATTTTTAATAAAGCAACCAATTCATTAAAAAAATTAGGTAAAGGCTTACCAGATGCTTCATTAATGTTTGCAAAAATTTCTCCCGATGGAAAAAAAGTAGCTTATGTAAGTAAGCATAATGTATATGTAGAAGATATTGCTACACAAAAAATAACACAGCTAACAAAAGATGGTACAGACAGAATTATTAATGGCACTTTTGATTGGGTGTATGAAGAAGAGTTTGGTTGTAGAGATGGTTTTCGTTGGAGTGCAGATAGCAAAAACATTGCTTATTGGCAAATAGATGCAAGAAATATCAGAAACTTTTTGATGATTAATAATACAGATTCTATTTACTCATTTACCATACCTGTAGAATATCCTAAAGTGGGCGAAGACCCTTCTGCTTGTAAAATTGGTGTTGTTAATATTGCTTCGCAAAAAACAACTTGGATGAATGTGCCTGGAAGTGCTGTACAACATTATATACCAAGAATGGAATGGGCAAATAATCAGCAATTAATTATTCAGCAATTAGACAGAAAACAACAACAGAGCAATATTTTTTTATTAAATACAAAAAATGGTTCTGCTGTTAATATTTATACAGAATCTGATGCTGCATGGATAGATATTAAAAGCAGGTGGAATAATGATAACCCTGTAGGATGGGAATGGGTAAATAATGGAAAAGATTTTTTATGGATAAGTGAAAAAGATGGATGGCGGCATATTTATTTGATTAGTCATGAAGGAAAAAAAGAAACACTACTTACTAAAGGCAATTATGATATGATAGACTTTTGTGGTATAGATGAAAAACATGGATTTGTATATTTTACAGCTTCGCCTGATAATGCTTTACAAAAGTATTTGTACAAAGTTTCTTTAAATGGTAATGGCGATGCCATATTGCTTTCATCTACTGAACAAAAAGGGACACACAATTATCAAATTTCGCCAAATGGATTATTTGCAAAACATAATTTTTCTAATATTACAACACCACCTTCTGAAGAATGGATAGCATTGCAAACAGGAGAAACAATTAAAGGAACTATCAATACCACACAAAAAAATACTGGTGCAGAATTTTTTACTGTAACAACAGAAGATGGTATAACAATGACTGGTTGGCGAATTATGCCAAAAGGTTTTGATGCTGCTAAAAAATATCCAGTTGTGTTTTATGTTTATTCAGAACCAGGTAGTGCAACTGTAAGAGATACTTATGGTAGTGCAGGAACATTTTTATATACAGGAGATATTGCTGCTGATGGTTATATACAAATAAGTATTGATGGTAGAGGAACACCTTTGCCCAAAGGTGCAGCATGGCGTAAAAGTATTTATAAAAAAGTAGGTATATTAAATGTTAGAGACCAAGCAATGGCTGCTAAAGAAATTTTAAAATGGAATTATGTAGATAAAGATAGAATTGCTGTTTGGGGTTGGAGTGGTGGTGGTTCTACTACTTTAAATTTAATGTTTCAATATGGAGATATTTATACAACAGGTATTGCTATAGCACCAGTAGCCAGCAGACTAACTTATGATAATATTTATGAAGAACGCTACATGGGCTTGCCACAAGAAAATAAAGAAGATTATATACAAGCATCTGCTATTACACATGCAAAAGGACTAACAGGAAATTTGTTGCTTGTTCATGGTACAGGCGATGATAATGTGCATTATCAAAACACAGAATTATTGATTAATGAATTGGTAAAATACAATAAACAGTTTTCTTTAATGAGCTATCCTAATCGCTCTCATAGCATTAGTGAAGGAAGAGGAACATTTACACACTTAGCAACATTGTTTACCAATTATTTGAAACAACATTGCCCAGGAGGAGGAAGATAAAAATTTATGATAACTCAACTATAAAGGTTATTAATCTAAACTTTGGTTACTGGCAGCAGCAAGTTTTAGTAATCTATCATATTGTTCTGGTGTAAGGTCGTTATAGAAATAGTATATTGGATTTACAGGTTGTCCGTTTTTATGAACTTCATAATGACAATGAGCTCCTGTACTTTTTCCTGTATTGCCTACATAGCCTATTACTTCACCACGTTTTATATGCTCTCCTTGTCTTGCTTTTATTCTTACCATGTGTCCATATAAAGTTTCATAACCATAGCCATGATTAATAACAACATGATTGCCATAACCACCTGCATTAAAGTTGGCAGTTTTTATTACACCATCTGCTGTGGCATAAATAGGTGTTCCTAAAGGTGCTGTAAAATCTAACCCAGCATGAAATTTTGGAACTTTATAAATAGGGTCCATTCTACTACCAAAACCACTGGCTATTCTTTTTAATTTTTTATTGCTAACAGGCTGTATAGCTGGTATGGCGGCTAATAATTTTTCTTTATTTTTTACCATTTCATCTATATCATTATAACTTTTTGCTTGAAAAGCTACTCTTAATGATAAGTTGTTTAGTTGAGCAGTAATACTTTTTACTAAATCTGTTTCGCCCATTCTTTCTATTAGTTTTACTTCTTTTTTTGTTTCTATATCTTTTACTCTTGCACTATCTGGTATAGGCTGTGCTTCAAAAATGCTTCTATAAACATTATTATCTCTATCTTCTAATTCAAATATTTTCATTTCTAATTGTCTTGTACGTTCTTTAAGTGAAGCATAATTATCGTTTAAGTCATCATTTTGTAAACGAAGCAATTTTGTTTCGGGGCTTTCAATTAATCTTCCTGCAATAAAAAAAATGAAGGCTGCTGTTACAATACTGGCTGCAATAAATCCAAAAACTCGTAATAATTTTACGCGTAATGGCACTTCAACTTTTTCAAAGCGAAGTGTGTGTGTATTGTAGAAATATTTTATTTTTTTCATTTAAGGCTTGTAAAATTAATATACTTATGTCGTTTTAAAAAGTGTATTTACCTTACTTATACGAATTTAATGTAAGTAAGTATATATCATTTCTATTAATTTCGTTATTAAATTAATACTTATCAATATGCTTTCATTAATAAAAGTTGAGTGGTTAAAACTTAGAAAATATAAGGCTTTTTGGTGGATGTTGGCAATAGCTATCATTACTTATCCAAGTATCAATATTTTTTTTAGAGGTATTTATGGAACAGTAACAGATAGAAAGGGTGTAGAAGGAGAAGTTTTTAAAGGTTTAATAGGCAATCCTTTTGCTTTTCCTGAAGTGTGGCATAGTGTAGCTTATTTTTCTTCATGGCTTTTGGTAGTACCATCTTTATTAATTATTATGATTATTACCAATGAATATACTTATAAAACCAATAAGCAAAATATAATAGATGGGTGGTCAAGAAGTGAGTTTATACTTAGCAAATTGTATGATGTTTTGGTTATATCTACTATTATATCTATTGTATATATTATTATTACAGTAGTTTTTGGAATAAGGTATTCAAGTGAATTTCAAATTACCCGTTGGGATGAACAAATTAAATATGTCTTTTTATTTTTCTTACAAACCTTTGCACAATTAACGATTGCTTTTTTTGTAGGCTTTATTTTAAAACGTTCTTTTATTGCTCTGGGTGTTTTTATTTTTTATTTAATAGTAGTAGAGCCTATACTTGGCTCTATATTTAAGTATTATTTTAAGCTACCTGCATTAGCTAATTTTTTACCTTTAGAAATATCTGATAAGCTAATACCTCCTGCTGCTTTTTTAGGAAAATTTAATAAAGAGGCTTATGAGCAAAGCCTTGCAGATATTAATATGCATATTTTATATACTTGTTTATTAACTGCTGCTGTATGGTTTTTATGTATAAGAATATATAAAAAAAGAGACTTGTAATAAGGCTATTATTTTATTCTTTTCTGTTAGATACAAATTGCCACCAGTCTAATAAATCTGCACAATTAATAAATTCTTTGTCTATTGTAATATAATAGGTAGGTAAGTTATCATTAAACCATTTTTCAAGCACTTTTTGTTTTTTTTCATCCAATGCTCTGGCTGCTATTTTATTGTAATCTTCTCTTATGTTTTCTATATGAGGCTCTGTTCTACTTTTTAAATATACAATTCTCACTTTTTTTGTACCTCTATCATCAAACACTAATGGTGCAGAGTATTCGCCTTCTTTTAAATCTTTTATAGCTATTACAGTTTCTTTATCTAATTCATCTATTGTAATATGGGTAGAGCCATCTGGTCCTACTTTTGCTCCTCCATTAAATTTACTTTCTTCATCATCGCTATATTTATTTACAGCTTCATTAAAACTTATTTTTCCTTCAATAATATCTTGGCGAATAGAGTCTAATTTTTGTTTAGATATATTAATTTCAAAGTCAGTAATAGGCGGTATTCTTAAAATATGTCTTATAACTGCATCATCGCCTACTCTACTAACCATTTGAATAATATGAAATCCAAATTTAGATCTTATAACAGGCGAAATTTGTCCTTCTTTTAAACGAAAAGCTCCTTGTATAAAATTTTTATCCCAAAATTTTTCTGTTCTATTTATATTATACATTCCTCCATTCTCTTTACTACCAGGGTCTTCTGAATACATTTTAGCCAATGCTTCAAATCTTTTTTGTCCATTTTCTACTTGTCTTTTATATTCATATAACTGCTTTATAACATACTCTTCTACATCTTTATTTGCTTTGGGTGTAATAACTATTTGGCTTACTTCTATTTCACTTTCATAATAAGCTAAACTGTCTGTAGGTATTTTATTAAAATAAGCCCTTACTTCTGCTGGTGTTATTTTTACATTTTCTACAATTTTGCTACGCATCATATCTGCCAACTTCTTTTCTCTAAATGGTACTCTAAAATCTTCTCTTAATTGATAAATAGTACGACCAGAAATTTCTTCTAACATTTCTTTGCTGCCATACATTTGAATAAAACCACGAATTTGGTTATCTAAAGCAGCTTCTATTTCTTCATTGCTTAAAGATAGAGAGTCTTTTTCTGCTTGTAATACCAATGCTTTTTGAATTAATTGACCTTCTAAAAATGCACATTCAGGATTAGGGGGTAATTGTGCAGCCATGCCCTGCCTTTTATAATCTTCAATAGCATTTATAACATCTGAACGAAGTATAATTTTATTACCAACCTGACCTATTATTTTATCTGCCACAACTTTTTTTGGTTGTGCAAATACTGTTTGATAAATGAAAAGGGAAAAAAGAATAAAATATATTTTTCTCATATAAAATGCTATTTTGTAAAAGTAATAGGAGTTTGGGTAAGTGCAATATTATAATATGTTAAAATGCCATGCAAAAAATAAAACAAGCATATTGATAAAAGAGAGGGCAAAAGTATATTGGTAATGATTTTTGTACCATTGTTTGTTGGTATTGCAGCCAATAACTCAATAATTAGTATGGTAAAAATTATTTTAAATACTGGGTTATCTCATTACTTTCTGGTTTTACATTGCTGGGAAAATGAGCTATTAAATATCCTTTTTCGTTGATTAAAAATTTATTGAAATTCCATTTAATAGTAGCGTCCATTACACCATTTTCTTCTTTATTGCAAAGCCATTTGTATATGGGTGCAATGCTGTCTCCTTTTACATCTATTTTGGTAGATAAAGGAAAAGTTACTCCATATCTTACTTTACAAAACTCACTAATTTGAGTATCGCTTCCTTCTTCTTGATGTCCAAATTGATTGCATGGAAACCCAATAATTACTAATTTATCTTGGTATTGATTGTACAAATTTTGCAGTTCTGCATACTGATAAGTGTATTGACAATTGGAAGCTGTATTAACAATTAAAATTTTCTTACCTCTGAAAGTTGAAAGATTAATGGTTTTGCCTTCTATGCTTTTTATCTTAAAAGAATAAATTTTTTTAGGCTTAATAAAGATAAAAGATGCTGTGCTTATAAGCAATACAAGCAGTATTAAATAATATAGCTTTCTCATAAGGGAACAGTTTTAAGCAATAAAGATAGAAAAAATAATAAATCTCAAAAAAGAATAATCGTGTTTTGAGATTAGGCAAATAGTATTATTGCTTTTCGTAGCAGCCCAAATCTGGTAAATTGATGTTTCTATTATTGCCGTCTAAATCAATTAATAACCCAGTGTTTGAGCCTTTATCAATAGCTTCTGATGCTGGTCTTAAATGAAAGTTGTAATATCTATCGCTTATATTGATACTATCAAATAGTGGAGCAATATTTTTTAATTTATTGCCTATAAAATTTACAGTTGCAGGTTCAGCATCTTTCAGTTTATATAAAGTATTATTAAACACAACATTAAAAAGGGTATTGCCTTGTTTTTTAATTAATATTTCATTTTCTGGCAAACCGCCTTCGCCATAAAAAATACAATTTGTAAATGTTGCATTAACAGTATTGGTAGTTGTATTATCTACCATATTGCTAATGTTTAATACTGGGTATTTGTGTTGTAAATAATAGTTGCCATAACTTACAACTGTGCAATGTGTAAAATTATAATTACCACCTGCTGTTAAAAAAATATTATATCCGCTATTACTTATTAAACAATTATTGGCATTGATAGATGAATTACTACCCCCAACAGCTACATCATAAATATTGTCAATAATACATTCATTTAATGAGAGTTTAGGATTGCCGTTTGTAGCAGGGTTTTGTGTTATAGCACCTTGATAAGCATTTTTAATAATACAGTATTGCATTACATTATTAATACTATTATCTAAAAAATAAATACCAGGCCAAGCCCCTGGAAAATTTTTATAAGGTTCATCTAATCTATCGCCAGTAAAAACAATTTTTGTGCTATCATATTTTTCTCCAACTGCTTTTAATGTTCCTTGCACAAGCATTGGGGCATCTGCATGAAAATAAATGTTAGTTCCTTTTTCAATGGTTAATGTTACTGATGGATTAATGGTTACAGAGCCAAGTATTACTATTGGTAATGTATTGTTCCAAGTAGTATCTGTATTTACTTTTACATCTCTTAAAAAAGCAGCATTTTGTCCGTAGGCTTCTAACTGTACAAATTGTGTATTACCATTATAATTTATTCTTATACTGTCTTGTACTATAAAAGGCAAAAGAAGGCTATTGGGATTGATAGTAACCATAGCAAAAACGTATATACTATCATTGGCATTTATGTCTATATTATCAAAAGATGTTCCTGCAACACCATCTACATTTATCTTAAAATAAGAATTGTTGCCTCCCATCAGTTGCACATTGCTTAATCGTAATTTTTTATCGTTAGGATTAAATATTTTAAATGATTGTGTAATAGAGCCAACAGAAGTAAATACTGTATCGTAACGCAGTGTATCGGTAGAAGTTCTTAATAAAGCATTGCTACTTGTAATAAAACTTTCTTTTTTACAACTTATAGCTGCAATTATTAATAAGAAACAGATATAACCAATATTTTTTTTCATACTTGTTTCAAAAGTAAAGCCATTTGTATTACAATCAAACATCTTCTTATACTTAGTTAGTAGCTACATAAAAAAGCCCACAGTTATTAGGTATAATGTAGGCAAATAATTTTAAATACCGAAAGCATATTTGTATAAAAAGGTTTATTTCTTATACTGCTTTAAGTGTTGTTTTAGCTTTAGGTGCAGTTTTTGTTTTGTGTGGTCTGCTTTTTCCAAAAGAACCTTGAAAGCGTTTTCCTTTTGCTGTTTTTTTATCACCTCTTCCCATAATAATTTTTTTGTTGAATGAATAAATAATGATACAGGGCAAAAATAAAAAATCCTGCCGAATAAAGCAGGATTTTTTAATGTCGTTTTTAAGATGCTTAGATTTTTGCACTTAATTCTTTACCAGCTTTAAAACGAGCTACTCTTTTAGCTTTAATTTTAATAGCTGCTCCTGTTTGAGGATTACGACCAGTACGAGCTGCACGTTTAGAAACAGAGAAAGTTCCAAAACCTACTAAAGTTACTTTGTCGCCTTTTTTCAAAGTTTTAGTTACGGCACTTACGAAAGAATCTAAAGTTGCGTTAGCTTGAGTTTTTGTGATGCCTGCATCTTCTGCAATTTGTGCAATCAATTCAGCTTTGTTCATAATTAATTGTTTTTTTTAAATTGTTTAATTAGTTAGTGAAAACAAATGTATTAGCTTTTGCTAATAATCAAAAAAAATTTCTTACCGATAGCATTTTTTTATTTGCAGTAAAACCCTTACAAACAAAGGATTTGAAAGAAGTGTGTTTAATAACAATATAAAAATACATATTTCTAATCTGCTGAAAGCCTTATCAATAAAGGGTTTCAAAGGATTGTGCTTAAATTCAACAAATTCAAGCATTTCAAAGGAATATAGTGAAGATTTGTTATTGCCAAAATATATTTAAAAAACTATCCACACTCAATTCACAACTTGCATTAATGAACGAAAAGCAATGAATTTATTGCCCCAAGCCTTAAAACCTGCCTCTCTTAATTGTGGTGCATAATGCTCAATATAGCGGTTATAATTTGCTTTACTTTCTGCATAATATTGTACAGCGTAAGTAATGCCATCTGTTTCATCTACTTCAAGCAGTTGTACAAATTGATAGTGTGTAAAACATTTAGTAGCGATTACTTCTGGTATATGAATATTTTGCATCCATGCTATCCAAGCCTCTTGTATAGATGGTTCTATTTTTATGGTTACATTATAAATGAACATAAGAAAATGATTGAAGGTGGTTTGTAAAAAAAAGAAATTGTTTAGTCTTTTTGACATTTCATTGTTAGAATAATTTTATTTCTTTTACTTTTTTGTCAAGAGAAAATTTGTAACTCTATTTTAGGACAAGACTAAATAAAATTGTCAGCTTTTGTCATACTGAGCTTGTCGAAGTATGTAGAAAGCGATTGAGTAGAACGCTTAAATTCATCGTCTTCGATAAACTCAGACTGACAAGGTTTTTCATTACTGCTACCCCTTTCTTGCCACCATAGTTAAAATAGTTGCAATACCTGTAAGTTCATCAGTATCATCTATCATTTCTACCAACCATTTTACAATGCCTTTGGGTATATCGTTTTCATCTTTTTTATCTTGTGCTATTTTTTCTTTACAAGTAAACCTTATATAAATTTCTGTTCCTGGGTAAACGGGTTTGGTAAAACGTAATTCATCTATACCATAATTTAATAACACAGGATTTTTTTTGTAGCCTTCAACAAATAAACCTGCAGCAGCACTCATAATAAAATAACCATGTGCTACTTGCTGTTCAAACATAGTTCCTGAAAAATCTGTATCGGCAATATGAGCATAAAAATGGTCGCCACTTAAATCTGCAAACTTATCAATGTCTTCCGATGTAATTAATCTTCTTTCAGTAATAAGTTGGTCGCCAATATTTAATTCTTCAAAATATTTTGTGAAAGGATGTTGTCCATCATTTTGTCCTTTAGCACCTGGCATATATACTTGGCTTACAGCAGTTATCATACTTGGACTTCCTTGCACTGCTACTCTTTGCATATAATGTTTTATGCCACGCAAACCTCCCATTTCTTCCCCTCCTCCTGCACGCCCTGGACCTCCATGAACCAATAATGGTAATGGACTGCCATGACCTGTACTTTCTTTGGCACATTCATTATTCAATACTAAAATTCTACCATGATAAGCACCTGCACCCAACACATATTCTTGTGCATTTTTTTCAATTGTTGTAACAATAGTACTTACCAAAGAACCTTTGCCCATTTTTGAAAGTGCAATAGCTTCTTCCATAGTTTTATAAGGCATTAAAGTACTTACTGGTCCAAACGCTTCTACTTCATGTACTTCTTTTGATGTAAAAGGTTTTTCATTCAATAAAAGTAATGGGCTAATGAATGCTCCTTTTTCTGCATCTGCATCTATGGTTGATACACTATCTAAGCTGCCATAAATAATTTGTGATGATGCTAATAGTTTTTGTATCTGCTCTTTTACTTCATTTCTTTGTTGAATGCCTACAAGGCTTCCCATGCGTACTTTTTCATTTAATGGATTGCCAATAATGGTTTGAGAAAGGGCTTTGCTTATATCTTCTTTTACAGCTTCTACTTTATTTTCAGGTACAAAAATTCTTCTGATAGCAGTACATTTTTGACCACATTTTATGGTTATTTCTTTTCTTATTTCTTTAATAAAAATATCCCATTCTGCCGAACCTTTTTCTACATCATCTGCCAATACAATACAGTTCAAAGAATCTGCTTCCATATTAAAGGGTACATTTTCTTCTATAATTCTTTTGTGCGATTTTAGCATTAAACCTGTAGATGCACTGCCTGTAAAAGTTACTACATCTTGATTGGTAACATAATCTAACATATTGCCAGCACTGCCACATATTAATTGCAATGCACCTTGTGGTAAAATGTTTGATGCAATAATTTCTTTTACTACCGCTTCTGTTAAATAAGATGTAACAGAGGCTGGTTTTACTACACAAGGCATACCAGCTAATAAATTCACAGCAATTTTTTCTAACATTCCCCATACAGGAAAATTAAAAGCATTGATATGAATAGCAATACCTTCTTTTGGTACTAATAAATGATGCCCCATAAAAGTATTTAGTTTGCCCAAAGGATGATGCTCACCATCTAAACAAAAAGGCGTATCGGGCAATTTTCTTCTTAAAGAAGCATTGGCAAATAAATTGCCTATACCGCCTTCAATATCTATCCAACTATCTGCTTTAGTAGCACCTGTTTGGTAACTAATGTTATAAAAAGTATCTAAATGTTTTCTTAAATGAATGGCTAATGCTCTTAGCATAAGACCACGTTCGTGAAAAGTCATTTTGCGTAAAGCAGCACTACTTTTTCTACCATAATTTAATACTTCTTCAAAGTTGATGCCTTTGGTAGATGCAGTAGCAATAGGATTTCCTGTAATAGCATTGTATAAAATTTGTCCATCGCCATCGCCTGTAATTTGTTTGCCCAGAATATAGTTGTGAAGTTTTTGCATAACAATCGTTTTATGAATAAAGAAGGTGCAAATTTAAGGTAATATGGAACGCAGATTGTTATGGTGTTTATGATAATTATGTTGTACAACTATGAGTAAGGGAATGTCAGAAAGAAAAACAGTTAAGAAGAAATACTAACTATGAAGTTGTTTAGGCTTCTAATTTTTTACGAATTGTGAATAAAAACGCTGTCAGCCTTGTCACATTGAGCCTGTCGAAATGTGTAGAAGGCGATGGTTAAAAAATATGCTTCAATTAATCGGTTTCGACATGTTTCGATAAGCTCAACATGACAAAACCTGACAACTTTCACTTTTTTTAGCTTCGTGTATATTAAATTGATAAAAGTTCAAACAAGTTCATTATTAAAATCAATGTATATTTATCCTTTCAAATAGTTAGTATGAAAAAGTTAGCTGCAACCCTAAAGAACAGACGACAGTGCAAAAATTAACGAACAGACAAAGGACAAAAAAGTCCACCGCACAAAATGGCACATTTGGTTTTTCCCGACACACGAGCCAACGCTTAAAAAAACCAAAAGAGCCATTTTTTTGCCAACGCTCTGACACCGTTCCGACCGAAAAACTTATCTTAACCGACTGAAATAGAAAATATAATTTGTAGATGATTTTAAAAGAATTGAAACCAAGAAAGGCACTGAATAAAGCCTTTTTAAAAGTAAAACCGAACAGGACTGAAATTGAAGGTTTCAAGACCAATCTTATTACTTTGCTCGACAGGACAAATGATACCGAAAGCGAAGAGTTTCATAAAAACTTAGTTTCGGACTTTCTTAAAGACACCTACTACAAGCAAAACCATTTTATAAATACCAAAGGTCGAAACGACCTTGTTATTCATAACGGACAAAATGCGAACTCGACAGTTGGCGTAATTCTCGAAGCGAAAAAACCGACCAACAAATCGGAAATGATTACAACCAAAAAACTGAACGTAAAAGCGTTTCAGGAATTGGTTCTGTATTACCTACGAGAAAGAATTACACACAAAAACCTTGAAGTAAAACATTTGGTGGCGACCAACATAAACGAATGGTTCATTTTTGACGCTACCTTATTTGACAGACTTTTTGCCCAAAACAAAAACCTTGTAAAACAATTCCACGACTTTGAAGGCGGACGTTTGGCAGACACAAAAACCGATTTTTTCTACAAACAAATTGCCGAGCCTTTTATTGATAGCATTTCCGCAGAGATTGAATTTACTTATTTCAATATTCAGGATTATCAAAAACCGTTACGTAATGCCGACAAAGCAGACGATAATTCGCTGATTGCTTTATTCAAACTTCTTTCACCAGAACATCTTTTAAAACTTCCATTCACCAACGACAGCAACAGCCTTGACAAACGCTTTTACAGCGAGTTGTTGCACATTATCGGCTTGACTGAAACCAAAGAAGGAAGCAAAAAACTAATTGAACGAAACAAAACAGGAGAAAGAAACACAGGAACAATCCTTGAAGATGCCATCATTCAGTTGGACAGCTTGGATAAACTAAGCCGACTTGAAAGACCAAACCAATTCGGGAACACAACACAAGAACGACTTTTCAATGTTGCTCTTACACTTTCCATCACTTGGATAAACCGTATTTTGTTTTTGAAGTTGTTGGAAGCACAACTCATTACCTACCACAAAGGCGACAAATCGTATTCGTTTCTTAACCTTGACAAAATCAAAAACTATGACGACCTGAACAGCTTGTTTTTTCAGGTGTTGGCACGCAAGTATGACGAGCGAAACGAAGATGTAAAAAAGATTTTCGAGAAAGTTCCTTATCTCAATTCATCACTTTTTGAGCCGACAGACATTGAACAGGTTACTTTGTTTATCAGCAACCTGAAAGACGATAAGACAATTCCAGTAATTTCTTCAACTGTTCTCAAAGACCAGCAAGGCAAAAAGAGAACAGGAAATTTAAGCACACTCGAATACCTGTTTGAATTTCTAAATGCCTACGATTTCAGCAGTGAAGGCTCGGAAGAAATTCAGGAAGATAACAAAACGCTGATTAATGCTTCGGTTCTCGGATTGATTTTCGAGAAAATAAACGGCTACAAAGACGGTTCATTTTTTACTCCGGGTTTCATCACCATGTATATGTGCCGTGAAACTATCCGTAAAGCCGTTTTGCAGAAATTCAATGAGGCCAAAAATTGGAAATGCCAAGACCTGAATGAACTCTACAACAAAATTGATGACACTAAAGAAGCCAATGAAATTGTAAACAGCATCAAAATTTGCGACCCTGCCGTGGGTTCAGGTCACTTTTTGGTTTCGGCTCTTAATGAAATGATTGCCGTAAAAAATGACTTGAAAATTCTGCAAGACCGTGACGGCAAACGTCTAAAAGAATATCAGGTTGAAGTCGTCAATGATGAATTAATTGTAACAGATGAAGAAGGAGAGCTTTTTGAATACAACCCTACCAACAAAGAGAGCCAACGCATACAGGAAACGCTTTTTCACGAAAAGCAAACCATTATTGAAAACTGCCTTTTTGGTGTGGACATCAATTCCAATTCGGTAAAAATATGCCGTTTGCGTTTGTGGATTGAGCTTTTGAAAAATGCTTATTATAAGAATGCCACCGAATTGGAAACGCTTCCTAACATTGACATCAACATAAAATGCGGAAACTCTTTGGTGAGCCGTTTTGCCATTGATGCCGACCTGAAACAAGCCTTGAAAAAAAGTAAGTGGACGATTGACAGCTACCGAATAGCTGTTGACACTTATCGCAAAGCCAAAAGCAAATCGCAAAAAAGAGAAATGGAACGCCTGATTGCCGACATAAAATCGGATTTCAGAAGTGAAATTTCGTTGAACGACCCCAAAGCAAAAAAACTACGAAAACTATCGGGTGACTTGTTTACACTCACCAATCAGCAACAACTTTTTGAAATGAGCAAAAAGGAAAAAGCCGCTTGGAATAAAAAAGTTAAAGACCTGACAGAAGAAACAAAAAAAATAGAAGGAGAAATTGAAGATATAAAAGCCAACAAGATTTTTGAAAACGCTTTTGAATGGCGTTTTGAATTTCCTGAAGTGCTGAATGATGATGGCGATTTTTTGGGCTTTGATGTGGTGATTGGAAATCCGCCATATATCAGACAAGAAGAAGTAAAAGATTTAAGCGGTTACTTTCAAGGTAAGTTTAAAAGTTTTTCAGGCAAGTCAGATATTTACGTTTTCTTTTATGAAAATAGCATAAATTTATTAAAGCCCTATGGAGCAATTAACTTCATTACATCAGGGAAATTCTTTGAAGCAAGCTATGGTAAACCCTTGATTGAATTTCTTCTTAACAATACCGAAATAATCGAAATAATCAATTTCAATGACCTGCCTGTTTTTGAAGGCGCAACAGCTTATCCATTAATTTACTTTGCAATTAAGAAAAGTAAAGATGATTACCAATTCAATTACTACAGCCTAAACGAACTGCCTACTTTCTCACTAAAAGAAAAACTTAGTAGTATAGAATTGTTAAGCACATCAAAATCAATTTTCACACAAAACGATTTCAAATTTGTTGATAACAGAATTTCAAACATTATTGAAAAAGTAAAAATTGGAACCGTTCCGATTAAGGACTTCTGCGGACTGCCAATTGTTGGAGTTAAGACAGGATTTAATGAAGGTTTTCTCACTGATTTAAAAGATGATAAAATAGTAAAACCGTATGTTTTTGGCAGAGACATCAAAAAATACAGCCCAATTAAACCTACCAACAAAATCATCTTTCCATATAATGATGATTATTCCATTGTTGACATAAAGGATTATCCAGAAATATCATCCTATCTTGAAAATCAGAAAGCGAAATTATCTCAAAGAGCAATCATTAAAGAAGGTTTAGTTAATAAAACAAAATGTTGGTATGAATATCAGCAGATAAACAAAACCGTTGATTACAACACTGAATATATTATCTACCCAAATGTATCATTGGGTAATAATTTTACATTAACGAAAGGTGCAATAATAGATATGACGGGCTTTTTGATTAAATCAAATAGTCGTTACTTATTGGCAATTTTAAACTCAAAACTCATTGCTTTTTTAATGAACATTTGGAGCATCAGTCGCAGGGGGGGGTACTTAGAATATAAAGTTCAATACATTGAAAAAATTCCAATTAAAAATATTTCTGAAAAGGAACAAAGACCATTCATAGATTTAGTTGAAAGGATTTTGGTAGAACGCAAAAATGATAATGACACAACTGATTTAGAAAACCAAATAGACCAATTGGTTTATCAACTTTACGAGTTAACGGAAGAAGAAATAAAAATTGTGGAGGGAAAGTAAATGAAAATTAGCACATGAATAACAGCATTGAAATAAACGATTATCCTATTTTGATTTTAAAAAGGGAATCAGACGGCTCAAAATTGTTTGATAGCACTATTGCTGTTTCTGACATATTACCCTTCTTAAACCTTGAAATACCGATATTGGATATTTATGAAAACCAATTAAAGCAAATAGAAAGAGACAGTGTTGAATATTTAGATTTTCAAACAGTAAACGAATTACCTACGGATTCTTTTCCGTTCATAAGTGCCGGTTCGATTTTTGACATCAATGATGTAGTTACTGTTTCATTCATTAAAAAAGCTACTGCACAATTCACGCCTGAGTTGAAAATTAATTACTTAAACAGTATTTTGCTCTCTTGCAAGGATTTTTATCAACTTGAAGATGAAGAGTATTTGCAATTTGTCTGTATCAAAGAAATTGCAGAAGATTATATTGCCGGATATAACCGTAATATTTCAGAATATCTTTATTTATGGGAAAAGGTTATTCAGGAAGCTATTGAAGGTGCAGAAGAATTGCCTGTAAGTTTATTTTTAGAATACGACAAAGGTGTAGAAAAAAAGGTTATTTCAAAAAATTTCAGAACAATCTTTGAATTTTTACATTTCCCTTTTATGCTTGATGGTACTGTTTCTTTATCAAGGCTAATAGAATTGTATGTTTTTTATTCTATAAACACGGTTAAGGTAATGAACTATTGTGGGGAACAATTAAGCATACTACATCATACCCAATATCATTCTGAAAGCATTTTATTTAATTCTGAAAAAAATCAAGAAGTCGCTTACGATGTTTTCGTTTCTCACGCATCCGAAGACAAGGAAGACTTTGTTAGAGATTTTGTAAAGTGTTTACAGCAACACGGACTTAAAGTTTGGTATGATGAATTTACGTTGAGAGTTGGCGATAGTCTTAGACGTTCCATTGACAACGGACTTAAAAATTCACGTTACGGAATAGTAGTTTTATCAGAAGCATTTTTTAGCAAAGAATGGCCACAAAGAGAATTGGATGGACTTTTTGCAAGAGAAGTAAACGGAGAAAAAGTAATACTTCCAATTTGGCATAAAATCAGTAAAAACGAAGTTTTAAAATTCAGCCCAATAATAGCTGATATGTTGGCATTGAATACATCAAGTTTTACAATTGAAGAAATCGCAAAAGAAATATCAGACAGAGTATTAAACTAAAAAAGAGACAGTATGCTAACGCTTCACAGCCACACACATTGCCAAGTCGCACAAGCCAACGCTCAAACCAAAACTTGGCAAAGAGTGTGTCTGTCCCACCTCACAACCGACAGACAATCAGGACGAAAGACAGAAGGGCAGCAGCTAACAGCGGTTTGGCGTAATGGCGGGTGCAGTGCTTCGTATGATAGTTTTGTGGTAGGTTCAAGTGCAGTTCTTCGATTGAGCTTTTGTGCTAAAAATCCGCCACTACGCCAAGCCGCCAAACGATATACGCTATATTATTGGTTTTTCTTTCTGCCTTTACTGCAACAAATGCCCAATGGAGTGAATTGGGAGGAGTAAATAGTTTGCAAGCTAATAATTATATTAATTCTATCTGTAAAGATGCATTGGGGAATATTTATACTGCTGGAAATTTTACCAATGCAAATGGCAAACGTTATGTAGCAAAATTCAATGGAACTACATGGGGTGAATTGGGGGGGGGCAAATAGTTTACAAGCTAATAATACTATTTATGCTCTTTGCAGTGATGCAACAGGAAATATTTATACCGCAGGATTTTTTACAAATTCAAATTTTAGATTTTATGTAGCCAAATTTAACGGTAGTACATGGAGTGAATTAGGCGGTACAAATAGTTTTGTAATGAATAGTGTTATTGCTGAGTTGTGTAGCGATGCTGCGGGAAACATTTATGCAACGGTATTGACCAACTTGCATTATGTAGTTAAATTTAACGGAACAGCATGGAATGAATTGGGTGGTACAAACAGTTTGCAGGCAAACTGGTATATTTTTGCTCTTTACAGCGATATAGCAGGAAATATTTATGCAGGGGGAGAGTTTACAAATGCAAACAGTAATTATTATGTAGCAAAATTTAATGGTAGTGTATGGAGTGAATTAGGCGGTACAAATAGCTTACAAGCTAATAGTTATATTTGGAGTTTTTGTAGTGATATGTCAGGAAATATATATGTCGCTGGAAATTTTACCAACGGAAATGGTAAACGCTATGTAGCAAAATTTAATGGCAGCACATGGAGTGAATTAGGTGGGACAAATAGTTTGCAAGCAAATGATGGCATTACTTCTATTTGTACTGATGCAGCAGGAAACATTTATGCCGCAGGACGCTTTACAAATGCAAACGGCAAGCAATATGTGGCAAAATTCAATGGTAGCACATGGAGCGAATTAGGTGGGGAAAATAGTTTAGAGGCAAATGCTCAAATTAGTTCTATATGTAGTGATGCCGTAGGAAACATTTATGCCGCAGGACATTTTACGAACTCAAATGGTAATCGTTATGTAGCTAAATACACCAACTCTGCCGTTCCATTAATCTATACCAATTTTACAGCCACATTACAAAACAAAAATGTTTCTTTACAATGGCAAACAGCTAATGAAATAAATGTATCTTACTTTAATGTACAAAGAAGTGGTAACGGAACTGATTTTTATGCTATCAATAAAGTAAATGCAAAAAACGAAAGCTACAATGAATACAGCATTACAGATGTACAGCCTTTGAATGGAAGGAGCTATTATAGAATAGAGGCGGTAGATAAAGATGGAAAAATTACTTATAGTAAAATAGAAAATATTCAATATTCAACTTTCAATACTCAATTGTCAATTTATCCTAATCCTGCAAAAGATGTACTAAACATTCAATATTCAAACATAAAAGAAGTAAGTATAATAGATTTAACAGGAAGAAGATTATTGAACAAAAATTATGATGATTTAACTTTTGTACAATTAAATATTGCTACTTTATCAAAAGGTATCTATTTTGTAAAGGTTACAAATACCGAAGGCAATACACAAACACAAAAGTTGGTGGTTGAGTGAAAAAATTTATTTTACTGAATTATGCCCTTGCTGAAAATTTATTAGCTGAGCATAAAATTTTTTAATTCATAATTAGCGTTTCGTCCACCTTCGTTGGTTTGTTGTAAGATGTTTTTTTCTATTAAGTCTTTAATATCACGTAATGCTGTATCTGTAGAAACTTTGGTAATTTTTGCCCACTTACTTGTTTGTAATTTACCTTCAAATCCGTCAAACAATAAATTTAAAATAGTTCGTTGTCGTTCGTTGATAGGTGTGTGTTCATGCAGTTTCCAAAACTCAGCTTTACGCAAAATATGTTGTGTAGTATTTTCAGTAGCAAGTATTGCATTTTGTAAGCAATGCAAAAACCATTCAATCCATTCAGTAATGTCGCCAGAGCTGTGTTGTACTTTTTGCAATACTTCGTAGTAGCGTTTACGTTCTACTAAAATTTGGTTTGACATACTATAAAAACGTTCACCACTTCCTTCTGCACGTGCTAAAAGCATATCGGTTATCACTCTTCCTATTCGTCCATTACCATCATCAAAAGGATGAATGATGATAAACCAAAAATGAGCAATAGCTGCTTTTAATACAGGGTCAAGTTGATTATTGTTATTAAACCATTTCAAAAATTTATCCATTTCAAGTTTTACTTTTTTTGGTTTTACGGCTTCATAATGTACTTTTTCTTTACCCATTGCTCCAGAAACTATTTGCATTTCGCCTGTACGATATTTGCCTGTTTCTATTGCATAAGGTCCGCTATAACCTGTTGGAAAAAGAGCAGCATGCCAACCAAACAAACGTTTTTCGGTTAATGGTAAATTGTAACGTTGTGTGGCATCTAACATTACTTCTACAATGCCTTCAATGTGGCGATTGCTTGAAACAAGTCCTGCTGTATTAATGCCCAAACGCCTTGCTATAGAAGAACGTACTTGGTCGTAATTGAGTAATTCGCCTTCTATTTCTGATGATTTAACTACATCAAGTGTTAGAGCAGTTAAAGTAGCTTCTTCTTTAACAGAAAAACCAAGTGTATTCATTTGCCCAATTATTTTACCCTGCATTAATCTAACTTGTCCAAATACAGTATTTATATCTTTCTCTTGCCAAGAAAAATTTGTCCAATTTTTATATTCGTAAATGTATTTTGCCATTGCTCAAAATAAATTATGCGGTAAATATATGAATTATTTACCGCAAATTTGCGGCGATTATTTTAATTTTTTACCGCATTTTAGGTACTGAAAAAGAAATTGGCAAATTCTGTATATCAAAAGTGTTGTGGCTTATACCGAAAAAAGAAGGGTCTATTGTAGAAATCAAATTCGTATAACGTGTAATTCTGTACTTTTGCCTTGGTTAAAAAATTTTATTATGATAAAAACAGGTAATCCTATTATTAGTATTTATACAGAAATGACTCCTAATCCAGAAACAATGAAGTTTGTTGCTAACAAATTATTGTACCCTGGTAAAAGCATAGATTTTCAAGAGGAGGGTACAGCTACTCCATCTCCTTTGGCTAAAGAACTTTTTGGTTTTCCATTTATAAAAGGTGTATTTATTGCCAGCAATTTTGTTACTATTACTAAAACAGAAGACACAGAAAATTGGGATGATATTATACCATCTATTAAACAGTTTTTAAAAGAATATTTAGAAAATGGAGGTGTAATTATTAATGAAGAAGAAGTAAATGAAAATGCACATCTTGATTCTGGTAATGTTATTAATGCAGATGATACAGATGTAGTAAAAAGAGTAAAAGAGCTTCTTGAAAATTATGTAAAACCTGCAGTAGAAATGGATGGTGGGGCTATTCAATTTAAAAGTTATAATAATGGTGTAGTAAATGTAATGTTGCAAGGTAGTTGTAGTGGATGCCCAAGTAGTTTAATTACATTAAAAGCTGGTATAGAAGGAATGATGAAACGCATGATACCAGAAGTAAAGGAAGTAATTGCCGAAGCAGGATAATTTTTATGTTTTATTTTTTTGAAAAGTCCTGACAAATTATTGTTCAGGATTTTTTTTGTTTTATAATACTTACAATTCTATCAAACATTTTAGTTAATAGGTTTTATATTTGTTTCCTTTCTCTAAAAAGAGATTATTATTAATGCTCATTCGTAAAAAAATATCTTCCTTACAAAATATTGGAATACTGATAAAAGAATCATTGAATAGCGATGATAAAGATTTTACTTCTGGTAGCATTCGTAAAGCTATTTTTTTATTGGCTGTACCCATGATTTTAGAAATGAGCATGGAAAGCATTTTTGTTGTAGTAGATATTTATTTTGTAAGCAAACTTGGGGCATTGGCTACTGCAACAGTTGGTTTAACAGAAAGTATTTTAACCATCATTTATTCTTTAGGCATTGGTATTAGTATTGCTACTACAGCAATGGTAGCAAGAAGAGTAGGCGAAAAAAAATATTCAGATGCAGCAAAAGCAGCTTCTCAAGCCATACTCATTGCTATACTCATCAGTATCATTATTAGTACCATAGGCATTGTTTTTTCTAAATATCTTTTATACTTAATGGGTGCTACAAAAGAAATTGTAGAATATGGTTATTTATATACTGCTATTATGTTGGGTTTAAATATTGTTATTATTCTTTTGTTTTTATTAAATGGTATTTTTAGAGGTGCTGGCAATGCTGCAATAGCAATGAAAAGTTTATGGATTGCTAATATTTTCAATATTATTTTATGTCCTATATTAATACATTTTTATGGATTAACAGGGGCTGCTTATGCCACAGTTTTAGGAAGAGGTATTGGTGTAGTATATCAATTACGACAATTACTGAAAGGAAAGGGAATCATTAAAATTTACATCAATTATTTTTTACCAAAATTTGCTATTATTAAAAGTTTATTAAACGTAACAATAACTGCATCTCTTCAATTTATTATATCAAGTGCCAGTTGGATTATTATGGCAAGAATAATGACAAGTTTTGGCAATAATGCTATTGCAGGTTATACTATTGCTATAAGGCTTATTATATTTTTTATTTTACCAGCATTGGGTTTTGCTAATGCTGCTGCTACATTGGTAGGTCAAAACTTAGGAGCTAAACAACCTGAACGTGCAGAACAAAGTGTATGGAAAGTAACTAAATACAATGCTATTTATATGGGCTTTGTATCTTTATTGTTTTTAATTGGTGCAGAATATTTTGTACACTTTTTTACCAAAGAAACAGCTATTATCAACACTGCTGTACATGCTTTAAGGGTAATATGTTTGGGCTATGTATTTTTTGGAACTGGTATGGTATTAATGAATGCGTTTAATGGTGCTGGAGATTCAAGAACACCTACTATAATAAACTTTTTTTGGTTTTGGATTTTTCAAATACCCTTAGCATATTTTACAACTTCTTTTTTAAACTTGGGCGAATGGGGTATATATATTAGTATTGTAGTTACAGATGCTTTGTTAACCTGTACTGCATTTTATTTATTTAGAAAAGGTAAATGGAAATTGGCAAAGATTTAAAGCCCAATAAAGCATATAGAATACCACAAAATGGAACTATATTTATTTAGCCTAATTAAGCAATATCTTATATGAATTATTGATTAATGATGATGGTGATGCAATTTGCTGGCAAAATCATCTGCACTAATACTTTCTTCTTTGGCAGTTACTCTTTCTTCTAATATGTTAAACAATTTTTCTGTACTTATTCTGTGAAAGCTATCTTCTACAAATTTTTTATCTTTCATCATTTTGTCTGCATAGTCTTCTAACCATTGTTGTTGTTCATCTAATACATTCATTTGGTTGCCCATATATTGAAACAACTGTTGCTTAGCAAAGTTTCTTATATCATCTGGCGATACTTCTATTTTGTTTTCTTCTGTAAGTTTAGATGTTATTAAACTCCATTGTAAACTATTTTTAAAAGATGGAAACTCTTGTGCTATTTCTTCTGCACTTTTTTTAGTTTCTCCAGAGTGTAGCATCCATCGTTTTAAAAATTCTTCAGGGAGTTCTATTGTTGTATGGTCTAATAAGTGATGATAAATTTGGTCGTGTATTTGATTTTTGCTTTGAGATGCAAAATATGCTTCAATATCTTCTTTAACAGTATTTCTAAAATCGGCTTCTGTTTTTATTTCTTTAGAAGGATATACTGTGGCAAAAAATTCTTCTCCTAATTCAGCTTTTTCTACCAATCCTATTTTAGTAATAGTAAGTTTAAAATTTTTATCGGCTACACCAGCTATGTTTTTGTCTAATCCTAAATCGCTAAGAATAACATCTAATTCTTTATCCTCAAAAGCAGTAGCTAAATGCACATCAATTACATCATCTTTCTTTTTTCCTAACACATTAGCTCTAAATGATGGAGCAAAATATTTTACTAAAACACTATTTGGTTTGTTAATACCTTCTTCTAAAACATTGCCAGCATTATCTACTTCTGTAAATGTAACGTTCAACATTGTTTCTTCGTCTGTTACAGTTTCTGGTTCTGTCATTTTTCCAAAACGTCTTTGTAATCTGTCTGCTTCTTCATTTATCATTTCATCGGTTACAGTTACTTTATAACGTGTAACAGGAATATTGGTATTTACAGTAAAATCTGGTTTTAAGCCTATTTCAAAAGCAAAACTATAATCAGCAGGATTATTCATATCTAATCCTGTTTCTATATTATCTAATGGTAATGGTTGAGCAAAAATGTCTATTTTTTCTGTGGTTAAATATTCGTTTAGTTGTAATTCTACTGTTCTTAAAACTTCATCAGTAAAAACACTTTGTCCATACATTTTTTTTACTAATCCAGCAGGTACCATACCTTTTCTAAAGCCAGGTATATTGGCAGATTTTGCATATTTTTTTAAACTTTGTTCAAAATTTTTGAAATAATCTTCTTTAAAAATTTGTACTGTAAGTTTATCGGTAAGATTACCAATGTTTTCTCTGATTACTGTTGCCATTGTAAGAGCATATTGTGTTTTATGTAAAAAATAAAAAGTTGATAAGAAAGAAGTTGAAGAGTACTAATCAACCCCTTCACTATCAACTTTACTTTTGTGCGGGTGGAGGGACTCGAACCCCCATGCTTCGCAGCACCAGATCCTAAGTCTGGCGTGTCTACCAATTTCACCACACCCGCAGACATTTTAATTAGGGTGGCAAAAGTAGGGGTTTTGTTGTAATTACATACAACACTATGCCCAAGATTTTTTTGAAAAATTAAGGGGTCTCATTAGTTCATAAATTTTTTTATTAACTTTTTATTTTGCAAAATGGGTATAAGTAATATTCTTTTTTTAGATTTAAAAGAAAAATAGTAGCTTGTGCCATAGTTATTAAATTATTTAACATAAAAAACAGCTCCTTATGGACACAAGTAAAATGATTAAAGCTTATTGCTTAAAAACAAAAGAAAAAAATGTACCTATGCAAGATGCAGTTATAACTAAAACAGCAAGAGGAGGTTATATGGCTTCTGGACATGATGGTAAAGGAAACAAAATGGCTGCTATTCTTAGTGAATCAAAGGCTTTACAAGCCATATCAGACGGGGTGGCTAAGAAAAATTTTTAATACTAAAAAGTAAATATTGGGGCAATAGGTTTAGACTTGTTTAACTTCTATTCCTGTAATTTTTTCTAATTCGGCTATGATAGCAGTTGTTTTTTCTTTTTCCATATTCAAAGGTGGAATAGTTAAAAACTCTGCTTTATAGTCATTAATAGTATGTAGAAAAAAGAAAGTACCCCCATTTCTACCACCCCTTATTTTACAAGTAATTTTTTTAATTGAACTTACAGAAAATTTTATTGTTTCATTTCCTTTAATAGTATTTCTGTTTACTTCTATATAATCATTACTGATTTTAATTACAATAGGATATTTTTTAAAAAGCATAACAACGCAAATAAAGGGAATACAAATACCTAATGTAATACCAAAAAAAGCTGGTATATCTCTATAGGCAAAAACAAAAGCATTAATATTAATTGCCAGTAGTATAAATGGAAAAATTCTGAAAGTGATGTAATAAAATTTCTTTCTCCAATTGGGTAATTCAAGTTCAATCTTCTCTCCTTGCGCATGATTGATTGTATTATATGGCGAAAAAATATTCATAACTTTAAAGGTATAATACTTTTGCTATTTCAGTACCTACTTTTGCATTATTTTTTATAAGGGCAATATTAGCCTCTAAACTTTCTCCTTGTGTATTTTCTGCAATATATTGTAATAAAAAAGGAGTAACATTTTTTCCTTTTATCCCTTGTTTTTCTGCTTGTTGTATGGCTTGTAAAATATATTGTTCCATAGTAGTAAAAGGAATTTCATCTTTTTCGTTAATTGGATTTGCAATTAGTACAGAACCTTTTAAACCTAAGCTCCATTTGGTTTGTAGAAGATTAGCAATTTCTGAGAAACTATCTAATCTTAAAGGAGATGTATAACCACTTTGTCTTGAATAAAAACTTGGAAACTCATCTTGCCCATAAGTTACAACAGGAATGCCTAATGTTTCTACATATTCTAAGGTTAAACCAATGTCTAAAATAGATTTTACGCCAGCACAAATTACTGCTACATTGGTTTGTGCCATTTCTGTAAGGTCTGCACTAATGTCCATACTTTTTTCAGCACCTCTATGTACACCCCCTATACCCCCTGTTACAAAAATTTTTATACCTACCATAGATGCAATACGCATTGTTGCAGCAACAGTTGTAGCTCCAAATATTTTTTTAGAAATAACATAAGGTATATCTCTGATGCTTACTTTCCAAACATTTTTTTCTTTTCCAAAAACTTCTATTTCATCTTTACTTAAACCAACACAGCATTGTCCATTAATAATAGCTATTGTTGCTGGTATTGCTCCATTATCTCTTACAATTTGTTCAACAGCTAAAGCTGTTTCTACATTTTTTGGATATGGCATTCCATGAGAAATAATGGTACTTTCTAAAGCTACAATAGGTTTATTTTGTTGAAGAGATTCTTCAACTTCTGAAGTTAGTTTTATATAAGAATTCATAAAATAATTTTGTATTAATAAGTAGGACATCTGTAAGAGCCAATATTAATGCTGATACCTATTTGAGCAGTCATATAACTATCTTTTTGTTGGCTGTTGCCTCGTTGTCTTCCTTTTATACCAACAGGTGGTCCATATTCAAAACTTCTGTCTTGTAATAAAAATCCAATAGAGGGAGTGCCATTTGGATTGAATGAAAATGCATCTGGTGCATAATTGCCACTTACATCATCTATATAATCTGTATTAGTAAATCTGTAAACAGCTTCTGCATATATATTTAATTTTTCTGTAAGGCTATATTTTAATCCAAAACCAACAGGAAAACAAATAGCCATTGTGCCATAAGGTTTAAGATTAGGATAATTATTTTTATCATGTTGTCCTTCTGTGCCAAGTGGTCTTAAAAAATATTTTTCTCCCCCGTAATAAGTATAAGGGTCATAAGCAAAAGCCCCAATACCTAAGGACATATAAGGAGTAAAACGGAAATCAGGAAACCCTGGTTGAAAACGAAAGAAATTAAATTCTCCACTAATACTAAGCTCCCAAATATTGGAATTGAAACTAAGATTTCTTGTTTTTTTGACAATATTGGTTTTATAGCTGGTATATTTATCAGCATAACCTAAAAAGGCATAAGAAGCAGCTATTTTTACCCCTATATAATTATTAAATTGTTTTCTAAAAAAAGCACTTGCAGAAATTTTAGGCTTCCAGTCTGTTATTTTCATACCTGCTGTTAAATCGCCAAAATATTGACTGGTGCCAATACCTACACCAAATTCTCCTTCATGTACAAAAGCATCCATTATCTGCCCTTTTGTAGGGAGAGAAAATATACAAACAAAAACAATAATGATGATTCTTTTAAAAAGCATAGGGGGCAAATTAAAACACTATTTTTATTGTAAACGAAAAATAGTACAATTTTCTTATAGTCAAAAAGTTAATTTATTATTGAAGTTGATTAAAAGTAAATATATTTTTAGCCATATTGTTAATTTCTTTTATCCATTCCCCAAGTAAGTTTATTTCTTAAAGTAGAAAGAAAACTTCCTTCATTCAAACGAATTAGTTTTACAGAAAAACTCTCTTTTTTTACTGCTAATTGAACCGTTTTACTCACAATTTCTTTACGAGCATCTAAAGCACAAATAAATTGTTCTGTTCTTCCTTCTATTTCAAAAGAAATAACATTATCATCTGGCACTACAATACTTCTAACATTTAAGTTATGTGGGGCTACAGGAGTAATAACAAAACTGGAGCAATCAGGAAAAATAATTGGACCATTACAACTCATATTATATCCTGTACTGCCTGTAGGAGTAGAAACTATTAGTCCATCTGCCCAAAAAGTATTTAAAAATTCTCCATTCAAGTAAGTGTTTATTCTAATCATAGGCGATATATCTCTTTTATGAATTGAAAATTCATTTAAAGCAAAAGGGCTATCGCTAAAAAGATTTATATTAGAATCAAGGTGAATTAATGTTCTGTTATCTGTTACAAAAGTTCTGTTTACAATAGCATCTACTGCCATTGATAATTCTTCTTTGTGAATATTGGCTAAAAAACCAAGTCTTCCAAAATTAACGCCCAATATAGGAATACCTTTATCTTTTACCAAAGCCACAGCATCTAACATTGTTCCATCGCCACCAAGACTAATTAAACAATCTGTTGTATTTTCTAATTCTTCGGTATATTGAAAAGTACGAATATTCTCTTTTAATTCATTGGGTAGGTTATATAATTGCAATAGTTGTTGATAAACAACTATGTCTATCTGATGCTTTTTTAATTCATATAACAAGTAGCTCAAAGGGCTTTCTTGTTCTGTATCTAATCCACGACTGTAAATGGCTATTTTCATATACAGCAATATTTTTAAAATAAAGTTTTGTCAGCTTCAAACGCCAAAGATACTTATAAAATAACTGTTGGCAATTTTCTGCTGCTAAAAACTATACCCAATTAAGAGAATTGGGCAATGCTCTTTTAGACGATGAAAGAAAAAGCAGCAGATGCTTTAGCTGATTATTTTGACACTACAATATGGCTAAATCCTGAGATGCCCACCCCAGATAAAGATATGCGTTATAGTACTTACTTTTCGGGCGTAAAGCCATTTAAACAGCCTGATTATTTTTTCTTTGACCACCATTGGGAATTAGAAAGCTATGATAAAAATTTTAAGTATGGCAAAATTTCTAACATGTTAAAAAATGGAGCAGAGCAAAGCGATAGAATAATTTTAAAATTGAAAAATAAGGCAAATATTGATGAAGTGATAAAAAGAGCTAAAGGCTCACTTGAAAAAAGTACAAAACACTTAGTGAATGTTAAACAAGTACTACTGTTAGATGTAAATAATAAGGTATATCCTATAAAATAAAAAGCCCCACATTACTGTGAGGGGGGTGCAGGTCATTGAACCCGACAGTGTAAATATATAACTTTTATGGAACAACAAGAAAATATTTTTGAAAATTTAGTTGGCAGCTTTAAAAAGGCATTTCGTCTCCGCAGAGTGTTCTTTTTAGGCTTTTGTGTAAAGCAAAAGTAAATTTTAACGTAGAGCTAAACAACCAACAAATAGCCTACTAACAATGCCAACAAACAACATTGGTATTGCCAATAATTTGGCTTGATATTGAAATAATCAGCAGCGATAATTTTTTATTACGCATCTTCCCTTAGTTAACAAGGAGAAGATGCTGCTAAAGAATTTTGTTTTAAAGATAGAGTGCGGAAACGAATGTATTATACCAATTTGATTTATAATTTAGTCCAAAATGATTTGGTATAATGCCGAGTTGTTCCGAACAATTCGGAATTTAGACCAATTTTATTGGTCTATTACAAATATGCTTTCGGTATTATTTTATTGCTTAAATATATCTACAATTCTTTGTACTTTAAATTTCCAGTTTCCATAATCTCCTTTTACTACATTATACAATACTTGACGAGCTATAATAGGATTTTCGCTATGGCTTGTTGTGTCATTGACAGAAAATTTATGTGTTAGTGTGCCATTTAGTAGTTTAAAAGAATCGTCTCCATCATAGCCTACTTTTAATTTTTCATTACTTAAAACTTCAGGAAAAGTAATAGGCATAATACGTTTATTTTCGTCAGAGGCTATGGCTAATACAGTGCCTTTTCTTTTTTTTTCGTCTGTTAAAATATATACTACCAAATCATTAAAGCCATCTTTATTCAAATCATCTATTTCTGCACCAAATACTTTTCCTTTTATGTCAATATGAATATCATCATTTACTTCTTCAAAACCTATGGGGCTTATACGTAAAGCATTTTTTGTGGATGATTTATTGCTACACAAAACCCTAAATCCATTTTTGCCAACTTTTAAAGTTGTATCATATTTATTTTTTTGAGCACTACACAAAGTATAAAAAAACAGAGTAGCTATAAGAAGAAAAATTTTATTCATATTTCTTAATAAGGTTTACAATAGAAACTATTTATTTCTACATACTAATAGAAGAACTTAAATACTACTAATAAATTGCCAAGTAGTATTTAATAATTTTGTGACCCCTCAGGGACTCGAACCCTGGGCCTACTGATTAAGAGTCAGTAGCTCTACCAACTGAGCTAAGGAGTCTAAGTTTTTTAAGGGTGTAAAAATAAGAACAAATTTGTTTTCTGTTTTTTTAAAAATAAATACCGCTACTTTCTGAAAAATAATTATATCTTGCTGCCACTAAACTTTACATGTTATGTTACATTCAAATTTTGAAGGCGATACAAAAAAATTTACATTAACTGCATTTGTATCATTTGCAGTAGTTTTTGTTTTTTTAGTTTTATTTAGTTGTTGTCATGGAGATTATCGTACAGAAAAATCTGGTGAACATCACAATGCCCCTGCTGTTGATAATGCTCACTAAAAAAATAGGTTATACGAATTTGATTTCTACAATAGACCATATTTGGCAACAATAGGCATTTTTCTACCCACGCCAAATGCTTTTGGACTAATGCGTATAATAGGGCAAAATTGATGCCTTTTGTATTCATTAATATTGACCAGCTTCAAAGTTTTATCAACCAAATCATTATCAAATCCTAATGCTTTAATTTCAGAAGCTGCTACATTCATTTCTATATATTGATACAAAATTTTATCTAATATGGTATAGTCTGGTAAGCTATCACTATCTTTTTGATTAGGTCTTAACTCTGCACTTGGTGGTTTTGTAAGAATATTTGTAGAAATAATTTCTTTGTCTTTGTTTATATAATTTGCTAAAGCATATACTTGTAGTTTATAACAATCGCCCAAAATACTCAAGCCTCCTGCCATATCACCATATAAAGTGCCATAGCCTACTGCCAATTCACTTTTATTGCTTGTGTTTAATAATATATAACCTAATTTATTGCTAATTGCCATTAATAAATTGCCCCTTGTTCTACTTTGAATATTTTCTTCTGCAAGGCTAAAAGGTAAATCTTTAAAAACAGGTTTTAATGATTGTAAAAAACTTTCATAAATATTGTTGATGTTGATTATATCGTAAGTATTATTTAAGTTTTTGCTTAATTGTACAGCATCATTTACACTATGCTCTGTACTATACAAAGAAGGCATTAAAACAGCATGTACATTTTCTGCACCAAGTGCTTCACAAGCAAGAGCCAATACTACAGCACTATCTATACCACCACTGCTGCCTACAATAGCTTTTGTAAATTTCATTTTAGAGAAATAATCTTTAATGCCCATTATTAAAGCATCGTGTATGTGTTTAATGTTAAGGTTTTCATCAAATGTTGTAGGTATTAATTCTTTATCAGCAATAGTATTTGCAAATGTTGTTATGGAAGATTGGAGTGTTCCATCATTGTTGATAACAATATGTTCTAAAGATTCTTTAAATGCTGGTAGCTCTTTTATTAAATTAGCATTTTTATCAAACACAAGACTTGAGCCATCAAATACAATCTCTGTTTGGCAACCTACTGCATTACAATACAACAAAGGCAACTTATACTTTAACACATTGGCTTTTATAATGGCTTTTCTATCTTCAATATGTGTATAATCAAAAGGGCTGGCACTTATATTAATTATCAAATCTGGCTGTTGCTTTATTAATTCATCCATAGGAGATAAACGATACAATGGCGTATCGGTTATATTCCAAATATCTTCACATATTGTTACAGCTAATTTTTTTCCTTTGAATGTTATAACATTCCATTGATAAGCAGGTTCAAAATGTCTATACTCATCAAACACATCATAAGTAGGTAACAATGTTTTATGTACTGCTGCTTTTATTTCTTTTTCGTATAAAAGAAAAGCGGTATTAAATAATTTTTTCCCTTTGTTGGTATCATTTTTAGAAGGAGAGCCAATAAGTACGCCTATTGAATCTGCATATTGTTTTATGGTATCAATAGCTGTATAACATTTGTTTATAAAACTATCAAACTCTAATAAATCCATAGGAGGATAACCACATATAGACAGTTCACTAAATACAATTAAATCGCCTCCTTGTTGTTTGGCTGTTTGTATAGCATCAATAATGATAGAAACATTCTGTTCAAAATTTCCTATATGATAGTTCTGTTGTGCTAAAAATATTTTCATGCTGCAAATTTCAATTTTGTAAAGGTATTATTGTTTAATACACAGCAGAAACAATATATCAAATTCTTGTTAAACATTTTATTTCTTGCTTTTACTGGTAGTTTATATAGGCTCAAATAATAACTTTACAACTTTTATAATGAAACCAATGCTTTATAAGAAGACTATATAAAGTATCAAACAATTAAAATAATAAGTAAATGAAAAAATACTTAATCTTTATTTTGGCTGCTGTTAGCATTGTTGCTTGTAAAACAAAAGACAATGGAACTTTTACAGTAACAGGAAAAATATTAAATACCACATCTGATACAGTATATTTAGAAGAAATTCCATTTGCTGCACAAAAAGCAATAGTAATAGATTCAACAACTTTACAAAACAATAGTTTTAACCTTAAAGGAATAGCTCCAGATGAAAGATTATTTGCTTTAACCATTCATAAGGGTCCACAAATTTTATTGGTCAATGATAGCAAGAATATAGAAGTAACTTTAGATGTAAATAATTTTAAAGACTATCAGGTGAAAGGCTCAAAAGCATCTTCTTCATTAAAACAACTTTTTAGTGATTATGATGCACAATTAACGAAAGTAAAAAAAGCCTATACAGTTTTAGATTCTTTGCAAGAAAAAAATGCTAATGATAGCACTTTGAAACTTCATTTTTTACAGCGTGATAATGAAATGAATAAGCTAAATACAATTATTATTGATTTTGTTGCTAAAACAGAAAGCCCAGCAGCTTGCCTACAAGCTCTTGGTATGGCTACTCGTAGTATGGATTTAGAAGAATTACAAACCTTAGCAGCAAAAGCAGTTGGTAAATTTAAAGACAATGGCAACATACAAAAATTTACTGCCATGCTTAAAGGGGAAGAATATCCATTATTAAATAAACAAGCCCCAGAAATTGCTTTGAATACACCAGAAGGAAAAACAGTAAAACTAAGCGATTATAAAGGTAAATATGTGTTGGTAGATTTTTGGGCAAGTTGGTGTAAGCCATGCAGACAAGAAAACCCTCATGTAGTAAAAGCATATAACAAATACAAAGACAAAAATTTTACCATCTTAGGAGTGTCTTTAGATAATGATAAGAAAAGTTGGGTTGATGCTATTGCTAAAGACAATCTTACATGGACACATATTAGCGATTTATTACAATGGGATACACCCTTAATTGAAGTATATAAATTTGATGGTATTCCTTTTAATGTACTGATAGACCCTTCAGGAAAAATTATAGCTACAGGTTTGCGTGGAGATGCTTTAGAAAAAAAGTTAGGTGAAGTTTTGAATTAATAGCATCAAAAAGCAGCAAAGTGTACATTTTTACTAAAAGCTAACCATAGCTTATTAGATTACCTTATTTACATTAATAATAATTTTAATAAAAATAATTTTACTGATACAGTTCAGCGAAGCAAGTAGCTCATAAAAAGGCTGAAAAATCTATTCTAAAATACCCATCTATTAAAGGAAATGGATAACTTTAGAAGAAAATCTATCAAATAGGGCTGAAAATATCAAAAAAATCTTTTTAAGAATTTTGTTGGTATAAGTTTTCCATTACCTTTGCAATCCTGAAAAATGGGGCAGTTCTTATTGATTATAAAAATTAAGCCGAGGTAGCTCAGTTGGTAGAGCAGCTGATTTGTAATCAGCAGGTCGTGGGTTCGACTCCCTTCCTCGGCTCAAATTTTTGGGTAGTTGGCCGAGTGGTTAAAGGCGACAGACTGTAAATCTGTTCTCTTCGGAGTACGGAGGTTCGAATCCTTCACTGCCCACGTTCTTTATATAATGTTGAATGATGAATTTTTAATGTTGATAAACATTTAAAATTATTCAAGCGGAAGTAGCTCATTTGGTAGAGCGGTAGCCTTCCAAGCTTCAGGTGGCCGGTTCGAGCCCGGTCTTCCGCTCATTTTTTAAGTTCTTGTAGGTTTTAGATGAGAAGGTGTTGTGAGAAAAGATTTTTGCTCACTTCTTAACTCTACCAGCCGTTGTAGCTCAGTGGTAGAGCACTTCCTTGGTAAGGAAGAGGTCGTGAGTTCAATTCTCATCAACGGCTCTAAAAAACTTTAAAACTTAATTAAACAAGGTTACTAAATAGTAATAATATAAATATAGCCTAAGAAGCTATAAATTTTTAACACAACTAAAAATCGATAAAAATGTCTAAAGAGACCTTTAAGAGGGAGAAACCTCACGTAAACATTGGTACTATCGGTCACGTTGACCATGGTAAAACAACTTTAACTGCTGCCATCACAGACATTCTATCTAAAGAAGGTCTGGCACAGGCTAAAAAGTATGATGAAATTGACGGTGCTCCAGAAGAAAAAGAACGTGGTATTACCATTAATACAGCTCACGTAGAATATCAAACTGCCAATCGTCACTATGCTCACGTTGACTGTCCAGGTCACGCTGACTATGTAAAAAATATGATTACTGGTGCAGCTCAAATGGATGGAGCAATATTAGTAGTTGCTGCTACAGATGGTCCTATGCCTCAAACAAAAGAACACATTCTTTTGGCTGCTCAGGTAGGTGTACCTAAAATGGTAGTATTCTTAAACAAAGTGGACTTAGTTGATGACCCAGAGTTATTAGACTTAGTAGAAATGGAAGTTCGTGATGAATTATCAAAAAGAGGATTTGATGGAGATAATACACCTATCATTAAAGGTTCAGCTACTGGTGCTTTAGCAGGAGATACAAAATGGGTAGATGCTATTAAAGAATTAATGGCTGCTGTAGATGAATATATTCCTTTACCTCCTCGTCCAATAGATTTACCATTCTTAATGAGTGTAGAAGATGTATTTTCTATCACAGGTCGTGGTACTGTAGCTACAGGTCGTATTGAACGTGGTGTAATTAAAGTAGGCGATGCTGTTGAGATTGTAGGTTTACAAGAAGCTCCTCTAAACTCTACAGTTACAGGAGTAGAAATGTTTAAAAAATTATTAGACCGTGGTGAAGCAGGTGATAATGCAGGTTTATTATTACGTGGTATAGAAAAGAAAGATATTCGCCGTGGTATGGTAATTTGTGCTCCTAAATCTATTACTCCACATACAGAATTTAAAGGTGAAGTATATGTATTAAGTAAAGATGAAGGTGGTCGTCATACTCCATTCTTTAACAAATATCGTCCACAATTCTATTTCCGTACTACAGATGTTACAGGTGAAGTAGTATTACCTGAAGGTACAGAAATGGTTATGCCTGGAGATAATGTAAGCATTACAGTAAAATTAATTCAGCCTATTGCGATGGAAAAAGGTTTAAAATTTGCCATTCGTGAAGGAGGAAGAACTGTAGGTGCTGGTCAGGTAACTGAAATTTTAAAATAAAATGCCTCCCCAAACCCCTCCAAAAGAGGGGATTTTGGTGGTTCAATTTATAAAGTACCTTTGAGGTTTTAAGCTCTTAGGTACTTTGTACTTTTAAAAAGTCCCTCCTTTGGAGAGATTTTGAAGGCTGTTCTTTTACGGGCATAGTTCAATGGTAGAATAGAGGTCTCCAAAACCTTTGATCAGGGTTCGAATCCTTGTGCCCGTGCAACTTAATTAGTTTTTTAATTTTAAATTTTGATATTGTGAACAAAATTTCAACTTACTTTAAAGACAGTTATAAAGAATTGTCAGAAAAAGTTACCTGGCCTACTTGGCTTCAGTTACAACAAAGTACTGTAATTGTATTAGTAGCTACTTTAATTATAACTGCACTTATTTGGGCAATGGACTCTGTAAGTAGCCAAGTATTAAAAATGATTTATAAGCTATTAAATTAATAATTGTGATGGAAGAAAAAATAGCACAAGAAGCTATAGAGCAACAACAACCTGCTGAAAGTACTAAATGGTATGTATTGCGTGTAGTAAGTGGTAAAGAACGTAGCGTAAAAGAATATTTAGATAAAGATATTGCACGCAATAACTGGACAAAAATTATTAAGCAAGTTTTTTTGCCTATGGAAAAAGTGTATAAAGTGCAGAATGGCAAAAAAGTAATGAGAGAGAAAAACTATTTTCCTGGTTATGTAATGCTTGAAGTATTGAAAGGAAAGTTAAGTGATGACATTGTTCAGCATATTAGTAACATTTCTAACATTATGCACTTTTTAACTGATGGTAAAGGTTCTAAAGGCAATATTATTTCTTTGAGAGAAAACGAAGTAAATAAAATGCTTGGTAGAGTAGATGAAATGAATGATGGTGGTATATCTATCAGTGAGCCTTATATTGTTGGTGAAACTATCAAAATTATTGAAGGTCCATTTAATGATTTTAATGGTGTGATTGAAGAAGTAAATGATGAGAAAAAGAAACTAAAAGTAGTAGTAAAGATTTTTGGAAGAAGTACTCCTGTAGAATTAAATTATATGCAGGTAGAAAAAATAAGTTAAACTAAAGAGGCTTTAAAGCCTCTTTTTTATTTATCAATATTTAGGGCATTATACACAGCATCTTGAATTTTGTTTCTAATGTGTTCTGTATTCAATAAAATATTTTTTCTTGTTGGATGAACTCTATTGGTAAGAAAAATATATATCAACTTTTCTGAAGGGTCTGCCCAAATACAAGTGCCTGTAAAGCCTGTATGACCAAAGGTTTTAGAAGAAGCATATTTACAAGGATAAGGCTGAGAAAGCGTAGCATTATTTTTTTCGGGCTTATCAAAACCAAAACCTCTCCTACTGATATTGCTATTGTAAGCAGTAAATAATTGAATAGTTTTTTTCTGCAAATATCTTTTGCCATTTAATTCTCCTCCATTCAACAGCATTTGAAACAGTTGTGCTAAATCATACGCATTGCTAAACAACCCTGCATGACCGGCTACGCCACCAAACATAGCTGCTCCTTCATCATGCACATCTCCATATATTAATTGTTTTCTGAAATAAGTATCTAACTCTGTAGGTGCAATGTTTTGTAAAGTATAATGTTCCCTTGGTTTAAAGGTAGTGCTGGTCATTTGCAATGGTTGATAAAAATTTTCTCTTACATAATTATCTAAAGTTTTACCAGAAATAGCTTCTACTATTAATCCTAAAAGAATAAAATTATTGTCGCTATATACATATTCATTTTGTCTTTCTAATTCACTTGATGCAATGGTATCAAGCATTTTGCTTTGATAATCATTTTTTAAAAACAAATTTTCTGCTACACGATAAGGAAAATTTTTATTTTGAGTAGAATTAAAATATTGTGCCAAAGGTTTGCCAATAGTAGTATCTGTAACTTGTTTGTAAAAAGAAATATAAGGTACTAAACCAGATTGATGTAGCAAAAGATTGCTGATTTTTAAAGTAGCTTTATTAGTTCCTTTTGTCCATGTTAAATAATCTCCTACTGTTTTATCTACATCAATTTTATGTTCTTCATACAACTTCATAATAGCAATAGTAGTAGCAGCAACTTTTGTAATAGAGGCAAGGTCATATACTGTATTATTTGTTACAGTTTGTACATGTGTAGTATCTGTATAACCAAAACTTTTTTGATAAATAATTTTTCCATTTCGGGCTACCAATATTTCCATGCCTTGTGTAGCGTTTTGTGCAAGAGCATTTGTAGCAATGCTATCAATTACTGCCAGTTTTGTACTATATACATTTTCTGTTTCTGGCGTTGTAAAAGGCATATAATAATGATAGGTAATACCATCGCCAAATTTAAAATTATCGCAAACGGTTACTGGTAATTTTCCTTTAGCAGTAATATTTCCTTTCAATAAATTTATTGCTGCTTGATGTGTTATACTATCGTCTTCATAACAAGCTATTAAGTTTTTTGCACCACAAAAATTTTTGATAGCATAAGGATTACCAAAATCAACAATAATAGTATTTTCCTTTTCTGCTAAATATTGAATAAGGCTAACAGCACTATCATTAATACCAAAATTATTATTGGGTCGTCTGCTATAATTATGAACACCTACAATGATGATTTTATATTTAAGAAGTTGTTTTTTTAAATCTGTTAAAGAAGAACTGTCTTTATAATTTCTTAAAAATATTTTGGCATTGTATTGTTCTTTAACAGCCCTTGCAAAACTGTTGGTTTGCTGTAATCCAATACCTACATAAGCTACTTTCTTTTTATGTTTTATAGGTAATAAATTTTCGTTGCTTAGTTGTAATAAAGTAAGAGATTGCTCACTAATTTTTTGACGAAGTTGATTGGTGGTTTTATTCAAATCATTTACCAAATTTTCAGTATCAATTTCTTGTAAATTGTTTAAGCCTAAATGATATTTTGCTATCAATACTTTTTTTACACTTTCGTCAATGCTACTCCATGATAATCTTCCATTATTGATGGCTTCAATAATTTTATGAATACTGTTAGATACATTTTCAGGTAAGCAAAGCATATCATTACCAGCTATAAGGCTTTGTACATTTACTTCATCATCTGGAAAAAGTTTTTTTACTCCTTGCATTTCTAAACCATCTGTAAAAGTGATGCCTTTAAAATCTAATTCATTTTTTAAAAGAAAGGTTACATTTTTTTTAGATAATGATGTAGCTAAATTTTTGGTAGAATCAATAGCAGGAATATATAAATGAGCAATCATCATACTTCCTACACCTGCTTTTATTAATTCTTTAAAAGGATATAATTCTAAACTATCTAATTGCTGTCTGCTTTTATTAATGACTGGTAAATCATAATGGCTATCAACACTTACATCTCCATGACCTGGAAAATGTTTGGCACAAGCCATTACGCCTACATCTTGTATTCCTTTCATATATTGAATACCATAAAGAGCTACTTTATATTTATCTTCTCCAAAACTTCTATCATTAATTACAGGGTTGTTAGGATTATTGTTTACATCAACCACTGGAGCATAATTTACATGAATACCTAAGCGTTTGCATTGCTCTCCCACAGCTTTTCCAAATTGATAAACCAATGCTGCATCTGGTACAGCTCCTATCATTAATTGTCTTGGAAAATTAATAACACTATCTAAACGCATAGCTAAACCCCATTCTCCATCAATACAAATCATTAAAGGTGTTTGTGCTATTTTTTGATAATAGTTTGTAAGGTTTGCTTGTTTTACAGGAGAGCCTTGAAAAAAACATAAGCCTCCAATATTATATTCTTTAATAAGGTTTGTGATGTATTGAATATGTTCTTCTCCAAGATTGCTATGTGCCCTGATAATCATTAACTGAGCTATTTTTTGCTGAGGTGTTAATGTAGCAAAAACACTATCTGCCCAATGCAAAGCTTCTGGGGTTTGTTCAGAAAATTGTTGAGCATTAATTGGCTTTGAAAAAATAAATATACTAATGAGTAGAATAAAAATTGGCTTCATTATGCGTTAAAATATTTGTGCTAATGTACAAACAAAAAAGCCACTTAAAAAAGTGGCTATAATATTTTATGATTTATAAAATGTTTTAAGATTCTGTTTCAGGCTCTTCTTCTTGTTCTGTAAGTTTCAATTCTACATTATTTGCTTTTAAAATGCCAAACCATTTTATCATTTTTTTCATATCGCTTGCATACACTTTTTCAAAATCTATTTCAGGATATACTTTTTCCATATATGCCTTTACAGCTTTAGCATCTTTTTCATTGGGCAAAGTTTCTGTACTTACCTCCATTGCCTTAAATACTTCTATTAAATTTACATTTTCATGTATCGTATAAACTTCAATACTTTCTAAATGTGAAAAGTTATGAATACGATTGCTCACAAACTTAGTAGTTTTGTCTTCAATACTTTTTACAATAGCCCCATCTGTTTTACTATTTACTAATTCAAATAAGCCTGATAAACCAGTAACTGAAATTAATTTATTGTATTCCATTTTTATACGAATTTAATTTCCAAAATAGACTTCTCTTTTTTGGTATTATTTTTTAGTGGCTGCAAAATAAAGGGTTTTTTGATTACTAAATATTTAATATCTTTTAAAGTTTAACGATATATTAATTAATAAAAAAAGCTGATGACAAGAATGTCACCAGCTATCATCCCCCTTGAAAATAAAAATCTGCAATTAATTACAAATTCTACTGTAAGAAGTAAAAAATAATAACAGTAAACAATACCGCCTATTGGGTATTTTTGATGAATTTAATAAAATATTGGTAATAATATATCTTACCATTTACAATTATTTTATTTAGTTTATGTATGTTCATAACAACTTTTAATCAAATACTTTAGTTTTACACCATGAGTAAGAAAGTTATTTTAATGATAATGGATGGCTGGGGTTTAGGAAAAGTAAAAAATGCCGATGCTATTCAAAATGCAAATGTTCCTTTTGTTAGTTCTTTATATAATAAATATCCCAATACTACATTAGTAGCTTGTGGCGAAGCTGTTGGTTTGCCTGATGGTCAAATGGGCAATAGTGAAGTAGGGCATCTTAATCTTGGTGCAGGGCGTATTGTATATCAAGAATTACAAAGAATAAATGTAGCTATTAAAGATGGTTCTTTTGCTACCAATAAAGAGTTATTATCTTCTATTCAATATGCTAAAGAACACAATACAGCATTGCATTTAATTGGTTTGGTAAGTAATGGGGGCGTACACTCTCATATTAATCATTTAAAAGCAATAATTGATATTGCTGATAAAGCAGGATTAACCAAAATATTTATTCATGCTTTTACAGATGGTAGAGATTGCGACCCTAAAAGTGGTTTTGGTTTTATCAAAGAATTGCAAGAGCATATTGCAAATACTCATGCTACAATTGCCTCTATTATAGGAAGATATTATGCAATGGACAGAGACAAACGATGGGAGAGAATACAACTTGCTTACAATGCTTTGGCACATGCACAAGGAGAGCAAAGTACAGATTTGCTTTCATCTATTCAGCAGTCTTATGATGCAGGTATTACAGATGAATTTTTAAAACCAATTATTAATGCCAATCTTTCTGGCAATGATGCACAAATAAAAAATGATGATGCAGTTATTTGTTTTAATTTTAGAACAGACCGTTGTAGAGAAATAACACAAGTTTTAACACAACAAAATTTTCCTGAGTATAATATGCACAGCTTTAATTTGCATTATACTACCATGACAGAATATGATGCAACATATAAAAATGTTTATGTGATTTTTGAAAACGATAATTTGAATAATACTTTAGGTGAAGTGCTTTCTTTGAATAAGAAAAAACAAATACGCATTGCAGAAACTGAAAAATATCCTCATGTTACTTTCTTTTTTAGTGGTGGAAGAGAAAAAGAATTTGAAGGAGAAACAAGAATGATTGTACCATCACCCAAAGTAGCTACTTATGATTTGCAACCAGAAATGAGTGCATTGGGAATTACAGAAAAATTACTTCCTGAATTAGAAAAAGAAACTGCTGATTTTATTTGTTTAAATTTTGCAAATCCAGATATGGTAGGTCATACAGGCGTTTTTAGTGCTGTAATAAAAGCTTTAGAAACAGTAGATGCTTGTGTGCAACGTTTGATAACAACGGCTCTTTTGCATAATTATACTATTTTACTTACAGCAGACCATGGCAATGCAGATTATATGATAAATGAAGATGGAAGTCCTAATACACAACACTCTTTAAACTTAGTGCCATTATTTGTTATAGATAATGAATGGAAAGGGAAAGTAAAACAGGGTAAGTTAGGAGATATAGCACCTACTATATTACACATAATGCAATTACCTATACCAAAAGAAATGACAGGCAATATTTTAATAGAAAATTAAAAGCTAATATTTTAGAATTACTAATAATCATTTTCAATGACTTTATCCGATACTGTACAATTAGCTTTTAGAACTGTACGAGGCAATAAACTTCGTACAGGTATTACTGTTGCTATTATTGCTTTTGGCATTATGGCACTTATTGGTATTATTACAGCTATTACTGCTATGGAGCATAGTTTAAAAGAAAGTTTTTCAGTAATGGGAGCAAATGCTTTTAGTATAAGGTATAAAGAAATGACCATAAGAATAGGGGGTGGAGGCAATAAGAGTGAAGTAAATAAAAAAGGTAAAAAAGAAAAGAAATCTAATCTAAATAAATATATCGTTAAAGACGAAGCAGAATATTTTAAAGCAAATTATACATACCCTGCTATAGTTAGTATTTTTAAAAGAGGTAATAATGGTGTAGAATGTTCTTATGGAAATAAAAAAACTAATCCTATAACAACTGTTATGGGAGGCGATGAAAATTATTTAGCTGTAAATGGATATACTATAACAAATGGAAGAAATCTAAATAATATAGATGTTAGTAGTGGCAGAAATGTTTGTTTAATAGGTAGCAATACTGCAAAAACATTGTTTGGCGAAAACCCAGAAAAAAGTGTAGATAAAATAATAAGAGTAGGTGGCTTACCTTATAGAGTTATTGGACTTTTAAAAGAGAAAGGCTCAAGTGGTTTTTTAAGAATGGATGATATTGTTATTACAACTTATACCAATGTTTTAAAAATACCATCAACAAATGCAGCAGCTTCATTTATGATTGGTGTGCTTGCAAACAATGTTGCTGCAATGGATATGGCTATTGAAGAAGCTACTGCAACATTTAGAGGTGTTAGAAAACTACATCCTACAGAAGCCAATAATTTTGCCATAGAAAAAAGTGATAAAGTAGCCGAAATGTTTATAGGTTTTTTAAGTGGCATATCTGGAAGTGCTGGAGCTATTGGCATGATTACATTAATAGGTGCTGCCATTGGATTAATGAATATTATGTTAGTAGCAGTAAATGAAAGAACCAGAGAAGTAGGATTGATAAAAGCTATTGGCGGAAAAAGCAAAAGTGTAAGAGCCCAGTTTTTATTTGAAAGTATTTTAATAAGCCTTATGGGTGCAGCATTTGGTATTGCTTTAGGAATTTTGGTAGGTAATATTTTTGCCTCATATCTTGAAACAGGATTTATTGTTCCTTGGAATTGGGTAATAGGTGGAATTATTATTTGTACAATAGTGGGTTTATTAGCAGGTTTATATCCTGCTATTAAAGCATCTAAACTAAACCCAATTAATGCATTGAGGTATGAATAACTCTCTACCCATTTTCTGTATGTACAAAAATTCTTCTTGTTGTTGTATCTAATGCTTCTAAATAAATATGCAATGTATTTTCTGGCAAAAGATGTATAGCATTTTCTGACCATTCTATTAAGCATAAAAAACCACTGTCTAATATATCTTCTACACCAGCATCTATAGCTTCTTGTTCACTTTTCAACCTATACCAATCTGTATGAAAAACAGTTTTTACAATAGGGCTTGTATATTCATTAATAATAGAAAAAGTAGGACTACTAATATTTTCTTTTATTTGTAAAACATGGCTACACAACGCATGAATAAAAGTTGTTTTACCCGAACCCATTGGTGCATGAAATGCCCATAACTTTTGCTTATTAAATTTATTCCAAAACATTTCTGCTACTTTATTAATAGACTCAAGTGTAAATATTGCATCCATGATACAAAGATATTTTCTTATACGGAAGTTATATAATTTACCTTTGTTTTTATAAATATAGTTACTATAATAAAATTGAATTTTATGGAAAAAATAGAAATGAAAGTGGGTGGAATGAGTTGTACAAACTGTGCTTTAACCATAGATAAATATTTAAAAGGAAAAGGACTTAATGAAGTAAAAGTAAACTTTATAGGCGGTGATGTAAGTTTTGAAAAAGATGATAATATTTCTTTACAAGAAATAGAAAAAGGTATTGCAAAGCTGGGCTATTCTGTTAAGAAAGAAGATGGTCATGGTCATCATCATCATGAATATTATGGATTACTTCCTTTTAAAAATAATTTACAACGCTTTTGGTTTTGTCTCATTTTCACAGCACCATTAATGTTGCACATGCTACCTTTTGTACACATTCATTTTTTAATGAATCCTTATGTACAATTAGCATTAACCATTCCTGTTTACATAGTTGGTATGGATTTTTTTGGCAAGAGTGCTATAAACAGTGTTCTCAAAGGCATACCAAATATGAATGTACTAATAACCATTGGTAGTACAGCAGCTTTCTTTTATAGCCTGTATGGATTAATAATTGGTAGAGCCGAAGATTTTTTATTTTTTGAAACAGCCGCTACTATTATTACTTTGGTTTTCTTGGGTAATTATATGGAAGATGCAACTGTAGAGCAAACACAATCGGCACTTAAAAAATTAGCTACTACTCAAAAAACAATGGCAAACATGATTGCTTTTGACGGCAAGCACCAAGAACAAATTTTTCAGGTAGAAAGTAAAGACTTACGAGTAGGCGATTTAGTGTTAATACGCAATGGAGAACATGTGCCTATGGATTGCAAAATTCTTTGGGGCGAAGCAGAAGTAAATGAAGCCATTGTAACTGGTGAAAGTATTCCTCTAAAAAAAACAATGAAAGATAAATTGATAGGAGGAAGTATTGTAGAAACAGGAACTGTAAAAGCACAAATAACAGCAGTAGGAGAAGATACTGTATTAGCCAATATTTTAAAAATGATTAAAGAAGCTGAAACAGAAAAACCTCCTGTACAACAGTTGGCAGATAAAATAAGTGCCATTTTTATTCCTTTAGTAGTAGGTATTGCATTGATTACTTTATTGGCAAATTATTTTTTGGCTCATCACACATTTGCAGAAAGTTTATTAAGAAGTATTGCAGTATTAGTAATTAGTTGCCCTTGTGCTATGGGTTTGGCTACACCAGCAGCTATTGCTGTAGGTTTAGGACGTGGTGCAAAAAAAGGCATACTATTTAAAAATGCCAGAAGCCTTGAAGTATTCAAATCTATTAAACAAGTAGTGTTTGATAAAACAGGTACATTAACAACAGGAAAATTTCAAATTGCCGATTTTAATACTTCTATTCAAGAAGATGAATTTAAACAAATTGTTTTTTCATTAGAAAAATATTCTAATCATCCAATAGGAAAATCTATAGCTAAAGAATGGAAAATAAAAAATGATATACGATGGAAAAATATAGAAGAAGTAAAAGGGCTTGGCATGAAAGCAATAGATATGGACGATAATGAATTTATTGCAGGCTCTTACAAAACTTCTGATAAATTAAATGAAGATGATTTCCACAATGTATATGTTTCTAAAAATGGAGAGTTGATAGGTTGGATAGATGTAAAAGATGAATTAAGAGAAGAAGCAGCATCGGTCATTCAACAACTAAAATCTAAAGGCATCAAAACAATTTTATTAAGTGGCGATAAAAAAGAAAAATGTTTGCAAGTGCAAGAAATAGTAGGATTAGATGAAGTAATAGCAGAACAAAGTCCTGAACAAAAATTACAATACATAAGCAAACTAAATGAACAAGCACCAACTGCTATGATTGGTGATGGCATCAATGATGGACCAGCATTAGCCAAAGCCACAGTGGGCATTTCATTAAGCGATGCAAGTCATGTAGCTATGCAAAGTGCCCAAGTGGTTTTAATGAATCATGGCTTAAAAAATTTACCAGAAGCATTAGGCTTAGGAAAACATACTTACATAACTATTAAAGAAAATTTATTTTGGGCATTCTCTTACAATATTGTTGCTATACCTGTAGCATCATTAGGCTTTTTAAGCCCTACTATTGGTGCATTAATTATGGGTTTAAGCGATGTAGTATTGGCTATAAATAGTGTAAGACTAAGATGGAAGAAAGTATTTTAAAAAATTATTTCTTGTAGCAACAGAGTAATTATACAATCATAACGATACAAAAAAGGCTACAATGAAAGTAGCCTTTTATATAGATTATTATTTGTCATTAATAGCAATAAGTATTTGCTTCTAACATTTTATTACAAATTCTTCTTCTTGCATCTTTGGTATTAAATGGTTCTACCTTAGTAAATCTTTTTAAGCCTATGTGCATCATACGCAATTCATCGCCTTCTGCAAAACTGTTAAGAGCATCTTTACCTGCTTTATTTATTCTATCAGCAGCATCATAAATATATGTTTTTACCATATCTGTTTGTAAAGTTGTTGTAGCTTCATCTTGTTGTGCAGTTAATTTCATTAAACGCATTAAAGCACTTTCTGCATGAAAAGTTTCTATTGCCATATCTGCAATACTCATTAACACTTCTTGCTCTTTTTCTAACTGCATCATTAATTTTTGAACTGCTGCACCCGCTACCATTAAAACAGCTTTTTTAAAGTTGGCTATATATTTTAATTCTTTGCCAAATGCACCTTCTTCTTCACTACCAAAATCTGGAATGCTCATCAATTCTTTTTGTACATTCATAGCAGGTGTCATTAAATCTAATTTTCCTTTCATAGCACGTTTTAATACCATATCTACTATAAGCAATCTGTTTATTTCATTTGTACCTTCAAAAATTCTATTTATTCTACTATCTCTATATGCTTTGCTAATAACATATTCATCACTAAAACCATTACCCCCATGTATTTGTACTCCTTCATCTACTACATAGTTCAAAGTTTCGCTACCAAATACTTTTAATATAGCACACTCTATGGCATATTCTTCTGCTGAGCCAAGTAGTGCTTCATTAAAAGGTTTTCCTTCATTTAATAATTCATGTTCTTTATCATCAATCCATTTTGATGTACGATACAAGGCACTTTCTGCAACCCAAAGTTTAATAGCCATTTCTCCTAACTTATGTTTAATAGCTCCAAACTTTGCAATAGGTAGTTTAAACTGTTCTCTTGTATTAGCATATTGAACAGATATAGATGCTGCTCTTTTTGCTCCACCTAAAGTTGCAGCACATAATTTTAAGCGTCCAATGTTTAAAATATTAAATGCTATTACATGTCCTTTTCCTATTTCTCCTAAAACATTTTCTACTGGCACTTTGCAATCTTGAAAATATAGCTGAACAGTTGATGAACCTTTGATGCCCATTTTATGTTCTTCTGGTCCTTGTGTAAAACCTTCAAAGCCTCTTTCAATAATGAATGCAGTAAATTGTGTACCATCAATTTTTGCAAATACAGTAAATACATCTGCAAAACCACCATTGGTTATCCAACACTTTTGTCCATTTAATAAATAATATTTTCCATCATCACTAAGTTTGGCTGTTGTTTTTGCACTAAGAGCATCGCTACCACTATTTGGTTCTGTTAATCCATAAGCTCCTTTCCATTCTCCTGTGGATAGTTTTGGAATATATTTTTGCTTTTGTTCTTCTGTGCCAAAATATAAAATAGGCAAGCTACCAATACCTGTATGTGCAGCAACAGCTACACTAAAACTATGACCAGCACCTAAACCTTCATTTACAATAGTGCCTGTAATAAAATCTTTTCCTAAGCCACCATATTCTTCAGGAAAAGTGGTAGAAAGCAATCCTTGCTCACCTGCTTTTTCTAATAAAGAAGGCACTAAGCCTTGCTCTTGTTTATCAATTCTTTCAAGGTTAGGCGTTATCTCTGCTTCTAAAAATTGATAACACATATCCATAACCATTTTTTGCTCTTCATTAAAATCTTCTGGAGCAAAAATGTCAGATGAGTTGGTGTCTTTTATAATCCACTCTCCTCCTTTCAAGGTTGTATTTTGTTGTACTGTGCTCATAATATATTGTCTATTTTAAGTTGATTATTTAATTGTTACGTTGTCATACACTTTTTGCAAAACATTTTTTACTGTTTCTATTTCCTCTTTAGAAACATTTACTAATGCTTCATCCATTGTTTGGTTAGCAATACTGATGGTTATATCATGTAATTTTTTTGCAGATTCTGTAAGGCAAACAGAGTTTACTCTTTTATCTTTTTTATCAGAAACCCGTTTAACCAATTTTTGTTTTTCTAAATTATGTATCAGCCTTGTTATACTGGGTTTATCTCTAAAAGTTCTATTGCACAATTCTTGTTGGCTTAATCCATCTTCTTTCCATAAGTGATATAAAATACTCCACTGTTCAATGGTGATGTCAATACCATTATTTCGAAAATTTTTTTGCAACCTTCTGGCTATAGCAGTTGCTGCCATAGCGTTTAAAACGCTATATAATTCTCCTCTTTTAAAATGGCTTTTAGTCATAATAGTTGTTTATGCAACTATTCAAAGGTAGGGGGATTTTTAATTAGGATAAAAAAAATTCTGTTAATACCGAAAGTATAAGAAATAGATATATTGAAAATATATCGGGTTAATCAGAAAATTTTTATTTAAGCCTGAAAGGAAAAGTTAGTTTGGCGTGATAATGTACTTTCTTTCCATTTTTAACAGCAGGAATCCATTTGCCCGATTTTTTTAAAAGCCTTACAGCCTCTTCTTCAAAGCCCCAACCATTAACAGTAAGGTTGGTTATATTGGTAATGCTGCCATCTTTTCTTACTACAAATTCTAAAACAGCATCGGCTTCTAATTCTTCCCACCACGCTTTTTTGGGATATTTCATATTTTCTTTCAAATATTTTTTCCATGCTTTATCGCCTCCAGGAAAACTTGGCACTACATCTACTACATTATAAATAGTATCAAGCTCTGGTGGTTCAATAGGTTTATCCTTTGATTGAGCATTGGAAGAAACGACAGAAAAAATTATCAGTATAAAAAAAAGAAGATATCTCATAAGAAAACTGTTTTTTATTTATTTTATTCCGAATTGTTTTATCATCCAATGATTTGAATGATTTTGTATTAAATCATTTTTTATTTTTTCGTCATTTGTTTCTATATACTTATATACTTTAAGTGGAATAGAATTAGGGTATTCCACTAATCCTTTTGATACGATAATTGATGCATTATTTTTTTGCCCATTAGAACTTAGGGCTTCTGCTTTATAGATATAAATAATGGGGGGAATTTTATCGTATATGGCTTTCATTTCGTTTTCTAAATCAGTCATTAGGTTTACTTGAAACTCTGAATCTGGCTTTTTTCCTACCGCCGCAGTTTCACTTATATGTTCCTGATAAGTTAAAAGCATGATTAATATATGAATGTTTTTAGTATTTTTATCTTCATATAGCTTTTGAATTTTTAATGGGATGTCAGGTTTAAGCTCTCCTTCATCTGATTGTAAAGCCTGTTCATAAAAATCATTTAATAAATTATATATGGTATTATCATCTTTGTCAATTTTTGTATCTTTTTTTATTTGCTGAATAAAGTTTTTATAATCATCATTTTGTTGAGAAAAAACATTAATTGACAATAGAACCAATATAATAAAAAATATTTTTTTCATGTGCGTTATTTTTAAAAATTGTATAGAACAAAAGTATGACTACTAATAATAAAACTTTGCAAAATTTCAACGAGGTATATCAAAGGCTGAATAAAGAACAGTTGCTTGCTGTAAATACCACTGAAGGTCCTGTAATGGTAAATGCAGGTCCAGGTACAGGTAAAACACAAATTCTATCTACCCGTGTTGGTAATATTTTATTGAAAACAGATACCAATCCTAATAATATTTTGTGTTTAACTTATACAGATAATGGTGCTGTAGAAATGCGTAATCGTTTGCTGAAAATTATTGATACAGCAGCTTATGGTGTAAAAATTCATACGTTTCACTCTTTTTGTAATGAAGTAATACAAGATAATATTTCCTATTTCGGCAAACTGAATTTAGAACCTATTAGCGAGTTAGAAGAAATTGATTTGTTTAATAAATTAATTGACAGCATTGACTCTGATAATATTTTAAAACGTTTTCGTGGCGATGTGTATTATGAAACATCAAGATTAAAAGCATTATTTGCTTTAATGAAAAAAGAAGCGTTTAGTGTAGAGTATATTAATAACAAAGCAGATGAATTTTTAGAAGAAATTAGAAATAGCGAAAAAGATACACCTTACTATAAAAAATATAAGTATCAAAAAAAGTTTAAGGATAAAGAAGCTGGAGATTTAAAACAGGATTTTTATAAATTAGAAGAAAGTTTGGGAGTGCTGAAAGCAGCAGCAGCCTTATATCCACGCTATAATGAAATGATGAAGGAAATAAGCCGTTATAATTTTGATGATATGATTTTGTGGGTGCTGAATGCTTTTGAAAAAAATAAAAATTTATTGCTCGATTATCAAGAAAGGTTTTTATACATTTTGGTAGATGAATTTCAAGACACAAGCCGTTCTCAAAATTTATTGTTGCAATATTTAATTAATTATTGGGATGTACCTAATGTATTTGTAGTAGGCGATGCAGACCAAAGTATTTATTCTTTTCAAGGTGCTAACGTAGAAAATATTGTTGAGTTTGAAAAAAAGTATAAAGAAAACATTACTGTTATTAATCTAATAAACAATTATCGTTCTACACAAATCATTTTAAATGCAGCACATAGGTTAATTAAAAAAAATATTGGAAGAACACAAAAAAATGATGAGCCGTTAATCTCATCTCTACCTTCTTTGCAAAACATTTCTATTAAGCCCGAAATTGTTGAATATCCTAACTTAACACATGAAGCAATGAATATTGCTTTGCAGTTGGAAACGCTTGTAAACAAAGGAGTTTCGGGAAAAGAAATTGCTGTTATTTATCGTAATCATGCACAGGTAGAAGAAATTGTTACCATTCTTGAAAGTAAAAATATTGCGGTTAATTCCAGAAAGAAAATAGATGTTTTGCAACTGCCTTTTATACAAAATATTATTACTATCTTAACATGGATTGATAAAGAAAATACTATTTCGTACAGTGCAGATGATTTATTGTTTAAAATTTTGCACTTTAATTTTTTTGATGCAAAGCCCGCCGATATTGCTTTACTAAATATGCAGGTGAATGAAAAAAATATTGGTAGAAAAGAAAATCGTTATTCTTTACGCAGAATGTTGAACGAAATACAACCAAGCAATGGAGATTTATTTTCTCAACCAAATAACAGCTTACAACAAATAAGCAGTGTGCTGGAAAATTTATTGAAACAAGCCAATAATATTACAGTTCAGCATTTAGTAGAATTGGTTGTTCAAAAAGCAAATGTGCTTTCTTATATTATGCAAAGCCCTGAAAAACCTTGGCTAATGCAGGTGTTAAATTCATTCTTCAATTATATTAAAGACACTTGCAAACGCAACCCTGAAACCACTTTGCATGAATTATTGAATGGTATTCATCTTATGCAAAAAAATAAAATTGCCATTCCGTTATATAAAGTTGTGGCAACAGATAATGGTATTAATTTAATTACTGCACATGCTTCAAAAGGTTCAGAGTTTACTTATGTTTTTGTAATTGGTTGTACCGATAAAATTTGGGATGAAAACAATGCAAGTAAAAATCGTGCTTATAAATATCCTGATAATTTAATAGGCGATGAAACAAAAAATGAGCATAATAGTTTAGAAGAAAGCAGAAGATTGTTTTATGTAGCTGTTACAAGAGCTAAAACACATTTGCATATTTCTTATTCTGTAAAAGATAAGAATGAAAAAGATTTAATTAAATCAACTTTTGTTACAGAAATATGCAAAGAAATGAATTGGCAACCTGTACAAAAAATTGTTCCCGATGAGCAATTGGTTGATTATTTAGCCTTACAGTTTAAAGAAACAGCCCAACCCGAAATTGAATTGGTAGAAGAAAATTATATTAATCAAATTTTGAAAAACTATTCATTAAGCGTTACGCATTTGAATAACTATTTGGATTGCCCATTGAAGTTTTATTATCAAAATTTAATTAAAGTGCCTTCTGCAAAAAGTGAAAGCATGGTATTTGGAAGTGCTGTACACTTTGCATTACAGCGTTTGTTTGAGAAAATGAAAGAGAATAATCAAACATTTGCTTCAGCAGATGATTTGTTGAATGATTTTAATTGGTATATGCAAAAAAATAGGGAAGCATTTACACCTGAAAGTTTTGTTTTAAAAATGGATTACGGCAAAAAAATATTGCCACCATATTATAATGAACATATTGATAAGTGGAATAAAATTGTAGTAGTAGAAAAAAATATTCGCAATGTTGCTGTAAGCAATGTGCCTTTGAATGGTAAATTAGATAAGTTAGAATTTACAGGCAAACAGGTAACTGTGATAGATTACAAAACAGGCAAATTTGACAATGCAAAAAAGAAACTAAATTCACCCGATGCAATAAAAGCACAAAAGGCAAGAGATGAAAATAAACCCAACAATGCAAAAGAATATGAAAATGGTGGTGATTATTGGCGACAAGCTGTTTTTTATACAATATTGATAGATAATGACAAGAGTAATGATTGGCAAGCATTAAGCACTGTGTTTGAATTTGTAGAACCTGAAAACAAAGAATACCTAACACAAAAAGTAGTTGTAACGCCCAATGACATCAACATTGTAACTGCACAAATAAAAGATACTTGGCAAAAAATTCAGGCAAAAGAATTTCATACAGGATGTGGGAAGCCAGAATGTGAGTGGTGCAGTTTCGTAAAAACAAATGAACTAACTATTAATAGAAATACAGATGATGCTGATGATACAGATTAGCATAGATGTATTAAAAAATATCTGTGCAACACATCTTCTTTTGCATTTCTATTATTAGGATTACATTAATACCAAAACCAACTATGTTTGCAAATGAACATTGCACATTGTTTATTGAATATTGAAAATTATTAATGAAACCTTTTTTATCATTTGCATTTTTATTTTGTTGTATTGTTGTAATTATATCTGTTACAACATCAGGTTGTGCCAATATTATTCCTCCAGGTGGTGGAGCAAAAGATACTATTCCACCAAAATTATTAACGGCTATTCCTAAAGATTCTTCTTTAAACTTTAATAGCAATAAAATTGTTTTGACATTTGATGAATATGTAGAAGTAAAAGAAGTGTCTAAAAATCTTGTTGTATCTCCTTTACCAAAAAACACCCCTATTGTAGATTATAAATTAAAAACTGTTACCATAAAATTAAAAGATAGTTTAGAGCCTAACACAACTTACTCTCTTGACTTTGGCAATGGTATTGTTGATGTAAATGAAAACAATCCTGCAAAAAATTTTATGTATGTTTTTTCTACTGGCAATGAAATTGATAACAATACTTTTTCTGGAAAAATAATTTTAGCCGAAACAGGAACAATAGATTCTTCATTAATAGCTGTGTTGTATAATAACATTAATGATACTGCTGTATTGCATGAAAAACCAAGATATATAGCTAAGCTAAAAGGAGATGGTAGTTTTACTTTTCATCATTTACCAGAAGGCACATTTGCTTTATATGCTATGCCCAATGATTATTCAAAAAAGTATGATGATAGTACCAAACTTTTTGCTTTTGCTGATAGTGTAATATATATTAAAGAGAAAACAAACCCTATTACTTTATATGCTTATCAAGAAGCCAAGAGAGAAGAAAAAACCGCTACTTCATCATCTCCTTCAGGAAAATCTAAAAAGGAAAATGAACAACCAAAGTATATAAAATACACTACCTCTCTTGAAGCAGGTAAGCAAGATATTTTAAGCAATCAGCTTATTATAAAGTTTGTTACACCACTAAATAGTTTTGATAGTACAAGAATTTTATTGACAGATACCAATTATCAGTACTTCAATAATTATACAATAGAAAAAGATACCAGCAACACACAAATTACTATTACTACTACTTGGAAAGAAAATACTCCTTATAATTTACTCTTATACAAAAATGCTTTTAAAGACAGCTTGGGCAATGCTTTAGAAAAAAATGACACGTTACATTTTTGGACAAAAAAAACAACAGATTATGGCTCTGTAAAAATTAGGTTCAATAATTTAGATACAAGCAAATACCCTGTTTTGCTTATATACAAACAAACAGAATTGGTAGAAGCAATAAAAATTACCCAAAAAGAATTGAGCAGAAAATTATTTAAGCCGGGTGAATATGTATTAAAAATTTTGTTTGATAAAAACAATAATGGTGTTTGGGATGCTGGTAATTACAATAAAAAGCTACAACCCGAAATTGTTTACATCTTAGACAAAAAATTATCTGTTCGTGCTAATTGGGATAATGAAACAGATATTACACTACAATAATTATTTTTTCTTTTTCTCCTTTGCTGCTTGCATAGGATTTTTTCCTGCACCGCCTGGGTTTCTTCTATTGCTTAAACCCGATTTGAACAAACTAAATTTAGTTGGTATTGTATTACTATTGGTTTCTGTCCATACATTGTTAGATTCATCAATATCTGCTGTTTCTCTCATTGGGTCTAAAATAATGGCAGTTGCTTTTTTGGGTGTCATAAAAACTTTGGTAACTTTTTGCTCATTTTTTCTCCATATTTGAGCAGGTATTCTTTCTAATTGTTTTGTTCCATCTTCCAACCTAAACTCTACAATAATAGGCATTACCAAACCTCCTTTGTTTAAAAAGGTAATTTCATATATATGTGTATTGGCATATTTTGTTTTTGTTGAAGCATCTATTGGCTCTGCATTAAAAGCATTTGCTGTTGGTGTATATTTTGTAGTATCATAAGGTTCTAAACCTCTTGCATATCGCCAATAAAAATCTCTTAAAGTAGTATCAGCATCTGTTGCAAACACAATATTTTTATCTTCTCTATTTCTTACTTTAGAAATATCGTCAAACAAAGGAACTTGTGGTTTATCTAATGTTCTTGCGGTATTATTTCTTCTTCCTCCTCCTCCAAATGAAGCTGTAGCTTCTGTATTTAATGTAGCAACTTTTACACTATCTATAGCAATATCGCAAGGTTCAATGCCATAAAACCATCCACGCCAAAACCAATCTAAATCTTCGCCACTGGCATCTTCCATTGTTCTAAAAAAATCGGCAGGTGTTGGATGTTTAAAAGCCCAGCGTTTTGCATATTCTTTAAAAGCAAAATCAAACAATTCACGACCCATAATAGTTTCTCTTAAAATATTTAATCCTGTTGCTGGTTTGCTATAAGCATTGGGTCCAAATTGAATAATGTTTTCACTATTGGTCATAATAGGTTCTAACTGTTCTTTTGGCAAACGCATATAATCTGTAATGCTAAAGGCTGGTCCTCTTCTTGAAGGAAATTTATTATCCCACAATTCTTCTGTAAGGTATTCTACAAAAGTGTTTAAGCCTTCATCCATCCAGCTCCATTGACGTTCATCACTATTAACAATCATAGGAAAAAAGTTATGCCCTACTTCATGTACTATTACGCCAATCATTCCATTTTTTATTGCTTCGCTATAAGTACCATCTTTTTCTGTTCTTCCATAGTTAAAACATATCATAGGATATTCCATACCATTACTTGCTTCTATACTTTGTGCTACAGGATAAGGATAAGGAATGGTAAATTTTGAATACGTTTTAATGGTATGTGCTACTGCTTTGGTAGAAAATTTTCTGTATAAATGATAAGCCTCTTTAGGATATGCACTCATACACATTATTTTCTTATCTTCTACAGTTATGGGCATTGCATCCCAAATAAATTTACGAGAACTACACCATGCAAAATCTCTAACACTATCTGCTTTAAAAATCCATGTTTTAGTTTTAGTACTTTTTGTTTTTTCTGCTTTAGTAGCTTCACTTAATGTTACTATTTCTAAAGGTTCATTAGTTGTTTGTGCTTTTTCCCAACGTTGTTGTTGAGTAGTATTTAATACTTGTTTATAATTTTGACATTCTCCTGTTGCCATTACAATATGGTCTGCTGGTACTGTCATTTGTACTGTATAATTTCCAAAAGTTAAAGCAAATTCTCCACGCCCTGTAAACTGATGATTTTGCCATCCTTGAAAATCGCTATATACACAAAGACGAGGAAACCATTGTGTCATGGTAAATAGATAATTACCATCTTCTGGAAAAAATTCATAACCTCCTCTTCCTCCCATTGCCATTCTATTGGCTAAATTATAATTCCACTCTATTATAAAAGAAATTTGTTCTCCCGATTTTAATGGAGCATTCAAATCTACTCTCATCATGGTTTTATTAATAGCATATTGTAAAGACTTACCTGTTATTTCTGTTATTTTTTCAATAGTAACTCCATAGCCATTATCTTTTTTTGTGTTTTCCATTCTTTCTAAAGTTGTTACAGACATTGTTTTATTTAATGTACTTGCATCTTGATAATTGGCATTATTGATAGTGCTGTGTTGGTTTTCATCTAACTGAATCCATAAATAGGTTAATACATCTGGAGAATTGTTGTAATAAGTGAGTGTTTCTTTCCCTGTAAGTTTTAAATTCTTTTCATCTAATTCACAAACAATATTATAATCACAACGCTGTTGCCAATACTGACTACCTGGTGCACCACTTGCAGTTCTAAAAACATTGGGCGTTGGTAAAATAGTGCCTAATTGTTCAAACTTATTTCCATGATTGCTGGTAGGATTATTTTGAATATTCTGAGCATATATATTTAATATGCCAAGTAATAAAATAGAAAGAAAAATTTTTTTCATAACACAATATTTAAAAAGGTAATCTTGTTATTGCCATTTCTAAAGCAATACCAAATATAGCACCACTGGTAAATAAAATATATTCTCTTCGGCTGAATTTTAAAATATTTAGACAAATAAATGACAGTATTAATACAATAAATACAAATAATAATTGTCCTGCCTCTATACCAATATTGGCATATAATAAATTTAAAGCAGCATTAAAACCTGTGCCTTCTATGGCTACAAATTCAGTAGCAAAGCCCATTCCATGAATTAAACCAAAAAATAAAGCAAAGAAATAAATAGGTGGAAATTTTGTTTTGTACACAAATTTTTTTACAAACAAATTACTGAAAGAAGTAATGATGATGGTAACTGCAATTAAAAACTCTATCCAGTTTTTGGGTAAATGAACAATATTAAAAATGGCTAATGCTAAAGTAATGGCATGACCAATGGTAAATGCAGTAACTATTATCAATAATTTCTTCCAATCTACCAATTGATAACGAAGTGCAATAGCTGCCATAAATAAAATATGGTCTAAAGCTCCAATATTGACTATATGCTTAAAACCCAAATCAAAATACAACTGAAAATTTCCCATTATTATTTTTGTGTGTTGTTAAAAATAGGCAATAAAAATATTGAATTTTAAAACTACTTTTGAAAGTAGATAAGAAATATTGTTTAAGCAAAAAAATATAGCTAAATGGTCAATAGTTTATTTAATTGGTTATTGATAGGTTGTGTAGCATTACTGCATCCATTTTATGTTAGTAAAATAGAATTGAATCATAATGTACAAGATAAGTCTGTAGAAATTTCTATAAGAGTATTTACAGATGATATGGAACTTACTTTAGAAAACTATGGCAATACTTCTATTGATATTATGCACCCCAAAAATCCTGCATTGGTAGATAGTCTTTTAAAAAAATATATTCAGGAGAAATTAAAAATTAGTATAGACAATCATTATAAGCAGTTAGATTATGTAGGTTTTGAAATAAACAAAGAAAGTGTTTGGGTATATATGGAAATTCCCAATATTGCTACACTACAAAAAGTAACTATTTTTTGTAATTTTTTGTACGATTATAAGCAAGAACAAATTAATATTTTTCAGGTAAAAGCCAATGGAAAAGATAAAAGTTATAAATTAGAAAATCCAAAAGCAAGTGTAGTGTTTGAGATGTAAAGAATTTCGTATCGGCAGAGTATTTTTTTAAGATAGAATGCCGACAAAAAGAGGAGAAGATGCGGGGAAGGAAGAATTAAAAAAAACGGATTGTCCTAACGACAATCTATAAATTAAATAATGCTAATTGGCTGATATACAATAAAAAAAATTTCTAATAGTAGCATGATATAGCATAAATTTGTGAGTTAGTGGCAACTCTGACAGACCGACAGTGCAACAATTAAACAGACAACAAAATGGAATTTAACAGGAGCTTTCGTTTCCGCAGAGTGTTCTTACATAGCTTTGTGTATAGGTAAGGGACTCTGAGGTATTGGTACATTTAGCATTAATTTCCGACAGAGTGTCTTAGCTTTGCACAAAAGCCTAAAAAGAACACTCTGCGGAAACGAAAGTGACAGTAACAAGATTTATAGTTTACATGAACCCGAAGTAAAATGCTACACCAAAGGCAAAGAACATAAAAAGTTTGAGTTTGGCAGTAAGGCATCTATTCTTATCACACAAAGCAGTAGTGTAATTGTAGGAGCATTAAATTTTAATGAAAACATACATGATTCCAAAACGTTGGAACCAGTTTTGGAGCAGTATGAACGCATCAATAAAAAGAAGCCCAAAGAAGTGTATGTAGATAGGGGTTATCGTGGACCCAAACAAGTAAACAATGTTGCCATAAAAGTACCTATATCCAATAAAATATTACCAAAGCACAACGAAAAAAACATAGTCGTAGGGCAGCCATTGAACAGGTTATCGGTCATTTAAAATATGATTATCGGCTCATCCGTAATTTTTTAAAAGGCTCAATAGGCGATAGCATAAACTTGTTATTAAGTGCTGCTGCTTTTAATTTTAAACGAGTCATCAACCTCTGGCTCACAGAGATAATCCATTGTTGGCAACTGCTGCTTATGTTCATCAGAATAGCTTATGGAAATTGTATTACCCTAAAAATTGAAAAAACGACTTTTTGAGGGACGACTAGATATACTAAGTAGCTCTTTAGCCTGTAATAGCTTTGGATGCTCACTTAGATAGTTTTTTACCTGTCTTTTTATATGCACCAAGCAACGTTGTATAACAGCATTAGGAAATATTTTTCTTACTGCTTTTAAAATAGTCTTATGTCCATCACAAGTAACACTATAAACAGCTACATTCAATTTCATTAAATTCTCTAAATCCCCCTTAATTTCTTTATACTTTTCTCTATTAGTAGTTCTATATAACTGAACATATCTTATATCGTGGTCATAGTATAATAGTAAACATAAGCCATTGGAAAAATAACTTGCATCAATGAGTAAATGAACATTTGTTTTACTTTTAATGGCAATAGTTGGTGCTGCTTTTAAATAAGTTTTAAGTAGTTTTTGTATTGTTGTTTGGCTCATTCCACTATCTCTTATAAGGTACTTATATACTTGCCATTCTATTATCCATTTCTTAAACCAAACAAATTGATTACGCAGTTTAACTGAGTGATTTTTTAACGTAAAACAATAACCACAATCTTTACATCTAAATCGTTGACTACCGTTTCTATTGCCCCATTTTTGGATACAATTACTGCCACAACAAAGGCATTTTTTGTTACTTTTTTTCATTAAACAAAGAAAGCAATGAAACGGTTTTCATTGCTTTCTTCTAAAAATATTACTGCTATTGACTCTTAGCTGATTTTACCAACCATTTTTAACCACATTGTCTTTTTTAAAAATTATATTGCTTCTAATACTAATTGTTTTACACTACTTATAGCAATACGTTCTTGTTTCATACTATCTCTGTAACGAATGGTTACAGTATTATCTTCTTTTGTTTGATGGTCAATAGTTATACAAAAAGGTGTACCAATAGCATCTTGTCTTCTATAACGTTTTCCTATAGCATCTTTTTCTTCATAAAAACATTTAAAATGAGGTTTACACTCTGCTAATAATTGTTGAGCAATTTCGGGTAATCCATCTTTTTTAAGTAGTGGAAGAATGGCTAATTTAACAGGGGCAATTTTTGCAGGAATATGTAAAACAGTTCTGCTATCTGTGCTACCATCTTCTTTATTAATTACTTCTTCTTCATAAGCATTAGCAAGAATTAATAAAAACATTCTATCCAATCCTATAGAAGTTTCTATAACGTAGGGAACATAGTTGCCATAAGGTTTTCCTGTTGCAGGGTTTATATCATTGTCAAAATATTGTTGCTTTTTTCTACTATATTGTTGGTGTTGGGTTAAATCAAAATCGCTTCTACTGTGTATGCCTTCTACTTCTTTAAAACCAATAGGAAATTCAAATTCTATATCACATGCTTCTTTAGCATAGTGAGCTAATTTTATATGGTCGTGATAGCGATATTTTTCTTTTGGTAAACCTAAACTGATATGCCATTTTAATCTTTCTTCTTTCCAAAATTGATACCATTCTCCTTCAGTGCCAGGGCGAACAAAAAATTGCATTTCCATTTGTTCAAACTCTCTCATTCTAAAAATAAATTGTCTGGCTACAATTTCATTTCTAAAGGCTTTACCTGTTTGTGCAATACCAAAAGGTATTTTCATTCTGGCAGTTTTTTGTACATTCAAAAAATTGACAAAAATACCTTGTGCCGTTTCTGGTCTTAGATATACAATGTTATCATCAGGATTATCTGTTGCTACTGCACCAAATTCTGTTTTAAACATTAAATTAAATTGACGAATATCTGTCCAATTGGCAGTATCACTAATGCTACATTTTATATTATAATCATCAATCATTTTTTTCAATGCTACAAAATCTTCAGCAGCTAATAGTTCGTCCATTTTTTGTAGCAATGCTTGTTCTTCTTCTTTTTTTCCTTCTTGTGCAAGTTCTTCAGCTTTGGCTTCTATTAAATGGTCAACTCTGTAACGCTTTTTACTGTCTTTATTATCAATCATTGGGTCGCTAAAGTTATCTATATGTCCACTTGCTTTCCAAGTTGTAGGGTGCATAAAAATAGCAGCGTCAATACCTACTATATTGTCATGCAGTTGGGTCATGCTTTTCCACCAATAATCTCTGATATTTTTTTTCAGTTCGCAGCCATAAGGTCCGTAATCATACACAGCACTTAAACCATCATATATTTCACTTGATGGAAACACAAAGCCATACTCTTTGGCATGAGAAATTATTTGTTGAAATTTATTGTCTTGTTGAGTACTCATAATGGCGGCAAACCTAATGAAAAAGCAGATATAGTATGCAGGTATATTAAACTAATAATAAGTTGAGGAAAAATTAGAGAAAATCTTTTGTAGAAATGAACATTTTGGTATGAAAGATAAAGTTTAAGCTATTCTAACTCTATGTGTCATATTTTCTAATTCAGCTATACGTTGTTGTAGTTTTTCATTAGAAGCCTCTAATTTCAATATTTTAGAGTGGCTTTTGGCTATTTCGCTTTGGTATTCTTTTAATTTCATTTTTATAGAAGAGGAATAGAATACTTTAAGCATTATTGCACTTATTATGATAAGTGCTATGGCAGAACCATAAATTAAAAAGCCATGAGATAATAAAATAGTACTTATTTCCATACATTAATCTTTTCAATACTAATATATGTAACGCTTACTGTATTTTTTTATTGTGTAAATGGCGGTTAAAATCTCTTTTATTTTTTTTCTCCATATTTTTTTGAAAAGCATCTGTAAGATTTACCCCTGTTTGATTGGCTAAACATATAAGTACCCATAAAATATCTGCCATTTCATCTGCCAATTCTTTGCCTTTATCGCTTTCTTTAAAAGATTGTTCTCCATAGGTTCTTACCATTATTCTGGATAGTTCTCCTACTTCTTCCATAAGAATACCTAAATTAGTTAATTCATTAAAATACCTTACTCCAACAGTTGTTATCCATGTATTTACTTGTTGTTGTGCATTTTCTAAAGTCATAGTTATTTTTTTATTTTTAAAAATGATACTAATTTTTGACCATGAACTAATAATTTCAATCGTTGTCTATGTAGCGAAATATGGGTTTGTTTTTTCTCTTGCTCATCAATACCTGTTTTATAAATTGATATGATGTGTTGATACGTTAATATACCAACTATTTTTTTGCCTAATACCACAGGCAAAATATCAATATTTTCTTTTGCCATAATTTCTACAGCCTTTTTTAATGATTCTGATGGTTGAATGTAAACATTATTTCGTTTTACGATTGATGTTACCATATTGGTAGCTTTGTGATGAGCATTATTAAGGTTAGATGAACTTAAAATACCTTTATAAATACCCTCATTATCGGCAACTATAAAATAATTTGCGTGTAAATCTGTTTCATTGAGCAACCAACTTCTTACTTCACCTATTTCCATTTCATCGTTTATAACCATTCCGCTATCAGTTTCAATTTGTTCAACTGTTGTTTTTTCAAGAATATCTGGTTCATAAGATTCAGGAGTAGCAATACCTCTACGAGCAATTTTTTCTGTCATAATAGTATTTTCCATTAAGAAGAAAGAGGTGAAATATGATGTTGTACAAGTAGCTAATAATGGCAATAAAGCATTAGACTGTCCTGTAGTTTCTAAAGCAAAAACAATAGAGGTAAGAAAAGCTCTTGAAGCACCTGCAAACAATGCTGACATACCTACAAGTGCTGCAAGGGGTAAATTGATTCCTGCATTTGGAAACCAATACATACCAATACTACCTATTAAAACACCTATAGCACCACCTATGGTAAGTAATGGAGCAAGTGTACCTCCTGAAGTGCCACTACTTAATGAAATAGCCCAAGAAACAAATTTTAAAATACACAATGATGCTACAATTTGAATAGACATAGAACCAGAAAGTAAATCAATAATATTATTGTAACCAACCCCAAGAGTACGAGGAGAAAAATATCCTACTATACCTACAGCAATACCACCAATAGCAGGCCACCAAGCCCAATGAATAGGTAATTTTTCAAAAACATCTTCTAACCAATAAACCAATTTTGTAACTACCACAGATAATAAACCAATAGCTATGCCCATAATACTATAAAAAAATAAGGCATAATTTGAAGGGGCTGAAATGGCAGAAGAAAGAGGAAATACAACTTCTGCACCAAATAATAAATGATGACCTGCTGCACCTGTAATACAAGCCAAAGCAACAGGAATAAATGAACGTGCAGAAAATTCAAAAAGCAATAATTCAATGGCTAATAAAATAGCTGCCACAGGACTTGAAAAAATAGCAGACATACCAGCTGTGGCACCTGCTGCAAGTAATATTTTTCTCTCATTGGGTGTAATATTAATTAGCTGACCAAATGTAGAGCCTAAAGCACCTCCTGTAGCAATAATAGGACCTTCAGCACCAAATGGACCTCCTGTACCTATTGTAATGGCAGATGATAAAGGTTTTAAATAAGTAATAGAAGGTTTTATTTTACTTTGATTAGTAAGAATTTGCTCCATTGCCTCTGGAATACCATGACCTCTTATTGCTTTAGAACCATATAATGCCATTAAACCAACAATTAATCCACCAATTGCTGGTACAATAATTACCCATAATCCAAGAGAATTGTGTGAAGGGCTTGATGCTTCTAAAGAAATATTTCCATAAAAAGAAATATTGGTTATTAAATCAATCAGGTGAATAAGAAATTTTGCAATAAAACTTATGCAAATAGCAATGAGCACAGCAAGCAACGATAATCTTAATGTTCGTTGTTTGTTATACTTTTTTTTTGATGTTACATGTTCTCTTTGCAGAGTAGGTGATAATGAAATTGAAATAGGTATGCCGTTTTTCAACATTTTTATACAATAATTAATTTCTACAACTAAAATACCTGTATTACATTACGCTATTGTGTACACATCTGTAACAGATGAAAAATTTGACATTGTATGATGTAATAGCCACAAAGGTAATTATAAATAAAATGGCATAAATATTTAGGCAAAAAATAGTTATCGGAATAGTTGTTTTTATAAAAGGAATGGATTGTATTTTATTTCGTGCCCAATAGTTGTAGATGCTCCATGACCATTATAAATAATGGTTTCTTCTGGCAATACAAATAATTTTTCTCTAATGCTTTGTAGCAAAGTTTCATGATTGCCACCTGGCAAATCTGTTCTACCAATACTTTCAAAAAACAATACATCGCCTACAATAGCAAAATGTTGTTTTTTGCAATAAAAAGAAATACTACCTGGGCTATGACCTGGTGTAAACAATACTTCTAATTCATCATTATCTAAATAGATGGTATCGCCTTCTTTTAAATAATGTAATGAAGCATCATAATTTTTAAAAGATAAACCCCATTGTAAGCCACTAATTGGGGCATATTCTAAAACAGGCTTTTCGTTTGCATGTATATATAATGCTAATTGATATGTTTCATGTACCCAATAATTGCCAAATACATGGTCTAAATGGCAATGTGTGTTAAGTAACTGTATAGGTTTTAGTTTATTTTCTTGTATAAAAGCTCTTAAAACGGCTTGTTCATTTTTAAAATAGCAGCCAGGGTCTATAATAATGGCATTTCTATTTTCATTATAAATGATATAAGTATTTTCCTGAACAGGGTTAAATGTAAAAACCTTAACATTTATCATATCTTTTTTATGGCAAAATAAACTCTAAATACTTAATTTTAGCAAGTGTAAATTGTAATGCTTAGTATTGCAATACATTTGTTATACTTTTAAAAAGAATAAATCAAGCATTTGATATGCAAAGAAATATTTTTAGACAGTTATTATTTATTCCTTTTTCTCTTTTTATTCTTACATCCATTAAACTGAATGCACAGGTAAATACTGTAGAATTTGGTAAGAATCGTATTCAACATAAAAAATTAAAATGGAAATTTTATCAGTCAAATAACTTTGATACTTATGTAGCACAAGGTGGTACAGAGTTAGGAAAATTTGTAGCCAAAGTAGCAGAAGAAGAATTACCAGAGTTAGAAACTTTTATTGAATACTCTTTGCACCGCCGTGCCAATATTGTTGTTTATACAAATTTTGAAGATTATAAACAAAGTAATATAGGTTTAGGAATAGATTGGCAACAAGCTGGTGGATTAACCAAATTAGTAAACAATAAAATAGTTGTATTTTTTGATGGCAATCATAACAACCTCAGAAATCAAATAAGGCAAGGCATAGCCAAAGTACTAACAGATAATTTATTATTTGGCGATGATATTGGAGAATTTGCCAGCAATCAAGCATTATTAGATTTACCTCAATGGCTTACTGATGGTTATATAGCTTATGCAGCAGAAAATTGGAATACCCAAAAAGATGATGAACTAAAAAGTGAATTACTTGCAGGAAAGTATAAAAACTTTTATCATTTTGCTTATTTAAAACCTACATTGGCTGGTCAGTCTTTTTGGAATTATATAGCAGAAAAATATAAAAAAGAAAGTGTTACTTATTTTTTATACTTAGCTCGTATTTACAAAAACTTAAATACAGCGTCTCAAAAAATTTGTAAGAAAAAATTTAAAGAAGTTCTTACAGATTTTATGACTTATAAACAAGACCAGTATTATGAAGATATTAGAAAAAGAAAAAATAATCCTAAAGGAAAACGTACCATTTCTGAAGATGTAAGCAAATACAATTATTACAATTTTCAAATAAATCCTAATCCAAAAAATAATGCTTATTCGGTAGTGAGGTATAAAAAAGGAATTTATAGTGTAATACTGAATGATAATTATTATGACGTAAGAACACTTTTAAAAAGAGGTGTTAAAGTAAAAGAAGGCGACCAAAGCCCTAACTATCCTGTAATGACATGGGATGGAAAAGGAACAAGGCTTTTAGTAATTTATGCAGAAGATGCAAAAATTAAAATGTTTGTTTGGGATTATGTAGCTAAATACAAAAGATTTAAACAACAAATAGAAGGGTTAGACCAAATATTAGATGCCTCTTTTATGTTAGATGCTAATACAGTTATTTTAAGTGCTGTAAAAAATGGACATTCAGATATTTTCATTTATAAAATACAGGAAAATAAATTAGAGCAAGTAACCAATGATATTTATGATGACTTAAACCCAACTTATGTTTCATTTCCTAATCGTTCAGGAATCATTTTTGCTTCTAATCGTCCAAGTGCAGATGCTCCAAGCAGTGATACAGTATTGCCAAGTAGAAACAGATTTAATGTTTTTTTAGTAGATATATTAAATACAAGTGCTCAAAAACAAATAACTCAATTAAGCAATTTAAAGTATGGCAATGCTTCTTACCCTATGCAATACAATGTAAATCATTTTACATTTATAGCAGATGAAACAGGTATAGGCAATAGATATGCAGGATTTTTCTCTACACAAAGAGATGGCTTAGATACTTTATATTATATAGGTGATGAAATTTTAAGAAACCCATCTAAAGGCGAATTAGACAGCACTTTAGCAGCTTGGAGAAAAGAAAAACCAGATAATGTAGATTATTTTCAAGTATATAAAGATTCTACTTATACTTTTCCTATTACTAATTATCAAAGTTCTATTTTAGAAACTCGTATTGCAGGTAATAATGGCACAGTAAGTGAAGTAAGAAGAGAAGGCGATTATAAATATTTATTCAAATTACAAGTAGATGAAAAAGCCCTTAATAGCAGAAATGTAAACCCTGCTTTAAGTAATTATATGAGGCAATTACGAGGTATAGCTAAACAAGAAAAAGGAAAACCTACCAAAGCAAAAAAAGATACTAAAGCCAAAGAAACAGAAAAACCTGTTGCAGTAGCAGATACTATAAAAACAGAAAAGAAAAAAATATTTCAAACAGAATTTGATGATGAAAATAATAATACAGACTCTGTTTATACTGAAATTGTAACCAACACAACAGAAAAAGAATCGCCTATTATAAAATCAAAAATGTTTAATTATAAATTAAAGTTTAGTACTGATTATGTTTTAGGTGGTATTACTAATAATATTCTTATCAATCGTTATCAACTTTATAGTGGTGGCTCTGGTCCAATTCAATTAAACAATGGAAGCGATATGAATTGGAGTTTTAGAGTAGGTGTAAGCGATTTGATGGAAGATATTAAATTTATAGGTGGCTTACGTTTTGGTCAGTCATTAAGCGATAAAGATGCTTTTATTTCTTTTCAAAATTTTCGTAAAAAATTAGATTGGGGAGTAACTTATTATAGAAGCACCATGTCTGTTGGTATAATGACAAATATTTCTTCAAGAATTTATTCAGGCAAATTAAATACTAATTTATATCAGGCAAATGTTTCTTATCCTTTTGATGAAACAAGAAGTTTAAGAGCTACTATAGGCTATCGTACAGATAGAGTACTTGTAAAAGCAGAAGACCAAGCAGTATTGCAAGCAAGAGATAGTATTACTAATTATGCTTTATCTCGTTTAGAGTATGTGTATGATAATACATTAAATCCTGCTCAAAATATTTGGAAAGGGTTGCGTTGGAAAACTTATATGGATTTTAATTTACCCATGAGTAAAGGAGTATCTCAAAAATTCAATTTTAATTTTGGTTTTGATGCAAGAAATTATATAGAAATTTATAGAAACTTTATTTGGGCAGTTCGTGCAGCAGGAGATTTTAGTTGGGGCGACCAAAAAATAATTTATTATTTAGGAGGTGTAGATGGTTGGATAAAACCAAAATTCAATAATAGCAATAGCCCAGCATTAGACCAAACTTATGCTTTTCAAAGTCTTGCTGTAAATATGCGTGGCTTTAATCAAAATGTAGCTAATGGAAATAATGTAGTAGTGATTAATAGTGAATTAAGATTGCCTGTTTTTGCTACATTGTTAAATAAGCCAATCAATAATGCTTTTATTAGAAATTTTCAACTGGTACAATTTGTAGATTTAGGTACTGCATGGAATGGTAAGTTTAATGGTATTCAAAGACCTACAACTGTTTATCCTGGAACTAATCCAGATGACCCTGTTTCTGTAAGAATTAAAGCTGGTGGTATTGGTCCTTTTGTAGGTGGTTATGGTTTTGGTGTAAGAAGCACTTTGTTAGGTTATTTTCTTAAAGCAGATGTAGCTTGGGAAATGAAAGGAATTTTTAAAGGTAAACCAATTTTTTATTTTGCTTTAGGACTTGATTTTTAATTTAGTTTTTTAGCACTACATTTTTGTAATAATTACAAACTTCTGTTAAGCCACAAATAGAACATTTAGGATTGCGTGCCACACAAGTATAACGACCATGTAGTATTAGCCAATGATGTGCTTTGTGTATCAATTCTTCAGGAATATTTTTTATCAATTCTTTTTCTACAGCTAAAGTTGTAGTAGCTTTTTCCGAAACCAATCCTATACGTTTACTTACCCTGAAAACATGAGTATCTACAGCCATATTGGGTTGTTCATCTATCACACTTGTTATTACATTAGCTGTTTTTCTGCCAACACCTGGTAATTGTATTAACTCTTGAACAGTCATAGGAATTTTTCCATCAAAATTTTTCACTACCATAGAAGCCATACCTATTAAGTGTTTGGTTTTATTGTTAGGGTATGAAATACTTTTGATTAAAGGAAATAAATCATCAAATGTTGCTTTAGCTAATTTTTCTATTGTAGCATATTTTTTAAAAATAGCTGGTGTAGTAAGGTTTACTCTTTTATCTGTACACTGTGCAGATAAAATAACTGCTACTAAAAGCTGATAAGGATTATCATATATTAATTCTGTTTCTGCAATAGGTATTTGCTCTTGAAAATAATCTATAACGTATTGGTATTTTTGTTTTTTATTCATGTAGCCATTTATTCTTTCACCATTTTTTGTGTACCAATTAATGTTCCATTGCTACCATACATTTTTACAGTATAAATACCATTACCCAAAGTTGTCATATTCAATTTTGCAAAAACATTTCCTTCCGATAAATAAATAGTATTTACTAAAACTACTCTTCCTACAATATCATTTACAGTAAAATGAATATTATCAGATGTTGGTAAATACATATTTACTTGCAAAATATTTTTTACAGGATTAGGAAATATATTTACTATGTAAGGTGTGTTGGTTTTAATAGCTTTAATCAATACTATAGATGAATAATGAACACTACCATCTTTGTCTATTTGCTTTAAACGATAATAATTATTGCCATTCAATATTTGATTATCTGTAAATTGATAGTTGTACATAGTGTTTGCACTACCATTTGCTTTAGACAGTATAGAAGCAATAGATGAAAAATAAATACCATTTGCACTTCTTTGTATATCAAAACCAGTGTTGTTTATTTCATTGGTTGTTTTCCAATACAACACATTTGCATTGCCTATTTTTTCTCCTGAAAAATATTGAATAGTTACTGGCACTACAATTTGAGCTTCAGTAACACAAATATTTCCTTTTGCTCTACAAGTAGTTCCAGATGTAGCCATTCTTATATAATAAGTATCGCCATTAGTTAGTGTATCTATCAATATTTCTCCTTCTCCATTAGCAATAGTTATAGTAGCACCTCCTAAATCTGTAAGGCTTCCACAACTTGAACCTTTATACAATGCAAAAGCCATATTACTTAAAACACCACTAATAGCTGAAATATTTGTAAGCCTGATAACTACTTTATTTGATGTAGCAATAAATTTATACCACACATCATCATCATGGCTACTACCAAAAAATGAAGAAGGATTGGTAGATTGAGTAGCAAGACTTGTATTAAATTCAGCTCCTGTACAATTAGTATTGTATAAAGTTTGAATAATGGTTTCGGCATTACTGCAATCATCATTATTTAAAACACAATTACTACCCGATAATAAATTTACTGTTATTACATTTGAAATACTTGATAAAGAAGAATTGGTACAAGTAACTACACAACGATAATCATTGGCTGCTATTTGTGCTATTGTTGTAAAATCAGTAGAAGCACCTATATCAGACCAATTATTTTGTCCAGTAGCAGATGCTTGCCATGTAAGGGTTACACCAGCCTCAGATGAATAACCATTCAGCATTAAATTAAATACAATATTAGAACAACTTTCATGTACAGATGCACTTGCTGTGCCTGCTGTTGGTGTTCCTGTACAAGGTGTTTGAGGTGTAAATCTATACACTTGCCCCGTAGCTGGTTTTGTAGCAATATCATTTGTGCTAAATGTAGTACTTGCAGTAGGTGTGTTACTACTATTATTTAAAGATAAAAAATTTCCTGTTCCTGTATTAGCATTTGTAATACCAATACTTGCTCCTACACCACCAAAATTATCTTCAATAGCTCCTGCTTCTTGTTGGTATATAAACTCTATTACATTAGTAGTTTCATATAATTTTACTTGAAAAGAAATAGCAGCAGCAACTGCAAATGGGTCCCATAGTGCATTTTTCCATTCAATAGTTAAAACCCTATTTGGTGCAACACCTGTAATAAGGTATTGTATATTAGAAGAAGATTGTACATCTATATCATCCCAAAGTGGAGCAATGATAGGACGAATAGTTGGCAAACCTGTTTCAAGATTATTGTTGTAAGTAATATTGGTATTAATAAGTCCTGTGCTGCCTAAATATATAAAGCCATTTGTACAAATACCAAAAGAAGTATAATTAGTACCATTAAAATTAAATGTAAAACCAATAGGAATATTATTGGCATAACCTTCATCTGTTGCACCTCCAGAAGTGGTAGGTAAAAGTGTAGGGTTTGTGCCACTACTCAATGCTGTATATGCTTCTGCTGTAGCAGTAAAAGCATAATTAATTTGAGCCTGAGCATGAACAGTAAATAAAAAAATAGGTAATAATAAAGCGTATAATTTTTTCATAAAAGAAAAATAATTTCAGTATAAAGATAATATTGATTTGTGTAAAAAAAGAAATGCTACAAAATGTAGCATGATGAAATAGAAAATTCTTTGTTAGTTTTTACAAAAAATAAATACAAAAGGCTTGTTGTAATACTGATAAATAGTTTCTTTTACATGGTGTTGTGAATACAATATTTTACAACGATTAACATCTATCACTTCGCAAGAAAGGCAAAAAAGGTGTTCTGCCTCTGCCTTATTTAAAATATTATTCAGAATATGTTCTTGCCTTTGAGCTATTTCATATTGTATTACTCTGGTAGAAAATAGTAACCAATTATTATCTTCTTTGCTCATACATTTAGTTTAAAATTCTTTAAAGTTATCTTTTGTATGTAGGGCACATACAAGATTTATCTTTTCTGCCTTTACCAAAAATACTACAAGAAGATGTTACTACACTTATCAAAAGCATAAAAAATATAATTTTTGCAAAACTTGTTTTCATAATAGAGCGTAAATTAATACTTATCAATTAAAAAATTACTTTTATTGCGGCATTGAACAAAAAATTTAACATACAAACCATTTTAGTAGCCCCATTAGATTGGGGTTTAGGACATGCTACAAGGTGTATTCCTATTATACAAACATTGCTTAACAATGGTTATACTGTTATCATTGCTGCCACAGGCAAACAAAAAATATTACTTCAGCAAGAATTTCCTTCTATCACTTTTATAGAATTAAAAGGGTATCAAATTAGTTATTCAAAAAGCAAATTTTTTTTACCACTAAAAATTATCACACAAATTCCTACAATTCTTTCTGCTATACGTTATGAACATCAATGGTTGAAAAAAGTTGTTGAGCAATACCATATAGACCTTGTTATTAGTGATAATAGATATGGTTTATATCATTCAACAAAGCCTTGTGTTTTTATTACACATCAACTAACAATAAAAATGCCATTTTATTGGTTAGAAAAATTGGTTCAAAAAATTAATTACCGATTCATTAATCAATTTTCTGCATGTTGGGTGCCTGATTTTGAAGGAGAAAATAATCTTGCAGGTGTTTTATCACATCCTCAAAAAATGCCTACTACACCTGTTCATTATATAGGTTTGTTGTCCAGATTTTCTACACAAGAAGTTAGTGAAATAAAATATGATTATTGTATAGTGCTGTCAGGTCCAGAACCTCAAAGAACTATTTTAGAAGAAAAAATTTTAGCTGCTATTGATACAGTAAAAGCAACCATTTTATTGGTAAGAGGAAAGCCCGATAGTCAAGAAATTTTTTCAACACCAAAACATATAACCATCAAAAATCATTTGGCAAATAAAGAGCTAAATATTGCTATGCAACAAAGCAATTATATTATTTGCAGAAGTGGTTATACTACTGTAATGGAAGTTTTAAGCCTGCAAAAAAAATCTATTTTAATACCAACACCAGGGCAAACAGAACAAGAATATTTAGCCAAAAAATTAATGCAACAGCAATGGTGTTATTCGGTAGAACAACAATATTTTTCTTTGCAACAAATAATTTCAACAGCAGAAAATAATGAGTATGATTTACCTACATTACAAACCAATTCATTAGCAACAAAGATTGCTGTATTATTAAAAAGTTTGTAATTACTTTGCACCAATCATGAGTAATGATAGATTAAAAGCACACATTGCCGTACTTACAGGAAATTTCTTTTTTGGTATTTCTGTAGTTGCTGTAAAATACCTTACACCATCTGTAATGCCTCCTTTAGCTTTGAATGTATTGCGTGTATCTATTGCACTTTCATTATTTTGGTTGATGCTTTTATTTAAACCATCAAAAGCTACTATTCGTAAAAAAGATATTCCACTTTTTATATTATGTGCAGCAACAGGAATTGCTATTAATCAAATTTTATTTATACAAGGCACATCTATGACAAGTGCTATTCATGCAGCATTATTATCTCTTGGAACACCTATTGCTATTACTGCCATAGCAGCTTGGTTGTTAAAAGAAAAAATTACACTCAATAAAACTACAGGGTTAATACTTGGTATTAGCGGTGCTACTATTTTAATTCTTATAAAAACAACAACAGATAAAGATAGTAATATGCTTGGCGATATTTTTATTATTATTAATGCTATTTCTTATGCTTTTTATTTAGTGCTTGTGCAGCCTTTAATGGCAAATTATAAACCTGAACATGTAATACGTTGGGTGTTTTTATTTGGTGCATTCATGATTGTTCCTTTAGGATTTAATGATGCACTAACCATACAATGGGAAATGTTTTTGTGGTATCATTGGCTATCATTAATTTTTGTTGTTATTGGTTCTACATTTTTGGCTTATTTATTTATGGTATATGGTGTAGATAAATTAGGAGCAACTATTACAGGAACATACATTTATACACAACCAGTTTTTGCTACTATTACTTCTATGATTTTGTTTAATGAAAAACTTACTTTCATTAAAATTCTATCGGCTATATTAATTTTTGTAGGAGTGTATTTAGTTAATAAAAAGAAACAAGTGTAGCTACTTTATTTTTGGATAATCAAAAAATAAATATTCTTTTTTGGCAGTTAAAAAATCGTTCCATGTTGTGGTATGTATTTTTATAGCAAATACACCACAAGGTGGCATATCATCAATTTGTACAGATGTTAGTTGATTAACAAAATCAGTAATACCAGGGTTGTGAGAAAATAAAGCTACTGTAGTATAAGCATTGTGTAAAGTAGTTATAACTTGAAAAAAAGTATTAACAGAAGCATGGTATAAATTGGGAATTTGAATAATATTTTTTTCGCTTGTTTGATAAGTTTGTGCAAAATGAGTAGCAGTAGTAAATGCCCTAATTGCTGTGCTTGAAACAAAAGCATCAATCATTAAATTAGTATCAACAATTTTCTTTGCCATCATTATAGCATCTGCATTGCCTTGAGTTGTGAGTGGTCTTTCAATATCTCTTCCCAAAAAACTCATATTGCTTTTTGCATGACGAATGATTAAAAGATTTTTCATTACTGCTTTAATTTAAAGAAATAAAAATAATGTATTATTTATCATGCAGAGTAGCCTTAGAGTAAAAATATTTTTCTTCTATTAGAGAGAAGATAATGTACAATAAATTAACATGTTACTTCATTTTATACAAGTAAATAATTATTTTGCTACTGTAAAATTGATGCTACTTTTTATTGGCTCTCCCGATTGTGTTAATCCTTGAATAATTGCAGTAAAATTGCCTTCAATATCTGATGTATAAAATGTAATATTAGTAGCTCCATTTGTTGTTGTTATTACATTTGGCGACCAGTGTAATAACATTCTATAATCGGGCAATCTGCTTTCTTTGTTTTCTTGCAAATCATATTTAGGCACATAAAATTCTCTTTGTTGTTGTATAGCATCATAATCTATTAATAAAGATTCTTTATCTAAAACAGTAGTACCCATTTTGCCAGTATAGCTTGTATAACTAACGATGCCATCAAAAGCAAAAGAGCTATAATAAAATTTTCTGGTTACTACATCTATCTTTTGCACTTTTAAAGGATTGGATTCAATTATTTTATCTGCATCAAAAACTGGTATTCCATCAAATAATATTAAAGGCTCGGTAACAAAGTGTTGAAATCTTGGAGCATCTATATTATAAAAGGTAAATTTCCCTGATTTTTTTCTAACAGATACACCAGGTATATATTCTCTCATTACTTCTTCCATTGTAGTAAATCTTGTATAGTTATCTAACAAATAACTTTCATCTGCTTTAACATAAAATGGTGTATAATCTAAGACTTGTGTTACAGAAGGTTTTTTTGCATAAATATTTTCTGCTTGTAAATTAATACTATAATTATTTAGTTCACTTTCTACTTTTTTATGTAGCGTAAAATAAGGTAAGTTAAAAGATGATTCTTTGTTCCAATATGGACTATTAATATCTATTCTATAATTACTATCAGTTCTGTTATTGGTTTGTGCTACCAATATTGATTTGTTGATAACCTTAGGCATAATAGCTACAAAATCTCCTTCATTATTTGATAGGGCAGCAGTAAAACCAAAATCTTTGCCTGATGTACTTAGAAAAACGCCAATACTGCTAACAGGTGTTAATGTATTTTTATTAATTACTTTTCCTGTTATAAGCTGACCTTCATATTCGGGTAAATATTTTTTTACTGGTGATGTATTTTGTAAAATATTGTTCCAATCAAATCTTCTCCATCCTTGCGTAAGCAATAAATTATCTAATGCTTCATCTGTTTGTTTAGATATGGTGTTTAAATAATAACCTGCATTTTCAATATTTCCTTTTAGGTTAGATGTAAGCCAAAAATATTGTTGAATATCTATACTTTCTGCTGGTTGTAATTCATCAGTTTTAAAAACTGCTATTGACATATTTGAAGCTATTGGTTGCTTTTGATAATTATAACTAAGCACTTCAATATTTACTTTTTCTCTGTTAGCAAAATGAGGTTGATTAATGGTAGCTTTTACAAACTCTTTTGCCACAGGTCTTTTATACCATAATCTTTCACAAACAGGTTTGTTATTGCTATTAAATAAGGTAAAATAATTTATTCCATCTTTTAAAGATGCTTTATGAATATTAAAAACAGTTTTACCATTTTGTAAGTTTTGTGATTGATTGATTTGAATGGTATTGTTGTTATAAGCTACTAAATAAAGTTTTTCGCTATTGTTATTATTAGCTTGTACCGATATGGTAACAAAATCTTCTGTTGTTTCTGTAAGCATTACATAACCTTTGTCATAAATAGCAGGTATATTGTAACTAAGTGTGTCATTAGATGCTGTAATGATAATTGCTTTGTAAGTATTATCTGCTTCTGGTGTAAATAAGAAAGAGCCTATACCAAATTTTTGTGGTTCAAAAGAAACAATAACATTGTTATTTTGATTAACAATTTTTCCTTGAAAAGAAATGCCTTCGCCTACATTGTTCACAGCTTTAAAAGCTATTTTACTTTGAATATTTTTTACAAGATTGCCTCCTTCTGGAAAAAATTGCATATCATATTTATTGGTATGATTGATGCTATCATTATTTTTTTCAAAAACATTTACAATACCAATTATTTTATGAAAAGCTATTTCTTCACTATAATTTTTCATCCAGTTGGTATATGCTCTAAAAGTATAGTTGCCTGTGGGTAATGTTATTGGCAAAGAAAATTGACCATTTCCTGTACCTTCTTGTAATTGAATTGTGGCTTGTAATACAGCTTTATTGTCAGTATTAAGAAGTTCTACATAAGCTATTTTACTGATAGAGGAAAGTTGGTTTGTTGAAGCATCTGTATTATATATTTTAAACCACATTGTTTCGCCAGATAAGTAAAAGCTTCTATCAATATGTACAAACATTTTTTCTTGAAAATTTCCTACTACATATTGTTGAAATTTAGTAGCTATTTGCTCTCCTTCGCTACTTTGCGAAAAAGTTTTTAAGCTAAATGCTATACAAATTATTATCAACAATTTTATTTTATGCGTATTCATAAACTCTTAAATATTATTTATTACCAAAAAGAAGGTTTTGTTGTTGTCCCTCCATAAAATCTACAATCTGCACACTCTAAAGTTGATGCAAGGTATGCACCTAATACATCAGGAGCTATTGGTAAATATTTTCTGATGTTATAATACAAGCTCATACTATCTATATTTGGAGCTACTGTTTTCATATCACAATCTATGGGGTAGGACATGACAAATGAAGGCACTTCATCTCTATTGATAAAAATTCTTTTTTCTGAAGCAGTAGCAGCACTAATGTAACCAATAATAGGTTCATCAGGATTAGAAATGCACTGAATATTGCCTATTAATTGTGTAGGCTGTACATCAAATACAGAGCCTCCTAATTCTGTCATTTGTTTTAATTGTTGCCAATATTCATAAGATTCTTTTGTAAGGGCATATTGTTTAACCAATAAACTATATCGTTGGTTAAAACGATTGCCTCCTTTTTTGACGAATAATATTTTTTCATTACTAACAATATCTTCTCCTAATCTTTCTGTAGAGTTGATAAATATTTCTGCACTTTTTTCTGAAGACCAACAACGATATACTTGTTCGTCTGGTGTTCTAAATTCTATAGTTGAATCTCCTAAATATTTATATTGAGATTCAAAATAAGCTCTGTATTCCCACACTTCTTCACAATCCCATTTGTAGTAAAGACTTTTTTTCGTTGCATCGTGTGTATTGACAAAAAATTGGATGCCATTTTTTTCATTATCTATTTTCCAAGTTACACTATCAATAGCAGGTGTTTGTTTTACTTCAACTAAATCTGACTGATATACTTTAGCATCTGATGTTATAATTTTAAGACGATAAGATTCTGTTGCAGTAAGTGTAGCACTGTAAATAGCATATTCTCCATTGCCTTTGCTTACAGATGTAGATAATACAGAACCTGTAGAAGAGAGAATACTTAATTGAGCACCCAATTCTGTTTTAATAGAGGTAGCATTGCCTAATTTTTGTGTACGAGATAATTTAAAAAAACTGGAATCTGCACCTGTATTAATAAATCCTTCTATTACTAAAATATGATAGTCTGTTGTAACTTCTGGTGGTGTATAATTTCTTCTGCAACTTATTGCTAAGGCAGAAAAAATAATGAAGTAAAATAATTTTTTTGTTTTCATTTATTAATAATTATTAAAACTTAAAGTTGTATGTAATGAATGGAATGGCTGAACCAAAAATAGATAACTGATAACCTTTGATAACTCTATTTTCGGTAGTGAAATAAACAGAATAAGGATTTTTTCTGGCAGTAATATTATACACTCCTAATGACCAAGAACTATGGGCTAATTTTTTTATTTTATGACTGCCTTCTATATTCATTGAAAAATCTGCTCTGAAATAATCAGGAATTCTGAATTGATTTCTGTCGGAATAATAAACTCTATCTCCACCACCATAATTATAAATGGCAATAGGCAATGTTATAGGACGACCAGTGCTATACACTGTTGTTAAAGAAATATTGAATCTATGAGAAAATTTATAATTACCAATAATATTAATACTGTGTGGTTTGTCAAAATTGGCAGGGTAAGCAGTTCCTTTATTTACAGGATGACTTATTGTTGCATCATCTGTTTGAAGCAATGTTCTTGAATATGTATAACTAAACCAACCATTTAATTTTCCAATATTTTTTTTCACCATAAACTCTATACCATAAGCTGTTCCTTTAGAGTTTAAGACATCTGTTTCTATGTGTTCATTCAACAAAAGTTTAGCTCCACTTTTATAGTCAAGAAAATTATCTAACCATTTATAATATACTTCTACAGATGTTTCAATATCTCTTCTTGGAAAATTTTTGTAGAAGCCTAAAGAAATTTGTTTTCCATATTGTGGTTTTATATGAGCATCACTCAGCTTCCAAATATCTGTAGGAGAAATAGCAGTTGTATTTGAAAGCATGTGCATATATTGTCGTTGAGTGCTAAATCCAGCTTTTATAGAAGCTGTTTCAGATAAAGTGTATCTGGCAGAGAGCCTTATTTCTGGTCCCCAATAGGTTTTTATAGGTTGTCCTTTTTTATAGAATAATGTATCTTGAATGTTAGTTATACTTCTTTCTGTACCTGCTGCATAAGTATAAACTCTTGATGCACCAAGTGCAGTAAAAGCAGAAACCCTTAATCCTGCTTCAATAGCTAACTTATTGTTTACTTCTATTTTATCGCCAAAATAAATTGCATTTTCTATTCCTTGTTCTTGTTGTACAGTAATGGGTAGTATTAAAGATGTGCTACCATTAGGTTGAAAATTTCCTGGATTTAATTTTAAGAAATTACCATTATAACCAAAGTTGAAACGATGTTTATTACCAATTGATTTTGTAAAATCTGCTTTGAAGTAATATTGATTTATATCAAATTTTAAAGTATATGCACTCAATGGTTTTAATGAACTTTCTATACCATAATTATAATTATCAAAACCAACTGTAAAAATACTGAATAGCCCATTTTTAAAAATATGTTTCCATTTTATATTGATGTTATTATTCTTATATTGATAAAGTGTGTCTTTATCTAACCTAAAATTATCTTTACTTAAATATCCTGTAATGTATAAAAAGTTTTTAGTGTTAATTTGTTGAGATAGATGAAGACTTATATCATAAAAGGAAGCTCTACTATTTTTAAAATTTTCATCTTTTAAATTTTTCAAAATCCAGTTAGAATAAGTTGTTCTATAACCAATAATAAAAGAGCCTTTTTCTTTTTTAGTAGGTCCTTCAATCATTAAATGGCTTGTTAATGGACCAATACCTCCAGCACCTCCCAATTTCTTTTTATTACCTTCTTGTACTTTTACATCTAATACAGAAGAAATACGACCTCCATATTTTTCAGGAATACTACTTTTAAATAATTCCACACTATTGACAACAGAAGGATTGAAGGCAGAAAAGAATCCAAATAAATGTGATGGATTGAAAATAGTTGCATCATTAAATAAGATGAGATTTTGGTCAACAGAGCCCCCTCTTACATTAAAGCCTGTACTTGCTTCACCTACAGAAGTTACACCTGGTAAGGTTAATACAGCTCTTAATACATCTGCTTCTCCAAAAATAACAGGCTGTTGTTTTAATTGCTTAATACTTATTTTTTCAACACCCATTTTAGGTGTTTTAATACCTGTATTTTGTTTAGAAGTAGTTACAACTACACCTTTTAGCTTGGTAATATTTTCTTGCATTTCTATTTCTACATTACCAGAAGAGTGTACTAATAACTGACGAATAGCATCTCTCATACCTACACTTGATACAGTAAGTACATTTCTTCCTTTGGGTACATTGATAGAAAATCTGCCTATATAGTCAGTAACTACAGATGTTTTACCTACAGCAACTACTGCACCTTCTAATGGTTCATTGTTTTTTATATTTTTTATATGTCCTGTAATGGTAACTTTTCCACTTATAGCAGCATTGGGTTTTCCTACAACTATTAATTTGTTTTGTACTGCTGCATCTTCTGGCGTTTTTTCTTCAATAGAATCTTCAAATACTTGTATAATTTTCTTTTTATCTACAGACTGTGCATCGGCATTAAAAAAAGTTGTTCCAAGTTGTGTATATAATTGTACATCTCTTGAAATAAAAATTTTATGATTATTGGTGATGGAAAAGTAGAGTTCTGTATTTTCAAAAACAGCCTTTAATACTTCTTCCAATGGTTTATTATTAGCAGTAGTAGTAATTCTAATACTATCAGTATCTAAATGATTGTAATAGAAAAAATAATTAGTTTGCTTTTCTACAATTTGTACAAATTCTTTAAATGTTACTTGCTTTACATCAAGTGTAATAACACTTGTATTTTGTGCATTAACATTAGAAAATAAAAGTATTAATATAGCTATAGCTAATATTTTAAAAAGAAATTTCATTTTATTATTGGGTTATTTGCTCTAAATATTTAATGGATAAAACAATGAAAGATTCTGGGTCTTTATTAAAGTTTAGGTTTTCAGTTCTAATATAATTTTTTACTTCTTCTCTTTTGTTTTTGAAAAAATTATATAATGTTTGCCTATTTCTTATTTCATAATACACACCATTTTCTTTTAGATAATAGCTATTCTTTTGAACTATTTTTCTTTCAACTCCATCAGGCAATACTGTTTCTTTAATAGATTTTATTCTTCTACATATAACACTATATTTTCCATTATGCAAAACTTCATAAAACCCAGTAGGTATTTTATGAAGATTGTTTTGTGTTAAATGTAAAAAGCTAATACCTCCAATATTAAAAGAGTCAATTTTTTCTTTAATAATTTTAATTTGAATACCTAAATTACTTCCACGAGTTACCAATTCTTCAAATAATAAATCTAATTTTAGAGGAATATTAGGATAAATATTTCCTTCATAACCTACCGACCCCTTAATGAAAAGATTATCATTCCAAAACACATGACCTATAATTGGTCCATTATTATGAAAATATTCTTGTCCATTATAAATATTTTCTTTTGCAGCAATGGTGGTGTGGTATATGTTTTGAGCAGCAGTAGCAGCATTAGTATTTGCTGCTGTTACTTTATTTTGTGCTTTTATTTTACTTGTTGTAATTAGTATTATACCCAGTAATAATAATCTCATATTTTAATTTAGAAAATTTTTATAAATAGGGAAAACTGACTTAACGGCAATAATAATATATAATAACAAACTAAACATATTATTTAAGAAATAATACATAAGTGGTATTACAAAAACGGCGAATAAGCAATTTTTAAAAGTAAATTAGTTCACCTTTATTACTTTGGCAGGGCAGGCTTCTACAACTTTTATAGATTCTTCTCTATCTCTTTCATTAATGTCAAGTATATAAATACCTTTTTTATGAAGTGCTTTTATTAATGTAGCCTTACCATCTTTTTTTGACATTCGCCAAAACATTGGTTGCATTTCATAGCAAATACCACAACCAATACATTTATCTCTATAATGAATAATTTTAGGCATCTTTAGTAGCAACTAATTTGTACAGTTTATCAGATGCAATAGTTTTATTTTTAAAAGGGAAGGTTAATAAATCTCCTCTTTTAGCTTCTGATGCATCATGTCCATTTACTTTAAATTCGTTAAGTATAATTTGTTCTACTCCAAAATTTTTTCCTATAATTAAAACTTTATCACCCTGCTTTAAATTATTTGTTTCTATTTCAAACTCTGCAATATTTATTTTTGAAAAGAAGTTGGTACTTTTTCCTATATATACTTTTTTTTCAGTAGCAGCCGAACCTGGGTTTTTTGTCCATTCTCCTAACTTTTTACCTAAATAATAACCTTCCCAAAAGCCTCTATTGTAAACAGTTTCAAGCCCTTTCATCCAGCCATTAATTTTTTCTTCAGTATAAGTTCCTTCTTCTATTGCTTGTAATGCTTCTCTATAACATTTTGTTACAGTATAAACATAGTCTGCACTTTTTCCTCTTCCTTCAATTTTTAAAACTTCAATTCCTGCATCTACCAATTCATCTAAAATATTAATGGTACATAAATCTTTAGGCGACATGATATATTCATTATCTACTTCTAATTCATTACCAGTTTCAAGGTCAATTACTTTATAAGGTCTGCGACAATTTTGTGTACAAGCACCTCTGTTGGCAGATGCATTTTGTTCATGCAAACTCAAATAACATTTTCCAGAAACTGCCATACATAAAGCACCATGTGCAAATACTTCTATTTTTAATTTTTCTCCAGATACACCAACTATATTTTCTCTTTCAATAGCAGAGGTAATATTTTTTATTTGCTTTAAACTAAGTTCTCTTGCCAAAACGATTACATCAGAAAATGGAGCAAAGAATTTTGCAGCTTCTACATTACTAACATTGGCTTGAGTAGAAATGTGTAAGGGTATTTTCATAGCACGACACATTTCTATTACAGAAAAATCTGTAGCTATTACTGCATCTATATTATTTTCTTGAACTGCAACTAAAATACTTTTAATAAGTTGCATATCATAATCATACATTACTGTATTAAGTGTAAGGCAAGTTTTAACCTGATGTTTTTTGCAGATACTACTAATTTCTTTTAAATCTTTAATCTTAAAAGAGTTGATTGATTTGGCTCTCATGTTTAATTGTTCTACACCAAAATAAATAGCATCTGCACCTGCATTAATTGCAGCCATTAAATTTTCAAAAGAACCAACAGGAGCAAGTAACTCAATTTTCTTCATTATTTTGCAGTATCATTTTCTTTTCTTAACCCAGCAAATTCATAATTTCTTCTATCTTCTTCGCTTACTAAGGCAATTTGGGGTATAGCACGTTTTTTTGCTTTATCATCTATTGCTACAAAGGTAAAATAAGCCTGACTTAAAGGTTGAGGTTCGTTGCCAAAAATATCACGAACAGAAGCTTCTACCATTATTTCCATTGAAGTATTAAAGGCTCTGGTAATTTTAGCTTTTATGGTAAGAATATTACCAACTTTTGCAGAACGAAAAAAACGAACAGTACCTATAGACACAGTAACACAAATTCCATCTGAATGTGTTTGAGCACAAACAGCAGCAGCAATGTCCATCCATTGCACTAATTTTCCTCCTTGTAAAATGCCCATTGGATTAGTGTCATTTGGGCAAATAACTTCTGTTTTAATAGTTTCAGAAAAGGAAGTTGTTTTACTTTTTAGTTTATTGGCTTTCATTTTCTTCTATTTTATTTTCTGCATGATATTTTTTTACAGCATTTCAAAATGAGCAGTAAAGTGGCGTAAAAATTTAGGTTCTTTTACTATTTTAACACCTTTTGTTGCAGCCTTATTCTGAACAATTTTATCAAACACTTCTATTACATAATCTAAATGGCTTTTTGTATAAACCCTTCTTGGAATAGCTAAACGAACAAGCTCCATTGGTGCAGCAACTAATTTTCCATCTTCATCATATTTACCAAACATTACTGAACCAATTTCTACAGTACGAATACCACCTAATTGATACAACTCACAAACCAATGCTTGACCAGGGTATTGTTCTGCTGGAATATGATTGTATAGTTTACCAGCATCTACATATACTGCATGACCACCAATAGGATATAATACAGGAACACCTTTTGCTTTTAATTGCTCTCCTAAATAAGTTGTACTCATTATTCTATAATGTAAATAATCATCTTCAAAAACTTCTCTTAATCCAATAGCTATGGCTTCCATATCTCTACCAGATAAACCACCATAAGTAGCAAAGCCTTCTGTAATAATTAAAAGGTTGGTACAAGCTGTTGCTAATTCTTCATTTTGTAATGCAAGAAATCCACCCATATTTACCAATGCATCTTTTTTTGCACTCATTGCACAACCATCTGCTAAGGCAAACATTTCTTGTGCTATTTCTCTATAACTTTTGTGTTCATATCCTTTTTCTTTATTGCGAATAAAATAAGCATTTTCTGCTATTCTACAACAGTCAATAATAAATAGTACTTTATGTTTTTTACAAACTTCTGCTACGGCTTTTGCATTTTCCATACTTACAGGCTGACCACCTCCTGTATTATTGGTAACTGTTAGAATAACTGCACCAATATTGGTTGAACCATGTTTGCCAAGCAATTCATCTAATGCAGCAATATCCATATTTCCTTTAAATGGATAATCAGATTCATGGTCTTCTGCTTCTTTACAAGGAATATCTATTGCTTCGGCACCACTAAATTCTATATTGGCACGTGTTGTATCAAAATGTGTATTACTAATAAATGTTTTTCCTTTACCACCAAGATAGCCATATAAAATTCTTTCAGCAGCACGACCTTGATGCGTAGGAATAACATAAGAAAAACCTGTTAAGTCTTTTAATTCTGTTTCTAATCTTTCCCAACTTTGTGCTCCAGCATAAGATTCATCTCCACGCATAATACCTGCCCATTGCTCACTACTCATAGCAGATGTACCACTATCTGTTAAAAGGTCAATTATTACATGCCTTGAATGTAATAAGAATGGGTTATAAAAAGCCTCTTTCATATACTGCTTACGTTGTTCAGCAGTGGACATATAAATAGGTTCTACAGATTTTATCTTAAACGGCTCAATAAAAGTTTGAAATGACATATTGATAATTTTTAAAAATTAAAAAAGGTTTTGCAAATAGAACAAAAGTAATGTTTTATGGCATGACCCAAATCATGTATTGATTTTTAAATAGAAGATATTTTTGTCCTCTAAAAATAAGATAATGAGTTTAAGTAAACGTTCGTGGGCAGAACCCTTTAAAATTAAGATGGTAGAATTGCTCAAAATGACTACTCCAGCACAACGCCAAAAGGCAATTAAAGAAGCAGGTTACAATACATTTTTATTAAAATCGGAAGATGTTTATATTGATTTACTGACAGATAGTGGCACATCTGCCATGAGCGACCAACAATGGTCTGGTTTAATGTTGGGTGATGAAGCCTATGCAGGCAGTAAAAATTTTTATACATTAGAAAGTGCTGTAAAAAAGTTTTATGGATTTAAGTATTTAATTCCAACACATCAGGGACGTGGAGCAGAAAATTTATTATCGCAGGTAATGATAAAGAAAGGAGATATTTTGCCTGGCAATATGTATTTTACTACTACAAGATTGCATCAAGAACTTGCAGGAGGAACATTTGTTGATGTTATTATAGATGAAGCCCACGATGCTGAAAATTTATTTCCATTCAAAGGAAATATTGACCTTAATAAATTAGCAGCATTAATTAAAAAATATGGTGCTAAAAAAATACCTTATGTATGTGTAGCTGTAACTGTAAATATGGCTGGAGGGCAACCTGTAAGTATGGAAAATTTAAAAGCATTAAGACAACTTACCAACCAACATGGTATTAAGATAATGCTTGACATGACACGTATTGCAGAGAATGCTTACTTCATTCAGCAAAATGAAAAAGGTTATGCAAAGAAAAGTATAGCAAGTATTGTAAAAGAAATTTGTAGCTATACAGATGGTGCTACTTTTAGTGGTAAAAAAGATGCTCTTGTAAATATTGGTGGTTTTTTGGCAGTAAATGATAAAGATATTTTTGAAGAAGCAAGTAATCTTGTAGTAGTGTATGAAGGACTACATACTTATGGAGGATTGGCAGGAAGAGATATGGAAGCTATGGCAGTAGGTATTGCAGAGTCTGTACAAGATGAACACATGAAAGCAAGAATAGGGCAAGTACAATACTTGGGAGATAAATTAATAGAAGCAAATGTGCCTATTGTATTGCCAGTTGGAGGGCATGGTATTTTTATTGATGCAAAAAGATTTTTACCTCATATAAAACAAGACCAATTTCCTGCACAAGTATTGGCTGCTGAAATTTATACAGATTCTGGAGTTCGTACAATGGAACGTGGAATTGTATCGGCAGGAAGAAATAAAAAAACAGGCAATCATTATTTTCCTAAATTAGAGTTGGTTCGTTTAACCATTCCTCGCCGTGTATATACACAAGCACACATGGATGTAATTGCAGAATCTGTAGAACATGTGCTTGAAAATCGTAAAAAAATTAAAGGTTTGAAAATGGTGTATGAACCAAAATATTTAAGATTTTTTCAAGCAAAATTTCAGAAGTTATACTAATTTGATTTTTAAAATAGACCAATTTATTTTGGTGAACTTGTTTAGACTTTTAATTTTTACGAATTGTGAATAAAAAACGCTGTCAGCCTGAGCCTGTCGAAGGCGAGGGTTAAAAAATATGCTTCAATTAATCGGTTTCGACATGTTTCGACAAGCTCAACATGACAAAACTTGATAACTTTCACTTTTTTTAGCTTCGTGTATATTAAATTGATAAAAGTCTAAACAAGTTCGGTATTATAAGTTATACCGACCAAATAAAATTTATTTCACTTTGGTATTATTAGTTCAATAATCCTTTTTGAATTAATGCTTGTGCTATTTCTTTTAGATGAATAGGTACATACAATTCTATATCGCCAATAACAGGATAACTACTATCTAATTTATTTAATACATGAACAGGTATTTGATTTTCTTCTAACATACCTTGCAATATGCTGGCTTCTACCATATTTTTTGTGCTGTATAATAAAAACCAATTATTCATTATTCAAAAGGATTATTACTTTTTATAAAAGAAGGAGAACCATCTGGTAAATTTTCTGCACCAATATATTTACTTTCTTTTTTAAACAAGCGTAATAATAGTACAATCAGTAATAAAGCTATAACGCCATATATTAATGGAAAATTTTCATTCAATGCTTTTTCAGGATTTTCTCCTCTTGTGCCCATTACATATAATACAGAAACAGCTATTGCATTATTTAAAAAGTGAGCCAAAATACTTAACCATATATTACGACTATAATAAAAAATTAAGCCTAATATAACACCTAAACCTACTCTTGCTAAAAAACCATAATAACTTAAATGTACTAAGCTAAAAATTATGGAAGTTATTATAATAGCTGCCCAAACATTCTTAAACCAGTTTTGCAATAATCTTTGTATAGCACCTCTAAATAAAGTTTCTTCAAATATAGCAGGAGCAAGGGCTATAACGATTAATGAAAAAATATATTCTTTCCAATTATTCATTTTAGCTATGGTCATTAGCTGTTTTACATAATCATCTTCTGCTTTTTTAAATTTTGTTGCCCAGTTTGTAGGAATGGGAATCATTTCATTTAAAGTACCTAAAGCACCACTTAAACCCATAGCTGTTATAGCTACACATATTACAAGAAAAAATTGTTTACCACTTAATAAAGATGAAAAGCCTAATTGTTTTAAAGGGTTAGGTTGTATAATTCTTGCAAAAACAACAGATGGAACAAAGAACATGATAAAAGCTGCAATTAGCTGTGTCCATTTTGCTGCATTGGCATATTCAGGTTTTATAATATCTTTTGCCATAGAAAAAAGACTATTACCTGTCATAGCTACCCATGCACCTGCTGCTGCTAAAGAAGCTATTATAAATGAAACGCCTATTAGTCCAATTAAAATGGCAAATTGATTGGTATAGCTTATTGTAGGTTTTGTATTCATATTAAATATGTGCAAGATTAAGAAGATACTTTGTAAAGTGGGTAAGTTTTACTAAAGCAAAGATGTATGTAAATTTTTTTTCAACAAAACCACCTATAATGAAATAAAAAGTATTGATACATAATTGTAAAAAACGAATATAATTGTTCAAACTGAGTAGTAAGAGCTATTGAATAGCTTTTAAATATATTTCTCCAGAGTTTAATTTTGATACAAAATCTGCAAGTGTATTTTTTTCAATCATATTAATAATGTCTATTTTTATTTTTTTGTATTCATGGTGCAGAGGGCATGGTTTTTCTTCAGAGCAATTATGTAAACCTAATACACATTTATTAAAAGTAACTTTTCCATCTATTGCATAAATAATTTTAGCTATGGATTGTTTTAAATCGGGTGCTGTTAAATAAAAGCCTCCTTTAGGTCCTTTTATAGACCTAAGAATTTTTTGCTTAGTTAAATTTTGTAAAATTTTGGCTGTAAAAGGCTGAGGAGCATTAATGCCTTTTGCAATTTCTGCAACACCGATATTCTTTGTATTAGATGCTTGTGCAATATAAATCATAGCTTTTATTGCATATTCACTTGATTTTGAAAGCATAGTTTAATAGTATTGTTGTAAAGTTGATTTGATAAATAAAGATAGAAAATATTTTATTGTTACAACATTCTTTTTATAATTCTTAAATTGTGTGTACGTTTTTGTGTTTCTGTATGTATAATTCCTGCATTGTCTATCTTATCTTTTCTTACTTGTCCAGAAGCATGTATAATTTCAGATTCATTTAAAAGAATACCTACATGAATTATTTTTCCTTCTTCATTATCAAAAAAAGCAAGGTCGCCCATAGTAGCTTCTTGTAAAAATCCAACAATATTTCCTTGTTCTGCTTGTTGATGTGCATCTCTTTTTAATGGTATGCCTAATAGTTTATACACCTGCTGTACAAAACCACTACAATCAATACCAAAAATACTTTTACCACCCCATAAGTATGGAGTATTGATATAGGAAAACATTATTTTTTGTAAATGAATAGGAGAAGTATATGTATTGTTGAAAACAAAATTTGTATTACCAATATTTAATTGATGATGATTAATACAACCAATAAAAGAGCCAGATGATAAATACATATTTTGTCCATTACATGTTGCTTCTGCAATAGAAGTTGTTATAATTTTTTGGTGATTGGTTGTATAAAAATTTTCATCTACTTCGGCTAATTGATTTTTTGCACACCATCCTTCATAACCATCATACAAGCATGTTACTTTAAAAAAATCTTTTGTACTATCTGTTATTATTACACACTCTCCAAAAAGAAGTTGATTAATCATTTCACTTTTATGAGATGCTTCATACCTTAATGGTGCTACAGATACAATGGTTGCTGCATAGTTCATGCTTCTTATTAATTTTTATTGAGGGCTTACTACAGTTGGGCTATTGGTATTTCTTATTTCATAAATACTGTCTATAATATAGGTACTCATACCACGCCAAGGCAATGAGCCAAAATATCTTTTGTAGTGTAGGTTTACTTCTTTACCAGAATTTTCTTCTAACTTTTTAGCAATTCTTTCATCAGTAACACTAAATTCAAATTCATTGCTTTGCACATTTGCTTTAAAGCCACTTTGTATAATCATACCTTCCCATGTTTTAAAAATATATCCTTTTTTTTGAAAGGTATTTAATACACCAGCTTTTGTGCCCTCGGCAAATACTGTAAAATAACGCAAGTACAGAAATACAAAAAATGCTATAACAAGCATTATACCTACTATATTAAATATTCTTTTCATTATATTGTTTTTTAAAGTCCATATTTATCTACAAGATAAACTAATGCAGCCATATTTACAGCACCTAATAATAATTCTCTTTTATTTACTTTTTCAAAGGTATCATTTGCTGCATGATGAATGTCAAAATAACGTTGAGAGTCTGGAATAAAACCTGCTATTGGTGTTCCAAAATTTTTGTATAAAGGTCCAATATCTGCACCACCACCACCTAATTCTAAAAATTCTGTACCATAAGGGTTTAATAAAAATAACCATGGTTGAATAGCAGCAATTTTTTCTGCACTCATAGTAAATCCAAAGCCTCTTGGTGTAAAGCCACCTGCATCACTTTCTAAAGCAAAAATGTGTTTTTCATTATTGTCTTTTGCCAATGCTGCATACTTTAATCCACCTCTTGTGCCATTTTCTTCATTGGCAAATAATACAAACCTTATAGTGTGTTTTGGCTGATAACCCAATGCTTTAAATGTTCTTAAAATTTCCATAGTTTGTACTACACCTGCACCATCATCATGTGCACCTTCACAAATATCCCAACTATCTAAATGACCCCCAATAGTTATATATTCATTAGGAAATTCTGTTCCTTTTAATTCTGCTATTACATTGTGATTAATAGTATCTGGCAACATTTTTCCATGTGTTTTTAAGCTAATAAACCAGTTGCCAGTTTTGGCATTTGCTGCTATATAATCAGCATCTTCTATGCCTATACATATAGCAGGAATTGTAGGAAAAGAATCATTATACACCAATGTTCCTGTATGAGGAAAATTGTTAGTTGCTTCACTTAAAGAACGTACAACAACGCCTATTGCTCCATATTTTGCAGCATGGCTTGGTCCATATACACGATATTTGGCTGTTTCAGAGTAGCTTTTAAAAGTTCTGATATTAGTAGGATTAAATGCTGCATTGTAATAAACTATTTTGCCTTTTACTGCTTCTTTTTTCTTTTCTAAGTCATCAAAATTTTCAATAAATAGCAATGGAGCAGTAATAACATTTTGGCTACCTAAAGAGTTGCCAATAGCTGTCATGCTTAAAGGTTTTTTAGTATTGCTTTCATTTTTGTTAATTAGAAAAGCTGCATCGCCATGTCCTCTTATCCAATGTGGCACTAAACATTCTTGTAAAAAAACAGTATCGCTGTTAAACTTTTTCAAGGTTTCGTAACTCCATTGTACAGCTTGATTGTATTGAGAAGAACCAGCAAGTCTGCCTCCAATATTTTTGGTTAAATAATGTAATAGCTGATATGCCTGACCATTTTGCAACATTTCGTCAGCAATTTTTTTGATAAATGCAGTATCGTTTTGTTGGCTTTTTGCCAATATTGGCAAAAGGAGAAGTAATAAAATTTTTTTCATGTGGCTAAAGATAAAAATATCTATCATTTCAGCAACATGAATTATATAATAGGCAAAAAATATTTTTTCTTTTCAATATCTTCTTAAAATGTTTTTGTTAAGGTAGTTATGTAGCTTTTTATTCAGTCTGACGGAACCGTCTGACTGATGATTTCTTATATAATAGGTAAAAGAAATTGTTTAGTAAACGTAAATGTAGTTTTTCAAAAATTATGGATTAACTTTACAGCAAATAAATTTTTTATGATACAAACTATTTTACTACCTACCGATTTTTCTGTTACTGCTACCAATGCAGGTCTTTATGCTGTAGAACTTGCTAAACAAATTGGAGCAAAAAGAATTGTCGTATATCACTCTTATGATGCAGCAAGTGTGTCTGAACCATTTAAGGATTATACACAAAAAATAGTTACAGAACCTTTTAGACAAAAAAGTGCTGCACAATTAAATGAGTATGTTGCTTTTTTGAGTTCTAAAAAATCTTATAGTGTAGAAATTGAAGCCTACCATAGCCATGCAGATTTAACAGTTGCTGTAAATGAATTGGTAAAAACTACTGGTGCAGAATTGATAGTAATGGGTATTACTGGTGGTGGAAAAGTTAAAGAAGCTCTAATTGGTAGCCACTCTATTAGTGTTGCAAAAAAATCTGATATACCAGTAATTATTGTTCCTACAGAATATAGTTTTACTACTATAGAAGATATTTTATTTGTAAGTGATTTGAAAGATGTAGAAAATACAACACCTGTAGATTCTATAAAAGATATTTTAAATGTAACAAAAGCCAAACTGCATATTTTGCATGTAACAGATAATACAGAAAAAGCAGAAAACTCAGAAGATAAACATACTCTTGAAAAATTATTTTCAGATTATCGTCCTGATTTTCATTTTATGAACAATCCTGATTTTGTTGGTGCTGTGGACTTTTTTGTTAAAGACAAAAAAATAGAAATTGTTATTGTTGTGCCTAAAAAACATGGTCTTTTAGAAAGTATTTTTTCTACCAGTTATACTAAAACACTTGCTTTCAGAGGTAAAACACCTTTGATGGCTGTGAGAAATACTGATAAGTAAGAAGCTATGGTAAGCAGCATATTTAGTAAAGCACATTTATTAAATATGCTGTATTACTTTTTAAATATATTACCAATTCCTTTACCTATTCTTTGAATAGTTTCAATACCTTTATTAAGAGGTTCTCCTGTAATGTCGTCAAATCTTTCTATAACATGGTCTTGACTAAATTGTTGAGGATAAATAACCAAACGACTATTGCTTGAAAAATGTTTTTCTAATTTATTGGGTAAGTTTTCTAATAAAGGCATATAAGAAGCAGCACCTTTGCGTGCAGAAACTAAAATAAGTAAATCATCTTCTCGTATATATCTTGCAAGAATTAAAAAATCTTCCCAATCATTAAATAAAGAAAATGTAACTGAAGCAGAAAGTTTTAATTCTTTGATTATTTTTATAATAGCATTTTCAGTAGGGTTATTACAATATAATTGAATAGGAATACTTAACTCTTGAGCCAGTTTAGACATTTTGGTTAGCCAATGTTCAAAACCTTTTTCATATTCTGCTAATGGTGGCACAACCAATACTATTCTTTTATGTAGTATTAATTGATTTTGAAGTTTACATATAAAAGTGGTTTTTTCTGTAGAGTTTAAAATATCGTCTATTTTTTTACCAATTAATTTATCAAAGAAACCTACTTTTTGTTTGGGCCAACCCAATACAATAATATCAGCCATAATTTCTCTTGAAATACGAGCTATGCCACTGGCTGCATTATGGTCAATAGTGGTTATAATATTTACTTTAGTTTCTGAGGCAGATGCTTGTTTTACAAATGCTTCTAATTTATTTCTGGCTTTTAAAATATTAATTTCAGCTTCATCATTATTAGATACAACAGTAAGTACAGATAATGGATTGACAGATTTTTTGTCTTTAATAAAAATAGAAAACTCTAATATTTTTTCAATTTGTTCTACTTTTTCTATTGGCAATAAAATGTGTTCGCTACGAGCTTCAGTAGCTTTTATTAGGTCAGTATCATCATCTTGTGTTGCTACAATTATTTTTTTGGCAGCTTTTTCTGTAGCAAAAGAGGCAACAATACAAGTAATTAAAATTAAAATAATTGTTCCGTTTAAAATGTTTTCATCTAATACATTGTTATTATAACCTACTAAAATTACAGCTAATGTAGCAGCAGCATGAGCACCACTTAAACCAAAAATTAATTGACGTTGTGCTCCAGAATATTTAAAAACAAGTTGTGTAAATAAAGCTGCAATCCATTTACTACAAATAGCCACAACAGAAAGTGTAAGTGCTATGATGATAGCTGTAGGACCATTCATTATAACACTTATATCTACTAACATACCTACACTTATTAGAAAGAAAGGAATAAATAATGAGTTGCCTATAAATTCTATTCTGTTCATTAATGCAGATGAATGCGGAATTAATTTATTTAATGCAAGCCCTGCTACGAATGCACCAATAATAGCTTCTACACCAGCAACCTCTGCTAAGAAAGCAGCAAAAAATACGACCGATAAAACGAATATGTAATGTGTATGTTTTTCACTTTCTAATTTTCTGAAAAACCATTTTGCAATTCTTGGAATAATTAAAAACATGATAACAGAAAAAATGGCTAAAGAAACGCCTAATCTTATCCAAAATTCTTGATTTAAACTACCCTTACTATTGCCAATGATAACAGCCAAAATAATCAGTACTGCTGTATCTGTTAAAATAGTTCCTCCAACAGTTATTGCAACTGCCTGATTTTTTGAAATACCTAATTTACTGACAATAGGGTATGCTACTAAAGTGTGTGTAGCAAACATACTTGCTGTTAAAAAACTTGCATTAAAGTCGTAATGCAATAAATAATGACATACAGGAAAACCAATAGCTAAAGGAATGGCAAATGTAAAAATACCAAATAAAAGGCTTTTGTTTTTATTGGCTTTAAACTCATTCAAATCTAATTCAAGACCAGCAATAAACATAATATACAATAGCCCAATAGTTGAAAAAAGTTCAATAGCTGAATTGTTGGCAAGTATATTTAATCCATGAGGTCCTATAACTACACCAGAAATAATTAAACCAATAATACCAGGAATATTTAACCTTCTTAATAGTATAGGAGAAAGCAATATGATAAGGAGAATTAATGAAAATATCAACACCGGATTTTTCAATGGCAATTCAAATTCATGTATTAAGTGTTGAAAAAAATCAATCATGTTTTATTACAATTTTAGTATCAATATTGGCTACAATAATATAATATTTTTTTTAATCACTTTACTTGTACTCCATAACAGGATGTCTTTCAAAAGTATTTTTGGTTTCATCAAAAATGTATCTGTATGTAACCATTCTTCTATTTTGACTGCCTCCTAAACTTTTATAAATATTAACCATTCTTGGATTCCAGTCTCCTGCCCAACCCATTTCGTAACTATGATACCAACCTTTATTTTGTATAGTATTGGCTGTTGATTGTATAATATAACTATCTACACCCAATGCTTGAAATTTTGGTATTACACCAAAGGCAAGTCCTGTAAGTTTTTTACACTTACCATTTTTTTTCATCCATAATAATCTTAGTTTATTGATTAAGTTTAGTTTGCCATTAAAGTATTTGAAGTATTGGTTTATATCTGGAATATTGATAAACATAGCAATAGGTTCATTTTTGAAATAGGCAAACCAAATAACACGTTTATCCATAATGGCTTTCATGGTGTTAAATAATTTTAATACTTGTTCTTTGGTTACTTCTTTTGCTTCTCCATGTTGTGCCCATGCAGCATTATATACAATAGCAAAATCTTCGGCATATTTTTCTAAATTATTTAATTCTATATGCTTTGCAGAATAACCTGCTTTAGAGGCAAATTTTTCATATCGTTCTTTAAATCTTGGAGGCAATGGGTCATCTACCATCATTTTATACCAATACTGATTGTAATAATTTTTAAACCCATAGTTCATAAAAAGTGTTTCATAATAAGATGGATTAAAGGGCATTCCATAAACAGGTTCATCATCAAAACCTTCTACCAATAATCCCCACCATTTATCTCTATCTCCAAAATTGATAGGTCCATCCATAGCTTCCATGCCTTTGCTTTGTAGCCATTCTTTAGCAGTAGTAAACAAAATGTTAGCAGCTTCTTGCTGATTAATACAATCAAAAAAACCTACACCACCTGTTGCAAATTCAGTTCCTTTATTTACATATTTGGTATTGGTAAAAGCAGCTATTCGTCCTAAAAGTTTTCCTTCATTATCTATCAAAATCCAGCGTTTGGCTTCTCCATATTTAAAATTTTTATTGGTTGCTGAATTAAAAATTTGGTTTATATCATTATCTAAAGGGCGTATGTATGCTTTATTGCATTGGTTCATTAATACATTTACTTCAATAAATTTTTTCTCTAAGCTATTATTGGTTACTTCTACAATTTTCATATACTATTTGTTTATTGTTAATAGCACAGCACCTGCTACACCTGCTGTTTCTGTTCTTAATCTTGTATTGCCTAATGAAACGGAAATATAATTATTTTTTTTGGCTAAAGCTATTTCTTCATCAGAAAAATCGCCTTCAGGTCCAATTAATAAAATACTATTTTCTTGTATAGCAAAACTGCTTAATGATTTTTTTTCAGTATAGCTGCAATGTGCTATTAGTTTTAATGAATAATCTGTATGCTGAAAAATATTGTTAAATATTAATGGTTCGTGCAAAGTAGGAAGCCACACTTGTTGGCTTTGTAACATTGCCGAAATTAAAATAGTATTCATTCTATCAAAACGAAAATGTTGTTTTTCTGTTCTATGGCAAATGATAGGCATAATAGCACTAATACCCAATTCTGTAGCTTTTTCTAAAAACCACTCAAGCCTTGATGTGTTTTTAAGCAATGAAATAGCAATACAAGTTTTAATAAGTGGAGGCTCTATATATTGTACTTCATTTATTTGGGCAATGGCTTGTTTTTTATCTACATTTTTAAGTATAGCAGTACACAATAATCCTTTACCATTGGTTAATTGAATGATGTCATTTTCTTTTAAGCGAAGCACTTGAATAGCATGTTTAAATGTTTCTGTGCTTAATGTGAAAAGAGTATCTGTATTGATTAAAGATGCCTCATAAAAAAATGGAAATTGCATATAGCAAAAGTATTAACAGTTGGTCAAAGTTTGTATTCTTTGAATGAGTGATTTTGTATTTAAGTATTCATTTTGCCATATTCTTAATATAAATTTTTTGCTATGCAACCTTTTATTAAGTAAAATCATCATATAGTGTAATCCTTTCTTCATAAAAAGTGAAGAATAATAGTACCAAAATTCTTATATGAAAACCAATTGTTTATACACAACAATTGTTATATGTCAAAATCTATTACAAACTATCTATCAGAACATGAATTGCTTATACATAAGCAATATGAGCCACAGGCAGAAAGATTAATTACTTACTATGAGTTGTATAAATTAGTAAAAAACCTTCATGGCTCTATTTTAAAATGTGGTATTAATAATGATGAAAGTTTTGGGTATTTTTCTTTTTTTAAAAAAATTAATGAATATAACCCTAATCAACCATTAATTGCTTTTGAAAAGTCGTTGCCACTTTTAGAAACTACTATTGTTGATAAAGAACTTAGGCTTACAGTAAAAAATACTGAAGAAGTTTCTGTGATGCAAGAAGATATGTTTCAAAAAAGTATTAAAGAAACCATTGAATTTATACCAGGTAATTTAACTGAATCTTTGCCTAATTATTTAATAGAACATCCAGAATTAAAGATTGCATTATTGGTTATAGACTTAGATAATTATGAACATACTTTATCTGCTATGCAATATTTATATCCAAGAATAGTTAGTAAGGGTATTCTTATTATAAATAATTATTATAAAAAAGAGGGTGAAAATAAGGCTGTTCAAGAATATTTTAGCAATCAACATGTCATTATTCGCTATTTTTCTACAACAAGTGGTGTTCATTATGTTATTAAAGATTAAATAATACAGAGGGCTTTAAATAAAAAATAGTAAAAAGGTTTTTCTATTTAGAAAGAACATCATACCTTTGCCCTCCCAAAAAAGCAAGAGTTATGGATAAAGCAGTTCAATTTATACATGAGCAATTAATGAGTGCTAAAAATCACCCTACGTTTAAAGCTGGTGATAATATTACTGTAAATTACAAAATTGTAGAAGGCGGAAAAGAACGTATTCAAAGTTTTCGTGGCGATGTAATTAAAATACAAGGTAATGGAGCTACATCAACTTTTACAGTTCGTAAAATTTCCAATGGTATAGGTGTAGAACGTTTATTTCCATTTAGCTCTCCTAATGTTGATTCTATTGTTTTAAATAGAGTAGGTAAAGTGCGTAGAGCAAAATTGTATTACTTGCGTGAAAGAAGTGGTAAAAGTGCAAGAATTAAAGAGAAACGTATATAACCAGTATTACAGTTTATTCTGTTAATTGTATAAAATTATTAAAAGAGAGAAAGTTCTTAGCTAAGCTGAGAACTTTCTCTCTTTTTTTATAACCTACTGTTAGTTTAGTACACTGATACAGTAATTTTTTTTGAATTATACAGAAAAAGAGTGGTTCATTTGAGAAGTCAAATTCGTATAGGGTAATAAGTAGTATTGATGCCAATAGAGATATAGCTTAGTGTTTTATAGCCAACAAAAAATGTAAAGGGGGTATAATTTTTTTTGAAAATTTATATAATACCACTAAGTTTGGCTAAGAATTAAGCAATAGTTAGTATTGTAAAAATACTAAAGAATTATAGAATAGAATAGAATTGCGTTAGCAGCATACTTTGTTCAATGAAATCTACCAATTTTCAACAAAACACAAAGTATGGCACTGTGAACGCACCGGAAACGGTGTGTTCCTTTTGCTGTATCAGTGTTTTAGGGTTTGGTAGAACCTCATTGAGCTGAATAATAGTACAAAGGGATACACCGTTTGTGTTTGGTGAATGAGTATTGGGTGTTCCCTGTTTTTTAAACATTTAAAAAAACTGAAACATCATTTAATCACCAAAAACTATATGCACATGAAACCCTTATTTTTTATTCTGCTGATAAGTTTATTTTCCTTGTCTGTAAAAGTACAGGCACAAACTAATGTTAGTTGCGGCACACGCCCTAATACACAGCCTGCAAATCCTCCTGTTGCAGCAAGGGTGTCAGGACCTGCTGCCAATTGGAGTGTACATCCTCTCTGTAAAAAAGCCACTATACAGTTAGCTTTTCATCTTGTACGCAACTCTAAGGGAGGACAAGGTTTCAGCCAATTGGCAAGCGACGGCATAACTCCCGTACAAAATACCATTTTAAATATCCTGAATACCGAGTTTAACCAACACGGTATTAACTTTATTTTAAAACCATCCGCTCCGTCTTTGGATATTATAGATTCGGATAATTATTACAATACTTCTTCTACAGATATAGCTACAACTTACGGCAGTGGTGGCAATAACGGCAAGTTTGATAATTTTTCACCCAATGCTAATGAAGATGCGATTGACATTTATTTATTGGGCAATGGTCTTGGCAGTTTTCACTTTGCAGCCGATATAGGAGCTACAGCTATTATTTATATAGGCAGCCCCGGTCAGGCAGTAGATACAAGTATTACAGACAGAACTATTATCCACGAAATGGGACATTGCTTAGGCTTACACCATACATTTTGGGGTACTGCCTGCAATACTACCATTAATGGGATGTTTATTGAAAACAGACCACCCGGAGCATTGTGTGAAGTCGGCGGAATAGACAGCACAGGAAAGTACAAAGGCAATGGACATGAAGCAGGCGACTATGTTTGGGATACATGGGCAGACCCTCTTTATTACCAGTTTCAAAGCTTGGCATCTGATACCAATTGTAGAATAATAGCTACATTCTATCATGATTTTTTTTGTGGCGTGAAACCCGGTTATCAGATGACTGCCAATGACCCGGAGGGTTTTCCATGGAAACCCCTTAGAAACAATTATATGGATTATGATTATGATACAAGTTGTGTAATGAAATTTACACCCGGTCAGGCAGAACGCATGAAACAAGCCATAGCCAATGACTGGAATCTAAGAAAAACAGTAGTAAAAGGCAATACTACATTAGATATTCAGGTTTCGGGCAGCTTGGAGCAATGCAGCGATGCTCCTTCTGCCGTAACCTTAACAGTTATCAGCAGTGATACGGCAAGCTATTATTACAGGTGGCAGGCAGGTCAAAACGTCATCAGTCAGGATGCTGGTAATATAACGGTAATACCCGATAAGAGTACCACTTACACCTTAACGGCATACAGCGAATGTATGCATCCTGCTACTGCACAGCAAACAGTAGCAATAGATGAGGATGTACATTTTACCATTACAGGCAGCGCTGCTGTCTGTACAAACAGTAACCAGTCTTACAGCATCAGTTATGCAAACGATAGTGATACACTTACCAATGGTGCATGGAGCATTGTGGCAGGTGATGGCAATATAGACGGCAATGGCATACTAACTGTAGATGATAATGCCACAGGCACTATTACCATAGCTTATACAGGCACTACGCCAAGTTGGGGTTGCAGCCCTGTTGTTACCAAAACTATTACCATAGTGCCACCCAATGCTACTATGCAAGTTACAGCCATCAGCAATGATTTAGACAGTATTCCTACTACTGAAATATGCAACGAACAATCTCTGCTGCTCATGGCTTCGGGTACGGCAGGTTTAAGCTATGTGTGGAATAACGACCCTGAACAGAACGATAGTTCCATTGTAATATCGCCCACTACAAATAAGCAGTATATACTCACAGGTATTTCACCATGCAATATACTTCTGTACGATACCATAAATATTACGGTACATTCCCTGCCTTTAGTATCTTTACAAGCAGACACAACTGTTATGTGTACAGGCGATACCATACAGTTACAGTATGCTCCTGCTTCCAATACAGGTACAACACATTCATGGAATATGTACAACCAAAGCTATGACGGTTATATCAACAACAATTTATCATTAGGCTATATAGACGATACCGACCCCAATAACCCCAAGTTTATAGCTACTGCATACGGAAAACTGGTATTGGAATACAGCTATACAGACAGCAACTACTGCACTGCTACTGCAGCAGATACTGTTACTATTTATGCACAGGGATTAATGTTCGCCACAGGCAATGCCCAAATATGTGAAGGCACACAAACCACCCTATATGCCAATATACCCGGTGGTGTATGGGCAAGCTCCAATAAAAGCGTTGCCGTAGTAGATTCTGCCACAGGCGTAGTAATAGGTATAACGGCAGGTACTGCCAACATCAGCTATACAGCCACAGCCTGCGGCAATACACTGTTTGTAAAAGATACTGCCATTACGGTATTGCCCACTCCTTCCATTACCCAAAGTATCAATTTACTGTACGGCTACCCTGTACCTACCACTTACCAGTTTGCAGCCAATATGCCAGGTGGTATATGGACAAGCAGTGATACTGCCATAGCCACTATAAGCAGCACAGGGTTGGTAGCCACGAAAGGAACAGGCGTAACCAATATTGTATATACCCCTCCTTCGGGTGGGATAGAAAGTGGTTGCAGCGGAACATTGAGTGTATTATTAACAGTCATTGCCGACAATGTGCTTTGTAATCCTTCTATTACAGCATTGCCGTTAGCAATAGACAGCATAGCAGTCTATGCAGGCAATGTCTTTGAAATAAACGATACCGTAACAGTAACAGGCACACTCACTATAAGAAATGCACAGGTAAAAATAACTAACCCTAATGCAGCTATTATATTGCAGCATGGAGCCTCCTTACGCATATTGGGCAGCCGCCTGTATGGCGATAATATAATGTGGCAGGGTATTCGTATGGCAGGAGTGAATAATGCCACCATTACCATTGACGAATACAACGGTAGAGCATCTTATATAGAAGATGCAGATACAGCAATAGTCTACCATCCGCAAAGCAGTGAGCAATATGTAAACGGCGATATACTGCATATAGCCAACAGTATTTTTAACAGGAACAAAGTGAGCATAGCCATAGCAGGTTTGGCAAGCGTGTACAATAACTCCACAACTGTATTGCCTGTAAAAATTTACAACAACATTTTCACCTCCAGAGAAATAACTTTTCATCCCTGTACTATGGCATGGAATAGTGTAGAAGCAGTAAAAGCCACATCGCTTACTGCCGGCATTCCGTTTGCTGCAACGCCGTTAAGCTATGCATCGCCTTATATTACAGAGTACAATTATCCCTCTGCCTTTTTAAAAGACAGCACAGGGACAGCCAAACCACAAGCAGCCATTGTGGTACAATTTACAGGTAGTATGGAAAACAACCTGTACAAATCATTGGTTATTGGTGCTGCACCTGCTAATAATAATTATTATACTACCGCAAGGCTCAACACGAATATTTTTGATAACCACAACATAGGTATTTATGCAGAAAACAGCAATATTACCGTAAATAACTGCACCTTTCAAAAACCATGGCAGGACACTAATATAGCTGATAATAAACAGGCAGCAGGTATTTATATAGATAACTATGCTTATGATTTGGCTAAAGTTGATATTTCTACACCAACAGGCAGCCCCAACAACGCATTTTTTGATATGAATACTGCCATATATGTGAACGAAGGCAGATACATAAACATAAGCAAATGCGATATTAGAAGTGAAAGGAGTGTAATGTTCGGTGATACATTGCCCAAAACAGGTACTTACGGCATATATGTAACATCAACACTGTACCGCAACATTAATATAAGCGATAACAATATAGCCAATATAACCAATGCCATAGTACAGGATGCAGGGTGTGCAGTATATATTTCTCATGGTACATGGGACGACCAACTGGTTATTAGCAACAACAATATATCAAGAGCCGGTCTTGCAGCACCTGCACCATCTGAACCTTACCTTAAAAATGCCATACAGGTTCAAAAAGTTATTTGGTCAATGGAAGATGACCCAATGCCCTTAGAATGTAGTAACAATAAAGTGCAGGGGGCTGTTAACGGCATAAAGGCGAGTGTTTTTGGCAACTGTACCCTTATAGGAAATGAAATTGCATTGGCAGGCGACCAGTTGAACACCAATACCCAACAATATGGTATATGCTTAGAAGCAGGCTTTAACGGATATGAAGCAAGCTTAGTGGAAAATAATGAAGTAATAGGCGATGGTATGAATACCAACAGCACAGGCATTTTGCTAAAGCAGCAGGCAAATACTAATATTGGTTGCAATACGGTAAGCAACCTTACACACGGCTTTAGGTTTTATGGCTACAACCCCAATACCAAATTTTGGGACAACCTGATGACCATTAACAACCAATATGGCTTTACTTTAGATAACCAGGGGGTTATTGGGAAACAAGGCAATGAAACTTCCGTTAATGGTGAAGAAGTATGCCCAAGCAACAATAGCTGGGAGTTTGAAGCTTCTGTATGGAATGGCACCGGTAATTACATGACCAATACCATTAACAGCGTACCAACCCAGTCTCAGTTAGTGGTGCTAAACAGCAGTTTTAACCCAGAGCTAAACCCCAATGGGTCGGGAACAGGAACATATTTGCTTGAAACTTATATGCATACGGGCAATCCTAACAGCCCCATTCTGTATGCACCTTATAACGACCTCAACTGCCAGCGTTGTATAGGTGCTAACCCTGATTTGCAGAGAAGTGCCGAAGACCTTACCATATTAGAACAAATAGCAGATGGTACTATACTCTTGCTGAATGACAGACCCGAAGACAGGCTATTGGTAATGCAGGAACAGCTATTTGAATTACTACACGCCAATACAGACCTGCTTGCCAACAGCAACAGCCTGCAACAATTTATTTACAACAACCAATGGACAAGCCTCGATTATATATACTATGCAGGGCAAATGCTAAGAGAAGGCAATATGGAAATGGTACAGCTTCTGTTGGATTATTGGCCCAATGAAAACAGCAATTTAAGCGAAGCCTATTATGTTTATTTTGAATGGGTATTAAATATGTATGGCAACCCGAATTATCAGCCCGAATTAAGCGAAGTATTAGAGCTTGCCAATCAATGTCCTTTAACACACGGTACTATTGTGTATGCTGTGCGAAATTTATATAATGCACTTACAGAAAAAATTAACGATTTTGAAAATAATTGCGAGCCACCTGCCGCCAAAGGTGGCAACAAACCACAGTTTATACGGTTAAAGCAACCCAAAACAACCCCCATAGTACAGGAAAAAGAAAAAAGTAAATTGGTATTGTATCCCAATCCTGCAACCAATATTATAAATATTGCCTTTAAAGACATACAACAGGTAAGCATTACTGATGTTACAGGCAGGGTATTGTTGCATAAGCAATTAGGCGGTATAAGCAATACACAGCTAAACATAAGCTCAATAGGAAAAGGTATATTTCTTGTAAGAGTAACCACTAAAGATGGCAAAAGCGAAACAAAGAAACTAATAGTGCAATGATAAAACTAATAATTATATGGTTGCAAACAGCAAAGCAGTGTTTACTGCTTTGCTGTTGTTTTCTGTTAAGTATCATAGTCCATGCCCAATTTAGCCCCTATAATTTAGTACCTAACCCGAGCTTTGAGCAATATGATAATTGCCCTATTGAAAGTAGTAATTTTAAAAATGACAAACCAAATTTTTGGTATAAACCCGATTTAAGGGGGGCAACATATTATAATGCTTGTGCTAATAATAATATTACAGGTGTACCTGCAAATTTTGGGGGGGGGGGGTATAACTTTCAATATCCTCGAACAGGAAACGGTTATATTGCTATGTACTATTACAACAGTATGGACAGCCGAAATTATATACAAGTACAATTATTGGACAGTTTACAACAAGGGGAATGTTATTATGCAGAATATTATGTAAATTCATTAAACACCTTAAGACTTGGCTGTAACAACCAATCTATGCTATTTACCAATAATCCTGTATATGTAGATACCGCTAACAATATTTATTTATTGCCTGCCAACCCCCAAATACAAAACCCTTACATTGTTACAGATACGCTTAACTGGGTAAAGGTAGCAGGTGTATTTACGGCACAGGGCGGGGAAAAATATTTAACCCTCGGTAATTTTAAAAACAATGCACAAACGTCTTTTCAAATAATGCAAACAACAGGTTATTATGGTGCAGCTTATTATATAGATGATGTAAGTGTATTGCCCTTAGATAGCATAACCTTAAAAGCAGATGCAGGAGAGGATAAAACCATAACGGCAGGGGACAGCACATTTATAGGCTCTTTTACCACAGGCTTAACCAATGTGGTATGGTACAACAGTGCAGGCAATGTAATAGCTACTAATGTTAGTGGTTTATTTGTACAACCTGCAACAAGCACCTTTTATGTAATAGAGCAAAATGTATGTGGGCAGTATAGTAAGGATACGGTGTATGTGAGTGTAGGGGCGGTGCCATTAAGAATTGTTAATTATCAATTATTAATTATTAATGAGGGTGTAGTAAATAAATGGTTTACTGCCGATGAAATCAATGTTTCGCATTTTAATATTCAAAGAAGCAGTAACGGAATAGAGTTTTATACCATAAATACAGTAGCTGCAAAAAATAACAGTTATAATGAATATAGTTTTACGGATGTACAGCCTTTGAATGGAAAGAGTTATTATAGAATAGAAGCAGTAGATAAAGACGGAAAAATTACTTATAGTAAAACGCTGCAAATAACATTAAACATTAAACCTGAAACTTTAAACATTTATCCTAATCCTGCAAGAAATGTTGTAAATGTTGTTTCTAAAAACATACAACAAATAAACATTATTGATTTTACAGGAAGAACATTAATACAGCAAAATTTCAATAATGCCAATAACGTAAAATTGAATGTTGAAAATGTAAGCAAAGGAATTTACTTGTTGAAAGTGGTAGATGTAAAAGGAAATATACAAACTAAAAAATTGATTGTAGAATGATAAAATTGCTATTGTTAATGAATTTGAAAACAATTGCAAAAGTTATACTGCTAAGGCTTATAATTGTTGATAGTAAATTTATAAAAAAAAGACTGCCCTTTTAAGACAGTCTCTTTCATTTTTTGTTGGCCTACCTGGATTCGAACCAAGACAGACAGGACCAAAACCTGTTGTACTACCATTATACTATAGGCCAATCTTTGTAAAATGGACGGCGAAGGTAATGGCTGTCTTATTTTCTTCCAAAAAATTAATAAAATTTTCTATGAAATTAAATTGTACTTATTTTATTAATGCTCCTCTTTTTCAGAAAAAATAGCTATAAAAGATAATATGTAAGCAGTGTAATTGCCAAAAAAATCAATAAATCAGTCAATTTTTTCTCTTTTTTATAAAAATAATAAAAAAAATAGTCGTTCAAACAGCATAATACAATATGTTTGTGTCTTTCTTGTACTTATGAATGATATGAAAAAGATTGTACCATTATTAATTGTAGCAGCAAGTATAGTTTCTTTAACTTCCAATGCACAACAAAGACCTTATTACACACAGTATATTATGAATAATTTTATTCTCAATCCTGCTGTTGCAGGAATTGAAAATTATACTGATGTTAAATTAAGTCATCGTATGCAATGGGTAGGTTTGCAAGATGCTCCTGTAACTACTTATTTTACCATACATGCCCCTACTAAAAAAGATGTGTATGAAAGAGAAACTGCTACCAGTTTTCATGCAAGAGGCGAAAATCCAAGAGGTAAAAATTGGGTGAAAGATTATACTGCTCCAGAAAATCATGGTGGTATAGGATTTACTATTATTAATGATAAAACGGGTCCTTTAAATAATTTTATAGCTACTGCTACTTATGCCTATCACATGGGTATTGGACCTCATACTACATTGAGTGCAGGATTAAGTGCAGGTATTTCAAATCTTAGATTAAATACATCTAAATTACAATTTGCTAATGGTACTATGGACCCTGCAGTATCTGGTAGTGGATATTTAAACAATATTCGTCCTGATATAAGTGCAGGTCTTTGGTTGTATGATAGAGATTTCTTTATAGGATTGGCTGCTCAGCAAATTGTTCCTCAAAAAGTTACTTACTCTAATAATCATGTAGGGTTAGAAACTGGTAAATTAGTACCACACTTATTTTTAAGTGCAGGTTATCGTTTATTTTTTACAGACGATTTGACATTTTTACCTTCTTTAGTTGTAAGATATGTAAGCCCAATGCCAATAGGTTTTGATGTAAATGCCAAAGTACAATTTCAAGATTATGCTTGGGTTGGAGCATCTTATAGATATAAAGATGGTTTTGCAGGAATGTTGGGTGTTAATTTAAGTAACAGTATTAATATTGGTTATTCTTACGATGTAACTACTTCTCGTTTAAATACAGTAAGCAAAGGAACTCATGAATTTTTAATAGGATTTATTTTGGGCAATAAATATGGTGATTGGTGTCCGAGATATAATCTTTTTTAATTAGCTTGTATTTCAATTTTATGCTAATGGCAAAGCTACTTTAAAAGTAGTACCTACATTTTCTTCAGTAGTAAAAGTTATTGTTCCGTTGGCTTTTTCTGTAATAGCTTTAGTAATGGCTAACCCTAATCCAGTACCAGAAGTTTTGGTAGTAAAGTTGGGTAAAAATATTTTTTGTTGCATATTTTCATTAATGCCAATGCCATTATCTTCTATACAAGTTTCTACAAAATTGTTATTTTTAGTTTGATAAATTTTAATGTGAATGAGTGTGTTATTTTCAGATGCTTCAATTGCATTGAGTATTAAATTGCTGAACAAGCGGCTTATTTGTACTTTATCTGCATAAATATTATATGTATCGCTATCTTTTTGCCATTCTATTGTTATGTTATCTCTGGTTTTATATAATTCTATTAAAGAAGTAATGGTATTGTTTAAATTAAATATTTCTGGTTGTACATTTTCAATATTAGCAAACTGAGAAAAATCGCCTGCAATTTTTGATAACTGTTCTATTTGTTCTATTAATGTTGAAGCAACGCTGTTTGTTAGATCTTGAATATTTTCATTTTTGTTAGCAATAGATTTTTGCAAATATTGAATGCTTAATTTCATGGGCGTTAAAGGATTTTTAATTTCGTGTGCTACTTGTCTTGCCATTTCTCTCCAAGCTCCTTCTCTTTCTGTTTGAGCCAATGCTTTGGCACTTGCTTCTAATTTTTTGACCATTTTATTATATTCGGCTACTAAAATGCCTATTTCATCATTTCGTTTCCATTCTATTTCTTCATTTTGCTGCTCAATATTAATAGCTTTCATTTTTTGACTAATTAAACTAAATGAAGCAGTAATTTTATCTGTAGCCATAAAAGCAATAGCACCTGATAATAAAAATATAAAAGCATTCAAATTCATTAATGTTGCTAAGAAACCTGAAATCTCCTGACTTAATTCTGTTTGAGAATTTAAGAATGGAATATTTACATAAGCATAGGTTTTTCCTTCATCATCTTTTACAGTAGCATAAATACTTAAATATTCAAGCCCTGCAATTTTTTCAGATTGTATAAAACTATTTTTTTTATAACTATTTAATTCTAAAAATGCAGTTGGCTGCATCTTATCGCTTAATAATTGTTTGTTATAAATATATGGCTGAGTAGAAGCTATTAATGTGCCTGCTGTGTTAAATAAGTTTATATCTGAATTATAAATTTCAGAAATTTCATTAATTGTTTTTTCTAAATTATTGCCAAAGCTAATTGTTGTAATATCTAAAATATCATCAAACGTAAGGTGTGCATTGATGGTTTTTAATTTAGTTTCTACCTGATTAGAAATTATCTGAATATTTTTTGACAGTTTTTCTTCATTGCTTTGATTAAATCGGTAAATGAAAAATGAAATAGTTGTAATACCAATAATGATAAAAGAAAAAACACTTGCCATTATAATGGTTGCATGAATTTGGTTTCTGATAGAAATGTGCAATGCTTTTTTATAAGCATCTTTTCTAATTCTTGTTTTGAAAATAAAATTGGTGATATGAAAAAGAGTAATTACTATAATAAACACACAAAATAAATAAGCAAAAAGAGTCATTAATTCTAATAGTGCTGTATTCTTTTTTACAATTACTACAATTTTTCCACTACCTGTACTATACCATAATTCATTAAAACCACCAATACTTCTTTTTTCAAATTTTGTTTTTGGCAAAGTATTATTTGCAATAGAATTTTGAAAACTATAATCATTAAAACTATTGACAAGTATGTTATTGTTGTAAATAGCATAAGCATAGTGTGTATTAAAATCGCTTGATAAATTTTGTACTTGCCTGAATAGTTCAGGATACAATGCCTCACTCTTGTATCTTTTAGGTTTTACTGTTACAAATAAATAGCCTACTGTATTTTCATTGTTTGTAATTACTTTTTCATAAATATAACTTTCTCTTCCATTGGTATTTTCATAACTGTATAAATTGGGAATATTGGTTTCTTTACCTTGATTAAGAATAATTGTTTTTATAACAGCATAAGAAACTGCATCATCATTGTATAAAGGGTTCAGAAGGCTATCATAAGTATAAATACGGGTATCATATTTATTAAGATAACCAGAAAAGTTTTCAATTACCAAACTGTCTTTAATAAATTTATTTGAAAACTCTTGCTGAAATCTATTAAAGTTGGCAGTTAAAAAATTATCACTAAAATTTAAAGTAGCAATTTGTAATAATGTTTCACTGTTGGGGTCTGTTTGTTCTGCTAATTTTTCTGCCCATTTTTTTCTTTGTTCATTTTCTATATAAGTATTTTGCTGCATTACTAAAGCTGCAATAGATATTGAAAAAAAAGCTATCCAAACTATAAAGAAAGATGATTTGATAATGAGTAATTGAGTGTCTTCTTTTCTGTAATTAATAATGGTAAGATAGATTAATAACCATGCAATACTTAACATATTAAATACAACAGAAACAGTACCTACCTGAAAACTTAATAACAGTAATCCAATAACAGCACATAGCAATAATTGCAACCTAAGTTTAATTTTTGCCTGAAATACTGCATATAAAATAATATGTGATAAGTGAAAAAATATAAGGGCACAAAAACAAAGAATAATAAAGCCTATAACACTATATAATGTAAGGCTAAAAAAATTGGTAACGTCTAATGATATTTTAGAATCTAATACAAGGCTTTTAACAGTGCTTGATAATACAAGGGTAAGCAATACTAATAATACAAGGTTGATATAAGGAAATATTTTTTTTGCTCCTTCAATTTTTAAGTAAGTATTTTCTTGAGTTATATTTTTATTTCTATTAAACTTATAAAAAAATACCAACCAAAGTATTAGTATGCTATTAATGAGTAAATCTCCTAATGATGGATGAATAAAATTAGAAGCATAAATAGAAGGGTCAAAAAGTGCAAGTCTACTTTTATCAAACGGAAAATTGGTAAAATAAGTAAGTACTCTTAATACAAATAAGGTAGAAACCAATAACAGAAAACCTTTTTTAAATCCTTTTTTATCTGATACTTGTTTTGAGATTATTTGAATATAAACAAGCAAACAAATAACAGCTATTATACGCAGAATAATGGTAACTATATCATAAGACGAATAAATATTGCCTGTCTTTTTTTGTATTTTATACAGCTCTTGTTGATGGTTGTTAAAAATAGAAATTCCGTTAGTGTTTTCTGTTATTTCATACAACTGCTCTGCATTATTACCATCATCAAAAGCATCTTTTAAATATTTATTTTCTATAAAATAATCCCAATAAATGGGCAATAATCCAATAATAAAATAAGAGCTATCATTAAAGCATATTGTTTTTTTGATAAACTCAAAAGAGCCATTTTGATATTGTACCAATAAAGAAGTATCTTTTTTAAATACATCATCTGCTGAAATAGCATAACGATTATTATTCCAATAAAGTAAATTAGGATTATTATGATTATTTAAAGAATAAATAAAAACGCCAAAAGGATATTCTGTAATTTTATTTTCCTCTTGTGCAGCAGTAGAATTAGCAATTATTTTTTTTAATAAAGAAGTATCTTCTAAAAAAGCATTAAAGCTATTTTCTTTTTGCTGAATAACATTGCTTAAATGTAGCTGAACTTTTTTGGGAGATGAAGTATAACTTACATAACGAGTAACTATTAAAGATACAATATATAAACATGCTGCTATAATTAGCAGCAATTTTTTATGATGCACATTTATTTTAACATGGTTAATCAATGATTAATGTTTTGATTTTTTTATATCGTTCCATATTTCATCCATTTCTGCAAGGCTCATTTCTGATAATATTTTTCCTTTTTCTTTTGCTATTAATTCTAAACTTTGAAACCGCTGCAAAAATTTTTGGTTTGTTTTTTCTAAAGCACCTTCTGCATCAACCTTCAAAAACCGTGCATAATTTATTAAACTAAATAAAATATCGCCAAATTCTTCTTCAATATGCTCTTGCTTATTAGATTTTATTGCTTCTTTAAGTTCTCCCATTTCTTCTTCTACTTTTTTCCAAACATCTTCTTTATTGCTCCATTCAAAGCCTACTTGCTTTACTTTTTCTTGCATTCTTGTAGCTTTTATTACAGCAGGTAATGTTTTTGGTACACCACTTAACACACTTTCTTTTGCACCTTCTTTTATTTTTATTTTTTCCCAATTTCTTTTTACATCATCTTCATTTTCTACTTTCACATTGCCATAAATATGAGGATGACGAATAATTAATTTTTCACAAATGGTATTGATTACATCATGTATGTCAAACTTATTTTCTTCTTTAGCTATTCTACTATAAAATAAAATATGTAATAAAACATCGCCTAATTCTTCTTTTATATTATTCCAATCTTCATTAATAATTGCCTCACACAATTCATACACCTCTTCTATAGTCATTGGTCTTAGCGTATGTATGGTTTGTTTTTTATCCCAAGGGCATTGCTCTCTTAATTCATCCATAATTTTTACCAATCTTAAAAAATTTTCTGCTGTTGTATTCATACATTATTTTTTATAAGGTCATTACAGTAAATGTGAACATTAAAAGAAATGCAAACAAATAAATAAAGAGAGAGAAGAATAATAGTATCATATACTTTAAAAAAGTTTTTATTCGTTTTTGCTGATAAAAATTTCGTAAACTTTTATATAAGTAAATAAAACTTAGTGCATATATTATAAAATCTATTAAACCTGCTATAATACCATTATTTAGGTGAATGTAATGTAATAAACTACCTATCCATAAACTTAATAAAATAATAATGAAGGAAGCACAATAAATATGAATAGTAAAAATGGCATGATGCACAAAATAAAATTCTCTTCTACGAATGTATAAAAGTTTTAGTAAAAAAGCAATTAGCGGTAATGTAATAAATAAAACTTGAGGAAAAGAATGGGTAAACTTTTGAAAAAAATCTGTAAGTATTTGTCCTTTGTTGTTTTGATATTTATCTTCCAGATAGATAGATTTTCTGATAAATTTTTGCTCTAACCAATTATCATCAATAGCACCTACTTTTATTAAGGAATCATATTCTTTTAAAGTATATTTAGATTTCCTGCTGTTTGATTTAGTAGAATCTGTATAGTTACTACTTGTATAAATATCTTTAAGAACAGAGTCTGCTAAAGAATCTCTTTTCTTTGCTATTTCACTATTATCTATGCTTACTTTATTTGATGAAGCATTATTATGATTGCCCTGATAAAAAGAAAAATAAATAAGAAAAAAGAAAAATGAAGTAAATACATACATTCTAATAGGATGAAAATAAGTAGCTCTTTTGCCTTTAATATATTCAGCAGATAAAAAACCAGGTTTTAAAAGCAGTACTTTAATTGTTTTATAAAACTTACCATCAAAATGGGTAATGTCTTCTACAAAATGCACAATAAGCGACCATAAATTTTCTTTTATTTCAATGTTTTCTTGACCGCAAACATGGCAATAACGCCCATGTAGCTCAGCTTCACAATTTAAACATTTTTTTTCTTGTCTTTCTTTAGCATGACTCATTTCGTTAATATTTAATTAAAAATACACTACAAACCTAAATTATTTAGGGTAAAAAAAATCTGTTTTTGTAGGTTGTTTGTGCAGTTATTACATTTGATACAGAATTGTAAGCCATGAAATACTTGTTTTTTGTCATTATACTTTGCTTTTTAGCACCCAACAATATTATAGCACAATATTATTATAACGATATTATAGCTATAGAACACAGCAATCAACAACAGGCTCTATTTAAACAAAATAAAATAAAAATAGTAAAAGCGATTAGCAAAGAAAGTGATGGAAGTGTTATAGAAGATTTTGTTGTAGAACAACGCATTAATGAAGATGCGTCTGAAATAATTACTTATTCAAAAACATCGGCAGGAAATAAATCTACCTTAAAAACTTTTTTTGCCAATACTAAAATTAGCAAAACAGACAACCAAGAAGATGGTGTACAAACTGTTACAAGCTATACTTATCAAAGTGATGGAAAATTGCATACTATTGAATCATCTACTATTGATACATTTATAACTACAGTTTCTACAGAAACACATATTTGGTTGTACAATGCTCATGGTTCTCCTGAAAAAATGTATAAAATAAAAAACACTACAGATACGATTACTGTCAATTTTGTAGTAGATGATAAAAATTTAGTAGTAGAAGAACATTGGTATAGAAAAGGTAAAAATATTGAATCTTATTTTTATTATTACAATAATCAAAACTTACTAACTGACATAGTTCGTTATAACAGCAGAGTAAAAAAAATGTTACCCGATTTTATGTATGAATATGATACAACAGGCAATTTGAAAAAAATGATACAAGTATTGGCAGGTGGCTCTAATTACAATACTTGGTTTTATTTTTATAATGCAATAACAGGCTTAAAAGAAAAAGAAGTATGTTATGACAAGAAAAAACAACTTTTAGGCAGTATAGAATATTCGTACAATAATTAAGCATACAAAATATTATGAATGTTAAATCTATATTGGCAAAGCCATTTGCCAACATTATATATAGGCAGGTAAAAAAAGATATGCAACAGGCAGTTGCTAATCAGCAAAATATTTTTAAAAGTTTACTTAAAAATGCAAAGCCTACTTTATTTGCCAAAGACCACCATTTTGATAATATACATTTATACGATGAATTTAAACATGCAGTACCTATAAGAGATTATGAACAAATAAAAAATTATATAGAACTAATTAAAGAAGGCAAACAAAATGTTTTATGGAAAGGAACACCTATTTATTTTGCTAAAACAAGTGGTACAACAAGTGGTGTAAAATATATTCCTATTAGTAAAGATTCTATTTCTAACCATATCAATACTGCAAGAAATGCTTTGTTATGCTATATGGCAGAAACAGGCAATACAGCATTTGCATCTGGCAAAATGATTTTTCTTAGTGGTAGCCCAACATTAGAAAGAGTAGCTAATATACCAACAGGAAGATTGAGTGGTATTGTAAACCATCATGTACCAAAATATTTAAGAACCAATCAGCTACCATCTTATGAAATAAATTGTATAGAAGATTGGGAAACAAAATTAGCAGCAATAGTTGATGAAACGATTGATAAGAATATGACATTGATAAGTGGTATTCCACCATGGATGCAAATGTATTTTGATAAACTTACTGAAAAAAGTGGTAAAAAAATTGCTGACCTTTTTCCCAACTTTAGTGTAATGGTTCAAGGTGGTGTAAACTTTGAACCTTATAAAGCCAAGCTGTTTGAAAGTATTGGTAAAAAGATAGACAGTATAGAATTGTTTCCTGCAAGTGAAGGATTTTTTGCTTTTCAAGATTCTCAAAAAGAAGAAGGTTTATTATTAAATACCAATAGTGGTATTTTTTATGAGTTTATTCCTGCATCAGAAATATTTGATGAAAACCCTACCAGACTTTCTTTACAAGATGTAGAAGTTGGTGTAAACTATGCGTTAATTATTAATAGTAATGCAGGTTTGTGGGGTTATAATATTGGCGATACAGTAAAATTTGTTAGCACCAATCCATACAGATTAATTGTAAGTGGAAGAATAAAACATTTTATTAGTGCATTTGGAGAGCATGTAATAGCAGAAGAAGTAGAATATGCTTTGTTAGAAACTGCCAAAGAAGAAAATATACAAATTACAGAATTTACAGTTGCTCCAAATGTAGTACAAGGCAAAGGAAAAAGTTATCATGAATGGTTTATAGAATTTGAAAATGAACCAAACAATATGCAACTATTTATAGAAAAAGTAGATAATCATTTACGAAAGAAAAATGTGTATTATGATGATTTAATCAAAGGCAATATTTTACAAAAACTACATATACATAAGGTTCGTAAAAATGGCTTTATAGATTATATGAAAAGTATTGGAAAATTGGGTGGTCAAAATAAAGTTCCAAGACTTAGTAATGATAGAAAAATAGCAGATGAATTACAACAATTTTTGAAGTAGTGTGTAGGCAACTCACCTCATTTTACTATTCTTATTTTAGCATAGTTTAGCATAATTTTCTTTTCGCCATTTTGGTCAAAACGAATAGTAGCAATAGGGTTGTGGCTACTACCTTCTAATTTAGCAATAGTGCCAAAACCAAATCTTTGATGTTCTATTTTTTGTCCTTCTTCTATTTCAGAAATATCGCTTGGGGTAAAATTAGCAGTTGGTATATGCGTTACTGTTTTTGTAGCAGGAGGATTTGCTGGCAAATAACTTGGTTTTTTTTCTGAGGTTTGTGGTCTGTGGTCTCTTAATTGATTACCAAAACCTCTGTACATTCTTTCATAAGCACTACCTAAATTACTATTGTTTTTTGCTGCACCACCAGCATAGGTTTTATCTAAAAAATTATCGGGCATTTCATGTAAAAAACGACTTGGTTCATTTTGTTTTAAGCTACCAAATTTATATCTGGTAGTAGCATAAGTAACCCATAGTTTATGTTTTGCTCTTGTTATTGCTACATAAAATAATCTACGTTCTTCTTCCAATTCTTCTCTGGTGTTTAATGACATAGCATTAGGAAAAAGTTCTTCTTCTGCACCTACTACAAACACACATGCAAACTCTAATCCTTTAGCAGCATGAATAGTCATTAGTTTTACAGTATCATTATCTTCTTTGTCATCATCTGCATCTGTCAGTAAAGTAATTTGTTGCAAATAAGCTCCCAATCCTTTGTTATTTACTTCACCATCTTCACTATCTGGCAGTTCTGTCCATTCTTTTATTGAGTTTAATAATTCTTGTACATTTTCATATCTGGATAATCCTTCTGTTGTTTTATCATTAAATAATTCTTTGACCAATTCTGTATGTTTACCTACCAATACTGCTACATCATAAGCATTTTTTTCTGTAAGAATATTTTGAAAATAATGAATCATGGTAGCAAATTTGTCCAACGCATCTAATGTACCTGCTTTAAAACCATATTTAGCAGCATTTTCAACTACTTGAAACATGGTTATATTTTCTTGATGTGCTATAATGCTCAGTTTTTCAATCGTTGTTTTACCAATACCTCGTACAGGATAGTTAATAATTCTTTTCAGGGCTTCTTCATCTTTCATATTTACAATTAATCGTAAATATGCCAACATATCTTTTATTTCTTTTCGTTGATAAAAACTAATTCCTCCATAAATTCTATAAGCTATACCTTGTTTTCTCAGGCTTTCTTCAAATGCTCTGCTTTGTGCATTGGTTCTATATAAAATAGCAAAATCTTTATTGCCATAATGGTATCTTAATTGATGTTCTTTTATACTATCGGCTACAAATTTTCCTTCTTCATTATCAGATATGGTTTTTACTACTTTTATTTTATCGCCAGCTTCATTATTTGTCCAAAGTTCTTTTGGTAATTGTCCTTTATTATTACCAATTACTGTATTAGCAACATTCAAAATGCTTTGAGTGCTTCTATAATTTTGTTCTAATTTTATAATAGATACATCATCATAATCTTTTTTAAACTGTAAAATATTTTCTATGGTAGCTCCTCTAAAACTATAAATGCTTTGAGCATCATCGCCTACTACACAAATATTTTCATGTACAGCAGATAATAGTTTGGTTATTTGATATTGAACAGGATTGGTATCTTGATACTCATCTATTAAAATGTATTGAAACTTGTGCTGATATTTTACTAAAGCATCATTATAATTTTTTAATAAAATAAACATATTCAAAAGCAAATCATCAAAATCCATTGCTCCATTTTTAAAACAACGTTCTGCATACGCTTTATAAATTTTTCCAATCAAAGGTCTTTTTGCTTTTGCATCTTCTTGCTGTAAATAATAATCATCTTCATATTCATCGGCACTAATTAAAGCATTTTTAGCAGCCGAAATTCTGTTATGAACAAAGTTGGGTTTATACTGTTTAATATCTAACTCCATATCTGTAATAACAGCTTTTAAAACACTACGACTATCATCGGTATCATAAATAGTAAAATTGTTTGGATAGCCTAAACGTGGGGCTTCTGTTCTTAATATTCTTGCAAAAACACTATGAAAAGTTCCTATGTATAAATTTCTTGCTTCGCTACCCGAAGTATTGTTAGAAGAATTGTTCAATATTTTTTCAATTCTTTCTTTCATTTCAGCAGCAGCTTTATTAGTAAAAGTTAATGCCAATATATTAAAAGCATCTACACCATTGGCTATTAAGTGTGCTATTCTTGTGGTAAGAACTTTTGTTTTTCCACTTCCTGCACCTGCTACAATCATTAATGGTCCCTTAATATGTAATACAGCTTCTTTTTGTTGTTCATTTAATCCTGATAAATAATCTTGCATGGCTGCAATTTAAGATAAGGAAATATGGAAATCTATTTTAGGGGATAAGTTGTACTATAAAATACCCCTTTCTTAAAAATGTTAGTATTTTTTATACTTTTTGCTAAAAAAATTAGTGTTGATAATAAAAATCATTTACTTTTACATCCTTAACTAATTTTATCAGATTAAAAAAATACAATTATGAGCAACACAGAAAAATTAAAAGCATTAAAATTAACGATTGACAAAATAGACAAAGATTTTGGCAAAGGCAGTGTAATGATGATGAGTGATAGAGCAGATAGACAAATAGAAGTAATTAGTACTGGCTCAATTGGGTTAGATGCTGCTTTGGGCGTAGGTGGTGTACCTAAAGGAAGAATTGTAGAAATATATGGACCTGAAAGTAGTGGTAAAACAACTGTAGCAACACATATTATTGCAGAGGCTCAGAAAAAAGGGGGTATTTGTGCTATTATAGATGCTGAACATGCTTTTGACAATTCCTATGCTCAAAAATTGGGGGTAGATGTGGACAGTTTATTAATTTCTCAACCAGATTATGGAGAACAGGCTTTAGAAATAGCAGACAGATTAATTCTTTCTGGTGCTTTAGATGTAGTAGTAATAGACTCTGTAGCAGCATTGGTACCTAAAGGAGAATTAGAAGGAGAAATGGGAGATAGTAAAATGGGTTTACAGGCTCGTTTAATGAGTCAGGCTTTGCGTAAACTAACAGCTACTATTAATAAAACCAATACTATTTGTATTTTTATTAATCAGCTTCGTGAAAAAATAGGTATTATGTTTGGCAATCCAGAAACAACTACTGGTGGTAATGCTTTAAAATTTTATTCATCTGTTCGTTTAGATATTCGCCGTGCTGCACAAATAAAAGATGGCGATGCTGCTATAGGTAATCATGTAAAAGTAAAAGTGGTAAAAAATAAAGTAGCACCTCCTTTTCGTAGTGCAGAGTTTGATATAATTTTTGGAGAAGGAATTAGTAAATTAGGAGAAATAATAGATATGGGAGTAGAGTTGGGTATTGTAAATAAAAGTGGTAGTTGGTTTAGTTATAATAATGAAAAATTAGGACAAGGACGTGAATCGGTAAAACAATTATTAAATGATAACCCAGAATTAGCCAATGAAATAGAAACTAAAATAAGGGCAAAATTAGCTGAAGCACAAGGTGCAGTAGCAGCAGAAACAGAAAAATAAATTTCTATTTAAACTATAACAATTTATCTTAGTTGTCTATTTTTATAAAGTTGTAAAAATGTTAAATAGAACGAATAAAAAATAAATACCCAAAAGAGGGTATTTACAAAATGTTTGGCACGATTATTTTTACATCAAAATCTAAAAAATTATTTTTAAAAATCAAAAAATTAAAAAACATGAAAAAGTTATTCTTTCTATCAGCAGTTTTTACTGTTATGACATTAGCAGTATCTGCACAAGTAAAAATTAAGATGGAGCCTTCTGCTATTTTTGGTAAGAAAGCCCAATCTGCTTTAAAAACACAAGGTATGCAACAAGGTATGAAAGCTGTTACACCTGGTGATGAATGTGGAGCTTTTGTAGCTACTAAAAAAGATGATAAAGGAGAGTCTTACACAGAGGCAAAAGAGTTCTTAATTGTTTCTAACGATGGTGTTACAGGTTTTGCATTTACATTTTATACTTTACAATATGAAGGCAAAACTTTGTATGTAGCCAGAGGTATGGCATTAGAACCTGGTATTTGTGTTGATAACACTTCTAAAGTAACTATTACTTTTGATGATGGTACTCAAGTTACTTTACCAAACTTTGAAAAAGACAACTGTAAAGGTATTGTAAGTTTATATATGCACGATGTATTAAAAAACATGGATACGTATGAGTCTTTAAAAACAAAAAAAGTAAGAAGCCTAAAATTAGAAGGTGTTGAAAAAACTGTTGTAAAATCTTTTAGCGAAGGTAATCAACAACAAATGCAAGGAACATTTAAGTGTTTATAATACTTTATTGAACCATTAAAAAAGGCTGACTTATTTAAAGTCAGCCTTTTTTGTATTAAGAAGTAGTTGAGGGTAAAGTAGTATTATACTTTTCTTTTCAACTAACTACACTATTCTATTTATAATGCGTTGCTAATTCTTTAGCTAAAGCGACCATTTTATTTAAGCTCTCATCATTTAATTGACCTTTTTTAAATTCAGCTAAAACATCGGGTAATTTATTTTGCATTTCTGTTAAAAAGTGGTCTTCAAATGCTTTTACATTTTTTACAGCCACATCTTTTAATAAACCTTGTGTACCTAAATAAATGATGGCTACTTGTTTTTCTACTGTAAAAGGAGTGTATTGTGGTTGTTTTAAAATTTCTACGTTACGAGCACCTTTATCAATTACATTTTTAGTAGCAGCATCTAAATCTCCACCAAATTTTGAGAAGGCTTCTAATTCTCTATACAATGCTTGGTCTAATTTTAATGTACCAGCAACTTTTTTCATTGATTTAATTTGTGCATTACCACCTACACGACTTACAGAAATACCTACGTTAATGGCAGGACGAATACCAGCATTAAATAAGTTACCTTCTAAAAATATTTGACCATCTGTAATAGAAATTACATTGGTAGGAATATAAGCAGATACGTCTCCAGCTTGTGTTTCAATAATTGGTAAAGCTGTTAAACTACCTCCTCCTTTTACTAAATGTTTTATAGATTCGGGTAAATCGTTCATATTTTTAGCTACTGCATCGTTAGCTATTACTTTTGCAGCACGTTCTAATAAACGACTATGTAAATAGAATACATCACCAGGGTAGGCTTCACGTCCTGGAGGTCTTCTTAATAATAAAGATACTTCACGATAAGCTACAGCTTGTTTAGATAAATCGTCATAAATAATTAATGCTGGACGACCAGTATCTCTAAAATATTCGCCAATAGCTGCACCTGCAAATGGTGCATAGAATTGTTGTGGTGCAGGGTCTGATGCTGATGCTGCTACTATTGTAGTATAAGCCATAGCACCATTATCTGCTAAGGTTTTCATTACACCTGCTACTGTACTTGCTTTTTGCCCTATAGCTACATAGATACAATAAACAGGTTGTCCTGCTTCGTAAAATTCTTTTTGGTTAATAATAGTATCTACTGCAATAGCTGTTTTACCAGTTTGTCTATCACCAATAATTAACTCACGTTGTCCACGACCAATAGGAATCATAGCATCAATAGCTTTAATACCTGTTTGTAATGGTTCTTTTACTGGCTCTCTATATATTACACCTGGAGCTTTACGTTCTAATGGCATTTCATATAACTCTCCTGTTATATGACCTTTTCCATCAATAGGTTCTCCTAAAGTGTTTATTACACGACCTACTAAACCATCTCCTACTTGAATAGAAGCAATTTTTCCTGTACGGCGTACTTTAGCTCCTTCTTTAATGTTGCTACTTGCGCCCATTAATACTACACCCACATTATCTTCTTCTAAGTTAAGGGCAATAGCACGTACACCATTTTCAAACTCTACCAGTTCTCCACTGCGTACATTGTTTAAACCATATACACGGGCAATGCCATCACCCACTTGTAATACAGTACCTACTTCTTCTAATTCAGCTCCTGCATTAAAGTTACTAAGCTGCTGCCTTAAAATGGCAGATATTTCATCAGGCTTAATGTTTACCATATTGTTTAATTATAAATATTTAAAAATCTTTTTGTTTTATGTATTTGCTTTTAAATGTTTTCTATCTGATATTAGATACATATACATTTTGAGCAAATTGCTTTTTAATATCTCTTAAATCTCTTATTATACTGGCATCTACCAAATTATTGTCAAACTCTAAAATAAATCCTCCAATAATATCTTTATCTACTTTGGTTGTTAATTCAATACTTCCAATACCTCTTTCTGCTTTTACTTTTTGTTCTATATCTTTTTTAGTAGCATCACTAATTTCTACTGCTGTGGTCAATGAAACTTTGTGAATACCTTTCATTGCATTATACTCGTCTATAAATGCATTGGCAATTTCAGCTAAGTTGCTTTCACGCCCTTTGGTTACTAATAATTTGGTGAATAGTTTGGTTATTTCACCTACATTTTGTTCTATTACTGCACTGATAATACTATCTTTTTTACCTGCTTTTATAATAGGACTTTTTAAAAGGTTACTAAATTCTTTGCTTTGAGTACATAATGCTTGTATATATTTCATATCTGCATATACCGCTTCTAATTGATTTTTTTCTATGGATAAATCAACTAAACTTTTTGCGTATCTATGTGCTAAACGTGGATTATGCATGTTATTAATTTAGTAATTTGATGATGTGCAATAATGTTTTTTTCGTGTTTATGCCATTATCTTTTCATCGCATTAATTTAATTTTATTTCTTCGGCAAGTTGTTTTATATAATTTTCTTGCTCTGCTTTATTGCTCAATTCTCTTTTTAATATTTGTTCACTTATTTCTATTACCAAAGCACCAACTTGATTTTTTACATCTACTAAAGCAGCATTTTTTTGTTGATTAATGGCTATTTGAGCATCTGCTACAATTCTATCATATTCGGTTTTTGCTTTGTCTTTTGCATCGGCAATCATTTTGTCTGATTGTTCTTTAGCATCTTTTATTAAAACGGCTCTTTCTTCTCTGGCTTTTTGCAATAGTGCTTCGTTTTCACTTGCCATTTGAGCCATTTCTGTTTTTACTTTTTCTGCTTTGCTTAAAGCCTCATCTATACCTTCTTCTCTTGCTTTAATAGCTTTTAAGATGGGCTTCCAAGCCATTGATTTTAAAATAAAAAACAATACAATGAAAGCAACAATGTTCCAAAAAAGTAAGCCTATATCTGGCAAAGCCAATGGATTTATTTCTAATAGCATAAAATCTATAATTTATTTATGTCAATTTTTTTGTTAATTGTTTAAAATTACAGGTTCTCCGCCTTGTGCTTTGAACCTGTAAATTTTTTAAAGTAGGAATTAGCCGTTACCCAAAAGAGCAACAACCACAGCAAATAATGCCACACCTTCTACGAAGGCTGCAGCAACAATCATGTTTGCACGAATTTCATTTGCTGCTTCTGGTTGGCGTGCAATACCTTCTACTGCACCTTTACCAATTTGTCCAATACCAATACCAGCTCCAATAGCTGCTAAACCAGCACCTATTGCTGCTACGCTTCCTACTACTGCACCTAATACCATGTTGTGTTGTTTTTAATTGTTAAATAATAAAAAATTTTAGTCCTCATTATAATGTGGGTCATGGTCTTCTGCTGTATGATGTTCTTCTATCGCCATACCTATATACATTGATGTAAGTAATGCAAAAATGTATGCTTGTAAAAATGCTACCAATACTTCAATTAATCCAATAAATACAGCAAAAGGAACAGAAATGGCTGAAGCAAATACTGTTTTAAAAATAAATATTAAACAGATTAGGCTTAATACAAGAATGTGCCCTGCTGTAACATTGGCAAATAACCTGATAGTAAGTGAAATTGGTCTTGCTAAAACACCAATTAATTCTATGGGTGCTAAGAATAATTTCATACCAATATTCATTCCTGGCATCCAAAAAATGTGTTCCCAATAACTTTTATTTCCATTTATATTTACTACTATAAATACTACTAATGCTAATGCTAAAGTAAATGCAATGTTTCCACTTACGTTTGTACCACCTGGAAAAAATGGTATCATACCTAAGTAGTTATTAATTAATATAACAAAGAAAATAGTCAGAATAAAGGGCATGTATTTAGCATAATGATGTCCAATATTTGGCTTTGCTACTTCATCTCTTACAAATATAATAATAGGTTCTATGAATGATTGTAACCCTTTAGGAGCAGATGTTACACCTCTTTTTTTATAGGTTCTGGCTACAATTGAAAATACCAATATGAGTATAGCCATTGAAATAAATAAAGCTGCTACATTTTTGGTAATGGAAAAATCCCATACTTTACTACTTAGTTCTTCATTTATAGTACCATCTTCATTAACTACTTTAATTTTTCCTTTAAATGATTGATAAGTGTAGTTTTTTCCTTGAAATGCTTTTGGATGATGGTGTTCATCCATTAAATGAGAAGATGAGAAACATTCAATTCCTTTATCTGTATATAAAATAACAGGTAAAGGCAAAGATGTATGACCCCATAAATGCCAACTATGGTCATCTTGTATATGACCTAATATAGTTTCTGTTACATTAAATTCTGCCTCATGTGCTCCTACAGGTTGAGTAGTATTGGTATGAGTAGAATCTTGTGCTAAAAGATTTTTTGAAAAAAGCATTGTAAGTATGCTGAAACTCAATACTAACAATGATTTTGTACTTCTAAACGCCATATCCTTTTCCAAATTTGCCGCAAAGATAGGGGTATGTGTGTGAATAGCAGAAATAAGAATATGGTTTTTCAAGAAAATTTTGTCTGTCTGCTCTTTTATGGGTTTTGTGGTGTAATAATACTGATTGATTAGCTTGTTTTTATTGCTTCATGTTCAATCTCACTTGAGGTAGATGATGGATATTTTTGTATAGGAGTAGTACAATTTCCACCAAAGCAATTACCTCCAGCACAGCCAAAAGCAAAAATTCCCATAGCTGCAAAATAACCTCCTACTAAAATTCCAAACCATTCTTTTATCATTATAGATTGTACTATTAATGCTATACCAATAGCTGCATACATTATTCTTCTAAAATTCCAGCCAGTTAATAATCTTTGTTTCATTGATTTCTATTTTAAGTATGACGAATACATCCAAACTAATTTTTCTTGTTCTCTTATATAATCACTCATTAAAGCATTGGTACCTTCATCATTTGCATCTGCAGACATTTCTAATAAATTTCTTTGTTTGATAAGCAATGTTTGAAATGAATGTAATACAAGCTGAACTGCTTCTTTGGCTTTTGAAATATTTTTTCCGCTTTTAATGGTAGATGTTTTTACATAATCTTCAAAAGTGTGTAATGGTGTAACGCCTAAAGTAAGTACACGTTCTGCTACTTCATCTATTTTTTGGAATAAATCGGTATAAAGTTCTTCAAATTTTACATGAAGCTCAAAAAACTTTTCTCCTTTTATATTCCAATGCAGCCCTCTTGTATTTTGATAGAATAGCATATAGTCTGCTAATAATTCATTTAGCTTTGCTGCAAGTTTTTCGCTTTTCTTTTTGTCTAATCCTATTGAGTTCATAATTGTATATTTTAATAGTTAAGAAATTTTATTTTTTAAACTCATCCATCCACCACCATTATATACTTCTGTAAATCCATTTGCTTTTAAAATACTTTTTGCAGAAGCACTTCTCATACCACTTGCACAACAAGTTATTACAGGTTTATCTTTTTTAATTTTTGATAGATTACCTGATAAGTTTTGTAATGGAATATTTACAGAACCTTTAATACAACCTCCTTGATATTCTCCTTTAGTTCTAACATCTATAATTTGAGCACCTCTGCTTATTAGTTCTTTGTAATTTACTTTTGTACCAAAGCCTAATAAATTTTTTAATAGTTGCAACATTGGTTACTAATTAATTTTTATTGATTGTATTATTTACTTCAACCCAACTTCCTCCATTTTGGCAATCAATACCTAAACTTTTAAGAAATGCTGTAGCTTGCCCACTTCTTATACCACTTGCACAACATAAAATAATGGGATGATTCATTTTTTTTATTTCATCAACTCTTTTTTCAATTTCATTTAAAGGAATATTAATGCTTTCTGCACAGCAGCCTCCAACATATTCTTCTGGAGTTCTTACATCTATAATTATTTTTTTATTTTCCATTGTCTGTTTGTTTATTTTTTACTTCTTCTTTTTTAAAACTTGAAAAAACCAAAGCACCCATTACTGCACCATAAACAGTACTATTTACAGGTTTAGATGTAATAGCACATGTGCCACTATTGCAACCTACAAAATAATAATAAGCATAACCTGCAACTGCTCCTAAAGCAATTCCAATTAATGTGAGTTTGTATTTCTGAATAAATTGTAACATTAGTTTAATTGTGTTTCTATGACAGCTTGTGGCTGATTATTAAAAATTTCTTTTCCGTTATATACAATTTGCCAAGTTACAGGCATTATTTTTTTTAGCATACTACTTACACCACAAATTTTTTCTTGTGATGTAGTTACTGCATCAAAAGCTGCTTGTTGGTCGGCTTCATTTCCTTTCATTTCGTACATTATATGAGCAGCTACATATTCAATAGGTTGTTGTTTGCTGATTTCGCCACTTACTTTCAAATTAAAATCATCTAATTGTTTTCCTTGTTTACGAAGTAAAGCAATTACATCCATACCTGTACAACCTGATAGAGCAGTTAATACAAATGGTTTTGGAATTGGTCCATTATCTTCTCCACCAACTCTTTCAGGGGCATCCATAATAATGGTATGTCCATTAACTAAGGCATTAAATTGCATTTTTCCCATCCATTGTGATTCAATTTCGTGTTTCATTATGATAACTTTTATTGTTTTATTAAATAATAACACAAAAGTCAGTATAATTAAATGGTCTTATAGTAACATTTGTCACAAATCTTTCAATAATTTTATTTGATTGCGATACAGCAATACTTTATTATCATTTTCTAACTTTTTTAATAACCTTGAAATAACTTCTCTGGAAGAAGCCATTTCAATAGCAATTTCTTCATGTGATAGATTAATGAGTGTAGAGTTGGTAGCTTTTGATTTTTCTTTAAGATAATTTACTAATCGTTCATCTAATTTTTGAAAAGCAAGTTGGTCTATTGTATTTAATAGTTCATCAAACCTGCTTTTGATTGTTTTCATTACAAAACTTTTCCATGTTGGATATTTTGCTAACCATTCATCCATTACACTAATTGGAATAGCCAAAAATGTTACTTTCGTTTCTGCTATTGCTTGTATTTCGCTTGGATGTTGTTGCATACAACAAGTAAATGTCATAGCACAACTTTCGTTTGCATGAACATAATAAAGCAATAATTCTCTTCCAGAATTATCAATTCTTGAAATTTTTATAATGCCTTCTAACAGTAAAGGAACTACTCTAACAGTTTGTCCTATAGCAAGTATTGTACTACCTTCTTCTACTTCAATTTTTGTTGCTTTAGCTTGTATGCTATCTAATAATTCTGGCTCAAAAATATTTTTAAATTTATCTGCAATACTCATATTGCAAATGTAACAAAAGAAGTTGTAGCTATTGCTTGATTAAGTAATATTAGCATATAACTTAACTTTTGTTTTTGAAGTGATTGGCACTGGCTTCTAATGCTGTATAAAATTCTTCTCCATATTTTCTTATTAATGCTTCTTTTAAGAAAATATATACGGGTATTTTTAATTTTTTTCCTAATGCACATGCTGCTTTACACAAATCTTCTCTTGGTGCATAGTTTAAGTATTCTAAGTCTTTATCTTCTTTGCTTTTAGAAATTTTAATAGGAAATAAATGACAGCTTAAAGGTTTTTTCCATTTTATTTTTCCATCGTTATAAGCTTGTTCAAAGCCACAAATAATTAACCCTTTAGCATCTTTTTTTCCATAAACACAAATACCACCATTAATAGTTGGTGTAACCCAACCAAATTCTCTATCATAAACAAATAAACCCTGCTTTTCTATTTCTTCAATTCCTTCTTTACTTAAATAAGGTTTTACTGTGGCATAATATTTTTCTACTTCTTTTTTTTCCCAATTTTCTAAAGGGGCACCAGCATCTCCATCTTCACAACAACTGCCTTTGCATTTATCAAGGTCGCAAACAAATTGTTCTTCTACTATTGCATCGCTAATTAGTTTGTTGTCTATTATTATCATGTTTTTGTTTTTATACTTTATACTACAAATTCAAATTTTTCTCCATCAAATAAGCCTTTATCGCTAAGTTTTAAATAAGGAATTACTAACAGAGCCATAAAACTTAATGTCATAAAAGGAGCTGTTAATGTGCTACCTAAATCTGCTTTAGTCATTATATCAATATTGGTATAATCTTGTGCTACTTTATAACCATCTTCAGCACTCATTAATCCTGCTACTGGTAAGCCTACTACCATTTCTTTATTTTGGGGTGAAGCTACAGCACTTACTCCTCCTTTTTCTTGTATTACTAAATTAATAGCTTTTGCAAGGCTTTCATCATCGCAACCAACTGCTACAATATTATGACTATCGTGTGCAACAGAAGATGCTAATGCCCCATGCTTTAAACCAAAATTTTTTATAAAACATTTGGCTATAGGTGCATTTGTATATCTATTTACAACAACCATTTTTAAAACATCATTTGCTATATCGCTTACCCATTCATTGTTTTGTTGTTTGCCTTGTAATAATAATTTATTGGTGATTAACTGCCCATCTAATGCTTCAATAACATAAATGTTATTATCAACACTTGGATATGCCGATGTAGGTATTTTTAATTGCTCAATAGAAATATTGTTACAATTAAATTGATTAATAGGTTTTACAGGCACAGACTGAATAAATGTTTGTCCATTTTCTGCCACCTTTATACCATTAATATATGTTTGAAGTATATGGAAATTTTTTAAATCTTCTGCTACTATAAAATCTGCATCATTGCCAACTTGCAATAAACCAACTTTCATTTTATAATGCAATACAGGATTTAGGCAAGCTGCTTTTAATACTTTAAAAATATCAATTCCTTTTGCCACAGCCCTTGCACAAAGTTGGTTAATATGTCCTATTGCTAAACTATCAGGATGTTTATCATCGCTACAAAACATTATTCTGTCTTCATAATCATGTAGTAAATCAATTAATGCTTCAAAATTTTTGGCTGCACTTCCTTCTCTTATTAAAATTTTCATTCCATATTTCAGTTTATCCAATGCTTCTTCTTTGGTAAAACATTCATGGTCTGTAGAAATGATAGCCCCCCCTTTTAGGGAGGCTTCAATATACTGTTTTGCTTTTTCTCCTCTTAAACCAGGTGCATGACCATCTATTGGTTTACCTGCATCTATAGCTGCCTGAATTTTTTTCATTACTTCTTCATCTTTAAATAAAACACCAGGAAAATTCATCATTTCGCTGAGATAAATAATTTCCTCTTTTGCTAATAATTTTTTTACATCATTACTATCTAAAACAGTTCCAGCAGTTTCAAAAGTTGTTGCAGGTACACAACTTGGTGCTCCAAAATTGAATTTAAAATTTACTTGCTTTCCATTTTCAATCATAAATTCTACACCTTCCATTCCACACACATTGGCTATTTCATGTGGGTCGCTTATGGTAGCAACAGTTCCATGCACTACTGCAAGTCTTGCAAACTCACTGGGTACAAGCATACTGCTTTCTACATGTACATGACTATCAATAAATCCAGGTAAAATAAAATTTCGGATTTCGGATTTCGGATTTCGGATTTTATTTATTGATTTTATTTTTCCGTTTTCTACTGAAATTTCTCCTGCAAAAATTTGCTGATGTACTACATCTACAATATTTCCCTGAATAGAAAAATTATTTTGTGTCATAATATTTTATTTAAAATTATTTTAAGAAGTTTATACTTAAAGGCAATTATATTTGAACTATTAAACCATAAAAGTAAAATGAAAAAATTATTTATTGCTATTTTCTTATTTATAGGATTTACTTCTTTCTTACAAGCACAAACAGTAGAAGAAGTTATTAATAGCTTTGTAGAAGCTAATGGAGGCATAGAAAAATTAACCTCTATAAAAAGTTTGCAAATAGAAAGTGTAATGAATTTGGAACAAATGGGTTCATCTGCAACTGTTACTTTTATTAGAGAAAAAGATAAATTATTTCGTGTACAAAGTACTAACCCAATGGGAGGAAATGAAGAAAGCTATACTATTATAACAGATACTGTTGGTTATACTTATGTTCCAGCATTTAATTCTCCTATGGGTAGTATGGAGGCAAGTCTTACAAAATTTACACCTGAAGAATTAGCTGCTGCTGCTTATCAAAAGGATTGTGAAGGTTTTTTTGCACCATTGGTAAATTATGCTATCAAAGGTCATACTCCTACATTAGAAAAAAGTGAAAAAGTAAATGGAGTAGATTGCTATAAAGTGGATTTGAAATTAAAAACAGGTCAAGAATTAACTTACTTTATTTCTAAAGCAAATTATCAGGTAAGAAGGGTACAAACATCTGTACCCATAGCTTTTGAAATGATGGGTATGAGTGCTATGAATAGAGCATTTAGAGGTGGAGGAGGAAGAGAAAGAAGAAATGAAAATAATAATGAAGAACGTGGAGGAGAAAGACCTAATAGAAATCAAAGAGAAAGAGGCAATAGAAAAATTGATATTGATTATGAAAAATATAAATTGTTTAATGGTATTCCTTTTCCTACAAAACAAACTGTGCAATTAGGCATGATGCAATTAGCATTAGAAAATACTCATTTTAAAATTAATGAGCCTATTAATCCTAAATGGTATTTGGTGCAATAGGCTGATATTTTACTATTTTTTTTGTATAAAATTCGTATCATATAGAAATGTATTCTGTATTGTAGTTACTATTATTTTTTTCTTATCAAAAAATTTCAATAAAAAATACAGACCATTTCATTAGTTTTATGCACTAAAGCAAATTTTTACAAGATGATTCAAAAACTAAAACTGCTGCTATTAAGTTTATTCTTTGTTGCAAATTTGTATGCACAAGAAACTTATCCTGTAAATGGCACTACTGATAATAGATTAGAAGTATATGCTTTTACCAATGCTACCATTATACAAAATGCACAAAGCACTTTACAAAATGCAACTTTAGTTATTAAGCAAGGAAAAATTTCAGGTATCAATATTCCTGTACCTAAAGAAGCTGTTGTTATTGATTGTAAAGGAAAATTTATTTATCCTTCATTCATTGATTTGTATAGTGGATATGGAATAGCTATGCCAACCAATGCTTCACCAACTATGTTTTTTGGTGCAAGACAACAACAGTTTGTAAGCAATACCAAAGGAGCTTATAATTGGAATCAAGCTATAAAGCCAGAAATAAATGCTTTTCAAAACTTTCAACAAAATGAAACTTTAGCCAAAAGTTTAAGAGCTATAGGCTTTGGTACTGTTGTTTCTCATGCACAAGATGGTATTGCAAGAGGTACAGGTGCTTTAGTTACTTTAGGCAATGAAAAAGAAAATTTTGAATTGGTAAAAGAAAAAGTAGCTACCTTTTATTCTTTCAGCAAAGGCAGTTCTACACAAGATTACCCTGGTTCTTTAATGGGTACAATAGCCCTTATTCGTCAAACATATTTAGATGCACAATGGTATAAATCAAATCCTGCTACAGAAGGCACTAATATTAGCCTTCAGGCATGGAACGATAATTTAGTATTACCCCAAATTTTTGATATTGGTAATGATAAATACAATGCACTTCGTGCAGATAAAATAGCCAAAGAATTTGGAGCAAATTATATTTTAAAAGGTACAACAGATTTATACCAAAGACTAAAAGAAGTAAAAGAAACCAATGCTGCAATTATTCTTCCTTTAAATTTTCCTGCACCTATGGATGTTGAAGACCCTAACGATGCAAGAATAGTAGCTTTAGCCGATATGAAACATTGGGAAATGGCACCTTATCAACCAGCTATGTTTGAAAAAGCCAATATTAGTTTTGCACTTACTTCAAGTGGTCTTGGTTCTGTAAATGATTTTTTAACCAACCTTAGAAAAGCCATTCATAATGGATTATCAGAAACAACAGCTTTAGATGCTTTAACACGTATTCCTGCTACTTGGATAAATGTATATGATAAAGTAGGAAGTTTAGAAGAAGGTAAATTAGCCAACTTTTTTATTACCAATCATACTATTTTTAGCGACTCTGCTTCTATTTTTCAAAACTGGGTGCAAGGAAAAAAATACATAGTAAAAGAAACAGGTTGGGATAATTATAATGGTCAATATATTTTTACCATCAACACAAAAGGAACAACACATTTTTTTGAAGCCACTATAAAAGGAAATACAGAAAAACCAGTATTAACACTAAAGCCTTATGAAGATACACTTTCATTTAATCCTACACTTACTTTAAACAACCAATTAGTAAAAATTAGTTGGTCAAATAAAGCAGATAAAGGAAAACAAAATAATCTTAGTGGCATTATTGATTCAGATGCTTGGGCAGGTAATGGTTATTTAGCCAATGGAGATGTAGTAACTTGGAAATTATATGCTAAAAAAGAATTAGAAAATAATACCAAAGCCAATAATCATTTTACAAAACAAAAAGATACTGCAACCATTACTATTGCAGATGTTGTATATCCATTTAATGGTTATGGTTGGAAAGAAGCACCAAAGCAAGAAAAAATATTAATCAGAAATGTTACTGTATGGACTAATGAAAAACAAGGCATTCTTCAAAATACTGATGTTATTATTAACAAAGGAAAGATTGAAAGAATAGGAAAAAATATACCTATCACTTTAGACTTATCTTGGAAAATAATAGATGGAACAGGTAAACATTTAACTGCTGGTATTATTGATGAACACTCACATATAGCTATAACAGGAGGCGTCAATGAATGTACACAAGCTGTAACTTCTGAAGTAAGAATAGCAGATGTAATTAGCCCAGAAGATATTAATATTTATAGACAATTAAGTGGTGGTGTTACATCTTCTCACTTATTGCATGGAAGCTGTAATCCTGTTGGTGGACAATCTCAACTTATAAAATTAAGATGGGGGAAAAGTGCAGAAGAAATGAAATTTGAAGGAGCAGATGGATTTATAAAATTTGCCTTAGGAGAAAATGTAAAAAGTACTCGCAATAGCAGCAATAATCGTTATCCTGATACAAGAATGGGTGTAGAACAAGTATATATGGATGCTTTTCAAAGAGCAGTAGATTATCAAAAATTACCTGCTAATAAAAGAAGAGATTTAGAATTAGATGCTTTATCAGAAATTTTGAATAAAAAAAGATTTATCACCTGCCACTCTTATGTACAAAGTGAAATAACAATGTTAATGAGGGTTGCAGATAAATTTGGTTTTACTGTCAATACTTTCACCCATATTTTAGAAGGTTATAAAGTAGCTGATAAAATGAAAAAACATAGTTCTTATGTTTCTACATTTAGTGATTGGTGGGCTTATAAAATGGAAGTTCAAGATGCTATTGCCTACAATGCAGCTATTATGCAAAAAACAGGCTTAACTGTTGCTATCAATAGCGATGACCCTGAAATGGCTCGTAGATTAAATCAAGAAGCAGCAAAAACAATTAAGTATGGAGAAGTAAATGAAGAAGAAGCATTAAAAATGGTAACACTCAATCCTGCAAAAATGTTACATGTAGATAAAAGAGTAGGAAGCATTAAAGTAGGTAAAGATGCAGATGTGGTTTTATGGAGTGAACATCCATTAAGTATTTATGCAAAATCTCTTTACACCATTATTGATGGCATTATTTATTATGATAGAGAAAAAGATACTGAACAGAGAAAACAAATAGCTTTAGAAAAAGCAAGACTGATACAAAAATTATTAATCGAAAAAAAGAAACCAGCGAACACAGGAAGAATGCAAGCAGCAAGACCAAGAATAGATGAGATAAACGAATGTGAAGAAGACCATAAACATAACCATAGCATTTTTGAAAGGGAAGATGAGTTTTAAATGTTTAAGAGGTTCACAAGTTTACAAGTTCACAAGTTCATGGGTTATTCATAATTATAAAATATCAGTAATGGCTACTATTAAAAAATTTGAAGACATTATTGCTTGGCAAACAGCAAGAGAATTGAATAATAAAGTTGGTGTAATTATAGACGAAGGAAAACTTCAAAAGAATTATAGATTGATTGGACAAATTGAAGGTTCGGCAGGTTCAATTATGGATAACATTGCAGAAGGTTTTGAAAGAAGCGGAAACAGAGAGTTTTTACAGTTTCTTTATATAGCAAAGGGTTCTTGTGGTGAGTTTCGTTCACAACTATACAGAGCTATAGACAGAAATTATATTACACAAAATGAATTTGATGACTTGTATAATGTGGCAGTTAAAATTATTGTTATGCTACAAAAACTAATTGATTATTTAGAACAATCAGAATTAAAAGGAACAAAATATAGAACAAGAAATTAAAAAATAAATGAACTAACTTGTGAACAAGTGAACTTGTAAACTATTAAACTAAAAAAGAATGAAACATATCTTAACAACAATTTTCAGTTTATTCATATTAATTGCTTTCTCTCAAGAAACAGTCTATCCTGCTAAAGAGCAAAAAGAAACCATTGCATTAACCAATGCTACTATACATATAGGCAATGGACAAGTAATAGAAAATGGTATGATTATTTTTTCTAAAGGAAAAATAGTAGATGTAAGACCAACAGCCAATATAGCTGATATAAAAATAATTGACTGTAAAGGCAGCCATATTTATCCAGGGCTAATAACTTCTCAAACAGATTTGGGATTAAACGAAATAAGTGCTGTAAGAGCAGTTTTAGATAAAAGAGAATTAGGAGAAATTAATGCCAATGTAAGAAGTATTGTAGCATACAATACAGATAGTAAAATAATTGGCACATTAAGAAGCAATGGAATTTTACTTGCCAATATTGTTCCTCAAGGGGGTATTCTTAGTGGCTCATCTTCAGTAGTACAATTAGATGCTTGGAATTGGGAAGATGCTTTGTATAAAGCAGATGCAGGTATTCATTTTAGAATGCCCAACCTTGTAGCAAGAAGAATGTGGTTTAGACAAGCTACTCAAACAAATCCTATGCAAGCTGCTCTTGACAGAATAGAAAAACTTCGTCAATTTTTTTATGATGCAAAAGCATATTATGCTATTGAAAAACCTGAACACACTAATATAAAATTTGAAGCAGTACGAGGGTTATTTACAGAAATAGATGCTTATCCCTACCTTAATTGGAAAGGCGTAAAAAAACAACTTCGCCCTCAACAAAATTTTTACATTCATGCAGAAACTGTAAAAGAAATACAGATAGGTGTAGCATTTGCCAAAGAGTTTCAATTTAAACCTGTAATTGTAGGTGGTGCAGACAGTTGGATGATTACAAATTATTTAAAAGACAATGATGTGGCTGTTATATTAAATCAAATGCACAGCCTACCAATAACACAAGATGATGATATAGACCAACCATATAAAACACCTTATTTATTACAACAAGCAGGGGTGTTATTTGCTATTGGCGATGTAGATGAAAACTCAAGAGGAAGAAATTTATTATTTAATGCAGGTACAGCAGTAACTTATGGATTAACCAAAGAACAAGCATTGCAGGCTATTACATTTAGTGCTGCAAAAATTTTAGGCATTGATGCTCAAACAGGAACATTAGAAAAAGGAAAAGATGCCAACATTGTTGTAAGCACTGGCGATATTTTAGATATGAAATCAAGCAATGTAATACATGCTTTTATACAAGGTAGAGAAGTGAGTTTAGACAATAAACAAAAACAGTTGTATGAAAGATATAAGTATAAGTATGGTATTAAATAAAGTAAATTTTTAAAGCCAATATTGATTTTAATATCATAAAAATTCATTTAAAGCACACCTATTATTTACACATAAACCAAAAGAACAATAATTATTTATTGTTAATCATTTTAAAATAAAATACCTTTTAGTATTTTATTTTGATTACTTTTGCACTTCATTTTTACTTAAATAATAATATTGAAAAACACTTCACAACACAGCTTTCATATTCCTGTTTTGGGTTTAAGCTACAGCATTGACACTCCTATTAAAGTTGCACCTTTTGGCATTTCATCTGTAATATCTATTATGGATGATGAATTGATAGAAAGTATGCGGTCATACCATTGTAGTCAAAATGATTTGGAGTTTACTCATATCAATAAAAAAGAGGAAGATTATAGAACAAAACGAATAACAAATTATTTAAACATTGTAAAACAGATTATTGATAGTCAGGTAGGCAAAATAAAAAAAATGCCTTTTGTAGAAGGAAATAGTCTTTGGCAATATTTTGAATTGTTGCCACAAGAATCGGCATTAAGCAAATTGTTTCATCAAATGCTTAAAGAAAATGATACAGCAAAAAAAGAAAAATTACAGAACGAATTAAGAGAAAGCGTAACAGCAGGAGATATTGATGTGAATATTATGGCAAAAGTAGATAAACAAAATTATACAAAAGAAGGCGTTTCATTACCTGATGAATATTCAGATGCATTAAGTGCATTGCGTGGATTTGCAAAAAGTAATTTAACCTCATCTGTTATTTTTTCTGCTGGCTACAATCCAAGACTCTATAATTATGCAGAAAATTTTGAAGACTTTTTCCCAGATGAAAATAATTATTTGAAGAAAAAAATTATTCTAAAAGTTAGTGATTATCGTTCGGCATTAATTCAAGGAAAAATTTTAGCCAAAAAAGGATTATGGGTTTCTGAATTTAGAATAGAATCAGGATTAAATTGTGGTGGTCATGTATTTGCTACAGATGGAATTTTAATGGGACCAATACTTGAAGAGTTTAAACAAAATAGACATAAATTATATCAAGAGCTTTTAATATTGTGCAACGAAAATTTGCAAACATCTAATAAAAATATTTTTATTAAAAACCCTATTCAAAAGATTACAGCACAAGGAGGTATTGGTACAGCAGATGAACATGCTTATTTGTTATCTTATTATCAATTAGATAGTATTGGTTGGGGTAGTCCATTTTTATTAGTGCCAGAAGCAACAAATGTGGATGAGATTACTTTAAATCAACTATCTACAGCAAGTAAGGAAGATTATTATTTAAGTAATGCATCGCCACTTGGTGTATTATTCAACAACTTTAGAAAAAGTACTGCAGAAATACAACGTAAAGAAAGAATAGCAAAAGGAAGAGCAGGTAGCCCATGTTATAAAAAACTTCTTTCTAACAATACAGAGTTTACAGAAAAGCCCATTTGTACAGCTTCTCGTCAGTATATAGATTTAAAAACAAAACAAATAAATTCTTTAGATATTTCAGATGAACAAAAACAAATTCAAATAACCAATGTAGAAGAAAGAGATTGTTTGTGTGAAGGACTTTCGGCATCTGCACTTATAAAAACTAAAATGCCTTTATCTCATAAACTTTCAGCAGTTACTATTTGCCCAGGTCCAAATCTTGCTTATTTTTCTGGTATTTTTAGTTTAAAAGATATGATTAGTCATATTTATGGATTAAAAAATATAAACAATAAAATAGAAAGGCCACATGTATTTATAAATGAATTGGAATTATATATTAAATATCTTCAAAAACAAGTGCAAGCCTATGGCGAATCTATCAATGAAAAACAACAAAAATATTTCACAAAATTCAAGCAAAACTTACAAGTAGGTATTGATTATTATAAAAAAATGGTAGAGAATTTTTCCAATGTTCAATACAATACTTTGCAGCTTTCAAAATTAGAAGTTCAGTTATCTAACATATAAAACAAATACTTTCTAAGGCAATAACATATTATTAAACAAGTATTTTTAATTAAACAACATCTCCATCCATTTGCTTATGGTTTGCCCAATATAATAAATGGAGCCCAATAATTTGGTTTGGCTTTTGCATCTGTTTTGTACTTAGCAAGATAACTTCTTTGCGATGCTGCTAAAGCTGTAAACCTATTCATGCCATTTTGAATATTTTTATAAAACTCTACCATTATTTCCATAGCAGCTTTATCATTTATTTCCCATAAAGTAGAAAGTACAGAAGGCACTCCTGCATTGTTAAATGCTCTGGCAAGTGTAGCGTACTCTATACCATCTGCACCTAAAGCACTTTCGCAGGTAGAAAGTATAGCCAACTCTGCATGAGGAAATTTCATAGTTAATATTTCTGCCATGCTTAATTTTTTATCTGCAAACAATATCCAACTTTCATCTATTTTACCTTTTTCTAAAAAGCCATGTGTAGCCAAGTGAAGCACCTTACATTTATCTGCAATAGATGATAAGTTTGCAACAGAAGCAGCTTTTCCTTCATAGCTTATACTATTGGTTATAGAATTTTTAATTTCTGCAACTTCTGTTTTTGCAAAAGGCAAACTTCCATCTGGGTCTGCAAACAAATACACATCTCCTTTGCCAGAAGGTTTATAATTATACACCAAATCAAATAAGAATATGGTAGAAAGAAATCCTATGTTATGGTCTTCTATTAAATAACGTTGCTCTCCTTTTTCATTGGTGTGTATAAGAGATGCAAATGGCAGATAAAATAATTTATCTGCCGGAATTAAATACACATTTTCATATCCTTCTATGTCATTTGCTATAGGCTGAATAAGTACATCGTACAAAAAAGCTAAGGTTTTGTTGATGTCGGGAGCAGATTTTTTATCGTTATCAGATTTTCTAATATGTACACCTCTTGCAGGATATACATTTCTACCGGAAAGAGATGCTACAGCCAACATAACAGAATCCATTAACTGTGCTTGGTTAATTTGTATTTCTTTAAAAGATAATTTTTGTTTTGAAACAAATTGTATGCAAAGTCTATTAGCCAAAGGAATGTATTGTATAATACACTCATTGTCTTTTAATTTATTTCTGGAAGTTGCTAACTCAACAGGAGGCACTTTTAATACCTGATGTATTGCAGGCTCTTGCTGTTCTAATTGCAATAAAATTTGCATTTGCTTTTGTGTCAATTTGTTTTGTTCGGAAGTAAGAGAATCTACATTACTTTTTCTATTACTTCCTTTACGCATCATTTCAAATTGACTTTTTCCTTTTTGTTGTTGTAATTTTCTGATTTCTTTATCTACCATTGTATATTCTGCTAACAACTTACCTGCATTGGATTGTTTTGGAATACTGTTTATAATAGCTTCTCTTTCATGACCTAATTGACTTTGGCTGTAATATGTCAGCATTTCAGATGTATTAAAGTTTCGGCTTAAAAGACTTACAGCATCTCTTCCTCCAGAATTATATATAAGCAATCCATTATTAGTAGCTACAAATATTTTTCCTGCCTTATCTACAGAAATAGCATGTACACTTCTTCCACCATAAGCCCCATATTCCATATCTTTTGGCAACAGTTGATTAAATCTTTCAGGATAAAACCAAACACCATTTGCGTAACACACTACGCCTGATGCTGTACCAAATAACCAGATATTTCCTATTGAAGCTCCCTCTGTTCCTAAAAACAAAGAAGGCTTTTGTCCTTTTAATTTTAAGTAAGATTTATTGGCTTCTGTAGCGGTATGGTCTGTAACATAAAAATCTCTTACACTGCCATAATAATCTTCTGCAAAATTGGAAGCTGTTCCTATAATAGCTTTTCCAGAATCTATTATTGTGTAAGAATTAATAAACCAATCAAATGGAATCGTATAATCTCCTTTGGTTCTTAATAAATTTTCAAATAGTTGTTTTTCTTCATTCCATTGCAGTAAACCACCACTTAAACTAATGCTTTTGTAAAACAAATGCTTTTCGTTGGAACATACTACCCAAATTTTTCCATCTATTGTTTCTACAATATTATATACCAACTCTGTGTAAGATGGAAACTCATTAGGATTTTTAAAGAAATTATATTCTGTAACTGTATTGGTTGCATTAGCATCGTATTTAAAAACAGCTAATGCTGTTACTATCCATATTCTTCCTTTTTTATCTACCAAAATTTTCTTCACATCTCCTGCTGTATATTTTTCTCCGCTTGCAGGTTCTGTTTGGTCGCAATAAAACAATTCTTTTTCACTTACTCTGCCTGTATGTTTATTAATGCTGAAACGTATAATATTAAAGCCCGATGCTGCTATAAAACTTGTATCTGCTTCTTTTGCTATATGTGTAATAGAACTTGTGTAGGAAGGGAAAGTTTCTGGTTCATTACTTTGTGAAGTGTAATACATAAGTCTTCTTCCTGTAGCAACTATTGTCATAGAAATACTGTCCATACTCAATAGTGCAGTAACCTTGTTGGGCGAATAAGTAATGTTGTTTTTTTCGTACAGAGAAATTCTGTCGTTACTTAAAACAGCCATAGCCCCATTGCTTCCTTTTGCAATATGAATGGCAGACAAAAACTTTCCATCTACATTAGGAATATCTAAATGCTCAAAATGATTATTCTGATAAATAGAAATGCCTCTATCTGTTAATACACCCAAAGGAGTTTCTTCTTCTAAAAAAAGATGCTCTATTCCATACACTTGCTTTACATTGGTAGTGGTAATATTGCCTGTAAGTTCTATGGCAATAATTTTTTGTTCTATATTTTCTTGTTGCAGAGCAAAAACCTTATCTGCTACGGTATATATAATTTTACCGTTATAATCAAAAGTAGCATAATCATAATTACCTGTATATAAATCATCAAATATCCATCCTGTAGCATCATCATTCAATATAGTTCCTATTATTTTTTTAGAAGTTATTCCTGCAATAATGTTATAGGCTTTGTTAAAAGAATTGTTGATGCTTTGATGTGAGTATTGTACAAAACCAATGGCATTGTTTTGTAAATAAGCAGCAACAATGGTGTTTTGGGTAATGTTTAATACATCAAGTCCCTTAGTGGTTGCTATTAATAGATATTGGTTATTTACAAGTTCTATATCGTTTATAATATTGGAAGAAAGACCAAACAGTTCACTTATTTTTTGTGTTTTAGCAGTAAGTAAATTATTGCCATTTATTCTATATAAGCCATCGTTGGTAGCAATGAAAAACAGAGAGTCATTTATCCATAAAACCTCATTAATATCTGAACTTGCAAAACTATTGGCAGGTGTAAATGCTTTTACAAATTTTTGTTTTTTTATATCGTAATTAATGTATTGCCACAAGCCATTGGTATTAATAAAAAGCCCTTTATTGGTTGCAGCCCAAACAGATTCGTCTGGAGCATAATAAACTTTTGTTGGCTTAATAATATTGGCGTATTTAGCAGGAATAAAATCGCTGAAATAAATATCTTGCCAAAACCCTGCATTTTTAATATCATTTTTATTCAGCCATTTGCTTTCATCTAATAATACAACAGGATTTTTATTATACTTTTCCATTTTGGCAAAAGCAAGTGAAAAAAGTTTGTTGTTGTTTTTTTGTGTTACCAAAACTGTTTTTATCCAATCTTGCATATCAACCCAAGTGTTCCAATAATTATTGGCAACTCCTTTTTTTCTTATTTGCATTAAAGTATTGTAAAATACATCTACCAATTCTATTCCCTGATTGTATAAAGTTTTATTTTCTTTTACTACTTGAAACATATTAGAAGCAGTATGCACAATATTTGTTCCATAGGAAGCATTTGCTGTTATGTTTTTATACATGTATTTACATAAATCTATACCTGCTTTAATCCATGCTGCTGTTCCCTTTGTTGTATTGTTGTATTTATTATAAAGGCTGTCATATATTTTATCGTCAATATTTAGTTCAGGCAATTTAGCTGCCCTAATATTGGCAAGAGCCTGTTGGGGTAATTTTGTTTTTGCTGTAAGATTTTGTAATAATGAGGATATTTTTAAAGTAGAAGCATAGCCGTTGTTTGCTTCTCTTGTAAGTATTTCACCGGTTTCATCATAGGTTAGTATAAGTGTATCATTTCCTGTAATTACTTTTACAGGTTTTTTCATACTGTTGTATTCTAACAGCAAAGTTCCTTCTGTTTTTGAACTCATTTTTTGTATAAGCCCATTAGCAGTGTATTGAAGAGAAAGATGATAACCATCGGATGAAACAATACTTGTTAAATCGCAATCTTTATTGTAATAAAATTGTATAAAAGATGCTCCTACTTGTATAGATGCTACTTTACCACAGTTACAGTCATCTTGATATTTTGCTTCTGTACCATCATTAAAATAAATCATTGCTTCGCACAAAGCTGTATCTACCACTATTTTATTAGAACCTTTTTGTACTGCATTAATAGCACTGTTGTACCAGTCAATATATGTTTCTGATTTAGCTAAACAACAGTAGTCTTTAAAATTACTTTCAAAATAACCTTTGTTGTCGCCTAATCGGGATAAAGCCTGTGCTTTATATCCTTTTACTTTATTGGTATAGTTTGAATTGGGAAATTTTTCTACATAAATATCTGCATATTTTACAGCTTCTATAACACTGCCACCCCACATAGTATTTAATTGTACATAAGTAGATGTTCTATATTCATGTAAAGGATTTCTAAGCATATATTTTTTATACAATGCTATTTTATTTTTATAGTTGTATTTTGCCCACAAATCCCAATAAGAAGTGCTTTGGTCAGGATTATATATTAGAGATTGTAATAAAGCAGTTTTAGCAGAATCTTTATCTTCTATAGCATTATATACTTTATCTAAATGTTTATACACGTTGACTATATTACCATATTTTGCTATGCTTGTATTAAAATATTCAATAGCTTTTTTACCCACTTTTTTTGATATGGTTTTAATACTCAATAAATCTGTATAGGTACGGGCAATTTCAAAATCTATTTTAGCTTTTTCTGAAGGTTGTGCATTTTCATAAAAACTTTCCTTTTTTGCTTCAAGCAAGGTTATTTGGTTATTAATGCTTGCAGCATCTTTGTTTAATAACTGCATATTGTAAAAAGGAAAAACCTTGTAACTGTTTTTTGCAGCAGCATTATTCCAAATGTTTATTTTATCTGTTTTGCTTTCTTCTATATTGGCTCTGGCTGCCCATAATGCTTCTGCATCAGGATATTGTTGCAACATAGAATCTAATATTGAGGCTTTTTCATATACCCGTTTTGCGTCATCAAATATTCTTAATAATTGATTTACTCTCCAAGTACCATTTGCTCCTACTGTTTCAAAAGATTTTTGCAGCATAGTTAAAGCCTGCGTATATTTTTTATTTACCCTTAGCATAGAAGCATAATTATCCAAGCACCATGTAGAAAATGGGTAAACTGTATTCCACTGATGCAATACGTTTAATACAGTTTCATTGTCTTTTACGGCAATAAAAGTGTTCATTGAATGATAAAAAAAACTTTCGGAAAATTCTGTAAACTTAGCTTCTGCCAATTGGTACACTTCCATGCTTTGGGTATAAGAAGAGTCTGTATTGTAGTAGTGTATTAAATTGGTATAATCATCAATATTGTTGCTTCCATTTTTTATCTTAGCAAGATAATATTGAAGAATTTTATTGTTGCTGCCGTTCTCTGCATATATATCTGCAAGTATTTTTTCTCCTTCTTGTTGGTTAAAAGATTCTGTAAACGGCTGAACCAATAATTCAAGAGCTGCACCATAATTACCATCATTTTTATACAGAATAGTTTTTTGCAATCTTACGTTCTCTGCAAAATTTCCTTTTTTGTACAGCTTACAATAATAGTTAATAAGGCTGTCTGCTTTGTTTTCCTGCTGTATTCTAATATAACAAGCTGCTGCATTGGTAAGATTATCTTCAAAAGTAAAAGGGTCTTTTTCAAAAGATGTTATATAGTTTTGGGCAGCCTCTTCATAATATTTTAAAGTATATAAATTATCTGCAAGAGAACGATAAGCATAAGCATCTTCTTTTTGTTCTGCAATAAATTCTTTTGACAAAAATATCCAATCTGTTGCTTCTGTAGGATAATAAGCAATTAGTTTATGCAACTGTTTTTCCAATAAAGGGTAATCGGTAAATGTTTTATCGGCTAATCTTTGTTGTAGCTTTTTTCTTAAAAAAAAATTTTGACTGATTAACGTGTTGTATGCCCTTATGAAATTAAAAGAGTTTTTTTGATAAGGTAAAGCACTAACTAAAACAGCATCTGCAAAGAATGGGTCTGTTTTTGAAAAAATACCTGCTACTTGCCTTAACCCACAACTTGCCCATAAAATAGGTTGATTGTTTTGTTTAATATATTGTTCTAAACTTTGAGACTTAGGATTTTTATTTAAACTGTCAATCATTAATGTTGCATGAATGGCCAAATTAATTTCGTTAGTATAGCTGTCTTTTTTTTGATGAATGTCATTGCTTTTCTTGTGCAACAGTACCCATCCATAAATGCTTGCCTGGTCATACTTCCCTGCTTTAAAAAGCCTATCTACTTCTACTGATGCTTCTTTAAATTTACCTTCCTTAAAAAACGATATATATGCATGAGATGATTGGGCATATATACTTGCAGATAAGGCTAAGAAAGCAATGCAGGAAAATATTTTGCTTGTTGAGATAAAAAAATGATTCATGCTAAATGAGGATATTTACTGAACAAAACACATCATATTACGAAACCTTATATTTCAGTGAATTGAGTGATTATAAAATGTGGTAAATATAACAAATTATGGCTACTATTTGTTAAATACTTTCAAAAAAAATTAAGCCTATGGCGAATCTATCAATGAAAAACAACAAAAATATTTCACAAAATTCAAGCAAAACTTACAAGTAGGTATTGATTATTATAAAAAAATGGTAGAGAATTTTTCCAATGTTCAATACAATACTTTGCAGCTTTCAAAATTAGAAGTTCAGTTATCTAACATATAAAACAAATACTTTCTAAGGCAATAACATATTATTAAACAAGTATTTTTAATTA
>JAHBTR010000002.1 GCA_019638475.1 Chitinophagaceae bacterium | reverse complement strand
GAAGCAGGGGTGGTTACTTCTACTGAATCGGAATAAGCTGTTTGACCACTACAAGTTACTGCACAACGATAATAAGTAGTAGCAGTTTGTGAAGTGTTTAAAGAAAAAACATCACCTCCACTTATATCTGTCCAAGGAGCATTACCTGTAAGTGAAGATTGCCATTGATAGGTTTGTCCAGTTCCTGTACTACTACCTGTAAGTGAAAGATTAAAAGTTTCTCCAGTACAAGTATTAATCTTTGAACTTACTGCACTACCAGCAGTTGGTGGTACTGTACAAGGAGATGCAGGCATATAAGTAAACTTAATTTGAGCCCTTGATGTTCTCAAAAAAGTGAAATTTGGGCTTTGTGTTGCAGCTGCATGAGATAATACATTTGTTCCCCCATCCATTAACCAGCTAAACTGTCCTGTTGCACCAGATGCAGTAGTGCCACCTGCCGATATATCCCAATTAGTCGTTACTTCCAATGCCCCTCCAGTATAAAGAAATGGTGTTGAAAAATTAAACTCTACCCAACCTGTGGCAGCAGGAAAAGTTTGAGATGTAGAAGCGTACACTTGGGTAGCTCCAGTAGTAATCGTAGCAAAACTTTGTGGTACAGGTGTAGGAACTCCTGTAGCTGATGAATTTTTTAAATAAATATCAAAAATAGCTGCTGATGATGAAGAATAACCTGCAGTATTTCCTTTATTCCATGCAATTTTGGTTATTAATACCCCAGCAGGAACACCTGCAGTAGCAAGTTCTGAAGCAGTATATACATAATGATGTTTTGAATAAATAAAGGTACTGGTAGAGCCACTAATATATACAGGTCCTGCATCTGATGTAGCACCATTTGCAGTATTAGTATTATTAGCACCTGCTCCTATTGTAACATCAGTTTGTGCAAAAACAAGGCTTGGTGTAGCAGCTAATAACAGTAACGCTGCTATGTAATATAGAAAAATTTTTCTCATAATAATTGGTTTTGAAAGTGTGAGAAGATATAGTTATAAAAAAAATTAAGCCGAACGATAATCTTTAATAGTTACATTTTGATATGTAACTACATTTTTTGTAAAAAAGGTGGTCTTGGTACACACACCCACTCTTTTGGATAATGGTGGTAAAAGCTTTTAAAATTCAATGCCTCCTCTAAAGCTAATGTAATATTAGAAATTCGCATAGAAAATAAGGAATTTCTGCTGTATTCTACGAATAATCTGCTTAAATGCAAAAAACAATAATTGAAAAACATCCAAAGAATAGTGGATATTACACAAAAACATTGGCTAAATAACTTAACCAATATACCCCCCCATTTATTTTGATTGTAAAATACTTTTTTATATAGTATTTTCTGCATAAGCAATCCCCCCATTAATTGCACGCAAGTTAATAGTAAAAAATGTGAATTACAAATAAATTATTATTTTTTTTGGTTGCATAAACAACCATATAATGCAATGTGGGTTTGAATTGTATAAAATTAGGCTATATTTGAATTTTAATACAGTTGAAACCAAAGCCAAATTAAATAATACCTATCTCTACTCGAAAAGAAACAAAATAAAGTTTCTTTGTAGATTTGCTTTTAAACTCTTACCTTTGCCCACCCTAAAAAATAAGCATGAATCATAGAAGAGAATTTGATATAGCTTTTGTAGGGTTAAAACCTGGTACTCATGTATATGAATATAGGGTAGATGATAAGTTCTTTGTAGATTATGGTAAACAAGATTTTAATAATTGTATAGCAGATATAAAACTAACTTTAGAAAAAAATACAGGCTTCATACAATTAAAATTTGATGTAGGTGGAACTGTAGATGTTATTTGCGACAGATGTGGAAACACTATTCACCAACAGCTATGGGATGAATTTACCATAATTGTAAAAATGACTGACAATCCCGATATAATGAATGAACAAGAAGAAGACCCTGACATTTATTATATCAGTCGTGGTGAAAGTCATTTACATATTGCAGACTGGTTATATGAATTTATCAACTTGAGCATACCAATGCAAAACATTTGTGGCAATGACGAAAAAGGTAAATCATTATGCAATGAAGAAGTTATCAAAAAATTAGCTCAAATGGAGAAAAACATAGATAAGACTGATAAAACAATATGGAAAGGATTAGATAAATTTAAGAATTCAGATAATATAAAATAAACTTTAAACTCAAAAAATAATTGGATTAATTTTTAAAATTTAGATGTATGCCAAATCCAAAAAGAAGACACTCACAACAACGTAGTGCAAAAAGAAGAACTCACTATACAGCAGAACAAGTTACTTTAAGTAAAGATACTGCTACAGGTGAAACACATGTACGTCATCGTGCACATGTAAGCGAAGGTAAATTATATTACAAAGGAAAATTAGTATCAGAAAAAGCTCCTCTAAAAGCTTAGTATTAATTTTCAAAAGTTGTTTAATATTTTTTTACAAGTGTCAGGTGCTAACAAAAGTATCAGACACTTTTGTTATTTTATAACTATAATATTAAACTAATAAATATTATACTCCTGAACATGAATATAGGATTTGATTTAATGGGTGGAGACTTTGCTCCCTTAGAAGCTATTAAAGGCTTACAACAATACTTACAACAATCAAATAACGTAACAGTTTGGTGTATTGGTCAAGAAGAAATTGTTGCACCACTATTACAAGAATATCAGCTAAATAATCAAGTTCAATTTATTCATGCAGAAGAAGTAATTGGTTACAACGAGCACCCAACAAAAGCCTTAAAAGAAAAACAAAAAAGTTCTATTTCAATTGGTTTTCATTTATTGGCAACAGGAAAAATTGATGCATTTATTAGTGCAGGAAATACAGGTGCTATGCTTGTAGGTTCTATGTTTAGTATTAAAGCTATTGAAGGTGTGCTACGTCCTACTATTGCTACTATTATTCCTAAAACAAATGGCACAATAGGCTTACTGCTTGATGTAGGCTTAAATGCAGATTGCAAACCAGAACACTTAAATCAATTTGCCATATTAGGTAATTTATATGCTCAAAATGTTCTAAACATTCATCACCCAAAAACAGGTTTATTAAATGTAGGTGAAGAAGAAGGCAAAGGAAATATTTTAACACAAGCTACTTACACTTTATTAAAAGAAAATAAACAAATAAATTTTATTGGCAATATTGAAGGAAGAGATTTTTTTAACGATAAAGCAGATGTGATGATATGTGATGGATTTACAGGCAATATTGTTTTAAAAATGGCAGAAAGTTTTTATGATATTGCTAAAGAAAGAGCATTTCATAACGATGAATACATCAGCAGATTTCATTATGAAAATTATGGAGGTACACCAGTTTTGGGAGTTGCCAAGCCTGTAATTATTGGACATGGAATTAGCAATGCTACTGCTTTTAAAAATATGCTTTTACTATCTCAAAAAATGATAGAAACAGATGTTTGCAATAAAATGAAAAGTAGTTTTTCAACTTTTACTTCATAAAAATATTTTTAAATAACAATACTACCTTAGTTTTGGAGCTATAAATTATAATAACAGATTATGACAATTGAAAATTTTAAAGAACTTCCACATTTAAAAAAGTTAATAGAACTTAAATATTCTGCCGAATTATTAGGCTCTTATTTAAGAAATGCTGAAGATGGAGGAACAAAAACTCCAGGCGATATATATGCACTTCATGATTTTTGGGTTTTTCTTAGCGAAGATGAAAAACTAATTATTCCTACAAGAAGAAATCCATTGCCTCCAGCAAAAGAAGAGGAAGAAGAAAGTAAGTAATACATCTGTATTGTAACTTAATATCAGAATGTTCTGTTTTCTTTAACCCAATTGGTAATATAGTTAGCAATTTCTTGTGTATTAGTACCTGGTGGAAATAATTTTCCTACACCTAAATTATTTAAAGATTGCATATCGTCATCAGGTATAATACCTCCACCTGTAAGCAATACATCATTCATTGATTTTTCTTTCATTAAAGAAATAATTTTAGGAAAAACTGTATTATGTGCCCCACTTAAAATACTTACACCAATTGCATCTACATCTTCTTGCAATGCAGCATTAACAACCATTTCAGGAGTTTGTCTTAATCCTGTATAAATAACTTCCATACCAGCATCACGCAATGCAGTAGCTATTACTTTAGCACCTCTATCATGTCCATCAAGTCCTACTTTTGCTACTAATACTCTTATAGGTCTATTCATTGTTTATTATTTATTAGGTGCTGCAAAAATAATTGAATTAATTTTCTGGTAATCTTTTATAAAATATAAATCCATTTTTTTCGTATAAAAACTGTAATTGAGCAATAGTATCTAATGCAGCTTTACGCTGAATTTTTGCAGAAATATATACTGGCTTATCAATTTTTTCATGTAGCATCCAATGAACAGTTTTAGTGCTATCATTTTTATAAGGTGGCTTTTTTGTATAAAAATAAGGAGCATAACTTTTATAATCATAAGTATCTACATAGCAATCTTCTCCTTGTTTAGTTTCAAAAAATTCAATGTTAGCTCGTTGAGATATAGCTTCAATTTTTGGTGTAATTAATACTGCTGTAAGTAAGCAACAAATTGTAATACTTGCAAAAAGTAATTGTGTTTTCAACACATTTTTTTTACTAATTAAAAAATAAATAACTGCCAATAGTAATAATAAGCCTCCTACCCCATCTGTCCAATACCATTGTACAGCAGCTTGCAAATTTCCTTTAGCAAATTCATCATCTATTAAATGTACCCATTTATCTTTTGCCATTAATACAAATGGAAGTGCAGTAATAACTGTTGCAAGTAATAAACCCACAACTGCAAATAAAATTTTTAACCCTACATGAATTTTTACAATTCTTTTTTCCCAATATTCATTAATAAACAGTGATGCAAGAAATGTGAGAGGAAACCAACAAAGCGATGAATAATGAATAATTTTTGTTTTAACTATTGAAAACAATAACAATGTAACCCAAAATAAAATTATCATCCATAACTTAAATGCTCTTTGTGCTGCATTACCATTGTTTACTACATGCCCTCTTATAAAAAAAACAGATGCAGGAAAACAACCAATTAATAAAACCCACCAATGATAAAAAAATGGTTGTCCATGACCAGCATCACTGGTACTAAAAATAGCTAATTGCCTTTGGGTAAATTCTATAATAAATTTTGGACCATGTTGTATCAAATCTATACCAAACCATGCAAAGCATACTAAAAAACTACTAATGAATAAGGCTAAAAAATCTTTCCAAGTAATAAAAAATTTTCCTTTGTGAATAATGATGAAAACTATGTAGCACAAGGCTGTTATTAATATTGCTACTGGACCTTTTGTTAAAACAGCAAGTCCTAAAAATAAGCCTGTAAGAATAGCAAGTTTTGTTTTTTTATTAGACGAAATATTGGTTAAACGATAAAAATAATAAATAGCCAAAAAGATAAATAAGTTGAACCAAGGGTCTATAATACCTGTTTTAAAATAAAAAAAAGTAAGTAGTGTCCCTAAATATACCATTACCCAAATTCTGGCTAATTGCTCATTATACACTTTCTTACCAATTCTAAATAAAACAATCAAAGTAACAATGCCACAAACAGCATTTGGAAAACGTGCAGCAAACTCATTGATACCAAAAATTTTCATGCTAAGTACTTGCATCCAAAAAAATAAAGGAGGTTTTTCTGTAAACGTTGCATAATCTATTTGAACAGAGAAATAATTGCCTGTTGCAATCATTTCTCTGGCACTTTCTGCAAAGTTTATTTCATCCCAATCAAATAAATGTACATTACCTAAAAAAGGAATAAATAATATAGCAGCAAGAATAGCAATGGTTATTTCGTTTTTCAGGATTAATTTCATCATGCAACAAAGTTATTTATACACCCTCAAGTTGCAAAATTCAAAAATTTATATTTACTTTGGTACAGAAATAAAAGAGAAAACTTTATGAAATACATTATTGATATAGCAGAAAATAAAGCAGCTTTTGCTGAAGAATTTTTTAAAACAATTTCTTTTGTAAAAAATGTGCAGCCTATTATGCCTAATGAAATTACCAACCCTGCCATTTTACAAAGCATAGAAACTTATGAAAAAGGTGCAACACAGCCTACACCACTTAATTTGCAGGAATTGAAAGAAATGATATATGCGTGAATTATTGTTCATTCTCTTTATGGGCATTATCAAAATTAATTTCCTTTCTATTGTTCTTATCAACGGGTCTAATATCATTTTTTCTTTTTAGTTTTCTTTTCTATTTCATGTAGGCTTTCTAAATAGTTCTTTTCCGCTTCACTTAATGTTTTTTGCTGATATTTTTTATACTCGGTTATTGCTTTTTCTATTGCTTTGTCGTGGCTGATTAACCCAGCCCCCTGCAACAATTTTTCTCCACTCACTACTAAAATTTTATCTAAATGTTCTGCCCAATTTTTCATTGTCATTGTTTGTTCACGTTCAGCTTGTCGTTCAGCAAAATCTAAATATCCCGAGACGATTTGTCCTAATGAACGAAGCTCTTTTTCGTTTAGATAATTTTTTGCTATAATAGCATCTTTTAGGTATGGACGATTCCCTGTAAAAGTCATCAAACCCATAAATTCTTTTTTAGCATCAGCACGGTTAAAAATAATTTCGGCTGTAGTTTGTCCGTGAACTGCATAATGAATTTTGTTTTGCACTTTTTTAAAAAATGCTATAGACACATCTGCATTTGGGTCATAATCAATACTTGTAGCATAAATATCTAATACCTGACGATAAAAGACTTTTTCTGATGCACGAATGTCCCGTATCCTTTGTAATAACTCCTTCCAGTAACCACCACCTCCCAAATTTCTTAATCGTTCATCATCTATTGTAAAGCCTTTTCTAATATATTCATTAAGGCGTTTAGTTGCCCAAATTCTAAATTGTGTGGCAACTTTTGAGTTTACACGATAGCCAAGCGAAATTATCATATCAAGATTATAGTGCTTTGTATTGTATTGCTTAGCATCTGAAGCAGTTCGTAAGAATTTCTTACTAACTGAATTTTCTTGCAGTTCTCCTTCCAGAAAAATATTTTTTATGTGTTGTGTTATACCTGGTCGTTCTACACCAAAAAGCAAGGCTAATTGGTCTTGTGTAAGCCAAACATCTTGCTCATCCAAACGAACATCTACTGAAACATTATCATCCTCCGTTTTAAAAATGATAAATTCTGAACTATTATTTTACATTGACTTTTGTCTTAATTTTTAAATCAAAATTTCTTTAGTACTTACAATTCAAGTGGTTCAAATTTACGGAGTTTGCAAAATAAATGGGTATGAAAAAGAGGGTATATAACATTTTTAAGAAAAATAGTAAGTATCTTTTTTAAAGAAGTCAAATCATTTTAATATTTATAGTAGGTAATTCTACAATTATATATAGCCCCTTTAAAAACATAGAAAAAACAAATGATACCCATAGTTTCTGTGTAGTTCAAAAAAAATAAGTAATTTTAATCAAAATTTATATAAATGAAAACAGAGCAAGTACGCAAACAGGTACATGAACTGATAGATAAAATAGACAGCAATGAAGAATTGAATCTATTATATGAAACTGCTGAAGTGTATGTTAGCAAACAGACAGATATTATTGATATACTTACACCTGAACAATACAATCGTTTGCAAAATTCTGTACAGCAAGTAAGAGAAGAAAAGATTATATCACATGAAGAAGTAATGAATCTTTCAAAACAATGGCTTTCAAAATAATTTGGACATTAAATGCTTTGGAAGATTATCACAATGTAATTGTATATCTATACACAATCATTCAATCTATCTTTTGAATATATTTGACACACGACAAGACCCGAAAAAAAATATTTATCAATAAAACTATTGCTTGTTATAATTTTTTAATATGCACTCATTTAAAGACTTAACCAATCATTTTTCTGAAAGATTTAATACAACGCACTTTCCTGAATTTCCTATATCATTATATGAACCATGCAATTATTTTTTAACACTGGGAGGCAAAAGAATAAGACCAGTACTATGCCTTATGGGTAATGAACTTTTTGAAGATATACATGAAGATGCCTATAATGCTGCCATAGCTATAGAACTGTTTCATAATTTTTCTTTGATACATGATGATATTATGGATGCTGCTCCTTTAAGAAGAAGCATGCAAACAGTACATACAAAATATAATAACAATACAGCTATTTTAAGTGGCGATGTTATGCTTATTCGCTGTTATGATTATATCAATAAAATAACACCAACGTATTTACCCAAAGTATTGCATTTGTTTAATAAAACTGCCAGAGAAGTTTGTGAAGGGCAACAATTAGATATGGATTTTGAAAAACAAGTAACTGTTGTATTAGATGAATATATTAGCATGATTTCTTTAAAAACATCTGTACTAATAGCAGCAAGTTTAGAAATTGGTGCAGTAATTGGTGGTGCTGGTGAAGCTAATTGTAAACATATATACGAATTTGGCAGAAACCTTGGTATTGCTTTTCAAATTCAAGATGATTATTTAGATGCTTTTGGTTCTCCTGAAAAATTTGGTAAAGATGTTGGTGGCGATATAAAGCAAAACAAAAAAACTTTTTTAATGCTACATACCCTTGCTACTGCTAATAAACAACAAAAAGAAGAAATTAATTATTTAATACAAAATAACCCTGCCGATAAAGTAGCAAAAATGTTGGCTATTTATAAAGCTTGTAATGTAGATGATTGGGCAAAAACATTGAAAGAAAAATATTTACAAACTGCCTATCAGCACTTAGAAGATATGGCTGTAATTAGTGCCAGAAAACAACCTTTAAAAGAATTAGCAGCATTTTTAATTGCAAGAGATTATTAAACAAGAAACCTCTCCTAACCTCTCCAAAGAAGAGAGATTGTATAAAAGGAAAAAAAATCATCACCAGATTGATAATTAAAACAACAAACCTTGTCAGTCTGAGTTTATAGAAGAGCTTATTACCCCAATTACCTTAACCAACCTTATTATCCATTTACCTCATTTACCTTAATCAACTCCTTCTATGGACTATCGTCTGTCGTCTATGGACTTCTTTCTCACAAACAACACAGATTTTTAAAGTTTAGTTTTTAGGATTTCAAATTTTACTCCCTATATTAGCAACTGCTTATATAAATCTGCCTTAACCAAAACCATATTTCAATGTCATTATTTCGCAAAAAATCGTTAGAAAAAATAAATGCTGATGTAGCTGAAATGCAGAGTCAGCAAAGTTTAAAAAGGGTACTAACTGTAAAAGATTTAACCTTTATGGGTATTGCGGCAGTAGTTGGTGCAGGCATTTTTTCTACTATTGGCAAAGCCTCTTTTGATGGAGGTCCTGGTGTAGTTTTTCTATTTATTATTACAGCAGTAACATGTGGTTTTAGTGCATTATGTTATGCAGAGTTTGCAGGTAGAGTGCCTATTTCTGGTAGCGCTTATACCTATGCTTATGTAAGTTTTGGAGAAATTATAGCTTGGGTTATTGGTTGGGCTTTAATACTTGAATATGCTATTGGTAATATTGTAGTAGCAATAAGTTGGAGTGGTTATTTTGATAATTTATTACATGGTTTAGGTATTCATTTACCAGAGTGGTTATTGATTGACCCTTTTACTGCTTCTAAAACGTATAGTAGTGCATTAGCTGCTCAAGCAGCAGGTACACCATTAACAGAAAGTATGAAAACTGCTATGTTAGTGTATCAAGATGCACCTATATTTATGGGTAAGCATATTATTTTTAATTTACCTGCTTTTATTATTGTTGCACTTATTACCATGCTTGCTTATATAGGTATTAAAGAAAGTAAGAAGAGTGCTAACCTGATGGTTATTTTTAAAATTGCTGTTATCGTTTTTGTTATTGTATTAGGTTTCTTTTATGTTGATACCAATAATTGGAATCCATTTTTACCCAATGGCTTTGGTGGTGTTTTAGCTGGTGTATCTGCTGTGTTTTATGCCTATATTGGGTTTGATGCTGTAAGCACTACAGCAGAAGAATGTAAAAATCCGCAACGTGATTTGCCCAAAGGCATGATATACTCTTTAATTATTTGTACAGTATTGTATATTTTAATTGCACTTGTATTAACAGGTATGGTCAATTATACAGAGCTGAATGTTACAGACCCATTAGCATTTGTTTTTGAAAGATTAGGACTTACCAAAACAGGTTACTTAATTTCTATTAGTGCAGTAGTAGCTACAACAAGTGTATTGTTGGTTTTTCAATTAGGACAACCAAGAATTTGGATGAGTATGAGCCGTGATGGATTATTGCCAAAAAGATTTTCAAAAGTGCATCCTAAATACCATACTCCTTCATTTGCTACTATTATTACAGGTTTATTAGTAGGTATTCCTACATTAATAATGCCTGCAGATTTGGTAACAGACCTTACAAGTATAGGAACATTGTTTGCATTTGTATTGGTATGTTTGGGTGTATTGGTATTGCCAAGATTAACCAAAGACCAAACCAAAGGGAAATTTAGTTTACCTTATATCAATGGTAAATTCATTATTCCTATTATAGTAGCGGCATTTATTTGGTTTACCAAAGTAAGGTTACATACAGCATTATCTTCTATTAGTAGTGAGTCTTATCATGAAATTTTATTTCTTATATTCATCATAGCTGCTATTGTAATTGCTATACTTAGCTTTCTAAAAAATTATTCTGTAATACCCATAGTAGGTGCATTGTGCTGTATGTATTTAATGATAGAAATACCAGCAGAAAGTTGGATTTGGTTTTTTGTATGGATGTCAATAGGATTAAGTATTTATTTCTTATATGGCAGAAAGAAAAGTAAATTAGTTGGATAACTATTTACCCAAAAGCCAATAATTTTTATCCCTTTTTAGGAAAAAGATTCCCACTTTTTTTCTGTTTGTACAATTTTGAGAATAATTGTGCGTTTTAAAGGTAATATCCAATATCTCATTTTATGAAAGAACCAAGTTCATTCAAAATATTCATTGTAGAAGATGATTTGTGGTATAGCTCTATGCTATCTCACTTATTAAGCTTAAACCCTGATTATCAAATAAAAAAGTTTAATTCTGCTAAGGAATTTTTTGCTGCTCTACACGAAAAGCCAGATGTAGTTTCATTAGATTATTCATTGCCCGATGCCACAGGAAAAGAAGTATTAGAAAAAATAAGGTTAGAAAGCCCTGATACAAAAGTAATTGTTATATCAAGCCAAGAAGATGTGAAAGTGGCAATTAATTTATTAAAAAGTGGCGTTTATGATTATATAGTAAAAGATGAAGATACAAAAGAACGTATTTGGCATAGCATACAAAACATACGAGAAAATACCAACTTAAAGAAAGAGATTGAAATACTGAAAGAAGAAGTAGTGCGTAAATACGATTTTACTAAAACAATTATTGGCAATAGTGCTGCTATCAATAGGGTTTTTAACCTAATGGAAAAAGCTACTAAAACCAATATAACCATTTCTTTAACAGGCGAAACTGGTACAGGTAAAGAAGTAGCAGCAAAATGTATTCATTACAATTCTGAAAGAAGCAATAAACCTTTTGTAGCTATTAATATTGCTGCCATTCCTAAAGACCTTTTAGAAAGTGAATTATTTGGACACGAAAAAGGTGCATTTACAGGTGCTGTATCAAGACGTATTGGTAAGTTTGAAGAAGCCAATAAAGGCACACTCTTTTTAGATGAAATTGGCGAAATGGATTTGAATATACAATCTAAATTATTAAGAGCATTGCAAGAAAGAGAACTGACAAGAGTAGGCAGTAATGAAATTATAAAATTTGATGTTAGAATAATTGTAGCCACACATAAAAATTTAATAGAAGAAGTAAAACAAGGCAATTTTAGAGAAGACTTATACTATCGTTTATTAGGTTTACCTATTGTATTGCCCCCTTTAAGAGAAAGAGAAAATGATGTGCTGTTAATAGCCAAACATTATATGGAACAGTTTTGTAAAGAAAATAAATTGGCTATGAAAGTATTTTCAACAGAAGCAAAAAAAATCATTCTTAACCACTCTTTTCCAGGAAATATAAGAGAACTAAAATCTGTTATAGAATTGGCTACTGTTATGTCTGAAGGAAAAGAAATATTACCAGAACATTTGAATATTACAACCAATAATTCTTTAGAAAATTTTATAGTAAAAGATGCCACTTTGAAAGAGTTTAATATAAAACTTATTCAATATTATTTAAACATGTATAACAGCGATGTTTTAAAAGTGGCAAAAAAATTAGATATAGGCAAAAGCACTATATACAGAATGGTTCAGAATAAAGAACTTCATATCAATAAAAACCAACCTGAAAGTGCCTTATTAAACTAAATTTTAAAATCCAATATCTGGCAGAACCAAAAGCTATTTCATTTAATGGAGTAGCTTTTTTATTTCATTGCCTTATAAAATATTTGTACTTTTGAATAAGTATAATTTATCAGCATCAACAATATGCCATTAAATTCTTTTTTATACAATTTTATTAATAGTTTATTAAGCCATACTAAATAATTATTTTTGACTAATGGAATCACAAGCAAACAATATGACTTATACCAACGATATGCTTTCTTATGAAGGTTTTAAAGCTACCGTACTCAACGATTTTAAAATAGCCATTCTTAGCAGAGAAGCAAGCCTGCTTGGAAGAAGAGAAGTACTTACAGGAAAAGCCAAATTTGGCATTTTTGGCGATGGTAAAGAATTGCCTCAAGTAGCTATGGCAAAATGCTTTAAACCTGGTGATTATAGAAGTGGATATTACAGAGACCAAACTTTTATGTTTGCCACAGGACTGGCTAATGTAGAGCAATTTTTTGCTCAATTATATGCTGACCCTATAAATGGACATGACCCATTTAGTGCAGGCAGACAAATGAATTGCCATTTTGCTACAAGATTTGTAGATGAACAAGGCAACTGGTTAGACTTAGCCAATAGAAAAAATATTTCATCAGATATTGCTCCTACTGGTGGACAAATGGTTAGGGCATTAGGTTTAGCATTTGCAAGTAAAAGCTTTAGAAACATTCCTGCACTTCATCAATTTGATGAACTATCTCATAATGGTAATGAAGTATGCTTTTGCACCATTGGAGATGCAAGTACCAGTGAAGGACATTTTTGGGAAACCATTAATGCTGCTGGTGTTTTACAAATTCCTTTAGCTGTTTTTGTGTATGATGATGGTTATGGAATTTCTGTACCTAAAGCATACCAAACTACTAAAGAATCTATCAGCACTGTGTTAAAAGGTTTTCAAAAACAAGATAATAGCAATGGTATTAATATTTATAGAGTAAAAGCATGGGATTATGCAGGTATGTGTGAAGTATTTGAAGAAGCTATACAAAAAATAAGAGAAACACATACACCTGCTGTTTTTCATATAGAAGAAGTAACCCAACCTCAAGGACATTCTACCTCTGGTAGCCATGAACGCTATAAAACAAAAGAACGATTAGAATGGGAAAAAGAATGGGACGGTATTAAAAAAATGAGAGAATGGATTACCTCAAACGGAATTGCTACAGAGGAAGAATTAGACCAAATACATGAAACAGTAAAAGATGATGTAAAACAACAAAAAAATAATGCTTGGGAAAAATACATTACTCCTATAAAAGAACAAGTAGTTACTGCTACCGAACTAATAAAAAATATTACTGTAAATGATATTGATAAATACAATAACATTCAACAGCTAAGTGCCGAATTGAGTAATATAACAGAACCAATGCGTAGAGATGTTTTAAGTACATTATCTAAAGCTATTGATACTGCTTATAACAATGCCCCAGGTGTAGATGAAGCAAAAAATTATTACGAACAATTAAAAAAAGAAAATGCAGCATTATACAATACTTACTTATACAATGAAAAAGAAAAAGCTGCATTAAAAGTACCAGAAGTAAAACCTTTTATTTCATTTGATGCACCTGTAGTAAATGGTTTTGAAGTGTTGAATAAATATTTTGATGCATTGTTTGCAGCTAATTCTAAAGTACTTGCTTTTGGTGAAGATGTAGGTTTTATAGGCGATGTAAATCAAGGATTTTCAGGGCTACAAGAAAAATATGGAGCACACAGAATATCAGATACAGGCATTAGAGAATTAAGTATTATAGGACAAGGCATTGGTTTAGCATTAAGAGGTTTACGCCCCATTGCAGAAATTCAATATTTAGACTATTTATTATTTGGCTTACAACCATTGAGTGATGATGTAGCTACTACACATTTCAGAACAAAAGGAATGCAAAGTTGTCCTATCATTGTTCGTACACGTGGACACAGATTAGAAGGAATTTGGCATAGTGGTAGCCCAATGGGTATGATAATAAACTCTTTAAGAGGAATGTATGTTTGTGTACCAAGAAATATGGTACAAGCTGTAGGTATGTACAATACATTATTACAAAGCAATGACCCTGGTATTATAATAGAATGTTTAAATGGCTATCGCTTAAAAGAAAAATTACCTGCCAATCTATTAGAATATACCATACCAATGGGTGTGCCTGAAATTTTAAAAGAAGGTACAGATATTACTATTGTATCTTATGGCTCTACACTAAGAATAGTGCAAGAAGCAGCAGAAAGATTAAGCAATGAAAATATTAGTTGCGAAATAATAGATGTACAAACTTTACTACCATTTGACAGGCATCACAGCATTATAGAATCATTGAAAAAAACAAATCGTATAGTATTTGTTGATGAAGATGTACCAGGTGGCACAACTGCTTTTATGTTTAGAGAAGTAATGGAAATACAAGGTGGTTACAAATGGTTAGATGTAGCACCAAGAACTATTACATCAAAAGCTCATAGACCAAGTTATGGTAGCGATGGAGATTATTTTAGCAAACCAAATACTGAAGAAGTTATAGAAGTTATTAAACAAATGATGGCTGAATAATTTTGCTGAATTTATTTTTTTATTGAAGATTAAACTATACCAACACAATTCATGAAAATTGCAATTATCAATGGTCCTAATTTGAATTTGTTAGGAGTTAGAGAAACAGGTATTTATGGTAGTCAAAATTTTGAACAATATTTAGAACTATTAGAAAAGCAATTTTCTCATATAGACTTTCATTATTATCAAAGTAATATAGAAGGAGAACTGATTAATGAATTGCAACAAATAGGTTTTGAATACAATGGCATTATCTTTAACCCTGGTGGTTATACACACACTTCTGTAGCATTAGGAGATTGTATTGCAGCAATTACTACACCTGTTGTAGAAGTACATATCAGCAATATTTTTTCAAGAGAAGATTTCAGAAAAATATCTCATATTAGTGCCAAATGCAAAGGCACTATTGCTGGGCTTGGTTTAAAAGGTTATGAGCTTGCCATAAGATGGCTTATTGAAAACAAATAAATTTCCTTTCTACACACATTTATATTGATAATAATGGCTTTTAACAATTTTCTTAGGTATTGCAAGACTACATTTGTAACCTCAAACAAAATAAATATTTCATGAAGAATTTTACCACTATTCTAACTATTGTTTTAGCTATTGCAGTAGCTGTTTTATTTTATCTTCATTTTTCTACTAAAACTGCTTCAAGCATCATTAACAATAGCAGCAATGATAGTACTGCAAGCAACAGTAATTTTAAAATTGCCTATTTTGAAATGGATTCATTAGAAAATCAATATGAATATTTAAAAGATGTAAGAAATAGTTTAAGAGCATTAGAACAAAAAAAAGGAAATGAACTAAATCAATTACGCAATGCAGGTCATGCAAAAATTCTGGAATACCAAAAAAGAGGCAACAGTATGACTGAGCAAGAAATTGCCCAAGCAAATGAAGAGTTAATGAAAATGGATAATGAACTAAAAACACAAGAACAAATAAAAGCACAAGAATTACAAGATGAGAGTATTAAAAAAATTCAGGAAGTAAAAAAAACAATAGAAGATTTTTTGAAAGAATATAATGAGGATAAAAACTTTTCTTACATATTATCAAGCAGTGCCGATATTATTTATTTAAAAGATACTGCTTACGATATTACTAAAGACTTAATACAAGGCTTAAACGAAACATACAAGAAAAAGAAAAAACCTTAAAATTGTATAAAACCTTTATCTTCAAATCCCATTTTATAAAAAAATGGGATTTTTTAATACTAAAACTTTATGAGCAATCCCTCTTTCAAACCAACATTGAGCCTTACAGATGCTACTATGATTGTAGCAGGAAGTATGATAGGCTCTGGTATTTTTATAGTAAGTGCAGACATAGCCAGAAACACAGGAAGTGCAGGCTGGTTAATACTTGTATGGATACTAACTGGTTTTATGACATTAATAGCAGCCCTTAGCTATGGCGAATTAAGTGCTATGTTTCCTAAAGCAGGTGGTCAATATGTATATTTAAAAGAAGCCTATAATCCATTAATAGCATTTTTATATGGATGGAGTGTTTTTGCTGTTATACAAACAGGTACTATTGCTGCTGTTGGTGTTGCTTTTTCAAAATTTTTAGCCTACTTAGTCCCAGAATTAGGCAATGATTATTTTTTATTTGATGTAGGTTTTGTCAAAATATATTCGGGGCAATTAGTGGCTATTTTTATCATTATTTTACTCACCTATGTAAACTCCAAAGGTGTAAAAGAAGGTAAATGGATTCAAGTACTTTTTACATCTGCCAAATTATTAGCATTAATAGGTTTAATTGTATTTGGTTTTGTATTAGTAAAAGAAAGTTATTGGGCAGAAAACTGGAAAACTGGTTTTAATGCCATGCAAAACTTAGGTACTAAAAATGAGTTAGGTGTATTACAACCAGCAGAGTGGATTGGCATTGGAGGAAGTGCTTTAATGGGTGCTATTGCTGCTGCAATGGTAGGCTCTATTTTTAGTAGTGATGCTTGGAACAATGTAACATTTATTGCAGGAGAAATGAAAAATCCTCAAAGAAATATTGGACTAAGTTTATTTCTTGGAACATTAATTGTAACAATTATTTATGTAGCTGCTAACTTAATGTACTTAAATGTAATGCCATTGCATGAATTAGCATTTCCTACAGATGATAGAGTAGCTGTAGCAGCAGCCAATAAAATTTTTCCTTCATTTGGCACTACACTCATTGCTATACTTATTATGGTTTCTACTTTTGGTTGCAATAATGGATTAATCTTAGCAGGTGCAAGAGTATATTATACAATGGCACAAGATGGATTATTTTTTAAAAAAGCTGGTGTATTAAATAAAAATGATGTGCCTCAATGGGCTTTATGGGCTCAATGTATTGTAGCTGCTATTTTATGTTTAAGTGGTAAGTATGGCGACCTACTTGATATGATTTCTTTTGTAGTAGTTATTTTTTATGCTCTTACTATTTGTGGTATTTTTATTTTAAGAAAAAAACGACCAGATATAGAAAGAACATATAAGGCTTTTGGTTATCCATTTTTACCAGCACTATATATTATAATGGGTTTAACTTTTTGTACTTTATTGGTTATATACAAACCTTCTTACACATGGCCAGGTTTAATTATTGTACTAATTGGTATTCCTATTTACTTTGCAGCAGTAGCTAATAAGAAAAAATAATTATTAATGAATTACGCAACATTGTTTAATGATATTAAGAAAATAAAAGTTGCTATAATTGGCGATGTAATGCTTGATACTTATATGTGGGGCAATGTAGAAAGAGTTTCTCCAGAAGCACCTGTGCCTATTGTAGCTTTACAAAAAAAAGAATATAGAATTGGTGGTGCTGGTAATGTAGCTTTAAATACAATAGCCCTTAATGCTGCAACACATATTTTTTCTGTAATAGGTAATGATGATGATGCTAATACCCTAATACATTTATTACAAAAACAAGGTATTAATACAAATGGCATTATTCAGTCTGATAAAAGAATTACCACCAATAAAATTCGTGTCATTGCTCGTAATCAACAAATGATGCGTTTAGATACTGAAATAACAAATGATATTACCATAGAAGAAGAAAAAAAACTGATAGAAAATATTGAAACGTATATAACTACGCTTAACCCAGATGTAATTATTTTTGAAGATTATAATAAAGGTGTATTAACTTCTACAGTAATACAAACGGTAATTCAACTTTGTAAAAAAAATAAAGTGCTTACCACAGTTGACCCTAAACGTAAAAACTTTTTTGAGTATAAAGAGGTAGATATTTTTAAACCCAATTTAAAAGAAGTAAAAGAAGCCTTACATATTTTAATTGATGATGTAAATAAAGAAAACTTACAAACCATTCATCAGCAATTACAAGCAACATTGCAACACCATACTTCATTGATTACTTTATCAGAAAAAGGTATTTTTTATCAAACAAATTCTTCTGCACATATTTTGCCTGCATATATAAGAAGCATAGCAGATGTTAGTGGTGCTGGAGATACAGTAATTGCTGTTATTTCATTAATATATGCTGCTACTAAAAACATACAACTAAGTGCCCAAATTGCCAATATTGCTGGTGGTCTTGTTTGTGAAGAAGTAGGTACTGTAGCCATCAACAAAGAAAACTTAGAAAAAGAAATAACCATTCTGCTGAAATAATAATGTCCTAACTTTTTATACTCAACACAGTAAATTGTTGTTCTGTTGTTAAAGAATATTGATACAAAATATGAATGATGTCTGCACCATATTTTGCATAATACATAGCAATATTATCTGTACGTTCTTGCAAACTTTCTTTAGGAAATAATTGTTGCTTTAGTGTAGCAATTTGGCGTACCAATTCTGTTTGTTTTCTTTTTTCTGCTCTAATAATTTTTTTATCTAATTCTTTTAGTTTATGTAAGGCTTTTGTTTGCAATGCTTCTGTATGCTGTGCCAAAGAAGGATATAACAACTGAATATTATTTTTTAAAGTAGTATAAGCATTGTGTATTTGTTGTGTAGCTTCATTGGATTGTTTGATAACTGAATTAGATAAAGTAGTTTTAATCATTTCATTGACCAACAAATTTTCTTTTTGAAATAATTGTTCTGTATTGATACTTAACTTATTTAAAAGTGTTTGTATTTTTTCATCAATCAATAAAAAAGAATTTCTTAAAAACAAAGCAGGATAGGGCACCTGAGCTGCATTGAAAACATCTTTCAATTCTAACCAATAAGCCAATTCTCCCCCACCCCCCACAAAAGCAACATTGGGCAAAATAGTTTCTTGAAACACGCCTCTTAAAATAACATTTGGGCTAAAGGCTTGAATATTGTCTTTTAATTCTTTGCCAATATCTATATTTTGATAAGAGCCATCAGCTTTTTTTATAGTAAAAACATCATTTTCTTTTTCTATTCTATCTCTACCATTTTCTTGCAGATAAAATAAATTAATATCTCTACCACCAGCTTGTACTTTATAATATTTTTCTAATGCAGTTACCGTTTTTTGTAATGCTTTGTTAGAAAAACTTTCTTGCAATTCTTTGACAATTATTTTTTCAAATGTTTTTTTAAATGCAGTTGTATCGGCTATTATAATAATTAATCCAAACTGATTAAATAAAATATTGACAAATTCTAAAGTAGCTTGTTGTATTGTTTTATCTTCTGTATAGCAAGTTTTTAATAAGGTAGAAAATTCATTGCCAAAAGAATGAATACCAATTTGACCTTGAATATTATTGATTAATGTAAGTAGGTTTTTATCAATTTTCATTCTGCCCACAGCACCAGATTGATTGGTTTGCCAAACCAATTTTTCTCCACCAACATTTACAAAACCTAATTCATCTAAATCTGCATCTTCGCTACCCATATAATATACAGGCACAAATTGATAATCTGCAAAATGTTTATTACACTCTTCTGCCAATTTTATTACATGCAAAATTTTGTAAATGAAGTACAATGGTCCTGTAAAAATATTTGGCTGATGAGCCGTTGTTATGGTAAAAGTATTTTCTTGTAAAAGTAATTGTAGATTATTTTTTTGAATATCAGTTAAAGTTATTCCTTCATATTGTTTTGTCAATTCACTTACTAAAACATTTCTGTTAGTAGCAAAATTTTTTCTTTCTTGTATAGCATTTAGTATGCCTTGCAATGTTGGTTGATGTTGAAAGAAAGGTTGAAGTTGGGTTGCATTATTCAAATAATCAATAGTAATTTTTGAAAAATAACCTGTGTCTTTATAAGCAATATGGCTACAATGAGCTTCCATGAAATTTTTTAATTAGTAAATAGTTAAAGCTACTCAATTTTGTTATTATATCTACTATTATTTTGCATAATTTTCTAAATAAGCAAATTTAGTAGTAAGTTTTCCTTGATGTACAATAGTAGCACCTTCAATTATTTTACTACCTCCTTCTAACAAATCATTCAAAATATATTTTATCATTTGCTCACCAAAATATTTACTGGCATCTCTTGGTAATTCATTGGGTAAATTACCTACTGCAACAATGTCTATACTATTTTCTTTATAAGGTGCTGATTTTTTTAGACTATTTCTATCTACGCCATATACAGGGTCTTCAATAGTTTGGTCTCCTAAATTAATAGGTACAGAACCATTTTCATCATCTGTAATATCAGAGATGGTTTGTATTACAAATCTTTCATCAATATCGGTAGTTTCAAATAATCTTGGAATACTATTATCCCAATAAACACCATTCATTAAAATATCTGTACAACGAGTATATGGTAAAAAACGAGACCTATATTCCTGTGGGTTATTATGAAAATGTTCTCTTTTATAAGTTTTAGTTTCTTTGTGTGTGTATAGTTCAGCACCTTTTAATTGCACGTACACAGGATAAGTGTATTTTTTTTCTAAATATTCATCAGGTTCTACTTCATGCACTCCCATTAAATTCATTACTTCTATTACACCATGTGCTACTCTCCCACTTCCTGTAACAGCAATTTTCACATTGGGCAATTTTAATCCAAAATAATGGTTGATTAATGAACGATAATCTTTGTTTTTATACACTCTTGGTAAATCAAATAAATTTGTTCTATTGCCATAAGCCATTATACCATTATGAGCACCTACAACACCTGCAAAAAAACCAAAGCCAATAATTCTTTGTCCATCTTCATGCTCCAAACATTCATAATCTATGAGTGTTATATTTTTTTCTATAATTGCTTTTAATAATTTTTTGTTATGGGGTTGTTGTTTTCTTGTGTGGCTAAAAAATAAATAAGTTTTATTGGGTATCAACATTTCTACAGGTACTTCTTTTATGCCTAATAATATATCACATTGTGCTATATTATCAGTAATTTCTACTCCTGCACGTTTATACTCTTCATCTGTAAAGCACCTGATAGAACTGCTTTGAGCTATTATTTTTATATTAGGAATATGTTGATGCAGCCATTTGCATTGTGGTGGTGTTAGTGCTACTCTATTATCAGCAGGGCGTTTTCCTTCCTTTATTAATCCTACAATCATTTTCTATTATTTGGGTCGCAATATAGAATTTAGTTTTCATTACTCTAAAGGAAAATTTATTCTTATACCACTTGTATTATAATTGGTATTGCCAAAACTTTGTATAAAATCTACCCTTAAAACTTTTAAAATATTTTCTAACGAAAACATACCTTCATAATACTGCACATTTGGTTGAATATATAAAGCACTTCCAGAAAATACAAAGAACCAATTCCATTTTCTTAATAAAGGAATTTTATTAGTCAATAATCCTTTTAAATGATAAGCTACATGAACAGAAGTCATAAAGTTTGATGTATTACTAAAAGCATAATAAGGTGCTAACTGAAAACTATTTAAGTAAGTAGTTGCTGTTGCTGTTCTATTAGCAGCAATATGTTGATAGTCTGGTGCATAAATAGTTTTTGCATGAATAAATCCACCAACATTTATTTTATAACGAAGTTGTCCGCCTAATTTAATGTTTAGATTATCGCTAATACTAAAATTCCATTTACTAAAATCAACATCACTATTGATTAAACCTTTAATACCATAAGTAAGTGTTGCTGTAAGCACAGGATATTTAGAACCAATATTGATTGTTCTATTGGGTAGTTCTATATACTTTGTTCCTGGTCTAAATCTTAATCCAATATCTACAATAGTTGCTTTATGACTTTTAAAACTATTTGCACCCAACTCTATAGGATAATTTGGTGTAAACACTCTGCCATTATACTTTCTCCATGTTTGAATATTGTCTAAATTTTTTAATGCTAATCTATCTTGATACTCTATATCACCAAAAAAGTCAAAGCCTTTGCCTAAGCCTGTTCTATAACTTACTTTGGTAAACCATGCTTCATATATTTTTAAATAATTTCTGGTGTAAAGAAGTGTAGCTAAAGTATTGTCTTTGGATTGTATAGGACTATTATTATTGAATTGAAAAATATTTTTACCACCAGCAATAGAAATAGTGTTTAAATATTTTTTGCCAAAACTGTAACTACTTGCAATGCTTGAATTAAAATGTTTATTATTAAATCCATAACGAAAATCTGGCGATATTCTTAATGATTTTCTGCCTTCATATCTTTTATAATAAGTAGGTGTAAAGTTCAGCACCCATCCTTCTACTGTATTATAATTAATTGCATCAAGTAAAGAGTTGATAGATAAACTTTCTTTTGTTTTTCTTTTAGTAAATGTTTGCCCTGTTAATATTAAGCCTGAAAAAGTAACCTTATTATTTTTTCTATCTAAAGAATCTAAATAAGCAGGCGATTTTTTTACTTGCTCTAAACTATCTTTCTTTTTATAGTCTATTGCTTCTTCATCAAGTAAGGGCACAGGTCTTATACTATCCCAATAAGTTGTAGGTTTTTTATTAGCACTATCATACACTTTTAATAATATATTGTCAAAAAATTTCTTTTTAAAAGTGGGGTCTATTTCGTAGTGAGAAAAAACTTGTACAAAACTTCCAAAAAAATCAAAGCCTAATATTTTACCTGAAGGATAAATTACCTGCTGTTTCAAAACCCATTTATCTTTTATAGGAACATATAATTGCTGTATATGCAAAGTATCTAATAACTGCATTTGTTGTTCTTTTAGCAAATACAATTCTGTACTATAAATTCGCCAATCATTTTCTGTAATGCTGATATAACCTGCAAATAAAGGTTCATATTTTCTTTTAGGAATAACTTTAATGCGGTTTATTTCTTTTCCATTTTCATAATAAGTTCCTTCAAACTTGTATTTATAATAATGCAAAGCATTGTTACTAATAGGAGAAATAAAACCTCTGGGATTTAAGCCAGTACCTATTTTGACAATGTTTTCATAAAATGAAAATATTTGAGGAAAACTAAAACCAAAGCCATCGCTATAACCACTTACTCTGGTAGATATTACTTCTACCTTAGCATTGTTAGGATGTTCTACAAATAACTTAGCAATAGTTTCACTTAAAAATACCATTTTCTTTTTGCTGGTATCGCCATCTTCAAAATCTACTTTTTTACCTAAAATTTTGGTAGGATAATCTCTTAATTGTAGTTGTCCTTTTAAATACACTTCACACTGATATTTTTTTATTTCGTGCAAATGTTCTGCTCTTTTTTTTATGGCATTTCTAATAATTTCATAAGCAGGGTCTTCGCCACCAGCCTTCACTTCTACATCAGTTAAATGATATGATTGCATTTCTAAATCAAAGTCTATGATAATATTTTCATTGGTAACAGTTACTTTTTTTTCTTCTGTTTTATAACCAATATGCTGGCATACAATAGTGTAAACTCCTGCCTCTACCGATAAAGAATAAAAACCTTTACTATTGGCAGTAGTACCTTCAGTAGTTCCTTTTATTAAAATAGAAGCATAAGGCAAAAGTTTTCCATCTTTACTCCTAATATTGCCATGAATAGTATAAGCAAAAACGCTGGTAGATAGTAATAAAAAAAGTAGTGTATAAAAATATTTCATAAAAATTGATAGAATATTATACAATATAGAACATTATTCTACAACGAAAGTAGTTTGTATTAGTTAAAAAAATGTTGGAAAAATGATAATTCAAGCATACACATTATCTGTATTTTTAAATTTAATACTAATTATGTAGCTTTAATGTCAAATGTATTAAACAACATATTAATAAACCTTAGATTTGCCGCATGAAAATTTCTAATGAAACTAAAGTTGGAGCATTAACTTCAATAGCTATTGTATTATTAATTATAGGCTTCAGTTTTCTTAAAGGAACAGGTATATTTCAAACTGGAGAATTTTTATATGCAGAATTTGAAGATGCCAAAGGCATAAAAGTATCTAACCCTATTACTACAAATGGTTATCAAATTGGTACTGTGTCTAAAATAGAAAATAAAGACAAAACCTTAAAACGAATTAAGATTACCTTAAAACTTAATGAAAGTAGTTATCAAATTCCTGATGACTCTTATGCAGAAATTTCCTCTAATCCTTTAGGTGTAAGCTCAATAGAAATAAAATTAGGCAATAGCAATACTTTCTTAAAGAAAAGTAGTCAAATAAAAACTCAAGAATCTGCTGGTATTTTATCAGCTATTACCAATGGTATTACACCTGCTGTAGAGCAATTAAAAACAACTTTTCACACATTAGACTCTACTTTAAAAAATATTAATTCTGTTTTTGATGCAAATGCAAAAAATAATTTACAACAAACCATTGCAAATATTAATCACTTAACAACATCTTTAATAACCAGTGCAGCATCGTTAGAAAAAATGCTTGCAGAGCAAAGTGGTAGCATTGCTAAAACAATGGATAACATGAACAATTTTACGCAAAACCTTGCTGCCAATAACGATAAAATAAATAATACTATTAGCAATATTGAAAAAACAACCAACAACTTATCTCAAGCAGATATTGTAGGTTCTGTTTCAGCATTAAAAGAATCTATTACTAAAATAAATGATTTACTTGCTAAGATAAACAGTAAAGATGGTAGCTTAGGATTATTAATGAACGATAAAACCTTATACAATAATTTAACCAATACAGTACGAAGTGCTAATATTTTATTAGACGACCTAAAAACACATCCTAAACGCTATGTAAATATTTCTGTATTTGGAAAAAAAGATAAAAGCACACCACTTACAGCACCATTGAATGAAACTAATCCTTAGTGCATGTGTAAAAAATTATTGACCATACTTTCTATTTTTTTTACTGCTTATTGTGCAAAAGCACAAACAGAATTAGTGCATCAAACAGATAGTCAAAAAGATACTTTAGATGGTGGCACTTTGCTAAATATTATTTATGCTGATAGAATGAATTTTAAGAAAGGTGATTCTCTCAATCAATTTATTTCATTGGCTGGCAATGTTAGAGTAAAACAAAATAAAACCTTGTTTTATGCAGATAGTGCAGTACTCAATCAAAAGCTAAATATATTAGAATCATTTGGTAAAATACATATTAATGATGCAGATAGTATTCATACTTATTCTGATTATTTAAAGTATATAGGCAACGAAAAAAAAGCCTACCTAAAAAAAAATGTAAGACTAACTGATGGCAAAGGTGTACTTACTACAAGTGAGTTAGAATATGAAGTAACTACTAAAATAGGTACTTATACAAAAGGAGGAAAAGTAGTTAATGGCAAAACAGTTTTAACCAGTAAAGAAGCACGTTATTATGGCGAAACAAAAGATGTCTTTTTTATCAATAAAGTAGTATTAACCGACCCTGAATACATCATTCATACAGATACGTTATTGTACAACACTTACACAAACATAACCACTTTTGTAAGTCCTACAACTATTAAAAATGGTAGTAGAAAAATAAGTACAAGAGATGGTTATTATGACTTAAATAAAAAGAAAGCATATTTTGGCAAACGCCCTACAATAGAAGACAGCACAGGAACTATAAAAGCAGATGAAGTAGCAGTAAATGATAGTACAGGGGAAGCAGAATTTAAAGGAAATGTAGTGTATAAAAGCAAAGACAGTACCAGTGGCTATGATTTAATTGCCAATAAAACAGAAATCAATGATAAAAAAGGAACTGTATTGGCTACAGAATCTCCTATACTAATTTTAAAACAAGGTAAAGATAGTGTGTATGTTAGAGCAGATACCTTTTTTACTGCAAAACTTTCTGATTTAATCAAAGAAAAAAATGTGCCCGACCTGAGAGATTCTGTTGAAGGAAAATTTGTTGAAATTCCTATAACAGATACAGACAGCTCATCTGATAAATATTTTGAAGCATATTCTCATGTAAAAATTTTTTCAGATTCTATGCAAGCTGTTGGCGATAGTTTGTTTTATAGTTTAAAAGATTCTGTATTTAGATTGTTTAAAAGCCCAGTTGTTTGGTCTGACGAAAATCAAATAACAGGCGATACCGTTTATTTATATACACAAAATAGAAAGCCTGAAAAAATACGAGTGTTTGAAAATGCTTTAGCAGTAAGCCATGCAGGAAGCAATTATTATAACCAAGTAGCAGGAAGAACAATTAATGGGTTTTTTGTAGATGGCAAAATGGATTCTTTAAGATGCAAAGGTAGCCCTGCTGCAAGTGTTTATTATGGTGTAGATGATTATGGAAAATTTTTTGGTGTAAATACTGCTACATCAGATGTAATAGATATGTACTTTAAAGAAGGCAAAGCAGAAAGAGTAGTATTTAGAAATAAATTAGAAGGTACAACTTATCCTATGCGTCAGGTAAATCATGATGCAATAAAAGTAAAGGGTTTTCAATGGCTGAATGATAAAAGACCCAAAACTAAATTTGACATATTAAGCTATTAAATAAAAAACATTTTCCCCTAATTATATGTTTAGTGCATTAAAAAATACGTTTATTCACCCATTAAAAGAAATAGTGCATGATAGTCGTTCTATTGGCATTATACTTTTAACAGCTACTTTTTTTTCTTTAATTATTGCCAATATTCCATCTATCAATAGCAGCTATATCAATTTCTGGAACAATAGTTTTGATGGCAGTATTGAACACCACATTCATATTGGTTCTTTTAGTTTGCCTAATTCTTTGCTTTTAATTATCAACGATTTTTTAATGGCATTTTTCTTTTTTCTTGTAGGAATGGAAATAAAAAGAGAATTTATTAATGGTGAATTATCTTCTTTCAAAAAATCTTTATTGCCCATTATTGCAGCTATTGGTGGTATGCTTATGCCAGCTATTTTATTTTTTATTGTCAATCATAATCATCAAGAATATATTCATGGTTGGGCTATTCCTACAGCTACAGATATTGCTTTTACATTAGGTGTAGCATCATTATTAGGAAAGCGTGTACCTGTGGCATTAAAAATATTTATTACTGCACTTGCTATAATAGATGACTTAGGAGCTATTATAGTAATTGCCATTTTTTATGGTAGTAAAATAAAACTGTTGTTTATAGTAGCTGCATTATGTGTTACAATTTTCATCATTATACTAAATAAGCTAAAAATTACATTTGGTATTTTGCATATTTTGTTGGCTATCATGTTATGGTATTGTATGTTCAATTCTGGTATTCATGCTACTATTGCAGGTGTTATTGTTGCATTATTAGTTCCTGTAAAACAGTTAGCAAAACTTGAAATGAAATTGCATACACCAGTTTATTTTTTTATTCTACCCATTTTTGCTTTAGCCAATACAGCTATCACTATTCCTAACAATATGTTTGTTTTACTAACAAGCCATTTAAGTTGGGGAATTTTTGTAGGATTAATTATTGGAAAGCCTTTAGGTATTTGTCTTATCAGTTGGATAATGATGAAAATGAATGTAGTACAATTACCTACCAATACTAATTGGCAACAAATGATAGGTGCAGGTATTTTATGTGGTATAGGTTTTACTATGAGTATTTTTATAGCAACACTTTCATACAAAGATGTAGCCTATCAAAACACTGCTAAAATAACTGTATTAATAGCTTCTTTAACTGCCATAGTTATTGGTTTTATATGGCTTAAATTGACATCTCAAAATACTATTATAATGAAAGAAGTAGATGAAGAATTGAACTATGCAAACATTGCAGAAGAATAATATTATCCTTTCAAATACTTATTAAATCCTTGTACCATAAAGCACTGAGCATAACCATAAGTTAGCATGACTATTACATCAAAAAAAGACTCATCTACATATTTAAACTCATGTGCAACAAGTGCAGCATCTGATATAATAAAAAGAATAGCCCCTGGTATAAAATATTGTAGAGCTAATCTTTGCCTTTTTCTATCAGAGTAAAGATTAGCAGCCAAAACAAACATAATGCTTATGGCTATTGCATACACATAAAAAGGAATGGTGAAATAAGATGGAATATCATCTTTCAAAAAACTATGTAATGAAAAAATGATACCTATAGCAATAATGCTTGCAATAATAACTGTTTCATAGCTTCTTGAATTTTTTATAGGGTGTGCTCTATAAAAGAAAATAGCATAAAAAATATGTGTTGCTAAAAAAGCAATAGTACCAGCTATTAAAAAAGATTCTCCTTCGCCAAGCAATAAAATATCGCCTATCCAAGCAGTTATTAAACCAATTAATATCAATATTTTTGAACGTACATAATGTTTTTTTCTTGAGTTTAATACTAAGTAAGCAATGAGTACAGGTATTAATAGGGGCTTTATATATACATGATAATCTATTTGCTCTGAATAAATAAAATAGGCATCTGCAAAAAGCAAAGCCCAAAAAAGCACAATTCCATTTTTCTTTAATAGTTGCATTAAAAATTTTGTTTTTTAAGGTGCATTTATTCTACTGTAATATTACAAAAGAAATATAAATTTATGATACAATTAGTTGTAATTTTTTTTGAGTAGTATCTTTTATCTTAAATCTATCATCAATTCTATGTCCTACTACCCAAATAATTTTTTTATTGCTTTCTACTATCCACACATTTTCCTTTTCTGTTGTTGACAATTTTGCATCAATTAACAACCGAGCTATTTTTTTCTTTTTACGCATACCTAATGGATAAAAATAATCTCCTTGCTTCCATTTTCTCAATATTAATGGAAAACTAATATGCGTTGCATCTAAACAAGCTACTTGAGCATTATCAGTTATTTTGCTTACATCATTTATACTAATCATCATTTTTTTATCAGCAAAAAATATTTCTTTATCATCATTTTCTATAATAATGTGTGCAGCATCTAAAGTTTGTAAAGGAGCTATAATTAACCAATATCTGTTTTTAATAATTCTATGCGTAGCCGATGAAATATATTTTCCTGTATCTGCTTGTAGTAATAATAAAATATCTTGAACCTGTGCCGATGTAAAACCATACACTACAATAATTTCATGTATTAAAGTGTTTAATGCAGGTTGTTTTTTCAATTTTGCAATAGGAATGTGTACTTCATTTCCTTTAACTTCTAATAATTTTTCTTTTTGCTGTTGAATGTATAAGTCATAGATAATGCTTACTTCTTTCCATTTGGCTATATTATGAATCATATTTTCATCTGATGTAGCAAAAACTTCTTTTGTTAAAGGCAAAATATTGTGCCTAAAAAAATTTCTTGCATATTTATCCGAAGTATTAGATGAATCTTCTATCCATAATATATTTTGCTCTTGTGCATAATTAATTATTTCTTGTCTTCTTGCAAATAATAAAGGTCTTAGTATATTGTTTTGAGAAGCAGGAATACCGCTAAGTCCTTTAATGCCAGTACCTCTACAAATATTCATCCACACAGTTTCTATATTGTCATCAGCATGATGTGCAGTTACTAAAAATTTTCTATTTTTTTCAATGTCTAATTTATTCATCACTTCATTAAACCATTGATACCTTAACTCTCTTGCAGCAAGCTGAACAGATTTTCTATGTTGTTCTGCATATTGTGTAGTATGAAATCTTTCAATAATAACGGGCTTATTATATTTTTCTTGTAATGATTGCACAAACTGTTCATCTCTCATACTCTCTTCTCCTCTTAACTGAAAATTAGCATGTAAAATAGTAAAATCAAACCCTGCATGAAATAATACATCTGTTAATACAACACTATCAACTCCACCACTTACAGCTATAAAAAAATGAGCATTAGTAGGTACAATGCTTTTAAAATGATTATGCCAATTTTCTAAAAAATGTTGTTGTAGGCTCATTCAGAATTATTCTATAATTGCTGCAAAGGTAATTTTATTTTCTGCTTTATACAGGTATGTTTTTATTGAAAAAAGTAAGGAAAATTCAACTTATTGAAATGTATATTTCAAAAAATTGTACTTTCACTGCTCAAAAAATATATTTTATTATGAGTATAACAGTAGGGCAAGTAGCTCCATCATTCACTTTAGTGAATACAGAAAAAAAAGAAGTAAGTCTTTCTGATTTTAAAGACTCTAATGTGTTGTTATTATTTTTTCCTTTGGCATTTACAGGAACTTGTACCAAAGAACTATGTAGTGTAAGAGATAATATAGCTATTTACAATAATGCCAATGCTCAGGTATTAGGCATTTCGGTTGATTCTCATTTTGCTTTGGCAAAATATAAAGAAGAACAAAATTTGAATTTTCCATTACTAAGCGATTTTAATAAAACAACTGCCACAGCTTATGGTTCTATTTATGATACCTTTATTGGTTGGATGCAAGGTGTAGCTAAGCGTTCTGCTTTTGTTATAGATAAAGCTGGTGTTGTGCGTTATGCAGAGGTTTTAGAAAATGCTGGAGATTTACCCAATTTTGAAGCTATTAATAATACATTGGCTTCTTTATAAAGAAGAACTTGTTTAGACTTTTATCAATTTAATATACACGAAGCTAAAAAAAGTGAAAGTTGTCAGGTTTTGTCATGTTGAGCTTGTCGAAACATGTCGAAACCGATTAATTGAAGCATATTTTTTAACCCTCGCCTTCGACAGGCTCAGGCTGACAGCGTTTTTTATTCACAATTCGTAAAAAATTAAAAGTCTAAACAAGTTCTAATAAAAAAATGGCTCCTTGTAAAAACAAGGAGCCTTTAACCAAAACTAACTGCTTATGAAAAAAAACTTCTACTTTTTTATAAGTAACTTTTTTTATTGAATAGTAATTTGCTTAGGCATTGCTTTTACTTCTTCTTTCTTTGGAAGAAATAATTTTAAAATACCATTATCATATTTTGCTTGTATGCCTTCAGCATTTACTTTATCATCTAATGTAAAGCTACGTTTAAAACTTTGATAATTAAACTCTCTACGAATAGTTTTATACTCTTTATTGTCTGTTTGTTCCTTTTTCTCAAAACTAACAGTTAAAATGTTATTATCAATGTTAATCTTAAAATCGTCTTTATTAAGACCTGGAGCATTTAATTCTATATGATAACCTTCGTTGGTTTCATGCACATTTACAGCAGGCATAAAATAATTTTCGGTTTGCTCTCTTCCCCAAACTGTAGGAAAATTGCCGAATAAAAAATCATCAAATAAGTTGTTGATTGATTTTGGATAGTGTTTTACAAGTGTCATAGTTATTTAGTTTTTATTTGTACATTAATTAATTATACTGCTAATAACTCAAAGCCTATACCAATGCAAAATATAAGGTCATATTTGCAAATAATAGCAGAAATAAGGACAACTTGTCATTTTTGATATTAGGAAAAAGTCAGCTTGTCTGTTTTTAATCATAAAAAGGATAAATAAATATTGTATTTTTGCAGTAAATTATTAAAAAATAAAAGAAATATGTATCCAGCAGAATTTGTATTGCCTATGAAGGCAGAGCTTACAGATGAAGGTTTTTCTGAAATGCTTACTCCAGAAGAAGTAGAAGCTACCCTAAAAAAATCAGGAACAACATTAGTAGTTATTAATTCAGTATGTGGTTGTGCAGCAGGAACATGCAGACCAGGTGTATTAATGGCTATTCAAAATGCAAAAGTAAAACCAGCTAATTTGGCTACCAGTTTTGCAGGTTTTGATGTAGATGCAGTACAAAAAGTTCGTGAATATTTAATGCCTTATCCTCCTTCATCTCCTTCTATTGCATTATTTAAAGATGGTAATTTGGTTAGTATGTTTGAACGTCATCATATTGAAGGTTTATCAGCACAAATGATAGCCCAACAATTAATGGCTGAATTTGATAAGCATTGTAATTAGTTTTTTCATGGTTTAAGGTTTATTTGTTATAGCATTCCATTAATCTTAATGGGATGCTTTTTTTATTTTTTGATTTGAGGAGATAGAAAGGATAATAGTGGAAAATTAGTTACCTGCTGCCTTGTTTCGTGAAAACACGAACCATTGCATTTATTTTTAAAAATTTTATTCCGCTACATTTTATTAAAATTTACGCTAATGTAATAAATTGACTTTTTAGGAAAACCTATTGTAAAAGCGTACACACCTAATATTATCGTTAAAGTTTCCCAATATGGTTAATTCTTTCGTATTCTATTAGTATAATAACAATTATCTTCGCCCACAAAATAAAGAAATGAAGAAAATGCATATAGTTATGTTAGTATGTATTGCTATTACAGTAGCTGTACTATTAGCATTTATGGGTAAAGTAACTACTTACGAAACCATTGCATCAGCTAAAGAAAAGCAAGGAAAAACAGTTACAGTAATTGCTAAATTAGATACAGCAACACTATATTATGACCCAGCAAAAAATCCTAATTACTTAACTTTTGAAGCAATAGATACTTTAGGCGATAGAATGAAAGTAGCTTACTATTATGAAAAGCCTTATGATATGGAAAAAAGTGAACGTGTAGTATTAAAAGGCAAAATGGAAAATGGCATTTTTGAAATAAAAAAGAAAGATGGCATTTTGGTAAAATGCCCAAGTAAATACAAAGATGATATGGAAGCAGCAAAGAAAAATTTAGAAACTACTGCTAATTAATTGCTGCATATTTTTACACTAACCTTAGCTTAATTTATAATGAAATATATTGGCGAACATTTATTACCAGGGCAAATTGGACATTTTTTTATTGTACTTTCTTTGGTTGCTTCATTAGTAGCAACTATTGCATTTTTTATAGCCAACAAACAAATCATTATAGAACAAAAAAATAGTTGGCTTCGTATTGCCAGATTTTCCTTTTTATTAGAAACCATTTCTGTATTATCTATTTTTCTGGTTCTTTATTACATTATTGCTAACCATTTATTTGAATATAAATATGCTTGGCAACATAGCGATACTAAATTACAGTTCAAATATCTTTTAAGTTGTTTTTGGGAAGGACAAGAAGGCAGTTTTTTATTATGGAGTTTTTGGCATTGTGTTTTAGGATGGATAATTATTTGGAAAGCAAAAAAAACCATACATAAAGAATGGGAAGCTGGTGTAATGACAGTTATCAGCTTTGCACAGTTTTGTTTGGCTACAATGGTATTAGGTATTTATTTCTGGGGCGTAAAAGTAGGTAGCAATCCTTTTGCCTTATTAAGAAATGAAATGGATGCTCCCATTTTTCAAAAAGCAGATTATATTAATTTTATAAAAGATGGAAATGGTTTAAATACTTTATTACAAAACTATTGGATGGTTATTCACCCTCCTATTTTGTTTTTAGGTTTTGCATCTGTCATTATTCCTTTTGCCTATGCTTTTGCAGGATTAATGAATAAAAAACATGATTGGATAAAACCAGCATTATCATGGGCATCTTTTTCTGCTGCTGCATTAGGTTTAGGTGTTATGTTAGGTGCTATGTGGGCTTATGAAAGTTTAAACTTTGGTGGTTATTGGGCTTGGGACCCTGTAGAAAATGCTTCATTAGTTCCTTGGCTTACATTGGTTGCAGGGTTACATACCAATTTAATTTACAAACATAGTGGGCACAGTTTAAAAGCTACTTATTTCTTTTACATCATTTCTTTTGTATTGGTATTATATTCTACTTATTTAACAAGAAGTGGCATTTTGGGCGATGCATCTGTACATGCTTTTACAGATTTAGGTATGAACTGGCAATTACTATTATTTATATTAGTATTCTTATTGCCTTCTCTATTTTTATTCTTTAAACAATATACATCTATTCCTACTATTCATAAAGAAGAAAATACTTGGAGCAGAGAGTTTTGGATGTTTATAGGTTCTTTGGTATTAAGCCTTTCAGGTTTTGTTATTATTATTATTACATCATTACCTGCTCTTAATAAAATTATTAACCACTTTTCATTTTTAAAAAATACTTTTAAAAACACTTTTGCTCAACCCGAAGATGCTGTTTTTACACACAATCAAATTCAAATTTTTGTTGCTATTATTATTGGTGTATTAACAGGGCTTGTGCAATATTTAAAATACAAAGACACACCAAAAGCATACCTCAAAAAAAAGGTATGGATGCCTATTATAGTTTCATTTATTATTGCTTCGCTAATTGTATTTGTAGGAAAAGTGCATTATGACCATAAAGGTTATGGATTTATGATAGCTATACATGTGGCTATTTTTTCTTCTGTATATGCTATAATAGGAAATGCAGGTTATATAAAAATAGGGTTAAAAGGAAAATGGACATTGGCAGGAGCAAGTATTACACACATAGGTTTTGGATTAATATTATTGGGCATCTTAATTTCAAGTGGAAAGAAAACTATTCTTAGTTGGAATAAAACAGGTATTGCTGTTTTTGAAAAAACCAAACAAGAAGACCCAGCAGAAAATACTACTTTATTTAAAGGAATAAAAACAGACATGGGTAAATATATGGTTACTTATGTAAAAGATACTTTTAATAATTATGACAGAAAAAGATACTATGAAATAGATTTTGAACCAAAAGATGGTAGTAAAGCATTTACCATTTATCCTGATATTATTAAGAATAATAAAGGAGATGGTTATTCGCCCAACCCTGCTTCTAAACAATATTTTCATAAGGATATATTTGTTTACATTACCTCTTTTAAAAATGATGATAGAGATGAAGACACTACTACTTTTCGTAATATAACAGCAAAAGTTGGTGATACTATTTATTATAGCAATGGATTTATAGTACTGAATAAAGCAATCATTAATCCACCAGAAAGGCAACATAAATATAACCCAAAAGAAAATGCTATTTTTATAGATATGGAAGTTGTTAGTAAAGAAGGTAGCAGATATGCAGCATACCCAGGTATAGCCATAGAAAATAATGAAAGCATACGTTTACTCCCTGATACTGTTATTGCTCAAAACCTTGTACTGAATTTTAATAAAGTAATTGACCAAAAAGTAGGTGAATTAGAAATTGGTGTTAAAGAAAATAAATCACTTACTTCATTGCTAACTTTAAAAGTATTAGAGTTTCCAATGATTAATTTATTATGGCTTGGTGTAGTAATAATGGTAATAGGTTTTATAATCAGTTTTGCTCACAGAATGAAGCAATTAAAAACCTAAGTTTTCTACTGTAAGTAAACCGATAAAACTTATTTAAGCAAGGCTGTTACTTCTTTTTGAATACCTTCTGCTTTATCGTTATTGTAAAATACTTGAATAGCTTCTTTTATTTCTTCCAATGAAGCATCTTTCTCTTTTAATGTTTTAAAAAGTTCTTGTGCATTGAAGGGTCTTGGTCCCCAATGAAATAAATCATTATGCAGTGCATCTCTAACTATTAAAATAGGAATAGCTTTACTACCATTGGTTAGGTATTTATCTATTTCAGAATCTGTATCTCTTAATTGAATAGTAAAATGTATATTATCATTTAAGGAAGACATTAAATACAATATAGGTACAATATGTGCAGCATCGCCACACCAATGTTCAGTTATAACAGTCCAATGCTGAGGTTTGTTTATAGCACCTATTATTGCTTTTGTTTCATCTGATAAAATGGCTGTTTTCAACCATCTTTTTAATCTTGTATAGTTTAGTTTGGTATAATCTATATATTCTGCACTATCATAAGGAGCTGTTGGTTTTTCGGCATTTAGTATTAATTCAAATCCTTCTAAGTATGTTTCCCAATTCATTATTATACCTTTTACAATTATAAAAAAATTTCAGATGCTATCTATATTTCAGTATCAGTATTTACATCATCTTCTTCTGAATTGTTTTCTTCTAATGTACCACTATCGTTAATGCTTAATGTAGCTTCATCATTATTTTGAGGTAAGTCAGTATTGCTGGTAAAATCTTCAGGGTTAATAATAGTGCCTTCTATCAGTTGTTCTGCTAATACTTCTTTTATTTTTGGAAGGTCATCGGTAGAGTTTATACCAAAATAATCCATAAAAGATTTAGAGGTAGCATAGATTAATGGATGACCTGGTAAATGTTCATTTCTACCACTTATAACTATCAATTCTTTTTCTAATAATTTCTGTACACTATAATCACTATTTACACCACGAATAGCTTCTATTTCACCTTTAGTTACAGGTTGTTTATATGCTATAATAGCAAGTGTTTCTAATGCAGCATTAGAAAGCCTTTTTAAAAATTTATCTCCATTCAGTTGTGCTATAGTTTGATGATAGTCTTTTTTGGAAAGAAATTGAAAACCTCCACCACTTTCTCTTACTTCAAAAGGATAAAATTCGCTTGTATATTTTTCAATAATTCCTTCAATACAACTTTCTATTTGGTCTAAGGTTACACGTTCTTCTAAAAAAGCAAATGCGTTATTAATTAGTTCAGTAATTTCTAATGCAGTCAAAGGTTTTTCGCTGGCAAAAATTAATACTTCAATATGTGGTATAATAGAAGAATGTTCCATTGATTATATTTAAAAATTTTGAAAGCATTGAGGTCTTATCAACTTTCAAATAAAACAATTTTAGTTTTAACCTTGTAAAGCTGCTGCTCCACTTACTATTTCTGTAAGCTCTGTAGTAATTGCTGCTTGCCTTGCACGGTTGTAAGATATTTTTAATGTTTTTAGTAGCTCATTAGCATTTTCACTTGCTTTATCCATTGCTGTCATTCTTGCACCATGCTCACTTGCATTACTATCTAATACTGCTTTGTATAATTGAGTGTTTAAAATTTTGGGCATTAATTCAGCAATTAATTTATCTTTCTCTGGTTCAAAAATAAAATCAGCTTTTTTATTCTGCCCTTCTTTATTTTCTACTTTAGCAATAGGCAAAAATGGTTCTGATATAAATAGCTGTGTTGCTGCATTTTTAAATTGTCCATACACAATTTCTATTGCATCAAACTCACCTTCTTCAAATGCTTTCATAGCAGCTTTAGAAGCTGTTTGCGTATTATTAAAAGTAAGGTTTAGAAAAATATCTTTATAAGTATCGTTTGTTTGATAACCTACTTTAGTCAATGCTTCCCAACCTTTTTTACCAATATTCCAGATGGTTACATTTCCTTTTTTAAATTGAGTAGCATATTTTTCTGCAATAGTGCTTTTGGCTAATTTAATAATATTGCTATTAAATGCACCACACAAACCTCTATCGCTGGTAATAACTATTAACAACACTTTTTCTACAGTTCTTGTTTCTGCTAATTTTAATTCTATACCTCCTTCTGTATTGCTTACAATATTGCTCAACATTTCTTGCAATTTTTGAGCATAAGGACGCATTTGTATAATAGTATCTTGTGCTTTACGCAATTTAGCAGCACTAACCATTTTCATGGCTTTAGTTATTTGTTGTGTACTCTGAACACTTTTAATTCTGTTTCTAACTTCTTTAAGTTGCCCTGCCATGATTACTTTTTTTATATAATTATATTGCTGATAACCTTTATCTGTTAGGTTAAAATTGGCTGCAAAAGTAACAGAAACAACCTGAAATACCATAAGTAGTTTAAAATGTGTGAAGAATTATTTTGATAATCATTATAAACCTAATAATGAACTTGTTTAGACTTTTAATTCTTTACGAATTGTGAATAAAAAAAGCTGTCAGCCTGATCCTGTCGAAGGCGAGATTTAAAAAATATGCTTCAATTAATCGGTTTCGACATGTTTCGACAAGCTCAACATGACAAAACCAAACAACTTTCACTTTTTTAGCTTCGTGTATATTAAATTGATAAAAGTCTAAACAAGTTCAATACTACAAAAAGTTTGCAGAGCATTTTACTGCTAAATAGGTATTTACCTTTTAAGGAATAGTTTAACAATATTAAAAGTATTCAAATACTTTTATTTAAAATTGCTGTATATTTGCACTTCTTATTCAAATAAAAAATATAGCACATGCAAACAGCCAATGAAACTATTATTAATGTTCAAGAAATTGAACCAAGACTAAGACACCAAACCATTTTTCAGGTATTTAATACTTTACAAGAGGGCGAAAGTTTAATCATACATAATAACCATGACCCAATGCCTGTTTATTATCAGTTATTAGATTTACGTGGAAATATTTTTACTTGGGAATATTTACAAAAAGGTCCTGAATGGTGGGATATTCGTGTTACAAGAGTTGTACCTATTATTACTGGTGAAAATAATGATATGATTTTATATGTACCTGCTATTGAGCCTAAACAAAAGCATGCTACTATTTTTCACATTTTTGAAAATTTACAAGAAGGCGAATCTTTTATTATTCATAACGACCATGACCCTAAACCTGTGTATTATCAATTAGTAGAAAAACATGGAGAAGTTTTTGGTTGGGATTATTTACAACAAGGACCAGAATGGTGGAGTATTCGTGTTAGTATAAATAATAAAGTAGCAAAAGACAATAAAATTGCTATTCAAAATAATGTTACTGTAGAAACTACTGAACAAGGTAAAGAAATTGTTGTCAATGTACCTTCTTTAGAACCAAGATTAAAACACCCAACCATTTTCAACACATTTGAAAACTTAAAAGCTGGTGAATCTTTTATTATTCATAATGACCATGACCCAAAACCTGTTTACTATCAACTAAAAAGTGAACATGGTGATGTATTTACTTGGGAATATTTACAACAAGGACCTGAATGGTGGGACATTCGTGTAACCAAAAATGATACTAATGCACATGAAGAAACCATAGGACAAATTGTAGCAAAAGATATTCGTAAAGCTGATGTACTAAAAAAATATGGCATAGATTTTTGTTGTGGTGGTAAAAAAACTGTTCGTCAAGTTTGTGCAGAAAAAGGAATAGATGCTAATGAAGTAGAACGTGAACTTTTGAAAACAACACAAAACATTACAGTAGGCAATAACTTAAATTATGATGAGTGGAATATGGATTTTTTGGCAGATTATATAGTAAACACACACCACAATTTTGTAAAAAAATATTTGCCCGAAATTAAAGGATATGCTATAAAAGTAGCTCAAGTACATGGAGGAAGACATCCTGAACTTATTGAAATAAAAGAATTGGTAGAAGATGTGCATGAAGAACTTTTTGCACACATGAAAGATGAAGAAGATAATTTATTTCCTTTTATTAAAGAAATAGCAAAAGCTAACAATAACAATACTTCATACAAAAAAGAAGGAAAAAGTTTTCAAGCAATGGTAGCTGAAACAGAAGCTGAACATGATAGTGTAGGTAGAGCAATGGAAAAAATAAGAAGTTTAAGTAATAACTATGCAATACCAGAAGATGCTTGTACAAGCTATAAATTACTTTTTAAACTGCTACAAGATTTTGAAAGCGATTTATTTGTTCACATACATTTAGAAAACAATATTCTTTTCGTAAAAGCTATTGAAATAGAAAAAACATTTGCTTAATATTGATTGGTGGATAGAAATGAATACATGAGTAATACAATTTTATTCATGTATTCTTTCTTTGAAAATTTAATTGTATCATCATGCTTATAAATGCACAAACTAAAATAGCAGCACTATTAAAACATCATCCAGATGCTTTAGAAACAATAGTTGCCATAGCACCAGATTTTAAAAAATTACGCAATCCAATACTTAGAAAATTAATGGCAGCAAGAACCAGTATTGCTATGGCTTCTAAAGTTGGGGGTTGTAAGCCAGAAGATTTTTTTAAAGCCTTAGCACCATTGGGTTTTGAAGTAGATAGCAATAATACAGTAGTAGCAGAAACCACTACAGAAAATAAACCAATACCAGATTATTTAAAAAATATGCAGCCAGAACAAATAGTCAATTTTGATGTTCGTGCTATTTTAGCTTCTGGTAAAGACCCATTAAAACAAATACAACAAAAAGTAAAAGAACTAAAAGTTAATCAAATACTTTTAATCATCAATAATTTTGAACCAGTACCATTGATACATCTTTTACAAAAGCAAGGCTTTGAATCTTATGTAAAGTATGTAGATGAAAATACAATAGAAACTTATTTTTATAAAACAGCTAATACAGAAAGTACAGCAATAGAAGCCAATGTGCCTGCATCTGAAGATTGGGAACAAATTTTGCAACAGTTTGAAAATAATTTAGTAGAAATAGATGTAAGGCATTTAGAAATGCCTATGCCTATGATGACTATTTTAGAAGCCTTAGAAACTTTGCCCAATGAAAAAGCCTTATATGTGCATCACAAAAGAATACCTGTATTTCTACTAACAGAATTAAAAGACAGAAATTTTGATTATAGAATAAAAGAAGTACAAGAAGGTGAAGTTTATTTATTGATTTTTAAAAACAAATAACCTGTTATGTTTTCACCATTAATGGGTGGCTTACAAAAAACCACAGATTACAGAGTTGTTTTACCTTTTTATATTTATGCATCAATATCTTTTGTAGCAGGAGTAGTTTTGTTATTATTACATACAGACATTGTCAATACAAATTATTTTAATCCTTACACACTTGCTATTACACATGCAATGGCTTTAGGCTGGGGCACTATGATAATTTTTGGAGCATCTCATCAGTTATTGCCAGTATTAGTAGAAGGAAAATTACACAGCAATATACTTGCTTATCTCACATTTGCTTTTGCAGCAGTGGGTATTCCTATTTTAGTGTATGGTTTTTATGTTTTTAATATTGGCTGGGCTTTACAAACAGGTGCTACACTTATTAATATAGCAGTAATTTTTTACCTTATCAATGTATTTGTTAGCTCTTTCAATAGTAAAAATAGAAATGTGCATACATGGTTTATTATAGCAGCTACATTGTGGCTATTTTCTACTACTTTTTTTGGATGGTTATTAGTATTTAATTTCTCAGAAAATATACTTCCTAAAAATTCAGTTTCATATCTTTCTATTCATGCACATTTAGGTTTGGTTGGTTGGTTTTTATTAATGGTTATTGGTGTAGGTTCAAGATTAATTCCTATGTTTTTAATTTCAAAATATACTAACAATAAAACGCTTTGGTGGATTTTTGGTTTAATAAACATAAGCCTTATCAGTTTTATTATATTTAAAACATTAGAGTTATCTGCTACTTATTTTTATATATCAATTATTGTAGCATTTATAGGCATTATATTATTTGCTGACCATTGTTTGAAAGCTAAAAAAGTAAGGATAAGAAAAAATGTAGATGAACAAATGAAAACATCTTTACTTTCTGTTTTACAAATGATGTTACCTTTAATTGTTTTAATTATTACTTTAATTTTTCTTCCAACAAAACAACATGACAACATTATTTTACTTTATGGATTTTGTATTTTGTTTGGATGGATTACTGCTATTATTTTAGGTATGACTTTTAAAACACTCCCTTTTATTGTGTGGAATAAAGTTTATCATAAAAAAGCATATACAGGAAAAACACCTGCACCAAAAGAATTGTTTAGCGAAAAAATATATAACACTATGCTGATAACATATATAGTAGGATTTGTTTTATTTATATTTGGAATAATTATTTTAAACCAAATTATTTTAAAAATTGCCGCTACTATATTATTAATGGCAGCATTATTATATGTTATTAATACAAGTAAAGTTTTATTACATAAACCAACAAAACAATGAGTGTAAATAATATTATAACCAATGATACTGAAAGATGCAATTTTGCTTTGATAGGATTGTATGAAGTAGATGACCCAGAAATAGGATTAAATGTAGTAGATTTAGGTTTAATCTATCAGTTAGATTTTGATAGTAATGAAAAAAAGATAGATACTCAAATGACACTTACTACACAATTTTGCCCAATGGGAGAAAGCATACAAAGCAATATTACACAAGCATTAAGTAATGCTTTTCCTGAATGGCAAATCAATGTTAATTTAACTTTTGAACCTCCTTGGGATTTTTCTAAAATATCTCCAGAAGGAAGAGAATTTTTAGGTCATTAATTATTATGCTAAGTCAAACTTGTAAAACTGCTATAAAAGCTGTTATATATCTGTCTGTAAAATCTACAACTGGAGATAAAGCCAGTATAAAAGAAATTTCAGAACACATCAATGCCAGTGAACACACTGTTGGCAAAACTTTGCAAACACTTGTAAAACAAAAAATAATTAATAGTTTAAAAGGTCCTACAGGAGGTTTTTATTTAAGCCATGAACAATTAGAACAACCTATTTTTAATATTGTAGAAACGATTGAAGGAAAAAATGTTTTTAAAAAATGTGGTTTAGGATTAAGCAAATGTTCAGAAACACACCCATGCCCTATTCATAATGAATACAAAGAAGCACGTAATTTAATTGAAAATATTTTCAAACAAAAAAAGGTAAAAGATTTGTATGGTGCAGTAAATGAAGGATTGGCTTTTTTAATGGATTAATACCGAAAGCATATTTGTAATAGACCAATTTCATTGGTCTAAACAACTATAGCATCGGTATTATACGGAAAAAGAGTAGTTTATTTTAGAAATCAAATTCGTATAATTTCAATAACTTTACTGCTATTATACTTTAAATAAAAATTGTAGAAATTGAAAACAATTATTTACCATAACCCACAATGTTCAAAAAGTAGAGAAGGACTTTGCGTTTTAGAAGAAATAGGCGAAGATGTTGTTATTAAAAATTATTTAATAGAACCCCCTACTTACAAAGAATTAGAGAACTTATTGAAACTATTAAAAGTAAAACCCTTAGATATTATCAGAAAAAAAGAGCCCATATTTAAAGAAAAATATGAAGGGAAAAAACTTACCAAAAAACAATGGATTGAAGCTATGATACAAGACCCTATACTTATAGAACGACCAATTGTTGTAAGAGGCGATAAAGCAGTAATTGGAAGACCTCCAACATTGATAAAAGATTTAATTAAATAAAAAATATTTTTATGGAATACAAATCAAACGATGCAACACCACTACGCCCACAAGGAGATAGAGTGCTTAATGCACCTTTGGTAGAAATGGATTTGAATAAATTTATAGAGCAAATTAAAACTGAAGCTACATGGCAAGAAAGTAGTCATAACTCTATTACCATTTTCAAGTCTGATAGTTTGCGTATTGTTTTAATTGGTATGCACAAAAATGCTGTATTAAAAAAACATACTACCAATGCTATTATTAGTGTTCAAGTATTAAAAGGTACTATACAATTTATTACAGATAAAGAAACTGTTTCTCTTACAAAAGGGCAAATGATTGCATTGCAACCAAAAATTTCACATAGTGTACAAGCTACAACAGAAAGTTTTTTTCTACTATCTGTTGCAGCTTTAGATAAATAAAGTTTATTGCTGATGTTTATTTTCTTATCAGGTGAATAAATATTTCTGCACCTGCTCTTGGTGCAATGCTGTTATAACAAGGCTCCATTGTTTTTATACTAAAATAAGGCTCAAACAGTTGTTGATATGTTATTATATCTCCTCCAAAAGGTGGTCCTTCTTTTTCAAAAGTTATTCCAAACAAAACACCTATTAATTGACCATTGTTATTTAATAAAGAGTGTACTTTTTTTATATACTCTTCTCTCCTTTCTAATACTTGGGCACAGAAAAAAGTTTGCTCAATAATTACATCATATTTTTTTTGATGATGAAAAAAATCATCGCATACAATATTTATCTGAGTAGATGATTGAAATTTTTCTGTAAGACTTTTTACAGCTTCTTCGGCTATATCTAAAAGTGTAATATTGGTAAACCCATTAGCTATTAAAAATTCAGCTTCATAAGCATTGCCACAACCTGGAATAAGTATTGCAGCATGTTTATTTTCATACTGCTTCATAAATTCTGTAATGGGTGGTGTAGCATAACCAACATCCCATCCTGTTTGTTTATTTATCCATCTTTCATTCCAAAAAGAAGCATCTAATTCATTTGCATAATGTTTATTATCCATTAAGATTCACTTTTTGTTTTTATAACTCTTACTTTCCAAACATCTGGTCCTTTCTCAATATATTCCCATCTAAAAGGTTCTTTACTTTCTGCTTCCATTTGATAATATAATGGCTTAGGGTCGTGGTCATTAATAAATTCAAATGCTTCTCCTGCCTGAATATCAGCAAATGCTTTGTAAAACATTTCATGTCTTTCTGTTGGTGGATAAGGACGAATATCAAATTCATTTACTACAGAATAGCCTGTATCTCCTAAGCCACTTGTATCTTTTTTAGTAATGTGAATAACATATTCATCTGCTTCTTTCTTTTTATATACCCAAGAATGTCTGCCTTCAAATTTATTAACAAAAATGCCATGAATTTCTACAGGGTCTTTTTTTGAAATAAGTTCCATAGTAGTATTTTCTTCCATCATACCATATCTATGAAAAACAATTTGCTTCCATTCTTTTTTATCTGCTTTTCTCAAATCTAATAGTGTAGAAATATCAGTAAATTCTCTTCCTTCAGATGCTTCTGTACGTGTTACTTTTACTGTCCATTCTCTACCACCTCTATTCAAATATTCCCAACCTACCACATCTCCATAAATAGACCTAAACTCATAAAATAATGGTATAGGGTCATGGTCATTAATAAAAGTAAAACTCTCTCCTACTGGTAAGTCTTTAAAAAGTTGTATCAGCAATTCATGTCGTTTAATAGGTATCAATACTCTTACATCTAATACTTCTTTTGGGTTCATTGTTTGTTCCATATTGTTCAATTTGTTTTTATAAGTTTATTAAAATGGTTTTAAAATCATTAATACAATAATGGTAATAAAAATTATATTTTCTATACGTTCATAAAAAAATAATTTCTTGGCTAATGGATAATATTCTTCTGGTATTTTTTCTTGTGCATTATTTTTTAATAATTGTTTGATAGGTTTAGCCAATGGCGATAAAATAATAGGTCCAAATGCTAACGCTATGATAAATAAAACTAAACTAATAACATACCATTTTGCACTAAATAAAATGGTATTTATCAATCCCATTGCTAAGCCAGATAATAACAACAATGTTCCTCCTACCATTACAAAAACATGCAATCTATTTCTGATTAAATAGGCATGTCTTAACTCTGTCATATTAGTTGCTTTTGTAACAACATATATCATTATAAAACCAGGTCCCATACCTAAAATAGCAGAAAGCACATGAATTAAGACAAGAAATTGATAAAATGTCATCAGGCTTATTTACTTTATTTATTTGCTGTGCAAACATAAGTAATATGCTATGTGAATATTAAGACATACAGCTCATTTATTAACTAATTTGGGAAAATTAAATTTATCAGCCTCAAATTCTAATGGTTACTAAAAAATTATACTTATTCCCTGAACTTACAAATGATTACTTTCGTAAAAAATAAGTAACCTATGTATCAGTATTTTTTTAAAAGATTTATTGTATGTGTTAGCATCTTTTTGTCTTCATTAAGTATTCATGCTCAAGATACAACACAGTATAAAATTGATGGACGTAAAAATGCTCCTTCTCAATACAACAAACCTTATATTATTTTAATTTCTGCCGATGGTTTTAGATATGATTTAGCAGAAAAATATAATGCTACATTTTTAAAAAAAATGAGTAATGAAGGCATAAAAGCTACTTCTATGAAACCTTCATTTCCATCACTTACTTTTCCTAATCATTACTCTATTGTTACAGGTTTATATCCTGCACATCATGGCATTGTAGATAATACTTTTTATAGCAAAGAAAGACAACAAGTATATAGAATTGGTAACAGAAAAGCTGTAAGTGATGCTTCTTGGTATGGTGGTGTACCTATTTGGGCTTTGGCTGAAAATAATCAGTTAATGAGTGCTTCTTTTTATTGGGTAGGCTCAGAAGCCAATATTCAAGGTGTGCATCCTTCTTATTATTTTAATTACAATGAAGTTATTCCTATTGACAGAAGAATTAGTATTGTAAAAGAATGGTTACAACTGCCAGATAGCATTAGACCACATTTAATTACTTTTTATTTTCCAGAAGTTGACCATGCAGAACATAAATATGGTGTTGATGCTAAAGAAACAGAACAAGCAGTTCAGTTTATTGATGAATCTATGAGTAAGCTATACAATGCTTGTATGCAAACAAATTTACCCATCAATTTTATTTTTCTGTCTGACCATGGAATGGCAAATATGGATATAGAAAATCCTATTAAAATTTCTGTAAAAGCAGATACAGCTCAATTTAAAATGACTTATGGTAATACAACAGTTCATTATTATGCAAAAGATGAACAATATATAGAACCACTTTATAATGAGTTGCAAAAAGAAGCAAAAGATTATCGTGTTTTCTTAAAAAAAGATATTCCAGCAGAATGGCATTATGGAGTAGAAGATGATTGGTACAACAGAATTGGTGATATAGTTTTAACACCTATAGCACCTCCAAAAGGTTTTAGTTTTAATAACAGAAAGCCACCTATGGGAGCACATGGTTTTGATAATTCACTACCCGAAATGCAAGCAACTTTTTATGCTTGGGGACCATTATTTAAAGAAAAATATACTCTACAAAATTTTGAAAACGTACATGTTTATCCATTAATAGCCAATATGTTAGGACTTCCTATTACACATAAGATTGATGGAAAATTAGAAGTGTTAGAAAAAATTTTAAAGTAATATTTCTGTATGAAATAATGATAAAAGGAAATGATGAACTACCTATTTCACATATTCATTTTTTATTGATAGTAAAGGTTAGTGAATATGGTTAATATGGAAAGATTAACCCTTTTGCTAAAAAGCCTACAAATTTTTTAATATTTTTTACTAAAAGATTTCAATTTTTCATAAAACACTCTTACCTTTGCAATCCTTATAAAAATAAAAAGAAATATGGCAAACCATAAGGCTACGAAAAAAGACACCCGTCAAGCAGCAAAAAGAAGAGACAGAAATAAATATTATGGCAAAACTACACGTAATGCTATCAGAGATTTAAAAGCCTTAACAGATAAGTCTGCTTATGAAGATAAAATGCCTTCTGTAGTATCTATGATAGATAAATTGGCAAAACGTGGTGTTATTCATAAAAATAAAGCTTCTAACTTAAAAAGTAAATTAGCAAAAAGAAAATCTGCTTAATACTTTATAAGCTATAATCATATTTTACAACCGATTGAATAACACTCAATCGGTTTTTTATTTTTAGAATAATGAAAGCTGTTGCACTTGATAGTTGAACTTAGTCTTAGTTGTTTGTATTTAAAAACTTTGCATATTAAAAGTGCAGACTTATATTTGCAGCATTAAATAAAAAGAGGCCCCGTAGCTCAACTGAATAGAGCATTTGACTACGGATCAAAAGGTTTCAGGTTTGAATCCTGACGGGGTCACAAATACAAAAGCAGTTACAATAAGGTAGCTGCTTTTGTACTTTATATTAGTTTGTGTTACGATTTATACGAGTTTATACCTAAGTGTTTATTTGCTTGCTACTATATTACAAAACAGGCTGTCAAAAATGACAGCCTGTTTTTTGTATTGATGTTTTATAGTTTAGTAATGCAATACTTTAAATTCTGTTCTTCTATTTTTCTTACGTCCTTCAGGATTATCTTTACCATTAATTGAGTTTGGTGCTATTGGTTTAGATTCTCCATAACCTACAGCTTCCATACGAGATGCTTCAATACCTTTTCCTACTAAATATTTTTTAACTGATTCTGCTCTAGCTTTTGATAATGTTAAGTTGTAGTCATCGCTACCTTGACTATCTGTATGTCCTCCAATTTCTATCACCATTGTAGGATATTTGTTCATCATAGATACAATTTGTTCATCTAATGCAGCATGAGATTCAGGTAAAAGGTCTGCTTTATTAAAAGCAAAATAAATATTATCCATTACTACTACTGTATCTACAGCAGGTGGTGTTTCTGGAGGTGGTGGTGGAATTTTTTGTAAACACAAAACATTAAGTGTTTGGTTTACAATCATATCATCAGTTATACCAGCAGTTGTAACACTATTAGCATTATAACCTTCGGCAGATGCAGATGAAGTAAAATTGTCAAAATCTTCAATAGTAAAACTATAAGAACCATCAGAGCCTGTAGTGCTTGATGCTACTGTATTATAAGAAGAACCTTTTACTTCTACATTAGCTCCATTAATTGGTTCATTGGTTTCACAATCAACCACTATACCAGCAATTTGTTTTATTGGTCTTTCTTTAGATAATGTAAACATATCTAAACAGCAAGCACTTTCTCTATCTGAGCTAAACATTACATCGCCTAAAATATTTTTTGCTCCACCATTTGAAGAAAAATAAATATCATCTTTTATTGAGTTTAAAGGATAACCCAAGTTTTCTGGTGCAGACCAATTATTGACAGTTCCTTTACTTGCATAAAAATCATAACCACCCATTCCTACATATCCATTACTGGAGAAAACTAAAGTTCCTGAAGGTGTATGATAATAAGGAGCTTGTTCATCAAATTTTGTATTAATGTTTGAACCCATGTTTGATACAGTTCCAGATATTACATTTCCTTCTTTATCTAATTGAACATACCATAAGTCAAAACCTCCTACTCCGCCACTTCTATCACTAGAAAATAATAAAGCCCTTCCATCAGGCATTACAAAAGGTTGTTGTGTATTAGCACCTGAAACGTTGATAGTACTATCTAATAAAGTTGGTTCACCCCATCCATTATTGGCTTTTTTACTACTATATATTGCTGCTGATTTTTTAGCTCCAGCAATAGTCCAACGTGTTAAATACATGATATTGCCATTGGGTGTTACTGAAACTACTCCTTGATGTGTATAGGCTGGTTGAGGAATGACTGTTTTTTTCACTTCGTTTAATACGCCATCTGAATATGTTGCAGTATAAATTCTGTTGGTATAAACATCATTTTTTGCAGAACCACTATCTGGTCTTGTAGAAGTAAATAAATAGGTATTATCATTTACTTTGCTTGGTGCATAGTTAGCACCTGGTGTATTGATGCCTCCAGATTTGTTTACTTTATATAAGTGTAAATCATTTTTAGCAAGTTGTGCTTTTATAAATTTAAGGTTTTTAATTTCTCTGTTTGCATCATCAATATAATCGCTACCACCTTGACCTTGAGAAATAAAAGTTGTAAGTGCAGTTTCGGCAGCATCGTAATTTGCTAATGCTCTTAAAGTTTTTCCATGCCAATAATACGCTAATGGAAATTGAGTGCTATCAAATTTAGTAGCTTGAGCATAATAAGGCTCTGCTTTTACATGATAGTTAAGATGTCTGTAACATTCTGCTGCTTTATATACAGCTTGCTGATAGTTACTTACAGCTACTTTTTGTTGTTTAGTTAGTGTATTAACAGTATAGGGGTCAAAAGCATCTGTTTTTATTTTTTTATTAGCACTGTTAATGTATTTTTCATAATACTCAGCAGCAGAATTATAATCTGCTTTTTGGTAATAAGCATCAGCAGCTTTAATGTAATCGTACACTACTTGTGCAGATGCATTAAGTGTGATAGTAGCAATAGTTAGTAATAAAAATATCTTTTTCATGTAATTGTATTTCCTCTGTTTAAAAATCAGGTGTTATTATACTTTATAATCTTGGACAAATAAATTCTACTTCGGGTGTTTTGGTTTTCTTTTTGCCAATGAAAGACAAAGAAATTTCAAAACTGTTAGAGCCTCTTTGTATTCTACTCAAATCAGATGAATTTACGTCATAACTTAAACCTAAGGTTGTGTTTTTATAGTAAATTCCTATGTATGGCGAAATAGCATCTTTCACTCTGTAATTGGCTCCAAACAAAAACTCTGTTCCTAAAGGAGCTTTAATTTGTCCATAAGCACCAATTACAAATTCTGATGCTGTACGCTGACGAAGGTATAATACGTTTGGTGTAATAGAAAAGTTTTCATTTACAGCAATTCTTACCCCTCCATGCAGTGTATAACGAATAGGAATTTTTTCTAAGCTATTAGCACTAAATTTATCATCAGGTCTTGTTAAGTGAGAGGCAGAAAATCCTGCATATATATTCATTTTTTTACCTGGTTCAGCATCATAGTATAATACACCTGCACCTGCATCAAATGCAGTAGCAGAAGTTCTTAATAATACATCTGGCGGCAAGTTAGGGTCATAACCTAAAAATGGATTATACTGGCTACCCCACTGCATTTTGTTAGGATTAAATTTTCTTTGAATTAATCCAGCTTGTAAGCCAAATACCATTCTTTGATAACCCATAGTACCAAACTGTACACCTGTATAAGCAATATTACCATAAGCAGTAAGATAGCTATAACCTCCATCTCCTGCTGATTGTTGCATAATACTTCCTCCATAGTTTAAGGTGTTGTTTCCATTAAAATCTAAGGAAACACCAGGGGTAGAGAATGGCGTTGTAATATTTCCCCACTGACTTCTATAAATACCAGTAACTCTGTATTCTCCATTAAAAACACCAGTCATTGCAGGATTTAGCCATGATGGATACATGTAGTATTGAGAAAAGTGGGGGTCTATTTGTGCATTAGACTTTGATGCAGAAAATAAACATCCTACACTTACTGCAAGTATCATTAGTTTAGAAATAGCTCTCATTATAGTTAGCTTTTATTGGTTTATATTTTATTGTTTATCTTATAATAGTTAATGAACCTGATTTATTAGGAAACTGCCCTTTAAAGTCAATAATATAATAATATACACCTACAGGAACTGGTTTACCATTTACTTTACCATCCCATGCTTTTGTATATCCATTATTTGCTTTATAAATCAGTTGTCCATATCTATTAAATATTTCTACAGAAACATTTACATAATTTCCTAAGTTTTCAATTTCCCAAGTATCATTTACACCATCTCCATTAGGTGAAAAAGCATTTGGAACAATAACTGGTTTTAATCCTACAACTATTAAACTGTCTGTAGCAGAACAATTACCTTGTCCTGTTGCTTCTAACATATATACACTATTTTGTAAAACTTTTAGTGTTGGATGCAGAATATTAGGATTGGATAATCCTGTTGCAGGTGTCCATTTGAATGTAATAGCACTTGATGAATCATTTACAATAGGATTAAATTGTACAATTTCTCCTACAGGTACTATGATTGTTGGTCCAGCATCTATTATTGGTTGTACATACACTTTTACTATTTTATCCATAGTGTCTGAAGGGCAACCTTGCTGGTTTCTTACAGTTAATTTTACTACATAATTACCTGCCTTTTGGTATAATTTTGTTTGGCTTGTATTATTGGTATTTATCCAAGTATTATCTTCTCCAAAATTCCAATAACGATTGGTTATTGTGCTATTAGGTGCTGTACTTAAATCTGTAAATGTATTGGTTGTTCCTTGACAAAGTTCGGGTGGTGCAACAGTAAAATTGGCAATAGGTTTATCATAAAAAGCGTTGAAATTTTTTGTAATATCCTTACTACAACCAGCATTTGATAAGGCAGTAAGTTTTATATCATAATTACCTGAACTTGCATAAATGTGTGATGGATTGGTAGCTGTAGAAGTTGCACTTCCATCGCCAAAGTTCCAAGTATATGTTACAGAGCCTGATGCAATGGTTGTACTATTGGTAAATATTGCAGGATTATTAGGCATACAAACAAATGCTGGTGGCGTAAAGCCAACTATTGGGTTTGGATTGATTACCACATTGGTAGAGGCAGTAGATTCACAATTATTTAAAATTGCTTTTACAGTATATGCTCCACTCATAGCAGTAGTGCTATTTGCTATACTTACATTTTGTTGGTTACTTGTAAAGCCGCCTGGTCCAGTCCATGAATAGGTTACACCTGCTGTTGCAGAATTTGCAGTTAAGCTAATAGCTGCATCTGCACATAAAGGTCCATTATTAGCTGCTATTGGTGTAGCAGGAGGTGCAGGGTCTTCAATAGTAAATGGTCCTACACTATTAGATACACAAACACCAATTCTTACAGAAATATTGCTATAAGTAGCAGCAGCAAGTGAAGTTATCGTAATTTCTCCTGTGGCATTACTTGTTAATGTTACAGAATCTGCTGTACTACCTTTTGTATATCTTACAACAAAAGAGGTATTTGCTTCTAATCCATTCAACACAATACTACCAGTAGCAGAGTTACATGAAGTAGTATTGTTAAAACTACCACTTGTAATATTAGGTGTTAGGTTTACGACTATACTTTTTGTTGTTGCAGTAGAAATACAATCATTTTTTGTAGCAGTTACTGAGTAAGTTCCAGATGCTAAAGGCGTAGCATTTGGAATAGAAGGGCTTTGCTCATTACTGCTAAAGCCATTTGGACCTGTCCAATTATAAGTAACACCTGTAGTTGCTGAAGATGCACTAAGGTTTAGTGTACTACCTGAACATAATTCAGCATCTGCTGTAATAGTAGGTGCATCTGGTGCAGATGGATAGGTTATTTGTACAGATGCTACTGTATTAGATACACAAGTACCAATAGTAGTAGAAATATTGGTATAAGTACCAACAGGTAAATTGGTAATTGTTACTACACCATTTGCATCTGCTGTGGCAGTTACTGTAACAGCATTGCTGTTTATATCTGTATATGCTACTTGATATGTAGCATTGGCAGATAATCCAAATAAGTTAATTTCTCCCAGACTTGAACCAATGCAAGATGATGGAGATATTCCTTTGGCACTATCAATTACTGGCGTTTCTGCTACTACAACAGTAATTTTTACAGTATCAGCATCACATGGAAAGCCTGTGCCTGTAATAGAGTGTTTTATTTCATAAGTACCAGCCGTAGCATAAGTATGTGTTTGTGCTGTATTATTCGTTTGCGAAGTTGTAGTGCCATCATCATAATCCCAATGCCAAGTATTTGTTCCTGTAACATTTGATGTTGGTGTTACAGTTATTGGCTGTCCTAAACATAAGGTGGTAGGTGTAACTGTAAAGGTAGAATGAGGTTTAGTACCAGGTAATACATTTACTGTACTCATGGTATAAGTAGCTACTCCTCCATATTCAGTTATGATAGATAACTTAACAGAATAAACACCAGCAGCAGGAAATATAAATGTTGGGTTTTGCTCATTAGAAGTATCAGCAGGATTAGATGTAAACTCCCAATGCCAACTGATAATATTATAGCCTTGTGGTGTAACTGCAGGTGCAGTAAAGTTTACAGGGCTTACAACATCGCAAGTTGGGGGTTGACTATAAGTAGCAGTAACCGTAGGAAGTTGCTTGATGATTATTTCTAAAAATACATCTTGTACATCACCATAACTACAGCCAAAATTATCAACAACAGTAGGTAAAGTTACCCTTAAAGGTATTCTATAGGTACCTGATGCACTAAATGTATATTCATCTGGCAATCTGTATAAATAATACCATTCTCCATTTACAAAACTGGAATCTAATGGTACTGGGTTTACCTGTGTAATATCTTGTAATGGTGGTGGATTGACAGACAAATTACCTGCTGGCGTAGTTTGTGTTAGCTTCCATACAATCTCTATTGGTTTAAAAGGTAAATTAGCCCCAATATACATAGGAATATTTAAAAAGCCATAAGGGTGGGTTGTAGTTTGTGCTGAAGTATCTGGTAAATTATAACCTCCATTCACAATTTTATAAGGGTCTAAATTAGTACCTGCATTGTAACCATAACTTTCCACACTTCCCTCTCCATACACAATGCCTGTAAATGCAGAATCGCAAGTAGCTACTGACTGTCCTTTAACTCCACCTGATGAAGATGTCCATCTTTTTGTAACTACAGAATAACCAGGTTTATTAGGATGTGCCCCTATATATTTATCATTGGCAGGAATATTATTTATTAAAGTACCATCTATTTTTAAGGTAGATAATCCGCCTGTAGGCAATGTAATGGTAAGAAAGTTGGCAACAATAGAATATTGGTCATTTCTATAAAATCTGGTACTTGTTACTGCCTGCCTCATAGGGCTTAATGTAATCATTTCAGGGTCTCCAACTGAACCAGGAATACAGCTACCTCCTGTCATAAACTGACACATCATAATTGGCTTATCTGCTTCTATATAATCTGGTGTATTGCTTTCAAAAAAATAAAAGTTATTGTTCTGAATGCCCGTTAAAGTAACACCATTTCTTTTAACCACAGTGGTAGGGTCAGATACTGCAATTCTATAACTACAAGTAGTAAAAGCAGGTAATGTGGTGTTACCAGAAAAAGGAGCAGTTAAGTAAGTTTTACCCCAAGTATGTTGGGGGAAAAGCTGCTGGTTATCATTATCTCCTCCTCCACTACCACAAGTAATAGGATTAGTTGTTCTACTACTTCCTCCAAATACAGCAATGGGTTTACAAGTGCCATCTAACCCTGGTAATGATTGTATTTTGGTACCTGATAAATTTTTTCCCGTAGAAGAGCCCCCACCATTACCATCTGCATCTGCTGCATCATTGGCTCCTACTAATTGATATACCTCTCCCCTATCTAAGGTTATTATTGATGCTACGCCTGGCTGTAGCCCTGTTTTATCCTGAGCACGAGTTATAACTGATGGCGTAATTTGAACTTTTGTATCATTTTCTTTGGCTATAATATACGTCCAATTATAGCAGTTAGCGGCATAACTTTGTCTGCTATTTAATGACACATAAGTATAACCCCATGCTTCAATGGGTAATAACATTGAAGCCCCAGAATTAGCCCCATCATAAATATGTGAATAGGCAACAATAGGTACATTACTGGTTATTTTGATGGCTCTTTTATAAGAGCCTGCTCCACCCCAACCTACTGGTGGGGGGGCTGAATATAAACGACAATCATAAGCACCAGTTTTAGGCATAGGGCTTGGTCCTACACCTGCTGCAGGAGTTGTTCCACCAGGACTTATAGGGTTAGCTGCTGTAGTACCAGTAGATATCACTGTAAAAGCAGGGATATTATACCTTCTTCTCCAAATTGTAGTGGGTATTAGAGGATTACCTGGACCTATAATTTCTACATCTACAATAGCTGCCTGAGCATCTGTGCTTAAATAGAGTACCATATCCATATTACCACCACCATCATTCATAGATTGATGATGTCCATAACTTACCCAAAATTCTTTCCCTTTATTAGAAATAGATTGTGCTTGGATATTGATATTAACAATACCTATAACAAATAGGGCTAACAGAAAAACTTTTCTATTAAGTGTATTTTTTATTTTGTTATGGTTCAACATCATGATAGTTATTATAATTGCTATTTATTTTTTTATAGAAAAGATGTAGGGATAAAATATTTTATCTCTACATCTTTTTATCTTAACGTATTAAGTTTAAAGAACCTTTTTTCTCACCTTGTGTGCCATCTATCAAAGAGTATCTTAACACATAAATATATACCCCAGATGGAACAGGCTTTCCTTGATAAGTGCCATCCCAACTTGCAGTAGGTGTATTTGCTTCAAATATTTTTTGACCCCATTGGTTAAATACCATTAACTGCATTGTTTGTACAGAGCCATATATTCTAAATACCCTATTTTCTGGATTAGCAGAACTTGGATTAAAGGCATTTGGTACATATATTTTATATACTGATATGCTTTTACCAGTTACTGGTGCACTCACATTTTGCTGACAAGGCAATGTGCCAGATACTCTTACAATAAGAGTAACAGTAGTATTTGGAGCTAAACCTGTAACAGTATGTGATAGACCTGTACTTCCTGAGCTTGGTATGCTCCATGTAGTACCATTATCTGTAGATACTTCATAACCTGTAGCCCCTGCTACAGCAGCCCAAGTAAATGTTACTGAGTTTTGTGTAGAGTCTGTAAATGCTACTACTGGTGGTGTTAATAAATTATATACCTCTACTTTCACCATTTTTCTATCAGCACTTATACAGCCTGTAGTATTGTTAGTACCTTCAATATAAAACTCTTGTGTTGCAGTAACATTGGTAAGGTTATAAGAAGTACCAGTAAATACAGGAGTTGTACTTGTAGTACTTGTGTACCAATTATACACTATATCAGCAGAAGGGTTGTTTACTTCAAATGTTACAGATTCGCCTGCACAAATTTTAATTAAATCATTTACTGCATCAACAGTAGGTAATGGATTAACAAGTATATTTCTAATACTATCTCCTACACAACCATCTGCTGTTTCTACATGCAATTTAACAGGGAATGTGCCTGCTGCATTGTAAGTATATGTTGTGCTTTGACCAGAAGTGTTTGAATTATCATGGAATGTCCAATTCCACAAATTTGCATTTACACCACCAGGTGTAGCAGCTTCTGCATCAAATGTGGCAGTATTGCCTTCACAACCTGCAAATGTATAGTTAAAGCCAATTTCAGGAGAAGGAATAACATGTATATAGATAATATCTGTTTGACTGTTATCACAACTACCTATAGTAGGTGCTGTAAATGTAATAGGCAAAGTATATAACCCTGGTGCAGAGAATACAAAGTTTTGAGGTACTGTAAAGTAATATACTTTATCTCCGTTATTATCATAAGCACTATCTACTGGAGTAGGGTTATTATCTGTTATATCGGTATTTGGCGATATGTTTGGTACATTACTAAATTTCCATATTATACTGGTTGGTATAGCTGCCATTCTTATAGTAATCTTGGTTTCTGTCTTACTACATGTATAAGATGGTGCATTACTTGTACCACTTGTAGTGGTTGGAACTGCACTACCAGTAGCTCTTAGGCTTTTCACTAAAGTACCCATATTGTAGCCATAGCTTTCTACAGAGCCTAAACCATAGGTTATACCTGTAAATGCACTATCGCAAGTTACTCTTACTTGGCGTTGAGCAGATGTCCAACGTTTAATAACTACTGTATAATTTACACCTTTTAAACTTACATTTCCATTCGCAGGATGTGAATAAGTATAATCTGGAGTTTGTGGTGCACCATTATCTGTAATCAATAAAGAGCTTAGAGCATTAGTAGGTACTATCATAGTAAGATAGTTTATTGTAATAGCTTCAGCAGTATTGCGATAGAAACCTACCTCTTTAATACCTTGTTCTATTGGGCTAATGTAAATCATTTCAGGGTCGCCTACACCAGAACCACCTAAACAAGTGCCTCCTCCAAGAAACTGAGCTACCATTATTGGTTTATCAGCTTCTATATATCCTGGTTGATTACTGAAGAATTGATAATAATGATTATTTACAATACCAGTTAATGGCACATCATTGTATTTTACAACAGTTGTAGGGTCTTGTACTGCTACACGGAATACATTGGTTGCAAAAGGATTAGATGTTGAATTAAATGGTGCAGTGCTAAACGATGTAGGTGCTAATAGATAACGTTTGCCCCATGCAGTAATTGGAAAATTTTGTTGCATACTAAAATCTCCACCAGAACTACAACCTGAAGGCATATCAATAGCTGTACGAGAGCTACCACTAAATACTGCTATTGGGAAACATTCACCATTTGCATTTGGTACTGATTTAACTAAAGAACCTGATAATTCTTGTGTTTGAGAAGTTGCTAATACTTGCAATACTTGTCCTTTATTTAATATAACGGTTGTAGCTGTTCCTGCTGGAATAGCTGGTGTTGTATTTTGAGTAGGCACTCCATCAACACTGGTTATTTCTATGGCAGTATTATCATTATCTGCAATAACATAATACAATGAGTATGAGCTTGCACCATAATTCTGTGTAATGGTAAGTGTTTTATACTCATAACCCCATACACCTACTGGCATTAACATACAACCACCTGAAGAAGTACTACCAATAGCATGTGCATAAGCTGTAACTGGTACATCGCTTATAATTTCTACACTTCTATCAAAAATACCTGCTGTATTTAAAAAGGCATTATCTGCACCAGCCTTAGGTAAATAATCTACAGGTAAGGGTGCATATACACTATAAGGAGGTACTAAGAAACTGCGTGACCAACTAGTACCATTCACCCTAATAGTTACATTAGCTGGTTCAGATTCAGTACTAATATAATAAGTCATCTGTTGAGAAGTACCTGCATTTAATTGGTTAGCAGCATAAGCAAAATAGAAATGTGTGCCTCTGTTAGAGCTATCTCTATCTGGTACTACAGGTGGTGCATAAGGATTGAATAAACCTGTAAATCTATCCATATAATGTATATCATTATCGTACAGCATACGTTTTGCTAATTCATTTCTACTGTTTACGCCTACCACCCAAGCATTACTTGCTGTAGTTCTACCAATACCTAATTGAGAAGGAGCTTGAACAGAACCTAACCAAGGGTCTAAATAGAACAACTTAGCATCATAATCATAAGTACCGCCACCTGGTATAGTAGCCTGAATATAGAAATACATAGAATCTAAATTAGCTGCTGCCAAGCCTGAAGGAACTACACCAGAATAACGTTGTAGTTCTATACTGGCAGGTGCTGTATTTTTCCAAGATATTTTCATTACTGTATCTGTGCCATAATAGAAAGTTTGCGTAGTATTAGGAGCAGGTGTAGCAGGAATAACAGATAAAACTGTAGGTGCTACATTTGGATAAAATTCATAAGCCCCCAAATCTGGTACACCAGCAATTAATGTTGTTGGTCTTGCATTACCATCATGGTCTGTATTATTGTCAGCTATCTGTACACCTCTACCATGCATAGCCCATACATTATGGTCGTTTAAGTCTGGTCTTAAATTAGTATTGCTTATAAATGCAGGTTCATAGCTAATAGAATATCTATCTTGTTGTGATGCTGTAACCCATGCACCTAAATTAGCATAAGTAGCTGCTGGAGTGCCTCTTTGTACTAAAACAGTACCAGCAGCATATAGCATATTATAATTGCTTGAAATACCAGCAGGGTTTGTTACAAATAAAGCTCTTCCCCCACCTTTATTGGCAATAATATTATTTTTTAATTCTATGCCTGTAGCTGTACTATTTAGTACATACATACCATAGCCATTTGTTGTAGCTGGTGAGTAGGTATTAACTGTATTATTATAGTATAAGCCAGTAGGTGAATTGTCTATATGAATACCATAAGTACTTGAAGATGTATTTAATGAAGTAGTATTATTGGCTACAAAAATATTTGGTGAGTTTGTAACACGCAAACCATACAATATAGCAGTATTACTTGTTTCTGCTACTATATCGTTATTCATCACTTTTACTCTATTAAAGTTAGAACCTCCACTTCCTGTAACCCATATACCATAAGCATTTCCTCCTGTAATATTATTCATATTTACTCTGTTATTAGCAATCAGATACATAGAATCTGCCATGACTGTATAAATACCAGTAGAAGTAGAACTAAGTGGAGAAGACATATTTACTGTATTTCCATTTAATGTAAGCAGTGAAGTAAAGTTGCTATAAATACCATATTGGAAGAAACCAGTAACAGTGTTACCCTCTATAATGTGTTCAAATGTTCTGATAGCAGCAGATGTACCTGTAACATAAATACCTACAGAACCATTGTTTACAGTATTGCCTTTTACAACAACATTTTTACCTTTTAATTGATTTAAGTGAATGGCAATAAAGTTGGTAGAAGTATTGGCTATAAGTGGTGCATTGATAATACAGTTTACCAAACTATCATTAGAAGCCCAATTAGCAAATTCTACTGCTTTACCAAAAGTAGTACCAGTAGCACCGATTGTCATAGTTTTGAAATATAAATAATTGGTACTATCAATTTTTAGTGTATAGTTATTAGCTGCACTTACAGAAGCATAAGTTAACTCTGCAGATGCAGGATTATCATTAGCAGACTTAAATGTAATAGTAGCATTGGCAGATGTACCAGGTACATAGCCTATTCTTATTTGTTCATTATAAGTACCAGTTACATTAAATACTACAGAACCTTGAATACCACATTGTAAAGCAGTAGCAGCTTCTTGGAAAGTATTAAAATTACCACCAGGGTTTTGAGCAGGCCATGTAGTTGGTTGTGTTCCATCAATAGTATAAGAACCTGCTGCTAAAATAGTGTTTAAGCCTACTTGTACTACAGTAGATGTGTCTGTACCACCACCAGCTACACCACAAGTAACAATACAACGATAATATGATTGTGCTGTAGTTAAGGTATCAAAACCTGGAGCAAATGTTTGTGCTCCAATATTAGTCCAACCTGTAGTTCCATCCATAGAATATTGCCATTGGAATAATATAGAACCTAAAGCACTATAACCTGTTAAATCTAAATGTATAGGCATTTCAAGACATAAGCCACTTGCTGGTGTTACAGTTGCTGTGCCAGCAGTTATATTAGCTGGACAAGGAGCAGCTACAAACTCATAAGCACCAATATCTGGAGTTGTTGTACTACGAGATACATTTTCTATATCAGTACTAATATTTTGATAAATTCCTTTATCATCTATTTGTAATGACTGTGGTTTATAATTTCCTGTAGATGGTGAAATGAATAATGGATCTGTTTCCCAAGAATTAGCATCTTTAGTTGTTGCAGTTTGCCATGTAGTAAGGTTATTATAGTTTACACTTCCATAACGTCCTAAAAAGTTATTAGTGCTGGCAGAACTTACATTATAATTATTATTGCTAAGAACTATATCATTAGCCGTAGTTAATAATTGTATAGCAAATTTTTGAGCATTACCAGTACGTGTAACAGAAATAATATTATTGATAAACTGTAAACCATTAGCAACACCAGTTTGGTAAAATCCTGTAGCAACGGCAGATGAAGTACTTAATTCATTATCAATAGCAATAGTGTTATGATAGTAATTAACACCTCCAGAAGATGTATTATATAATCCATAAGTAGCACCAGTACTATTTACATCTAATTGATAAATAAGGTTATTACTTACTGTATTTTCATTGCCTGAAGTAACACCTACGTTGTTATGATAAATACCATAAGAGGCAGAGCTATTAGTGCCTGTTACACCTCCAAAGAAATTAGTAATTCTATTTTTAGAAATAATTAGTTTATTATTAGCAGCTGCAGTAGCATAAATTCCATATCCAATACCTACAGAAGAACGAGTAGGGCGAGATATTGTATTTCCTTCTACTAAAGCATTGTTATTACCTGCTAAATATATACCTGCACTATAAAAATCAGTTATTTTATTATTGACAAATTGATTGTCAAAAATTTCACCCGTACCAGTAGATACAGAAGCTATACCATAGAAACCTCCAGTAATAGTATTGTTATAAAATTTATTTCCATCGTTCCATCCACCTGGTGTGCCTGTTCCTGTTGTAGCACTACTGTTAGAAGAGTTAAGAACAATACCTACAGAATTGGCACTTGCTATAGTTGAGCTGGCTATAATAGTACTGTTACGAACAATATTAGTATCGGCATTATTAATAAGTTGAATACCAAAACCAAAACTTGCACTACCACTTACATCCACAGTAAGGCTATCAAATATAATATAGTCTGCCCCATTTAATTTAATGACTGCACGTTCATTGCCATTGGTAGGTGTAAATGCTATGGTAGTACCATTACCATTATATGTAATAGTATTCACAACAGATGTACCTGCAATGCTATCTAAAATTAGTTGTTCATTATAAGGTCCAGTATTAGCAACTACATTAAATACTACAGGTCCTAAAATACCACATCCCATATTTGCTTTAGTAGCATTGTATGAATCAAAGTTACCTCCAGCAACACCAGGAACATAAGTTGTAGGTTGTGTATTATTGATAGTATATGTTCCTGCTGGTAAAGAAGGATTAACATTTAGTAATACTGTATCTGAATATACTGTATTGCCACTACATGTAATAGCACAACGATAGTAACCTGTAATACTTGCCATAATAAGAGTATCAGGCGAAGATTTTGGATTACCTACATCTGTAAAAGGTCCTGTAGGAGCATCTGCACGTTGCCATAAGAAAGTTTGACCAGAGCCATACTGAGCTAATGTAACATCTAAAAACACCTGTGTATTTTGACAAGCTGTTGTTGGCGTAATAACAGTAGGACCAGCAACAGGTGGAGATACACAAATAGGTGCAGTAAATTCATAAGCACCAATATCTGGTGCAGTAAGGCTTCTTACTACATCATTAATATCATCTACCATAAGACCTGGTAATGCTTTATCGTTCATTGCTGCATTTGAAGGAGAATAATCTCCAGATGCAGATGCACTAAATACAGGATTATAATTTATAGAAGACAAATCCTGATTAGTAGCAGTAACCCATGCCTGTAAAGTAGTTCTATTAGCACCATTAAAACCAATATGATGGTTAGATGCTGGATTGACATAATAGTCATTATAATCTGCAAAAGGAACATAAGCATTTGATGACACATACATAGCATAGTGAATGCCAGCACCAGTTCTGATAATTGATACTATGTTGTTATAGAAAATAAGACCAGAAGGTGAGCCTGATTGATTATAACCACGTGTAGTAATAGAAGAAGTTGCCGTTGATACTACATTATCTAAAGAAATAGTATTATGATAAAATTCTAAGCTGCTTGTACCAGAGTTTAAAATACCATTATGATTACCATTACCTTCACTTGCAGCTATTAGGTTATTAGATATTTCAAACTGGTTACCTGCTGTTGGGCTTGCATTATTAAATTGCATACCATTGAATGTGGCAGTATTGGTAGGCATTGCTTTAAAACATTCATATATTTTATTCTTCTGAATTTTTGCAGTATAACTTGTTTGGTTAAATACTATTCCATTTACTGTAGTTGCTGAGTTGGTACGTGTAGGACGAGAAATAATATTTTTTCTAATAATAGTAGCAGAACTACCTATAACATGTATTCCATCTGTGTAGAAATCATACACTTTATTATTGGTAATTTCATTTCCCTGATTAGCTCCTCCAACAAAAGTCGCAGTAAGTGTAATACCATACATACCGCCATTAACAGTGTTACTATCTATTTTATTATTATCACAAAGTGCTGTTGTAGTACCAGTGCCTACAGCATTATTGTCTGCACCACTAACTACTATACCAGCATAGTTGGCAGTAGTTGCTGTTAAGGAAGTATTAACTGTATTCTTACGAATGATGTTAGAATCTGCATTGTTTGTTAAATGAAATCCAAAACCATACGTACCTCCAGAAGCATTTACTACTAAACTATCAAAAATAAAATGTTTGGTATTTTTTAATTTAATGACAGCACGTTCATTTGCATTGGTAGAGTTGAAACTAATTGTTTCGCCATTACCGTTGAAGGTAATAGTATTTGTAGCACTTGAACCTGGTATTACTCCATTTATAATTAATTGTTCATTATATGGACCAGTGCCTGTTACTACATTAAAAACAACTGGACCCGTAATACCACAATTTAATGCAGAATATGCTGCTGCAAAACTTGGGAAGTTTGTAGCACTTGCAGGTTGCGTTTTATCAATGGTATAAGTTCCATTCATTATAGAAGGGCTCATAACAGTGACTTCATTTGAAGTATTAGTACCACCTCCTGTAAGAGGGCAAGAAGCTACAAAACGATACTTACTTGTAACCATTTGTGTAGTAGTAGTTTTAAAATTAGTTGTAGATGCAGGTACATTAGTCCATGAAGCACCTGGAACATCAGTCCAAGTAGTACCTCCATCTGTACTTACTTGCCATTTATAGGTATTTCCTCCACCAGCACCCCCTACTCCTGTAACATTTAAAGTAGCTTCTCCGCCAGGACAAACATTTGGAGGAGTTACAGAAGCTGTACCTGCTGCTGGTGTAGTAGAACAATCAGGTAAATCTTCTATCCTTACATTATCTAATCCTATATCAGAAGTACCAGCATCGCTTGTTCCTTTAAAACGTATAACTGTAGTAGCAGAAGACGAAACAAAGAATACTACTTTTTTTCTCCAAGTAGTTGCTATTCCTGTAGTATCTAATCTTGTAAAGGTTGCACCACCATCTGTAGATACCATTATAACTAAACTATCTGCACCATTAGCATTAATAAAATCAAATTCAACTTTTTTATTAGGAGTTGATGTTGCTGCATTCACATATAAATCAAAATTGCCACTTGCTCCTGTTGGACCTCCATTGGTATGAAATCTTGCAGAAAAAGAACCATTACCTGGGGAGGCTGGAGGATTGTATGCTCCATTATTAGGATTTGTCCAAGTTGCTGCCCCTCCATCATTATTTCTTCTCCAAGAGCTATTGCCAGTAGCAGGTGTATTTTTCCAACTATTATTAGGTATATCTCTTGTACCACAACCATTAATCCATGTGGGTTCAAAACTTTCTACAAAAGGTAATGTAGCATATACAGGACCACCCACTACTGAAGTTACTTGAATAGTAGTTGAAGTATCTTTATCATTTCCATGCGTACAAGTTACCACACATCTATACCAAGCTGTAGCAATAGTTTGTACTACAGATGAGTTCATTGAAGTTGCTCCTGATATATCTGTCCAAGTTGTATTATCTGGCGAAGATTGCCACTGAAAAGCCAAATCTGCAACACTAGGATAAGGTGTAAGTCCTAAAGTAAAAGCTGTTCCAGCACAAGTAATATTTGTACTAGTAGATGTAGCTGTGCCAGCAGAAGGTTTACCAGAACAAGGACTATTGGAAGCCCAAACAAACGTAATGTTGGGACGATTGTTTTGAGAACCTAAACCATTATCTGCAATATCTGCTGCACTACAAAGATTGCCATTATTATCTAATCTATATGTATGAGAAGCATTAAAGGTTACAGTAGAATATTGCACAGAGGGGTTATTAGTATAAAAAGTGCCACTACCATTAGCAGCAGCCCCATTACAAACTTCTATAACTATATTGTTTACACCATCCCAAAGAAACGGAGTAGTAAAAACAAACTCATTAACACCCATTGTAGCTGCATAATCAACAGGACCATATACTGGAGTAGTAGTTTCCCAAGTATTAGTAAGAGATGTTGCAGTAGTATTCCCAATCTTTATTTGCATCTCTTCTATAGTACCTGAAAAAGTATTTAAACTCGTTACATTAAATTTTATTTTACTGATAAATCCCGCTGAAGTCATACCAGCTGCCTGCAATTCGGCAGCAGTATATAAAAATTGCATTCTTGAACCTTCATACCAATCCTGTAAAGGAGCAGGATAACCAGTTCCAGTATTAGTAGCAGTGCCAGTACCGATATTAATATCTATTTGTGCCTGCAGACTTGCACTTGTTGCAACAACTACGCTAACAATTAGCAAAAATCTCTTAATCAAAGAGAAGGCGTAACAATTTCTCATATAATTTTAATTAATTAAGTAAAGTTTAATTTAAAATTCAATACTCCTCATATAGGGATTAAATTGTTTTGGTTTAATGAAAATGAGCCGCTAAATTAATGTTATGTTTCCAATTTGTCCAAATTCATTTTTCTTTTTTTATAAAAAGAGTGGGAAAAAATGCAAAATGCTGCTTTTGAGCTAATTATAAATTAGATATTGAACTATTTTATGTATGAAATTAATTATATGATTTCCATATTGTTTTTTACTATTAACCCAAAACAAACTTTACTTCTTTTCTATAAACCATTCCTTTATTGCCGATTTTACTACTTTGCCCATTACATTTCTTGGTAATTGATTGGCAAAGAAAAATTTTCTGGGTGTTTTGTAGGTGGCTAAATTATTTTTCAACCAATTTTTTAAATCAGCTTCAATAATACTTCCAACTATAGCAACAGCAATTATTTCGCCCCAAACATCATCAGGCAATGCAATAACAGCACATTCTTGTATATCATTATGCGTAAGTAACAGATTTTCTATTTCTAATGCAGATATTTTATATCCTCCAGATTTAATAATATCACTTGATTTTCTTCCTAAAATTTTATAATAACCATCTTTTGTTTTTTCTACAATATCGCCTGTTTTAAACCAACCATTGTCAAATGCTTTTGTTGTTTCTTCTGGTTTGTTCCAATATTGTTTAAACACTGTATCGCCTTTTACATATAATTCTCCAGCAGTTTCTAGAGTATTTATTTCATTGCCAACATCATCTACCAATTTTATTTGTACAAAAGGCAATGGTTTGCCTACTGTTCCTGCTTTTCTTTCTTCTAACAAAGGATTTGAAAGAGCCATACCAATTTCTGTCATACCATATCTTTCTAATAAAGTATGGTTACTAATGATTGCCCATTTTTTTAACACAGTAATAGGTAATGCAGCAGAGCCAGAAACCATCAATCTTATTGCTTTCATTCCATCTTGCCAAGCAATTTTTGTTGCAGTATCTAATGTTTCAAAATATTGAATTAGTTTTTGATATACTGTTGGCACTGCCATAAATAGTGTTAGTTCTTTGCTTATCATTCTCAATGCTACATAAGCAGCATCAAAATTTGGTTGCATTTCTACCATAGCACCATTATACAAAGCACAACAAGTAATGTTTATAACACCATGTACATGGTGCATGGGTAATACATTCAAAATGCTATCGGTATTTGTCCATTGCCATGCAATACTTAAAGAACGTATTTGTGTATCTAATTGATGATGACTAATAACAACACCTTTTGGTTTACCTGTAGTACCACTGGTATAAATCATTAAAGCATTGTCTTCTAAAGATGTTGTAGGCAAACTGTTTTGGACATTATTTGTATGTAACAATTTTTGTAGAGCAATACAATGTGTATTTTCTTTTTCTAATGTTTGTATTGTTGTTTCAAAAAAATTATCGTAGATGAATAATGTAGCTTGTGTATCTGCAATTAAATAATCTATTTCATGTTTTGTATGAGCAGTATGTACAGGCACAGCCATATTGTTGCTTAACCAAATACCCCATTGCACAGCAACATACTCATAGCTTGAAGAGAAAAGATATAAGATAGGTTGTTTGAATATTTTTTTGGCAATAATTGCTTGAGCTATTTGTGTAGCATCTTTCAACAATGTATGATAAGTATAAGACCCTTTGTTATCAATGATAGCAATAGAATCATTATATTTTTTGGCATTATTAAAAATAGGAAGCATACAATTAATTAAGTTATAGCTGCAATATACAGCATCATTAATCAATAGTAATATTGGGTTGCAACTCTTTAATAAAGTCTTTTAAAAAGGGAAGTTCATTAATGTCTTTATCAATCACAAAATAATTATAGGTAGTAACATCTAAATCAATTTCTCTTGGTGCATTTTTATTTTCTTTATCTCTTACTCTACCTATCATAGTTTCTATTTGTTTTAACTCAAATACTAATTCAGATAAGCATTTTTTAGTCATTAATAAAATAGCACCATTCAAATAATCTGGTTGTTGTTCAAACTTTAAAGCCTTTGTTTTAATAAATTTTGTACGTTGAACAATAGTACCTAATTGTTGTATAAGGCTAAGAGCTTTAGCCATATTTTCATCTGCATTAATATTAGAGCCTAATGCAATCATAGCTACATTATATCTATCTTCACTTGAAATTTTTACTAATACATTATCAGCAAATCTTAGTGCATAAGGTTTTTCTACTTTTACTTTTATATGCTGAATTTCTGGGCTAAATGCTTGAATAGATTCAAAAATTATTTCGGCTACATGCTCTATTAAATTAAATTTCTTGTTATCTATTAGTGCAATAATTTGTTTGTTGAGGCTTTTATAATTTACGGCAAAATGTACATCATCACTTTTAGTAGCAAGACTTGAATTATATTTAAAAGAATAGGAAATAACAATATCTTGTAAGTTTACTTTTTCCCAATCAATAAAACCAATGTAGGCACGAAGTCTAAGTTTTTCTACTTTAATAATAGATAGTTTTGGTATAGCATCAAAGTTCATAATAGCAATGTTAGGTTTTAATTAGTGTACAATATACAGCAAAAATGTATCTTCTATATTAGAGAGCAAAATTCGGTATTCCTTTTGTTGTTGAAATATTTTTCTTTATTACTCGGCACATTTTAATTACGCTGTGTTCTTTGTGCCTTTGTGGTTATATATATTTTAAAATTTAACCAACTCACTATACTAAATGCTCTCCCCCATCAATATATAAAATTTGTCCTGTAACAAATTTACTTTCTAATAAAAACCTAAGGGCTTTTGCAATTTCTTCTACATTACCGATTGTTTGTAAGGGAATATTTTTTGCTAAATTTAATAAATATGTTTCGTCTTTATCTTTTGGTGGCAATATTAACCCTGGTGCTATTGCATTTACCCTAAAATTTGGTGCAAGATGAACTGCTGAAAGTTTGGTAAACTCTTTCAATAATTTTTTACTTAAAATATAATCTAAATGCTTGGTATAATTTTTTTCAACTTTTGTGTCAAGAAAGTTTACAATAAGCCCTTGTTCAAAAACATGGGCAAATGCTTTTGTTAAGAGATAAGCTTTTTCAAAATTTATTTTAATTTCTTTTTGTAGTAATTCATTTCCATTATTAGTAAAATCAGAAGGTATAAAATCAGCAGCACAGTTTAGCAATACTTCTAATTGTATATGTCTATTTTTTAGTTGTAGAAAAATATCGTCAAAATTATTTTCTTCTAAAAAGTTAATATGTATTAGTTCTGCCTCTACACCAAAAGATGTTACTTCTGTTTTTACTTGTGTTGCTTTTTGTATAGAATTATTGTAATGCAACAACAAGCGATAACCTTGCTTGGCTAATTCAATAGCCATTGCTTTACCTATTCTATCAGAGCTACCTGTAACTAACGCATATTTATTCATAGTGTTTAAAAGCCTTCTTTTACAATGTGTTCATCATCTACACCCAAAGTTGCAAGATGCTTTTCTACAGCATCCATCATTGGTTTTGGTCCACACAAATAATAATATTTCAAATTATCTGCACTATATTTTTTTATTAAATCAGCATTAATAAAGCCATGTTCAAAACCTTCAACTGTTTCGTCAGAAAGTATATTGATAAAATTTGCACCCAATACTTTATCAAAATAATCTTTTGAAATAATATCGCTTTGGGTTTTATTGGCAAAAATTAATTTGCTGTTACCAATGTTATGTTGCTTTTCAAGCAATCTTAGAATAGCAATAAAAGGTGTAATACCAGCACCACCAGCAAGAAAAATACCCTCTCCTTTATAACTAATATCGCCAAAAGGTTTGTAAGTAAATATTTCATCTCCTGCTTGTATAGAAAGTAATTCGTTGGTTACTCTTTGTCTTGAAGGATATGTTTTAATAGTAAACTCTATAAAATTATCTTCTGGCAATGATGTGAATGTAAATGCACTCAACTTATCTTCCCATCCTTTTTTATTAATAGAAATATCCATTGCCTGACCTGGTGTATATTGTAAACCTTCAGGTTTTTCTGCTCTTATTCTAAGTACATCGTGTGTAAGATGTTCTACTGAAATTATTTTAACTGCTTTTGACATGATTCTTTATTTTAAAAATGATTATACTCTTTTCATTAATTATTAGAGTGTGTAATTTTTGTAAAGGTTACAAAATATTTTTACGAATTACAAAAATAATATTGAGCAATATAGTAGCAACAATATACATACTACAACCCTTCTTGTTGAAGTATTTTTTCTACCTCATGTTTCCAAACTATGTATGTTTTATCTGTAAAATGAATACCATCTTCCGTTGCAAATGATGGTTTAAGAAAATCATTGTCGCTTACATATTTATTCAAGTCTAACAAACTAATTTGCTTTTCTTTAGAAAGTAGCAATAAGGCTTTATTAAGTTCTTTTATTTGTTTATTTTGATTGATAGGGCTAACATAATCAAAATGTTTGGCTAATAATGTAACAGTAGTTAATACTGGCTTAATATGATACTTCTGCAATGTATCAATTACCTTACTTAAATTTTCAACAATAATTGCTTGAGAAATATTGTTGTTAATATCATTAATACCTCCTTCTATAAAACAAATTTTTGGTTGCAGGTTGATAACATATTGTAGTCTTGATATAAAACCTTGTGTTACATCTCCATTAATTCCTCTATTGGCTACATCTGCCCTATTCAGTAGTTCAGACCAATTAGCATAGCTTGTTAAAGAGTTGCCAAGCATAACAATATTTTTTTGTTCTTGATACATTGGATATACTGCTAAAGAATTTTTATAAACAGGATTTCTTATATAACTCAAATCATTTTTATACCCAAATATTTTTTGAAATACAATAGGCAAATAATGATTCTTTGCAAGAAAAATAATAGAAGCAATAGTAATTATAATAAATACAATATTGACAGCTAAAGAAATTTTAAGCACTGTTTTTCTACGCTTGTTTATATTATTTATATCTTTACTCATGTTTCAAATATAATTCAAACTGCTGTTGAAAAATAATTAAAATAGTTGTTAGTGTATAACATTTTGATTTGTTGCTACCGATACTATACTATCAAAAATATGGTATATAGTTAATCAGCCATTCAAAAGAAAATTTTTGTATTCACTTACTTTTTTCAGAACTTTGTTATGCTTGCTTATAATAGTAATGACAAAAAATAACAATATGCCATTAAAAGGACAAATAGTTACCAACCCCTTAACCAAAGATACTTATGAGTTTATTGAAACTGCCAAAGATACCAATGGTGCATCTGTTATATTAAAAGCAACTATTTACAATAAAGGAAAACTTGTTCCAAATCACTTTCACTTATTACAAGACGAATCTTTTGAAGTTATTTCAGGTAAATTAACTATTATAAAAGACAATCAATTAACAACATTAACTACTGGCGAAAAAATTACTTTACCTAAAAACATACCACACAATCATTACAATAATGAAAGTACTCCTGTAACATATATACACTCTGTTTCTCCAGCATTAGACTTTGACTATTTAATAGAAAATTTAATGGGACTTACAGCAGATGGAAAAAGTAAAAATGGCAAATTTGGTTTAATGCAAGAATTGGTTACACTAAAATATCTTGATAGTAAAACTTTTTTAGCAGATATGCCTATTGGACTACAAAAAATATTAATGAATACAATAGCACCCATAGGACGTTTATTAGGCTATAGAGCAATTTATAAAAAATATTCAGGTATAGAAAAATAAACAATGTTGTTTGTGCATATCATTAAACTATTATAACAAACCATTCATACAACTAAATATCAACACAATGAAATACCTTTTTTTACTTACAACACTTTTAACTGCCAATGCAATTTTTGCTCAATCAAATATGCCCTATTTCTTACAAGGAACTTGGAAAATGGATAACAAAGAAATATATGAACACTGGGACAAATTGAATAACCATACACTAAAAGGTTTTTCATACAAACTGAAAAACAATCAAATGATTATTTCAGAATACCTTACTATAGAAGAAAGAAATCATCAAATTATTTATACTGCTACTGTCATTAATCAAAACAATGGAGAAGGAATAGCATTTCAACTAACAAAAAACGATAGCAGTTTTATATTTGAAAATCCTACACACGACTTTCCTAAAAAAATAATTTATCAAAAACTTGCAGCAAATGAAATTTTTGTACAAGTATCTGACGGAAAGAAAAAAGGTTTTTCTTATAAAATGATGCTACAAAATGTGAAAGACACAACTACTGCAAACCCTAATTATGACAAAGCATTAGCACAAAAATTAGGTGCTGATGATTATGGTATGAAAAGTTATTTTTTAGTTATACTAAAAACAGGAACAAACACTACAAAAGATAAAGAACTTATAAGCAAAAGTTTTAGGGAACATCTTAACAACATCAACAAATTGGTAGATGAAGGTAAACTCATTATTGCTGGACCATTAGGAAAAAATGAAAACGCTTACAGAGGAATTTTTGTGTTAAACAACCTTACATCAATAGAAGAAGCAAAAACATTATTACAAACCGACCCTGCTATACAAAACCAATTATTAGATTTTGAAATTTTTACTTGGTATGGTTCAGCAGCACTTGCAGAGTACTTACCTTTTTCTGATAAAATTTGGAAATTAAAACCTTAACAAATGGCAGAAATTAAAACCAAACAAACCAAAGCAGATGTTCATGAATTTATCGATTCGTTTGCCGATACTGAACAAAAAAAGAAAGATAGTTTTGAACTGCTAAAACTAATGCAAGAATTTACTGGCTACAAACCCACAATGTGGGGAGCTTCTATGATTGGTTTTGGCAAATATCATTACAAGTCTGAAAGAAGCCGACAAGAAGGCGATTGGTTTCTGGTAGGCTTTTCACCAAGAAAAGCTGCCATATCATTATATGTAAGTTGTAGCTGCAAAGGAGAAGAAAAACTGCTGAAAGATTTGGGTAAATTTACAATGGGAAAATCGTGTATCTATGTAAAAAAATTAGCAGACATTAATCAAGATGTTCTAAAAAAAATAATGAAATCTACCATAGATTTTCTACAACAAAAATATGGTTAGCCTATAATGAAAAATTTAATTGAATACACTATATAAAACAAGTTCAGTTTGCATGATAAGGCTTGCCCAAAAAGAAGATTTGAACGAAATTAATGCTATTTATAATGATGCTGTTTTAGCCAAATTTGAAACAGCCGATACTGAACCTATTAGCATAGAAGAAAGATTAATTTGGTTTGAGCAACATGCAAAGCCTTATCAAATATATGTTTATACAAAAAACAATACAGTTGTTGCATGGCTAAGTTTTAGCCCATATAGATTAGGAAGAAAAGCAGTACGTTTTACTGCTGAAATAAGTTATTATGTTCATAAAAATTATCAACAAAAAGGCATAGGTAGTGCGTTAATTGAATTTGCTATCAAAGAAGCAAAAAATCTATATTTCAACAATATTTTTGCCATAGTATTAGATAAAAATATAGCCAGTATAAACCTACTCAAAAAGTATCATTTTATGCAATGGGGGCATCTGCCAGATATTGCCAATTTTGATGGAGAAATTTGTGGACACTTATATTATGGTTTAAAAGTGTAGTAAAAAAAGTAATATGAATTGATAAAGTAATTTATATTTGGGAGTAAGCAGTCATTTTATTGGCAACCTTACACCAATTAAACCAACTGAATATAAAGACAAAAAACATTAAACGACATGAACGAAATAATTTGCCCAAATTGCAGCAAGGTTTTTAAAGTTGATGAAGCAGGTTTTACTGACATTCTTAAACAAGTTCGTGACCACCAATTTGAAGAAGAATTGCTAACACGATTAAACCTTGCCAACAGGGAGAAAGAAAGTGCTGTAAAACTTGCCGAAGCAAATGTTAGAAATTCTTTACAAGAGCAACTGGCAAAGAAAGACAACGAACTGACTGAAATAAAAGCTCAAAAAGCAACCGAGCTACAGCAACTCAAATCCAAACTTGACAATGCAGAAGTTGAAAAAAAAACTTGCTATAAATGAAGCAATCCAAAAAATTGAAAAGGAAAGGGATGAGTTGGCTAATGTTGTAAAAATAAAAGACACCGAAAAGCAACTTCTTGAAAAGTCATTAAGTGAAAAATATTCGGCTGAATTAAAAGAAAAAGATGCCATCATTAAGCATAAGGACGAGGAAATTGCATTGAGAAAAGATATGAAGTTGAAACTATCAACAAAAATGGTAGGCGAAACATTAGAACAACATTGTGAAACCGAGTTTAATAAACTTCGTCCAACTGCTTTTCAAAGAGCATATTTTGAAAAGGACAATAACACAAAATCCGGTAGTAAAGGCGATTTTATTTATAGAGAAACTGACGAAGTAGGAAACGAAATCATTTCAATAATGTTTGAAATGAAAAATGAGGGTGATGAAACTGCAACAAAAAAGAAAAACGAAGATTTTCTAAAAGAACTTGACAAAGACCGCACAGAGAAAAAATGCGAATATGCTGTTCTTGTTTCGTTTTTGGAAGCTGATAGCGAATATTACAATTCAGGAATTGCGTGTAAAGTTGACTACACAGTTGCCAAACACTACCACAGAAGCAATGCAAAGTTCTGAAATTGGCATTTTGCAACGTGCTATTAAAAATAGAGGGCGGGGATTAAGCATAAGGAAACTATTTGACCAAATTCCAACCTTGCTGCCACGGATTGCCCCTTGTACATTAATGAGTCCAATTTCGGTTGCACAGTATTTTGATGTAAGCACAAAGCATTTTGATATTTTGATTTTCGATGAGGCATCACAGTTACCAACTTGCGAAGCAGTAAGTGCCTTAGCAAGAGCAAAACAGTCTGTCATTGTAGGCGACCCCAAACAAATGCCACCTACTTCGTTTTTCAGCACCATTAAATTAGACGAGGAAAATATGGATGTGGAAGATTTAGAAAGTATTTTAGATGACTGTTTGTCGTTGTCTGTTCCTTCAAAATATTTATTGCGACACTACAGAAGTAAACACGAAAGTTTGATTACTTTCAGTAATGTAAATTATTACGGGAACAAATTACTTACATTTCCTTCATCAGATGATTTAAACCGGAAAGTAAGATACCATCAAGTAAAAGGTTTTTACGACAAGGGAAAAACACGAACAAATAAATTTGAAGCGGATGAAATTGTGGAGTTTGTTAAGTCGCACTACAACAATTCAAAAAAACGAAAATTGAGTTTAGGAGTTGTAACATTCAGCCAAACACAACAAAACCTAATTGAAGATAAATTACAGAAACTCTTTATATCCGACCCTAAATTGGAGGAATATACAAACGAAAGTGATGAACCATTATTCATAAAAAATTTAGAAAATGTTCAAGGTGATGAACGTGATATTATTCTTTTTTCCGTTTGCTACGCACCTGATGAAGATGGCAAAATGAGTATGAATTTTGGTCCCTTAAATCGTGATGGTGGGTGGCGTAGGTTAAACGTAGCCGTAACCCGTGCCCGTTACGAAATGCACATTTTCGCCACATTGCAAGCTGACCAAATAGATTTAAGTCGCACATCAGCAGAGGGAGTAGCAGGTTTAAAAGCATTTTTGCACTTTGCTGAAAAAGGGCATTTAAGTGTTCACCCCGAAGATGTTCAGAAAACAATAAACAAGCAATATTTGTCTGCATCTATCAGCAAAAAATTACAGGAGAAAGGGTATGATGTTAAATGCAATATTGGGACTTCTGGTTTTAAAATGGATATTGGAATTGTTCACCCTGACAAGCCTCAGCAATATATTTTGGGGATTGTAATTGACGGGCATTACTATTACAATGCACAAACAACAAATGATAGGGAAATGGTAATGCCTTCTGTACTAAGAGTATTAGGTTGGAACATTCACCTCATTTGGACAATGGATTGGTTTGAAAATTCAAATAAGGTTATTGATACAATAGTTGAAAAGATAAAATATCTACAGACACTGCCAGTCGTTAAAGAAGAAACTATTGCAGAGCCTATTATTGTACCCACATTTGAACCAATAAAAGCGATGATGCCTGATGAAATTCTAACAAACAACAATACAAGCAAGCAAAAACCTTATGTAGCAGCTTCCTTAACTTCTGTTTCTTTTGCGAATAGTGAAACTATTTTTGAGTTTCAAAACCGTAATATTATTAAGCAACAAATTCAATCTTTATTAGACAAAGAAGCACCTATCAGTAAAAATTTGTTGTATAAAAAAGTACTACAAGCATGGAACATAAGTCGTGTTGGAGCAAGATTAGATAAACATTTAGAGGAAATTATCAAAGAGATGAATGTAGTTGAAATTACTCATCATCAACCGTTTTATTGGAGCAATAACACAATATTAGACTACTATCGTAGCAACGACATTGAAAACCGGAATATGGAAGACATTGCTCCCGAAGAAATTATAGTAGCTTTAGAGGAAGTCGTAACAAACAATTTGAGTATTGAAGAAGAAGAATTGCTTCGCTACTTAGCCCGAACTTTCGGCTTTGCAAAAGTCGGCAAACAGATTGACACTTTGTTACGTTACAGCACTGATACAGCAGTAAAACAAGAGAAAGTAAAAAGAGAAAACAACAGAATAAAAGTAACCGTTAAATAAATCAACATAGGTAAATAATTGTTGGTATTGTACAGATAAAATTATCCAATGTTTTTGATAGCACATTTGCATTTTTACCAACCGCACAAAGCCCTTCTTTTTAGCTTGGTATTTTCTATTGCTTTTTTGTGGATAATACATGAATAACTTTATACATATTCAATTTATTTTTACAAATAATACCGAAAGTTTATTTGTGTAAGATGTAAGCTATATAACCATTTGAAAGTATTGATACTGAATAATTGTAAATTAGCTTTCTTTCTTTGGTATTTGTTCATTATTTTGCAGTCGTTTTAACACTGTTGATTAGCGATAAGAAAGTACAAGAGTGCGACGCAACAGGTGTTAAAAAAGAATTACATCAGTTGGTTACATAATAAAAAAAATTTAGTATGGCAATAGTTGACTTGGTAATGCCTAAACTTGGAGAAAGTATTATAGAGGCTACCATTTTAAATTGGAACAAAAAGGTGGGAGACGCTGTAAAGCAAGATGAAACAGTTTTAGAAATTGCTACAGATAAAGTAGATAGTGAAGTGCCAAGCACACATGCTGGTACTATTACAGAAATTTTGTTTAATGTAAATGATGTAGTTCCTATTGGTACTGTTATAGCTCGTATAGATACAGGTGGCTCAAATGCAAATATTTCAACACCTGCTCCACAACCTGTAACACAAGCACCTGCACCTATTCAAGAAACTCCACAACCTGCACAACCAACAGCTACTGTTGAAGTGCCTTATACACCACCTGCTACTGAAACAACAATACCAAGAGCCAGTGGTAGCAATAATAAATTTTATTCTCCTTTGGTTTTAAATATTGCTAATAGCGAAGGAGTTAATCTTTCTGAATTAGAAAATATAGCAGGTACTGGTGCTGACGGAAGAGTAAGTAAAAAAGATATTTTACAATATATAGCAGATAAAAGAGCTGGTAAAGTAGCACCTCCTCAACCACAAGTTGCTGCTGCACCTGTAGCTACTACTGCACCAACACAAACAGTTACAACACCTGAACCTGTTGCAACTCCTCAACCAACAGCAGAACCAATAATTACTGCTGCTCCACAACAACAACCTGCAACTATCATTTCTGGCAATGTAGAAATTATAGAAATGGACAGAATGCGTAAACTAATAGCCAAACACATGGTTGATAGTAAGCATACAAGTCCACATGTAACCAGCTTTACAGAAGCAGATGTAACTAATATGGTTTTATGGAGAGACAGAGTGAAAAAACAATTTGAAAAACAAGTAGGTTCAAAAATTACTTTTACACCAATGTTTATAGAATGTATTACAAGGGTAATGAAACGTTTCCCTATGATTAATGCTTCTTTAGACGGAGATAAAATAATTATAAAGAAAGATTTTAATATAGGTATGGCTACTGCATTACCATCAGGCAATTTGATTGTGCCAGTTATAAAAGGTGCAGATATGTTGAACTTAGTAGGTTTGAGTAAAACTGTAAACAACTTAGCAGATGCCGCAAGAAATAATAAATTAAAACCAGATGATACACAAGGTGGCACATTTACTTTGACCAATGTAGGTACATTTGGAAGCCTAATGGGTACACCTATTATTAACCAACCTCAAGTAGCTATATTGGCTGTAGGAGCAATTAAAAAACGCCCTGTAGTAGTAGAAACACCAGAAGGAGATACCATAGGCATACGCCACATGATGTATTTAAGTATGAGCTATGACCATAGAATTGTAGATGGCAGCCTTGGTGCAAGTTTCTTAACAGCAGTTGGCAAAGAATTAGAGAAATGGGATATTCACAGAGAATGGTAATTTTTCTAATTTGCTTTTCATTTTATAAAATGTATTTCATATCGTACATTATATGAAATATACACACCAACAATTATTTACTTCTACATTAATGCAATGGCATAAAAAGCATAATAAAAGAACTATGCCATGGAAGGGAGAAAAAGACCCTTACAAAATTTGGCTAAGCGAAATTATTTTGCAACAAACAAGGGTAGAACAAGGTACTGCTTATTATGAAAAATTTATACACACCTACCCTACTATACATCAATTAGCTAAAGCAAAAGATGAAGCTGTTTTTAAATTATGGGAAGGATTGGGTTATTACAATCGTTGTAAAAATTTATTGTTTACTGCCAGAAAAATTGTAGCAGAATACAAGGGTATTTTTCCTACAAATTATGAAGATATATTACAACTAAAAGGTGTTGGAACATATACTGCTGCTGCTATTGCAGCATTTGCCTATAACCAGCCTTATGCAGTTGTAGATGGTAATGTGTTCAGGGTTTTATCAAGATATTTTGGAATAGATACAGCTATAGATAGTACAGAAGGGAAACAATTATTTACAAAATTGGCTTATACTGTTTTAGATAAAAAAAATGCTGCTTTGTACAATCAGGCAATCATGGATTTTGGTGCTACTGTATGCAAACCATTTTTGCCACAATGCCATCAATGTATCATAAAAACACATTGTACAGCATATACAAATGGACAAGTAAATCAATTACCCATAAAAGAAAAAAAACTTACCAAGAAAAAACGATGGTTGTATTATTTTATTTTCAAGTGCGAAAATGAAATATTAATTCATCAAAGAATGAATAAAGATATTTGGCAAAACTTGTTTGAATTTTATTGTTTTGAAACAGATACTCAAATACAATGGAATAAAAAATTGATTGAAAGCGTATTAAAAGAATTGAACATTCAACAGTACCACAATATTCATATTTCAAAAGAGTATGAACAGCAATTAACACATCAACATATAAGTGGAAAGTTTATACAAATTGATTTATTTGCTATTCCTACTACTTTAAAAACTTATCAATGGATTGCAGAAAAAAATATACATCAATTAGCTTTTCCTAAATTTATTAATCATTTTATGGAAAATGAGGGGGTTAAAAAGGCGGTAAATACTTAGTTTTTCCACATAAATTTTATGCAAAAACAATAATATTTAAAAAAAAATATGGTTATATCGTAAAAAGAAATAATTTTAGGACAAGCAAAATATAATTTACTACAAAAAAACTACGAATTATGAGAGGCGTAAATAAAGTAATGTTAATTGGAAATTTGGGCAAAGACCCACATGTAGATTACTTAGAAGGAAATATTGGAGTAGCAAAATTTCCATTAGCTACCACAGAAACTTATAAAGACCGTAATGGTAAATTAATAAGTCAAACAGAGTGGCACACAATAGTGCTATGGCGTGGTTTAGCAGAACTTGCAGCAAAATATTTGCACAAAGGAAGTTTAGTTTATTTAGAAGGTCGTTTAAGAACCAGAAGCTGGGAAGATAAAGAAGGCAATAAAAAATTTGCTACAGAAATTATAGGCGATAATTTAATTATGTTAGACAAAAGAAACGAAAGCAGTCAGTCTGGAAGCGATATAGATGAAGGCTTTGCTGGTAATAATGATGCTGGAGCTATGCCAGAAACTGACGAGAATTTGCCTTTTTAAACATAAGCAGCATACTGAGTAAGTTATCAGAAGCAAAGTATTGTATATTTTGCTTCATATTGTTTTACTAAAAAATTTATTTTGGATTACCATTCGGTTTTTATAATAAATACTATTGCATCAGCAATTAACCTGCAAGGAACTTCTGTACTCATTGTTCTACTACTGTTTCTATTAATTTTTTCCTTTATAATGAGTGGTGCAGAAATTGCTTTTTTTTCTCTTACTTATAAAGATATTAATATGCTTAAAACAAAGCAGCAACCTGCTTATAAGCGTATTGTAACTTTATTAGAACAGCCCAAAACGCTTTTAGGCTCATTATTAATAGCCAATACTTTTTCTAATATTGCTATCATTATTATCAGTAATATTTTAATTGATAATCTTATTAACTTCAGTAATGTTTCACTTATTTGGATTGAATTTTTAATAAAAGTTGCTATTGTAACTTTCTTATTAGTATTGTTTGGAGAAGTAATGCCTAAAGTAATGGCTACACAAAACAATATTCGTTTTGCAAAAGATGTTGGTTGGTTAATAGAAATTGTAGCATATATTTTGAAAGGTTTGAGTAAATGGTTAGTAAAGTATAGTGATATAATTGAAAAAAAATTATCTAATAAAACGAAAGGAAATAATACACATGAAGAATTATATTATGCTATTGACCTAACACATACAAGTAGTAATGAAAATGAAAAAAATATTTTAAAAGGCATACTAAAATTTGGCAATACATCTGTAAAACAAATAATGAAAACCCGTTTAGATGTACATGGCTTAGACTACAATATTTCTTTTGAAGAAATGCTACAACAAATAAATAGCTTGCATTACAGCAGATTGCCTGTGTATAAAGAAAGTTTAGATGAAATTGCTGGTATCATTCATACCAAAGACTTAATACCTCACCTTCATCAAGCAGGGGATTTTAATTGGCATCAATTATTGCGACAACCTTTTTTTGTACATGAGCAAAAAATGATTGAAGATTTATTAAAAGAATTTCAAGGTAAAAGAATACATTTTGCTATTGTAGTAGATGAGTTTGGTGGCACAAGTGGTATTGTAACAATGGAAGATATTTTAGAAGAAGTAATAGGCGAAATTTCTGATGAGTTTGATGAAGAATATTCTACTGCAAAAAAAATTGATGAAGCCAATTTTATTTTTGAAGGAAAAATGATGATTAAAGATGCCTGCAAATTCATGCACATTTCTTTAGAAACTTTTGATGCTATAAAAGGTGAAAGTGATTCACTGGCAGGATTGGTTTTAGAAATTGCTGGCGAAATTCCTTATGTATCTCAAATAATTGCTTATAATAATTTTGAATTTACTATTATAGAAGTAGAACGTAATCGTATCAATAAAATAAAAGTTACTATCAAAAGTTCTTAGCCTACTAAGCACAATCACATCTATAAAACAGATTTTTGGCTTCTTAGTTTAGCAAGTTGAGGGTCCATTGCTATAGCTCTATCACATAATTGAGAGCCTCTTTTTTTATCTCCTTTTTTGATTAGTGCTACACCAGCCATATATAAAGCTCTTGTATTCTTTGTGTCATTTTCAAATATTTGAAAAAACATATCGTGTGCAATGCCATATTGCTCTGCTTTGTAATATGCTTGAGCTATTTGTGTAAGTATTTCAACATCGCCTGGCTTTTTTTCTAATACTTTATTTAAAACCTCTACTCCTTTCTTAATATCAAATGCTAAATATGCCATGCCTAAATTTTGTAAAAAGGCAATATCTTGTTTAATACCTTTTTGTGCTGCAAGTTCAAAGTATTTTACAGCTTCTCTATTATTATCTTGCACACTATATAGCAAGCCTATTTCATACATTAATTCAAAATCGTCAGGATTTGCTACTATGGCAATTTTATACATATCTATTGCATCATTATACATACTCATTTCAATATATACTCTTCCTAATGCAATAACAGTTTCTTTGTGTTTGGGTGTTAATGAAAACTGAGTAGTTAAATATTTTCTTGCTTTTCCATAATCTTCTTCTTCATAGTAACTTTTTCCAAGCATAAAATTTATATTTTCAACAGGTATTTTATTAGCTATTGCTAATTCTCCATGTTGTATTACTTCTGTCCATCTTCTTTGAAGAAATGATAAACTTATGTATTTAGGTAATGCTAAACGATGTGTTGGATTTTTTTGAATAATAAATCTATATTGCTGAGTTGCTAAGGCATATTTTCTTTGGTCTTCATAATAACTGGCAAATTCAATTCGCACTTCTTCATTTTCATTATCAAATTCTAAGGCTTTTTTAAAATATTTTTCAGCCTCCCAAACTCTTCTTGCTTCTTTAGATTCTTTAGCTTTGGTAAGATAATACTTAGTGCTATCACTATTATTAAAAGAATTTGAAGTAGTTGCATTAGTGATACTAATACATGATATTATAATGAAAATTAAAATAAAAAGATTTTTCATAAAATAGGTTTGGATATTAATTTTTTTTCTTTAAAACAACTATTACAGTTATTATATACCTTTTTAATACAAGTATCATTGTTATACCGCATTTTCAAAGTATATAAAGTATTAACGTAAAACATTGCTTATTTATTTTATCATCAAAAAAACATCATATCAATTATGAATACAATTCAGATTAAATTTTATTATAAATTACATAAAATAATCAAAAACCTTAGTAAAAATAAGTTTATTTTTTAATCTAAAACCAAAAAACTGCATTAAAATTTAATGCAGTTTTCAAATTTATGATATAAAGAGATTATTAAACTTTAAAATGAGAGAATGCTTTATTAGCATCTGCCATACGGTGTACATCTTCTTTCTTTTTAAATGCAGCACCTTCACCTTTGCTTGCAGCTATTATTTCATTGGCTAATTTTTCAGCCATAGATTTTCCATTTCTTTCACGACTATATCTTACTAACCACTTAATACTCAATGAAATTTTTCTATCTGCACGTACTTCAGTTGGAATTTGAAAAGTAGCACCCCCAATTCTACGACTACGAACCTCTACAGCAGGAGTAACATTAGATAAGGCTTTTTTCCAAACTTCATAGCCATCTTCGCCTGTTATGCTACTTATTTTATCTATAGCATCATAAAATATTTTAATGGCTGTGCTTTTTTTTCCATCCCACATTACATTATTAATGAAACGAGTTACTAATTTGTCATTAAAACGAGAGTCTGGTGCTAAGGGTAATTTTTTGGCTTGTGCTTTACGCATGGTATTTAATTTTTAATTTTTTGGCTGAACATCTTCAAGTATTAAAACTTTACTCAGCCTATTATAAATGAATAAAGATTATTTTTTAGCTTTTTCTTTTTTTGTACCGTATTTACTGCGGCTTTGTTTTCTATCTTTTACACCTGCAGTATCTAAGCTACCACGAACTATGTGGTAACGTACACCTGGTAAGTCTTTTACTCTACCACCACGTATTAAAACTATAGAGTGTTCTTGCAAATTATGTCCTTCTCCAGGTATATAAGCAATTACTTCTATTTTGTTGGTTAAACGAACTTTAGCCACTTTACGCAATGCTGAATTTGGCTTTTTAGGAGTTGTGGTATAAACTCTTGTACATACTCCTCTACGTTGAGGACAGGCATCTAAAGCTCTTGATTTGCTTTTAGCTCTGATAATTTCACGACCTTTTCTTACTAATTGTTGTATTGTAGGCATTGTAACCTTTTATTTTTTAGGACGGCAAAAGTAGGATTTTTTACTAAACCAACAAAAGAAATTAAAAAATATTCCCTCTTTTTTCCCACAATTCAAGAAAAAAGACAATTTACCTCTTTAAGTTTTACACATTTAAAATGATGATAGAGGTATGAGCATACTGTTATACTACTTCTTGATAGATTATACTTTATACATCCATCCATAATCATCTGCTACTTTACCATATCTTATATTGTCAATTCTGTTTTTTAATTCTTTAGACACTTTCCATTCATCTATATTAAATTGCATTGTGTAGTCTTTGTATTTTAATTCTTTTATTAAAGAAATAGTTGCTGCTGTACCTGTGCCAAAAACTTCTTTTAAATTACCTGATTTATGGGCTTCCATTAATTCATCAACAGTAATTTTTCTTTCTTCAATATTTAGTCCCATTTCTTTTAATATAGTAATAGCACTATCTCTTGTAACACCTGCCAATATTGTTCCATCTTCTAAAGAAGGTGTAACAGCAGTATTACCAATAATAAAAAATACATTCATGGTACCAACTTCTTGTAAAGTTTTATGTTCAAAAGCATCTGTCCATAATACTTGGTCATAACCATGTTTTCTTGCTAAAGCAGTAGCATACATACTACCTCCATAGTTTCCTGCATTTTTGCTAAAGCCTACTCCCCCAGGTGCTGCTCTTGTATATTTTTCTTCTACATATATTTTCATTGGAACATTATAATAAGGTCCAGTAGGGCTTAGTATAATCATGAATTTATAGGTATCTGATGGACGAACACCAATTAAATGGTCAGTAGAAAACATAAATGGTCTAATATATAAAGAGTGGTCTTGCATAGCAGGAATCCAATCTTTGTCTAAAGCAATTAATTTGTGCATTCCATCCATAAAGATTTCTTCTGGTACTGTTGGCATTTGCATTCTTTCGGCAGAAACATTAAATCTTTTAAAATTATCAATAGGTCTAAATATAAATGGATTGCCATTAGGGTCTTTATACGCTTTTATTCCTTCAAAAATTGCCTGTCCATAATGCAAAGAAGCCATAGATGGGTCAAAAGTTAAAGATTGGTACGGTTTTATTACTACATTTTTCCATTCTCCATTTTCATAATCAGCTTCAAGCATGTGGTCTGTAAAATATTTTCCAAAAGGAACATTTTCAATATTTACATTTTTCAACTTACTTGTTTGTGCTTTAATTATTTTAATATCTGTTTCTGTTGTCATAAGGAATATATTTGTTGCAAATAAACGTATGTTTTTTAAAACTAACAACTGTTAATATTACTATACTGCTATGAATATGATAAATGAACCAATAACTCCTTTTGTATTTGCTGATTTATATAAAAATTCTTTGACTATTATAGAGAATAATATTGAGTCAAAAGATGAACAAAATAATTTGCTTATTTATTTAGGAGAGAATAAAAAACACATTATTATTTTGGTAGAAGAAGAAAATGCTTTGCACTTAGAAGAAGATAGTTATACTTTTTTATTATCTATACTAACAGCTTGTAAATTAAATATGGCAGATATTGCTATTGTCAATTCTACAAAACAAACAGTAACATACTCTACTATTAAACAACAATTATTACCTACTATTTGTATTGCATTTGGCAATGTTTGTAAAAATATACAGTTGCCATTTCAAATAAATTTATTTGAACCATATTCTTTTGATAATACTGTATGGCTACAATCATCTGCATTAAATTTAATGAAGCCTAATACACAAGAGGCAAAAATTGAAAAAAGTAAGTTGTGGATTTGTTTAAAACAAATGTTGCATATTTAATTATAAAATTTACTTTTATTTTACAATAAAGAAAAATGTATGACCAACACTAACAATCAAACTAAATGGGCACAGTTTGGAACGCTTATTACTGTATTTTTTTTCTGGGGCTTTGTAGCTGCCAGTAACGATATTTTAATTCCTGTTTTCAAAAAAGAGTTTCATTTAACACAAGCTCAAAGCCAGTTGGTTTCACTTGTCTTTTATATTGCTTATACTGTTGGTTCTATTATTTATTTAATTATTTCAAAAACTATTGGTAAAGATTTATTAAATAAATTAGGTTATAAAAATGGTATAGCACTTGGGTTAAGCATTTCTGCTATTGGCACTTTATTATTTTATCCTGCTGCTAATATAGGTTCATACCATTTAATGCTTTCAGGATTATTTATTGTGGCATTTGGTTTTTCATTGCAACAAATTGCTGCCAATCCTTTAGCAGTTGTTATGGGCAATCCTAAAACGGGTTCTCAAAGATTAAACATGGCTGGCGGCATTAATAATTTTGGCACTACTATTGGACCTTTATTAGTCAGCTTTGCCATATTTGGGAGTGTTGTTTCTAATAATAGTGAAGCAAGTATTGAAAGTGTAAAAAATCCTTACCTTATTTTGGGTTTAGCATTTTTGTTAGTAGCTGTATTTTTCAAATTTTCTTCTGTACCTAATAAAATTAATTTAGATGAAGTAGCTTCTTCTGAAACAGAAAGCAGCGATAAAATATTGCATAAAAAAAATGCTTTTCAATATCCTCAATTATGGATGGGCATGATTGGTATTTTTGTATATGTAGGTGTAGAAGTAGCCACAGCAAGTAATTTGCCTGAATACTTAATTGAAAAACTAAATATTAGTACAGAAAAAATTGCTCCTTTTATTTCTTTGTATTGGGCAAGCTTAATGATTGGTAGATGGACAGGAAGTGTTGGTGCTTTTAATATAAAAGGAAGTGCAAAAGATATTCTCAGATTTTTAATGCCATACATTGCTTTTGCAGTTTTTTTATCAGTTAATAAAATTGCACAACATGATATAACACCTTTTTATGTATATGCTTTTGTTATTGTTAGTATGATTATTGGCGATATTTTAAGCAAAGGAAATCCTGCAAGAATGTTGCTCATTTTTTCTTTTATGGGTATAGTTGCTTTATTAATTGGTATGCTAACTTCAGGCATGACAAGTGTTTTTGCTTTTGTGAGTGTGGGTCTTTTTTGTAGTACACTTTGGCCCTGCATTTTTACACTTGCAGTAGCAGGACTTGGAAAGCATACCAATGAAGGAAGTAGTTATTTAATTATGATGATTATGGGTGGTGGTATTATTAGTTATATTCAAGGACATCTTGCAGCAGATAATTTATTAGGTATTCAGTATAGTTATATTGTTGGTGTAATTTGTTTTGCTTATTTAGCCTTTTATGCTATTGCAGTAAAAGGTGTTTTGAAAAAACAAGGAATTGATTTTGATACAGCTAAAAACTAACTAAAACTTTCTTGCAGATTAGCCCCTAATTGTTGTAAGTGTTTAAAGAACATTGGATAAGATTTTTGCACAACTTCGCTATGATGAATAGTTGTTTTACCATTTGCTTGTAATGCAGCTACAGCAGTTGCCATAGCTATTCTATGGTCTTGATGAACATTTATTTCTGCTGCTTGTATATTCTTGTTGCCTACTATTTTCATTACATCATTATCTACCGAAATTGCTACACCCATTTTAGCAAACTCTTCTTGCAATGTTTTACTTCTATTGCTTTCTTTATGGGTTAAACGATGTACACCTTTTATGATGCTTGTTCCATTACAATAAGCTGCTAATGCTACTAATGGAGGAAATAAATCTGGGCAATGAGTTGCATCAAACTCAAAAGGTTGTAAAGAAGATTTGGTAATTTTTATATCATTGTTTTGAAAAGAAATATTTGCTCCAGCATTTTTTAAAACATCTATTATTTTTTTATCTGGCTGTAAAGAATGAGGTTGTAGATTTTTAATAACAACATTTCCGTTTATGGCTCCTGCTACTAATAAAAATGCAGCACTACTCCAATCGTTTTCTATGGTATAATGCAGGGTTGAATTATGTTGTAGAGGAATATTATGTTGATGAAAAACAAATGTTTCGTATTGATTATTTTCAGGAAAAGGTAAGCCAAAATCTTTTAATACTTGTAAGGTTACATCTATGTACTGCTTGCTTTTTAAATTATTTGCTTTTATGGTCAATGATGTATTTTTTACTAAGCATGATGTATCATTTTGTACAAAAGAGGCGTATGCAAATAATATACCTGTTAAAAATTGAGAGCCAATACTTGCATCAATGTCTATATTTTTCGGCATTAATGAGCCTTTTATTTTCAAAGGCAATAAGCCATTATTTAATTGAACAGCTATATTTAATTGTGGCAAAACTTCTTGAAAAAAATGTATAGGACGATTTAATAAACTTCCAGTTCCATTAATAACAAATGCTTCATTATGTAATGCAATGATTGGTGTAAACATTCTTAGGCACAAACCACTTTCATGGCAGTTGATATATTTGTTGTGTACAATATTGCTTGATGAAAAACCATTGCTATTTATTATTAATGTGTCATTAAAAAAATTTACAGTTGCTCCTAAGTTTTGAATAATTTGTACAGCTGTTGTATCATCATTACTCATACCAACATTGTGAATAATTGTTTCTCCTTTTCTAATCAAAGCAGCAGCAGATGCCCTTTGCATAAGGCTTTTAGAAGGAGGAGCTATTATTTCTCCTTGAATAAAAGTAGGTTCTATAATTGTGTTCACAATAATTGAATATGTTGTTCTAATGTTTTTAAACTAATAGGCTGTATTACTGCTTTGCCAATTTTATGTAATAAAATAAAATTGATAATTTCTTGTTCTTTCTTTTTATCAATTTTTATATGCTTGAATATTTTTTGCTTGTCAAAAACGGCATAAGTAGGTAAGCCATATTGTTCTACAATATTTACTACTTCACTTTTTTGTTTAAAGCCAATTATTTTTTCAGAAAGTTCAGCAGCATAAGTTATTCCAATAGCTATTGCTTGTCCATGAGAAAGTTCATATTGCATTTCAATAGCGTGTCCTATTGTATGTCCAAAGTTTAACAGTTTTCTTTCTCCTTGTTCAAACTCATCTTTTTGAACTGTTTTTATTTTTAGCAATACATTTTGCTGTATTAGTTTTGAAAGCTCCTTTTTATGGGTAGTAAAAAATGCAAGTGAATGTTTTTGAAGCAGTTTAAACATAGTAGCATCTTTTATACAAGCATGTTTGATTATTTCGGCAAAGCCTTGTTGCCATTCAGTTATAGCCAGTGTCTTTAAAAATGATAAGTCGTGAAAAATAAATAAAGGTTGTTTTATTGTACCAACCATATTTTTATATTCTTTAGTATTAATGCCATTCTTTCCTCCTATGCTTGCATCTATTAAAGCTAAAAGAGTAGTGGGTACAAAAGCAAATTGTAAGCCCCTCATATAGATAGAAGCTGCATAACCTGTAATATCTAAAACCATTCCTCCACCAACACCAAGTAATAAAGTTTTTCTATCTGCTTTAAATTGTATTAACTGTTCTATTATGCTATCTACTGTGGTTTGTATTTTATACTTCTCTCCTGCTTTTATAACTATTGTATTGTATGGTTTAAATTTATTTTGATGTAGTGCAAAAACATTTTCATCTGTAATTATCACAGTTTGTTTTGCATCAATTATTTTTTTCAGGTTAGAAAAAGAATGTTCAAAATAAATATTGGTTGAGGCAGTTGTAAATTTGAATGTTTGTTTTTTCATAACAAATAATGTTTTGTTAGAAAGTAAATGATTGTGTACTATGTATTCATTATTTTATTTTGATGATAAATGCTTTCCATGTGTACAGCATCAAAATATTTTGTAATAAACTCTTTGCTTAAACCCAATTTTTCACATTTTTCAAAAGCTCTTTCTAAAATTTCATTCCAACGATGGGTTTGTAAAATAGTAATATCATTTTGTTTTTTATAGTTACCAATTTCTTCTACAATTTTCATTCTGGTACTTAATATTTCCATCAATTCATCATCAAGATGATTGATTTGTAATCGCATTTTTTCAATGGTATAATATAAGTCAGTATTATCAATATTTTCATTACGCCAAACAATGTTGTTAAGCATTGTTTGTAATGTATTTGGTGTTATTTGTTGGTTTGCATCACTCCATGCTGTATCAGGAGAAATGTGTGATTCTATCATTAAGCCATCAAACCCTAAGTTAATACTTGTTTGAGCTACATGTTGCAATATATCTCTTCTTCCACAAATATGAGATGGGTCGCAGATAAACATTAATGATGAATTTCTTCTTTTCATTTCAATAGCCAAATGCCACATAGGAGCATTTCTAAATTCCATATTTCCGTAAGAAGAAAAGCCACGATGTATTAAGCCTATTTTTTTAATACCTGCTTTATGAATTCTCTCTACTGCTCCAACCCATAATTCTATATCTGGATTGATAGGATTTTTGATAAAAATTGGTATATCAATACCTTGCAAAGCATTGGCAATTTCTTGTACACTAAAAGGATTGGCTGTTGTTCTTGCTCCTAACCAAATAATGTCTATATCAAATTTTAGAGCTTCTTCTAATTGCTTTGTAGTGGCTACTTCTGTTGCTATTAGCAGTCCTGTTTTTTTAGCATTTTTTAGCCATTGTAATGCTTCTGAACCAATACCTTCAAATTGTCCTGGTCTTGTACGAGGTTTCCAAACACCAGCTCTAAGTATATCTACACAATTAGTATTAGCAAGTTGTTGAGCAGTTTGCAAAACCTGTTCTTCAGTTTCAGCACTACAAGGTCCTGAAATGATTAAAGGTTTTTTATTCCAAACATCATCAATACTTTTTTTTAACATGGTGGTAGATACTGCAATAAATATTTAATGAGTTAAAAAATTTTATCTTGAATTGGCATTATTCATTCTTATTCTTCTACCTCTATAATTTTTTCCATCTATGGCATTAATCATTTGTTTGGCAGCTTTCTTATCTATTTCAATCCAGCTATTCATTTCTCTCATATCTATTCTACCTAAACTGTCTTTTCTCAAATCACTCATATCTAAAATAAATTGTAAAAAACTTGCTTTATAAAATCCATCTTTTGTACCAAGATTGACAAATAATTTTGTATAATTATCATTACCATAATTATTATCATTTCTACTTCTTCCTTTTGTTCTTTCTTGTTCTCCTCTTCCTCCTCTGTTAGATACTTCTCTTCTTGATTCCCTTTTTTGTTGTTCACGAATATTTAAGTCTTCAGCGTTTTCATAGTATTTCAAAAATCGGTCAAACTCTAATGCAGCTACTCTTTGTAATACTTCTTCTTTACTTACCTCTGCAAATTTTTCTTGCAGCATTGGTAAAAATGTTTTGTAATCTCCATGAGAAATATCTGTTTGCAATAATTTATCCATAAAGTAATAAAATTGTTTTCTACAAACATCTTTACCGCTTGGAATTTCTGATTTATTAAACTTGTTTTGAATTAATCTTTCTATACTTCTTAGTTTATACATTTCTCTTGTATGTACAATGCTCATACAAATTCCTGTACTGCCTGCACGCCCTGTTCTTCCACTTCTGTGTGTATAAACTTCTGTATCATCTGGCAATTCATAATTAATTACATGTGTAATTTCTTTTACATCAATACCACGAGCAGCAACATCTGTAGCTATTAGTAATTGCAATGTTTTATCACGAAAAGCATTCATTACTTTATCACGTTGTGGTTGTGTTAAGTCTCCATGCAAAGCATCTATATCATAGCCTTCTCTTGTAAGTTTTTCTGCTATTGTTTGAGCATCTACTTTGGTTCTGGTAAAAATAATAGCATACATACCAGGGTTAAAATCTATTAACCTTTTCAACACTTCATACCTATGCTGTGCTTGTGTTGTATAATATTGGTGTATGATGTTTTTATTAGCAGTATTTACTTTACCAATAGTTACTTCAAATGGTTCTTTCATGTAACGCTTGGTAACTTTTTTAATTTCAGGAGGCATAGTAGCACTGAATAACCAAGTGCTTTCTCTTTGAGGTGTGTTTTGTAAAATAAATTCAATATCTTCTTGAAAGCCCATATTGAGCATTTCATCTGCCTCGTCTAATACTACATATTTTATTTGTTCTAAATTAATAGCTTTTCTTTCTATCAAATCTATTAGTCTGCCAGGTGTTGCTATTACAATTTGTGTTCCTCTTTTTAGCTCTCTTATTTGCATACTAATACTTGAACCACCATAAACAGCTACAACGTTCATACCTGGAATAAATTTTTTGAACTGTTCTACTTCATGTACAATTTGCAAACAAAGCTCTCTTGTAGGGCAAACAATTAATGCTTGTGGGAATTTTTGTTTTACTTCTATTAATTGCAACAATGGTAAACCAAAAGCTGCAGTTTTTCCTGTTCCTGTTTGTGCTAAGCCAATCATGTCTTTAGTGCCATTTAATAAAACAGGAATACTTTGTTCTTGTATTGGTGTTGGATGTGTAAATCCTAATGTGTCAGTAGCCTTAATTAATTTCTCATCTAAGCCTAACTCTCTAAATGTTATCATTATTTTGTAAAAATTTGCTACAAAAGTAACTTAAAGTTGCAAGTAATGGTTTTTCTTTTTTTCATTGTTCAATAACCAGTATTAAAGAGAGGCTTTATTGACAACAATCATAGGGTAGATTCTATAAAAAAAGTGGTGAATATTACACAAAAAAAAGAGGCTGTCTAAGATAGCCTCTTTTGATAGTACTAATTAGTCGTAATTTTTATTTTAGTTATTTTTTGAGAATAACTTTGTAGTTAAAAATTATTTTACTTCTACTTCAGCACCTGCTTCTTTTAATTTAGCAGCAATTTCATCAGCTTCTGCTTTGCTAACACCTTCTTTAACAGGTTTTGGAGCACCATCTACTAAGTCTTTAGCTTCTTTTAATCCTAAGCCAGTTAATTCTTTTACAATTTTCACTACGTTTAATTTGCTAGCTCCGCCATTTACTAAAACAACATCAAATGCTGTTTTTTCTTCAGCAGCAGCAGCTCCACCACCTTCTCCTCCACCAGCTACTACTACTGCAGCTGCTGCAGGTTCAATTCCATAATCAGCTTTTAATACATCTGCTAATTCTTGTACTTCTTTTACTGTTAAGCCTACTAATTGTTCGGCTAATGCTTTAACGTCTGCCATGTTTTTACGTTTTAACCGCCTTCATCGTTTTATCTCCGGCGGAATGGTTAATAAATAATTGCCACATTTAAACCTCAGAGGCGTTGGTATTATAAAGAGTTCAAAAGTTTACAAGTTCAACTGTTCCAAAAGTTCTTTTAAAATATTCAACTTGTGAACATTGGAACTTTTGTAAACATTCAAACTTATTATGCTTCTTGTTTTTCGTGATGGTGCAATAATGCTGCCAATACACGTTTTGCTGGAGATTGTAATAAACCAATAACTTCACCAATAAGTTCATTTTTGGTTTTGATTTTGGTTAGTGTACTTAATTGATTATCTCCACTATAAATATCTCCATTGATAAAAGCTGCTTTTAAAACAGGCTTTTCGCCATTGCTTTGTTTACGGAAAGAAGAAATGATAACTGCTGGTTCTTTAGGGTTTTCACTAAACATTAAAGCAGTTACATTATGCAGACTTTCATATACACCTGCATATTTCTCACTATCCAAACTTTCCAATGCTTTTTTAATTAAAGTATTTTTGGCAACTTTCATTTCCACTTGCTTATCAAAGCAAACTTTACGAAGTTTACCTACTTGGTCTACTGTTAAAGATTCTGTATCTGTAACATAGAAGTTGTTATATTGACTGAATTTTTCTTTAAGAACTTCAATCACTTGATTTTTTTGGTCTTTAGTCATAACTAAGTTTTATTAAACCTGTTTCATGTGCCATTTGTTTTTGGCATCCACAGGATTAGTTAGATAATAATTTTGTATCTAATGTAATGCCAGGGCTCATTGTACTCGCCATGCTTACACCTTTTAAATAAGTACCTTTTGCTGTAGTAGGTTTTAATTTTAAAATTGCATTAATAAGTTCTGTACTATTTTCTGCTATTTTATTAGTATCAAATGAAACACGACCAATAGAAGCATGAACAATACCAGCTTTATCTACTTTAAATGCTATTTTACCACCTTTTACTTCATTTACAGCAGCAGCTACATCGTTAGTAACTGTTCCTGTTTTTGGGTTTGGCATTAGGTTACGAGGTCCTAATACTTTACCTAATTTACCAATTTTAGGCATTACAGATGGTGTAGCTATAATTACATCTATATCTGTCCATCCACTTTCTATTTTGGTAATAAATTCGTCTAATCCTACATGGTCGGCACCTGCATTTTTTGCATCATTTTCTTTGTCTGGAGTGCATAAAACTAACACACGTTTTGTTTTACCTGTGCCATGTGGTAATGATACAGTACCACGAACTTGTTGGTCAGCTTTTTTAGGATCAACACCTAAACGTATGTGTAAATCTACAGAGCTGTCAAACTTTGTACAGTTGATTTCTTTTACTAATGAAGCAGCTTCTTTTAGAGAATAAACTTTGTTTTTATCCACCTTTGTATTGGCTACTTTTCTTTTCTTCGTCAATGACATTTTTTTAAATTTTTAATGGTGAATAATTAATTAATTTTCCCAAGGGGCAGTTCCATCAATAGTAATACCCATGCTTCTTGCAGAACCTGCTACCATTTTCATAGCACTTTCTTTGGTAAAGCAGTTCATATCAGGCATTTTATCTAAAGCAATAGCTTCCACTTGTTGCCAAGTTACTTTACCTACTTTTGAACGATTACTTTCTTTACTTCCTTTTTGAATTTTTGCTGCTTCCATTAATTGTACTACAGCAGGTGCAGTTTTAATAATAAAGTCGAAAGACTTATCTGCATAAACAGTAATTAAAACAGGAACAACTTTTCCCATTTTGTCTTGAGTTCTTGCATTAAATTGTTTGCAAAACTCCATAATGTTAATACCCTTAGAGCCAAGGGCTGGACCTACTGGAGGTGCAGGATTGGCTTGACCACCTTTTACCTGCAACTTCACATATCCTGTGATTTCTTTTGCCATTTTATTTTGATTTAATTGGTAATAGCGTTCTACTTTACAGTAGAACTCCCAAACAGTATTTTGATACTGCTTTCAATCATTCTTTTATTGTAAAGAACTTTTTGGGAGTGCAAAAGTAGGGGTTTATAATTGAAATAGTCAAAAAAATATTTTAAAAAGTGCCCAGAACAGGATTTGAACCTGCACGTCCTTTCGGACACCACCACCTCAAAGTGGCTTGTCTACCAATTTCAACATCTGGGCATTGTAAGAACTACTTGAAAATTTGTTTGCAAATGTATTATCAAATTACATTCAAAATATTCAGAAAAATTATTTTTCCCAAACCAAAGCACTTGCCCCAAGAATAGCAGCATCTGACTCTGGTAAATTGCTAAAAACCAATTTTACTTTATTTCTAAAAATGGGTAATAATTTTTTTTCCATTGCTTCTTTGGTTGGCTTCATTAATAAATCTCCTGCATTTGCCAAACCACCAAATAAAACAATCATTTCAGGCGATGAGAACATAACAAAATTTGCTAAGACTTCTCCTAAAATTTCTCCAGTAAATGCAAAAACTTTAATAGCAATCTCATCTCCTTTTATAGCACATTCATATACTATTTGGCTGGTAATTTCATCTGATGAATAATGACGAAGCAAACTTGTAGTTTCTTTAGCTTCGTCTAAAAATTCTAAAGCAGTTTGTTTCACACCACTTGCACTAACATAAGATTCAAGACTTCCTAATGCACCTGTGCCTTTATGTAGTCTTCCATTATGCCTGATAATAGTATGACCTAATTCTCCTGCAAAGCCATCATGCCCTAATAACATTTTTCCATCTATAACAATACCACTTCCTACACCTGTGCCTAATGTAATAGTAATAAAGTGTTTTATTCCTTTTGCTACGCCATATTTCATTTCTCCTGCTGCTGCTGCATTGGCATCATTGGTTAATATAGTTTTTAAGCCAAATTTTTGTTGTATTAACGAGGCAAGTGGAATAATTCCTTTCCAAATTAAGTTAGGAGCATATTCAATAGTTCCTGAATAATAGTTTCCATTGGGTGCACCTACTCCAATTCCTACACAATGTTGAGAGCCTCCATATTGTTCTATTAATGGACATATTTTTTTATAAAGTTCATCTATAAATAAATGAATATCTGCATATTGGGTAGATGAAATTTTATTTTGTTGTAATATTTTTCCTTCTTTATCAACAACGCCAAATTTTGTAGTTGTACCACCTATATCTATACCTATTGCAAAAGTTGAAATTGTATTAGACATAATTTTTTATAGAAAATTTAGTTTTGTATTAGATAGATTGTTGTTAATTGTTTCTGCATTTTCATAGCCTTCATCAATCAATAAATTATTTCCATCGGCAGCAGTAGTAGCCAATTCATCGCAACGATTGTTATATATATTATCTGCATGACCTTTTACCCATTTTATTTTAATTGTAAAATCTTTTGCTAAATGATAATATTGAAGCCATAAATCTTTATTTTTTTTGCCGCCTTTAAAATTCGTTTTTATCCAATTATCAACCCATTTTTTTTCAATGCTATCTGCTACATATTTACTATCTGTATAAATGGTTAAAGGAATATTTTTTTTGGTAAGATGTTGTAAAGCTACAATAACAGCCATCAATTCCATACGATTATTTGTAGTAAGCCTATAACCAGCAGCAATTTCTTTTACTGCATTTCCCCACATCATTACAACGCCAAAACCACCTTTGCCTGGGTTGCCTCTACTTGCACCATCTGTATAAATGTGTAAGGAGTGAGATTGTTTTTGCAAGTTTTATAAAGTTTAGGAGTTTAATAGTTGATTATTGTTTATTGAATATTGATTGTTGAATATTTTACACCTGAAAAACACCTGTTTTAAATTCTGCCATTGTAGGCTGATGATTGGCTGCATGAATAGCTTCTGAAATAATTGTTCTTGTTTGTAGTGGGTCTATAATTTCATCTACCCAAAGTCTTGCAGCAGCATAATAGGCAGTTGTTTGTTTATCGTATTTAGTTTTTAATTTTTCTAATAAAGCATTTTCTTCTTCTGGTGTTACTTCTTTTCCTTTTGCTTTCATAGTAGCTACTTGAATTTGCAACATAGTTTTAGCAGCTTGCTCACCACCCATTACAGCAATTTTTGCACTGGGCCAAGCATAAATAAATCTTGGGTCATACGCTTTACCACACATAGCATAATTTCCTGCACCATAACTATTACCTACTATAATAGTAATTTTAGGAACAACAGAATTGGCAACTGCATTCACCAATTTAGCTCCATCTTTAATAATGCCACTATGTTCACTTCTGCTACCTACCATAAAACCTGTAACATCTTGCAGAAAAATTAATGGTATTTTCTTTTGATTGCAATTCATAATAAAACGTGCTGCTTTATCTGCACTATCATTATAAATAACACCACCCATTTGCATTTCTCCTTTTTTGCTTTTTACTATTAATCTTTGATTGGCTACAATACCAACAGCCCAACCATCTACTCTTGCATAACCACATAAAATAGATTTACCATAATCTTTTTTAAATTCATCAAATTCAGATTCATCAACTATTCTTTCAATAATTTCTCTCATGTCGTAGGGCTTTGCATTTCCTTCGGGCATGATGCTATAAATTTCCTCAGCTTTTTTAAGTGGTTGTTTAGATTCTATTCTATCAAAACCTGCTTTGGTATGTGCTCCTAATTTGCTAACTATTTTTTTAATTTGTGTTAAACATTCTTCTTCTGTTGTAAACTTATAATCTGCAATACCACTTATTTCTGTATGTGTAACAGCACCCCCCAATGTTTCATTATCTATGTCTTCGCCAATAGCTGCTTTTACTAAATAACTTCCTGCTAAAAAAATACTTCCATTATTTTCTACCATCAAAGTTTCATCACTCATAATAGGTAAATATGCACCACCAGCAACACATGCACCCATTACAGCAGCAATTTGTGTAATGCCGTTAGCACTCATTTTTGCATTGTTTCTAAATATTCTTCCAAAATGTTCTTTGTCTGGAAAAATTTCATCTTGCATGGGTAAATAAACCCCAGCACTATCCACCAAATAAATAATGGGTAAATTATTTTCAGCAGCAATTTCCTGCATTCTCAAATTCTTTTTCCCTGTTATAGGAAACCAAGCACCAGCTTTTACTGTTTGGTCATTAGCTACAATAACACATTGTTTGCCACTTATATAACCTATACCTGCTACTGTGCCTCCTGCTGGGCAACCTCCTTCTGCTTCATACATTTCAAAACCAGCAAATGCTCCTATTTCTACAAATGGTTTATTAGTATCACATAAAAATTCAATTCTTTCACGGGCAGTAAGTTTATTTCTTTTATGCTGTTTTTCAATAGCATTTTTTCCGCCACCCATTTTAATTTTTGAAAGATGTTGTTTTACTTCACTCCATTTCAATTTCATCCAATCTTCATTTCTATTCAATTCTATATTCATATACTTACAGTTGTTAGTTTGCAAATATAAGGATGTGATAAGGTAGATAAAAGAACGTGATAAATAATTTGAACATACTATAGGTTTCTGTTTGTATTTTGTTTATTAAGATTTTTTTATACCCACATACAATTTATAGAAGTGTAGTATTTCTATATTTGAAAAAAATATACACCATGATACCATTATTTTCAAGATTTTTTATCCTAATAATGATTGCTTCTTCACTATTTACAAGTTGCAAAAACAGTAATAATAATCAAGTAAATGAAGACTCTTTAAAAAATGTACAGACTAAGCCAACACCTGGAACACCCATACAATATGATAGCAGCAAAAGATATATATTCTTAACTTGGGATGATGCACCTCAGCCCCCTGGTAGTAATATTTGTAAAAGAATTTTTGAAGAACAAGGAGTAAAAGCTACTTTCTTTATGGTGGGTATGCACCAAATAGATAATAGAAGAAAACATTTTGTAGATACTATTCGCAATGCTTATCCTCAATTTTTATTAGCCAATCATAGTTATTCTCATGGTTTTCAAAATAAATACTCATCGTTTTATGCTAAACCTGATAGTGCTGTAAAAGATTTTTTGCATGCAGAACAAGTATTAAATATTCCTGTAAAAATTATTCGTTTCCCTGGTAATCCTACATGGGCAAGTAAAGGACAAATAAAGGGTACTAAAGCTACTATACCTGTTGCCAAAATATTAGATTCTTTGGGTTATCATATTATTGGTTGGGATGTTGAATGGGAATTTGTTGGTGGCAATAAGCCTAAACAAACTGCTGAACAAATGATTGCAAAAGTGAATCAACTTTTTGATAATGGTAATACTTACGAACCTAATTGTATTGTAATACTTGCACATGATAGAATGTTTAGTACAACAGCACATGCAGCAGAATTAGAAAAATTTATTGCTGAATTAAAAAAAGATACCAGAAATGTTTTTGAAACAATAGACCACTACCCTTCTGTACAGAATAAATAATGTATTAATAAATTATTTTTAAATGATAGATTTTAGAAGTGATACAGTAACCAAACCTTCTCAAGCAATGCTTGAAGCAATGATACAAGCCCCTGTTGGTGATGATGTATTTGGTGAAGACCCTACTATTAATGCTTTAGAAAACTATGCAGCCAATATGTTTGGCATGGAAGCTGGTTTATATTGCTCAAGTGGTACAATGACTAATCAAATAGCCATTAAAGCACATACCCAACCTGGCGATGAAATTATTTGTGATGTAATGAGCCATATTTATCAATATGAAGGAGGAGGAATAGGTTTTAACAGTAGTTGCTCTGTAAAATTAATTAATGGTAATAGAGGAAGAATGACTGCTTCTCAAGTTGCAGAATCTATCAACAATATTCATGATGTACACAAACCTATTAGTAAATTAGTGAGCTTAGAAAATACTGCTAATAGAGGTGGTGGAAGCTGTTACAATTTTGATGATATAAAAGCTATACAACAAGTTTGTACAAACAATCAACTCTTATTTCATTTAGATGGTGCAAGATTGTTTAATGCTATTGTAGCAAATAATGAAAGAACTGAGCAATATGGTAAAGCATTTGATTCTATTTCTATTTGTTTAAGCAAAGGTTTAGGAGCACCAGTAGGTAGTGTTTTATTAGGCAATAAATCTTTTATTCAAAAGGCAAGAAGAATAAGAAAAGTTTTTGGCGGAGGTATGAGACAAGCTGGCATTATTGCTGCTGCTGGTTTATATGCTTTGCAAAATAATATTGATAGATTAGCACAAGACCATCATCATGCACAACTGATAACACAAGCATTACAACAAAAAGATTTTATTGGAGAAATTTTACCTGTAGAAACCAACATTATTATTTTTGAAGTAAAAGGAAAATATACAGCTCAACAATTTGTAGAAAAACTGAAAGAAGAAAATATTCTTGCTATTGCTATCTCACCTTCACAAGTAAGAATAGTTGTTCATTTAGATATTACAGAAAATATGGTACAAAAAACGATTGATGTAATAAAAAGTTTTTAATACTTCTTTCTTGCTAAAACAAGTATCCTTATTGCTGTAAAGTACTGCTTCAAACATCATATCTCAAATACCTTTACTTTTGCCGCAAATTTTAAAAAATTAATATAGATATGTTAAGTGCAAAGAATATTACATTGGCTTATGGTAAAAGAGTGTTATTTGATGAAGTAAATATCAACTTTACAAAAGGTAATTGTTATGGTGTTATTGGAGCTAATGGTGCAGGAAAAAGTACATTCTTAAAAATATTAAGTGGCGAAATAGAACCCAATAAAGGAAATGTAGAATTTGGTAAAGGAGAACGTTTAAGTTTCTTAAAACAAAATCATTTTGAATTTGACAATTTTACTGTACTAAACACAGTATTGATGGGGCATAAACAAATGATGGAAATAATGCAAACCAAAGATGCTATTTATGCAGACCCAGAAGCTACAGAAGAAGATTATTTAAAAGCAGGTGAATTAGAAGCTGAGTTTGGAGAAATGGGAGGTTATACTGCAGAAAGTGATGCTGCTACACTTTTAGGAAGTTTGGGTGTTAAAGAGGTTTTTCATCAAAGTTTATTGAAGGATATACCAAGTAATATGAAAGTTCGTGTATTACTTGCACAAGCCTTATTTGGTAATCCTGATATTTTATTATTAGATGAGCCTACCAATGGTTTAGATATTGAAACAATTGGCTGGTTAGAAAACTTTTTAGCCGATTATGAAAATATTGTTTTGGTAGTAAGTCATGATAGACACTTTTTAGATGCAGTATGTACACATGTAGCAGATGTGGACAGACAAAAAATAAAAGTATTTACTGGTAACTATACTTTTTGGTACGAGTCTTCTCAATTAATGGCAAGACAAATAAATGATAAGAATAAAAAGATAGAAGATAAACGACAAGCATTGATAGACTTCATTGCACGATTTTCTGCCAATGCCTCTAAAAGCAGACAAGCTACTGCTCGTAAAAAAGCATTGGAAAAATTAACAATAGAAGAAATAGAGCCAAGCAATAGAAAATACCCTGGTATTATTTTTCAACCATTAAGAGAAGTAGGTAATCAAATTTTAAATGTAGAAAATTTAAGTAAAACTGTTGATGGTAGAATACTTTTTAGCAAAGCATCTTTTAGCATCAATAAAGGCGATAAAATTGCTTTTCTTTCTAAAGACCCATTGGCTGTTACTAATTTTTTTGATATTATTAATAATAATTCAACAGCCGATGATGGAAAATTTGAATGGGGTACTACTATTACCAAAGCATATTTGCCTTTAGAAAACAATACTTTTTTTACAGAAGGTTTAAGTTTAATGGAGTGGCTTCGTCAGTTTGTACCTGCTCATGTTACAGATGCAGATGAACCTTTTTTGAGAGGCTTTTTAGGAAAAATGTTGTTTAGTGGCGATGATATTGCTAAGAAAACAAATGTACTAAGTGGAGGAGAAAAAGTAAGGTGTATGATTAGCAGAATGATGCTTCAAAACCCTAATTTAATTGTATTAGACCAACCAACCAACCATTTAGATTTAGAAAGTATTCAAAGTTTTAACGAAGGTTGTCAAACCTTTCCAGGTATAGTTTTATTAACTTCTCACGACCATACTTTTATACAAACAGTAGCAAACAGAATTATTGAACTTACACCCAAAGGCATTATTGATAGACTAATGACTTTTGATGAATATATGGAAGATAAAAGAGTAATAGCTTTGAGAGAAGAAATGTATAGTTAAGAGTAGTACTCTATACTATTTCTGATTTTAAATTTTTAGCAGCTTTACTTCTTTCTATTTCATCTAAAATAACTTTACGCATACGAATATTTTTAGGCGTAACTTCTATACATTCATCTTGTTGAATATATTCCATACACTCTTCTAATGTCATTAAAGTTTTAGGTGCTATACGTGTAGCATCATCTGCTCCACTTGCTCTATGATTGGTTAATTTTTTTGCTTCAATGGCATTTACATTTAAGTCGCCTGGTTTTATGTGTTCAGCAATAATTTGTCCTGCATAAACTTCTTCACCTGGGGCTACAAAAAACTCTCCTCTATCTTGTAATTTATCAATAGAATAAGCTGTAGTAGTGCCTTGAAATTTAGACACCAATACGCCATTATTTCTTCCAGGTATTACACCCTTCCAAGGTTTATATTCACTAAAACGATGAGCCATAACAGCTTCACCAGCAGTGCCTGTTAGCATTTGAGAACGTAAGCCAATCAAGCCTCTTGAAGGAATATCAAATTCTAAATGTTGTATTTCTCCTTTGCTTTCCATTACTAACATTTCACCTTTACGCTGTGTAACTAAGTCAATTACTTTACCACTATATTCACTTGGCACATCAACAACTAAAACTTCATAAGGTTCATGTTTTTTACCATTAATATCTTTTACCAAAACTTGTGGATTACCAACAGTTAATTCATATCCTTCTCTACGCATGGTTTCTACTAAAACGCCTAAATGCAAAATACCACGTCCATATACTAAAAAGCTATCAGCACTATCTGTATCTTCTATTCTTAAAGCAAGATTTTTTTCTGTTTCTTTCATCAATCTATCTCTCAAATGACGACTTGTAACAAACTTGCCATCTTTACCAAAAAATGGAGAATTGTTAATACTAAAAGTCATGCTCATAGTAGGTTCATCAATACTAATAGTTGGTAATGCTTCAGGATTTTCTGCATCAGCAATAGTATCTCCAATATTAAAATCTTCTAATCCTACAACTGCACATAAATCTCCTGCATTTACTTCTGTTACTTTTCTTTTTCCCATTCCTTCAAAAACATACAACTCTTTTACCCTACTCTTTTTAATACTTCCATCTGCTTTTATTAAAGCAATAGGCATATTTTCTTTAATCATGCCACGTGTTACTTTTCCTATAGCAATACGACCTAAGAAAGAAGAATAATCTAATGAAGTAATTTGTAATTGCAAACTTCCTTCTATTACTTCTGGTGCAGGCACATATTTTAAAATGCCATCCATTAAAGGAAAAATATTATCAATAGGTGTTAAACTATCATTGAACCAACCATTTTTTCCACTACCATAAAAAGTAGGAAAATCTAATTGTTCTTCTGTAGCATCCAAATTGAAGAAAAGTTCAAAAACTGCATCATGTACTTCGTCTGGACGACAATTTGTTTTATCTACTTTATTAATAACTACTATTGGGTGAAGGTTTAAACGTAAAGCCTTTTGCAATACAAAACGAGTTTGAGGCATTGGTCCTTCAAAAGCATCTACTAATAAAATAACACCATCAGCCATTTTAAGTACACGTTCTACTTCACCACCAAAATCACTGTGCCCAGGGGTATCAATTACATTAATTTTTACATCATTATAAGTAACAGCAGCATTTTTACTAAATATGGTTATACCTCTTTCACGTTCTAAATCATTATTATCCATAATTAATTCACCAGAATCTTGGTTTTCTCTAAAAACTTTTGTTGCATGTAAAATTCTATCTACTAATGTTGTTTTTCCATGGTCAACGTGAGCAATAATAGCAATGTTGCGTATTTCCATATAAGTATGTTGTCTTTATAAATAATTAAAAAATTAATGCAGCTCAATTTATTAATTTATGAGGTAGCAAAATTTAGGGCGGCAAAGGTAAGATTATGAAATGGTTTTATCAGAAAAACTTTAGTTCATCAATTCATTTCAACGTATTTTGCAAATAATTAGCATAAACAAGCATAAGCAAATGGCAATGAATTTTAAGAAATATAATATTTTTATCAGATATGCTAATATGGCTACTCAACTATTTGTTGGCTTAGGCATAACATTGTGGTTAGGTAAATGGCTTGACGAAAAATTAGCAAGAGAAAAGCCTTTACTTACTTGGATTTTTCCTATGTTTTATTTAATAGGATATTTGGTTAAACTTATAAAAGACACAAATAAAAAATGATGTTTCAACAATCTACATTTGGCAAATTATTAATGCCCTTCTTTGCTTTATTTACAGTAGTAAATATTGTTTTTATTGTATGGGCAGAAAAATGGGATGCTATGCAACTCAATCATATAGTAATTATTTTTGGTAATGCTTTATTATTCTTATTAACCATGCTTAGTTTATGGTTATTATTAAAAGCCATTAGTCATAAAAATCCCAATGTTTTATTTAGAAGTGTATTATTAAGTACGTTTATAAAAATTATTATTGTAGGCACAGGAGCATTGTTGTATATAACTTATATACCTAAAGAAAATAGAAGCAGACTAACAGTAATAGCAGTAATGGTTTTATATTTAGTTTATACAATGATAGAAGTAAAAACAATCTTAGGCATGAATAAAAAAAATTCAACTAATGTCAAAAGTTGAAAAACCCATGCAGGCGTTAGCCAATTTTTTACCTGAAGGAAGTTTTGAACCAGTAGTAACTTATATTCATCAATTTAAAGTGCATTTAACGGTTACTAAAAAAAGAAAAACCATATTAGGAGATTATCGTCATGCTGGTATATCAGGTAATCATAAAATATCTATCAATGGCAATTTGAATAAATATGAATTTCTAATAACCCTACTACACGAAATTGCACATTTACTTACTTACGAACAGTTTAAAAACAAAGTAGAACCTCATGGTAAAGAATGGAAATATTTTTACAGCAACCTATTGCAAGACTTTGTACAAAGAAAAATTTTTCCTGTCGATATAGAAATTGTTTTACAAAAATATATTCTTAATCCTGCTGCTACTGCAAATGGAGAAACTTCTTTATTACTTGTTTTAAGAAAATATAATACTATTAAAAGAGAAGGCTATGTAACTATAGAACATTTACCTTTACATACAGTATTTATTGTTGATAAAGGAAAAGTTTTTAAGAAAGGAAATAAAAGAAGAAAACTGTATGAATGTATAGAAATAGCAACTGGAAGAGTTTATTTGTTTAACCCATTGGCAGAAGTAAAAATAATCAACACATAATTTTTATGTATTGTATTTTGCCAATAATAACTGACTATCAATTATGAAAAAAGCAAGTCCATATTTAGTACTTATTGTGCTTGTTGTAGCAGCTATTGTTATAAGAAATTGTACAGGAAAAAATAACATTTCTTCCAATAAAGAAGTTACCATTAGACAAAGAGGCTTAAACAGAAATCCTGCTCATATTAATTATTCAAAACATGCACGTTGCAGAATGGATTGCAGAAAAGTAGATGAAAGAGAAGTAGTATATATTTTAAAAAATGGAAAAATTAATTACAATAAAAGCGATTTAAAAGGTGCTGATTGTAATAAAAAATATGCAGTAGAAGGCATTAGCCAAGACAAACAAAGATTGAGAATTGTTTTTGCACCATGCAATGATGAAGTAACTGTAGTTACCTGCATAGATTTAGATACAGATTGGGAATGTAATTGTGAAGGTGATTAATTTTTATTGAATATCTACTCTTCTTAACTCAAGTAGATTTAAAGTATTTGGCTGTAATCCTTTTACACTATTATTTACTAATTGAATAGCCATATCGTACCATATTGGCACTATTGGTGCATCTTCTATAATCATTTTATCCATTGCTCTGTATAAAGTAAAACGTGTACTATCATTGGTTTCTTGCAATGCTTGCTCATACAATTTATCATAAGCAGTATTTTTATACCTTGTATAATTGGGAGGAGCAGGATTTTTGCTATAAAAAACTGCTAAATAATTTTCAGCATCAGGATAATCTGCAATCCAACTTCCTCTAAAAAACAATGCCTTGCTTTTTGCTGTTTGTTCTAACAATAAACTTTTTTGCACAACTTCTACCTGAATTTTAATACCTACATCTTCACATTGTTTAGCAATAAAACTGGCTATATCTGCATATACAGGAATAGTCAATAATTTTATTGCAGGAAATTTATCGTTATAACCAACTTGTTGTAATAATTGTTTTGCTTTAGCAGGGTTGTATGTATAACCTTTTACATTATTACTAAGTAACCCATAAGGCACAAAACCACTTTCTGCTGCAAAGCCTATGCTATTTCGCATATACATCATTAATTGTTGTCTATTAATAGCATAATTAATTGCTTGCCTTACAGCTTTTATTTTTAATGGAGAATTTTTTACCAACTCATTATTTTCATCCATCAAAATACCCAAATATTCTGTGTTTAAATAAGCATGTTTTTGTAATACTAATTTATTATTCCACTCTTTTCTCAGCTCACCTGCTTTGGTTAAAACTTCATCTTTAAAACTTGGGTCAATATCATTAATGAAGCTAAGTTTATTTTGTCTAAACTGTAAAAATTCTGTTGCCTTATTATCAAAGAAAGTAATTTTTATGGCATCTAATTTGGGCAAATTGCTACCATCATTATCTTTCTCCCAATAATGTTCATTTTTATGCAATACCAATGCTTGTCCTTCTTGCCACATAAAAAATTTAAAAGCACCAGTACCACATGGATTGTTTCTAAAATCTTTACCAAATTTTTCTACCACTTCTTTAGGCAGTATACTACAATACTGCATACTTAAAATACCCAATATTGGATGAAATGGTTGTAACAATTTTAGTTGAAATGTAGTATCATCAATAGCTTTAAAAGGTTCTATACTATCTACTCTATTATTAAAAATCCATGCACCACTACTGGCTGTTTGTTTATCAATAATTCTTTGCAAACTATACACCACATCAGCAGCATTCATTTTTCTTCCTTTGCCATTTGCAAAAGCTATGTTATCATGAAAAAAAACATCATTGCGTAAATAAAATGTATAAATTTTTCTGTCATTACTTATCTCCCATTTTGTAGCAAGAGAAGGAATAATTTGTACATTACTATCAACCTCTACCAACGTATTATATAACTGATGCACAGCCCACATAATACTTTGATTTTTGGCAAAAGCAGGGTCTAATGTTGTGATACCAGTAGTTTCATTATAAGTAAAAACTTTTTTGTTAGAATAATCTTTGCTTGTACAACAAATGAACAATGCACATATAGCAATAGCTATCAATCTACTTACAGAAATTGTCAGTAAACTTCTCTGTGTTTTTTGAGCCACTACCGCATAGGGCGGTACAGGTGTGGTTAAATATTTTTTATCAAATTGTTGATAATTCATTGCCTCGAATATCTTACTTTTAAAACATGAATAAAAATTTTTTATTGGTAACAAACTATTGTACTATAATTAAACACCTGTTGCGTCGCACTCTTGTACTTTCTGTAACTATGAGCAACATTTTTTTATTTTTATTTATTACAGCTACACAAGCACAACTTTTAACAGATAAATCAACATTTACAAAAGAAGATAGTTTAAGAGGCAGCTTAAATGAAAACAGAAATTGGTGGAATGTTTTGCGATATAACATTACTGTAAAACCTGATTTTGAAAAGAAAGAAATTGAAGGTAAAGTTGTTCTTAGTGCTGTTGCTGTAAAGAAAGGAAAAATAATGCAACTTGATTTACAACAGCCATTAATAGTAGATAGCATTATCAGAAAAGGAAATTTTTTTACTATAAAAAATGGTGTTCGTATATCATATCCAATTCATCAAACATATCAATTCACCCAAAAAGATGATATTGTTTTAGTTGAATTAAATGAAACAAAAAGAAAAGGTGATAGAATTGATTTTCATATTTATTATCACGGCAAACCAAAAGAAGCCAAAATGCCACCTTGGGATGGTGGATGGATTTGGGAAAAAGATAACAATGGTAATCCTTTTGTAAGTGTTGCTGTACAAGGCTTAGGAGCAAGTGCATGGCTTCCTTGCAAAGACCACCAAAGCGATGAACCTGATAACGGTGCATCTTTAACCATCATTGTTCCTGATACATTAATAGCTGTTAGTAATGGTGTATTAAATTCAGTAAAACAAATTTCAAATTCCCAATTTCATTCTTATACATGGCAAGTAAAAAATCCTATCAACAATTATTGCATTATTCCCTACATAGGTAAATACACTAATTTTTCTGATACATTGCATGGAGAAAAAGGAATATTGAATATTAATTATTGGGTATTAGATTATAATGTAGAAAAAGCCAAAGAACAATTTAAACAAGTAAAACCCATGTTACGAGCATTTGAATATTGGTTTGGTGCTTATCCTTTTTATGAAGATGGATACAAAATAGTAGAAGCACCTCATTTAGGTATGGAACATCAAAGTGCTATTGCTTATGGCAACCAATATAACAATGGTTATCTTGGAAAAGATAGAAGTGGCGAAACTGGTTGGGGTTTAAAATGGGATTTTATTATTGTGCATGAAAGTGGACATGAATGGTTTGGCAATAATATTACTGCAAAAGATGTAGCAGATATATGGGTGCATGAAGCATTTACCACTTACAGCGAAACATTATTTACAGAATATTATTATGGTAAACAAGCAGCCAATGAATATAATTATGGGCAAAGAAAAAATATTTTGAATGATAAACCTATTATTGGACCTTATGATGTAAATAAAGAAGGCAGTAGCGATATGTATGATAAAGGCAGCAATATGATTAACTCTATTCGCCTTGCAATAAATGATGATAAAAAGTTCAGGAATATTTTACGTGGATTGAATAAAACTTTTTATCATAAAACTGTTACCACTAAAGAAATTGAAGACTATATTATAAAGCAGGCAGGTTTTAATTTTCAAAAAGTATTTGACCAATATTTAAGAACTACACAAATACCTATGTTAACCTACAAAATTTCTGATGATGGAAAACAAATGATATTGCAATATCAAAACTGTGTACAAGGTTTTAATTTACCATTATGGTTAAACAGTAATACTTTAAAAATTGTGTTTGATGAAAACAGTAAAAGCCAAACAATAGCATTCAATGAAAATACAATAGCAGAAATTATGAACTTAGAAAAGTTGTATTATATACAAGTAAAACATATTAAATAATAAAAATCTTATCGTTCAAAAGAAAAAATATATCTCAACCATTAAACATCATTTATCATTCACCATTAACCATTAGGCATTAAACATTTTTAATTTCTGCAACTAATTTTTGTAATGCAGCTTTTGCATCACCAAATAGCATAGATGTTTTTGGCTGAAAGAATAAATCATTTTCAATACCAGCATAACCTGGTTTCATGCTTCTTTTATTAACAATAACTGTTTTTGCTTGTTCTACTTCTAAAATAGGCATTCCATAAATTGGTGATGAAGGGTCATTTTTTGCAGCAGGGTTTACTACATCATTAGCACCTAAAATTAATACTACATCAGTATTTTTAAACTCATCATTAGCTTCTTCCATTTCAAGTAGTTTATCATAACTTACATCTGCTTCTGCTAATAAAACATTCATGTGTCCAGGCATACGACCTGCTACAGGATGAATAGCATATTTTACTTCTACTCCTTTTTCTTCTAATAATTTTTCTAACTCATGGCAAGTATGTTGTGCTTGAGCTACAGCTAAACCATAGCCAGGCACTATCATTACTTTATTTGAATATGCCATAACTGTTGCGGCATCGCTTAAAGAAATTTCTTTGTAATTGCCTTGTTCTTTATTTCCTCCACTTGCTTTTGTAGCACCACCAAATGAACCCAACAATACATTTTTCAAACTTCTGTTCATGGCATTGCACATTAAAATTGTAAGTAGTGTACCAGCAGCACCTACTAAAATACCTCCTGTAAGCATTACTTTATTATCGTACAAAAAGCCTCCACAAGCAGCAGCCACACCTGTAAATGAATTAAGCAAAGAAATTACCACAGGCATATCTGCACCACCAATAGGCATTACAAATAATACACCATATAATAATGATACAGCAAATATGATATAAAACCAATAAGCATTTTCTGGAGAAAGTGTAAAAAGTAAATAAGCCGCAATACCTAATATTACAGCCATTAAGCCTACATTAACTACTTGTTGTCCACCATAAGCATAATCTTTTATATTGCCATTTAATTTTCCCCAAGCAATCATACTACCTGCAAAAGAAACAGAACCAATAATTGCTCCTAAAAAAATACTTATTAATAATCCATGATGTACAGCACCTCCTCCATTTTCTATATTATGTGCAATATGTTGAAACTCTATAATAGAAATTAATGCAGCACAAGCACCACCCATACCATTAAATAAACTCACCATTTGAGGCATGGCAGTCATTTTAACTTTTTTGGCAATGAGTGTACCTACAATAGTACCTATAATTAACCCACTAAAAATCCAAATATAGTTTCCTAATTTTTTACCTTCTTCTTTGTCTTCATACAAAAAGATAGTACCTAAAATAGCAATAGTCATACCTGCTGCTGCTATAAGATTTCCTTTTCTGGCACTTGCAGGATGGGATAACATTTTTAACCCTAAAATGAAAGTTACCGAACCAATGAGGTAACAGATTGTAAGAATATTTTCCATTAAAAACTAATATTTAAAGTATAAAAACTAATACTTAAAGTATAAAAACTAATATTTTCCATTAAAAACTAATATTTTCCATTAAAAACTAATACTTAAAGTATAAAAACTAATACTTAAAGTATAAAAACTAATATTTTCCATTAAAAACTAATACTTAAAGTATAAAAACTAAAATTTTTCATTAAAAACTAATATTTAAAGTATAAAAACTAAAGTGTAAAACTCGGGTATTTTAATCATCTAATTTTCTAAGTATTGCAGCAAATATTAACACTAATTGCTGAGCTTCTGATATTAATTCTAATTTTATTTTTTCTAAATCAACTTTTTCATAAACTAATACATGCCTTAACCAATACGCAGACTCTTTTGCTTCTTTTTTACTTATTCTAATCTTCATCTTTTTATCCTTATTCCCTAAACCATCATTTGCTTCAATATAATTTGCCCCAACTGAACCTGCTGACCTAACTACCTGTTTAATATATTCAAGATTGATAGTATCTTTTTTTATCTTAACACAAAAATCTCTTATTGCCAAAGAAAACCTTTCCGTTCGTTGTTCTAAATCTACATACTTATTTTCCATCAGTTGAGTAGTTTAGTTTTTCTTTTTTTAGCCTTTAGTTTTTTTCTTAAACATTTCCAACATTCTATCAGTTACCACAAAACCACCTACTACATTTAGTGTACCAAGTATAACAGCCAAAAAGCCTAAAATAAGTGCAAGGTAATTATCACTTTCTGCTTTGCCCATTACTATTATTGCACCAATAATTACTACTCCATGTATAGCATTTGCGCCACTCATTAATGGTGTATGCAATACACTGGGAACTTTTCCAATAATTTCTATTCCTAAAAAAATCATTAGAATTACTATGTATAAAATTTGCTGATGTTCTGTTATGAAATTTAATATATTTTGCATAATAACTATTTTTAAAATTGACAATACTAATTATCCAATAACTCTTTCATGAACAATTTTTCCATTATTTGTTATACAAGTTCCTTTTACTAATTCATCTTCAAAGTTTAGGTTAATAGCTCCTTCATTGGTAATAATTAATTGTAGAAAGTTCATAATATTTTTTCCATATAATTTACTTGCATCACTTGGCATACCACTTTGTAAATTACTATTACCCACTATCAACACTCCATTATCAGTAGTTATGTGTTCATTATTTTTTGTTAAAGGAGTATTGCCTCCTGTGGCTGCTGCAAGGTCTATAATAACACTTCCTGTTTTCATGCTATGCAACATTTCTTGTGTTATAAGAATGGGTGCTTGCCTCCCTGGTATTTGAGCAGTAGTAATAATTACATTGCTCTTTGCTACTGATGCGGCAATTTTTTGTTGTTGTTTTTGTTTGTATTCTTCTGTTTGTTCTACAGCATAACCACCAGCTTTGCTTGCATCTGCTGCACCTTCTACTTCTATAAATTTTGCTCCAAGACTTTGTACTTCTTCTTTTACAGCAGGGCGTGTATCAAATACTTCTACTACTGCTCCTAAACGTCTTGCTGTGGCTATGGCTTGTAAACCTGCTACACCAGCACCTAATATTAAAACCTTTGCAGGAGCTATACTACCTGCTGCTGTCATAAACATAGGAAAATAATGAGGTAACAATGTAGCAGCTAATAATACTGCACGATAACCTGCAATATTTGCTTGGCTACTTAATACATCCATACTTTGAGCTCTGGTAGTTCTTGGAATCATATCTATACTAAAACAGTTAAGATTTTTTGATGCCCAAGACTGCATAATATCTTTACAAAATAATGGCTGATAAACACCTAATAGTACAGCATTAGCTTTTACATGGGTAATATCATTATCAGTTAAAGGATGAATACTGAGTATCAAATCACTTTCTAATGCTTTTTGTCTGCTTACAATAGTTGCTCCTGCATCTGTATAAGCATTGTTCCATGCACTTGCATTTTTTCCTGCATCTTCTTCTACTACTACTTGAACATTTTTTTTAATCAGGGCTTGCACTTGCTCTGGTAAAAGAGAAACCCTGTTTTCATTATTTGGCTCTTTTAAAATTGCTGCAATCATTGTATTTTGTTATGGCGTGAAATTATTGCTTTTATTAATTAAAATAGCTATAATCTTAATAAATATTTTTTAGAACCTAATAGCAAAATGTTGTTTTGCTTTAAATTCATCTTTAAATAATAAGATACCTATTGTAAATAAATCAATACTTAATGTTACAGATGGATGCTGTTTAATATCGTTCCAAGCCTGTTCCATTTCTTTGCTCCAATGAATATCGTCTAATATAACAATACTTTGATTAGTCAGTTTTGGAAGAATGGCATTGAAATAATTTACAGTAGGTAGATAACGATGATTACCATCTAAAAAAGCAAAGTCAATTTGAGATAAAGGCTGAATAGCAGGCTGCAATGTTTCATCAAAATTTCCTTGCACAAGCTGAATATTTTGTAGAGATAAAGCATTAAAATTTTCTTTGGCAACTGTTAGTATTTCAGATGAACCCTCCATAGAAATTATAGTAGTATTTGGTTTTGCAGATGCTAAATAAGCTGTAGTAATACCTAATGATGTGCCTAATTCTACAATAGTTTGTGGCTGATAATAATGCACTATTCTAAAAAGTAGTTGTGCAAATTTGGTAGATTTTAAAGAGGTTGCAGCAATGTCTTTTATTCTTCTTTGCTTGGTTAATCCTGTTTTAGAGCCTGCACCAAAATCTTCAATGTTTATGATATTGTTGTTGGTTAAAAGTTGTTTGCGTAAAGGTTCTATTTTTTGATAAGTGTCATATTGTTTTTTATCATTCAATACATGGGTAATAAAATCATATAAAAAAGGTGAATGAGTGCCATGACCTTTGCCATTATTGGCTTTTAGCATATATTGAAGATATTTATAAACAACTATTAATGGTGCGTACATAAATTATTTTACTTGTTGATTGGGTAATCTTTTCAAAAGCCAAAGTAAAGCATAAAGAGCAATGAATAATGATATATAACTTAATATTTTAAACATAGCTAAATATGGCATATAGAATAAAACACCTGAAATATTTTTTGCCATAATAAAATATTGATACAAGGCTACAGCAACATCCCATTGCAAAAGTATTAGTATAATAATAGCCAACACTTTGCTATCAGCTATTTTTTTGTGTAGAAATAAATATGGCAATAAAATAAGCAGCAAAAATTTTATATGAAACCAAGAAATATCTATAGGTTTTTCTTTTGCTTCTTCAGGTATTTGCAAGTTTAAAGAAAGTATATATTGAATAAGTTTATACAACTGAAATAGTAAATACCAGCTATAAAAAATAAGCATTTGATTGCTTACTGCAATACAATTATTGATGTATTGCTTGTAAGGTTTTTTTACAAGCAATATTGCTATCAGTAATAAAATGATAGAAAAAGAATAAGCTACATCTATAAATTCAAATAACATTTTCCTGTCTTGTCTAATTATTTTTTACATCAATACGAACATCTATGTTTGGATGGCTCATAAGAAAATGTACCATATCATCATTAATACCAAAATTTTTTTCTTTGTTGTAAAGTAGAATTTCAATTTTTTGATATGGCTCATATATTCTGAAATTGATAGCATTATCGCCACGATGCTTTTTTATATTTTTTGCTAAAAAGTTAATCATATCTTGAGTAAGCAATTCAGGATGTATGGTTAAATGAATAGTTTGTGTAAGCATTTGTTTGGTTGTTTCTAATAAAATAATATTATCTATACTAAATTCAATTTTATTTTCTTTCCAACCAACTTTAAAAGCACCATTAATTAAAACTGTTTTTCCTTTTTCTAAATAATTTTGAAATTTTACATAATTATCCGACCATAAGAAAAACTCAGTTTTACTACTATAATCTTCTATGGTTAATTTGCCATAACTTTTTCCATTTTTTGAAAGCCTGTGCTGTGCATCTGTTACCAATCCTGCAATACGAATATTTCTGTTAAGATTGGATTGAAGCAAAGTGTTGCTTTCTTTTATTTCATTAAAATTTTTGAGAGCAAGAATTTTATAGTTATTTAATTCAAATTTAAAATTATCTAAAGGATGTCCACTAATAAAAATACCTGTTACATCTTTTTCATGGTCTAATTTTTCTATTAATGACCATTGCTCACAAGCTGGAATTTTTGGTAAAGGTATTTCTGCTATTTCAGCTAAATCGCCAAATAAGGTGTTGGTATTTTTTTCGTTTGAAGCTGCTTTAATTTGTGCATAGTTGATAATTTTTTCAAGACCATTTGTTTTATCTCCATCAGGAATATGAAAAAATTGGGCTCTGTGCAAATCTGTAAAACTATCAAAAGCTCCACTATATATAAGGCTTTCCAAAGATTTTTTATTGACAGATTTTTGGTTTATTCTTGAAATAAAATCAAAAATGTTGGTATAATTGCCATGCAAGTTTCTTTCAGTAATAATATTTTCAATAGCATTTTCTCCTACAGCTTTTAAGCCACCTAAACCAAAACGAATTTCTCCTTTCTTGTTAGGAGAAAAACCTTTGATGCTTTCATTAATATCTGGTCCTAAAACTACAATACCCATATCTCTACACTCTTCCATAAAGAAAGTAATTTTATCTATACTACCTGCATAATTTAGCACAGCACTCATGTATTCACTTGGATAATGTGCTTTTAAATAAGCTGTTTGATAAGCTACCAAAGCATAACAAGTAGAGTGAGATTTATTAAAAGCATATTCAGCAAAAGATTCCCAATCTGTCCAAACTTTTTCTAATTTATCTTTAGGATGTCCTTTATTAGTAGCTCCTTCAATAAATTTTGCTTTCATTTTATCTAACACATTTTTTTGTTTTTTACCCATTGCTTTTCTTAACACATCAGCATCGCCTTTTGAAAAGCCTCCAAGTTGTTGGCTCAATAGCATTACCTGTTCTTGATACACAGTAATACCATACGTTTCTGCTAAATAAGTTTCCATATCTGGTATATCGTAAGTAATGGGTTCTTTACCATGTTTACGAGCAATGTAATTTGGAATGTAAGCTATAGGACCAGGACGATATAAAGCATTCATGGCTATTAAATCTGCAAATTTATCTGGCTTTAAATCTCTTAAATGTTTTTGCATACCTGGGCTTTCAAATTGAAATGTTCCATTGGTTGCACCAGCTTGATATAATTGAAAAGTTTTTTCATCATCTAAAGGCAAGTTGTCTAAATCTATTTCTATCTGATGATTATGTTTTATTAATTCTAATGCTTTTTTTAATATAGATAAAGTTTTTAAACCCAAAAAGTCCATTTTAATAACACCTGCTCTTTCAATAATACTTCCTTCAATTTGTGTAACCCATAAATCAGAATCTTTTGCTGTTGCAATAGGAATAAGCTCTGTTAAATTTTTTGGTGCAATAATAATTCCTGCTGCATGAATACCAGTGTTTCTTACACTTCCTTCAAGTCTTTCAGCTTCTTTCAAAACTTTTGTTCTTAAATCATCATCGGTTAATGTATAAATTTCTCTAAGCCTTTTAATGTTTTCAATAGCTTCTGTATCAAGTGTAAATATTTCTTCTTTATCTTTTTTTACTACTATATAACCTTCGTTTGTTAGTTTGGCATTTAAGCAATGTTTTAATTCTGTTCCAGGTTTATCAGGTACTAATTTTGTTAAGGCAATACTTTCTGGCAATGGCAAATCCATTACCCTTGCTACATCTTTAATACTACTTTTTGCAGCCATTGTACCAAATGTTACAATTTGTGCTACTTGGGCTTTAGTGTATTTTTTTACCACATAATCTATTACCTTTTGTCTGCCTTCATCGTCAAAATCTGTATCTATATCTGGCATTGAGTTTCTATCAGGATTTAAAAATCTTTCAAACAATAAATTATATTTTATGGGGTCAATATTTGTAATGCCAATACAATAAGCTACTACACTTCCTGCTGCACTACCTCTGCCTGGTCCAATAAAAACGCCCATATTTCGTCCTTCTTTTATAAAATCACTTACAATTAAAAAATATCCAGCAAAGCCCATTGTTTTAATAGTAAATAATTCAAAGTCTATACGTTCTTGTGTAGAAGTTTCTATTTCGCCATATCTTTTTTTAGCTCCTTCATAAGTAAGGTGTTTAAGATATTCCCATTGATTGTTGATATTGGGTTTTATAATATTTTTTCCTATTACTTCATCTGTATTGTGTATTTCAAATTCTTTTGGAATGGGAAATGCTGGTAGTAAAATATCTTTTTCTAAATTTAATATAGCTACTTTATCTACCACTTCATTGGTATTATCTAAACTTTCAGGAATATCAGCAAACAAATTTTTCATTTCCTGAGTTGTTTTAAAATAAAACTGGTCGTTAGGAAATTTGAATCGTTTATTTTTTACATGCAAATCGTCATTAACAATATCTTCAAAACCTGGTGTAGCTTGTTTTTCACCAGTATTAATACACAGCATAATATCGTGTGCATTATAATCTTCTTTATCTACATAATGACTGTCATTGGTAGCAATAACTTTTACATTATATTTTTTAGCAAACTTCAATAAAGTGTCATTTATTTTTATTTGCTCTTGCATATTATGACGTTGAAGTTCTATATAATAATCATCTCCAAATATATCTAACCACCACTTAAATTCTTTTTCTGCTGTTGCTTCGTCTTCGTGCAAAATAGTTTGTGGCACATAAGCACCTATACAACAAGTAGTAGCTATTAATCCTTCATGATATTGTAGTATTAATTCTTTATCAATTCTTGGATATTTACCATACACTCCTTCTATATAACCCAAAGAAGTAAGTTGAAGCAAATTTTGATAACCCGTATTATTTTTTGCTAATAAAACCTGATGATAGCGTTCATCCTTCTCTCCTTTTGTAAATGATTTTTCATGACGATTTTTTACTACATAAAATTCACAACCTACAATTGGTTTTACAATAGGTTCTTTTATTTCATTGCCATACTCATCTTTGCCTACTACTTTTGTTTTATCCCATGCTTCTGCTACAAAAGAAAAAGCACCAAACATATTTCCATGGTCTGTAATTGCCAATGCAGGCATATTATCTCTCATGGCTTTTTGGTATAAGCCTTTTATAGATGCTGCTCCATCTAATAAAGAATATTGTGTGTGAACGTGAAGGTGTGAAAATAGCATATTAAAAATCTTTAAGTATTGATTAATACAAGATTGATTACTTAATATATAAATATCCAATCTTTTGTTCTGTTTTATTCTTAGGAAAAAGTGTTTTGTACTTTTCTAATACCTTCTTAACAGTTTATAGATTTTGATGAACATTAATGTTCAAAAAAATTGACCTTGATAGTTGTTGTAAGATATTTTTTTAGAACAGTTCAAATATCGTTTTTGTATTGCTTGTTTGAGTAAGTCAGTTTTCCACAAAATGGTATAGACTGAAAAGAATGTTAAAAAGTTTTGCAGATATATTAACTTTTAGGTAAAGAAGGGTTAATTTGCATCAATCAGATTATGAAAATACAAAATGTAATACTGGTATTGGCAGCCATTGCTGTACTTACAAGTTGTAAGTCTTTGCAAACCCTTGCCTCTAAAGATGTTTCTACTTCTGCTTCTAAAGAGCAATTAGCCAATCAGCATAAACAAGTAAAGTTTATTGAAAATATTGAAGTATCTCCAGGTAGTGTAGTTACATCAAAGCATAATACAACCAATACTGCTTCTAAGAAAAGTAAAGTTGATAAGGGTGAACAAACTTCTACAGCCAATACCCAAACAGTAACTTATACAAAACCCAATGAAGCTATATCAAAATCTACTATTGAAAGTGCCGATTATTTACAATTAAAATATGCAGTGATATTAGATGCAACTGTAGAAAAATTAACCAATATTCCGCTTTTACAAAATATAGAAAAATGGTGGGGTACAAAATATTGTTTAGGAGGCACTACAGAAAGATGTATTGATTGCTCTGCATTTACACAAACAATAGCTATAGATGTGTATGGTGCTGAATTACCAAGAACTTCACAAGAACAATATAATGCTTCTAAAAAAATAGCCACTGATGATTTAGAAGAAGGAGATTTGGTTTTCTTTCATAGTGGAGGTAAAAGAAAAAGAGTATCTCATGTAGGTTTTTATATTCTGAATAACAAATTTGTACATGCTTCTACCAGTAATGGAGTAATGATTAGTGATTTGAATGAAACTTATTGGAGAAATCGTTATAAAGGTGCTGGAAGAATTAAAAAAAATAACCATACAGATATTAGTAAAAATTAATGATTAATGGTTAATGATTAGTGGTTCATGGTTCATAGCTAACTACCAATTCTTTAATTACCTAATCACCAATTCCCCAATTACCTAATTCCTCAATTACCCAATTCCCTAATCACCAAATCCCCCCTTCATATTTTATTTTTTATATTTACTATTGTACTTTCATTATTTAATGACTATTCATTTGCTATGCACAATATAGAACCATATTACAACTGGAGACATATTTATATATCTGAAGAAGATAAAAAAAGCCCATTCTATGGTCGTAGTTATAGTGAATTTGAGTTTAGTCAAACAGTATATAATTATTACATTCACCCACAATGGGATGATTTTGGTAGTAGAACTTTATATGCCAAAATTATTTATGCCGATTATGAATTAAATTTTGTTATTATAGAAATGATAGGAGAATGGAATGATGCTATAGAAAATGACATCATGGAGTTTAAGCGTGAAGTAGTAGATAAATTAATGGAACAGCAAATCAGTAAATTTATTCTTATAACAGAAAATGTACTCAACTTTCATAGCAGCGATAAAGAATATTATGAAGAATGGTTTGAACAAATTAATGAAAATAATGGATGGATTATTTCTTTAAATATGCCAGAAGCTACACAATATGATTTTAGAAAAAAGAAACTAAACTATTATATAGAACTTATGCAAATAGATGATTGGCGTGTATATAAACCCTATCATTTATTTAAGAAAATAGATAATGAGCTAAGTAAAAAAATATCATTACTGTAGTAATCTATACTATCATTCCATCTTTCATGTGCAAAACTCTATTACTTAAAGTAGCAAGTTCTTCATTGTGTGTTACTATTAAAAAAGTTTGATTAAACTCATCTCTAAGTTGTGTAAATAATGCATGCATTTCTTTAGCATTGGTGCTATCTAAATTTCCTGTAGGTTCATCTGCAAAAACAATAGAAGGTTTATTAATTAATGCTCTGGCTACTGCTACACGTTGTTGTTCTCCCCCACTTAATTGATTTGGTTTATTATCTATTCTATTACTCAAGCCAAAAATATCTAATAAGCGTTTAGCTTCTTGTTGTACTTCATTCGTTTTTCTTTTAGCTATCCATGCAGGAATACACACATTTTCTAAAGCAGTAAATTCGGGTAATAAATGATGAAACTGAAAAATAAAACCTATTTGTTTATTTCTAAATGTTGAAAGTTTCTTTCCTTTTAGTGTATGTAAAGGTGTTTTGTTTAAAAAAATTTCTCCGGAATCGGCAGTATCTAATGTTCCTAAAATATGCAATAATGTACTTTTTCCTGCCCCACTACTACCTAAAATACTAACAATTTCACCATGTTGAATAGTAAGGTTAACGCCTTTTAAAATTGGCAGATTTCCGTATTGCTTAGTTATATTTTTAGCTTCTAACATTTAATAAAGTTATGCCTTTGAAAATTAAAACAATGATACAATAAAATACTGATTGGCTTTAGTATATTCATAACAAAATCATAATATTCAGGCAGATATAGGCATAAAAATATAAAATTGCCCTCATTAAAACTATGATTTGGTAGTTTCGTTTATACAATTACTTTTGCAAAAAATTGAACCTATGTTTTGGACTTTAGAGTTAGCAAGCTACTTAGAAGAAGCTCCTTGGCCAGCTACAAAAGATGAGCTAATAGATTATAGTATTCGTAGTGGTGCTCCTATAGAAGTTGTAGAAAACTTGCAAGAATTAGATGATGAAGGTACTGAAGTGTATGAGAGTATTGAAGATATTTGGCCAGATTATCCAAGTCAGGATGATTTTATGTTTAATGAAGATGAATACTAATTATATTTCAAGTAACCCATTGTAATAAAGCCACCTTTTAGGTGGCTTTATTATTTCTATATTCATTTACCATATTTCAATTATCAATCTTTTATCTGGCTCACCTAGGTTAGATATAACTATATCATACCTTTTGGGCGTTTCTTCTTGTGCTGAATTTTCTTGGCAATCAGACTCACTCTTTTTTCTTTTTATAGTCAATATCATCACATCACTTTCATAACTTACTGATGTGTTCATATTGGTAGTATCTCTTAAAAAATTCATAGCATAATGAACAGGAAATGCCAATACATTTTCTTCATCTGCTGCTTCTGTACTTTGAAATTGTATAACTTTTTTTCTGTTTTGTTTTACAATCTTTTGTAAAGAATCAGATTTTTCTTTGAAAAATATTGCTTTATCAAAAACCTGTGGTATTTCATTTTTTGGTGCTTCTTTTGATAGTGCAATAAATGTGTTATTCAATAATTGATTGTATTGATTTAATTTATTGCTCCAAAAATGGATTGAACTATCTAATGAAAATCTCTTTCCTTGAAGCCAGAATATATTATCTATTTTAGCTGTACTTTCTGTAGTATGTTGAGTAGTATCATTATTGTTCAATAGTACACCTTCTACTACTTTAAAAACATCTGCTTGTGTTACTTGAATAATAGAAGCAGTTTCTGCAACTGATTTTGATAATGGTGTATTTTTTACAGCAGATGTTTTTTGTTCAGTAATAACAATGTTTCTATTAATTTCTTCTTGCAATGGATTTTTGAAAAAGAATAACGGATTAAACAAAGGATTACTAATTTTTGCTGTCATTGGTTTCATATAAATATACACATCTTCTTTGCTGTTTAAAGATGAATCTGTAGTGTATAAACTTTTTTGTTGAGTATTGTTAAACAAATTATGCTTAGGCAAAAGCCATGTAATACTGATAACAGCAAATAAAATAAACACCAAAGCTATCAAGTGTTTTTTATAATTGAACGATAAAATATTTTTTTCTTCAGTCATTCTTCTTACTCTATGAAGTAAGCTATTCTTACTTTTTACAGCAGTCATAGCAAAAGAAGGAAAAGATGTAGCATTAAGTACTGCTACTTTTAGCAATGCCTCTGCATATACAGTAGGATTGTATTGAAACTGCAATACCCAATCATCACAACTATTTTCTCTTTCCCTTTGAATATGTGTATTAATAGCTTTGGTAAATGGATTAAAAAATAAAACAATCTCAATTACTGAAAGAAAAAGATGCAGTAAGTAATCCATTCTTTTAATATGAGCCAATTCATGTAGCAATACAGCTTCCATTTGTGTTACACTTAAATGATTAATACTTGCTAATGGAACTAAAATAATTGGCTTTAGAAAACCAATAGTTAGCGGAGTAGTAACTTTTTCACTCAAAAATATTTTTACTTCTTTTTTAATACCCAGCAATGCAGAAGTTTCTTTTACAAATAATTTCCATTGAACATTAATTTTATGAAGCCCTGTATTTTTAAGTGTTTGAGCTGTTGTATAATGTTTATTCCATTGTATAAAAAGCATAGTTAATACAAGCAAATAAGCAACAGATAAATAAGGTAATAACTGTTCTGCCTGTAACATAATATTCAATAACAAAGACCGAAAATTATTTGCTTCGTAAGAAACCACTACTACATTTCTTGCAGCTGAAAAAGGAAAATTTGCTTGCTCATTTTCATTAATATATTGTACATAATAAAAAGAGCAAGTAAGTACAAACCACAAAAAACCAGCAATTTGTATAGTAGTAGCTAATATATATTTTGTTTTAGAAGATAAATTAATAGTAGTAGTAATAACTTTATAAGCAGTCCAAAGCAATGCCATTTGCCATAAGCTATGAATAATAGCATAGCCCAATGATTGTAATAAAACAGAATTTGCTAAAACATTCATTGTTCTTATCTTTTTTTCAACTGATTAAGTAGTTGTTGTATTTCTTCAATTTCTTCTTTATTAGGTTTACTATTGCCCAAAGCCTGCATAACTAATTGTGTAGATGAGCCACTAAAAAGTGTATCTATCATTTTATTGACAAATTGGTTTTGCGTACTTTCTTTACTTACATTGGCTGTATAAATATGTGTTTTGCTGCTATCATTTCTTTTTACCAATCCTTTTTCAAACATTATTTGCATCAATTTTAAAGTAGTAGTATAACCACTATCTTTATGTAAACTCAATACTTCATGTACATCACGAACTGTGGCAGAACCTTTATCCCACAACACTCTTAAAATTTCTAATTCACTTTCTGTAGGCTTTATTTTTTTTATACTCGTCATTTTTACGATTTTATTCGTAGGCAATATACTATGTTTTTCGTAAATAGAAAACTAAAATTTGATAGATGGAAAATCAACAATTAAAATGCCCTCTATTGTAAGGTTTTTCTATTATCCCCAAACCTTAGTATTTTATGTGAAAAATCATACTTTATTTAACGAAAACTAATAATACTTTTGCTGCATACAAGATTAAAATAAATTATTATGAACGAAGCAACAGAAAAAGTAGATGTACTTATTATAGGAAGTGGTCCTGCTGGTTATACAGCAGCTATTTATACAGCACGGGCAGGTTTGAAACCTGTTTTATATCAAGGTGTACAACCTGGTGGACAATTAACAATAACAACAGAAGTAGAAAATTATCCTGGCTATGCAAATGGTGTACAAGGTCCAGAAATGATGGTAGATTTTGAAAAACAAGCAACACGCATGGGTGCAGATATTCGTTATGGAATTGCAACAAAAACAGATTTTTCTAAACAACCATATAAGATACAAATAGACGAAGAAAAATGGATTGAAACCAATGCTGTTATTATTTGTACAGGTGCATCTGCCAAATGGTTGGGTATTCCAAGTGAACAAAGATTAAATGGTATGGGAGTTAGTGCATGTGCTGTTTGTGATGGTTTTTTCTTTAAAGGAAAAGAAGTAGCTATTGTAGGTGCAGGAGATACAGCAGCAGAAGAAGCTATTTATTTAAGCAAACTGTGCAGCACTGTACACATGATAATTAGAAGAGATGCAATGAGAGCCAGTAAAATAATGCAAGAAAGAGTTTTAGCTACACCCAATATTAAGATTTATTGGAACAGTGAAACAGATGAAATTTTAGGAGAAAATAAAACAGAAGCTGTAAGAATTGTAAACACAAAAACAGGCGAAAAAACTAACATTCCTATCAGTGGTTTTTTTGTTGCCATAGGTCATCAACCCAATAGCGATATTTTTAAAGGCTGGATTGATATGGATGATGCAGGTTATATAAAAACCATTCCAGGAACATCAAAAACAAATATAAAAGGCGTTTTTGCAGCAGGCGATGTGCAAGATAAAATATATAGACAAGCTGTAACAGCAGCAGGAAGTGGTTGTATGGCTGCTTTAGATGCAGAAAGATATTTAGCTGGTATAGAAGAATAATTTTTTAACTAATACTAATATATTTCATTGCTTACAATTCAATTACATAACTTATTGTTCCATTCGTATCATGGTTTATACGAAGAAGAAAAAATTTTGGGTAATGAATTTGAAGTAAATATTACACTTTTACAACATACAGTAGCAGAAACTATTACCAACATTCAGCAATGTACTAATTATGCTGCTGTATATGCTTTGGTAGAGCAAAGAATGAAACAAGCTACACCCCTTTTAGAAACAGTGGCTCAAGATATTTGTAAACTTATTTTGCAAAATTTTTCATTGGTAGATGTTGTTTCTATCAGTATAAAAAAAATATATCCACCTATGGTAAAAATGCAAGGTTCAGTAAGTATTCATTTTGAACTAAAAAGAAGCTAACTTTAGGCACAATAAAAAAATAATTCAAATTAATTACCGCATGAAATACTTTAACTATTATAGCAAACAAGATATTTTATCACTTACTCGTATCAGAAAATTTGAAACCAAACTTGGAGAACGTATTCGTTGTATAGCTCCTGGTTCAAACTTAGAAGAAGCATTACAACAACCATCTGTAAAATATGTATTGTTTGGTATTCCTGAAGATATTGGTGTAAAAGCAAATTATGGCACTGGAGGAACAGATAGTGTTTGGCATCCTTTTTTACAATCATTTTTAAATATTCAGAGCAATGATTTTTTAGATGGTGCAGATATTTTATTATTAGGACATTTTGATTTTACTTCACTATCGTCTGTAATAGAAGCAAATGCAGGAAATGATGATGAAAAAGTAACAGCTTACAGATATGCTGTCAATACAATAGATACACAAGTAGAACAATTAATGCACCTTATAACACAAAATAAAAAAATGCCTATTGCTATTGGTGGGGGTCATAACAATGCTTATCCATGTATTAAAGGTGCTGCAAAAGGTTGGTACAAAGCAGGGGTTATTCCTTTAGCACAAATTAATGCTATCAACTTAGATGCACATGCAGATTTTAGACCAATAGAAGGAAGACATAGTGGCAATGGTTTTAAGTATGCTGATGAAGATGGCTATTTAGAAAAATATTGTATTATAGGCTTACACGAAAATTATATTCAACAAAATGTTTGGTTAGATTTAGTCAATAATCCATTTACAGATTGCATTACTTACGAAGACATTTTTATACATGAAAAGAAAAATTTTTTACAATCTATTTTTCATGCAACAGATTTTACAGAAGATACACTAACAGGCATTGAATTAGATATTGATAGTATTGAATATGCTTTAAGCAGTGCAGCCTCTCCTATTGGCATTACAGCCAATCATGCAAGACAATATATTCATAATGCAGCTATACAAAGTAAACCAGCCTATTTACATATTTGTGAAGGAGCTACTCAATTAAATGATGGAAGAACCGATATATTGACTGGCAAACTTATTACTTACTTAGTAACTGATTTTTTGAAAGCAATGGCTACATAAAATACAAACTGCCCTTTATTTAGTTTAATTTCTTGCATTTATACCATAATATAATTATTTTCGTTATAGTATTAGGTCAAACAATTTATTTAACAACCCACTTCAATATTTTATGCTAAGAATTGTTATTGCATGTATATTCTGCTTTGGTATTTGTATATGCAATGCACAAGATTTTTATATTAGAAGTCCCAAACAAAAGAAAAATACTTTTGCCAAAAGTTTTGTACAATTATTAAATAATGCCCCTACTCTTTTTAAAAATATAACAGAAAAACCCTCTACAGGCAAAGATTCTGTTTTTACAGATTATACCTCTTATTACAATAAAATAAAACTAAAGGGTGCTGTATTGGGTAGAATAATTATAGACTCAGTACCCATAGCAGCTTACTATTATGGTAGTTATACAAACATGGAAATTGCAGAAGGAGTCTATGTAAACCTTAGTAATCAAATAGCTGAATCATTGGGCGGAAATGTTTTGTTTAAAAGTGTAGAAGGCAATGATAATACCCCTTGGCTAAGACAAACAAAAATTGCCTTTACACAAAATAGTGGCTTTTTTTTATTCAATATTTTTGTTGAATTATACAAACAAAAAACTGATATAGACAGTACACTTACTGTTATACTAAAAGTAAAAGGAGGCAAACCACCTTTCTATTACAAACTTGCACACAATGAGCCTATCAGTAGTTTTATGTTTGCCAGTGCATTAAAAGCACAGATGCGAACATTTCAAAGAGGAAAATTTACCAATGAATGTTTGGGAGAAATTCCTCCATTTATATGTAAAGGAGCTTATAAAACAAAAGATACATCAATGATTCTTTACACCAAAGAAGGATGTAAAGATTATCCTGATGCCAAAAAAGAATTTGAAGTTGCATTAACCAACATTAGGGTTAGTTTAAGCGATTACTATGTTTATTTTTTACCTCAAATAAAAAACAATATCAGAGAAGTAGTGTTTTTAAAATTTGATGATATAGAAAAACCCAATCCTAAAACACTAAACCTTGTTTTAAAAGAAAAAAGTAAAAGCAATTATATTTTAGAACTACAGTTTGTATATAAATAATTTATTTTAAAAATAATAGCTCTCTATATTTTGGCAAAGTCCAGTCTTCATCATTTACCAAACGTTCTAATTTATCTACATGATAACGTAAATCTTTAAAGAAAGTTTCTTTTACTTGACTACTATATGCTATGGCTTTGGTTCTGGTATCTTCTATTTTATTCACTACTTTTCTTGCTTCTACCAATGCTTTTGTTTTTTCATAAATCTGCTGAATGTGTTTGCTAACATCTTTTAGTATAGCTAATTGTCCTGCATATTCAGATTCAGGTAATCCCACAGTTTTTAATCCATTAATATTTTGCAATAATTTATTTTGATAATTAATAGCTGCAGGTATAATATGGTTTAATGCCAAATCTCCCATTACCCTTGCTTCTATCTGAATTTTTTTAATATACTTTTCTAATTCTATCTCATGTCTTGCTTCTAATTCTGAATGAGTAAATACATTATTGCTGGTAAATAATTTTTTTACTTTATCTGTAACCATTGCATCTAAAGCCAAAGGCACAGAAGGCACATTGGTTAAACCTCTTCTTTCTGCTTCATGATGCCATGCTTCACTATAACCATCTCCATCAAACAATATTTTTTTACTTTCAGAAACATATTTCTGCAATGTTTGCATAATAGCAATTTCTTTTTTCTCTCCTTTATCTATTAATGTATCTATATCTTTCTTAAATGTTTTTAAAGTTTCTGCCATAATGGTATTAATAACAGTCATAGCATTGGCACAATTAGCACTTGCACCAACTGCTCTAAACTCAAATTTATTTCCAGTAAATGCAAAAGGAGAAGTTCTGTTTCTATCTGTATTGTCTATAAATAATTCAGGAATACTTTTATGGATATCTAATTTTAAAATGGCTTCATCTTGTTCATCAAATTTATCGCCAATTCTTGCTTCTATTTCATCTAATACTTTTGATAAATATTCACCAGCAAATATTGAAATAATAGCTGGTGGTGCTTCGCTTGCTCCTAAACGATGTTCATTACCTGCATTAGCAATAGCAGCTCTTAATAAATCGGCATAATCATGTACAGCTTTAATAGCATTAATAAAAAATGTAAGGAACATTAAATTGGTTTTGGGCGTTTTTCCTGGTGCTAATAAATTTATTCCAGTATCTGTACTCATGCTCCAATTATTATGTTTACCACTACCATTAATACCAGCAAAGGGTTTTTCATGCAGTAACACACACAAATTATGCCTATAAGAAACTCTTTCCATTACATCCATTAATAAAGTATTATGGTCAACAGCTATACTTACTTCTTCATAAATAGGAGCACATTCAAATTGCCCTGGTGCTACTTCATTATGCCTTGTTCTTAAAGGAATACCTAATTTATAGGCTTCTGTTTCAAAGTCTTTCATAAAAGCAAATACTCTTTCATGTATAGAACCAAAGTAATGGTCTTCTAATTGTTGTCCTTTTGCTGGCGATGCACCAAAAACAGTTCTACCACATTGTACAATATCTGGTCTTGCATTGGCTAATGCTTCATCTATAATAAAATATTCTTGTTCCCAACCCAATGTTGCTGTTACTTTAGAAATATTTTTATCAAAATAATGACACACATCTACTGCACTTTTATTCAATTCTTCCAACGCTTTTAATAAGGGTGCTTTATAATCTAAAGATTCGCCTGTATAAGAAATAAAAATAGTAGGAATACACAAAGTATTGCTTTCGCCAATTTCCATTATAAAAGCAGGAGATGAAGGGTCCCAAGCTGTATAACCTCTTGCTTCAAAAGTTGTTCTTAAACCTCCATTAGGAAATGATGAAGCATCTGGCTCTTGTTGTACCAAAGTAGCACCATCAAATTCTTCTATAGGTGTGCCATCACTTTTTAATGTAAAAAAAGAATCATGTTTTTCGGCTGTTGCTCCTGTTAATGGTTGAAACCAATGTGTAAAATGGGTAACTCCTTTACTTTCTGCCCATGCTTTTAAGCCATTAGCTATTTGATTGGCAGCAAAACGGTCTATTTTTTTACCTGTTTTTATGCTGGCACAAAGGCTTTTATATGTTTCATCACTCAAGTATTTTCTGGCAGTATGCAAGGTAAATACATTTTCGCCAAAAATGGCTGTTGTTCTTGGCGATTCTATTGGTTTTATTACTTCTCTTTTTAATAAAGAATTGATAACAGAAAATCTAAAAGACATAAAATAAGTGTTTATGAGTGCAAATATTGGACAAAATATCAGAAAAATCCAAAAATATTTCTACAAAATGGCAAAATATTGAATAATTATAAAAAATAAATGTACATATAAATAAATATAATGTGTTTTATTTTTTAACCATTTGTAGGCTTTTAAAACGTAGCATACCTACTAATGGAGTAATAATAAGTGGCAAAACAAAACTTCTATATCGTACAATAGCACCAGAAAATGTAACTGTATAACCAGCTATTAAAAGCAATGAAAAACCAAGAAAAATACAAGCCAAAACAGCAGGATGTATTGACTGTTTCTTATCTCTATAAATAAAAAATAAAATAAGCAATGCAAAAAGCAATATTGTTTCTGCAACAGCAGGTAGATAACTTAGATTTTTCAATTCAGTAATATGTGGTCTTAATAAAGCCATATCTAATGCAGCAGGCAAATAAGATACAAAACCTGATATAGTAGGTTGTAATAGTGGTAATGTTATTTCACTGCCTCCACTTAGTTGTACAAATTCATGTTGTTTATTAGCAATGTATGCAAGTAAATTAAAAGAAGAATGAAAGTTTCCAGATAAAAAGAAAACAATGATAGCTAACACATACATTGTTATAAATGAAGCTAAGGCTCTATTAGTTTTAGTAGAAACAAACCAAGCAGTTAATGACATAATTAAAGCCAAACAAACATAATTTCTTACAGCAAAAAGCAATAATAATAGTGCTACAATAAATAAAGTATTTCTTACAGTAAACTTATCATTCATAGAGTTGTAGAAAAAATAAATGATTAATCCTGTAGCAGAAAAAATTAACCCATCTCTATGAATACCACTACTCCAAAACAAAAAAGAAGGAATACAAAAAATAGGAATCAATAACCATAAACCTTTATGGAGAAATATATTGTTCATTACCCTGAAAAAACCTATTAATCCAAAGAAGAAAAAGAAATTGAAAAATATAATATTGATATAATAATTTTTAAAAGAAAATACATTGCATACTGCAAGTAGTTTTATAACAATATTGCTCTTTAAATCATTCCAATAAGAATTATTGCCAATAAAAACATTTCCAATATCATTATAACCATAAGAAAATAAATCTTTCAAAAACAATAAAGGGCTTTTGAGCAGCATATCAGTTTCTTCAATACTGTAATGAAAATACCTAAAGCTATCACTATCTGCATGATAAGATGGTAAATTATAAAACATAGCATAACCAAGTCCTGCAACTACTTTTAGCATAAAAAGCAGCACAAGCATTTTTTTGCTAATACCTGACTGTGCAAAGAATTTTATGCTTGTAATAAAAAAGCTGAATAAAGCAAGATAAAATATGAATAACAAGTAATACAATGGACAATTTTAAAGTAAAATTAATATCAAAAACTATTGTTCTATTTCAAACTTTTCGGTAGTTGTTGGCAAATTAATATCTTTTGTAAGTTCAGTTAAAAACTGAATTAATTCAGTTGCTTCTTGTAGTGGCATCATAGATTTTAAATAAGTTCTTTTACCATTTGCATAAATAATAATAGTTATTACTGGTGCATCACAACAATCAATATTTGGAAAAGCTAATTTTTCGTATTGGCTATTTTTCAAAGTTTTCATCAATAGTTTAAAACTTTGTTTATTCATGCTTCCTTGAAAAGTGCCTGAATTAGCAGCTATTTCTTTTCCTCCAAATGCATAAAACTGTCTTTGCAATTTTGTGCTTCTGTCTGCATGTACTTCAAGAGATAAACTTGGGCAAGAACCATAACATGTAGTTGAATGAAAAATAATTTTTTCAAAATGCTCCATAGTATTTTTGGTACTAACACAACCAATACTCAAAAAAAATAAGCTACTAACTAAAAAAGTTTTGAACAGTATATTACTATATTTCATATTATACATTTTTTAAGCTATTAATTAAATCAGTATAAAGATATTATTCAAACAAATAAATAGCTTTATTTTAGCCAATAACTTTTTAAAAATATGCTTTTATTTGGTATTGATAATTTGGTGCTTCAAAATCCAGCATGGAAAAAACAAAAAATAGCTTTTGTTACCAATCATGCAGCTACCAATAATCAATTAATTTCTTCCAGAAAAATTTTATTGCAAAATGGGTTTAATATTATAAAATTATTTTCTCCTGAACATGGCTTAGATATACAAGGAGCAGATGGAACTGCTATCAACAATACAATAGATGCACTAACCAATTTACCTATCATAAGTTTATACAATAAAAAACTACAACCTTCTGAAGAAGATTTGAAAGATGTGGACATTGTTTTATTTGACATTCCTGATATTGGTTGCAGGTATTATACTTATTTATGGACAATGACTTATGTGTTAGAAGCCTGTGCAAACTATCATACACCATTCATTATTTTAGACAGACCAAATCCAATATCAGGAAATTTGTCATTGGCAGAAGGTGCTATGTTAAATGAAACATTTTGCTCATCATTCATTGGTCGTTGGAATATTCCTTTGCGTCATAGTTGTACTTTGGGTGAGTTGGCTTTGTATTTTAACAGTACTAAAAATCTTCATGCAAATATTGAAGTGATACATACTAAACATTGGCAGAGAAATATGTTTCACAATGATTGGCATATTGATTTTATACCAACCTCTCCTGCTATTCAACATTTCAATGCTGCATTGCTATATACAGGATTAGGATTATTAGAAGCAACTAATGTAAGTGAAGGTAGAGGCGCTAACACGCCTTTTGAAATAGCTGGAGCAGCATATTTGCAACACAATAAAATTTGCACTGTGTTTAATACAATGCAAGATGCAGTAGTGCTTAAACCAATTCAGTTTACACCAACTTTTGGTAAATATAAAAATGAATTATGCAATGGCGTAAAGTTTTATATACAAGATTTTACAAGCTATCAAGCAGTCTTTACAGCACTGCTTTTTATGAAAGTTGTAAAAGATTTGCATACACACTATTTTACATGGAGCAACTATCCTACTATTGTAAACCCTACAGGAGAAAGGCATTTAGACAAATTGCTGGGCATTCCATCAAGTGAAGAAATATTTGATTTACCCATGCAATTATTTTTAAAAAGAATAGAACAAGAAACACATATTCCCGAATGGAAAAAAGAAATAAACAGTTATTTATTGTACGAATAAAGTATTTAGTTAGTGTAATATAAACAAACATTAAAACAAAAAGCCAAGCCAAACTATCATCCCATAAAACCAATACTTACATTTGATTATGGAAATATTGAAAATTCAAACAACACGACTTTTTATTAGACATTTGACATTGTTGGACTTATCAGATTTTCACTCTTATCGTTCTGATGCAGATGTAACAAAATTTCAAGGTTTTGATATTATGACTATTGAGCAGTGCGAAGATTTTATTAAAAAAAATTCCACGAAATATTTTGGAAATGCTGGAGAATGGGTACAATATGGAATTGAAAGCAAAGAAAAAGGAAAACTAATTGGCGACTGTGCTATCAAATTACAACAAAACGACACAAGAATTGCAGAAATTGGAATAACTATTTCCCCATCTGAACAAAGAAAAGGTTTTGCAAAAGAAGTTTTGAATGGAATTTTGAATTTTTTATTTGAAACAAAAAACATACACCGAGTTGTTGAAATTGTAGATGCAAAAAATATTGCTTCAATAAAACTGTTAAACAGTATCGGATTCAAGCAAGAAGGGCATTTTATTGAGAATATATTTTTTAAAGGGAAATGGGGTAGTGAATTTCAGTTTGCCATGTTGAAAAGAGAATGGCTTCAATTAAACAAACTGATTTCAAAATAATACTCAATACAAATACTATCATTATGAAAAGTTTTATACATATCATATTACAGGTAACAACAGTTTTATTAACAGCTAGTAGTTATGCTCAACAATGTGGCAATAGAATATTAGACCCTGAAATTGCTCATTTCCTAAAAATGATTGACTATAAAGATTTAACATTAGAGCAACTTAGAGCATTGCCGATTGAACAAATAAAATATCCCCAATTGCCAATTATGCCTTATCCAAAGGAAGATGTACAAAGAATAAAGATTACAAAGGATAGTATTCCTGTTCTGGTATTTAACCCACTGCATAAGAATAACCTTCCTGTAATTATACATTATCATGGTGGTGGTTTTATATCTCCTTTAGTACCAGGTCTTGAATATTCATTATGGCAAGATGCCAAAAATTACAAAGCAGTTGTCTTTGCCGTTGATTACAGAGTAGCTCCTGAATACAAGTTTCCTATAGCAGTCAACGATAGTTATGAAAGTTTTAAGTGGATAACAGAAAATGCAAATCAGTTCGGAGGAGATACGAATAAAGTAGTGCTTATGGGAAATAGTGCAGGGGCAAATCTTGTTGCTGTTATTGCACAAAAGGCGAAAAAAGATAGTATCAGCAAAAGGATAAAGTTGCAAGTATTAAATGGGCTTCCTGCTAACCTACAACCACAGAATATGGAAACTTCTATTTCATATCAGCAAAATGCTGTAGGCTATTTTCAAACAAAGGCATTATGTTATTTCGCAGTTGAAACTTACGCCCCAAATCAATTCAATAATCCAGAAGTATCTCCTGCCTTAACAAGTGACTTGTCAGGTTTACCTCCTACACTAATTATTAATGCAGAGTTTGACCCACTACGAGATGATGGCATACTGTATGCTTCTAAGTTGAAAAATGCTGGAGTGAAAGTTTGGGAAAAATGTTTTGCAGGACAGATTCACTGTTTAATAGGATTGATACCTGGAGCAAAGCCCTTGAATGAATTTGAGGCACTTGTAAAAAGTGCCATGGCAGAATCTTTTACAAAACACTAATATCTTCACTACGCTAATTCAGGCACATTTGTAAAGCACACAAAAGACAACCTTTCAAAAGAGTTCGCCTCTTTATAGACAGAGAAAGAATTTTCTACCACAGCTTTTTCTTATTTTTCTACAGATACACAACCCAACAGCAACAAAGAATCACAGCCTATAACATGAACTATACATCATTAGGTTTCGTTCTTCATATAAACATTTTTGCTAAATTTGAACCTTCTGCTTCGTAGCAACTTTGGTGCATAAAATCCAGCCCATCGCCAATACGTTGTTAGTGTTAAAAATTATTTCTTAATAAAAAACTACTTATACTTGTATAAGTTTGCAATCAGTAAAAAATTATTTATGAAAAAAAATCTGTTATTAATTATTGTATTATGTTCAGGATTATTTAGTGCTGCACAGCAGAAGTCTTATAAAATATCAGTTATTGCATTTTATAACTTAGAAAATTTTTATGATACTGTCAATAATCCTATTGTCAATGATGAAGAATTTCTGCCTTCGGGTGCAAGAAATTATAATAGCAGTATATACTTAGATAAAGTAACAAAATTAGCTACTGTAATTTCAAAAATTGGTACTGATGATAAACCAGAAAGTTTAAGTTCTGATGGAGTAGCTATTTTAGGTGTAGCAGAAGTAGAAAATGATACAGTATTAACAGATTTAGTCAATCATCCTCTTCTAAAAAAAAGAAACTATAAAATAGTACATTATGATAGTAGAGATGCTCGTGGTGTAGATGTAGGTATGCTATACAATCCTAAATATTTTAAAGTAGAAGACAGCAAACCACTATTTGTAAAATTACCTGGAGGATCTAAAGATGCTTATTATACCAGAGATATACTTTGGGTAAAAGGGAAATTAGATGGAGAAACCATTCATATTTATGTTAATCACTGGCCCAGTCGTTATGGAGGTGAAGAAAGAAGTGCACCTGCCCGTGAAGCAGCTGCTCTGGTTTGTAAAAAACACATAGATAGCATTGCTGCTACAGATGGAGAACAAAAAGTAATTATTATGGGCGACTTAAATGATGACCCAATTAATAATAGTGTAACTGGAGTATTAAAAGCAAAAGGAAAATTAAAAGATGTAAGAAAAGGAGGATTATACAACCCTTGGACAGAAATGTATAAAAAAGGTTATGGCACTTTAGCTTACCAAGATGCTTGGGGATTATTTGACCAAATTATTATTTCACACCCTTGGTTAGATAAAGAACAAAGTGGTTTTTACTTTTTTAAACAAGCTATTTTCAACAGAGAATTTTTAACTGAAAATAAAGGTCGTTACAAAGGTTATCCTATGCGTACTTGGGATGGTAATACTTACAGAGGTGGTTATAGCGACCACTACCCTACTTATTTGGTTTTTCTGAAAAAAAATTAATCGTCTTTAATTAAAAGAAATTTATGCTGAGGCTTTATAGAAAATATTGTGTCTATTTGGTGGCTATAACTATTGTTAGTTGTAATAATAATGAAGAGAAAAAACCAATTAATAATTACGATATTAAACACCTAACTTATAATGTAATTAATATTTATCCTCACGATGAAAATGCTTTTACAGAAGGATTAGAATGGAAAGATGGTTTTTTATATGAAGGAACAGGTGATACAGAATATGAAGGCAATAGCAAATTGGCTAAAGTAGATGTAAAAACAGGAAAAGATATACAGAAAATATTATTGCCTAAACAATATTTTGGAGAAGGCATTACTATATTAAACAATAAAATTTATCAGCTAACATATAGAGAACATAAATGCTTTGTATATGATGCAACAACATTTAAGTTATTAAAAGAATTTACTTATGAAGGCGAAGGTTGGGGCATGACAAATGATGGGCAACATATTATTATGGGCAATGGAAGCAACAATATATATTTCAGAGACCCAGAAACTTTTGCTATTGTAAAAACAGTAAGTGTTAGTAATAATTATGGACCCTTAGGAAACCTCAATGAATTAGAATATGTAAAAGGATTTATTTATGCCAATGTGTGGACTACTTATAAAATTGTACAAATAGATATTAATACAGGCAAAGTAGTAGCAGAAGCTAACTTAGAAGATATTTTAGTAAAGTATGCACCACAAGATATAAGTAGAAAAGTAGATGTAATGAATGGCATTGCTTATGACAGCACAAGTAATCATTTTTTTATTACTGGAAAATATTGGTCTAACGTTTTTGAAATACAATTAAACTAAGAAACCAACCATTTCGCCCCACACAAAATAGAAAATATAGAAGAAGAAGAAAACTTCGTGTTCTCTGTGCCTCTGTGGTAAAAAATAATTTACTCAAACAGGCTCTAAACTTTCTGTAAAACATAAATTACTGAGCTACATTGTTTCACATCTAACAATGTTTTTAAATTTGATATACAACCATTAATAAAAGCCATCAAGAAATTATTACTTCCTGTTGTATATTTTTCACTCAGCATACTAACATAAAAACTATCAAACCACATAGGTTTATAAGCAGTAATTAAAAGGTTATTGGCTTTAGCCAAATATTCTATGCTTTTAGGAGAAAAATGATATAAATGACGTGGCACATCATAAGCTGCCCAATATTTTTTATACATAGCAGCATCGGCACTTGTATAATTTGGCACAGCTATAAATAATTTGCCACTGGGTTTTAATATCTCTACAAACTTTTGTAAATAACCATGCAAATCATGCACATGCTCTAACACATGCCATAAAGTAATAGCATCAAATTGTTCTTTCTCTAAACTATACAATATATTGGGTGGTTGAAATTTGATATTGAATTTTTGAAAAGCAATTTGTCTGGCAGTTTCATCAGGTTCAAGCCCTGTAACTTGCCATCCTGCTTCTTGCATAATATGAGCAAATGCACCAGTACCTGCACCAATATCTAACAATGTTCCTTTAGCCAATTTTGTTTGTTGTTTTATCAATTCTCTTTTACTTTTTAAAGTAATATTTCTAACAGAGTGATATAGTTTATTGATAAAACCTTCTTTAGTATCTGAATGAGAAATATAAGCAGAAGATTGGTAATAAGGAGCAATAGAAAACTCATCTGGAATATTCTGTGTAAACCTTACATAACAACTATTGCATTGCCATATAGGAAATATTTCTTTACTTACTGTAAAATCTTGTGCTATCAATACTTCATGTATCGCTTCACTATTACAACAAGGGCAAGATGTATGATGAATAATAACAGACATAAAAAGCAAATAAACTAAAGAAACTTGTATTTAAGAAATACAAAAATTAAACCCTGCAAAATTGCAGGGTTTAATACTTATTTTAATCCAAAGGCTTTTTTCACCTTAGGCACATAATCTAATTTTTCCCAAGTAAATAATTCTACTTTCATTTTCTTAACTTTTCCATCAGGAGTAACAAAAGTTTTTTCTACAACTTCATTCTTACGCCCCATGTGTCCATAAGCTGCAGTTTCGCTATACATAGGTGTACGCAATTTTAAACGTTGTTCTATAAAGTAAGGACGCATATCAAAAATATTTTCCACTATCGTAGCTATTTGTCCATCAGTTAAATTTACTTTGGCAGTACCATAAGTATTTACATTAATAGAAGTTGGTTTTGCTACACCAATAGCATAAGATACTTGTACTAAAACTTCATCAGCTACACCAGCAGCTACTAAATTTTTAGCTATATGTCTTGTAGCATAAGCAGCACTTCTATCTACTTTGCTTGGGTCTTTACCACTAAATGCACCACCACCATGAGCACCTTTACCACCATAAGTATCTACAATAATTTTTCTTCCTGTTAAGCCTGTATCTCCATGAGGTCCACCTATTACAAACTTGCCTGTTGGGTTTATATGATATTTAATATTGTTGTTAAATAGCTTAGCATATTTTTTATACTTAGCTTTTACACGAGGTATTAAAATGTCAATAATATCTTTTTTAATTTTTGCCAACATTTTTGCTTCACTATCAAAGTCATCATGTTGTGTAGAAACTACAATAGCATCTATTCTTACAGGTTTATTGTTGTCATCATATTCTAATGTAACTTGGCTTTTAGCATCAGGGCGTAAATATTTTATTTGTTTATTTTCTCTTCTTAATGCTGCTAATTCTATTAAAATTTTATGAGCCAAATCTAAAGCCAAAGGCATATAACTTTCTGTTTCATTACTTGCATAACCAAACATCATACCTTGGTCGCCAGCACCTTGTTCTTCTTTCTTTTTTCTATCCACACCTTGATTAATATCTGAACTTTGCTCATGAATGGCAGATAAAACGCCACAAGAATGAGCTTCAAACATATATTCACTTTTAGTGTAACCAATTTTTTTAATTACACCACGAGCAATGTCTTGAACATCTAAATAGGCTTTAGATTTCACTTCGCCTGCAAGTACTACTTGACCAGTAGTTACCAAAGTTTCACAAGCTACTTTACTATTAGGGTCAAATGCTAAAAAATTATCTATTAAAGCATCAGAAATCTGGTCTGCAACCTTATCAGGATGCCCTTCAGACACGCTTTCAGAAGTAAATAAATAAGGCATGAATTTGTATTTTTTTTGTTTAATGAGGTGCAAATATAAGTGTTGCATATTTTAAAAAATCAAAGATTTTATAAGATTAAGCTAATGGCTTTTTAAAATTTTCCTATAATGAAAAAGTTTACCCCTATGGTACTAAATCTACCTAAATGTAGTTATCTGCTTAACTCAAAATTTTTTTTATAATCCGATATAGCTATTTTGCAAACATAATGAGGCATTTTTTTGTTCTAATATTATTACTAATAACATCTGCATTAAAAGCACAAGTAAGCTATCAGCTTTTATCTGAAACAGAAGGTTTTCCTACTAAAGAAATTTATCAGGTTTATATTGACAGTAAAGGTTATTTATGGATTGGTCATGCTATGGGCATTAGTCGTTATAATGGTAATAGGTTTACGCATTACAACAATCCTCAACAAAATAGTTTAGGTATTAGCAATATAATAGAAGATGCTAAAGGACGTATTTGGTGTAGAAATTTTGGGGCTCAAATTTTCTATATAGAAAATAACCAAATGCACTTATTAGAAGCCTATGATTGGAAAACTCAATTTAATTTTCCATGTATTGCATTAGATGATAATGGCAATTTATTAGCCAATCATAGAAATGGGGTTTTTGTGTATAATATTGAACATAAAACTGCTGAAATTATAAAGCCAGATAATACACCCATAGGATTTCAAATTAATACAATAGCTAAATTAACCCCTGACAATAAGGTACATCTAAAGCAAGCCGTGTAGAACTTCGTAGAACCAATAAGCAATGGCAAGATTTAATTAAGAAAAAAGACAGAAACAATAGCCAATACTGTTATAACAGTGGGCATCAGTTGTGGAGTCCAAGCGAAGATATAATGGATGCTGCTTTTTGGAAAGTAATTTATGAAAATAAATCAACCTTTAAAGTAGGTGGTCAATACAAATTAAAAGTTACTTTATATGCAAGCCGTGATGGTAACAGAGGAGAAAAATTAGCAGAAGGTACAGTTACTTTAACTTATACCGATAAGTCTGCCAATGAAATGGAGCGACAAATGAAAGCAATGAGAGATGTAATGGAAGATTAATCGTTTTTGTAAAAAGTAAAAACCCGCTATACCCATAGAGAGATTGTTGCAAAAAAGTCTCTCTATTTTTTTATACAGAATAATACAATGCTTGATGCCTTGTTTCGTGTCTTCACGAAACAATAAAATTGCTCTATCTGACAAATATTTTATTAAATAAAAAGTGCTTAGTTAGGGCACAAACCATGGCAGGGGGAGTTTTATTTTCTCATACAATATTCATACACACATAACAAAAAAAATAATGTGAATTTGTAAAGTTGTGTATATTTGGGAGTTAGCGGTAATATTTTCTAAACTCTAAATACTTAGGCAACGTTTAAACAAATAAAAAATGAAAAAAATAATCTGCACATTTCTGTTGGCAATGACAGCCGTTTTTGCCAATGCACAGCAAACCAATTACCAAGCATTTTTTGAAACGCTTGACAAAAATTCCGCAAACAGTTTCAAAGATATTATGGGTACGGAAAATGAGGAAGAATTTTATCAACCTTGCACCCTAAAACCAGAAATTGGCGTTCTTAAAATCCACAAAGGTGCTATGAGTACAGAACTCATCTGGGAAATTCCGTTGGCACAATATACACAAGCACAAAAAGAGGTAAAAGCATATATAGATACTAAATATGGCGACAAAACGAAATACCAATCTGCCAGTGAAGGAACCGAAGAAGAAGGTCAAATCTGGACAAATGTATATGAACTAAAAGCCAACGAAAGACCGCATCAGATTTTCCAAACCATCTATTACCGAAACGATGATAACCCCGAAAAAAGCAATTTCTCGATTGTGTTTTATGGTAAATAGAAGCAAGGCTGAATAATAATACTACCGCTAACACTTTTTTCTCAGCAATGTCTCCTCAAAAGCCTTGTACTAAGGGTAGGGACATTGCTGTATTTTTATTACACATCTTCCTTTTGCTAACAAGGAGAAGATGCTGAGAAAGAATAAATAGCAAGAAAACATAATGCAATACCCAAACCATTAGTAGTAATTGAAACAAACAACACTCCTCATAAGCATTATTTTTTTCCTTAACTCGCTGTTTAAAACTTACTTGTAGGCTTGGTTTATAGCCATATTAAAGTACTTTTGCTCACTTATCATTTAAAGATTTTATTAGAAGCTATGTATAAGATTCATGTAAATTTTGAACAAAAAGATTTAAAACCAGTAGTTATTGAAACAAATGCTATAGGCGATAGTTTATTAGAAGTAATTTTAGACAATGGCTATGAACTACATCATAATTGTGGAGCAGTTTGTGCTTGTAGTACTTGTCATATTTATATAGATAAAGGAGAAGAATATTTAGAAGAACTTAGCGATAGAGAAGAAGATTTTATTGATAGAGCAGTTAACCCAAAAATAAATTCAAGATTAGGCTGTCAATGTGTTTTACAAAAAGGCGAAGGGGATATTTATATTACAATTCCAGACCAAACCCAATTTTTAGGAGAATAAACAATTATTTTATTTTATTTAGCATCCTACTACTTAACTTGCAGGTTCTTAATTTTTATAAAAAGCACTAACATATAATTTTATGCTAAGAAAACTTATTGCACTTTTATTATTGCCCTTTACTTTATTAGCACAAAAAAAGGAAAGTTTTACTATTAATGGTAATATAACTGGATTAAAAGATAGCACTTTAGTATTTCTAAATGATGCAGCAGGTAATGCCATTTCGCAAGATTATGCCTTTAAAGGAAAATTTATATTGAGAGGTACTATGAATGAACCTGGTTTTGCAAAACTTGGATTTATTGGCATACAAAATGAAGTAGAAATATTTATGTATAATGAAAATATAGCTATTAAAGCCAATGTAGATGATTTTGATAAAAGTACTGTTATTACTGGTTCTTCATTACACAATGATTATACTACTTATTTAAAAATATTCAATCCATTAAAAGATAGGTTCAATGATTTAGGGGCAAGAATTAATACTACACAACCAAGCAAACAAAGAGATTCGTTGATGAACCTTTTTGAACAAAATAAAAAGAAAGTAATAACAGAAGTAAACAAATTTACTGCAACAAGATTAGCTTCTCCTGTTAGCACTTTTGTTTTATATGTTGTTAATCCTGTATTCCCTGGTGGTGTAGATGAATTAGAAACAAGGTATAACAATTTACAACCTGCTGCAAAAGTTGGTGAATATGCAAGAGCTATAGAAAATGTAATCAATGACCATAAAGCAAAACTTGCTGCTGCATCTGCTACAAATGAAGGAGCTATTGCTCCTGACTTTACACAAAATGATGTAGATGGTAAACCTGTAAGTCTATCTTCTTTTAGAGGTAAATATGTATTGGTAGATTTTTGGGCAAGTTGGTGCAGACCATGCAGATTAGAAAACCCAAATGTTGTAGATGCTTACAATAAGTTTAAAGAAAAAAATTTTACAGTATTAGGCGTTTCATTAGATAGACAAGATGGAAAAGAAGCATGGCTCAATGCTATAAAACAAGATAACCTTACTTGGACACATGTAAGTGATTTGCAATTTTGGAACAATGCTGCTGCAAAATTATACAATGTAAATAGTATTCCTTTTAATCTATTAATAGACCCATCAGGAAAAATTGTAGCTAAAAATTTAAGAGGTACAGAGTTGCATGAAACCTTACAAAGAATTTTACAATAGGTTATAAATATTTTCCTGTATAACTTTCTTTTACTTTTTTTAAGTCATTAGGCAATCCTGCAAAAACAAGGTTTCCGCCGTCATTGCCTGCTTCTGGTCCTAAGTCAATTACCCAATCAGCATTTTTAATAACATCTGTATTGTGTTCTATCACTATTAGTGAGTGTCCTTGCTCTATCAACGCATTGAAAGAAGTTAATAATTTTCTTATATCATGAAAATGCAAACCTGTTGTTGGTTCATCAAAAATGAAAAGTATATTTCCATGACCTTTTCCTTTACCTAAAAAAGAAGCTAATTTTACACGTTGTGCTTCTCCCCCAGATAATGTATTAGAGCTTTGACCTAATTTAATATAGCCTAAACCTACATCTTGCAAAGGTTGTATAGCAATAGCAACCTGTTTACTTGTATCATAACTACTAAAAAATTGTATTGCCTCATCTACACTCATTTGTAAAACATCATCAATATTTTTTCCATTAAACTGTACTTCTAACACTTCTTCTTTAAATTTTTTACCACGACACACTTCACAAGTTAAATGCACATCTGATAAAAATTGCATTTCTATCACTTGCTCTCCTTCACCTTTACAAGTATCGCATCTTCCTCCATCTACATTAAAAGAAAAATGTTTTGGTTGAAAACCTCTTAGCTTTGATAAATGTTGCTTGGCAAATAAATTTCTTATTTCATCATACGCTTTTATATAAGTTACAGGATTACTTCTTGATGATTTACCTATTGGATTTTGGTCTATCATTTCTATTTGAGCAATAAAATCAATATCGCCTGTAATGTTTTTGTGCAACCCTACAGTATCTATAAATTCTCCTTTTATTTTTTGCAATGCAGGATACAATATTTGTTTTACCAAAGTAGTTTTTCCACTACCACTTACACCAGTTACAACACACAAAACATTCAAAGGAAATTGTACTGTTATATTTTTTAAATTATTTTGTCTTGCTCCTTCTACTATAATACTATTAATAAATTTTCTTGTTTTTTTAGGTGTTTCAACAATAAGTTTTTTGCTTAAATATTTTCCTGTTAGTGAATTTTCATTTTCAATAATTTCTTTGTAATTACCTGCTGCTATTACTTCTCCTCCTAAATGAGAGGCTAATGGTCCCATATCAATAATATAATCAGCTTCTTTCATCATCATTTCATCATGCTCTACTACTACTACAGTATTACCTACATCTCTTAATGATTTTAAAACATGAATTAATCTTTCTGTATCTCTATTATGTAAGCCAATACTTGGCTCATCTAAAATGTATAATGAATTGGTAAGGTTTGAACCCAAACTTCTGGTAAGTTGTATTCTTTGGCTTTCGCCACCACTAAGGCTATTGGCTAATCTGCTTAAAGTTAAGTAGCCCAAACCTACATCAATTAATGTTTGTAATCTTTGGTGTAGTTCTGTAAGAATACGTTTAGCAACTTCATTTTCATATTCTGTTAGTTGTAAATGATTAAGCCAAAGTTTCAAATCTTTTGTTTGCATATCGGCAAGCTCTCCAATATTTTTTCCTCCAATTTTTACATACAATGCTTCTTTGCGTAAACGAGAACCTTTGCAAACATTGCACTTTGTTCTACCTCTATACCTGCTCAATAAAACCCTGAATTGAACTTTGTATAAATTAGCTTCTACTTCTTTAAAAAAATCGTTGATACCTAATGCTGTTCCAACACCATTCCATAGTTGATTATGATGTTCTTCACTTAAATCTGCAATTGGTTTATGAATAGGAAAACCTTTTGCATTTTTAATAAATTGTTCTTTCCACCAAATTAATTTTTCTCCTTTCCAAGGAGCAATAGCACCATCATACAAACTCAATAATCTATTAGGAATAACTAAGTTTTCATCAATACCCAAAATTTGTCCAAAGCCTTCACAAGTAGGACAAGCACCATAAGGATTATTGAAAGAAAATAAATTGGGTGTTGGTTCTTCAAAACGAATATTATCTAATTCAAATTTATTACTAAAGTGAAGTATTTTTTTATCATCAACACTTATATAAACATCTCCTTCTCCTTCATAAAATGCAATACCAATACTATCAGATAAACGATGTATATCATCTTCATCAAAATTTTTGGTAATCATTCTATCTATCAGTACAAAAACATTTTTATTGTTAGCATTATTGTCGTTTGTAAACTCTTTGAATTGTTTTTTTAATGAAGTATCATTTTGCTCAAGCAAATCTTCAATTTTTACTACTTCAATATTTTCTTTTGATGAATAATAAAATGCTATTCTGCTAAAACCCTTTTGTACCAGTATGTTTAGCTCTTCTTTAATATTTCTTTTGGTATGTTGTTTAAAAAGAGAAAGAATATAAATAGTAGATGTATGTGGTAATTTTGAAATTGTTTGTAGTACATCTGCAATATCATCTTTCTTTACTTTTTGTCCACTAATAGGGCTTATAGTGCTGCCTATTCTTGCATATAATAAACGTAAGTAATCATACATTTCTGTCATGCTACCTACAGTGCTTCTTGGTGTTCTTGTACTTACTTTTTGTTCTATTGCAATGGCTGGGCATAAACCTTTAATATAATCTACATCAGGCTTTGGCATTCTTTCCATAAATTGTCTTGCATAAGAACTTAAACTTTCTGCATATCTTCTTTGCCCTTCTGCAAATAAAGTATCAATGGTTAAAGATGATTTTCCACTACCACTTACACCTGTTACTACAATCAATTTATTTCGGGGAAATGTTACTGAAACATTTTTTAAATTGTGCATTCTTGCACCATGTACATAAATGCCTTCCTCAACTTTTATTGGTTGTTTATTCTCTTTAATTTTTGCTAATGCTTTACTCATGGCTAACAAAATAACTATAAAATTGGTTATAGTACTTTATGAATTATTTTTCTTTTATAGAATTATCGGCTTTCAATAACAAAAAAACAGAGATGCTTTAAAGCACCTCTGTTGCTGATAAAACTACTTACCCAATGTCGTTTAACTACAACCTAAGCTATTGCCACAGTTTAAACATTTATAACAAGTACCACTTCTGATAGTGATATGTCCACAAACATTACAAGCAGGTGCATCGCTTTGCATACTTTTAGCTGCACTGTTTACAGCATCTAAACCTACTTCAGTTTTTACAGTAGCTGCTCTTTGCAATTTTTGTGGTACAACAGAAGGTGTTGTATTAGGAGAAGCAACATTTTGTGTTGGTGCTGTAATATGAACACTGCTTAATTGGTTTTGCTCTGTATAATCATCTTCATTTCCTGTATTACCAATTTCAGGTATGTCTAACACATGCACTAAATCTGTTCTTCCTAAGTATTCATAAGCTAAAGCTCTGAAAACAAAATCTACTAAAGAAGTAGTTGTTTTAATGTTTGGATGGTCAACCATTCCTGCTGGCTCAAAACGTGTGAATACAAATTTTTCTACAAACTCTTCTAATGGTACGCCATATTGTAAGCCTACAGAAACTGCAATAGCAAAGCAGTTCATTAAGCTACGAACAGTAGAACCTTCTTTTGCTAAGTCAATGAATATTTCTCCTAAAGTTCCATCACTATACTCACCTGTTCTTAAAAAGAGAGCTTGACCATTAATTTTTGCTTTTTGTGTAAAGCCTTTACGTTTTGCTGGTAAAGATTTTCTTTCTACAATTCTGGATAATTGGCGTTTCAAAGTTGTGTCTGTAGAAGCTGTCATTCTTCTGTTTACTTCTTCTAATAAATCATCTACAGATAATTTGGTTAAATCAACAATGTTTGAAGAAGCATCAACAGTAGATAGTTCACTGTCCACAGTAATTGTTGCATTTTCTGTGGACTGTTGACTGCCGTCTGTTGTCTTTTTCTTCTTATCGCTTTTGGTGCTTAAAGGTTGTGATAACTTACTTCCATCTCTATATAAAGCGTTGGCTTTTAATCCAAGTTCCCAACTTAGTTTATAACAATCTGCTATTTCTTCTACTGTTGCTTCGTGTGGTAAATTAATTGTTTTAGAAATTGCACCACTTAAAAAAGGCTGACAAGCAGACATCATTCTAATATGTCCATTTGCATGAATATAACGCTGACCTTTTTTACCACATTTATTGGCACAATCAAATATGGGTAAATGTTCTTCTTTTAAAGCAGGTGCTCCTTCTACTGTCATGGTGCCACATACATAATCATTAGCAGCATCTATTTCTTCTTCTGTAAATCCTAATGCTTCTAATAAATTAAAGCTCCAATCATTATATTGTTCTTCTGTAAATCCTAAACGCTGTAAACAAGCATCTCCTAAAGTAAATTTATTGAATACAAAACCAATTTCAAAAGCAGATTTTGCAGCAGCATTTAGTTTATTAATTTCTTCTGAAGTAAACCCTTTTGCACTTAATGTTTGAGGATTGATAGCAGGTGCTCCTTCAAAACTTGCAGCACCTACTGCATATTTTTCTATAGCTTCAATTTCTTTTTGACTATAACCCAAAGTTTTTAAAGCATTGGGTACAGCACCATTAATTATTTTGAAATAACCACCACCACTAAGTTTTTTAAATTTCACTAAAGCAAAATCTGGTTCTACACCTGTGGTATCACAATCCATTACTAAACCTATAGTACCTGTAGGTGCAATAACAGTAGTTTGTGCATTTCTATAACCATATTTTTCTCCTAATTGTACTGCATCGTCCCATGCTTTTGTAGCAGCTTTTAATAAATTTGTTGGGCAATATTTTGCTTTAAGTCCTACTGGTTTTATACTTAAATTTTCATAGGCTTCATCTGCATCATAAGCTGCTGCTCTGTGGTTTCTCATTACACGCAGCATATCTTTTTCGTTTTCTTTATAACGAGCAAATGCACCTAAGAATGAAGCCATTTCTGCTGAAGTTTTATAAGCTGTGCCAGTCATTATTGCACTAATAGAGCCTGCTATGGCTCTTGCTTCTTCACTATCATAAGCTATGCCACTTATCATTAAAATAGTACCTAAGTTAGCAAATCCTAAACCCAATGTTCTGTAATCGTAAGAAAGCTGTGCTACTTCTTTGCTTGGAAACTGAGCCATTAATACGCTTATTTCTAACACTACTGTCCATAAACGACTAATGTACTCTAAACCTTCAATATCTATTTGATTGGTATTTTCATCAAAGAATTTTCTAAGATTGATAGAAGCTAAATTACAAGCTGTATTATCTAAAAACATGTATTCACTACAAGGGTTAGATGCATTGATTCTTCCACCTTGAGGGCAAGTATGCCATTCATTAATAGTAGTATCATATTGAGTACCTGGGTCTGCACAACGCCATGCTGCATAAGCTATTTGATTCCATACTTCACGGGCTGGAATTTTTTTCATTACTCTTCCATCAGTTCTTGCTTTTAATTCCCAATCACCATCCTCTTCTAATACTTTAAAAAATTCATTAGGAATACGAAGTGAATTATTTGAGTTTTGACCAGCAACAGTTGCATAGGCTTCTCCTTCATAACTATTATCATAACCTGCTGCTACCAATGCTGCAACTTTCTTTTCTTCTTCTACTTTCCAATTAATAAATTCCATTACTTCTGGGTGGTCTAAATCTAAGCAAACCATTTTAGCTGCACGTCTTGTTGTACCACCACTTTTTATTGCACCAGCACTTCTATCACCAATTTTTAAGAAGCTCATTAAGCCACTTGATGTACCACCACCACTAAGTTTTTCTCCACTACCACGTATTTGAGAAAAATTTGTTCCTACACCTGAACCATATTTAAAAATTCTTGCTTCTCTAATCCATAAATCCATAATGCCACCATCATTTACCAAATCATCACTTACACTTAAAATAAAACAAGCATGTGGTTGAGGACGTTCATAAGCATTGGCAGATTTTTTCAATTCGCCATTTTCTGGGTCTATATAATAATGTCCTTGTGGTTTTCCTGTAATACCATAACTTTCATATAAGCCTGTATTAAACCATTGTGGGCTATTGGGTACACAACTTTGGTTTAATATACTATATACTAATTCTTCATAAAAAATTTGTGCATCTTTTTTAGTTGCAAAATAACCATAGCGTTCTCCCCACACTCTCCAACAATTAGCCATACGATGTGCTACTTGTTTTACACTTGTTTCTCTACTTAAAGAACCATCAGCTTGTGGCACACCTGCTTTTCTAAAATATTTTTGTGCTAAAATATCTGTAGCTATTTGACTCCATTGCTTTGGCACCTCCACATTATTCATTTCAAATACCGTTTCTCCAGTAGGGTTTTTGATAATACTGGTACGATAGTCATACTCAAATTGTTCAAATGGGCTTACATCATCTTTAGTGAATTTTCTACTGAACTGTAAGCGTTGCTCTTTTTTGTTGTTAGCCATGAGTAATAGAATTTATGGGTGGTTAAAAAGTTAGTATTTGGGTTATCAAATTCCGCTTTACATTTTTTGTAATGCGGTGAACGAAAATATCTTTCCATTTTGAAAATTCCATGCTTATAAAATCCACAGTTTGTGGATAAGAGGGCTTTAAAATTTCATAGCCCAAATCCCTATTGAATTAGATAAGTTTCTCACACTATGTGAGAAATATTTTTGTATATTAATGCGGTTATTGATTATTGTTTTTGTGTTTTGATATACTTATACATATCAAATTATACCTATATAGCAATATTTTTAAGGGTTTATCACAAAAAGTGTAACATATCTGTTTTTTTTATTCAAAAAATTAATATTTTTAACCCAACTATTGGTAAGAGTAATTGTTTTCTGCATTTTTGCAATACCACTTTATAAACAATAGAATGAAACAAGATTTGTATAATAAATTCAGGGAAGATAAAAAGCAAGGGAAAAAATGTTTTACTGTTTTAATTGACCCTGATAAAGTAAATACTCAATCTCTTGAGCAACTTGTTGCATTAGCAGTAGAAGCTAAAGTGGATTATTTTTTTGTAGGAGGCTCATTGGTTATATCTAATTATTTAGATGAATGTATTATTCAAATAAAAAAGTCTTGTCATATTCCTGTTGCATTATTTCCTGGTTCACCATCTCAAGTAAGTAAATATGCAGATGCACTTTTATATCTTTCATTAATTTCTGGTCGTAATCCTGAATTATTAATTGGTCAGCATGTAGTAAGTGCACCATTTGTAAAGAAAAGTGGATTAGAAATTATACCTACAGGCTACATGGTTATTGATGGTGGAGCACCAACAACTGTTTCTTATATTTCAAATGCTACGCCTATACCAGCAGATAAAAATGATATAGCTATGTGTACTGCAATGGCAGGAGAAATGCAGGGTAAAAAATTAATTTATATGGATGCAGGTAGTGGTGCTAAAAGACCCATTACAGAAAGCATGATTGAAAAAGTAGCTACACATATAGAATCTCCATTAATTATTGGTGGAGGAATTATTGACCCAGAAAAAGCATATAGAAATTGTAAAGCAGGTGCAGATATTATTGTTGTAGGCAATGCTATAGAAAAAGATACTTCACTTATTAAAGAATTGGCAGATGCTGTACATAGCACTCCTGCTAAAGTGTAATTGTATTTCTCATTTCATTAAAGATTCTTCTTGTAACAAAAGATTAACTTACTTGTTTATTCAATAGCACAGTTTATGTTATCTATTGAGTATTCTGTTCATTTTTAAATTTTTTATTCTGCCACAGATTACTTTAAATATTCCATCAGACAAAGTTCAGAAATTTTTGATTGCTTTAGAACAATCATCTATTATTAATAGCCTTAAAAGCATTATAACTGATAGTAAATATATTACTATGCAACCCATTTTTATTAATAATGGATTACAAACACAACATCCTTACTTTGATGCAGAGTTTTATGCTAATGATATTTTTGAGCAAATAGTATTTAAGTAAAAATTCTGTTACTTTAAAACAAGGCTAACTTACACTTCAGCATATTATCTTTGCTGAGTATGGATATAGAATGCTCTCAAGAAGAATTATTTATTTTAAAAAAAGTTGCCAAAGCAACCGAACAGTTAAATACAAAAAGCTATTTAATTGGCGGTTTTGTACGAGATAAAATTATTGGCAGAAATACAAAAGATGCAGATATTGTTTGCTTACAAGATGGTATTGAATTAGCCCATGCAACAGCCAATTTATTTAACCCAAAACCTTATGTGGCTTTCTTTAAAAATTTTGGAACTGCACAAATAAAAATTAATCTTTCTAAAGAAACAGCTAATAATACTGACGAACTTTTTGATATAGAATTTGTAGGAGCAAGAACAGAGAGTTATCGTTCTAATAGTAGAAAGCCAATAGTGCAACCTGGCACTTTGCAAGACGACCAAAATAGAAGAGATTTTACCATCAATGCTTTGGCTATTAGTTTGAATAAAGAAGATTTTGGCAAACTAATAGACCCTTTTGATGGCATGAAACACATAGAGCAAGGTATGATAAAAACACCTCTTGAACCTTCTCAAACTTTTAGTGATGACCCTTTGAGAATGATGAGAGCTATACGTTTTGCTACACAATTAAATTTTACTATAGAACAAAATACCTTTGATGCGATTGCTAAAAATGCAGAAAGGATTAACATAATTTCTCAAGAAAGAATAACAGACGAACTGAATAAAATTATGTTATCGCCAAAACCTTCTATTGGTTTTGACTTACTAAGCAAAAGTGGATTGCTGCAAATTATTTTTCCTCAAATGATGGCTTTGCATGGAGCAGAATATGTAGATAATAAAGGGCATAAAGATAATTTTTATCATACACTACAAGTGGTAGATAATATTTGTGCTAACACTAATGACTTATGGTTAAGATGGGCTGCACTATTGCACGATATTGGGAAACCAGCTACCAAACGTTTTGAAGAAAATGTAGGATGGACTTTTCATGGACACGAAGTTGTTGGTGCTAAAATGGTGCCTAAAATTTTTTCAAAATTAAAGTTGCCATTAAACGAAAAAATGCGTTTTGTGCAAAAATTAGTGGCATTGCATTTACGCCCTATTTCTCTTACAAAAGAAAATATTACAGATAGTGCTATTAGAAGATTATTGTTTGATGCAGGAGAAGATATAGATGCTTTAATGATTTTATGCAAAGCTGATATAACTAGCAAAAACAAACAAAAAGTACAACGTTATTTAAACAATTTTTCTTTGGTAGAAGAACGCATGAAAGAGGTAGAAGCAAAAGACCATTTACGTAATTGGCAACCTCCTATTTCTGGTGAATTGATTATGCAAACATTTCATCTGCAACCTTCACGCAAAGTAGGCATTATAAAAGATGCCATAAGAGAAGCTATATTAGATGGTGAAATAGAAAATAGTTTTGATGCTGCTTATAGCTTTATGTTGATAAAAGCTAAAGAACTCAATTTGCAACCTGTACAATAAACCTTATTTTCGTTGCTTATTACACCTCAAAAAATATCAAAACTTCAATATGGCTATTTTAAAATTTAGGGTTTATTTAGAAGAAGATGATGCAGTATATAGAGATATTGCCATAAAACATACTCAAACATTTGTACACTTGCATTATGCAATTTTAAAATCTTTTGAATTTGATTCTAAACATGCAGCTACTTTTTTTAGAAGTAATGAAAATTGGCAGCGAGGAAGAGAAATAACGTTTGAAAAATATGATAAAGAGTACGTTGCCCCTCCTTTGTTTATGGAAGAAACACCCATTAGCAATGAAATAAAAAATACCAACCAAAAATTTATTTATCAATACGATTTTGAAAAAAATTGGGTATTCTTAGTAGAGTTGATAAATGTAAGTAAAGAAGAAAATGCAAAATTAGAGTATCCTGTTATTACTCGTAAAGAAGGTATAGGACCTCAGCAATATGGTATAAAAAGTTTACTGGGCGATAAGTTTACAGATATTGAAGAAAAATATGACTTAACAGAAACAGCATCTGGCTTTGGAGAAGAAGGTGATGAAGAAAATGATGCTGAAGAAAGTTTTGATGATGACAATACTGATGATGAACTTTAGTAAATGAACTTTTTACATTAATTTCTATCTATTAACTTTTTGCAAAAAGTGTTACAAAAAAATACAGTTATTATTATTGTTGGACCTACAGCAGTAGGCAAAACTGCATTAGCTATACAAGTAGCACAACACTTTCATACAAAAATTATTTCTGCCGATAGCAGACAATGCTTTAAAGAATTAACTATCGGTGTAGCCAAACCTTCTGTAGATGAATTACAACAAGTAGAACATTTTTTTATCAACTCTCATGCTATACATCAAAATATTAATGCTGCCACTTTTGAAAATTATGCTTTAGAAAAAGTAAATGACATTTTTAAACATCAGCCAATAGCTGTAATGGTTGGTGGCACAGGTTTATACATCAAAGCATTTTGTGAAGGATTAGATTTAATTCCTGACATTCCAAAAAATATAAGAGATGTTTTAATTACTCAATACAATGAAAAAGGGTTGGAATGGCTACAACAACAAGTAAAAGGAAAAGATGCAGCATTTTGGAAAATTGCAGAGCAACAAAATCCTCAAAGATTAATGAGAGCTTTAGAAGTAATCACTTTTACAGGAAAATCTATAACAACTTTTAGAAAAGGCACACAACTACAAAGACCATTTAATATAGTTAAAATTGGTTTAGAACTTGAAAGAGAAGAACTATATGATAGCATTAATAAACGTGTAGATGTAATGATGCAAAATGGTTTGTTGGATGAAGTAAAACAATTACTACCTTACGAACAGTTGAATGCTTTGCAATCAGTAGGTTACAAAGAATTGTTTGATTATTTGCACAATAAATATTCTTTGCAAGAAGCTATTAATGAAATTAAAAAAAATACAAGACACTATGCCAAAAGGCAATTAACTTGGTTTAAAAAAGATGATACTATTCAATGGTTTCAACCACAACAAACAAAAGAAATTTTACAGTTTATAAACTCATCATTTCTTTAAACTTAACAGTTTGTCTTCTGCTTATTTCTATTTTTTCGCCACCTTTTAATTCAACCAATAAACCACCATTAAAATAAGGTTCTATTTTTTCTATCCAGCGTAAATTGATAATATGTTTTCTATTAGCTCTGAAAAAAGTTTTTTTATCTAATCTGTCTTCTAAGTTGTTCAATGATTTTAGAATTAAAGGTTTGTTTGTACCAAAAAAAACTTTGGCATAATTACCTACACTTTCAAATAATCTAATTTCATTTAGTTTTACAAACCAGCAGCGTTCTCCATCTTTTACAAATACTTGGTCATCATCATGTAAAGTACCTCTGATGTTTTGAGTATCTTGTTTTTCTTTTTGAATTTCGTATTGCAATTTTTGAATTGCATCGCTTAAACGCTTTGGTTCTATTGGTTTCATTAAATAATCTAAAGCATTTACTTCAAAGGCTTTAATAGCATATTCATCGTAAGCAGTTGTAAAAATTACTTTAGGCGATTTTTCTACTTCTGCCAATAAGTCAAAGCCTGTTTTCCCAGGCATTTGAATATCTAAAAAAATTAAATCAGGAGATAATGATTCTATTTTCATAATGCCATCATCGGCATTAGTAGCTTCTTCAATAATTTCAATTTCCTTATAATCGGTTAGCATTTTTTTTAATTCACTTCTTGCTAATCTTTCATCATCTATTATAATTGTTTTGATAGACATACTTTAGTGTTTTAATTTAAAAAGTAGGTTATATATTTAATATTAAATAGAAACAGGCATCATTATTTTAGCTTCTACCATATTATTATCTATTTCATTTAATTCAAAAGATGCTTTGCCTCCAAATAGTAAAGCTAATCTGTTTTTAGTACTGGCAATACCAAAGCCTTCATTTTCGTAATAATTTTTATTTAGTGTACCAGTATTCTGAACAAGTAATTCATATTTATCCTCTACAAAATCTGATTTTATATGTATTGTACCGCCATTTTTTTGTTTGCTAATACCATGTTTAATGGCATTTTCTACTAAGTTTTGTAACATCATTGGAGGAATGGGTTGGTCTAATGTATCTTCATCTATATCATATTCAACTTTTAATCTATCTTCAAATCGTATATGTTCTAAAGCTAAATAATCTTTCACAATATTCAATTCATTTTCTAAAGAAGTAGTTTCCGTTTTATCTGTGTGCATACTGCTTCTTAATAAATTGCTCAACTCTGTAATAGCTGTTCTGGCACGTGTAGGGTTTTCATCTACCAATGCTCTAATACTATTTAAAGCATTGAAAATAAAGTGAGGATTTATATGGCTTTTAATGGTTTTTAATTCTAACTCTTTTACCAAACTTTCTAATTTTATTTTATCTACTTCTGTTCTTGTTGCATCATCTACATAGTGCCATATATAATAAATACTAACCCATACAAGAATAATAGGAGAAGTGTCAAAAAGTGTATATACAAAACGCTTAATAATACTTGTATTGACTTCTTTTCTAAACCAGCCAAGCCATTGAATAAGTACACTACTTATAAGGCTATTAGCTATGCAAATGAGTAGTACCAATACAAAAAATTTAATCCATGAATTACCCTTTAATGGTGGCTTTAATCGATAATGCTGAATTAATAAACGAAGCAAATGAGTGAAAGCAATACCCGTTACTACTGTAAAGAAAATTCTTTTCCAATAGATTGAGTCTAAAGTAAAGCGGAATACAAATGCAAAAAATATGATTGATAAAGCATAAAGTGACCAACCAGCTATTTGAAAAGTCCAATATTGAGTTTGCTTTTTGCTCATGGTGTGCAAAGATAAAAGTATATAGAAGTTATCTTAGCTTTCTATTATACCAATGGTAAATGTAAGTGTATATCGGCATAAAAGACTTAAAGGTGGTAAATTAAGTTTATACTATAATAAAGCTGCTTCAAGTTATAAAATATATTGTAATAAGTTTAATGTAAAATGAATTATTTTCCTTATTTTGCGAATACTAACCAATATCTTTTGAATAAAATTGTTGGATAAACTAACATGAATATGACTGTAAGGATAAAAGAAAAATCTGTGTTGGCAAGGTGTGCTGCATATAGACTAAAAAGTAAAAGAGCAGCAATGGTAATAGGCAAAACCATATACCTGCATAATGTATCAAGAGAAGATTTTTTAAATAATAGAAAATGGTTAAGGCATGAAGTAGCTCATGTAAAACAATATCAACAGAAAGGAACTATTCGTTTTATATTTTCTTATTTAATGGAAACTTTTAATATGGGTTATGAATTTAATAGATATGAAGTAGAAGCAAAAAAGAAGGAAACAGATTTGCACATTTTAAAAGGGGTAGAATTTGTTTAGCTAAATACCTGATATACAACCCAACTTGCACTATAAGCCAATAATGTCATATATACTAACTGAAAAATAGGCCACTTCCAAGTTTTAGTTTCTCTTTTTACAATAGCCAAAGTACTCATACATTGCATGGCAAAAACATAAAATACCATTAATGATAAAGCTGTAGCTAAAGTATAAACTTTGGTACCATCTGGTTTAACAGCAGCATTCATTTTCTCTCTTAAAGAGTATTTATCACTTTCTTCTACACTGTATAAAGTAGCCATTGTGCCTACAAAAACTTCTCTTGCAGCAAATGATGTTATTAGAGCAATACCAATTTTCCAATCAAACCCTAAAGGTGTAATAACAGGTTCTATTGTATGCCCTAAAATACCAGCATAAGAATGTTGAAGTTTTTCTGTAGAGGCAATTTTTTGTAAAGAATCTGCTTCGTTAGGAAACTGCTGTATTAGAGCTTCATATTTTGTATCTATTGTTTTTAGTCTATTATCGGGTCCATAACTACTTAAAAACCATAATAGCAAACTAATTATCATAATTATTTTTCCTGCTTCTACTACAAATATTTTAGATTTTTCTACCATTGTTATTCCTACATTTTTCCAACGAGGATTTCTATAAACAGGTAGTTCAAGAATGAAGAAACTTTTTTCTTTTATATTGATAAACCATTTCATAATATAGCTTACTAATAAAGCAGCTACGGTGCCTAACAAATATAAAATCATCATAGTTAAACCTTGCAAACTTAAAAAACCAAAGTAATAAGTTTCTGGTACAGCTAATGAAATTAAAATAATATAAACAGGTAGCCTTGCACTACAACTCATTAATGGTGTAACTAAGATAGTGAGTAATCTTTCTTTTTTATTTTCAATATTTCTTGTACTCATAATAGCAGGAACAGCACATGCTAAACCACTAATCATGGGCATAACACTTTTTCCATTTAGCCCTACTTTACGCATTAGTCTATCTGTTAAAAAACTAATACGAGCCATATAACCAGTATCTTCTAATATGGTTATAAGTCCAAACAATATCATTATTTGTGGTACAAAAATTACAATGCCTCCTAAGCCAGCAATAATTCCATTAATGAGTAAATCACTCCACCACACTTCAGGTAAATGATGGCTAAGCATAGTGCTAAATGCTGTAAAACCAGCTTCAATCCAATCCATAGGAAATTGAGCTAACCAAAAAATACTTTGAAAAATAATAAACAATACTACTAATAAAATAAGATAGCCCCATTTTCTGTGCAATAAAATATTATCTAACTTATCGGATATTAATTTTTTTTCTGCTGGGTCGGGTGCAAAAACATTTTTTTGCATAATTACTTTAATGCGTTGATAGCGTTGCATTATTTCATCTGCTTGCACTTTGGTAGCATTAAAATCTGTTTGCCGTGCTACATTTTCTATTGTTTGTTTTAAAGAATTACTAATTGGTAAATGCTGAAAATTAATTAAATAATGTAAGGAAGAATAATCATTTAATTGAGGTATTTCTTGCTGTATGGCTTCAATACTTTTAGCAGCAAGTTCTTTATTATTAATAAAACTTCTTGTTGGAATAGTTTTATGCTGTACCGAAGCTATTAGTGCTTTTTTTAGTTGCTGTATTCCTTTACTTTTTCTTGGATTTATTTCTACAACAGGCACACCCAAATCAGTTTCTAAACCCCCTATATCTACTCTAATTCCTTTTTTTGCTGCAATATCATTCATTGTAAGAGCTACTACAACAGGAGTTTTAGTATCTAATATTTGGCTACAAAAAAGAAGGTTTCGTTTTAAGTTGCTGGCATCTGTTATTAGTAAAATAATATCAGGTTTAATTTCTTCGTCAGTGTGCATTAATACTTTATATGCAACCCATTCATCAGACCTTCTTGGATATAAAGAGTAAGTGCCTGGTAAATCTATTAAGTTAGCAACATATTCATTGCTCAAAGACACTTTACCTGTTTTTTTATCAACAGTAACCCCTGGAAAGTTGCCAGTTTTTTGATTAAGCCCAGTTAATGCATTAAAGAGTGTGCTTTTGCCACTATTAGGGTTTCCTACCAATGCTATGTTTATAACTTGCTGCAATATATTTTTTTAAACTCGGCGAAAGTAAATGTACAATCTAACCAACAGTTGCGAATTTAGGAATGAAACTGTCATTTAAAGAAGTAATTTTTTGATGATTAATTTTTAGTAAAATCAATAGAGCAATAGTAGATATATGCTTTCTCTTAATCAACAAAATTCTTTATTTTTGAAAATATCAACACAATGGTATAAAAAAGGAAAGAAAAATTTGGCTACAAAAATCATAACACTATTTTTGCACTCCCAAATAAAAAGGTAGATTCCGTAGCTCAGTTGGTAGAGCAATACACTTTTAATGTATGGGCCCTGGGTTCGAGTCCCAGCGGGATCACAAAAGCTGTTGAATTTTTCAACAGCTTTTTTATTGTAATAGCATTATTTTATTGGGAGAAAGTTGTTTTGTTTTAAAAGATGGGATGTGGAATGAAGTCTTCATTTTTTACATTAGCCAGTCATTTTGCCAATACGATGTTATAAACTGTAATTCTCATCGTTCCCAAAGTATTTTTGATGATATAGGTTTGTCAATTTTTATTTCGAATTTTTCAGCGTGAGAAGGAAAAAGTCCTTTGTATTTAGCTTTGGTTAGTGGAATTAGTGATAAAAATTCTGGGTAGTCAGGTTTTTCTCCCATACCTAAAATTATAAATACAGGTCCCTCTTTGTTATATTCTAAGTATCTTTTTAATTGGTTATCATTGCACCAAACAATTTTATTGTCGTAAAGCCCTGTTCTAAACTTGGCTTCAACATAAAACTCCTTTTTTGTCCACTTATCACGAAAAGTAAAGTCTGGTTTTAATGAAGATTTTACATAGTCTTTGTTTGTTTTATAGTCATGTGTCGTTCTAAAAGGTCATAATAACTGTCAATAAATAAAGAATTTCGAACGTAGTTTTCAAATTTTTCACCCATTTTAAATGACTCAGGCGTAGTTGCCTCGTCAATCATTGCTTGAATACCTTTTCCTATAATTGATAAAAATCCCATCTTGTATTGTTTGTTAGTGTTATTAAATAATATAATTATACCTCCCAAATATACATAGCTTTATCAATTTGTATTATTTTTTATCTGCTTTTTCTTTCACCATATTTCCTCAACAACTTTATCTTCTACCTAAGGGTAAGATGTGTAACAAAAAGATATGGTATGGCATAAAAAAAGCATTTCACTTTTTATGAAACGCTTTTTAATTTATCATTTTAAATAAAGCTATTTTTTTCTGCTTACTTTATAACCACCTATAATTCCTAAAGCTAATAATACGCCTACCCCACCATCAAAAGGAATATCATCAATTGGAGGAAAACCTCCACCACCTGGTCCACCTGGGTCATCATCTCCCCAATCATAATCAGCATGAGGGTCGCCTGAAATAGTACCATTATTATTTTTATCTAAAGTTCCATCTTCAAAAACAGGAACATCTATAGAGGTTCCATGGTCTAAAGAAGTGCCATCAACATTTTGTGCACTCAAGTTATTAGTAATGCTTACTCCCAATAATAATGATGTAACCAAGAAAAAAATTACAGCGTGTTTAAATAATTTCATAATTTAAGGTTGTTCCAAATCAATAATTTCTAAATATATTTTACTTTTCTAATACTCATCCAATTTTACAAAAATATAGGTATTTTTAAATATTTATACTATTTTTTTTTTCACTATTACAAAGAAAGGTAACCATTGGTTATCATAGCCCAAAAAAACGTTTTAAAAATGATTTTTTAACATTTCTGGTAGTTATATTAGTAGGTTTATAAAAATCGGCTAAAGAATCAAGTTCTTCTATAGGCATCCAATCATTAATGCCTTCGTACCAAATTTTATCGCCTGACTTTAATGGATTCAATTTTAACTCATCTAATGTATAGGGTCCATACATATACTTTTCTCTCTTCAATACATAAATCTTTTCCATTTTTACTATAAACTTAATTACAGATACCTATTACTTATAAAATGCTGTATGGTTAATTTTAAAAAAGCAAATATATAAGTATAACTTAATTTATGGTTATTTATTGTTTACAATCTCTAAACATTTTATAACCATTTTGTCTGTTTTGTTAGCTATTTCGTAGTAGCCATTATCGCCAAACATAAACTTAGCCAATAGTTTTTGCATATCTGTTAGTATATATGTTCGCTCTGCTGGGGTAGCAGTATTGATAGCAATAGATTTTTGAAGAGCTAATTTTTCAATAAGCTGCCAAAGGTTGTTAGGGGTTTTGTATTCATTATAAAATTGTGTTGGAGTAGTATAATTATTTAAAGCAGTTTTATTGCTTACATAAAACTGTAAAGCAGCATTTCTTAACACATTGGTTTGGTATAAACTAACCATTTTTTTACTTAATGATACGGAGTCTTCAGTAACTACAATATCTGGTAAAATTCCACCACCACCATAAACAATTTTCCCTTTTGGTGTTGTAAAAGTGTGGTTCTTGTGTGTAGAGTCATCATCATCTGTATCAATTATTTCATTGCCATTTAAGGCATCTCGTCTATATTCTTCTATTGATTTATGATTGTATGGTTTTTGAATATTGCGACCTAATGGAGTATAATAGCGAGCAATAGTTAAACGCAGTGCACCTCCATTGCTTAATGGAAATTGTTGTTGAACCAATCCTTTACCAAAGGTTCTTCTTCCAACAATGGTGGCTCTATCCCAATCTTGTAATGTGCCAGCAAGTATTTCACTTGCACTGGCACTTTTTTCATCTACCAATATTATTAAATTACCTTCTTCAAATAATCCATCACGTTTTGTTTTATACTCATATCTTGAAGATTTATCGCCTTCTGTATAAACGACTAATTTATTATCGCTTAAAAATTCATCAGCAATATCTACTGCTTCATTCATTAAGCCACCTGTGTTACCTCTCAAATCTACTATAAGGTTTTTCATTCCCTGCTTTTGCAATTTTTCTAATTGAGCCATAAATTCTTCATAGGTTTTATCTCCAAACTTATTTAGTTTTATAAACCCTGTTTGTGGCTCTATTAAATATGCAGCATCTATAGTACTTATAGGTATAACACCTCTTGTAATAGTTATATTTTTAAGTTGATTATTTCTTAAAAGAGTAACCGATACTTTGCTTTCAGCTTTTCCTCTAAAATAATGTCTAATCTTATCTGTAGTAATTTGTACACCAGCTATTTTTATTGAATCATTTACAGCAATCAATTTGTCACCTATTAATATACCAGCTTTTTCTGATGGTCCATTAGGTATAACATTAATGACATTAACAGTATCATTCAATAGTTGAAACTCTATACCAATACCTTGAAAATTGCCTAAAAGTTCATCGTTAATATCTTCTACATTAATGGGTGGAATGTATAGAGAATGAGGGTCTAAATGAGATAATAATTCATTAATAGTAATTTCTGAAATACTATCCATTTTTATAGGTTCAACATATTTATTACGAATTAAACTTAATACTTCTTGTACAGTAGTTGTATTGCCTGTGCCAAGAAAAGTTTCAGTAGATGAATGTTTTTTTAGATTAAAGCCCACAACCATTCCAAAAACCATCACTAAAGCAAACAATATAGGTAACCAAACCTGCTTTTTCTCTTTTATCATTATTAATAATACTTTTTATAAAGTACAAATATCCTAATTTTAAATTAGAGATAAGTAAGAACATTTATTTTTTATCTTAAATATTTCAAGCAAACCTACAAGGAATACTTTTACCATCTTTAATTTAAAAACATTTTTTTATTTGGTTAATGAATGTAATAGATGTTAATTTTAGTGTTCCTTTATTTTAATTTAACTGAAAAATATTTTCAATATGGCTACTTTAATTGCAGATTGTGGTGCTACTAAATGTGAATGGCGTATTATTTCCAATAATAAAAAGAAGTCTTTTTTTACGCAAGGAATTAGTCCATATTTTTTAGGTAAAGAAGCTATTATATTGTTATTACAAAAAGAATTATTACCCAAAATAAAAAACACATTAGTAACCGAAATATTTTTTTATGGTACAGGGCTAAGTAATCCATCAAATGTTAAGTTACTAAAACAAGTATTACAACAACTTTTTGGCAAAATTTATATAGAGGTAAATACAGATATGCTGGCTGCTGCAAGGGCTTTGTGTGGTAATCAAAAAGGAATTGTATCTATTCTTGGCACTGGTTCTAATTCTTGTTATTATAATGGAAATAAAATCGTCAAAAACAATGCTGCATTGGGTTTTATTTTAGGAGATGAAGGTAGTGGAGCTTATTTAGGTAAAAAAGTAATACAGTATTATTTGTATCAAACCTTTGATGAAGAGTTGATGATGAATTTTAATAAAACTTATCAAACAGATAAAAATTCTATACTTAATGCTGTTTATAAAAGTCCTACACCCAATAGTTATTTAGCAGGTTTTGCAAAATTTTTAGCTGACAATAGAGGACACTATATGGTAGAAAATATTATTGAAGATGGGTTAAATGATTTTTTCTTAAATCATATTTATAAGTATAGAGAAAGCTGGATTTATCCTATTTATTTTTCAGGAGGTATAGCTTATGCTTTTAAAGATGTTTTGCAAGAGTTATGTTTATCTTATGAATTAGAAATTGGAGCTATTTTAAAAAGCCCTATGAATGGTTTAATAAAATATCACCAATAAAAAAAGGTAAAGAATATTTTTCTTTACCTCATTTATTACTTTACCCAATTTTTTCTATTCTTTAATTAACTTAAATGTACTTAGCTGATTATTGCCTTGTACTTTAAGAATATACATACCTATTGGTAGGTTATTTAATTCGTTAAACTGAATAGTATTGTTGCCTCTCATTACATCTATTTGCTTAGATGTAATGAGTTTACCATCTAAACTTATTAAACTTACAGATACTCGCTCATTAAAACTACTTGTATAATGGAGGTTAAAATAATTTTTAAATGGATTAGGAGATACTTTAATTTCAGTATTTCTGCTTAGTCTAATTGTTGCAATTTCGGTATAGAATATTTTTCCATCTTTATCTACTTGTTTAATTCTATAATAAAATATAGTTTGATGATAGTTTTCAAGATTATGTAATTGACCATATACTGCATGACCTATATTTTTTGCTGCTATTGTAAATATTTTACTAAACTCTGTACCATTCAAGCTAAATTCTACATCATAGTAATTGGTCTGTAGTTCATTTTGAACTTCCCATTTAATGATAGCATTTGGAGTAGAATAATTAACTGCAAATTCAATAATATTTAAAGGTAATATTTGATTATTTCTCCAATCTCTGTCTGGTGATGAACCCCATGTATGTTGTGGTAATCCAGCTTTAGAGCCTGAAGGAGTAGGTCCATTTCTATCGCCATTTGTACCCATTTCGCTATGGGTTACATTTTTATAGTAATTGCCAGTGGTTAATGTATTGATGTTAACATTATCCCATTGGTCAACCAACCCATCTCCATCAGTATCTGTAAAGTTTAATGTTCCATAGCTTTTACCATACATAGTAGCACCTGAACCTTCTATATAATCTGGAACGCCATCATTATCAGCATCTGTATCTCTATAGTCAGGTGTGCCATCACCATCTTTATCAAACGGAGTTAATCCATTGCCTCCATAAACACCTACTTGAGCTGGCATTTCATAAATATCAGCAATACCGTCTCCATCTGTATCAGTATCATTTGGTATTTTATATCCACCTGTAGATTGAGCTTCTACATTATCTGTTATTCCATCATCATCACTATCTATATCTAAATAATCAGCTTGTCCTCTACTATCTGTATTTCTAAGATTTAAAGAAGTAAGTCCTATAACAGAATTAGCCCAACCAAATGTTCTTGTTCCTGTTATGATTCCTGCTGAAGATGCAACTGTGCCATTTGTTCCTGTTCTTCCTATTAAACCAGATTCTTCTGCATCTGTTATTCCATCTCCATCACTATCTAAATCATAAAGGTTTGGTCTGCCTGTTCTATCTTGATTTTTAAAGGGCCAACTATCGGCAACTCCATTATTATTGGTATCGGGACCTGATAATAATAATGCATTAGATGCCCCAGTATAATTATTATGCAGACCATTGAAATCATTATCAGAGAAACTATCAACCATTCCATCATTATTAGTATCTGCACCACCTACTTCTACAATATCAGGAATACCATCATTATCGCTATCTAAGTCTAAATAATTAGGTATGCCATCTCCATCAAAATCAGGAGCACCTAAACCATTTACACTGCTGGTATTAGCAGCATTATCGCTTAGTCCATCTCCATTAGCATCTACAAAATTGTCAATTTTTCCATCACCATTTTCATCTACACCATAACTTTCTACTACATCAGTAATTCCATCATTATCACTATCTAAATCTAATTCATTAATAATGCCATCAAGGTCTTGGTCAAAATTATCATTGATACCATCTCCATTAACATCTACCCAACTTGCGACACCTGAACCTGGTGTTGGGTCATAAACATTTGGTATTCCATCTCCATCATCATCTAAGAAGGCATCAGCACCACCATTTGCATTTTCAATAACATCTGCTATACCATCATCATCATCATCAATATCACAAAATACTTTTACTACATCAAGCATGGCATTTGTAGCGGAAGTTAGTTTTTTACCTACTGTACCAACAGTAGCACCATAAGGATAATTGCCTGTGGTACTAATACCTGGGTTACCCCCTGCTACAGAACTTGAAGCATTTACTGAAGCATTGGTATAAATAACCCCTCCTCCTCCTCCTCCTCCAGGTCCATGTTCTGGATTGCCATCATTAGGTGTACCATTATCAGGTTCAGATGCCCAAGCATTACCTCCATTTCCGCCACGTGCATTAATGGTAATATTATTCATACCAGATGTATTGGTAGCATATAAATAGACAGAGCCACCTGCACCACCACCTCCTCCTCCATCATTTTCTACTGAGAGTCCATCGGCGCCATTAGCATTAATTGTGCCTGTACCACTTACAGCAGCTACTCTTAAAAATACCATTCCTCCACCTGACCCCCCACTACTATTGAACCCATTTCCAAAACTACCTGTACCATTATTGGTAGTACCTGCACCACCACCACCACCTAATACCAAACGGGTAGATGAAGCTTCACTAAAATCTCCACCACCATAACCACCATCCTGTGCTGAATTATTCCAGCCTTTTCCTCCACGACCACCAATTCCTCCATTACCTCCACCTCCTCCTCCTGTATTTTCATCATTTGCCGAAACATTACCATCTGTACCGCCACCACCTGCATTGCCAGGTGCTCCTTGTGCATAACTACCATTGGGGTAGCCTTCTGCTCCATTATCTACGAGTACATTGGCTAAAGAACGTGTATATTTAGGTGTACCCGCAATACCTTCTCCTTTAGAGCCATTAGCATTGTTGGAAGAAAGAGTACGTCTATCTGAAGAAGCACCTGAACCTCCACTCAGCTGTCGTCCACCACCTCCTCTAAATCCTAATGCAGAGGCATTGATAGCTACACCACCATTGAAAGTCATTGTTCCAGCAACATTTGCTGCTATTATACCTCCTGTTGCACCATTCCATTCTGCATTGGTAATAGATGCTCCATTAGCAATATTTAAAGTTGCATATTGGGGTACTCTTACTACTTGAAATCTATATTGACCCGCTGAAGCAGTAGCATCAGCATTGGTATAAGATTTTTTTAGCGGGGTTGCTAAATATACAATGCCACTTACTACACTACTTGCAGCATATACATACTCATAAGTACCAGCTACAGTAGATGTGTAACCTCTTGATGTACCATTATTAGCACCATAATTATTTGTATTGGTCGAATTTATTGCAGAACCTTGCATTTGGATAACCATTAATAAATCTCCTGGTTGAATATTATCTACAGAGCCTTCGGTTCTTTTTGTACCAACTTGAATTCTTGTAGCACCAGCAGATACACTTGCTGTTGCTGGATAGTAAGTATTTATTATTGTATTAGCCCCTGAAATACTTTCTGCTTGTGGTGCTCCGCAAATTGTTTCACACATAGACATACCTATAGCAGTTATACCTACCTCATCTCTTGTATTTCCTGTTTTACTATCTGTAATTTTAAATTTAAGACTTGTAGCAGATGCCGTAAATGTGTAGGAAAAACGAACCCACCCTTTTAAAACCTGACTATTACTTGTAGCTGCTTCTGTTAATGTAGCTGGTCCTAACTGTAATGTACCATCTGGTAACCCTGTAGAACCCCCTGTGCGTAAATTAATAATTGGCTGATTAGAGTTGCCTGAATTATATACATTACTTGCATAAAAGTAGAATGTATATGTTTTGCCGTTAATAAGCCCTGTAATCTCTTGATACCACAAAACTCTTTCTCCCCCAAGGTTATTTCCATTATGATGAATCCAAGTATTGGTTGCTGGTACATTATAAGTAGGGTCTCCTGGAAAAGGGTCTTGATTTATATCTCCAGACGTGTAGTTACCCGTTCTAATATCAAACCTATGATTAGAAGAACCTCCTGCATAATCTGCCTGTGCTCTAAAATTACCTCCACTAAAATTATATGTAGTACCAGCAGTTGATGTATTAGATGCCGTAAATGTATTGCCAGATGAGGGGCTTGTAATAGATAATGAGAAATCGCCATTTTTAACTAATGTAGTCATTAATGTTACATAGCCTTCTCCACAAATGGCATTACTACTATTATTACTATATGCATCAAAACAAGATACTGCAACTTCTGCGTAAGTAGCAGTATTTGAAGTAGTACCAGCACCACCTATTGTAGCACCATTTGGAGGAAATTCTGTAAGCCCTGGAGAATTGGTTGTTCCATTGTTACCTCCAGTAGTTGTTCTTGTAACAGATGTATTGGTTGTATAAATATAACCTCCTCCTCCCCCCCCCCCTGGACCTTCACCCTCATCTCCCATACCAGATATTGATTGAGATCCTCCAGCTCCTCCATTTGCACTTATTGTAACATTTGAAATAGTACTACTTGCTAATATAACAACTGCACCGCCACCACCACCTCCTCCTGGTCCATCTTGACCAGAATTAGTTGTACTATAGCCATTTTGCCCAGTAGCAGTAATACTTCCTGTACCAGAAACAGTTCCATTAACAATTAGAAAAACTATTCCTCCTCCATTTCCACCGCTACCACCATAACCATCATTCATTTCTCCAGATCCTCCTCCTCCTCCCATAAATAATTTGCTATTTGTATTATAATTCAAAGGTCTTCCTCCCAAGCCCCCTACATTTCTTCTATTGTCTCCACCCCAATTTGTATTACCAGGTCCTTCAGTTGAAGCATTACGATTATTAGCAGAATAGGTGTAACCTCCACGCCCACCACCTGGCGAAACATTAGATGAAAAACCTGCTCCTTCTAAGTTCCATGCAGAATTATAACCACTTGGCTTTACACCAGTACCATTATATCCAGTTAAGCTACCTGCATTAGAACCTCCACCGCCACCACCATTGTGATTATTACCTCCACCGCCACCATTAGCTGGTGCTCCTCTTCCATATTTCCCAGATAAATAAGTGTTATAATCAGATTGATTACCTGCAATACCTTCTCCTTTTTCAGCACCATCATTAGCATCGGTGCTTCTATAATTTGTTGCTCCAAAATTTACATTTGCACTGGCTTTTGTGCCTCCTCTAAATCCTATTTCATTTGCCTGAATTGTAGCACCATTAGCAAATGTCAAGTTACCATCAATTTCAATTACACAAACACCGCCAATTGTGCCATTCCACGGTCTGGCTGTAATTATTCTAGTATTAGCTGAGCCACCTGATTGAGATAATGTAGTTAATCTTGGCACTCTAATTACCTGAACCCTTTTCCTGTCACCTACATAATATGAATTATTTAACGGGTCGCAAAAATAAATTCTATTACCTGATACTCTTAATACTGTTTTAAATTCATAATCTCCTGCACCATTGTAATTTGTAATTTCTCCATAAGAAGATGTATTGGTTGTATTAATATCTGCACCTTGCATTTGAATGATAAAAATTAAATCGCCTGGAGAAAGTGTAGCAGTTGTATAAGGATTTACTGAATTTGTAAAACTAGTAGAGCCACTTAAATCTGATATAGAAGTAACAGTAATATTAGTAGCACCTGAACCTGCTGAATAAGCCAAAGCAGCATATCTATTTAAAATACGAGTACCTGATGAAGTGTAAGATTCTGCACCATCTTTACCTTTTTGTGCAGAGGAAAACAGTGGAAAAATTAAAGAAATCAGTATAAATAACAAAACCAACAGAAATTCTGTTATAAAAGAATCATTGGAAATAGAGGGCTTATGGGTTTTAAACCCAAGCATCATAGCTATTTTTTTCATAGTTCGGTGTTTATAGACCTAAGATAACGTAGGTGTATAACGTAAACCTGAAACATATTATTGCCACAGAACTATTAATATTATATATTTTTTCTCTATTTGTCCGATTTAGTTATTACAAATTATTGGATTTAAGCACATTGAGCAGATTATCTTTTAAATAATTGTACTGAATTTACAATATTTTCAGAAGAAATATGTAGAAAATAACTTCCTTGCGGCATTTTATCAAGGTTATTAATCAAAAATGTATTTTTACCTATTTGAGCATACATTGTACTACTATAAACAACTCTCCCATCAGATGCTATCAGATTGACTTTTAGTGTATTATTTTTAACTGCTGTATAAGTAAACCTTATTTGATTACTAAAAGGATTATTGTGTACTGTTATGTGGGTATTTGCTTGAATTTTTACTGATTTAATTTCAGTATAGAATATTCTTCCATCTTTATCCACCTGTTTTATTCTGTAATAGATGATTGGGTTTTCACCAATATTATCATGAACATAAGTATATATGGCTGCTCCTATATTATAAGCATTTATCTTATACAAGAAATTGAACGTTTTAGAATCATAGCTATATTCAACAATATAATGATTGGTATTGATTTCTTGAAGGGTATGCCATTTTAATTGCACCGTTTTATTTTGTTGTAATATTGCTGTAAACTCTACAATATTTAAAGGAAGTATAAGAGCATTACGCCAATCTCTATCATTGCTTGTATTCCATATATTTTTGGGTAAATGAGGTAATGAGCCTGTTGGTATTGGTCCATCAAAATTGCCATCAGGTCCCATGTTGCCCATAGTTCCATTTTTATATAAGTTACCTGCCGTAAGTGTAGTAATATTTATGTTATCAAACTGGTCAATTAAACCATCTCCATCTGTATCTGTAAAATTCAGTGTATTGTAATTTATATTGTACATAGCAGTACCTGTAGCTTCTATATAATCGGGTACACCATCATTGTCAGTATCTGTATCTCTATAATCAGGTGTGCCATCGCCATCAAAATCAAAAGGCGTTAAACCATTGCCACCATAAACGCCTACTTGTGCAGGCATTTCATATACATCTGTAATTCCATCATTATCTGTATCTGTATCATTGGGTACTTTGTAGCTGTATGTTGATTGTGCTTCTATATTATCTGTAACACCATCATCATCACTATCTATATCAAGATAATCTGGCAAACCTCTGCTATCTGTGTTTAATAAGTTTAATGAAGCAAGTCCACGTACTGTATTTGCCCAACCATTGGTTCTTGTTCCTGTAACAATTCCACCACTTGTTTCTACTGTGCCGTTGCTGCCTGTTTGTCCTATTAAGCCTGATTCTACTATATCTGTCAAACCATCTCCATCACTATCCAAATCGTAAGGATTAGGATAACCCAATAAATCTATGTTTTTATAAGGCCATGTAGTAGCTAAGCCATTGGTATGAGAAGAACCACTTAACAATAATGCTCCACCATTTTCATAAGCATCGTGCAAACCATTTTCATTGGTATCTGTAAAAGCATCTACCTTTCCATCATTATTGCTATCAGTGCCTTGCACTTCAATAATATCTGGAATACCATCATTATCGCTGTCTAAATCTAAATAATTCGGTACACCATCACCATCAAAATCTTGTATAACCAAACCTGTTGGAGGTAAACAATCTGCTAAGCCTGTTGTAGCATTAAATGTGCAGTCTATACGTCCATCACCATTAGCATCTATACCATAATTTTCTATTACATCAGGAATACCATCATTATCACTATCTACATCCAAATAATCTGGAATACCATCGCCATCTGTATCTGCCAATTTACAAAATGTAACAGCACTTATGTATATATCAGCATTTTTATTGTTTGGTGCAGCATCAAAAAAACGTATGGCTACAGAATCTATAGGTTCATTAATAGAAATAATTACTCTTCCATTGTTGGATGAAAGTCCAAGATTATTATTGGTTTGTGAAGTAACAAAACCATTGATACCAAAATTACTTACTTGTGAGCCTAATGTAAATTCAGCACTTCTTAAACTATAAGCAGTACCATCTTTATATATCAATACATAAATAGAATCTTTCCAAATATTAGCTCCACTATTTCTTGCATCTATATCATTTATTTCAAAACTGAGGTTGGTAATTTTGTGATTGAAACTGAGTACAAGGTCTGCATACTGTGTTGTAACAGTTGGATTACAAACAAATTTTATATCGTTAGAAGCATTGCCTGTATGCTGATTGGTCATTGTAATAGTAGTATTGCTTAATCCAAAAGGATTACGCAAATAAGGCGTAAGTGTTACACCTGCTACTGTTTGTGCATTGGGTGTACCACTTGTACTCCATGTAAATTGACTTGTTGCTGTACAACCATATTCATCAATATCTAATATGCCGTCATTATCATCATCTACATCATCTCTGTCATTTACACCATCACCGTCAGAATCAATTTCATTAATCTGACACTCAGCCAAGCCAATAGAAGTTAAGCCCCATTCATCGCCACTTGTGGTAAAAGCTGCATCGGTAATTTTTAATTTGGCTGTTGTAGCTGTTGCAGTAAAATTATAAGCAATACGTTTCCAACCATTCAAAGCTGCACTATTTTGTGTTTCAGTTTCAGTTAATAGATAAGGTCCATAACAGATTGTCCCATCAGGGAAACCATCTAAACCACCCATTCTAATTCTTATAATAGGGTCTGCAGCATTATTGGCTGGCTCTCTTAAATTAGATACATAAAAATAAAAAGTATAGGAGTTGCCAATTACCAATCCTGAAATATTTTGCTGATACACCAAATATTCTGTACCTGTTAATGTATTTCCTGCTACATACATAAAATTAGATTGTGCAGGTAAATTATAAGCCCCATCGCCAGGAAATTTCTTTTGATTAGCAGCACTGCAATTTCCAGAACCTGTATAAGTATCGCCAGAAAGGGTTACAATAGCAAAGGCATTACCCTGTGCCATATTGGTTCTTGCACAAGCAGTAGCAGAAGTTCCTCTATAATCTGTTTGAGCAATAAATGAGCCTCCAGAAAAATTATAAGTTGTACCTGCACCATTTGTATAAGTGTTTCCTGTGCTATTGCTGATAGTGCTGGTAAAACTTCCATTAACCAATGAGTTAGTAATTACTGTATTATAACCATTGAAACATTCTGTATTAATACCCTGACTAATTACATTACTATTACAACTTGCAGGTCTATCATTAATATCTAAAGGTGTTATAGAATTTTTAGTGGTGTTACTGGTTGCTCCATAACCATCATCAAACATACCACTACTTGGACTTGATGGCGTAGGTGTTGCATCATAAAAATTGGCAGGTGGAGTTGAATTATTGCCAAATTGATTATAGTTAATAGTATGTCCTGTAAAATAATAATTACCAGAGCCTGTTACTGTGCCTCCACTATGTGTAAAGTTAATACCCTGCACCCAGGCATTTTCTCCATTATAAAAATTTTGTTCAAGCACAACAACTGAATTGGAAGGGTCTGAATCTAATGGTATTAATATATACCCATAGTTCTGTGTATTGGCAGATTGATTGGTGAAACCATTTACTGCTACAATGGTACAATTATTTACAGGAGTGCTTGAACCGCCAAATGTTATTTTACCATTTACATATATATAACCATTATTGGTAAATGTGCCATTGGTATTCAAATAAGTATTACCATTATTCATTTGTATATTGCCATTATTAATCATGGTGCTTCCATTATTCAATTGAAAATTACTTTGAAAATTTGCTGTACCATGATTGGTAAAAGAACAGCTATTTGCCAAAGTGAAAGTTGACTGAAAAATAACTGTACCATCATTATTATTTACAAAAGGAGCATTGTTTAAAGTAAAGCCGTTTAAAGACATAAAAGCATTGTTGGTAATAGATGAGCTACCACTGATAACATTATAAGAGGCTGTAAAATAAAACTGCCCGCCTGTGTTATTAATAGTAATCCCTGTGTAAGATTGCTGTTCTGATGCTGTAAAAGTGCCTGAATTAGTGATAGACGAGCCTGTAGGCATGGTAGTATAAGCTGCTGTTAAAAATGTGCCACTATTATTAATAGTAACAACACTACTGCTACTTTGAAAACCCCCATTAAAATTTAGTGTACCACTATTGGTAATGTTAAAAACCTTAGATACACTCATACCACTATTAAAATTGAATGTACCTGAGTTTTCAACAGTAAAAGCTGCATTAAAATTGAGCCAGCTACCAAGTGTTACAGTACCATGATTGGTAATTGTACCACCTATATTACCTAAACCATTTGGGATAAATTGGCTACCACTTTCTATATAAATTTGTGTCCCAGCAGGTATATTGTTGATATTGCCTGTAAATTTTCCATTGCCTGTAATACAAATTTTTGAGGTAGCAGAAATGCTGCTAATAGTACCAGAATAAGTAGCTCCATTGCTAATGCACATATTTTGTCCAGCACTTAAACTATAATTACTACTGTTATTGGAAGTGATATTTACTGTACAAGAAGCACAAGGAGATTGTGCCAATACCCTTACACTTAAACAGCTAAAGCCCAATAATAAGCACAGTAAAAACCTCTTATTCATTTTACTATTACATCTACAAGTTAGGAATACGGATTAGGGTAAAAATTATTGTACCATGTACAATAGTTCTAATAACGAAATTCCTATATACTTATTGTGTATGAATATGAGATAAAAAAATCCCTCTTGCTAACAAGAGGGATTTAATATAATATTAAGTTTTTTTTAAGGTAGCTTATTTAGCTTCCTCATTTTCATCACCTTCTAATTTAGCTTTAATATCGGCTAATGCACCTAAATCGCCAAGAGTAGCTTTTTCTACTTTTGCTTGAACAGCTTTTACGGCTTTTTTGGTTTTTTCAGCTTGTACTTTAGCTTCTTTTTTCTCGGCTTCTACTTCTTCTGCTTTTGCTTGTTCCCAAATACGAGTATGGCTTACTACAATTCTTTTTTCATTTCCATCAAATTCAATTACCATAACTGGTACTGTTTCATCTGCTTGTATTTGCTTACCATCTTCTTTAAAAGTATGACGATTAGGAGCAAAACCTTCTAAGCCATAAGGTAATTGTACTAAAGCACCTTTATCATCTTTTCTAATAACAAGTCCTTCATGAATACTTCCTATTGCAAATGTTTCTTGTAATGCAGCCCAAGGGTCTTCTTCTAATTGTTTGTGTCCTAATTGAAGTTTACGATTTTCTTTATCTATACTTAAAACAATAATATCTATTTCTTCTCCCACTTTTGTATAGTCGCTTGGGTGATTTAGTCTTTTTAACCAACTTAAATCGCTTATGTGAATCATACCACCAATACCTGTTTCTAATTCTACAAACACACCATAAGGAGTAATATTTTTTACTAAGCCTTTGTGTTTGCTTTGTTCAGGATATTTTGTTTCTATTGCACTCCATGGGTCATCTGTCATTTGTTTGATAGATAAACTCATTTTTCTGTTTTCTTTATCTAATGTAACAACTTTGGCTTCGTGTTCATCATTTAATTTAAAAAATTCTTTGGCATTGATAGGTGTATTAGCCCAAGTAATTTCACTTACATGCACTAATCCTTCTACACCAGGTTGAATTTCTAAGAATGCTCCATAATCTTCAATATTAACAACTTTACCTTTTACGATTGTTCCTTCAGCTAAGTTTTCAGGTAATACATCCCAAGGGTGTGGTGTTAATTGTTTTAAGCCAAGACTAATACGTTTTTTATCATCATCAAAATCTAATACTACCACATTTATTTTTTGTTCTAATTTTAATACTTCTGAAGGGTGTGAAATTCTGCCCCATGAAATATCTGTGATATATAATAATCCGTCTAAACCTCCTAAATCCATAAATGCACCAAAGTCTGTAATATTTTTTACTGTCCCTTCTAATACTTGTCCTTTTTCTAATTTACCCATAATCTCTGCACGTTGTGCTTCAATATCACTTTCAATTAGGGCTTTGTGCGATACAACAGCATTTTTAATAGTTTCATTTATTTTAACTACTTTAAATTCCATTGTTTTTCCTACAAATTGGTCATAATCAGTTACAGGTTTTACATCTATTTGAGAACCTGGTAAGAAGGTTTCCATACCAAATACATCTACAATTAATCCTCCTTTGGTTTTGCTTGTAACTAAGCCTTTTACCACCTCGCCTGTTTTATGAATTTCCATAATTTTTTCCCAAGCACGGAAAATTCTGGCACTTTTACGGCTTAAATTTAAACTACCATTTCTATCTTCTTTTTCTACTACCATTACTTCTACACTATCGCCAATTTTTAGACTTGGTAAGTCCCGAAATTCATTTAAAGAAATTAAGCCATCGCTTTTAAAACCAATGTTTATTACAGCATCTGTTTTTGTTAAACCTACTACATCGCCATTTAATATTTCTCCATCTTCAATTTTTACAAAAGTGTTTTCATAAACACTATCGTATTTTTCTTTTTCTTCTTTGCTGTATGTAGCTACATTTCTTTTATCTACACTCCAGTCAAAATCGTCATGTGCTGTTGCTAATGTTTCTTCAACTACAGGTTGTGTTTCAACTATTGCTGTAGCTTCTTCAACAAGATTGTTTGTTGTCGCAGTAGTTTCAGTTGCTTCTGTAGCTCCTGTTCCTTCTTGTGCATCTGCGTTTAATTGTTTTACAAATAGTTTCATAATAATTATTCCGATGTTTTTTTTAATCGGGGTGCAAAAGTAGGGGTTTTTATATAATTTTTTCAAAAAAAGCTGCTTTAATTTAAAGCAGCTTTTTCTCTTATTGAACAGTATATATTAATGTTTCTTTTTTTGTTTGTCTGGCTTGTGTGTTTCTTTTAACATAGGTTTTGTTTTTTCTGCAAGTTGCACAGCTGCATAAGCATTTACAATACCACCAGTTTGGCACAAAGTTGAAAGAGATGTTTTAGTATTTGTTTTTGGTATTAGGGTAGTTGTATTTTCATCATAAACAGTAGCAGATTGTTCTATAATTTGTTTTATTTGTACTGCACTTAATGAAGGAAAGTAAGAACGTAATAATGCAGCAAGTCCAGCTACAACAGGACTAGCCATACTTGTACCATCTAAATTTCCATATTTATTGCCACCAGGTAAAGTTGAATAAATTCTTACACCAGGTGCAAAAACATCTACTGTATTTTTTCCATAATTACTAAAACTTGCAGCTAAAGAACCTGTTAGTTTCATATCGCTGCTTGCACCAACTGTTATAAAATTTTCTGCTCTTTTATTATCATATAAGAAAAATGGATTAGGGTAATTTTCTTTTTCATCTATATTGCTGGCTTCATTGCCTGCTGCATGTATTATTAATACATCTTTTGATGCAGCATACTCAATAGCTTCATCTACCCATTTTTTTTCTGGAGAAAATCCTTTTCCAAAACTCATGTTTATTACTTTGGCTCCATTATCTACTGCATAGCGAATACCTAAAGCTATATCTTTATCATACTCATCTCCATCTGGCACTACTCTTACTGTCATTATTTGTACATTATCTGCTACTCCATCCATACCTATACCATTATTACGTTGAGCAGCTATTATACCACTTACATGAGTGCCATGTTTAGAGGTAGATGCCATTACATCATTATTGCCATAATATTTATCATCAAAGTTGCTATAATTATCTTTTACAACATCTTCTCTATAATTAAAAGGAGGTTTATCTTTTGCTTCAAACGAAGATTTTTTACCTTCTACATACTCTTCTATTTCACTAATAATTTCAGTGTTTTTAGTATCTGCTTCTACTCCAAACATTTTCATAGTTTGCAAAAAAGACATTTTTGCTTTTTTAGCTTCGTCTGATTTTGGTGTGTATTTTTCTAACTCTTCTATAGTGTATTCTTCTTTGCCCATATCATCAGTTATAATTTTATTATTCTTTTTCAGTGCTTTTAATGCTATTTCTATATAAGTTATGCTTGCTTGTTCTTCAGTATTAGCATTTATTTCTTTAGCACTTCTAAGCCAAGTATTGTATATATACTTTTCTTCTAAAGACATTGCAGTAGTATCAATATCTTTTCCTTCATACTTTTCTTTGTACTCATGATATACTCTGCTTTTTTCATCACTTGCTTTATTAATGCTTCTACCATCTTTTCCTCCTAAAAAATTCCATCCATAAATGTCATCTATATAACCATTCTTATCATCATCAATTCCATTATTAGGAATTTCTTTAGAATTTTTCCATAAAATATTTTTTAAATCTTCGTGTGCTGTATCAACGCCAGAATCTAATACTGCAACAATTACAGGTGTAGATTTTAGATGATGAGATTGAAGAAACTGATAAGCAGGAGATAAATTAATACCATAAATTGAATCTTTTTCAAGCCCTAATAAGTGCCATCCTTTTGAATCAAATTTTTGTGCGGTAGAAAGTTTTCCTATTGTAAGGAATACTAAAAGAATAAGGGTAATTTTTTTCATAAATTGATTTTGTTATTAAAACAATAATAGCAAAATTGCTGCTTTAAAGTGAAAAAGAAAGGGTAAAAAATATTTTTAACTGTTTTTATGTAAAAGTTTTAAAAATAGCATCATTAGCAAAATATAATTATGAAAAATATTCTTTTATTAATGATAACCTGCATTTTTACTGGTTTATCTTATACTGCCAATAGCCAAATGATAAAAGGTAAAGTAATCAATGAAAGGGGTTTTGCCGCAGCAAATATTAGTGTAAAATTTACCAACAAAGCCAATACAATTATTACTAATAAAGATGGTAGCTTTAAAATAATGGCTACAAAATTGCCTGATACATTGGTTTTTAGTGCAGAAGGATATGAGCCTTATAAAGTGGTAGTTACAGAAAAAACAGTAGCTGATACTGATTTTTCTGTTGTATTATTAACCAAAAGAGAAAAAGGAAGAAAAGGCTATCCATCCAGTGAGCCTCTAACAAGTACAGATTTATTAGCTGTTGCTTCTGATGGAATGGGTGTAGCCAGTGGAATTTATGAAGGTGGCTCTGGAAAAAGTTATAGTGGTACAGGGGTAAGAGGAAAATCATCAAGTGTTCCTTCTGCTTATACAAGATATAGTAGCAGTAGTTATTCTGACAAAAAGATATATTATACACCAGATAGTTCAATCATGGTAGATGGGCAAAATAATTATGCAACAAAACTATTAACAGCAGGCGAAGTAAATGATTTTACTAAATGGAAAATGTGGGAAGATTTTTCTGAAAATGATTTTAAATTATATGCTAATAATTGGAAGTTGTATGTTAATCAACGCTATTGTGTGCAAATTCAAAATAAAAATAAATATGCTGCTGTAGGAGTGTATGTTTATTTATTAGATGCTGTAACAAAAGATACCGTTTGGAGAGCAGTAACTGATAATACAGGAAAAGCAGAGTTATGGGCAAATATTGGTGAAGCTAATAAAAAGAAAAATGATTACATCATTGTTTGTAAAGGTTCTACTGTTACCATAACCAAACCTTACTTATTTCAAGAAGGCATTAATAGAATAGAACTTAATACAGAATGTACAACCAATAATAAAGTAGAAATTGCTTTTGTTGTTGATGCAACAGGCAGTATGGGAGATGAAATAGAATATTTAAAATTAGAGTTAGAAGATGTTTTGACAAAAACATTTGAAAAATACAATAATTTAGAATTTAGGGCTGCTTCTGTTTTTTACAGAGATTTGGGAGAAGAATATGTAACAAAGCATATAGATTTTAATTCAGACTTATTAAAAGTTTTAAACTTTATAAAATTACAAAGAGCAGAAGCTGGTGGCGATATGCCAGAAGCTGTAGATGCAGCATTAGAAACTGCATTAGATAGTTTAAGCTGGAGTACTGATGCAAGAACTAAAATTATGTTTTTGATTTTAGATGCTCCACCTCATAGTGAAGCTCAACAAAAAATGTATTATTTAATACAAAAAGCAGCAGCAATGGGTATTCGTGTTGTACCTGTAGTTTGTAGTGGTGCAGATAAAAATACAGAATTTATGATGCGTTCTATAGCATTGGCAACAAATGGCACTTACTTATTTTTAACTGACCATAGTGGTGTTGGAAAAGCTCATATACAACCTACAACAGATAGTTATCATGTAGAGTTGTTAAATGATATTTTACCAAGAATTATTCAACAAATGGTGTTTGTAAATAATTGTACTACTGAACAACAAAAAGAGCCTTTTATAAAAGTAGATAACAATATTTTGAAAGTAAAAGCCTCTCCTAATCCTACTAAAGGAAATATTACTATTACTACAAATAAACCATTAAAAGATTTATTTATTGCTGACTTTACTGGAAAAATTTTAATGAAAATTCCTGTAAATGCAAAGCAAACAACTTGGAACATTAATATAGCTCACTATCCTGCTGGAACCTATGTTATAAGATATGTTACTACTAATAACGAATGGGGAGCAAGTAAAATAGTATTGGTACATTAAGCATAAAGAGCTTCTCTTTTCCTACGATAGAAACAACAAAGGGGTTATCTTACAAAAACAGATAACCTCTTTGCTTTTATTTGAATTGAATAGCTTTTACAGGTTGTATTTTTTTTACCAATAAAGAAGGAATGGTTAATGCAGCAAAACATATAATAGCTACAGTTATACAAATAGCTATTACCTGCCACCAAATTAATTTTACTGGTGCTACTGCTACATAATAATTACTCTCATCTAATGTTATAAAGCCCGTATATTGTTGTAATAAACTTAAACCAATACCTACAATACAACCAATACTTATACCTATTAATGCTATTATAGTAGCATGATACAAAAATATTTTTCTGATAGTAGCATTATTTGTTCCAATAGCTTTTAATACACCAATCATGCGTATTCTTTCAAGTACAAGAATTAAAAGGCAAGTGATTAAATTAATAACAGCTACTACTGTCATTATGATAAATAAAACCATTTTATTAAGGTCTTGAATATTTAGCCACTCAAAAATATTAGGATAAATTTCTTTGATAGTTTTGCTATTCCATATTACAGGTAAATTTAATTGTTCATTCACCTCATTCATATCTTTATAATCTTTCAATATTACTTCATAACCACCTATTTCATCATTTTGCCAATTACTCAGTCTTCTAATTAATCTTATATCGCCAATAGCAAATAATTTATCATATTCTTCTATGCCTGTTTTATAAATTCCTTTTACCCTTACAGGTCTGTAAACAGAAGTTCCTTCTTCTGGAGAAATAAAAAATATATGAATAGTATCGTTAAGTTTTAGCTTTAATTCATTTGCCATTAACGATGAAATAATGATTTCTCTGTTATACAAACTATCATTAAAACTTAGCCACGAACCTTGCTGAATAAATGATTGTAGTGTAGTGCTGTCATAGCCTTCATCAACTCCTTTAAACAAAATACCTTCTATATTTTTATTCTTTTCTATTACGGCGCTTTTGGTAGCAAAACTTTGTACCCTTAAAACTTTAGGATTAGCTTGTATTATTTTTTCTACCTCACTACTTTTATGTATAGGCGTTTCTTCACTAATAAATGATTTACCTGTTTCATAATATTGAACCCTGATATGTCCCCAAAAACTAAATACCTTTTGTGCAATGGTTTCTTGAAATCCATTAACAAAAGCAGAAGTTATAATCATAGCAGCTACACCAAGTGCAGTAGCTGTAATAGACAGTCTTATAATAAATCCTGAAAAAGATTGTTTCTTATTAAAAGCCAAACGTTTTGCTATAAAAAAAGATAGATTCAAATTTTTTGTTCTCATTTATAATACGTCAAAACTAAAGCCAAGCATTGCATTAAACAAATTGTTCTTGTAAGAATACGCATATTTTTACCCCAAATATTTTTTGGTACGATTTTAGAATTGAATGTATATCAAAAACAAATTGTTTTAAATAGTATAATCAAATACTTTTACAATTATTGTTTTAGCACTTTAATACCGAAATAAATTGGTCTATTTTAAAAATAAAATTAGTATAACTTACATCTTTATATGAAATATTTATTGCTTATCTTTTGTTCACTTACAATCATTAATGCCAATGCACAGCAAATAGGTAAAGATTCTATTTATATGGATAATATTCATACTGTGCAGTTGTATAAACAAAATGACCAAATGAGTTTGCCTATTATTAATCTTGGTTCATCTGATTTAATAGAGCTACACTTTGACGATTTAGATGGATATGTAAAAAGATATAGTTATAGTTTTCAACTGTGCAATGAAAATTGGGAAGAAGTTAATTTAAGCCCTTTTGATTATATAAAAGGATTTACACAAAATAATCTTAACCAATACAGGGTTTCTTCTATAGCATTAACAAAGTATGTACACTATCAAGCAATATTGCCAGATAGAGGTAGCATACCTATTAAAAGTGGTAATTATGTATTAAAAGTTTTTTTGAATGGAGATATAAGACAAATTGCTTTTACTAAAAGATTTTTTGTAGTAGATAATAGAGCTACTATTGGTGCTCAGATATTACAATCTTTTGATAATAGCTTATTCAAAACACATCAAAAAGTACAAGTAAGTGTAAATGTAGCACAACTAAATCCTATTAATCCGCAGCAACAAGTAAAAATTGTTATTATGCAAAATAATAGATGGGATAATGTTGTAAGAGATATTATGCCAGTGTTTATTAGAGGCAATATTTTAGAATATAATGGAGAGCAAGATTGCTTATTTGCAGCAGGTAAAGAATATAGATGGGCAGATTTAAGAAGTTTTCGCTTAGCTACAGAACGAGTTGAAAGTATAGACAAATCAGTACAACCCAATGAAATTATATTAAGACCAGATTTTGCCAAAACATCTTTGCGTTATACTTATTTTAGAGATTATAATGGTTGGTATTTTATCAATACTACCGAAAATATTAATCCATTTTGGCAAGGAGATTATGCTAATGTTCAGTTTGCATTTATACCAGAAGGAAAAAAAGAATACACTGAAAAAGATGTGTACATTATTGGAAATTTTATTAATGGCGGTTTATCTGACTCTGCAAAAATGGAATATGATGAAGTAGAAGGTGCTTATCTAAAAAGTTTTTTATTAAAACAAGGTTATTACTCTTATACTTATGTAACAAAAGATAAACATAATATTAATGCTAAAGCAGACTTTGCACAAACAGAAGGAAATTTTTGGGAAACAGAAAATGATTATACCATTTTTGTTTACTATCGTTCTTATAGTGGTAGGCATGATGAATTGGTAGGTATTACTAATATCAATTCAAGAGCATTTAGAAGATAATGGTAGTGTGTATTTTATAAAAAAGCTGAATGATTTCTTCATTCAGCTTTTGTTTTTTGTGGACCCACCTGGGCTTGAACCAGGGACCCCCTGATTATGAGTCAGGTGCTCTAACCAACTGAGCTATAGGTCCAAGAATTGTGTAATACAATTCTTTAAAGGACGGCAAAAATAAAGTTTTAAGTATATTTTCCAAGAAGAAAATAAAATTTTTATTTTGGCATAAGGCTTATTGATAAATATCCATTAAACCCAAATAGACTATTGCATAGGCAGCATCTTCTCTAATATTGGCTATTTTGATAAATAGATATACTTTCGTCAGCTAAACTTTGATAAAGTAATTGTATAAAATGATAGTAGCAAAAACATTTAAGTGGGAAGCAGCTCATAGAATTCCTTGGCACAATGGAAAATGTAAACACCTGCATGGACATTCTTATAAAATGATTGTAGAATTTGAAGGAGAACCTGATGAAAATGGTTTTGTTATAGATTTTAATATTATTAAAGAAATTATAACGCCATATATAAAAGCCATAGACCATACTACCATTATTTCTTCAAAAGATACAGAGCTGAAAGAAGTATTTGATACAAAAAAATGGAAATATTATTTACTTCCATTTGACTCTACTGCTGAAAACTTATGTAAACATTTTGCTGATTTAATTATTGCAGAGCAACAAACATTATTAAAAGAAAATAAGATTACTGCTTTAAGTATTAAAGTGTTTGAAACAGAAACTTCTTATACATATTTAAGTGTACAACTGTCATAAAACTATTTTACAATACTCTGGAAATTTTTTGTTCTAATAGCATACAATCTGCTAAAACAATGGCTGTTACAGCTTCTACAATTACTGGTGCTCTTAAAGCTACACACAAATCATGACGTCCTTTGATAGAAAATTTTTCTATTTGCTCTGTTTTCTGGTTGATGCTTTCTTGCTCTTTAGGTGTAGATGATGCAGGTTTAAAAGCTACTCTAAAAATAATTTTATTACCATTACTTATGCCACCTACAATTCCTCCTGCATGGTTGGTAGAAGTTTCTCCTTGCATATTTTTTATTGTATCATTATGTTGGCTACCAAACATTTCTGTAGCTTTAAAACCAGTACCAAATTCTATACCTCTTACTGCAGGAATTGAAAATATACTATGTGCCAATAAAGACTCTAAAGAATTAAAATATGGCTCTCCTAAACCAATAGGCACACCTGAAATAATACATTCTACTATGCCTCCTACTGTATCTTTAGCATCAATAGCTTTTTGTAAGCCTTTGTCTATATCACTTTCTCCTGCTACTGAAATAATGTTTGCTGTAATATGTATATTAGGCATCATTTTTTTGGCAATAACACCAGCAGCTACTAAAGCAGTGGTTAGTCTTGCACTAAAATGTCCTCCTCCCCTATAATCTTCATGTCCTCCATATTTTTGATGTGCTACAAAATCTGCATGGCTTGGGCGTGGAATATCTCTTTGCTTTTCATAATCTTCACTTCTTATATTTTCATTGTCAAATAAAATAGTGATGGGAGCACCCGTAGCTTTTCCATTAAAAATGCCACTCTTAAAAATAGGATAATCACTTTCTTTTCTTGGTGTAGTACCTTTTTGATTATTTGGTTTTCTTCTTGCAAGGTCTGGCAATAAATCATTTTCAGATAAAAGCAACCCTGCTGTTACACCATCAATCACAACACCTACACAAGCTCCATGACTTTCTCCAAAAATGTGTACTTTAAAAATTGTTCCAAAAGAATTCATACTGTATAAAAAAGATTAAAAAAATTATTAAGAAATTAAACATTACCTCCATTTACAATATTTACCAATTCATCATGTATTTTTCCATTGGTGGCTATAATACCTGGTTGATAAGGATTGTAATAAATGCCTTTTAAATCTGTTACTTTTCCTCCTGCTTCTTCTACTATTAAAAAACCTGCAGCACTATCCCATGCACTAAGTTTATGTTCATAAAATCCATCAAACCTACCTGCTGCTACCCAACATAAATCTATAGCTGCACTACCCAATCTTCTTACAGGTATTCCTTTTCTAACCAATTTTTCAAAAACTTGTAAAGGTCCATTAGGTGTATCTAAATAAGTATAAGGAAAACCAGTAACCAAACAACTGCTAATAACTTCTGCTTTTTCAGAAACACTTATTTTTTTATTATTCAAAGCTGCACCAGCATTTTTTTCAGCAAAAAATAATTCATTTATAAAAGGATTATATACAGCACCTAATATCATAACTCCATTTTTTTCTACTGCAATACTTACACAACAAATAGGAATATGATTAGCATAATTTACTGTGCCATCAATAGGGTCAATAATCCATTTGTATTCACTATCTTGTTTTATTTCTCCTGCTTCTTCACTTAAAATAAAATGTTCAGGAAAATTTTGTTTAATAATATTAATAATAGCAGTTTCGCTTTTATGGTCAACTTCTGTAACTAAGTTATTAATACCTTCTTTATTTGAAACAGTAAATTGTTTATCAAAATATTCTTGAATAATTAATGCACCAGCTTCTGTAGCTTGTAATAAAATTTGTTTCAGCATAAGCAAATATACTCTTGAAAATAAGTTATACCATCTTGATTGACAAAATAGTTTAAAGTAGTATGTGTAAATCTAAGATGGTATTATGCCTACTTTCTTACCTTGATTTTTGAATAAAATATGGATAAAATATAGATATTCTATATCTTTGTATAGTTCATTTTTGGATAAAATACAGATAAAATATGGATAAATTTATTCAGAAACTCAATTTTGACTTTACAACAAACCAAAAAGTATTACAACTTATTGGCTACATTGATAGCTTCAAGGGCAAATGGAATATTGCTGAAAAGCAGGAAAACCGCTATTTGAAAGAATTACAGAAAATTGCCACTATAGAAAGTGTCGGTTCTTCTACAAGAATTGAAGGGGCAACACTTACTGACCAAGAAGTGCAAGAACTTCTGAAAAATATTAAAATTACAAAACTAAAAACCCGTGATGAGCAGGAAGTAATAGGTTATTACGAAGTGTTAGAACTTATTTATGATAATTATTCCAATATCAAACTTTCAGAAAGCTATATCAAACAGCTACATCAAACGTTGCTGAAATATAGCAATAAAGATGAACGACACAGAGGAACTTACAAATCACTTTCAAACAAAGTTGTAGCAAGTTATCCAACAGGAGAACAACGAACTATTTTTGCTACAACTGAACCTGTATTAGTAGCAGGAGAAATGCAAGAATTAGTTGAGTGGACAAACGAACAGATGAAACAAAAAAACATTCATCAATTAATTGTTATCGGCAGTTTTATTTATGACTTTTTGAGCATACATCCATTTCAGGATGGTAATGGCAGACTTTCAAGATTGCTTACAACGCTTTGTTTATTGCAAAATGATTATTTTTTTATTCAATACATTTCTTTTGAAAATCACATAGAGCAAAACAAAAAAGCCTACTATGAAGTTTTAATGAATGGGCAAAAGAATAGAGGAACAAAAAAAGAACGTATAGGTCTGTGGTTGATTTTCTTTTTGGAAAGTTTAAAAACACTTACCGAAAAATTAGAGCAGAAATATGATATATTCAAATCCAAAGGTGGCTATCTAAACGACAGACAAAAGTTAATCAAAGACTTTATTACAAACAATCAACCTGTCAAAGTAAGCGATTTGGCAAAGCAATTTGCCGAAATTGGGTTGAGTACCTTGAAAAAAGATTTACAATACTTACGAGATGAACAAGTGCTAACAATGATTGGTAAAGGAAAAGGAAGCGTTTATGTATTGAATAAAAAAGAGTAACCATCTTGGTATATTATTCTACTTTTCATACAAGTAAAAAACTTTCGTTTTTTTAGAATTTAGTTTTTAGTTTTTCATTAAACTACCCCTAACCCCTTCAAAGAAGGGGAAGAAAAAATCATCAGTCTGACGGAACCGCCTGACTGATGAAACAACAAACGTTGTCAGTCTGAGCTTATCGAAGACGATGATGTTACTCTACAAAAAATTATTGCAACAAAAATTACACGAAATATTTGAGAATAGTGAATAAGGCAAGTTTCATCAACTAATATAAACTAAAGGAGAAATAACACTAATCTATTCTAATGTAAATTCTTGGTGCATTTTAGGCGTTTCTACATCTTTAAATCCTTTCTTCACTAATCTTTTTTGAAATTCAAACATTACATCAGGTTCGCCATGTACTACAAAAACTTTATTAACCAATGCAGGATTTTGGCAAGATAAGTATTGACATAAATCATCGTAATCTCCATGAGCACTCATAGTATGTATTTCAGCAATTTCTGCTATTACTTTGTGCATTTCACCAAAAATTCTTACTTCTTTTGCACCATTAACAATTCTACCCCCCAAAGAGTTTGGCTCACAATAACCCACAATTAAAATAGTATTTCTTCTATCATGAATATTATTGGCTATATGGTGTTTTATTCTTCCTGCATCTGCCATGCCACTTGCACTAATAATAATCATAGGCTGTGGATTAAAATTTAACGCTTTGCTTTCATCTGCACTACCTATAAAACTTAATCCAGAAAAATCAAAAGGGTCATCATCTATTTCTAATACTTTTTTTACCCTGCTATTGAAATATTTGGGATAGCTTTTGACAATTTCTGTAGCTTCATGGCTCAATGGACTATCAACATACACAGGTATTTTAGGTAATCTTTTTTCTAAACTTAATTGATTAAGCATGTACAACAATTCTTGTGTACGACCTACACTGAATGCAGGTATAATTAATTTTCCTTTTTTTTCTATACAAGTTTTATGAATGTAATTATAAAATGTGTCTAAGCTACTAAAAGTATCTTCATGTAGTTTATCTCCATAAGTACTTTCTATAATAATATAATCTGCCTGAGGAAAAGGTTCAGGGCTTTTTAAAATCAAATCTCTGTAGCGTCCCACATCTCCACTAAAAGTAAGTTTTGTAACTTTTCCATTTTCTGTAATTTTTAAATGAACCGATGCACTACCAATTATATGACCTGCATCTGTAAACATTGCTTGCACACCATCAGTTACTTTAAACCAGTGTTCATATTCTTTTTTATCAAATAAGGCAAAAGAGTTTGTTGCATCTTCAATAGAATATAAAGGCTCTACAGGTGGTAAGCCAGACTTTTCTCTTCTTTTATTTAAAAATCTTGTATCATCTCTTTGTATGGTAGCAGAATCTTCTAATAAAACTTTTGCTAAATCGTAAGTTGCAGGAGTGCAGTAGATAGCTCCTTTAAATCCTTCATTATATAACTTTGGAATTAAGCCACTATGGTCTATATGTGCATGAGATAGTATCATTACATCAATCTCTTTTGCATCAAATCCAAAACTTGCATTTAGGTTGCCCGTTTCTTTTCCTAAACCTTGAAACATACCACAATCTAATAATATTTTTTTCCCATTTTTTAATGTAAGTAAATGTTTAGAGCCTGTAACTGTTTGTGCTGCTCCATGAAAGGCTATTTTCATGTTGAATAGTATTAATTATTGTGTAAGGTAAGCAACTTTACTTTAGTATTTCATTATTGCAGAAAACTTTTTCTTCTTTTTAATAAAATATTCCCAAACAACAGAGCCTTTATAAACGCCTTGCAAATGTTTTAATAAAATGGGCTGAACTGTATTTTTTTTCTTTACAAAAAATTTCCATTTTATTAATGCAATATGAGCATTAATAATAGCTTTAAACATATCAAAATCTAAACTTATCAATGCTTTACCAGCAGTAATAAAATCTAATACACCCCTTAATGGAAATGTAAAAACCTTTTCTGCTGTTGTAAGATTTTTACAAAGCATAATAAGGTTATTGCGAAAGTTAAGATAGGTTTTTCTATAACCTTTTGGCAAAGTGCCGCCACCAACGTGATACACTATTGATGAAGGCTCAACAGCAATACTATAACCTGCTAATTGCATTCTCCAACACAAATCTATTTCTTCCATGTGAGCAAAAAAGTATTCATCAAAACCATTGAGTTGATGAAAAATTTCGCTTCTTATAAATAATGCTGCACCAGTAGCCCAAAATATTTTTTGTACTGTATTGTATTGCCCTTCATCAGTTTCACAAACATCAAACAAACGACCTCTGCTAAATGGATAACCTAAACAATCTATATAACCACCACAAGCACCTGCATACTCAAATGCTGTTTTATTTTTCCATGATAAAATTTTTGGCTGACACGCAGCTATTGTTTTATCAACTTCCATCAAAGTTATGATAGGTTCTATCCAATTTGGCTGAACTTCAATATCAGAATTTAGTAGTACATAATAATCTGCTTCAATATTTTTTAAAGCCCAATTATAACCACCTGCATAGCCTCTATTTTCTGTACTTAATAAAAGTTGTATGTTAGGATGATTTTCTTTTAGCCATTGAATACTATTATCTGTTGAGGCATTATCTGCTACAATAATTTTTTTATTAGCATAAGTAGATGCTATTACAGAAGGAAGAAATTGTTGTAAAAAATTTAGTCCATTATAATTTAAAATAACAATAGCAACAGATGGTAACAATTTAATTTAGTTTTTGTAAAGCTAATAAAGTATTCAGAAGGTAATAGAAATTTTTCAAATTTATTTATTCATTTCAAATAAGTATATTGCAGCATAAAGTAAATAAAACTTACACTGCATGAGTATAACAGATAAGCTAAAACATTTTCGTATTGTACGCACTTGTGTATATGCCATTGTTGGTATTATTACTTATCCTGGAATAAAATTGATTAATAAACTAACAATAGAAGGAACAGAACACCTTAAAAATTTGCCTAAGAAAAATGTATTGTTTGTCAGCAATCATCAAACATATTTTGCAGATGTTATAACTTTTATTCATATTCTATCTGCAGTAAAATGGAGAAAAATGAATAGACTTGGTTTGCCTTACTATCTCTTAAATCCTTTTACAAATTTATATTATGTAGCAGCCGAAGAAACAATGAAAGGAAGTTTTATCAGCCGATTTTTTATTATGGCAGGAGCATTAACTGTAAAACGAACATGGCGTTCTGAAGGTAAAGAAATAAGAAGAGGTTTAGACCCCAGCGATACAAGGAAAATAGACAGAGCATTGGATAAAAGTTGGGTAATTACTTTTCCTCAAGGAACTACCAAACCATTTGCCCCTGGTAGAAAAGGAACAGGCTATATTATAAAAAATAATCAGCCTATTGTAGTGCCTGTTGTTATTAATGGTTTTTGGAGAGCTTTTAATAAAAAGGGGTTATCATTTAAAAAAAGAGGCTCTATATTATCTGTACGTTTTAAAGAACCTATGATAATAGATTATACCCAACCAGTAGAAGTAATTTTAGAACAAGTAATGGATGCAATAGAACAAAGCAAAAATTATATGCTAAAAGGAAAGCATCACTTATTGAAAAATGTATTAGCAGTAGATAAGTAGTAAAGATTTTCTTTGCCAAAATCTTTAATCAACAATGCGTACTAACAAGTTGTTACAACAATTAGTTGTAAGCCTTAATTAAAAATACACAGTCTTCAATTTTCTTAATTTGATTTACCCTGTCTGTACTTTTAATAGAAGAATAAGTTGGTAATTTAATACGTTGATAAGCAGTATCTGCTTTTTTTACATCATCTATTAGCTTATAAATGTATTTACTTGTTATAGCAAAAGTTACACCATCTGCCTGACGTTCTTTTGTACTAATTACACCAACTACTTCACCATGTTTATTTAATAAAGGTCCACCACTATTACCAGGGTTTGCACTCATTTGTATTTGGCAACTTAAAGTATCGCCAGCATAACCAGTTTTTGCACTTATATAACCAACATTATATACAATTTCACTTCTTGGATAACCAAGTGTAAAAATTTCTTCTCCCAATTCTACACTATGCTTCACAATGCTATAAGGCAAAGATTTTACAGGTATAAAATCTTTATCATCAATTTTAAGCACTGCTAAATCTTTTGCTGCATCTACATAAACAATTTTGGTTTTATATTCTTTTCCATCATTATATACATTGGCAAAAGAAGCACCTTTTAGTATGTGTGCATTGGTAACTATATAACCTTTTCCATCTATTAAAAAACCAGAACCTCCACCTCTTACTTCTGCATCTTTAGGCATTTTAGATACTACTTCATTTATTTTATTGCCTTGATAGCGTTGTCCTTGTTTTAATCTTTCTACTTCTTGTCCTAATTGTTGAATAGCTTGCTTATTAGCAGGTGCAAAAAATGCTATCAAGCCGCTTATCATTAAAGCCATTGCACCACCTACTACTGCTGCAATAGCAGTAACTCTACGATATTTATTCCATAAATAGATTAGTTTGGTTTTGGCTGTTAATTCTTGAGTGCCATCTCCAATAAATCCTTCTTGTAAAAATTTATTATGGATTTCTTGTAGTTGATGTTTTAATTTTTGATTAGCAGCAAAGTCTTCCATTTGATGAATAAACATATTATGCTCAACCACCATTTGGTCTATTTCTGGAACATTTTTTCTTTGTAGCTCAAAAAAGGCTTTTTCTTCTGGTAACATCTTACCTTCAAGGTAGCGTTCTATAGTTTGTATAAGTTGTATATCGTCCATCATCACTCTCCAATATTATATTGTGCAAAAAATAGTTTTTTTAATCTTATCAAACACTTGTATTTCTGTGTTTTAGCATTGTCTGCATTGGTATAGCCAAATTGTTTGGCTAACGTTTGCATACTTATTTTTTTTATATAAAAACTTTCAATCAAACTTCTACAAGGTTCGCCAAGACTGTTCATTGCTCTTTCCATCATGGCAAAATCCATATTTCGTTTTTCATGAATTTCCATATCTTCTTCTACTTGTATGGTATCTTCAAAACCATTGATAGGTTTATTGAATTTATCCACCTGATGTAATCTTTTTAGCCAAAGCCTTCTACAAATAGAGTAGATGTAAGTGTTTATTTTACATGTTAAAGCAAACGACTCTGATTGAGCTTTTTCATAAAGAGTAATAATTGCTTCCTGAAAAATATCTCTTGCATCGTCATAAGAGCCATTGTTATTTATGATAAAAGACAGAATTGTATTAAAGTTGTCTTTATAAATAATTTTAATGGCTTTTGTATCATTTTCTGCCAATCCTTTCAATAATGCTTGTTCATTTACCTCAGATTTCACAAGTTGTATTGTTTATACTATTAAATGAATAAAAGTAACCCATTCGGTTGTTAAAAAAAATTTTTTAGATTTTTTTGAATTAAGGGTTACCTTTTTTACAAATTTGGTATTAAGTAGAAATTAATTCACAAAAAAAACAAAAATTATGAAAAAAGTACTTGCATTATTAGCAATCGTAGCTTTCGTAGCTTGTAATAGTTCTGAAACTCCAGAAACTCCAGCTGCTGACACAACAACTGTAGCTCCTGCCGCTGAAACTCCTGCTGCTGAAACTCCAGCTGCTGATACTACAGCTCCAGCTCCTGCTGCTGAAACTCCAGCTGCTGAAGCTCCTGCTACAAAATAATTATAGCAGCATAACTGTACAAAATAGAAAATGTGCGTAAGAGGTAGCTTGCTTTAATTATACAGTTATTAAAAATTTTCATATGGCAAGCAATCGTTAGAGGCCATCCTGTTTCTACAGGAGGGCTTTTTTATTTATGTTTCTTTTACTTTTGCCTTTATGCTTACAGAAAAAGAAGAAAAATTTATTGTATATTGGGAAAAGAACAGAATAGCTCAGAAAAAAAATACCAAACAATTTATTATTGGTTTAACCATGGGGCTTTTAATTGGTTTTACCACATTAGTACTCATTTTTAGTGGTTGGTATATAAGGGCAACTATGGTTGCCAATTCAAAACTTAGCCCAATAGTTTTTTTAATTGCAGTAATTGTATTATCAGTTTTTATTGCTTTTCTTAATAGAAAATATAAATGGGAACAATACGAACAGCAATACCTTGAATTATTAGCCAAAAAGAAAAAAACAGACAAGCAAGTGCAGCAAAAAAAATGATAGTATTGTCTATAAGAACATATTTCTATCCTTAATTATGAAGAAATTTTTTGCTGTTATAATAATACTTACCAGTATTTTAATCTCTTGTACTAAAAATAAAGAAGGCTGTACGCCAATAGCTGCTACAGATGAAAAACCTGCAATTATTGCATTTTGCACTGCAAATAACATTCAATATACAGAACATTCTTCTGGTATATTTTATGAAATAATAGATGCTGGAACAGGTATAACGCCCACTATTAATTCTAGAATTTTTATCTATTATCATGGTACATTATTAAATGGCTCTCAGTTTGATGCACAAGCAGACCCTACACAAACTGGCTGGTATTTGAATAGTTTAATTGATGGTTGGCAAAAAGGAATACCCTTAATTAAAAAAGGAGGACGTATAAAATTGATTATTCCTTCTGCATTGGCTTATGGTTGTACAGGCTCAGGTGCTATACCTGCCAATGCCCCATTATATTTTGATATTACACTTACAGACGTTATACCCTAAATTTTTATTTACTTTAAAAGCAGCTAAAAGACTATATTTTTCTTGATTTTTTATTTTAAATAAAACCTTTTTATTGTTTTTTGCATATTGCATATTTCAATCCCCTATCTTTGCCCACTCTAAAAAATGTAAAACCGTTACTAATTATGCAACTTAAAGGTTTAGTTAGATTTTTTGCTATTGCACTTATTCTTATTTGTTTGTATCAACTATCATTTACTTGGATTGTTCATAACCATGAAAACGATATGAGCAAAAGTGCTGATAAGTGGGTAGAAAATAATTTTATTTCTGCAAAAGAAAAATATTCTAATAATATAGAATTACAAGCATTGTACAATGATACTTTAGAAGAAATTAAAAAAGTACGTTTACAACGCTTATTAGATAGTACAAAAGAAAGTAAAGTAGGTCTATTTGGATTAACTACTTATCAAAGTGCTAAGGATAAAGAACTGTTATTAGGCTTAGACTTACAAGGTGGTATGAGTGTTACTATGGAAGTAGGTTTAGATGGACTAATTGAATCTTTGTCTGGCTATACAAAAGATGAAAAATTTAAACAGGCATTAGGTACAGCAGTTAAATTAAAAGCTAATAGTAATGCCGACTTAGTTTCTTTGTTTGCACAAGAGTACAAAAAAAATAATCCTTCTGGCAAACTTGCTCCTTTCTTTGCCGCTAAAAGTAGTGGTAAAATAAAATTTGATGATAGCGATTCAAAAGTCATATCTTATTTAAAGGAACAATCAGAAAATGCTTTTGCCAATACATTTAGAATAGTCAATAAACGTATTGATAAATTTGGGGTAGCTTCTCCCAATATTAATAAAGACCCAGCTAAAGGAATTATTACAGTAGAATTGGCTGGTGTTACAGACCATGATAGGGTTCGTAGATATTTACAATCTACAGCTAACTTGCAATTTTTTGAAGTATATACCTTTCAAGATAATGAATTAGTAAAAGGCTTTGAAACTGCTAATAAATCATTACAAGATTATTTGAATGGTGTAAAAGAAGATGCTACACCATCAAAAGATACAACAACAACCAATACTACTGTTTCTACTACAATAGATACTACTAAAGTTTTAAAAATATCTGATGTAGATAATAATGAAACAACAGCTTCTACCGATACTGTTAAAAATAAACATAATGCCGACCCAATAAAATCTTTACTATTAGGAGGTAATGAGCACCAAGCCTCTCCTAACAGAAAAGGAGGATATTCTTATCCAGCAGCATTGGCTTATGTAGCTATGAAAGATACAGGATTACTTAATCAATATTTAGCAATGGATATTGTGAAAAGTAAATTTCCTAATAACTTAGTTTTTATGTATGGTAAAGCAGAGGGTGAAGATGGTCAAGCATCTAAATCTCTTTTAAATCTTTATGCCATAAAAACTTTAGATAATGGTCAGGCAAAATTAGAAGGAGAACATGTAGCAGAAGCCAAACAAGGTTATGATGGTAGTAGAGCCATTATTCACATGAATATGAATAAAGAAGGCACTAAACTTTGGAGTGATTTAACTACTAAAAATGTAGGAAAACCTATTGCTATTGTTTTAGACAATTTTGTTTATTCTGCTCCTAATGTTAATGAACCTATTACTACAGGTAGCTCTCAAATTTCAGGAAACTTTACTGTAAAAGAAGCACAAGATTTAGCAGATATATTACAAACTGGTAAACTACCAGCACCTGCCAAAATTGTACAGGAACAAATTATTGGACCAACTTTAGGTGCAGAAGCTGTAAAAGGTGGTGGTATGAGTTTCTTGCTTTCCTTCCTAATCATTTTTGCTTTAATGGTAGTATATTATAATACAGGTGGTTGGGTTGCCAATATTGCCCTTATTCTAAACCTATTATATACTGTTGGCATATTGGCTGCTTTAGGATTTACACTTACAGCAGCAGGTATAGCTGGTTTAGTATTAACTATTGGTATGGCAGTAGATACTAACGTAATTATTTTTGAACGTATTAAAGAAGAACTGATAAAAGGTAAAAGCTATGCAGTAGCAGTAGATGATGGTTATAAACGTTCTTTAGCACCTGTAATTGACTCTCACGTTACATCTTTTTTAACGGCTGCTATTTTATTTAATTTTGGTTTTGGACCTATTTTAGGTTTTGCTACAACGCAAATGCTTGGGTTATCATTAAGTTTATTTTGTGGTATCTTGGTTTCAAGATTAATTACAGATATATATGCTGATAGTAAAAAAGACCGCCACTTTAAATATTTTACCAAAGTATCTAGCAGAATTTTTAAACATGCCACTTTCCCATTCATCAAGTATAGAAAAATAGCCTACTTTGTTTCTGTTATTATATTTTTATTAGGTATTGCATCTTTCTTTAATGGATTTGACGAAGGTGTAGAATTTGCTGGAGGACGTAGTTATGTTATAAAATTTGATAAACCAGTTTCTATTGATGCTTTAAGAACAGAACTAAAAGATAATTTTGAAGGCGAAACACCTATTATTAAAACTGTAGGTACTGCTGAACAATTAGATATTACTACTTCTTATAAAATTCATGAAACAGGACAAAAAGTAGATTCATTAGTAGAGCAAACTTTGTTTGCAGGATTGAAAAAATATTTACCCGAAGGCACCACCTTCCATGATTTTTCTACTAATTATAAACAACGTTCACAAACGGTATTACCTACCATATCTAAAGACTTAAAACAAGGAGCTGTAAAAGCAGCTATTGTAGCAGTAATAATGATATGCTTGTATATCTTCTTGAGATTTAGAGATTGGAGATATTCATTTGGTACTATTGTAAGTTTAATGCATGACGTGTTTGTAACTTTAGCTGTTTTCTCTTTTGCAAAAAATATTGTACCATTCCCATTAGAAATAGACCAACACTTTATTGCAGCTATACTGACAGTTATTGGTTTTTCTATGAATGATACAGTTATTGTGTATGATAGGGTTAGAGAAGATACAGGCTTATATCCTAATTTAAGCAAAGAAGAGGTAGTAAATACTGCCATTAATCAAACTTTGAGTCGTACAATTATGACCTCTTTAACTGTGTTTATAACAATATTAATTTTATTCATTTTTGGTGGAGAAGTTACAAGAGGCTTTTCTTTTGCCATGCTTATTGGAGTAATTACAGGTACTTATTCTTCTATTTTTGTAGCTGCACCAATATTGGTTGATATGGCAAAAAATAAACCTTTAGGTAAATTAAAGAAAAAATAAAGTTTAATTAAATAAAATTAAAATCCTCAATGTATTAAAAGCATTGAGGATTTTTTTTAGCTACAATATTTGTACTGAATGAAAATATCTTTCCACCAAATTTTTTATTTTTTCTTTTTAAGTTTTTTCTTCCCTTTTATTTTCTTGATAAACTGTTCTTCCTCTTTATTAATTATCCACTCAAAGTCTAATTGCTTTTTTTCTACATTGGCAGCTATTACTTTTATCAAAATTTTGTCTCCCATTCTAAATACTTTATTACTATTTTTTCCTACCAAACAATAATCAGATTCTACCAATCTAAAATCATCAAACTCTGTTAAACTTACATAACTTACTAAGCCTTCACATTTATGCTCTATGGTTTCTACAAAAAGACCAAATGCTGCAACACCACTAATAACTCCTTCAAAAATTTCTCCTACATGGTCTTTTAAAAATTCTACTTGTTTGTATTTATTACCTGAACGTTCACAGTCCATTGCTGCTTTTTCATTTTCGCTACAATGTCTGCATTTCTCTTCCATTTTTTTATCAATCACTGGTTTTTCTTGCAACAAACTTTGTAATGTACGATGTACTAAAATATCAGGATAACGCCTAATAGGTGAAGTAAAATGACAATAGTATTTGAAGGCTAAACCATAGTGCCCTATGTTATTGGTAGTATAAACAGCTTTTGCCATTGTTCTAATACCAAGTTGCTCTAAAATTTGTTGTTCTGGTTTTCCTTTGGCTGCTTCTAACATAGCATTAAAACTCTCAGCTATTTTTTCTGGAGAAGAAGTATTGAGCTTATAACCATACTTCAAAGCCAATGCAGCAAAGTGTTGTAGCTTTTCTTCATCTGGTTGGTCATGCACACGATAAGGAAAAGGAATTGGATTTTTTGCTGCAATTTTTGATACATGTTCTGCTACTGTTCTATTGGCTAATAACATAAATTCTTCTATCAACTGATGCGATTCTTTGCTTTGCTTAACAACAATGCCTATGGGTTTTCCTTTTTCATCTAACTGAAACCTTACTTCTTGAGATGAAAAATTAATAGCTCCTTTTTTAAATCTACTTGCTCGTAATTGTTGGGCTATATTATTTAACAGTAAAATTTCTGTTTTATACAAACCATTGTTAGTTTCAATAGTTTGTTGCACATCTTCATAAGTAAATCTTTTATCAGAATGAATAATCGTTTTACCAAGCCAATAATTTTTGATAACTCCTTTTGTATTCATTTCAAACACAGCAGAAAAAGTTAATCTATCTTCATTTGGTTTTAATGAACACAAATCGTTTGATATTTTTTCTGGCAACATTGGGTTTACTCTATCTGGTAAGTAAACAGATGTAGCTCTTTTATACCCTTCCTCATCTAATTTTGTTGAAGGTGTTACAAAATGACTAACATCTGCAATATGTACACCTATTTCATACAAATCATTTTTAATTGCTTTAATTGAAATAGCATCATCAAAATCTTTTGCATCTACAGGGTCTATGGTAAATGTCAATACATTTCTATAATCTTTTCTTTTGTTGATTTCGGCAACTGAAATTTTTTCTGGTAACAGATTGGTTTCTTTCATCACTTCATCAGGAAAAGATAAAGGGAAACCAGCTTCTGCTAAAATTTCTTTCATAGCAATATCATTTTCATCTTCAGCAGATAAAATACTAACCACTTTGCCAATAGGTTTTTTATCTCCTTTTTCCCATTTAATTAAACGTACTACAACACGTTCTCCATTTTGTGCCTCATGTATATTTTCTAAAGGAATAAAAATATCGGGCATTGGTTTATCTGAATTAGGAATACAAAAAGCAAAATTGGCAGAACGTTGCAAACGTCCAATAAACTCTACTTGTTTTCTTGCAATTACTTCCGTTATTTTTCCTTCAGATTTTCCTGTACGATAATTTTCTTTGACAATTTTTACTTTTACAGTATCGCCATGTAATGCAGTATGAAGATTTTCTTGTCTTATGAGAATATCTTTTACTTTATTCTCTACTATTACATAACCTACACCACTACGAGTTACATCTAAAGTGCCTGTTAAGGTTATTGCTGGCAAATGAGTTTCTTTGGTTGTATGATGATTTTTTTTCCTTTTATGCTTCATGTATTTCTAACTTAAAATTTTGTACATAATCTAATATCAAATTATCAAATACTTCTGTATCATCAAATAAAAATGTATGTTTTACAGGTAATACATACATAGGAATATCTTTTAACTCTTCAGAAAATTTAATAAGTCTTACAGCATCTTTTTCTGTAGTAAGTATTAATTTTCTGCCTACATGAATTTTGTTAAAACGTTCTTTTATTTCATTCAAATCATCAATGTTGAAAATATGATGGTCGCTATAATCTTTCTGATAATAAGTATGTACAGTATTTAATAAATATTCTTTTAAAGGTTTAGGATTAGCAATGCCACACACCAATAATACTTCATCATTGGAAGTTAAAATCCATTCATCTTGTTTATTATAAATATGATAAGGAGTGCCATAATCAATAGTTGTAAAAAATACTCTTTGATGCTGCTTAGGTTTTATACTTCTTAATAATGTATATTTTTTATCTTGAGTAATATTTGCAGGGCATTTGGTAACAATAATAATATCGGCTCTTTTTGCACTCTTTTTTTCATCTCTCAAATCGCCTGTTGGTAAAAAAATATCTTGTGTGTATATATTGCTATAATCTGTCAGTAAAATATTTAATCCAGCGTTGACAACTCTGTGTTGAAAAGCATCGTCTAAAACTATTACTTGCAAATCGGATTTATCATGCAACATTTGAGGTATAGCTACCATTCTCTCCTCTCCTACAGCTACAGTAATATCAGGAAATTTTACATGAAACTGCATAGGCTCATCACCAATTTCTAAAGCTGTTGTATTTTCATTGGCTAAAGCATAACCTTTGGTTCTTCTTTTATAACCTCTGCTAAGTGTAGCAGTTTTAAAATGTGGTTTTAATAAACGTACCAAATATTCTACCATAGGAGATTTTCCTGTTCCTCCAACTGCTAAATTGCCTACACAAATAAGTGGAAAATTGAACTTAGCACTTTTTAAATAGTTTTTATCGTATAGCCAATTTCTGATGATGACTATTAATCCATATACTAATGCAAATGGCAATAATAAAACTCTGAATGATTTTAAAAATATAGTATTAAAATTCATAAATCTTTTGGGGTGTAATGCAATAGTCTAAAGGTATATCAAATTTATTGGTATCAGCTATTTTTTCTATTGGATCAAAGTAGTTAAAGCCAATTTTTATCACATCTTTTCTACAAAGAGCCAAATATTTATCATAAAATCCTTTACCATAACCTACTCTATAACCTTGCCTATCACAAATTAGCATTGGGAGAAAAACAATATCTATTGTTTCAGGCAATACAACTTCTCCATTGGTAGGTTCAGTAATTCCATAACTATTTTCTTTATAAACTGTTTCTTCATTAATAGCCATAGCTTTCATGGTTTCTGTTGTAAAATTTGATACAGGATAAGCAATTTGTAAATTATAAATACTATGTCTTAAATAAGAAGTATATAATTGCATATTTGGTTCATGCTCCATTTGCCAATAAGTAAGCAGTGATTGTGCCTTGCCAAAATCAAATTGTTGCAAATGTATAAGCATCAAATCGTCCCACTTCATTTTATTGCTTGAAGAAATAGTGGCTCTTTTTTCTTTATACTGTTTTCTTAATTCTTTTTTTGTTGTCATAAATCTTGGTAAAGATACACTTAATGATAGGTATAAGATAGTGCTTTGCCTATTCGTTTATAAAAAATTAGTCAGTGTTAGTAAAATGTATTGTTCAGTTAAATAGTTTTGCCAACAGTATAGCCAACATTCATGCAAAAAAAAATTACTTTACAACTTACTCCTTCAGAAGCTGCTAACCATGCTATTATTACTTCTTACATTGCTGCTACAATAGGTGTAAATGAAAATGCTGTTACAGGTTTTTATACATTAAAACAAAATATTGATGCAAGAAGTCGTAAACAAATATGGATAAATATTACAGTAAATGCTTTTATTAATGACCCTTTTATTGAAAGAGAAATAGAAAAAAATATTTTCCCAGACGTACATCAATCCAATAAAAAAATAATTATAGTAGGTGCAGGTCCAGCAGGCATTTTTGCAGCATTGAAACTTATACAACATGGTATAAAACCAATAATAATAGAAAGAGGAAAAGATGTAAGAAGCAGAAGAAGAGATTTAGCAACATTGAATAAAGAAGGTATTATTAATCCTGAAAGTAATTATTGTTTTGGAGAAGGTGGTGCAGGAACATATAGTGATGGAAAACTTTATACACGAAGCAATAAAAGAGGCGATATTAATAGAATACTCAACCTATTTGTACAATTTGGTGCCGATGAAAATATTTTGGTAGAAGCACATCCACACATAGGAACAAATAAATTGCCTCACATTATTACTGCTATGAGAAAGCAAATGATAGATTGTGGCGGCGAAGTTTTATTTGAAAAAAAATTGACCGATTTTATCATGGACAATAATGAGTTAAAAGGCATTATTACTGCTGATGGAGATAAACTTTTTGCAGATGCTGTTATTGTAGCTACAGGTCATAGTGCAAGAGATATTTTTGAACTTTTATACAAAAAAAATATTTTGATAGAAGCAAAACCTTTTGCTTTAGGTGTAAGAATAGAACACCCTCAAGAAGTGATTGATGCTGCTCAATATCATTTAGCAGAGCAATGTACAAGAGATAAATTTTTGCCTCCTGCTGCTTATAGTTTAGTAGAGCAAGTGCAAGATAAAGGTGTGTTTAGTTTTTGTATGTGCCCTGGTGGTATTATAGCTCCTGCATCTACCAACCAACATGAATTGGTAGTAAATGGTTGGAGTCCTTCTAAAAGAAACAATCCTTTTGCCAATAGTGGTATGGTTGTATCTGTTGCAATAGAAGATATTTTGCAAGATAAAAAGTTGAAAGTTGAACATACATCTCCATTAGCATTAATGAAGTTTCAAAAAATGGTTGAAGAAAAAGCATATCAAGCAGGTGGAGGAAAATTTGTAGCTCCAGCCCAGCGTGTTGTAGATTTTTGTACCAATAAAATTTCTACCAATTTACCTTCTTGCTCATATTTGCCAGGGTTGAATAGTGCAGATTTAAAAACAGTTTTACCAGCATTTATTTATAGCAGATTGCAACAAGGCTTACAAGCATTTGGCAAAAGAATGAAAGGTTATTATACCAATGAAGCTGTTTTAGTGGCTACTGAAAGCAGAACATCTTCTCCTATTCGTATTCCAAGAAATGCTGAAACACTGCAACATCCACAAATAAAAAATTTATACCCTTGTGCAGAAGGTGCAGGTTATGCAGGAGGCATTGTTAGTGCTGCTATGGATGGAGAAAAAGTAGCCAATGCTATTGCTGCTTTTTATTATAAAAGTTAGCACATTTCAAAAAATAATTATCAACTTTATTCTTATATCGTTGCTGAAATAATTATCTTATCCACATATCCCATATAGCTCATTATTCAGCTTATACAAGAAGTACTTTTGCTGCTATTATGATAAACATTCCACCCATTGTTTGGGAAATTATTTTTTATATATTTTGTACAGTTATAGCTATACAAATATTTTATTACTTATTCTTTTTTACCAAACTTGCATTTTATAAAAAAAAGACAAAAGCTGTATCAATGCAGCATCCTGTATCTATTGTTGTTTGTGCCAAAGACGAAGCACATAATTTAGCCAATCATTTACCAGGTATTTTGGTACAAGATTATAAAACAACACATGAAGTAGTTGTGGTAAATGATAACTCTTCAGATGATACAAAATATTTGTTAGATGAGTTTAAAAAAAGTTTTAAAAACTTAAATCATATAGAGCTATCGCAAGAAGCAAAACTAATTGAAGGAAAAAAATTTCCTTTAAGTATTGGTATCAAAAGTGCTAAACATGAAATACTATTATTGACAGATGCAGACTGTGTCCCATCAAGTGAAAATTGGTTATACACTATGCAAAATGCTTATGATGAAGGTATAGAAGTTGTGTTAGGTTATGGTGCTTATAGAAAAAGAAAAGGTATTTTAAATAAACTTATTCGTTTTGAAACTTTTCATACTGCACTTCAATATTTTTCTTATGCTTTAGCTGGCTTACCTTATATGGGTGTTGGAAGAAATTTGAGTTATAAAAAAGAAGTATTTTTAAGAAACAAAGGTTTTTCTTCTATCAATACAATACCCAGTGGCGATGATGATTTATTTATTAATAAAGTAGCTACCAAACAAAATACTGCTGTAGTAATAGACCCAGAAGCATTTACATTAAGCAACCCTAAAAAAACTTGGAGTGAATGGATGAACCAAAAATACAGACACTACACTACTGCAAGATTTTATAAGCCCATACATAAATTTTTATTAGGCTTATATTCGTTTAGTTTATTTTGCATATATCCATTACTTGCTGTTAGTAGTATATTTTATTGTTGGTGGTTGGCATTAGCAGTATTTGGTGTAAGGTTTTTATTACAAGCAATTATTTTATTCAAAGCCATGAAAAAATTAAATGAAAAAGATTTGTGGGTTTGGTTTCTTTTCTTTGATTTATGGATGCCATTATATTACTTATTTACTATTCCTGCTATTTGGAAAAGTCCTAAAAGAACATGGAGTTAATTTGTATGGACATTATGCTGAAATATTTTGATGATTTTACGCCAAAACAGCTTAATCAATTTGCTGCACTAAAAGGTTTGTATAAAGAATGGAATGAAAAAATAAATGTTATCTCTCGTAAAGATATTGATGCTATTTATCTACATCATGTATTACATTCATTAAGTATTGCTGCAATAGCCAATTTTAAAGCAGGTACAGATATTATTGATATTGGTTGTGGTGGTGGTTTTCCAAGTATTCCATTAGCTATTTTTTTCCCAGAAGTAAAATTTCATTTGGTAGATAGTGTTGGAAAAAAATTAAAAGTTGTAGAAGCCGTTGCACAAGCAATAGAACTAAAAAATGTTACTATACAACATACCAGAGTAGAAGCTATCAAAAACAAAAAATTTGATTTTGCTATTAGCCGTGCAGTAGCACCACTAAAAGAATTATGGCTTTGGAGCAACCCACTATTAAAGAAAAATACACAACATACCACACAAGAAATAGCCAATGGATTAATATGCTTAAAAGGTGGCAACTTACATCAAGAAATTTCTGAAAGCAATACCAAACCAGCTATGATGAGTGTTTATAATATTTTTAAAGAAGATTTTTTTAAAGAGAAATATATTTTGTATGTGAGGAAATGAAATAATGCAAAAGCTATTGACAATAAAATGCTATAAGTTAAAATAAAGCAATAGAAAGCAACTACCTTCTATCTTCAACAGCACATTATACACAAAAAAGAAGCTACTTACCAAGTAGCTTCTCAGATAATTTTACTTTACAATATTGTCTATTCAACCTCTTTTGGATTCCATTTAAAATAAGTTAAATCTCCTTCTTTAATATCTAATAGTGCAATATATTTCTTATTAAATTCTTCTGATTGAACTACACCATTAACACTAAAAACACCTTTATCAAACACTACTTCATCATTATCATTTATAACACCATCATTTTTTAAAGCAGTTAAAAATGCTTGTCCACCATTTGTATTTTTTTCAACTGCTACTTCTATATTATTAGTAGTAGAAGTAATAGCTACTTCATTAGAATGTAATTGTGCTAAGGTTGGAGCAATAACCAAAGAAACAATGCTCATCAATTTAATTAAAATATTCATAGATGGACCAGAAGTATCTTTAAAAGGGTCTCCAACAGTATCGCCTGTTACAGATGCTTTATGTGGTTCAGATTTTTTATAAAACATTTCTCCATTAATATCTACTCCTTTTTCAAAAGATTTTTTTGCATTATCCCAAGCACCACCTGCATTATTTTGAAACATACCCATTAATACACCACTTACAGTAGCACCTGCTAAAAATCCACCCAATGCTTCTGCTCCTAATGTAAAACCAACAATGATAGGCGATAAAATTGCTATTGCCCCTGGTGCCATCATTTTTTTAATAGAAGCCTCTGTAGAAATAGCTACACATTTATCATATTCAGGTTTTCCTTTTCCTTCCATAATACCTGGTATAGTTCTAAATTGTCTTCTTACTTCTTCTACCATAGCCATAGCAGCTTCTCCTACTGCTCTTATAGCTAATGAAGAAAAAATAAAAGGTATCATAGCACCAACAAATAATGAGGCTAATACTTTTGCTTTATAAATATCTATACCACTAATTTTAGATACACCTACAAATGCAGCAAACAATGCTAAAGCTGTTAATGCAGCAGAAGCAATAGCAAAGCCTTTACCTGTTGCAGCAGTTGTATTACCTACGGCATCTAACACATCTGTTTTTTCACGAACATCGCTTGGCAATTCACTCATTTCTGCAATACCACCAGCATTATCTGCTATTGGACCAAAAGCATCAATAGCTAATTGCATAGCTGTTGTAGCCATCATACCTGCAGCAGCAATAGCTACACCATATAAACCTGCACATTCATAACTACCCCAAATACCTCCTGCTAAAACTATGGTAGGTAAAAATGTACTTTCCATGCCTATTGCCAAGCCAGCAATTACATTAGTAGCATGACCTGTAGCACTTTGACGAATAATAGACAATACAGGACGTTTGCCCATAGCTGTATAATATTCTGTAATAATGCTCATTAGTGCACCTACTGCCAAACCTACTGCAATAGCTCCTAAAACACCCCACTTAGTAATGGTAAATGCTTCGGTAGAACCTTCACGGAAAATCATGGTTTCGGGCAATATATAATAAACCAAACCTACACAGGCAAAAGCAGTTAAAATAATAGAACCCCAGTTACCCATATTCAGTGCTTTTTGCACGTTGGCAGTAGTAATACCTGCTGTATCGCTTACACGTACAAGCCATGTTCCTGCAATAGAAAATATAATACCGATACCTGCAATCAGCATAGGCAATAAAATAGGTGCATAGCCGCCAAAATTATCAATAGAAGTTGTTTCCTGACCCAATACCATTGTTGCCAAAACCGTTGCTACATAAGAGCCAAATAAATCTGCACCCATACCTGCTACATCTCCTACATTATCTCCTACATTATCTGCAATAGTTGCAGGATTACGAGGGTCATCTTCAGGAATACCAGCTTCTACTTTTCCTACTAAATCTGCTCCTACATCAGCAGCTTTTGTATAAATACCACCACCTACACGAGCAAATAATGCAATACTTTCTGCACCAAGAGAAAAGCCTGTTAATACTTCTATGGTAGTTAGCATTTCATCTGATGAAATAGACTCTGGTGCAAAAAAACCTTTTAAAGCAACAAATACACCACCTAATCCTAATACAGCTAATCCTGCTACACCAACACCCATTACACTACCTCCTGTAAATGAAACAGATAATGCTTTTGATAAACTGCTACGAGCTGCTTGTGCTGTACGAACATTGGCTTTTGTAGCTATCAACATACCTATATATCCTGCTACTGCACTACAAATAGCTCCTAAAATAAATGCTATGGCTATACTCCAATGGCTATGAGGATTTTTAGTAGCCATAAAGCCTAATAACAATGCTACTATAATAACAAAATAGCTAAGAATTTTCCATTCTGCTTTTAAAAAAGCCATTGCTCCTTGAGCTATATAATTACTAATTTCTTTCATTCTGTCATTTCCTGCATCTTGCTTGGAAACCCAGTTAAACTTAATAAATGTGTAAAACAAACCTACAATACCTAAAACTGGTACTAAATAAAACAACATATTGGTAGTCATAAGCGAGAATATAATTAAAAAATTATTATAAAATGGGTGGCAAAAATAGGGGATAATATATTACAAATGTTACAGTTTGATTAATCTAACTATAAATATTTTTACACCCTACATAACATACATTCTATGTAAGAAATAAAGAAACAGATTAGCCCTGCCTTATCCTAAAGGTTATGAGCTAAAAACTAAAATCTAAAAACTAAAAAAAATCGAAAATCAAACCCTATTTTAGGATAAGACAAATCCGAAAAACGAAACTAAAGTTGAAAAAATAACAAAAGTTATCTCTAAAATTTATTAGGTGTAGGTGTTTTAAACTTAGGCACTTTTACTTTCATTTTATATGGATAAATAAAAGTAGTATTTCCCTTTGTAAACTGAATAGAAGAAGTAGATTTATTATTCAAAAATCCATTTTCTAAAGAGGTAGAATTTAACTTAAAAGTATATTTAGCAATATTCAAAGTCAATGGTTTATTGCTGTATTTACTTAAATCTTTAAGAGAGTATTTATTCACTTCTTTCTTATTATCTTTTCCGCCAGAAAAAGTATTTGAGGCATACAATACCTGTACAAGCATCACAAAAATGATAGCTATTGCAAGTTTATGTATGTGTTTTAGAAGTTTCATTTTGACAAAAGTAGTATTTTTCCAAATATTTAACAAATCTAATGTTATTAACAAGACGTTAATAAGTATAAAAAGTTACATCTTGTTTAATAATTTTTTTAATCCTACATTAGTTCCATCAATAAGCAATGAAAGATAAACAACCATTTCACGAAGATAGAGAAGAACTCAAAGAATTATTGAGACATTATTATAATCTAAAAAATGGTAGAAATCACCCTTTTATTGAAGAAGAAGACTTTGACCGTATTATAGATTATTTTGATGATAAAGATAATTTACAAGAAGCTCTTGAGGCTACTGAAATAGGCATTGAGCAGTTTCCATACTCTTCTTCCTTAATGTTAAGAAAAGCCGATTTACTAATTGCTTCCAAAAAATACAATGAAGCCCTTACTATTTTAGAACAAGCTGTATTATTTGATAGTACTGATATTGGCTTATATATTCTAAAAACAGATGCTTATTTAGCTTTAGATAGACAACAAGATGCTGTAGAACTATTAGAAGAGGCTTTATTTCTTTTTGAAGGAGAAGAAAGAATAGATTTATTATTTGAACTTGCCGATGTGTATGATGATTATGAAGAATTTGATAAAGTATTTGACTGCCTTAAATTAATTTTAGAAGAAGTGCCTACTAATGAAGAAGCATTGTACAAAATTTGTTTTTGGACAGATTTTACAGGACGAAGTGAAGAAAGCATTAAACTACACCAAAAAATCATTGACCAATATCCTTATAATGAAATTGCATGGTTTAACCTTGCAGCAGCTTTTCAAGGATTAAAATTATACGAAAAAGCCATAGATGCCTATCAATATGCCATAGCTATAGATGAAAAATTTGATTATGCTTATCGCAATATGGGAGATGCTTTTTTAAGATTAAGAAAATACAAAGAAGCAATAGAAGTATTAGAAAAAGTATTGGAACTTACACGCCCAGAAGATGTAATTTATGAAGCTATTGGGCATTGTTATCATAGATTGGGCAATAGTGCACAAGCAAGGTTTCATTATAAAAAAGCAGTTCACTTAAATCCTGATGATAGCAAACTCTATTATAAAATAGCTTCAACTTACATGGCTGAAAGTCAATGGCAATCTGCTATAAAATTATTAGAACAAGCTATGCAGATTCATAAAAATGTTCCAGAATACAACCTTGCTTTGGGCGAATGTAAAATGAAGCTAATGCAATATAAAGATGCTGTATTATATTTTGGAATGGTAGTACACCTAAAGCCAAAAAATAAAGCAGGTTGGGAAGCATTAATTCGTTGTTTAATTCAGGCAAAATATTTTGAAGAAGCTGCTGAACAATGTGCTGCTGCTATAAAAGCTACTGATGGAAAAGCTGTTTTTATTTTTTATTATAGTGCTATATTATTTTATATAGGTAAAAACAAAGAAGCAGTAATACAATTAGAAAAAGCTATGGAAATATCTCCAAAACTATTGAAAAAATTTATAGAGTTAAATCCATCAATTCTACAAAATCCTGCTGTAGTAGATATTGCTGCACGTTATAAAAAAAGAAAAAAGGGAGATTAATGCCTCTCACCTATTTATCATTAATGAATTGTATATTGTGTTGTACATAATCTTACTTTTGCAGCTATTATTTTAAAATAAGTACACCCATGAATTTTAATCTTTCACAAATGCCCATTCGTACTACTACACCTCGTACTTATGGATTAACAATGGTAATGGATAAAGGATTAAGCCTAAGTGAAGCAAAAAATTTTACTGAAATAGCTACTCCTTATGTTGATTTAGTAAAACTTGGTTTTGGCACATCTCATGTAACGCCTAATCTTAAAGAAAAAATAGAAGTATATAAAAAAGCTGGAATGCATGTATATTTTGGAGGAACGTTGTTTGAAGCATTTTTAATTCGTAATCAAGTAGAAGATTATATAGCTATTTGTAAAGAATATGCAATAGATTTCATTGAAGTTAGTGATGGCTCTATAACAATACCCCATACAGAAAAATGTGGCTATATAGAAAAAATGACCAAACATGCTACTGTGCTTAGTGAAGTAGGAAGCAAAGATGCTGCTAATATTATGCCTCCATATAAATGGATAGAACTGATGACAGCAGAATTAGAAGCTGGTAGTAGTTATGTAATTGCAGAAGCAAGAGAAGCAGGAAATGTTGGTTTATATAGAGATAGTGGAGAAGTGCGTCAAGGTTTGGTAAATGAAATTCTTACACAAATTCCTGAAGAAAAAATTATTTGGGAAGCCCCACAAAAAGCACAACAACTTTATTTCTTAAACTTAATAGGTTGCAATGTAAACTTAGGAAATATTGCACCATCTGAAGTTATTCCACTTGAAGCAATGCGTATTGGCTTACGTGGCGATACTTTTAGATTATACTTAGATAAAGACAAAGCTATTTATTAATGAAACTTTATGGATTAATTGGCTTTCTGCTGAGTCATTCATTATCAAAAAAATATTTTGACGAAAAATTTCGGCAGGAAAATTTATTTAATTATCGTTTCAGCAATTTTGAAATATCCCATATCAATCAAATAACAGACATTATTCAGCAAAATAAACACCTGCAAGGCTTTGCTATTACCATTCCTTATAAACAACAAATTATTCCTTACTTACATATTGCCTCTAACGAGGTGAAAAAAATACAGGCTTGTAATTGTGTAAAAATAATAGATGGTCAATTATATGGTTACAATACCGATATAATAGGTTTTGAAAAGTCTTTTACAGAATTATTACAACCACATCACAACAAAGCATTGATATTAGGAACTGGTGGAGCAGCAAAAGCAGTACAATTTGTTTTAAAAAAATTAAGTATTTCTTTTTTAAATGTTTCAAGAAAAATAATTAATGAAACTACTATTACTTATCAGCAAATAAACCAACAACTGTTAGAAGAATACACTATTATTATCAACACCACTCCCTTAGGTACATTTCCTAATACAAATGAGTGTCCTGATATTCCTTATCAATTACTAACAGCAAAACATTATTTATTTGATTTGATTTACAATCCATCATTTACAAAATTTTTACAGTTAGGAAAACAACAAAATGCTACTATTAAAAATGGTAAAGATATGCTTACCATACAAGCAGAAGAAAATTGGAAAATTTGGTATAGCTAATAATCAGTATAAAATTATTGCAACAATTTCTTGGCTTCAAAACTAATAGCTTCACTTACTAATTCATGCAATACGCCTCTTTTATCTTTCAATAAAAATTCCGCCAAGATTCTGCATAAGTCAATACCTGTAGCATCTTCTGGAAGCAAATTAGCAATATGATTTACTGTGGCAATATTTTGCTCTTTCAAACTTTTTACAGCATGCCAAGATTCTTTATTTACATATACTTGCTGTGTTATATTGTATTCAAACTCTTGTTGAATATTATCAATAATAAATAACTGCATTTCTTTAGCAGTAAATCCTGGTTGGCTTATTCGTGGAAGCAAATTAGGCAAAGCAATTCTATCTACCAATAAAATAAGGCGTTCATAAGCCTGTAATTGCATTTGCTTAGTAGCACTATCATTTGTAGAAAGTGTTGCTTTCTTTTTCTTTTTAGAACGAAAATAAGGAACAAGCAAAGTGCCTACCAAAAACACTACAATGGCTGCTACAAAAGCTATTACTAAAAGGTCATTTACCATACATTAATTTTTGCAAATATACTTGTCAGAATTTGTTTATAGCAATATGGGTAATTTATTACAGCGAAATCACTATTTCCTTTAATCGTAATTAAAACAGTTTTACAAAAGCAGAAACATTTTTAACTTTGCAGCAAATAAGTTTAATAATGGAAGTAACAACATTGATACCAGTTACATTTACAAAAAATGCTATTGCAGAAATTAAAAGATTAATGAATGAAGAAGGGTTTGATGCTTCTAAAAAATTTCGTGTGGGAGTAAAAGGAGGTGGTTGCAGTGGTATGAGCTATATTTTATGTTTTGATGATATTAAGAAAGAGGAAGATGAATTATACGAAACAGATGATTTTTCATTTATTATGAATAAGAGCCACAGCATTTACTTACAAGGTATGGAGGTAGATTGGAATGATGGTTTAAATAGTAGAGGCTTTACATTTACCAATCCAAGTGCAAGCAAAACTTGTGGTTGTGGTACTTCGTTTGCAGTATAATCAATTTATATCTAAGTAGTGTTTTACTAAAATTATTCAAAAGGTAATTCTACAATAAAAGTACTTCCTTTACCTAAAGTACTATCTGCTTTTATTTTTCCTTTATGAACATCAAGCACTGTTTTTACATAACTCATACCTAAGCCAAAGCCTTTTACATTATGAACATTGCCTGTATGGGCACGATAAAATTTTTCAAAAATTCTTTTGACAGTTTCTTTACTCATACCAATTCCATTATCTTCTATTTTTATACAAACTGCTTTACTATTGCTATTGGTAGTTATTTTTATGAGTAAATTTTCTTTAGAATATTTAATAGCATTATCTATAAGGTTAGAAAATAAGTTGGTTAAATGTACCTCATCTGCTTTCAATAAATCATTTGTAGCATTAAAAAATGTTTGAATAGTACCCTTCTTTTCTTCAAGTTGTAAGCTATAAGTATCTATTACACTTTGCAATACAGGATGCACATGCACAGAGGAAAAACTAAATTGCAGCTCTTGTTTTTCCATTAGTGCAGCTTGTAAAATAGTTTCTACATGCTTGTTCATACGTTTATTTTCTTCCTTAATAATGCTGCTGAAGTATTGTAGTTTCTCTTTATTGCTTTGCACTTTTTCATTCCGTATAGAGTCTATTGCTAATGAAATAGTAGCTAAAGGCGTTTTAAATTCATGGGTCATATTATTAATAAAATCACTTTTTATTTCACTCAACTTTTTTTGGTTAAACAAACTTTTAAGTGTTACATAAAAAGCGGCAATAATAATTAGCATAAATACTGCTGCACCTATTAATACCCATTTTAAACTACTCCAAACCTGATGATTAAAATCTGGCACAATAACAATCATTTGTTCTGCTTGTATAATACCATCAAGGTCAGTACCTGTTTCTGGTACTATATAATTATGAATAAGTTTATTAGATAGTGTATCAAAAAATTCTTTTGCATAATTAGCAGATTGCATTTCATAATCTCCTTCACTATTGGCAATAGCAAATTCAAATTTCATTTGCTTCAAATCTGCCTCATCAAAAGCAGTTCTTAATTTGGCATAAATTTCTTGTGGTGTAAATTTATCATCAATACTTGGTGGACGAAGCAGCAATTTTAAATTAAAATCATTAGCAATTTTTGACTGCTTTCTTGGCAAACGAATGACAGGACCTGTATAAGCAGAACGACTTAAATCGGCAGCAACTTGTGTAGTTACTGTTTTTACTTTAGACATTAAATGCCCTTGCCTTACTTCTAATAAATTCTTTAGCCACGATACTTGTAATATAATAAGTCCCGATAAAGAAAGTGTAATTAATATAACTATTACAGGTAAAGTTTTCTTCATGCTACTTTTTTAGGTGATGAAAAGCAGATAGATAATGCTATAAAATTTTATTCAAAATAATTTAAACAAATATATGATAGCTTAATATAGTACTAAAAAGTAAAAATTTATTTATCAGCATTTTAACTTTACATAAATATTTTTTTGTAATTAAGTTGAAAAGCATAATTTTCAGGTATGATAGATATTGCTCCAGGGTTATTATTAATATCAGACCCATTTTTAAAAGACCCCAACTTCAGTAGAAGTGTAGTACTAATATGTGACCATCAAAGCGAAGGTAGCTTTGGTTTTGTTTTAAACAAACCTTACGAAAGCTCTTTGGGCAAAATGTTAGATAATGATGCTATGTTAGAATATCCTTTATTTTATGGTGGTCCTGTTCAGGTAGATACTATTCATTATTTACATAAAAGACCAGACTTAATAGATGATAGTATGGAAGTAATGAACAATATTTTTTGGGGTGGCAATTTTGAATTAGTAACAGAACTATTAAAAGAAAAACAATTATCTGCTACAGATATTAAATTTTTTATTGGTTATAGTGGTTGGGGCGAAGGACAATTAAAAGAAGAATTAGCAACAAAAAATTGGATAACAAGACAGGCTTCTTCTTCGCTTGTATTTCATAAAAATTTTAACCATATTTGGAAAGATGCTTTAATAGATTTAGGAGGCGAATACAGCCAAATGATAAATTACCCTTTAGACCCACAGTATAATTAAGCCCATTTTTACAGCAACATGACCATTCAAGTTATAACAAAACCTTTTGTAATAACTAATTGGTATTTTCTTTTGTCAATCAATTATATTTGACACATCTAATACAATTTTATTATGAATAATATTTTAGAGTTAAACAATTTGCAGAAACATTTTGGTACACACAAAGCTGTAGATGATATTAGCTTCAACATAGAACAGGGAAATATTTTTGGATTATTAGGACCAAATGGTGCTGGAAAAACTACCCTTATACGCATGATTACAGGAATTTTTTACCCAGATAATGGTAGTATTATTTTTGATGGTAAAAAATTTGACCCTATAAATGATGTGGTAAAAATTGGTTACATGCCCGAAGAAAGAGGCTTGTATAAAAAAATGAAAATTGGCGAACATGCTTTATACCTTGCACAGCTAAAAGGTTTAAGTAAAGCAGATGCCATGAGTAAAATTGTGTATTGGTTTAAGAAATTAGAAATGGAAAGCTGGTGGAACAAAAAAGTAGAAGACCTTAGTAAAGGCATGAGCCAAAAATTACAATTTGTAACCACCGTTTTGCACGAACCAAAATTAATTATTTTAGATGAACCTTTTAGTGGCTTAGACCCAGTTAATGCCAACCTAATTAAAGATGAAATTTATGGTTTAGCACAACGTGGCAGCACCATTATTTTCAGCACACATAGAATGGAACAAGTAGAAGAAATTTGCGACCATATTATTTTAGTAAACTTAGGAAAGAAAATTTTGGATGGCACAGTGCATGATGTAAAACAACAATTTAAAGAAAATAAGTTTAGCGTAAAACTGCATGAATTGCCAACAGAAATAAATACTACTGCCTTTACAGTAAACGAACAACAAGAAAATAAATTAATTGTAACCATCAATGAAGGATATACAAGCAATGACGTACTACAATATTTTATTAATAAGCATAATACAATAGATTCTTTTAGTGAAATATTGCCAGGGTTAAATGAAATATTTATTGCCCTTGTAGAAGACACCAAAGCCAAAACCAGAGCATTTGAATCGGTAGCTTAATTTCATTATTCAATAACAACCAATAACATTATTAATATGAATAAAATATCCATTATAGCAAGAAGAGAATTTTTAAGTCGTGTGCAGAAAAAAACTTTTCTGCTAACCACTATAGGCTTACCAATACTCATCTTTGGCATATATGCACTCATTATTTATTTTGCTGTTAGAACTTCTGATAATTTTACCATAGCAGTAGCAGATAAAGCCAATATTTTTGAAGGAAAACTGGCTGAAAAAAGTGATAGTGAAATAAAATTTATTTCTGTTAATAATGAAACACCAGAAACATTAAAACAACAAATTGACACTAAAAAAATAGATGCTTTTGTTTTTATACCAGAACATTTTAACATCATGGAAAATAAAGACTCTGTGCAAGTTATTTCTGGTAAAAGTGTAGGTATTATAACAAGAGAAAAAATTGTAGGTAAGCTAAATAATATTATTGAAGAAAAGAAAATGTTGGGTAGTTTAAACTTAACAAAAAAACAATTAGACAGCCTTCAACAAACCAATAAAATTATTTTTACCTCTACTACTGGTGTAGAAGATAGTAATAAAAAAGCAGGGTTAAGTTATGGTGTAGGTTTTGCATCAGGATTTCTTATTTATTTTATTTTATTTATTTATGGCACCATGGTAATGCGTGGTGTAATGGAAGAAAAAACCAATCGTATAGCAGAGGTAATTGTAAGTAGTGTAAAGCCATTTCAATTAATGTTGGGCAAAATAATTGGTATAGGTTCTGTAGGTCTTGTGCAGTTTTTAATTTGGATAATATTAATCATTAGTTTACAATTTTTACTACCCCTCATTTTCCCAGATTTGCTTACTCAAATGCAATCTGCCCCTATGCAACCTGCAATAGCAGGTGGTGCTACTCAAGAAAGTGCAGCCATAGCTGGTATTATGAATGGTTTAGGACAAATAAATTGGGTGCTGATTATTGGGTGTTTTGTATTTTATTTTTTGGGAGGTTATTTTTTATATGCTTCTTTATTTGCAGCAGTTGGCAGTACAGTAAATGAAGACCCACAAGATGCTCAAAGCCTTATGCTACCTATAACTATGCCTATTATTTTTGCTATGGTTATTATGATGAATGCTGTAAATAATCCTAACAGCAGCCTTGCTATTTTTGGTAGTATTTTTCCTTTAACCTCTCCTATTGTTATGATGGCTCGTGTAGCACATGGAGTGCCAGAAGGTGTAACAGTGTTAGAGCTTATTGCAAGTATGGTTTGTCTTATTGTTGGCTTTTTAGGCACAACATGGTTAGCTGGCAAAATTTATAGAACAGGTATTTTAATGTATGGCAAAAAAGTAACTTGGAAAACTATTGGTACTTGGGTATTTCGTAAATATTAATGTTGAGTATAATTAATTTTAGCTGACATGAAAAAGCAACAAGGAACTTCTAAAAATCGCAACAGCAGTTAATATTAATTTCTATCTTTGGACAAATTTGAGGATTTTGGCAACAGCAGTAAAAAATAAACCAAAAAAGATAAAGGAATACAATATTCCAAAGGAAGAATACGACATTCTTCAAGAGCCGTCAGTTCCTTACCGTAACGAATATTTTCGCCACAAAAGCACGATTTTATTTAAAGGAGACGTGCTAAATCCAAATACTTTTGAAAAAGAGTTTATTGACTTAACAGTAACTTCACCACCATACAACGTGGACATTCAATACAATTCCAACAAGGACGACTTGACATACGAAGAATATTTGGAATTTTCTGAAAAGTGGATGACAAACGTTTTTAATTGGAGTAAACCACAAGCACGTTTTTTGCTCAACATTCCGCTTGACAAAAATAAAGGTGGACAAAAAGCCGTTGGTGCTGACTTGACAAAAATCGCACAGAAAATTGGTTGGAAATATCACTCAACAATAATTTGGAACGAAGGCAATATTTCAAGACGAACCGCTTGGGGTTCGTGGCTTTCCGCTTCTGCCCCATTTGTAATTGCACCGGTTGAACTAATTGTTGTGCTTTACAAAGGCGAATGGAAAAAAACGGGTGGGACAAAACAATCTGACATCAGCAAAGAAGATTTTATGGACTGGACAAATGGACTTTGGACATTCAATGGCGAAAGCAAAAAACGCATTGGACATCCAGCACCATTCCCAATTCAATTACCACATAGAGGAATTAAACTTTTCAGTTACGTTCGTGACGTTATTTTTGACCCATTTGCAGGAAGTGGCACAACACTAATTGCTGCGGAAAAAAACAATCGCATAGGAATTGGACTTGAAATTGACGACAATTATTGCGAAGTAGCAAAACAAAGAATTATTAAAGAAACCGGAACAATAGATTTTAAAAATGGCACAGCTAACACAAGCGGAACTCATAATGGAGTTCTTCAAAAAGCATCCAAAGCGAGACATCAAGCATCCTGAAATTGTTGACTGGGTAACAGAACAATGGAAGAAAAGGACAGGCGAAGTTTTCAGAGACCCGGACAGAGGAATTAGAAAACTTGCACAAGAAGGACAACTTATCAAAGTCGCAAAAGGCGTTTACCGTTACGACCCAGAACACGTTGTTAAAAGAGAATTAGAAGATTTTACAGCCGCACAAAAGAAACAAATTTTGGAACGCGACAACTATCGTTGTGTAATTTGTGGTAAAGGAAGAGAAGACGGAATTGAATTGCAAGTTGACCATATAAAACCAAAAGATTTAGGTGGAAAAGCAACAATAGAAAATGGTCAGACTTTATGTGCAACTCATAATTTTAGAAAGAAAAATATAGGACAAACCGAAACTGGTAAAAAAATGTTCATACGCTTATACGAATTGTCAAAAGCAATTGGCGACAAAGACACTCAAAAATTTTGTGCTGACATTTTAGAAGTGTTTGAGAAAAATGGAGTGAACGGGCATATTGAGTGGAAGAAATAAAAACAGCACCCAACAAGGGTTTGGCGTCATTGGCTTTCCCACGCTAAACCTAATGCACAAACCATTACCTACTACCAAAAAGTTTATCCTTTAAAATAATTTTTGATATAGCTTAGTTTTTATAATACTGCCCTTTTGGAATTTTATAGACTCTTGCAGTTTGAAATTTTTTAAATGCTTCTGCTTGTTTATCATTGGCTTTTATCCATAATTCATAAGCATCGTTATTGGCTGCTGCACCAAATAGCCATTGTGTGTATGCTTCAAAAATGCCTTCTTTTAGCATGTGCTGATAATGGTCAAATAAACGAAAAGGGTATTTTTCGCCATTACCTTTTTCAAACCAATCTAATACAAACCTTGTTTTAATTGCCATTAAATTATCTGCATTAATACCATCACTTGCAACAGAAGCACTATTGTTCATTATATTTAAAACATCTATTTCAAAAGGCGACACATTTTTTCCTTTTAAATTATTCGTTAAATCAGTATATACATACATTTTTTTATACGCTTCTAAAATTATTTTTTTCACTTCTTTGGTTCTTGCTGTATAGCTTTCAAGATTTACAAAATTTTCTCCATGTATAGCAATCCAAAATAAATCTGGGTGCTGATTTCTTGCATAATATTTTACAGCATTATAATAATTGCTGCTATAATTAGCATCTACTTCTATTCCTTTTTCCCATTGTACAATAGCATTATTCAATTCATTATCCATGGCTAATAATTCTCCATATTCATTATAAATTACACCACTCTCAGGAAATTTTATTAAGGCTTTTTTATACAATTTTCTACATTCTTTATACTCTGCAATGGCTTTATAAGTAAGTCCTAAAATTTGAAAAATTTGCACATCAGCATCAGCTCTTTCAATTAGTGGTTTACCTACCTGCATTGCATTAGCATAATCTCTTTTTAAGAAATATATAAAAGCAAGGTCTTTTAATATTTCTAAATTATCTGGGTCTTTTTCTACAGCACGTTTTATTACCAATAGTGCATTATCATAATCTCCTTGACGCATAAATGTTTTTGCAGTTTCGTGCAATTCTTGTGCTGTTTGCTGAGGCTGAGCCAACACTACAGAAGTTATTTGAAAAAGAAATAATAAAGTAATGAGAATTTTTTTCATGTAAAATAATTAATTGAAAAAATAAATTTTAATAAATTAAGTTTGTTAATAACCCATCTCTCAATTTAGGTTCAAACCATGTGCTTTTAGGAGGCATTACATTGTTGCTGTCTGCTATATCAAATAATTGTTCTATAGTTACAGGATATAAACTAAAAGCTACTTTCATTTCGCCGCTATTCACTCTTTTTTCTAATTCTTTTAAGCCTCTTATACCGCCTACAAAATCTACACGTTTATCTGTTCTTTGGTCTTTAATATTTAGTATAGCATCTAACATTAAGTTGGATAAAATGGTTACATCTAAAACACCAATAGGGTCGTTTGTATAAGTTCCTTCTTTGGCTATAAGTTGATACCACTTACCTTCTAAATACATTCCAAACTCATGTAATGTTGTAGGTTTTAAAGCACTATCTGTTATACTTATTTCAAAATTGTTTTTTATTTTTTCTATAAATTCATCTGTTGTTAAGCCATTCAAATCTTTCACTACTCTGTTATAATCCATTATAGCTAATTGATTAGAAGGGAAAAGTGTGGTTAAAAAATAATCGCCATTTTCTGTATGTTTTATGCCCATATCTTTTCTAACCTTAGCAGCAGATGCTGCACGATGATGCCCATCTGCTATGTAAGTGCATGGTATTTGTGTATCAAAAATGTTGGTTATTTCTTGTATAGTTGCATCGTCATTTACTACCCAAATTGTATGTTGAATATCATCTTCTGCTACAAAATCATATATAGGGCTTTTGGTTGTTGTCCATTTTTCTACTAAAGCATCTATTGCATCATTATTTCTGTATGCCAAAAAAACATTACCTGTTTGTGCACCTGTTGTTTTAATGTGGTTTATTCTATCAAGTTCTTTTTCTGGTCTGGTAAATTCATGTTTTTTAATAATGCCATTTTCATAATCATCTATACTGCTACCAACTACCAAACCTGTTTGGCTTCTTCCATTCATAATTAATCTATAAATATAATAGCATGCTTTAGACTCTTGAAATAATGTACCACGTTTAGAAAAATTATCTAAATTTTGTTTTGCTTTATCATATACTTCTTGCGAATGAATATCTATATTATCATCTAAGCTAATTTCACTTTTCGTTATATACAAAAAAGAATAAGGATTGCCTTGCACTTCTTGTTTTGCTTCAGCACTATTTAATACATCATAAGGACGACTTGCCACTTGTTTTGCAAATTCTGCTTGTGGTCTAAGGGCTTTAAAAGGTTTAATAATGGACATTATTTGTTTGTTTTATTGTAAAAAAGTTTATCCGTTTTTGTTAGCAAAATTTTTCATCAACTGTGTTATAGCTTCTACACTTGCTAATTGCAAAGCATTGTACATGCTTACTCTTATACCTCCCATTGTTCTATATCCCTTCACTCCTATCATTCCATGTTCTTTACATTCTTCTAAAAATTTATTTTGCAAATTTTCATCTTTAATAAAAAAAACAGCATTCATATTACTTCTGTCTTCTTTATCTATTGTACTATGAAATAAAGGAAGAGCATCTATTGTATTGTACAAAAGTGCAGATTTTTGTTCTGCTCTTTTTTGCATTTCTGCCAATCCTCCTTCTTTTTTTATCCAACGCAATGTAAGTAATGATACATAAACAGCAAATACTGGTGGCGTATTTAATAAACTTTTTGCTTCTATATGATTGTTATAATGCATAATAGCAGGAATATTTTTTGAAATTTTCTCTACCATATTTTTGTTTATAACAACAAGCGTTACACCAGCAGCTCCCATATTTTTTTGAGCACCTGCATATATCAATGAAAATTGGTTAAAGTTTATTTGTCTGCTAAAAATATCGCTACTCATATCTACTACAAGAGGCACATTGGTTTCAGGAAAATGATGCCATTGTGTGCCCTCTACTGTATTATTAGATGTAAGGTGTAAATATTTATTACTTTCTGGAATGTCAAAACCTTTATTGATATAAGTATAGTTTTTATCTTTTGAAGAAGCTACCACTTGAACATTGCCAAATAAAGATGCTTCTTTAATAGCTTTACTGCCCCAAATTCCATTATCGCAATAAGCTGCCGATTCTGTATTAGCTAACAAATTCATAGGTATTTGCATGAACTGAGTAGTAGCACCTCCATGCAAAAAAAGCACTTCATATTGTTCATTCAGTTGCATTAATTCTTTTACCAATGCTCTGGCTTCTTCCATTACATCTACAAACCAATTTGTACGATGCCCTATTTCTAAAATAGATAAACCAATTTTATTAAAATCTATAATAGCCGTAGATGCTTGTTCTAAAACTTCTTGTGGTAAAATAGAAGGACCTGAATTAAAATTGTGCTTACTCATTTGGCTGCAAACATAAAATATTTACTTATGACTATATGTGTTTTAACATATAGACTTATTAATTGTATTTAATTTTTTATGAGTTATTCAACTTTGTTAAAAAATGTTTTTTGGTTTATTATACTTTTCCCCGAAATTTATTGCGTGGCAAAAAAAATATTTTATTCAATATTAGCAATATTTGCAATTTTACAGTTGTTTCAGCCAGATAGAAATATATCTTCTGAGAATTTGAAATCTGACCTTGCAAACTATTATGACATACCTAATAATGTAGAATCTTTATTAAATTCTACATGTTATGACTGTCATAGTAATAATACAGACTATCCTTGGTTTATTAATATACAACCCATAGGCTGGTATATGCAAAGCAAAATTAATAAGGGAAAAAGCAAACTTAATTTTTCTGAATTTGGTTTATTAAGTACACAAGATGCTACAGAAAAATTAGACGAAATTCAAGAAGTCATGAATAAAAATACAATGCCTTTACATTCCTATAAATGGTATAATAAAGATGCTGATATTACTATTGAACAAAGAGATGCTATTGCTCAATGGGCATTAAATCTTAGTAAACAAATTTCGAACGATAGTACTGCTGCATTAAATAAAGATACTTCGCTTTTAAGGGTTTTGCATTAATGTACTATTCCTCTTACAAATAGATTTGATTTAATTCTGTATTACTGCAAAACTTCTCTTGCTATAACTAATTTTTGAATTTCAGAAGTGCCTTCTCCTATTGTACAGAGTTTAGCATCTCTGTAATGTTTTTCTACAGGAAAATCTTTTGTATAACCATAGCCACCAAAAATTTGTATTGCATCTGTAGCTACTTTTACTGCTACTTCACTTGCATAATATTTAGCCATTGCACTTTGCTTAGTTAGTTTTTCGCCACTTTCTTTTAAATGACAACTTTGCCAAATCAACAAATCACTCGCCATAATTTCTGTAGCCATATCTGCCAACTTAAAGCTAATACCTTGAAAATTGGCTATTGGTTGGTCAAACTGATGACGCTCTTTTGAATATTGTACAGCAGCTTCATAAGCTCCTTTTGCAATACCTACAGATAGTGCAGCAATAGAAATTCTGCCACCATCTAATATTTTCATGGCTTGTCTAAAACCATCACCTACATTTCCTAAACGTTGTGCATCACTTATTCTACAATTATCAAAAATCATTTCAGCAGTTTCGCTGGCTCTCATGCCTAATTTATTTTCTTTTTTACCAGCTTTAAAACCAGCAGTTCCTCTTTCTACAATAAAGGCAGTACTATTACCACTGGTTCTTGGTTCTCCTGTCCTGCAAATTACAACAGCTACATCGCCACTTTTGCCATGTGTTATCCAACTTTTAGTACCATTTAATACCCAATCATTACCATCTTTTACTGCTACTGTTTTCATGTTGCCTGCATCACTTCCTGTATTTGGTTCAGTTAAGCCCCAAGCACCAATAAATTCTGCAGTAGCTAATTTGGGTAAATATTGTTGCTTTTGCTCTTCAGTGCCAAAAGTTAAAATATGATTGGTGCAAAGAGAATTATGTGCAGCCACACTTAAACCAATAGAGCCACAAACTTTTGATATTTCTTGAATAATAGCATTGTATTCAAAATAGCCTAAACCTGCTCCACCATATTGTTCAGGTACTAAAACGCCCATCATTCCCAATTTTCCTAATTCTTTAAAAATATACACAGGAAATTCTTGGCTTTCGTCCCACTCCATTAAATGTGGTTTTATGTATTGATGTGCAAAGTCTTTGGCTGTTTGTGCTACTTGTTGTGTAAGTTCGGATGATGCAAAATTCATATAATAAATAGTTGTGTAAATTTTCAAAAATAAGTCCTGCATTGCTACAGGACTTGAAAATAAGTCAATCGTTAAAGGCTCTACTAACAAATGTTAGTTTTGCAAAAATATATTTTTTAATTAATTAGCCAAATTTTTGATTAATTATTCAGTTATGGCTAATCAATCATTATCAGTTTGTGCATATTCTTACAAAAAAAATCCTGCTGAATAGCAGGATTTTTTATAGATATATTTATATCTTATTCAGCTTCATTAACTACTTCAAACTCTATATCAGCAGTATTATTATTGCCAAAATCAAAGTTTGCTGTATAAGTGCCTAATTCTTTAATATCATCTGTAATAGAAATTCTTTTACGGTCTATTTCATAGCCTTTTTGTTCACGAATAGCTCTGGCTATTTGTAAAGAAGTTACACTACCAAATATTTTACCACTTGTACCAGTTTTTGCTGTTACTTTTATTGGAGAGGCTTTAAGTATGTCTATTACTTTATTAATTTCGGCTAATAAAGCAGTTTCTTTTTTAGCAGCTACTTTTAAGCGTTCATTTAATTGTTTAAGATTAGATGGATTAGCTTCTACAGCATATTTTTGAGGTATAAGATAGTTACGAGCATAACCATTTTTTACTTTTACTACTTCATTTTTACCACCTAAATTATCTACATCTTGAATTAAGATTACTTCCATGTTTTGTTTGTTTTAGTTCCCAAGAGCCCAATCTTCTTTTTAATGTTGATTTGACTGTCATTCTGCTTTACAGAAATTAGGGAATGGTTTAACTAAAATTTTATTTTAATAAATCTGTTACATAAGGTAACAATGCCATTTGACGTGCTTTTTTAACAGCATCGCTTACTTTACGTTGATACTTTAAAGAATTTCCGCTTAAACGGCGAGGCAACATTTTACCTTGCTCATTAACAAATTTTTTCAAAAATTCTACATCTTTATAATCAACGTATTTAATGCCATATTTTTTAAAGCGGCAAAATTTCTTTTTAGGTTTCTCCTGCTTAATGGCAGTAAGGTATTTTATTTCATTTTTAGCCATTTTGTGCCTCCGTTTTTTGGGTGTTAAAGCCTACGCCACTATTTTTTATTGCATTGTACTCAACGGCGTATTTGTCAAGTTTTGTAATCATGTGTCTCATTACATACTCATCACGTAATAAAGCAATTTTCAATTTTTCGTTGAAAGATGCTTCTGCTGTGTACTCAAGCACCCAGTAAATGCCTGTAGTTTTTTTCTGTACGGGGTAAGCTAATGATTTTAAACCCCATGGATTGCTGTGTACAATTGTACCTCCATTTTCAGTAATAAACTCGCTATACGTTTTCTGAACATTTTTAAATTCTTCGTCAGAAAGTACAGGAGTAAAAATTACCATTAATTCGTAATTGTTCATTACTCTTGTTTTTTTAGTTAAAAAATTGGTTTTCTCCCATCGGACAATTACGTTTTTAGCGTAAAAGATTCTGCCAAAACAGAATTGGGGCTGCGAAGGTAAGGGGTTAGTATGAATAAAATAGGTATAATAGACAGTTTTTTTTCTTTATTGTACCTTTTTAAAAAGTTTCTATCGTACTAAAATTCATTTCGTTTCAAAAATTCCCGTAAATGCATTTGACGAATTCCTTTATAAGTTGTGTGAGGGGAATATGGGTCTAATGTTACTACATATTTCGGATAATTATCTTCAATAAGCATCAGGTTGCCAAATTCTCGCTGAATGGTACTTTCATCTGCCAACAAATAACACACCTGAACATAGATACGTTCTCCATTTTTCTCTCCTATAAAATCAATTTCACGTTCTCCATCTTTGCCTGTATAAACCTGATAACCTGAACGTAACAACTGCATATATACCACATTTTCTATCAACTTTGCCACGTCTGAACGAAAATTAAATCCTCTAACACTGTTGCGGATTCCAAGGTCTTCAAAATAATATTTTTCGCCTATTTCAAAAATTTTTAAACCCTGAATATCTGCTCGTTGTGTTTTGTGAACAAAATAAGCATTAGTCAAGGCTTTCAAGTAATTGATAACGGTTTGTGTAGGGATTTTTATTTGTTGCGATTGCAGATACTTGCTGATATTCTGTGCCGAAAAAAGACTGCCTGTATTATCTGCCAAAAAAGCAACCAGATTTTCCAACAAAGCTACATTTCGTATATTTTCTCTGCTGACAACATCTTTGAGCAAAATAGAAGCATATACGTTTTTCAGGTATTCAAAAACTATAGAAGGCTCTGTTCCTATATGGTGCTGATAAGGCATTCCTCCTATGGTTAGGTAGCGTTCCAAATTTTCGTTGCTGTCTTCTAAATTATTGAAATGCAGAAATTCTGTATAGCTTAACGAATGAACTGTACATTCAATATAACGACCTGCCAACTGTGTTGCCAACTCTCCTGAAAGCATATTGGCATTACTTCCTGTGCAATAAATATCACATAATTGTTCGTTGAGCAAACTTCGTAAACACTTCTGAAATTCGTCTATTTCCTGTATTTCGTCTATAAAAACATAGTTACTTTTATCAGCAGACAAGTTGCTTTTTACATAGTTATACAACTCTGTGTGATTGTGAATATCAGAAAACCTTTCTTGCTCTTTGTCTATATAAATAATGTTTGCATTGTCAGATTTTTTGATTTCCTCTATAATCAATTTCAGCATATAACTCTTGCCTACCCTCCTCTGTCCTGTAAGTATTTTAATGATATGCTTACCGATAAACGGCTTAATTTGCTCCAAATAGCCCTCTCTATAAAATAAATTCTCTTCCATTACGATTGAATGATTTATACAAATATATAAAAGTTTCAATTATAATTGAAACTTTTTGAATTTAAGAAATTCCTTCTGTTGTATTTTTTAATTGTTATATAGATATATCTCGCCTTATTGACAAAACTAATACAATACCAAAAGCATATTTGTAATAGACCAATTTCATTGGTCTAAACAACATAGCATCGGAAATTATTTACTTCTATTTGTACGGAATTTATTTCACCACTTTCATCAAATGAACAGTATCATTTATATTTACAGATAGCATATAAACTCCTTTTTGCAGATTGCCCGCTTCATTGAGTATTACATTATTACTGCCTTTGGTTACTGCAACAGTTTTTGCAATAAGTGTTCTGCCTGTAATATCTTTTATAGTTATGTAGGCTGTTGTATTTTTTTCTGCCGAAATATTTACCCAAAGTTGGGTAGTAAACGGATTGGGATAAACGCTGATTACATTTTCTCTGTTATTATTAATATTTAGTTTTACTATGCCTGAATACTTAAAGCTACCGTCTTTATCTGTAATTTTTATACGGTAGTACAATATTTTATTATCAGCATATTTTTTCAATATATCTACATCGGTATAGTTGTATATTTCTGCATTTTTTGCTTGTACAAATCCTGCATATTCAAAACTTGTTCCGTTTAAAGAACGTTCTATTTCATATTTTAAAACATTGGTTTCTGTTGTAGCGCTCCATGTAAGTAAAGCATTTTGTTTTTCCTGTACAGCATTAAAATAAGTAATATTAGCAGGTAGTACAAAAAGCCTGAAACCCATTGGACCAATAGAGTCTGTATGTGCACCAATATTATAACCATAACTTTCTACAGAACCTAATCCGTAAGTAATACCTGAAAAAGCAGAATCACTTTCTACCCTTACTATTGCTTTGCCGGCAGGACTCCATCTTTTAATAGCTACGCTATAGCCCGCCATAGTTGGGTGAGTATAAGAATGTTTTTCTAAAGAAGGAATATTACTAAATAAAACACTGTCTATTTTTAAAGAAGCAAGCCCGTCAGTAGGAACAATAATGGTTACATAGTTAGTAGTAATAGCTTGTATATTATTACGGTAAAACGCCGTCTTTTTTATTCTTTGCTCCACAGGGCTTACATAAAATATTTCAGGGTCACCCATATTTCCACCACCTGCTCCTAAGCAGCCAGCTCCTCCCATAGATTGCCCTATCATTATAGGTTTATCTGCCTCTATGTATTCGGGGTTATTACTTTCAAAAGTATAATAAGTACCAGCTATTAAATCAGTAAGTGTAGTGCCGTTTCTTAGAACAACAGTAGTAGAGTCAGCTACAACAATCCTGTAAATGTTGGTCATAAAATTGCTTGGAGAAGTTGAACTTGAAGTAGGAGCTATTACATATTTTTTACCCCAAGTTTGCATAGGAAATAGTTGTTGCATATCATTATCACCACCGCCTGTACCACAAACAGCAGGATTTGTAGTACGGCTACTGCCAGAGAAAGCAGCTATTTTTTTACCTGAAACAGAAGTAACCCTTGTTCCTGTAAGTTCATATCCGGTAGAAGAACCACTTGCTGTTAAACCCCCTCTCATTACATAAATCTGTCCTTTTTGCAGTGTTACATAAAAAGGAGCAAGGTTGGTGTTGGGAGTATTAGGCGAAAAACTATTGGTAACATAAGGTACAGACGGAATAATTTCTATTTGTGTATCATTTTCCTGAGCAATTACATATAACCAAGAAAAACATTCGGGACCATAAACCTGTTTATTATTGATAGACAAATACTCCACCCCCCATGCTTCTATAGGCATTAAAGTTGTAGCTCCTGAACTTGCAGTGCCATATATATGAGTATAAGCCAAAATGGGAACGTTGCTTTCTATATGAATACCTTTTCTGCTAAAAATTCCTGTAGAATAAGACCCTACAGGCGATGCAGGAGAATATAATCTGCAATCGTAAGTACCTGTTTTGGGCATAGCACCAGACTTTCCTGCACCTATAGTATAGCTAAAAGCGGTATCTGTAAGTGTAGATATGGAAGTAAATGGGGGTATTTTATAAATACGTTGCCAAGCACTTGAACCTGTACCAGAACTATCAATAGTTACTGTAACTAAAGCTGTATCTGCTTCAGTAGAAAAATACAAAACCATGTTTTGATTATTACCTGTTTCCATTGCTTGATAAGGTCCGTAACCTACCCAAAATTCTGTACCTCTATTAGTTAATGATTGTGCATAAGAAATATGAGTAGTGATAGCAATACAAATAATTGCAGTTAAAAGGGTTTTGTAAAATTTATTCATAAAAAATTAGTTTAGCTTACTTGAACAATGTAAAATTAGGAGAAATTTGATTGAAATTAATGGATATTTTTTTCCATTCTATCTTAAAAACAAAATAATTTTCTAATATCTAAAAGTTAGAACTAAAGTTGCTCAATTTCTTTAATAAATTCTTGCGGAGTTACTATTCTCAAAAAATTATCAGATTTACATCTTTTAACTGCTGTAATTGTGCTATATATTGAGTGCGTATTATCATAACAGCGACAAATATATAAAATAAAAAGTTTCGCTGTTACATATAATAGCGAAACTTCAGATTTTTATACAAACTGCCTCTTATCTTTAAAGAAGAAAATATACCTCAGCGTATTTTCAAAATTAGTATATTTTTACACCTATGAAAATTAAGGAAGTCATAAGTAAATTAGAGGAATTAGCCCCCCCTTCATTACAAGAAAATTATGATAATGCAGGCTTACTCACAGGCAATAATCATTGGCAATGTACAGGTATTGTATGCTCATTAGATGTTACTGAAGCAGTAGTATTAGATGCCATAGAAAAAAAGTGTAATTTAATTGTTGCTCATCATCCTATCATTTTTGGTGGACTTAAAAAAATTAATGGCAATAATTATGTAGAGAAAACCATTATTGCAGCTATTAAAAATGATATAGCTATTTATGCCATTCATACCAATTTAGATAATGTGCTACATGGCGTAAATAAAAAAATAGCCGATAAATTAGGGTTAATAAATACACAGCCATTATTACCCAAAGAAAATATGTTACAAAAGCTATACACTTTTGTTCCAACTGCCTATGCAGAAAAATTAAGAACTGCTTTATTTGCTGTAGGTGCAGGGCATATAGGTAATTATAGTGAATGTAGTTTTAATACAAAAGGAGCAGGTACTTTTAAAGCTGAAGAAAACACACATCCTTTTGTAGGCAAAAAAGGTCAAAGGCATGAGGAGGAGGAAATAAAAATAGAAGTTATTTTTCCTAATTGGTTGCAGAAAAATATACTTACTGCACTTAAAAAAGTACACCCTTACGAAGAACCTGCTTATGACATAATACCCTTAAACAATGTGTATGCAGCCACAGGTAGTGGATTAATTGGAGAACTTCCTAAACCAGTAGAGGAAAAAACTTTTTTCAAAAAAGTGAAGAGAGCATTTGATTTACAAGTTATTAAACACACAAAATGGCTCAATAAACCTATACAAAAAGTAGCAATATGTGGTGGTGCAGGTAGTTTTTTAATTAAAAAAGCTACTGCTGCTGGTGCAGATTTATACCTTACTGCTGATATAAAATATCATGAATTTTTTGATGCTAATGATAACCTAATAGTGGCAGACATAGGGCATTATGAAAGTGAGCAATATACCATAGAATTATTATTGGATTTTTTACAAAAAAAATTCCCTAACTTTGCCGTCCTTAAAAGTAAGGTAAACACAAACCCTGTTAATTATTTTCTGTAAAAAATATAAATTAAAACAATGGCAGCAGTTAAAGAGTTTTCTGTTGAAGAAAAATTAGTCAGCTTGATAAAGCTACAAAAAATTGATAGTAAATTAGATGAATTTAAAATACTAAAAGGAGAACTTCCATTAGAAGTAAAAGACCTTGAAGACGAAATAGCAGGTTTACATGCTCGTAAAAATAGAATAGAAGAAGAAATTAATGGTATTACAGAATTTATTGAAAGTAGAAAAGAAGCTATTAAAGATGCAGAAGCATTAATAAAAAAGTATGATAAGCAAAGTAGTAATGTAAAAAATAATAGAGAGTTTGAAGCTATTAATAAGGAAATAGAAATGCAGCAGTTAGAAATGAAACTTGCTGAAAAAAATATTAAAGATGCTACCGAAGAAATTGGAGAAAAAGCAAAGGCTTTAGAAATAGCTAAAAAGAATATTGCTACTAAAGAAGGTGTATTGAACCATAAAAAAGAAGAATTAGAAAAAATTATAACAGATACAGAAAAAGAAGAAACTCAGTTTCGTAAAAAAAGTGATTCAGCAAGAAAAGAAATTGAAGACCGTTTAATATATAGTTATGACAGAATAAGAAATAACTATCGTAATGGATTGGCTGTAGTACCAGTAGAACGTGATGCTTGTGGTGGTTGCTTTAATGCTGTTCCTCCTCAAAAACAAAGTGAAATACGCTTACACAAAAAAATAACTGTATGTGAAAATTGTGGTCGTATTTTAGTAGATAGTGAATTGAATGAAAATGTTATTGTAAAATAATTTAATCAACATATTAAAGTATAAAAAGGCAATCATTCAGATTGCCTTTTTTAATGAGCAACTCATTAAATTTTATTTTGCAAAATTCTTTCTGTTATAAATTGGTATAAAGCTAATTGCTCTGGATAGTTTTGTAATAATTGTAAATGTTTATCAATAGTTGTATAATCTTTTCTTACAGCAGGACCTGTAAAAACATCAGCAGGTGGATAATTTCTTAACCTTAATGCAGTTTCTTCAATTAGTGGTTGTAATATTGAAAAATCTATTTGTTCATTATGACAAATAGTAGCACTTTCTTTATATAAATAATTAACAAAATTACTGGCTATAACTGCTGCTACATGTAGTTTTAAGCGTTGCTCATCAGTAAAGTGTACTACTTTTTCTTGTAAATTTTTTGCTAAGGAAGTTAAGGTTTCTATGACAGTTTCATTACTTCCATCTATAGCAAAAGGAATAGGTGTATCAATATCCATATTTTTTCTTATGCTTTGAATAGGATATAAAACACCATAATTTTTACTACACTTTTCTAATACTTTTATACTAATAGAACCTGCAGTATGTACTACAATAGCATTAGCATTTATCAATAATTGCTCTGCTAATATAGGCACAGCTTTATCAGCAACAGCCAATAAATACAAATCAGCATTGGCTACTATTTCTTTTACATCATTGGTAGCATTGGTATGTAATTTATTGGCTAAAATTTTAGCATGTGCTAACTCTTGGCTATAAACCTGTATAATATTATAACCTTTTGATTGCAACTTTAAAGCTAAAATAGTAGCTACATTACCAGAACCAATAATTACAACTTTCATAGTTTGTATATTTGAACGCTTATGAAATTAAAGTTAGCACAAAGAATAGCAATAAGTTATTATAAAACAAAAATTAAGGCAATTTCATTATTATCTAAAAAGTTGGCAGCAGAAAAAGCCTTTGAACTTTTTTGCACTCCATATAGTGGAAAACCAAAAAGAAAAGAACCACCAATTTTTCATTATGCAGAAAAAGTTTCGTGCAATATTAAAAATTTAACAATAACTGGTTGGAAATGGACACCTAAAAATAATAATGGAAAGAAAATTTTAATTGCACATGGTTTTGATAGTTGTAGTTATAAATTTGATAATTATGTTCAGCCATTAATGCAAGAAGGTTTTATAGTTTTTGCTTTTGATGCCCCTGCTCATGGATTAAGTGGTGGTAAAACTGCTGATGCATGGCTTTACAGAAATACCATTATTGAAATTGATAAACAGTTTGAGCATTTTTACTGTATTATAGGACACTCATTTGGCGGGCTATCTGCTTCTTTAGCAGCAGAAATAATGCCTCAATTACAAAAATTAATTCTTATTGCTCCTGCAACTGAAACCCAAAGAGCTATTGATAACTTTTTTAAAATTGTAACATTTGGTGATGACATTAAAGCTGAATTAGAAAAAATAATTGTAGCAATAAATCAACAGCCTATTAGTTACTACTCAGTTACAAGAAGTATTCAACATATTAAAGCCAATATTTTATGGGTACATGATAAAAATGATTGGATTTGCCCTTTTGAAGATGTACAACCTGCTATCAACTTACAATTACGCAATACCGAATTTTATATTACCAAAGGTTTGGGGCATAATAAAATTTATAGAAACAAAGATGTTGTACGTTATATTGTTCATTTTTTACATCAAACTGCACACAATAGTTAAGCAAAAAAAATAGGTATTACTACTTTACTAATTTACTCAATAAAATTCCAGTAGCAACGGCTGCATTCAAACTTTCTGCTCCTCCTTTTTTAGGAATGGTTATTGGATAAGTTATATAAGGTAACATATTAGTTCTTATACCATTTCCTTCATTGCCTATTATTAAAAAACCTTCTTCAATATTGGGTTGCTCATCAATATTTTTTCCATTTAATACTGCACCAAAAACAGGTAATGAACTTTTATGTATAATAGTTTCAATATTTCCATACCAAATATTAACACGCACAAAACTACCCATAGAACTTTGAATAACTTTATTATTATACACATTAACAGTATCTTCTGAACAAAAAATATTTTCTATACCAAACCAATCTGCAATTCTGATAATAGTACCAAAATTTCCTGGGTCTTGAATACCATCTAATACTACATTAATTTTACCTTTTATGACAAGATTTTCTGAACTATTTGTTTCTACAATAGCCAAAACAGAACTTGGTGTTTGTAAACTGCTTAAACGACTCATTTCTTGCTCAGATACCTCTATTACCTGCACCTTAGTTGGGGTATTTTTGCTCATCCAGTCATTAGTAGCATATATTTTTTTTACATTATAACAACTATTTAATAATTCTTCTATAATCTTCGTTCCTTCAGCAATAAAAATATTATCTTGCTGCCTTTGTTTTTTGTGGCATAAAGATTGAATATATTTGATTTCATTTTTACTTATCATTACGTATGAATTTTACCCAGAAAATAACTAAAAAAATTTCTTTTCCTCCTCCTATTATATTAATAGCTTTTATTTTTATTGCCTGTTCAAAAAAAAATTATCCTGTCAATACACCTTTTGTATATAATAATAATATAGAACTTGTAGGAAATATAACCAAAGATGAGAAAAAAAGATTAAACGCAGAGTTGAGTAATTATTGGGCAGATAGTCTTAAACCAAGACATACATCACTTTGGTTAGGACTTTATAAAAAATTTGACAACCCTCCTATTTTTGATACCAGCAATTTTGATAGAAGCAGAATATATATGAATGCTTATTTGCAATCTCAAGGTTACTATTATGCCACATTTGGTAAAGACAGTTTTTATATAAAAAAAGGTCCTAAAATTGGTAAGAAAAAACAACTGAGAACTACTGCAATTATGACAATATATCTTGGAAAAGGAATTAAAATAGATACCTTGAGTTATAATTTTGTAGATACTCCTTTTAATACACATAAAGACACTTTATTACAACAATTAGCCTTACAAAAATTTAATTCAAGCTATTTACAAAAAGGAACACCTTATACCAAACAAAAAATTTCTGATGAATTGGACAGATTGGTCAATTGGTTTAGAGAAAATGGATATTATAAATTTACCAGAGAACATATATATGCACTTGTAGATACGACCAATGACAATTTGTTTAAACTAACATTAGACCCAATAGAGTTAGCCAATTTAATAGCTGAGGCAGAAAAGAAAAGAAAAGAAAATCCTGCATGGAAAATTGCCATTAAACAAAGAGAAACAGACGATACTACAAAACTTAATAAATTTTATGTACGAGATATTTTTTTCTACCCAGATACTAAAATAGCAGATATTCCAGATACATTAATTAACTATGCTTGGCAACATACTTTACAAAATAAGAGAGGCGATTTACATGTAAATTTTAAGCATTACTTATTTAAACTACGTCCACTGAGAGAGCACTCATTTTTAAGAGGTGGAAGCCTATATAATGAGTATGATTATTTTAAAACACTTAATACCCTATCATCAATACCTGCATGGCAGCAAGTTGATGCAAGAATTATACAACAAGGAAATGACTCTTTAGATATACACTATTTTCTTGTTCCTGAAAAAAAATATCAAATTAATTACAATATAGAAAGTAGTAGAAATTCTGGCGATTTTACTGCAGGAAATTTATTAGGTGTTTCATTAAGTACTTCGCTTAGTAATAGAAATGTAGCTAAAGTAGCTATACAAAGCAATACTAATTTGAGAGGAGGAATTGAATTAAACTTATTTAAACAAAATGGACAAAATACACAATCAGACCTTATACAAACATTTCAATTTAGTTTATCTCATACATACAGTTTTCCTCGTTTGCTAATGCCCAGACCAATGTTAAGGTTGCCAATTATCAGAAAATCTGAAAACAGAAGAACAATTATTTCTGGTGCTGTTGCTTATACAGAAAGATTTAAAATTTTTAGGTTAAGGTCTGCTAATTTTAATTTTGGATGGGAATGGCAAAAAGCAACCAGAAAAAAACACAATGCTGTTTACTTATGGAAACCTCTCAATATTGAACTATATAGTATTGACACCTTGCCAGGGTTAAAAACTTTATTTGATGCAAATCCTTTTTTACGCAATTCATTTAATACAGGAAATGTTATAGGATTTCCTTTCCCTGGAGGAGGTTTAAACTATACATTAACCAAACCTGGTAAAAAACCAAATAGTAATACCCAATTTAGATGGGGTATTGAGGAAAGTGGATTATTGACCTTGCCTTTTAAGTCTTTAAAAAATCAAGTTTATCAATACGTTAAAGGAGAGGTAGAATATAAATATGCACAACAACGACCCAAAAGCGAATTTGCATACAGACTTTTTGCAGGTATTGGAGTGCCTTTAAGTGGACAGTCATTACCATTTTTTAAACAATATTTTGCTGGAGGACCTAATAGTATGAGGGCTTGGGGATTAAGACAATTAGGTTTAGGTTCATCTATATTAAGCGACACCATAGCTGCCAACTCTTTTAGAGACAGATTTGGAGATATGCAACTTGAAGCAAATTTTGAATATAGATTTACTTTAGCATCTATTAAAAGTTTTAAAATTGGTAGCGCCTTATTTGCTGATATTGGCAATGTTTGGAATGTAAAAAAAGATGCACTAAATAGCAATGCAGAATTTTCATTAAATAGACTTTATAATGATATTGCCATTGGCATTGGTACAGGTTTAAGACTTGATTTTTCTCTATTCCTTATCAGAATTGATTTTGCCTATAAAGTAAAAGACCCAGGCAGATTTACCAATAATGGATGGATGAGTTTTAAAGATTTTACATGGAGTGAATATAGAAATAACCAAACCCATACGCAAGTAAAAAATTATGCTATTCAGTTAGGTATTGGTTTGCCTTTCTAATTTTTGTTGTACCATTGCAGCATGTCATTAATGAAAAATATACTTCTTTTTGGAGCAGGTAAATCTGCAACAGTTTTAATAGATTATTTAATTAAAACAGTAAATGAAAATAATTGGAATTTTACAGTAGCAGATAACAACGAATTACTTTTAAAAGAAAAAGTAACTATTAGTAATAATATTTCAATAGTTGTATTAAATATAGAAGATAAAGATGCAAGACAACAATTAATTGCTAAAGCAGATGTTGTTATTTCTATGATGCCACCACACTTACATTACTTAATAGCACAAGATTGTTTAGAGCATAATAAACATTTGCTTACAGCCTCTTATGTTGATGAAAAAATTAAAGAACATGCAACAAGCATACAAGAAAAAGGATTACTCTTTTTATGTGAAATGGGTTTAGACCCAGGCATTGACCACATGAGTGCTATGCACCTTATACATAACATACAAGAAAAAGGAGGAAAAATTACCTCTTTCAAATCTCATTGTGGCGGTTTAGTAGCTCCTGAAAATGACGATAACCCTTGGCATTATAAAATTAGTTGGAATCCAAGAAATGTAGTACTTGCAGGCAAAGCTGGTGCAATATTTAAAAACAACCACCAAATAACTCATTTACCTTATGAAGAATTATTTAATAAAAATGAATCAATAACAACATCTACCAATAATGTTTATGCCTTTTATCCCAATAGAGATTCTTTAAGCTATATAGATGTATATGAATTGCAAGAAGCTGAAACTTTTGTAAGAACTACTTTAAGACATCCAAATTTTTGTACAGGTTGGAAAAATATTATTGCCCTAAAACTTACTGATGAAACACCAGCTTATGACACTACTAACATGAGCATTGCACATTTTTTTCAAACTCATTTCAAAAAGCACCATACTGAGCAATGGCTTTCATCTCTTATAAATAAACAAGTTAATAATACAGATAATATTGTAAACACAATATTAGAATGGGTAAACACTGACGAAAAAAATAAACATGAAAAATTACTTGCAAATACAGTATTAGAACAATTATTATTTCTTGGATTAAATGACAATGAAACCCTTATCAACAAAGGATTTTGTAGTGCAGCAGATGTTTTACAATATATATTAGAAAAAAAATTAGCACTACATAATACCGATAAAGATTTAATTGTAATGCTACATGAAATTGACTATATACAAAACGATAAAAAATATTGCATCAGCAGTTTATTAGAACTTGTAGGAGAAGATAATCATAAAACAGCTATGGCAAAAACAGTTGGACTTCCTTTAGGAATTGCTGCAAAACTAATTTTAGAAAATAAAATTCAAGTAAGAGGTTTACATATTCCAATTATTGCAGAAATATATACACCAGTTTTAGCAGAATTACAAAAGCATGGTATTCAGTTTAAGGAAACAGCAAAAAGTATAGATTAGTAAAAGTATTTTACCTCCACTCAACCTTACTTTCAATACTTGTCAATCTTTTACCAGCTTTCTGTTCATCAGAATAACCCAAATATAAAATAGCCAACATAGTATCTTCATCAGTTAAATTGAAGTAATCTTTCATAGGTTGTTTATGCATCATTCCTCCAGTACTTAAATGCACTGCAATATTCAATGCTTCTGCACCTAATAAAATATTTTGCATAGCAATACTTGATGCTACAATTTCTTCTATTGGTGGAATTTTAGCATTATCGCCACGCTTGTTATATACAACAACAATGTGAGATGCTTTATCTGACATTTGCTGCAACTTTTCAAAAGTAGCCAACACAAAAGATTCTTGTGGTGTGTGTTGCTTATACATAGCAGCATGTGCATTACAAAAATCTTTTTTAGTCATATTATTATACACTATAAAACGCCATGGCTCTGTGTGTCCATGTGTAGGTGCCCAATTTGCCAAAGCAAGTATTTGTTTAACTAAATTATCATCTATTAATTGACCATTCATAGTAGCAGATTTGGCTGTTCTTCTGTTAGATATAATTTGTTCTAAAAAATTGTATGTAGTATTCATGTTAAATTATCATTTAGCTGCTAAATTAGTGAATAGCTATAATTAAATTTGCTTTTACATAACTTTACATTTACTATGATAGAAATAAAAAATGTAACTAAGTCTTTTGGTGGAAGAACCATTATAGATGATATTAATGCTGTTTTTGATACGGGCAAATGTAATTTAATTATTGGAGCAAGTGGTAGTGGTAAAAGTGTATTAACCAAAGTAATTGTCAATCTTTTTTCACCAGATAAAGGAGAAGTTTTATATGATGGTAAAAATATTATTACTGCTACTATAGAAGAAAGAAAAGAATTAAGGCAACAAATAGGCATGTTATTTCAAAGTAGTGCTTTATTTGATAGTATGACTGTAGAGCAAAATATTTTATTTGCTTTAGACTTTTTTACATCAATGTCGCAAGAAGTTAAAAAGAAACGTGTAAATGAAGTGTTAGAAAGAGTAAACCTAACAGATGCACACAAAAAATATCCTGCTGAAATAAGTGGAGGAATGAAAAAACGTGTTGGTATTGCAAGAGCCATTGTTTTAAATCCTAAATATTTATTTTGCGATGAACCCAATAGTGGTTTAGACCCTCAAACATCTTTATTAATTGATAAACTAATTAAAGAAATTACTGTAGAATACAATATGACAACTATTGTTGTAACACATGACATGAATAGTGTTATGGAAATTGGCGACCATATAATGTATTTGTTCAAAGGAAGAAAACAATGGGAAGGAAGTAATAAAGACATCATTTTTAGTAAAGATGAGCTATTAAATAACTTCATTTTTGCATCAGATTTTTTACAAGATGCTAAGCAAATGAGAATGATGGAAATGAAAAATAATATCCAATAAAAAGTACCTTCTTTTCAATGAAAAAAATTTTATTATTTATACTAATATTTTTATTAATAGCCATGGCTACATGCTATTGGTTGTTTTTTTCTTCTACTACAACATTTAAAGAAAAAACTACATACTTTATTATAGAAGAAACCAATAAAAACTATGTAGCTAATTTGTTGGTAGAAAAAAAAATTATTGCTAATAAACAAGCATTTCTTTTTATCTCTAATGCAATGGGTATTTGGAACAATCTAAAACTTGGTAAATACAAAGTAAATAGTGGAGAAAATATGTTTAACATAGTTCGTATGCTAAAAAATGGTAGCCAAGCAGAAGTAAAATTGATAATTAATAAACTTAGAGTAAAAGAAGATTTTGCCAAACTAATTGCCAAAAATTTTTCTACAGATTCAGTTAGTGTAATGACATTTTTAACCTCTAATGATTCTCTTAAAATTTTTAATGTAGATACCAATACTGTTTTTACTTTATTTATTCCCGATACACATGCTTTTTACTGGAACACTTCTTTAAAAAAAATATTAGCTAAACAACAAGATGCAAAAAATAATTTTTGGTCTAAAAACAACAGATTAGAAAAAGCAAATGCGTTGGGGCTTACTCCAGAAGAAGTTTATACACTTGCCTCTATTGTAGAAGAAGAAACAAACTATAATGATGATAGAGCAAAAATTGCCAGTGTTTATTTGAATAGATTACATAAAAATATGGCATTACAAGCCTGTCCTACTATTAAGTATGCTATGAAAAATTTTGCACTAACACGTATTTACGAAAAGTATTTATTCAATCCATCGCCATACAATACTTATAAAGTAAAAGGTTTGCCACCAGGACCAATTTGTACACCTTCTCCAAAATGTATTGACATTGTTTTAAATGCTCCTAAAACTGATTATTTATTTTTTGTAGCCAATGCAAATTTTGATGGTTATCATCACTTCTCATCTAACTATGCAGAGCATAATAAATATGCTAAAGAATATCAAAAAGCATTAGATGAATATACCGCAAGAAAAAATAGACAATAAATTATTGTTGCTCAATAATATCTTCCATAGTAATACCATTATGGCTTTCAGTAAAAACACATTCGCCATTTTTAATTAATAATATTTGAGGAGATTCGTGATGCACATGAAATTCTTCTGCAACTGTGTTAGATATAGGTTTATCTGTCAGTACATTAAGCATATAATAAACTGCTTTTGCAGTTTCTTCGGCTTGTTTCAGCCTATTTAATGCCATATTACTAATAACACAACGAGGGCTATGTTTAAAAATAACCTGAAGTGTGTTAAAAGATGCTTCTTTCAATTTCTCAAATTGGGAAATTGAGTTTAGTGAAATAAACTCCATAAAATGAAAATGGAATAAATTTTAAGGAAAAAATTAACCTCTAAAATATCTTGGATTAGTAGTAGGACATCCTTTTCCTGCACCATAACGAGCTGAACCACATGCTGTTATAAATATTGCAGCAAATGAGGTAAAAACTATTGCAATTAAAACTTTTTTCATAGATAATTTTTAAATTATAAGGCTTTATTTTGCTTCTTAATACGAAGATAGTGTTTTATAGCAAAATGTTGCATTTCTTCTAAAAATTAATCAACTTTTTTTTAATAGCCTCTTAATACACTTAAATATAGCATAGAATAATATGAAAGTTCATTTTACATCAATAGGTGGTAGCGTTATGCACCAATTAGCCATAGCATTAAAGAAAAAAGGTTATGACATTTCAGGCACAGATGATGAAATTTTTGAACCAGCAAAATCCAATTTACAAGCAGAAGGTTTACTACCTCAAAAAATAGGTTGGCAGCCAGAACTTCTTACTAAAAATATTGATGCAGTAATTTTAGGTATGCACGCCAAAGCAGATAATCCTGAAATTGCTAAAGCAAAAGAATTAGGATTAAAAATTTATTCTTTTCCTGAATATATTTATCAAGAAAGTGTCCATAAAAAAAGAGTTGTAATTGGTGGTAGTCATGGAAAAACAACCACTACCAGTATGATTATGCATGTATTGCAAACATTACAAAAAGATGTTGATTATTTAGCAGGTGCAAAACTTCAAGGGTTTAATCAATCTGTTAATATTACCAATGCTCCACTAATCATTTGTGAAGGTGATGAATACCCTGCAAGTACACTTGAAAAAAGACCAAAATTTCATTTCTTATTTCCACACATAGCAGTATTAACAGGCATTGCATGGGACCATATCAATGTTTTTCCAACTTTTGATATTTACAAAGAACAGTTTGTAATTTTTATACAAAAAATTGAAAAAGGAGGATTATTAATTTATAATGAAAATGATGCTGTATTAAAAGAATTAATTGAAACTAATAAAAGAAATGATATACAATATCAACCTTATGCAATACCTAAACATACTATTGAAAATGGAAATACTATTATAACAATAGATGATGAAACAGTTGCTTTAAAAATTTTTGGCAACCACAATTTGCAAAATTTATATGCTGCTTATTTTGTTTGTAAAGAGTTAGGTATCAATACACATGATTTTTTACACGCTATTAAAAATTTTACAGGTGCATCAAAACGTTTAGAACTAATAGCCAATAATAACACAACCAATATTTATAGAGATTTTGCTCATGCACCAAGCAAAGTAATAGCAACTATAGAAGCAGTAAAACAGCAATATCCTAATAGAACATTAATAGCAGTTTTAGAGCTACATACTTATAGCAGTTTGAATAAAAATTTTTTAGATGAGTATAAAGATGCTATGGCTAAAGCAGATATTGCTGTAGTGTTTTATGCCAAACATGCACTTGAATTAAAGCAAATGCCACCTTTACCAAAAGAGATTGTGTATAATAGTTTTAATAAAGAAAATTTAATTGTAATAAATACCAAAGAAGAATTAAATAATTGGTTGCATCAGCAAAATTATGCTAACAGCAATTTACTTTTAATGAGTAGTGGAGATTATGATGGGGTAGATATTACAACACTTTCAAAGAGTATTACAGCCTAAAAAAAATGAGCTACTTAAATTAAAAAGTAGCTCAAAATAATATTTAAAATAAGATTATACTTTATAATACTCTACGAGGATTTCTCATACTATTTCTCACTCTACCAGGATTACCACCTCCATAATAACCTAATGGAGAACCCCATTCTAAATTCAATAATTTATACGTTAATTTTACCTGAAAAGAATAATATAAATCTTTGTTTTTAGGATTACCACGTGGCATTGTTTTTGAAAAAGATTTTCCTACTTCATCTCCTCTAAAAGAAAGATATTGAGTGTAAGGGTTTCCTTGCGAAATAAACAAAGCTGGGTCAACATAACTATTAATACTCACATCATCTAAATAATCTGTAAATGTTTTACGAATAAATAATTCTGTACCTATTTGTAAAGATTCACTTAAATCAACTCTTACACCACCACCAAAACCCAAATTAAGTTGTGTACGCTTATAAGGTTTTCTATCAGGATATGCTGCTAAACCTTGACCTTCTGTACCCAAATCTCTAAGTTTTACTTTATTCCCAAATCTATCAACTGTTGTTGGGTTAAAGCCAAAAACACCAGGTCCAAAAAATATATAAGGAGTAAAAGAATATTGGTCAAAATTATTTAAAAAATCATATTCTGCTGCAACATTAAACTCCCAAATAAAACTTTTAAAATTCAAGTTTCTATTCTTAAACTTAATATCACTATTATCCTTATCATCTCCTTTAATACTAAGAGCAGAAAAACTGGCTCTCACTCTTAGCTTTTCCATAATATCATAACTTCCTCCAATAGTAACAGCAGGAGATAATTGTTTCAACAAAGGAGTTCCTGGAATCAAATCTCCATAGTAGCTACTTGCTCCTAATGCAGCTGATACTTTAACTCTTTGTGCTTGAACTGAAATAGCAAAAGTTGCTAAAAAACCTACTAATAATAGTAACCTAAATTTCATATAAATATATTTATAACATTTCACGCTTTATCAAAAGTAAAGAAAAAATTAAATGTAAAAACTTTTTATTATACAATTTTACTTAAAAATCTACAATATGAGGAAAAAATATGAATATTTTCTCAGTAAAATGCATAATTATATCATTATAGGGCTTATTCAAAGCATAAAATTCTCATCACAAACAATAAATCTATCTTTCCCTTGCATATCTTTTATTATGCTTGAATGATATAAAAATTGTTCAAAAAGCTGCTTTGTTTCAATACCCATTGCCTCATTAATTTCTACTAAAATTTTACCCTTCTTTTTTAAATGATTCCTCCCAAATAAAGCTATTTTTTTATAAAAAATAAGTGCATCATTATCTGGTACAAATAATGCTTTATGTGGCTCAAATAAGATTACATTAGGCTGCATTGTGCTGCTTTCACTTTGTTTTACATAAGGTGGATTGCTAACTATAAAATCATATTGCTCATAATTTTTCCAGCAATTTTCATCTAAAAAATCTGCCTGAACAAAATTAACCTTCGCTTCAAAATTTTGAGCATTTCTCTGAGCTACCATTAATGCTTCAGCACTTATATCAATAGCAGTAATGTTTAATTGAGGAAACTTATTTTTTAATATAATAGAAATACAACCAGAGCCTGTACCTATATCTAAAACAGATTCATTAGTTGGTTTAAAAGTTTCCATCAAAGCTATTAGTTCCTCTGTTTCAGCTCTTGGAATTAAAACATGTTCGTTTACAAAAAATTGCTGATTACAAAACCATGCTTCTTCTAAAACATATTGTATAGGTTTATGTGTAGCAAGTGCTACAATTATTTGATGAAATTTATGCAGATAAGATTTATCAACAATCTTATGTTTATTCAAAACTCTATCATACTTTGAAAAACCAAAAATATTTTCAATTACCATATCTGCAATACAGATAGATTCATTAATACTATAATTTTTTTGAAGTGCAGCAAGTAAATCTTTATATATTTTTTCTACAGTCATTTTTACAAAGTAATAATGTTTAAGTATTCTATAGAACAATTATACATAAAAGCTTTTCAGTTATTTTTGTTCATTATTATTTGGGTACAACATATTTTAATTGACAACAGTGTTATTGATGCAATATGAAAAACAGAAACAAAAAATATTATACCACTATTTTTTAAAATAATATTCTATTGAGTACAGATGAAAAATATATGCTTCGTTGTATAGAATTAGCCAAACTTGGTAATGGTTCTGTAGCTCCAAACCCAATGGTAGGTGCTGTTTTGGTATATGATAATAAAATAATTGGAGAAGGCTATCATCAACAATATGGAGAAGCCCATGCAGAAGTATATTGTATAAATAATGTTGCAATAGAAAATAGAGATAAAATAAAAGATGCTACATTATATATATCCTTAGAACCTTGTAATCATTTTGGGAAAACACCCCCTTGCACACATTTGATTACTGAAAAGAAAATTAAAAAAGTAGTAATAGGTTGCAGAGATTCTTTTGCATTGGTAAATGGTACAGGCATAGAGTTTTTGCAACAAAATGGTACCCATGTAATAACAAATGTATTACAGCAAGAATGTGCCAATCTCAACAAACGTTTCTTCACTTTTCATCAAAAGAAAAGACCATACCTTATACTAAAATTTGCACAAACGGCAGATGAAAAAATTGCAGGCATGTCAGATGAAAGATTATTTATCAGTAATGCCTATACCAATAAATTAGTACACAAGTGGCGTAGCGAAGAAACAGCTATTTTAATAGGTACTAATACTGCTTTAAAAGATAATCCTACTTTAACCAATAGGCTTTATACAGGTAAAAACCCTACCAGATTAATTATAGATAAAAATTTACTGTTACCTAACTTATTCAATATATTCAATACTGATGCACCTACTGTTATTTTTAATGAATTAAAAAATGAACATCACAGAAATATAACATTTGTAAAAATAGATAAGAATACAGATGTAATTCATCAAATACTACATTATTGCTATCAAAACAATCTAATTAGTATTATTGTAGAAGGAGGAGCAAAAATGTTAAATAGCTTTATAGAAAAAAAATTATGGGATGAAATGAGGGTAATAACCAACACATCGCTAATACTTGGCAAAGGAATCAAAGTTCCTAAATTCTCTGGGCTTAAATTTAAAATAGAAAATATTTTAACCGATACTATTACACACTACTTACCCAATACTGATGAATAAAGAACAAGACTATTATTTAACCATAGCGCAAAATTCCAAAGCAGAATTTAAAGAAAAAGGTAGTCGTTTTATTGCTTACACTTTTCCTATAACCACAGCAGAAGATGTTAAAACACATATTGCCTCTTTAAAAAAAGAACATCCAAAAGCCTCACATCATTGTTTTGCTTACAGATTAGGATTAGATGGTAATAATTTCAGAGCAAATGATGATGGTGAACCTTCTGGCACAGCAGGTAAACCCATTTTAGGACAAATAGATAGTAAAAAATTAACCAATACATTGGTAGTTGTAGTAAGATATTTTGGTGGTACTTTATTAGGTGTATCAGGTTTGATTAATGCTTACAAAACTACAACAGCATTGGCTTTACAAACAACCCCCATTATACAAAAAGCTGTGGAAATTGTTCACGAATTTCAATATGATTATACAAAAATGAATCCTATAATGACCATTGTAAAACAATACAACTGCACTATCATTAAACAAGAACATCAACTATTTTACTTATTAACCATAGGAATACCCAAAGCAAGGCTAAATGAAGTATTGTATAAAATAACTGAAGTAATTGAAGGGAAGTAAAAAAGCCTCACAAAAATGTAAGGCTTTTAAAAAATACGGCAGCTACCTACTCTCCCAGGAATACCCAAGTACCATCGGCCATGAGGGGCTTAACTGCTCTGTTCGGAATGGGAAGAGGTGAACACCCTCGGTATAACCACCATAAAAAGGTCTAAGTCTTTTCTTATCTCCTCCTTCAGAGGAAATTAAGTAAAACTTAATAAATTACATATTGGAAAAGTAAAATAATAAAAATAAAGCTTACGGGCAATTAGTACTACTTGGCTTTGCTATTGCTAACTTTACACCTGTAGCCTATCAACGTCATCGTCTCTGACAGCCCTTAAAAGTAAACTCATCTTGTGGAAGGTTTCACGCTTAGATGCTTTCAGCGTTTATCCTGTCTGTACATAGCTACTCAGCATTGCACCTGGCGGCACAACTGATACACCAGCGGTACATACAACCCGGTCCTCTCGTACTAAGGTCATGTCCACTCAATTTACTAACGCCCACCACAGATAGGGACCGAACTGTCTTGCGACGTTCTGAACCCAGTTCACGTGCCACTTTAATCGGCGAACAGCCGAACCCTTGGGACCTTCTCCAGCCCCAGGATGTGACGAACCGACATCGAGGTGCCAAACCTTACCGTCGATATGAGCTCTTGGGTAAGATCAGCCTGTTATCCCCGGAGTACCTTTTATCCTTTTAGCGATGGCCCTTCCATGCAGAACCACCGGATCACTTTAGCCAGCTTTCGCTCCTGCTCGGCTTGTTTGCCTCACAGTCAAGCACCCTTATACTAATACGCTCTTTGTACGATTACCAACCGTACTGAGGGTACCTTTGCAAGCCTCCGTTACTTTTTAGGAGGCGACCACCCCAGTCAAACTACCCACCATGCAATGTCTCCCGTAAAAACGGGATTAGGTTCTAAGCAAACGAAGGTTGGTATTTCAACGTTGACTCCACAATACCTGGCGGCACTGCTTCATAGTCTCCCAACTATCCTACACATCGGTTGCTCAAAATCAATGCAAAGTTGTAGTGAAGGTTCACGGGGTCTTTCCGTCCCGTGGCGGGTAACCGGCATCTTCACCGATACTACAATTTCACCGGGCTCGTGGAGGAGACAGTGTTCAACTCATTAGACCATTCGTGCAGGTCGGAACTTACCCGACAAGGAATTTCGCTACCTTAGGACCGTTATAGTTACGGCCGCCGTTTACTGGGGCTTCAGTCAGGAGCTTTGACTTGCGTCGAACACCCTTCCTTAACCTTCCAGCACCGGGCAGGTATCAGGCTCTATACGTCATCTTACGATTTTGCAGGGCCCTATGTTTTTGTTAAACAGTTGGTTGAACCATTTTACTGTGACCCCGTATGTACGGGGTACGCTTTATCCCGAAGTTACAGCGTCAATTTGCCTAGTTCCTTCTCCACGGCTCACCCGAGCGCCTTAGAATACTCATCCCGTCTACCTGTGTCGGTTTACGGTACTGGCTGCTATACTCGCTTTTCTTGGAAGAACTTTTGCTACTACGTCTCACCCGAAGGATCCACTCAGCATCCGTCTGCCTTTGTAGCTAACATTCTCCGTCACTTTTAATGTATAGTAGGTGCAGGAATATTAACCTGCTTTCCATCAGATACCCCTTTCGGGTTCTCCTAAGGACCAGACTAACCCTGATCCGATTAACGTTGATCAGGAAACCTTAGACTTTCGGCGAAGTAGTTTTTCACTACTTTTATCGTTACTTATACCTACATTTTCTTTTGAAATCGCTCCAGTATATGTCGCCATAAACCTTCTATGCAGATTTCAATGCTCCCCTACCACTTTCCACATAAATGGAAAATTTAGAACTTCGGTTCATAGTTTGATGCCCGATTATTTTCCGTGCAGGATCTCTCGACCAGTGAGCTGTTACGCACTCTTTAAATGAATTGCTGCTTCCAAGCAAACATCCTGGCTGTTATAGAAATCCCACCTCGTTTAATCAACTTAACTATGTATTAGGGACCTTAGTTGCTAATCTGGGTTATTTCCCTCTCGGCCATGGACCTTAGCGCCCACAGCCTCACTGCCGCAGATATTTATTAGTATTCGGAGTTTGTCAGGGTTTGGTAGGCGGTGAAGCCCCCTAGCCCAATCAGTAGCTCTACCTCTAATAAACTTCAAAATACGACGCTGTTCCTAAAAACATTTCGGGGAGAACGAGCTATCTCTCAGTTTGATTGGCCTTTCACCCCTATCCACAGGTCATCCCAAGACTTTTCAACGTCAATGGGTTCGGTCCTCCATCTCGTGTTACCGAGACTTCAACCTGCCCATGGATAGATCACAAAGTTTCGCGTCTGCCCCCACTGACTATTCGCCCTATTTGGACTCGCTTTCGCTTCGGCTCCATTATTAAGGAATTTAACCTTGCCAGTGAGGAGCAACTCGTAGGTTCATTATGCAAAAGGCACGCCGTCATCCGCCAAAGCAGACTCCGACCGCTTGTAAGCACACGGTTTCAGGTACTATTTCACTCCCCTATTTGGGGTACTTTTCACCTTTCCCTTACGGTACTGGTTCACTATCGGTGTCTGAGGAGTATTTAGCCTTACCAGATGGTGCTGGCAAATTCAGGCAGAATTTCTCCAGTTCCGCCTTACTCAGGATACTGCTCGTCCTACTCAATATACACCTACAGGACTATCACCTGCTATGGTTTAACTTTCCAGAAAATTCGGTTTGATGAGTATTTCTAAATGCAGTCCTATAACCCCACAACAGCACGCTGTTATGGTTTGGGCTTTTCCCTTTTCGCTCGCCACTACTCGGGGAATCACTATTGTTTTCTTTTCCACTCCCTACTTAGATGTTTCAGTTCAGGAGGTTGGCTCTCTTTCGAGTGTTATACCTTCAGTATAACGGGTTGTCCCATTCGGAAATCTTCGGATATAATGCTTGTGTGCAGCTTCCCAAAGCTTATCGCAGCTTACCACGTCCTTCATCGCCTCTCAGACCCAAGGCATCCACCATGTGCCCTTAATTGCTTTAAAAAAATTATTATACTATAGCTTGCATAAGGCTATAGTACTTTTGATTGATTTTACTTTCCCAATATGTCAAAGAACTTTATTAAAAAAAGTTGATGTAATGGACTTGAACCATTTGTTTTGCCTAATCAAAATACACCAATTAAACTATTTTATAATGTGGAGGATATCGGAGTCGAACCGATGACCCTCTGCGTGCAAGGCAGATGCTCTAGCCAACTGAGCTAACCCCCCTAATGCTATATTATATAGTAGACCCGACCAGAGTTGAACTGGTGACCTCTACATTATCAGTGTAGCGCTCTAACCAACTGAGCTACGGGTCTGAACGGGTCAACAAAATTAAAAAATAAGAACTACAATAATTAAAAGAATGAAAGTAACAGCTAAAAAAGAATTAAGCAATCTCTAAAAGGAGGTATTCCAGCCGCACCTTCCGGTACGGCTACCTTGTTACGACTTAGCCCCAATTACCGATTTTACCCTAGGCAGATCCTTTCGGTTACCGACTTTAGGTACACCCGGCTTTCATGGCTTGACGGGCGGTGTGTGCAAGGTCCGGGAACGTATTCACCGTATCATTGCTGATATACGATTACTAGCGATTCCAGCTTCACGCAGTCGAGTTGCAGACTGCGATCTGAACTGAGAGACGTTTTTTGGGATTAGCTTCACGTCGCCGTGTTGCAGCCCTTTGTACGCCCCATTGTAGCACGTGTGTAGCCCTGGTCATAAAGGCCATGATGACTTGACATCATCCCCTCCTTCCTCACGCCTTACGGCGGCAGTTTCTTTAGAGTCCCCAGCATTACCTGTTGGCAACTAAAGATAGGGGTTGCGCTCGTTGCGGGACTTAACCCAACACCTCACGGCACGAGCTGACGACAGCCATGCAGCACCTTACAATTTTCATCTGCATTTCTACAGACACCTTCTTGCGAAGTATAGCATTCTAGACCAGGTAAGGTTCCTCGCGTATCATCGAATTAAACCACATGCTCCACCGCTTGTGCGGACCCCCGCCAATTCCTTTGAGTTTCAACCTTGCGGTCGTACTTCCCAGGTGGATTACTTAATGCTTTCGCTCAGACACACACAGTGTATCGCGTATGTCGAGTAATCATCGTTTAGGGCGTGGACTACCAGGGTATCTAATCCTGTTTGATACCCACGCTTTCGTGCCTCAGTGTCAATATATGTGTAGCCTGCTGCCTTCGCAATAGGTGTTCCATGTCATATCTAAGCATTTCACCGCTACATGACATATTCCGCAAACCTCCACAATATTCAAGATAAATAGTATCAAAGGCAGTTTCGGAGTTAAGCTCCGAGATTTCACCCCTGACTTACCTATCCACCTACGCACCCTTTAAACCCAGTGAATCCGGATAACGCTTGCACCCTCCGTATTACCGCGGCTGCTGGCACGGAGTTAGCCGGTGCTTATTCATATGGTACTGTCAAGTGAGTAAGAATACCCTTTTTTCGTCCCATATAAAAGAAGTTTACAATCCAGAGGACCTTAATCCTTCACGCGGCATGGCTGGATCAGACTTTCGTCCATTGTCCAATATTCCTTACTGCTGCCTCCCGTAGGAGTCGGGCCCGTGTCTCAGTGCCCGTGTGGCTGATCATGCTCTCACATCAGCTACTGATCGTAGGCTTGGTGGGCTACTACTCCGCCAACTACCTAATCAGCCGCACACCCGTCATCAAGTGCCGAAGCTTTAATATTATAATGATGCCATTTTAATATATTATGGGGTATTAATCCAAATTTCTCTGGGCTATTCCCCGCTTGAAGGGAGGTTGTGTACGTGTTCCACACCCGTTTGCCGGTCGCCATCAAGTATTGCTACTTATGCTGCCCCACGACTTGCATGTATTAAGCCTGCCGCTAGCGTTCATCCTGAGCCAGGATCAAACTCTCCATTGTAAATGAGTTGATCTGACTATTAACTTCAAATAAAATTAACGTCGGATTTAATTTTTAATTTATGCTTATAAACCTTACTCTAAATAATTATTTAGAGTGCTGTTACTTTCAAACTTTCAAAGAACTTTATGGCTTTTTTGCCACCCCTTTTTTATTTGGGGTTGCAAAAGTAAGAGCCTTTTTTTTATTTGCCAAATTTTTCTTTAAATAATAAAGAAAAAAGTGAAATATTTTTTGAAGAACTGTGCCATTTTTTTTAGAAATGGACGGCAAAGATAGTTGGTTATTTTTTAGTACCAAATTTATTTTGAAAAAATAATACAAATTGTGTTATTCTATACCTTGCTTTAAAGAACTTTCTGCTTTTAGAAAATCTTATATTTTCTTTAAACGGGGTGCAAAAATAGGTGTGATTTTATTACTGCCAAATATTTTTTGAAAATATTTTATGCACAGTTAATATAAGTCAATATCAGTAAGTGTTTTGAAGGAAAATATTTTTGTCTTGCCCATAAAGAAGTAATTCTTTTTAGCTACATTACCCAAAAGAAAAAGAAAGAATATTGCAAAAATTTTAATTCAATTTTCAACTTGATACATTTTTTTAGGACAAGACATTGAAGAAATGTGGGTTGATTTTACCTCACCTAACCTCTCCCAAGGAGAGGAATTTTTACATCAGTCAAGACGGAACCGTCAGACTGATTTTAACCACCCATGCTCTCTAAAGGAGGGGTATTTTTACAGTTATTATAAAAATAAAATTGTCAGCTTGAGCCTGTAGAAAGCGATTGAGTAAAATGCTTAACTTTATCGTCTTCGACAGGCTCAGACTGACAAAGTTTGTTGTTTCATCAGTCAGACGGAACCTTCAGACTGATTTTAACCACCCCTGCTCTCCAAAGGAGGGGTATTTTTACAGTTATTATAAAAAATAATTTTACAATAACTTTATTTATTATCTTTCACCCAAGATATTAAATATAATTTTTAGAAATACCAATAGTATATATGAAAATATTAATTGCTGAAGATGAACCATTAATGGCTACTGCATTAGAAAAGAAACTAATTAGCGATGGGCATATAGTTTTATTTGCCCCTGATGGTAGAGTTGCGTTGGAGTTGCTAAAAAAAGAATTACCTGATTTAATTATTACTGATATTATGATGCCTTATACTTCTGGTTTGGAATTAATTAGTATAGTGAGGTCTGACAGTAAGTCAAAGATTCCAATTATAGTACTTTCTGGAATGGGGGAAGAAGATACAGTTTTGCAAGCATTTGAATTAGGGGCAGATGACTTTATCATTAAACCTTTTAATCCTTCTGAGTTATCTGTAAGAGTGAAAAGATTTGAAGTTAAACTTAAAAAAATGGGCAACAACGTTTCTATTATATAAATTATACCAAAATAAAATTGGTCTATTTAAAAAATCAAATTAGTATTACTTTTATTTGTATAGCGTATTTATCAATATTGAAGAATAGTATAATTCTATTTGATAATAAAGAGTGAGCAATAATAAAATAGGTATATACGTTAATTAATGGTTTTGGATAAAGAACAATACCGAAAGCATTATACCAAAATAAATTAATCTATTTTAAAAATCAAATTAATATAAAAGATAATTTTACGCTTAAATAATTATTTCAGCATGAAAAATAAACAATTATTATCAATACTTATTTTAGTAGTGTTATGTATATCTGCCAGTTGCAAAAAAATGATTGATAAGATAAAAGAACAAACTGTTATGGATGCTATTACAAATGGCGTTTGGTATGTATCAAAGTTTGTAGAAGATGGAACTAATAATACAGCTAATTTTAATGGATGGGAAGCAAAATATTTGGATGATGGAACTTTTACTTGTAGTAAAACTGGTGAAACTACTGCTACTGGTACATGGGTAGGAAATGCTACAGATTGGACATTTAAAATAACATTTACCAATACGCCTACCCCACCTGTGGAAAAATTAGGTGGCACTTGGACAGTAACAAGAGCTGTTTCTACTGATAAAGGTAGTTATGCTAAAACCGAAGGTGGTGTAGTGTATGAATTAGAAATGACTAAGAAGCCTTAATGGTGTTTTTATTTATGTAGATTAAAAATAAATTCAAGCCCTCCATCCTTTCTATTTTTTGCTGTAATTGTTCCTTTGTGAAAAAGAATTGCATTTTTAACTATAGATAAGCCAAGCCCACTACCACCAGTATCTCTAGTTCTTCCTTCTTGCACACGATAAAAACGTTCAAAAAGTCGGTTGAGATATTCTTCATTTTCTACACCAATACCTGTATCATAAAATGAAAAGTAATAATAGTCATTATCTTCATTGAATACAGATATATTGATGTTTATATTTTCTCCAGCATAGCGAATTGAATTTTCTATTAAATTTCTAAAGATAGAGTTTAGTAAACTTGGATTACCATTGATTGTTATATTATTGGGCAACTGCCAATTTAAGTGAATATTTTTTTTAGTTAAAGCTATATTTTCTTCATCTAATATTCTTTCTAATAATTTTTCTATGTTTACTTTTTCAAATTCAAAAGAGTTTGGAGCTTCTTCCATTTTTGCAATAATGCTCATATCTTTAATTAATTCGGATAAATTTAATGTTTGCAGATAGGCTTGTTGTATAAAGTGTTGCTTGTTTTGTTCTGTTAGTGGCTGTTCTAAAACTGTTTCTAAATAGCCTCTTATACTGGTAATAGGTGTACGAAGTTCATGGGCTATATTGCCTGTCATTTCTTGTTTTAATTGTTTGGTTTTTTCTTGCTGAGTTATATCTGTCAAAATAATTTCAAAGCTCTTGTCATCAAAAATATTGGCTTTTAAAGCAAATACTTTTCCATGACTTTTAATTTGAGATTCAAAGTAATTTTCATTTTCATTTAGTATAAATTGATGAAGGGGAGAAAAGACATAGTCTTCAAAAATTGCTTCTGGATTGGCTTTGGGTTTGTCTGTAAGTTGATTAAGGTATTGAATAAATAAACTGTTATGAAACTCAACTTTCTTTAATGACGAAACAAAACAAATACCTTCTTGAGAAATATGAATATGTTGTAGCAATTTTTGTTTTTCTAATGAAAGACTTTTTTTATTGGCATCTAATAAACGATAATTTTCTGCAATTCGTTCTCCAATTTCTCCCAGTTCATCTTCATTAAACTGGGCATTATTATTGGTTGGATGTAAAGCAAAATTTCGTAATTTTTTTATAGATGCTCCAAACTGTAAAGTTATTCTATGAATAAAAAAAATAGAGAGTAGGAAAAGTACCAGTAAAAAATATAAGAATAGGTTATCTGCTTTTAAAAATTGACGTAATTGAATATTATAAGGCAATGCAACACGAATATAATTTTCTGCATTTTTTTTTGCATAATACAAATATGGATGATGGTTAGAAACCGACTCTCTTATATCTGTTCCTTTGCCATTTTGTAATGCCAATTTTATTTCTATACGATTTGAATGATTTTCCATTGCCAAAAAATCTTTTACAGTATTATCGTATAAAACCTTTCCTTCCAAACTAATAATGGTAATTCTTAAATCTGATGGTAATACAGATTGAAATGCTTTTATATCATTTTCAAAATTTTGAGATTTATTTGGAATAGCAGCTTGTAGAATATCTGTATAAACATCTAACTTTTCTTCTAATGCTTCTGTTTTAAATAATTTTTCTCTTGAATGTTCAAGTATTGCAATACCAATAGTGAATACGGTAAATAGAATTGCAAAGTAAAGAAACAGGCGTTGTCTAAAACTAAGTTTCATAATAAATCTGCATTAAATCTGTATCCATAACCAGAACGATTTGTAATAACGCCAGCATATTCGCCAAGTTTTTTTCTTAAACGAGTAATGTGTACATCAACTGTGCGTTCTGTGATATAAGGAGTTTCTTTCCATATTTTATCAATTATTTTATTACGAGAAAAAATACTTTCTGGTTTTTGTGCCAATAAAGCCAATAATTCAAATTCTGTTTTGGTTAATATAATTTTCTCTTTGTTGAGATAAACTTCTTTTAAATTATAATCTATGATAAGTATTCCTATGGTCAGTATATTATTGTCAATTTTTGAATCAGTAACAATATTACTTCTTTTTAGAACAGCTTTAGCTCTTGCAATAACTTCTTTAATGGAAAATGGTTTTGCAATAAAATCATCAGCACCAACAGAAAAACCTGTTAGCATATCATTTTCTGTGTCTTTGGCTGTGAGGAAAATAATGGGTACTACAATATGTTCTTTACGGAGTTTTTCTGCTAACTTAAATCCAGACATTCCTTCCATCATTACATCTAACAATATTAATTGAAAATCTGTAATGGTTTTCTTTAAGGCTTCTTCTGCAGAATATACAGCCTCTACTTCAAAGCCTTCATTCTTGAGATTAAATTCTAAAATCTCCGAAATGTTTTTATCATCATCAACTAATAAGATTTTTTGCACGTTTATTATTGTATTTGTTTCTGCAAAAATAAATTTTGTTTCATATATAGTTCTCAGTAGCCTTAATTATATTTTGAGTACTTTTTATCATTAAGAAAGAATGTAAAAACTGTGTGCTCTTACATTCTTTCAAAAATCTTATTGTATATTTTCTAAATAGTCATTTATTTTAGAAACTATATTTAGTCCATGAAAAAATAGTGGTTGGGCAACCTGTATTTCCTGCACCAATGATTGCCCCAGAAAAACCAGTTGTTGGGTTAATCTCTTTACCTAAGATTGTGTTATTTAATAAATTGGTTAAACTAATGGTAGATGTTGCATCTCCAGTTCCTTTACTATCACTAAAATCAATTAAATCAATTGCTGTTCCGCTTCCTTTAACTAAAGCATTGGTAATAGTTGCTTTTGCTCCTCTACGAATTTTAATAACATCTTGCATTTTGTTTGTTACATTAGATACATCAGTATCGGGTGCTTTGGCTAATCTTAAATCAAAAGTTACATTTTTCACATAAAAGTTTGACTGCCCAGTTTGTGTAGGGAAATTGCCATCTAAATTTCCATCAGCTTCAATACCTCTTGGGTCAGATTCTGTACTGGTGTAACCAGTTTCCCAAATACCATAAGCATTTTCTAAAGTTCCTGTATATCCTTGAGTAAAGTCAAACATATCATCATCAGGGTTTATTACTAATAAATTTTTCACATTCACTGTTCCGCCAAAAAATTCAATTCCATCATCTGCTCCATTAGGAATAAAAATATTTTCTATTACTGTTCCATTTCCAACACCATTTAATGTTAGTCCATTATGTTCAACATCTGCACTTGACCGAGCTCCTGTATAACTTAATATAAGATAAGTAATGCTTCCTGAATTATCATTTGCATCAGTTCCTCCATATTGATGAGCAGAACTAATTTCTGTACTGCCAACTGTATTGCCTGATAAAGGTGCTCTACCATTGATAACTAATCCACCCCAATACCCTGGCTCTGCATTATCAATATCAGCAGTCATTATCACAGGTTTATCTGCTGTTCCGTTTACATTTATTTTGCCGCCTTGAAGTATGAGAATGTAATTATTAAATCCTTTATTTGCTTTAATTACTGTACCTGCTGGTATATTTAACACACCACCATTCTCTACAATTACTGGACCTGTAATTGTGTAAGTAATGGATGCATCTAAAGTTTTTGCTCCTGTTATAGAACCAACTAAGTCGCTTTTAGCTACAGGTGTTGTAGTATTATTCTTTTTACAAGACATTAACGACATTGTTATAAGCAACATTACAACTGTAAGCATGCTTAAATTCATTTTCTTTGATTTCATTTTTTATTTAATTTTATTGTGCAAAAATCATTTTGCCAGATTACTGAGTTATTGCGATTTTATTGAGATTTGGTTACATCTTATAAATCAATATTGATACCTACATTTAAGTTTACTCCTTTCTTATATTGACTTAGCGTAATTGCTTTATTTGTATTACTTACTTTACGGCTTAACTGAAAATTAGGGTCAAGAAAATTTGCTGCCTTAAATTTAATACCTAACATTTTGCTTAGTCTGTAAGAGAAAATAAAGTCTATAGTAGGTATTCCTTTTTCTATAATATCTTGATAGCCCATTGCTCCTATTGTAAAAATTCTATCACCAAAATAATTGAACACTAATGATGTAGTTAATCCTTTTTTAGCTTTTAAATAATGATAGGTTATATCTGCATTAATAATAAATGGAGATGCTCCTTCTAATGCTGAAATTCGTTCAGGTGTATTGATTAAATTTAATTTGGTAGAAGTAAGGATATAAGAAAAGTTTGTGCCGATAGATAATTTATTTTCCGTTAGCAAATCATTATTCTTTTTCTTAAAAATATCTTTTCTATACTCTGCTTCAATACCCATAACATTTGCATCTTTACCAATGTTATCATAAGTCAATAAGCCAGCAGAGTTTCCCTTATCTACACGCCCAATTGGGTTTAAAATTTTCTTATAAAATATTGTTATAGACATTAATTCAGATGAACTGAGATAGTTATCCCACTTTATATCAACATTATAATTGTCTGAATATTGAATATGAGGGTTTCCTTCACTGGCAAAACCAATATTTACATATTGAAAAGGTGAAATTTCTTTAGACTGAGGTAATGTATATGTTTTACTTAAACCTAACCTAAGAATATTTTTTTTATTAATGTCGTATTTTAAATTGATGCTTGGTAAGTAAAAAGAAGTTTGGATTGTATTATTATCTGTTTGACCTGGTACATCATATATTACTTTCATATCTACATTGTCATACTTAAAACCAATTAACCCACTAAGTTTTTTAGATATTTGGTAAGCAGCAGTAACAAAAAATGAATGGTTATTTTTTAATACACTATAAGTACTTGGATAACTTTGCGTAAAAGAAAATATTTTGTCTTTGAAATTATTTGAGTTGTAGAGTTTATCAAGTAGTAAATTATCAATAGAATAACTTCCTGATATGGCAGAAAAATTATATTCTGTAGCATTGAAAGAATTGGTTGAATTATGACCATTATACCCAAATGAAATTTTTGAATTAGCACTATTTAATACATCTGTCAGTTTATAGGTAATGAAGAATTTTGTATTAAAACTTTGTTCGTTTAATTCAGAGAAAAAACGTTTTTGTCTATTGCTTCCTGTTAAACCATAAGTGCCATCAGCTTTTTGCGACAGATAATTTTCTCTTCTATCTGGTTCAAATCCTTTTATCTGATTTACTGAAGCATCAACATTCATATTCCACTTATCAGCCAACCTCCACTTAGAGATTATTTGATGTGTAAATAGAAGGTTGTCATTTACTTGCTGACGTCTTACATAACCAATATCATTGGCAGCATCTTGAAACCTTTCAGCATGTTTGCCATTATATTCTCCTATATAAAAATTAGTAGCATGAAGCATCATAAAATTATAGGATATACTATTAGAACGACCAATGTCATAATTAAGATTTGCAAGAACAAGTTGGCTTTTTTTACCAGAATATTTTTGTCCAGTTTGGTCTTGGTAAACTGTACCATCGGTTGTTGTATTTCTAACTATTTCTTCAGTATATGAATATTCTGAAGCGTGTGTAGCAACTACAAAAAACGATAATACATTATTGCCTATTTGAAATTTCTTTCCAGCTGATAATCTATAACTTTCATTAATTGGTAATTTAACAACTAAAGGGTCTAAACTATTGTTGAAATTAAATTTTCCAGATTCAGGATTGGTAAAATTGGCAAATCCAAAATAATTAAAACCATCTGCTTTTTTATAGTTTGTTCCTATTGCTTTGGTATTAAATCCTGTTGAAACACTTAACCCAAAAGAATAATCTTTTATTAATTCTTTAGATTTAATATCAATAATGGCGCCTCCTACATCACTATTATTTTGTACAGAAAATACTTTATCAACATCAATATTTTTGATAATATCCGTTTCAAAAAATGACAAAGCAATATTCTTGTATTCAGGGTCTTCTGATGGAACTGGTAGCCCATTTAAAAGTGTAGCATTATATCTATCGCCTAACCCTCTAACAAAAACATTTTTTACACCATCTTGTTTAGAAATGCCAGACATAGAAGAAACAGCAGATTCTGCATCACCTATCCCTTTACGAGATAATTCTGCTGCACCAATACTTTGAGTAGCTACTAACGATTTTTTTTGTAATCTTAATAATTCATTTTCAGATTCTTTGTTACTCTTTGAAACAATCACCACTTCATCCATTTTATTATACTCTGCTTCAAGTGCAATTTCTACTAAAGTAGTTTCTCCTTCTTTTACTACAATATGATTGATTGTTTTGGTTTTATAAGAAATAAAAGAAGTAATAATTTTGTGCGTACCAACCAAAACTTTAGGTATAACAAACTCTCCCTTATTATCAGTTAAAATACCTACAGAAGTATTATCTAATAAAACTGCTGCACCAATAATAATTTCTTTTGTTTTATTGTCAATCACTTTTCCTTTTATAATACCTACTTGACTATATGCAAATGAAAAATGAAAACAAAACAACAAAGTCAAAAAAAGTTTACTAATATTTTTTTTGTCCTTCATACTAAAAATTATTTTATACATTATGTTTCTAAAATTTTTGCAAACTTCTTCACTCATTGTTTCGTAATTGTTACAATAAGATTTCATTTTAAATAATTCTCAATTACTACAAGCTGCATATAAGCACACAGCAGAGTGCTTTTAATATATATCTGCTTCTTTTGAAAAATTTGTATAAATTTGAACTAACCTTTTTTCTAAAAATTAAATTAACATGAAACCACCAATCTCTACTAATGAAAAAAAGCATTTATTAGAAATATTGCAATTGCGTTTTGAAAAAAATATGTACAGGCATATTGGAATAACTTGGGCAAGTATTGAAGCTCACATATCTAATCAGCCTGATAAACTTTGGGTTATTAATGAAATGAATATAACTGATGGAGAGCCTGATGTAATTGGCTATGATAAAAATGAAAATAAATATATTTTTTGCGACTGCTCTAAAGAAAGCCCTAAAAGTAGAAGAAGCTTTTGCTATGACCATGAAGCCTTAAATAGCAGAAAAGAACATAAGCCTAAAAACAGTGCTATAAATATGGCTTCAGAAATTGGTATTGAACTTTTAGATGAAGAGCAATACAATTATTTACAGTCATTAGAAAATGTTGATACAAAAACTTCCAGTTGGCTTAAAACACCTAAGAGTGTTAGAAAACTTGGGGGTGCTATATTTGGAGATTTTCGTTTTGGCAGAGTATTTATTTATCATAATGGTGCAGAATCGTATTATGCTGCCAGAGGTTTTAGAGGTATGCTGAAAGTATAGAAAAATATATTTTTATTGGTTCTATATTACAAATGCTTAAATAATCTTGCTCAATCTTTTAAATATCATTTACTTTTTTGTAATATTGACTTTCAATTATTCTACAACAGTCGGTAGTTATAAAATAAATGGATGAAAAATTTTTTAGCCAGTACATCTTTCAAAAAAACTCTGTATGGACTTTTTATTATTGCTCCAATAACTTTAATAATTGAGTTTGGTTTTAGGTTGCCATACTGGAGTAAACTACCAATATTGTGTATATATGCAGGCTTATTAATTATTTCTGTCATTACTACCCCTATCAAGTATTTTTTCAGAAACAAAAAATTTGTTTTACGAGCATTCATTTTTGATTTACTCAATATTGCATTTATCGTGTATTGTCTTAATGAACAATATACAATTGGCTTAAACAATATTTCTCCTTGGCTTAGAATTGGTTTAGTACTCACCTTTATAAGAGAGTTGGCACCAATAAAATTTAATTATAGACGTTCAGTATTAAACCCAGCTTTACTTTTTGTACTTACTTTTCTTATCATCATCATCATTGGCTCATTATTGTTAATGCTACCAACAGCCACTTACCAAGGCATTTCATATATTGATGCATTATTTACATCAACCAGTGCTGTTTGTGTAACAGGATTAACTGTTGTAAATACTGCAACATATTTTACACCAATTGGGCATACAATTATTTTATTGTTAATACAAGCAGGTGGCTTAGGTATCTTAACATTTACCAGTTTCTTTAGTTATTTTTTTCTTGGTGGTGTTAGTTATGAAAATCAAATTGCTTTAGGTAGTCTAAATTCTTTAGAAAAACAATTAGGCAATGTATTTTCTACTTTAAAAAGAATTTTAGGTATTACATTTTTTATTGAAGCTGTAGGTGCTGTAATTATATACTTTAACCTTGATGCTACTTTCTTTCCTTCAAAAGGAGATGAAATTTTCTTTGCCATTTTTCATTCTATATCTGCATTTTGTAATGCAGGAATTTCTATTTTACCCAATGGATTAATGCATGAAAATTTTATTACTAATTATCCATTTCAACTTACTTTAATTGGTCTTTTAATTTTTGGTGGATTAGGATTTCCTATTGTAGTAAATATTTTAAGTCATTTAAAATATACAGTTAAGAGATATATTTTTTGGTTTATTTATGGAAAGAATATTTATAAACCAAGAGCATTAACTATTAATAGTAAAATTAACCTCATTACTGTTATTATACTAATTGTGTTGGGTACTGCATTTATTTTTGCCAATGAGTTTTATAATATATTACATACTCATCAAGGAGCAGGCAAATTAGTTACAGCTCTATTTACTGCAACAACACCTCGTTCTGCCGGATTTAATTCTATTGATTTTAGCCAACTACATCATAGTTCAATTTTAGTCATCATATTATTAATGTGGATTGGAGCCTCTCCTTCATCAACAGGTGGTGGTATAAAAACAAGCACTTTTGCCATAGCCATTCTTAACTTTTATAGTATAGCCAGAGGAAAAAATAAAATTGAAATTTGGCGTAGAGAAATTGCAGATGCTTCTATTAAAAGAGCTTTTGCTGTTATGGCTCTTTCATTATTTGTTATTGGTTTAAGTATTTATTTAATGGCATTTTTTAATAGAAATTTCAGTATAAGCGAAATTACTTTTGAATGTTTTTCTGCTTTTAGCACTGCTGGCTTGTCTTTAGGCATTACAGAAAAATTAAACGAAATAGGTAAAGTTATTCTTATATGCACCATGTTTGTAGGTAGAGTAACAGCTTTAACTTTACTAATTGCATTATTCAAAAAAGCAAAATCTTTACGTTATCGCTATCCAACAGAAGAAATATTAATTAACTAAATAATATTGATATGAAAATAATTATTATAGGCTTGGGCAACTTTGGTTCTTCATTAGCAGCAAAGCTAACAGAACAAGGTAATGAAGTAATAGGTATAGATTCAGATATGAAAAAAGTAACTACTTTAAAAGACAAAATATCTCATACCATTTGTATGGATGCTACTGATAAGAATACAGTTACAGACCTTCCTTTAAATAATACTGATATTGTTATTGTTTGTATTGGACAAAATGAAGGTATTAATGTTTTGGTTACAGCACTCTTCAAAAATTTAGGTGTAAAAAGATTAATTAGTAGGTCTGCAGATTCCTTACATGAAGATATTTTAAGAGCCATTGGTGTTGATGAAATTTTAAATCCTGAAGAAGAAACAGCAGAACGATGGGCAAAAAAATTATGCTTTTCTGATATTAATGACTCTTTTGAATTAAATAAAGAATATAGTATAGTAGAAGTAAAAACACCAAAATCTTTTATCGGTAAAACCATGGAAGAAATTGATTGTAGAGCTAATTATGACATTTCTATTATAACCATCATTAAGCCATTTGTAAAAGGTTCATTTTTTGGAAAAAATAAAACCAATGTAATAAACGGATTTCCAGAACCTACAACACTCATTGAAAAAGACGATGTTTTAGTAATATTTGGTAAAAAAGAGAACTTAACCAAGTTATTAAAGCTAAATGTAGTATAGACAAGTTTGAAAATTCATTAAATTTTATTGCAAATAAGTGTAATATTTTAGTTATTGAAATAATAGGTAGTTACAATATTTATTACCAAGAATGGCTGATTTAAAAGTATTGACTTTGGCATTTTTACCAATTTTCAAAAAACTTCTCATAAAAAACCTTATTTCTTAGTAAAATTTCTATACCTTTGCCGCCGATTAAAGAAAAAGAAAATAAAAAGACGTTCAAAAAAGAAACAAAATGTCAATTACAAAAGAAAAGAAATCCTCCATTTTTGCTCAATATGGTGGAAAAGCAACTAACACAGGCTCTATAGAAGGGCAAATAGCCTTATTAACAGAGCGAATTTTAGATATTAGCAATCACTTGAAAGAAAACAAAAAAGACTTTTCTACACAACGTGGTTTAATGCGTTTAGTAGGTCAGCGTAAACGCTTGCTTTCTTATTTGCAAAAAACTAATTTACAAGGTTACAGAGCATTAATTGAAAAATTAGGTTTAAGAAAATAAATGATACTACCCCACTTGGGGAGTAAGAATACTTTGCCTAATAGTTGGTTAATGTTTTACAACAACTTACTGATAGCTGTGTTCCCAACTTCCTCAAAATGTTGGGAATACTTTATTTTATAGCCATACTATTATTCACAAAATTGGATAGTAAAAAATCCAATCATTATTTATACATTATTATATGTCATTACAACCTACACAGGTTTCCTTTCAGTTGCCCAATGGTGCTGAAATAACCATAGAAACAGGAAAATTAGCTCGTCAAGCAGATGGAGCAGTAACTGTACGTCAAGGAAATTGTATTATATTAGCTACTGTTGTAGCTAATAAAGAGCCTAAAGCAGGCCAATCATTTTTTCCTTTATCGGTAGATTATCAAGAAAAATTTGCTTCAGCAGGTCGTATTCCTGGTTCATTCTTTAAAAGAGAAGCACGTTTAAACGATTATGAAATTCTTACCAGCCGTTTAGTAGATAGAGCTTTAAGACCTTTATTTCCTGAAGATTATTTATGCGATGTTCAAGTATTAATAACATTGGTATCTTCAGATAAAGAAGTAATGCCAGATGCTTTGGCTTGTTTAGCAGCAAGTGCTGCATTAGCAGTTTCTGATATTCCTATTAAAGAAATTATTTCTGAAGTAAGAGTAGGCAGAATTAATGGAGAATATATAGTAAATCCAAGTAGAACAGAATTAGGCAATGCCGATATGGATTTTATTGTAGCAGCTACCGATAAAAACTTGATGATGGTAGAAGGAGAAAGTAAAGAATGTAGCGAAGAAGATTTAGTAAAAGTATTAGAAATAGCTCACAATGCCATTCGTGTACAAATTGCTGCACAACAACAATTAAGAGATAAAGCTGGTATTACTGCTAAAAGAGATTATGCAAAACCATATACCAACGATGAATTAGAACAAAAAATAACAACCTTAGCAAAAGATAAAATGTATGCTATAGCTAAAAGTGCCAGTAGCAAACATGAAAGAAGCGAAGCCTTTAAAGCATTAGAAATAGAAGTAACAGAAGCATTAGGAGAATTAGAAGAAGCTGATGCAGCTTTGGTTGGAAAATATTTTGGCGATGTACAATATTATGTAGTAAGAGACATGATATTAGATGATAGAATAAGGTTAGATGGTAGAGCATTAGAAGTTGTTCGTCCATTATCTATGGAAGTAAATATTTTACCATCTCCTCATGGTTCAGCATTATTTACTCGTGGCGAAACACAATCATTAACTACTGTAACATTAGGAACTCCATTAGATGAGTTATTGGTAGAAAGTGCAGCCATTAGCGATTACAGTAAATTTATTTTACACTATAATTTTCCTCCTTTCTCTACAGGCGAAGTGAAAATGATGAGAGGACCAGGAAGAAGAGAAGTAGGTCATGGAAATTTAGCCATGCGTAGTTTAAAACAAATGATGCCAACAAATGAATATGCTTATACTACAAGAGTAGTAAGTGATATTTTAGAAAGTAATGGTTCATCTTCTATGGCTACTGTGTGTGCAGGAACTTTAGCATTAATGGATGCTGGTGTGCCTCTTAAAAAACATGTAAGTGGTGTAGCTATGGGATTAATAACAAGAGCATCTGATAATAAATATGCAATTTTAACAGACATTCTTGGCGATGAAGACCATTTAGGCGATATGGATTTTAAAGTAACAGGAACAAGAGATGGAATTTGTGGCGTACAAATGGATATTAAAATAGATGGATTAAGCATGGAAGTAATGAGAGAAGCATTAGAACAGGCTCGTAAAGGAAGACTACATATTTTAGAAGCTATGGAAGCTTGTATTGCAGCTCCAAGACCTGAAGTAAAACCTCATACGCCAAGAATGGAAAAAATAATTATTGATAAAGAATTTATTGGAGCAGTTATAGGACCTGGTGGAAAAGTAATACAAGAAATACAAAGAGAAACAGGCACAACTATTAATATTGAAGAAGTTGGCAATACGGGTGAAGTAAGCATTTTCTCTCCAGAAAAAACAGGATTAGAAAAAGCACTAAACTGGGTAAAAGGCATAATAGCTGTACCACAAATAGGAGAAGTATATGAATCTACTGTAAAAAGCATCAAAGAGTTTGGAGCATTTGTAGAATTTTTACCTAAGAAAGAAGGTTTATTACACATCAGCGAAATAAGTTGGAAACGTTTAGAAAGTATGGATGGCATTTTTAAAGAAGGCGATAAAGTAAAAGTAAAACTATTAGACATAGACCAACGTACAGGCAAATTTAAACTAAGTAGAAAAGCATTAATGCCAAGACCAGAAAGACAAGATAAACCAAATACAACAGAACCACAACAGAATAATTAATATAAATAAATATCCCCCGTTTTTTCGGGGGTTTATTTTTATACAAAATGAATTATATACAAGTACAAATAGCAGCCAAACAAGAAGTAGTGCAAGAAATTGTTATTGCCTTACTTGCTGATAATGGATTTGATGGTTTTGAAACAACAAATACATACATAAATGCTTTTATTGAAGAAGATAATTACAGCGAAAATCTTGTAAAAAAATTATTACAACCCTTACACATATCTTTCACTGCTACAGTTATAGAAAAACAAAACTGGAATGAATTGTGGGAGTCAAATTTTAATCCAGTTGTTATAGATGAATTTGTAGGTATAAGAGCACATTTTCATACACCTATTTCAAATGTTCAGCATGAAATAATTATAACACCCAAAATGAGTTTTGGCACAGGGCATCATGCTACTACTTATACAGTAATGCAATTAATGCAACAAATAAATTTTACAAACAAAACTGTTTTTGATTTTGGTACAGGCACAGGTATATTAGCTATTTTAGCAGAAAAATTAGGAGCATCAAAAATTTTAGCAGTTGATAATGATGATTGGTGTATAGAAAATAGTTTAGACAATATTACAACCAACCATTGCAATAATATACACATTCAAAAAGCAGATACAGCAAGTACAGCAGAAAAATTTGATATTGTTATTGCTAACATCAATAAAAATATTATTCTTGATAATGTTGATTTACTAAATAAGGCTGCTAAAGAAAATGGATATATTATTTTAAGTGGTTTGTTAGAAAATGATGAACAAGATATTTTATCAATTTCTACACAATATGCATGGCAACATATACAAACTATTGCAAAAAATAATTGGATAGCCATGCTATTTAAAGTTAAAATGTAACATGTTTGTAACTTTTTAGCCAATTTAATACTTTCAGGTTGTATATTTGAACTTTGTAAATTTCACTTCAGCAGATGAACGAATTTTTGCTTATCATATTGGCATACTTAATTGGCTCTATTCCTACTTCTATTTGGGTAAGTAAGTATTTCTTTAATATTGATATAAGAGATTATGGTAGTGGCAATGCTGGTGCTACCAATACTTTTAGAATATTAGGTGCTAAATGGGGCACATTTGTAATGATTGTAGATATGCTAAAAGGTGTAGTAGCTACTTCATTATATATATTAGTACCTTTTTACATGGGCGTAAGCAATGAATGGGAAAGAACCAACTTTATGATTGGTTTAGGTTTGGCTGCTGTAGCTGGTCATATTTTTCCTATTTGGGCAGGTTTTAAAGGAGGTAAAGGTGTGGCTACTTTATTTGGAATGGCAATAGCTATTCAACCTTTGGTTGCCATTTGTTGTGTAGCAGTTTTTGTATTTGTTTTATACCTTACAAGATTTGTTTCATTAAGTTCTATATTGGCTGGTGTAGCATTTATGGTGTTTATTCTTTTTATTTTTAATGAAAAAGAAACACTATATCGTGTATTTGCTGTTTTAGTAGCATTAATGGTAGTGCTTACACATCAAAAAAATATTAGTCGTATTATAAAGGGTACAGAAAGTAAAGTACCTATTTTAAAATTCAGAGATAATAGAAAGAAAAGAAAACACTAATTATTATTCTCCTCTCCTACAAATTGCTACCTAATACCGAAATATATTTGTCTATATACCATTGCTTTTCTTTAGATTTATATTGCTGTATATAACGTGGATGTTCTAAAACTGTTAGCTTTTGAAATAGTTTACTTTCTTTATTTAATAGGTTTATAAACGTAGCATTTTTTTTGCCCAAAATAAATACTTCAGAAGTATCTAATCCTAAACTGATATGCTGTTGTAAAGATTGTTTCATAAACTCTTTTACATTGTCAAACAATTTTTTATCGTCATAATAATTGGCATTAAGCCAATGCCCATTAGCCGATTTTCTAACAATAGCTAATGGAAATGGAGAGTTGATATAAAATGTTTGATAAAATTTTGTAACACCGCCAAATTGCTCTATCATATCATATAAAAAAACTGATGAAACTTCGTGTGTATAAGCAGATTGCATAGCAATACCACAAGCTGTTGCCAAACGTTTAGTATCAGTAAAAGGAACTCCTGTAACACCTGCACCATGACGACTTGGATTAATACCTATAATAAATTTTCGTTGCTTATTATCGTTATAAAATTTATCATAAAACTGTTGCATTACCTGTATTGTTTCAGGATTATCCAAATAAGGATTTAATACCTGAAAGCCTTTAGGTAACTGACCTTTGTAATGTAAGTTTTTATTAAAATCTATTACTTTTTTTGCAAATACTTTTTGTTGCATTGTATGATACAAAAGCTACTACAAAAAATAAAGTGTAGCCTTCTTTTTATTAAGAATTAAAAAAAATGAGTGTGCTATTTTGACTATATATTTTTTTCTGTTTCATAATATACAATTTAAAGATGAATAAATTTAATAGTCTATTTGAGTTATTTATTTTTTCACCACAAAGGCACAAAGCACACAGAGAAGTATATACTGCATAAGCGATACAGATTATAGCTTTTATTTTTATTAACTCAAACAACTTCTTTAAAGCCCAAATCTACTTAGTAATTTGTACAAAGAATACAATTTGCAATGATTATTTGACAAATTGCTTTACTTAAATTTGCCACTTCAACATAAATCTTAGTAAATAAATGAAACAATTTATAAGAAAATATTTTACAGCTAATTTTTCAGACAATACATCTGCACATTTTTCAAATACACCTAAGCAGCAAGGTTATTATTTTCCTGCTGAATTTGCATTACATGATGCAACATGGTTAAGCTGGCCCCATAAAGAGGCTTCTTGGCCTGGAAAAATTGAAAAAATTTATCCCAATTATTGTTTGTTTATAAAATATTTAGCCAATAGTGAACGTGTGTGTATTAATGTTAATGATGAAGCAATGAAACAATTTGCTTTACAACATTTACAAAAAGCAAATGCTAATTTATTGAATATTGAATTTTTTATACATCCTACAAATGATGCATGGTGCAGAGACCATGGACCAGCTTTTTTATTACACAACACAGAAAAGAAAAAAGCCATTATAGATTGGAGATATAATGCATGGGGAAATAAATATCCACCTTATGATTTAGATGATGTAATACCAACTTTAATTGCTAAGCATTATAATATGCCTGTTTTTTATCCCAATATTGTTATGGAGGGCGGTTCTGTTGAATTTAATGGTGCTGGTACATTAATCACTTCTACTGCATGTTTATTAAATAAAAACAGAAATCCACATTTAAACCAACAACAAATAGAAACATATTTGATGAACTATTATGGCGTAGAACAAATTTTATGGGTTGATGAAGGTATTGTAGGAGACGATACAGATGGACATATTGATGATACTGTTCGTTTTGTAAATGAAGATACTGTACTGACAGTTGTAGAAGAAAATAAACAAGATGAAAATTATGCTTTACTACAACATAATCTTAAACAACTGCAACAAATGCGTTTGCTAAATGGTAAACAATTAAACATAATTGAATTACCAATGCCTGATGAAGTGATTTATGAAGAACAAAGATTGCCTGCTGCTTATGCTAATTTTTATATTGCTAATAAATATGTTATAGTGCCAACTTATCGTTGTGCTAAAGATGATAAGGCTTTGCAAATAATACAAAGTTGTTTTAAGAATAGAGAAGTGATTGGTATAGATTCTACTGATATTATTTGGGGGTTAGGTAGTTTTCATTGTTTAAGCCAACAAGAACCAGCAATAGTATAAAAGAAGAAAGCAAAAGTTCAATTGTTTACAAGTTCACAAGTTTAATGGTTAATGGTTAATGTTTTTTCTCTGTGTACTCTGTGGTAAAGAAAAAGTTCAATTGTTTACAAGTTCACAAGTTTACAAGTTGAATGTTTAATGTTTTTTCTCTGTGTTCTCTGTGGTAAAGAAAAAGTTCAATTGTTTACAAGTTCACAAGTTTACAAGTTGAATGTTTAATGTTTTTTCTCTGTGTTCTCTGTGGTTAAGAAAAAGTTCAATTGTTTACAAGTTCACAAGTTTACAAGTTGAATGTTTAATGTTTTTTCTCTGTGTTCTCTGTGGTTAAGCAAAAGTTCAATTGTTTACAAGTTCACAAGTTTACAAGTTGAATGTTTAAAGTTTAATGTTTTTTCTCTGTGTTCTCTGTGGTTAAGCAAAAGTTCAATTGTTTACAAGTTTATATGTTATTTCTCAATTAACTTAATTAACCCAATCAACTAAAAACTCTTTACCCCCTATAGTAAATTTTTTTTATTCCATTGCATCTATTGCTTCAAAATAAATATCCTTTCCTTTAAAGTAAAATTCTTCCATATCATCTTTAGGCACTAAATCGCCACCAGTAGCCCAAGCAATATGGGTTATTTTTTCTGGATTAATTTGATGTTTTGATATATAATCTGTTGCACAAATTTTATAAGCTCCTAATAAACCTGCTGTTGCAGAAGGTTCTACCAAAATATGTTCAGTTTTTCCAAGCATGTATAACAACTTAAACAATTCATTATCTTCTATGGTATAAACACCACTTATCATTACACTACTAATAGCAGTAGCAAATGCAGATGAACGACCTACAGCCAAACCATCTGCTTCTGTATTATTATCAATACCTACATCTTGCACACATATTTTTTCATTTTCGCCTGTTATTAAACCTATTAAAACAGAAGGAGAATGTGTAGGTTCTACAAAAAAACTATGAGCATTATCGCTAAAAACTTGCCTTAATCCAAAAGCAATTCCACCTGCTGAACCTCCTACTCCACAAGGAGAATAAACAAATAGTGGATGTTCTTCATCTACAACAATATTCATTTCTTCTAACTGTTTTTTTAACCTCAAAGCAGCTACACTATAACCCAGAAATAAATGTTTAGAATTTTCATCATCAATAAAATAACCATTATTAGTAGCATTGGTCGCTTCTCTTCCTTTGCTTATGGCTTCACTAAAATCTCCTTCAAATTCATGCACTATCACTCCCTTTGAACGTAATAAATTTTTCTTCCATTCTTTTGCATCGGCAGACATATATACAGAAACTTTAAATCCTAATTGAGCACTAATAATACCAATACTCAAACCCAAATTTCCAGTAGAGCCAACACCTATTGCATATTGCTGAAAAAATTGTTTAAATTTTTCACTTGCAAATACTTCATAACTATCGCCTTCTTTCAGTAATTTATTTTTTAAGGCAAGTTGCTCTGCATAATACAATACTTCATAAAAACCTCCTCTTGCTTTAATAGAACCTGCAACTGGTAGCTCATTATCACATTTCAACAATAACTTTCCTTGTAGGTCAATATGATAAAATTGGTTGAGTGCTTCTTGCATATTGTCAATATTTCTAAGAGGAGATTCTATACAACCATTGCTACTTTTTAATTCAGAAAAAACTTTTGCTAAATAAGGAGCAAATCTTTTCCATACATCTTCTGCCTTCAACATATCTTCCTTACTAAGAGGCAATGATTGAATAGCAGATATTTTTTTTCTTGATGGATTTAACCAAGTAACAGTATGTAATTGAATAATTTCTTTTAAGAGAGGAGATGCTTGTGTCCATTTCTCTATATCAATAACAGACATAGTATTTATTTTTAAACATTAACTTTCAAAGGTAGAGCAAATTATATGCAGAGGTTTGCTAAATGTGTAAAATAATATAGTAGTGAAAAAACTAAAATCTAAAGAAATAAAAACTAAAGTCTAAAAAAAGAAAAACTAAAGTCTAAAAAAAGAAAAACTAAAGCCTAAAAAAAGAAAAACTAAAGCCTAAAAAAAGAAAAACTAAAGCCTAAAAAAAGAAAAACTAAAGCCTAAAAAAAGAAAAACTAAAAACTACATATTAGGAAAGTAAATGAACAATATTAAAATCTAACACCAGGGCATTTGATGCTTTTCTCTTTGCCTTTATACAAACCATTTTTTACTATTGAAACTTCATAAGCACCAATTGAATTGTTATAACTTTTTAAAGAAGAAGAAGTAACATCGTAATTAAAAGTAATTTTTAAATTTTTAATATCAAAACCAATCATAGGTATCATAGCATCGCTAACTCTATAATATGCACCAGCTAAAAGTTGTAAACTACCATTGCCTTCTGCACTCAAATCTCTTTGTAATAAACCACCAAAAACAATTTCTTTAGCAGAACCAGTAATGCTATAATAAAAGTTAGGATTTAAAATCCATACATCATTTACTTTAAGGCTTCCATTGGCAAAAAATGTATAACGTGGTTTTATTTTAGTATCTACTTTTGTATTGCTGAAAAATGATTCATTAGGTCTGTTAATATTGCTAACACTTATGCCTGAACTTAGGTATAAATTATCATTAACAAACCAAGAATAATTTACTCCTACTTGTAAGGAAAGATATTTTACTGCATTATAAGAAAAAGGTTCTCCCGAAGGAATATTAATGTCAAAGAATTTTCCATTCCATTGGCTATTAAAAGTAAGTTTAGAAAGGTCAATTCTTTTTTGGGTAAATCCTATATTAAACCCTGCACTTAATAAACTTGAATAGCCTAATAATTGATGGTATGCAACTGATGCATAAGCCTGTGTAGAAGTAAGGCTACCAGAACCTGCAACATCTTGCAGCATAGCTGCTCCTACACCAACCCAAGCATTTTCAAAACGTTCTGTAAATAATTGTGCATCGCCCCAAATATTCATTGTTTTATAAGGATAAGCAGTTACAGACGACCATTGATTACGATAATTTCCTCCAACTCTATAATCAAAATCTGGATTAAAACCAGTATTGGCAGGGTTTACAAGTAGTGGAGCATTGAAGTATTGAGAAAAATGTAAATCTTGTGCATGTATTGATTGCACAAGTTGTATTGCGAAAAATAAAAAAAATATTTTTAAAAATTTATACATCAGTTTATCATTCAATTTTAATAATTAGCTATTATCTTAACAACGTAATATCTCCTTTTAAAGTATTTTTTGTGCCATCACTAAATTCTACATCTAAAGTATAATTATATACATCTTGTGGCAATGGTTCTCCATTATATACTCCATTCCAACCACGAGCTAAACTAATTCCTGTAAAAACCAATTTTCCCCATCTATTAAAAATTCTCCAAATCATTTTTTTAATACCAAAGCCTTGTACATAAATTACATCATTAATACCATCTCCATTGGGTGTAAATGCTTTTGGTACACTTACAAGAGGGCTTACTCTTGCACGTATAGGAAAGCAAGAAGTATCTTTACAATTATAACTATTGCTTACTACAAGACAGGCATCAAAAGTTTGTGTGCTGCTATATTGATGCTTTACTATTGCATTGATACTATTAGTAACCAAACTATCACCATCGCCAAAATGCCAAGTATATTTATTACCTCCCGATGAAGTATTTACAAAATTGATAGCTGTATTTACTTCTGGTGGATTAGGACTAAAAGTAAATGATGATGAAGGATTGGGGCTTACAGTAATTGTAAAAGTGGTACTATCTTTTTTATTACATGTTCCATCATCTATAGCTATTAATTTTACTGTATAATTTCCAGCAGTAGTATAAATATGTGTAGGATTAGTGTTGGTTGAAACAGGAGAACCATCGCCAAAATTCCAGATAAAATCTGTACCTGCTGTAGAAGTATTATTGAATATTGCTGTATAAGGCATACAACCTGCACTATTGGTAGTAAATGTAGCTACTACCGATGGAGATACTCTTAATAAAACTTCTGCTGTATCTGGCGAATTACAATAATTTGTATCATTCAAAATTAATCTTACTGTATAATTTCCAGCAGTAGTAAATGTGTGAGATACAGGCACACCACTTGCATAAAGAGTAGTGCCATCACCAAAATCCCAAATAAAACTACTGTCTTTAAAAGGCTTGCCAATAGGAGGTGTTGTAGTATTGGTAAAAGTATATTTTAAATTTTCGCAAGGTAATTGTCTTGCAAAAGTAAAACTTGGAAAAGCATCGTCATTTCTAACTTTTAAAGTAGTATAAGAAGTATCTGCAATATTGCATGAATTAGAATCAATAGATACTAAGCGTACAGGATAACTGCCAATATTATTATAGGTATGTTGAATGGTTGGAGAAGTTGTTGTAACTTCTGCAGAGCCATCTCCAAAATCCCAAACATAAGATTGTGCATTGGCAATAGTATCTGTAAATGTAACACTAAGAGGCACACAACCAGATGCTTCTACTACTCCTTTAATAGAAGACTGAACACCACTACCTACACCTGCAAAATTGAAAGCTATTTTTATGGCTGCTAAATTACAGTTTATACCACCTGTACCATTATTAGGAGACCAACTGCCTGGTGTTGTAGGAAAAGTAGTTTGTCCACCACAATTAGCACAAACCGATTGATAAATAGCACCACTTTTATCAAATCTACTTGTGCCGCCATCAACATGTTCTCCTATTGTTCCTGGATGGTCATTTTGTCCAAAAAAACTTCCATATAATAAACTCTTTGCATTTTTTTCTAATACAAAAAAATACAAGTCTGTTCCATCTGTAATATTTTTAATAGCATCGGGTGTTACAGATAAACCTGCTGTAGTTTGGTTAGGCACATAACCCATAAGGCTATTAATATCTCCACCCCAACCAGATACATATACATTTTCACATCTATCTACCAAGAATGCAACAGGAGAAATATTTGGACTACTGCTACCGCTACCAAATACTGTAGAGTAAACCCAACCTGACAAATTTGGTTCTAATTTAGAAATAAATTGTTTGCCATTGGTTTGATGAAATGTAGCATTTTGTACAGTCCAACTTCCTGTAGTTGTACCCATAATGTATGGATAACCAATTTTATCAAACTGTACACCAAACACAATATCTACACCATTAGTACCCATATAAGATGTTTTAATAAACTGTGTACCATCATTGCTTAAAATGGTTACAAAGCCATCTACATTTTCTGCACCACCTTGATTGTTTGGAAATAATACACCAGTTTTATCGCCAGGTAAATCTGTACTTGCAGTGCCTCCAGCTACATAAATATTATTGTTGGTTGGATTGATGGCTAATACAAATGCAGCATCATCATTGTTGCCTCCAAATAATGTACTAAACAGTATATTATCTAAATCAGGAGATGCTTTTATAATAACACCATCTTGATAACGATTACTTGCATTTGTAGCTCCACGAACTGTTTGAGCTGCTCCTGCTGTTGTAGGAAAATCTGTAGATTGTGTACAGCTTGCTAAATAAATATTATCATTAGCATCTACTATTACTTCACTTCTTGCATCATCGCCATAATTTCTTCTAATAGTAACTAAACCACTTTCTGATTTTGGTTTTATGTTTACACCATCATTACCAGTTCCTCCAATTTTCATGCTATTGATAATTGCTGTACCAGAATTATTTAATTTGGTAAGAATAATATCCCAACCTCCACCAGCACCGTATATAGGTTTAGTAGTAGGATAGTTGGTAGAATTTGTTCTTCCTGCTACTATTAAATTATTGTTTTTATCTACTATAAGGCTATGAGGTTGTTCATTACCTGCACCACCTAAATAAGTAGCATAAACACGGTCTGTGCCAGTTGGATTAAATTTCATAATACCAATATCAAATGCACCTTGTGGACCAGGTTCCCCACCTTGAAATGCTGTTTGAAATGCTCCATTACTTGTTGGAAAACCTGCACCAAATACAATACCTCCTGCATAAAAATTTCCTTCATCATCATAAGTAGCAGTATAACCCCAATTATCGGCAGTACTGCCTGTAAATGTTGAGAAAATTAATGTTGGGTCTATAACTAATGTTGCATTTTCTTCTACTCTATCTTTTATTTTAAAACGAAGTATATTGCCTTTCAATTCATAGCTACAAGCTACTTCTTGCTTACCATGATTATTTATTTGATAAGAGTAAGGTGCTGTTTCTTGTATTTCTCCTACAGAGGTTTTAATAATTAAATTTCCTTTACTAATTTTTAATTTATCAGCACCTTCAAAATAAAGTGCTATGTCATGTACATTACCACCAGGTCTTACTATAAAATCATACTTTAAATGATTGTCATTGGTATAGTATCTAATATCAATATTTGGATAAATGTCTTGATACGTTACTGCATAATAAATTTTACAATTAGAAGCCCATTTTTTAGAATCGTTACCAATATAATAATTGTTATAACTGCTTAATGGTTTTTCTGCACTAATAACAGGATTAGGATTAGCATTTAAAAATTTTACTTCATAAACGTGTGAGTGAAAAATAAAATCTTTTGGTGCTTCTGAATGATTATTTGAATGAGTATGTCCATGAAAAAATTCATTGCGTTTTTTTAAATCTTCATTATTATACATTAAAAGACGATAGCCAGATTTTTGAAGAGCAAAAGCACCATTTATTAATTCTCCTTTAAAATTAATTTGTTCATTCCATTGACCTTTGTTTTCTACAAATTCAAGATAGTTTTGTGCTTTTGTTTGATAAGCACACAGCAATAGTAAAAACAATGAAATATGTTTTATCTGTTTCCAAACTTTTATATTCTTTTTATGCAGCATTACTAATTTTATTTAACGTATCTCTGATAAAAAATAATCTTACTTTTCTAAACAAGTAAATATACAAATAAACACTTTATTAGAGTGCATTATACCCTTATGGATTTACTTCTTTAGGAAATTTTGCTCCAGTTGGTTTTTCCTTTTTGCTGAATCAAGTAATTTTTTAACGGCAAATTTTTTGCCAAATTCATTTTTATATCTTCTTCTAATAATTTTTCTGCTATTTCTTTTGCTTTTTCTAACAATGGCTTATCATTCACTATTGATGCTAATTTGAAGTTCAAAGCACCACTTTGCCTTGTACCTTCTACATCACCTGGACCTCTTAATTCAAGGTCTTTTTCTGCTATTATAAAGCCATTATTTGTTTGACACATTATATTGATTCTTTCTCTTGCTTCTGTGCTTACTTTACTACCTGTTAATAAAATACAAAAACTTTTTTCACTACCTCTTCCAACCCTTCCTCTTAATTGATGAAGCTGCGATAATCCAAATTTTTCTGCACTTTCAATAACCATTACAGTAGCATTGGGCACATCAACACCTACTTCAATTACTGTAGTGCTAACCATAATTTGTGTAGTGCCTTCTACAAATCTTTTCATGTTTATTTCTTTTTGCTCAGAAGGCATTTTACCATGCAGCATACTTATTCTATATTCAGGTTCAGGAAAATATCCTTTTATTTCTTCATAGCCTTGCATTAAATCTTCATAACTTAATTTTTCACTTTCTTCTATCAAAGGATAAATAACATAAATCTGTCTGCCTTTTTTAATTTCTGCTCTAATAAATTCCATAATACTTGCACGTTGCATTTCATTTCTTTGAACAGTAGTTATTTCTTGTCTTCCTTTTGGTAGTTCATCCATAATACTGTAATCCAAATCTCCATAAGCTGTCATTGCCAATGTTCTTGGAATTGGTGTGGCTGTCATTACTAAAATGTGTGGTGGTGTAGTAGCTTTTTTCCATAGTGCTGCTCTTTGTGCTACACCAAATTTGTGTTGTTCATCTACTACTACAAAACCTAAATTTTTAAACTGAACAGCATCTTCTATTAGTGCATGAGTGCCTACAATAAAATGAATATTTCCATTTTTCAGTTCTTCAATTATTGCTTTTCTTTCTTTATTTTTTGTACTGCCTGTTAGCAAACTAATTTGAATATGGGTATTTTGAAGTAATTTGCTAAGGCTATTAAAATGTTGTTGTGCTAAGGTTTCTGTTGGTGCCATAATACAACTTTGATAACCATTGTCAGCAGCTAAGAGCATACAAAGCAATGCTACAATAGTTTTGCCACTACCTACATCTCCTTGCAATAAACGATTCATTTGATGACCTTTTGCTGTGTCTTGCCTTATTTGTCGTAAAACATTTTTTTGTGCTTTGGTTAATTCAAATGGTAAATGATGGTTATAAAAATTGTTGAAATAATCGCCTACTTTTTCAAACACTACACCCTTACTTGCTTTGTGCCTTTGTAGTCTTATTAAATTTAACCTTACTTGTGCTATAAAAAACTCTTCAAACTTTAAGCGATACAAAGCCTGTTCATATTCTTGTACATTAGCAGGAAAGTGAATATTTCTGTAAGCCTCATACCTACTCATTAAATGCAGCTTTGTACAAACATCTTCAGGAATATTTTCTTCCAAATTTTGTGACTGAATTTGCAATAAAAGTGTTTGAGTAAGTTTGGCTATCTGTTTACCATTCAGCCCTTTAGATTTTAGTTTTTCTGTTGAGGGATATATTGGTTCAAAATAAGGTTTTCCTTGAGTGTGTTGTTCTGTAAAAATGTCAATTTCTGGATGAACAATTTGTGGTTTATTATTAAAAACACTTGTTCTGCCAAATACCAAATAGCTACCTCCTTCGTGTAAATATTTTTGAATCCAATTAATACCTTGAAACCAAACCAACTCTACTACTCCAGAACTATCTTTTAAGTAAGCAATCATTCTTTTACTTCTCTTCTCTCCTATCACTTCAATACTTTCTAATTTACCTGCTATTTGAATAAATTCTGTTTCAGGTTTTATTTCTTTTATTAAAGAAATTTTTGTTTTATCAACATGCCTGTAAGGAAATAAATGCAATAAATCATTAAAAGAAAAAATGTTCAATTCTTTCTTTAACCAATCTGCACGCAATGGTCCTACACCTTTTAAGTATTCGATTGGATAAGCTAATATATTTTTTTGCTCAGTAATCACAGTGGCTAAAATAGGAAAGATTTGATTATGTATTTTTTTGTTGAGATATAAATAGGTGATATAAGTGTTTGAAGCATTATTTTAATTAATATGCCATATTTGCTACAACCGATTTAATAAAATTTTATTTTTATAAATATGATTATTTGTAAAACAGCCTCATTACTGCATAAAACAATAGCATTTTTCCATAAAAAAAGTATTGGCTTTGTGCCTACTATGGGAGCTTTGCATCAAGGGCATATTGCTTTAATTAACCAAAGCAAACAAACAACTGAAATAACTGTTTGTAGCATTTTTGTAAATCCTACACAGTTTAATGATATAAAAGATTTTGAAAAATATCCTATTACTGTAGAAAAAGATATTTTGTTGTTAGAATATGCTGGTTGCGATATATTGTTTTTACCTTCTGTGCAAGAAATATATCCTGAAGGATTAGCAATTCAAAAAAAATACGCATTAGATTATTTAGAAGAAATTTTAGAAGGAAAATATAGAAGTGGACATTTTCAAGGAGTGTGTAATGTGGTTGAAAGGTTATTAAGCATAGTAAAACCAACTATGTTGTTTTTAGGGCAAAAAGATTATCAGCAATGTATGGTTATAACCAAGTTGATAGATTTAATGCAATGGAAAAATAAACTACAAATTAATATTGTACCGACTAAAAGAGAAACATCTGGCTTGGCTATGAGTAGCAGAAATACAAGATTGAGTGAAGATGAAAAACAAAAAGCAGCAACTATATATCAAACATTACAATTTATACAACAAAATTTTATTACCATACCTTTTATAACACTTATACACACAGCAGAAAATATGTTGCACAAAGCAGGATTTGAAAAAATAGACTATATAAGTATTTGCAGAGCAGATAATTTAATGCCTATAAAAAAATATGATAGTAATATAAAAATGGTAGTACTCATAGCAGCATTTATGGGAGAAATAAGGTTGATTGATAATTTGTTGTTAGAATAGTTAAAATAACAAAAACTAATATTATTATTGTTATTTTCAGCTCAACTTAAAATGTAACTTTGTAAAAAAGGGAATTTAATGGAAACTGTTTTAAAGCATCATTCAAAAAATAAATATGGTCAATACTTTACACCAAAAGTAGTGGCTGATTTTATGATTGATATTACCAATATTTCCAAAGATTCAAAAATTTTAGAGCCTTCATGTGGTGAAGGAATATTTTTAGAACTATTAACCCAAAAAGGCTATACTAATTTAACTGCTTATGAAATAGATAAAGAATTATCACAAGAATTTTCTTGTGTAAGATATGAAAGTTTTGTATCGGCTAATATTAATGAAAAGTTTGACTTAATAATTGGCAATCCTCCATATATACGTTGGAAAAATCTTGAGAATGAGTTAAAGGAAGAACTCTCTTTAAACTATTTGTGGAATAAATACTTTAACTCACTTTGTGATTATTTATACATTTTTATTGTAAAGTCTATAGAATTATTAGAAGAAAATGGGCAACTCATTTTTATATGTCCTGAATATTGGATGAATACAACCCACTCAATTACTCTACGAAATTACATGGTAGAAAATGGGTTTTTTGAAGAAATATATCATTTTAATGAAACACCAATTTTTGAAAAAGTAACTATATCAACAGTTATTTTTAAATATGTAAAAAGTGAAAAAGTAAAAGAAACTATTAAGGTAACTAAATATCACACAAGTCAGAAATTGACAAAGCAAATACTTGAAAATATTAAATACCAGATAGCATTTAATGGAGTTGAATATATACAAGCATCTCAATTTAAAATAAACACAAGGTGGCTTTTACAAACTGATATAATAAAAGCTGAACTTAAAAAATTAGAAATAAGCTGTAGAAAAAAAGAACATGAAGCAATTCCAAATTTATTTAATGAAAGTAAACACGAATATCATACTATTGGCGATTTTTGTGATATTGGAAATGGCATGGTAAGTGGTTTAGACAAAGCCTTTCAGGTAAATGGAGATATTTTAAATAAAATAGAAACAAATTCAATTATTAAAGTTGTAAAAGCTAAAGATATAAAGCCATTTTACATTAACAGTATTACCGAGTATATTTATATAAAAGAAAATATTGAAGAAAATGAATTTAAAAAAGTGTATCCAAATTTTTACAACCACTTTCAAAAATATTTAACTGAGTTAGAAAATAGATATCAATACAATAAAAAGATACATTATTGGGAATGGGTATTTATGAGAAATTTTAATTTATTTAATAAGCCTGAAAAAAGAATATTTGTTCCTTGTAAAGAAAGAATTTCTAATAAAAATTATTTTCGTTTTGCTTTAGTTGCAAAAAATATTTTCCCAACGCAAGATGTAACTGCCATTTTTAGAAAATCAAATACCAAAGAAAGTATAGAATACATTGTAGCATATTTAAACACTCCAATAGTATTTCAATGGCTTAGTAATAATGGAATAGTTAAAGGAAATATTATTGAATTTTCGGAAAAACCAATTAACAGCATACCATTTAGAAAAATAAATTGGGCAAATAAAGAAGAAGTTAATCTTCATAATTTCATTTCAGAGCAAACAAAGAATTATATCAATACACAGAATGAAGAAATTAAAATCTCCATTAATGACTCTTTTGAAAAATTATTAAAAATAAATTAAATGAGCCTAAACTATAAAAAGATTATGAGGAGCATTAAGGGGGCTTCAATTCCTAAGCCAATTTCAGGAACATTATCAGGTCATGCTGCTGGAGAACCATTTGATAAACTCGTTTATAATGAAATAAAGAAGCAAGTACCCAAAAATACATTTAGGCAATATGAGTTTTTAAATGATTTATATAGTAAAAATCCAAACGTTATTGGATTTGAAAAAAGGTTAGCATTATTCAACTCACCTACTGTTTTGTTTTTATTGAGTCGTGGTAAAAATGCAACTGATAAATGGAGTATAGAAAATCCATTTGATGAAAAGCAAAACGACACAGCAGATATTTTGGTTGTAAAAGATAATTTCTACGAAATTATTGACATCAAAACAAGAAATATTTCAAAATCGGCACAACCGCCAAATATTATTTCTGCTTATAAACTTGCACAAGTCTGTGCTAAAATGCTTGACAATAAAGAGTTTGACAATTTTACAATCAACTATTTTGAAATTGATTGGCAATTAGAGAAGAACAAATTAGTTTGCCACGATACACACTTTGCTTGTTTATTCAAAGCACAACCAAGCGACCTTTATATAAATTGGGCAGCCTCAATGCAAATACAATTTCATGCTTGCAATCTACCTCAAAACTTTAATGGCACTATGCAATCTTGGGCAAAAGAATATTTGAAACATTTTGTAGCTCAAGCAAAAAAAAGAGCAGATGATATGGTGAAGAAATTTGTAAAACCATTTGAAAAATATATAAAATAATATCTAAGCATCAACCAAATGAAAAAAAAGATTATCAATATCATCAAGTATCTTGTCTTTATGGGCTTAGGTATTTTTTTAGTTTGGTTAAGTATTCACAAAATAAAAAGCAACCCTGAAGAGTGGAATGAATTTAAACTTTCATTATCATCTGCTAACTATTGGCTATTTGTTCCTGTTTTTTTTATTATTGTTCTAAGTCATATTATTAGAGCATTGCGTTGGAGAATATTAATTCAACCAATGGGGTATCATGTATCAAAGCCTAATACTTTTTTTGCTGTAATGATTGGTTATATGGCAAATATGGCTGTGCCTCGTTTAGGAGAAGTATTAAAATGTACCATACTGGCACGTTATGAAAAAGTGCCTGCTGAAAAAATAGTTGGAACAATGGTAGCAGAAAGAGCTATTGATGCTTTAAGCCTTGGTTTAATTTTTTTATTAGCACTTATTTTTCAGTTTGATGTAGTGATAGCTGCTTATCAAGAGCTTCAAGTATTAATTGCAGGAAAACCTGATGAAGTAATGAGCAATACTAAAAAAATAATATTTCTTTCAATAGCTGTATTAATAATTGTTCTACTACTTTGGATGATGTTTACTAAAAGAATTAATAAAATAATGATTGCTACACAAAAAATTATTAAAGGCGTTTGGGAAGGATTGATTTCAACGATAAGATTAAAACATAAAAAATTATTTTTCTTTTACTCATTGCTTATTTGGCTATTATATTTATTAGGAACATGGGTAGGTTTTTATGCTATGCAAGGTACAACTGGTTTAAGTATTAGTGTAGCAATAACTTGTTTAGCATTTGCAAGTATAGGCATGATTGTTACACCTGGTGGCATTGGCACTTATCCTGCATTAATAGCTATTGTATTAAGTTTACAACAACCATCAATTCCTAATTCTATTGGTTATGCAAATGGTACTTTGCAATGGTTTGCACAATGTATTATAGTATTGTTAGTAGGCTTTATTTGTTTAATATTATTGCCTTGGTACAATAGAAAAAAGCAACTATAAATAATCCTTTTACTTAGTTTTTAGCTATTATATATCAATTTTTATACAATTCATTATACTGATACAAAAATCAGTGTGGTATATAAAAATTCACCTTTATTCTTGTACCTTTGCAGCCTAAAATTTTATTGATATGAATAATAGAACAGTATATATAGTTAGTGCAGTTCGTACACCAATGGGTAGTTTTGGTGGAGTGCTAAAAGATGTTTCAGCAACACAGTTAGGTGCTGTAGCCATTAAAGCTGCTATCAGCAAAGCTGGTATAAAACCAACACAAGTACAAGAAGTAATTATGGGTTGTGTATTGCAAGGAAATTTAGGACAAGCTCCTGCTCGTCAGGCTTCTAAATTTGCAGGTTTGCCAGATGGTGTTATTGCTACAACTGTTAATAAAGTTTGTGCAAGTGGAATGAAATCAATTGCATTGGCTGCACAAAATATTCTTTTAGGCGATGCAGATATTATTGTTGCTGGAGGAATGGAAAGTATGAGCAATGTACCTTTTTATGCACCAAATATGCGTTGGGGTAATAAATATGGCAATGTGCAAATGATAGATGGATTAGCAAAAGATGGTTTAACCGATGTATATTTTAATGGAGCAATGGGAAACTTTGCTGATACTACTGCTAAAGAATGTAATATAACACGAGAAGACCAAGATGCTTTTGCTATTGAAAGTTACAAACGTAGTCAAGCTGCATGGAGTGAAGGAAAATTTGCCAATGAAATAGTACCTGTAGAAATAGAAACAAGAAAAGGTAAAATAGTAATAGATAAAGATGAAGAACCTTTTAATGTAAAATTTGAAAAAATACCTGAACTAAAACCTGCTTTTAGTAAAGAAGGTACAGTAACTGCTGCCAATGCAAGTACTATGAATGATGGAGCAGCAGCATTGGTTTTAATGAGTAAAGAAAAAGCAGATGAATTAGGCATAAAACCAATAGCCATTATTAATAGTTATGCAGATGCAGAACAAGCCCCTGAATGGTTTACTACAACACCAAGTTTAGCTGTACCAAAGGCTGTAAGCAAAGCAGGTTTACAATTAACAGACATAGATTTTTTTGAACTAAATGAAGCATTTAGTGTAGTAGGTATTGTAAATTGTCAAAAAATGAATTTATCATCAGACAAAGTAAATGTGCATGGTGGTGCTGTAAGTTTAGGGCATCCATTAGGTTGTAGTGGTGCAAGAATTATTGTAACATTAATCAACGTATTACAACAACACAATGGCAAAACAGGAGCAGCAGGAATTTGTAATGGTGGTGGTGGTGCAAGTGCTATGGTTATTAGCTTGCCATAATAAATTATTCTTATTATCAAAATAACATTTGAACAATAACATATAAGGCTGTATTTTGGCAGCCTTATACTATTTTAATACACAATTTTTTTATCTTAAATATTATACAATGCAACAAGCAAAAAAAGGCGATACAGTAAAAATTCATTATCATGGAAAATTAACAGATGGAACAACATTTGACAGCAGTAAAGGACGTGAACCATTAGAATTTGAATTAGGAAGTGGTATGGTAATACCAGGTTTTGATAATGGTGTAACAGGTATGAATGTTGGTGAAACCAAAACCATTAATATACCAGCAGCAGAAGCTTATGGAGAATCTAACCCTGACATGATTTTAGAATATCCTAAAAATCAATTTCCAGCAGATGTAACACCTGAAATAGGTATGCAATTAACTATGCACAATGGAGCAGGACAACAGTTTAACGTAAGTATTATTGAAGTAAAAGAAGAAGCTGTAGTGTTAGATGCCAACCATCCATTAGCTGGTAAAGAATTAATTTTTGATTTGGAGTTAGTAGAAATAAAACCAAAATCTTTAATTATTACAGAATAATTTTTTTCTGTTTCTAACGATTGCTTTTATCCAAACTCTAATTCAGTATTATCACCAATATTAAGGCTATGACTAAGCCCTTTTATATTGGCATCACTGCCTATAAGAGAATTGTCTAATACTACTTCGTGCATATTGGCATAAGAACCAATAATGCTATCTCTAACTATAGAGTTTGTAATAGAAGTATTGCTACCAATGGTAACATGAGGTCCTATAATAGATTTTTTAATATTACAATCTTTAGCAATGCTTACAGGAGGTATTATAATAGTATCTTCATAAGAATTAGCATCAGCAATATTGCCACCAAATTTTTTCAATAAAGTAGCATTACTTTCTAACAGTGTTTCTTTTTTACCACAATCAAACCAACTCTTAACTTTAAAATGCTGAAACTTAACACCACGTTTTATCATACATTCCAATGCATCTGTTAAATTATATTCTCCTTGTGTTTGTATATTTTGGGTTAAAATATATTGCAAACATTCAAACAAAAAATTACTTTCTTTTATTTTATACAAGCCTACCAAAGCCATATTACTTTTAGGAATAGCAGGTTTCTCTACAACAGATTCTATAAAATCATCCTCCCCTACAATAGCTACACCAAAGCTACGAGGGTCATCTACTTTTTTTACACCCAACATACTATAAGGGCTGCTTACAACTTCTTTAATATCATACTCACAAATGGTATCTCCAAGAGCAATAAAAACTTCATCATTGTTTACAATATTTTTTGCAAGTTCAATAGCATGACCTGTACCTTGTCTTTCATTTTGATAAACAAAATAAGTAGTTAGTTCAGGATAAGTTTGATTAACATAATCCTGAATTTTATCGCCCAAATAACCTACAATAAAAATATATTCATGAATACCAGCATCTTTTAACTGGTCAATAATAAAACTAAGTATGGTTTTACCTGCAAGAGGTATAAGAGCTTTTGGCTGTGTATATGTGTGAGGTCTTAATTTAGTACCTACACCTGCAACAGGAATGATTGCTTTCATTAGATTATGCTTTTTACCCAAAACCATTGCCACTAATTAATGCACTTCCTTATTTTGGGGGAGTGAAAATAGTGAAATTTATAATTGAAATATTTTTTTTATGATTTACCTTCAATTAAATTAGATTTACGTTCTTTGCATACAACATCTGCAAGAGGTAAGATAGCAGGAATGCTGTTGTGATTTGCTTTCAATTATTAGATTTACGTTCTTTGCATACAACGTACCAATTTATTGACCCTTTCAAGGTTTGGTTGTGATTTGCTTTCAATTATTAGATTTACGTTCTTTGCATACAACATTTCACGAAAACTTATTGCCTACTCTTCTGTTGTGATTTGCTTTCAATTATTAGATTTACGTTCTTTGCATACAACACTGCCGATTGGCTTAATTTTACATCTAATGTTGTGATTTGCTTTCAATTATTAGATTTACGTTCTTTGCATACAACAAAACAAAGACTTGGCATTCAAAAAGATAGTTGTGATTTGCTTTCAATTATTAGATTTACGTTCTTTGCATACAACTGAAAATAGCGAATACCTGCAAGAGATTGAGTTGTGATTTGCTTTCAATTATTAGATTTACGTTCTTTGCATACAACGTTTTGATTATGCTATACCTGCTATTAAAAGTTGTGATTTGCTTTCAATTATTAGATTTACGTTCTTTGCATACAACCAAGAGCAAAACAATGAAGTGATATAACTTGTTGTGATTTGCTTTCAATTATTAGATTTACGTTCTTTGCATACAACTTTTATTCATTTCGGCAATAGCTGCTTTCCGTTGTGATTTGCTTTCAATTATTAGATTTACGTTCTTTGCATACAACTTTTTTCTTTGTTTATATCTGCCTGTTTAAGTTGTGATTTGCTTTCAATTATTAGATTTACGTTCTTTGCATACAACTAAGTGGCAACAAATGGGTTATCCTACCAAGTTGTGATTTGCTTTCAATTATTAGATTTACGTTCTTTGCATACAACTTCTGTTGTAGATACAGAAATGCTGCAAGAGTTGTGATTTGCTTTCAATTATTAGATTTACGTTCTTTGCATACAACAGCTGAACAGATAAAAGAAAATGCAGTTGAGTTGTGATTTGCTTTCAATTATTAGATTTACGTTCTTTGCATACAACGTATTAATACTTATAAAATCTTTTCTTTGGGTTGTGATTTGCTTTCAATTATTAGATTTACGTTCTTTGCATACAACAATTTGTCAATATATTCTTTATCGGTAATAGTTGTGATTTGCTTTCAATTATTAGATTTACGTTCTTTGCATACAACTGTGTTGCCGGTTGCTCAATCAATGATGCTGTTGTGATTTGCTTTCAATTATTAGATTTACGTTCTTTGCATACAACGCAAAAGGCAGTTGGACGGGTGCAATTACTTGTTGTGATTTGCTTTCAATTATTAGATTTACGTTCTTTGCATACAACTTAACAAAGCCAAGAGTATTACCTCCGTTGGTTGTGATTTGCTTTCAATTATTAGATTTACGTTCTTTGCATACAACTATTTAATCAGTATATCGGCTTGTTTTGTAGTTGTGATTTGCTTTCAATTATTAGATTTACGTTCTTTGCATACAACTTTCCGTTATCATCTTCCCAAATTTGATAAGTTGTGATTTGCTTTCAATTATTAGATTTACGTTCTTTGCATACAACCTTTGAAAGTGAGATATTCGCTTTTAACCGGTTGTGATTTGCTTTCAATTATTAGATTTACGTTCTTTGCATACAACAAACTATCCTGCATACAAGTAGCTGTTATTTGTTGTGATTTGCTTTCAATTATTAGATTTACGTTCTTTGCATACAACTATTGGTTATAAATATCTTCATTATAAAATGTTGTGATTTGCTTTCAATTATTAGATTTACGTTCTTTGCATACAACATGTAATAGGTATAGCAAACACAATATAATGTTGTGATTTGCTTTCAATTATTAGATTTACGTTCTTTGCATACAACAATAGTTTATTAATAACATTTGCTGCTTCTGTTGTGATTTGCTTTCAATTATTAGATTTACGTTCTTTGCATACAACAATTGTAGCGGATGCACATAAGTATTTGCTGTTGTGATTTGCTTTCAATTATTAGATTTACGTTCTTTGCATACAACATTTTATGGGAAAAGTCAATAATAACAAGGGTTTGCAAAGAAAATAGAACGTAAAAAATGAACTAAAGCCTGTTCTTTCATGGAGAGAATAGGCTTTTTTATTACTTCTAATTGGTTAAAACATTTCTAATTGCTGAGGTGTGCTTATAGGTTCTACTAATTTTTTGCCATTAAATATTTGCATCATGCCAAATTGTTTATCTGTTACAGTCATTATACCAATATGCCCATGTTCGGGTAATATTTTTTGTACTCTTTTTATATGTACTTCTGCATTTTCCATGCTTGGGCAATGTCGTAGGTAAATACTAAACTGAAACATTTGAAAGCCATCTGCCATAATTTTTTTACGAAAATCCGTATATGCTTTTCTTTCCTTTTTTGTTTCTGTTGGCAAGTCAAAAAATATTAATATACACATAAGTCTGTAAGCATTAAAGCGTTCTGATTTCATTGAACAAAATTTTTTATAAAAACTTGTCTAACATCCCTACTTCTCTAAAAGAGGGGAATTATATATTTTTAAAAATCTATTGTTATAATTATTTATCTAACGCAGGGAAAGCCAACTTTTTTGCCTTTCTTGCATAACACTTACTTAAACTTACTGCTGTTCTTTGCATTGCAATCATCAAAGGGCTTTTTTCATTTTGTATATACACATCTGTTACAGGTAGTTTTAATAATTTATTTTTTATTTCGCTTGTAAGAATTTCTACATGACTCGTTTCATCAATTATTTCTCTTACAGTTGCATCTACAAATGGACGATAAGGCTCCATCATATCATCAGCCAAACAATAGGCATTGTATCTGTTTCTATGAAAAACACCTAATGTTGGTAGCAAACCTGCACCAGTTATGGCTCTTGCCATACATGCTCTTATAATAGCATAACCATAATTTAATAAGTTGTTTGGTGGCGGTCCTTCTCTTTTTCTAAAAAATTGCCAAGCAGCAGGAAAAATATTTTGCCAATAATGAGCCGATGCTACTGCTTCTCTATTATCACTATCGCCACTTTTAACACCTGCTGCTAAATTGGTTAATAGTTTATGATTAATGTTCCAACGTTTTAACACACTTGCCTGATTAGTAATCTTTGCTTTGATGGTTTGTTGCCATAATTGTTTTTTTAGCGGCTCAGTAGCATCTAATTGCTCTCTAAAACGTTCACTTTGTAAGGTATTACTTTCTAATGGCATTAATAAGCCAGATGGATGATGGGTATTGTTGCAGGTAATAACAGCCACATTATTAGCTATTAATTTATCTAACAAATAGTGTGTAATGGTTATTTGCTGATGTTCTAATACCAACATACCAATATCTTCTATTGGTACAGTTTTATCTGTACGGTCTTCTAAGCCTTTTACATGGCTATAACTTACCACTAACTGTTCATTAGCACATTTTAAATGACAAGGGCTTTCTATACAAAGAGTTCGTTTAAGCATGTTTAAGTTTTAGATTGTTTTTATAGAGATAAATATATCTGCTTCTTTACAAGGAATAATTTTTATCATTTAGCCAATTTTGTGGGTTATTATAAATATAATCTCTGATATTAGATAATTCTATATCATCTCTAATTACTCTATCCCAATATTTTGATTGCCATTCAAATAAAATGTTGTGTTGGTTAGCATATCTTTTTACGCTTGATTTATATGCTCTAATAATTGATGCAAGATTTTGAGATTGAGCTCCGAATGTATTGTATTGCTTTGTTTGTAAGTCTATATTATTTTGTGTATCTGTTTTATTAATGATAATGATTCCATGTAGATGATTAGGCATAATAGTAAATGCATCTAAAATTACAAATGGAAAATGTTGTGGAATTTGCTGCCAATATTCATCCGCAATTGCACCTATTTCTGATGATTGTAGGTATGGATTATTGTGTGTATCTACCACAATAGTTCCCAAATAATTAATTCTATTTTTTGTGCAAATGGTAATATAATAGGCAGCATTGCTGCCATAATTGAAATGTTTTAATCTTGCAGATTCAATTCGATATTTGTTTTTGAATTTTGCCATATTGTATATTGTTGTAGAGACAGATAATTATCTGTCTCTACAATGTGGTCTCAATAATTATTCATTCTTACATATTAATGAAAGGGTTTGTTTAGGTATATAAATTAGAATTTCCATTTTATTTCTCCATCAGGTTTTATTTCAAAATGTTTGCCTTCTATAGCCATATTTAATGAACCTTGACTTAATCTTAATTTAGGATATGGTGTTTCAAAATTTAATGATGATGCACCTTTCTCAGACACACTCATTTCTTTTAATCTCAATTTTATATCTTCTTCTTTCATGCTGCTCAAATGATGTTTCATATAAACCTTCCCTTCTTCAAAAGAGCCAACAAGATAAAGTCTTTTGCTTATTTCACTTTGGCTAATTTCTTTTAGCTCGTTTAATTCTCTCTGATAAAAAATAACTTTTTTCCCTGAAAATAAGATTTCGTATAATGGTAGTATAATTTTAGTTCTCCCTATTTTTTTTTCTATACTTTTTTCTACAGTATTCCTAATATTATTTATTGTATTATTTCTTGCTATATCCAAGATTGAAAAACTTTTAATCTCACGAATAAGTTTATCTTCTATTATAGTTTGATAGATAGCACAAATAGGGACTTCTCCATTTATTGCATAGTCAAAATTTTTATATTCTTTTTTTGATTTAAAATTATTCTTTTCTCTAATTGTTGCTGGGAATTGTATAAAAGCTCCACTTCCCTTTGCTCTAACTCTGAGATGTCTTATAGGTTTAATTGGGTTTCCATTTTTATCAATTGATTTACCAAAAGCATAAATGGGTTGAAGCATAGCCTGAGTGAATGTTTTGCCACTGCTTATTCTTATTTGAATTTCTTTTTTTAAATATGCTTTTAAATTTGGGTCTATCACAATTTCAAAATCTTCTATCTTCGTAAACTTACTTAAATCCGTTTCTCTCTCTACAATGAATAAATCATCGTTTCGTTTTTCGTTTTGTTGAAATAACAAATTTCCCTTTCCATCATTTAATGGTATAAAATTTCCATTCTTTTCTTCATACTGTGGTATTTTTATAGCTCCAAAAAAGCTTTCCTTATGCAATTGCCCTCTTATGCTATCTCCAGCTAATATTTTTGGAATTTTATAATATTCTCTACCATCAGCTACTACTTTATAATAATCTTTTCCTTCTGTTTTATTTTTAAATTTCTGAGGCAATGTTTCTGATAAATAAAACTGAATTTTCCCCCTTTTTCTCTCCTTTTTATAAGTTGGTGTAAGTGTACGGTGCTGTGCTTGAAAATTTATCAATACTTCATCTTGAATATTTCTTATAAAATATTCATTAAAGTTTACCCATTGTCTTGGCATTTCGTGATAGCTCTGATTATTATCTTTTGCTTCATTGTATCTTTTTAATATTTTATCTCTAATAGCAGCAGGAGGAATAAGTGTAAGTACAGCAGCATCAATAGCATGGTGGCTATGTTTAGTTCGTTCTTTCTTTTCTAATCTGTGTTGTATTTTATATATTTTTCTAAAGTCTGCTGTAATGTTTCCTTTTTGCACTTCAACTTTTTCAAAAACAGTTTTTAAATAAGGTAAAGCATATTTAGTAATGGTCTGTGTATCTCTTAATTGACTATTTCTCCATCCAGCTTTATATTCTGTGTCAGTAAATGTTCTTAGTTTATAACGCCAATAGTCTAAATCCATTTTTATCATGTGCCGACGAATAATAATATTATTTTTTATCTGTTTGTCGTCAGATGTTTTGTTTTTCCACTCATCGTATAACTTCTCTAATTGTTCAATCTTTTCAAAACTTCTTCGTACAATTATTTTCCCTTTTATTTTTTTCTCTGTTTCTGTCATTCTTCCAAATACAGTTTGAAGTGTTGATAAAATAGAAGGATATTTAATGCCATTAATTGTAACATCTTCATAATAGTTTGGACACTCAGTTGGTAATTTCTTTCCTTTTATTTGTTGGTTATAAGCTTTATCAGCAATAGTTAAATTTTTAAGCTCATTATCAAAGCTCATACTAGCAGGTATGCTGTGCTCAAAATCATATTTACTACCCTCTAAAATATCACATTGATTAATTATTTTTCCGGTATATATACATTGCCTTTTCTGTTCTTCCCAAAGTCTTATTTTATTTATTAAATTCTTATCATTAATATCAAAATTTGTTTTGCATTCCTTATTAATTTCTTCTATCTTTTTTTTAAAGGTTTGGTTTTCTTTTTCTCTATCTCGCTGCCAACGTTCAATAGCCTTACGTTTATTAGCATCATTTAACTCTCTTGCAATTTCAATAACAATTCTTGTATTAGCATCTATCTTACCAACTTCAATTAAGTAGTTAATCAGCTTTTTTAATTTGTGCATTGTCTTTAATGCCATAGGATTTTTAAAGCCTTTACTTATAGGTTCTGGACTGCCTAAAATATATTTACCATTTTTTTCTGGTGCTGCTGCATAAATATCTTGTTCAGATGGATGCCATAAATACTTTATGTTTTCATAAGGTAATCCATAATCATCCATAAAACGATTGAAAATTTTATCATGTAATCTTCCTATTTTTTGATAATGATTTTCTGGCTTTTGTTTTGGTTGTGCTAAAAAAGAGTTGATTTCATTTGTAATAACTGTTTCAATCGCTGCCTGCTTTTCAATGTTAATTTTATTCCAAGTAATTGCCCCAAAACTTTCAATAATTTGGTGTTCAATTAATACCACTTTATTGGCTTCAAAATTTTTCTTATTCTCAAAATATTGAGTTATTAAACTATTAACTATTTCAGTTTTCCTTCTGTCATCCCTGTCTTGTTTTAAAGTATCCTTTACAATTTCTGAATACCCATTAATATCTTCATACCTAAATTTTTCTCCCATTACTTTTGGCAAGTTGGCTAAATAAATTGCCTCACTATAAATAAATCCTTTTTGTAAGTATGGCAATATTTTTTTTATAGCATTTATACTAAGTGTTGTATAACCTTGCTGTATTTTTATTTTAGAGAATGTTTCAACTTTTCCCTCATCAAGCAAAAGTTTTTCTTTAGCAAAGCGTTTAATAAATTCAAAAGAGGTTTCTCCTGTTTCTTTATTATCTTTTTTATTAAAATGTATATGCCATAAATCTTCAACATTGTAAGATACTCGTTTTTCTTTCCCTTGTAATAAATCTATCCAGCCAATTTTAGATTCCCAATCTTTACCAAATATCTCCCTCATCCTATACAAAAAAGAGAGGCTGATTACTTTGGTATCTTCAGGAAATCGTGCAGTAATTTCAAAACCGACTTTCTTTAACTCTTTAACAATACTTGACAACTTAAAATCAGCAGCAGCTTTAAAAAATTGTGGATAGACAATAGTTTTTAAGCAATCTTCTTTTGAAATTTTATTAGCTGATAAATCCTTTTCAGTAATGGGTCTTATTTTTAAGTTATTGATAAAAACCCAGGTTCTATATTCTTCATATAAAGGATGACTTATTGGGCAACGCCTTTTGTTTTGTTCAAACGTACAAATACCCACCAAACCTTTTTGACTACGCAATGGACGTTGCCAGATTATAGCACTATAAAATAGCTTTTGTAAATGCTGTAAACCTTGCACCCTACATATTTCTTCAATTTCCTTTCTATAATCACTTCTTAAATTATAACGTTTTCTTATCCTGACGTTTTGCTCCTTTTGAATATGATACAAAGCAGCACCAAGCGTTTTATATTTTAAAATGTATGGTTGTATTTCATCAGCTCCAACTGCTCCACTATCTCCACCTCCTTTCATTATTGTTTTACTCAATTCTTCTCTCTCATTTTCATCAATGGTATCACTATCGTTATATCCTCTTCTTTGTACTAATTGATATAAAACTCTTCCAATAATATGTGGCTCAGATTTAAAGATTTCAGTTTTGTCTTCATCTATTATCAATGTTCTAAATAAATAGTAGCTTTCATGCTTATTAAAACCAAATCTTTCAAAATCAGGTTTACCATCTCCATCAAAATCAAATCTTAACCAATCAATAAATTCTTTGCGTTGAGGATATTTTCTGCCTACACCTTTTTTATAATATCTCCATTCATTTAGCTCATCAATAGTTAATGGACACATTCTTTCATTTATTAAGCATTCCAGTAACTCCCACTTTCTATATTTCTCTGCTTGGTAATTTCTGCGTTTACCTCTTGCTTCTGTTCTTTTTTGAACCATTGGATGTTCGCCACTTTTATCTTCAGCTACTCCCTTGTCAAAAGTTAAAACACCTTTGTCAATAATTTGATTTTCTAATTCAGAATTAATCTCTCTGATTGCCCAACCAATTGAGTTAGTACCTAAATCAAGTCCAAGAATTTTTTCCATATATAAAGTTTTTATTTTTATATTTGCGGTTGAAAGCTTATCACAATAAGGCTATAAGCCGAAGATTATTCTTAAGCCCTGCATCGTTTATCGCTCTGTGGGGCTTTACTTTTCTCTTTTCAACCTCCTTTTCAGGCAATAAATATAAATATTTTGTATTGTAAAAACAATAGATATTATTGTTGGGTGTGCAGTTTATACTACCATTAAACTACAACCTCTTATATCGCTATTGTCTATTCTACCATGTACTTCAAAACTGCTATCTTCATAAATAGTGCCTACATCGTCAGTAGCTATAAAACTGCAACTATGTATATTGGCAAGGTCTATTATGTTTAAAATACCTTTTCCAAAAGGTTGTATTTGTAGTGGGTCATCTTCTTTTCTTACAAAGACTTTCATCCATGTTGGGCAAATAAATTGTCCATTTTTTTTGGCATACGCTTGAGATAATAATTCTGTCATGCCATATTCACTATGTATATTATTGCTATGAAAAGATTGTTGCAATAAAGTATGTACTTCTTGTCTTGTCAGTTCTTCTCTCCTACCTTTCATACCTCCTGTTTCCATAATGGTTGTATGCTTTAAAGGCATATTGTATAACTGTGCAAAATCTAACAATGCAAACGTAACACCTATTAGCAAAGTAGGTTGTTGTTTGGCTTCTAACTGTTGTAATGTGTGGTATAGTTTGTCAAATTCATTTAAGTAAAAACCACTTTCTGCATGGTTACTTTGTTCTATTAATTTTTGCACCATATACACCAAAGAAGCATTACTTCTTTCTAAATAAGAAGGTAATAAACCCAATACACACCAATTGGCAATATTGCCATAAAACATTTCAAAAGCTTTCATAAAACTTTGCTCATACACTGCTATATCTTTTACAAAATGTTGGCTGCTTTGCATACCAGTAGTTTTACTACTTTCAAAAACAATGGCAGGAGTAAAAGAGCCACTTGTAACAGTATGTGTTTTAAAAAAAGATATAGGCAAAAATGGAATTTGTGTACTATGATGTATATTTTTTATATCTGTACCTATTAAATTACACCATTGTTTATACACTTCATTATGCTGATACTGATAACGAAAAACAGCCATAGCTTCTTTTTCAAAAGCATCTTGATGATTAATTTCAAAAATTTTAGCAATAGTTTCAATGTTCATATATATAAAACATTAGCTTTGTACAGCATATTAAAGAAATACAAATGAAACAATTATTTTTCATACTTCTTGTTTTTGGTTTATTCGTAATAAGCTGTAAGAAAGAAAGTGTTAATACCACTCCCTCTATTTCACTAAAAAAAGTAAGTACAGATGTAGTGCCTGTAAATGGTTCATTACAATTTATTTTTTCTTATGGAGATAAGCAAGCTGATATAGATTCTATATTTATTTATAGAACAAGATTAAATATAAAAACAGTTTCAGCAAGGTTGAATGATATAACTAAATTAGCAGTTCCTGAGCATGAGAAAAATCAGACTGGCGAAATTTATCTTGACTTTATAACAGATGGTATGGGCAGAAATGATTATCAGAAATATCTTATCTCTGCTGTTTTTCCTCCTATTTCTGGCAATCCCCCAAGAAGTGAGGCAGATACTATGTCTTACAAATTTGTAGCAATAGATAAAGATAAAAATGTAAGCGATACAGTTTATTATAGTCCTATTGTAATTTTACGATAAGTATTGTATTATGATAAAAAAATTAACCCATACGTTTTTCTTTGGCAATTTTTTTTATGGATTATGTGCCGTAATGTTAAGCATAGAAACCAATATGCAACATGAGCTTTCTTTAAATGGAATTCATTTTTATACAATACTATTTTTAGGTACTATTTGGTACTATAATTATTCTTACTTAAAACATATTCCTAACAATTTTCATAATGAAAGAACTTTATGGTATAAGCAACATGAAGTTACGCTTAGGCAATTTCAAAAAATTATTCTCATACTTTTAATAGCAGATATTGCCTTTTTTGTATGGGAATATCAAGAGTCATTTGCTGCAATGAATAGTATGCAGTATGGGCAAATACTATTATTTCCTGTTATTGCATTAACTTATACATTTAATCTTTTACCTTTTCCCGAAATAAGAAAATTAAGGCGTATAGGATGGCTTAAACCTTTTGTTATTGGCTTTGTATGGAGTGGTTTGGTATCAGTTTATCCTGTTATCTTTTATCAGTTGCAAACCAATCATGTACAAGCCGATGTTTTTGCAATGCCTTCTGGTTTATTATGGCTTAAAAATTTTATGTTTATTTCTACCTTATGTATCATGTTTGATATAAAAGATTTTGAAGAAGATAAAAGCGAAGGTTTAAAAACTTTTACAGTACAAATTGGTGCTAAAAATACTATTAGGTTTATCATTATTCCATTAGTTATAATAGGTATTCTTGCTTTTGTATTATTTGTAGAAAAAAATAATTTTTCCTATCAAAGAATTATCCCCAATGCAATTCCTTACATATTGCTCATAATAACTGCTTATTCATTATTGTATAAAAAAAGAAAAATAATTTATTACTTGTTTGTTATAGATGGCTTAATGATAGTGAAAGCTATTTGTGGCATTGCAGGTATGCTACTCATTAAATAAAAACAATTATTAACATGGCTATTACAAAAAAAACAAAAGACAAATCAATTATCACAGACAAATCATTTCAATTTTTAAAAAATTATATCAACAACCCATCGCCAGTTGGATTTGAGAGTAGTGGGCAAAAAATTTGGTTAGAATATATAAAACCCTTTGTAGATAATATTTTCACAGACCCTTATGGTACAGCAGTAGGTGTTATTAATTCTTCAGAAAAATTTAAAGTAGTAATAGAAGCTCATGCAGACGAAATAAGTTGGTTTGTAAATTATATTACCAATGAAGGTTTAATTTATTTAAAAAGAAATGGTGGCGTTGACCATCAAATTGCACCTTCACAAAGAGTTATTATTCATGGAAAAAAAGGAGCAGTAAAAGCAGTATTTGGTTGGCCCGCCATACATACACGTTTGGGTAATGCAGAAAAAGAACAACAACCCAAAGTAGATAATTTATTTTTAGATTGTGGTGCAAGAAGTAAAAAAGAAATAGAAGCATTGGGTGTGCATGTAGGTGCTGTAGTTACTTACCAAGATGGTTTTGATGAATTAGCCAATGATTATTATATAGGCAGAGCATTTGATAATAGAATAGGTGGCTTTATGATTGCAGAAGTTGCCAGATTATTGAAGGAAAATAAAAAGAAACTTCCTTTTGGTTTATATGTTGTCAATGCTGTGCAAGAAGAAATTGGTTTGCGTGGTGCTGAAATGATAGCAAGAAGAATAAAGCCTGATGTAGCTATTATTACAGATGTAACACATGATACACAAACACCTATGATTAATAAAATGATAGAAGGAGATGTAACTTGTGGCAAAGGACCATCGCCTTGTTATGGACCTGCTGTACATAACAAACTTTTAAAATTGGTAGAAGATGTAGCAGCTAAGAAAAAAATACCTCTACAAATGAGAACAGTAAGCAGAAGTACAGGAACAGATACAGATAGTTTTGCTTATGCTAATGATGGTTGTCCAAGTGTTTTAATTTCTATTCCTTTAAGATATATGCACACCACAGTAGAAATGTTGCATAAAAAAGATATTGAACAAACCATACAATTAATGTATGAAACATTATTAACACTTACGCCTAAAACCAATTTAAGCTATTTATAGTTTAAACAACAACTTATTCATACTACAAGACCATTGAAAATATTATTTCTTTGGTCTTTATTTTTGTAAGTCAATAGATAATTGTTTTAGCTTTGTAGCATGCACTTAATCAATTTAGCAGCAGAAGAATATGCAACTATTGTAAGCACTAAAGAAGATGCTTTATTAAAACAAGTACATCAAAAAACAATAGAACTACACCCTCATGCTCACATGATTAGTGGTCATATTCAAGGGCAATTTTTATCGTTTATTAGTACTATGCTTCAGCCAAAATACATTTTAGAAATTGGCACATTTACAGGTTATAGTGCTTTGTGTTTAGCCAAAGGATTACAAGCAAATGGAGAACTTCATACCATTGAATTAAGAGCAGAAGATGCTGCAACAGCAAAAGAAAATTTTAGCAAATCGCAATATGCTGAACAATTATTTTTGCACAATGGTAATGCTCTTTCCATTATTCCATCTTTAGAAAAAAAATGGGATTTGGCTTTTATTGATGCAGATAAAACAAGCTATATAGATTATTATGAATTAGTAATTCCACTACTTAACAAAAATGGAATTATTATTGCAGATAATGTATTATTTCATGGGCAAGTGTTAGAGCAACCTATAAAAGGGAAAAATGCAATAGCCATAGATGCTTTTAATAAGCATGTAGCCAATGATAATAGAACAGAACAAGTATTGCTTACCATAAGAGATGGTTTAATGTTGATTAAAAAGAAAAACGAATGAAACAAATTGTATTAATAACTACTTTCTTATACGCTTCTATTCATGTATTTGCACAAAGTGAAAAAGCAGCAAACTATGTACAGTTATACAAAGATGCTGCTATAACAGAAATGAAAAGAGGTGGTGTTCCAGCAGCAATTATTTTAGCACAAGGTATGTTAGAAAGTGCTTATGGCGAAAGTGAACTTTGTAAAAAAAGTAATAATCATTTTGGCATAAAATGTAAAAATGATTGGGAAGGCGAAAAAACTTATCACGATGATGATGAAAAAGGAGAATGTTTTAGAGTATATACATCTGCTGCTGAAAGTTTTAAAGACCATACAAATTTTTTAAAAAGCCGTTCTTGGTATGCTTTTTTATTTAAACTTTCTCCTACAGATTATGCTGGTTGGGCAAAAGGTTTAAAAAAAGCTGGTTATGCTACAGAAAGAGATTATGCTGATAAACTTATCAAACTTATTGTAGATAATGATTTGCAGCAATACACATTGGCAGGATTAAATGAAAATGAATTAGCCAATAATACTGAAGAAATTGAAGAAACAGATACTACTATACAAGCAGATACTGTAAGCAACAAAACTGATGTTGAATACCATGAAGAAAAAAAAGATACTGTTGCAGAAAGCAATACTCAAGAAGATACTACTGTCATAAACAACAATCCTGTTGTAGTAGTAGATACTACTATTGATAAAAAAACATTATATACACCCGATAGCATTTTTACCATCAATCATGCAAAAGTTATTTATGTTTTAGAAGGAACATCATTTTTATCTTTAGCCAATAAATATAAAATTTCTTTAAGCACATTATATGCTTATAATGATATACAACCTTTAGATATAGTAGATAAAGACAGGTTAATTTTCTTAGAAAGAAAACTAAAAAAAGGTGCAGTAGATTTATATACAGCCGAAGGAGGTGAAACACTTTATCTTGTTAGTCAAACACAAGGTGTGCAGTTAGAAAGTTTATTACAATACAATAAACATTTAAAGAAAGATAGTCAATTATTAAAAGGAGATAAAGTTTATCTTCGCCATGCAAATAAGTAATAAATTAATAGCTATTACAATTATTTTGTTCACCAAAAAAATGCTTTATTAAACATGTCATCTACCATTACACTACAAGACAAAGAATTTGTTCCTTTTATTTCAGAACAGGAAATAACAGAAAAAATAAAAACTTTAGCTACCCAACTTGCAAAAGATTATGATGGCAAAAAGCCTTTGTTTATTGCTATTTTAAATGGTTCATTCATGTTTGCAGCAGCATTGTTTAAAGAGTTAGCCATAGAAGCTGAAATAAGTTTTATTAAGTTAGCCTCTTATAAAGGAACAAAAAGTACAGGACACGTTATCACAGCAATAGGTTTAGATACTGATATAACTGATAGGCATGTTATTATTTTAGAAGATATTATTGACACAGGAAAAACCTTACATTCTTTTTTACCACAATTATATAATCAACATCCTGCTTCTTTAAAAATTGCTGTTTTATTAGATAAACCAGAGCCAAGAAAATTTGATGTACCAGTACATTATGTTTGCTTTACAATACCTAACAAATTTGTTTTAGGCTTTGGATTAGACTTTGATGGCTTTGGTAGAAATATCAAAGAAATATACAAGCTAAAAGAAGATGAATAGCCCCTACTCTTCTGCTAATAATTTATCATCATAATCTAAACTTAAATTAATAGTATCTGCACCTGCAATACCTTCAATAGAGCCATGAATATGAGCAGCATTTAATAACACTTTTTCTAATTGTTTTTCACGAGCCTTCCATAGCTTTTCCATAGCATCTCTTTCTTTGTTAATAGATGCTTTCATAGACATAAATCCTTCTCTTATGGCTTTCCATTGCTCAGTAAATTCATTGCTTGTAAGATAGTCATACAGCATCACCATTTTATCACCTTTATTCTCTTGACTTTTTTTAGCATCATTTATTTTGATTAAAGCATGTCTTAACAATAATACTACACTCTTTACTTCAGAAAAAGAGCAGATATACACACCATCTTTCTCACCAAATTTTTCCATATCTTTTGGATATGTTTGTGTAACAATAACAGCAACATCAGCACCTAATTGACGCATATCTTTTTTCAATTTCTCTATCCAATCATGTTGAAAATCTTTGGTGCGTTTACTTTCAAAAATTATTTTTCCTGCTTCAAATCCAAGTTGGCTTTTTACTGTTTGTATGCAATCAGCTCCCCTTACTCCTTTAGGAACATCTTGTATAGTATCAAAAGGAAAACTATTTTTTAATAATTCTTCTAATAACAATTCCTGCACCTCTCCTTGTAATTGCATACTTCCTTGTTCTGCCTTACGTTTCATTTCTTCAATCAATTTCTTTTGGTCTTCTATAAATTTATCTTTTTCCTTCATTTCTAATTTATGCTTTTCATCTCTTAGGTCAATTTTTTCTTGCTCTTCTTTTTGAATTTGCAATTTCATTTTTTCTCTTTCTACCAACAACTGTTTTTGAACAGTTATTTCCATTTCTTCTTCTTTTTCTTGCAAACTTTTTTGTAATTGCAAAATCTCTAATTCTTTTTGTCTTGCAGTTTTTAATTTTTCTTCATTATCGCTAATAGTCTGTTGCATTAGCTTTAACTTATTTTCAAAATCGGCAGCAATCGTTTTTTGTAACCTTTCTTGTAGTTCTTGTTGAAGTTTTTGTTTTTCTTCAATATGTTTTTCTGTTGTTTCTTTTTCTTTATCCAACATTTGCTGTTGCCAAGTCTGTTCTTTTTGCAAAAACTCTTTTTCTTTTTTATCCTGCCATTCTTTTGCTTTATCTCTTAATTCACGCTGAATTTCTTCTCTGAAAGCATCAGTAGGTTCAAATTCAGTATGACATTTTGGGCAAATAATGAATCCTGCCATAGTATTATTTTTCTGGCAATTTAATTGTTTTATAGAAATTATACCGAAAGCATATTTGTAATAGAGCAATTTCATTGGTTTAAACAACTATAGCATCGGAAATTGTTTACTTCCGTTTGTACAGAAATACGAAAAAAGAGAGGTCTATTGTAAAAATCAAATTCGTATAAAACTACATTACTTTATTTTTTTCTTTAAAAACAAAATTGTTTTATTTAATTTTAATGCTTGTAAGTAAATTAAATAATTAATTTGGGAAATATTTTACCCATTCTCCAATAGTATGAATAGCACAAATACATTTTCTTATGACTCTCTTATAGCAGCTTTTTTAGCTGGTACTAATGATGCTTATTTAGTACTGAATCATCAGTATAGAATAATTATGCTTAATAAAAATTATATTGCTTTTCATCAGCAATATGCTTTTTCTGTACCAGATGAAGGTACTATGTATATACCTTCTATTCAAGGAACACTTTTACATTTTTTAATTGAGCATATACAAGAAAGTTTTGTAACATCTAATGTTAAAAAGTTTTGCCATAAAATTCAAAGCGATACAGAAAAATATTTTGATATAGAAGTACATCCTTTACCTGATAAGGAAGGAAAAATTACGGCTATAGCTTTAGGTTTTTTTGATGTTACGAAAAGATATATAGTTGCTAATGAAATTCAACGAAGTGAAAAATTATTTAAAGCACTTGTAACCAATGCAACAGATGCTTTTCAGCTAACCAACGATGAATTGAAAATTACTTACATTTCAGATTCTGTAAAAAATGTATTGGGTTATGATTCTTCAGAATTATTAAATAATTATTTTTTTAATCTTGTACATCCAGACGATAAGATTATTATTTCTAAATGGCTACAACAAATTTTAGATTCATCCAATATTACGCATACTACAGAAATGAGGGTAAGAAATAAGCATAAAGAATGGATTTATATAGAAATTGCTGGTAGAAATCTTTCTCATATTCCAGAGATTGGTGCTATTGTAATGAATTATAGAAATATTCAAAATAAAAAAGTAGCAGAGAAAGCTCTTGCAATGGCAGAACAACGCATGAGCTTATTATTAAACAATACAAAAGAATCATTTATTGTAGTTAATAGCAGACTTAGAATAGTAACATATAATAGAGCAGCACAAGAACACTCTCCATATTTTTTTATTGATGAATTACAATCTGGTGTTTCATTACTAAGCCTTATAAAAGAACAAGAAATAGAAAGTACCATTAATTTATTTGAAAAAGTTTTTGAGGGATTAGAAGGAGAAAATGAAACTTCTTTTGTTGATGCAAAAAACGTTTTGCACTTATATCGCCACTCATTCAGACCATTATTTAGCGAAAATGAAATAGTAGGTGTATTTATTACTTCAACAGATATTACAGAAAAGAAAAAAGCAGAATTACAACTTAAAGAAAGTGAAGAAAGAAACAGAACAATTATTCAAGAATCTTTTGATGCAATGATTATTTGCAATAACAATTATGTTATAACAGAAGCATCGCCTGTTGTTTTTAAAGTATTAGGTTATCATCCAGAAGAATTGGTTGGTAGAAGATATATGGACATTATACATGATAGTAATAATGATGAACATATTCAGCATATTAGAGCAGTATCGGAAAAGTTTGATAATGAAATTAACTTAGATACATTGATATTGCATAAATCAGGCAATTATGTTTGGGTTTCTGCAAAAATTAAAAATCTTTTTCACAACCCTCTTATCAATGGTTTAATTTTTATGATTACAGATATTAGCAATCGTAAAAATGCAGAAACACAAGTTTTATTATCAGAACAAAGATTTAAAAAATTAGTACAAAGTGGTGCAGATATGATTTCAATTCTTTCAAAAGAAGGAATAGTACAATACTCAAGCCCAACTGTAGAAAATGTGTTAGGGAATGACCCTGAAAAAGATATAGGAAGAAATATTTTTAATTATATACACCCTAACGATAAAGGAGTAATTTTAAATCAATTTAATGAAATGGTGCAGCAAAACACCAATCAAACATTTTTTGGACCATTTAGATTTTTAAATGCAGCAGGACAATATAGATGGATTGAGACTGTAGCAACAAATTTATCAGAAGACCCTGCTATCAATGGTATTATCATTAACTCCAGAGATGTTACAGAAAGAAAAAAATTAAATGATAAACAGAAAGCACTTACAGGAGAACTCATTAAGAAAAATGAAGACCTACAACAATTTTCATTTATTACATCGCATAATTTAAGAGCACCAGTTGCCAATTTAATTGGTTTGCTAAACTTGTTTAACAAACAAGATTATAACGACCCATTTAATGAAACACTTTTAGAAAAATTTGAAGAAGCTACCAACCAATTAAGCAATACATTAAATGATTTAATTGAAGTATTGGTACTAAAATCTAATAAAGATACTCCATTAGAAAAAATAGAACTTACAGAATTTACCCAAAAAATAATACTAAGTATTGAAAAATTAGTAAAAGAACAAGAAGTAGTTATAACAACTGATTTTTCAATAATCAATATTATTAAATCTAATAAAATATACCTAAAAAGTGTTTTTCAAAACCTTATTTCAAATGCCATAAAATACCGTTCAAAACATCGTAAACCCGTTATTCATATTTCTACAAAAAAAATAGATGAATGGGTGGTAATTTCATTTACTGACAATGGCATTGGTATAGACCTTAAAAAATATAAAGACCGTATTTTTGGAATGTATCAGCGTTTTCATATACAATCTGAAGGAAAAGGATTAGGGTTATATATGGTAAAAGCACAAATAATAGCCATGGGCGGAAAAATAGAAGTAGAAAGTGAAATTGGAGAAACCACCACATTTAAAGTTTATTTAAAACACAATGACAAAATTTAATTCTATATTATTAGTAGAAGATGATGCAATAGCTACAATAGTTTGCGAAAGAGTCTTAAAAATAAATAATTACACCAACAATATTATATCAAAAGAGAATGGTAAAGAAGCTATAAAATATATACAAACACTATTAAACAATAATGAACCTTTGCCAGAAGTTATTTTATTAGATATTAATATGCCTGTTATGAATGGTTGGGATTTTTTACAAGAGTATGAAACATTAATAACCCAAATCAAACAACCACCACTTGTATTTATTTTATCTTCTACTGCTAATCCTGAAGATTATTCTAAAGCAACTTTATTTTATTTTGTAAAAGATTTTATACCGAAACCTTTTAAAATAGAGCATTTGAAACTGATAGAAAGCTATAAAGAAAATTAATTACAATGCGTATTATCAGGTAATTGTTCATCTATCTTTTCTTTTAGTGTATATAGCACACTCTTTTTAGCATCTGATAATGCTTTTTTAGGAAATAATACCATAGCATAACCTCTGCATAAATCTGCTATACCCCACAATCCTAAAAAATCAGTAGCACCAACAACAGCAGGTTTGCCATCAATATTTTTTTCCATAACCCAAGTTCCAAAACCATGTTCAAAAGTTTCAGCAGCATCTGGAATATGTTTAACCATATTTTGAGTGTAAGCAATATTAAACATCAAGTTTACTGATTCTTCAGATAAAATTCTTTTCCCTTTATATACACCTTTATTGACAATCATGCTCAAAAAGTTTAGATAATCATTAGCAGAACTTTCAGCACCTGCTGCTGGATTTACACAACCTCCATTGGTAGGAGAAAAGCTGGTACTTTTCATTCCTAAGGGGCGTAATACTTTTTGACTAATTAGTTGTTCAAACCTTTTTTTAGTAACTACTTCAATTACTCTTGCAGCAATATTAATTTCCATACTGGCATACCAAAATTCTGTTCCTGTATTAGCCCTTATTTCTTTTTTTGCATAGCTATTAACCATTTCTTCTAATGTATTAAATTTTGCAGCATAGCTATTTGAATTATCATTTTTCTTAAACTCTATTCCTGTAAGATGTGCAAGGCAATGACCTATGGTAATATATTTTTTACTATAAGGAACATAGATAGGAATATAATCTGCAATTTTTGTATCTAAAGAAATAGTGCCATTTTCTATATACTGCAAAATTAAAGTAGCAGTAAGCCAAGAGCTTGCATTGCCAATAGATACTCTTGCTCTTTCATCAAAATAATCACTTGTTTTCTTTTTATATACTACTTTATCATCTTTATACACTAACATTACAGCATCATTGCCTAATTGCTTTTTATTGTTAAGTAATACTCTATCTATTGATTCTGTATCTAACTGAGCATAAGCTATAACAGCAAATAAACTAATGCTAAGTAGTAAAAAAAGTTTTTTCATATCAAAAATTTAAGCAGCAATATTAAAACTTAATTAAGTGCAGTTGACTATTTTTTTTATCAGTAGTAAAAAGAGATGAATGAAAACATATCGCTTGTGCTAACCACTCCTTTCTCCCCTCCATAGGAGAGGAAACTTTGTGTCCTCTGTGGTAAAAACAAATAACTCAACCAGACTTTTAATAATCTTTACCTGCAAGCACAATAACAATTTCGCCTCTTACTGGTTTTAAAGCAAAATAATCTGCCAATTCTCTTAATGTGCCTCTTTTATTTTCTTCAAACATTTTAGTAAGTTCTCTGCTTACACAACATTGTCTATCATTACCAAAATACAGTATTAACTCTTCTAAAGTTTTTACTAAGCGTAAAGGACTTTCATATATAATAATGGTTCTTTCTTCTTCTGCTAATTGTTTCAGCTTTGTTTTTCTTCCTTTTTTGGGTGGTAAAAATCCTTCAAATACAAAACTACTGGCAGGTAATGCACTATTGACCAACGCTGGTACAAAAGCTGTAGCACCTGGTAAACATTCTACTATAATATTTTCTTTAACACAAGCCCGTACTAATAAAAAAGCAGGGTCGCTAATACCTGGTGTACCTGCATCTGTTATAAGAGCAAATGTTTTACCTGCTTGCATTTGCTCTACTAAATGAGCTACTATTTTATGTTCATTAAATCTATGATAAGGAGAAAGTGGTTTGTTGATTTCGTAATAGTCTAACAATCTTGCAGAGGTTCTGGTATCTTCACATAAAATAACATCTACACCTTGCAATACTTCTACTGCACGATATGTAAAATCTTTTAAATTACCTATAGGAGTTGGAACAATGTAAAGCATTTTTTTATTTGAAAAATAAACAATAATTAATTGACCAATTCTATTTCATAATATTCCATTACAGGGTTGGCTAATAATTTTTTTCCTGCTTCATCAGCAGCAGTTTTTGCTGCATCTTCATTAGGTGCTTCTATTTGTAATGTAATATGTTTTCCTATACGAACATCTTTTACATTACTTAAACCCAAACTACTCAATCCATTTTGTACTGCTTTTCCTTGTGGGTCTAATAAATCTTTTAATGGCATTACTTTTACCTGAACATTGTATAGCATAAAAAATTGTTTTATAATTATTCTGATTGTTTAAAAAGTAAAGATACTACTACATAAGCAGCAAAACCAACTGTTACAGCCAACCACCCAAAAAATATAGCACTTACTATGCTTACTAATAATACAATAATAAAGGGCAATAATTTTTGTAAAGTTACTCCTTTAAATTTTAAAGCAAGCATAGGTAAAGTACTAATCATTAAATAGCTGACAATAAAAATAATTGCATACCAAAACCATTGATTCAGTAATACATCAATTATCCAAACTTGATTACTATATCTATATAATAAAGGAAAAGAAGCAATGAATAAACCTACTGCTGGTATTGGCACACCTTTAAATCCTGTTGATTGTGCTGTGTCTAAATTAAATCTTGCTAATCTATATGCACCTGCACATGGAATAATAAAAGCTGGTATTAACCAAATTGCTGATACATCTAAACCATCTACCTGTTGAGCATAAGATAAACGTAAAAATTGGTAAACAATCATTGCTGGTGCTACACCAAAACTTACTACATCTGCAAGGCTATCTAATTGCTTACCTATGGCAGACTCTGCTTTAAAAAGTCTTGCTACAAAACCATCTAAAAAATCTATGACTGCTGCTAATGCTATAAAAACAGTAGCCATAAAAATACTTTCAGGAATTTCTATTAACTGTTCACCACCTGCATTGAACACTATAGTTAAGCCACTTTGTACAGAAGCTACAATAGCCATACAGCCAAAAAGTAAATTTAATAAAGTAAAAATATTGGGTATTTGTTTCATACAATGAGGAAATAGTCCATAGACCACAGACGATAGTCCATAGTGTAAAGACCATTATATTTTAATCGTTTATAGAGTTTATTAATGCCTGAATCATCTTTACCAATGTTTCTATTTGATTATAAAATTTAGTAAAATCTTCATTATTAATATAGTTTCTTCTTTTAGCCAAGAATAAGCAACCAACTACTTCCAATGCAGACCTATTAGATATTCTCAAAAGTCTTTTAAACTCCGCATTTGACTGCCCTGTAGAACCTTCAACAATATTTAATGAAACAGAATCTGCTGCTCTTTTAATCTGACTTGATAACGAATATAATTCATGCTTTGGAAAAGTCAAAGCAAGTTTATCAATATCATCAGCCAAATCTATAGCCACTTGCCATATTTTCAAATTTTCAAACTTAAAAGCCATAATGTATCATACTATTTTTAAAAAAATTATTTGAATAATAGTCTATCATTAATAAGCTATCGTCTATGGTCTGTCGTCTATCTTCTCTTCATCAATCCTTCAATTTCTTCTATAGTTATAGGAATATTTTTCATCAAATCAATGTTGCCATTTTTTGTTATCCAAAGATTATTTTCTATTCTAATACCCATTTGTTCTTCTTCTATATAAATACCAGGTTCTACAGTAAATACCATTCCTTGTTGAATTGGGGCAGTTCTTGTGCCTAAATCATGCACATCTATACCTAAATGGTGGCTTATGCCATGGTATAAATATTTACGATAGGCTCTATTATCTTTATCTTCATTTTTCACATCACTTTTTCTAAGCAATCCTATTTTCAAAAATTGTTGGGTTGCTTCCTCTCCTACTTTTTCTGTATAATCAACTATGGAGATACCAGGTTTTAATAAACTCTTTGCATAATTATGCAAATGCAAACAAGCATTGTAAACAGTTTTTTGTCTTCTTGTAAATTTTCCATTTACAGGAACAGTTCTTGTAAGGTCTGCATTATAACCACCATAAGCTGCACCAAAATCCATGAGTATTAATTCTCCATCTTTACACTCTTGATTGTTGCTTATATAATGTAATGTTCTTGCTCTGTCTCCACTGGCTATTATACTTCCATAAGCTTCACCTGTGGCTCTTTGGCTCAGAAAACTATGTATTAATTCTGCCTCAATTTCATACTCCATTACACCGGGTTTTATAAAGCCTAATAATTTTCTAAAAGTATTTTCAGTAATATCAATAGCTTTTTGAATTACTTCTACTTCTTCTTTTGTTTTGATAGCACGAAGTTTTCCAAAAATTTTTGCTGCCCTGCAATAATTGTGTAATGGATAACGGCTTTTCATTTCATCAATAAATCTGTACTCTCTACTACGAACCAAATTTGCTTTTCTGTCATTTTCATTACTATCTAAATAAATATTATCTGTTAAATGAATCCATGTTTGTAACAAAGCATCTATACTATCTAACCAAACAATAGTTTGAATACCAGAAATGTCTTGAGCTTCATTGGCTCTTAATCTTTTTCCATCCCATTTTTCTTTTAATTCATTTGGGCGAACCAATACCAATACTTCTCTATACTTTTCATCAGGATTATCAGGAAAAAGAATTAGCATACTGTCTTCTTGCTCTATACCTGTAAGCCAAAACAAATCACTGTTTTGTTTAAATGTATGCAAAGCATCTCCATTGCTTGGAAATTCATCATTACTTACTATAACTGCAATACTATTTTTTTGCATTTCTTTTATAAAACGTTTGCGGTTATTGATAAATATGTTGGGATTTAATGGTAAATATTTCATAATAAAAAAATTAAGGATTGCAAGATAAAACTTTTAGCACGAAAGTTTATGTGTAAATAACCAGTTATACAATTTTTAAAACTTTATTACCAATAGCACATTCTAAACAACGTAATTGTTTGCAATACACTTTGTCTAATTGTAGCAAGGCTTGTGTGTCAAAAGCAGATTTACTTTTTATGGCAACATTCACCCATTTACTAATAACAGTATTTTTTTCTGCTGGGGTTTGTTGTAGCCATTGAATAGCTTTGTCTTTATACACTTCATCTTTGTTATACAATCCATAAGCAAAAAGTATTGGCACTATTGTATTAATGATAATATTATCAATCATCTGATTGCCTAATTGTTTTGGATGTGTAGATGTTTCTTCTGCTAAAATATAATGATTGTTCCAATATTCACTGGCTGTAACAGACAACATTTCCCTTACTTCTTTTACTGTTTTTACTTCTTTTATTATAGAAAATAAATGGCTGCTATTTTGTATCAACATAGCTAATTGTGCTAATCTTATGGTAGGGAAATTAGCTGGTCTCATTCTTAAAAATTGTACATTTTCTGTTACTGTTTGTAGCTTGTATTTGTGTTGTAAAAACTGATATTCTTTTTGCAGATTTTTAGCATAATCATCTGTAAAAGTATTGTTCAATAAATTGGCTTGTCCTAATAACAATGCTTCTAATTGATGAATATTGTTTTTATGTTTTGCCAAAATTTTGACAGTAATTGTTTTAGCCATTTCTTCAAAACAACTTACATTAATTTTTATTCCAAAGTTGGCTGCAATTAACCACCAAAAAACTTCTTCCCAATGATGGTTACTTTCTTGTAATAAAAATAAAATTCTTAACGATTTTGATTCTAACCTTTCTGCTGCTAATCTTTCTTTCCAAGGTAGCCAAGCAATTTCACTTAATGCAGGAAGAAATTTTTGACAAGGAATAGTGTCTTTTGTCTGCATTAAATTATTATATCTGTCTAACAAAATTTTGGCTACTAAATTTTGTAATTCAAGTGTAGGCAGTAACTGATTGTTTACAAACAAAGGTTTATCATTTTTCCAAACTATATGCAGAATAACATTATCATAGTTTTTATCTTTTTGGTGTTGGTGTTTTAACCAGTCTGAAGCATTGATATGTATTTCAATATTACCAACCAATGTTACATTATTTATTTTTACAGAAGCATGTAAAAAATCAGGACCTTGATTAGTATTTAATGTACCTGTTTTAATAATAGTTAATTGCTCGCCATTGGTAGTAGTGAGAGCAGTTTTATTAAAGTATTGAAACTGCCAAATAAAGTGTAATAATTTTTCAGTAATTATCATATTGATAAAATGATACTGAAAGTTAAACAACTTATATCAAAAGTTCAAGTTTTATTTAAGAGAATTTAATGCTTGTACTACTTTACTTACAGGCAAACCCATTACATTATAAAAATCTCCTTGTATAGATTGAATACCTATTACACCAATCCACTCTTGTATGGCATAAGCACCAGCTTTATCGTAAGGCTTGTATTTGTCCACATAAAAAATAATTTGCTCTTGTGTTAAAGCATGAAATTGCACATAAGTAGTATCTGCAAAAGCAATTTGTTTATTAGCAGATAAAATAACCACTCCAGTAATCACACAATGTTCATTACCTGATAAATCAGATAAAATTTTTATAGCATCTTCTCTGTTTTTTGGCTTTCCAATAATTTTATTATTTAGAACAACAACAGTATCAGCAGCTACAATTATTTTTTCTTTCCCCGTTTTTTGCTCTACTGCCAAAGCCTTTTGTTTTGCAATGTATATAGGAATTTCTTCTAAAGAAAGATTATCAGGATAAGTTTCTTCTGTTGGGGCTACTATCACTTCAAAATCTATTTCTGCCCATTCTAATAATTGTTTTCTTCTGGGCGATTGTGAGGCTAAAATAATTGACATAAGTTACGAAGTTACATAATAGCTATATACATTTTCTTAGCTATGGGTAAATCAGGAAAAATATTTTCCTATTTATTTCAAGAGTATAATAGTTCTTTCTTTACAAATGTTCAAACACTTACATTTGCTGTAAGCATTTATATACATGGCAACATTGAACAAAGAACATATAGACATTCTGAAAAATATTGTTGGCAGCAATTATGTTTTGTTAGATGATGAATCTTTACATTACTACGCATCTGACCAAACAGAAAAACTACATTATTTTCCCGAAGTAGTAGTAAAACCAAGAACTACAGCAGAAATTGCTGCTATTATGCAATTATGTAATACACATTTAATTCCTGTAACACCAAGAGGTGCAGGTACAGGTGTAAGTGGTGGTGCATTGCCACACTTAGGTGGTGTATTATTAAGCACAGAACGCATGAACAGCATTATAGAAATTGATGAAAATAATTTGCAAGTTATTACAGAACCTGGTGTTATTACAGAAGTTTTAATGAATGCTGTAAAAGAAAAAAACTTGTATTATCCACCAGACCCAAGCAGCAAAGGAAGTTGTTTTATTGGTGGCAATATTGCTGAAAATAGTGGTGGACCAAGAGCTGTAAAATATGGTGTGGTAAAAGATTATGTGCTAAACTTAGAAGTTGTTTTACCAACTGGAGAAATTATTTGGACGAGTGCCAATGTATTGAAAAATGCTACTGGTTATAACCTAACACAATTAATAGTTGGCAGTGAAGGCACATTAGGTATTGTTACAAAAATTGTATTAAGGTTAATTCCTCTACCCAAACATGATTTACTCATGTTAGTACCATTTAAAAATTTAGAACAAGCAAGCGAAGCTGTAAGTATTATTTTCAAAGCAGGTTTTGTGCCAAGTGCTTTAGAGTTTGTAGAAATTGATGCTTTAAAAATAGTGAGCAAAATGCTTGAAAACCATACTGTACCTGTAACAGATGATATAGCTGCACATTTAATTATAGAAATTGATGGTAATGATGTAGATGTAATGATGAAAGAAATGGAAGCTATTGCAGAGTTGATGACACAATATGATATTGGAGAAATATTTTTTGCAGATGATAATTATCAAAAAGAAGCATTATGGAAATTAAGAAGAAGAGCAGCAGAAGCTGTAAAACTTGAAGGTTATACTATTGAAGAAGATACAGTAGTGCCAAGAGCATTATTGCCACAACTTATAAAAGGCGTAAAAGCATTGGGAGAAAAATATCATTTTAAAGCTGTATGTTATGGTCATGCAGGAGATGGCAATATTCATGTGAGAATTAATCATCCAACTATTAAAAATAGTCATGGTAATGAAGAGATGACAAATATTTTAAGAGAATTATTCAAATTGGTAAAAAGTTTAGGTGGTACTGTAAGTGCAGAACATGGTATAGGTTTAATACAAAAACCATATATGGATATTGTTTTTGACAGCACTAACCTTCGGTTAATGCGTTCTATAAAAAAGATATTTGACCCTAACAATATTCTAAATGCAGGAAAAATTTTTGATGTAGTTTAAATGTATATTTGTTGCATAAACTGATAGTTTGATGAAAAAAATATTATGTACTTGCACTACTTTAGTTTTATTTTTTGTAGCCAATGCCCAAAGAGAAAATGAAGAAGAAAAAGGATTAGGTTTCAGAAAAGATAATATTTTTATAGGGGGTAGTATTTCTTTAGGCTTTGGTACAAGTAGTGGTTATGGAGGAGGCAATACTTTTATCATTGGTGCTAATCCTGAAGTTGGTTATACACTTGCAGAATGGATTGATGCTGGTATAGTATTTAATACTATTTATTCTTCTATGCGTTTTAGTCAGGGTGTATATCGTTATAGACAAACAGCACTTAATTTAGGTGCTGGTGCTTTTGTTAGAATATATCCTATAGCTAATTTCTTTATTCAAGCACAACCAGAATTTAATTCTATAAAATATACACAAAAAAATTTAGACCTATCTGGTGCTCCTGTCATATCTCAAAAAGTAAAAGCCAGTAGCTTTTTAGTAGGTGTTGGTTATGGACAAAGAGTAGTTGGCAATTTTAATTTTTTTACAGTATTGATGATGGATTTAGGAAAAGAATATTACTCTCCTTATCGTAATAGTTATAATGAAGCTATACCCATTATTAGAAGTGGCTTTAATTGGTATTTACACTCTTCTAAGAAGAAAAAATAGCTTGAGGATTTTCTACAACTACTATTCGCTGTTGCCAATTATCATATAAAAATCCTTGTTCTAACATTGTATTTATATGTGCAATTAAATGATTGTAAAATCCTGCTGTGTTTAAAATAATTATTTTCTTTTCATGAATTTTCAAATTATTCCATGTAGTTACTTCAAACAATTCATCCATTGTTCCATAACCACCAGGCAACACAATTGCAGCATCGCTTAACTCATACATCATCTTTTTACGAATGTGCATATCTTTCACTACATGCAGTTTTGTTATGCCTAAATGTTGTTGCTCCCACTCTATTAGTAACTCAGGTATTATACCAACTACAGAGCCATTATTTTCCATCATAGTATCTGCTATTGCTCCCATAATACCTACTTTGCCACCACCATATACCATAGTTATATTGTGCTGTGCTAATAATATACCCAACTCTTTTGCATGTTGAATAAATAAAGGATTATTGCCTGCTTTGCTGCCACAAAAAACGGCTACACTTTCCCATTTTTCTGTCATAAATAAAATAATTGAAGTTGCAAAACTATACCTCAAAAGCAAAAGAAAATTTTCTTTTATAAACATTTTTGAAGCACAGGAAATGTTGAAGCTATGCTTAACTTAAATATGTTGATTGTATAAAATTATTATGATGCAAATTGTGTCCTATAATCATAAAGCCAATAGTCCTTGCAGTAAGGCTACTTTTGTTGGCTATTCCTTTAAAGTCTAACATTTCATTGGTCATATTTTTAAATAGAAGGATGGTAGATTTTCTAACAGTTAAATATTCATCTTGTAAGTCTAATAAATTTTGTTCAGCAGTTTTAATGTTGTCAATATATTTATTTTCATCAAAGCCTGCAAGTTCTGTATTATCAAATCTTGAAAATCGCAATGCTCTATATGCAAAAATTCTTTCACAATCAATAATATGTTTTAAGACTTCTTTGGTAGTCCATTTGTTTGCAGCATAAGAAAAATTTTCTTTTTCTGGAGTAATTAATGCAAAAATTTTTTCGGTTAGTAATGTAGTTTTTTTCAATTCAGATAATAAATCATTTGTTTCAACTAAATCAAAATAATAATGGTAATACTTTGGTGCACACTGATAAATTTCTTTGTTTGTCATTTTATTTTTATTGAATACTTTGTTATAAAAAAGTATTGGTGTTTAAAAAATATTTATGGATTAATGGTTAGAAAAATATAAGCAATCAAATTGACTAATAAAACAACGCCATATACTGAATTACTTCTTCCTCCAATTAATGAAAGCATAACAGTAAAAATAGAAATAACTAAAAGAATAATTGATAAAATATCAAGCCCTAATACAACAGGAAAATCATAAAAATAGCTAACTATAGAAACTGTTGGAATGGTAAGTCCAATACTGGCAATAGCAGAGCCTAAAGCTAAGTTCAGACTGGTTTGTAGCCTATTATTTCTTGCTGCACTAATAGCAGCAATACCTTCTGGCAATAAAATAATAGCTGCTATAATAATTCCTACCAAACTTTTAGGTAATCCATAATTAAGAATAACCAGTTCTAATGGGAGAGAAAGATTTTTTGCTAATAAAACAACTATTAATAAACTAATTAAAAGAAAAATTAAACTGATGACCAATGATAGATTTGAAATAGTGTTGGCTTTATTTTCTTGTGCCGATTTATCTTCATCAACAATAAAATACTCTCTATGCCTCATAGTTTGTGCTGAAATAAATGCAGAGTAAATAGCAATACAAGCAAAAACTTCAAACAATATTTGTGCTTCTGTATAATAAGGACCAGGCTCACCGGTAGTAAAAGAAGGCAATATCATTGTAAATGCTACAATAGAAATTAAAGAAATTAAAGAAATTTTTACCGAGTGAGGTGAAAAGGTTTGTGTATGAAATTTTCTTCCTCCTATAAACAAACTTAACCCAACAATACCATTCAATAAAAGCATTACTGCTGCATAAACAGTATCTCTTGCAAAAGAGGCATACTGCTCTCCTCCTGTAAGCATTAATGATACAATAATGGCAACCTCTATAATGGTAATAGATACTGCTAAAATAATAGTACCATAAGGCTCTCCTACTCTATGAGCCACAATTTCTGAATGATGCACTGCCGACATTACGCAAATAACCAATAATATACCTGCTACAATTTGTAACAAAATATTGTTATCTAAATATCCTGAGAAATATAATATACATGCTAATAAGGGTATAGATGTTGTCCACTGATAATATTTTCTGATTCTTTTCATGCACGTAAATTAAATATTGATTGCAAAAGTTAGCTAAAAGGTTTTATGTAAAAACATTCAATCGTTGCTAAATAAGCATAAAAATAAATAAAACAAGCTAATTTTTTTTCAAAAGAATTTACTCTATCAGTAATTTATCTGCCACTAAGCTGAATTATTTTTTTTAATGCTGTGTTAAATTGCTTTTGTTCAATTAATGTTTCTACAGTAATGTGCATTCTATAACACCAATGATGATAAGGGTTTGCTGGAATATTGATTCTTTCTTCATCAACATTTTCTCTTCTTATATCCTCATCTGCTCCTAATAAATCTTGCAACTGAAAAATACTCCATATAGCAGATGAATATAAATGCTGTTCTATAATAGCTTTGTTAATCCATGCTTCACAATTTTCTGGTGCTTTTCCTTTTTGTAGTAATACAGAATTGAAAAATGTTTGTGTTATATTTTTATCTTCTTTCCACCATCCTCTTATAGTACTCATATCGTGTGTAGCTGGTGTTACTACACTTATATAAGGTGCATCATTCGGGTAAGAAAATTTTTTATCAAAAGTTTTGGGCATTCTTTGTACTTCTAAACTTGCAATAGCTAAGGTTTTCATTACTTCTGGCACTACATTTGGCACTAACCCTAAATCTTCGCCACATATCATCATATTAGTTAGTTCTTTCAGAATAGGCAATTTTTGGTATGCTTCGCTTTTCCATAATTCATTTTGTCTGTGAAAAAAATAATCAATGTACAACTCTTTCAACTGTTGCTGTGTATGTTCATCTAATTGCTGATAAGAAAAAGTTGTACCCATATCAAACCTGAAATGAAATGCCTCTCCTTTTGAATTATCTATTTCAAATAATATAACATTGCTGATAATATCAAATAAGCCTAACTTAATTTTATTGTTCAATTCATTTTTGGGCAATGCTTCAAATGCTTTCTCTACTTGTATTTGAGTAGCATAAGTTTCTTTTAGCGAATAAGTATTATCATCATTTTTTTGTACATAATTTTCTATAACAAATGTTTTATTAACGCCAAATAATGCTTGTAAAATTGCATCTGTAATAAAAGGTTTTGTAAATCGTTTCAGGTTATTATGTAGTCCTTTTTCTATCAATTCATTTTTACGAATAGGCAAAGCAGGAACAAAATAACCCATAATACCTTCTATAGCATGAGCAGGAATACTCCAAATACGAAAGAAACCTAAAATATGGTCTATTCTAAAAGCATCAAAATATTCATTCATTTGTACAAGCCTTTGTTGCCACCAATAAAAATTAGTTGCTTTCATTTTTTCCCAGTTGTAAGTAGGAAATCCCCAATTCTGACCTTTTACAGCAAAAGCATCTGGTGGTGCTCCAGCTTGTAAGTGTTCATTAAACAAATGAGGTTGCTGCCAAACCTCTGCACTATATTTATGAACGCCTATGGGCAAATCGCCTTTTAATACTACACTTTTTTTATGAGCATAATTTACCGCTTGTTTTAATTGTTTGTGTAAGTGGTATTGTACAAAATAATGAATAGCTATATCATAATAAGCAGCAGTATTTTCTTTTGTTAGTGCAATAATGTCTTCTTCTTTATACTTTTTGTACAAAATCCATTCATAAAAATTAGCTGTTCCATATTCATCTCTTAAATAACAAAAAGCAGCATAAGGTATTAACCAATGTTTATTTTGATGAAAGAAATTTTTATACTCAGTAGAAGAAAAAAGTGTATCTCTTTGCGTAGTATATATTTGTTGAATATATTTCCACTTAGCTTTTACAACAGTTTCATATTGTAATGTTGTATGCTTATTCAGTTTATTTTTTTCTGTCTTATATTTTAACTGTAACTTTTTAGTGGCATCTGTAAGCAACGTTTCAATATTCAAATAAATAGGATGTAATGCAAAAGCAGAAATAGCAGCATAAGGGTAAGAGTCTTGCCAACTGTGTGTTACAGTAGTATCATTAATAGGCAGTAATTGTATTAATTTTATGTCAGTTTGTTCTGCCCAATCTGCTAATAATTGAATGTCTAAAAATTCTCCTACACCAAAACTATTGTTTGTTCTTATGCTAAATACAGGGATTGCCACACCAGCACCTTTCCATGTAATAGAAGGTAAAACAGCAAAGCCATCATTGATAAATACATTTTTAGAGTTGATAGTAGCATCATATAAAACCCTGTTTTTGCCTTCTTCGTAATGAATGAATGTTTTTTTTACAGTATCATACACACCATATTTATATTCTATCATAGTAGTAGATGCTTGTATATTAACCTGAACAGTATAATACATATTTTCAGCATCTTTTTGTAATAGCAAAGGCTTTTCAATATTCCAATTATTTAATTCATCTATATTTCCTACTATGCAAAGTGTTTGATTTTTTTGTAGTAGTGGTGCTTTTACTTTAAATGTGTGTGTATATTTTTTAGCAGGTTTGTTGCTTAATTGAGGGGCATTATTTTTTAGTAAAAAATCTTTAAATGGTTTTGTAAAAAAAATATTTTCAGCATCATAACTATTATTCCATGAATCTACTATTTGAACAGAACTTTTGTATTTAGATGGATTAAAAGTTTTATCATGCTTATTATCTACAGCTATTATTGTTTCATTTTTGGTAACATAATAGTAATAAGCAATGGTTTCATTAACTATATCATCTTCTACAAAAGGAAGTGTAATACACCAAAAATCTTCATTAAAATATTGTAATGGAATAGGTTTATGCTTACAAAATGAATGTTCGGATGTTAAAAATATTTGCTCTCCAAAAACAGTATGATACTTAATCCAGAAAGTTATTTTCAGCTTAATTTTTTTTTGTTTATCAATATTTTTTTTAGCTTTAGGCATATCTATTATTGCAAAATAAACAGTTTATACCGAAAGCATATTTGTAATAGACCAATTTCATTGGTCTAAATTCCTAATTTCTCGGAACAACTCGGCAATTGTTTACTTCCGTTTGTACGGAAATACGAAAAAAGAATGGTCTATTGTAGAAATCAAATTCGTATTAAATTAACCATTTATCATAATTCATTATTCTTTCAATATTCAAAACCAAATATCTACTATTTTTGAAGCCAATGTTCAAGTTATTAAAAATATTATGGAATAGTTTTAGAATGGCAATGCTAGAACTAAAAGTACATAAGTTACGAACCTTGTTATCATTGTTTGGTATTGCTATTGGTATATTTTGTATTATAGGTGTATTAGCAACTATTTCAAGTTTAGAGCATTATATAAAATCTAATATAGAAAAGTTAGGAAGAAATACTATTTACATTCAAAAAATACCTTGGGGTCCACATGATGAAAATACACCATGGTGGAAATATCAAAAAAGACCAGAGCTTACATCGTTTGAAGGAAAAGAGTTGAAGAAACGAAGTAAATTAGTATCTAATGTAGCATATTCTATGTTCTACACTTCTAATGTAAGTTATGGTAATGTAGAAGTAAACAATATACAATGGGCTGGTGTAACAGAAGATTTTGATAAAATATTATCCGTAGAAGTTGAGTATGGAAGATATTTAAGTAGTGCAGAATTTGAAAGAGGTACAAACTCAGTTGTAATAGGATATACAGTAGCTACAGATTTATTTGGAAGTGCAGAATATGCAGTAGGAAAATTAATAAGTATAGGAAAGAAGAAAGGTATTATTGTAGGTACATTAAAAGAACAAGGCTCTTCAATAGATGGTTGGCAATTTGATGATAAAATAATTGTACCACATTTATTTTGTAAACAAGTAGCTGATGAAAAATATGCTGGTGGTTTTATTATTGCCAAAGCCAATGAATCTTATGCAGTTGAAGATGTAAAAGATGAATTGACAAGTATTTTAAGAACCATTAGAAAAGTATCGCCTACAGAAGAAAATAATTTTGCACTAAACGATATTTCTGCTACTGCCGACCCTTTAAAAGCATTTTTTAGTCAAGTAACTATTGGTGGTTGGGCTATTGCAGGTCTTAGTTTAATTGTTGGTGCATTTGGTGTAGCCAATATTATGTTTGTTACAGTAAGAGAACGTACCAGTCAAATAGGTTTAAAAAAAGCATTGGGTGCTAAAAGTCGTACTATACTTACTGAATTTTTATTAGAGAGTGCATTTTTATGTGTAGTAGGTGGATTAATAGGCTTATTAATGGTTTGGCTTTTAACTTTATTTATTAGTAGTGTTTTACCATTTCCCATTTTTATAGCTCCTAATATTATTTTATTAGCATTTAATATTTGTGTAGTGTTAGGTGTTTTATCTGGTATTATTCCAGCTTCTATTGCAGCAAAAATGAACCCAGTAGTTGCTATAAGGTCAAAATAATATTCTGTTGATTTAGTATTTTTGCAAACTCAAAAAAACATCAAACAATATTTTGTCAATTATTATTCTTGCAATAGAATCTTCTTGTGATGATACATCTGCATCCATTTGTGTAGATGGAAAAATTTTATCAAACATTGTTGCCAATCAAACTATTCATCAACAATATGGTGGTGTTGTACCAGAATTAGCCAGTCGTTCTCATATTCAAAATATTATTCCTGTTGTTGATGTGGCTATAAAAGAAGCTATTGCAAAAAGTAATATTCCTTTTACACTTAATGATATTAGTGCAGTAGCATTTACACAGTCCCCTGGTTTAATAGGAAGCCTTTTGGTAGGTGCACAATTTGCTAAATCTATTGTATTGGCATTAAACAAACCATTAATAGCTGTTCATCACATGCAGGCACATGTATTAGCCAATTTAATTGATGATACAAAACCAACATTTCCTTTTTTGTGTTTAACAGTAAGTGGTGGGCATACACAAATTGTTAAAGTAAATGCCCCTTTAGAACAAGAAGTAATTGGAGAAACAATAGATGATGCAGCAGGTGAGGCTTTTGATAAAACTGCAAAACTGTTAGGATTGCCTTACCCTGGTGGTCCATTGATAGATAAATATGCACAACTTGGAAATCCTACAACATTCAAATTTGCAGAGCCTAATATACCCAATCTGAATTTTTCTTTTAGTGGTTTAAAAACTTCTGTTCTATATTTTTTACAAAAACAAACAGAAGAATTTATTGAAAAAAATATACACGATTTGTGTGCTTCTATACAATATACCATTGTCAATATTTTAATTAAAAAAATAAAAAAAGCAACGCAGCTAACAGGCATTCAACAAGTTTGTTTAGCAGGTGGTGTAAGTGCTAATAGTGCTTTAAGAACTGCTTTAATAGAAAATGGACAACGCTTTGGCTGGAAAACTTATATGCCAAAATTTGAATATTGTACAGACAATGCTGCAATGATTGCTATTACAGCCTACTATAAATTTTTGGCTGGTCAGTTTAGTAATTTAGATATTAGCCCAAGTGCCAAAACTGAATACCCAACATAAGGAATAGATAACTAAATACATCATCTTCTATAAACTCAGGCTGACAGTATTTGTTGCTTTTAAGCACATTCCCTTTTACTATCCACATGGCTGAACAAGTTAAATTTCAAAATTTACTTTGAGCCACCGATATTTGCTGTAATTACATTAAATAGTATGGCTACTGTTTCTTTTGATAATACAGAAAACGCATTTGCTTATAAATCTGATAAAGAACTTAAAAAAGCTAAGTTTTTATATAGTACAATGAGCTACCCTTTTTTTGTCCCTATTAGTACTAAAATAACACCTTTATTAATTAAAGGAAGATTACCTTTTATTAATAAAATTGTACGCAATACCATTTTTAAACAATTTGTAGGGGGAGAAACATTAGAAGATACTAAACCCATTTGTACATTATTAGGACAACATGGAGTGAATATTATATTAGACTATGGTGTTGAAGGTAAACAAGGAGAAGTAAATTTTGACCAAGCAACTGAAGAATTTATACATGCTATTAATTATGCAGCATCTCAACAAAATATTCCTTTTATTAGTGTAAAAGTTACAGGTATTGCAAGATTTGGATTATTGAATACATTAGATGAAGCACCAAGATTAAGAAGTGGCATACATGATAATGAAGCAGAAACCCAAGAATGGGAAAGAGTAAAAGATAGAATATATGCAATTTGTGCTTCTGCTGCTGAAAAAAATATTGGTGTATTAATTGATGCCGAAGAAAGCTGGATTCAAGACCCTATAGATAGACTTGCTATGGAAATGATGGCAGTGTTTAATAAAGAAAAAGCAGTAGTTTTTAATACCATTCAATTATACAGACACGACAGATTAGAGTTTTTAAAACTATCTCATAAAATTGCTACACAACAAAACTTTCAATTAGGTGTAAAATTGGTTCGTGGTGCATACATGGAAAAAGAACGTGCCAGAGCTACTAATAAACACTATCCTTGCCCTATTCAAAAAAGTAAAGAACATACTGATATTGATTTTGATGCAGCAGTTGAATATTGCATTGATAATATTAATACCATACACACTATTATAGCAAGCCATAACGAAGAAAGTAATTTAAAAGCTTTTGATATATTGGTAAATAGACAAATACCTCTAAACCATGAGCATATTCATTTTTCTCAGTTGTATGGTATGAGAGATAATATTTCATTTAACCTTGCTAAAGAAGGTTGTAATGTAAGTAAGTATTTACCTTTTGGACCTATTAAAGATGTTATTCCATACTTAATGAGAAGGGCACAAGAAAACTCTTCATTGAGCAAACAAACCAACAGAGAATTAGCCCTTTTAAAAAGAGAATTAAACAGAAGAAAAAGTTAATACCTGCTTTTTACAATAGGTTTTGCAAAAAATCATTTCGTCTTGTACATAATATCTTCTTACTTTCGAAATACACTTCTATTATTTAATAATGGGCATTGTACGCAAACAAAGTATTTACTCATCTATATTTATATATATTGGTTTTGGTATTGGTGCATTAAATGTATTATTACTATTTCCTCGTTTTTTTACACCTGAAGAATTTGGACTAACCAGATTATTATTAGATATAGCTTTACTCTATGCTACATTTAGCACTTTTGGTTCGCTACCAATAACATTAAAATTTTTCCCTTTTTACAATGCTTATTTACCACCTAAAAAAAATGATTTATCTTTTTTAACTATTACATTGTGTATTATTGGTTGTTTACTTTTTATTGGATTCTCTATCATTTTTAAAGATTTTATTATTAGAAAATATCATGCACGTTCCCCTCTTTTTACTGCTCATTATAATTTATTATATCCATTAACAATATCTATCACTATTTTTTACTTATTAGAAAGTTATTTATGGACACTGAAAAAAACCATTACAACCAATATTGCTAAAGAACTTATTTTAAGAATTTCTGTAACAGTTGCCATAGCATTGTATTTTTTAAAAATAATAGATATAGAACAGTTTTTTACTTTATTCTCTTTATCTTATTTGCCTTCTATATTGTTATTGCTATGGTCAATTAAAAAAAGTAACCATTTTAAAATTGTTTTTTCTATTAGCTCTGTTACAAAAAGGCTTTGGCGTAAAATGTTTTCTTTTGGTTTTTTTATATTTTCAGGAAATGTTTTAAATGTATTATCAAGAATTATTGATACAATTATTATAGCAAGCCAATCAGCTAATGGACTTGCAGATGCCGCTATTTTTATTATTCCTACTTATATAGTTACACTAATGGATGTACCATTAAGAAGCATTACTGCCATTAGCATACCTGTTATTTCTGAAGCATGGAAAGAGAAAAACAAGGCTAAAATTTTAATGCTTTATCAAAAAACATCTTTAAACTTATTACTCATTGGCTTACTCATTTTTGGAATTACCTATTTGAGTGCAGATAATATGGTTAGTTTTTTAGGACCAACATATACTCCTGTAAAAGAAATAATGCTTATACTTGGTATAGCAAAAATTCTTGATTTGGGTGCAGGATTAAATTCTCAAATTTTACTCTTATCTAAATATTGGAAAGTAGATTTTATTACCAATATGCTGTTTATTGTGTGTGCTATACCATTAAACTATTTTTTAATTAAAAGCAATGGTGTTATTGGTGCAGCTTATGCTAATTTAATTGCACTTAGTTTTTTTAACATGATTAGATTTGTATATATATGGAAGCTGTTTAAAATGCAACCTTTTACCCAAAAAACATTCCTCCTCTTAGTGTTAAGTGCTATCAGTTTTATATTGGTTTATTGTATTCCTACCATTTCAAATATATATATAGACAGCATAGTAAGAAGTGTTTTGTTTGTTTCATTATTTAGTTTCTGTATTGTAAAGTTTAAAATATCTGAAGACATTTCAGAAATGCTGATAACCGTAAAAAACAAGTATTTCTCTAAACGATAATTGCTATAAAAATATCTATAAGGAAATTTTATAGAAAAATGATTTTAGTTTTGTATATCTCGCAAAATGCTTTTCATTGTTGGTTACTAATGTTATATTGTTAGCCATTGCTGTACATGCAATTAAAAAATCAGCAGTTTGGGTAGAAGGTACTTCGTTTAAATTTGATTGTATTTTAATTATTTTTATGACTTTTTCAGGCAATGTGGTTAAAAATGGTTGGTAAAATCAGCTAAAATTCAATATGTATAAGTTACAGAACATCAATAAAGGCAGAAAGAAGTAGCTTATTTTGCATTTTCATTAACCCATTTTTGTGTCTTTGTACCATACCTATATAATAGCGTACCTAAAAATGAAATTAAAAAAGCATAAAATCCATACTTAAATGTTTTAGCTATGAGGTAACTTTTTCTTTCCCTATAACACTCATGTGGTTTTGTAGAATTAAAAGTAATTTTACCGTCAGTATAATCAAAAAATCCATCAACCCACCAATATGGATAATATGAAGGAGTATTATTATTAAAATCACGCTGAATATCACTTAATTTTATTGGTTCAATATTCCTGTACTTTTCGCCATCAAATTTCAAAGGGTTAAATATACAAGTGCTATAATTCCAATTAATACAGAATATATCAATGTCTTTTCAATGGTAATAACTTCACTCGCAATCTTTTTATTAATCAATTTATCTTGTGCGATTGGAATAGCAGGTGGAACTTCCTTAAAATAATCTTTGAATTCATCTAAATTTTCAGCAGAAACCCAACTTGTCAACCCCTCTTTCCAAATAAGCGTAGTTCTTTGTATATTCTCTTTTTTTAGTTCTTCAAATGTAAACGGTCCATTTTTTTTGTCGTTTACAGAATAAAAATAAGATGCCATAATTTATTATGATTTTGATATTAAATCGGTTAATCTGTTTGTAAAGTTTATCCAAATATCGTCAGTATCAAAGTCTGAATTATCTAAAGAGTTTTGATATTCTCTTAAAACCTGCTTTAGGCGATTTGCAAATTTTGTTGCATTTATTGTTTTTGTTATTGGTTCAAAATATGGTTTATTCTTATTTCTAGTAATTGTCCAACCATTTCTCGTTTCGCCATTGTGCAAAATCCCACAACGCACATTGTCATAAAAATCATTAGGCAAACCACCTGTAGATAAGTCAAAAAATCGTTTTTCAGAAGTGAAAAAATAAGCAAAACATTCTCTGCTAGTACGTTTTGTGCTTCTATATTTTTTGACACGGAATGAAACATATGTTTCAATTAAAAGACAACAATTTGTAAGTATGGTAAAACCAGTTTTATAATGTAAGTTAAAATCTCTTGAATTAAAATCAAAAATTTTCAAGTATCTTCCATAAAGCCTGTCAAATATAAATTGAGATAACTCTTTTTTGTTTTTTTGTTTAATTAAGTCTAAACAGTCGTGTCCAGTAACTTTTTTCCTTTAGAAGATGTAGCTAAAATGATATTTAAATTGGACATTTTTTTAGAATTATGTTAGGTTGTATAATGTTGCAATTTATGCTATATACACCATTAATTAAAAATTGCCTTTGGCAACTATATTATTTGTCGCTGCAAGCGACAGAACAAAACTGCGAAACTATAAGTTTCGCAGAGCATTAAACATTACCCCACGTAGCAGGACAATTTCTCCACTCCATTAATATTGCCTGCATATCGGAAGATACTATTTGTTTTTCCAAAGCGGTTTCTATTAAGTTGGTATAATTGGTTAAAGAAATATATGGTATGCCTGCATCTTCAAAAGCTTTGGTCGCTTCAGGAAACTGGTAAGTAAAAATAGATACCATACCTATAACTTGCAATCCTGCATTTTTTAATACATCTACCACCTGCAAACTGCTTTTTCCTGTAGATATTAAATCTTCTATTACCAATACTTTTTGTCCTTGTTCATAAAACCCTTCTATCTGGTTGCCCAAACCATGTTCTTTTGGTTTTGGACGAACATATACATAAGGCAGCTTTAACTGGTCTGCAGCCATTGCTCCCCAAGCTATACCAGCAGTAGCAACACCAGCCAATATTTCTGCATCTTCAAATTGTTCAAAAATTACATTGCACATTTCACTTTTTATAAAATCTCTTATAAAAGGAAAAGATAAAACTTTTCTATTATCACAATAAATAGGGCTTTTCCAACCACTTGCCCAAGTAAATGGATTTTGAGGGCTTAATTTTATTGCTTGAATTTGTAATAATTTTTCTGCAACAGATTTTTCTTTTGTCATACAGCAAAGATACTATTCAGAAACAAATTTTTATTGTAGATTGCATTACTCTATTCATAGTACAATGAAAAAAAATATTATTATAGCAGCAGGTGGTTTAGTAGTTAATGATAAAAATGAATTACTATTAATTTTTAGAAGAAATAAATGGGATTTGCCCAAAGGAAAATTAGATGAAGGTGAAAGTATAGAAACCTGTGCTGTAAGAGAAGTAAAAGAAGAAACTGGTTTACAAAATATTGAATTAAAAAATTTTATTGGCAAAACATACCATGAATATTTTGATACCTGGACAAAAAAAAATGTTATTAAAGAAACATGGTGGTATGCAATGAGTGTACAAGGAAACCCTTCATTTATACCTCAAACAGAAGAAGATATTGAAAAAATAATTTGGGCAGATAAAACCACTTTACAACAATGTCTTAAAAATACTTATACCACCATTATAGACATTATCAGCATTTGGCAAAAACAATAAAACAATGTGTCTTACTTTCAAAATTTGAAATACACTGATACAACACTACATTTGCAGCCATTTTATACAATAGTTTTTAAAGTTTTCAAATAAACACACATGTCATTAAAAGCAGGAATTGTAGGCTTACCCAATGTAGGAAAAAGTACTTTATTTAATGCTGTAAGCAATAGTGCCAAAGCCCAAGCAAGTAATTACAGATTTTGTACCATAGAGCCTAATACAGGATTGGTAGATGTGCCAGATGAACGTTTAAATAAATTATCAGCATTAGTAAAGCCTAATAGAATTGTACCCACACAATTAGAAATAGTAGATATAGCAGGGCTGGTAAAAGGTGCAAGTAAAGGAGAAGGATTGGGTAATAAATTTTTAGCCAATATTAGAGAAGTAGATGCTATTATACATGTTATAAGATGCTTTGAAGATGAAAATGTATTGAGAGAAGAAGGTGTTATAAACCCTATAAGTGATAAAGAAATTATAGATACAGAATTGCAATTAAAAGATTTGGATAGTGTAGAAAAAAAAATGCAACGTGTAGAAAAACAAGCAAGAGTAGATGCTAAATTAAAAGTAGAATTTGATATTTTACAACAATGTAAAAATCATTTAGAGCAAGGTAAAAGTATTAGAAGTTTAGGGTTAACAAAAGAAGATAGAGTAGCTATTGCAGATTTATTTTTATTGACAGAAAAGCCTGTTTTGTATGTAGCCAATGTAGAAGAAGCAAGTATGCACACAGGTAATCAATTTTCTGAAGCCTTAAAACAAAATATACAAAATGAAGGAGCTGAAGTAATTGTCATGTGCAACAATATTGAAGCACAAATAGCCGAAATGGAAGCTGAAGAAGATAGACAAATGTTTATGGAAGAATATGGCATGAAAGAACCAGCCTTGCACAGACTAATTCAAACTACTTATAAGCTATTAAACCTAAGCACTTACTTTACTGCTGGTGTGCAAGAAGTAAGAGCATGGACAATTCATAATGGTTGGAAAGCACCACAAGCTGCCAGTGTTATACATACAGATTTTGAAAAAGGTTTTATCAAAGCAGAAGTAATAGCTTTTGATGATTTTGTAAAATATGGTAGTGAAGCTGCTTGTAGAGATAATGGTCGTTTAAGAATAGAAGGCAAAGAATACTTAGTGCAAGATGGAGACATCATGCACTTTAGATTCAATGTGTAAATAACCATTTACTAATTAGCAGAAACAAAATCTGGGCGTTTAATAAAAGTACTATTGTATTTAAAACGTATATCAGTATTTATATCAATTTTAAAATGGTTCATACCAAAATTAATTCTTGGAAAATAACTTGCTCTTAGTTCTAATGTTCCAAAAATTAAACTTTCATTGCGTGTACGCAAACCTGTTCCAAAACTGCTATAAAAATCACTTTTAGTAAACTTAGCTTTCCTTGGTGTAAGTAATGAACCATTGCCAAATACAAAACCTGCAAACCTAAAGCCTAATAACTTCCATTTATTATAAATAGTTAATTCATTTTTTAAAGTAAAACGTGTTTGTGCAGCTACAGTTCCATTATCAATTTCTTGCAAACCAAATGGACTTGATAAAAATAATGGTTGATTTAATGAAGGGCGTATTTGATGAGTAATACCAGCATTTAAAAAATAACGTGTGTACCAAAGCCCACCTATATGTTTTAAATGACTAAAGTATTCTAAATTCAACAACACATCTGTATCATAAAATTGTCCATTGTATAAATAACCTCCTAATCTAAATGTATAATTATAATAATTGCCCTTACGATTAAAATAATTTCTATTAAAATCTATTCCATAATAAGGGCTGCTAACTCCTTGCCTATTTGTCCATCCTGCAATAGCTGAAAAACTAAAACCTTCTGGCACATCTTCATTTCTTCCAAAACCATAAATGAAGTTTGTTTTATAAAAATTTTGTTTAAAAATAGTTACTGCACCCAATACACCTGTTATATTTTGATAAATAAAACTGTAATTATTTTTATACAAACCAGGTACTTCTTGAAATTTTTTATGAAATGCTCTTAATGAAATAAACTTTCTAATACGGCTTTGGGTATTTGTTTTTAAATACCTTTTAGCACCTAAATTATAACCAGCCCAAACATCAAATTCAACATAACGATACTTATAATCCGACTTGTATAATGAATCTGTGAGGTAAGCATTAGCAGTTTGTCTATAAGACAATTCTGCACTACCTGTAAAAGGAAGATAAGGGCTTACCAAAGGTCTATCTACTCTTGTATAAAAAACAGTTTCTTCTTTTCGCCAACTATTAAAAGCATTATTAAAAGTTCTAAAACCTGTAGTCCAATCTAAAAAACTACCACCCATATTTCTTTTTAAATATTCAGCCCCATAACCAATTGTAGGATTTCTGCTATCATCATACAGCATTTTTAAAGAAAATTTTTGAGCATGCCCAAAAAGATTTTCATCTTTCAGTTCTATATTAAAATTATCCAATCCTCCTGCATCTACATTTCCTCCTAAAGAAAAAACATCTTTAGAAATTACCATAACATCTACTGTATTATTATCTATAGGCACTATTTGCAAACGAGCATCTTGTATGTAGTCTATATCTCTTAAATATCTTTCATTATCTGCCAATAAATAAGGAATAAGTTTATCTCCTTCATCAAAAAATAAATTATAACGAATATATTTTTCTCTTGTTTGTTTATGCAAAGCATCGGCTATTCTTATACCTAAATTTCTTTTAGAAATTGAGCTATCATTTATATTTTGTGTAAAATCAAGTTGCTTTACATAAATATGACGAATAGTATAGCCCTTATATTTATTAAAAGGTAAATCATTTTTAATAGTTCCTGTTCTGGTTACTTCTGGCTTTGGTGGGTCGGCAGAAATGCTTTTACCTATTTTTCCAAAAATGCCCTTTTTCTTGGCTAAGAAAAAAGTATCATACACAAAATCTGAAGTATCTGTTTGTGCTTTACTAATAATTGATATACATACAAATAAACTTATACAACAAATGATAAGTAACATTTTTCTCATAATAGCGAATTTAAAAACCTGCAATTTATATAGTAAATGCAATAATATGTTTATTTGAAAAAAATATAAACTAACAGATGTGTATATTTACCAAATTGTACACTTATAATAAGTTTATACTTTTAGCCTTATTATTATACAAACACTTTTACTTATGAAAAAAATATCTCTTTTTTTAGCCAATAAATACATTCTATCTATCAGTTTTTTTATTGTTTGGATGCTTTTCTTTGACCAAAAAGATTTTTTTTCTACGCTTGAAAAGAGAAAAGAATTGAGGGAATTACAGAGTAAAAATGCCTATTATATGAAAGAAATTGATAATTCAAAAAGAGAACTCATTGATTTTCAAACTAATCCAGCAGCTTTAGAAAAATTTGCCAGAGAGCATTATATGCTCAAAAAGGACGGAGAAGACATCTTTCTTGTAGAAGATTAATAATGATTTAATGCCCTTTTAAGCAATATTTATTTTTGTTCGGCGTTTAAATAGTGTTGTTTCGGAAAAAAACGGATTTAAAAACTACTACTATTTTTTTTATGGAAAAATTTAAACAAGAAGTTCTTGTACAATACTTGTACAATGAAACTCCCAAAGATGTAACGCTTGCTATTGAAGAGGCTTTACAAGAAGACTGGGAATTGCAAGATAAATTAAATGTACTTAGTCGTACAATAAAACAATTAGATAAATTGCATCTTACATCTCCCAGAAATGCTACCATTAATGCAATAATGAATTATGCAAAATCAAAAGAAGTAATCACACAAGATTAAAATTGTGTTTATAATTTCTTTTTGATAATGGTACATACAAAATATTACTTCTTTACATGTAAAAAACAGGCTAATGCCTGTTTTTTACATTACTACAAACCTCATAAGCCGGATTCTGTTTCTAAACTATCATTTATCTTGTTGTAATATTACTATCACAATCTATTGCTGCCTACCCTGAAACTTGGACGAGCAGCCCTCAAGCGTTTCTATACGTGGCATTGCAACATTTAAGGTTTACCCATATCTTACATTACTGCAAAATATCGTAAGCTCTTACCTTACGTTTTCACCTTTTCCTCAATAGTTTGAGGTAGTTATTTTCTGTGGCACTGTCTTTATGCTTTTGCATAACCAGCTATTCACTGGTAAATTGCTCTATGTTGTCCAGACTTTCCTTACTACTTTTCAGTAGCACGATAGTTCGGGTTTGTAGTAAATACAAATTTATCAATTAAATATTGATTACTAAAAATTATCTAATAAAAAGTATAGCAAAAAACCCATCTTTCAGCAGATGGGTTTTGGAATAAAAAGTAATTATATAGAAGAATTAGCCTAAAGCAACTCTTTTAAAGTTTAATACTTGTAAATCTTTACTTACTGAAGCCAAATAATCTGCTACAGATTTGCTACCATCTTTTACAAAAGGCTGAGCTAATAAAGTTTGCTCTTTAAAGAAAGCATTTAATTTTCCTTCTGCAATTTTAGCAATCATATCATCTGCTTTACCAACCATTTTAGGGTCGCTTTTCATTGTTTCAATCACTATATTTCTTTCTCTTTCTACTACTTCTGTAGGAACACTATTAGCATCTACAGCTACAGGGTTTAGTGCTGCTATTTGCATAGCTACATCTTTACCTGCTTCAGCAGCCTCTGTACTTAAAGCTACTAAAACACCCAAACGATAAGCACCATGAATATAAGATGCTACATAAGGAGCTTCAATTCTTTCAAATTTTACAATACCAATTTTTTCACCAATAGAAGCTAATTTATCATTCACCATATCACTCACTTTAGCACCATTTATAGTTACTTCATTTAATGCTTCTATTGTTTTTACATCATTACTTACTGCAGCGTTAGCAATGCTTTGAACAAATGCTACAAAGTCTGCATTTTTAGAAACAAAATCTGTTTCGCAACTTACGCACACAATAAAACCTATTTTATTATCTGTAGTAGTTTGTGCAATAACTACCCCTTCTTTTGCTTCACGGTCGCTACGTTTTGCTGCAATTTTTTGTCCTTGTTTGCGTAACCAATCAATAGCAGCTTCAAAATCGCCACCTGTTTCTGTCAAAGCTTTTCTGCAATCCATCATACCTGCACCTGTTGCTTGACGAAGTTTGTTTATATCTGCTGCTGTAATTGCTGTTGTTGTACTCATAATATTTTCTTTTTTATTATCTATTAAATTGTGAATTATTAAAATGGTAGATACAAAATATAATTAATATAGTTTGTATTATTTTCTACATAAATTTTTAGAAGATGTATGCTAATAAAAACGATTGGCTGATTATGCAAATAATCAACCAATTAACGTTTATTATTTTAACTGATAGATTATTTTGTTGCTGGACGACGAGTGCTTGGAACTCTACGTTTAGTAATACCACCACCTTCTGTAGAATTACCTTTTCCACCACCACGACGACCACGACCACCACCTTCTGCTTGAGCTTCTTGTTCTAAACGGCGAGCTTTAGCTTCATTTTCGTTATTATCATCATGTTGATGTGCTTCATCTTCATCTTTACTTGCTTGGCGTTCTACCAAACCTTCAGCAATAGCTGCTGTTATGAAATTAGCAATAATGGCTATAGATTTTGTAGCATCATCATTTGCAGGAATAGAAAAATCTACTTTATTAGGGTCGCAATTAGTATCTACTACACCAAATGTTGAAATACCTAAACGTTTTGCTTCTGCTAAAGCAATATGTTCTACACCAATATCTACAATAAAAAGTGCTGCAGGCAAACGACTAAGTTGTGCTATACCTCCTAATACTTTTTCCATTTTTTCTTTATCACGACTCAGTGTTAAACGTTCTTTTTTAGTTAAACTTTCTGCACTACCATCATTAAGCATTTTATCAATGCTCTGCATTTTCTTAACACTTTTACGAACTGTATTAAAGTTTGTAAGCATACCACCTAACCAACGTTCTGTGGCATAAGGCATATTTACACGTTTAGCACATTCGCTAACTATTTCTTTAGCTTGTTTTTTGGTAGCTACAAACATTATTTTTTTACCACTTTTGGCAATTTGTTTTAATGCTGCTGCTGCTTCTTGTAAATGGTCAACAGTTTTGTTAAGGTCTATAATATGAATACCTTTTTTTTCTGCAAAAATATAAGGCAACATTTTAGGATTCCACTTCTTTTTTAAATGTCCAAAGTGTACGCCTGCTTCTAAAAGCTGTTGTTGAAGTGAAGTATTATTTTCCATTTCTATAATTTAATATGTTGAATTTTGCATGTTGAAAATATATCGTTCAACATGTATCATTAATAATAATTGATTAACGTTTGCTGAACTGAAAACTCTTTCTGGCTTTCTTTAAACCAAACTTTTTACGCTCTACACCACGAGGGTCTCTTTTTAAATAACCATTAGCTTTTAAAATAGGGCGTAGCTCTGCATTAACTTCTAATAATGCTCTTGCAATACCTAATTTTATTGCTTCTGCTTGTCCTTTTAAACCTCCACCTTGTGCATTAACTACAATATCAAATTTGCCTTCAAGTTCTACAGCTTTGATAGGAGACTCAACCTGATTTTGTAAATAAGCTAAGGGGAAATAACTTTTATAATCTTTACTATTAACAGTAATTTTTCCATCGCCTTTGCTGATAAACACACGTGTTACAGCTTCTTTACGACGACCAATTGCATTTTTTTGTTTTTCCATTTTTTATTATGATTGGAATGATTTTAATGATTGTGTGATTAGAATTTTAATTCTTTAGGCTGTTGTGCTGTATGTGGATGAGAAGAACCTGTATATACAAATAATTTTTTGTACATCTTTCTTCCTAAACGATTTTTAGGCAACATTCCTTTTACAGCTCTTTCAATAATTACTTCTGGACGGCGTTTTAATAAATCTATTGCATTTTCTTCTTTACGTCCTCCAGGATAACCTGAAAATGAATCATAAATTTTGTCCTGTAATTTATTTCCTGTGAATTTTACTTTATCACAATTAATTACTATGATATAATCTCCACAATCTACGTGAGGGGTATAGTAGGCTTTGTTTTTGCCTCTAAGAATGGCTGCAATTCTGCTGCACATACGCCCTACGGTTTGATTAGTACCGTCCACAACATACCAATTGTGTTTTACGGTAGCCGCATTTGCATGTTTGGTAGTGAAATGTAATTTACTCATTATAACTTTTTTTAAATGAAAACCAATGCTATCCCACTGGTTCTATAATATCCTTTTTTTTAAAGGAGTGCGAAGGTAGGAGCAAATCATTTAATTTTCCAAAGAAAATAAACTATTTTTTTACCGAACCTTCATAACTAACTGATTATTAATAAACAAAATGCTTTGTATTTTTTATTATAGCCTCAAATAGCTGTTAATATTGTGTTTTTTACAGTACCTTTCTTTTAATGAATGATAAATAGTGTGTTTGAACATAATAGTAGTTAAAGAAAAATTGTTGTATAAAGAGTTATGCTTTGCTGTAAAATGTTTTTCTCTCTCTTACCTAATTTTCAAAATTTCCTATATAACGTGGATAATCTTTGGTATGGTTGTTAAAAATATTTTTGATAAGCCATATTTTGTCATTTGTATCAAAAGTAATGTACCAAGTAGTGTGCTTGTTAGGCTTGTATTGGCAATAATAAGCACCATAAGTTTTTATTAGGGTTGATTTTATTTTTTGTTGAGGAAGTGTGTACATAAAATCAACAATTGCATCAGTATAAGCAATAGCGTCTACTTTATAAGAAAAATAATTTTCTTCAAATAAAATGGCTGTTATCTTTTTAATTTTATTAATTACTCATGGTAAGATAATTACTTCTTCCATGCAAGCGTGTTTATAAAATCATGTAATTGCTTACGCCCTTCTTCTAAACTTATGGCTTCTTCACATTCTTTTTCAAATTGAGTTTTATTTAATAAACCCATTTCTTTGAGTGTACCAATAGCTTGAGGATGTTTGCGTACATCAATAGTTACATGTGTCAGTTTTCCACTTGCATTTTTTGTTGTTTTTACACCTGCTATTCGTGCCATAAGTAAATAATTTATTGAACCAAATGTACAAAGGAATAACAACTATACAAAAATCCTTCCCATTCTTGCTTACATTAAACCTTTTCCCCCACTTTTATACCCAACAAAAAAAATAAATGTCAGCTTGAGTTTTACGAAGGATGTAGAAGGCAATTTAATTAGTTCTCTATTTCTTGTATTGGGTCTAAAAAAGTTTAAATCAATTCTATTTACAAAGCTGCCGCAGACTTCCAAAATACTTTTATGCCACTTGTTCTTACAACTTTTTTAGCTTTGGCAAGGTCATAATTATTTTGAACCGAAAGCCAAAATTCGGGAGTGGTATTTTTAAATGCAACGGCTAATTTTACAGCCATTTCGGGAGAAACACTTTGTTTGCCGTTAATAATTGCCGACAATGTTTTTCGGGTAGTAGCCAATCCGTTAGCCACTTCTTCATAAGTTAAAGATTTGCCCGTTTTTTCACGCAAGGCTTCAATAGTTTCTCTAATAAGTTCGCCCGGGTGAGCAGGATTAAACATAGCCATATTAATTAATTTTAAATTTTAGTGGTAATCAATATAATCAACATCACAAACATTTTCGCCAACAAACCTGAATACAATACGATAATTTTTATCAACTCTTACCGACCAAAATCCTCTCCATTCTCCTGTAAGCTGGTGCAGAAAATAACCTGGTACTTGCATTATAGACAGATTGGTTGCAGCTTCCAAACGTGTTAGTATCAGTCTTATTTTACTTACATGTTTCGGCGGTAATTTTGACACATCTCCTCTTTCGTAAAACAATTTAAGTCCTTTGTGGCGAATGTTTACAATCATGTACAAATGTAACAAGAAACGTAATAGGTTACAAAAATATTTGTACTACCAAAACTCAAGATGTCAGCTTGAGCCTGTCGAAAGCGATTGAGTAGGGTGCTTAAATTCATCGTCTTAGACAAGCTCAGACTGACAACGTTCATCAGTCAGACGGAACCGTCAGACTGATAATTTTAACCACACCTGCTCCTCCAAAGAAGGGGTATTTTTACAATTATTATAAAAAATAAAATTGTCAGTTTTTGTCATACTGAGCTTGTCGAAAGCGATTGAGTAGAATGCCTAAATTCATCGTCTTCTACAGGCTCAGACTGACAACGTTCATCATCAGTCAGACGGGTCCGTCAGACTGACAATTTAAACTGCCCATCCAAAGGAGGGATATTTTTAATCTTGTCCTACAATAGGTTTACACAAAATCTAAACAAGATTTATTAGAATTGTTTTTTGCTAACAACTTCCCTTATGCTCCTGCTTTAAATTTTTTAATTTCTTCGGTAAGTTTAGGTAATACTTCAAAAGCATCGCCTACTATACCATAATCTGCTGCTTTAAAGAAAGGTGCTTCGGGGTCTTTATTAATTACGACAATTATTTTACTTCTATTTACACCCGCTAAATGCTGAATAGCTCCACTAATGCCAACAGCAATGTATAAATTTGGTGCTACCTGAATACCAGTTTGACCAACATGTTCATGATGTGGTCTCCAATCAGAATCACTTACTGGTCTGCTACAAGCTGTAGCTGCTCCTAATGCTTTTGCAAGGTCTATAATAATGCCCCAATTTTCTGGCCCCTTTAATCCACGACCACCACTTACTACAATATCTGCTTCTGTTAAAGGAATATCGCCACTTGTTTTATTTACTGCTATTACTTTTACTTTAGGAGTTGGTACAGTAATGTTTAAAGATGCCACTTCTGCTACACCATCTCCTATAATAGTAGTATGACTATTAGGATTTACAGAAATTACTTTTACAGCAGAACTGATACTTACATTAGCAAAGGCTTTTCCACTAAATACTGTTTTCTTTACTACAAATCCATTGCTTGTATCTGGCAATGCACAAGCACCTGCTACTAAACCAGCTTTTAATTTTGTAGCTACTCTTGCTGCAACAGCTTTTCCTGTTTGATTATGAGAAAAAATAACTACAGATGCATTGGCTTGTGTAACAGCATCTGCAATTACCTGAGTATATACTTGAGCATCTAAATTGTTTAAACTATCATTGGCTATATGATATACTTTTGAAATACCATATTTGCCCAAAGTTGCAATATCTTCTGTACTTGTACCTAATAACAATGCTTCGGCAGTAGTGCCTAATTGTTTGGCTACATCTGCACCATAAGTTAATGTTTCAAAACTTGATTTTTTTATATGACCATCGGCTTGGTCTATGAATATTAAAACTGACATATTTTTTAAAGTTTAATAGTTTGTGGTTTGTGGTTTCAAACCAATTATCACATTATCCAAATTAGCTAATTAGCACATTAGATTACTTTAGCTTCTTCGTGTAATAATCTTACTAATTCAGCTACATTATCAGCATCTACCAATTTTACACCAGCTTTTGCTTGGGGTAATTCAAAACTTACAATAGATGTTAAAGCATCTACTGCAATAGGTTCAACCACTTTTAATGGTTTACTACGAGCAGCCATTATACCTCTCATATTAGGGATTCTTGGTTCTGCCATTCCTTGTTGAGAACTTACTACCAAAGGAAGATTTACTTCACTTACTTCTTCACCTCCTTCAATTTCCCTTGTTGTAGTAGCAGTATTGCCATTCAAATCAAATTTTAATACTAAAGAAGCATAAGGCATATCTAATAACTCAGCTACCATACCACCTATAGAAGAACCATTATAATCAATAGTTTCTTTTCCTGTAAAAATTAAATCATAACCGCCTTCTTTAGCTATATAAGCTATTTGAGAAGCAATGTAAAAACTATCGTGGCTATCCGCATTAATACGAATAGCTTCATCGCCTCCTAATGCCAACGCTTTACGAATAACAGTATCTGCATCTGCTGTGCCTACAGTAACTAAATGAATAACAGTAGCAGCATCTTTTTCTTTTAATTCAATGGCACGAACCAAAGAATACCATTCATCATAAGGATTAATAATCCATTGTACACCTGCATCATCATATTTAGTATTGCTATCTTTAAAAGCAACTTTTGCAGTTGTATCTGGTGTTTTACTTACACAAACTAAAATTTTCATATACCTGTTTGTTGATTTAAAAAATAAATAATGGTTGCATAAACAACTATTGCAAATATAGTGTTGTTTACATTGTGGCAAAGGTTAATTAAAAAATAATTGTTTATAACATTATTTTTTACGAATTTGAAAAGAAAATAGTTACAAGTAGGTTCAAATATTGAATAGACTAATATTGAACTTGTTTAGACTTTTATCAATTTAATATACACGAAGCTAAAAAAAGTGAAAGCTGTCTGGTTTTGTCATGTTGAGCTTGTCGAAACATGCCGAAGCCAATTAATTGAAGCATATTTTTTTAACCTCGCCTTCGACAGGCTCAAGCTGACAGCGTTTTTTATTCACAATTCGTAAAAAATTAAAAGTCTAAACAAGTTCATTGTTTTATTCTAAACTCTAATGAGAAATGATAAAAAAATGTTTAAAATCTTTCTTATTTTTTAAAATACCCAATAGCCGCAAAAATTAAATAAAATGTAAAAGCTACATTGCAGCATGATATTTGCTTTATTGAATTTGCATAAAAATTGCATCTATTAAACATCTAAACAAAAATGGTATGAAACGTATTTTTATTTTTTTAGTAGTAGCACTTGGTTTTATAGCAGCAGTTTTTCCTCCTACACAAAGAAAAGTTGCTTTAATTATTGCTATTTCAGATTATTCTGCTGCCCCTGGTTGGCGAAATTTAAGTAGTATGAATGATGTAAAGTATGTAAAAGATGCTTTGATGAAAGTAGGTTTTGCTGCTAATGACATTGATACACTAATAAATAAAGATGCCACTAAAGCTGGTATGATAAAAGCCTTAGACGATTTATACAATAAAGTGCAAGAAGGCGATATTGTATATTTTCAATTTTCTGGGCATGGACAACAAATACAAGATGATAATGGTGATGAATTAGATGGTTATGATGAAGCATTAATACCTTCAGATGCACCAGCAGCATGGGACCCTGTAGCTTATAAAGGAGAAAATCATTTTAGAGATGATTTATTAGGAGAAAAATTAAATAAAATAAGAAAGAAAATAGGACCTAAAGGAAGTTTGGTGGTATTGGTAGATGCTTGCCACTCTGGTACAGCTACAAGAGATGCAGGTATTAAACGTGGTATGGAAAAACCTTTTCTTACCGACCCTTCTTACAAACCAAATATTAGAATTGATTTAAACAAACAACCTGAACAAGGATTATTAGAAGGTTTTACTGGTGGCATGGGTAATATGATTGTATTTAGTGCCAGTAGCCCTAATCAGCCAAATTATGAAATGAAAGATAATAATAATAATGGTGTAGGTTCATTAAGCTATGCTTTTGCAAAATCAATTTCAGAATTGCCAGCAGAAAGTTCTTACAGAGTTTTATTTCATAAAATGAAAGCCATTATTCAAGGCGATATTCCTAACCAAATTCCAATGGTTGAAGGTGATATAGATTTAGAAGTTTTTGGAGGAAAATATATTCCTAAACCAACTATTATAGCTGTAGACCAAAAATTTAATAATGCATCTAATAAATTTAATGATACCACTTTTGTTATCAGTGTTGGTCAGTTAAACAATATTTATAAAGGCACAACAGTAAAAATTTATCCTGTAGGTAGTAGTGAAGTTTATGCAGAAGCTGTAGTAACATCTGTTAGTACTTTTCAAAGTATTTGCAGAAGCAATAAACCGCTGAAAAAAAGTGTGGCTTATGAGGCTAAAATAGATGCAGCAAGTGCAGGAGATTTTTCTGCTGAATTATTAATTCAAAATAATGATAAGAATAGTAAAATTGCCAATGCCGCAGTAGCAAGTTTTAGTTCTTACATTAAACCATTTCAATATTTATCTATTGGCAATAACCCAGATTTTACTGTTGATATAAGCAAAGACGATAAAGGCTCTTATGTAGTAAGTTTATTAGGCAAAGGCGATGATGTGCGTTTTTCAAGAACCATTAAAGACAGCCTTACTGTAGATGATTGTAAATATTTATTAAATGGTATTAAAAGAAATATGAGGGTAAAATATTTAAGAAACTTACCCGATGGTGGTGCATTGGCAAAAGATGTAACAGTAGAGTTAGTACCTAAAATACCTTCCTCTAATCCTAATGAAATTATTATGTCGGAGCATGATGTTTTTGAAATAAGAATTACCAATAAAGGAAAGTCTGATTATTATTATACAATTATAGACATTATGCCAGATAATGATATGAAAGTTTTGTTGCCAGATGAAACAAGTGAGCCACAAGATTTTGTAATACAACCTGGACAAACCATTCCTATTGGCGAAATAGAAGTAGATGAAGGTACTCCAGAAGGAAAAGAAATTTTTAAAATAATAGTTAGCAAAATTCCTATGGATTTAAGAACTGTGGTAAATAGAACAAAAACTCGTAGTGCTAATACTCAAATGAAATCTATGGAAAGTGTTATTGATGATTTGTTTAAAGACAGCAATGACCAACGTGCTACACGTTCTTCTATCAGCAATATGAAAGTAGATGAAGTGGGAATTTTAAGCTGTGGATTTACTATTAAGAAAAAGTAGAAAATATATTAATTGCTAAATAGTACAATTTATGATTGATATGTTTATCTTTATTCAGACATGAAAAAATACTTACTATTTTTTAGCTTTGCATATTGTATAGTAGTAAAAAGTTCTGCTCAGAATATAGCACCAGTTTTACAAGGTAGTCATAGTAGTAATATAAAGTATTGCCATATTAACTACAGCAATCATCTATTAATGACTGCAAATGAAAAAGAAATTATATTATGGAATACATTTAGCAGAAAACAGCTAAGAAAAATATCCAGTTCATTCAACATCAGAGATGCAGTGTTATGTAACAATGGAAATGAAGTTGTTTTTATAACTTATGAATATAATAAAGATGCTACGCTAAGAGTTCATAATGCTGCAAATGGCGAGGAGTTATATACTTTATCTTTTGCAGAAAAAAACAGTTGGGGCAGTGTTTCTTACAAAACATTAGATGAAATAATTGTTGATAAAATTTATCATAGAATTGCTGTTCGTGCATTTAATTCAATAACCATTATTGATTTAGTTCAAAGAAAGAAAGCACATCATTTTACATTAAACTCTTACAACAGTAAATTTTCTTTTACCGATAGTATTCAAAATTTTATTACTACTAATTATCATGATAATAAATTATCCATTACTCAATTAGATACTTCAGGTAAAGTAGTAGCATTATCACAAACAATTTCTTCGGCAGATGCTGTAAACTTGATATGTAATAAAAAGCAAAATACTTTTTATGTATTAGATGAAAATGCTACTATTCATGTAATTAATAGTAAGCTGAACAAAACAGACTTTATCAAATCTGATAGTGTACATTCTGTAACTACCTATTCTCCTCCAAAAATGGCTTTAAGCAATAATGAAGAAATACTACTTGTACCTCTTTATAAAACACAATATTTATATAATCTTCATAAAAAAGAATGGATGAATAATAACTGGAAATATATTTATACTTCCAGCATTTTAAAATTTGCTACTGAAAATAACGATGTTGCAATAGTAATTTCAGGTAAGTATCCAGAAATTATAGATGTTAATACTGGTGCTATATTCACATCACTAACAGGAAAACTACGAGAAAATAAAAATATGCGTATTTCTCCAAAAGAAGATTTGATTTCATTTTTCAATACTTCATTTCAAAAAACTACTAACATTCTTGATTTAAAAACAGGTACACAATTTAATGACGTAAAATTTGATTATGCCCTTTTTAACTGGATAACAGACTCAATAGTGCTTTGTACTTTACCAGAAGAATATGATTACAAGTCTGGTGAATTTATTTATACACTTCAAATAAAAAATATTTATACAGGTTATATACATCACTCAATATCTATAGCAAAAGAAAATATTCATTATGCTACCATATCTAACGACAAAGCAAAAATTGCTTTTATTAACTTAAATAATTTATTTGTTTTTTCTGGAAAAGATTATCAGCAAAAAATGATGTATAAGATGCCTGAAACCTACTTCGCCAGAAAAATATATTTTACCCCTGATTCTAAAAGATTAATATTACCTACAGATGTAATAAGGATATATGATTTTGATACAAAAAAATGGACATATTTGAAAGATACTGCAATGTATGGGTATAATGAAATTTATATAACACCCAATAGCAAAGAAATTTGGTTTGATGATTATAAAGAAGTTCCTAAAAATTCAAATCAACTATTTACAAGAGAAAGAATGCAAGCTATTTATGTATATGATATTGAAACAAAAAAAACCACCATCAGAAATGTTTATGATACACTTATTTCATCACTTGCCATACACCCTTCAAAAGACCTATATGCTATAGGTTTTTTTAATGGGACGCTACAAGTAAGAAAACGTTCTACAGATGAGTTGATATATGAAAATACTGAACATAGTGGCACAATAGATGAAATAATATTTACTAACCAACACTCTTGGGTTTATACTATTGGAGAAGATGGATTTATAAAAGTTATCAACTACGAAAGCAAAAAGCCAATATTAACCATTGCACCTTTAAGCAATAAAAATGAAAAAGGATTTGCTTTACTTACTCAAGAAAATTATTACACAATTCCAGCAGCACTTATTAATGAACTTCACTTTGCAAAAGATTTTGAAACCTATTCTTTTTCTCAATTAGATTTACAACTAAACAGACCAGATAAAGTTTTAGAACAAATAGGCATGACAGACCCTGAATTATTAAATATGTATAAAAAGGCTCTTAAACGAAGATTAAATAAAGCAGGATATTTTAATAATGAAGCTATTCCTAATATTACCTTACTTCAACCATTAATTATTACAAACAGAAATACAATTAAATTTAATACTAACAACGAAACACTTTATATAGAAGCAAAAACTACCCATACAGCTACTGATATTAAAGCATTAAACATTTACATTAATGGAGAGAAAATAAAGCAACTAAAAGGAAATATTGCTAAATGGACAACAGTAATACAATTAAGTGAAGGGCAAAATAATATAGAAGTTGCATATATAACTAATAATGGTATTGAAAGCCTTAGAGAAAGAATAGAACTAACATATATTCCTGAACATCCAATAGTTTCAAAAACTTATTATATAGGAATTGCTGTTTCAAATTATCAAGATTCTTCTATGAATTTAAGATATGCAGTAAAAGATGTACATGATATTGCCAATAAATTTCAACAAAAAGATAGTACTGCTATAACACATCTTTTTACTAATAATCAAGTAACAAAAAATAATATAAAAACCATAAGAAATATTCTTTTACATACCACAATAAATGACAAAGTTATTATTTCTTTTTCAGGACATGGATTATTAGATACATCTTATAATTTTTACTTTGCTACTTGGGATATAGATTTTAATAACCCTAAAGAAAAAGGAATAACATTTGATGACATTAATAGTTTATTAGAAAATATTCCTGCCAGAAAAAAATTAGTGCTTATTGATGCCTGCCATAGTGGAGAAGTTGATAAAGATATTACTCAGTTTACAAATACAGCAAATAACAGCGACACACAATATGTAAAAAGCTATGATGGTGGTAGAGGTGTATCAATCATCAGCAAAAAGAAGAAAAATAAATTTAAAAATTCTGTAAGGTTAATGGAAGAATATTTTTCTGATATAAGTAAAGATAATGGTGCAAATATAATATCTGCTGCTGCTGGAGAAGAATATGCTTTTGAAAGTGCTGAATGGAATAATGGTGTATTTAGCTACAGTTTTATTAAAGGTTTTTTTGAAAAAAAAGCCGATATAAACTATGATGGAAAAATAACTCAATCTGAAATAAAAAAATATATGCAACAACTTGTATTAGAACTTACCAAAGGAAGGCAACAACCCACTGGAAGAAATATTAATACAGATTTTGACTGGAATTTATAATCTAACACCCCTTTTACTTAAAGCATGATAAATGTATCTTCTCTATTAAAACAACATTTCCTTTCTACCAATATTCCATCTTATGCCTGCCGATATAACATTGGTATTGTGATAGCCTGTTGTAGTAAGTTTAAAATTTCTTGATAATAATGAAACATCAATAAATAAATTTTCTTTTAGCTCATAGCTGGCAAGTAAAGTAACCATAGTACAAGTAGCTAAATTTCCTGTACCTACACTCCAACCATTATCAAAAGGTCTTGTATTGGTAAATGAAAAAATATTGCTACCATAATTTTGATTAACACCCATAATGCTACTATCCAATCCTTGTTTATAATAAATTAGTTTTGCTTCAAGATATAATTTTTTAAGAGGTTGATAACGTACTATACCAATATACTCTTCAAAATTTGCACCCAAAGGATGTGCTAATGGCTGATTGTAGTGATTATAACTTGCTACAGAATCGTTAGCAGCATAAGTAAATGGACGAACAACATTTGTTTCTGCCTGTACATCTAAATTTTTTATGCCAAAAGCATCTACATATTTTACTCCTGCTTGATAGCCAAATTTATTTCCCCACCATTTATTTTTTAATTCATCCGTTTTTAATTTATCTACCATAAACTGTCCATACACTTGAAATCTTTTTAATAAATTCATTTTTATATCAGCACCTACATAAGATTTGTCATCTTTATTGCCAGATACATTGGTAAAAATTATTGGGTTAAATAATGGTAAACTAATAGCATCTGTTTTGCCCAAAATCAACCCTTCAAACAAGCCAATATTTAACCATTTTGTAGCATGATAGTTTAAATAACTTGCTCTAAAATATTTACGAGGATAAATTCTGTCGCTACCTGATTTTCTATAAGAAACCAATTCTGAAAAAATATTTTGATATTGAAATTTACCAAAGTGTGTATTTACTTTTAGGAACATATAATTAGTACTAAAATCACTCAAGAATAAACTTCTATATCCATTACCAATAAAATTTCTATCATAAGCAAGTTGCATATCCATAAATTTTGCAACCTTCCAAGTTACATCTCCTCTTATATCAAAATAATCAAAACCTCCATTCTTAAAAGGTTTTACATAACCACCACCTGGGTAAGCAATAAATTTATTTCTCCATGCAGTTACATAATCTCCATATCTTTCTTGATTTTCGGTAAAGTAAAAATGAAATCCAATTTTGTTATCAATAATGCCACGCATATCTACACCACGTCTATTGATAAAAGTACTTTTAGCATTACCTCCTTTACTTCCTTGTTCATAATTAACAATAGGATTGGCAATAAGTATAAACTCTTTGTCTTTAATTTCTACCATATTAGCACGATTGGCAAAAAAATATTTTAAAACAGGTTTTTCACTTTTATAAATTTCTTTAGGCTTATTCCAATCTGTATTAGCCATTAAAAAGCGTTGCATATTATACTTATCTGTTTCTGTAAAAACTTTTGCTCTTTTATCTCCTGCATTGTACAAACTATCCCAATAATCAGTAGTACGAACAATGTTTTTTCTATTATATGGTTTTATAGCTGAAAAAGATATATCGGTAGTATTGGCTTTAATATCCATTCTATTCAATAACCACTCTTCTTTACCTCCCATTGTTACATAATTGCTTTGGGCTAATAAACTCAAAGGCAATGAAAATAAGGTACAGAAAAATATATGCTTCAATAATTTCATAATAATATTATTTGCTAAGTTGATGTAATTAAAATTCATATTGTCTTTTAGTAATATTCCACCTAAAGCCTACATTAAAAATAACTGTATTGTTAGATGTGCCTGATGCCAACTTATAATTTCTCATTGTTATACCAGCATCAATAAAAAGATTTTCTCTAAACTCATAAGCAGCATTGGCATTAAAATAAAAGCAAGTTGCTTTGTTACCAGAACCTACTTTCCATCCATAATCAGTTGGTCTTATTTTATAGTCTTCTAAAATATTAGTACCCATATTTTGTCCAGCAGTATCTTGACCTTGATAATAATAAATCATCTTAGCATCTAAGTATAATTTTTGAAGAGGTTGGTATTTTGCTGCTACAATATACTCTTGAAAACCTGCACCTAATGGATGTGCAATAGGCATATTATTATGACTATAATTAGACACAGAATCAAAGTGAGTGTAAGTAAATGGTCTTGTTCTATTAATTTCTGCTTGAAGGTCTAAATTATTTATTTTAAAAGCATCTATATATTTTACGCCTAATTGATACCCAAATTTATTAGCCCACCAGCCTCTGTTAGCTTTTATTTCTCCCAATAAAAACTCATCTAAAACAACTTGCCCATACACTTGCACTTGTTGATTAATATTGGCTTTTACATTCAAACCCATTAAGGCATTATCAGGGCTTCCAGCTTGTTGTTCCATTGCTCTTAAAAAAGTAAATGGCAATAAATAATCTAACTCAAATTGTTTTTCTCTGCCAAAAACTACAGCATCAAAAATGCCTACATTCAACCATTTTGTTATATCTGTACTTAATGTATTGATGCGTAAATATTTTTTAAAGTTTGACTTGCTTACAATACCAAATTGTGGATTTAACTGCATATACAAACTTTCAAAATTGAAACGCCACAATCTTAAATTAGTTTTAAAAAATAATGAGCTACCACTAAAATCGCTTAAAAATAAACTGCGTTGTCCATTGCCTAAAAAATTTCTATCATAACCAAGTTGCATATCAATAGCTTTGGCAAGTGTCCATTGTACAGAACCTCTTACATCAAAATATTGCACTGCATTACTATCTGTTACATTATAATTAGCAAACCCTGGCACTGCATGAAATTTTTGTGTAAATGCTCTTACATAAGCTGGTGTTCTTTCTTTATTGCCAGTTGCATAAATATTAAAAGCTACTTTTTTTCCTATCAAACCTCTTGCTTCAAGTCCTGCACTCATTAAATAAGTACTTTGTTTACTATCTGTTTCTGCACCATACATTACCTGAACAGCAGGATTGATAGCCATAAAAAATTTAGGTTGATTAATTTCTACAACATTAAAAGCTGTTTTCTTGTTATTGAAAGAAGAATTTGGAGAAGTATATTCTTTATGCGTCATTAAAAAACGAGTGATATTGTATTTATCTATTTTACTAATATTTGCAGCTATACGGTTATTATTTCTTTGAAGGCTGTCTATCACTTCTGTATCTTTTACCAATAGCCTTACATTATATGGCTTTTGATAAGAAGCCCCAAAGCTGGGTTGTTTGGCTTTTATTTCTAATCGTTCTAATAAAGTGTATTCTTTATGTCCCAAGGGTGTATAAGAAGTTTGGGCTATAACATTCCCATAAAAAAATACAATTAAAATAGTAATAATAGTTTTTATACTTTGCATTTCGTAATATTGAATATTCGTCAAAAATAAATGTAATGAGTCATTATTTAATTAAAGATACAAGTATAGTGAATGAAGGACAATGCTTTCAGGGTGATGTGTTGATAAAAAATGGGCATATTGAGAAAATAGACAAAAATATTAACATCCGTGAAGCTGTAATAGAAATTGATGGAAGTAATCAATTTTTACTACCTGGTGTTATAGATGACCAAGTACATTTTAGAGAACCAGGGCTTACACACAAAGCCAATATTTATACAGAGTCTAAAGCTGCTGTTGCAGGTGGTGTTACAAGTTTTATGGAAATGCCCAATACCAAACCTCCTGTTTTTACACAAGCATTGTTAGAAGAAAAATATCAGATAGCTAAACAAACTTCATTAGCCAATTATTCTTTTTTTATGGGTACAGGCAATGATAATTATGATGAAGTGATGAAAACAAACCATAAAAAAAATGATGTATGTGGCATAAAAATTTTTATGGGTAGCAGCACAGGAAATTTATTGGTAGATAATCCATTAACATTAGATAAAATTTTTGCAAATGCAGAATTGTTAATTGCTACACATTGTGAAGAAGAAGCAATTATTCAAAAAAATCTTGTAGCACTAAAACAAAAAAAACAAATATTAGAACCTGCCGACCATGCTATTATAAGAAATGAAGAAGCCTGTTTTCAAAGTTCTTTAAAAGCTATTCAGTTAGCACAAAAACACAACACCAGATTACACATTTTACACATTAGTACTGCTAAAGAATTACAACTTTTTGGCAATATGCTGCCATTGAAAGAAAAAAGAATTACTGCCGAAGTATGTGTGCATCATTTACATTTTACCGCTGATGATTATGCAACTTTTGGTAATCAAATAAAATGTAATCCTGCTATAAAAGCTGCTGAAAATAAAACAGCTTTATGGCAAGCATTGCTAAATAATCAATTAGATGTAATAGCTACAGACCATGCACCACATACTTGGGAAGAGAAAAATGAACCTTATGAAAAAGCTCATGCAGGTTTGCCATTGGTGCAACATAGTTTAATGCTTATGCTTCATTATGTACAGCAAGGCAAAATAACTCTTGAAAAAGTAGTAGAAAAAATGAGTCATGCAGTAGCCGATTGTTTCAACATTCATCAAAGAGGTTATATAAGAGAAGGATATTTTGCAGACCTTGTTTTAATAAATATGCATAAGCCATATACTGTAAGTAAAGAAAATATTTTATACAAATGTGATTGGAGTCCATTGCAAGGTTTTCATTTTCCTGCATCAGTAACACATACATTTGTAAATGGAAATCTTGTGTATAATAATGGTATGTTTAATGAAGCTATAAAAGGAAAAAGATTAACGTTTGAGAGATAATGAGCTAATGTGCTAATAACTTTTATATGAGCAAAACATTAACCACTAACCATTAATCACTAACCACAAATCGCAACAATGCAAATTGATAAAACAACACTTTCAGATTTATCTATTTTTAATACCGATGAAAGCCTGTCTGTTTTTCATTTCTTAAACCATACTACAACTATTAGAGGAAAAAAATATTTGCACCATATACTTAGTAGCCCACTAACAACTATTGATGCAATTAGAGATACACAAAATACCATACAGCAATTACAATTATTGCAGCCACGTTGGAAACATTCTATTACCAATGGAACATTAATGGTATTAGAAAAATTTTATGAAACTGCTGTAAACGATTATCCTGAACATGCTAATAACATAAATAGCTTTTTGTATAAACTATTTAGTAAAGCAGATTTTTCTTTAACCAAATATTCTGTTACGCATTGTATTACTTTCATAAAAGGAATGAAACAAATACAAGCATTATTGCAAAATGTTTCTGGTAAAAAAATACAATACTGGAATGAAAAAATACATCTGTTGCTGAATAAATCTTTGGTTCAAGAAATTTTACAAACAGAGAATGTAAAAGAATTATCAAATGCTACAATTTTACAATTTGCTCTTTTCTTACAAAAAAGTTTCAGACATAATATTCATGAACTAATAGATATTTTTATACAGTTAGATGCTTATATAAGTTTAGCCACAGCTTGTACAAAAAATAATTTTGTTTTTCCAGAAATAAAAGAAACACCTCAGCCATTTATAGAAGTTGAAGCACTCTATCATCCATTATTAGAAGCACCTGTAAGCAGTAGTTTTCATTTAAACCATCAGCAAAATTTTCTTTTTCTTACTGGGGCAAACATGGCAGGAAAAAGTACTTTTATCAAAGCTGTGGGTATTGGTACTTATTTGGCTCAATTAGGCATGGGTGTTCCTGCAAAAAAAATGAACATCAGTTTATTTAATGGCTTATTGAGCAACATACAAATAGCTGATAATATTATAAAAGGAGAAAGCTATTTTTTTAATGAAGTACAAAGAATTAAAAATACTATTGAACAAATTTCTGACGGAAAAAATTGGCTTATTTTAATTGATGAATTATTTAAAGGAACAAATGTTCAAGATGCTATGAAGTGCAGCACTATTGTAATTGATGGATTAAGAAAAATGAATAATGCCCTATTTATTTTATCTACTCACTTGTACGAAATAGCTGATGATTTACAAAAACACAACAACATTCAGTTTAAATATTTTGAAACAGCTATTAAAGATGAGCAACTAATTTTTAGTTATCAATTAAAAGATGGCATTAGCAATGATAGATTAGGTTATTTAATTCTAAAAAAAGAAGGTGTTGTAAATATGTTAGATAAATTACAATAATTAAGCAGTTACTTTTAATCTTCCTTTTAAAGTTTGTACTATCATAAATGTAATAAGAGCAACCAGAATAATGGTTATAATACTTAGCTCTACAATATATTCAAACGGATGAATCCAAATTTCTTTAAATAAATTCCATCTGCCAAGTACTTCAATAAAATTCCAAAAAATAATAACAGTTGGTATAGCATATCTTACAGAATAATCAAACCTACTAATCTTTAATAAATTAATGATTAAATAACCACTCCATGCAAGAGATCCAAAGGCAACTATATACGTTAATATATGTCTATCGCCTGCAATATTTGCATCATAAGCCAATAACAATACAATATAAAAAGTCCAAATTATCATTATGGTTTCAATAAAAGTGGTTAAAGCCAAAGGCTTTTTTTGCTTAGTAGTAGTAGTGATGGTTTTTCTTAATCCAAACAATTTTTGAAACCAAACAAATAGCTGACATTTAGTATCTGAAAATAAAAATATTAATAACATAGCTCCCAAAATACCAATAGATGATGGCATAATAAGGTATTCAGGTTTTGTAGCTACTTCTCCATTTTCCATATAAGGCATTACTTGTAGTCTATTGGCTATCCAAACAAAACTAAATTCTATCCAACCTGTCCAAACCAAAATTCCTGCAATTAATCCTAATAATGTTTTTACAGTATTGTTATAATTGGCTTTTATAGCCATAATTAATAATGCCAAGCCAATAGCACCAATGACTATAGCCCCTATCAATTTTACTCTGTGAGCAGGTAATAATTCTTCATTTAATATCATCAATGTATGACCTAAAGGCATAAAAAGTAAAACAATGGTAAACGAAAGAATACCTAATCCTAATGTTTTTTTATTAATATGTGATTTTATGGGAGAGTCTATTTCTAAAGGTCTATGACTAACTGTTCTACTCATGATGTGTTACATTATTAAATAGCTACAAAGATGATAGCTCATCATTATTTTCATTTGCATAGAAAGGAATTTTTGATTACGATAATGGAAAATATGTATTTATACATATATTTTCAATACCAAAAAGTAGCACTAATACGCTTCATGGTTTTATTAAAAAAAAGCTCTGTATGCTATGTTTAAACAGCTAAAAAAAAATAATTATACAGAAAACAAAAACACTCTTTTGCTTTTGTAAAATAACATCTTACATTTGTTAATCATAAGTAATTATATTCTTACAACACAGGATTGCTGTTTATGAAGAAAATAGAATTAGAAATTATTGCTTTAAGCCATAGTATTACCCAAACACACTCTTATGCTGTTGTGCTTGGTGAGGTAAGTGGATTAAGAAGACTACCTATTGTTATTGGTGGTTTTGAGGCACAAGCCATTGCAGTAGCATTAGAAAGAATGCAGCCAAGTCGTCCACTTACACACGATTTAATGAAAAATTTGATGAGTGCATTAGGTGCTACATTGCAAGAAGTAATTATTTGCGATTTGCAAGAAGGCATTTTTTATTCAAAACTCATTATTCATACAGAGGCAGATACTATTGAAATTGATAGTAGAACAAGCGATGCTATTGCTTTGGCTGTTCGTTTTAATTGCCCTATTTATACATACGACCATATAATGGATAATGCAGGTATTTTAATGGACGAAAGCTCTACCAAAAAGAAAATTAGCGAAGGAGGCATAGAAGAAACAACTACTCCAGATGATTTAAAAAGCATGAGCTTAGAAGAATTAGAAAATTTACTTACCGATGTATTAGAGCATGAAGATTATATTAGAGCCATTGCTATTAGAGATGAAATAAACAGAAGAAAATAATACTATTCTTCAAGTAATAATTATCTATTTACATTTTTGGTAAATTATTATACGCTTACTACTACTTTATTCCTCATCATTTTTTATTGCTGTAACATTGCACAGTAAAAGAAAGCTATGAACTATTTTGAATTATATAATATACCTGTTTCTTTAAAGCCAGATGCTCAAACAATTAAAAATAAATTTTATGAATTGAGTAGAAAATATCATCCCGATTTTTTTACAAATGAAGGAGAAGATGCACAACAATATGCTTTAGAACAATCGGCATTAATAAACAAAGCCTTTGCAATTTTTAATAATGAAAGCGAAACAATAAAATATGTTTTACAACTAAACAATTTAATTGAAGAAGAAGAAAAATACACCCTTTCTCCCAATTTTTTAATGGATGTAATGGAACTAAATGAACAGCTATTAGATGCAAAAATGGAAGGCGATACAACCACCATTGAAAACATAACAACACAAATACACAATCTTCAATCAGCAATATATGAACCTATTAAAAGCATTGTGGAAAATTATCAAGAAGGTAATACTACCCAAGAAGAGTTGTTGCAAGTAAAAGAATATTATTTCAGAAAAAAATACTTAACCCGAATTTTGGCTGGTTTGAGTTGATGACTTTATATTTGCAACCCATCAAAGCCCAGATGGCGGAATTGGTAGACGCGTCAGACTCAAAATCTGGTATCAGCAATGATGTGCAGGTTCGATTCCTGTTCTGGGCACTTAACTTCCCTGCTTTTAGCAGGGATTTTTATTTTAATATCTTTACACACTAAGAAAATAATTGCTTGAATGTTTACACTAAATTGTAAAGGAAAATTATTAATGATAGATAAACCCATTGTAATGGGTGTTATCAATAGCACACCAGATTCTTTTTATACCAATAGCAGACAACACACAGCAGAACAAGCATTGCAAAAAGCTACACAAATGCTACAAGAAGGTGCTACTATTATTGATATTGGTGGACAAACTACTAAACCAAATGTTGCCCCCATAACACAAGATGAAGAACTGAAAAGAGTAATACCTGTGATAGAAATTATTATCAAAAACTTTCCAGATACACTCATCTCTATAGATACTTATTATGCTTCTGTAGCTAAAGAAGCTGTACAAGCAGGTGCATGTATTGTAAATGATATAAGTGCTGGATTGCTGGATAATGCAATGCTACAAACTATTGCACAACTTAAAACACCTTATGTATGTATGCACATGCAAGGCACACCACAAACCATGCAACAAAATCCACAATATGAAAACGTAACCAAAGAAGTAGTAGAATTTTTTATTGAAAGAATAGAAGCATGTAGATTAGCTGGTGTGTATGATGTAATTATTGATGTAGGTTTTGGCTTTGGTAAAACCATACAACATAATATGCAATTACTAAAAGGGTTAGAAGTTTTTAAGATACTTGAAAAACCAATACTATTAGGCGTTTCAAGAAAATCTACTATTTACAAAATAATAGAAACCACAGCCGAAGAAGCATTAAATGGCACTACTGTTTTAAACACTATTGGTTTATTAAATGGTGCTAATATTTTGAGAGTGCATGATGTAAAAGAAGCTGTAGAATGTATAAAACTAATAGATGTGTATAGACAATAAAATGAAGTTTGTAATGCTTGCATATTCACTAATGTATTACATAATTCTTCACTTCTTCTTGGGTAATATTTTTTCCAGATAAAATAATTAATCTTTCTACCACATTTCTTAACTCTCTAATATTACCAGTCCAATTATGTTGTTGTAGTGCTTCTATGGCTTTTTTATCAATTGTTTTTTTGGCTTGTCCATATTCTGTTGCAATATCTTCTAAAAATTTATTTGTCAATAGTGGTATATCATCTCTCCTATCATTTAAAGATGGTACATGTATTAATATAACACTAAGCCTGTGGTATAAATCTAACCTGAAATTTTTTTGTTCTACTTCTTGCAATAAATTTTTGTTGGTGGCAGCAATCACTCTTACATCTACTTCTATTTCTTTGTCTCCACCCACTCTGGTTATTTTTCCTTCTTGTAATGCTCTTAAAACTTTTGCCTGAGCAGATAAACTCATGTCGCCAATTTCGTCTAAAAATAAAGTTCCGCCATTTGCTTGTTCAAACTTACCTATGCGTTGTTTTATAGCACTGGTAAAAGAGCCTTTTTCGTGCCCAAACAATTCACTTTCTATCAATTCAGAAGGTATGGCAGCACAGTTTACTTCTATTATTGGTGCAGTATTTCTATTGCTTTTTTCATGTAGCCATCTTGCTACTAATTCTTTTCCACTTCCATTTTCTCCAGTTATTAAAACCCTTGCATCGGTAGCTGCTACTTTATCTATAGTGTTTTTTATTTTTTGTATGGCTTCACTTTCGCCAATCATTTCTTGCACTTTACTTACTTTACGTTTCAATGTTTTTGTTTCTTTTACCAAAACTTTTTTATCAGTTGCATTGCGTATAGTAATGAGTAATCTGTTTAAATCTGGAGGTTTAGATATATAATCAAAAGCACCTTTTTTCACTGCATCTACTGCTGTTTCTATATTTCCATGACCACTAATCATTATAATTGGCACTTCTGGTTTTAATTCATACGCTTTCAATAAAAACTCTATGCCATCTATTTTAGGCATTTTAATATCGCACAATACAACATCAAAATCTGTAGTAGAAAATTTTTCAAAACCTTCTTCTCCATCAGCAGCTTGTTCTACTTTATAACCTTCGTTTGTTAAAATATCTTTCAAAACATTTCTGATAGATTTTTCATCGTCTATTACTAAAATGGTAGGCATATATAATTAGTTAATTTTTACTTTTACAGTTGCAATATAATATAATCCATGAGTGTATGATAAACTAATTTCAAAACTGCTGCATATTTACAATGTACAATAAGTTGTATACAAATTTTATTTGGTTGGTATAATGCTATCTAATATTTACACATAGCCATTTGAACTATTTTGCAAATTAAGATAGTATAATTTGTAATATTGTATTTATCTGTTTAAAAAAAACCATGCGTTTTCAATATTATTTAAGTGTTGCAATTACTTTAATTACTAAGTATGATGGTGCTATGCCATTAGCTTTTTATTTAAAAAAATATTTTTCTGATAATAAAAAGCATGGTAGTAAAGACAGAAAATACATCAGTCATGTATGTTATTGTTATTACAGATTAGGTAAGAGTGCAGATTTTTTAGACATAGAAGAAAAAATAAAAGTTGCTTTGTTTTTGTGCAATAATGAAGTAGGTGTTTGGAGTAGTTTATTTAATGATGAATGGATACATCATTGGCACGAAAAATTAAATGTAAGAATTGAATTTATACTACAAAAATTTTCATCATTTAGTGTAGAAAATATTTTTCCTTTTGTTCAGCACTTGAGCAATGATATTGCTTCATCTAATTTTTGCATCTCTCACTTAGTGCAACCAAATTTATTTGTAAGAATAAGACCATCGCACTCAACAACAGTAATTCAAAAGTTGAAAAATGCAAAATTGGATTATCAATTATTGAATGAAACTTGCATTGCACTACCCAATGCTTCTAAGATTAATGATGTATTAAACATTAATCAAGAAGTTGTTATACAAGATTATTCCTCTCAACAAATTGCTTCTTTTTTACAACTTATTCCATCAACTAATAAACCAATATCTATTTGGGATTGTTGTGCAGCCAGTGGAGGAAAATCAATATTAGCAAAAGATGTTTTTAGCCATATTACACTAACAGTTAGCGATGTAAGAAAAACTATTGTACAAAATTTACATCATCGTTTTATTCAAGCAGGAATAAACCATTACCAATCTTTTATAGCAGATATTGCTTCAAATAAATTTGACATTCCCAAAACTATTCAACAAAAATTTCAACTCATTATTTGTGATGTGCCTTGTAGTGGTAGTGGTACATGGAGCAGAACACCAGAACAAATTATTTTTTTTACTGCTGAAAAAATGAATGAATATGCAGCTTTACAAAAAAGCATTATTAACAATGCCATAAAACATGTAGAGCCAAATGGTTATTTTTTATACATTACTTGCTCTGTATTTAAAAAAGAAAATGAAGAAATAGTGCAGTACATTCAAGAAAATTTTTCTTTTGAATTAATTAAAATGAATATTCTACAAGGGTTTGAAAAGAAAGCAGATACCATGTTTGCTGCTTTATTCAGCACAAAAGAGAATAATTAATATTGACTAACTATTGCTTAATTATTTTTTTACTTTCTATTAGTTTATTATCATTATAAACACTTACAATATATATGCCTTTAGCCAAAAACTCTGTGGGCAAAGTATAGGTTGCAATGCCTACTGGTTTATATTCTTTTCTTTGGCTTACTATACTTCCTCTCATATCAGTAATGCGTATCCATACATTTGGTATTGCATAAGGAGTTTGTATTTTTAAAACACTATTGCCCCTTGTAGGGTTTGGCAAAACTGTTATTTTTTCTGTTTTATCATCACAATTATTGATTGATAGTATAACAGAGTCAAGCAATACAGTAGTGTAACTTTCAGATGCAGTATCAATAATTTGTTTTACTCTGTAAGTAGCAGTGCCAGATGCTACTAACATAATAACAGTATCTGTAAGGCTATAATTTTTGTTAGATAAAATATTATTGCTTCCTGCAATCGTTTTGATAGTAACATAAGTAGAATCGCCAGTTACTTTTCTTTCTACTTTATACAGCATACTTGCTGCATCTTTACTTTTCCATTGTAGCGAAACAATACAATTATTGTTAGTAGCATTGGTAATAGTTGCATACTGTTGTAACAATAATGAAAAAGCTGTTTTCATATCAGGAATACCATAGCCTTTTCTATTATCAGGACTATGATACATGCTACCACTTTGTATAATAGCATTTCTAATAGTATAATTATTAAACTCTGGAAAGGCTTGCCACAAACAAGTTCCTAAACCTGCCATTTTAGGACAAGCATAAGAAGTGCCATTACCAGCACTAATAGCATTAGAAGGTGTTTGCACATAAGCAGCAACGCCAACAGCCGAAGCCTCTGGTTTTATTCTTCCATCTGCCGAAGGTCCATAACTTGAAAAACTACCAATAGTACCAGAAGCATTTACTGCACCAACAGCAATAGTGCTATCAATATCAGCAGGTGTGCTTAAATATTTCCAACTATTATTACCATCATTTCCCATAGCACTAAAAAGTAACATACCTTTTCTATGAGCAAAAACACCTCCTTTTGCTGCAACAGTTGTACGTCCATTCATATTACTATAAGTATGGTTAAAAGCTGCATTATCAAATGTGGTATAACCTAATGAAGTAGTCAGAATATCAGCACCTGCACTATCTGCACGTTCAGCAGCACAAACCCAATTAAATTCTTCTATTGGATATTCTGTAGCACCTTCTTCTGTTCTATATAAAAGTACATTTGTTTCTGGTGCATTGCCAATAAAAGTATTTGGAATATTGCCAACTATGGTGCTTAAACAACTCATACCATGAGAATGGTCTTCTACTACACTTGCTTCATTATCTACAAAATCCCAAGTTTCTTTTACACGATTATTTAAGTTCATACTATCAAAAGACCTTAAAGTAGTATAGTTTAAAAAACCAGCATCTATCACAGCTACTAACATATTTTGTCCACGCATACCTATATTATGTAAAAATTGTCCATTGTGCAGTTCTATTTCATTCAATGTAGCACCATAATTATAAAAGTTTTGCGTAGCTTCTGTTCTTTGAAAAGTAGTAAATGAGTTGGTGAAAATATTTTCAATTCTATTATTATCTGTTAATGGTAGTGTGCTATCTTTTGTAGAAGATTGTCTTGCTGCTATGTCAGTAATGTTTTCTACAAAAGGAAAATTATTTATTTTATTTAAAGCATTAATATCGGTTGTTTTGATAGTTATTTGGTTAAGCCATTTACTTTTATTAAGAATTATTACATTGCCTGAAAGCCTTATACTATCTATATAACGTGAAGTTATAGGCAAGTCTGTACTGTCTATAGATATTTGATATTTTACTCTTCTGTCAATAGCTTTTTGAGATAAGTAGGCAGATGGATTATTAATGCTGTAAGAATTATCTGCTTTATTTTTAAATTGAATTATATAACGCGTATTCTGTGCTTGTAATTGAACTATACTGAATAAAAGAAAAAGAGATAATAAAAATTGTTTCATGGAATGATGTTGATAAGAATTATTTATAGTCTATCAAATTTAGTTTTATACCATAACTATTCAGCGTATAGCTTCCATCATTATTAGGGTTTTGCCATTCCCAGTGCAAAAATTCTTTATAAATTAAGCCAATATTTTTTGCATATACCTCTTTTGAAAAAGCTCTGTCAGAACGAGGTAAATTAGGATTTAAAGGACCAGGTGGGTCAGCTTCATCTGCTTGTAAAATGGTATAAGTATTTTGTATAGTTCCTTTTAATACAGTAAATGGTTCATCTATATTTTGGTATTCAAAATACCAATCTTTCATAAAAAAATAATCTGATGATGTGTTTGGTGCATTGATATATTGTGTGCCATGCCATTGAACACCATTTCTTACAGGATTGACTAATGTAATAAAACGAAGATTTTCATTATCTATAAATTCTATTCTATTATTATCTATAGAAGTAAAAAAAGTAGCTGAATAAGCCCATGGATTTGATTGTAAAGTATCTGTAATAAAACGAAATACTTTAAAAGATTTTCTTCCTGCTGCATCTGTAAATTGGTCAGCAATACTATCTTTTGCTATATAACTTTTAGTTATAAGGGATTTGTTGAAATTGCCTAATACAGTAGAGTCTAATCTATATATAAATATTTTTCCTTCTTGTATAGGATATACTTCTTCTAAGGTAGGAAACGTTAATGTTTCTTTTGTGCTGCAACTTGTAATAGCAATAATTGCAAACAATGTATAAAGCAACTTAATTTTTTTCATAATTATAATTCGGTGGAAAGATAAAACAAAGAAAGTAAATCTTGCTATGAGCAGGTATTCTATTTTTTACCTGATTTTTTGTTTTCATTTAGTGTAGGTTATCTTTTCCTTTAAGTGTTGTTTTTTCGTTTACGAAAAAGTTGCTCAGTATCAGCAACATCAGTATTGTAAAATTTACCATCTGCTGACTGCATTTTCAGTTGACTACAATTTGTAGCCAACTCACTTCCTTCCTTTCTCAGTCGGGTTTTCAAAACACTCCAATATTTTCTTGGATTAGGACTATCTGTCAATACAGCAATTACATCTACTATGGAAAAATACCATTTTTCCGGCTCATCGTTCCAATGAGTACGAACTTGCTTTTGCTCAAATATTTTTATACTACTTTCTTTTTTCATTGTTCAAAATAAGATATACATAAAAGCCAAAATGCTGCAAGGTATTTTGTTATAATAAATTACTTTGTTGAATAATACCACCACCAATTACATCATCACCTTCATAAAAAACTGCACTTTGCCCAGGTGCTACACCTTTTACAGATTCATAAAAATGAACATCAATACCATTGTTCAAATTATATAAATTACAAAAAGCCCCTTTGTCTTTGTATCTAATTTTTGTAGTAGCTTCTATACCATCAGATATACCATCATATTTTATCCAATTTATTTTAGATACATATACTGTATTTCTGTTTAGTTCTTCTTCATCACCCAAAACTACTGTATTGGTATTTGGGTCAATAGCTGTTACATAAGCTGGTTTTCCCAAAGCAATGTCTAAGCCTTTTCTTTGACCTATGGTATAAAAAGGATAGCCCTTATGTTGTCCTAATTTTTGACCATTTTTATCTACAAACCAACCACCTGAAACTTTTTGTTCTAAACCATCTACACGGCGTTTTAAAAAACCTCTATAATCATTGTCAGGAACAAAGCAAATTTCATAACTCTCATTTTTTTTGGCTAATTCAGGATAACCCATATCGTATGCCATTTGCCTAATTTCTGTTTTACGATATTTACCCAAAGGCATTAAAGTACGACTTAGCAAATCTTGTTCTAAACCCCATAAAACATAGCTTTGGTCTTTGGTTTCATCTACTCCTTTACTAATATAAAATCTTTCATTATTGTGTTGTTTTATTGTAGCATAATGACCTGTAGCTATATAATCACAATTCAATGCATTGGCACGTTTTAATAAAGCCCTCCATTTTATATGTGTATTGCACATAATACAAGGGTTTGGTGTACGACCAGCCAAATATTCATCTACAAAATTGTCTATTACAAAATCTTTAAACTCATCTCTTATGTCTAAAATAAAATGAGGAAAACCATGTTGCACAGCAGCCATTCGTGCATCATTAAAACTATCTACATTACAGCAACCTGTTTCTTTTTTACTTGTTTTGCCACCACTTGTTGCATAATCCCAAGTTTTCATAGTAATGCCTATTACTTCATAACCTTCATTATGAAGCATTAGTGCTGCTACTGTACTATCAATACCACCACTCATTGCTACCAAAACTTTTCCTTTACGACTCATATTCTAAAAAATAATGTACAAAAGTAATTTTTTATTTTGATTGTAGCTATTAGAAATACTGTATTTATTGCGATTGAAGGAAAAGTTTAGACTTAACAGTTTTAATGGTAAAACATTTCAATGTTTAAACAGCTATTGTTACATAATTAATTTACATTACTTTTATTTTGTTGTAAATGATTATTTATTCAAAACATATAACACCACGTTTACATTATATTGTACATACCTTATTGGGCAATGCTGTAAGCATTACTGATAATGAAGCAACTTTTATTCAGTATTCTGAACAGAAAATAAATTATTCAGAAAATAAAATAACTGAAAATGAATTGTGGATTTGCCCACACAAATTGTTATTTGAAAAAGAAATAAAAGAACAAAATATCAATGTTTTTGAATGGAATAATTTGCCTGTATTTTTTAAAACCAATGGCAATATTCCATTTGATTTTTTTGCAGCATCATTTTATTTACTTACACGTTATGAAGAATATTTATCACATCAAAAAGATATGTATGGTAGATATGCTCATGAAAATAGTGTGGCTTTTAAACATCATTTTTTGCATTTGCCATTAATCAATTTATGGTTACAAGAAATAGGTAATCAATTTTCTTTTTCTCATGTACAAAATACTGTTTTTACTTATCAACCAACGTATGATGTTGATATAGCTTATAGTTACCAACATCACTCTATTGTAAGAAATATAGGAAGTGTATTAAAAGATATTGTAAAAGGAAATATTTCATTTGTAAAAGAAAGAATATTGGTTTGCTTAGGCAAACAAAAAGACCCTTTTGATGTATTTGATTATTTACATCAATTACATCACCAATATCAATTACAGCCAATATATTTTTTTCTGCTTGCAGCAAAAAGAAAAGGCTATGATAAAAATGTATTGCCTTTTACAAAAGCTATGCAAACACTTATAAAAGAACATGCTAAAAAATATTTTTCAGGTATAGGTATTCATCCATCTTGGCAAAGTGGCGATGACGAAAAAATATTGGTACAAGAAATTGAGTTATTAAAAAATATAGCAGAACAATCAATTTTAGCAAGTCGTCAGCATTATATAAGAATGTGTTTTCCTGACACATATCAACTACTGATACAATATGGTATTGAGCATGATTATTCTATGGGTTATGGCAGTATTAATGGTTTCAGGGCTTCTTATACACTTCCCTTTGCATGGTACAATATCCAAAAAGAAGAAACAACTGCTTTAATGATTCATCCATTTTGTTATATGGAAGCCAATTCTTTTTTTGAACAAAAACTTACACCACAACAAGCTGCTAAAGAGTTGCAACATTATTACAATATAGTGCAACAAGTAAAAGGAAAACTGATAACTGTTTTTCATAATCATTTTTTAACTGAACAAGCAGCATGGATTGAATGGAGAAAAATGTATCATCAATTTTTAGAGCAAAATTTTTCACCAATAAATACTTAATATCTTATCAATACTTTAAAGAATTTGTACCCTCTAATTACATACTTTTGCAGCAATCAAAAGAAATTCTACACAAGCCATGGGTAAAAAATCTATTCCTGCATTAATGATAGCTCTTTTAATTCCTATAATGGGTTATTTATTTTTAAGAACTATTGGAGAAAAAGCTGTTATAATGCCCAAAAAATATTTTTATGATTCCGTTAGTACAAAAGAAGTTGATGGAAAATTAGTAACTGATACAGTTTGGCACAGAACAGCCAATTTTAGATTAGTTAATCAGTTGGGCGATACTGTTGAGTTATATGATATAAAAGGAAAAGCTATTGTTATTGATATTTTTTTTACAAGATGTGGTAGCATTTGCCCTCAGCTTACAAAGAGCATGTCAAACCTGCAACAAATTTTTAAAAGAGGTGGCAATACAAGGTCAATGGTTGTAGATACTTCTGTGGTGCAGTTTATTTCTCTTTCTATTGACCCTGAAAGAGATTCTGTTTCTGTGTTAAAACATTATGCAGATATTCATGGAGTTAATCCTGATAATTGGTGGTTACTAACAGGAAACAGAGATACTATTTATGATTTTATTTTCAACGAATTAAAGATTGACAAATTAGAGAAAGAGCCTATAAGCCCTGAGTTTCCTCATACAGGAAGATTTGTTTTGTTAGATAAAAATTATATAGTAAGAGGAAGATTAGAACAGGCTTATAGTGGCATACAAAAAGACTCTGCTTCTATGAAAGTATTAGCAAGAGATATTGGATTATTGGTTTTAGAAAAAGATAAAAAACAAAGAAATAAAGTTCTTTCTGCTATTATAGATTTAGGTTGGCTTTGGCTTGTAATTGTAGTATTAATTACAGGCTTTATTTGGTATATTAAACAAAAAAGAAATACAGAAGATTCAATATAATTATACGTTTAAAAAATATTTTTATGCAACCCTCTATACAAAAAAATGATAAAAAAGCTGCATGGATAATTGGTATTTTTTCTTTTGTTGCATTTGCAGTAATAGCAAGTTTAGGAGGCATTCATTTAAAAGTAGATGTAGGTTTTGACATACATATTTTTGCTACTATTAATGCTTGTATCAATAGTGTAATAGCAGTTATATTAATTGCTGCTGTAATAGCAGTTAAAAACAAAAAATATTATTTGCATAAAAAATTAATGATTGCCGCACTTCTATTATCTGTTTTATTTTTGATAAGCTATGTAGCTCATCATTTACTTGCTGGAGATACAAAATTTGGTGGTACTGGATTTTTAAGAGCCTTTTATTTTTTTATTCTTATAACACATATTTTTTTAGCCTCAGTCATTTTACCATTTATTCTTTTTACAGCTTACAGAGGCTTAACAGCAGAGTTTGATAAACATAAAAAAATAGCTAAAATTACTTTTCCATTGTGGTTGTATGTAGCTATAACAGGACCTATTATATATTTATTAATTAGCCCTTACTATTAGTGCTGGTGTAAAATAGTAGATTTTGTATTGGCAGGTGGTGCAAACATTGGATTATTGATAAAACTACTATCGGTTAATGTGTATAAAAATGCTGTTAATTGCCCTATCTGAAAATTAGATAAAGGCATTTTATTTTTTAGTAACCTATCTGTTGTAGCAATAGGTTGCATATTTTTTCTATAATGTTCAAACACATTACTTAAAGCAAAAAATCTTCCATCATGCCCATAAGGAGATGTAATATTTACATTGCGTAATGATGGTATTTTAAATTTTAAAGAATCTGTACTTTGTCCTGTTATCTTCATTCTACCAATATCATTAAGTGTAGCATCTAAAGGCATACCAATATTGCGATAAGAGAAGTCTGTAAAAAAAGGTTCTTTATGACAACTAACACATTTTTGCTGAAAAATTTCATAGCCTAATTTTTCTGGAAGAATAAAACTGTCTTTACCCCTCATTACTCTATCATATTTACTATTGCTGCTTACAAGCATTAGCATAAATTGGCTTAATGCTTTACCCATTCTTTGCGTATTAATAACATCATTGCCAAAAGCAGCTTTAAACATTCTTTGATAGGCTGTATCTTGTTTCAATTTATCAATAACATTTTCTAAAGTTTCAGCCATTTCATTTTCTGCTGTAATAGGAGAAATGGGTTGTACATCTAAATGATTAATACCACCATCCCACATAAATTCTTTTTGCCATGCTAAATTTTGCAAAGCAGGTGCATTGCGTGTAGTAAAAGAATTATTAAAACCATGACTAAAATTATGGTCATAATTGGCAAATGCACTAAACTGCTGATGACAGCTTGCACAACTAATTGTATTGTCTTTGCTTAATCTTTCATCATAAAATAGTTTTTTGCCCAATTCAAAACCTTCTACTGTTAAAGGATTTTTCTTAAAATCATACAAAGGCTTTTGCCAACCTTTTGGCACAATAAATTTTAATGGTGTAGGCTTGTGTTTTTTAATAGAAATAAAACCCACACCTACACAAACAATACACACTAAAGAAAAAATTATTTTATAAACTTTCATTATTTAACCTCTGTTATAAGAAACATATTTTTATAATTATCTGCTAATTTAAGAGCTAATTTACCAGGTTGATGGCATATAGGTTCTTGTTGAATTTTAATATCATTTTCTCCGTAAAACCATTTTAAAATATCTGCTTCTATAACTATTTCTTTAATAGCAGATGAAGTATTGATTGTTACAGGTAATATAATTTCTCTTGCTGCATTTTCTACATGCTTATAACCGCCTACATGATAGCTAAAATAATGTGCAGGTGCTTTAGATGAATCACTTTGTCCCTCTAATTTAGCATAAATATAACCAGTATTCCATGTCCAAAACATTCCTTTCATAGGGTCTAAATCATCTGTTTGTACACCACTTGTATTTTTTACACTATCTATACCTAATAAAAAACGTATTGAAGTAATTTTATACAAAGATTTATTCAGTAGTAAAGCTTTAGTAGTTGTATCATCTTCCATTACTAAATGATAAGGCTTTTGATAGGTATAACTTTTTTTACCATTAGCATATTCTATTGTTAAATCAGCAATGTAGTATCTAAATCTATTTACTGTAAATGGTTCATTCCATTGGTTTGTATAAACTTCTGTAAACAGTTGTAATGGCTGATTGCCTACTTTATGCACTAATTTAATAACTGTATTTTCTTGTGCAAATACAGCATTACAAAAAGCACTAAGCATCATAAAAAGAAAAAATATTTTTTTCATTAAAAATCTTTTGGGTTTATTTTTTTTCTGATTTGTTTTTGTTCAGATTTTATTTTTTTGCTGCCTATTCTTTTTTCAATAACTGCTGCTGGAATTTTTGTAGCAATGCGTATTTTCTTTTTTTGAATAGCATTGTTTACTAATTCATTCATTTTAATAATCACCAATTCTTTATTGCCCAACTGTGTTCTACTTTGTTGCGATTTTACCAATAAAAAACCATCGCTGGTAATTTTGTTTTGCAGCTTTTCTGTTATCATTATTTTTTGCTCATCATCAATAATAGTTGAGTTGGCAATATGCCATCTGCCTTCTACCATTGTTTCTACTTTGTTTACATTTTGCCCTCCTTTTCCCCCACTACGAGCAGTTTTAAATTCTATTTCCTTAGTTATATCTATCTTCATGGCATAAAAATACATGTCAATTGAATAAGTTTTTATGAAGATAGTCATACAACGAGTTTCTCAAGCATCTGTTACTGTTAATAATCATATAACAGGAAGTATTCAAGCTGGGCTTTTGGTATTATTGGGTATTGAAGATGCCGATACTGATGAAGATATTATTTGGCTTAGTAATAAAATTATCAACCTTCGTATTTTTAATGACGAACAAGGTGTGATGAATAAAAGTATTGTAGATGTTGATGGAAATATTTTATTGGTAAGTCAGTTTACATTACATGCTTCTACTAAAAAAGGTAATAGACCTTCATACATTAAAGCAAGTAAACCAGCTATTGCTATTCCTATGTATGAAAAAATGATAGCACAATTAGAAAAAGATATAGATAAAAAAATAGCTACAGGCATTTTTGGTGCAGATATGAAAGTGAGTTTGTTAAATGATGGACCTGTTACTATTGTAATTGATACAAAGAATAAAGAATAAATTTATAAGGCTTTTATTTTATCAGCTATTATTTTACTTATTTTATAAAATGCTTCTTTTGTAACACCTGCTGTATGTGGTGTTATAATAACATTTTCAAAAGATAGCAACTTTTCTAATTGTTTTTTTTCTTGCTCTGTATAAGTAGTAATATGTTCATTTTCTAAAACATCTAATGCTGCTGCTTTAATTTTTTTATTTTCTAAAGCATTAATCAAAGCATTGGTATCTGTAACTTTCCCTCTACAAGTACTAATAAAATAAGGTTGCTGTTCTAATGAATTAAAGAAAGCTGTATTAGCATAATAAAAAGTTTCCTCTGTTAGTGGCACATGAAAACTTACCACATCAGCATAACGAGCTATGTGTTCTATATTAACTTCTTTAATATAGTTTTTAGCAAAACCAGATTTGTATTTATCATAAGCTAATACAGTAACATTAAATGTAGCAAGCAGTTCTGCAAAACGACTACCTGTATTACCAAAACCAATAATACCAATCGTTTTGCCAAATAGTTCTTCTCCCCTACTTTCTTCTCTTGCCCAAATATGTTGCTTTATTTTTTCATAACTAACATCTACTTTATTCATCATGTTCAGTAATAAAGTAAGTGTATGCTCTGCTACTGCATTACTATTTCCTTCTGGACTACTTAAACATTGAATACCTTTTTTATGAGCATAATGTACATCTATCAAATCCATTCCACTACCTAAACGACCAATCCATTTTAATTGAGTTGCTTTATCTATCAACATTGCATCTACTTTTATTCTTGTCGTAACAATTAAACCAACAGCATCAACAATTTCATTTACTAAATCTTCGTGAGTAATAAAAGGAGTGTAAACAACTTGATAACCTATTGCTGTTAAACTTTGTTGCAATACTTCATGTGCATTACCAGATATAATTACTTTTTTCAATTTTATACTATTTTTATTTCATTTTAAATGTTAGTGCAGCAAAATCTTCAACACTTAATTGCTCTGCACGTTTATTAAAAAAATCATCTTGTAAAATAGATTCATCAAATAAATGTTTTACAGCATTACGCAACATTTTTCTTCTTTGATTAAAAGCTGTTTTTACTAATTGCACAAAAACAGCATCAGATTTTACTTTGTGAAATTGTGTTTTTAAAGTTAATTTAATAACACCACTCATCACTTTTGGTGGAGGATTAAAGCAAGTAGGTGGCACATCAAACAAATAAGTTACATCATAAAATGCTTGTATCAATACACTTATAATACCATAAGTTTTACTATTAGGTTTTGCTGCAACCCTTAGTGCCACTTCCTTTTGAAACATTCCAATTATAACAGGTACTTCATTTTTCCATTCTAATACTTTAAATAAAATTTGAGAAGAAATGTTATAAGGGAAATTACCAGCTACCATAAAAGATTGGTCAAAAGGTTTATCTATCTCTAAAAAATTTTGATGAATAATTTTTGATTGAATAGTAGGATAAGTAGCGTTTAAGTAATCTACTTTTTCAGTATCTAATTCTACAGTTTTAAAATTTATGTCAGGAATTTGTAATAAATATTTTGTAATAGCACCAGCACCAGGTCCAACCTCTAATAAATGTTTTAATTTATTTTCAACCAAAGTTTCTTCAATAGCATCAGCTATTTTTTTACACATATTTTCATTTTTCAGAAAATGCTGACCTAAACTTTTTTTGAGTGTGTATTGCATTGTAGCAAAAGTAATATCAAAAAAGATTGTTTGTAGTATAATTAATTACAACTTGCTGGTATTGGCTCATTATCTTTTACCATACCAAACCAAATAGTAGCATAACCTTGATAAATAGCTACTCCTATTGCATTCCAAGTGATAGAACGCCAAATAGATTTATTTAAAATCACGTCATTATGACCTGAACTTCCTTTCCACCCTTCTAATGCTTCTTCAGGTGTGGCAGTATAAGTTGCATTGTTTGAACGCCAAATATTAAAAGCAATTTCAAAACCATCTCCTTTATAATTGGTTAGCTCTCTTGGTTTATTCCACATACAAGTAGCTACTTTATGGTCTGATGTGTAACAACAACCATTCCATGTTCCTTTACTACTCCAACTATGTAAATTACAACTTCCATAATTAGGTTTATTTAAAACAAGGTCTTTGCAATGAGCTTGTGCTACAAAAGTTAATGATGAAGAAAGTGGAATAATTGGTAATCCATTTTGTGTTCTGTATTGCATAACAAGGTTATACAACCTCATTTCATTTTCTTTAATACATACCGAAATATTTTTACTCTCTGTTGAAGGCTGTTGTGCAAAAATGCCATTAGTATAAAAAAGCAATCCAACAATTAGTATATATTTCTTTTGAAAAAAACGCATTGGCTTTTGATGATTTAAAAGCAAAATAAGCATTTTCAATCAATGTACAAGTTACCTTTGTTTTATTTTGATGTATTTTAGAAATGAATAACAGACAAATATTTTTACAACACTTAGCTCAAACATCTGATGCTCCCATAGCTATTGAAATGAATAAAGCAAATGGTATTTATTTATATGATACTAATGGGAAACAATATATTGATGGAATTGCAGGCTTTAGTGTTGCAAATATTGGACATTCTCATCCAAAAGTAATTGAAGCTGTACAGCAACAAGCAAAAGAATACATGCACTTAATTGTGTATGGAGAATTTATACAACAACCTCAAACAGCTTATGCCAAGCTACTTACAGATAATTTACCCCCATCTTTAAACTGTGTTTATTTTACCAATAGTGGTGCAGAAGCTACAGAAGGTGCTATGAAATTGGCAAAGCGTGTAACAGGAAGAGCAAAAATTTTTGCCTTTAATAATGCTTATCATGGTAGTACACAAGGTGCTTTAAGCATTATGGGAGATGAATATTGGAGAAATTCTTTTCGTCCATTATTGCCAGAAGTTTATCACTTTAATTATAATAATGCTGATATATTACATGCTATTGATGAAAGTGTAGCTTGTGTAGTTACAGAAATGGTACAAGCAGAAGCTGGTGTTAAAGCACCAGAAAAAAAATGGCTACAAGCATTATATAAAAAGTGTAAAGAGCATGGAGTAATGTTAATAGCAGATGAAATACAAAGTGGTTTTGGAAGAACTGGTACACTTTGGGCTTTTGAACAATTTGATATTGTGCCAGATATTTTATTGTTAGGAAAAGCTTTGGGTGGTGGAATGCCTTTGGGTGCATTTATTGCAGCAAAAGAATTAATGTTTTCGCTTACCAATAATCCAGTTTTAGGACATATCACCACATTTGGTGGGCATCCTGTAAGTTGTGCAGCAGGCAAAGCAGCACTTGAAGTTTTATTACAAGGCGAATACATAAAAACTGTTAAAGAAAAAGAACAATTTTTAATAGAAAATTTACAAAGCAAACACATAAAAGCTATACATCATTTTGGTTTATGGTTTGCCATTCAATTTGAGCATGCAGAAGTAGCACATGCAGTTATCAAAAAATGTATTGAAAAAGGATTAATAACAGATTGGTTTGTTTTTGCAGCAGATTGCTTACGCATTGCACCACCATTAATCATTTCAAAAGAAGCATTAAAAACTATTTGTGCCATTATTCTACAAAGTATAGAAGAAGTAAAAAAAGGAAAATAATTTTCTTATTGATTTAAAATTTTCTTTAAAGCAGTTTTTAAAATCTTCACTCCTTCTACTGCTGTTTTTTCTATTACAGTAAGGTTTTGAATAAACAATGTATCAGGTATTTTTTTATCAACTATAAATGTAGGAATATTATTAGCAGCATACTCTATTAATCCAGCAGCAGGATATACTTGTAAAGATGTGCCAATTACTACAAAAATATCTGCTGTGCTTACAATTTTAGCAGCATACTCAATCATTGGAACAGGCTCTTCAAACCAAACAATATTGGGTCTTAATTGGCTACCATCTTCTGCCAAATCGCCTACATGAATATCTCCTCTTATTGCATAAATTTTGTGAGGGTTATTAATACTCCTCATTTCAAAAATTTGTCCATGTAAATGAACAACATTTTTACTGCCTCCTCTTTCATGCAAATCATCAATATTTTGTGTAATAATGGTAACATCAAAATCATTTTCCAATTCTGCCAATCCAATGTGTGCAGCATTTGGTTTTGCATTTGCAACATCATTTCTTCTTTTGTTATAAAAATCTAACACTAATTGAGGGTTTGCAGCAAAACCTCTTGGTGTAGCTACTTCATATACATTATAATTTTCCCATAATCCATCACTATCTCTAAAGGTTTTTAATCCACTTTCTGCACTAATACCAGCACCTGTGAGTACAACAAGTTTTTGTTTTTGCATAATTAATTTATTGAAATGGAAATATAAAAAAAACCTCTCAAAGTAGAGAGGTTTTAAAGTATTATTTAAGTGAAAATTATTTTTTCTTTTCGTCTTTACTTGCAGCAGCTTCCTCTTGTTTTAACTGACGAGTCATTACTACTGAAGCAATAGGAATACGAGGAGAGTTCATAATTTCAATATTATCTGCCTTAATATCTTCTACTCTCAAATTTTCATTAATATTTAAGTTAGTAATATCTACTTCTAAATTTTCTTTTAAATGTTTAGGATAAGTTTTAACTTTTACTGATTTCATTTTTAAAACTAACTTACCACCATCTTTTACACCAATTGAAGTTCCTACATATTTTAAAGGAAGATTGGCAATTACTTTTTTATTATCTACTAATTCTAACAAATCTACATGTATTAAAGCATCAGTAACTTTGTCAAATTGTAAATCTTTCAAAATACATTTATACGTTTTATCGCCAACTTTTATATCTGCTAATTGAAATTCTGCAGTATAAACTAATGGTTTAAAACTTTTTGAAGAAGCTGTAAAATTAACTTCTTCGGCACCCCCGTAAATTACAGCAGGCACTTGTTCTTGAGAGCGTATTTGACGGGCAGCTTTTTTGCCAAATTCGGTCCTCAGTTGTCCTTCGATTGTAACTGTTTTCATTATTATTTATTTTTTAGGACGGCAAAAGTAAGGGAAAACAACTAATTCCTATAAACTGATTGCTAAAAAAACAGGTAATTCCGCCTAAAATTTAAGGTGTCTTACTGTAAGACCCTTATTTATTAGTTGTTCTAACGATGAAATACCAATTCTTAAATGCCTTTCTACATACATATTAGTTACTTTTTTATCGCTTGCTGCTGTTTTTACACCTTCTGGTACCATAGGACTATCACTTACTAATAATAAAGCCCCAGTAGGAATTTGATTATAAAAACCCACAGTAAAAATAGTAGCAGTTTCCATGTCTATTGCATAAGCCCTAATTTTTGTTAAATATGCTTTAAATGCTTCATCATGCTCCCAAACTCTTCTATTGGTTGTATAAACAGTGCCTGTCCAATAGTTTGTTTTATAATCACGAATGGTAGTTGATATAGCTTTTTGCAAAGCAAAGGCAGGTAGTGCAGGAACTTCTGGAGGAAAATAATCGTTAGATGTTCCTTCACCTCTTAATGCTGCAATAGGCAATATTAAATCACCAATTTTATTTCTTTTTTTCAATCCTCCACATTTACCTAAAAACAAAACAGCTTTTGGATTAATAGCTCCCAGCAAATCCATAACAGTAGCAGCACTTGGACTTCCCATACCAAAATTTATAATAGTAATATTATCGGCAGTAGCACATTGAAAAGGTTTATCATGCCCTATAACTTTTACTTTATGCCATTTTGCAAAAAGCTCTACATAATTTCCAAAATTTGTGAGCAAAATATAGTCTCCAAAATTTTTAAGTTGTTCACCAGTATATCTTGGTAGCCAGTTATTAATAATTTCCTTTTTAGTTTTCATCTTATGTTTTTTTAATAATCAATAAAGTAATTTTCTCTTTATTTAGAAAAAAGCTATACTATATTTGAGTATAGTATTTGTAAAAGTAAGCAACAATTAGTTAGTTTCAGTATATGATTAGTATAAATTATCCAAAATATAACTTTAGGGTAAAGGAAGAAGCAGGTAAAGAATTTATTTTTGATGAAATAAGAAAGCAATGGGTTCGCCTTACACCAGAAGAATGGGTAAGACAAAATTTTTTGCAATATTTAATTCAACAAAAGCATTATCCATCTTCACTTATAGCTGTAGAAAAAGAAATTAAAATAGCCGATATAAAAAAAAGGTGCGATATTATTATTTTCAAACAAGCTGTACCATATATTATTGTTGAGTGTAAAGAAATGGATGTACCACTTTCTGAAAAAACAATACAACAAATACTTACTTATAATCAATCATTAGCAGTAGAAATATTAATTATTACCAATGGCAATATAACTTTTGCTTTTGAAACCAAAACACAGAAGTCATTAGAAGATATTCCTTCTTATCATTAGCTTTTATAATGTTTTTTTTAAAACTATTTCTTATTAATTGCTTTTCTTTGCTTAATAAAATGAGATTGTTATGACTAATAAACATTATGATGCAGTAAAATATAAAACACCAACTGGCAATACATTACATTGTAAAGGATGGATTCAAGAAGCAGCATTAAGAATGTTGCTCAATAACCTTAATCCAGAAGTAGCAGAAAGACCAGATGACTTAATTGTGTATGGTGGTAGAGGAAAAGCTGCAAGAAATTTTGAAGCCTTAGATAATATTATTGCTGCATTAAAAATTTTAGAAAATGATGAAAGTTTATTAATTCAAAGTGGTAAGCCAGTAGCCATACTTAAAACACATAAAGATGCCCCTCGTATTTTATTAAGCAATTCTCAATTAGTACCTAATTGGGCTAATTGGCAACACTTTACAGAATTAGAACAAAAAGGTTTAATGATGTATGGACAAATGACTGCAGGAAGTTGGATTTACATAGGTAGTCAAGGTATTGTACAAGGCACTTATGAAACATACTCAGCTGCTGCTGACAAACATTTTAAAGGTACTTTAAAAGGCACATTAAATGTAACTGCTGGTTTAGGAGGTATGGGTGGTGCACAACCTTTATCTATTACAATGAATGAAGGTGTAGCATTAATAGCAGAAGTAGAAGAATGGCGTATTGATAAAAGAATAGAAACAAAATATTTAGATGAAAAATATACTGATATTGATAAAGCCATAGATGCTGCATTGCAATATAAACAACAAGGTGTAGCAAAAAGTATTGGAGTGCTGTGCAATGCTGTTCATTTGTTAAATAGATTATTGGAGAGAAATATTATTCCTGAAACCTTAACAGACCAAACATCTGCACATGACCCTTTAATTGGCTATGTACCTCACACATTAACCAATGAACAAGCCAATGAATTAAGAGAAAAAAATCCTGATGAATATATTAAGTTAAGTTATGAAAGTATGTTTCTTCATGTACAATTAATGTTGCAACTACAAGCAAAAGGAGCCATTACTTTTGACTATGGTAATAACATAAGAGCAAGAGCAAAAGAAAAAGGATTAGAAAATGCTTTTGATTTTCCAGGTTTTGTACCAGCATATATACGTCCCTTATTTTGTGAAGGGAAAGGACCATTTCGTTGGGCTGCTTTAAGTGGCGACCCTAACGATATTGCAGTAACAGATGCATTAATTATGCAAATGTTTCCAGAAAACAAAGGAATGATAAGATGGATGAAAATGGCAAAAGAAAAAATTGCTTTTCAAGGATTACCAGCTCGTATTTGTTGGTTAGGACAAGGAGAAAGAGAAAAAGCAGGTTTAGCATTTAACCAATTAGTAAAAGAAGGAAAAGTAAAAGCACCTATTGTTATTGGTAGAGACCATTTAGATACAGGAAGTGTAGCAAGCCCTAATAGAGAAACAGAAGCCATGCTTGATGGAAGTGATGCAGTAGCAGATTGGCCCATACTAAATGCTTTGGTAAATACAGCAGGTGGAGCAAGTTGGGTAAGCCTACATCATGGTGGTGGTGTAGGTATGGGTTATAGCATTCATGCTGGTATGGTTATAGTAGCAGATGGTACAGAAGATGCTGCACAACGCCTTAGCAGGGTTTTAAGAAATGACCCAGGTATGGGCGTTATAAGACATGCAGATGCAGGTTATGACTTAGCACAACAAACAGCTAAAAAACACCATTTAGATATAAATGAAAGAGTAAAAAAGTAATGATTTAAAAAAAATATTTATAAATTAATAAAGCCATTGTAATTTTCATTTTACATCCTTATTTTTGCATACGTTAAACACGAATTATGGCACATCACAACCAACATGTAGAAGATAATAGCAATAAAGACTTTACTAAAAGCTGGGTAACTTCATCAAGATTTTTATTTTACCTACTATTCTTTAGTATGGCAGCTTATATGTTAGCTGGCTGCTATCGTTTGTACAAAAGTCGTTATAAAGGAAAGCCTGATATTGAAATACAAGGCAGCACTAAATACACACCAGAATATAAATAAATTTCTAAAAAAATTTTGTGGGGAATTTTGGTTCTATATTTTTGCACCCCCAATAAGTTCTTATACACTAAGCGGAAGTAGCTCATTTGGTAGAGCACAACCTTGCCAAGGTTGGGGTGGCCAGTTCGAGCCTGGTCTTCCGCTCTAAAAATTCCAACTTTTTGTTGAGATTTTTTATTAACCCCAATACCCTGGTGGTGGAATTGGTAGACACGCAGGACTTAAAATCCTGTGGGCAGCAATGTCCGTGCGGGTTCAAGTCCCGCCTGGGGTACAAAAAAAGCAGAAGAAAATATCTTCTGCTTTTTTTGTTTAACTTTCAAAAGTTAGCAAATTTCTTTTAATCTTTCCATAAAAAAGGAAATAAAATAACCGCTAACATTACAATCATAACATCTAATGCGACAAGCAAAAAAGTCATTTGCCACCAACTTTCTTGAATTACTTGTGCAAATGCAGGTGTTGTAATTTTCATTAATAATAATAGTTGAGGAATAATTAATGGGAAACCCAATATAGCCATTAATGCTGCTTGTTGTTGTGCCTTAGCAGCAATAGCAGCCAAAAAAGTAAATACAAGGCTTATACTGACACCTCCTAAACAAGTAATACCAATAAATAATAATGCATTGTGTAGTGGGTTACTTAACAATAAAGTAAAAAGTAATAAGCTAATAAGGCTCATCAACAACATTAGCAGCACATTAAAAATAAGTTTGCTGATAATAAAATCTTTAGCCCCTGCAATAGTGTAGAAATACAACATTCTGCCTTTGCTTTCTGCTAAAAAACTTTTGGCTACGGCATTAATGCAAATAAATAATTGTACTACCCAAAACAATCCATTCCAAACTTGCTCTTCTGGTTGCCCCATAGATAAATAGATAACAAAAATGGTACTTGCTACATACAATAAAATTCCATAAAATGTATATTGTTGCCTTAACTCAAGCAATATATCTTTTTTTACAAGCGTTAAAATTTGTTTGTAATTCATTTTTATTTTTTGCCAAATTATTTGTTATAACAACTTCTACATCTTGGCTCATATATATCTTTTTCGCCCAATACAACTTGCCCTTCTTGTGCTGTTTTTCTGAAAGATATATTGGCAATATTGCCACACTGTACACATATAGCATGTAGTTTGGTTATGTAATCTGCTATGGCTAATAAGTTAGGCATTTGCCCAAAAGGTTTTCCTAAGTAATCCATATCTAATCCTGCTACAATAACACGAATGCCTTTTGTAGCAAGTGTTTCGCAAACATGGGCTATTTCATTGTCAAAAAATTGTGCTTCATCAATACCTACTACATCTACATCTTGCGATAGCAATAATATTTTCTGAGAATTATCTACTGGAGTACTTTGAATAGCATTGGCATCGTGGCTTACAACTTTAGTTTCATCATACCTAACATCAATACCTGGTTTAAAAATTTCTACTTTTAAATTAGCTATTTTAGCACGTTTTAGTCGTCTTATTAATTCTTCTGTTTTACCACTAAACATGCTGCCACAAATTACTTCAATCCATCCTCGGCGTTCGCCACTAATATTTGGTTCAATAAACATTGCGTTAAACTTTGGTTTTGTAAAGAAAAGGTTATTAACTTTAATGCCTGAAAAAACATTATTTTTAATCTTCAAATGTATAACATCCCATGGAAAGAGTGGGCACACTTATTAACAAATTAAAAGAACAACTTGAACTACAACAAGATGCAGATAAATTATTACTTACTGCACAAATGCTTGTAGCAGAATTACAACAACATGAGCCTGTATTAAAAAGTGGAAAAATTGCTGTAACAATGCCTATTGCATCAGTCTTTGTTGCAAATACAGAAGAAAAAGAAGAGCAAAAAGAAAAACCTTCTTCTTCAATGGCAAATACTAAGAGTAAAAAAGAAGAACAATCAGGCTGGTTATTTGATACTGCTTTGACTGCAATTCCAACTTTAGCACATCAGGAAGAGATAGTGAGTAAGCCTAACAATAAAAAAGAAGTGTACGAATTAAAAGATATGTTTGCTTCTGAAAATGATGCCAGTTTAAACAATGCTTTGAAAGAAGAAAAAACAGAAATTGCTTCTAAGCTAAAAGGTAGCCCTGTAAAGGATTTGAAGAAAGCAATAGGTATTAATGACAGATATGTTTTTATTAATGAACTTTTTAGAGGCGATGAAGATATGTATGAAAGAAGTATTAAAACCATCAATGGTTTTAGCATTTATCCTGAAGCTGAATATTGGATTCAGCGAGAATTAAAAATAAAATTAGGATGGGAAGAAGTAAGTGAAACTGTACAAAATTTTAATCAATTAGTTAAGAGGCGTTTTTCATAAATATATTCAATTACTGTTGCTGTAGCACCACTTTTAGATACTACATAATTTGCTGCATTGGTAGCAGTGGTTGTATAAAGTATTTCATCTTCAAATAATTGGTTGAGTATTTTTTCTAACTCTAAAGCAGAGTGAACACTACAACTTCCTTTTGCATCATTCAATTCTACTGCTTCTCTATATTTTGAAAACTCTGGTCCAAAAATTACAGGTTTTTTAAATACAGCTGCTTCTAAAACATTGTGTACACCATCATCTCCAAACCCCCCTCCTACATAACAAATAGTAGCATATTGATACAATCTGCTTAACATACCAATATTATCTATAATTAAAACATTGGGGTTTTGTAATGCAGATTTTGTAGTAGTAATGTCGGTTAGAGAGTTTTGTAAGTCAGAAAAAAGAATAGCATTTTTATAAAACATTAAACACTCATTTAATCTTTCTTTTTCTATTTCATGTGGTGCAATGATAAACTTTACCTCAGTATGTGTGTTTGCATAATGTGCCATTACTTCATCATCATCTGTCCATGTGCTTCCTGCTACAATTACTTTATTATGACCAATAAATTTTTCTACTAATTCTATTGGTTCAAATTTATCAGCTATTTCAAGTACTCTGTCAAATCTTGTATCTCCACCGATAGAAATATTTTTTGTATAGCCTATTTGTTGTAATAATTCAACACAATTTTTATCTTGTACAAAAATGTGTGTAAAGCATTGAAGCATTTTTCTATACAAACCACCATACCATTTAAAAAATGGTTGTTCTTTTCTAATAATTCCAGAAATTAGTAATAAAGGAATTTTTCTTTTATTGAGTTCTGTTAGATAATAATACCAGTACTCATATTTTACAAACAAAACCAGCACAGGATTTATTATATCAAGAAATTTTTTGGCATTATGAGCAGAATCCATTGGCATATAAAAAATCCAATCTGCATGTGGGTATTTTTTTTGTGCTTCGTAGCCTGATGGAGAAAAAAATGTAAGCAAAAATGTATAATTGGGATATAAGAGTTTTAATTTTTCTAATACTGGTCTGCCTTGTTCAAACTCTCCTAAACTGGAGCAGTGCATCCATACAATATTTTGCTTATTTTCTTTTAAGGCTTGTTGAATTTCTGTAAAAATATTTTTTCTTCCTTCTATCCATAATTTGGCTTTTGCATTTTTATGGCTAATCAGTTTTGCTACTAAAGGGTATAGCTTAATAAATATGTTATATAGAATTTTCAAATGGTTGATAATATATTTCTCTTGCAAAGAAAACATATAAAAGCCAATATAAGTGCAGGTTTATTTTATAGGGTGCATAACATTTTTTTCACTTTGGTTTCAGATTTTCATTGAACTACCCTTATCCCCTTCAAAGAAGGGGAAATAACTCGGAGAGAAAAATTGTCACATTTTTGTTATGCATCATCTCCCTTAGCTAAACTACAAAAGCCAACAAAGAGAAGATGCTGGGAAGGAAAAATGCAAAACATTATTCAATAGCCTCCATAGAAGTTTCTTTTTTAGGGATGACTAACCTTTTATCAAAATCGGTTATGTACATTTCTAAAGATTCAGCAGTTTGCCCACCAACATCCATAAAACGCCAATGTTTGCCCTCTTTGTTACTATAACCATGCAATGGCGAAATACTGATAACCCTTGTTTCGTACAGAACCATTACAACTTTTTGCTGAACAATGCACTGAAAGCCTGCATCTGTTTTTACTACTTGCAAAATGTTGCCAACTTTAGCTTCTTCTAATTTTACTTCTGCCATATCACCTTCACTCATGGTTGTTTCAATAGTAGAAGCATAGGCTTCTTCGCCTCCCATCATATCTACAATAGTTTCGTTAGAAAACTTTGCCATAGTACGATAATCTTTTTTAAGAAAGCTGTTCAACATACTATCTGCACATAATTTAATATAAGATTTTACCGAAGAAGTATCTTGCTGTGCAGCAGCAGTAGTTACAATAAAAAATATCACTAAAACTGCTGTTATTCTTTTTAAAATTTGTTTCATAAATAAATTTCTATAAGTAAAAAAAATCCCTCACTAAGCAGTAAAGGATTTTTTGTTTATGTAGTTGTATAAATTATAGGTTGTAACCAAAACTTATGTAGTATAAACCACCTACTTGAGGAGCACCCCAACCAGTACGATAATATTTATTCCATAAGTTAGTAGCACCTAATTTAATTACTGATTTTTTATCTGGAATTTTATAGCTAAGCATTGCATCTACTACACCATAAGATGGAATAGTACCTGCTCCAAATGTTCCTTCATAGAAGAAATCATCTTGCCAACGATATACTAATGAACCTCCTAATCTGTTTTTAAAGAATAAACCAGAGTTGTTAATACCTAAATTAAATCTGTATTTAGGAGAGTTAAAATAAGAAGCATATCCTGTAGGAACATTACTTATTTCATCTGAGAAAACATTTCCAGTTAATGAGAAGTTTTTAGGCAACATATATTCTAATGATAAACCCCATCCACTTACTTTAATTTCTTGAGATTGATTAACTGAAATACTATAAGGCTGACGAGTTGATGCATCTAATAAACCTAATGGGCTTATAGGACCAGCAAGTTTAGATTGTAATACAATTACACTTCCAATAAAGTCATTATAATTTGAATGATAGAAATAGGCATCAACAATTAATTTATTATTGATAACGCCTTTATATCCTACTTCAATAGATGACATGCTTTCTGGCTTAAATTCTCCAAACTCGTAAGGTTGTAATAAGTTTTGTGTAGCCGCTAATGCAGCAGCAGCTTGTGCAGGTGTTGGAGCAAGTGGGTTACCTCCTTGACCAATAACATTGGCAGCAAAAGCATTACCAAATTGTGTAACATTTGCTACAGTATAACCTGGGCTATTTGCAAAACCATAATGCTCTCTCAACTGTGGTAAGCCTCCCATTAATCTTGCACCACCAGATACAAATAAATTAATCCACTGATTTTGAGTTGATGGGAAACGATAAGCAGTTTGATAAGATACGCGTATATTATGGTCTTTGGCCACTTTAATAACTGCTGAAGCTCTTGGTGTAAAACGTCCTTTAAAATTACTGTTCTTATCATAACGACCACTTGCAGTAAGTTTTAATATATCGCCAAATAATTTTTTCTGTATTTGTATATAAGCACCAAATTCATTAATTTTTATTTTGCCTGTACTGTCTGCAAATAAAGTTCCTTCAGAATTTAAAACATATTGTTTAATGTTTGCACCTACTAATAAATCAAATCCTTTTTCTTTTAGTTTTAAATCTTCGGATAAGTTATATTGACCTTCAAACATGTTTAAACTTGTTTTATCTACAAACAAACCTCCATTTGTATTACCACCAATAGGACGACCAATAACATCGGTAAAGAAAGGATGATTTCTTATATTGCCTGTAGGACGACCAACATCTGCTAAAGCTCTGGCACTATTTAATAAAGCCATTTTATAATCACTTGTATTAACAGCAGCTTGTGCAGCAGCAGCAGCTTGTGCATAAGCAACTGCAGGAGTTAATCCTTGACCTAAACCTGCAGCATAAGTAGCACCTAAAGTTTGTCCATAATATGTTGCACCAACTGTTGCCATTCCTTGTACAAATTGTGGATACCATACAGTACTTGGTTTCCATGCTTCATTAAATAAACGTGTAGAGATGGTTGAATTATAAGAAGAACCTGCATTTTCCCGTGTTGTATAGGCTCTTAAAAACCAATTACGATGTTTTAATTCTAATTTATACTGAGCCATTTTCATATCTTGTAATGAGTATCTGTCTGAACCAGTATATACTGTAGCACCTGTACCAAAAAAACCAGCAGCAATTACTTCTATATTATTTGTTAGTTTATGGTGCAATGCTCCTTGAAATTTAAAGTTAGTTGTCATTGGATTAATTACTTGGCTTTCATTATATCCAGTTCTTGAAACATTGAATTGACCTGCACCAGCATAATTTACATATCCACCCAAAACTGCATTGGTAGGAATAGGTGCTAAACCAAAACCAGGTAAATTTAAAGCCCCTAAAGCTGGTGTAGAACCAATTAAGCCAGCTATACTACTGCTTAAATTAGTAGTAGTTTCATCGCCATAAATATTTACACCATCATAGTTAGGGTCTGTAAGTCTTGTACCTCCTATTGCTGTACCATTTTGGCTGGTAGGTGTTGCTAATCTTGAATAGTTTCTTTCATCTGTACCTTTCCAATCATTAGCATGAATAAGTTCTGCCCCAATTTTAAATGCCCATTTTTCATTTATTTTACTGCCCCAACGAACACTCCAATTGTAATAAGGAGATGCAGCAGCTTGAGCATTATCTATATGGTTAATACCTTGTTTAATTTGAAAACTTAATCCTTGATATTTGAATGGATTTTTACTATTGATTAATAAAGTACCATTCATACCACCTGGACCATAAAGAGCTGATGAAGCACCACCTAATAGTTCCATACTTTCTACATCTAATTCAGTAATACCAATAAAACTACCAGTAGAAAAGTTTAAACCTGGAGCCTGATTGTCCATTCCATCCATAATTTGATTAAAACGTAAGTTACCACTTGATATAAAACCACGTGTAGTAACAGTACGAAAGGTTAAACTTGCCACGTTAGCATCTACCCCTTTTTGGTTGGTTAAGATGTCATAATAATTTACTGCAGGAGCATTTTTAATAGCTGTATTAGAAATTCTATCAATAGTTACAGGCGACTCTATAATTTTTTCAGATACACGAGAAGCTGCAACTACTATTTCATCTCCCATAGCAAATTTTACTTCCATACTTACACTAATGTTTTCTGAACTTTCCGTAACAGATACTTCTTTATCTGCAAAGCCTACTGAAGAAAATACCAATGTAAAGGGGAGTTTTTGGGTTGTTGTCAACTTAAATTCTCCTCTGTCACTTGTATAAGTTCCTAAAGTAGTGCCTTTAATAGTTACTGAAACTGCCGAGAGAGATTCGGAAGTTTTGCTACTTGTAACTTTCCCTGAAACGATAGTTTGCTGGGCTGAAATTGTTGCTATACAAAAAAATGATATACATAGCAACATGGTTAGTTTGAGATTTCTCATACGTTAATTTTATTTAAATATTGAGCAATATAATAAGACTTCATTTATTACACAAATTTTTATTTCCTCATAAGTGAATATCATAATCTTATTTTAAACAATTTAAGTAGCTTACTAAGGTTAAAAAACTGATATAAAATAAGACTTTTCAATTAACAAAATAATTTATAACCTACAAATACAGCTATAAATGAAAGTAAAAAGGTGGCTATAATATATAATAATGCTATGCTATATCGTTGTTGTTGTAATAGTTGCAATGTATCCCAACTAAAAGCAGAAAATGTTGTAAAACCTCCTAAAAAACCTGTAACTATTAATAATTTCCATTGTTCTGCACTTACATTTTGCTTTGTATAATAAGCCATCATAGTACCAATAAAAAATGAACCAATAATATTTACTATAAAAGTACTATAAGGAAAATTTTTATGCTTTACTAATATATATACTAAATACCTTACAATAGAACCAGCACCACCACCAAAACCTACCAATAAAATATTTTTCCAAATCATAAGTTAGGATTAAATGTATATTTAAAATCTATCAGCCAAGTATTGTTATTCAAAATAGCTTTTACCTTTCTTCTCTCTTTGTCTGATGAGTTATTATAGTAAATAATTACTTCTGTAGCAGATAAATTTTCAATAGATATATTTTGTAAAGAGGCACTTGCTAATTGTCTTTTCTCTTCCAAATCATATTGATAAAATTTATTTTGTGCTTCTTTCAATAGCTTTTTATTTTCTTCATCTTGAAGCATATAAAAATTAGCTTTCTTAAAATCGCCTAATTTACAAGCCTCCATAAATGCAGTAATAGCTTCTATAGCACTTGTAGCTGGTGTATAATGTTGAGATGTACATGCAGAAAAAATAATGATACAAAAAAGTAACTTACACTTCATGTAAAAATAATTGATGATTTTAATGGTATATAACCTTTGTTATATTGTTAAAGCAGTACAAATGTAAGGTTGTATATAATATTATTAAAAGGAGAAAACTGATAAATTAGTTTTTTTATTTTTTTACAAATCATACAATGTTGTAGTTTTGGAGCAAGATGTCTAATCCAAATTTGAATAATAATAAAGAACAACTCTCAACTATAGATAGAGAATTTGAGAATAGTATAAGACCTGCTGTTATTGAAGATTTTAGTGGGCAGCCACAACTGATAGAAAACCTTATCATATTTATTAAAGCTGCAAAAATTCGTGGTGAAGCACTTGACCATATTTTGTTTCATGGACCACCAGGCTTAGGCAAAACAACACTTAGCAGAATAGTTGCCAACGAATTGGGTGTAAACATAAAAGAAACCAGTGGACCAGTTATTGAAAAACCTGGCGACTTAGCTGGTTTATTAACCAACTTGCAACCTAATGATGTTTTATTTATAGATGAAATTCATAGATTGAGTACAGTAGTAGAAGAATATTTGTATGCAGCAATGGAAGATTATAGAATAGATATTATGATAGATAGTGGACCTAATGCAAGAAGCATACAATTAAACTTAAATCCTTTTACATTGGTAGGTGCTACTACTCGTAGTGGTTTACTGACTGCTCCTTTGCTTAGTAGGTTTGGCATTAAAAGCAGGTTAGAATATTATAATGCCACCACACTCAAAAAAATTATAGAACGTAGTTGTACTATTTTACAAACTTCTATAAAAGAAGATGCAGCATCTGAAATTGCCAGAAGAAGCAGAGGTACACCACGTATAGCCAATGGCTTATTAAGAAGAGTAAGAGATTTTGCACAAGTATTAAATGATGGTAATATAGATATTGGTATAACACAACATGCTTTAAATGCACTAAATGTAGATGAACATGGATTAGATGAAATGGATAACAGAATTTTACAAGCTATTATAGAGAAGTTTAAAGGTGGTCCTGTAGGTATTACAACCATTGCAACTGCTGTAGGTGAAGAGGCAGGAACTATTGAAGAAGTGTATGAACCTTTTTTGATACAAGAAGGATTTTTGCAACGTACTTCAAGAGGTAGAGAAGTTACACCAAAAGCTTATGAACATTTAGGCAAAAAACCTTTTAAAGGAAACCAATCTAATTTATTTAGTTAATTATTTTCTTTTCCCAAATACTATTGATACATAAGCATTGAAAAAGAATTTATAATTTTTGTTTAATGCCATTTGTTCAATTTCTTTGGTATAATATTCTGCATTAATACCTGCTTCAATAGCAGATACTAATTCATTATATCTTCCATAATCAAATCTTAATGCTGTACGAATATGAAAACCAGGAATATATTTTGTATAACCCAAACCTTTTAAAATGCCAGCAGAACCAATAATTCTTGTTTGGTCTAAAAATAAATTTTCATCATCTTTATATCTAATGGTTTTTGTTTCTCCTGTTAATGGGTCAGACACATCTAAAAAATAAGGCTTCATAAGGGCTAAAGCAAAACCACCTCCATAATTAATAGATGTTGCCACACCATTTTTATTTCCCTTACCTCCTATTAATCTTTGCTGCCCTATACCAATTTTAAAATTATAAAAGTTATTAATTTTACCATATATATAAGGATAACCAATAGTATAACCCCAATAAGGGTCTCCTGTTGCAAATCTTTGTTCCTTAGGGTTTTTATGTTCATTCACTTCTACCCACCATAAATTAGTTTTTGTAATGGTCTTATACTTTCCTTTTTCATAAAACAAGCCATAACCATCTGTACTTAGCTTAATACCAAATGCAGATTGTTTATTAAATATCAAAGCTCCTTCTTCTTCTTGCTTTATTAATTTATCTATCTTTTCTCTTCTTTCTGCCTTCTTTTGCTGACGTGGAGAAAGCTCTTTTTTCTTTTGTGCAAATAATGTTATTGGAAACATTATAAACAGTATTATGATAATATTCTTTGCCATGTATTAAATATTGGCTGTAAATTTAGGGCAAAATTATACTATTATGACAAGTACAGTTATTTATACTGGAGATTTAAGAACAGAATTAACACATTTGCAAAGTGGTAGTGTGGTAGAAACAGATGCCCCAACTGATAATCATGGTAAAGGACAACGGTTTAGCCCTACAGATTTAATGGCTACAAGCTATGCCAGTTGCATGATTACTACAATGGCTATTAAAGCTGCTGACATGAACTTGAATTTTAATGGAACAAAAATTAATGTTACCAAAATAATGAGTAGTGATGCCCCAAGAAGAATTGTAGGAATAGTAGCCGAATTAATTTTTACAGAAAATTTTATAGCTACTCAAGAGCAAAAAGAACAATTAATGCGTATAGCAAGAAGTTGTCCTGTAGAAAAAAGCCTTCACCCAGATATTGATTTGAAGGTGAGTTTTCAATGGTAAAAGCTATTGGTATTATTCAATATAAGCACCTACTACTTCATTGTTATCTATTTCTACTATAATATTTTCTTGCAATGTTGTAGCTAAACTTAGTCCTACATAGTCGGGATTGATAGGAAATTGTTTGTGCATTCTTTCTACCAATACAAGTGTTTGAATACTTTTAGGATGAAAGTGTAATAATGGTTTTAAAGCATACAATAATGTTTTACCACTGTTAGAAACATCATCACAAATCAAAATATTTTTATGGTCAAAATTGATTGATTCAGATAGTGTAACCTCATTAGGATTTGCTTTGTTAAGCGTTACTGCTATCACATGTATAGGTTGCTGAATATGCTCTTTTAGTAGCATAGCTATTTTCTCTGCAATAGTAATACCACTGTTTTTAATGCCAATAATAATCAGTTCAGTTGTATTATCATTTAATTGTTCCGCTACTTCCAAAGCCAATCTTTGTAATTTTAAGGCTGCTGCTGCTTTGGTTAAAATAAATTTTTTGTGTGGCATAGCATGTATTTTCTTCCAAAAAGTAAAAGTAAATGCTTTTTGTTGTTTTACTGCATCTGATTTATCAAAAGCTAAATACAAATATGACTGTCCATAAAAAATTTATTTATACAAATCCTCTCTATTCTATTTTTTTATTAACTAAAATCAAGTTAGTATTACTTATTTCAGAAGGTTTTTATTTATTCAGTCTGTTTTTTAAATCCATACGTTCGTGAAGTATTCTAATTATTTCTACCTCATTTTCTGAAATTGGATGATAGAATATAATATGCTTTCCCGATTTCAGACCTAATAAATACTTACTTATTTCAACATAATTTCTTCCGATACTTGGATTTTTACCTATTTCATTACAAGCAGATTTAATTACTTCATAATACTTGTTTGCTTGATTTTCCGACCATTCTTGCATTGTGTAGTTCCAAATATCAGTTAAGTCGTTTATAGCTTCTTGTCTTAATATAACTTTAGCCATTTTTTCTTTTTGCAGATTGTAGTTTAGCTAAATGTTTGTCAAAGTCAAAATTGTCAATTCTCGGACTATTCAACCCTTGTTCAATGGCACTTTTCAAGGCAATAACTTTACTTTCTTCATTTTCCAAAAGACGAAGCCCTGCACGAATAACTTCACTAACATTCTTGTATCGTCCTGCAGAAACTTGGCTACTAACAAATTGGTCAAAATAATCGCCAAGTGATATTGATGTATTTTTCATTTTTTGAGCTTTTTACGAAATTACCAAAAATTGGTAAATATGCAAATTTATTTCATTTCAGTAAAGTTTTTGTAAACAGAGCAGGATAATATGGGTGCAAAATTTATGAATGAACAACTTATCTTTGAACAGCCTAAACTAATTAATTTCTATGCAATATATACCACAAATTTTATTTTTAATTTTATCTGCTGCTGCTATTTTTTTATTTAGTAAAAATATACTTAGCATACGCCGCAATATTTTATTAGGAAAAGAAGAAGACTTTACAGATAATAAACAACAGCGTATTAAAAATATGTTGCTATTGGCTTTTGGACAAAAGAAAATGTTCAGAAATCCTTTAGTAGCTTTTTTACACCTTTTAGTATATGTGGGTTTTGTTATTATTAATATAGAAATGCTTGAAATAGTATTAGATGGTATTTTAGGCACACATAGATTATTCACCAAATTTTTACCATTAAAATTATACAAATTTCTTATCAATAGCTTTGAAATATTGGCAGTTTTGGTAATAATGGCTTGTGCCATTTTTCTTATCAGAAGAAATATTATTAAAATAAAACGCTTTGCTAATAAAGATTTGAAAGGATGGGCTTTTAACGATGCCAATTATATTTTATTTACAGAAATAATTTTAATGAGTTTGTTTTTAAGTATGAATGCCACCGATACTTTATTACAACAAAAAGGAAGTGCTCATTATACAGAAGCAGCAACAGGAAATTTTATTTTTTCTTCTTTACTGCATCCCATATTTAATCAATTTTCAGTAACTACTTTAATTGCTATTGAAAGAACCTGTTGGTGGTTGCATATTATAGGCATTTTTGCTTTCTTAAATTATTTGCCCTATAGTAAGCACTTACATATTTTATTGGCTTTTCCAAATGCTTATTATGCAAGATTAGAACCCAAAGGAGAAATAAAAAATATGCCCAGTGTACAAAATGAAGTTTTGTATGCCATGCAGCCTGAATTAGCTCCTACAGATGCTGCACCTCCTGAACGTTTTGGAGCAAAAGATATTTTTGATTTAAGTTGGCGAAACTTATTAGATGCTTATAGCTGCACAGAGTGTGGGCGTTGTACTGCTGCTTGTCCTGCTAATATAACAGGAAAACTGTTAAGCCCCAGAGCTATTATGATGAAAACAAGAGACAGATTAGAAGAAGTTGGTAAAAATATTAACCTAAATAAAAACTTTGTAGATGATGGTAAAACATTATTATACAACTATATTTCTGAAGAAGAGTTAAGAGCTTGTACTACTTGCAATGCTTGTGTAGAAGAATGTCCTGTAAGCATATCTCCTTTAGAAATTATTATAGAATTAAGAAGAAGCCTAATTATGGAAGATAGTAAAGCACCACAAGAATGGAACAGTATGTTTAGTAATATAGAAAATAATTTTGCCCCTTGGAAATTTTCGCCAGATGAAAGAGATAAATGGGCTACAGAAATGTAATTATTTTTTACTGAGTTACTATAGAAACTTCTTTTACCAAATTTTCATTTTTTAATACTTGTACAAAAGATGCAATTTGCCCTTCACTAATATTATTTTCAATGACTAATTGAAAAACAAGTGTATCATCTACTCTATTGAATGTAAGGTTTTGTACTTTTATATCAGATTGATTAAAAATTTTGCTAAACAAATCTTTATTACTAACATCAATACTTGTAACAATTTTTATAGTATGTTGTTTATACTTTTTTAAAAAAGCATATTCCAAAGGTTGCAAAGCCCAAAGAATAATAATAGCAATAATAGTAGTACTACCAGCAGCAAAATACATTCCTCCACCTGTTGCAAGTCCTATTGCTGCAACAGTCCATAAACCTGCAGCAGTAGTTATACCTCTTATAGTGCCTCCTTGTTTCTGAAACAAAATAGCACCTGCCCCAATAAAACCTATACCACTTACCACTTGTGCAGCAATTCTTGAAGGGTCTAATGTTACATTGTCTGTGCCTAATATATCACTAAAACCAAAGGCAGAAACCATCATTATTAAACAAGAACCTACACAAACCATCATGTGTGTTCTTAAACCTGCTGCCCAGTTTTTTCTTTCTCTTTCTAAACCTATTAAAGCACCAAACAAACAAGCCAATGATAACCGTATTAATATTTCATTCCAAGACAACATATAATTTTCACTTTAAATCAAACACCAAATTTATGATTAATTTTTATTAGGTAACATTTTACGCCAACCAAATAAAGTTTGAACTGAAATTCACTTCACTTCGGTATTAATAATATTCTCTTGAAGTTAAATACAATAAATTATTTTTTATTCAGGCAATAAAAAAGGACAAACTTTTAAAAATTTGTCCTTAAAAGGGTGTAGCCCGTAGGGGAATCGAACCCCTCTTTCCTCCGTGAAAGGGAGATGTCCTAGCCGATAGACGAACGGGCCAATCTCTTTCAAATTGGGGTGCAAATATAGAAGCACAAATATTCGTAACCAAAAATTTTTTATTGCACAAATAAATACTACTTCATTTTTAAAAAAATAAATTTATCTTGGCTGCAAAATTTTATTGAAAATAATAGATTTTATCATTGTATTAAAAATGTAAACTGCATTTTTGTAAAAATTAAACTATAAAAAATGAAAACAAAAAACCTTACACTCATTATTATTGGTGCATTTATCCTATTTTTAGGAGGTTGTGGTTGCTCTAAATATAATGGACTTATTACAGCAGAAGTAAATGTTCAGAAAGTTTGGGGTAATGTAGAAACCAATTATCAACGCCGTACAGATTTGTATAACAGTGTTATTAAAACCATTGAAAGTTCTGCCAACTTTGAAAAAACTACTTTAAAAGAAGTAATTGATGCCCGTGCAGCAGCTACTCAGGTTAAAGTAGATATTAATGACCCTGAATCTTTGGCAAAATATCAGGCAGCACAAGGGCAATTACAAAGTGCTTTTGGTAGATTAATGGCTATTGCAGAAGCCTACCCTGATTTAAAAACAACCAAAGCCTTTCAAGATTTTCAAGCACAAATAGAAGGAACTGAAAACAGAATTAATGTTGCTCGTCAAGATTATAACAAATCTGTAGAAACTTACAATTTAAGGGTAAGAACATTTCCAAACAATATTTTTGCCTCAATCTTTGGCTTTAAATCAAAAGAGTTTTATAAAGCAGACCCTGGTACTGAAAAAGCCCCAGATATTAATTTCAACATTAAGTAATAATAATACATGTTGAACTTTTTCAAAAAAAAACCTGCCGATTTTTTTTCTGATGAAGAAAAGAAAATAATTGTTGCTGCTATTCAACAAGCAGAACTGAATACCAGTGGAGAATTGAGGGTTTATATAGAAAACCATTGCAGTTATGTAAATGCTACAGATAGAGCAGAAAACATTTTTGAGCAATTAAATATGTTTAATACCGAGCAAAGAAATGCTGTATTAATATATGTAGCACTCAAAGACAAACAACTGGCTATTTATGGCGATAAAGGTATTCATGAAAAAGTAGGTACTGATTTTTGGAACAAAGAAGTAAAACTGATATTACAATTTTTCAACAAACAAAATTATGCTGAGGGCATTGCTGAAGTAGCTAAACAAATTGGCGATGCCCTTAAACAGCATTTTCCTTATAATAAGCATACAGATATAAATGAACTACCAGACGATATTGTTTTTGGCAGATAAATATCTGCTTAAATAATTGACTATTTGGTATTGAACACAATTCATGAAATATATTTTTTCCATATTACTTGCATTTTCCACCCTGTTTGCAACAGCACAAAAAAGTATTCCAAAACCTAACCCACCAAGGTTAGTAAATGATAATGCTGGACTACTGAACAAACTTGATGCAGATGAATTAGAAAAAAAATTAGTAGCCTTAGATGATAGCACCAGTAATCAAATTGTAGTATTAACTGTTCAATCATTAAATGGAGAAATAATAGAAGATGTAGCTGTAAACACTTTTAGAGAATGGGGAATTGGTGGCAAAGAAAACAACAATGGTATATTACTACTCATAGCAGTTGAAGACAAAAAAATAAGAATAGAAGTAGGCTATGGATTAGAAGGTGCTATACCAGATGTAATAGCAAATGACATTATTAAAAATGATTTAACACCTGCATTTAAACAAGGCAATTATTTATCTGGTATTACAAAAGCTGTAGATGATTTAAGCAAAGCTGCCATAGGTGAGTATAAAGTAAAAAAAGCTAATAAAAATGATGAAGTAAGTGGTGGGCAAATTTTATTATTCATCATTATTTTATTGGTAGTATTAATGATTGTAGGCAATAGTAAAGGTGGTGGTGGAAATATGATGAATAGACGTGGAACAAATGATATTGCATCTAATTTATTTTGGTTATCTCTATTAAATAGAGGAAGTAGTGGTGGTAGTGGCTGGAGTGGTGGTGGTGGAGGTTTTGGAGGAGGAGGCTTTGGTGGCTTTGGAGGAGGAAGTAGTGGTGGTGGTGGTGCCAGTGGAGGATGGTAGAGGGGATAATGGTGAATGTTAAATGTTGAATGATGTGTGTTGAATATTGAATATTGTATATTGTATATTGAGTGATGTATGATTACAATTAAAAATTAAATAGATATAGATTATATGGGAAGAATTTTTGAAGTAAGAAAAGCAACCATGTTTGCCCGTTGGGACAGAATGGCTAAACAGTTTACACGTATAGGAAAAGAAATAGCCATAGCAGTAAAAGCTGGTGGTTCTGACCCTAATACTAATCCTGCTTTACGCAGATGTATGCAAAATGCTAAAAGTGTAAACATGCCCAAAGACAGAGTAGAAGCTGCTATTAAAAGAGCAATGGGCAAAGAAATGGATAACTATGAAGAAATTTTATATGAAGGATATGCACCACATGGTGTAGCTATCTTGGTAGAAACTGCAACAGATAATCATGTAAGAACAGTAGCCAATGTAAAAAGCCATTTCAATAAAGGTGGTGGAAACTTAGGAAATAATGGTAGTGTAAGTTTTCAATTTAAAAAAATGGGTGTATTCAAATTAAAACCAGAAGGCTTAAACATAGATGACTTAGAATTAGAATTAATAGACCATGGTTTAGAAGAAGTAGGAGAAAGTACAGATGATAATGATAATGCAATTTTAGTAATGCGTTGTGCTTTTACAGATTTTGGGCACTTGCAAAAAGCATTAGAAGAAAAAAATATTACCCCTATTAGTGCTGAATTAGAATGGATACCCACTACAACAGTTCCTGTAACTGATGCTCAAGCAGAAGATATAAGTAAACTTATAGAACGATTAGAACAAGATGATGATGTAAGTAAAGTATTTCACAATATGGGTTAAAACAAATATTTGCTATAATAGCACAAAGAGTAAGCATACAATGTTTACTCTTTTTTTATGGTGATGATAAAGTAGCTTGTTGTTTTTTCAACTGTTTTAAAAATATAAACATCATAGCTATTACAATTAAATAAGCTACAATATTATAAAACGTATGATGGTCTATAGAGAAAGGCTTGTACAATCTTTTTTGTAAAGCAATTAATAAAATACATACCCTTAAAATATTAGAAAATATAATAACAGCCAAGCCCCCAAATAACCATTTTAATTTAAAAGAAAGTTTTGCCTGATTAACTACAACAAAGGCAATCCAAAAACTCAACACACCATAACCCAAACATGAATACACTAATTGCACACCAGCACCATGTTTAATTCTTATTAAAATAGGAGAAGCTAAATATGTATCATAGCCCAATAAGTGCATTAAATATTTTGAACAACTTAAAATTAAATTTCTTAACCAACTTACATAATTAAAATATTTGTCTAACCATTCTACATAATAGCCACCTGGTGCTGTAATACCTATAAAAATAGTAGTACCATAATCTAATACCAAGTATAGAATTAATAGCTTTGCAGCATATTTTAAAAAAGCATTTTTAGCTATAGACACCATGCAAAAATTTGATTAAAGATAGTCCTAATTTTATTATCAGTTATTTCCAACGTTTTAACTCACGTTCTACATCTCTTTGTTTAATGGTTTCTCTTTTATCGTGTAATTTTTTTCCTTTGGCTAAACCAATTTCTACTTTTACCAAATTATTTTCATTAAAAAAAACACGAAGGGGCACAATAGTCAATCCTTTATCTTTTAGTTTGCCTTGCAGTTTTCTTAATTCTCTTTTTTGCAGCAATAATTTTCTGTCGTGCACAGCTATATGATTATTGACAGTGCCATGAGAATACTCTGCAATATACAAGCCTCTTAACCAAAGCTCATTATTATCAAACAGGCAAAAAGCATCATTAAAACTCACTTTGCCATCTCTGATACTTTTTACTTCTGTACCTAACAATACAATACCTGCTACATACTTATCTTCTATGAAGTAATTAAAAAAAACCTGCCTGTTATTCATCTCCTTTGCCATAATGCAAAATAATAAGTAAAAAATTAAATTTGAAAATTGAGGCGATTATCAATGGTTAATCATCGCACAAACTTTAAACATTCAACATTAAACCTTAAACAACATTCATCATTCATCATTTATCATTCAACATTAACCATTAAAACGCCCATTCTACTACTTGCATTGCATTATGGTTATTATTAAACATAGTTTCAAGTATTTGTTTTCTTTTTACTACTTCACTACTTTCAAATGGCTGCTGAAAAAGTTTTGTAATTGTTTGTTGCATAGTTACTGCATCATTAGCTATATAACACAAATTATCCAATCCTGTTCCTTCAATAGTATTATTATTTACTACACAAAATTTTCCATTATATAAGGCATTTAATAATTTTAGTTTAATACCTGTATTGCTAAATGAAGGAAGTAAATTAATATGAGCATCTTTAATTAATTGCTTCATCTTTTCTTCTGATGGGTTGGCAATTAATTGTACATTATTACTACCAGAAATACATTTTTGCAAATAAGTAGAAGGATTTTTGCCTGCAATTATCAATGAAATATTGAACTGACGAAAAACATTTTCTACTATCCAAATAGCTACTTTTTCATTGGTATCTACGCTTAAATCTGCTTGATATAAAACATAATCTCCTTTACCTTCTACAGCAGAAAATTGCCAATCATTTGGTAAGAATAAAGGTAAAAATGTTGTTTGTTGATGATTATATTGATTAATAAAAAAATCTTTGTCTTTATTTGTTACAGTCCATAATTCATCAGCTTTTCCTAAAATTTTTTGCTCATATTTTTTCAATAAAAGACTTTCTGCATAGTAATATACTTTTTTGGCAAGTAATGTAGTTGTTTGAAATAAATGATAATAATATTTATGTTCTACATTATGCAGTCTTACTATTTTTTTTCTATGAATAAATCTATCATCATTTAACAAATAGCTGCTATGCACACCCTCCATTAAAATTGGATAATCATCTTTCAATAAATTATTTAGTAAGGTTTCATTTTTACGAGAAGCAACAATATAAGGCAATGAAATACTTATACCTGTCAATCCTGTATTTCTTTTGTAATAATGTACAGAAGCACAATATTGATTAAGTTCTTTTTGCTCTCCCCTACCATATTCAAAACAATGCAAATGAATTTGTACACCAGCTTTTTGCAATGCAGGAAGTTTCCAAAATAAATCTATTACACCACCATAATCTGGTGGATATGGAACAGTAAAACAAATAATATGCAGATGCTTCAAGTGATTAAAAGTTTGTGGTTATTGTATCATGGGTCATAGAGCATTAACCATAAACTACTTGCAATGAACCATGACCTATTTATTTAAAAGCATTTATGCCTGTAACATCCATACCTGTAATAAGCAAATGAATATCATGTGTACCTTCATAAGTAATAACACTTTCAAGGTTCATCATGTGTCTCATAATGCTGTATTCTCCTGTTATGCCCATTCCCCCAAGCATTTGTCTTGCATCTCTGGCTATTTGTGTAGCTATTTCACAACTATTTCTTTTAGCCATACTTACTTGTTGAGGGGTAGCTTTTCCTTCATTCATTAATACTGCAACACGCCAAACCAATAACTGACCTTTGGTAATTTCAGTTATCATTTCTGCTAATTTTTTTTGTTGTAATTGAAATCCACCAATAGGTTTTCCAAATTGTATTCTTTCTTTACTATAACGTAATGCAGTATCATAACAATCCATTGCTGCACCTAATGCTCCCCAAGCTATACCAAATCTTGCTTTGGTTAAACAACTTAATGGACCTTTTAAACCTTGCACATTGGGCAAAATATTTTCTTTAGGCACTTTTACATTATCAAAAACCAATTCACCTGTAGCACTGGCTCTTAAACTCCATTTACCATGAGTAGTAGGTGTAGAAAAACCTTCCATACCTCTTTCAACTATTAAACCTCTTACTACACCTTGTTCATCTTTTGCCCAAACTACTGCTACTTGAGCAAAAGGTGCATTGCTAATCCACATTTTAGCACCATTTAAAATTACATGGTCGCCAGCATCTTTTATATTTGTAAGCATACTACTTGGGTCGCTACCATGATTTGGTTCTGTAAGTCCAAAACAACCCAACCATTCTCCATTAGCCAATTTTGGCAAATATTTTTTTCTTTGTTCTTCACTGCCATAAGCATAAATAGGAAACATAACCAAACTACCCTGAACACTTGCTGTACTTCTTACACCACTATCGCCACGTTCCAATTCTTGCATCATTAATCCATAAGAGATATAATCTAAACCACCGCCTCCATATTCTACAGGAACTGTTGGTCCAAAGCAGCCTAAAGCTCCCATTTGTTGTACAATTTGCTCAGGAAATTCAGCACGTTGTGCATAATCTTCTATAATTGGACTAATGTCTTTTTTTACATAATTACGAACCGAATCACGAATAAGTTTATGTTCTTCTGTTAATAATTCATCTAACAAATAATAATCAGGACTTTGAAATAAATCTGCTCTTGCTGCCATAGTAGGTATTGTTTAATATTTTAAATTGTGTGTTTGTTGAATAATACAAAAATAAGGGGATGTAGTGAAGTTTAAGATGAATAATCAATAAAAACACACACCATATATCCTTTTTGGTGCTAAATTTCATTTCTTGGTTTCATCAAAAAAATCTAAGTTTACTGTATAATTTTTTACCTTTTGTGCATAACGAAAAATATACACATATTACCGATAATGAATTATTGAATTTTTATTACAACAGTCATGAAAATAAATGGCTTGGTATTCTTTTAGAACGCTATACTTTATTGTTATTAGGTACTTGTATGAAGTATTTAAAAAATGAAGAAGAAGCCAAAGATGCAGTACAACAAATTTTTTTAAAAGCTATTACCGAACTCAAAAAATACAAAGTAGATTATTTTAAAAGTTGGTTATACATTATGGCAAGAAATCATTGTTTGATGCTTTTAAGAAATAAAAATATCACCATACAACAGCCAGAAAATTTATTAATAGAAACAGAAGAAACAAATATTGAACAATTTATTCAACAAGAGCAAACACTCACTTCATTAGAAAATGCTGTAGAAGCATTAAATGACGAACAAAAAATTTGTATTAAACTATTCTACTTACAAAAAAAATCATACCAGCAAATTACTAATATTACAGGCTTTTCATTGCTACAAGTAAAAAGTTATATACAAAATGGAAAAAGAAATTTAAAACTGATTATACAAAAAAATATGCCTACAAATACATGACAGATAATAAAAACATATTGCCCCAAAATGCACTCAGCGAAAAAGATTTAATAGATTATGTCAATAATAATCTTTCTGCTGAAAAACGCCATGCCATAGAACTTCAAATGGCAGAAAATAATTTTATGAATGATGCTGTTGAAGGTTTAGAACAATTTACAAACAAACAACAAATACAAGAATATGTACACGAACTAAACCATCAACTAAAAAAACAAACACATAAAAAAAGAATAAGAAAACATAAAAGAAAACTAAAAGAGCAAGACTGGATTATTATTGCAGCTATTATTCTTTTACTGCTAAGTGTTACAGCCTATTTACTCATTCAAAGAATAGATTAGCTTATAAGAAAGTTGTCAAATTTTGCAAAAGCATGATAGTAAATATGCACTCTTGTCAGTAATTAAGGCTATTTCGTCATAAACTGTATATGTGGAAAAGTCAATTAAGCATAAAAAACATTTAGGAGTTATTTTTGATAACATATCTTGTATAAAAAGAACAAAATTTTTAAAAATTAAAATAAACAATTATGGCATTAGAATTTAATGACGCTAACTTTCAAAAAGAAGTTTTAGAAAGTGATAAATTAACAGTAATAGATTTCTGGGCTGAATGGTGTGGACCTTGTAGAGCTATAGGACCAGTTATTGAAGAACTTGCAAAAGAATATGAAGGCAAAGTAAAAATAGGCAAAGTAAATGTAGATGTAAACCCTAATGTTAGTGTTAATTATGGCATTACATCTATACCAGCAATTCTTTTTATTAAAGGAGGAAAAATAGTAGATAAACAAATAGGTGCTGTACCTAAAAGTGTTTTAGATAAAAAAATTCAAGCAAATATGTAATCAGCATTTTGCCTACATAATCAAGAAACCAAAGATGCCCGTCTTTGGTTTCTTTTATGCTTATTGATGCAAAAACCTTACAATAGTTTTCATAAAATGAAGCATCAATGCTTATTTTTATCAATATATGTATATTTTCGCCCACTAAATAATGATTATGAATAAGAAAATTTATCAACTATTTTTTATAGCATCTGTTGCTATTGTTATGGCATCTTGTGGTAAAAAAACACCTAAAGAAGCAAAGTATATTCCTAAAGATGCTACTGCTGTGGTAGTAGTAAATCCAAAATCTTTAGACAATAAATTAAAATCTGGCAACTTGACTATAGACAGTTTTTTGAACAGATTTAAAGATAAATTCATGGATATGAGTGAAGACGATAAAAAGAAATTAGAAGACTTTAAAAATAATGGTGTAAGTTTTGAAGACAATATTTTCTTCTTTATGGTGCAAAGAGGTTCTTTACAAAAAGGCATAGTAACAACAGCTAATTTAATGCTCAGTTTAAAAGACAAAGCCAAATTTGAAAAATATATTAAAGAACAAAAAGAATACAAAGCAGAAAACTTAGTACAAGAAAAAGACTATGCTTATTTAAGTGGAGATGATAAAATTTCTATTGCATGGAATAATGAAATAGTAACACTTTCATATTACTATAAAGATTCCAAATCTCTTTTCAATGCCAATGGCGATTATGTAGAGCCTGACATGAACGAAGAAAGAAAAGAACAACAAAATGAAGTAGCTCGTTATTTTTCATTAAAAGAAAATGAATCAATAGCATCTGTTAGTTATTTTAACGATATGTTTAAAACCAAAGCAGATGGATATTTCTTTAGCTCTTCTGCTGGTGCATTAGGTTATTTAAGTGCTACACCATTAAACATTCCTAAAATGCAAGAGTTATTACAAGATAATTATAGTGTTGCAACTTTTAATTTTGATAATGGACAAATACTTGCAAAAAGTACTACTTATACCAATCCTATGTTAAGTAGTATTTTAAAAAAATATACTGGCTCTAAAGTAAACACTCACCTTACAGAATTTTTTCCCAGTCAAAATATGAATGGAACTTTATTGCTTTCATTCAACCCAGAACTTTTTGATGGTATATTAAAAGAATTAGAAGTAAAAGGAATGCTTGAAGGATTTCTTACACAAGTAGGTTTAACAAGTGCCGATGTATTTAAAGCATTGAAAGGAGAAATTAATATTGCATTAGCTGATTTTACTATTGAAACCAAAGAAGTAACATACCCAAGTTTTGGTGGTACAGGTACAGAAAAATATACAAAAACAGAACCCTCATTCAAATTAATAGTAACAGCACCAATAGGCGATATAACTGCTTTTAATAATGTAATGAATAAAGGTGTAGAAAATGGTTTTTTTGTAAAAACAAGTACAGGCTATGGTGCCAGTAAAATGATGGCTTCATCTGATATTTATTTTTCGGCAGATGATAAAACTGTTGTTATTGCCAGTAGTGAAGAGCTATACAAAACTTATTTGGCTAATAAAACAAAATCAAATGTTAGCTCAGATATTTTATCAGCATTTAGTGGAAAAACAATGGCTACTTATATAGACATCAATAGTTTTATCAAAGGTTCTATGAATAGTGTAAAAGACTCATCAATACAAAAAGCTATGAACAGAGTTAATGCAACTTTTAAAAATGTTATTTCTACAACCGATAATTTTTCAGGAAAAAGTATATCAGGCAAAGTAGAGGTTAATTTGGTTAATGATAAAGAAAATAGTTTAGTAAGTATTTTAAATATGATTTCAGATATATATAAAATATCGCAAGAAAAAGAAAAGAAAATTAGCACAGAAGCAGTTCCTGCATCATAATAATTGCTTATTATCATTGTAAAAACCTCCTACTCTTTAAAACAGTTGGAGGTTTTTTTGTGCCATTATTTTATTACCAAAACAGAAAGCTACTAATGATAAAATACCTTACATTCGCTACCTAAAATAATACGACATGAAAAAATTATTATTCATTGCAACAAGTGCATTGATGAGTTTTGGAGTAGAGGCACAAATAAAAATGCCTGCTCCAAGTCCTACACAAACTATTAGCCAAAATTTTGGTTTAGGTAAAATAGAATTAAGTTATTCTCGTCCATCAATAAAAGGAAGAGAAGTATTTAAAGAAGGCAGTGAATTAGCTCCTTTAAAAAATGTATGGCGTACAGGTGCCAATGGTGCTACTACATTACATTTTACAGATGAAGTAAGTATCAATGGCGTAAAATTAGCACCAGGTAAATATGGCTTATTAACTATACCAGGTAATACAGAATGGACAATTATTATTACAAAAGATACTACAGTTACCTCTCCTGCAGCTTACAAACAAGAAAATGATTTAACAAGAGTATATGCCAAAACAATGAAGATGAGAGAAAAAGTAGAAACATTTACTATGCAATTTGCTAATGTACAAGCAGAAAGTTGTGAGTTGCATTTAATGTGGGGCAATACAACTGTAAGCCTGCCTATTGCAACAAACATAAAAGATAAAGTAAGAAAACAAACAGAACAAGCATTGGCTGCTGAAAAAGTTAGTGGCAATACATATTATACTGCTGCAAATTTTTATTATGAATATGATAAAGATTATTCAAAAGCATTAATGTGTGTATCAAAAGCTATAGATGCTTCTCCTAAATCTTTTTGGATGTATATGCTAAAAGCAAGAATAGAAAATGCAGCAGGCGATAAAGTAAGTGCAAAAAAATCTGCTGAACAATGTATAGAAGTTGCTAAAGAACAAAAAAATGATGATTATGTAAGAATGGCAACTAAGTTTATTAAAGAACTATAATAACAACTATTAAAATATGTTTTAAGTGTAAGGCTGCCTTTAGGCAGCCTTACATATTTTTATACAAAACTACTTCACATAATTTTGTATAAAAGTAATTATTTTATTGTGTGTATCTGTAAGGTTAGCACCTGTCCATCCATGACTTTCTCCTGTATAAGTATAATATTCATTGGTTACACCAGCAGTAGTTAAAGCATTTTTTAAATTATTGCTTTCGCTAATAGGCACTACATCATCTGCTGTGCCATGAAAAATAATAGTAGGCGGTGCTGTTGATGTTACAAAATTAATAGGACTTGCATTGTAATATGCAGTAGCATCTGTAGCAGGTGTAGCTCCTATTACATTTTGAATAATGGGTTGTGAAAAAGTAGGATAAGGATGATTGTTATACATCCATGTCATATTGGTAGGTCCAAACAAATCTACTACTGCTTTTATTGTATTATCTGTATTATACTTATATGCTTTTAGCAAAGCCAAATGTGCTCCTGCACTTGCACCAAGAATACCCCATTTAGTAGTATTAATTTGATAGTCATTTGCTTTAGAAGTAATAAAATTTATTGCTGTATTAATATCATCAATTTGTTGTTGTAATAAAATAGTTGTTCCATTAGCCAAACGATAATTGATGTTGAAAATAGCATAGTTATTTAAAGAGCTTTTAATGCTTGTAATATCTGTATCAAAATCAGTTTTATCGCCACCACTCCAACTACCTCCATGAACTAATATGATAGGAAAAGTGGTTGAAGTATTTCTATTTGCTGGTAAATACACATCCATATTTTGTAAAGAACTATTTGAAGCATAAGCTACATTTAATAAGGTTTTTGCTTCAAGTATATGACTGTTTTCATCAGTTGTTTTTTTACAAGATGAAAAAGAAATAATAACTATAAAAAGTAAGAATAATTTTTTCATGGTATAATTATTGCGTAAAAGTAATATCAATTTAGGGCTTTTCAATAGAAAGATTTTACTTTGTATATCAAAGCTATTATTGAACAAAATAATTTTTATGCAAAAAATATTTCAAAATGGCTTATTCATTATCTGTTTTGTTGTTCTAACAGCAACAACACTGCATGCCCAAAGTGGAAAAAAATACATAGATACATACAAAGAACTTGTAGCCTCTCTTTCTGCAGAGTATGGTATTCCTGCAAGCATTATAACGGCTGTAAGTATTATAGAATCTGGTGCTGGCAAAAGTAGAAACTGCCGATTGCTAAACAATCATTTTGGCGTAAAAGGAAAAAATAATTTACTAAAAACCAAAGGCATCAAAAGCAGGTATAAGCAATATACAACCAATGAAGAATCTTTTATAGACTTTTGTAAAATAATCAGCAGAAAAAAATATTACCCAAAATTAAAGGGCAATAATGATTATACACTTTGGATAAATGCCATAGCAAAAGCAGGTTATAGCACTACGCCAGAAGTTTGGAAAAAAGAAATTAATAAAGCTGTTAGATATTATAAATTATACAAAATAGATGAAGCATCTAATACTGTAACAGATAAAAATACTACTGAATAAAAATATTTTTTCTTTATCAGCAAACTACTAAGTAATAATGTTTTTTACCCTTTTGTACCAATACATATTTTTGATGTAATAAAATATTTTCTTGAATAAGCAGTTGCAAATTTTCTACTTTCTTTCTATTAATGCTAACACCTCCATTTTGTAACATTTTTCTGGCTTCTCCTTTACTGGAAAAAATACCTGTTTCTGCCAAGAAAGAAATGACATCAATACCAGTAGTTAATTTTTCTTTGGCAAAATGTATTTTTTGTACACCTTCCATATTTTCTAAATCATCTATACTTAAACTTTCAGCAGGTGCATTTGCATTGGCAAATAATTTTTCTGTTGTTTCTACCGCTTTCAAATATTCATCTTCGCCATGAACAAAAATGGTTACTTCTTTTGCCAATGTTTTTTGTAACAATCTTGCAGCAGAGTTTGTATGATGCTCTGCTATCAAATTATTGATGACTTCTTTAGATAAAAAAGTAAAAATTTTAATCCATTTTTCTGCATCGGCATCACTTACATTTAACCAAAATTGATAAAACTGATAAGGAGTAGTTCTTTCTGCACTAAGCCATATATTGCCACTTTCTGTTTTACCAAATTTTCCTCCATCTGCTTTTGTCATTAAAGGACAAGTAAAAACAAAAGCCTCACCACCACATTTTCTTCTAATCAATTCTGCACCAGTAGTCATATTACCCCATTGGTCACTTCCTCCAAATTGTAGTTTACAATTCATATTATTGTATAACCAATAGTAATCATAGCCCTGCATTAATTGATAAGCAAACTCTGTGTAGCTAATACCAGTATCTCCTTCTATACGTTTCTTTACACTGTCTTTAGACATCATATAATTTACAGTAATATGCTTACCTACATCTCTCAAAAAATCTATGAAAGAAATTGGTTTAAACCAATCATAATTATTAACCATCACTGCTGCATTAGGTTTATCAGCATCAAACGATAAAAATTTTTCTAATTGAGATTTTATGCCAACAATATTTTTGGTAAGTGTTGCTTCGTCTAATAAATTTCTTTCTGCACTTTTACCAGTTGGGTCGCCTATCATACCTGTTGCACCACCAATTAAAGCCATTGGTTTATGTCCTGCTTTTTGTACATGCACCAATAAAATAATAGGCACAAGGCTACCAATATGAAGGCTTTCTGCTGTAGGGTCAAAACCTACATAGCCAGTTGTCATTTCTTTTAATAATTGTTCTTCAGTGCCAGGCATTATATCTGCTATCATACCACGCCAACGCAATTCTTCTATTAAATTCATAAATAAAAACTATTTGAGCAAATGTAGAGTTTTAACGCAAATTACTTTAGTGAAATATACAATATTAATGGTCAATGGTTAATGGTTCAAAAATTTGGAATTGGGGATTAGGAGTTAGGAATTAGGGATTGGGAGTTAGGAATTAGGGATTGAGGATTCAACATTCATCATTTATCAACTTCTTTTTTTTGTTTTTTCTTAGAAGGCTTTGTTTCTGTAATAGGTTTTGGTACTGGTGGATTGCCTAAAATGGGGTCAACACCTGTCATATCTACTTTATAATCAAATAAACTATTCACATACACCCAATGAGCATCTACCCATCTAAAACCTTCAAAATCGCCATCTGGTATAAGTGTTTGTCTTTGAGAAGGATTATTGTCTTCGCTAATTAAATGGTCAAAAACAATGATGCCCATTTCTTCATCATAAGTTACTCTGGCACGTGCATCTTTTTTATATTCAATACAAAATCTATAAGCTGGTTGTTGGGGTTTTATTTCATCATTTGGATATTGAAAATATCTTCCTCCAAATAATGGATTTCCTGATTTATCAAATGTTAGAACGTCTATCCATTTTTTATTACTTTTTTCATTGTTTTCATCTAAGCCAATAAGTGTATAATATTTTTTATTGTTGTAGGTAGTTAAAATAATTTTATAATACAAAGCACCAATCCATCTTTGTGCAGTTCTTATTGAATCTACAGGGTTTTCAGTATCATCAGAAGCGTCAAAAAGAGGAAAAAGTTTTAAAGAGCCATCTGCTGTATTTATTTGTATAGCTCCTTTTTGTCTTACTGAGCTATAATCTTTTTCTAATTGCCAAGTAAAAATTTTAAAACTACTATCGGGTGCATATAATTTTGAAATAGTATTAATAGAATCAAAATTGTAATAAAAAGAATAAGGTATTTTTAAGGCTTTTACCAAACCCTTTGTAAAAAAACTATCTGCTCTGTATCTATCAACTACATCTTCTTCCATTATCATTTTTTCTGCATAAGGTCTAATGTCATTTTCTATTGTAAATAACTGACTTTTATGTTGATTAGTTAAATGCTGTGCTAATACTGTGGTAGTAATAGCAGAAAATACAATAAATAAAAATACTTTCATGATGCTGTATAATTAGTGCCAAGTTACATGATTAATACATAATAGTCATCATATCCAATCATTCAACAAAAATTTAGGTTTTTATTAAAAAAAAATAAGCTGCTAATGTTAGTACTTTGCCTTGTTTGTAAAAAGCAGATGTGAATAATTGCCTATTTCTATTAATATAATACACATTGCTATAAATGTTTTGGTTTAACGTATAGCTTTGAAAGCATGAAAAATAAAAAAATTTTATTTTTGTTTATTTTGATAACATGGTGTTATAATGTTATAGCACAATCTTCTTTTATGGATTATCAAAAAAAATTTCCCAGAGTTAATAAAGCACTAAAAGCAAAAGAAGATACACTAAAAAAACAATTTCAAGCAGCCAATTTACAATGGCCCCCCAAACAATTATATATACGCAGTTTTAAGTATGATTCACAGTTAGAAATATGGGTAAGAAATAGCAATAAAGAAAAATATACCTTATTTAAAACATACAAAGTATGTGCATTAAGTGGCAATCTTGGACCTAAAAGAATGCAAGGAGATTATCAAGTGCCTGAAGGATTTTATTACATCAATAATTTTAATCCTAAAAGTGAATACCACATGAGTTTAGGAATAAATTATCCAAATGCTTCAGACTTATTATTAAGTGATTCTGCAAGACCAGGTAGTGATATTTTTATTCATGGTAGTTGTACTACAGTAGGCTGTATTCCTGTAATGGATAAACCAATGGAAGAAATTTATATTCTTAGTTCTTATGCCAAACACAATGGCGATGATTTTATACCTGTACATATATTTCCTGTAAGATATAATGTAGCTAAAAGTGTTGAGAAACTAAAACTTGCTACCGAAGATGATAAAGAATATCGTTTATTCTCCGAAAAATTAAAAGAAGTTTGGGAATATTTTGAACAAAACAAACAACTGCCCATTATTTCTGTAAATAGTGAAGGAAATTATGTAATTATGTAATACCAATTACATAATATTGCTAAAAATAAATCAATAACACAATATGAAAAAAGTATTTACTTCAGTAGCATTTTTGCTATGTACTTTCGTTTTTGCTCTTAATGCAAATGCCCAAACAGATTGGGTAACAATAAAATTAGATAATAGAATATCAATTAAGTTTCCTAAAGAACCTGCTCCTATAGATGAAAGTATGATGGGCTATAAATTTATGCATGATGATGGAACACTTTTAACTGCATCATTAACTGACTTAGAAAAAATGGGTTTAGATTCTGCCTCACTTGCAGGTATGATAGAAACAGAAGAATTTTTAGAACAATTTAAAATAGGTTTTTCAAGTCAAACACCAGGAACAGAAATTATACAATCAAATGTTGTAAAGTGGCATAATTATGTGATGTATGATATTATTGGAGAGGATAAAGAAAAAGGAGAAAAATCTTTTTACAAGTGCTTATTTATGGGAAGCAAAATGTTTGTTTTTGTGTGCATTTTACCCGCTAAAGGCGATATTAATAATAGAAACATGTTCTTTGAATCAATGGAATTAATACGCTAATGATATTATTATACATTCAGTAAGCAAAGCCTCTATTTACAACAAGGGGGCTTTTTTATTTGGCGAACATTTATCTTATACAAATTTTCACAAAGAACATAGCACATTATTCAGTCAGATGGTTCCGTCAGACTGAATAATAGGATTTCGGATTTTTTTAGTTTTTAGTTTTTCTCCTTTCAGATTTTAGCATAAAACTACCCCTAACCCCTTCAAAGAAGGGGAAATAACTCGGATGTGAAAAAATTAATAAAAAGATAATAACATTTAATTATTATTGTTTCTTACTTTTACTGTTACACCAATATACTATACCAAGACCAATATACCCAACCATTTAATTGACAAACCAATAACTAATTAAAACATCTATTACATGACAGTATTTAGACAAAACCCTTTTTTACCAAAAATTTTTTTTACTGTATTAGTTTTTGCTGCTACCTTTTTTACACAACAAGCGTGGGGGCAAAGTTATCTTGGGCTTGATGGAGGCTTTGAAGGAACAGCTACTATTGATAATAGCACCACTTATACTGTAGCTCAAAGTGGCAAATGGTCAAAGAATAATAGTAGCACAACTATTGCAAACGAAACTGGTACTGTGCGAAGTGGAAGCAATGCTTTACGTATTCAAAATACTTCAAATACTGGCAGAAGAGTTTATACACCTAATATTGCTGTTTCAACTACATCACGTGTGGTTGTTCAATATTACAGAAGAGTTGCTAATACAACTCATCAGGAAGCTCAACAAGGAATTAATAGAAATACTACCGAAAGTTTATCAGGTACTTATGCTAATGGAACAGCTAATACATGGGAAAAAGTTACTTATGCACCAACTGGAATTACCAATACAACCAATACAAATAATGCTCTGTGGGGAGTGGTTATGACGAGAGTTCCTAGTGGAGGCACAGCAGGGGATATGTTTATAGATGATTTATGTATTTATGTTGCTTCATCAGTTGACGAAACAGCACCCAACTCACCAAGTGGTAGTGTAACAGTAAGCAATGCAACTACAACAAGTTTAGATGTTTCTTGGGGTGCTGCAAGTGGTGGTGTAGATGGAGGTGGTTATATGGTAGTAAGATATGCAACATCGCCAAATGCAGATAATGACCCTAACCAAAATGGTATTTATGCAGTAGGCAATACTACAACAAATGGCACAGGCAGTTTAACAGGTACTATTGTTTACATAGGCACAGGCACTTCACTTACTGATGATGATAATGGCAACAATCTTACTTCCGGAACTACTTATTATTACAAAGTTTATACTTTTGATAAGGCATACAACTATTCAGCCGAAACATCAGGGAACGGAGCTACAACTTCCTCAGGCTCTACTCCTCCTTCTCTCACAGCAGCAGGCTCTGCTACTGTAGATGCAGCATTTGATGTAACTTTTACAGATGATGCTACTTGGCGTAGTGCTATTACAAGTATTACTGTTGGTGGCACAACACTTACAGCAGGTTATAATGTAAGTAGCGGTACTATTACTTTTACACCATCTGCTTCTAGCCCATCTGGTTTATTACAAACATCTGGCACAAAAAGCATTGTAGTAAAAGCCACAGGCTATACAGATGCTACAGTAAGTCAAACTATTGGTGCAGGTGCTCCTGCTAAATTAGGTATTACAACACAGCCCATAGGGCATGCAACTGTTAATAATACCACATTGGCTACACAGCCTGTTGTAGTGCTTCAAGACCAATATGGCAATACTACCAATGCCACAAATACCACTACTATTGATGCAACAGCAGTTGAAGGAACTTGGACTTTAGGAGGAACAAAAAGTATTAATATTAATATTGGTAATAGCACTGCTACTTTTACCAACCTTACAACTACCAATACTTCTGGCTCTACTATTAGTAATAATGCTACTATTAGTTTTACAGCTATGGGGCTTACAGATATTACATCAAATGCTTTTAGTATTCCTATTTTATATGCAGAACCTCTCACAACCCCAACTCCGGGTGCAGATAGAAATGTTGGAAGCCCTACTTCTTCAATAGATGTAAGTTGGACTCCTGTAACTGCAGATGGCTATTTAGTTGTAAGAAGAGCAGGAGGTAATCAACCTGAAGCACCTTCAGACGGTACTAATTATTCTGTTGGTGGTACTGTAGGTAGTAACAGTATAGTTGCTTATAAAGGCACAGGAAATGATTTTACAGATATAGGTCTTAGTGCTGGTACAGAATATAGTTACAGAGTATATACTTATAATGGTTCAGGTGTCGGCACTTATAATTATAAAACAACTTCTGTAAGCACAGCCTCTGCTTATACTTTATCAACCCCACCAGCTACACAAGCAAGTTTTACTAGTTTTGAAAATATAACAGCTTCTGGTTTTAAAATTAACTTTAGTGGCAGTGGTGGTACAGGAAGATTGGTATTGGTAAAGCAAGGAAGTGCAGTAGATGCCGCTCCAATAGGAGGTACAGTTTATACTGCTAATGCAAGTTTTGGTAATGGTACACAGATAGGTACAGGAAATTATGTAGTGTATTCTAATACAGGAACAAGTGTTACAGTTTCTAATCTTACTCCCAATACAGTATATCATGTAGCTGTATTTGAGTATAGTGGTAGTACCAATACCAGAAATTTTAATACAGAGATAGAAGCAGGTAATATAGGTAGTAGGACAACTTTAGTAACACAACCTTCCCCTGTAACTGCTTTAGCAATTACAACAACAACACATAATTCAATTTCTTTAAGTTGGACAAATGGCAATGGTGATGGAAGAATAGTAGTAGCAAGATTAAGCACCACTAACCAAGTAGGAGCAACAGACGGAACAGATTATGCTTTTAGCAGCAATAGCTTTACAGATGCAGGCAATGGCACTACAGGCACAGGCAATATAGTAGTGTATAAAGGTACAGGTAATAGTGTTACTATAACAAATTTAAACCCTGCTACTTCTTATAGCTTTTATATGTATGAATATAATGGAAGTGGAGATGTTATTAATTATTCATCTTCTCTAACCTTACCTTTTCAATATACTTTAACAACAGAACCCACAGCACATGCAGCATCATTTATAGCTACTGCAATATCTGCTGCTCATATAATCCTAACATTTTCTGCAGCAAATACTTTACCGGCTACCGGTTATTTATTACTTAGAAAAAGTAGTGCATTTGTAGCTGGAGATTACCCTGCTGATGGCACTGCATACAGTACAGGTGCAGATGTAGGACCCAATGGTGCTAAAGTAGTTATGTTCGACCCATATCATGATATTTTAACTAATACAGCTTATACCACCACAGCAGACCAAACTTGGTATTTTTTATTGATACCTTTTAATTGGGATGGGGGCATTGCCGCCACCATAAATTATTATACAGGAGGCTCTATACCAACAGCCAATGCAACTACTACTTCCGGTGCATCAGATGTAGTAGCAGTTGCATCTTCATCGCCTGCAAGTATTTCATCATTAATAAATGATGCTGCACCACTTACATCAAGTACAGGCATTCAAGTTTGGCAAGTAACCATTAGAGATGGAGGAGCAAGTATGAATGATGCAGACTTATTGCCTACCAAAGTTTCTGCCATTAGGTTTACAGCAGGTAGTGGTAATGCTGTAACATGGAATACAGCAGTAAAAACAGCAGCATTATTTGATGGAGCAACATTGTTGGCAACAGCCACTATTTCAGGCAATAGTTTTATATTTAGTGGTTTAAATATAGAAGTAGCAGATAATGATAGTGTAATATTATCGCTTAGAATTTCTTTGAACGAAACATTAGGTGCTGGAAATGATGATGGCGATGATTTTCAATTTCAATTATCTCAATCAAATATTACAGCAGTAAATGATGGTACAAGTTCGGGCTTTGCAAGTTTCACATCCATTAATACTATTAATAATGCAGAAAATGTAATAGATGTAGTGGCAACTAAATTAATGTTTGTGCAACAACCAAGCAATGTAGTTATTTCTACTATAATGACACCTTCTGTAACTGTACAAGGTACAGATGTAAACGGAAATGTAGATTTGGGCTTTACAGGAGATGTAGCAATTACAGCAAATGGTACTTCAGTTTTATCGGGTAGTCCAGTTACTAAAACAGCTATTGCTGGTATAGCTACTTTCAATAATATACAGTTTACCAATGCAGGTATCAATAATACTTTAACAGCAGCATCTACAGGATTTACAGATATAACCAGTGATGAATTTGATGTAGTATTGGCTGTAGAAACATTGGCACAATGGACATTTGAAACAACTGTACCAACAACTGCCGGTCCTCATGCAGCAGAAATTGGTACAGGAGATGCTACAAATCCACATAGCTCAGGTAGCGTTGCATATAGTAATCCAGTAGGAAATGGCTCTACAGAGTCTTTCAGCTCTAATAACTGGTCAGCAGGAGATTATTATCAGTTTACCACTTCTACCAATGGTTATGAAAATATTACACTCTCCTTTGACCAAACAGGTAGTGGCACTGGTCCCAAAGATTTTAAAGTACAATACAGTACCGATGGCAGCAGCTTTACTGATTTAGGTGGTGGTGGTTATGCACTTACCAATGATAATTGGAGTAGTAGTGGCTCACCTAAACCTGAATCAAACTATTCGTTTGATTTAAGCAGTGTTACTGTTCTTAATAACCAAACAAGTATTTATATTAGAATAGTACAGGTTGGAACATCAAGTATTGGTGGTGGAGCTGTTGCATCAGGAGGTACTAACAGAGTAGATAATGTAACCATACAAGGTTTTCCTATGACATTTACTTGGACAGGTAGTGGCGATGGTAGTAATTGGTCAGATGCTGCCAATTGGGATTGTAATTGTGGCAAAACACCAAGTAGCAATAATATTGTTGTTATTCCTAATAGCAGCAATGTAATACTTGATACAGATTTTACTGCCAATCAAATGACTTTAAATGCTACCAGTACTTTAAAAATTGCACCAACCAAAACATTGACAGTAGCGGGTTATGTAAACTTTAATGCTCAGTCTGTTACAGTACAATCTACTGCAAGTGGTACAGGCAGCATAGGTAAAGTAATAGGTATTTTAGAAGGAGCAAGCAATGTAACAGTAGAAAGATATATCAGTGCATCTGGTAATAGAGCTTATAGAATGTTAACCCCTACAGTTAATACAACTACTTCTATCAAAGACAACTGGATGGAAGGTGTAAACAATGTAGATGTAGCTACCAATTCAAATCCTAATGCTGGTTATGGCACACATATAACAGGTGTAGGGGGTGCAAGCAATGGTTTTGACCCTACACAAAATAATCAGGCTTCTTTATTTAATTTAATAGGTAATGCATGGGTTGCAGCTACTAATACAAGTAGTACATTAAATGCTACAACAGGTTATTTATTATTTGTTCGTGGTAGTAGAGATAATATTAATACCATCAACACTACTACAGGCAGTAGTAATACTACATTAAGAGCCACAGGAACTTTATTAACAGGCACTCAAACATTTAGCAATTTAGCAGCAGATGAATTTCATTTTGTTACCAACCCTTATGCTTCTGCTATAGATTGGGGAAGCATTTATAGCAATAACTCTGCAAACTTTACCAAGTTTGCCTATATATGGGACCCCAATATTGGTACAAGAGGTGGTTATGTGTCTGTAGAAAATAATGGTACAGTATCGCCTTCATCAGATTTAAACCAATACATTCAAAGTGGTCAGGCATTTTTTGTAAAAACATTATCAGACGTTAATAATACACTTACTATTACAGAAAATGATAAACCAATTGGTGAAAATAATATAGATGCATTTCGCAATGCAAGTCTTGTAGAAAAATTAGGCATTTCATTAAGGTTTACTGCTAATAGTAAAGATGTGTTGGCAGATGGTGTATTAGCAAGATTTGCCAATACATACAATAATACAGTAGATGAAAATGATGCTACTCAAATAGCAAATTGGGATGAAGATGTTTCCTTGCTAAGAGAAAGTAAAAAACTAAGTATAGAAAGTAGAAGTGCTATCAACAATACAGATACTTTGTTTGTACAAATAGCCAATTTAAGAGCAGCACAAAGTAGTTACAGATGGGTAATAACGCCACAAAATTTTGAATCGTTCAGGCTTCAAGCATTTTTAGAAGATAATTATACAGGATTAAGTAGTGCTATTAGCCTATCAGATACTACCATAATACCATTTACTGTAAATGGCAATGCAGCATCTACAGCAGCCAATAGATTTAAAATTGTTTTTGTAGAAAGACAAGCATTTTATAGCAAAGCAAATAATTTATCAGCAAATGATTTGAATAGTTGGAGTTCAACAAATGATGGTTCAGGAATTTCTCCTACATCATTTGACATACCTGCTTTGTTTGTAGTACAGCAAGGACATACCTTACACCTAAACAGTCATTTAGATATACCTAATGGTTATGTACAAATAGAACAAAATGCTGCTATCAATAATATAGGCACTTTATCTATCAGCCATGATATAGATAACAATGGAAGTATAATAGGCACAGGTATTACAGAATTAAATGGTACTACTAAGCAAATAATCAGTGGTGTAGGTAGTATTAGCAATTTATCTTTAAACAACATATCAGGAGCAACAATAACACAAGAAAGTAAAGTTTCTGTATTGGAAAGTTATCAGCCAACTGCTGGTATATTAACTACCAATAATAATTTGGTTTTAGTAAGTAATGAAATAACAACAGCAAGTATTACAACAGGTGCAGCATCTGGCAATTATTTAAGAGGTAATGTAATTGTAGAAAGATTTATTCCTGCAAAAGCAACCAGAAAATGGAGTTTTGTTGCAAGTGCTGTAACACAAAGTATAGCTCAAAGTTGGCAACAACAAATACATATTACAGGTGCAGGAAATGGAGGTTCAGTTTGCCCTGAATTAGCACCTAATAATAATGGCTTTGATGCAACAGTAACCAATACACCAAGTATGTATAGTTATGATGCTTCTCAAACAAGTGGACAACGCTGGATAGCATTAAACAACACACTTACAGAAAATTTAACAGCAGGTAAAGCATTTAGAGTAAATATAAGAGGAGATAGAAATTTGGGGTGTAGCTTATTAGATGGCACTGTCAATACAGTATCAGCAGTTACTTTACAAGCTACAGGTTTAATAAATATAGAAAACCATAATGCAGGTAATTTCAACATCAGCTATCCAAACACTTTAGCTGATAACTATGTGTTTATAGGCAATCCTTATCCAAGTGCTATTAATTTTAATACATTTAGAACAGACAATAGTGCCAACATTGCTAATAACTATGCAATATATATTCCTACCAACAATGCAGGTGTTTATACCTATTGGGATGCAAATACACAAACATTTACAGGAGGTACAGGCTATGATGATATAACAGGAAATGAAATAGTAAGTGGACAAGCATTTTTTGTACAGGCAAAAAATATTGGTAATGTAACCCTAACATTTACAGAAGAACAAAAAGTAAATGCTCATAACACAGGTTATTTTAAACCAAAAAATTATCCTGAACAAATAAAAATAAACTACTTACAAAACAATATAAAAGTAGATGAAGCCATTATACGTTTTGTTGATGATGAAAATATCAGTAATACATTATTCAATAGTTTGGATATTCCAAGTATGAATAGTGGCACATACATTAGTAGCTTAAAAGACACTAAAGGAATGGTAGTACAAACAAGAAATCTTACAACACTCAAACAAGATGAAGTATGGTTGAATATTGGTGCAACTGCAAGTGGTACTTATCAATTAAACTTTAGCAATTTTGACAATTTTGCTAATACAGATATTTACTTAACAGACCACTACACTAACACTACACAAAACATTAGAGAAAATGCTGTATATGAATTTAGTATAGATAAAGACAATGTAGCTACCAAAGGTGTAGCAAGGTTTAGTATATCATTCAACAGAACAATACAACCTGAATATGTAAGCAATGTTATTAAGTTATATCCTAACCCTGCCAATAAACAAGTAACTATTGAGTTGCCACAAACAGTAGATAATAATATTACTTACAACATTAAAGTAACAGACCTTGCAGGTAAAATTATTATACAAAAAAGAGCAACAGATAAAACAGAAAAATTAAATGTCAATAGATTAACAGCAGGAACATATATAGTAGAAGTAATAGACAATAAAGGCAATAGAATGGTAGAAAAATTAGTAAAAGAATAAATAGCATTTATACAATAAAACAACAACCAAAGAAAACATAATAGATAGACTGTACTTATGAAGAAAACAATAATAACCTTTGTAACATTATTAGCCATAACACTGATACCAGTTAATAAAATAGCAAGTCAAGTAGGCATGGGTAGTGAAGTATTTGGAGAGTCTCCTATTGCACCCAATGGGTTAAATTCATCAATGATAGAAAATACTTGGGGCGTAAAACCAAGTGAACAAGGAACATTATCAGATATAGGCAATACAAATAATCTTGATGATGTAGATACTAACACCAACATAGAAGGAGAAGTAAGTAGCGAATCAAGTGAAGGTCCACCTCCACCACCAGAAGACCCTGAAGATATTCCTTTAGATGGTGGTACTTCTATTCTTTTAGCACTTGCAGCAGGTGTAGAATATAAAAGGAGGAAAAAGCTTAGCAAACACAACCACACTCAACAACCATTATAAAAACCTTTTACTAACAACTAAATCTTTACTACCAGCAGTATAGGTATAAAAACCTTCACCACTTTTTACACCAAGTTTTCCTGCTGTTACCATATTAACTAATAAAGGGCATGGAGCATATTTTGTATTGCCATAACCATTATACAAAACATGTAAAATACTTAAACAAACATCTAAACCAATAAAATCGGCTAATTGCAAAGGTCCCATAGGATGAGCCATACCTAATTTCATAATGGTATCAATTTCTTCTACACCAGCTATGCCTTCATACAAGCTATAAATAGCTTCATTTATCATAGGCATTAAAATTTTATTAGCAATAAAGCCAGGGTAATCATTTACTACACAAGGTACTTTGCCCAACTGTTTACTAAGAGCTACAATAGTATCTGTAACTGCTTTATCAGTAGCATAACCATTAATAATTTCTACCAGTTTCATTACAGGTACAGGATTCATAAAGTGCATACCAATAACAGATTCTGGTCTGCTGGTAACTGCTGCAATTTTTGTAATAGAAATAGAAGATGTATTACTTGCTAATATGCAACCTTTAGGAGCAAACTCATCTATCTGTTTAAATATATTTAATTTCAGTTCTGTATTTTCTGTTGCTGCTTCTACTACTAAATCAGCTTTTGCTACACCTTCTATTAAAGAAGTATAAGTAGTAAGATTATTCAGGGCTTGTTTTTTTTGTTCTTCGGTTAAGCTGCCTTTGCTTATTTGCCTATCTAAATTTTTGGTAATAGTAGCTACGGCTCTTTCTAATTGTGCTGCACTTACATCTATTAAATTAACAGTAAAACCTGTTTGTGCAAAAACGTGAGCAATACCATTGCCCATTGTTCCTGCTCCAATAACTGAAATATTTTTCATAATACTTTTTTTGATAGGTGGCAAAAGTAACCTTTACAGTAATTAATCAGATGAATAAGTATAATAATTCTTAAAATCATTAACATTATTGATTGTGATGAAACCTTATAACGATGATTAATTTTTTCTAACTAACATTGCAAAACAAACAAACAGTATGTATCCTAATTTATATTACTTCTTCAAAGATGTATTTGGAATAGAATTAGAAGGATTAAAAATCATCAATTCATTTGGTTTTTTTGTAGCCTTAGCATTCATGGCAGCAGCATGGGCTTTAACAAGTGAGCTAAAACGTAAACAAAAACAAGGTTTTTTTACTTATACAGAGCAAGAAATTATTGTAGGGAAACCAGCCTCATCTGCTGAATTAGTTATTCATTTTTTCTTAGGTTTTTTATTTGGATTTAAAATAATTGGTGGCTTTTTTATGCCCAATGCTTTTGAAGACCCTCAGCAATATATTTTTTCAAGTCAGGGAAATTGGTTAATAGGCATAATTGCAGGAGCTGTATTTGCTTGGCTTAAATGGAGTGAAAAAAATAAACAGAAATTAGCAGCACCCGAAAAAAGAATATTGAAAATTTTTCCTCATGATAGAGTTGGAGACATGGTTATTTATGCAGCAGTTTTTGGTTTTGCTGGTGCTAAAGTTTTTGATATTTTAGAAGCACCGAGTGCTTTCTTTAATATGTGGCAAGCTGTAAAAGAAGGAAAACAAGATGTAGGCTCTTTACTTTTTAGTGGACTTACTTTTTATGGTGGGCTTATTGTAGCAGGAATAGCTATTATTCTTTATGCCAAAAAACATCGTATAGCTGTTATACATTTGGTAGATTCATTTGCACCTGCTATGATGTTGGCTTATGCTGTTGGAAGAATTGGTTGTCAAATAGCAGGAGATGGAGATTGGGGCATTATTAATAGTGCATTTATTAGCAATGAACAAGGACAAAGCATTGTTGCAACTGCTGAACAATATAATGCTGCTATACAAGCACACAGCCATTATATCATAAGCAAATTTGGTTCATTACAACAAATTCATGCTGCTCACTTTGAACCAATTTTAGGATTACCTAACTGGATGTTTGGCTACACATTTCCTCACAATGTTATTGGCGATGGAGTTGCTTTAGCAAATTGTACAGGTATGTATTGCAACTATTTGCCTTTACCTGTTTTTCCTACCCCATTTTATGAATTGGCTACTTGCTTAATTTTATTTTTTATATTATGGAGTATTAGAAAAAAAATAAATATACCAGGGCAAATGATGGGTATTTATTTAATATTTAATGGCACAGAAAGGTTCTTTATAGAAAAGATAAGAGTCAATGCTACATACAATATTTTCGGTTTGAATATAACACAAGCAGAAATTATTTCGTTTATATTAATCATTGCAGGTATTGTGCTATTAACACAAGCTAAAAAGTGGTTTGGAAAGCAAAGAAAATATTCATCATAAAGCATGGTGTTTTTCTTTGCATAATATATTAAATTTGCAGAATGTTTTAAAAAATAGTATTACATTTTTAATTATATAATTTATGTGTGGAATTGTTGGTTATACAGGCAAAAGACAGGCTTACCCTGTAGTTTTAAAAGGCTTAAAACGTTTAGAATATAGAGGCTATGATAGTGCTGGTGTAGCCTTAAGAAATGATAAAGGCTTACATATTTACAAGAAAAAAGGCAGAGTAGCCGAAATGGAAGAAGATATTGTAGGCAAAGATGTAAGCGCTACAATTGGTATTGGTCATACACGTTGGGCTACACATGGAGAACCCAATGATGTAAATGCCCATCCTCATAAAAGCAATAATGGCAAATTGGCTATGATACACAATGGTATTATAGAAAACTATGCACCATTAAAACAAGATTTAATAAATAAAGGCTATACTTTTTCAAGCGATACAGATACAGAAGTTTTATTAAACTTTATAGAAGATATTCAAAAAAATAATCACTGTGGACTTGAAGAAGCATTACGCATAGCATTGAAAAGAATAGTAGGTGCTTATTGTATTTTAATTATTAGTGAAGATGACCCTGATACTATTATAGCTGCAAGAAAAGGAAGCCCATTAGTAATTGGTATTGGAAAAGGAGAACATTTTTTAGCCAGCGATGCAAGCCCAATTATAGAATACACTAAAGAAGTAGTTTATGTAAATGACTATGAAGTAGCTATTGTAAAACCAGATGAATTAATCTTAAAAAATTTGGGCAATGAAAAACAAACACCTTTTGTTACCAAATTAGATATGGATTTGGCTGCAATAGAAAAAGGTGGTTATGAACACTTCATGCTAAAAGAAATTCATGAACAATCAGATACCATTTTTGATTGTTTAAGAGGAAGACTTTTACCAGAATCAGGACAAATAATGATGAGTGGTATTGAAGATAATATAGACATGCTTAAAAATGCTAATCGTATTGTAATGGTAGCATGTGGCACAAGTTGGCATGCTGGTTTAATAGCAGAATATATGATAGAAGATTTGTGTAGAATACCTGTAGAAGTAGAATATGCAAGTGAGTTTAGATATAGAAATCCTATTATCAATAAAGGAGATGTTATAGTAGCCATTTCTCAAAGTGGCGAAACTGCAGATACCATTGTAGCTCTTGAAAAAGCCAAAGAACAAGGTGCTTTTATTTTTGGTGTAGTAAATGTAGTTGGTAGCAGCATTGCACGTATTAGTCATGCTGGTGCTTATACACATGCAGGTCCAGAAATTGGTGTTGCAAGTACCAAAGCATTTACAGGGCAATTAGCTGTACTTGCTATGATGGCTTTAAAAATTGCTAAAGCAAAAGGAACAATAGCAGATGATAGATACATTCAGTTAATGAAAGATTTGTATAACATTCCAGATAAAGTAAAAGAAATTTTAGCCGATACATCTAACATTAAAAAAATTGCTGAAAAATATAAAGATGCTTCAGATTTTTTATTTTTAGGTCGTGGGTATAATTTTCCTGTTGCATTAGAAGGAGCTTTAAAACTAAAAGAAATTTCTTACATACATGCAGAAGGTTATCCTGCAGCAGAAATGAAACATGGACCAATTGCATTGGTAGATGAAACTTTACCAGTAGTATTTGTAGCTACAAAAGATTCTTACTACGAAAAAATAGTAAGCAATGTACAAGAAATAAAAGCCAGAAAAGGGCAAGTAATTGCTGTAGCTACTCAAGGAGATACTGTAATACCAAGCATGTCAAAAGATGTAATGTTTGTGCCTGATACTGATGAAGTAATAGCACCTTTATTAAGTGTCATTCCCTTACAGCTTATTAGCTATTATGTAGGTGTTGCCAAAGGTTATGATGTAGATAAACCAAGAAATTTGGCAAAGAGTGTAACCGTAGAATAATTATTAATGAACAATATTTAATGTTGAACAACAATTCAGCATTAAACATTTAACATTCAACATTACTTATATATGCCACAAAACAATATTAAAAAAAGTCATGTATCATCACTTGGCTACGACTTTATAAAGAAAGAGCATATACCAAAAGGTAAAAATGAATATTACCTTAGAAATATGCAAAACAAAAGTGGTATAGAATACCGACATCTTACTGCTTATGAAATTGAAGTGTTGGTTCGTAATAGAAACACAAGTGATAATTGGAATAATATTTATGTAAGCAATGCTTTTAATCCTGAACTTGTTCAAAATTGTAAACTTTATGGCTTAGTAAGAATAGGCAAATTAGAACCTTATTGTTTAGAATATAGCGATTTAAAAATGCCTGTTGGTTTATACAATTCTACTATTATTAGTTGCGATTTTGGCGACAATGTTTGTATTGACAATGTCAATTATCTATCTCATTATATTTTAGGCAATGAAGTAATTATTGTCAATGTAAATGAATTATCTACTACCAATTATGCAAAATTTGGCAATGGTATTATAAAGCAAGATGAACCAGAAGATATAAGAATTTGGTTAGAAATATGCAATGAAAATGGAGGTAGAAGTATATTGCCTTTTAATGGAATGTTGCCAGCAGATGCTTTTTTATGGAGCAAATACAGAAACGATAAAAAACTGTTAGATAAATTCAAAGAACTTACAGAAGCAAGATTTAATAACAAAAAAGGATATTATGGAAAAGTAGGACACAGAACTGTTATTAAAAACACAGCTATTATAAAAGATACTTGGATTGGTAATGATGCTTATATAAAAGGTGCTAACAAGTTAAAAAACATTACTATCAATTCTGGCGATGAAGGCAAAACACAAATTGGCGAAGGTTGTGAATTGGTAAATGGAATTATTGATTATGGATGTAGAATTTTTTATGGTGTAAAAGCTGTACGATTTATTATGGCTTCACACTCTCAATTAAAATATGGTGCAAGACTTATCAACTCATACTTAGGTAATAATGCAACCATTTCTTGTTGTGAAGTATTAAATTCTTTAATTTTTCCAGCACATGAACAGCACCATAACAATTCTTTTTTGTGTGCAGCACTAATTATGGGGCAAAGCAATATTGCAGCAGGTGCTACTATTGGCTCAAACCACAATTCAAGAGCAGCAGATGGTGAAATAGTTGCAGGACGTGGCTTTTGGCCTGGCTTATGCGTAAGTTTAAAACACAATAGTAGGTTTGCTTCTTTTACCATTTTAGCCAAGAGTGATTATTTATATGAGTTAGATATTAAAATTCCTTTTGCACTTGTAAGCAATGAAGTGCATAAAAACGAATTAAATATTTTACCAGCATATTGGTTTATGTACAATATGTATGCTCTTGCAAGAAATAGTAAAAAATATTTAGACAGAGATAAAAGAACAGAAAAAGCACTGAACATTGAATACAACAGTTTAGCACCAGACACTATCAATGAAATATTTACTGCTTTAGAAATAATAGAAGTAGCTACAGGCAAAGCTTGGTATGTAAAAAATAATTTGATTGATAAAAAGAAACAAACAGATTTTATACAAAAAGGAAAAGAATTATTAAACAATAAAGATAAAATTATATCTGAGCTTGAAGTTGTAGTAACAGATTTTGAAAATAGCAAAAGAAAAGTAGTCATACACAAAGTAGTTACTTCTTATCATTTATTTAAAGAATTGATTACATATTATGGTACAACAACTTTAATAGATTATATACAAAAGCAAAAAACATTTTCTTGGAGTAAAATAAAAGCTACTCTACCAAAAGTTTCAGCACGTTCTTTATGGTTAAATATTGGTGGTCAATTAATGCCTACTTTAGTTGTAGAAAATTTGAAAGAAAGAATTAAAAAAGGAAGTATCAACTCTTGGGATGCTGTACATAAATTTTATACAACACAGGCAGGTAATTATGAAAAACAAAAATTGCAACATGCTTTATCAAGCCTTGCAGAAATAAAAAATATTACTATTAGTTCATTAAACCTTACAACCTTACAATCATTGTTAAATGAAATAGTAAGCACACAACAATGGATGACTAAAGGCATTTATACATCAAGAGAAAAAGATTATACCAACCCTTTCAGAAAAATGGTATATGAAACTACCGAAGAAATGAATAATGTTTTAGGAGATTTAGAAAAAAATACTTTCATTGTTCAACAGGAAAGGGAATTAAAGAAATTTATTTCTTTGGTAAATCAGTTGAAGAAAAAATTGAAATAATACGAATAAAAAAGTTACCAAATTCTTTCTAAAGAATAACTGTCGAAAGATTTATCAATTCCTACAATTGCATATTTGGTTACAATACTTTGAGCAATAATTAATCTATCAAAAGGGTCTTTATGATGGTTGGGCATATTGCTAACCTCTAAAATATGGGGTATTTGTATAGATAAATTCTGCATTGCAATAATTTGCAACCTATATTTATGTATTGTTTTAATGGAATATCAAATTGCAGTTTGCCGTTATTTATTTTTATAGCTATTTCCCAAACAGATGCTGCACTTAAATAAAGATTTGCTGCATTATTTTCAATAGTCTTTAAGGCAAGAGGACTTAATTTTTCTGGAAAGCTATTTGCCCAAATAAAGGTATGTGTATTTAATATGTATTTCATATTATAATAAAAATAACCAGCCTTTTTTAGGATACTAATTCCATAGGCTCAAAAGCATCTGGAGCAATATATTTTACAGCCGTTTTTAATCCTCCAAAAACAACTTTCTTTTTAGATGGCTTTTTTTAGCTGCTTTTTTTACAACTAATTTTTTAGGAGTGGTATTGTTTGCTTTTCTTACTACTGTTTGCATAGCTGTAATGTTTATACAAATGTAAGAAATTTTAAAATAAAGCCCCACAACATACACTAATACCCCATAGTTCCTTACCTAACCCACAAAAGCTATACAAGAATACTTTTTGAAAACAAGGCACTGAGAAATTATACAAATAAAAAAGCGTGGAATTTTCCACGCTTTTTTTAGCTTACTAATCCACTTTATTGATTATTTAATTAATTCAACATCATCAATATTTACTCTCAACCTATTATTAGTACTTCTTAGGAAAGAAGTATTGACTATTTTCACACGAACATTTTCTGTAGAAGTAGCAGGTATGGTATAACTTGCATTGGTAAATGAACCTCTTGCACCTATTACTTTTGAAAGAGCTGTCCATGTAGTACCTCCATCTTTAGAATATTCTAACTGAACACTAATTTCTTGTGTATCATCAGAGCCTTCATTAAAGTTTGTACCAGCAAATTTGAATTTTACTTGTTGTACACCAGTAATATCAAACTCCATTCTTATAAAACCTTCTTTAACATTTGTACCACGAACTCTTGCAGATTGTGAACCAATTTTCATATCATTTGCATCAGTACCTAAAAGTCCATCACTAAAAAACCAAGAACCAGTAGTTAATGTTACAGCAGCATCAGTATAATTTGTTTTAGCACCAGATTCAAAATTTTCATTTGTACCACCTGGAGTTGGTCCTCCACCACTGCCAGGAACATCAGAAGCATTTCTAATAGTTATTTGTGGTGTTCCATTATATAAAGACACATACCCTGTGTATGATGTAGCATTAGCAGGTGGTGTAACACCTAAAGCATTTCTTACAAAAGAAACAATCGTGCCTGTGGCATCTGTTACATCATAATTAATTCCTGTAGTGTTAGTTGAACTTTGTACTACTGTAACATTACTTAGCTGTACTACTGTAGATGACCAATCATTTATATTAGCAGCTATATCTGTTACTGTAGCAGTTCTTGGTATAATAGTTCCAATACCTAATTTTTGAGAATTGGCTACATTGTTTATTTGCATATCTCCATTAAATAAATCTACAGATAAACCAGAAATTTCGACACTAACACTATCATCCAAATCAAAGTTTGGATTAAATGCTGTAATGAAACGTAATTGAATACCAGAAGCACTTGCATCTTGTATGCGATAGTTACCAGCAGCTTCATTTGCTTTGTTAGATACTATAACGCCTCTAATACCAGTATTGGCAGGAATAGTAGCTCCACTTCCTAAAGCCCTAATTTCTTGAATAGTTTTATAAGTAAGAGAAGTGCTTACTCCACCACATCTTACATCATTAAATTGTAGGTCAGCTGTATCTCGTATTACTAATTGTTTTGTACCATTAAAGAAAGTATAAATAGCTGTAATAGTACCTTTACCTTTTGGAACAGTAATACCTGCAAAGTTTGCATAACTACTGCTTCTCATAATAATTGTATTACCAGAGCAATTTTGTACATTAATATTAACTGCAGATGAAGCTAAACTTGGGTCTCCATAAGTTTTTAATGTGTCTGCTGCTACCACCTGAAAATTTTGTAATTGTATTAAAGTGTTTTGAACACTATCTTGTAAAGTTGTTTTTAAATCGGCAAAATTGGTAATTACTTTAGGAGTAATAGTATTGCCAAAACTTCCCTTTACAATATATTTATCAAACAAGTTTTGTGGAATAGGTGTTTGCGATATAGGAGAGGTGCTTGAATTAATAGCTCCTAACTGTATCATTCCTCCATATTCACCTATACAGAGTCCTTTTACATTGATATACACTCTACGACCTACAGGGTAGCTATTGAATACGTTAGTACCATCTAAACGTACACTTACACCACCAGTTGCATCTTGTATAGAAATGGATTTATAAAAATTACCACTTCTGTCGTCTGCAACTACAATACCAGATATTGTTTTATCATCTGTAATTTCTACTACAGTTCCTGCTGTAGGCAATAATGCTTTAAGTTCTTTTAAAGACATTGTTACAGGCAAGTTAGGGTCTATAAAAGTTGTATCTGGTTCGTCAAACTTTTTGTTACAAGCTGCAATAATTGTAACTGTGGCAATAGTTAATATTAACGCTGCCAACCAATTGAATTGTTTATGTTTCATAATACTCATTTGATAAAGAATTTAATATTTTTTAATTAATGTATATTTTTATTTAGAATCTAAGTGTTACACTGGCAAAATAGTTTAGCCCATAAGCATAATAATATTTTGCTGGAAATTTATTTACATTTTTATCTGCATAATCAAAACGTAATTGTTCAAAACCACCAGAAATAATATTTTTATTATTGAGCAAATTATTGATACCTAAGTTAAATACTAAGTAGGTAGTTTTTTTAAGACCTAAACTTTTAGGAAGTCTCCAATTCCAACCACCAAAGAAATCTATTGTATAATCATCTGCTAATTTTGTTTGAGCAAGAATATCTTCTCTTAAAGCTGCTTCATTTGGTTTGGTAATATCTAATCCTTCTACTGCATCATAAGTTCTTCTAATAGGGTTAAAGTCAAGCCATCTATTAGCTGCATAGTTAGCACTTAAACTTACAAACCAGAATTTAGGACTACGATAAGAAAGGCCTACACTATAAGTATTTTGTGGTGTGCTGGGTATTCTGTAATTCTGAGAATAAATTAAATCATTGGTCAAAATTGAAGCATTGTTATCTACAGTAACTGTTGCATTTTGTCTGCTATTGTAATAAAATCTTCCTGCCGATACAGCTACATTTAAAGTAATATTTCTTATTATTTTAGCTTCTGCCCCAAACTCCATTCCAAATTGTAATTTATCTATATTGCTCATAGCATAATTTACAAAGTTTCTATAACCATCATGGTAAAAGGTTAATACATTCATTTGGTTATTTAATTGAGTATAATAACCAGTTAATCTTACTTTAAGTTTAGGAGCATTGAGCACATAACCTGCTTCTACTGTTTGAACATCTTCGTTGGTAGTATTATTTTGTATAAAATCTCTTGTACGAGGAGATATATATACATTATCAAATAAAGGTGCTCTTGTAAGTACCGCAGCATTGGCATATAAATAGTTTCTACCATTTATTTTATAAGTAACACCTCCTTTTACTGCATAGTTATCAAAATTATTTATAGCAGATTTGCCAAAAGAGTTGTTAGGGAAAGTACCTGTTCTTGTATAACCAACTCTCCAAAATTTAGTATTAGATAATTCTCCTGCAAGAAAGAAATCTACTTTCTTAAATTTGAATACTCCTTGTAACCATGTAGATGCTTTACGAATAGCAATATCATAATCATAACCAAATTTATCTCCTTTATATAAAATACGGTTTGGTTCATTCAAATCATTTTGATTGGCAGAGCTATTGTTAGGAAAATCTCTTTCTGCAAATTGATTAAGGTTTACATAAAATTCACCACCTAATAAATCTGCTACTTCTTTATAATAGTTATTGGTTTGATTTTGAAAAGCTATACCACCAGAAAGTTCTGTATGATTACCAATACTTGTATTAAAGGTAGAATTAAAGGTTAAACGTCTGGTATCTATTACTCTTTCTTCTTGAATGTATCGGCTTCTTCTTCCAGAAACTGTATTACCTGCAATTCCATTTGCATTTTGAATAGTAGCAAAGCTGTTTCTATTTACTTGAAAAAAGCCATCCCAATTTAGTTGTCTTTTATTAATATCGGTTTGTATAGCTGTTAAAACAGCTTGTTGCAATGCATCGCCTAACTGATAGCTTGGTAAATATCTGTAATAATCTGGTCTTGGGTCTGGTGCATTATACCAATCTAAAGCAGTAGTACTTCTTTTGCCCCATGTAGCACTAATAGCTGTATTAATAGTAGTACGATTGTTAAAACGATATTCATCGCTTAAAATAAATGTAGGCTGATTACTTTTGGCTACATTGGCATTTCTTACTTTACCATTTTGTAAGCCCCATGTAGGATTGTAAAAATTATCGCCAGTAATTTTTCTCATTTCTTCTATAGAGGCACTTTGTCTGCCATTTTCTGTTGGTGCATTAAATACAGATAATGATAATAAGTTTTTTTGCCCTAAACGTTTATCAATACCTACAAAATAGCTGTAACCATTATAATATGTACCTGGTACATAAGCTTCATCTGCACCTCTAAAACTTCCTGCAAATACAAATGCCCATCCTTTTTTACTGATACCTGTACCATGATACAGTGTTAAACGATGTGTATAGTTTCTATTACTTAAAGCATAACCTATTTGTGTTTGCTTTCTTTGTTTACTGGCTCTTGCATCTATAGAAGAAGAAGTACCAATATCGCCAAAGCTAAATGTGCTTGGTCTTAACCCTATAGAAACATCTCTGTTTCTCATTACATCATTTAATCCACCCCATAAACCATAAGGTATAAACCCATTATCCAAATTATCCATAGGAATACCATTCAAATAGGTAGTATTCAAGTCGCCATCATAACCCCTCATTCTATACCTGAATGCATTGAAATTGAAAGACATTACAGAGAAAAATGGGTCTCTTCCTGCTGTTAATACACTTGATACATTTTGAGCACCACCATCGCCTTGGTCATCTTCATCAATAGTAACTACTGCAATATTTTCAGAAATTGCATCTTTTACTTCATCTGTTACTGTTGTATCTCTGGTAGCTGTTGTAGTAGTGTTGCCCTTCTTAGTCGTAGTTTGTTTTTTTTGTGCCATTAGTGTAAAAGGCACAGCCATTAATAATATAATAGCAAGTTTACTTAATTTTAGCATAAACATAATTTAATAGCAAAGGGCAAATATAAGCCCATTTAACAAAATAATTTATACTTATTACATAAATGAAAAATACTAAAGTACTACCACCCCTTTCTCACACCCAATAGAGGGAAATGTTTACCCATAAACTATCATACCTTTGCCATTATGTTTGTACAAGAAAACCTACATCAACGCTGGTATCAATTAGAAAATAAGCTAACTGATAAATTTGGCAAAAAGCCCGATATAGAAACCATATTATTTTTAATAGGATTGCAAGAAACTGGTTTTCAAACTAATAAAATAAGCAAAGAGCAAAAGCAAGATTTGATGCATGTAGCAGTTTGTATATTACTACAACCAAGCGGTTATTTTGTTTTTGAAAAATTTGATTCAGACAACTATCCTCACTTTAAGCAATTAAAAGAAGTGCCAGACTACCTATCTTCTGAGCATGAAGATTTTTTTAAAGAACATATTTTGCATTACTTTGACAAAATAGAATTTTAAATTTGCCGCAAATCATTTTCAAAAAAAACAATGAAACATTTTTTATTATTATTAAGCGTTGTGATTAGTTCAATAACAATTAATGCACAAGCAACTAAAAAGAAAACAACAACAAGACCAGCTACACCAAAAGTTACACAAACAGCTACTACTACACCAGTATCTAAAGAAAGATTGGTAGAAATAACTACAGATTATGGTATTATGATTGCTCGTTTGTACGATGCTACACCATTGCACAGAGATAATTTTATTAAACTTATTCAAAAAGGTTTTTATGACAGCCTTTTATTTCATAGAGTTATTAAGGGCTTTATGATTCAAGGTGGAGACCCTGTCAGCAAACATGCAGATAGTTTAGCTATATTAGGTGGTGGCGAAGTAACAGGACAACCAAGAATACCTGCTGAATTTAACCATAACTTAATACATAAAAAAGGAGCATTGGCAGCAGCAAGAGATGGTAATCCTGAAAAAGCAAGTAGTAATTGTCAATTTTATATTGTGCAAGGTAATAAAATAGATACTGCACAACTACGTCAAATGTATGAACAACGTATAAAGCCTAATAATCCAAATTTTTCATATACAGAACAACAAAAAGAAATGTATCATCGCATTGGAGGCACTCCTTTTTTAGACCAGAATTATACTGTATTTGGTGAAATTATTTCTGGATTAAATGTTATTGATAAAATAGCTTCATTACAAACAAGACCAGGCGACAGACCTATAAAAGATGTAAGAATGAAAATAAGAATGTTGAATTAATACGAATTTGATTTCTACAATAGCCCTTTTTTCGTATAAGCAATAGTAAGGTGATTTTTATTCTTTCTGTAATTTACTATTGGCAAATTTGCCAATAGTAAGGCCTTGCACAATAATAGAAAATATAACTACAAAATAGGTAACAGATACTATAAATGGCTTATGCTCTCCTTCTGCTATGGATAATGCAAGGGCAATAGAAACGCCCCCTCTTATACCACCCCATGCCAATACCTTTATGGTATTTGTAGTAAATTTCTTTTTGAAAGGAACAATTTTCGTAGGTATCCATATAGAAGCAAACCTTGCCACTAAAACTATTACAATACAAATAATTCCAGGCAACCAAAAATTGCCCACAGCAGGAATAAGCAAAAGCTCCAAACCAATAAAAAGAAAAAGAATAGCATTCAGAATTTCATCTACCAACTCCCAAAATTTATCTAAATAGTCTTTAGTAATTTCAGACATTTTATATTTCTTACTAAAATCACCAATAAACAAACCCGCAGAAACCATAGTTAACGGACCAGAAATATGTAAAGAACGAGCTATTAAATAACCACCCATCACCACAGAAAGTGTAATAAGTACAGACAATTTATAATCGTCAATAATTCTCATGGCTCTTGATGCAGTAAATCCTAATAATATACCCAACAACAAACCACCCCCTGCTTCTTTAATTACCAACCAAAAAATATTTAAAAAAGAAAATTCAAAATCGCTACCCTGTGCCAGTTGAAGAATAACAGCAAACAACACCACAGCAATACCATCGTTAAATAAAGATTCACCAGCTACTTTTGTTTCCAATGATTTAGAAACATTGGCTTTTTTAAGAACACTCAGTACAGCTATGGGGTCTGTAGGAGAAATTAATGCTCCAAATAAAAGACAATAAATAAATGGAATATTCAAATGAACCAATGGCAATACATAATATAATACAACACCTGTTATAAATGCAGATATAACCACACTTACTGTTGAGAATACTACAATAGGCATTCGTTGCTCTTTCAAATCTTTAATATTGATATGAATACCACCTGCAAACAATAAAAAATTAAGCATAGCACACATCAACACTTCTGTAAAATCAAATTCATTGATAACAGAGGAAAAGTGTATCAATGTTTCAGGAAACAACTTTTCTCCAAAAAGCACTAATATCAAAGAAGCTGCCATAGCAATTATCATAATACCTATGGTAGCAGGCAATTTTAAAATACGATGATTGAGATAGGCAAATAAAGAAGCAACAACAATTAAAACAGAAAACGAATAGTACAACTCCATAATAAAAAATTATAAACAAAGCAAATTATAAGAGGGGCAATATACAACATTTATGATTTTAGTAAATAGCACAAATAAAAAATACTAAGGTTTTCAGCAGAATTTATAATATTTGCAGTTATAAAAAAATATTTATGAATTTTCCTGCAAACCTTCGTTATTCAAAAGACCATGAATGGATAAGTATTGATGGCAATACTGCTACTATTGGTATTACAGAATTTGCTCAAAGCGAGTTGGGCGATATTGTTTATGTAGATATTAATACTGTAGGTAAAAGCCTTCAAGCAAATGAAGTTTTTGGCACTGTAGAAGCTGTAAAAACTGTTAGTGATTTGTTTTTGCCCGTGGCAGGAACTATTACAGAATTTAATACTGCTTTAGAAAAACAACCAGAACTAATTAATAATGACTCTTATGGCGAAGGTTGGATTGTAAAAATAACTGTAAACAATCCTGCTGATGTAGAAGGACTATTAGATAGTGCTGCATATACTGCATTAGTAGGCTAATGACTACTTTTAAAAAATAAATTATGCCATCATTTGATATTGCCAGTAAAGTAGATATTCAGGCATTGGATAATGCTATTAACGTAGTTCGTAAAGAAATTACCAATCGTTTTGACTTTAGAGATAGCCATGTAGTAATAGACCTGAACAAAAAAGATTTTACCATTTTATTAGAAGCTGATAGCGATATGAAACTTCAGCAAATAATAGATGTATTAATTAGCAGAAGTATGAAACAAGGCATAGATGGCAATGCCTTTGACTTTAGCAAAGATGCTTATCCAAGTGGTAAAGTAGTGAAGAAAAATGTATCGGTAAAAAATGGATTAAAGCAAGACGATGCTAAAAAAATAGTAAAAGCCATCAAAGAAAGTGGTTTGAAAGTACAGCCTGCTATTATGGATAATATTATAAGGGTTACTGCTAAAAAAATAGATGACTTACAAGAAGTAATTTCACTTTGCAGAAATGGAAATTTTGGTGTGCCACTTCAATATGAAAATATGAAAAGCTAAAGGCATTTCACTATTCTATTATTCTTAACCAAGCAAAATATTTACTTACATTTTTATTAGTATAAGCAGAAAATTTTTCAATATTTACCCAACCTCAATTCACAATTACATACAAACTATGTGAATAACCTATATGAATTTATAAAAAGTGATAAAATATTAACCTTTTTACAGTAGGTTTGCCCAAACTGATAATTGTCAGTTTTGTTATCAATATAAAATAAAATTTATGAAGTTTATTGTTTCATCATCTTCTCTTTTAAAACATTTACAACAAATAAATGGTGTAATTAGTACCAATACAATACTACCCATTTTAGAAGATTTTTTATTTGAAATTCAAGATAAAAAATTAAGTATTACTGCTACAGATTTAGAAACTGTTATGAGAGTACAAATGGGCATTGAAAGTAAAGCCAATGGAAAAGTTTGTATTCCTGCAAAAATTTTAATGGATTCTTTAAAAAACATTGCTGACCAACCATTAACGTTTAATATTGATAAAAATTTTGGAATAGAAATAACCAGCGATAATGGTAAATACAAAGTAATGGGCGAAAATCCTGATAACTTTCCTAAAGAACCCACAGCAGATGATACTACTAATTTTACTATGAGTAGTACAGCATTAGTTACAGCTATTAACAAAACATTGTTTGCAACCAGTGGCGATGATTTACGCCCTGCTATGACAGGTGTATTTTTTGAACTTAGCGAAGAAGGAATACAATTTGTATCTACCGATGCTCATAGATTAGTACGTTATAAAAGAACAGATGCAAAAGCCTCTAAAGAAGATTCTTTTATTGTGCCTAAAAAACCACTCAATATTTTAAAAAATGCTTTGCCAGATAATGATGATGAACTAACAGTAAGTTATAACAGCAATCATCTTTTTGTAACCCATGGCGAAATACAAATGGTTTGTAGATTAATTGATGCAAGATTTCCAGATTATAAAGTAGTTATTCCTACGCAAAACCCCTACCTTTTATTAATTAATAAAGCAGATTTTCAAAGTGCTTTACGCCGTGTAAGTGTGTTTAGTAATAAAAGTACCAATCAAGTAGCTTTAAGCATTACAGGCAATGAACTTCAAATGGCAGCACAAGATGTTGATTTTAGTTTTGAAGGTAATGAACGTATGAGTTGTCAATATAGTGGAGAAGATATAAAAATAGCTTTCAATGCAAAATTTTTAATAGAAATGTTGGGTGCAGCAGATAGCGAAGAAGTAAAAGTAGAATTAAGCACTCCTTCTAAAGCAGGATTAATTATACCTACCGAACAAGCAGAAGGCGAAGATTTATTAATGTTAGTAATGCCTTTAATGCTAAATAATTAAAATTAATTTCTATCATTTATTAAGCCAAAGATGTTGCAGTCTTTGGCTTTTATTTTTATACCAAAAAAAACATTCAAATAAATTTGCCTTTTAATGTAACCTAAAAAATATTTTCTATGAAGCAATGGATTACTACAATACTTGCATTAATTACCACAATAACTGCTTTTGCACAAAAGCCAAAAGAAAAAGCATTGCTCTGGAAAATTGAAGGGCATAATATTACTGCACCATCATACTTATTTGGAACATTTCATTTGCTTTGTCCAGAAGATTTTCATATACCAGATACACTAAAATTTTTGTTAGCTCAAACGAAAGAATTATACCTTGAAATAGATATAGACGACCCAAAACTCACCTTAAAAATGATGCAACAAATTAAAATGAAAGACGGCAAAACATTAAAAAATTTTTTGACAAAAGAAGAATATGATTCAGCAGCCATTTTATTTAAAAATAAAACAGGTGTTAGCCTATCTATGGTAGATACTTATAAACCATTTTTATTAACATCTATGCTATATAAAAGTATTATGGGATGTGCTACAATAGCTTTTGAAAAAGAATTAGAAAAATTAGCAAAAAATAATCAACAAGAAATTAAAGGACTTGAAACAGTAGAAGAACAATTAAATGTTTTTGAAAAAATTCCTTACCAAAAACAAGCAGAAGCATTTAAAAGAACATTATTTGACATGGGTGATAGCAAAAAACAAATGAATAAAATGGTCGCTTTATATAAAAGTAAAAATATAAAAGCTATGCACAAAAGCATTGGTGGCGACTCTGATTTTGGCAATTATGAAAACGATTTAGTAGATAAAAGAAATCAAAACTGGATACCAGTTATTGAAAAAGAAATAACACAACAACCTATTTTTATAGCAGTAGGTGCAGGTCATTTAGGAGGCAAAAAAGGAGTTATTTATTTATTAAGAAAAAGAGGATATAGAATAACACCAGTAAAATATTAAACCACATTGCCAATAACTAATACACTTTCCATCTTCTTAAAGTTTGGTGTATTACACCAGGGGCTTCTAATTCTATCAATCCAATATTTTTGGCAAAATATGTATGAATAGTTTGTATAGTCTGAAAACTACTCAACACTTTGTATTGCAATTCATTTTTTACATAAATAACACTATCAAAAACCTGAGCATTAACTGTTCTGTTAGTATTTACAGACATAATAGTATAGTGCATTTTTACTTGAGTAGGCACACCATTAAGAAAAGTATTGACTACATTAGATTCCCATTGAGTAGCTGCTGGTTGGTTTTCTTTTAAAAACAATAAAGACATAGGGCTACTGTTATTATCTAAAGCACTCCAACGAAAATAATCAGCCCCAGATTTTCTGTAAAATGAAGTATCGTTCAAACTACCTGATGAATAAAATACACGATAAGTATTGCCATCAATAATAGTATCTTTAGCTGTGGCTTTTACATGTACAGAATCTAAACCAACTACATCATAACCCCAATTACTACCAACAGTAGTAGGAAAATAATCTCTTATAACAGGTAGTGTAGATGTTAAGCTATCATTTACTACAACAGAAAATAAACAAGCAGAGTTATTATAATTCAACACAAAGTTTGTATTTGCAGCAAGAGTAGGTTTCCCATATCCTTGCACTTTAATAGTAGAAGCTCCTACTGATACATAACCACTATCAGCAAACCAAAAACCATTAATAGTATCTGAATAAATAATATATTGACCAGGTATGGTAACATTTACACTTACCAAAATATAATTACTATCTGTTAAAAATGCACTTTTCTTATAAGCTCCTTTAATAACAATGCTTTTACAATTACCCAAACTATCTTTTAATGTGCCTGTTGACAATCCATAAGTATTGGCCCCCTTTTCATAGCTTGTCTCTTTTATGCAAGATGATGCTGCAAACAAAATAACCAATACTACCAACGCATATTTAATATTACAATACTTCATTAACAATAAATTTCTACTTATTTAACTGCGAATATCAGATAAATATTGCATTATGAACGCTGTTTATAAAGTTAATGTGAAAATATTATCATATAGACCATATATTGTTTTTGAAGGGTATTAGCCAATAAAAGTATATGCCCTGCCAAATTAATGATACACATACTAATATCTCATAAAGGAAATAGACTTATATTCGTTACAACAAAAAAGAAATATTTTTAACCCACTTTAAATTATTACCTTAGTGTCATGTTATCAGAACAACAAATAAATATTATCATTAACACAATGAAACCATATAGCCCAACTAAAATTGGCGTTTTTGGCTCTGTGGCTCGTGGCGAAAATTCAGCTAACAGCGATATTGATATTTTATACAATTTCAAAAATACAGTTGGTTTATTTAAACTTGTACAACTTCAAAGTGAGTTAGAGAAAAAATTGCAAAAAAAGGTAGATTTAGTATCTGAAAAATACGCCCATCCTTTACTAAAACCATATATACTAAACGATTTGAAAATTATATATGAAAATTGATAACGATTTATTTAGATTAGAACATATACAAGAATGTATTGGTAAAATTTTGGAATTAGTTGCTATACTACATACTTACGAAAACTTTGAACAGCGATGGATTGAACGTGATGCAATGATTAGAAATTTTGAAATTATAGGTGAAGCTACCCATCATATTTCTGAAGAACTAAAAACCAAATATCCCAATGTGGCTTGGTTTGAGATAAAAGGGATGAGAAATTTTATTGCACACGAATACTTTGGGTTACAACTTGATAGTATTTGGGAAACTGCTATAAATGATATTCCTATTTTACAAGAGCAAATTAAAAAAATTATTACCAACTATTAGTTTTTCAATTATTTGGATTTCGGGTTTAGAATTTCAGATTTTTATCCTTTAGATTTAAAAACAAAACCTACCATCTAATTAACACTCTATTGCTCCTATTCTAAGCCTAAAAAAGTTTAAGCCAATTCTCTATAAAAAACTTGCTCTAATTAGTTTTTTAAAAGGTTGTTACCCCTTACCTTTGCCGCCAAATACAAAAATCAAATTTCATTATGGCATCTAAAGGTATTATAAAACAAGTAATTGGTGCGGTTGTGGATGTACATTTTCCAAACGATAACGCATTACCCGATATTTACAATGCTCTTGAACTTACAAGAGAAAATGGAGATAAATTAGTTTTAGAAGTGCAACAGCATTTAGGAGAAGATAGTGTTCGTACCATAGCTATGGAAGGAACTGAAGGTTTAGTGCGTGGTATGGAAGTATCTGATACTGGAAGTGCTATTAAAATGCCTGTAGGAGAAGGTATTAATGGACGTTTATTTAATGTTACAGGCGATGCTATTGATGGTTTGCCACAATTAAATAAATCAAATGGTCGTCCTATACATGCCAAACCACCAATATTTGAAAATTTAAGTACCGCTACAGAAGTTTTATTTACAGGTATTAAAGTTATTGACCTTATTGAACCTTATGCCAAAGGTGGTAAAATTGGTTTATTTGGTGGTGCTGGTGTAGGAAAAACTGTATTAATACAAGAGTTGATTAATAATATTGCTAAAGGACATGGTGGTTTATCAGTATTTGCTGGTGTAGGAGAAAGAACACGTGAAGGAAATGACCTACTTCGTGAAATGATTGAAGCAGGTATTATGAAATATGGCGATAACTTTAAACACAGCATGGAAGAAGGTGGATGGGATTTGAGTAAAGTAGATATAGAAGGATTGAAAGACAGTAAAGCTACCTTTGTATTTGGACAAATGAATGAACCCCCTGGTGCAAGAGCAAGAGTAGCATTAAGTGGTTTAACCATTGCTGAATATTTTAGAGATGGCGATGGCACAGGAAAAGGAAAAGATATTTTATTTTTCGTAGATAATATATTCCGTTTTACACAAGCTGGTTCTGAAGTTTCTGCCTTATTAGGTCGTATGCCTTCAGCAGTAGGTTATCAACCTACATTAGCTACAGAAATGGGATTAATGCAAGAACGTATTACCTCTACTAAAAATGGTTCTATTACATCTGTACAAGCAGTATATGTACCAGCAGATGACTTAACAGACCCTGCACCTGCTACTACATTTGCTCACTTAGATGCTACAACAGTATTGAGTCGTAAAATTGCAGACTTAGGTATTTATCCTGCTGTTGACCCTTTAGACTCTACTTCAAGAATCTTAACACCTGCTATAGTGGGAGAATCTCATTATAATACAGCAAATAGAGTAAAATTAATTTTACAACGCTATAAAGAATTACAAGATATTATTGCTATTCTTGGTATGGACGAATTGAGTGATGATGATAAAATGACTGTGGCACGTGCCAGAAAAGTACAACGTTTCTTATCTCAACCATTCCATGTAGCAGAACAATTTACAGGATTAAAAGGTGTATTTGTAAGCATAGAAGATACTATTAGAGGCTTTAATGCAATTATGGATGGAGAAGTTGATGAATATCCTGAAGCAGCATTTAACTTAGTAGGTACTTTAGAAGATGCTATTGAAAAAGGTAAAAAAATGATGGCTCAGGCACATGGTTAATTAGCCAATTTGAAAATGTGATAATCAAATTAGTATGACTTTAGAAATATTAACACCAGAAAAAAAATTATATAGTGGTGATGTATATGGTGTACAATTACCAGGGATTACTGGCTTGTTTGAAGTGTTAGACAAACATGCACCTTTAGTAAGTGCTTTAGAAAAAGGTAATATTAAAATTCTTAAATCTAAAACTACCTTTGAAAATTTTTCTATTTCAGGAGGCTTTGTAGAAGTTTTGAATAATAAAGCAACTGTATTGGTAGAAGATGTAGAAGAAGCATAAAAGCCAATAAAATATTTAAAAGAGAAAGAGGTTATTTTCAAAAAAAGATAGCCTTTTTTTATTTTTTACCAACAAGTTTCATCATCTGTAATACCAAATTAAAATATACAATTAAGGAAAGATTTTATAAATATCTTTTCTATGAACAAAACGAGCCAATAAAATAGTTGAATTTTCATAAAAGAAGCCTAATCTATAATCACCTACTCTTGTTCTGTAAGCAGTTTTAAAGCCTTTTAATTTCTTTGTATTTGGAATACTGTCTAAAGAACCTGCATTTTCTATTAACTCAATTAAATGCATTAAAGCCAGCTTAACAGGCTTCGTTTTTATATTGTCAATGTCTTTGGAAAACTTCTTTAAGAACTCAACTTTCATCAGGCAGATAATTTTTTCATTATTTCTGCACGACTTGCCTTTTTTGTCTTATCCACTTTACGCATCAATTTTGACATACCAATATCTTCCAACTCTTCTTGGGTAACAGTTGATGAACCAACACCTAATTTTTTAAGCAGGTTGGTAACAAATCTAAATTCATGACTATTTTTTGGAGTAACAACTAATGCTTTCATGTAGCAAATATACAAAAATAGTATTTTGCTGTTGCTTAAATCTATAGAAGGGCTGCATAACATTTTTTATTCTCATAACACAACATCATTACTTACACATAAAAAATTTTGACAGAAAGAAGAAAAAGTAAAGTGAAAGTGAAAAATTAAAATTTATATAAATCTGTTATTTGTTTCTTTACTTTGTAAGTGAAACTAAAATGTCAAACTATTGGTAAAAAAATCAATTCAAAAAGAAACAATATTCTTTCAAAAATTAATATGATAAGCTATGTTAGGATTATATATTATTTTAATTGGTGTTGCAATATTAATAATTGGATTGGTTAAAAAAAACTCAATCAAACATAATGAAGTAATAGATAGTAACAAAGATGTAATAAGCAATAAAAAGAAAAATATTGATGCCTACAAACTTTATTGGGATTGGTGTAAAAAGAAAAATGAAAAGCCCATAACCATAGAAGAATTTGAACAATTAGCCAATATGCAAGGAGGTATTAGTATGACTGATTTAATGCACAAGCACAACAAGAATATTAATCCACCTAAAAGTAAGATTGTTGATAATAGTACAAACGATGACTCTTTAAACAAATATGAGGAAGAAATAGAGGAACGAAAAAAACGAGATAAAAAATTTATAGAATCTGCTATTATTGGCTATGCAACCAATTCAACTACTAAAGGTGCATTATTTGGAGGTAGTTTATTAGGAGGTATGTTTGGTGATTATTTGAATAAGAAAAAGAAAAAATAATTAATCCTACTTAACTTTTTGTATAGGCTATCTTTTCATTATTTCTTACCAACAAGTTTTATCAGTCTTACAGGCTGAAGGGTATTTTTAGTTAAATGTGGGTAAATTTTCTTAGTATATCATTTATTTATTATCCATTAAACTACCTTTATAGGACACATTGTAAAACTTGAAAAGTAAGTTAAATGAAAAAGAACTTTTTACTATTGTTATTAATGTATGTAGCCTCTAATAGTATGGTTATAAATGCTGGTGCACAAAATGTGCTGATATAGCAAAATATACTTTTTTACACGTTAGAGATACTACACAACCTCAAAATCCCAGCACCGAGGAGATGATGTTGATTACCAATAATACCAAAGCTCTGTACAAGAGTTTTACACTTGATGCTTTTTTAAATAGTCAGTCAAATGCCGATGATTATATCACTGACAATAATACTATCAGCAATCAGTGTGTGATTAAAATGCCAAAAGTAACTCTCTACCAACTATTTTTAAACTATAGTACAAAAGAAATTATAGATATAAAACCTCTTTTATAGTAGATACTTTTGGCATTAAATCACCATTGCAATCAATCAGTTGGCAGCTTATTGACTCTACAAAACAAATAGGCACTCTAACTTGCAAAAAAGCTACAGGAGAATTTAAAGGTAGAAAATATACTTGCTGGTACAGTCCTGAAATTGCTATACAAGGAGGACCTTGGAAACTGCATGGATTACCCGGTTTAATAATAAATGCCCAAGATGAAAAAAATCAAGTATCGTTTACACTTATTTCTATAACCCAAACAAACGATAAAGATATTTTGTTACCACAGCATTTAACCTATGTAACAGAGGCTAAGTATGCAGAAATTAAAGAATCTTTTATATCTAATCCAAATGCTATGTTAGGAAACACATCTTCTGATAACAATGTAAAATTAACTATTAAACCAACAGGTAAAGGAAAAACAAAATCTTCTTATAATAATCCTTTAGAACTTAATTAATTTTAATGAGATGGTTTTTCTTCATTGTACTAATTACTTTTCATTTTTCCAATAACTGCTTTGGGCAAAAAATAATACAAGGTACTGTAAAAGATTCATCTCATAAAAATATTATAGGAGCAACAATTACTGTAGAATTACAATCTACCAAAGTAGTTGTTGCTTTTTCTTTTACTAACGAAAATGGTTTTTATAAAATAGAATTACCCGAAAAGTATAGTAAAAGAAATTGTGTTTTAAAAGTAAGCTCATTAAACTTTTTATCTAAAGAAAAGTTGATAGATTCATTAAGTGCATCAACAGTAACTCATCATTTTATTTTAAAGTCATCTCAAAAAAAATTATCTGAAGTTATAGTACAATCAAGCCCCCCTATTACAGCAAAAAAAGATACCATTAACTACAATGTAGAAAGTTATACAAGCAAATATGATAGAAGTATAGGAGATGTCATACAAAAACTTCCTGGCATAGAGGTAATGTCTGATGGTACTATAAAATATCAGGGAAAACCTATTAATAAATTTTATATAGATGGAAAAGATTTATTAGCTGGTCGTTACAATATTGCAACAGCAAATGTACCTTCTGATGCAGTTGATAAAGTGCAGGTTTTAGAAAATCACCAACCCATAAAAGTATTAGACAGTTTTTCTGTAAGTAATAGAGCTGCTTTAAACTTGGTATTAAAAGATAAAGCAAGAAATAAAATTATAGGTAAAGCTAAGCTGGGTATTGGTTATCCTTTTATTAGCACAGATAATGAAGTAGTGCCTTTATTTTTTTCTAAAAATTATCAAAGTATTGCTACTGTTAAGTACAATAATATTGGTAAAGATTATGCTAACGAGTTTAAATATTTATACAATGATGATTATAACGAAATCATTTTTTTAAATAAATACTATGGCGAAATAGTAAGCATTAATAAACCACAGGCACAAGGTATTGAGTTAGACAAGTTTTATACAAACAATCAATTTTCTGCAAGTATCAATCAATTAACATTAACTAAAAATAATAACGAGTTAAAATGTTTTATAGATTTTGTGCATGACAAAACTTACATTAAAGGTAATACAGCCACTACTATTTTTTATACAAACGACACTTTTAAAATTGCAGAAGCAAATAATTATTATCAAAAAGAAAGTACACTAAAAGCTGGTTTACAATATATAGTAAATAAGCCTACTTATAATTTTTCAAACTTTACCAATTTTCAACTATCCCAAAAATATGTTGATGCAGTTATTACCAACCCAAAAGAGATTTTACAAGCATCTAACTATAAACGTGTAGAAATTTTAAATACAAGTAAATATGTTTTTAGAAAACAAAATCATTTATTCAACCTATCATTGGTAGCAGGTTATAAACAAGACCCTCAACATCTTTTAATACATAATGAACGCTATGATCCCATTTTCACAAAAACACCTAATCCATCTTATCTTTTAGAAGAAGTTTCTTTAAAATCTCCTTTTGCAAGTTTTGATGCTTCTTGGGCTTATAAAGTAAAATCTAATTTTAGTATTACTAACCTTTTTTCTACCAGTTACTTTTTTAATTCATTTAATACATTGTTTAGTGCAGGTAATAAAGATTCTTCGTTTACTTTAAATAAAGAATTTAATAATGATTTTTTATTTAATCAATTTGTAGTAACCAATAGTATTGGCGTAAATTATAAACTATCTAAATTCAATGCTTCTATTAATATACCTTATTCTTTTAATAGTATTAATAGAAAACAGGCGAACAGCATTACATCTAATTATACCAATCACTTTGTAGGGTTTCGGGCAGATGTGCATTATACAATAAATAAATATTGGAAACTATCAACTACTGCATACAATCAGTTTAGACTATCACCATCTTATATAACAAGCAATAACTATATTTTATATAATTATAGGTATTTGAATAACAATAATTCAATATTCCCGTCTTATAAAAGTTTTAATGCAGAAAGCTATATAAATTACAGAAATGTTACAAAATACACCTTTATTACAATAGGGTTTATATATACCAAAAATACCAACAGCCCAATTAGTGATAAAGAATTTATTAATAGCTTAACTATAGGCAAAGCATTGCCAGGCAATGCAAATAGAATAAGCAATAGGGTGATAATTTCGTATAATAAATTTTTGCCAAAGCTAAAAAGTTCAATTACTGCTCAAGCATCTTTTGAAAGAGCAGTTACAGATAATTATTCTAATAAAATAATGACAAAATTTTATAACAACAATTTTCAAGCATTCTTAAAAACCAATACTAATTTTAAAAACATAAGTATAGATACCAAAACAAAATTGAACTTATACAGAAATAATAGTGCAGCAATTAAAACAAATAATTTTTCTGTATTTGAAGAATCTCTAACATTAAAAATGCCTGTAAGCCATAAAGCATTTATTACATTAAATACTATTTATAATAGCATCAGGAAAAGCAATACAAAGCCTATTGATTTTTTATATCCTGATTTTTATATCACATACAGTCTTGATAAATTAAAAACTGATATAGAAATAGGTGGACAAAATTTATTCAACCAAAAAACCTACACCAATATTGCCTTTTATGGAAATACAGAAACAATCAATCAAATTGAGTTAAGACCTTTTCAAATAATTTTAAAAGCTACTGTTTATTTTAAATAGCATGGTTATTTTTGTAAAAAATAATTAATATGCAACAATTAGGTATTGGTTCAAGAGTTGAACACCCACATTTTGGAAAAGGAGTTATAGTTGATATTGGTAGTGAGTTTTATACTATTTGGTTCAAAACACAAAATGGAACAAAAAGTATAGGAAAAGAATATGCAGATTTAAAAATTATTGAAGCTACTACTGCTACTTCAGCAGAAAATAATACCACTTCTTTGGCAGATATAGAACTTGCATTAAATAATATTTTAGACCAACGTTTACATGAGTTTCAGTTAGTGCCTATGGCTAATAAATGGAACAATGGCACTTTAATTTTACAGCCCAATGATGCAAGTATGCAACCCAAAGAAATACCTATTGAAACCTTTTTTCATAAAATTGTTATGGTAAGAGATAGGCTTAGGCTAATAGAGCAAAAAATAAATTCAAATAAAACACTTACCGATGAAGAAAAAATAGATATACAACAATATATTACAGCAGTTTATGGCTCATTAACTACATTTAATGTACTATTTAAAGAAACACATCACCAATTTAAAGGCTCTGGAAATAAAGAGTAATAGCACAAAAAAAGAAAAAAGGATAATTGTATATTTTATGCTCTTTTTGCTTATTAAAATTATTAGCAAACTTTAATTTTTTCTTTTCATTTTTTTACCCTAACTTGTACACTCTTCTAACAAACAAAATATGCCTATGTAATTTTTTCTACCCTTTTATTTATTCACCATTTAAAACCATGTATTATTATGGACATTAAAATTCAAGCAGTACGCTTTGTTGCAGATCAAAAACTTCTTGATTTTGTACAACGAAAAATAGAAAAAATAAAAACCTATCACGACAGAATAATTAAAGTAGATGTTTTTTTAAAGTTGGATAATGTAGCCCATACAATTAAAGATAAAATTGTAGAAATAAGAGCATCAATTCCTAAACATGAATTTTTTGTAAAAACATCTTCCAAATCATTTGAAGAAAGTTTTGACAGTGCTTTAGAATCAATTTCAAATCAAATAAAAAGAAAGAAAGAAAAACTTGCCGTATAATTTTTTTTATGAAGCCTGATAAAAATGTCAGGCTTTTTTATTAGATAATTATTTATAAAACATCAATCCTTACATTTGTTATATGGCTGCTGATAAAATTATTGCAACATGGAAAAAAGGAAACTTCTTACCCATTTATTGGTTAGAGGGAGATGAGCCTTATTTTATAGATAAAGTAATCAATTATGCAGAACACCATATTTTAAAAGAAGAAGAAGCTGCTTTTAACTTATCTATCTTTTATGGTAGAGATGCTAATTGGGCAGATATTGTGAATGCTTGCAAACGCTATCCTATGTTTGCCGAAAAGCAAGTAGTACTGCTGAAAGAAGCACAACATTTAAAAGATATTGCAAAATTAGAAAGTTATATAAACACCCCCTTAACTTCTACCATTTTTGTAGTAGGCTATAAAGGAAAAATAGATGGACGAACAAAATTTGCTCAAACTATTAAAGCAAAAGGAGAGGTTCTTTCTACCAAAAAAATGAATGATAACGATTTATCTTTTTGGGCAAATAATATTGTAACACAACTTGGCTTAACAATTACACAAAAAGCATTAATGCTTTTAATAGAACATATTGGCAACGATTTAAGCAGAATAGAAAATGAATTAGAAAAACTTTCTGTAAACCTTAAAACATCTAAAAATATTACAGAAGATGCCATAGAGCAATTTATTGGTATTAGTAAAAAATACAACTCATTTGAATTACAAAAAGCATTGGGCAGAAAAGATTTTACAAAAGCCATGCAAATAATAGACTACTTTGAAAAGAATAAAGATGATGAACCTATTCAAAGAGTTTTGGCTACACTCTATAGTTTTTTTAGTAAAGTGTATAGCACTTTTAGCATAGGCACTACAGATAAAAAAACAATAGCAACCACTTTAGGTATTCCTGCTTTTTTTGTAGATGAATATATACAAGCCTCTCATAATTATGGTTATCAGGGAGTAGAAAAAAATTTGCTTTTATTGTATGAGTGCAATTTAAAAAGTGTAGGTATTAACAATGCCAGCTCAGACAGTGCTGCACTAATGAAAGAGTTGATAGTAAAAATGATGAACAATATTTGATACTCTTAGAGCCTGTTTAAATTTATGATTTTTAATCACCATTATAGCTTTGAGAGATAAAAAACAAGATATTTTGCCGAAAATTGATGCCTAAATAAGCAAAAAAGCAACAATTTTGATACTATACAAAATCCCTGAAATCATTTTTAAACAGCCTCTTAAAGTGGTATTTTTTATCAAACAGAAACTTGTAGCAATAAAATAGCCATCTTATTAAGCACACAACATACATAAAAAACAAAACCCTCTTAGTAGAGAGTTTTGTAGCTAATACCAAAGTGAAATAAGTTTTATACAAATTTTAGTTGGTCGGTATTATACAGAGGTCAATTATAGAAATCAAGATAGTATTACTTAAAAAGCTATTTCTTTTTAGTAGCATTTTTGGTATTTTCTTGTTTTCTTCCTGCTATCATAATAGCATTGTTCAGCAAATATTCTATTTGTCCGTTTACACTTCTAAACTCATCTGTTGCCCATTTTTCTAATACCTTATAAATATCAGGGTCAAGTCGTAATATGAAATTTTTTTTATCTGCCAAGATTGTAAAAGTTTAATTTATTGATATAGTGTTCCAGCATTTAAAATAGGTGTAGCAGCTTTTTCGCCACACAATACAACCATTAAATTACTAACCATAGCAGCTTTTCTTTCATCATCAAGTTCTACAATATTTTCGGCAGATAATTTTTTTAATGCAAGGTCCACCATACCTACAGCACCTTCTACAATCTTAATTCTTGCAGCTACAATAGCAGTTGCTTGTTGTCGTTGAAGCATAGCTCCTGCAATTTCTGGTGCATAAGCCAAATGACTTATTCTTGCTTCTAAAATAACAATTCCAGCAGGTGCTAATCTTTCAGTTAATTCATTTTCTAATATTTGATTTACTTTATCACCACCTTCTCTTAAAGTAATATCAGCTTTTTCATCTTCCAAATTATCATAAGGAAAACTAACAGCCAAATGCCTTATAGCTGCTTCACTTTGCTTATTTACATAATCGGCATAATCTGCTACTTCATAAGCTGCTTTATAAGTATCGCCAACTTTCCAAACAATTACAGCACCAATTTCTATGGGGTTGCCCATTTTGTCATTTACTTTTAGTTGCTGCCCTTGAAGGTTTTGAGCACGAAGACTTATTTTATATGTTGAGTAAAGAGGATTAATAAAAAATAATCCATTCTCTTTTACACTACCTACATATTTACCAAAAAAGTTAAGCACTCTTGAGTGATTGGGTTGAATAATCATTAACCCTTTCATTATAAAAAAAGCAATGAACAAAAGCATTATACCTGCTACAATATATAGAGGTGAGCCGTCTGCATAAGCCAATGAATAACTTCCTGCAATAAGCAATACTAAAGAAACTAATAAGGCTAAGAAGCCTGAAACGGGTTTTAAATTTTTTTCCATAATTATCAATTTGATATTAAAATAATATCAAAAATATATTATAGTTTTCAAATGGCAAAATTTATTTTTTCAAAAACCTTCTTTAGCAACCGCTTATCAGTTTTTATTCTCCTTTTGTCAGAAAAACGCTTTTTACTTTCTATAAAAAAAACATTTTCGCTTTACAAACTACTTAAAAAATTAAATTGCATGAAACACACAATACTTCTATTTGCTTTCTTAATGCTAACAGCATTTTCTAAAGCACAACAAATTTCGGGTGTTGTAAAAGACAATAAAGGAAAACCACTAAGAGGAGCTTCTGTAACCTTATTTAATGCAACAAATAAATTGGTTGTAAAAATTTCTGTAACTAATAAAGAGGGCAATTATTTGATAAAAGATATAGCTCAAGGCACTTATTATATTAGTGTAAGTTCGGTAGGATTTGAAGAAAAAAAATCAGCAACATTTAATTTGGTAGATAAAGACATTATACTGCCTGAAATAATGATAGAAAAAACTGCTAAACAATTAGAAGGTGTTACAGTTACCTCTCGTAAACCACCTGTAGAAGTAAAAGCAGATAAAACCATTGTAAATGTAGAAGGAAGCATTAATGCACAAGGTAGCGATGCGTTTGAGTTATTAAGAAAATCTCCCGGCGTTACTGTAGATAAAGATGATAATATAAGCCTTAGTGGTAAAAATGGTGTTATTATTTATATAGATGGAAAACCTTCTCCTCTTTCAGGAAAAGATTTGGCAGATTTTCTTCGTTCTCTTAATTCAAACCAAATAGAAGCCATTGAATTAATTACCAACCCATCTGCTAAATATGATGCAGCAGGTAATGCAGGTATTATTAATATTCGTTTGAAAAAAAATAAAGCCTTTGGAACTAATGGAAGTATTAATGCAGGCTATGGTATAGGCGTTTATGGAAAATATAATACAAGTATTAACCTAAACCACAGAAACAATAAAATAAACTTATTTGGCAATTACAGTTTTAACAATAATACCAATGAAAACAATATGTATTTATACAGAAGTGTATTAGATACATTGTTTAACCAAAGTGGTACAATGACCAATAAGGGCACATCTAACAATTTTAAATTGGGCATGGATTATTTTATCAATAAAAAAAATACCATTGGTTTTATGGCTACTGGAAATTTTAGAACAGGCTCATTAGATAATTATAGCAATACACCTATTTCATACATACCTACCAATACAGGATATAGATTATTAATTGCAGATAATACAAGTAATGTAAGCAGACAAAATACTAATTTGAATATTAACTATCGCTATATAGATACCACAGGAAAAGAATTAAATATAGATGCCGACTATGGTTTTTTCAATATAAAGAACAACCAAATGCAGCCTAATTATTATTATGATTTTGCTGGAACAACAGAGCAGGAAAGAAGAGTATATAATATGATTTCTCCTACCAAAATTACCCTTACAACACTTAAAGCAGATTATGAACAACCTTTTGCAAAAGGCAAATTAAGTTTTGGTGGAAAATTTTCTTATGTACAAACAGCCAATGATTTTGAAAGATACAATGTATATACATCAGGAAAAATATTAGACACTTTGCGTAGCAATGATTTTAATTATAAAGAAAATATAAATGCTGTGTATGTCAATTATAACAAGCAATTAAAAGGAATAAACTTACAAGTAGGTATTCGTGTAGAAAATACCAATGCAACAGGAAATTCTTTGGGTTTTACACAAATAGGTGGCGGATATGTAGTATATGATAGTACGTTTAAAAGAAATTATACCAACTTATTTCCAAGTGCTGCTATTACCTTCAATAAAAACCCTCTGAGCCAATGGAGTATAAGTTATAGCAGAAGAATAGACAGACCAGCTTATCAAGATTTAAACCCTTTTGAATTTAAGTTAGATGAATATACTTTTCAAAAAGGAAATACACAATTAATACCACAATATACCAATAGTTTCAGTTTAACACACAGCTATCAATACAAATTAACAACCACATTAAATTATAGTCATGTAAGCGATGTATTTACACAATTAATAGACACAGCAGAAAAAAGTAAAAGTTTTATGACCAAGAAAAATTTGGCAGAACAAGATATTGTAAGCCTGAATATCAGTTATCCTTTTCAATACAAATGGTATAGTGCATTTATAAATGTTAATATCAATTATGCTCATTACAAAGCAAATTTTGGTACGGGACGTACAATAGATTTAGATGCACTTGCATTTAATATGTATATGCAAAATAGTTTTAAATTGGGCAAAGGTTATACAGCAGAATTAAGTGGTTGGTTTAATACACCAGGTATTTGGCAAGGAACTTTTAAAAGTAAAGCAATGGGTAGTATAGATATTGGTATGCAAAAACAAATTTTAAAAGGAAAAGGTAATATAAAACTATCTGTAAGTGATGTGCTATATACTATGAAGTGGGGAGGTACAAGCAACTTTGCAGGACAAACATTAAAAGCACATGGTAATTGGGAAAGCAGACAGTTTAAAATAAATTTCAGCTATCGTTTTGGTAAGCTAACTGTAAAAAGTGCAAGACAAAGAAAAACAGGCTCAGAAGAAGAAAGCAAACGTGTACAAAGTGAAGGGAATAGTTTTGGACAATAATTTTCAAAAAGTGTAGATATATAATTAAGCCGTTGAACATACTTGTTTGGCGGCTTTTAATTTTTGTAGTGAAAAGGTGTTGGTGTGCGTTATTATTTTTTAGTTGTTTTTGGGATTTGTTTGGTTTGTTAGTTTATCTTATTGTTGCCAGTCTGTAGAATCGTAGTCGTCAAACAATGTTTTTTGATAAGCATCTCCTTTAAATTTTTTAATTAATTCCCGTATAAATTCATAATGTTTTACATATTGATTTGGGATAGTAATTAAGCGAATATTTTTACTTTTTAATAATTCCATTTTGATTTTATCAGATTCTATTCGTTTTTTATTTTTATAGTGCTCCGCTCCATTTATTTCAAAAACAATATTAGGAATCTTTCCTTGATAAAGTACTCCATCAAACTCTTTTTTATTTACAAGATGGTTATTTTTTTCTTCTGGAAATACATCAATAGTTTTTACATTTCTTTCAAATCTACCTCCTTTAATTGTACAATAATGTTGCATTGTTTTATAAAATTCGTCTTCAAATTTGGAGTTATTAGAAAAACCAATCGTGAATTTATTAACGCTACTTTGAGCAATTTGAGTTGTTCCGTTTTTTTCAACATAATCAATCAAAGCATATAAATCATCATCTTTTTTAGACAATATATCTATTGCCTTTTTGTCGGTTACAATGATTAAATTTTCTTTAGCTCTTGTAACACCAACATTTATCAGCTGACTATTATCTTTAATCCAGTCGTATGTTTTTTCAGTCGTTTTCTTTGAAATTGCTGTAGATATTATTATGGTTTTATTTTCTTGTCCTTGAACTTTATGAATCGTTCCACAATTTACAGAAGAATCTATTTCTTTTTTTTCTTTTGCATCTTTTAAATAATGATTTATAACATCCTCCTGATTTCTAAAAGGTGTTATAATAAAGACATCAGATAAATTATTATTTTTTATGTAGTTTATAATTTCTCTGGCTTCTTCTATTTGTGCATTTTTATTCTTTTGATTTACATTATTTACATCTAATAATTTTACTTCGCCTTTATTTTTAATTGCTGTGAGATTTAATCTGTTTTCATAAAATCTCATATTGGAATAATTGATAATTTTTTCGCCACAACGATAATGGTAACTCAATAAAATATCTCTCGAAATATTATCTATTCTTTTATAGACTGAAAGTATTGAATTGTTGAAATAATCGTAAATTTTATCAATTTCATATTGTTTCAGTAATCGTTCGTTTCGTGTTTCTTCAAAAACTACAATAGGTTTTAGTTGATTTGTATCGCCAATTAAAACCATATTTTTACATTTTGAGATTGGAACTAAACTTGTGGAAATATCACATTGACCAGCTTCATCAATCGTCAGTAAATCAAATTTGAATTTTTTTCCTAATCTACGACTTGAAAGATTAGTTGTAAGAATAATAGGGAATACTTTTGTAAATTTTTCTAAATTCTCGTCATTTGCTATCCACTGATTAAATTTTTTCACTTGTTCCTCTTCATCTTGAAGATACAGTATTTCTACGAGTTCAGCATAGTCTTTGTTTTTCAGACATTTTATGTAGCTTAAAGACTCAAAATAAAAATATTGAAGTAACTGGTAATTGTCTTTAATAATTTCAAATATTCCTTTAAGGTTGTCGTCAGTTGTTTCAGGAATTTGGTTTAATCGTTCTTCGAGTTTCTGTTTTTCTTGTTCGAGTAACCAATAACTACCTTTTGAAAGTAACGCATTAATAAACTCTAAATTTTGAACAAGGTCAATTCTATCCTCGTAATTTTTTAATTTTCCGAGTAATATTTTATTTTTTTCCTTTGACCTCTCTTTTAAATTGAACAAGAGTTCTTTTTTGGGAACATCTTTTGTTTCAAATTCATAAAATTCTTTAATCTTTTTTAATGCTTCTGCTGTACGTTCTTTATTTCCAAGTCTGATAATTGGAAACAGAATCTCTTTATTTTTATATTTTCCTAAATATAATTTGTCTTTTATTCCGTCAATCGGAGTGTTATTGTTTGAAGAAATCAACAACGTTTTATTATTCGTCAGACAATTCACGACAATATTTAAAATGGTTTGAGTTTTTCCTGTTCCCGGAGGTCCTTGCACATAAGTAATCGGATATTTTAATGAATTGTAAATAGTGCAAAGTTGGTCTATATTGACATTGTTGTCATAAAGAACAATATGTGGTTCTTTTCTGTTTTTTCTGTCGAGTAAGGATAAGTTTTGGAAGAATGCCTTTAGAGGAATTCTCATTTCATTATTTGTTTGTTCCGAATTTATCTCATCATAAATAGTAGATATGTCTATTTGAGCATATCCTAAAACGATAATTTCAGGTTTTGTATTAGGTAATTCTCCTGATTTAAAATTACCTTTTAATAATTCTATTGTACCTGATTTGTCTTTTATAAATAACGTTTCAAAGTCAGTAGGGTTTAAGTCTGTATAATAAGATAATGAATATTTAATACCATTAATATAGAAGTTTGAATTAAAATGTGTTTTACTTCCTACTTGGAGTGTCTTTTTTACGGGGTCATAAGTTAAATTTCTAAATGCAACAACAAACTTTCCTCTTGATTCTATATCTATTGAAAATTCAGATAAGGCAAGTTCGTATTCATAGAATGTATGGTAATCATTATTGTAAATTTCTTTTATAATGTGTTTTTGTTGTTCATCTGTTAGTTGATAGGGATTTTTACTAATTAATTCTGATAAATCTATATTAGGGATTAAATGTTGTTTATGCAGGAAAGGGTCATTGTTTGCTTTATAGCACTCCAAATAATAATTTAATATGTTGTTGTCATATCTATTAAATTCGTATTTCTCTAAATTTTTATCTTCATCAATTTTTTTTATCAGCTCGTCAGAAACATCATAATGAGAAAATCTTAAAATTTCAGCGGTCTGAATACTTGAGATAAAAATCTTTTTGCCTAAAAGAGAAGCTTCTTTTGTGGTATTGAATTGATTAACAAAAAGTTCACCATTGGTATTAATATCTAAAATGCTAATCCAAAAAAATGTAGTTCCCCCGCTCTTATTTTTATAAGAAATATTAAGGTATTTACCTTCTCGGATAGCTTTTCCTATAAGTGCAGTTATCTTTTTGTTAGTCATTTCTCTTGTCTTGCCTATGTCAGTTGTGTGTTATCTTAACTCTACCATCAACTCTCAAATATATGAACTTTTTTAAAGCCAAAATTATTATCTCATGTCTTATTCTACAATAGGCTTACGAAAGAAAAAAAATAAAAAACCTCCGAGTTATTTCCCCTTCTATGAAGGGGTTAGGGGTAGTTTTTATAAAAATTAGAAATATGAAAAACGAATAATTACTTTGCATATTGAATAGCATTTAAAAATTGAAGTTTATACATTGTTTTTTGCTAAACAGTAAAATAGCATTTACCTTTCGGCTATGAATAGTTTTATACCACTTGCAGAACGTTTAAGACCTACTACCTTAGATGATTTAATAGGTCAAGAACATTTAACAGGCAAAAATAGTATTTTAAGAAAATCTATAGAGCAAAGTAAAGTTCCTTCTATGATTTTGTGGGGACCACCAGGGGTAGGAAAAACAACCATTGCAAATATTATTGCTCATAGTTTATCATTACCATATTTTCAGCTAAGTGCTATTAGTAGTGGTGTAAAAGATGTAAGAGAAGTAATAGAACAAGCTAAAAAAACATCTCAAGCCATTTTATTTATTGATGAAATTCATCGCTTTAATAAAAGTCAGCAAGATGCTTTATTGGGTGCTGTAGAAAATGGTACTATTACATTAATAGGTGCTACAACAGAAAATCCTTCTTTTGAAGTAAATAGTGCATTGCTTAGCAGAACACAAGTATATGTTTTAAAACCTTTAACAGAAGAAAAATTAATAGAGCTTTTGCAATATGCTATTCAAAAAGATACCATATTAAACAAAAAAAATATTGACTTAAAAGAAACAACTGCATTAATTAATATTAGTGGTGGCGATGCAAGAAAAATATTAAACTTATTAGAATTGGTGTATAATACAACAGACAGTAATACTGATAACATAATTATTACAGATACATTAGTAATGCAGGTGGCACAAAAAAAAATTGCCTTGTATGATAAACAAGGAGAACAACATTATGATATTATTTCTGCTTTTATAAAAAGTATGCGTGGCAGCGACCCTAATGCTGCTGTCTATTGGCTTGCAAGAATGATAGAAGGAGGAGAAGATATAAAATTTATAGCAAGGCGTATGCTCATTTTTGCAAGTGAAGATATAGGCAATGCAAATCCTAATGCACTATTATTAGCCAATACAACTTTTGATGCTGTAAGTAAAATTGGTTATCCAGAAGGTAGAATAATATTAAGTCAGTGTGCTGTGTATTTAGCTACATCCATAAAAAGTAATGCTTCTTATATGGCTATTGAAAAGGCATTGCAAGCAGTAAAACAATTTGGCGATTTGCCTGTACCATTGCATTTAAGAAATGCACCAACCAAGTTAATGAAAGATTTACAGTATGGCAAAAATTATCAATACTCTCACAATGGCGAAAACAATTTTATAGAACAAGAATATTTACCCGAACAAATAAAAGAAACTTCTTTTTACAGCCCAGGAAATAATGCAAGAGAAAATGAAGTAAGAAAATTTTTGCAAGAAAGATGGAAAGAAAAATATAGATACTAATTAGTTTTCTCTATAAATTCAACATCTTTTTGTTTGTATAATATAGGCGTAGAAGATGTTCGCTTATCTTCTGTTTGTTTTTTGCCAAATAAAGTTTCAAACTCTTGACGATAGCTAATACTTAACCCTTGTCTATTTCTTTTACCAAAAGTAGCACCACTAATATCTAAACTATTTTTGTTAAAAATAATGGCTCTTAGTTTTTTGTCTTTACTTAAAACAAATTCTATATTAAAATCAGGAAGCCATTGTGTATTGCCACCAACAGCAGAACCTATATTAAAATCTACATCAGTACCAAAAGTTACAATTACATTATCGTTAAAGAAACTTTTACCTATTTTAAAATTAATTATGGAACGGTCAATTCTGTTGCCTGTTGTAGAAACTCCTTGGTTTAATATGCTACTACTACTATATATAGATGTTCCTAAATCTACTTTTAAACTTTTATCATTAAATAGTTTAGATAAAAAACCTGAAATAAGGTTAGATGCAGAAGCCATAATTCTTTGAGATAAACTATTTACATATCCTGTAAGATTACCACCTCCTCCTGCTCCACTACTTAATAAACCTTGCCCATAAGGAGCAAATGCTCCAAATACAATTAATGAAGTAGCTTGTTGCAACATTTCATTTTCATCTTTTTCCATTCTTGTTAAAAACTGAGCAAAATCTGGGTCTGTTTTTACAGGGCTATTGGTTGGAAAATCTATTTTAAATTTAATAGAAGGCTGCATTAACTTATCTCTTAATTGAGCAATAACATACACACTTTCTCTAAGGCTACTAACATTGCTACTCATAATGCCAGATGCTTTTCCTGTAAGGTCTGATAATCTTACATTATCCGCTTCATACATTGCATCTATATTAATTTTTGCATCCATTGCATCGCCAGTCCATTCAATATAATTACCTGCATCGGGCATTAATAAAAATGGTTTTTTAATAAGAGATTGAAAGTTAAAATCATATTTACCTCTTGCTATGTTATACTTTCCTCGTATATCTAATTTTTCATTTGTACCTACTTTAATACGCAAACGCCCATTGCCTGTTGCTTTAATAACATCGCCTGCCAAATCATCTAAAATAACATCTATATCTACTTTTTCATTGGCAGTTAAATCTAAATCTATTGATAAATTAAATTTAGAAGTATTTTTTTGTTCTGCCATTGCTTCCCCAAATTGTTTAAATACAATAAAGTCTGCATCAGCACTTTCTCTACTAATACTATTGGGTATATAAATATGAGATGTATCATTAGCATTGCCTACTATAATCATTTTAGCATTCGTTTCTGGCCCCTTAAAACTCAAAGTTGCTTTGCCTATTGCTTTGCCATAAAATTGCTGATTATCTTTTGCTTGGGTATTTAATAATAAAAGTTTGTTGGTAGATAAGTCAAAATCAAATGCCATATCTTTAAAACCCTTTTCATACAATTTACCTCTTACATTGCCTTTATTGTTATACATATCTCTTATAACAAATGAACCAAAGTTTATTCCATCTTCTTCAAATTTTATTGTAGCAGAATCTATGTTATAATATACTTGGGTATAATCTACCAATAAACCTGCATCTTTTAAAGTAACATTTCCAATTAAATTGATGGTATCATTTCCTTTTATGGTTAATGTACCAGTTGCCAATCCATCTACATCAGAAAAAATACCTTTTAAATATTTTTGAATAGGTTTTATTTTTGATTTTTTAAATACAATATCTGTATATAATCTGTCTTTGGCTGTAGAATCTTTTGTTTCATAAGAACCTTGCACATTAAAAAGATAATCTGCATTAGGAGAAATCCAATTCCATGATATTTTACCTGTTTTACCATCATATAAAGCCAAAACTTTTGCTATACCAATAGAGTCATCATCAACTTTAAAATTATCAATCTCTATATCAGCTTTAGCTTGAATTGTATTAAACAAGTTGTTTATACTTATTTTTCCTGTAGTCAATCCTTCTAATCTTGGGTCTTTTAAAGCATAGCCTACAAAGTCGCCTAATACAACATTTTTTACATCAACAATCAAATTCGTAGCATTATTATCTTCTTCAAATTCGGTATTAAAATTTATTTCTTGAAATCCTTGTTGTAAATTAAAATCTTTGGTACTTAAAAAATTCTTTCTTAAAACAATGATTCCATTTTTTTCAATATTCCATTTTTTTTCATTGATAACAAAAGAAGAAGGTTGAAATTCTACTCTTACACCATCTTCTAAAGTAAATACATTGGCAGCTAAAGAGGCATCATTTAATGTACTACTTGCTCTTGTTTGTATTTTTACCAATGAGTGGTCATTTGCAGAACGTATGTTAAATGTAGTCATAGGCAAATTAGTACTATCGTTTATAATAATACTAAAAACATCGCCTGCTACAATTAAAGAATCCATTGTTCCATCGCCAGTAATATTAATGCCTGAAAAATGATATTTATCATAAATAAATGAAGGCACTTGAATAATAGTGTGTAGTTTATTTTCTTTGGTATTAATAGTACCAGCAATATCTATATCATCAAGCCCTGCCATTTTAGTATCTACTAATTGCAAATAAGGTGCTATATAACCTGTAGTAACATGAAAAGAAAAATCTTGATTTTGAGGAATAGTATCAGGTATTGGAACATAAGCAGGATAATATCTATGCAGAAATGTTTGAAAACTGGCAGGTAAACCCATAATACTAAAATCGCCAGAAACACTGCCTGAAAAATCTGCACTTGAAAGGTTTAAATTCTTTTTATTGTTTGAATAATCTGATGAAAGTTTTAGTAAATCAAATTCTATAGATTTTCCATTATTGGTTACAACAGCATTTAACAATTTTGCTTCTCCTTCAAAATTATCAATATTAGTTCCTGAAAAGTTTACATCCAATGTGCCTGTAACTTGCCAATTATCTGTATTAATAAGTTTTAATTCTCTGTAATTAGATTTTAAAATATCTGCAAAAAGATTAAAACGTGGTTGATTGCCTGAAACATCAATTTGCATAATACCTATAAAGTCTAAATTAGGGTCAGCAATTTTTACTTGTCCATTAAAAGCCTGTTTTTCAAAAGTGCCCAAAGTTGTAATATTGGTATAGGCATAATTATTTAGTTCTAATTTTTTAATTGTTCCATCAATAGAGGCTTTCATTTTATCTAATGTAAAACTGCTTCCATCTACTTTTCCTTCAAAAGCTATATTGCCCAATGTAGGTGTATTGATAAATTTTCCTACATCAAACTGTTCTGTATGTAAAGTACCTGCATAAATAGGCTCTTGTTTTGTAGGGAAATTAAAAGCTAAATCTGCATACAAAGCACCTAAATCAGTATTAATATTTCCTTTGGTTTTAAAGTTGTGATAATATCCATTAAAGTTGCCTTTATAAGTAATATTTCCTAATGCAGTAATATTAGGATTGGTAAATGTTTTTAATACAGGAATATAAGTATTCAAATCTATAGCATTGGTATAAATAGCTCCATTTTGAAGAGAAATAATTGTTTTATCAATATTAGGTAATCCTTTCATAGCAAGGTTTCCCCTTATAGTACTATGTCCTGTTTTTGCTAAAAGATTATTAATATTAAAGTCTGTAATAGTGCCTTTAAACTTACCAGAAAGTTGTACATTTTTATTGAAAGATGCAATAGCAGGGGCAAATAAGGCAATATCATTGCTATGAACAGAAGCATTATTAAAATCTGCTACCATTGTTACATGAGATACAAAGTTGGCAAAGTCATAATCAAAGTGTTCAAACTTCATAGCAAGATAGTTGCTTAGCTTACTTCTATTGGTTTCTACATCAAGGTTTTTAAACTCCATTATTTGAGGGTTCACCTTATAGTCTGCTATTAAATTTTTTACTACTAAACCACTACGTTCTTTACAGCTTAATTTCATATTAGCTGTTAGTGTATCATTCAATAAATAAACATTTTTAAAATTGCCTTTTATACTATTAAAAGCTAAATGTTCACCATCAAAATGTTTTAGGGGTACATGTTGATTTGCTTGTATAGCAAATAATCCATCATGTATAGATAGTTCTTTAACTTTTACAAAAAGCCCAGCAGGATTAAGGCGTGAAATGCTATCAATCGTTTTAGGTTTTTTAAGCCACTCAGGACGTAGAGGTTCAAAATTTTCAATTACTATAGTAGGTTTTTCAATAGCAATAGAGTTTATTATAAATGAACCTTTATTCAAATCAACAGTATCTGCATTTACAACAAAACTACTAATGCCAACATTTATTTCTTCGCCTACCCATCTATCATTATTGATAAAACGAATATTTTTAAAATCAATTTTTTGAAGATTAAAAGCAATACCTCCATCACTATTTTTATTTTTTGTTTGTGTTGTAGTAGAAGGTTTTTTAGGAGAAGAAAAATGTTCTACAATAAATTGATAATTCCAAACAGAATCAGAACGTTGAAGTTTTATAACTGCATCTTCTAAGCCTACATATTTTATAACAGCTTTATCTTTAAACATAAACCAATCTGTAATTCTTACTTTTAATTGTCCTGCATATAACAGAGTGTCTTTGTTTTTATCTGCAATAAAAACGCCTTCAATATCTGCTCTGTTAAATAAAGATATATTAACATGCTTTATATTTACTTGTGTACCCAACTGTGCTGAAAGTTTGTTTGTAACCATACCAACTAACCAATTTTGCACTGGCGAAGTTTGTATAACTAACCAAAGACAAATAATCACTGCAATAATTATGAGTACTGTTCTTCTTAATATTTTTAGAAATCTTTTCAGAATGAATATCTTTTTAATATGTGAAAATAAAACATTATGTAGCTACTGACAAATTAGATACCAAAGTATATATATTAAACTGTTTGTTTTAACTTTTATATAATAACTTTCATCATAAATATTGCTAAAAAGCTATTGAAAGCTACATAAAGCATAACAATAGATATAGAAGTCTTATACATAATTTAGCCAATAAAGTTTTTACAAAATTTTGGTAATAATATAACAGTACTATATTTGCCTCTCTAAAAACCAAAAATTAATTACAGTGGCGTACGAAAACAACGAAAAAAAGAATGACAGCGTTTATAGTAAACGTATTAAAGCAGGAAAAAGAAGAACTTACTTTTTTGATGTAAGAGCAACACGTGGTAATGATTATTTTCTTACCATAACTGAAAGCAGAAAACGTTTTGATGATAATGGCTATGACAGACACAAAGTTTTTCTGTATAAAGAAGATTTCAACAAGTTTGTAAAAGCATTGAGTGAAGCAGTAGATTATGTAAAAACTGATTTAATGCCAGACTTTGACTTTGATGCTTTTAACCATGAATACCCAGAAGGTGAAGGAGATGTTGTAACAGCAACTGAAGATGTTGCAGAAACTAAAATAGTAGAAACAACTAATACTGAAAACAATCATTCTTCTGAAGAAGTAGATAAATGGTAAACTAATTTCTCTACATTTTTGCTTATCATAGGTTGTGGAATTTCTACAACCTTTTTTTTTATTATTAGTTAAGGTAAACTTTCAGAGATACTAATACCGAAAGCATATTTGTAATAGACCAATTTCATTGGTCTAAACAACTATAGCATCGGCATTATACGAAAAGAGAATGGTCTATTGTAGAAATCAAATTCGTATAATACAGTATCTTCGTTTTTATGCAGCCAATACAAAAATATTTAGACGGACAAGTATTACTTTTTGATAAACCACTACGCTGGACAAGTTTTGATATTGTAAAAAAAGTACGCATACTTACCAAAGTTTCTAAAGTAGGACATGCTGGTACATTAGACCCTTTGGCTACAGGTTTATTAATTGTTTGTACAGGAAAATTTACCAAAAAAATTACTGAATATATGGGTATGCCTAAAGAATATACAGGTACATTTACTTTAGGTGCTACAACTGCCTCTTATGATTTGGAAAAAGAACCAGAAAATTTTAAACCCTATACACACATTACAGAAGAAACGATTAATGAAACAACTAAGCAATTTATAGGAAACATTTTGCAAATGCCTCCTCAACACTCTGCTATAAAAAAAGATGGTAAAAGATTATATGAATCTGCCAGAAAAGGTATTGAAGTAAAAGTAGAACCAAGACCAATTACCATTCATCAATTTATGATTACTAAAGTTGAATTGCCCATAGTGCATTTTAAAGTTTTGTGTAGTACAGGTACTTATATAAGAAGCCTTGCAAATGATTTTGGTGCAGCATTAGGCACAGGTGCTTATTTAAGTAGCTTGTGTCGTACAGCTATTGGAGATTTTACTTTGCATAATGCTTATAGTATTAAAAGTTTTGAAGAAGAAATTACAGCATATAGAAACACTGAAACTGCTGTTTAATTACATGAACATTATAAAAAATATACCTGCATTTTTTTCAAGCAAAAACAAACAGTTGTTGTTTGTATTGATAGTAGTACATATTTGTATTGCATATTATTTTATTGGCAAACAAAATATTACTTCTGACGAACCCAGTTATATAGAATACAGCAAAAGATGGCTTCATGGAAAACCTGAAAGAATAGAACCTTTAGACGATAGTAAAACACCTGTTATTAGTATTGTTTGGCTGCCAAGAATTGTTCATCAAATAATAAGCCCTTCTTATCAAAGAGATGATTTTGGAAGAAAAGACCAACAAGAAGGAAGGTATATGATGATTATTTTTTCTATTGCTACGCTTATTTATTTATACAAATTTTGTCAATTATTTCAATTAAATAAATGGTGGGCAATGTTTCTATTTTTCATTGCAGACCCACTCATTATTGCTTATGCTGTTCTTATTAATTCAGACTTGTTGAGTGGTTTAGTATTGCTTGCTACACTCTATCATTTATACCATTATTTGTATCATCAAAGCAATAAACATTTTATGTATAGTTGCATTTGGTTGGCTACAGGTTTGGTTACAAAACACACATTTTTATTTTTTATTCCTGCCTATTGGTTAATGATTGTTGTAACAAAAAGGAAAATAGAATGGAAAAAAGTAGGTCAATTTATTGGTATAGTATGGCTTATTATTAATGTATGGTTTTATTTTCATCATTCATTTAAAACACTTGGTAGTTACCATTTTCAGAGCAATACTTTTTTAAACATTCAAGATGCTTTAAGTTTTATAAAATGGCTGCCTATACCAGTACCTGAAACTTATTTGCAAAGTATGGATATGTTACAATATCATGCACAAATAGGTGGTAGTGCAGAAAATACATACCCTGGAGTGTATATATTGGGCAATGTAAAATTACATGGTGGTTATTGGTATTATTATTTGGTTAGTTTATGGTACAAATTTCCTTTAAGTATTTTAATGCTTTTGTTAATTGGTATTGTTTGGGCTTTGCTGAAATATCAAATTGTGTTAAAAAAATATTGGGTATTGATTTTTCCTGTGGTATATTTTTTTATAGTGTTAAGCACTTTCAATAGTTTTCAAATTGGTATAAGACACTTGTTAATAATACTACCATTGTTGTATGTTTTATTAGCTGTAGTTATTCATAAACTTTTGACAACAAAAATGCAATGGAGTGTAGTAGCTTTATGGTTGTTTATGCTTATTTCTGTTGGTAAATATTATACTGATGTAATTCCTTATACCAACGAACTAATAACCAACAAAGCAAAAGTGTATGAAAAGTTGATGGATAGTAATATTGATTATGGTCAAGGAGGTTTAGATGCAAAATATTTTTTACAGCAACATACTGATTATTCAACACCAACAGCAATACCACAAAAAGGAAAATATTTTGTTAGTATGGATGATATTGTATTGCATAAAATACACAACGATACTTCATGGAATTGGTTAATACAGCATTATGAACCAATCGGCATTTTTAGAAATGTTTATTTACAATATGATGTGAAGGAGTAAGGTGTTTATTAACATATTCTAACCCTTTAAAATATTGGAATTATTTTTTCAAATATCTTTTTGTAAATTTGAACTATTGAAATTATACTAATAATCTCTTTTTATGAAACTATTTGACGATTTACCATTTACTAAAGAATATAATGAAAACACTTTATTGAAAAATGATTTGAGATATGTTAATGGTAATTCAATGAAAATTAATGTTAATAATATTTTTGACCAATACTTTACAAAAGAAGAAGTAGCAATTAATCTTTATCAAAAAACTTGTAACATTATTTCTAAATACGATAAAAATTTAAATAATTTTCAATGGGTTGAACCAAGTGCAGGAAATGGTGTATTTTTTAATTTATTACCTCGTCAAAGAAGAATAGGAATTGACATTAACCCACTAAATAACGAGATTATTAAAAATGATTACCTACATTATAAATTACCACTCAATAAGCATTGTATAGTAATAGGAAATCCTCCTTTTGGTCATAGAGGAGTTATGGCATTAAATTTTATTAATCACTCTAAAGGTGCTGATTATGTTTGTTTCGTTTTACCAATGTTTTTTGAAAGTAACGGCAAAGGTTCTATAAAATATAGAGTAAAAGGATTTAATTTAATACACTCAGAAAGGCTGCCAAAAAATTCTTTTTATATACCTCACAACAATAAAAATGTTGATGTTAAATGTGTTTTCCAAATTTGGAGCAAGAATCATAAAGTAGATAATAATGAATTTAGCTGGTATAAACATAAAGAGAAAGAACCATTTGGAGATTTATTAAAAGTATTTACAGTTTCTTTAGCAAAAAATAGAGAGTGTGGCAAAAGATGGATTTATAAAGAAAAAGCTGATTATTATATTTCATCTACTTTTCATACAAAAACTTCAGTTGTTTCCTCATTTGAAGAAGTAAAATATAAATCTGGTATTGCAATAGTTTTAACTACCAATGATGAAAAGAAAAAGAAAAAAATAAAATCTTTATTAGAAAATGTTGATTGGGCAAAATATGGAAGTTTAGCTACTAACTCTTGCTATCATATTGGAAAGTCTAATATTTTTAATGTAATACAAGACAATTTGCACAAAATAAAATAATTGCCACAATGAATATTGAAGATAAATTTTTATCTATAATAGAAAGAAAGCATAAAGAGCTAAATTTAGGTAAGGATTACAGTAAAAAATTTTCTATAATTAGAGATTTTGAAGCAAATGCTATTGGACAGATAGGCGAAGAATTTTTAAAATTTATCGTTACTCGTATTACAAAAATTGTTGAAGATGGGGTTATACATAATGAGTATGATATTCGTACTGAAAAAGGAAAACTTTTTGAAATAAAAACTGCAAGAAAAGGTAGAAAAAACAATACATTCCAATTTAATGGTATTAATCCAAAATATAACTACGACTATTTAATTTGCTTAGGTGTATGTGAAGACAGATTATTATATAGAATATTTAAAAAGGAAGATATAAAATATGAACATAAAGAAAGGAACTACTTTATTATACAAGACGATTATAAAAGGCAACTTGTTCAAATGAATCCTGATAACCATGTTAATTTTAAATTGACAATTAATATCACAAATCTATTTGAGATTTCAACCTTAATTCAAGAATTAGAATCATTGATAAATTAAAATCCCTCTATCAAAGATTTTAGGTGCTTAAAATAAAATAACGCCACTCATTTATTACATAATTTATTTTTCTACAATAAGGTAAAAGAAAAAAATATTTTTTATTGTTAGCTATCCTAACTATATTTGTTTTGGCGATATTGCCATTTCAAATAAAAATACCAATCAATGAGTAAATCAATCTTTTATCATGCTGGCTGCCCTGTATGTGTAAGTGCAGAACATGACATTATTGCTCTTGTAGGAGAAGCAAATGTTGAAGTAGTACACTTAGGCTCAGACAAGTCAAGAATTGCAGAAGCAGAAAAAGCTGGTGTAAAATCAGTACCTGCTTTATTAACCACCAATGGAAATGTACTACACATCAACTTTGGTGCATCTATGGCAGATGTAAAAGGCTAAAAAAATTTACCCCACATAGTTAGGATAACTACCTTTGTGGGGTTTAATTTACTAACCACTTTTTTAAAATAATTTAATATTTACAATATGCAAGTAGCTATTTGGGATACTTATGTAACTAAGAAAGATGGTACAATAATGCACTTTGATATTATTGCTCCATCAAGTATAAAAAATACTTCTATTATTTTACAATATGGAAATGAATATTTACAACTGAAAGGGCAATCAGGTAAAACATTAACAACCAAAGAATGTGTATTTTGCCATATAGAAACACTAAGAACAGAATGGGAAAATGATATTAACACAAAAGGTTATTATATTTACGAAATGGAAAATTGTAACTAATGAATAACTCAGACTTTAATTTGAATTATCAAAATAAAAGTATAGAAAGCAAAATTGTCGCTTCTTTAGAAAGAATATCTCAAGCATTCAGGGTTTTGCTTTGGCAAGAGAGCAAAGAGTTTGCTCTTACACCCATTCAAATTCAAGTACTAATTTTTATTTTTTATCATCATAACGAAAAATGTAAAGTAAGCTACTTAGCAGATGAATTTAATTTGACAAAAGCAACTATTAGCGAAACCATTAAAACCTTAGAACAAAAAGAACTTATAACCAAAGAATTTGACACTCAAGATACCCGAAGTTTTACTATTCAACTAACAAAAAATGGAAAAAAAATTGTAGAACAAACTTCTTTATTTAGTAAGGAAATTTTTAACCCAATAGATAAGTTACACCAAGACGATAAAGAAACACTTTTGTTTAGTTTGCTTAATATTATTAAGCACCTTAACCAAGTAAAAGTTATTACCATTCAAAGAATGTGCTTTACTTGTGTTTATTATAAAAGGTCTGCTAATGGGCAAAAGCATTTTTGTAATTTGCTTAATCAAAATTTACAAACAACAGATTTAAGAATAGATTGCCCAGATTATGTTTCTTTATAATAAAAATACATACCTATTTTACACAAGCTCTTTCTTAAAACAATTATTATCATTTGTTTGTACAAACCCCATTTTTTGTAAAAATTTTTGATGGGCTGGATGTATATTTTTATGATACGTTAGTGTAGTTATACCATTTTTTATTAAGTGTTGTTTTTCTTTTTCAAAAATAAACTGACCGCTTTTATAATCTCTATATTGTGGTATAGTATAATCAATTTCTACTTCAGCTTCTCCATTTGATTTAACATTTGCAATAACCATATTTGCAATAACCATATTTCTTAAAACAACTAAGGCAAAAGTGTTTGATTGAATAGTGGTATTTGCCTCTGGAAAAAATTTTTTAATATCGTTGTCATAAAAATTAATAAACTTTTCTACTAAAGCACTATCTTTTGGTATTGATAAAAGCTCAAACTTTTCTTTTGATTGATATAGCCTTATTAACTGATAAGTATTAATAATCAATAAAACACCATTTGCTAAACTTACAGGATAAGCATTAATTAAAAAACCATAAATAACAAATGTTAAACAGCCTATAGTATTCCACCATCTAAACTTAAAATTATTGCTTACTAATAATGATATACCCAAAAATAAAGAAGCTGAATAACCTATAATTGAATTAATCATTTGCATATAATTTTTATAAATTATTTATTCTAAAAAAATAAAAAAACAATTATTAATATTTCACTCTTCTACCAGGGAAATCTTCCATTGTTTTTCCAAAATTTTTACCTGGTTCTGCATCTAATGTAATTTCCAATATACCTCCTTTCATAATGTCTGAATGTTTGATATATGATTTGGTATAAGGTTCTCCATTAAGCAAAATATGTTTTATATATTTATTTTTTTCATTGCTCTCTTTTACAATAATTCTAAATAAATGTCCATCGGGTAATTGTAATGCACTTTCTTGTACCAATGGTACACTTAATACATATTCTCCACTGGCAGGATTTACAGGATAAAAGCCTAATACACTAAACACATACCAAGCACTCATTTGCCCACAATCTTCATTGCCAGGCAATCCATCTGGTTTATTGCTATACAGTGTAGTACAAATTTCTCTTACTCTATCTGCTGTTTTATGAGGCAATCCTACATAATTATATAAGTAAGCAATATGATGGCTTGGCTCATTGCCATGAACATATTGACCTATCATACCACTTATATCTGGAGGAATTTGTGAACCTGTTAATTTAGAATCTGCATTAAACAAAGAATCTAATTTAGTAGTAAATTTTTTTGCTCCACCCATGTAATTAATTAAAGCATACACATCGTGTGGAGCAAACCAACTATGTTGCCAAGCATTGCCTTCTGTATAAGCAGTTTTATTTTCGTCATGCTCTGTATGATAAGGGTCAAAAGGTGTAACCCAATGTCCATTACTATTTTTGGGACGAGCAAAACCTGTTTTTTTATCAAACACATTTCGCCAATTCATACTACGTCTTATAAATTCTCTGTAATCTGCCGATTTGCCTAAACGCTTTGCTACTTGTGCTATACACCAATCATCAAAAGCATATTCCATAGTTATAGTAACACTATAACCAGCTTTGTCATAAGGCACAAAACCATATTGTCTGTACAAATCTGTAGCCCTTATATTTTGATAAGCACTTGCTTTCATTGCCTGATATGCTTTTTCATAATCAAATCCTGTGATGCCTTTTAAAATAGCATCTGTAATAACAGGCACTGCATGATAACCTGTCATACAATTGGTTTCATTAAACTGCAATTCCCAAACAGGCAATAAACCATAATCGTCATAAAAAGTAAGATAAGAATTGATGATAGCAGGTACTAATTCAGTTTGTGTAAGTGTTAGTAAAGGATTGGCTGCTCTAAAAGTATCCCATAAAGATTGAACAGTATAAATAGATTTTCCTTTGGCAATATTTCCTTTAGAATCTTTATAATTTCCATATCTGTCACTAAATCTATTAGGTGCTAAATAGGTATGATATAGTGCTGTATAAAAAGTTTGTTTTAAAGCAATATCATTGGTGCGTATTTGCAATTTTCTTAATTCACGTTCCCAAATATTTTCAGCGTTTGTTTTTACTGCATCAAAATCCCAGCCTTGTATTTCATTAAGACTTTCTAATGCTCCTTCTATATCTGCACTACTCAATCCTACTTTCATTAAAATTTTTTCGCCTTGTGTAGTTTCAAATTCTAAAGATGCTTTAATGTCTTTTGCTGTATAAATAGTGGTATCTATTTTTTCTTTATCTGCTATTAATGAAATACTTTTTATGGGTTTACTTGTTTTTACAGCAAAAAATATTTTTTGATTAGCAGCCCAACCACTACTAAAACGATACCCTACAAAAGTGGAATCATTTATTTTTTTAAAATAACATTCTTTTGTTCTGTCATAGTTGATAGAAAAACCCAAATCAAAACGAATAGCAGCTTGTTTAGATGCAGGAAAAGTGTAGCGATGAAAACCACAACGAATGGTTGTAGAAAGTTCTGCCCACACATCAAAATCTTTTAAATGCACTGCATAATAGCCTGGCTTTGCAGATTCTTGTTTATGAGAAAATCTGCTAACTATTTTTTCTGCATTAGCTGTTTTGTTTACCATAGGCAATACAGAAATATCGCACAAATCGCCAACACCTGTACCACTTAAATGTGTATGGCTAAAACCCTGTATCACACTATCGCTATAATGATAACCACTACACCAATCCCACCCATTGGTACCATTATCAGGACTTAGTTGTACCATACCAAAAGGTATAGTAGCACCAGGGTAAGTATGTCCATGAGCATCAGTTCCAATAAAAGGATTAACAAAATCTACCAGCCTTTGTTGAGCAAACGTAGGTATATAAAAAAATAATGCTAATAATAGCAACAGTTTTTTCATCTTTCAAATGTTGACAATATTTGTTAGAATAAATTAAGTATTAAAAAGGTAAATCGTCTAAAGGTTCATTAATTTCATTAGCAGGTGCTGTTGTAGTAGTTGGTTGTGCAGCAGTTGTTGTATTAGGTGTATAATTTTGAGGTGCTGCACCTTCTGTATTTCTACTACCTAATAGCTGAACATTTTGTATTCTTAAAGTTAAAGAAGCACCTTGTCTGCCATCTTGAGTAGTATAACTTCTTACATCAGGATTGCCTTCTACAAAAACCTGAGTTCCTTTTTTTAAATACGGTGCTATAGCAGTTCTATCTGTCCAATAAGCACATTCTACCCAAATGGTTCTGTCTTTTTGATTTCCTTGAGCATCTTTAAAACGCTCAGTATGAGCCATGTTGAAGTTAATAACGTTTTTACCGTTTACAGTGTTTACAATAGCATCTTTTCCAAGATTGCCAATAACTTGTAGCTTAATCATAATGGTTTGTTTTAATAATAATAAAAGTGTACTAAAAGGTTGCCAAGATAATTAAAACAAACAAAGAATGTACAGTATTGATAAATATGTGAAAAATTAGTGGCTAAACCTTATTACATAGAGCCTAAAAACTCTTGTAGTTCCATCTCAGATTTGAATTTTACTTCTCTTGCTTTACTGCCCAAATTAGGTCCTACAATGCCTGCTCTTTCTAACTGGTCCATCAATCTACCAGCACGGTTATAACCCAATTTCATTCTTCTTTGTATTAAAGAAGTAGAGCCTACCTGATTTTGAACTATCAATTTTGCAGCATCTTCAAACAAAGCATCTCTATCATCTACATCAAAATCTTTTCCTGCTTCTTCTTTTTCATCTACATATTCTGGCAATAAGAAAGCATCAGGATAACCACGTTGGTTATTAATAAATTCACAAACTCTTTCTACTTCTGGTGTATCTACAAAGGCACATTGCAAACGTGTTACTTCTCCATTATAGCTTACCAGCAAATCTCCTTTACCTATTAGTTGCTCTGCACCTCCAGTATCTAAAATTGTTCTACTATCTATTTTAGAAGAAACTTTAAAAGCTATACGAGCAGGAAAATTTGCTTTAATCGTTCCTGTAATAATGTTTACAGAAGGTCTTTGTGTAGCAATGATTAAGTGAATGCCAATAGCTCTTGCCAACTGTGCCAAACGTGCAATAGGCATTTCTATTTCTTTACCAGCAGTCATTATTAAATCGGCAAATTCATCTATTACTAACACAATAAATGGTAAGTATTGATGACCTTTTTTAGGACTTAATTTTCTTTGCGTAAATTTTTCGTTATACTCTTTTATATTTCTACAACCAGCTTCTTTTAATAAATCATAACGATTATCCATTTCTATACACAAAGCATTTAAAGTATGTACTACTTTTTTAGTATCTGTAATAATGCTTTCTTCTTCACCTGGTAATTTTGCTAAGAAATGTTTTTCAATAATTCTGTATAAACTTAATTCTACTTTTTTGGGGTCAACCAAAACAAATTTTAATTGCGATGGATGTTTTTTATATAACAATGAAACTAACAAAGCATTTACTCCAACACTTTTACCTTGACCAGTAGCACCTGCCATTAATAAGTGAGGCATTGCTGCTAAATCAACAATAAAATTTTCATTATCTATTTTTTTACCAATAGCAATGGGTAAAGAATAATTATTGTTTTGAAATTTATCGCTGCCAAGCATTGTTTTCATGCTCACAATAGTTTTACGAGCATTAGGAACTTCTATACCTACTGTGCCTCTCCCTGGTATAGGTGCAATAATACGAATACCTAATGCTGCAAGGCTTAGAGCAATATCATCTTCTAAATTTTTTATTCTGCTAATACGAACACCTGGTGCTGGAACAATTTCATACAAGGTAACTGTTGGTCCTATTGTAGCAGCTATGCGTTTTATAGCAATATCATAATTATTTAGTGTTGCAATAATTTGGTTTTTATTAGCTTCTAATTCTGCTGGGTCGTGAACAATTTTTTCACTGCCATGTGTTTCTAACAAGTCTAACCCTGGGTATTTATAATCTCTTAAATCTAAAGTAGGGTCATAATTAACAGTTGCTAATTCATCACTCCTTTCTTCAAGGGCTGTATTATCTTCTGAAGTATTATTGTCATCATTATTATTTATTATGCTTTCTTCACTATTCATTGTTTCATCTTCTTCAACAGGAGGTTTTATTTCAAGATTCAAATCTGATGTATCGGTAGAAGTTGCTGCATATTTTTCATTTACAGAAATAGATAATTCAGTAGCCAAAGCATCATTTAATTCTCCTGTATCAGTGTCTGCTACTACTGCTCCTTCTTTTTCTATTAAATCAAAAGTAGGTAAATTGTCTTCGTCTGCATCTGGCATTATTACAGTTACTCCATTGCCTTCTGCTCTTAATTTATTGGCACTTACAGGTTCTGTAATTTCTTCATCTACAAATAATTTAGCAGCTTCTTGTTCATCTTCAGTTTCAACATCTGTTTCATTTTCTAATGCTAAATCTCCCTCAACTTCATCAATTGTAGTTGCTATATTTTTTTTAGGTGAAGGAGTAAAAGCTTTTCTAAAGAAATTTTCTACAGAACTAAAAGAAGGATTAAAACGCCAAATAAAATAAGTAACAATACTTAGCAATAAAACAATTCCTGTTCCAACATTGCCAATCCATTTTACCATCCAATTATTAATCAATTCTCCTACTGCACCACCCCAACTAAATTCAGATGCTCTTGATACAAAAGTTAATGCAACACTCAATACTACCAAGCCTGTAATTAAGTAACGAAGGTTTCTGGTGATAGAAAATATTTTTTTGCCAAACATCAAATTTACACCTAACACAAAAAAGAAAGTACAAAATAAATAAGATGCAATGCCAAAACCTTTGTAAATAAAATTATGAGCAACATAAGCACCTAATACGCCAAATAAATTACTTACTTGAACATCTGTTGTAGAAAATATTTTTACCCCAAAGCGATGTACTTTATCTTGGTCTTCTTGCCAAGTAAATAAATAAGAAGTAAAAGCTATAAACAAAAAAATGGTTACTACAATACTAATGATTCCTGCTATTTTTTTAGTTCTTTCATCTTTTACCACTTCCGATACAGTAACTTCTGCTACTTTATCAGTAGTCAGGTTTTCTGGATTGGGTGTATTTTCTTTTTTTCTTTTTAAACGATTAGCCATAAGATTGGCAAATTAAATTTGCCCTAAACTACAAAAGCCTATATAGTTATAGAAAGCATGTGGATTACTTTTTAAGAAAATGAGCTATAATGTACTAAAAGTGGATAACTTATTGGGGGAAAGTAATTAATAAATTAAAATACTAACTTTGTCTAATAACTTTTTAGACAATCAAATGCTAACGAAAGAATACATAAAGGAATTAAAAATTGGCGAAAATGGAGCTATTGGAAATCTTGTGGAGCAACACAAAACTAATACTGGAAACTTAGTTTTTATATTAGGAAGTTTAGGACAGTTACCTAAAAATTTTGATAGCTCATTTTTATCTAACTTAACAACACATAAAAATTCAGATGTTAGGCTTTTAGCTGTTAAAAATATTGGCAAATTAGTAGATGAAAAAAATATTCAGTTACTTTCTTATATTTCAAAATACGATAATGATACAAATGTTAGGCGTGAAGCAATTTCTTCTATTGGGCGTATGAGAAAAGAAATTGTAAAGCCATATTTGATTGAAGCATTAAAAGATGAAGACCCAAAAGTTGTTTGTCAAGCTATTCGTGGGCTTTTAGTTTTCAAAGGAAATGGAATTGATGAAGAATTAAAGAAACTTATTAATCATGAAAATGAGATGGTAAGAACAATTATTTATAAAGAATTTTTTGCTTCAAGAAAAACGAATAAAAAACAGCCTCATACTGAAAGCTATGATTATTTAAAAAACATTGTTGTAAATGCAGATACCATTGAAACAATGAAACTTTTAGAAGATGAAAGTATTCATTTAACTTTTACTTCACCTCCTTATTACAATGCAAGAGATTATTCCATTTATCCAAGTTATAAAGCATATTTGGAATTTCTTGCAAATGTTTTTAAAGAAGTTTATCGTATTACAAAAGAAGGGCGTTTTTTGATTGTTAATACTTCACCAATTATTATTCCTAGAATTAGTCGTGCACATAGTAGTAAACGTTATCCAATTCCTTTTGATATTCATCCATATTTAATAAATATGGGTTGGGAATTTATTGATGATATTATTTGGCTTAAACCAGAAGCAAGTGTAAAAAATCGTATAGGGGGCTTTATGCAACATAGAAAACCACTTGCTTATAAACCTAATTCAGTTACTGAATATTTAATGGTTTATCGTAAAAGCACAGAAAAACTTTTAGATTGGAATATTCGGGAATATGATTATAAAACTGTACTGGAAAGTAAAGTTGAAGAAGGCTATGAAACATCTAATGTTTGGAAAATTGACCCTTGTTTTAATAAAATTCATTCAGCCGTTTTTCCTGTTGAACTTTGTAAAAGAGTAATTAAGTATTACTCTTTTAAAGGTGATTTAGTTTTTGACCCATTTGCTGGAAGTGGGACAATGGGAAAAACTGCAAAAAGTTTAGGTCGTAATTTTTTCCTAACTGAAAAAAATGAAACCTATTTTGAATACATGAAATCAAAAAAATCTAAAGAAGTGTTTGATAGTAGAGAAACAAAATTCTTATCATTAAACGAATTTAAGCAAACTATACAATGACATTAACAGAACAAGTAACAAAAAACATAATCCGAAAATTACTTAAAGGGGAAGATTACAGAATTGAAATTGTAACACTTATCAATGCTGAATTTCTTCAATTTGCAATAGACTTCTTCAAGAAGATTGTTGAAGCAAAATTGCAAAGTGAAAATATAACAACAGATTGGTATAAAGAAGCATTTTTAAATCCAAAACTTACAACAAGTGAAATTGCAATTAATTCTGGATTAAATAAAAAGACCATACATAATATGTTCAACTCATCTACAAAAGAAATTGTGATAGATGCTGCAAATGAACATTATGATATTCTTTATAGAAGATAGAAGCATACAAGATTTAGTTGAAATTGAAAATGAATTAGAGTTAACCCTTACAATAAAATTCAAAGGGATATCTATTGATTTGAATGTAAGTGAAAGTTTAATTGTTGTAAATACCCTTGCAGTAAAACGTGCAGAACTTCGTGGTGGATTATGGAGTACTGCTGGTAAAAGAGTTGAAAGACCTCTAATGGAAACACTTTGTAAATTATATTCAGTTAATTCAAAAAATTTTAATGCAAAGTTTAAGAAAGATAAGTCAAAGGGATTTGATAGAGAAATAGATTTTTACTTACTTAATGAAGGTAATGAATATTTATGCGAAGTAAAACTTATGGGTCGTGGTAATCCAGAAAGTGCAGATGCAGTAATTGCAAGAGCAACCAATGTTTTTGTAGCTGATAAACTTTCTGAACAAAATAAAAATCAGTTGGATAGCCTAAATATAAATTGGATAGAATTAAGAGCTGATAATGATTTTCATCGTTTTAAAAATGCTTTGAATAATTTAAAAATACCATACATAGATTTTAAGGGTAATATAGATAGAGATTTAGATAAAATTTTTGATACGATATTTAATTAAGGATTATTCTTCTCAGCATCTTCTCCTTGTATAGCTTTTGTGGGTTAGCTAAGGGAAGATGCGTAAAAAAATGCGACAATGTTCCTATCTTAGCACAAAGCTTTGGAGGAAACATTGCCGAGAAAAAAAATTGAATATTGTTTTTTTACATAAGTTTTTCCATTATGAAAGAAAAGGCTACAACACTTGCTAAAAAATTAGGTTTTCATTCAGCTACATTTGAGTTAGAATGGAACGGCTACTCTGTTTTTGTTGCTGACTATGAAAGTGGGGAAGTTCATTTTACAGGATACCCGACTTATATTCTAATTTCAGAAAATGGTAATGCAAGAGTAGTTAACATAGAGGAGGTTTATTCCATAATGGGAATTAGCTTCGGAAATATAGATGCAGAGCAAGAATTAGTCTAAGCTACGAATTACCCCTTCTATTTAATTTCCGACAGAGTGTCTTAGCTTTGCACAAAAGCCTAAAAAGAACACTCTGCGGAGACGAAAGTTTAAATACAAAATCACAATGAAATACTTTTTGTCTGTTTCAGTAATAGTAATGGTTGGAATAGCAATTTTGATACACATTATTAAAATTGTGTACCTGATTTTTAAACCAAAGAAATTAGAAAGATTTAAAACATTTTCAAACAGAAATTTAAGTACTTTTGAATTAATAATGTACTATATCATAGCAATAGTTTTTCTTCTTGACGCAATATTTATACGAATAGAAAGATTACCTGAGTAGCTATTTTAATTTTCTTTTTTACAGCGTGTTCTCTAAAGGTTCGTAACCAAAAGAAACACGCTTTTTTTTATATTCCTTTACCCAAAAAGAAGTTAATTTAGCACCTGAAATTTTAAGCTATCATTCATGAGCAAACATATTGATTCCCTTATTCGTCCTCATATAAAAAAACTTATTCAATCTGCAAAAAAGGAAGCAAATTTTCAGCAAAAAATTTTGCTTAATAAAAATGAAAATAGTATTGGCAGTCCATTAATAAAATGGTACAATCGTTATCCTGATAATTTTCAAACAACTTTAAAAGAAGCAACCAGCAAAATAAAAAATATAGCTACCGAAAATATTTTTTTTGGCAATGGAACTGATGAATGTATAAACCTTTTATACACCTGTTTTTGTGAGCCTCAAAAAGACAATATTATTATTTGCCCACCAACCAATAATAGGTATGAAATAGCTGCCAACATTCATAATGTAGCAGTAAGAAAAGCAAATTTGTTAGAGAATTTTCAGTTAAATATGGATATGTTAGAAACATTGGTAGATGAGCATACCAAAATTATTTGGCTTTGTTCTCCTAACAATCCTACAGGCAACTCTTTGTATAGAGAAGATATTGAAATAATACTCAACAATTTTGAAGGATTGGTAGTGATTGATGAAGCCTATATAAATTTTTCCAGACAAAAATCTTTTTTACAAGAACTGAAAGAGTATCCTAATTTAATTGTGTTGCAAACATTTAGTAAAGCATGGGGTTTGGCAGGACTACGTTTGGGCGTTTTGTTTGCAAGTATTGATATAATACATATTTTAAATTGTATTAAACATCCTTACAACATTAATACAGCAACGCAAGAATTAGTTTTAAAAGCATTAGAAAATGTTAGTGAAACTAATGAAATGATTAAGGAATTGGTAGCAATGAGAAAAGATTTAGTTAAATCATTGGTACAATTTCTTTTTATAAAAAAAATATATGATAGCGATACTAATTTTTTATTAATTAAAGCTGATGTAGCAGATGAGCTTTATCAATTTTTATTAAACAAAAATATTGTAGTAGAAAATATAAGCAATGAGCCACTTTGTGAAAACTGTTTAAGAATAACTATTGGTACAGAAAAAGAAAATGCTGCTTTAATAAATGCAATAGCAGATTTCTCTTCAAAAAATTAATTATTCAAACATATAACTTCATCTGATTACTTTTGTTGCTATCTAAAATTGACTATTGAAAAAGTTTTTACAAAAAATATACTACTGGGAGCAATGGAATTTTTATGTTATTTACACCCCATTAATATTGGTTTGGTTATACTATTGTATAAGAGCAAGGCATTTTTGGTTTTTCTCTAATGTAAACCCTACCCTACAATTTTCAGGTCTTGAGGGAGAAACTAAAAAAGAAATGTTTGAGCAACTACCTAAAGAAGCCTATCCTACTACTATTTATATTCAGCCAAAAGAAAATTTTGACAATATACTACAACAAATGCAGCAAGTAAACCTTCAATTTCCTGTAGCTGTAAAACCAGATATTGGAACAAAAGGTTTGTGTTTTAGAAAAATAGATAATGCAGAAGAATTAAAAAAATACCACAACACCGTTCCTTTTGTATATCTTATTCAAACTATGATAGAACTACCTTTAGAAATGAGTGTTTTTTATGTTCGTTATCCAGATACAACAAAAGGAAAAATTACAGGCATAACAGCCAAAGAATATTTGCAAGTAAAAGGAAATGGCAAAAACACTTTATTACAACTTATACAAGCACATCCTAAAGCAAAAAACAGATTAGAAGAACTTAGCACAAAGCATATAGAAAATTGGCAAAAAATAATTGCCAAAGATGAACCATATTTTTTAAGTATTGCAGGAAATCATAACAGAGGTGCAACATTCAAAAATTTGCATAATGAAATTGATGAGCAGCTTACTAAAGTATTTGATGATATAAGCAACTATACCAAACATTTTTATTATGGAAGATTTGATATTAAAACCACTTCTCTACAAGATTTAAGGCAAGGAAAAAATATTCAAATACTTGAATTTAATGGCACAGGTGCAGAGCCAAATCATATTTACGATTGCAATATGAGCTATTTTAATGCCTTAAAAACTATTGCTACACATTGGAAATATCTGTTTGAAATTGGTAGGATAAATTATAAAAAAGGTATTCCTTATACTTCTTTTAAACAAGGAAGAAAATTTTTAAAAGATGCTTTTGCAGCATATAGTATTTTAGAAAAATATGATGTAGATTGCTAAATATTTAAAAAACTACATGGCACTTATTATTTTATTATTCATTGCTTTTGGTATTAGCTTTTTGGGGCAAATTGTTTTGAGCAATATGAATATGGCTGCAACACAATTAAGCGTACAAGAAGGATTTAAAAAAGCATGGCAATTTGCTATTGGTGTGGCTATTGTAGAAATAATTTATTTACGCCTTGCCTTATCTGGCATGAGTTGGGTAACCAAACACAAAACAATTTTTCAAATATTAGGATGGCTTACTGTAATTGTTTTTTTGGTATTAGGAATATTGGCTTTTATTGCTGCTACAAAACAAGTAACAGAAAAAAAAGGTTTATTGATTAATAATTCAATCAATCGTTTTTTATTGGGCATTACTATTAGTGCTTTAAATCCTGTACAAATTCCTTTTTGGTTTTTATGGAGTACACAACTTATACAAAACAATGTTTTAGCACCAACATTTAATCAATTTAATTTTTTCTGTGTAGGAGCAGGTTTAGGCACTTTGGCAGGTATTGGTATATATATACATGGAGGTTATTGGGCTATTAATAAAATGAAAACAAGCAATAAAACATTGAATATTGTTATGGGTATTGTATTTTTTATTACTGCATTAATACAACTATACAGAATGTTGTACAAGCCTTGGATTTAAGGTAAAGTAAAATAATGCTGCCCTTGTTCTATATCTTTATCCAAAGCATTTAAAATTACTTCAAAATGCTTTTCATTGCCCAAAAAATCTGCATTGGTAGCATCTATAAAAATGGTTTTTATATTGTGTTGTTTTATATAGCTTGTATATGTTTCTTGAAGGTTAAACAAATATTCATCTGGAATTTGTTGCTCATATTCTCTATTTCTTTTTCTAATATTTTCTTGAAGTTTATAAACAGGTGCATGTAAATAGATAAGTATATCTGGAAAAACTAATTGCTGATGAATAATATCAAATAATTTTTGATACAATCTAAATTCTTCTTCTGGCAAATTTACTTTAGCAAAGAGCAAACATTTGGTAAACAAATAATCAGAAATAGTAATTGTTTGAAATAAATCTTTTGTATGCACCATATCTTTTAGCTGCTTATATCTTTCTGCCATAAAAAATAATTCAACAGGAAAAGCATATTGTTTGGGGTTATCATAAAACTTTGTCAGAAATGGATTATCGGCAAATTCTTCTAAAATAATTCTTGCATTAAAATGCTTGGCAAGTAAGTGTGTAAGTGTGGTTTTACCTGCCCCAATATTTCCTTCTACTGTTATAAAATTATGTTTCATACAAGGCTTCAAAAATAGCCAGATGAGGTATGATAACTTTTAAATCTTTTGCACATTCAAAGTATCTGTACAGGCTTGTAATAATTGTAAAATTGTCTTTTTTTCAACAGGGTGAATAACATTAGGAGCAATTTCTGCAAATGGTATTAATGCAAATTTTCTAAAAATTAGTGCAGGATGTGGCAACTGCAAAATGGGCTCATTACAAATAAAATTTTCAATCAATAAAATATCTATATCTATTACTCTTGGTCCCATTTTTATTGTTCTTTTTCGCCCCATCAATGTTTCAATATGCAACAATGTTTTCATTAATGTTATTGGTTGTATATTGGTTTCAAGTGCCAATGCCTGATTATAAAAATTAGGTTGATTAGTAACTCCCCATGCTGCTGTTTCATAAAAAGAAGAAGCAGTTTTTATTGTGCCACATTGTTGTTCAATAAGCTGTTTTGCTTTGTTTAAATTGTCAATTCTGTTACCAATATTTCCACCAGTAAGTAAAAATGCAGTATAAGGGGTATTCATTAAAATATTCATTTGGTACAAAATAAAAATTTTTTTCTAACTATTATAAAATAGTTTTGCCTATTTTACATTATGCAGTCAAAATATAATCAGTTCAGAGCTTTGGTAGCTATTACCAAAGCAAGTTTGTTGGCAATAATAAAAAATCCAGGCTCTTTATTTTTTAGCCTTGTGTTTCCATTGGTATTTGTATGGGTTTTTGGATTTTTTGGTATGAATGGTTTTAGTAAACAAAGAGTTTCTTTTAGTCAAGGTACAGATACAACCAATAAAGTATTTGCCATTCTACAAAATATGGCACAAATAAATATTATATCATACAGCAATGACTCCTTACAAAAATTAGATTTAGAAAGAGGTGAATTAGATGCTGTATTACACATTACAACCAATAAAGATTCTACACAAAAAGAACAATATACTATACAAGTTACAGCAACCAATGCAACTGCTGGTGCAGTAGCACAACTAATGCCTTATTTAGAAAATATTTCTTTAAAAGTAAATCCTGAAATAAAAAGCAATGTTCACATACAGCAAAATATTTATACCATAAGACCATACAGACAAATAGATTTTATTTTGCCAGGGCAAATTGGCTTTTCTGTTTTATTCTCTACCCTATTTGGTATAGCTTTTACATTTTATAATTTAAGAGAACAATTAGTATTAAAAAGATTTTTTGCTTCACCAGTCAATAAGCTAAGTATCTTGTCTGGCATAGGTTTCAGTAGATTGTCTTTTCAATTATTGAATGTGGTAGTATTAATTGTAGTAGGCAAGTTTTGGTTAGGCTTTACTTTAGCACATGGCATGATAACATTTTTAGAAATGATTTTTATTTCTATATTAATGCTATTATTATTAATGGGTATAGGTTTAATTTTTTCAAGCATTGTAAAAACAGATGCTACCATTCCTTTACTTATCAATTTATTTGCATTGCCACAAATGCTTTTATCAGGCACATTTTTTCCTATTAGTGTTTTTCCTGAATGGATGCAAACATTATGTAAAATTTTTCCATTAACTCATTTTAATGAAGCCATGAGAAAAATTTCTTTTGAAGGATTAGGCATTACAGAAGTTTGGAATCACCTTGCTATTATCGGGCTTTGGGGCATTGTAGTTTATGTAATAATTTATAAAATATTTAAGTGGGAATAATTTTTTAAAAAGAATTAAAATATGCGTTTCATAAAATTAGCAGTTATAAGTTGTGTTATTCTATCTATTGCTATAACAGTTATTGGATTGTTATTGCCATCATCTGTTGTTGTTTCAAGGGCTATTAATATTACAGCAAATCAAGATGTTGTTTTTAAAAAAATGAGCAATATGTATGAATGGAAAAATTGGATAACAGGTTTAGACAAAGAAGGTGTCATTATTCAATCTGCTACAGAAGGAAATTTTTTAGGTACTAAAGTAACTATTACAGATACAACAAATTATACCATACATTCTTCTTGGGTTGGTAAAAGTGGTAGTGTACAACATAGCATCATGCGTATTATTCATCATGCTTCATCTGCACAAATAGTTGTTCAATGGCAGTTTACAGAATATTTAAAATGGTATCCTTGGCAGCGTTTTGGTTCTATGATGAATGAGGCTGTTACTGGTGCACAATTAGAAAAAAATTTATCTGCATTAAAACAATTAGTAGAGCATAGGTAATAAAAAAAGGTCTGATTGTTTTTATCAGACCCAGTTTGTGTAATTACCTGGGCTGTTAGGCTCTCAGGAATTTTGGACTAAAAGGCTCTTGCCTTTGGATATTGGTTTTTTGCATTTAAGGCTGCAATTACCTTGGCTTTTCATTCATTGGATATTCAAAAACGGGTTTAGCCTTTCTATAGATTCTTGGATATTCTAAGTCTTTTTAATACGGACGGCTTATTGTTTTCTTAGGTTTCGGATGTTGTTGTTTGTTCGGATTTACTACATCTATTTTTAGTATATCAACTTTAAAACTCCATAAACCATGTATCAAATTGACAACACAAAAATATACACAGGTTATTCCCGAAACAAGAGTACAATTTCCCAATTTTGGATATGCAGTATTTTACCATAAAATGGTAAAAGCATGATAAGCAGCTTCGTATTTTTCCTAATATTTTCTTAGTAGAATAACTTTAATTTCTACTATCTTTACCAACACTTTAAAAAGTGTCTTAATTTTTAGTGCTATTATGAGCGAAAAAATAAAAGTAATTATTACCGATGACCATGCTTTATTCAGACAAGGAGTAAAAGTAGCATTGGGTCATAGACAGGATATTGAATTTTTGGGAGAAGCCGAAAATGGAATGCAATTATTAAATATGCTGAAATTTTTACAGCCAGATGTTATTCTTTTAGATATTCAAATGCCTATTATGGATGGTATTGCTACCTTACCAGAAGTAAAAAAAATGATGCCTAATGTAAAAATTATTATGCTCACCATGCATAATGAAGTTACATTAATTACCAAATTAATGGGTATAGGAGCAAACAGTTATCTTACCAAAGATTCTGATAGTGAAACCATTTATCAAGCTATCAAAACTTGTTATGAAAATGAATTTTTCTTTAATGAGTTTACCAACAGAGCTATGCTTTCTGGATTGCGTACCCAAAGTGCCCCAAAGCAAGATGATGATGCAGAATTAAGTGATAAAGAATTGCAAGTTTTAAAACTAATGTGCGAAGAAAAAAGCACCAAAGAAATTGCCGACATTGTAGAAATAAGCCCAAGAACTGTAGAAGCAATAAGAGATAGATTAAAAGTAAAAACAGGTGCTAAAACTACTGCAGGTTTAATATTATATGCTGTAAAACATGGCATAATTGAATCGTAAAAAATTATTTTTTCTACACTATATACATTTAATGTAGCAAACCAATGCTAACTGCTAAAACAATTATAGAAAAATATCAGTTATTACCACACCCAGAAGGTGGTTTTTATAAAGAAACTTATCGTTCAGCAGAATTTATACAAAAAAATGCTTTGCCAGAAAGGTTTTCAGGCGATAGACATTTTTCTACTGCTATTTATTTTTTATTAGAGCAAGGCAATTTTTCAGCATTTCATAAAATAAAAAGTGATGAATGTTGGCATTTTTATACAGGGCAATCTTTGTTAGTATATATTATTACACCAACAGGTGCATTACAAATTATTCGTTTAGGAAGCAATGTAGAACAAGGAGAAGTATTTCAATATGTAGTACCTGCTAATTGTTGGTTTGCCAGTGAACCAGCACCAGAAACTGATTTTAGTTTTGTAGGTTGTACAGTAGCCCCAGGTTTTGATTTTACAGATTTTGAATTAGCCAATGCTACTACTTTAGCCCTACAATATCCACAGCATGAAAGTATTATTAAAAGGCTGTGCAGATAAGTATATATTGTTTGTTACTACAATATAGCTATCAATTATTACCTATTAATATATATGCCAAAAAAGCCAAAGAAGCAATTAGTCCAATAGTAAGCATGAAAGGAATAAGTTTATTACGCTTTTTATTATCTTTTTTAATAGTTTGCCAAATAAAGAAAGATGCTATACCAGCAGGATAAGCAAATATTACAGCAAACCAATATACCCAAAAAATACCAGTTACTGTAAACCACAATGCAAGTATAATAGCAATGAAAAATAAAATATCGTTCTTCATTATTTTCATACAAGCAAAATTATAATACTCAGCCATTAGTAACAATACCATCTAAAGGGTATTTTTATACTGCTCAACATTGCTAAGAATAAAAACAATGTTTATTTTTACAATAAATATGCAATCATCATTTAAAAAATTTCTTACCCCTCAACAGGCATTACAAAAAATTCAATACTTCTGCAGCTATCAAGAAAGAAGCCATACAGAAGTAAAAGAAAAATTGTACTCTTTTGGCTTAAAAAAAATAGAAGTAGAAACCATTTTAGCTACCCTTATTGAAACAAATTTTTTAAATGAAGAAAGATTTGCTACACTATTTGCAGGTGGTAAATTCAGGATAAGAAAGTGGGGAAAAATAAAAATTCAATTTGAGCTGAAACAAAAAAATATTCATTCTAAAAACATACAAAAAGCCTTAGCAGCAATAGATGAGGAAGATTATTTTAAAACATTGCTCAAATTAGCTAATGCAAAATGGCAAACCCTAAAAGGAAAAACCATGATAGCAAAAAAAGTTGCTACTACTCGTTATTTATTACAAAAAGGTTTTGAAAATGCCCTTATTCAACAAGCTATTTCAAATATTTCTACAAAATCCAATACTAACTAATTATATTGCTCCCCTATCAATATTATGAAGCCTTATTTTACGCTTTTATATTTATTCATTACACTTTTTGCTATTGCTCAAAAGCAGAAAAGTTATAGCAGTGAATTTTCTTTTATCAACGAAAATGATGTGTATCTTTTACAGCATAGAGATAGTTATTATACCAATGGTTTTTTTCTTCAATACAGTAAAGCATCAATAAAAAAAAATCATAAAATAATTAATAGATATTCCTTAGGTCAAAATATATATACTGTAGGCGATAGAAAAGCAACATACAATGGATTTGCACCTTTTGATAGACCTTATTGTGGTTATTTATTTGCAAGATTTACAAAAGATAAATTTGCACATTCAGGCTCTTTACTAAGCCTTTCAGCAGAGGTTGGTGTTACTGGAGATTTGTCTTTAGCACGTCAATTACAAATTGGTTATCATAATCTCATCAATGTTTTTAGCCAACCATTTTGGGACAAACAAATACCCAATCAAATAGGTATTAATGCTGGTATAAAGTATGCTGCAAGTATTTATTCAACACAAAAAGAAGAAAATAAATTTGATATTGTTCCTATAATTTCTGCCAATGCTGGTACGCTTTTTATCAATGCACAAGCAGGTGCTTATTTTTGTTTTGGTAGAATAGAAAATATGCACAATAGTATATTATTTAATGCTGCTATTGATAAAAATAATTCAACAAAAAAATATAACCACGAATTATTTTTTTATTTCTATCCACAAATTATTTATCAAGCATATAATACAACTGTACAAGGAAATATGTTTAAAAAACCAACCAATCCTATTGTATTTGTAACAGATGTAATGCCATTGATGTATCAACAAACAATGGGTATTGCTTTTGCAAAAAATAGGTGGACAAGCAAAATAGAATTAGTATATCAAACAAAAGAAGCTATAACACAAATACAAAACCATCAATACATTGGATGGCATGTAGCTTATAGGTTTTAAGAAAACAATCTTACTTTTATAGCTCATTATTGATTATTTATGAATACACTTACTTGTAGCATTATACAAACCAATCTTTTTTGGGAAAATAAATTAGCCAACTTGCAAATGCTTGAACAAAAAATAAACAGCATTAAAGAAAAAACAGCCATAGTTATTCTGCCAGAAATGTTTAGTACTGGTTTTAGCATGCAGCCAGAAAAATTTGCTGAAACTATGCAAGGCGATTGTGTAATATGGATGAAAAAAATAGCCAAAGAAAAAAGAATTATTCTTACAGGTAGCTTGATGATAAAAGAAAATAATCAATATTATAACCGTTTAATTTGGATGCTACCAAATGAACAATTTGGTTATTACGATAAACGTCATTGCTTTGCTTATGCAGCAGAAGATAAATATTATACAGCAGGCAATAAAAGATTAATCGTTAGTGTAAATGGTTGGAAAATTAATGTACAAATATGTTATGACTTACGTTTTCCTGTTTGGGCAAGACAACATTTTACTGAAAAAAATAATAAGCCAGAATATGATGTGTTATTATATGTAGCAAACTGGCCCCAAAAACGTAATTATGCTTGGAAAACTTTACTTACAGCAAGAGCCATAGAAAATCAGTGTTATGTAATTGGTGTAAATAGAACAGGAGAAGATGGGAATAAAATATATTATAGTGGCGATAGTATGATTGTAAATCCTTTAGGCGAAATTGTATATCACAAAGCAGATGAAGAAGATATTTATACCATTACTTTACAAAAAGAACATCTGCAAGAAGTAAGAAATAAATTTCCTTTTCTGGCAGATGCAGATAAATTTATTATTGAAACTAAGGGAAGTTTATAACCTTATCATTACCCTTAATCCTATAGGAAAATACACAGAAGTATGATTGTCTTTATAGTTAGGAGTTTCTCCAAAACCTGTATCAGTAGCAACAATAAATGAATTTTCTGGTGTATTATCTCTTTGAATATTTTTAAATCTAAGTCCAATACCTGCTGTAAGTTCTAAAGCCCATCTGCTATTTTCGCCCAAATCCCATTGTTTACCAATAATACCTGCAAAACCTTTTACTCGGGTAGTATTTTTAAAATTATATTCTTTCATTGTTTTACCAGTAGTAAGGTTGGTAAAATCTGCTACATCATCATAGCTAAATTGTTTGTATCTAAATTCTGCACCTACAAAAGTTCTACTGTTAGTATATTCATTTATATGTAAAGTATATTTTATAGTAGAAGTAGTTTTAAATCCTTGAATATTAGTGTATTTTCCTTCACCCATCCAAACACTTGGTTTTAATTGAGCATATTCTGTAGATGCTTCCCATTGTTCATTAAATCTATATCCTATACCAGCACCATAAGCAGCTTGTATTTCAAGTATTCCTAATGGATTTACAGTGAAATATAGCCCATTTTTTTGTTGAGCATTAACAGATGTACATAATACAATAACTAACAGTAATGAAATAACTTTTGTTTTCATTTTGCACGGATTTGTCCTAATTAGATGTAATAATACTAAAAAAAGATGCAAGTTGTAAAAAATAAAAAGTTGACATTACTTTGCACCATGCAAAATTTTGATAATCAATTACAGTTTTTAATTACACAAGCCTTACAAGAAGATGTAGGTGATGGAGACCATAGTACCCTAAGTTGTATTCCTGCCAATAAACAAGGAAAAGCAGTTTTAAAAATTAAGCAAGCAGGTATTTTAGCAGGTGTTTCGGTTGCAGAAAAAATATTTAAACAAATAGAACCTTCTACTGTTTTTACCCCCTATAAACAAGATGGAGAAGCTATGCAAGTAGGAGATAAAGCCTTTGAAGTAGAAGCATCTATTCATACAATACTTACTTGTGAAAGATTGGTATTAAATTGTATGCAACGTATGAGTGGTATTGCTACATTAACACACACTTATACAGAAAAATTAAAAGGCTTTCATACCAAATTATTAGATACCAGAAAAACAACACCCAATTTTAGACTGTTAGAAAAAGAAGCTGTAAAAATTGGTGGTGGTATAAACCATAGATTTGGATTATATGATATGATTATGCTAAAAGACAATCATATAGATTATGCAGGTGGTATAGAAAATGCTATTGAAAAAGCATGGCAATATGTAACAAATAAAAAACCAGCTTTAAAAATTGAAGTAGAAACAAGAAGCATAGAAGATGTTGAAAAAGTTTGTGCCATAGGAGAAGGAAAAGTGAGTAGAATAATGTTAGACAATTTTACTCCAGAGCAGGTTCAAAAAGCAGTGCAGATAATTCAGCATCGTTTTGAAACAGAAGCAAGTGGTGGTATTAATATAAACACTATTCAATCTTATGCAGCTACAGGAGTAGATTTTGTAAGTGTAGGAGGTTTAATACATCAAGCAGTTAGCTTAGATATGAGTTTAAAAGCAGTTATCAATCAGTAATTTCATTAAACAGAAGTCTTCCTTTTTCAAAGGATAAGAATATTTGTTTGGAAATTTTCAATAATAAATGATACCTTTGCAGCCTTTCATTATTCATTAAATCATGCCGTAACATGAAATTATCTCAATTCAGGTACGACTTACCTTTAAATCTTATTGCACAAAATCCTACTAAAAGACGTGAAGATAGTAGGTTATTAGTAGTTAATCGTAAAACAGGCGTTATGGAAAACAAGCATTTCTATAACATTCTTGACTATTTTGACGATAAAGATGTATTTGTAGTAAATAATACCAAAGTTTTTTCTGCCAGAATGTATGGACGAAAAGAAAAAACAGGTGCTAAAATTGAAGTTTTCTTATTAAGAGAACTTAATGTACAAAATCGTTTATGGGATGTAATTGTTGACCCTGCACGAAAAATAAGGGTAGGTAATAAATTATATTTTGGCGAAAGTGAAGAGTTGGTAGCAGAAGTAATTGATAACACAACCAGCAGAGGAAGAACCATAAAATTTTTATGGGAAGGAGATGATGAAAGTTTTAAAAAAATGTTAGACCACTTAGGCGAAACTCCATTACCAAAATACATAAAACGTAAACCAGATGAGGAAGATAAAGAACGCTATCAAACAGTTTATGCAAGATATGAAGGAGCTGTAGCTGCACCAACAGCAGGATTGCACTTTAGTAAAGAATTGATTAAGCGTTGTGAAATTAAAGGAATACGTTTTGCAGAAATTACTTTACATACAGGATTAGGCACTTTTAGACCTATTGAAGTAGAAGATTTGAGTAAGCATAAAATGGATGCAGAATATTACAATATACCCGAAGAAGCTGTAAAAATTGTAAATAAAGCCAAAGATACTGAACATCGTATTTGTGCTATTGGTACAACTACTATGAGGGCTTTAGAAACTAATTTTACTGCTCAAAAATATTTAAAAGCAAGTGAAGGATGGACTAATCACTTTATTCATCCTCCTTATAATTTTAGTATTGCAGATAGTTTGGTAACAAATTTTCATTTACCAAAAACAAGTTTATTAATTATGACCTGTGCTTTTGCAGGTTATGATTTAGCTATGGCAGCTTACCAAAAAGCTATTAAAGATAAATATAGATTTTTTAGTTATGGAGATGCTTTATTAGTTATATAGTATTGTAAAAAGCTCTATTTATTTTATAAAAAAAAGAAGATTGCAAACAATCTTCTTTTTTTTATAATAAAAGGCTGCATTGCTGCAACCTTTATGAACTTGTCTTATTTCCCTTTATTGTTTTTGTATTCTAAATGTTTGTAATTTTTCTCCATCAAAAACATTTAATAAATAAACTCCTGCTGCATATTTACTCATGTCTATTTGTGTATTTGCTGAAAATTTTTCAGTAAATAATAATTGTCCAAAACTATTGTAAAGTTTTAAATGAGTAGCAGTAGTATTGTTGTTATTGCTAACTGCTATGTTCAATAATTTTGATACAGGATTGGGATAAACATTTACTACAATACCTTTCTTAAAATTCACCAACTGAATAGTTGAGTAAGCAAAACTACCATCATTATTAATGGTTTTTAATCTGTAATAATTTTTTCCAATAATAGGGTTTGTATGATAATAGAAATAATGGTTAGCACCTTTGGCTTCTACATTGCCTATTGGTTTAAAATTAATAGCATTGGTACTATGCTCTACCTGATAAGCATTTACATTAATTTCATCTGCCACTTGCCATGAAATATCTGTACCTGCTCCATTGGCTTTTGCTGTAAAGTTGATAATTCTTACAGGCACTATTTGACCTGTTTTAAAATAAATGTATTTATATAAATAGTTATTAAATAAAAATTGCTCTGGTTGTGCTGCATTTTCATTGACAACTAAATAAAAATTATATTCATCTTGTGGCATTAATGAGGCATCAATTTCAAAATGAATGTGTACAGTATCGCCAGCCATTAATGGTTTTGTTTTTGGTAATTCATAAGTATAAACATTACCCAATCTTAAATTGGTTAATACTACTTTTACTGTAAGGCTGTCAAAATTTTCTTTACTTACATTTTTAAATGCTACACTACCTTTTAATGTATCACTTCCATAAGATGTAATTAGACCTATAGAATCTGGAATATTGTAATGCAAATTAGGAGCCATAGCACCTTCTGGTGCTCCTACATATTCTATTCCCCAATTATTTAATTGATAAGGAACTGCATGAACAGAATCCTGATTTCTCATACTTAATTTTAAGTAAGGATATTGTGTGGCACTTAAAGTATCAATATTAAAGCTGGTTTGTAGTGTATCAATATTTGTATAAAGTTTGGTTTCTATGCCATTAGCATCTATTCCTATAACATCCATTTTAGCATAGCTTGTACCATTTCCTACACCATTCCATAATACATTTTTCCAAGATTTTGCTGGTCCAAATTTTGGCGATGTAGCAAAACCTGTTGTATCATTAATATTAAAATCTGCATTAAAAATAACTCTGTCATATAAGCCATCACTAAACATATAATGAGGACTAAAATGTGCAGAATCATTTTTCTTGAAAATAAATCCAAAAGTTCTTGGTTTATAAAAGGAGTCTATTGGCAATCCTTGATTTTTCAGAAAATGATATAATGTATTGTTAGCACCATAAATTAAAGTATCATCAGCCCAATCATTTGCCCAAACACTTGCTCCATCATACACCATACGCACTGCTATAATAGTACCATCTGGTACTGATTCTAAAAATTGTTTAGCATTATTTCTTGTATTAGAATATATATATTCATACTCAAAATTATATTTTCTGGTTTCTTGACAAGTAGTTGCTGCACCAAAAGGATTGGTTGTATTTTCCCAAGGTGTAAACTTCAAAGTATCAAACACATTAATAAGTAAAGAATTACCTACACAAGCACTTGCTATAATACCTACACCATTTACTTTAATACTAAAATGCTGGTCTTCTGTACCACTATATGGATAAATAGAATGTGTTACAAATAAATTATTTAATTGATGACCATATTGTAATTTTCTGGTGCTACTGTCTAAAGACATGCCATCATAAATACTTTCTGTATGCTGATAAAAATGTCTTTGTTCAAAACCAATATCAGGCGAATTTTTATAAGTAAAAGAAGCTGTATTCCAATAGCTACTTCCTTGTGCAGAAACCCTCCAATAATAAGTAGTATTAGGATTTAATGTTACACCATAATCAAATTCTACCACACCACCAACAGATGCTTTTGATGATGTATATTTTAATGGTGAATTGAAAAAAGTAGTTGTATCAACTTCTACAATATATGTTTTAAGTGTGTCTAAAGGATTGGCAGTAGAAGCAGCTAATTTAAAATTAGCATTATTAACTATTGCAAAATTGTAAGGATAAATAGGCACTATATCATCATCACCAATTTCTACAGTTACAATAGCAGTATTGTTATTCTCATCTATTTCATTAATGCTATTGGCATAATCTATTTCAGCAGTTAAAATAGTCGTTCCTTTATCTCTGTTAGATACAATAGGCAAAGCAATAGTGATTGTTTCTGAAAAAGAAATAGGAGCAATTTTTTTAGCAACAGCCACTACAGAACTTCCATCAGGAAATTGTCGGGTAAGTTTAAAATCTATTGAATCATTTACTTTTCTTCCTACATTATAAATTTTTATTTCTGCATAAAAAGAATCTTTGGCTACTGTAATTCTTTGTGGAGTGATGGTAATATTTTCTGGTTTTAATAAAAAGTCTGGAGCATCAAATCCATTTAATCTAATAGCAGGGTCGCCATGTAGTATAAATTGTTCTGCATGGTATCTGGCAAAAAAATCATTATTGCCTGTAATGTTTAATACATCAATCAATCCTTGCTTTACAGATTCTCCAAAAGGTTTATTATAATAAGTAGTACTTAATGCAGTATAAAATGCAGTTGTAAAAGAGTCTAAATAATTTAAAGCACCAAAACCTGTTGTTGCTAAATAACCAATAGAACCTCCTTGTGGCTCTAAAACAAATTTTTCTGAAATAGTGGTTTTTAAGTTAAGTCTTTGTGGTTCGTATATAAAAAAGTTTCCTGCATCGCATCCATTTACAATAAACATAGGATACCTGTATTGATTATTGTATGCAGATGGATTGGATAAATTAAAATCTAAATTTGTTGCCGATGAATGTCCAAAATAAGTAACTAATGAAGCCCCATTTTCATACATGTTTTTAAAATCTGCCACTGATGCAGCATAGCCAGATGGGTTAGCTAATTTGTTATAATTTTTTACCAATGCACCAAAAGCTGTGTCTTGTATAATGGTTGTATATTTTGTTAAATATTGGGTCAAAATATCGGCAATATTAGCATCGCCTGCACCAGCTACTTGTAACACATTTTTCATCCATAGTTTATCATCTGCATTTACTAAAGGAGCTTGTTGTACAGAATCGTATTGTTTTACTTTGGCTAAATAATCTCCTACTTCAGTTGCAGAAATGGCACTTAATCTGCCAATAGGTGTTGCAGGTATAGCACTTGAATTATCTTCGGCACTTAATAAATTATCAGATGCAGGATGCCCCCAAGTAGGAACAAGGTTTTGATATTCTATATCAGCAGCATTTTCATTATTTCTATACTCAATATAATTTAATCCCTTGCCTATGATAAATACATATTTTGGAATAGTATCAAAATTGGCTCTTGCATAACGCAAAAAATTTCTAATAGATAAAGGATGTTTTTTAATACCAAAAGCAAACTGGTCTGTAATTTCATTAATATCTACAAGAATAGCTGAATAGTTTCCTCCTTGTACACTACTTCTATATTGTTTGTATTGTTCTACATAATTATCAGCACCTGTTCCATAAATTAATGGATTGGAAATAATAATATAATTTCCCTGATTAGCAGCCAATCCATAATTGATAAAATTTCTTTGCTCTAAAGAAGTAATTTCTAAAGCATTTGCTACATCTTCATTTACTAAAACAAGGTTAGATTTTTGAGAAGAAGGTTGTGTTACAAATTGAATAGTATCTGTAATAGACATATCACCTATATATCTTTTACCATTTGTTATATCATATAAAATAGGTGGATTGGTACCTGCATTAAAATTATAAAATTTTAAATAATGACCAGAAGCTGTTGCAGGTAAATAAACTTCTAAACTTGTTTTATTATTGCCATCTAATGTTCTTGGATAAATTAATTCATCTCTCAGTAATCTAAACTCATCACAATCTATGGGGCTTTGGTTATTATGCCTTATGGTAGCAGAACCAGAAGCAATTTTATTGACATCAATACCTATTTCTACAATTTTTGCATAATTGTAATAATCCATTTGATAATTACTTACATCATCTCCATTCAGTTGTACTAAAATAGTTCTTGGATTATTGGCACTACCTACTGTATTTACTTTTAATGTCATTGATGGACCTGCTAAATATGGTTTTAAATCTGTAAAACCTATATTAAAAGCTACTTGACCACATGAGCTATATAAAGGTCTAATTGGACGTGTAGCATAACCTTCACCTCTATCGTAAGAAGAAGAATGTAAAAGCTGAGTAGAAGTAACAGCAAAACCTTCATACCTCTGCTGACGTTGGGTATAAACTGCTGTATCCATAAAATACAATGTTGGGGGTAGTGTATTGCCTGCTACATTATTGGTAGTATTGATTAATCGTTTATTAGCAGTAGTATTTACAGTTAAAAAATAAGTACCATTATCTTCTTGCAAACTCCAAATATCTGATAGTTGAAAATCTGGATTCCTATATAAATCTCTGTCTAATTTTCCATCATTAATTTCTCCCCAAAATTCAATATAATCTGTAACACCTAATAAACCTGTAGCTACAGATGTATAAATAGGCACTTCTGTTCCATTTCTAAATAATTGAAGATGCTCTGCAGGAATATTGCCTAAACCAGATGCTACTAATTGTGCTTGATTAATACGAACTAATTTTTTTCTAATAGGTTGTAAAGTAGTAGGATTAAGGCCAAAATCTACTTTAAATTTATAGTAAGTTTTAGAATAATCTATCCATTCATTTCTCAAAGGTTGAGATGTAGCTGCTATGCCTAAAAACCCTACAAAAACCAAAAGTATCAAATGCTTCATATCTCAATTAAATTTTTAAAGCAGGGTATTATTCAAAAAAAATTAAATACCCTATTATGACTAAATATAAAAGATGCTGTGTAAACAATATAAGTTGCTTACAAATTTCGGTGAAACATAGTTTACATACAGAAAATATAAGTGAAAAACGTTAAAATGTTAAAAAAATTATCTATCCGTTGAGGTTATACACTTTTAGCCATTCTTATTCTAACTTATTTATATGGCTTTAACTAAGTGTGTTTTTTTGAGAATGTATATTATACGAATTTTGATTTCTACAATAGACCAATTTATTTTGGTACAATACCGAAAACATATTTAGTATTAACTTCTGTAGAGTTTTATATTAGCTTTATGTAAAAACATAATTTGCACAACAGTTCGGGGCTTGACGTTTGTGGTGGTTTTTAGCACTAAAGTTTAATAGAAGAACGAATGTTGAATCTTGCACTTCCATTGATGCAAAGCCATTCAGCCCAACTATTGGCAATACGGTGTTGGTAGCTGAGCATTTTAGTTACTATTTAGTTAGCACAAACTCTACTCTGCGGTTGTTTGCTTTTCCTTCAGGTGTGCTATTGTTATCAATTGGTACTGCCTCACCCTTTCCGTCTGTAAGCAATCTATTTGCATCAATATCAAAATTTTTGACCAATGCTCGCTTTACGGCTTCTGCTCGTTTTTTTGACAGAATAAGATTAGCATCATCACTACCATCGCTATCAGTGTGTCCTATGATAGTAATTTTTCCTTGTGCAGATTTTATGACTGTTGCCGCTTGACTTAAAGCAGCCCAAGATTCCGGTTTTATTTGAGATGAGTTTACGTTAAAATAAATAGCGTTCGTTACGAATTTACCTTCATTATCTAATTTAGTTGGTAGTTCAAGTCCTTCTGCCAATTTGAAGTTTGTAAAATATAATCCGTCTCCCCACATATTAGTACTTAGGATAAGCGTATATGTTCCTTTCTTTGGTAGTCCATTAGGCAAGTCAATAAATTTTTTTTCATCAACGTACAATTTAATGTGTGTCTTGTTGCGTGAAATTGATATACGATGCGTTTTACCGACACTCCAACCATTTTTTAAATCTTTTCTTACCAATACACGATCGTCAGCATTTTCTTTTGAAGCAATACAATAAAGCAACTCCTGAGACGGGTGAATGTCTAACTGAATCTGTGGGTTTTCATCAAAATGAATACTATATTCCTCTCTGTTTTTCTTGTTACTCACAAAAATGACAAGTAGCCCACTTTCCATCTCACTCATCCTATCTACATCTGCCCACATATCGAACTCTATGGAAAATTCTTCGGGTAATGTTTTACTATTTAACGGAAAGAACAAACCTTTTCTTGGTACTTTAAACCAAAACGATTCATCATTGGTAATGTTTTTTACACCAGGCGATTCTACATCATCGGCAGCATCATATTCAATAACTTTCCATTTTGTCAAAGTATTTGAAAAATCATCATAAAAGAGAATCTTTTTTCCTGCAACAAAATCAAAATTGTTGTATGCCGAAAAATTAGCATCACTCAACTCATCATTACTTTGAGCGTAAGTCAAATGAATATTTGCTGCTAAGCAAAATAAAAAGAAGGCAAATTTTAAGTTATTCATTTTGTCAAATTTATTTATGTATTATATTTTCTGTTTTGTACTTTGCTACCAACAGTTCGAGGCTTGGCGAAGTGGCGGGATTTTTACCGCTAACTTTCAAGCGAAGAACTAATGCCAAAGTTAGCACTAAATTTCATTCGTGCAACTAAACCTCGCCTGACGCAAAACCCAATCCTATGTTGGTGGTTCGCCCATTTGTTTAAAATCCCAATGGCTTCATTATTGCATCAAGGTCTCGCCATTTTTTACCGTAACTAAACTTAGCTGCGTCTTTTGCAGCTATACCTAATTTCATTACTTGGTGCAATCCTAATCTTTTCACTCGTTTCTTTAAAATTGCAAATTGCTTATTTTCTTCCGCAACCATTCCTGCATAGATAACAGTAAACCATTGTTCAATGATTACTTTGTCATCTTCGTTGTATGTGTCAGTAATGTTGTCAATGAGTGCTAAAACAGCAATGTCTATGCTTTTTGTTGTGTTATCGTAGATTGATACGAAATCATTATAAACTTTGTCTTGTGGGTATTTTTGAGCAATACTGTATAAATCATTGAAATAAGTTTCGTCAAAAGGTGCTTTTTTACTTCCGTTGCTTTCTACCACATAAACACACCAATTATCAAATTTTCCCGTATCAAAAATTACACTTCTATTGTTTCTAAGAGGCTTGATTAATGTTGCCATTTTACATTTCCTTTCAACGTCTATTATGAGTGGCAATTGATACTATTTTGTAAATATCTTTATGTGATTTCAATGATTCAAGTAAATTCTTAAACATATACGCAGTTGATAAATTGATTTTTTCTTGAACCATCAACAGTTTGGCAATTAGGTATAAAAATTTAATGCTGTATTCGCCTTTATCTGCTAATTTAGGATATTTCTTAGCTTCGGTATTAGCTTCATTTTTTAGTTTATCTACGTCTAAAAGCAAATCTCTTTCTTTCTCTGTTTTTAAAGGGAAAATGTGCTTGTTCCACAAATCAATTAAGAACGATAAGAATTTTTTAGTTTCTTTGTTGTTGTGGTGCATTTTTATGATAGCATCAACAGCCCAATGAATATGTTTTGGGGTTCTAATTCTTGACCAACCTGATTTTGAACTTGTGTCTTTTTGACGATATCTAAGCAATAAATCATATTTAGATAAAGAGCCTTGATAAACACCTAAAATGTAAGTATCATTTACTTCTATGACAGTCATAGATTCAATGCCTTTAACTTTCATATGTGGAATTGTTTTCTTTTTTATTTTCACCATCTTTATACCTTGATATATTTTCTGTTGCTTAATTGATTTGTGATTAGTAATTCTGTCAAAAGCCCACGTTTGTCAGCATTTGAGTTTATATTTCTTCTTGCTTCAACTCGTTGAATGTTGAAAGATGAATACAAATCGTCAAAAAAATTGTTCGTTTCGTTTTGTCCTTTCACGTCCGAGTTACTTAAAATCCAAGTATGATTTAAGATGTCCAATTTTGAGCAAAAGTTACGCAAACGAATTTGTTCGCTATCGTTAAATTTGTCCTTAGAATAAGAATTAAAACTTGAAGTTTCATTCAAAGGTTTGTAGGGCGGGTCAAAGTAAAACAACGAATTTTTATCTGTGTAGGAAAGCGTTTGCTCAAAGTCTCCACAAAGAATTTCAACCTTTTGAAGCAATTTACTTATAGCAAAAATGTTTTCCTTGTCGCAAATTGTCGGACGTTTGTAACTTCCCATTGGAACATTGTACTCGTTCTTTCTGTTTACACGATACAAGCCGTTAAAACAAGTACGATTTAGGAAAATAAACAAAGCAGCTTGTTCGATTTGTTCTTCTTTTCTTGAATTATACAACTGTCTTTTTTCGTAGTAATACAATTTTTTGTTGTCTTCGTTTCCTTCCAAAGCGTGAAATTCGTTTTGTAGAATTTCAAGAATTGAAATCAATTCTTTCGGTCTTGAAGTAATGATGTTGTATGTGTTTATTAAATCTTCGTTGATGTCGTTGATTACGGCTTTTTCAAGTTTTGGAAAGTTGTTTAAAACCCAAAATAAAACAGCACCGCTTCCGACAAAAGGTTCAATGTAAGTAAAATTCGTCTGTGTCAAATTAGGCGGAAAGGAACGTTCAATGTCAGAAATGAGTTGTGTTTTACCACCTGCCCACTTCAAAAATGGTCTTGCTGTATGATTTGTCGCTATTTTCAATTTAATTTCTTTGTCGTGGAGCAAATTTACAATAAAATTTTTTCTGAGGTCAGGTCAGTCAGGAATTTTGTAACCAATTTTGTTAGGTCTGTGTGCTCAGTTTTTTGGGTGACCACTAACTCCCAAATGCACAACCCCTTTTCAAAGCATAAAAATACTATTTCATTGGTTTTCCATTCAATTTCTTTTCAGATATACAAAATACGAAACTTCTATCTTGATACAAAAGTTGAGCAAAAAATCAAGACTCTACGAAAAATACTAAATTTGTGCTTGTAGAAAAAGATATAATGTTATAACCCGATTATTATTAGAGCAAATTTATAACCTGAATAATGGAACTAAATAATTTAACTGCTATTTCTCCTATTGATGGACGATATAGAAAACAACTTGCTTTTTTAGATATTTATTTTTCTGAATTTGCTCTTATTAAATATAGAGTAGCTGTAGAAATTGATTATTTTTTATTTCTTGCCGATAAAAAATTTTTCAACATATCTGCTGTATTAAGAAGGCATTTAATAGCTGTAAAAGAAAATTTTTCTTTAGCCGATGCAGAACAAATAAAACAAACAGAAACCATTACCAACCACGATGTAAAAGCAGTAGAATATTTTATTAAAACACAATTAGAAAAAGTAAAAGCTGCACATTTAAAAGAGTGGGTTCATTTTGGCTTAACCAGTCAAGATGTAAATAATACTGCTATACCTCTTAGTTGGAAAGATTGTATGGAGTTTGAATATTTACCTGCCATTACTAATACAACTTATACTATTGCAAACCTTGCCAAGCAATGGAATACAATATCTATGCTTGCTCGTACTCATGGACAACCAGCATCTCCTACTATTTTAGGAAAAGAATTAATGGTTTTTGTAGAAAGAATACAAGGGCAAATAACATTATTTTCTCAAATACCTTATAGTGCCAAATTTGGTGGAGCTACAGGCAATTTTAATGCTCATCATATTGCATTTCCTTCAAAAAATTGGATACAATTAGCTAATGAATTTGTAGAAAATATACTTGCCCTGCAACGTATGCAGTTTACTACACAAATAGAACATTATGATAATCTTGCTGCACATATAGATTGTATAAAACGCATTAATAATATACTAATTGATTTGTGTAGAGACATTTGGACTTATATAAGCATAGATTATTTTAAACAAAAAACTAAAAAAGGCGAAGTAGGTTCAAGTGCAATGCCACACAAAGTAAATCCAATAGATTTTGAAAATGCAGAAGGTAATTTTGGTATTGCTAATGCACTGTTAGAGCATTTATCTGGTAAATTACCTATTAGTCGCTTACAAAGAGACTTAACAGATAGTACTGTTTTAAGAAATTTAGGTATGCCAATAGCTCATACTATTTTAGCATTAAAATCTTTAGAAAAAGGCTTAGGCAAATTAGTATTAAATGAAGAAAAAATAAAAACAGATTTAGAAAATAATTGGGCAGTTGTAGCAGAAGCTATTCAAACTATTTTAAGAAGAGAAAACTATCCAAACCCTTATGAAACTTTGAAAGATTTGACACGAGGAAATAATGCCATTAATAAAGCCACTATTCACAAGTTTATTGATAGTTTAAAAATAAATGTTAGCATTAAAAAAGAATTGAAAAAAGTAACCCCTCATAATTATACTGGTGTACAAGCAAAGTATTAACACTACTATTTACTGTACATTTTTTTGTATGCTTATAAGTTTTCCTTCTTCATTCATACCTTGAATATTGATGCTCATTTTTTTGGTTACATCATTATTAAAGAAACTAAGTTGTACAGTTCTGTTTTTTGCATCAAGTATAACATAAGGATTCCAATACAAGGTAGTACGAATATCATTGAGAGATTTTAGTTCAGCATTTTCTTCATAATTGGGTGCATAAAATTCTTTTGTTACAGTATAACCAGCTACTTTTTTATTATCTAAACTTCTTGTTGATTCTGTATTCATACTTTTACCTTTCTTAGTATAAATAGCTATTGCACCAGCAGAACTTGAACCTCCAATACCTCCCAAAAATGGTGGTTTTATTACTTTTATATAAGCAATATCGCTTACACTAATAGTTTGTATAGCATCTGAACTGGTAAGCATTTCATTTAAGTACAACCCTGGTGTACCTCCTCTCCACATAATAGATGGAGGAGCAGAAGTATTATTAATCATAAGCCCTGCAACCCTTCCTTCAAGGTAAGAGAGAATGTTAATAGCACCTACAGCCATGGGGTCATTTTCTATATCAAATTGTTGTGCATCGCCTCCTCTAAAAAGTCCTGAAGTATATTCATTGTCTAATTTATCTTCTGGTCTTTTATATTTTGTAGTTACAGTTACTTCTTCTAAAGTAGTGGTTTTATTAAATTTATCTATTGCTTTTTGTTGCTCCCATAGTTGCAATCTTTTTGCTAAGCCAACTGTGTCGTTTATTGCTTGTTTTACAATAAAGCTATCTGTTGTAATTTTTAATGGAGCATTTAATAATAAGTTGCTAAAATTTACTGCTGTAGAGTATGCTAAATCTTTGTTTTTATTAAATTGATAAAAGGCTGTAGCTGTATCAAAAAATATATAATTCTTTTGCAAAAAACTACCATCTGGCTGTATTGGCATTGATAAAAAACGCATAGCAGAATCTTTTGTTCTAATAAATAGATTAATGCTTTCGGCTTTTATGAGTTGAGATGTTTTAGCCCCAAATACTTTTCCTGCAAGAGATAAATAAGTAGTGTCTTTAGGATAGGTAATAGTTGGTGTTTTGTTTTGAGCTACTTTTGTCCAATTTATTTTTCTCCAACCATTGGTAAGCATTACTAAGTCAAGAAATTTTTTAGTGCTATCTGCATTGTTTGAAAAATAAAACATAGGATTGTGTACATAACCTTTTATATCGCTTGTTAATAAAAGGGAAGAAATAATATCTTCAGTTGCAGCAGTTGTAACATCTGCATCTGTAATAGCTACAGAAACATTTGACGTTATTTCATCTGGAATATTTATTTCTATAAAATTTTTTGCTTTTGCATTAAAATTAGGTTTAAAAATTCTTGCATCTACAGGCGATTCATAGTCATCTGTTTTTACAAAAAATATTCTTTCTGCTATGGGCAACCAATTAGCATTAAAAACAGTTATTTGTAAAATACCTGTTGGCAAATTACTAATTGGTATTTCAGCTGTAATGTTAGTATTATTCAATAATCTTACATTGCTTCTATACACCATGTGTTTGTGCATAGTAGCTACTATTCTTAATATTTTCAGTTCGTTAGGAGCTTTTTCTTGTCTGTTAATTGTAAGGGCTATTTTATCATAATCATTTGTTACCCGCATTGTTATTCCTTCTTGCAATGCTAATGGTAAAGTAGTTGTGTGATTTATTGTCCATTCATCTATCCATTTTACTGTATAGCTTTCTCCTTGTTTGGGAGTTATAAAAAAACTACCCATACCATCATGTTCTGAAAATATAGAGTCAATTAATTTTCCACTGTTATTATAAATAGCTCCTTTTACAGAAACAGGATAGCCCGTTTTTGTAGTAGCTTTAAATGCAACTCTACTTTGAAGTTCATTAATAAGATTCCCTCCTTCTGCAAAAAAATGAATTGTTGTAGTAGGAATAGAAGTTGCTACATGATGGTTAGTAGTAGTTTGAATAATTGGAATACTTTTTTTGTATAAAAATGTACTATCAAAATTGAGCATCCAAGATGTATAGGCTTTTATGTAAATACTTTTTTGTTTGTAGTTTGAAGGAATTGCAAACATTCCTTTAGCAGATGAAAGAATAATAGGAGCAGTAAAATGTTGTAAAACATTTCCTGCACTATCGGTAAATTCTGCATAAAAGTTTTTACTAATAGTTGAAAGTTCTGTAGCTGCTGCTAAATATGCTTTAAACCAAATTGTTTCACCTGGTAAGTAAGAAGTTTTATCAAAATGAATAAATACTTTTTCTTCTTGAAAATTGGTAGCATAAACTTGTAAAATAGAATCTGGCTGTGCTATTAAATTTTTGTGAAGCAAACATGCAGCAATAAGAATAATAAAGTAACGATACATATTTATTATAATATTCGTAAAAGTAATTCCTTACAAATTTGTAGCATAGCTATTTGTATAAAAAGTTAAACATCGAACTCATATACAAAATATCTATTTTCTATCTCACAATTTCTACAATTTTTGTAGCAGGCATATTTGCATTACGCATAGATATATTACGAACCACTTTTGCTGTAACTTCTCTAAATGCTTCTTTAGAAATTTCGTCATTGCCTACCATTGCAGGAACTCCTTCATCGCCACTTTCTCTAATACTTTGTATTAATGGTACTTGTCCTAAGAAGTTTAAGTTATATTCATCTGCTAAATATTTGCCTCCTTCTTTTCCAAAAATATAATATTTATTATTGGGCAATTCTGCTGGAGTAAAGTATGCCATATTTTCTATAATGCCCAAAATAGGTACATTCACTTGTGTTTGTCCAAACATGGCTACACCTTTTTTAGCATCTGCAAGAGCAACAGGTTGTGGAGTTGTAACAATAACTACACCCGAAACAGGTACAGTTTGTATTAATGTTAAATGAATATCTCCAGTACCAGGTGGCATATCAATAACTAAATAATCTAATTCGCCCCAATCTACATCGCCTACAAATTGTTTAATAGCACTACTAACCATTGGACCTCTCCATACCACAGCATTTTTTTCATCTACCAATAACCCTATGCTCATTAATTTAATACCATATTTTTCTAATGGTACAATTTTTCCTTTTCCATCTACTTCTTTCATCATAGGTCTTACACCACGAACACCAAACATAATAGGAAGACTTGGTCCATAAATATCGGCATCCATTAAACCAACTTTTGCACCACTTTCAGCTATAGCTAATGCAATATTTGCACTTACAGTACTTTTTCCTACACCACCTTTACCACTAAAAACAGCAATAATATTTTTTACGCCACTTAAAATTTTGTCTCCTTGCAAACGTTTAGAAGTTGTTCTTGCAGTAAAGTTAATGTGCACTTCAGCATCTTTATTCACCATAGTTTTAATAGCATTTTCGCTATCGGCACGCATTATATTTTTTAAAGGGCAAGCTGGTGTTGTTAATACTATTGTTAAGGAAACTTTATTTCCATCTATTACAATGTCTTGTACCATATTCAATGAGACAAGGTCCTTTTTAAAATCTGGGTCTTGTACGGTGCTCATTGCTTTCAAAATTGCTTCTTCTGTCATTTTTACTGAAAGTTTTTGTTAAAAAAACAATAGAACGGCGAAGATAAAACTTTCAATGGTTTATTTTGTTTTTGTTTACATACTAATTTTTGAATAAAGGAATTTATACAAGAGCTTTTATAAATTTGTACATAATTATATGAGATATACACTACACAAATATTTTTATAGCTTAACTGCTGTATTGTTTTTATGTTTTGGTGCTAATGCACAACAAGTAGTTCATAAAGACAGTGTAGTACAATTATATGGAGTAGTAATGACAGCAGATAGCCTTAAAGCTATTGGTGGTGCAAGTATTATAGTAATGGATAAAGGAAGAGGAACCATAACCAATAATGATGGTGTATTTAGTATTGCTGTATTAAAAGGAGATAAAATTACTTTTTCTTGTATAGGTTTTAAAGATAAAGTAATTGATATTCCACATAGTTTAAAAGATAATCAATATAGTGTAATACAATTAATGATAAATGATACAGCTTATTTACCAGCTACTATCATACGTGCCAGACCAACAAGAGAACAATTTGAAAGAGATTTTGTAAATACTACCATACCTGATGATGCTTATGAAATAGCCCGACAAAATACAGATGAAGCAAAAAGAAGAATTTTAATTAATAGTCTTCCACCAGATGGCAGAGAGGCAGTAAACTATCAGTTGCGTCAGCAAGCCAATAAATATTATTATGCTGGGCAGCTACCTCCTATCAATATTTTAAACCCTATGGCTTGGGCAGAGTTTATTAAAAGCTGGAAAAGAGGTGATTTTAAGAAGAAGAAGTATTAAGAAAATGCTTAACTATTATCTGTCTTTTCATTTATTAAAATTTTGAATTATTACTTTAAACAACTTTAATCAGTATATATCTTTTACATTTGTATTATGCAAGTGAATAATAAAAAGTTGAAAACTGTTATTGATAAAAATACTTTTTATTTTTATAATCCATCATTTCAAGAAAGTTATGAAAGCTATATTAATTCACTAAAAGAAACTCTTCTTGTTCTTAAAAATACAATAGAAACGCAAGGTTTAAAAAAACAATATTTTGAAAGTTTGCTTGCTGAAAAAGAAAATGGGTTAAGGGCACTACTTGCATTAACTGGTTTTGCCAACGAAAGTTTGAAAAGATTAATTACAGTAGTTCGTGTGTCTAATAATAAAGAACTAACAAAATTATTATATAAAGATAAATGGGCTGTAAATGATGATAATGCTAATCTTAAAGAGTGGAATGATGCTAAAATAATTACACTCATAAAAAATAATTCTCATTTTAGAAAAGGAATCATCAATTTATTTTTTGAAGGTTCTACAATTCCATTTTTAGCTCAAACACTTCCGCTTTTTGAGTTAAAGAAACTAAGTATTTCAAAGTTAAAATTTGAAGTACCCGCAATGATAGATACTCTTATTAGATACAAAGAAAAAGGCTCCTATTCGGGCAAAGCCGAAAACAATCCTGAATATTTTCTTGCAGAAATTTTTAATGAGCTAAAAATTACTTTTGAAAGAGGCGACCTTACTGAGCTTTTTAAAAATGAACCTATTGCTAAACGCACTATGGACTTTATTATTCCCAATAAGAAAAATCCAAAAATTATTATTGAAAGTTCATTTCTTGTTACAACATCTTCGGGACAAGGGGATAAATCAAAAACTGAAAGTAATATTAAAAAACTTATTTCAAAATATTATCCAAAAGCAAAGTTTATTGGCTTTATAGATGGTATAGGTTGGTACGTTCGTAAGGGAGATTTGCAAAGAATGATTATTGCATTTGATGAAGTTTTCACTTTTCATAAAGATGAAATTGAACGATTTAAAAAGTATATTAAGAAGGAGTTGAAAAAATGATTGAAAAATTTTTAAATAAGATTACACAAGGTGATTGTTTAAAATTATTGAAACAAATTCCAGATAATTCTGTTGATATAACTTTTGCTGACCCTCCATTTAATTTAAAAAAAGGGTACAATAGTTATAAAGACAGTTTAAAACTGCAAGAATATTTAGACTGGTGTGAAAGTTGGATTAGTGAAATGGTAAGAGTTACAAAGCCAACTGGTTCTATTTTTTTACACAATATACCTAAATGGCTTACTTATTATGCTTCCTTTTTAAATAAAAAAGCAGATTTCAAACATTGGATAAGTTGGGATGCTCCAACAGCACCTATGGGCAAATCTTTACAACCTGGTCATTATGGAATATTATTTTATGCTAAAGATGCAAAGCAATTAAAATACTACGAAATAAGACATCCTCATAAAAGAACAAGAAAAACAAAAATTCTTGCAAAAGATTATGGTGGAAAAAAATCAATGTTACATCCTTATGGACCTTTAGTTTCAGATGTATGGACAGATATTCACAGAATAAAACATAATAAGTTTAGAGATGAGCATCCTTGTCAGCTCCCTATACATTTACTTGAACGAATTATTTTAATGAGTACTGATGAGAATGATATTGTTCTTGACCCCTTTAATGGAACAGGAACAACAGCAATAGCTGCCAAACGTTTGGGAAGACAATATATTGGCTTTGACCTTGATAAAGATTATGTTAGTATAACTCAACAAAAATTAGAACATGAATTACCTATTTCAAAAATTGGAGAATGTTGGGTAAGTTTTTATCTTGATGAAGTTGTAACACTTCGTAACAATGACTGGAATTATTTAAAAGATAGTTTTTATATACCAGATAAAGTAGAAGATATTGATACTACACCAATTATTTTAAAAACAAAAAATAATATTAGTACTCCAGCAAAAATTAAATCTATTAGTATTCATCATCAGCAATTTCAAAAAACATTATTTGAACCAACAGGAGAGTATAAGCAAAACAATTTAACATCTAAAAATACCATTGCTAAAAAAATATCCCGATAATTTTACTCATCGGGATAAACAACAACTAAAACGCTTATTAAAAATCTAAAAATTAAAACAATCTTTAATCTGGTTTTTTACCATCTAAAAAAGTATTGATAGTGGAAATTTGTGTATTGTCATTTTCATCTTTATTTACAGTGTATTTACTATAAAAACTATCTACCGAAGTGAGTGTATTACCAAACAATTCCATATTGCGGCGAATGTAAGCTGGAATAGCATCAAACTCGTTTCCCATTTCTGAAGCAGTGTTAACATTGAAAGACAGATTACGTAATTTCTGTATTCTTTCTGCTGCTTTACGTTTGTGTTCTTCCACATCGTCCAGCAAAGCTGGTTCCTCTGTAGACAAATTTTCAGGAGATTCTTGCTGAGCCTTCACTATATTTTCATTCGCCGCTTCTGGATTTTCATCTCTTACTACTAACTTCATTTCAAGCTCCGGTAGCTCTTCATGTTGTTCTGTAGCAGGAGTTGGCTCCATAAGATGTCCGGACATTAGCGATGGCTTTTCACAGTCAGGTTCTGCATAAATATTGGATGGTTTTGTAAGAAATCCGTTATTAACAGATTCTTTATTTTCTTCAGCATTTGATGGCTGTATTTCGTTTGTAACAGTTGGAGTAGGTATATTTACTTCTCCTGTAACTTCTGTACTTAATTCAAAACGCAAAATAGGCGATTCTGTTTCTTCTTCACTTAGTAAATCTACGTTTTGTGAAGTATTGGTGGAAAAGTCATATATCAATGATTCTGTTGTATTAGAAGTTTGCTCTTGAAAATTTTCTTCTTCATTCATTTCAATCATTTTTGGAGCAAAGGGGTCATTATCTTCTAATGGTAGTGTTTGCTGAACCAATGGTTTATTTTCTGCTTTTTTTTCTTCGCCTTCTATGCCCAAAGTCATCACAATTTTTTCTGGTTTAGGCTCTGGCTTTTTTTGTTCTACAGGTTTTGCAAATGGGTCTTTAGCATCAAAGCCTGTAGCTACTAATGTAATACCAATTTTTGCGCCCAAAGAATTATCATAACCAGTACCTACAATAACATCTGTTTCTTCTCCTGCTTGTAAACGTAAATAGTTATTAATCACTTCTAATTCATCCATTGTACATTCATCATCTCCTTCTGCACTATTTATATTTATTAAAATCCATTTAGCACCTTTAATATCACTATCATTTAATAATGGTGAGTTTAATGCTTCTTCAATAGCACGTTGAGCTCTATCTTCTCCTTCTACTTCTGCTTTTCCTAAAATAGCTACACCACCATTTCTCATTACTGTACATACATCTGCAAAGTCCACAATAATATGTCCACGACTATTAATAACATCTGTAATACATTTAGCAGCAGTAGATAAAACATTATCTGCTTTTGCAAATGCTTCTCTCATTTTTAAATTACCATATTGTATGCGTAATTTATCGTTGCTAATAACTAATAAAGTATCTACATGTGGTTTTAATTGTTTAATACCTTCTTCTGCTTGTTGCATTCTACGAGGACCTTCAAAACCAAATGGAGTAGTTACAATACCTACTGTAAGAATACCTAAGTCTTTACAGATTTTGGCAATGATAGGAGCACCACCTGTACCAGTGCCTCCTCCCATGCCTACAGTTATGAAAGCCATTTTAGTATTTACTTCTAATATGCGTTTTATTTCTTCTAAACTTTCTTCTGTAGCAGCTTTACCAACTTCTGGATTAGCTCCTGCTCCTAAACCTTGTGTAAGGTATGGACCTAACTGAATTTTATTGGGTACTTTACTTTGTTCAATAGCTTTGGCATCGGTATTGCAAATAATAAAATCTACACCTTCTACATCTTGAGAAGACATATAATTTACAGCATTACTTCCTCCACCACCAACACCTAATACTTTAATGATAGATGATTTTTGTTTCGGCAAATCAAAGTGTATCATAATTTATAATTTTAATGGGTTATGCGATTTTTTTTAAATGGTTAGTATTTTTTTAAATTGATTTATCGTTTTCTTCTTTAAATAAATCAATAATGTTTTGTTTTAATCTTGTTCCAATAGTATCCCAGAATTTTAATTTTTTTGTACGCTGCGTTACATCTACAGTTTGTGTAGTTTCTGGCGTTGTTTCATTCTCTTCTTTGGTATCTTTTTCTTTTAATGATTCAGGAATTTCTACTTTTTTATATTTTTCTGTAAACTCTTTGTACTGATGTTCATAGTCATTATATCCTTTTAATATTAAGCCTAAACAAGTAGCATACATAGGTTTCTTTAATTCTTCTATATGATTAGGAGCTAAGTGTTCTGTTGGCAATCCAATTCTTGCATTTAATCCTGTTGCATATTCTGTAAGTTGAATTAAATGTTTTAGTTGAGAGCCTCCACCAGTAAGAATAACACCTCCATTTAATTGTTTTCCATCTAAGCCTACTTGTTTTAAATGATAGGTAACAAAATCAAAAATGTCTTCCATTCTTGCCTGAATAATTTGTGCTAAATTTTTAACACTAATTTCTTTTGCAGGCATACCTTTTAAGCCAGGTATAGTAATAAAAGCATTGGCTTTTGCTTCATCTGCCAAAGCACTACCAAATTGCACTTTCATTGCTTCTGCTTGTTGTTTTAATACACCCAATCCTTTGCGTATATCTAAAGTAATGTTTTCGCCACCAATGGGTATTACTGCTGTATGTTTTAAAATACCTTCATAAAAAACAGCTAAATCGCTTGTGCCTCCACCAATATCTAAAATAGCTACACCAGCTTCCATATCTATATCAGACATAACAGCACTTGCACTTGCTAATGGTTGCAATACCAAATCTTTTGTAACAAGGTTGCTTCTTTCTACTGCTCTCTTAATATTTTTTATGGCATTTTTATCGCCTGTAATGATATGAAAGTTTGCACCAACTTTTACTCCATTATAACCAACAGGATGTTTGATGTTTTGAATATTATCTACATAAAATTCTTGTGAAATAACATCAATAATTTGGTCTCCTGCAGGGATAAAAGTTTTACGTTGGTTTTCAATCAGAATATCAATTTCTGATTGCTGAATTTCATTTTCAGGGTCTTGCCTTACAATATCTCCACGAGTTTGAAGGCTTTTGATATGTTGTCCTGCTATGCCAACATATACTTCACTAATTTCTAATTCAGGATTGCTGCTAAAGCAATTTTGTAATGCCTGATGAATAGCTTTAATAGTTTGGTCAATGTTTAATACTCTGCCATGTTCTACACCATTGCTATTGGCTCTTCCAAAGCCAAGTATTTCTAATTTTCCAAACTCATTTTTTCTTCCTGCTATCACAGCAATTTTTGTTGTACCAATATCGAGTCCTACGATAATGGGTGCTTCATTGTGATTCATAGATATCTGTTTTGTTGTTGTTTATAATAGTGTTTAAATTGTTTCATTATTGTTTTTTTAGAACTGCTTTTGCTGTTTTATTTTCTGTAACAACAGGTGTAGTTGTTACTGGTTTTACACTTGTTGTTATAGATGTTGTTTGTTCTTTAGGTGCAGTAACAATATTTGCTGATGCACCTTTTTTAATAGCTACTACCTGATTGTTATATTCTACATTTAATCTTTCATATTTATTAAATCCGTTTTGTAGCCATGCACTTTTATAAAAAGTAAATAGCCTGTTGAATTTCTTTTCTATATCATCTGCACTACCAATCAATACAACATGATTGCCCATAACAGGAATAACTTCAAACGTAGCATTTGGTAAAATATTTACTTGTGCTACTTGTGCAGACCAAAAACTATCTGTATGTATAAATGCTCCTACTTTAATTACATCTTTCATTAATAAACTATCTGCATAGGTTTGAACCTTATTTGTTGGAAAGCCTGTAAATACAGGCACTCTGGCTGTTAATTTTTCACTTAATGGTAAAATATTTGCAGCAGTATCTATATAAAAAGAACCTTCTTGTAATGTAAAAATTCTGGCTATTGGTTCTCTTTCTTTTATGTTTACAATTAACTCTTTTTGGTTATTGAAAAACAGTTCTGCATTTTTTACCCATAAATTTTTATCTAATAAACTTTCTACATTTCTTAAATCAATAGCTGAAATTTCTTTGCCTATTACATTGCCATAAGTATTGATGATATTCAAAATATCTTTTTCATCAATAAAAACATGTTCTTCTACGCCAGATATTTCTACTTTAATATTGGTGCATTTGTTTTTATTTTTTTGTTGCATAGCAGCTCCTAATAGCACAACAGTAGCAACTCCTGCTGCTATCCATAATGTTTGTATGAGCCTTTTCTTAAACATATTTTTTTTCTTCTAAAATGTAATTTTTATATTCTTTAATCAGCTTTGTAATATTTCTTTTACAGGTTGTACCAATACATCAATATCTCCTGCACCTGCCATTACTAAAAGCTGTGGTTTATGTTGTTTTACCCAATGTTTAAAATCTTCTTTTGATAAAACCTGCTTATGTTTCAAATTCATTTTGCTTATAATCATTTCGCTACTTACTCCATTTATTGGCAATTCTCTTGCTGGATAAATGGGCAATAAAATCACCTCATCTGCCATGTCTAAACTTTCTGCAAATTCATTTGCAAAATCTTTTGTTCTGCTATATAAATGTGGTTGAAAAACAACCAATGTTTTTTTATTTGTAAAAATGCTTTTTACTCCTGTTATCAATGCTTTTAGTTCTTCTGGATGATGTGCATAATCATCTATTAAAACAGTTGCATCATTTTTTATAATGTATTCAAATCTTCTTTTTACTCCTTTAAAATCAGCTATGGCATTTTTAATTTTTTCATCATCTATGTTTAAATATTTTGCTACAGTTGTTGCTGCTATTGTATTTTCTACATTATGCAAGCCTCCCATGTGTAGTGTTATATTTTTAATTGTCCAATTTTTTGCTACAATATCAAATACATAATTTTCATTTTCTACTTTTAAATTAGCTGCATACACATAGGCACTTGTATTGTTAAAACTATAAGTGTAATGATGTGTAGCATTTAATTCATTTTCTTTTTTCAATCCATATTTAGTTATTAAACATCCATTTGGTTTTAGTTTTTTAGAAAACTGAATAAATGTATTTTCTAATTCTTCTGGAGTGCCATAAATATCTAAATGGTCAGCATCCATTGCTGTAATTACAGCTACATCTGGCGTTAATTTCAAAAAACTTCTGTCATACTCATCAGCTTCTACTACTACATTATTTGTATGGCTACTACTATTTTTATCTTGTGCCCAAAAATTGGTATTATAATTAGCAGCTATACCTCCTAAAAAGGCATTACAACCATAACCACTATGTTTTAAAATATGTGCAGTCATGGTAGTAATAGTTGTTTTTCCATGTGTGCCACTGATACAGATATTAAAAGAATTTTTTGTAATCCATTGCAATACATCGCTACGTTTTACAACTATATAGTTATTTGCCTGATAGTACAGCAACTCTTTATGTTCTTTAGGCACAGCAGGTGTATATACAACCACATCTACATTTTTTGGAATAGCATTTACATCTTCTGTGTAGTGAATGTTTATTCCTGCATCTTCCAATGCTTGTGTTAAATGTGTTTTTGTTCTATCATAACCTGCTACTTCACAGCCTTGTGATTTAAAATAACGAGCCAAAGCACTCATGCCAATGCCACCAATGCCAATAAAATAAATGTTTTGTATGTTTTTTAATTCACTCATTTAATAGATTCAATTATTTCTTTTGCTATTCTTTCATCTGCATTATTGATAGCTAATGAAAGTATATTTTGTTTTAATGTTTTTTGTTGTTCTTCGTTGTTAGATAAAGCAATAACTGTTGATACTAATGTTTCTTTTGCTTCATTATCTTTAATTATTAATGCTGCATTTTTTTCTACCAAATGTTTTGCATTAACAGTTTGATGGTCTTCTGCTGCAAAAGGAAATGGAACAAAAACTGTTGGTTTTCCTGTAACACACAATTCAGTTACAGCCATAGCTCCTGCCCTACTAATTACTATATCAGCAGCAGCATAAGCCATTTCCATTTGTGTTATAAAATCATTGCACCAAATATTTTTTTTGCCTATTGATTTTGTTTTAAACTCTTGTGCTGTTGTTTTTCCTGTTTGCCATATTAGTTGTAAATTATTTTTTTCAAACAAATCAATATGTAATGCAATAGCTTCATTAATACTTTTTGCACCAAGACTTCCACCAATAGTTAAAACAGTTTTTTTGTTTTCATCTAACTGAAAAAAATGAATTGCCTCATTTTTTGTAACAGTTATTTGAGCAATGGTTTTTCTTACAGGATTGCCTGTAACAATTATTTTTTGTAAGGGAAAAAACTTTTCCATTCCATCGCTTGCAACAAAAATTTTGGTTGCTTTTTTACCTAACATTATATTGGCTTTTCCAGCAAATGAATTGCTTTCGTGTATAAAAGTTTTGATGCCTTTTGTTTGAGCATATTTTAATACAGGAAAAGTAGAATATCCTCCAACACCTATAACAGCATTGGGTTTGAAAGCATTGATAATACTACGAACCTGTATAAAACTTTTTATTAGTTTATAGGGTAAGCCAATATTTTTTATCAAAGAGCTTCTGTTAAAACCTGCTATATCTAATCCTTTTATTTCATAACCTGCCTGAGGTATTTTTTCCATTTCCATTTTTCCTTTTGCACCAACAAACAAAATTTTCGCATTGGGTATTTGTTGTTTTAGTGCATTAGCTATTGCTATTGCTGGAAAAATATGTCCTCCTGTTCCTCCTCCTGCTATGATAAATTTTTGCTCATTCATTTTTCCAACTACTATTTTAATCAATCATTTTTAAAACATACAAGTAATTTTTTCATTTACTCAACTACAGACTACACATTACTTGCTTGCTTATTTTCTTCATTTATTATTGGTTCTTTACCTTCTAATTGTTCTACATTTCTTGCTACACTTAAAATAACACCTATGGCTATAGAGGTAAAAATAAATGAGCTACCACCCATACTTATTAAGGGTAATGTAACGCCTGTAACTGGTAGTAGATTTACATTTACAGCCATATTAGCTACTGCTTGAATAACTAATGTGAAACTTAATGCCAATGCTAAAAATGCTCCAAATGCATAGGGACATCTTCTAAAAATTTGAATACTTCTAAATAAGAATAGTAAGTAAATAAATATGATAAATGCACCACCAAATAATCCATACTCTTCTATGATGATAGCATAAATAAAATCGTTATAGGCTTGAGGTAAAAAGTTTTTTTGCTCACTATTTCCTGGACCTTTTCCTATTAAAATTCCTCCTTTTGCTATGGCTATTTTTGCTTGCTGCACTTGATAATGAACATCTGCCTCTGAAGCATACATATAATCTTGAACACGTTTTACCCAAGTACCAAAACGACCAACAGATTTTAATTTTTCTGCAACAACTGGTTTATTTTTTTCTGCATGTTCACTTGAATCATGTGTAAGCCAAGCAACAGATACTATGAATAAAAGAGGAATTAGTGCAACTAAAATAGTAAGCCCAATATGCTTTAAACTAATACGCCCAATAAACATGAGTAATAATGATGTAGCACCTGTAAGTAAAGCTGTGCTTAGGTTTGCTGGCATTATTAACACACAAATAATAAGAACAGGAACTATAATTGGTATAAAGCTTTGTTTGAAATCTTTAATAACATCTTGCTTTTTGCTTAATAGTTTAGATATATAAATAAATAGTGCAAGTTTAGCAACATCACTTGATTGGATGGTCATATTGATAACTGGTAGTTTTATCCATCTGCTACCTTCATTAATACTTGAACCAAAGAATAAAGTATATAATAATAATGGAATAGAAATATAAAATAAAATATTGGCAAACTTTAAAAAGAAAGTGTAATTGATACGATGCGTTACATAAATAACACCTAACCCCAAAATTGTCATTGCTAATTGTTTGAATAGATAAAATTCATTATTTCCTCTATTCATTTTATAAGCTAAAGAACCTGTAGCACTATACACTACTAAAATTGAAATAAGGGCTAATAATAATACAATACCCCATATATATTTATCGCCTCTTGTTTTCATTAATAAATTTTCTTTATTAAAAGAGGCAAAAGGAGTATCAGCCCAAGCCATTTTATCTAAGGCAGATACTTTTGTTTTTTGTGGTTGATATGTATGATTATTTTCCAAAATAATTTAGCACATTGATATTATAGTTCTTTAACAGCTTCTTTAAATTGAATACCTCTGTCTTCAAAGTTTTTGAATAAGTCAAAACTTGCACAAGCAGGGCTAAGTAAAACAACATCTCCTTTAGTACTTAATCTAAAAGCTGCATTTACTGCTTTTTTAGCACTATCTGCCTCTACTACTACAGGAACTTTGTCTTTAAAAGCCTCAACAATTTTATCATTGTCGGCACCCATGCAAACAATTGCTTTTACTTTTTCTATAACTAATTCTTCAATAAGAGAATAATCATTTCCCTTATCAGAGCCTCCTAAGATTAAAACAGTAGGTTTGGTCATGCTTTCTAAAGCAAACCATGTACTGTTTGTGTTAGTGGCTTTACTGTCGTTAATAAACTCTACACCACGAACAGTAGCAACAAATTCCATACGATGTTCAAGACTTTGAAAGTCTTTTACAGCTTCACGTATTTTATCTTTACGAATACCTAGTGTAGCTGCTGCAATGCCTGCTGCCATAGTGTTGTAATTATTGTGCTTACCTTTAATTGCAAAATCATAAATGCTCATGCTTACTCTTTCTTCTTGTATGCGAAGCATCATTTGATCGCCTTTAATGTAGCCGCCTTTTTTAATTTCATGTCTCATAGAAAATGGTAGTGGGTTAGTATTTAGTAATAATGTTTTTAATTTGTTAGTGATTATTTCATCATCATCATTGTAAATGAAATAATCGTTGTTTGTTTGATTTTGAATGATTTTAAACTTACTGTTGATATAGTTTTCAAACTGGTAATTATATCTGTCTAAATGGTCTTCAGTAATGTTTGTAAGAACAGCTATATCTGGTCTGAAAGTTTTTATATCATCCAACTGAAAAGAACTGATTTCAGCTACATACAATTCTTTGGGTTCTTCTGCTATTTGTGCTGCTATGCTATAACCAATATTTCCTACCAATGCACAATTCAAGTTTGCTTTTTTGCAGATATGATATAGTAATGCAGTAGTAGTGCTTTTTCCATTGCTACCTGTAATGCCTACAATTTTGCTATTGCCCTTATACCTATAAGCCAATTCAAACTCTCCAATTATGTCAATGCCTTTTGCTCTAATGGCTTTGACCATTTCATTTTTTTCTGGAATGCCTGGGCTTTTTACCACTTCATTGGCATTTAAAATTTTATCTGCTGTATGTATGCCTTCTTCAAATTCTATATTATTATCAAAGAGCTTTTGTTTATATTTTTCTTTTATGTTTCCTGCATCACTCACAAAAACATCATAGCCTACTTTTTTTGCTAACAATGCAACGCCTACACCACTTTCTCCTGCTCCTAATATGACTAATCTGTGTTTCATTTTCTTATCTCTTCTCTCTTTTACTTTACTCTTATTACCTAATTTTTAATGTTGCCATACTTGCTACTACTAATAGTATTGTTATAATCCAAAATCTCATAACAATTTTATTTTCGTGATAACCTTTTTTTTGATAATGATGATGTAATGGACTCATCAATAATATTCTTCTTCCTTCTCCATATTTTTTCTTAGTGTATTTGAAATAGCCTACTTGTATCATCACACTTAAATTTTCTACTAAGAATATTCCACAAAAAATTGGTATCAATAATTCTTTTCTTACAATGATGGCTAATGATGCTATAATGCCTCCTAATGCAAGGCTTCCTGTGTCGCCCATAAATATTTGAGCAGGATAAGCATTGTACCATAAAAAACCTATACAAGCTCCTACAAATGCTGCTACAAAAATGCTTAGCTCTCCAAGGTTTGGTATGTACATAATATTTAAGTAATCTGCAAACTTGTAGTTGCCACTTACATACACAAACAATCCAATACCAATACCAATAATTGCACTTGTGCCTGCTGCTAAACCATCTATACCATCTGTTAAATTAGCTCCATTACTTACAGCAACTATGATAAATGTTACAATAAGTATATAAACAATCCAAGTATATTGCTCTGCTCCATTGCCTATCCAACTTAATAGTTTGCTATAATTAAATTCATGGTTTTTTACAAAAGGAATAGTTGTGATAGGTGTTTTTACTTTTACAAATTTTTTCTCTACACCATCAATATTTTTAATAGATACTGATGAGTCTTTTGCATATTTTTCTTCTACTTGTCTTTGATATGTTTTACCAATTACCTCTCTTTCTACTACTACAGCATTGCTGAAATACAAGGTTGCACCTATAATAATACCTAAACCTATTTGACCAATTATTTTACTTATTCCTGCCAATCCATCACTATCTTTTTTGGTATATGCTTTGCCATTTAGTTGTGCTATTTTTTTTGCACGTATTTTAAATAAGTCATCTAAAAAACCAATTGCACCTAACCAAACAGTACATAAAATCATTAACCTGATATATACTTTATCTAAATTGGCAAACAGAAGTGTAGGAATTAAAATGCTTAGAATAATAATAATACCTCCCATTGTTGGTGTTCCTTTCTTTTGTTCTTGTCCTGCTAAACCTAATTCTCTAACACTTTCGCCAATTTGTTTTTTCTGTAAAAAGAGAATAATTCTTTTTCCGTAAACTGTGGCTATTACTAATGATAACAATACTGCCATAGCTATTCTGAACGTTAGAAACTGGAATAACCCTGCTCCTGGAACGTTGAACTCTTGTTTTAACCAAGTGAATAGATGGTATAGCATGTTTTGTTATTTATTAATTGTTTTATTGTTCAATAATTCTTTCAAAATTTCTTTGTCATCAAATGGATATTGCTTCCCATCAATATCTTGATATTTCTCATGTCCTTTTCCTGCAATTAGAATAATGTCTTCTTCATTAGCCATGCTCACAGCAGTATAAATTGCTTCTTTTCTATCTGTAATAGAAATAGATTTTCTTCTTGCTGCACTATTCAATCCTTCTTCCATTTCTTTAATTATTTGTTCTGCACTTTCTGTTCTTGGATTATCGCTTGTAAGAATTACTTTATCGCTTAAACTACCAGCTACTTTAGCCATAATAGGACGTTTTGTTTTATCTCTATCACCACCACATCCAACAACTGTTATTATTTGCTCATGCCCTTTTCTTAATTTTTTTATGGTATTTAAAACATTTTCTAAAGCATCTGGTGTGTGTGCATAATCTACAATTCCAATAATGAGTTGATTGCCTATGATGTAGTCAAATCTTCCTTCTGCACCTGTTAGCATACTTAGTATTGTAAGTACTTTATCATTTTCTTGCTTTAAACAAATGGCTGCACCATAAACAGCTAATAAATTATAAGCATTAAATTCTCCAATTAATCTACAATGAACTTCTTTATCATTTACTGTCATTTGCAAACCAGTAAGTGCATTATCTAAAATTTTTCCTTTAAATGATGCTGCTGTTTTTAAACTATAATAATACTTAGTTGCGTGTGTATTTTGTAGCATTACAGTACCATTCTTATCATCTGCATTGCTGATAGCAAAAGAGCTTGAAGGCAAATGGTCAAAAAAAGTTTTCTTTACTTTAATGTATTCATCAAATGTTTTATGATAGTCTAAATGGTCGTGAGTAATATTGCTAAAAATACCACCTGTAAAATGTAATCCTGTAATTCTGTGTTGATGTATTGCATGACTACTTACTTCCATAAATACATGAGTACAATTTTCATTAATCATTTGTGCTAACAAAGCATTTAAGCTAATAGCATCTGGTGTGGTGTGCGTGGCAGGAATTATTTTTTCTGCAATTTTATTTTGCACTGTACTAATCAACCCACACTTGTAACCTAATTGTGTAAACAGTTTGAACAAAACAGTAGCAATGGTTGTTTTACCATTAGTGCCTGTAATGCCTACTAATGTTATTTTTTTTGAAGGTTCTTTATAAAAATTATTTGCCATGTAAGCAACTGCTTCGTGTGTATTTTCTACTTTTATATAAGTAATTCCTTCAATCATTTTTTTGGGCAATACTTCACATACAATAGCTACTGCACCTTGTTGTATTGCATTGTCAAAGAACTTATGTCCATCTGTTTTTTCTCCTTTAATAGCTATAAAAACAGAACCCTCTGTTACATTGTTTGAATTTATCTGTAAGTCTTTTATTTCAAGAGAAGTGTTGCCATGCACTTCCTTGAGATGAACTTTGTATAATATATCTTGTAACTGTTCCATAAGCCTTCCAAAATCCCTACAAAAGAGGGGCTTTGGTTTGTTCGTTTTTTTTAGTTTTTACCCTATTTTTTTACTTCCTTCTATTTTCCCTTTGTATCAACTAAAGGGAGCCTAATTCAATATTAATTACTTGACCTCTTGCTATTAATTGTCCTTCAGATAGTGATTGATTAATCACTCTTCCTTTTCCTTTAACACTCACTTTAAGTCCCATATTTTCACAAATGGTTATAGCATCTTTTAATCCTAAACCTCTTAATGTAGGCATACGATTAGTTGCTACATTTTTCTTTTTTGCAATAGCCGTTTTGTTTTTTAGTGCTACATTTAACCAATCATCTTCTAATAAACTTTGGTCATTTAATTTTATTTGTAATCCTTTTGTTATTTGTTCTATATCATTTTTATTTCCTGCAAAACTGTATAGAACACTATCAGAACTATTTAATGAATCAATATTTGGAGCAGCATGTTTTATACGTGTTGTATATAATCTATCTGCAATTTCTTTAAATACTGGACCAGCTACAGAAGCTCCATAATAGTTAGCAGCAAAAGGTTTATTTTTTATCACTACAATAATGGTGTATTGAGGGTCTTCGGCAGGAAAATATCCTGCAAAAGAGCTTTGATAAATTTTTTCTGTATAACCTTTATTGCCATTTGCTACTAATGCTGTTCCTGTTTTGCCTGCTACTTTATAAGGTGTATTATTAAAAAGTCTTTTAGCAGTTCCTTCAATACATACTCCTTCTAAACTTTCTTTTAATTGAGCTAATGTTTCATTGCTACAAATTTTTTCTATAGAAACAGTTGGTTTAAATTCTTTTAATATTTTTCCTTCAACTTGTACTGCATTTAATAAATAAGGCTTTAGCATTGTGCCATTATTAGCTACAGCATTGTAAAGAGATAATGTTTGTAATGGTGTTATTAAAAGATTGTAACCAAAAGCCATCCAAGGCAATGTTATAGAGCTCCAATGTTTGTCGCCTGGTTTATACATAGTGGGTCTTCTTTCGCCTGTAATATCTATGCCTGTTGGTTTATCTATATTTAAGGCTTGTAAATGACGTATGAATTTTGAAGGTGCTGATGCATAGCCATTCCAAGCTAATTTTGCCATACCTACATTACTACTTAATTCAAAAGCTTGTTTTACTGTTACTTCACCTTTTCCATGTATTTCACTATCATAAACTGTTCTTCCATTTATATTCCATACACCTCCTTGCAAGTTTACAACAGAGTTTAGGGTTACTTTTTTATCTTCTAATAAAGAAAGTAATGTAATGAGTTTAAAGGTAGAGCCTGGTTCAGAAGGACTGATAGCATAATTAAAATCTTCGAAGTAACTATTATCATTTTTTCTGCCAAGATTAGCAATAGCTTTTATTTTTCCTGTTTTAGTTTCCATTACTATTGCACAACCATTTTCTGCTTCATTTTTTTCCATCATTTTCAATAAAGCATTTTCTGTTACTTCTTGAATAAATACATCTAATGTTGTTACAATATCTTTTCCACTTTCTGGTTCTATTTGATAATCATCTACAGGTACTGCTACACCACCTGCTATAGAACGAACCAATCTTTTACCAATACGTCCTTTCAATAAACTATCATAAGTCATTTCTAAACCTACTTTAAAAGAATCTCTGGCTAAACCAATAGTTCTAAATGCAAGCATTTTATAGGGATTCAGACGAATATTTTTATCTTCCGTAATAAAACCACTTTTGTTTCTACCAAGACGAACTAAGGGTAATGTTTTCAATAGCTGATAATCTCTATAAGAAACATTCTTCTTTAATGGATAGTATCTTTTCTTCCCGTTATATCCTTTATTTAAAAGAGCTTTATATTCTGCTTCTGTTTTGTCTTTAAATAATTGACTTAAACAAAAACTTAATGAATCTAAATTTTCACGAAAGCGTTTACCACTTTTTTCTCTTAATCCTTCTGCTGCAAAATCTATATACACATCAAACTGAGGAATACTTGTACTTAGCATTTCTCCATTTTCGCTAAATATTGTTCCTCTTTCTGCATCAATTTCTTCAATGCGTTGATGTAAGCTATCACTCATTCCTCGCCAATATTTTCCTTGTACTTGTTGTATATAAAAGGCTTTACCTATTATTACAAAACACACTAAAGCAATTCCAATAAAGGATAAATAAACTCGCCACAGTATGTCTTTTTTTACTTCCACTCAAGTAATACTTTAATTAATTATTTTTTACCTTTTTCTTCTTTCTCAGAAATTATTTTTAATCTTTTCGGAACTTCTGTATTTATTTTTAATCCTAATGGTTCTACAGCTTTTAGTATTTCTGCTTCTTCGCTTTTGTGCATCAATTCTGCTTTTACTGTTTTATATTCAAACTGTAAGTCTCTTAATTCTTTTTTGGCTTTGTCTATATTTCTTACAGTTCTATCTGCCCAATGTCCATTAGCTATATATATTACTGCCAATAAACTCAAAAACAAAAAGAAACTCATATTGCTTGTAAGCCATTGAGAGTTGAAAAGAGAGCTTAAACTTTTGGTTTTATTTTTTTTCCCTTTTGTTTGTTCGGCTTCTTGTATGTTTTCTTGTTCTGTCATTAATAAAAAATATTTGTTTTACTTATTTTTATTTAATCAAATTTTTTCAGCAACCCTCAATTTTGCACTTCGGCTTCTTTTATTTATTGTCAATTCTTCGTTTGATGCTGTAATTGGTTTTGCTGTTACATTTTTCCAAAGTTTTTCTTTAGCACCTGTAGCAAAAGGATTTTCAGGCAATTCATTTTGCAATGAACCGCTACGAAAAAAATTCTTCACTACTCTATCTTCTAAAGAATGAAAGGTGATGATGGCTGCACGTCCACCTGGTTTTATAACATCATTCAACTGCATTAGCATTTCTTTCAATGCTTCTATTTCTTCATTTACTTCTATGCGTAAAGCCTGAAACACCTGAGCCAAGTACTTATTAGGATTTCCTTTCACTACTGAATGAATTAGCATTTTAAACTGCTCTATGGTTTGCAATGGTTGCTTTTGTCTATTTTGAACTATGTGTTTTGCCAATGTTTTTGCATTGGTTACCTCTCCATACTGTTCAAAAAGTTTGTGCAACTGCTGTTCTGAATATGATTGTAAAATACTTGCAGCAGTAGCTTGTGTACTTACACTCATTCTCATATCTAATGGTCCATCAAATCTTGTAGAGAAGCCACGACTTCCTTCATCAAATTGATGAGAGCTAACACCAAGGTCTGCTAATAAACCATCTATCTGCTGTACTTTATGAAGCCTTAAAAATTTTTGTAGATAGCGAAAGTTGTGTGGTACAAAAATTATTCTATTATCGTTCAGAATATTTTTTTGTGCATCTACATCTTGGTCAAAAGCAAATAGTTTTCCTTCACTATTTAATTGTTCTATAATTCCTTTGCTATGACCACCACCACCAAACGTACAATCTACATACACACCACTTGGGTTAATGTTTAAAGCCTTTAGTGTTTCATTATAAAGGACAGGTGTGTGATAATTGGTTGATTGATTAATTGGTTGATTGGGTAATTTGTTTTCCATCATTACCATAATCAACTTTTTTCAATGTCATTATTACTTCCTGCCATTACAGTTGCAGCTAAATTGCTGAATGTTTCAGGTGAAAAATCCTCAAAGAACTGTTTGTACTTACCAGAATCCCAGATATTTATTTTGTCAAGGTCGGCAGCAAGAGTAATATCCTTACTAAGACCTGCATATTCCTTTAGTTGTTGTGGTAACAATAATCTTCCTGCACCATCTAATTCTACTTCTGTAGCACCACCTAAAAACAAACGTTTAAATTCTCTTACTTTTGGGTCAAAATCGTTCAATGAACGAATACGTGCTACAATAGGTTCCCAACTTGACATAGGATAAAGTGTTAAACATTTTTCTATGCCTCTGCTTATAACCAAACGACTATCTCCTTCAGGTAGCTGTTTTTTTAAGCTGCCTGGCACCAGAAAACGACCTTTTGAATCAATCGTTGCTTCGTATTCGCCAAGAAGATTTAGTATCATTAGTTATAAATTATTGTTTTACCATTTAATGACACAAAATAACACATTTTACCACTTTTAAACACAAAAAGAGCACTTGTATTTATCCACAGTCAAATTTTTAACAAAACCATTGTATTTATTAGCTTTGATAGAAATTTAACTAAAATAACAGTGAATAACATGTGAATAAATGTGTATAAGCTGTGTAGAGTTCATTAGTTACACTAAAATCAAGTGAAAGTGGGAAAAAATGCTTATTTTATCAGCATTTAAGGTGAATAAAATTTAATCTTATTAAAAAAATCAATCTATCAAAATATTTATTTAGGCTTATTTTATTTGCTTCTTCTTTTACATTTTCTTAAAAAAGTGGGAAAAAGTGAAGGTAAAAAAGCTCCTTTATCTAATAAAATGGAAACTATAATAAAATTGACCAAAGAAAATTCTATAACACATTTCTTTTACTTTGCATTATGCAGCTACAAGAAAATATTTCTTTAAAACCGTATCATACTTTTAATACACAAGTAACTGCAAAATTATTTGCTGCTTTCTCATCATTTGAGCAGATGCAAGAATTGCTTGAATACACTACCAATTCTTTATTGATACTTGGCGGTGGAAGCAATATTCTTTTTACAAAAAATTTTGATGGTTTGGTTGTAAAAAATGAATTGAAAGGAATAGAACTTGTAAAAGAAGATGATGAATTTTATTATGTAAAAGCTGCTGCTGGAGAAGTGTGGCATCAACTTGTGTTGTATTGTATTAATAACCATTATCAAGGAATTGAAAATTTAAGTTTGATACCAGGATGTGTAGGTGCAAGTCCTATTCAAAATATTGGAGCTTATGGTGTAGAAGTGAAAGATATTTTTTATGCATTAGAAGCGTATCATATAAAAGAAAAAAAGATAGTACAATTTTCGTTAGCTGATTGTGCATTTGGTTACAGAGAAAGTGTGTTTAAAGGAAAATATAAAAACCAGTTTGTGATATTGAATGTTACATTTCGTTTAAATAAAAAACCAACATACCATATTAGTTATGGTGCTATAGAAGCAGCATTGCAAAAAATGAAAATTACTACATTGTCTGCAAAAGCCATATCTGACGCTGTTATTCAAATTCGTTCTTCTAAATTGCCCAATCCTGCTGAATTACCTAATGCTGGTAGTTTTTTTAAAAATCCTATTATCAGTTCTGTACAATTTGAAGAATTAAAAAAAGTGCATCCTACACTAAATGGTTATAATGAACATAATCAATCAAAAAAAATATCGGCAGCATGGCTTATAGAACAAAGTGGCTGGAAAGGTTATAGAAAAAATGATGTTGGATGTCATTCAAAACAAGCATTGGTATTGATAAATTATGGCAATGCTACTGGTAAAGAAATTGTTGATTTGAGTAAAGCTATTATAACAGATGTACAAAATAAATTTGGTATAACACTACAAAGAGAGGTCAATATTATTTGATATTTTTTTTCTGAAAGCACAATAGCTTTGCTACAATTTGCGTATCAATAATTTTATTCATCAAATTTCTTAACATATTATTGCACTTTGTGCATAGTATTTATGCAGAAAAACAATATTGTACTTATAGCTTTGTAATTATAAAAACAAATTTCATGTCTGAAACAGTTATTCAATTAAGAGGTGCTAATATTTATCAAGGTAATAGCCTTATTTTACAAGATGTAAACTTAAATATAGAAAAAGGAGAGTTTGTTTATTTAGTAGGAAAAACAGGTACTGGTAAAAGTAGTTTATTAAAAACTTTGTATGGCGAATTGCCCTTAAAAGAAGGAACAGGTAATGTAGTAGGATTTGATTTGAGAGATATGAATTGGAAAAAAGTACCTTTTCTGAGAAGAAATTTAGGTGTAGTATTTCAAGATTTTCAGCTTCTGACAGACAGAAATGTATATGAAAATTTAAAGTTTGTTTTAAAAGCTACAGGATGGAAAGATGAAAAATTAATGGGCGAAAAAATAAATGATGTATTAGAAAAAGTAGGCTTACGCAGCAAGGGTTTTAAAATGCCTTTTGAGATGAGTGGTGGAGAGCAGCAACGTCTTGATATTGCCAGAGCTTTATTAAACTCGCCAAAAGTTATTTTGGCAGATGAACCAACAGGAAATTTAGACCCAGAAACCAGTGATGAAATAATGCAACTATTATTTTACATAGCAAAAGATTTTGGCACTTCTATTTTAATGGCTACACATGATTTTATTGTTATAAGTAGATATCCAGGGCGTATGCTTAAAACAGAAAAAGGTAGAATAATAGATAGCGCAAATCCTGTTGTAATATAATGAACAAATAACACTAACGCTGTATTACTCTTTCTTATACAATACAGATAAACTACCAAGTGTATGACTGAAACTTTTATTCTTTTAGTTTTATTAGGATTTGGTATTGGAACAGTAGGAACACTGATAGGAGCTGGTGGTGGTTTTATTCTTGTGCCTGTGCTTATTTTATTATTTCCTGAATTAAGTCCACAACATATTACTGCTATTTCTATTGCTATAGTAGCTATTAATGCCTCTACAGGTTCTGTAGCTTATATACGTTCTAAAAGAGTAGATTATAAAGCAGGATTTATTTTTGCACTTGCTACTATACCTGGTTCTATATTAGGTGTATTGACTACAAAAGTTTTACCAAAGCATCAGTTCAATATTATTTTTGGTTTAGTATTAATTTTATTATCTGTTTTTTTATTTTTCAGAGGAGGTAAGAAAAAAAATTTTACATTACATAAAAAAAGTGCTGGTCATACACATCAAAAAATTACAGATAAATATGGCGAAACTTATGAATACAGCTATAACTTAAAAAATGGTATTTTACTTAGCATATTTGTTGGTTTCTTTTCTCCTTTATTAGGCATTGGTGGTGGTATTATTCATGTGCCTGCTATGGCAGAGTGGTTACTTTTTCCTGTACATATTGCCACAGCAACTTCACATTTTATTTTAGCCATTATGTCTTCGGTAAGTGTTTTTATTCATTATTTAGAAGGTAGTTACGAAGATATAGAAACGCTAAGAATGATACTATCATTGGCTTTAGGCGTTATACCTGGTGCAATTTTAGGAGCAAAACTTTCCAGAAAAGTGAAAGGAAAATTTATATTAAAAGCATTAGCCATTTCATTAGCTATTGTTGGTGCAAGAATTTTATTTTCTGCTTTATAATATTTTATAAAAATCTGTAACCTTTTAATACTATCATTACTCTAATAGTATAATAACAGTTAAAAATTATATTTATTTATGAATGTTAATTTGTCTGAGCAACTTTCTGAAACTGACATCATTAAACGTATTGTAGAAAATGGTGAAAAATCTTTGTATGAAATAATTATTAGAAGATTTAATCCATACTTATATAAAATTGGAAGGTCTTATAACTACAACCATGAAGATACACAAGATTTAATGCAAGATACTTTTATAGATGCCTATAAGCATTTATCAAAATTTGAAGGTCGTGCTGATTTTAAAACATGGATTGTAAGAATAATGATGAATAATTGTTATAGAAAAAAAGAAAAATTAAGTTTTAAAAATGAAAAAATTATGCAAGATGTACATGAGCAATCAAAACCTTTGTTTGTTAGTCAAAACAATACAGGCAAAGTGGTTCATAACAAAGAGTTAGGAAGTATAATTGAAGATGCTCTTAGCAAAATTCCTAATGATTATCGTATTACATTTTCATTAAGAGAAATTAATGGTTTTAGTGTAGCAGAAACAGCAGACTTACTAAACATTACAGAATCTAATGTAAAAATAAGACTGAACAGAGCAAAAAGTATGTTGAGAGATGAATTAACAAAGTCATACTCTTACAAAGAACTGTACGAATTTAATTTAATTTATTGCGATGCAATAGTAGAAAATGTAATGAAAAAAATAAACGAACTATGAACCTAATACAAGAAATAATGAATACGCCCTTATTAAATGGGCATATAATAGATACCCCTTTAAGAGATGATGCTTTTGATTTAACAGATAATGAAAAAATTGAAAAAATAACCTATCATTTTACGCAAATAATGGATGCTCTTGGGCTTGACCTTGATGATGATAGTTTAAAAGATACACCAAGAAGAGTAGCTAAGATGTATGTTAAAGAAATTTTTAGTGGTTTAAATCCTAAAAACAAACCACATATCAGTTTATTTGAAAACAAATATGGCTACAAAAAAATGTTGATAGAAAAAGATATTACATTATACTCTAATTGTGAGCATCATTTTGTGCCAATAATAGGAAAAGCACATGTAGCTTATATTCCACACAAAGAAGTAATTGGCTTATCTAAAATAAATAGGTTGGTACAATACTATGCAAAACGCCCTCAAGTGCAAGAAAGATTAACAGTGCAAATAGCAGAATCTTTGAAAGAAATTTTAGGACATCAAGATGTAGCAGTTGTTATAGAAGCAGACCATTTATGTGTGGCTTCAAGAGGTATTCATGATACTAATAGTAAAACTGTTACTGCCAGCTATTTTGGGCAATTTGAAAATGACAATATCAAACAAGAATTTTTATCGCACATATATAAAAAGTAATAGCTGAGTGTAGATAGTCTGTTTACTGGTTATTTATTCTTCTGAAATTGCATCTATTTTTTTGGCAAGGCTAATGTCTTTTTCTGTTATAGTATTATTGGCTTCGTGTGTGTTTAGCCATATTTCTACAGTATTCCAAGTATTACTCCAATATGGATGATGATTGGCTTTTTCTGCTTCTATGGCTACTCTTGTCATAAAAGCAAATGCTTGAGAAAAGTTTTTAAACTTAAATTTTTTATACAATTTATTGTCTTGTTCTTGCCACATATTTTTTAAAAGTGGGTTTAAAAAACCATGTTCCCTTTGTTTTTAATTTTTTCGTTAGTAAGTTCAGTTACTAATTGTACGTCATAAATATTTTTAATAGCATTTTTAATATCATCTACCTTTTCATTTTCAACAATATCTCCTTTCATAAGCCATAAAAAATCTATATTTCTAAATTCTGGTAATAAATATTCTCCTTCATATTGGTTGTGGTATAAGTAATGCACTAAAGTATTTGCAGTTTCTCTTGATTCGTATATGCTAAAAAAATATTCTCTTTCTTTTTTATTTTTTCTTTTCAAGAGTCGTATTTCTAATTCATTATTCAATCTAAAATTAAAGCCTAACAAATTATTTAACTGCCAACATAATTTATAATTTTTTACAGTTGTAGAAATACCTAATAACTTGGCATTTTCAAAGAAGTCATCATTTAGTGCATCTATATCTAATTTCAGTTTCATAATAGACAAAGAAATAGTTTTTTGCTTTTTAAAATATAGGATTAAAATTTCTTAGTAAAATTAAGTAAAGTATTGTAATATTTTTTTTCAAAATAAAAACATCATTGTTTATTCATTGTTCCATTCGCCCAAACCTTGTCTTATAATAGCATAAGGCTCTTCTGTACAATTTATAACAGTAGAAGGAATCATGCCTCCTATACCTCCATTAATCACAATATCTACCTGATTTTTAAAATTTTCATACATCAATTCTGGGTCTGTATATTCTTCTACCATTTCGCCAGGTAATGATGCTGATAAAATAGGATGATATAATTCAGCAACTATTGTCCTGGCAATATTATTATCTGGAACACGCAAGCCAATAGTATTTTTTTTGCTATTCAAAATTTTGGGAACTTCTTTGCTAGCAGGTAAAATAAAAGTATAAGGACCTGGTAAATAACTTTTCAATAATCTATATAAAGGAGTAGAAATAGATTTTGTGTATTTGCTTAAATCGCTTAAATCGTAGCAAACAAAACTTAATTGTGCTTTATGAGTATCAACTTGTTTAATACGTGCAATTCTTTCAATTGCTTTATGCTGAAAAATATCACACCCTAAGCCATATATAGTATCTGTAGGATAAATAATTACTCCACCATCTAACAAACATTCAACTACTGTTTTTATATTTCTTGGATTGGGATTATCAGGATGAATATATAATAACATGTACAAAAATTAATCGTCAAATTCCCACCACTTAAAAAAAGAAAATTATTCTACTGCTACACTTTTATTGACTAAAGCATTCTCTACAACTTCAACAATAAATTTTCTTTCTTTTACTAAATAGCCATTTCCTTTTTCGCAAAAATGTACTTTCAAATTTTCTACACTAATAGGGTTTCCTTCTGGTATATCTGCAATATTGCAATGACGAAGTTCATGACCATCAATAATAATAACTAAGCCGCTACCAATAGCTTCCATTTTATTTCCCTCTGTAATTAGCATACCTGTATCTTCTCCTAAACCAACACCTATACAACTTGGATTGGTAGCTACTGCTTGAGCCAATCTGCCAAATCTTCCTCTCTTTTCAAAGTGAGAATCAAAAATTACATTATCCATAAAAGCAAGACCAGTAGTAATTTTTACTTCCCCTTTTAAATGTGCTTTAGTTGCATTGCCTTCATAAATCATGGTATTGCTCATAGCCATTGCACCAGCACTGGTACCTGCTATAACAAACGCTTCTTCTTGATACCTTCTTTTAATAATTTCTAAAAAATCTGTTCCGCCAAATGTAGAAGTTAAACGCATTTGATTACCTCCACTAAACATAACAGCATCGCACTGTTGTATTCTTTCAATATATTCTTCTTTCATAGCATCTTCTCTGTTTCTAATATTCATTACTCCAATATTAGAACAACCAATTTTGCCAAAAGCACTTAAATAATTTTCTCCTACTTCTCTTGGTATGGTTGATGCAGTAGTTACAACTTCTACTCTTTTTTCTATTCCTCCAGTTTCCTGAATAATTCTTTTTAAAATACCTAATTCAAAAAAGTTCAAATTATTACGAAATATTTCTCCTGTTTCTAAATCAGTGCCTTTATCTTCTGCACCACCAATTGCAATTAATTTTCCTTTAAAATACGCCATGCTATATTTTTTTCAGTTTAATTAAAAAAAATCAGTAACAAATATATAGTTTCATACATTATATTATTACTTTAATCATTCACAAGTTGTGTATAATGTTTTAGCAATTTGTTGTATGATGTTTATATTTTAATTAGTACCTTGTTGCAGAATTTCATATTTCATGCTTAAAAAATTATTTTTTATACTATTATTTTCTGCTATTAGTAGTATTGCAATGGCTACAGATACTACTATTATACATGTGCATTTTGAATTTGATACATACCAATTAAACGATAAAGCAATAACACAAATTCAGCAATTTAGTACTACAAAAAAACAGTACGATTCTATTTTTATTTATGGACATACAGACCAAATTGGCTCATATAATTATAATAATATACTGTCTCTAAAAAGAGCTATAACTGTAAAAAATGAGTTATACAAACAAGGAATAGATACCAATAAAATTTTTATTGTTGAAGGAATGGGAGAATCAAATCTTTTGACACATAAGCAAGATGCAGCTTCAAGAGCATTGAACAGAAGAGTAGAAATAATGGCTTTTACCATTAAAAAAAATGAACCAGAAAAAACTACTGTAAAAAAAGATACTATCAAAAAAGAAAAGCCAACAGAAAAACCTGTTACACTAACAGAAAAAATAAAAGATACTACTACCAAAGAAGGAGATAATCTTATTTTAAGAAACATCAACTTTGAAGGCGGAAGACATGTATTTTTAAGACAGTCTTATAGTGCATTGAATGAATTGCTTAGTGCTATGCAAAATATTCCTACACTCATTATACAAATTGAAGGTCATATATGCTGTCAAACTTTAGATGAAGATGGATTAGATTTAGATACTAGAACAAAAGACCTTTCTGTAAGGCGTGCAAAAGCAGTATATGATTTCTTAAAACAAAATGGTATTGAAGCTAAACGTATGAGTTATCAAGGTTTTGCAAGAAAATTTCCTCTTACTAAAGAAACTGATGAATATGAAAAAATGCTGAATAGAAGAGTAGAAATTAAAATTATCAGAAAATAAAAATCTCCTTCGCCATACATTATATAAATTATCATCTTTTTAAAAACATCAGTCAGAAGGTTCCGTCAGACTGATGATTTTTTCTTCCCTTCTTTGAAGGGATTAGGGGTAGTTCAATGAAAAACTAAATTCTAAAAAAATCCGAAAAACGAAATCTGAAAATCCGAAAAAATTAAACAAAAATTGAAAAAAAATGTAAGTCTATTTTAGGGCAAGACAAAATAAAATGTCAGCTTTTGTCATACTGAGCTTGTCGAAGTATGTAGAAAGCGATTGAGTAGAACGCTTAAATTCATCGTCTTCGATAAATTCAGACTGGCAACGTTTCATCAGTCAAACGGAAATTCTAAAAAAATCCGAAAAATGAAATTTGAAATCCGAAAAAATTAAATAGAAAATCTTTTTTCAAATTCCGCTTTGGTAATTATTTTAAGTTTGGTAAACTTTTTTTCTAAGTTTTCTTTTTGGCTTAAAATATGGCGGTCGCCACTGGTTACAAAACCTGAATTGGTTTGTAAGGCAAGAGCAATTAGATAATCGTCTCTATCATCTTTAGGAATATACTTTTTAATAGGAAGTGAAAGTTTATAAAAAAGCCCAACTGATTTGATAAAATTAATGGCATTTTTTATAGAAATATTTCTGCTTTTAAAATATGGGCGTTGTAAAACTTCGGAAACTTCAAATAATAATTCTTCGCAATAAAAAATAATAATATCGTGTTCTCTAACAATTGTATTGATAAAATTGGTTTCATTATTTAATAATACAGTAACCCAAATATTTGTATCAAATACGAACTTTTTGTTTCGCATTATGCTTGCGTGCTTCATGTTTTATTCTATCAATTTCTTGTAAAGATATTTTCTTTAAATTTTGCCCAAACTCTCCGTATATACCAACTGCAATAGCTTCGGAAAGAATATATTTTTTTTGTTTCTCACTCATTGTTTCTAATAGTTCAACTATTTTTTCAATGGTGGGGTCGAATGTTAATACAATAGCCATAAAAAACGTTTTTACAAATATACAAATTTCGTTTATGCTTTTTATTATTTGTTTGGGTGGGTTTTTGGAATGCAGGGAATTTTAAAATGAAACGCTACATATTTTATATGTTATTTGTTTATGTCATGTTGTATTTTTTGTTGGTATGAAAGTAGGGAAAAGTCTTAATATGAGTAAGAGATATTTTTCTGAAAATTCGAAAAACGAAATCTAAAATCCGAAAAAATTAAACAAAAATTGAAAAAAATTTAACTCTATTGTAGGGAAAGACAAAATAAATTGTCAGCTTTTGTCATACTGAGCTTGTCGAAGTATGTCGAAAGCGATTGAGTAGAACACTTAAATTCATCGTCTTCGATAAACTCAGACTGGCAACGTGTTTCATCAGTCTGACGGAACCTTCTGACTGATGATTTTTTCTTCCCCTTCTTTGAAGGGGCTATACGAACTTAATTTCTACAATAGACCAATTTATTTCGGTATTATAAATTATCATCTTTTTAAGATTTATTTTGCTTTATTTGTTTTTTTAGAACAATAGTATTTTAAATACTTTTAAATGAATTATGTATGAATAAGCAATATTGTTTTCTGTTATTAGTTATGCTACTATCATCTATGGTTGTTTTTGCACAACCTGAACGTTGGCAACAAAGAATAAAATACAATATAGATGTAACCATGAATGTAAATAGTCATCAATTTTCTGGTACAGAAATTATTGAATACACCAATAATTCGCCTGATACATTATCAAAAATATTTTTTCATTTATACTGGAATGCGTTTCAACCAAATAGTAGTATGGATGTAAGAAGTAGAGAGTTGGGTAAAACAATTATTGGAAAAGACAGAAATGGAAACAATGTTTTAGATTGGGATAGTAGAGTAACCAACAGAATTAGTAATCTTACAGAAAGTGAAATAGGCTATCAGCAAGTAAAATCTATTATCATTAATGGTAAAGAACAAACATTAATAGAGCATGAAACTATTTTAGAAGTAGTTTTAACCAAACCAATATTGCCCAAAAGCAACACCTTAATGAAAGTAACTTTTGATGCACAAGTGCCTATACAAATAAGACGTTCAGGAAGAAATAGTGCAGAAGGTATTAAATACAGTATGAGCCAGTGGTTTCCTAAAGTAGTAGAATATGATTATAAAGGTTGGAATGCAAACCCTTATGTAGCAAGAGAATTTTATGGAGTATGGGGCGATTTTGATGTAAAAATTACTATTGATAAAAATTATATGGTTGCTGCTACTGGTGTTTTGCAAAATGCTAATACAATAGGTATGGGCTATACAGTAGCAGGTTATAAACCTCCAAGAATTACTACTCCTACTATTACTTGGCATTTTAAAGCAGAAAATGTTCATGATTTTGTTTGGGCTGCTGACCCAGATTATACACACATTTCAAAAGAAGTAAGAAAAGGATTAACGCTACATGTTTTTTATAAATCTACGACCCCTTATAATGATAGTGCTTGGAACAATATATTATGGGCAGCAGAAAAAGCATTGCCATATATAGAAAAACGTTTTGGTGCTTATCCTTATCCTCAATATTCCTTTATTCAAGGAGGAGATGGAGGAATGGAATATGCAATGGCTACTTTAATTAGAGGCTCAGGTTTAGGTACTGTATTTCATGAATGGATGCATAGTTGGTATCAACAAATATTAGGCACTAATGAAAGCCTTGACCCATGGATGGATGAAGGTTTTACCAGCTATGCAGAAGAAGAAATTATGGCTTGGTACAATGAAACCCATGCATGGAAAAGTCCATGGATTGCACAATGGAAAAGAGATGCCATATTAAAAGAAGTAGCAGAAGAAAAAACTGAATTGCCGCTTCATCAAACCTCCAACTATTATGGATATTTCAACTTAGTAAAAAGCCCTATTGAAGAACCACTAACTACACATGCAGACCACTACAATACAAACAGAGGTTATGGTTTAAGTGTGTATGCAAAGGGTGGTGTATTTTTAGCACAGCTTGGTTATATAGTAAGTGATTCTGTAAGAGATAAAATTTTATTAGAGTATTATAGAGTTTGGAAATTTAAACATCCCAACGCAAATGATTTTATACGAATAGCAGAAAAAGTAAGTGGCTTAGAACTACAATGGTATAAAGAATATTGGATAAATAGTATAAAATATATAGACTATGCTGTAGGCAATATTAATGTAGATACTGCAACATCTAATGCAATATTAACATTAAAACGTTTAGGTAAAATGCCTATGCCTATTGATGTTGTAGTAACTTATAAAGATGGAACATCTGAATTACATTATATTCCGCTTAATTTAATGTTTGGACAAAAGCCCTCTGAAAATAATACAAATAGAACAGTACATACTGCATGGAAATGGACACACCCAGAATATACTTTTAGTATAACCAGAAAAATAAATGAAATAAAATCTATAGAAATAGACCCAACAAATAGATTGGCTGATGTAAATAGAAGCAATAATAAATTAGTTATACCTGATTAAAAAAATACTAATGCTTTCTCAAGACACAAAAAATATTTTAGGTTTACAATTACCTACAGACCCTCGTTGGGTAAACTTAACAGAAATAAGTTTAGAAGCTATTTTAACAGACCATGCTTATTGTGAGCAAAAAGCAGCTACTACTTGTATTACATTAATACAAAAGTATAATGATAAAGAAAAGTTAGTAAAAGAATTAGCCCCAATAGTTACCGAAGAATGGGGGCATTTTAGATTGGTATTAAATGAACTACACAAAAGAAATTTGCACTTAGGCAAACAACGTAAAGATGAATATGTAAACAGATTAATTACTTTTCAACAACAAGGTGGTAAAGAAGAAGACAGATTTTTAGATAAGCTATTAACAATGGCATTAATAGAAGCCAGAAGCTGTGAAAGGTTTAAAAGATTGAGTGAAGGATTGAATGACGAGTATTTACGAAATTTTTATAGACGATTTATGGAAAGTGAAGCAGGGCATTATACTTTGTTTATAGAATTGGCAGAAACATATATTGATGTACAGAAAGTAAGAAAACGTTGGGCAGAATGGCTCATTTTTGAAGCATCTGTAATGAAAGAATTAGAACTTAGAGGTGATAGAATACACTAAAATAAAGCACTTTCATTTATGTAGTATAAATTCTTTTTCCAAATAATAAGCTACCAATACGCAACATATTGCTACCTTCTTCTAAAGCTATAGAATAATCATCACTCATACCCATTGAAAGAATTTTGAATGAAGAATGTGTTGATGACAATTTTTCAAACTGATTTTTTAACTGCATAAACTCATTTCTTACCAATTGCTTATCATCACTAAAAGATGCCATACCCATTAATCCTACAACTTCTACATTATTTAATTCTTTTGGTATAAGCAATGCTTCTAACTCTTCAAAACTAAAACCAAACTTAGTAGTTTCTTGTGCTATATGTACTTGCAATAAACATTGAATGGTTCTGTTATGTTTAGCTGCTTGTTTGTTGATTTCTTGCAAAAGTTTTAAACTATCTACCCCATGAATTAAATGTACAAATGGAGCAATATATTTTACTTTATTGCTTTGTAAATGACCAATAAAATGCCAATAAATATCTGTAGGTAATTGGGCTTGTTTATCTACCAATTCTTGCACATAATTTTCACCAAAATCTTTTTGCCCAAGTTCATACAATGCCAAAATATCTTCTACAGGTTTTATTTTGCTTACAGCTACTAAAGTAGCTTTTCCTTTCAGTTCATTGATAATATGCAGATATGCTTCTTTATTAACAGACATGAGGCAAACACTTTTACTTTCTTTTCAACTATTGAGCAACAATTTCATTACTACCAAAATATTGATGCAACACTTCTGGCAATTTTATACCATTGGGTGTTTGATTATTTTCAAGCAATGCAGCATAAATTCTTGGCAGTGCAAGAGAGCTTCCATTTAAGCTATGGGCTAATTGCATTTTTCCTTCAGCATTTTTATACCTGCATTTCATTCTATTGGTTTGAAAACTTTCAAAATTGGTTACACTACTTACTTCTAACCAACGTTGTTGTGCTGCACTCCATACTTCAAAATCATACGTTAATGCACTGGCAAAACTCATATCTCCTCCACACAATCTTAAAATTCTGTAAGGCAGTTGTAAATTGTTTAATAATTTTTCTACATGAGCAACCATTTCATCTAAAACAGCATAACTTTTTTCGGGTTCTACAATTTGTATAATTTCTACTTTTTCAAATTGGTGTACTCTGTTTAAACCTCTTACATCTTTACCAAAACTTCCTGCCTCTCTTCTAAAGCAAGGAGAGTAAGCTGTCATTTTTATAGGCAATTCATTTTCTTTTACAATCACATCTCTGTAAATATTGGTTACAGGCACTTCTGCTGTTGGTATTAAATAAAAATTATCTTCCGTAGCATGATACATTTGTCCTTCTTTATCTGGTAATTGTCCTGTGCTGTATGCACTTGCTTCATTCACCATAAAAGGAGGAATAAATTCTGTATAGCCCGCAGCAGTATTATAATCTAAAAAATATTGAATTAATGCTCTTTGTAATTTAGCTCCTTGTCCTTTGTATAAAGGGAAACCACTACCTGTAATTTTTGCACCAGTTTCAAAATCTACAAGGTTGTATTGTTTTATCAAATCCCAATGAGGCAAAGCATCAGCAGCCAATGTAGGTTTTGTGCCTCCTTCTTTTACAGTTTCATTATCTTCTGCTACTTTTCCTTTTGGTACAGAATTGTGAGGAAGATTGGGTAATAAAATCAATGTATCATGTAGTTGTTTTTCAATAGCAAGCAATTTGTCATGTAGGTTATTAACTTCCAATTTCCAATTGCCAACTTCTAATTTTATTTTTTCGGCTTCTTCTTTTTTTCCTTGAGCCATTAATTTGCCTATTTCTTTGCTGGTTGCATTTATTTTAGCTTGGGTATTATCAAAATCAAGTTGTACTTTTTTTCTTTCATCATCTAAAGCAATAACAATATCAACAAGTGTAATGTCTGAAAAATTTTTAATAGCTAATTTCTTTTTTACATCATCTGTTTGTTGTCTTAATACATTTACTTGCAACATAAAACAATAATTTTTTTGCAAATATAACTCTTAAAATGAGGTAGTTAATAATTATACGAAAGTGAAATAGTTAAATGCCTATTTTATTGAATCCTTTACTTTTGCCAACTTATGTCAGCATTAACATTTACCATAGAACAAACAGAAGCTACAGCAAGAGCAGGAAAAATAACAACAGACCATGGAGAAATTTTAACCCCTATTTTTATGCCTGTAGGTACTGTAGGTAGTGTAAAAGCTGTAACACAACAACAATTATACAATGATGTAAAAGCCCAAATAATTCTTGGCAATACTTATCATTTATATTTAAGACCAGGTATAGAAGTTTTAGAAGCTGCTGGTGGGCTACATCAATTTAATGGTTGGCACAAACCAATACTAACAGATAGTGGTGGCTATCAAGTTTTTTCTTTAGCAGCAAATAGAAAAATTACAGAAGAAGGTGTTTTATTTCAAAGTCATATTGATGGTAGCAGGCATTTATTTACACCAGAAAAAGTAATGGATATTGAAAGAAGTATTGGTGCAGATATTATTATGGCATTTGATGAATGTCCTCCCTACCCCAGTGAATATGCTTATGCCAAAAAAAGTATGGAGCTTACACATAATTGGTTACAACGCTGTGTAAATAGATTGGCTGAAACACCTGATAAATATGGTTATACACAAAATTTATTTCCTATAGTACAAGGTAGTACTTATAAAGATTTACGAAAAGAATCTTGTGCATTTATTAGTAATATCAATGCCACAGGAAATGCCATTGGAGGGTTAAGTGTAGGAGAACCAATAGAAATGATGTATGAATATACAGCCCTTTGTTGTGAATATTTGCCAGAGCAAAAACCTCGTTATTTAATGGGTGTTGGCACACCTTGGGATATTGTAGAATGTATAGCACATGGTATAGATATGTTTGACTGTGTAATGCCTACACGCAATGGAAGAAATGGTATGTTGTTTACTACACAAGGTGTTATCAATATTAAAAATAAAAAATGGGCTACTGATTTTTCGCCCATTGATAAAGATTTGCCTTCTGACATTAGTAACTATTATTCAAAAGCATATTTAAGACATTTATTTGTATCTAATGAAATTTTAGCATTGCAATTAGCCAGTTTACAAAATTTATCTTTTTACTTATGGCTTGTAGCTGAAGCAAGAAAACAAATTTTGAATAATCATTTTACTACTTGGAAAAATGATATTATTCCTATCTTAAAACAAAGATTATAAAAACTATCAACTTTTTTAGGACGATACACAATGATTGAAAAACACCTCATATAAAATATTTAACTTTGTAATCTAATCATTGTAAAGATGAAGAAAGAACTGATTATAGAGTTGTTACAGAAGTTTGAACAAGCAGCTTACGACTATCAAGGCGTTGAGTGTTGGAGTGCAAGAGAACTGCAAAAGGTTTTCAATTATACAGATTGGCGTAACTTTTTAAAAGCTATTGACAAAGCTAAAAAATCCTGCGAAAACGCAGGGGAATCGGTTTTAGACCATTTCGTTGGCTTCAACAAAATGGTAGAGTTAGGTAGTGGCTCAATGCGAAAAATTGATGATATTGCACTTACCCGATACGCTTGTTATCTCATTGCTCAAAATGGAGATGCTACCAAAAGCGAAATTGCATTTGCTCAAACTTACTTTGCTGTTCAAACACGCAAACAAGAAATTATTGAACAACGATTGTTGGATGTTGCAAGAGTAACGGCAAGAGAGAAATTAAGCAAATCAGAAAAGAAACTTTCTAATATTATTTATGAACGTGGTGTGGATGACAAAGGTTTTGCCATTATTCGTAGTATGGGAGACAAAGCCTTGTTTGGTGGCTTTTCTACCAACGATATGAAGCGTAAATTACAAATTCTAGACAATAAACCATTAGCCGATTTCTTGCCAACGCTTACCATAAAAGCCAAAGACTTTGCTGCCGAACTGACAAGCCATAACGTAGTAGAAAAAGACTTGAAAGGACAACAACAGATAAGTAAGGAACACGTGGACAATAATACAGCAGTTCGTAAAATGCTTAAAGAAAGAGGTGTACAACCAGAAAACTTACCTGCATTGGAAGATGTAAAAAAAGTGCAACGTAGATTAGAAAGCGAAGAAAAGAAAGTAAGCAAAACAACCAATAAGCTGAACAAGAAAAAATAACAAAAATAACGACAGACAAAAGTACAGCCTATAGCTACAAAGCATAGAAATACGCAACAAGAAGAATTATAAGAGTTCAAGTTTCCTATTATTTGGCATAACTCACCTTCACATCAAATTTAGCATCTGTAATTCTAAGTACAGCAGCACCTGCATTACTTAATCTTAATAAAAGGTTTTTATTTTCTTTCATCTCTGGCAATGCTCCTAAAACTTTGGCACATATACTTCTGTTATTATTGGTAGTAATTCTTACAATAGTGCCTGCTGGTATATCATTTATTAGTACATAATATTTTCTATCTGTCCATCCACTGGTAGATTTAAAAGTAGCAGCAGTGCCTGTTTTAATATTCAAATTATTTCCATTAACAGCATAGCTTGTTACAAAAAAACCTTCATCATCATTACTGGTAGTTATAGGTGTAGGCTCTGGTTCTTCTTTTGTAGTTACTGTAGGTTGTGGTTGTGGCTCAGGTTCATTTTTTACAATAGTATTATCTTCTGTTGCTTCATTAATAATTCTGTCTAAAACAATATTGGCATTTTTCTTATCTACTTTCAAATGTCCTATAGCTATTCTTTGTTCTACTCTTACTGCATCATTGGTTATATTGTTCCATTCTCTTAAAAAATCAATCCTTATTTTTCCAAAATTTTGACTAATTCTAAAAAGAGTTTCACCACGTTGTACAATATAGTATATTGGAATTAATACTTCATCTTCTGCTCCTTGACCATCTTGTGTAAAATTATTTTTGGCTAATCCTATTTTTAAAATTTTATCTACCGACAACACATCATTTTCACTCATACCATTTTGTTTGGCAAGTTGAGATGGTGTGTAATTATACAATCTGCTAATGCTATACAAAGTTTCTCCTTTAGCTACTTTGTGTTGTACAAATATGTTAGGATAAGTTCCTTGTACAATAATTTTTTCTTGTGCAGAAATATGTACATAAAAAAATAAAGAAAGTAAAAACAATAATGTATGTTTCATAAAAATTGGTAGTATAATAAAATTAACTTTTTAAAATTCTCCATTCACTTGGATAATAGTTGTTCATTCTATGCTGCATTACTTTTATCCATCCTAAACTCAAGCCTTGATAAGTAACCAAAACCATGCCTTTATTTGGCGAAGAAACAGCAATTTCTTTTTTACGCAAATATTGCAAAGCATTGTCTTTGTCTAACTCAAGAGTTGCAATATTACTTAATCTTAGCGTACCAACAGCCAATTCATGATGAGGCACAAAATCTTTTCCTTTTATTTCGCCAATAATAGTACCTGCTTTTTTAATATATAATTGTTGAGATAATATGGCTACATCATTATACCATTTTTCATCAATAGCTTTTATTTCGTTGTGGTACTTAAATAATTTTACTTCATTTTGCAAAACAATAAAACTATTTAATAAAGCCAATTCTTGCTTAGTTGGTTGTTGTAATTGTTGCTGTTTAAATTTATGCGTAGCAATACTTTCTTTCTTTTGTAAAACAGTAATAAAAAAACCTTCTCCTTTTATTTTATCAGGATAAAAACGATAGCCAAAAGCCTTGTGTTTATTGCTTTGCGTAGTTTCAATATGCCAATTATTGGGTATAAAAATTTGTACAGATTTTGCAATAAAATTATCCATTATCCAATCTGTTATTTGCTCATTTTCTTCTTCAGAATAAGAGCAAGTTGAATAAATTAAATAGCCATTTTCTTTTAAAGAATCCCAAACATCTGCAATAATTCTTTGTTGTCTTTGGCTACATAATGTTACATTATCCAAGCTCCATTCTTCTACAGCAGTTACATCTTTTCTAAACATACCACTACCACTACAAGGTGCATCAATCACTACTGCATCAAAATAATTTTTTAAATAAGCAAAATTTTTAGGGTCATTGTTTGTAACAATGTTATTAGTAGTTCCCCATTTGGTTATATTTTCAGCAAGTACAGCAGCCCTTTGTTTTATTACTTCATTACTTACTATTAATCCATTATAAAAATAACTTGCTAACAAAGTACTTTTACCCCCTGGTGCAGCACAAACATCTAAAATTTTTTGTTCAGTATTAGTGCCAAAAATTTGCTCTACAATATGCCACAAAAACATACTACTTGCTTCTTGCACATAATATGCTCCTGCATGAAAACAAGGGTCTAAAGTAAATGAAGGTCTTTCTGGTAAATAAAAACCATATTTACACCAAGCAACTTGTTTATATTCTTCTTCCAAAAATATAGAACATTTTTTTTCAGGATTAATTCTTACAGAAGTAATTTGCTCCTCTGAATTGTGTATGGCTTCAAACTTTTCCTTATCAAATCCTTTTAAGTGCTGAACAGATTGTATGAAGTTTTCAGGTAGCATTTTTTGTTAATTGGTTTATTGGGGAATGTTTGAATGTTCACAAGTTTATAAGTTCCAAAGTTTACAGGTTCACAGGTTTACTAATAAACTAATTAACCATTTTTCCCTTTTAGCATTGGTACAAAAGAAAATAAATCAAAAGATTCTTCTTCCATTGAACCATCAGCTTGTTTGGTTAATCTTAACATACGTTGTGCATCTCCTTCATCTACAGGTATAACCATTGAGCCTCCTACTTTTAATTGTACCAATAATTTAGGAGGTATAAAAGGTGCAGCAGCAGTAATAATTATTTTATCAAAAGGTGCAAATGTTGGTAAGCCTTCAAAACCATCTCCATAAAAAAATTTAATATTGGGATATTTATTTCTAAAATAAAATTTCTTATTTTTTTCAAATAAATTTTTTTGCCTTTCTATGGTAAAAACCCAAGCTCCCATTTCTGCTAAAACTGTTGCCTGATATACACTTCCTGTACCTATTTCTAAAACTTTATCATTCTTTTTAATTTTCAATAATTGTGTTTGATAAGCTACTGTATATGGTTGAGAAATGGTTTGCCCATCACCTATTGGAAAAGCCCTGTCTTCATAAGCTATTTCATCAAAAGCAGAATCTAAAAAAAAATGACGAGGTATATGATTAATAGCATTCAAAACATTTTCGTCTGTAATGCCTTTTTCTTTTAAAGTATTGGTTAATTGCTTTCTTAAACCTTTATGTCTATATGTATCTAAAAAATTTGTCATAATTGTTGCAAATGTAATTGTATGAAAGATAAATAACATTCTATAATTATCAATATATTTGCCCTATGCCTCTAAAAAGAAATTTTATTTACTGGATAGATAAACGTAAATGGAAATATGTTTTTCTGTTGGCTACACTTGAACTATCAGAAGTGTAAGATTTTTTCTTGTAACCAATTATTTCAATTTAATTTATAAAAAAAATATTATGCCTCATTATCAAAGAGTGGGAAATATTCCACACAAACGCCATATACAATTTAGAAAACCCGATGGCTCTTTATATCAAGAGCAATTAGTTTCTACAGAAGGTTTTAGCAATGATTATTCTATTTTATACCATTGTCATCCGCCTACACAAATTATTAAAACAGATGAACCCTTTAGTGTAGCACCCAATATAGCAGAAGAAAAAATGTTGAAACATCGCAGCTTTGAAGGATTTAATATAAAACCTACTGCTGATTTTTTACAAAGTAGAACACCCATTTTAGTAAACAATGATTGCCATGTAGTATTAGCTGCACCTCAACAAAGCATGACAGATTATTTTTATAAAAATGCAGATGGAGATGAAGTTATTTTTATACATGAAGGAAGTGGTAAACTTTTAACACAATATGGCGAACTAACATTTTCTTATGGCGATTATATAGTTATTCCAAGAGGTACTATTTATCAAATTACTTTTAACGACAGCAATAACCGATTATTAATTACAGAAAGTTTTAGTCCTGTACGTTACCCTAAACGTTATATGAGCAATTATGGTCAGCTATTAGAACATTCACCTTTTTGTGAAAGAGATATAAGAGTACCAGAAAATTTAACAACCATAGATAAGCAAGGAGATTTTTTAATTAAAACAAAGAAAAAAAATGTGATGTATGGATTGCACTATTCAAATCATCCATTTGATGTAGTAGGTTGGGATGGTTGTTGTTATCCTTACATTTTCAGTATTCATAATTTTGAACCCATTACAGGTAGAGTGCATCAACCACCACCGGTACACCAAACTTTTGAAGGACACAATTTTGTTATATGCAGTTTTGTACCAAGAATGTATGACTATCATCCTCAAGCTGTGCCTGCTCCTTATCATCATAGCAATATAGATAGTGATGAATTATTGTATTATGTAGATGGGGAATTTATGAGCAGAAAAAATGTAACAAGAGGTATGCTAACACTACATCCTGCTGGTATTCCTCATGGTCCACAGCCAGGTGCTATAGAAAAAAGTTTAGGCAAAAAAGAAACCCCTGAATTAGCAGTAATGATAGATACTTTTCATCCTCTTATGCTTACCAAAGAAGCATTAGCAATAGAAAATGAAAATTATGTAATGAGTTGGGCAGAGTAAATATTTATTAAATATTCTTATACAAAAAATTCCTTGCAACCTTTTGCAGGGAATTTTTATACCCACTTTTTTTCAACAATGCTGTATAACTTCTTCAATGCTTTTGCTGTTTCATTACTTTTATAGCTTTCTTATTATTTACAATAAAAAATAGAAAAGATTAATATAAACGAAAAACAATTATGAATTTTAGAAATTTTCAAGTTCCTTATCAGATTAGTGAACAGTATGCAACCAAAGTAGCTTATTTTTCAATGGAGTTTGCCATACATCAACCCTTAAAAATATATAGTGGTGGTTTAGGTTTTTTAGCAGGCTCTCATTTACGCAGTGCTTATGAACTTCAACAAAATATGATTGGTATTGGCATTTTATGGAAATATGGTTATTACGACCAAACAAGAAATCAAGACCAAACATTGCAACCCGTATGGTTAGAAAAAAATTATCATTTTCTGGAAGATACAGGTATAGTATTTCAAATAAATATTCATGAAACGCCCGTTTGGATAAAGGCTTGGTACTTAAACCCAAAAACATTTAATAGTGCACCATTGTTTTTGTTAAGTACCGATTTGCCCGAAAATGATTATGTATCTCAAACCATCACACATCGTTTGTACGATGCCAATGTTTCTACCAAAGTAGCTCAGTTTATTTTATTGGGTGTTGGTGGTGCTAAGTTGTTAGAAGAATTAAATTTTAATCCAGATGTATATCACTTAAATGAAGCACATGGCATATCAGCAGCTTTTTATTTACTAACCAATAAATATAAAAGTGTAGAACTTTTAAAACAACATTTGGTTTTTACAACACACACACCCGAAGAAGCAGGCAATGAAAAACACGATATTTATTTATGCCAAAAAATGAGCTATTTCTGTGGATTAAGTATAGATGAAGTAAAAAGATTAACAGGCTTAGAAGATGATCAATTTAACCACTCTTTAGTAGCATTAAGATTTGCCAGAAAAGCCAATAGTGTATCGCAACTTCATGGATTAGTAAGCAATAAAATGTGGAGTAAATACACAGGCATTTGCCCTATTGCATCTATAACCAATGCACAAAATTTTACTTATTGGGCAGATGAACCTTTGTACAGACATTTAGATGCCAACAATGATTGGGGCATTGATGATAGAAAACAATACTTGAAAAAAAGAGCATTTGAAACTGTTGCAGACCAAACAGGAAAATTGTTTGATACCAATGTGCTTACAATAGTTTGGGCAAGAAGATTAGCAGGTTATAAACGTGCAGATTTAATAACACACGATATAGAACGTTTTGAAAAAATAGTGAACAATAAAAAATATCCTGTACAAATTATTTGGGCTGGAAAACCTTATCCTGCTGACTATCCAGCTATTTCACAGTTTAATGAATTGGTATATTTAAGCAAAAAATATAAAAATGTTTCTGTACTCATAGGTTATGAATTATTGCTTAGTCGTAGATTAAAACAAGGTGCTGATTTGTGGTTAAACAATCCTCGTGTACCACGAGAAGCAAGTGGCACAAGTGGCATTACAGCAGCAATGAATGGTGCTGTAAATTTTAGTACAGATGATGGATGGATTCCTGAATTTGCAAAACAAGGTATCAACAGTTTTGTAGTACCTAAAGCAGATTATGATAACATGAATACACACGAACAAGACCAATACGATTTGTATAAAATATACGATATGCTTGAAAACCAAATTATACCATTGTATTATGAAGATAAAGATGCTTGGAGAAAATTAGTAAAAAATGGCATGAATGATGTTCGTGTACAATTTAACAGCAATAGAATGGCACACGAATATTATGAAATAATGTATAAGAAGTAAGGAAAATAATTTTATAAAAAAGGTAGAGAGAAATTTCCTACCTTTTTTTAGCTGGTATTGATAAACTATTCCACTGATTATTTTGTATCATCTTTCCAAGAAAAACAATTTGCCCTACATGATAAGCATAATGAGCAAACTGCCTATTTATAGCATCTGTAACACTATGTGCTTCTTTTCTTATATAAACAATTTTTTGCAAATCTGTTTCTTGTAAACTATTTAATGCAGTAAACAAACAAGTCCAACCTTCATTCCATTTATCTATCAATTCTTTTCTGTTTGAAACATCATTATCAAACTCTGCATCTCTTTCTCTCCATTCTTTTTCTCCATCAGTTGTTAAAAAATCTGTCCAACGTGAGAGCATATTGCCCCATAAATGTTTTACAATAATTGCAATGCTGTTAGAGTTTTCATTATACATCCAAAACAAATCTTCATCATTTAATTGTTCAAATGTTTTTTCGCCCAAAGATTTATAATATTCAAAAAGTTTTATAATACTGCTTAAATAAGAGTTTGTCATAACAATAATTTTTTCAAAATCAAATGTAACAATAATAATATTCAGTAATCATCAATATTAATGATGTTAATACCTAATTTCGTTTTATATATTCATCAACAATGATTCAAGTAGGAAAGTTTAATACACTAACCATCAACCGAAAAGTAGATTTTGGTTTTTATTTAGACGATGGTAAAGAAGGTATTCTTTTACCCAAACGTTTTGCTCCTAACAATGCAGCTATTGGAGACGAAGTAGTTGTATTTATTTATCATGATAGCGATAACAGATTAATTGCTACAACACAACAACCAAAAGGTGTTGTAGATGATATTGTTTTATTAAAATGTGTTAGCACTACATCGGCAGGTGCTTTTTTAGATTGGGGTTTAATGAAAGATTTGTTTGTAGCAAAATCTCAACAAAAAATAGGTATGAGAAAAGATGGATGGTATCTAGTAAAAATTTATATTGATACACAAACAGGTCGTATAGCTGCTACAGAAAAAATAGACAGGTATTTAAACAATGAACACCTTACTGTAAAAGAAATGGACGAAGTAAATATTACCATTTACAGACAAACAGATATTGGTTATAGTTGTATTATCAACAACATTCATTTGGGATTAATTCACAACAATCAGGTTTTTCAAAACCTTGAAATTGGCAATAACCTTAAAGGCTTTGTAAAAACAATAAGAGAAGACAATAAAATAGATATTGTATTAGGCAAAGCTGGTTATAAAAAAATAGAAGATAAAGGACAAAAAATTATTAGGCTTTTAAAAGAAAATAATGGTTACTTACCTTACCATGATAAAAGTGCTCCAGAAGATGTGTACCATTTCTTTGGAATGAGTAAAAAGACTTTTAAAATGACTACTGGCTCTTTATACAAACAACACAAAATAAATTTTACCAAAACAGGTATTATGTTAGTAGAAGAATAAACATTACTTCAAAAAAAATAGAAACTTCATTTGTTACATATTGGCTATGCTGTTAATTTTGCACATGGCAACAATAAAAACTCCTCGTTCTGCAAACACTTCTCATCGTACATTTATTGATGGATTAACATTTGATGATGTACTGCTAATGCCAGCATATAGCCAAGTATTACCAAGAGAAGTAAACATTCAATCTCATCTTACAAAAAATATAGTATTAAATATTCCTATGCTTTCTGCTGCTATGGATACTGTTACAGAAGCCAATCTTGCTATTGCTCTTGCAAGAGAAGGTGGTATAGGCATTTTGCATAAAAATATGAGCATAGAAAAGCAAACAGAACATGTAAGAAAAGTAAAAAGAAGTGAGAGTGGAATGATTATAGACCCTGTAACATTAAGCACACAAGCTACTATAGGCGATGCTCTAAAACTAATGAAAGAAAATAGAATAGGTGGCATTCCTATTATTGATAAAAATGGAAAATTAGAAGGCATTCTTACCAACAGAGATTTACGTTTTGAAACAGATAAAAAACGTAAAGTGATAGAAGTAATGACCAAAGAAAAATTAATTACAGCACCCGAAGGAACAGATTTTAAAAAGGCAGAAAATATTTTACGCAAATTTAAAATTGAAAAATTGCCTGTAATTAATAAGCAAAGAAAATTAGTAGGGCTAATAACTTATAGAGATATTATGCAACTTACCAATCATCCAAATGGTGTAAAAGATAGCTATGGTCGTTTATTGGTTGGTGCAGCTTTAGGCATTACCAACGATTTAATGCAACGTGCCGAAGCACTCATGAATGTTGGTGTAGATGTAGTAACATTAGATAGTGCTCATGGACATAGCAAAGGCGTTATAGAAGCCTTAAAAGCATTGAGAAAAAATTTCAAAAACTTACAAATTATTGCAGGCAATGTAGCTACTGCTGATGGGGCTTTGGCTTTAGCCAATGCAGGTGCAGATTGTGTAAAAGTAGGTATTGGACCAGGCAGTATTTGTACTACACGTATTGTAGCAGGTGCTGGTGTACCACAGCTTACAGCCATTATGCAAACAAGCAATGCTTTAAAGAAAAAAAATATTCCAGTAATTGCAGATGGAGGCATTCGTTATACAGGCGATATGGTAAAAGCCTTAGCAGCAGGTGCAAATGCTGTAATGATGGGTAGTGTATTTGCAGGTGTAGAAGAAAGCCCTGGCGAAACCATTATTTATGAAGGTCGTAAGTTTAAGGCTTATAGAGGAATGGGAAGTTTAGGAGCTATGAGTCAAGGAAGTGGTGATAGATATTTTCAAGATGTAGAAGATGATATAAAAAAGTTTGTACCAGAAGGTATAGAAGGCAGGGTAGCTTTTAAAGGAAATTTAAGTGAAATAGTATATCAATATGTAGGAGGTTTAAGGGCAGGTATGGGTTATTGTGGTGCAAAAAATATTGCTGCTTTACAAAATGCCACTTTTGTAAAAATTACCAATGCTGGTATGAAAGAAAGCCATGCACACGATATAGATATAACCAAAGAAGCCCCTAATTACAGCAGGAAGTAGCTTATTATTATGTTGAATGTTGAATTTTATATGTTGAATATTGAATATTGATAGTTGAATATTGTACATTGATAGTTGAATATTGTACATTGTAGTTTATCTTATTCTAAAAATATTTTTCTTACCGCTGATGCCTTGTTTCGTGTCTTCACGAAACAACTAATTAAAATTCTTCTCCTTATTAGCTTTTGTACATTAGAAAAAACTTACATTCGTTACAGAAAAAAGCCTATGTCCCATAGGCTAACACACAAAGCTATCATGGGGGTAATTTCAACTAAAAAAATAATACAACTTGGTAAAGTTGTGTATATTTGAGAGTTGATGTCAAGGCTATCGGGATAGCATTATTTCATTCAATAGCAAACAAGATATTTTAATAAATTTTTACACCCGACCCTAATAGTGTCATCATAAATAATAGGCATGACTGCTAAAGACGAAGCATACAAAAAAATATCGGCATTAGTTAAACGCTTTGACGAACAAAAAGAATTTTATAGACGACAAGACTATAATGAAACACTCACTCGTATTGATTTCATCAATCCTTTTTTCAAAGCTCTTGGCTGGGATACTGACAATGAACAAGGCTTTGCCGAAAGTTATAGAGAAGTAATACACGAAGACAAATTAAAAATTGCTGGACAAACCAAAGCACCAGATTATTCTTTTAAATACGGCGATAGAAGGCTATTTTTTGTAGAAGCAAAAAAGCCAAGTGTTTCTGTTAAAGACGATATTTCTCCTGCTTATCAACTAAGGCGTTATGGATGGACAGCAAAACTGCCTATTAGCATTATTACTGACTTTGAAGAATTTGCCATTTACGATTGTACAAAAAAACCAAACCTTACAGACAAAGCAAGTAATGGCAGAATAAAATATTTTACTTATACAGATTACCTCAACGAGTTTGATTTTCTTTGGGAAACTTTTAGTAAAGAAAGGGTTCTTAAAGGCAGTTTTGACAAGTTTGCTTTAAGCAACAAAAATAAAAAAGGCACAACCACTGTTGATAGTGAATTTTTGCTATCGCTTGATGAATGGCGAAAACAACTTGCTTTAAACATTGCATTACGAAACCACATTGAAGAAGATGAACTTAATTTTGTTGTTCAGCATATTATTGACAGAATTATTTTTTTACGCATTGCAGAAGATAGAAGTATTGAGCCTTATGCTACTTTACAAGATGCCATTAAAAGTGGCGACTATTATCAAAATCTATTAAAACTATTTTACACAGCCGACCAAAAATATAATTCAGGGCTTTTTGATTTTAAGAAAGATAAAACAAGTAGCAATATTGTTATTGATAATAAGGTTATCAAAAATATTATTAGCGAACTTTATTACCCTGTTTGTCCTTATGAATTTTCTGTTTTAAGTGTTGAAATTTTAGGAAGTGCTTATGAACAATTTTTAGGCAAAACAATTTCGCTTTCAAAAAATGGCAAAGCTGTTATTGAAGAAAAACCAGAAGTAAGAAAAGCAGGTGGCGTTTATTATACACCTCAATACATTGTTGATTACATTGTAAAAAATACAGTAGGCAACCTAATTGATGGTTCAACAGGCTCACCACTCACACCCCAAGAAATAAGTAACATAAAAATTTGTGACCCTGCTTGTGGAAGTGGTAGTTTTCTTATTGGGGCTTATCAATTTCTTTTAAACTATCATAAAGATTATTATAGCAAAAATGGTAAGCCAAGCAAAGGCAATAAAGACAATCCATTAACACCAGAAGGCAACCTAACAACTGCCGAAAAGAAACGCATTTTACTAAACAATATTTATGGTGTTGATTTAGATGCCAATGCTGTTGAAGTTACAAAACTTTCGTTGCTGTTAAAATGTATGGAAGGTGAAACCGAAGCCAGCATTGCCACACAGCTAAAACTTTTTCATGAAAGAGTATTGCCAACACTTGATAACAACATTAAAAGTGGCAACTCTTTAATTGACTTAGATTATTACGACAATGAATTAGATTTTGGCGAAGAACGAAAAGTAAAACCTTTCTCTTGGCAAAAAGCATTTCCTGAAGTGTTTAATAGAAATGTAGAAGCAACTGAAAAAGAAACCTTAAACCATTTGGCAAAAAAAGTAAAATACCATGCAAAAAAAGTAATAGAATATACAACAGAGTTGGAAGAAAGAATAAGCCAAGCCGTTTCTGAACCAACAATGCAGTATGGCGTAAAAGGTAGTGCAGTAAAAGGTGGTTTTGATTGTATAATAGGAAATCCTCCTTATGGTGCAGAATTATCAAAAGAAGTTCAATCCTATTGTCTAAAAAAATACAATATTGGAAATACAGATACAGCAGCTCTTTTTATGATACAATCAAAAAAATTACTTCATAAAAATGGACTGAATGGCTTTATAATTCCTAAATCTTTTACTTACGCGTCTAATTGGGCAAAAACAAGGGATATTTTATTGAATGATATTAATACGATTGTAGATTGTTCTAAAGTTTGGAAAGATGTAAAACTTGAAATGAGTATTTACATTAGCGAAAATGGAAAGCAAACAAAAACTTTCCTTTCATGTATTCGTAAAGACACAGAAATCATTGAAATTGGAGATATTGACAAAAAACTTTGCCGTGATTTTGATTTTATTCTTAATGGTGTAAATAGCAAGGAAATTACAATAGCAAAAAAGCTACTAAACTCTAACAGAAAATTGAATGATTTTTTGATAAACAAAAGAGGGGGAATGTTTCAAAAGCAATTAAGAGAAAAAGGTTATTATAAAGTTTTAGGTGGTAAGCAAGTTCAACGATTCTACATTAATCAAAATATCAATTTTGTAAATAAAACGGATATAAAAGAGTTCCCGAATTCCCTTATCATTCCAAATAGTTTACTTGTTCAAAATATTGTAGCACATATTCAAAATCCAATTCCGAGAATACAGATAACTGCAACTATTGCAAATAAGGAGGTGGCTGAAAATTATGTAATACTTGACACGGTAAATCAACTAATAAATATTTCTGAAATTTCAGATAAATGTTTATTAGGTATATTAAATTCAAAAATTACGAGTTGGTACACCTATCGTTTTGTATTTGCAAATGCAATTAGAACAATGCACTTTGACAGTACAACAACGTCTAAAATTCCATTTCCAAAAATAGATTTGAGTAATAAATCAGATAAACAAAAGCACAATGAAATTGTAAAACACGTTGAGCAACTTCTACAACTTAATAAAGACTTACAAACTGAAACTTTGCCCAATAGAATTGAACAACTAAAAAATAGAATTGAATACGCAGAAAGCAAAATCAATCAAATAATTTATGAGCTTTACGATTTAACACAGAGTGAAATAAAATTGATAGAAAATGGATAAGCAAACTGCTACACAACTCATAGGTTTTATACAAAGATTTGAAAATGAAAAACCCTTGTATGAATTGCAAACAGAGCCATTAACAATGATGCCATACTGCTACAATAGTGCAATCAATGATTTTATGGAGTCTGACTTTTACAATATAATGGACGACCTGAAAAAGAATTATGAAAAAAATAATGAATGGTTTAATAGTTTAAGTGAAGAGCAATAATACAAAGCCTTGCAGTTATCATACGACAAGAAAGATTTTCTGATGGTTTAATAAAGAAAATGATTGAAAACGAAACAATATTAAAACTATTGAACAGAATAAAAGTTTTGCATGACTTGTAGTCGTAATTTCTACTAATAAAAAAAGCACAGCCACCAATAAAGTATTTATCAAAATAGTACAACAAAAAAGCCCCATATATACAGGGCTTTTTGATGAAAAAAAACATGTATTTGTTATCGCTTCTTTTCTACTTCTCTGTTTATTTCTTCTATATCAACAGTACGTTCAGATGTATCTCCCATTAACCAATAACTAAAATAATCTGCAGTTTTCCAAAACCAATATTCTGTCATATTACCAAAGCCATGACGCTGTGTAGGCAATAATAACATATCAAAACGTTTGTTGGCTTTTATTAAAGCATTAACTACTCTCATGGTATTGGCAGGATGTACATTATTATCTATTTCTCCATGAATTAATAATAATCTTCCTTTAAGGTTTTTTGCTACATCTGGATTTTTATCAATGCTATAAGTAAAAGTTGTATCGCCTTTTGCACTAATGGTTTCTTTTACACCATGATGTTTTTCACTCCACCATCTATTGTAAATACTGTTATCATGATTACCTGCATTGCTTACTGCCACTTTAAAAAAATCGGGATAAACTAACATAGCAGCAGTACTCATAAAACCACCACCACTATGCCCATGAATACCTACTTTATCTATATCAATAAAAGTAAATCTATCTGCCAATTGTTCTGCTGTAGCTTTTTTATCAGCCAATCCGTAATCTCTTAAATTACCATAGCCATAATTATGATACCATTTACTTCTTGATGGATGACCTCCTCTATTGCCAACTGTTACAACAATAAAACCTAATTGTGCTAATCTATCTACTCTATCCATACTTCTATTAAAACTTGTATTCACAGCTTCTGTTTGTGGACCAGGATACACATACTCTATCAATGGATATTTTTTGGTACTGTCAAAATCAAAAGGTTTGTACATTACACCATATAAATCTGTTATACCATCATCTGCTTTTACTTTAAATGTTTCAGGAAATTGATAACCTGCTGCAAAAAGAGAACTCAAATCGGCAGTTTCTAAATCCATTATTTTTTTGCCATCTGCATTGTACAATACAGATTTTGGTGTAGTATTTACTCTTGAAAAATTATTAACAAAAAAACTTTTATTATCATTCATACTGACAGTATGATGATAGTCTCCATCATTCAACAATTTTAAACCACTACCATCAAAATTTATTTTATATAAATGTTCGTAATATGGATTTTCATTTTTTTCTTTTCCATTGGCTGTAAAATAAAGTACTCTTTTTTTCTCATCAATATTTACAATGTTTTCACAATGCCATGCACCACTGGTAATTTGGTTTTTTAATTTTCCATTTTCATCATATAAATAAAAATGTCCCCAACCATCTCTTTCACTCCATTCAATAATTTCTTTGCCATTATTTACAATACCAGGTCTTCTTACTTCTACATAAGTATTTAAACGTTCAGGTATAATGACTCTTACACTATCTGCATTAATATCATACATACATTGGTCTATACGTTTTAAATCTCTACTTGTTCTACTAAAATAAAATTGTGTATTAGTGCCTAACCAAATAAATGGTCTAAAATCGTCATCTCTTGTATTGGCTAATGATGGTTTGCTCCATGTGCTTATGTCTTGGTCTTTAAAACTACTTACATTTATTTCTTTCCCTTTTTTAGTAGCCATATCAAAAAGCATTAAATAATCTATAGGGCTTTCTTTTTCACCAGGCATCCAATATTTATAAGTTTCAATAGTAGGGCGTGGGTCGCTAATGCTATTGATAACCCATAATTCTTTTACTTTTCTTGCATCGGTTTTGGTTATAGAAAAATATTTACTATCTGGACTCCATAATGCAAAAGCAGGTTTACGCTTGTCTTTATTTTTTTCTTTGTCCACATTATTTTCTCCATTACCACTATAAGCACCTCCTCCATAATATGCAAAATATTCTACTCCATCTTCTGTTAATTGATGCTCTACAATAGTACTGTCTTCTTCATTTAGCAAAGCCTTTTCATAATTGGCTTTATCCATATAATATAAATTAAAATGCTTACCAAAAACTATTGTATTACCATCTGGAGAAATATTTGCCCACATTGGTTTACGTTTTGGTTTTTTAAAATCTACCAATTCAGTTAATTGACCAGTATTGATGTTGTATTCAAAATAAAAGGTCTTTTTTTCTTTGGTAGGTTTAGCATCTTTATTATCTTTTTTTGTAGTGTCTTTTTTTTCAACTTCTTCGGTGCTTTTTACTTCAAATTGCAATAAAGTTTCATCACCTATAAAACGCATACTATCTAAGCCTAAATGTTGTGCATCAAAAGGGTCTTTTACAATTTTGGTTATTTCGGCAGCCATTTTTTCATTGTCAAATAATAATTTTTTTTCTCCTTTAGCTGCATCTACTATATACCATTTTTTTCCTTCAGTAGTTTCATATACATACCAAAATTTATCTCCATTTTTTAGCCAATGAGCATCTACATTTAAAGAAAAAACCATTTTGTTTATTTTCTTAGGAGAAAATTTTGAGGCTAAACGATAGTTGGCTTTCTGTTGTGCATGAAGTGTAGCAAACATAAAAACCATAGCAATAAGCATAATAATGCGTTTGTTAGTCATAGTATTCATTTTTTATAAGTTGGAAAAGTAGTAAAAAATTATAGTAAAGAAAAACCGCTGATAAAATATTTGTAAAGAAAGATACTTTCAAAGTATTTTATTCTGTATGTAACCAATGAAAAATTATGCTGATAGGTTTGTTTTGCTCTTTTTATTATTATAATAAAGTGGCTTTGTCAGGAATCGAACCTGAATCTGGAGCTTCGGAAACTCTTGTACTATCCATTGTACTACAAAGCCATACATTATTGAATTGTAAAAGTAAAGATAAAACTAACCTTTTTAGAAAGAAGCATATTTATAAATAAGTTACATTTGATTATCCTAAAAGCATGATACTATGAAGTGGTTAAAATTTTTATTCATCAGTACAATAATGTTAAGCAGCAATATATTATTTGCTCAAAAAAAAATTGCCTTAATTGTAGCAATAGGAAAATATCCACCTGGACAACGTGATTGGAAAAATTTAAGTTCTGAAAACGATTTAGTACATATTAAAGATGCACTCATAAAAAATGGTTTTGAAGAAAAAAATATTAAAACTTTAGTCAATGAGCAAGCTACCAAAGATGGAATGGTTAAAGCCCTTAATGCTTTAGCAGATAAAGCTATGGCTGGCGATATTGTATATTTTCATTTTTCTGGTCATGGACAACAAATACAAGATGACCCCAATGATGGCTATTTAGATGAAGCTGATGGTTATGATGAAGCCTTAATACCTTATGATGCAAAAGGAAAATGGGATTTAGTAGATTATCATGGGCAAAAACATTTTAGAGATGATTTGTTAGAAGAAAAATTAAATAATATCCGCAAAAAAGTAGGAGCAAAAGGTAGTATTGTAGTTGTGTTAGATGCTTGTCATTCAGGCACTGCAACAAGAAGTGCAGGCATCGTTCGTGGTGTGCCAGAGCCTTGTCAAAGTTTAAGTTACAAGCCCAATAAAACATTAGTTTTAGGCAAAGCAGAAACTGGCTTTTTAACAAGTATGCAAAAAAATATGGGTAGCCTTGTAGTATTTAGTGGTAGCAGCCCTAACCAACCAAATAGAGAAACAGTAGATGATAATGGAAAAAATGTTGGTTCATTATCTTTTGCTTTTGCCAAAAGCATTACAAACCTTCCTGCTAATTGTAATTACAGATTGTTGTTTGATAAAATAAAAGCGGATATACAAGCAAAAGACCCTACACAAATACCCATGTTTGAAGGCAATGGTGCATTAGAAGTTTTTGGGAACAAATATGTTCCATTGAAAGAAGTTATTGCAGTTGAAATGCGTTTTAACAATAAAGAATATAATTTTAACGACTCTACTTTTATTATTCAAAGAGGTTTGTATAACAACTTGCACGAAGGCACTACATTAAATGTATATGAACTTGGCAATGAAGGCTTGTATTGTACAGCTGTAGTAAAAGAGGTTAGCAATTTTCAAAGTATATGTGTAGCAGATAAAAAACTTTTACCTAAAACGAATTATGAAGTAAAAGTAGCATCTCAATATTATGGTGCTATTGCTGCTTCTTATCTTATACAGAGTAATGCTAAACAAAATAAATTGACCAAACAAATTAGTCAGTTTTTACAGCCTCAATCTTTTCTTTCTGTCAATAATAATCCAGATTATACTATTAATATTCAACAGCAAAATGGTGCTTATACTTTACAATTAATAGAAAGAAATGATAGTATAAGATACACAACTTCTATAGCAGAAAATGACACTTTGAGCATGAGCAATTTAGAAGATATGTTAGAAAAAATAAAGAAAGGAATGAGGGTAGAATACTTGCGTAAAATGCAAGATGGAGGCAGCTTAGCTTCGTTGGTAGAAGTATCTATTATTTCATACAAAAAAATGGATAACGATAACGAAATGACTTTTTATCCTAAAGATAGTTTTGCATTAAAAATAAAAAGTAATTACAATGGTGTTTTGTACTATACTATTTTAGATTTATTGCCAGATAATGATGTAAAAGTTTTAGTACCCGATACTATGAGAAATGCAAGTGATGCAGACTACTCTTTAAGAAAAGGGCAAGAAAAAACAATAGATATGTTTACAGATGAAACAAGTATGACAGGAAAAGAATTTTTGAAAGTTATTTTTTCTCCATATCCAATAGATTTAAGACCTTCTTTTATGAATAGTAGAGTAAGAAGTAATAATACAAATACACAACCTTTAGAAAAAGTGATGGACAATCTTTTTCCAAAAAATAAAGACACTTTAACAAGAAGCACACCTGTAAAAATGGATGATATAGCTATTGTAACTATTGGTTTTACATTAAAGAAAAGTGATTAACAATTTATTTGAATAATACAAATGAAAATACAACTTTGGAGTATCGGAAAACAGCATGAACACTACATTAAAGAAGGTGTTGCAGATTTTACAACACGTATCAACAAATATTTTTCAGCAGAATGGAAAATAATTGCACCACCCAAAAATGCTGCCTCTTTAAATGAACAATTAACCAAAAAAGCTGAGGCGCAAACCATATTTTCTTTACTAAACAAAGACGATTTTTTAGTACTATTAGATGAACGAGGCAAACAAATGACATCTGAACAATTAGCTAATTTTTTACAACAACAAGCCAATGTCAGCACAAAAAATATTATTTTTTTAATTGGCGGTGCTTTTGGCACAGATGATGCTTTGTTTAAAAGAGCTAACTTGGTTTGGAGTTTATCTCAACTTGTATTTCCTCACATGTTGGTTCGTTTAATTTTAGCAGAACAATTATACAGAGCTTGTACTATTTTAAAAAACGAAAAATATCATCATAGTTAATTAACTACATTTGTTATATGAGCATTACACTTATCATTATTATTATTACAGCAGCTATTTCTTTTAGTGCTTTTAATAATCAAAAAATTGTCAATGATTTAATCTTTTATCCTCCTGCTATTACAGAACAAAATCAATGGTATCGTTTTATTACTTGTGGTTTTATTCATGCCGATTTGGTGCATCTTGCATTCAACATGCTTTCACTATATATGTTTGGCGAAGCAGTAGAAAATAATTTTCAATACATATTTCATACCAAAGGAAATATTTTATACTTATTATTATACTTTAGTGCTTTAATAATTTGTTTATTACCCACTTATTTCAAACACAAAAATGATGTTTATTACAGAAGTTTAGGAGCATCTGGTGCAGTATCTGCAGTTGTATTTGTTGGTATGTTTCTTTTTCCTACAGCCAAAATTGGTATTTTTATTTTGCCACCATTTATACCAGGGTTCATCTTTGCTCCTTTATATTTATTAATATCTTGGCAATTAGCCAAAAAAGGTGCCGACAATATTAATCACTCTGCACATATTTGGGGAGCTTTGTATGGTATTGTATTTTTTATGATAGCTTGTTATACATTAAGCGATTTTGATGCCATAGATAATTTTACACAAACCATTATTCATTGGTGGAAGTAAAAAATTATTCTTTCACTCTTGCATCATATAAACTAAGTGTGGCAGCTACTACAGCATAAGCAGGTGCTAAAACCCAACCTACAATGGGCAAAAAGTGCATTGCATAAAAAACAATTCCATTACCAACTGCCAATCCTTTATGATTATTGATATAAAAAATACTGGCACTTACTGATTGTTTATTACGTTCCATACTATAATCAAGCATAGAAAAACCATAATAATAACACTCTACTAATAAAGCAAGTACAGGAGTAAACCAACCAATTATAGGAATCATGCTTAATAGTAAAATGCTAAATAAATAGACTGTTTGCCATATAATATTTCTCAATGAAATACGAATACCTCTTACTATATCTTTCAATAATTGAGAAAAATTAAATGGAAGATTTTTTCCTTCTAAAATAGAGGCAGTTTTTTCGCTTAAATAGGCAAATACTGGAGAGCCAACAATAAGAAAAATATATTTAAAAAAAGAAAAGTACAACAACATCAGCATTACCCAAAGCATAAACCCACTTAGTGTAATGATAAAACTAATCATACTACTATCAATTTTATTAATAGTATTTTGCAGCAATCCTTTCAACCATTCTATAAAACCATTAGCAGTTTGTCCAAAAAAATACATACCAATAACAAACAATAGTGCATAAATAATACCAGGTATAATAATCCACTTCCACAATTTGTGTTTGCGTATAAAATGATGAGCTTTAAAATATGACTGAATAGCTATAATAATTTCTTTAAGCACACATGGGGGTTTATGCTGCTAAGATACAGCACAATAACAAGCAAATAATCAGTTCAAAAAAAACAAGTAGATTTTTTTTATTATTCTTTCATAATGCCGAAAGCATATTTGTAATAGACCAATGAAATTGATCTAAACAACTATAGCATCGGCATTATACGAAAAAAGAATGGTCTATTGTAGAAATCAAATTCGTATAAGAACTAATTCACTTTAAAAACCAAATACAACATCTGGTAAAATAATATTATCTAAAAAAAATATTAAACTCAATGCAAAAAAAAATTACATTTTTAGCAATTAACAATTAGCTTTGAAGCCCTTTTAAAAGTATATGTATGGTTATAAACCTTTGCAACAATCACAGCCTTGTAAGTAACTGGATAAGTGAACTAAGAGATGTGAATGTACAAAACGACAGAATGCGTTTTCGTAGAAACTTAGAACGCATTGGCGAAATTGCAGCTTATGAAATAAGTAAAGAACTTGCTTATGAAGAAATAGAAACACAAACACCATTAGGTATTCATAGCAGCAAAATATTAAAAGAGCAACCTGTATTAGCTACTATTTTAAGAGCAGGATTACCATTGCACAATGGTATGCTAAATTATTTTGACAAAGCCGATAATGCTTTTATTTCTGCTTACAGAAAACACCATAGAGATGGAAGTTTTGAAATAAGTTTAGAATATGTTAGCTGCCCATCATTAGAAGGAAGAACAGTTATTATAAGCGACCCCATGCTTGCTACAGGAGCATCTTTAGTAAAAACCATTGCTATTTTACAAGCAGATTGGAAACCTGCTAAAATACATATAGTTTGTGCTATTGCCAGTACAGTAGGCATAGAATTTATAAAACGTGAATGTGGCAATGACATTAAAATTTGGTGTGGCGATATTGATGATGAATTAACAGCTAAAGGATATATTGTACCAGGTTTGGGCGATGCAGGTGATTTGGCTTATGGCTCTAAAACACAAGCATAAATACATGATAACTTTAATAAGTTACCACATAAGTTAAAATTCATTTTCACTTACTTTTTTTTACACTATTTGTTATACATTCGGCACTTTATTTTTTACATGAAGAAATTTTTTACCACTATATTTTGCATTGTATTATTGGCAGATGCTTTTGCACAAGACCCTCATTTTTCACAATTCTTTGCATCGCCATTAACACTTAATCCTGCCTATACAGGAAAATTTAATGGCTCTTTTAGAGTTACAGGCAATTATAGAAATCAGTGGCCCGAAATTAATAAAGCATTTATCACATCTACAGGTTCTGTAGATTTTCAAATTTTAAAAAATAAACTTTCCTATACAGATGCTTGGGGTGTAGGTTTAATGGGCTATACAGATAATAGCGCTAATGGTGCAGTAAAATTTAATTATGCAGGTTTATCTACAGCTTATCACAAAGCATTGGACGAAGATGGTTACAACCAAATAGGTGTAGGCTTTCAGGTAGTATATGCCAATATGCTTGTCAATACTTCTAACTTAAAATTTGAAGACCAATTAACTTCTGCTGGTTTTACAGGTGTTACATCTGAAGTATTTAATAATCCATCTGGACTAAAATCAAATTATATAGATGTAAATGCAGGAGTTTTATATTCAGGTAGTAGTAGCGATAAAAATTATTATTATGCAGGTGTAAGTTTGTATCATGTATCAAGACCAAAACAAAGTTTTAAAGGAGCAAACTATTTGCTAAATATGCGTACCACAATTCATGGTGGTGGTTATTTTGAAATGAGTGATAATACTACTTTGCATGTAAGTGCTTTACAAAGTTTTCAAGGTGGTGCACAAGAAACTATATTAGGAGGTGCAGTAGAATTTAATATAAGTGGTGCACAAGAAGAAAAAACCACCAGCTTTTATGCAGGTGCATGGATGCGTTTAAAAGATGCTATAATACCATATATAGGATTAGAGTATAATGATTTTAGATTTGGATTTACTTATGATGTAAATACTTCTTCATTAAAAACAGCCAGTCAAAAAAAAGGTGGCTTAGAAATTTCTTTAATATACAATCACAGACCTAATACAGAAAAAAGTATTCGTTGTCCTAAATTTTAAAATAATAAATACAAGCATTTTTTTCTTTCAGCTTCCTTTTAATAAAACAACTTTCCACAACTGTGTATAATTAAATATTGGTTTGATAAGGTGATTAAAATTAAATTTGGTTTGGAATAGTTAGTACGTTTTAAAAAATTATTAGAAAACTAAAATAGTAAACCTTGACAGAAACAATCATTAACCTCAACTCCATTAATCCTATTGAATTTTTTGGTGTAAACAATGGCAAACTTGATTTATTAAAGAAAAAATTTCCACTACTGAAAATATTATCAAGAGGCACACAAATAAAACTTAGTGGAGCACCAGAACAAATAGATACTGCTAAAGAAAAAATAAATTTAATTGTGCAGTATTTAGAAAGAAATGGACATTTAAGCGAAAATTATTTTGAACAAATATTAGGAGGCGATGATGCAGAAACAATAGACAATTTTGTGGACAGAAATCCTAATGACATTCTTGTTTTTGGACCTAATGGCAAAACTGTAAGAGCCAGAACAGCCAATCAGAAAAAAATGGTTCAAGCTGCCGATAAAAATGATATAGTTTTTGCTATAGGACCAGCAGGAACAGGAAAAACATATACTGCAGTAGCATTGGCTGTAAGAGCATTAAAAAATAAAATTGTTAAAAAAATTATTCTAACAAGACCTGCTGTAGAAGCTGGTGAAAGTCTTGGTTTTTTACCAGGTGATTTAAAAGAAAAAATTGACCCCTATTTAAGACCATTGTATGATGCTTTAGATGATATGATACCTGCTGACAAATTGGGTTATTACATGAGTACAAGGACCATAGAAATAGCACCATTGGCTTATATGAGAGGTAGAACATTGGACAATGCTTTTATTATTTTAGATGAAGCTCAAAATACAAATGACCTACAATTAAAAATGTTTTTAACACGTATAGGAGCAAATGCAAAAGCCATTATTACAGGCGACCCTACACAAATTGATTTACCAAGAAACCAAAGAAGTGGATTAGATAAAGCTATGCGTATTTTAAAAAATATAGATGGCATTGCACATGTAGAACTAAATGAAGAAGATGTAGTAAGACATAGATTGGTAAAAGCAATTATTAAAGCCTATGACAAAGAATATGAAGCAGAAGAAGCAGCTTATGCTAAAAAAGATTATCACCAATAAAAAATTCTAACCCTCCATATATATATACCAGAGCAGTCTTTTTATGGACTGCTCTTTTTTTTAGATGCTATTTTTTACATACATTCATTATTGATAAATACTTTTAATGGCTGCACACTTATCTTTACAGTATTATGCAAATTCAATTAAATAGTATAGGTAAAAGATTTAATAGAGAATGGATTTTTAAAAATTTATCTTATACATTTTATGCAAATAATGTATATGCTATTACAGGTGCTAATGGTAGTGGAAAAAGCACTTTACTACAAGTAATTGCAGGAAGTATGAACATAAGTGAAGGAACTATTTTATATCAAAATAATCAGCACTATACAGCAGAAAATATTTATACCCAAATAGCTATTGTAGCACCTTATATAGATTTGATTGAAGAAATGACTGCAACAGAATTTCTACAATTTCATCATGCTTTTAAACAATTAGTTTTACCTATTCAAGAAATTATACAAATTGTTGGTTTAGAAAAAGCTGCTCAAAAACAAATGCGTTATTACTCATCTGGTATGAAACAAAGAGTAAAATTAGCACAAGCTGTTTTTACACAAACACCCATTATTTTATTAGATGAGCCTTGTACTAATTTAGACAAAGCAGGGTTTCAATTATATTATGAACTAATAAAAAAATATTGTTCAGAAAAATTAGTAATTGTGTGTAGCAACGATGAAAATGAAATAAATTTTTGTACAGAAAGATTAAACATAATGAATTGGAAATAGTTGATTATTTTTTTACATACCATTATATCTTCTTTGCTTATTCTCTTTGTTGTGCATTATACTAATATGCTTTCGGTATTAGTCCTTAACTTTATATGGTGAAAAATATTGTATTACTTTTATTACTGCTAACTACTTTAAAAATAACTGCTCAGCAGACAAATTGTAAAGACTTTTTAGACATTGCTGCTATTGAGCAAAAAGCGTATGCTTCCAGAATTAATACAAACCAAACCTCTCAAGCATCAGATAATTTTAGTATTTATTATAGCAGATTTGTTTGGAAAGTAAACCCTGCTATTCGTTTTATAGAAGGCATTGCTACTATATATTTTACTTCACTTACTACTAATAATAATATAGTATTAGATTTAAGCAATCAACTTATAGTAGATAGTATTCTATTCAGACATCAATCTATCAACTTTCAACAACAAAGTAATAATGCGTTAGCAATTTTGTTCAATACCACCATCAATACTTTACAAAAAGATTCTGTAACTATTTATTATAAAGGTGTGCCAAGCACCAGTGGTTTTAATTCTTTTGTACAAACTACACACAATAATATTCCAGTAATTTGGACATTGAGTGAACCTTATGGCAGTCAAGATTGGTTTCCTTGCAGAAATGGATTAGACAATAAAATAGATAGCATAGACATATTTATTATTCATCCATCTATGTATAAAGCAACTGCCAATGGTGTGTTGCAATATGAACAAACCAATGCTGGACAAACAACTACCTTTTTTAAACATCGTTATCCAATAGCTTCTTACTTAATAGCTTTTTCTGTAACCAATTTTTCGGTTATTAATGAAAATATTCAGTTAGGAAATATTTCAATGCCATTCAAGTCTTATGTATATCCTGAAAGTGTTGCAAACTTTCAAACAGCCACCGAAACCACAAAAAATGCTATGCAACTTTTTCATGAAACATTTGGTGATTATCCTTTTATTCAAGAGCAATATGGTCATACACAATTTGGTTGGGGTGGTGGTATGGAGCATCAAACAAATAGCTTTATTACTGCACCAGATAAAAATCTTATTGCACACGAATTGGCTCATCAATGGTTTGGAGATAAAATAACCTGTGGCAGTTGGCAAGATATTTGGCTTAATGAAGGTTTTGCTACTTTTTGTGCAAATTATTATTTTGAAAATTTTGATACTACTACATTCAAGTCTATACTTACAGCACATTTGAACGATATTGTTAGCATAGCAGATGGTTCTGTTTTTGCAAAAGATACTTCAAGCATTGGTACTATTTTTAATGGCAGACTTAGCTATAACAAAGCAGCCTATGTACTTCGTATGTTAAGATTTACCATTGGCGATAGTGCTTTTTTTACAGCTATAAAACAATATCTTAATGACCCTAATTTGCAATATGGTTTTGCTAAAACTGCTGATTTTATACACCATGTAGAAGCTGTAACAAAGCAAGATATGTCTTGGTTTTTTAATCAATGGATTTATGGTGAAGGGTATCCTTCTTTTCAAGTAACTTGGAGTGAGAATAATGATAACTGGGCTAAAATTAAAATAAACCAAACAACCTCTCATAGCTCTGTACCATTCTTTAAAATACTTTTACCACTCACTTTTAAAAATGCTACACAACAAAAAACCATACTTGTACAATGCAATAGCAATGGCGCTGAAACATGGGCAGATATTGGCTTTGCAGCAGATACAGTATTGATAGATGTAGGTAAACAACTCATCAGTAAGAATAACACAACCATTAAAACAACACCCATTGATGCTACAATAGATGATGTATTAATATATCCTAATCCTGTAAGTAATTATTTGAATATAGGTTTTAAAACACCTGTAGCCAGAAAAATACAAATACAGTTATACAATGCTTTGGGGCAATTATTGTTTACAAAAGAATTTGTTATCAATTCTATTAGCGAATCTTTAAAAATACCATTTGCCAATTATAGTAAAGGTTTATACATTATACAGCTAAAAACTGATAAAGATTGGAAGATGGTAAAAAAGATAATAAAGTAAGTTCTTATATACTTGCTAACAAGTATGAATAACTTTTTAACGCTACATTATTGTTTCATCAATATACAATCTCCAAATTTGCATTAATAGTTAATACTTGTTATTCATAATATATGTCTGTATATCATCAAAGTAAAAGCAGGGTTATACAAATTATTTTTGTAGTAATATTTGCTATTATTACAGGACAACTTGTAAACCTTCAAATATTTTCTTCTAAATACAGAATAATGGCAGATAATAATGCCATCTATCGTAAAGTAATTTATCCAGACAGAGGAATTATTTTTGACAGAAAACAAAGAGCCATTTTAGAAAATACTATTATGTATGATTTAATGGTTATACCATCAGATGCAAAAGCTACTGATAAAATAGAGCTTTGTAAACTATTAAATATAGACACAGCAGAATACAGAAAAAGAATTGTTACAGCTATTATTAAAAATACATCTGTAAAATCCAGTGTTTTTGAACCATTACTTTCACCAGAATTATATGCCAAGCTAAATGAGAATATTTACAAATTCCCTGGCTTTATATTGCAAGAACGCAGCATAAGAAATTATCCTTACAACACAGCAGCAGCTATTTTAGGATATTTAGGAGAAGTAGATACAGCCTTTCTTAGAAAATATAGAGGTGAAGGTTATGAAATGGGCGATTATACAGGATTAAACGGTTTAGAAAGAACGTATGAAAAAGTATTGATGGGACAACGTGGCATTAAACGTTTTATAAGAGATAACAGAGGAAGACTACAAGGAAGTTTTGAAAAAGGAGCATTTGATACTACTGCTATTGCTGGTAGAAATCTTTATACAAGTATTGATATAGAAGTGCAACAATTAGCAGAAAAACTTTTACAAAATAAAATAGGTAGTGCAGTAGCCATAAACCCCAAAACAGGTAGTGTAATTGCTATGGCTACAAGTCCAAGTTATAATCCTAATTCATTAATAGGTTCTTCCAGAAGAAGAAATTTTGGTAAATTTTTATTAGATACAGCCAGACCATTATTAAACAGAGCTATTAAAGGTCAATACCCACCAGGTTCTACATTTAAACCTTTGGGTGGTTTAGTAGCATTAGATGAAGGCTTGATAACACCAACTTATGGTTTTAATTGTTTTGGTGCTTATGTAAATTGTGGCAAACCTGTACGTTGTACACATGCTGGTGGTGGGCATGCTTCAGATTTAAGAAGAGCCATTGCCTACTCTTGCAACTCATATTTTGTGCATGTATTTAGAATGGCTGTAGATAATCCTGCTTATGCCAATCCTCAACAAGGTTATTTAAAATGGAAAGAATACATGAATACTTTTGGTTTAGGTGTTCCTTTAGGAATAGATTTACCAGGCGAAGCAAAAGCAAGTATTCCCGATACAAGCAGATACAATAAAGACTTTGGGGGTTTTGCACGTTGGAAAAGTTGCAATATTCTTACATTAGGTATTGGACAAGATAGAATGACTGCTACACCATTGCAACTTGCTAATTTGATGTGTATTATTGCCAACAGAGGTTATTATTACACACCACATATTGTAGATAGTATAGAAAATGAAACAATAGATGATACTGCCTACTTAGCAAAATATAGACTAAAACATGAAGTAACACATGTAGCAGATAGTACATATAAAATAATACAAGATGGAATGGAAGATGTAACAATTTATGGTACTGCATCTTTTTTAAAAGTTCCAGGTCATAAGTATTGTGCCAAAACAGGTACAGCACAAAACCCTCATGGAAAAAACCATGCTGTTTTTACAGCATTTGCTCCTAAAGATAATCCTACTATTGCCATATCTGTAGTAGTAGAAAATTCTGGATATGGAGGCACTTGGGCTGGTCCTGTAGCTACCCTATTAATGGAAAAATATTTGAACGATACCTTAACAACTGCAAGTGCTAAACGTGCTGAAGAGTTTTCTACAATAGATTTAATACCTGCTGCTATAAAAAAATGGTATTATAGAAAAGATTCTATAAGAGCAGTAAAAGAAAGAGAAAAAGAAAAAGAAATGGAACAAAGACACGATATAGAAACAGATACTACCAATAACATAAAAACTACTTTTGACCCAGAAGCAGAACCTAATAGAAAAAGTGATGATGATAAAAGAGAAAACAATATGATAAAGCAAACACCAATGCTTAATAATACGAACGATAAAAAGAAAAAGAAAGATAGCACATTACCATGAGTCATCAATACCATAGCATGAGGGCATCTCAAAAAACAGACTATTTAATAGTTTGGTTATATGCTATATTGGTAGCCATAGGTATTTTTTGCATTTTCATGGTAGAGTATAATCCCAATGAAGATATTGTACAAAGTTTTTTAAGTGGCAAAACCAATTATAGCAGACAATTATTTTTTACAGGATTATGTATTATAGCAGCTACATTTATATTATTAAGCGATAGTAAAATATTTACAGCATTTGCTAATTTATTTTATGCCTTTGGTATATTGCTTATGTTGGCAACTTTTGTAATAGGAGATAATATTAATGGAAGCAAAAGTTGGATTAGATTGGGTGGAGGATTTAATTTACAACCAGCCGAACTTTGTAAAATATTTACAGCATTAGCATTAGCAAAATTTTTATCTAATCAAGAAACAGATTTTACTAAACTAAAATCACAAGCCATTGGTGCAGCTATTGCTTTAATTCCTGCAGTATTATCTATTGCTCAACAAGAAACAGGACTTGCATTAGTATATGCTTCTTTTTTTATGGTTATGTATAGAGAAGGTTTACCATCTATTATACTAATTGTTGGATTTTCATTTGCTGCATTAGTAATTGCTACACTACTATTAGAGCCTAATACATTGGCTCTTATACTTACAGCATTAGCATTATGCATTATATACATACTTCGCAAACAAATAAAAAAACAAAAAAAAATACTAACCTATATCATTGTTATTTGGGCTGTATGTGTTGGCATACAAAGGTTTGCTGTTCCTTATCTTTTTAATAATGTATTGAAATGTTATCAAAGTACCCGTGTATATAGTATGGTGGGCAAAGATTATGATTGCTCTCAAAATAAACACACAATAGCCAATCCTACCAAAGCTGTTAGAAAGCCAGATGATTATAATGTACGTCAAAGTAAAATAGCCATAGGCTCTGGAGGCTTATTGGGTAAAGGTGTTTTAAAAGGAACACAAACAAGAGGTAAATATGTACCAGAACAACATACAGATTTTATTTTTACTTCCTTAGGCGAAGCATTTGGTTTTGTAGGTTGTTTTACTTTTTTAATGATTTATTTGCTGCTGTTATTTCGTATTGTTCGTATAGCAGAAAGGCAACGAAGTACTTTTAGTCGTGTATATGCTTATAGTGTAGTAAGTATTTTATTTTTTCATATCACTGTCAATATTTGCATGACCATTGGTTTATTTCCTATCATTGGTATTCCATTGCCATTGGTTAGTTATGGAGGTTCTTCGCTACTAACTTTTACTATACTTATTTTTATTTTATTAAGATTAGATGCTGACAGGCAAATGGTATTAAGGTAATATTATTGTTTACATACATTACTGAATTTCAAGAGGCTGGCTTTTTAACTTTATGTTACAAGCATCAGAGTTGTAAAGTCAATTTTAGACGTCCACCAAATCCTGTCTGAATAATTTTCATTAAAGTTGAAAGTCTAATGTCGCTTGCATTATTCTCAATTCTTGAAATGTAAGATTTATTAGTTCCACATTTATCAGCAAGTTCTTCCTGTGTTAATCCAAGTTTAAGTCTTGCTTCTTCAAGCAAAACGCCAAGCTGAAAAGCCTCAAATTCTTGTTCCCATTGCTCTCTCTTTTTTGCTCCTCGTTTACCATATTTCTTATCAAGAATTTCATCAAGAGTAGTAATGTTATTTCCTTTTTTCGTTTTCATATTCTGCTTTTATTTTTAATGCTTTTTCAATTTCAATTTTAGGTGTCTTTTGTGTTTTCTTCTGAAAGCCATTGCCCAATACAATTAAATTTCCTTTATCAAAGAAGGCGAATATTCTAAAAATATTACTTCCAAGTTCTACTCTAACTTCAAATAGCCCATCAGTTCCTGTTATATGGTCAAAATATTTCTTAGGCACTCTATCAATAGTTCGTAACAGATTTAAAGTCCATTCAATTTTCCTCTGCATATCGTCTGTCTGGTCTTCATAAAAGTCCAAAAAATATCGTTTATAGGCAACAACTTGTCTTATAGCTTCCACTTTACAAAGTTAACTACTTAGACAACAATTTGCAAATTTTTTATTAGAAATTTTTAGTGGTAGTATGCTGGCTTAGAATGACTACCAACTTATTGTTTTTACTTTTTGTATGGTAGTAAATTTTGTCTTGATACAAAAGTGGAGTAAAAAGCAAGGCTTTCTGAAAAAAATATTATACTCCCAATCTATTTCACTTCGGTATTATATACTTAAAAACTTTAGCTTTGACTATCTGTTATACGAATTTTATTTTTTATTTATAATTTATACAAATGAAAAAAACAATTATTCTATTATCGCTTATTGCATGTACATACACTTTACATGCACAGAATATGACTATTGAAAAACTCTTACAACTTGGAAGAGTTAGCCCTTTAGGAATTACAAAAGATAAAAAAGCAGTAGTGTATAGTGTGCGTACTTATGATGCAAGTGAAAATAAACCTATTGTAAAAAAATATAGTATTCCAATAATAGGAGGCAATGCTACTGAAATACACAATACAAAAGAACTACTGGATGATAATGTACATACTTCGGCAGATGGTAAATATACAGTTGTGAGCAAAGAGGTTAAAGTAAAGAAAATTACAGGAGCAGATTATTACCCAGAAAAAACAACATCAGATGTTTTAATAATTGATGATTTAAACTATCGTCATTGGGACACTTGGGAAGATGGTTATTTTGGTCATGTAATATTATATACATTAAAAGATAATAAAGTAATAGATAGTGTAGATGTAATGTTGAATGAACCTTATGATTGTCCTCAAAAACCATTTGGTGGCGAAGAAGATTTTTTAATAAGCCCCGATGGAAAACAAGTATTGTATGTAACCAAAAAGAAATATGGTAAAGAATATGCACTAAGCACCAATACTGATATTTATGCTTATGATATAGCTACTAAACAAACCAACAATATTACTGAAGGAATGATGGGATATGATATAAACCCTTCCTTTTCATCTAAAGGGGTACTTGCATTTTTAAGTATGAAAGAAGATGGTAATGAAGCAGCTAAAAATGATATTATTGTAATGAATGGTGATGTAAAAATAAATTTAACAGCAGCATGGGATGGCACTGTAAATAGTTTTTTATGGAGTAATGATGGAAGCAAAATTTATTTTATTGCAGCTACCGATGGTACACAACAATTATTTGAAGTAGATTACCCAGGGCTTACTAAAAAAATGCCTTTAGTAAAACAAATTACTTATGGAAATTTTGATATAAATAGTTTAGTTGGACAAGCTGACAATACATTAGTACTAACACGTACAGACATGAATCATGCTAATGAAATTTATACATTAGATATAAAAAATAATTTACTAAAACAACTAACAAGTGTCAATGATGCAGCTTATAATACTGTAAAACTTAGCAGAACAGAAAAACGCTACATGACTACAACAGATGGCAAAAAAATGTTAGTATGGGTTATTTATCCTCCAGATTTTGACCCTAACAAAAAATATCCAACTTTATTATATTGTCAAGGTGGTCCACAATCTGCATTAACACAGTTCTATTCTTTTCGTTGGAATTTTCAGTTAATGGCTGCTAATGGTTATATCATTGTAGCACCTAACAGAAGAGGTATGCCAGGGCATGGTGTACAATGGAACGCAGAAATTAGTAAAGATTATGGTGGACAAGTGATGAAAGATTATTTAACCGCTATAGATGAAATGGCTAAAGAATCTTTTGTAGATAAAGAACGCTTGGGTTGTATAGGTGCCAGTTTTGGTGGTTATTCTGCTTTTTATTTAGCAGGTATTCATAACAAACGCTTTAAAACTTTTATAGCACATGATGGAATTTTTGATTGGAGAGCAATGTATGGTACTACCGAAGAAATGTTTTTTGTAAATCATGATTTAGGAGGTGCTTATTGGGATAATGACCCTACTACACAAAAATCTTATAATGAATTTAACCCTGTTAATCATGTAAAAAAATGGGATGCTCCAATATTGATTATTCAAGGAGGAAAAGATTATCGTGTGCCACCAGGTCAAGGATTAGCTGCTTTTCAAGCTGCACAACTATTAGGCATAAAAAGCAAATTACTTTATTTTCCCAATGAAAACCATTGGGTGCTAAAAGACCAAAATGCTTTTATATGGCAATCAGAATTTTTTAAATGGTTGAAAGAAACTTTATAAGTATAGTTAGTATAAAGCATTAACTTACTGTACTTCCTGCATCTATAGTATTATCAGGATTTACAAAGTATAATTTACCTGCTTTGTCTTCTGCCATTAAAATCATTCCATTACTTTCTATACCACGCATTTTACGAGGTGCAAGATTGCAAACAACTGTAACTTGTTTGCCTATAATTTCTGCTGGTGTATAATGTAAAGCAATGCCAGAAATAATGGTTCTTTTTTCAAAGCCCAAATCAACTTCTAACTTTAAAAGTTTATCTGCTTTTTCTACTTTTTCAGCAGCAATAATAGTTCCTATGCGTAAGTCTATTTTTGCAAAATCATCAAACTGAATAGCCTCCCTGCCCTCCAAAGGAGGGTTCTTAGAAGCAACCTCATTTTTAGAAACAACCTTAGAAGTTGAAGTTTCTAAAGTCCCTCCTTTGGAGGGATTTAGGGAGGCTTTTAGTTTTTCTATTTGAATATTTATTTCCTCATCTTCAATTTTCCTGAATAATAATTGCGGCTCACGTAAACTATAACCCACACTTAGCAACTTTACACTACCTGCATTTTCCCAATCCAACATTTTATCTACCACTTTCATCATGTACAACATTTTCTTTGCTGTAAAAGGTAAAAACGGATTGATTAAAATAGCCAAATTAGCACACAACTGTAAACACAAATGCAAACAATTATCAGTTCTTTCTTTGGAGGAATTTAGAGAGGCTTTCCAAGGCTCTTTCTTTTGTAAATATTGATTTCCTTTTCTTGCCAAATCAATCACTTCAAATTGTGCATCACGAAACTTATATCCTTCTAATAAGTTTTCAATTTTTGCTTTAGCGTTGGCTATATCAATAATCAGTTGTTTATCTGTATCGTCTATCAAATCATTATGAAAAGGTGGCACTTTGCCGCCACATAATTTGTGCATTAATACAAAAGTTCTGTTTACATAATTGCCCAAAATGCTTACCAACTCACTATTATTAGCATCTTGAAAACCTTTCCAAGTAAATTCACTGTCTTTTGTTTCGGGTGCAATGGCTGTTAAATAATAACGCAACACATCTGCCATACTTTCTCCACCATTATCTTTTTTTATCCAATCATTAATATAATCTTCCATTTCAATACTCCACCCACGGCTGGTACTCATTTTGTCGCCTTCCAAATTCATAAACTCATTGCTCGGAACATTGTCAGGTAAAATATTGCCATGCAATTTCAACATCACAGGAAAAATGATTGCATGAAAAACAATATTATCTTTTCCTATAAAATGCACCAATTTAGTATCATCATTATACCAGTAAGGTTTCCAATCTTTATCATTATCCAAAGCCCATTGTTTGGTAGCAGATATATAACCAATAGGAGCATCAAACCAAACATACAATACCTTGTTTTGGTCAATAGACGACAGTCCATTGTCCACAGCAGAACCTGAATTTTTATCAGATTCTGTGGTCTGTGGTCTATGGTCTATGGACTGTGGAACTTTGATACCCCAATCCAAATCTCTTGTTACTGCTCTTGGTTGCAAACCTGCATCAACCCAACTTTTCACTGAGCCAACCACATTGGCACGCCAGTCATCTTTATGATTTTTCAAAACCCATTCACGTAAAAAATCTTCATGCTTGTTCAAGGGCAAATACCAATGCTTGGTAGCTTTTTTTACAGGTGGCTGACCGCTTAATGTAGATACAGGATTGATTAATTCTTCGGGACTTAAACTTTTACCGCATTTTTCGCATTGGTCGCCAAAAGCATTGTCATAACTACAATTAGGGCAAGTACCTTTTATAAATCTATCTGCCAAAAATGTTTTTGCTTCTTCATCATAATATTGTTCACTCTCTTTAATTTCTAAATCTCCATGATTATTTAAAACAGTAAAAAACTCTTGTGCAGTTGTATGATGTATTGGTGCAGATGTTCTGTGATAAATATCAAAAGCAATACCTAAATCTTTAAAATTCTGTTCTATAATAGGATGATATTTATCAATAATTGCTTGTGGTGTAGTGCCTTCTTTCATTGCCTGAATAGGAATGGCTGTGCCATGTTCATCACTTCCACATACAAATAGCACATCACGTTTTTGAGCTTTTAAATAACGCACATAAATATCAGCAGGTAAATAAGCACCTGCTAAATGCCCTATATGTTTTAATCCATTGGCATAAGGCAATGCACTTGTAATTAAATATCTTGTAGGATTGTTCATTCTTTGTACTTTATGTAAGAACAGACCTATAAGGTTTTAAAAACCTTATAGGTCTGTTACACAGCAATTTAATGTTTGCAAAAATAAGCAAACAGCACTGCTCTGCTGTATATTTTTTGTAATATTGTAGCTGCAAAAGCAAATGAATCTGTGCAAAAATTATTTACATACCTACTGCTGCTTTTTTTATGGACATTTACTATTGAAAAAACTGTATTTGCTCAAACAACCGCACCTGCCATAGAATGGGCTAAGTGTTATGGAGGAAGTGGATTTGACTACGCATACGACATAAAACAAACTATTGATGGAGGATATATTGTTGCCGGTGAAACTTTTTCAAACGATGGTGATGTAAATAGTAATCATGGCTCTGGAGATTATTGGATAGTGAAATTAGGTGCTTTGGGTAATATTGAATGGCAAAAATGTTTAGGTGGCTCTAATTACGAGGTTGCCAATTCTATACAACAAACTACTGATGGGGGATATATTGTTGCTGGCGAAACTTATTCAAACGATGGTGACGTAACCGGTAATCACGGTTATAATGATTATTGGATAGTGAAATTAGGTGCTTTGGGCAATATTGAATGGCAAAAATGTTTAGGTGGTTCAGGCTATGATTATGCTTATTCAATACAACAAACTACTGATGGGGGATATATTGTTGCTGGTCATTCGAACTCAAATAATGGAGATGTAAGCGGTAATCACGGTAATCCTGATTACTGGATAGTAAAATTAGATGCTTTGGGGAATATTGAATGGCAAAAATGTTTAGGTGGGAGTGCATCTGATTATGCTTACTCAATACAACAAACTACTGACGGGGGATATATTGTTGCTGGTCATTCGAACTCAAATAATGGAGATGTAAGCGGTAATCACGGTAATACTGATTGTTGGATAGTAAAATTGAATACTTTGGGGAATATTGAATGGCAAAAATGCTTAGGTGGCTCTTTGGGGGAAATAGCATATTCAATACAACAAACTATTAATGGTGGATATATTGTTGCTGGTCAAACTACTTCAAATGATAGTGATGTTAATGGAAATAATGGTAGTAGCGATTATTGGATAGTAAAATTAGATGATAGTGGCAATATTGAATGGCAAAAATGTTTAGGTGGTTCTGATGCCGAATATGCTACATCAATACAACAAACTACTGATGGAGGATACATTATTACAGGTCGTACTGATTCAAATGATGGTGATGCTAACGGAAATAATGGTAGTGGCGATTATTGGATAGTAAAATTAGATGATAGTGGTAGTATTGAATGGCAAAAATGTTTGGGTGGCCCTAGTATAGAAGATGCAACCGCTATACAACAAACAATGGATGGAGGATATATTGTTGCAGGTCGTGCTGGTTCTAATAATGGATATGTTAACGGCAATCATGGTAGTTCTGATTTTTGGATTGTAAAATTAGGGGTAGCACCTTGCACTCCAACTATTAATATTACTGCCTCTGCAAATAATATTTGTGCTAATACAGGTGTTACGTTTACTGCAACTACTACCAATGGTGGTTTAAATCCAACATATCAATGGAAAATAAATGGCAACAATGTTGGCACAAACAGCAATACTTATACAACCTCTTCACTAAACAATAATGATACTGTTATTTGCATCTTAACAAGTAATGCTACTTGTGCTTTTATTACTACTGCAAGAGATACTATTGTAATGAGTGTAACACCAAACGTTACACCTGCCATTTCCATTACTGCCAACAACACTACTATTTGTAAAGACACCAATGTAGTTTTTACTGCAACTCCCATCAATGGCGGTACAAATCCTTCTTATCAATGGCTATTAAATGGTAATAATGTAGGTGGTAATGCTTCTACTTACAGCAATGCCCATTTAACCAACGGTGATATTGTAAGTTGTATATTAACAAGTAATTTATCTTGTGTAACCAATGCAACAGCTAATTCTAATAATGTTACTATAACCGTACACCCAAACATTGTACCCACCATACATATTACTACCAACGATAGTATTATTTGTAAAGGCGATAATGTTTATTTTACGTCTTCAACAACCCATGCAGGCACTTCACCTTCTTATCAATGGACTATAAATAATAATAACGCAGGTAATCATCAAAACACATTTAGCACCAACAGTTTAGATAATAATGATGCTGTACGTTGTACAATAATAAGCAGTTTACCCTGTACTGTTCCTGCATCATCTAATATTATAAAGATAACAGCAGATGAAATACCAACATTAACTACCATACCAGATACAACAATATTTTCAGGAAGCAGTGTTCAGCTAAATGCAAACAGTACAGGTAATATTACATCTTATTTATGGACACCCAACTATAAACTTAGTGCCAACAATATTATAAGCCCCATAGCTACACCACTTGCAACAACAATTTACAACCTAAAAGTAACCACACAAGGTGGTTGTATTGCAAACGATAAAACTATCATTACTGTTTTAGAAAAAATTGTTGTTCCCAATGCTTTCTCTCCCAATGGAGATGGTGTTAATGATATATGGGAAATACCTGGGTTATCTTCTTTTACTAATTGTACTGTAGATGTTTTTAATAGAAACGGACATATTATTTTTCACTCCAAAGGATATAGTACACCTTGGAATGGAAGTTATAACAATAAACCTGTACCCATAGGAACATACTACTATATCATTAATACTCACAATAAATTAGTACCTGTTCTGTCAGGCTCTGTTACCATTTTAAGATAGTATAATGCGGTAAAAGTATTATCCTATAAAATTATAAATAGAAAAATTATTTTCATATAATGATACCTGAAAACAATCAACTATGATAACAGAAGTCAGCAAGAGCAAAATAATATGAGCACCCTTGTGGCAAGAATTACAAATGAAGTATGAAAAAAAATGAAAAAGAAAAAATATTACTCTACAGTTGTATCGTTGTTTTTATTTTTCAATTTATTCAAATCTCTTACTTTCTTTGCACCATAACCTACACCTGCTGCTAATAATAATGTGCTAATTAATTTATACAAATTGTTTTTCATAATTTTTATAAGTTTAAAAAGTTCACAAGTTTGCAAATTCACAAGTTTGAATGTTTGAATGTTCCAACGCTTGAACAATCAAACATTGGAACACTCAAACTCATAATTTATACTTCTTAATTCTTAATTAATTTCTCCGTACTTCTCTTTCCTTTGCTGTCTATAATTTCTACAAAGTAAGTACCAGTAGTTAATCTGTCTATACTTAATTGATGTGTACCTCCATTTGCTTTTTGCTGCATAACTATTTTACCAGCCAAATCAGTTACCTTAATATTGTAAACAATATTATTGTCTGCTGTTTGAGGTAATTGTAATGTTACTTGCTTGTTAGCAGGATTAGGATACATCTTAATCATGTTATTGACATATTCAGGTTGTATTGTTCTGTTGAACATTACACTAAATCTTGCTGAACCTTTGGTAGCTGCATTG
>JAHBTR010000012.1 GCA_019638475.1 Chitinophagaceae bacterium | reverse complement strand
GGTAAATATGTTTTTGTAGCAGTTGCTGAAAATGGAAAACTTATAGCTCAAAAAAAATCAATAGTTGTAGGTGAATTTTACAATGATTTAATAGAAGTAAAATCAGGCTTAACTGTAGGAGATAAATTAATTACAGACGGCTATCAAAACATTTATGAAGGGCAATTACTAAGAACAGATGATGTAAAATGATTGAAATGATTTTGTGATTGAAATAATTCTATTATGATAAAGCCAGAATATAAATATTCAGATATTACAGAAGCAATTATTGGTTGTGCTATGAAAGTGCATAGAACACTTGGTAAAGGCTTTCCTGAATATATTTATCAAAGAGCTTTAGAAATAGAACTAAATAAAATTTCATTACATCATCAAAGAGAAGTTGAATATCCTGTTTATTACGAAGAAAAATTAATCGGTAAAAGAAGAGTTGATTTTGTAATAGACAATAAAGTATTGATAGAATTAAAAGCTATTTCAAATTTTGAAGCATCTCATCTAAATCAAATTATTAATTATCTAACTGCCTTCAATTTATCTATTGGTTTATTGATAAATTTTGGAAAAGACAGTCTTGAGTTTAAACGATTTACCAACAACAACTATATATCTAAATAAATATAATCATGCAATCATTCAAATCATTAGAATCTTTATCTAATAAGTTTAAACAATTCAAACCCACCAGTTGGGCTATTGATAATAGAACCACTATTTATATTGTTACTATTCTAATTTCATTATATGGAATTATCAAATTTAATACGCTACCAAAAGAACAATTTCCAGATATTGTAGTACCAACTATTAGTGTTACTACAGTATATTTTGGTAACTCTCCAAAAGATATGGAGAACTTAGTAACTCGTCCAATTGAAAAACAACTAAAAGGAATTAGCGGAGCTAAAGTAAAAAAAATTGAAAGCATTTCTCAGCAAGATTTTAGTTTAATTATTGTAGAATTTGATACAGATGTAAAAACAGAAATTGCTAAGCAAAAAGTAAAAGATGCTTTAGACAAAGCACAAACAGACTTGCCCAATGATTTAACCTCTCAACCAAATGTTCAAGAATTTGATTTTAGTGAAATGCCCATTATGTATGTAAATATTAGTGGCGATTATGATGGTATGACATTAAAAAAATATGCAGACAAAATGCAAGACAAGTTTGAAGAACTATCAGAAATAAATAGAGCTGATATTGTTGGTGCACCAGAAAGAGAAATTCAAATTAATGTTGACCCTTTTAAAATGCAGGCAGCAAAACTTTCTTTTACAGACATTAGTAATGCTATTAGTTATGAGAATAGAGATATTAGTGCTGGCTTAGTAGAAGTTAGTAAAATGAAGAGAACCCTTCGTATAAAAGGACAATTTGCTTCTACATTAGATATGCAAAACATTGTAGTAAAAAACTTACAAGGTGGTGCAGTTTATTTAAGAGATGTTGCAGAAATTGTAGATACTGTTAAAGAAACAGAAAGCTATGCTCGTTTAGATGGTAAAAATGTAATTACACTAAACATTATAAAACGTAGTGGCGAAAATTTAATCAACACTGCCGAAAAAGTAAAAAGCACTGTTGCAGAAATGCAAGACAATGGTTCATTGCCTCCACACAATAAATTAAAAGTTGTTATTACAGGAGACCAAAGCAAACAAACAGCTACTTCATTTCACGAATTAATTAATACAATTATTATTGGATTTATATTGGTACTCATTATACTCATGTTTTTCATGGGTGTAAACAATGCTTTTTTTGTAGCATTAAGTGTACCACTATCCATATTTGTTGCATTTTTATTTTTACCTGTAGCAGATTTTATTGTAGGTACAAGTGTAACACTCAATTTCATTGTATTGTTTGCATTGCTATTTGGTTTAGGTATTATAGTAGATGATGCTATTGTGGTTATAGAAAATACACACCGTATTTATGCCAATGGAAAAATAAAAATAGAACGTGCTGCAAAAGAAGCAGCAGGCGAAATTTTTATTCCAGTATTAGCAGGTACATTAACTACACTTGCTCCATTTTTTCCTTTATTAATGTGGAAAGGAATTATTGGTAAGTTTATGGTTTATCTACCTGTAATGCTTATTCTCACTTTATCTGCATCATTAATTGTAGCATTTATTATGAACCCTGTATTTGCTGTAAGTTTTATGAAACCAGAAGGAAGAGAATATGAAAAACCTAAAAAAGATATTTTTAAAGCTAATTGGTTTTGGACATTCATCATTTTTGGTATTATCTTAAACTTTGCCAAATGGCATGGACTTGGTAATTTCTTAATCTTTATAGCACTAATAGCTGTTATAGAAAGATATGTATTAAGAGATGTTATTCATTTTTTTCAAGAAAGAGTTTTACCAGCATTGATGCGTAAATATGAACAACTATTAAAATGGATTTTACAAGGCAAAAA
>JAHBTR010000011.1 GCA_019638475.1 Chitinophagaceae bacterium | reverse complement strand
GTTGAGTTGTAAAAGTTGGTCAACGTGTTTTACAATTTCATTGTGTTTGCTTCTTTCAGCTTTAGTTTCAATTAATTTTATTGGCAATGGTTTAAGAGATTCACTGTTTTTACCTGTGCAAATACTCGTCAACCTTCTTGAACTCTGCTTTGATAAAGAAAATTTAATAACTTACTATTATAAACAGCTAAAAGATATTTTATGTCAATACTATCAATAAATGTATAACGTGAGTGCTATCAAGAGAAAAGTATTTAATGTTGCAACAATTTTATCACTTGTTTATCATCTAAAAATTTTTGCCCCAACAGAGTTTTCTTTTTTTAGAATTTAGTTTTTTATTTTACTACTAATTTTTCTGATGTTTCTTCTCCTTTACTGTTGGTTACTTTTAAAATATAGTTTCCAGATGTTAAAGATTGAATATGTAAAATATTATGGTCGTTTTGTACAGGCATATTAATTAGCACTCTTCCTCTCAAATCTAATACCTGAATATTTCTTGCATTTTTACTTTCTACTACAACATAATCTTTTGCAGGATTAGGATAAAAATTAATAGCTACTTTTTTGCTAATGTTTATGAGTCTTATATTACTATAAGTTGTAGTACCATCTTTATCTACTATAGCAAGTTTGTAAAAATGTTTGTTACTCTCTGTATTAATTTTATCTGTATAGCTATAATTTACTAATTGATTGCTATTTCCTTTTGCTTTTAATGTTCCAATAGTATAAAACTCTGTACCATTTAAACTTTTTTGAATATTGAAATGAGCAGTATTTTCTTCTGTTGTAGTTTGCCATGTTAGCAACACTTCATTACCTTTTAAAGTAGCATTAAAGTTTTTTAATGTTACAGGCATATTGATAGATGTAAGAAATGGCTGATAATTTACTACACCAAGTGAACCATTATCTGGATTATGAAATATTTTTCCTTCTACTGCACTTAGTTCATCTGTATTCCAATAATTATTTTGTGCATCTACATCATCTGGGCTGTTATTATATAAGTCTATACCTGGTGTTGTAGTATTAGTATTATTGATAAAGTGGTTTTTGCCATTGTCAGATGTGTCAGCATTATTGATATTGCCAATATGTGGTCTTGACCTTTGTTGAATAGTAATACCCCAAAGATTGGCTCTAATAATATTGCCTGTAACAATGGTGTTTTGTCCTATGCTGCCTGCACTACCTCCTGTAAATGAAATACCACTTCCTCCAAGAGCAGGATTATTTTGAATATTATTACTATCAATTACATTATAGCTTACCATAGCATTGATGTTATTGGCACCATTAAATGTTATACCATAACGATTGTTTCTTATTGTATTTCCTGTAATAACAGCATATACATTACCTACTGGCAAAAATCCTATTCCACCACCTTGTATGCCTCCTGCATTAAGAATTTGGTTATTGATAATTTTTACAGTATCTTCTCCTGCTGTACTTGTAGCTCCTAAATTTATTTGAGGTACATTTTGATTGTAAGTATCATTACCACTAAAAATTGAATTATAAATTTTTGGTGCATTATTTATGTTAGCACCTCCTTGTATGGCTGCTCTTCTATTATTTAAAAACTGACAATTATTGAAGAAAGGATTGGAACGAAATAGTGCAATAGCACCATTACCAAAACTTGTACTTGTGCCTACATTATTATATTGAAAAGTACAATTTTCAAAAGTGGGACTACAATCTACCAACCTGAAAGAAACGGCATATTCAAAAGTCATGTTTTTAAAATAAGCATTGTCGCTACTATCAAGCCTAACACCCAGAAAGCCTGCATTGTTATCTTGTGCAGTAAGTAAAATATTGGTAGAAGGATTGACAAGAATAGTTCCTCCATTTATCCATAAATAAGTATTGGGTGCAAATCTTACTATATCATTATTGGTGAGTGTAAGGGTATCAAACTTTTTTATTTCAATAGTATCGTTAATGAAATATTCACTATTCAAAAAAGTTACAGAGCCTGATGAGTTGGTAACTAAATCATCTAAAGTATAATTAACGCCAGTACCTGGTGTTTGCCATTTAATTGCAAAAACATTCCAAGTTAATAAAAAGAATAAAGAAACTGTTAAGAGTAATTTTTTGGTAAGCATTTTAAATAGGTTTGAATGACAAAGATAAAAATTTATAGCGAATTTTTTTGCAATAAAAATGATTTGTTTAAAAGCTACTTGTGTAGTCTATATTTCAACAATCATTTTATGTTGAATAATATGGTATAGCTTTATAGTAAGTGCTTGAAACAACATTTTACTATTTGCATTACGTTCTATATAATAAGATGCTTTATCTAATTCTTCAATCATAGCTTGCATTTGGCTTACAGTAGCAATTTTATTCAATCGTTGAGCAAAATCTTTTTCACTATCTGATAAAACAACATTGTCTGCACTTAAAACCCTAATTCTAATAGCTTGTTCTATAATATGATTAAAATATCTTAAAAGTTGCTTTTGTTTTTCTCTTCCTAATTTACTTACTTCTTCAATCCATTTTATTTGCTCTGGTAGCATACCCCTCATAATATATTTAAGCCAATCTTTTAAAAGTGCTTGCCAATCTTCATCGGCATGTTGTAATAAATTTAAGGCTTCTCTGTAATTGCCTTCAGTTATAGCAGCTAATTGTTTGGCAATTTCAGGTGTAGCATTAGCTCTATTCTTTAAAGCCTCTTCAATTTCTTCATTGGTAGGTGCTGCTACTTTTATTAACTGACATCTACTTAAAATAGTAGGCAAAATTTGTTCTTCACTTTCTGCAACAAAAATAAATAATGTATTGGCAGGAGGTTCTTCTATTAATTTTAAAAGTTTGTTTCCTTCTTTTCCCAAATATTCAGGCATCCACATTAAAAATACTTTATATTCAGATTCAAAACTTTTTAAGTTTAGTTTCTTAATAATGTCAAGACATTCTTCTGCACTAATATTTCCTTGCTTATTTTCTACATTAATACTTTGCAACCAATCATACACATTGCCATAAGGATATTGTTTTAAAAATTCTCTCCACTCATTTATATAATCTGCACTAACAGGTTTTCCTTTATCTTTTTTTGAAATAACAGGAAAAGAAAAATGCAAATCTGGATGCATTAATTGATTGGCTTTTGTATAGCCTTCGGTAGTTTCTATATCATTTGGATGAATGAATGAAACACTATTGCCCATAGCACTCATACCCCCAAACAAATCTTCTACTACTGGTGCTGTTGTAGGCTGACAAATAACAAATTGTGCAAATGCTAAAGCAAGTGGCAATGCTCCACTACCCTCTTTGCCTATAAATAGCAAAGCATGAGATAAGCGATTTTGCTGCACCATCTCTGTTAAATGCTGCTTTACTGCATTATTTCCTATTACATCTTTAAACAACATAGAGCAACGAAGATAAGTATTGAAAAAGTGAAATAAAAAAAGCGATGTTTAAAAACATCGCTTACATAATTTAAAAGAGTATTGATATTAAGCTACAGTTGTCGATTTTTTAAAAATAGCATATATTTCTACTACAAAACCTACTAAAATAAGTATGGGTGCTACTGTAATTCTTTTAGCAGCATATACAACATTATCATCAAAAACATTTGGGTCTTGATTTTTGCCTCCACTCATTAATAACATGCCAATAATAATTAATGCTGCACCAATTAACATCCACATATAATTTTCTTTATTAAAAAGTGGTGTTGTATTGAGTGTTTGAGATTCTGCTGTTTTTTTTACAGTACTTTTCATAACTTTTTTAAAAATTGAGGGTGCAATATAAGTATAAAAACAAAGCAAATAAAATTCAGGAAAATTTGACGTTTCCTTTTGTATGTTGCTTATATCACCTATTTTAATAGTTTATTTACTTCTTGTTAGTTTCATTTCCATCATTTTCATTTCTTTTCCATCTACAGGGCTTGGTCCATACATTTCCATAGTCTGTGTATTATCATCTACTATTTTATATATTTCTTTCATAGAGCAATCTTTTCCTGATGATGGGTCAACACCTTTTCCTGTAAGTGTTATTGTTTTAGTTTCTTCATTCCATGCACCTTCCATGTGCATAATACCACTACCCATATTATCAATCCAACTGCTTACAAATGTTTTTTTAGCATTGTCATAAGCCAAAACACCATGTCCTTCAAAAGGCATACCCATCATTGTAGAAGTATGTACACTTTCTTGGTACAATCCATTTAATACCATTTTGTTTACACAAGAACCTGTAGCTTCTATAGGTGTAGCATCAGCACTCATCCACATAGTAATGGTAGTGTTCCATTTGCCATCCCAAGAAGCCATCATTTTGTGTATTGCACCTGGTGTCATGTATTCTTGCCAATTTTTTTCGGCAGTTGCAGAATCTACAGGAACAAATGCTTCGCTAACAGCAGTATCGTTTTGCTGTTCATTGTCTCCTTTATTTGCATTGTTGCAAGAGGCAAATAAAATGAGTGCGGCAATAAAAAAGTTTAATCGTTTCATAAATTAATATATTTTAGTGGAAACTAAAGATAGAGAACGATAATGATAACCACAAGAAAAATATGAATAATACAAGAATTTTTTTGGGTAAAGTATTATAACCCTTGCTGTTTCATGTACTTAAATAGTTGTTTTTTTGCTCCTGTCGAAATTTTTTTGTGCATAAAACCCGACCATCCAAATAGTAACCCTATTAATCCAAAAGCTTGTCTGCACCAACGATAATAATTAAAAGCATCGCTATGTTCAAGAATTACACCATCTTTCATACGCATAAATGCTTTACACTGATTAACAATTCTTCTATTGGTTTTAGAAAATTTATATGATGCTACCCATTCACAAGTGTAATATTCATTATCGTCTGTTTGTATATTATCAAATTTTAAAGAAAAATCTTTGGCATTGGTGCATAACATTTGCCACATGGCTTTGGTTTCTTTACCATATAAAATACCAAAAACAGGGTCATGAAAAGGAATATCATCTGTATAACAGCTATTCATAGTAGCATAATCTTTTTGCTGAAATGCTGTATAAAATTTTTGTATAGTAAGTATGTTATTATCCATCATTGCTTTTTTATAACCCGCATATTACATAGAAAAATTAAGTTAATAAAAAAATTATGCGTATGTATAGTTGATTTGCCATTGCTTATTTTGTTCTTCTTCACTACAGATACACACAAAATTTTTCTTTCATAAAGTCTGCAAATAAAGCAAACAAGGCACTAAAACATAAAAGCTTCCCCCTTGAAAAAATGCTGCTTCTATGCCTTAATGCCTTGTATGGCTGATGCTATAAAACCTTATTGCTTAATAATAGTATAAGATTCTATGCTGTCATTTACTCTTATACTTACTATATAGCTACCTTTTGTAAGGTTTTCTAAATGTAATGGTATGGTTTGGCTACCTTCAATAAGTACAATATTTTTTTGCAACATTCTTTTGCCGTCCATACTTGTTACTGTAATTGTTGCATTGCCTTTTTCTTTAGAAGTAATGCTTAGTGTAGCAGCATTGGTAACAACTGTTGGGTAAACAGATGCTTCAAAAAATTTTACAGTAACTTTTAATCTTACAATATTGCTGTATGCAAACTTGCCATCTTTATCCACCATTTTAAGACGATAAAAATGTATTGGTTGTTCGTTTATAGTGTGCTGATAGCTGTATTGTTTTGCAGTGCTACTATTTCCTTGTGCTTGTACAGAACCTACTTTAGCAAATTCACTTCCATTGTTGCTGTATTCAATATCAAAATGGCTGGTATTGATTTCTGTGGCAGAGCTCCACAACAAATTAGTGGTTCTATTGCTTAATTGAGCTGTAAAACTGCTTAACTCCACAGGCAAATTTCCATATACATACAGGTTAGCTACTTCATTATCATCCAAAGCAACAGAATAAATATCCAAATTATCAACAGTAAGTGTGTTGCTACCGCCGCCAAGTTTAAAATCAGCATTTCCTCCTGTGTTCAACGTATAAGCCTGAGTGCCTATCAATATTCCATTCATATACATTTTTACTGTACTTCCGTCAAAAGTTATTACTGCATGGTGCCATGTATTAGCAGCATACGTACCTCCAAAATTTTTATCGTTCACAAAGCACTGAAAATTAGGATTTCCGTTATTACCAGTAGTAGCCAAATACAATCCAAACATTTGGTTTTCTGCGGCTGCACCGTAAGAAAAAATTAGTGTACTGTTATTAACAGAGGTTTTATACCAAATAGAAATAGTTCTGGGGTTATTTCCTTTTGGAATAAGCGGAATATTGGCAGTAGAGCCTGCACTTCCTGTTATTTTCAGGGCACTATTGGCATTGCCGAATCTGTCTGCTACAAAAGAAGTGTTGGCTGCCGAAAAAGAATTTGTTCCAAGTGTGTCATTGTAAGAGTTATCAAAATTATATACCGATACAAAAGGTTGTTGAATGGCTTTAAAATTATCTATGAAAACCGAAGTACCTCCAACACCTCCGTTCCAATTGGTTTGCATTCTGAATTTTACAAGAGCACCTGCAGGTACAACTCCTTGATTTATGGTTGCTGAAACTGTATTACAGTTTACATTTATAGCAGTAGAGGCTATTTGCACCCAAGTACCACTGTTGTTTATCTCATAATACAAATAAGCATTTCCTGTAAAAGAACCAACACCACGATTGTATTGAAACAATACAAGAATTGTGTTTCCATCAGAAGTATAAGTAGAGGTTTTATAGTAATGATTAAAGGAGAAACTGCATATAGTGAACTGCACCTAAGCAATGGCTTAACGGCTTCTCTTTCTCCTGATAAAGTAGAGGAATTTTTGGCATTGATGCAATAGAAAAAATAATGTTTAACTACATTGTCAAAAAGTTTTATCCCTCTTTGTAGTTATCCTTCTATTTCTTTCAATACATTATTTATTCTTTCTTTTAAGTCGTTGTAATTTGTATAGCCTTTTGCTAATAAATAAAATTTACTATCATTTTCTTGAAGTAAAACACAAGGATAACCAGTTACTTGTAATTGTTTGCACAAAGAAAATTCATATTTTGCTTTATCGTTGTATTCTTCGCTTTTTAATTTTTCGTAAAAAGATTTTTTATCTATATTGTATTTTTCTAAAAGATGTTCATAAGCTGCATCATCTGTTAAATCTCTTCCTTCAAAGTGTAAAGCATATTGCAAATCGCTTGCAAAAGTTGTTTGCTGGTCTGGATATAGTTCTTTAAAAATACATAAAGCTATGGCAGGTTTTAAACTGTCAGGAAACCAATCGCTTATATCAGGATTTTCAATATGCCATAAATAATCTTTTCCAAATTTAATACCTGTATAATCTTCTACTGTTTTATAGGCTTCTATAATGTAGGCAGCCATTGTACCAATATGTGTTGGTTTTTCTGGTAAAATCATTCCTCCACTTAAAACCTCAGTATGAAAATGTGTTTGATATTCTTGGCTAACTTTTTTAATGACAGGGCTAAAACCATAACACCAGCCACAATAAGCATCATAGCAATAAATTAAATTCATGCAACGAAGATAAGTTTGAATAAAGAAATAGTAAAGTAAGCAATAGAAAGAATAAATATGTGCAATATTTTCGTCAGGAAGTTAAACAAAAACATTGATAGTGGTAGTTGTATTGTTAGTCCACAAAAGTTTCTTGAATAACAGTTTTCACTTTTTCAATTTCCTTATCAGTTAAAGTTTCAAAACGTTTAACAATTCGTATTCTGTCAATTGTTCTAATTTGGTCTATTGCAATCCAACCCTTTGTTGCTTTATGTTTAACTTCAACCCTTGTAGGATAAGATTTTGAGCTACTTGTCATTGGAGCAACTACTATTGTTTGCAAATGTTTATTCATTTCGTTTGGTGATAGCACTACACAAGGTCTTGTTTTTTTCATTTCACTTCCCATCGTTGGGGCAAGATTTACCAATACGATTTCATATTGATTTACTTGCTCCATTCTTCAAAGTTTTCGTCATCAAAAACATCATTCATTAAAAGTTGGTCATCGCCATTCTCATGCATTTTCTTAAATGCTTTTTCCCAATTTTTTCGTGGTTCTGTTGTAGGTTTTAAAACGATGTATCCTTTTTCAAGTATAAGTTCAACCTTATCGTTGATACTATATTTTTCAAGAATAGTTTTAGATAGTCTAATACCTTTTGAGTTTCCAATATTGATTATTGAGAGTTCCATATTTTTTCAAATTGTTATTACAAAGTAATTACAAAAAAATTAATTCTCCAAACTGTTATACAAATTTTATTTCTAAAATAGACCATTTTTCCCGTATAATGCCGAGTTGTTCCGAACAATTCGGAATTTAGACCAATGAAATTGGTCTATTACAAATATGCTTTCGGTATTAGTAGATTAATTTTTAGAATTAATGTTTTACCAACTTGCTAATACTGTAACACCACCTTTTACTTTTTGGTTTAACTGCACATTTACTTTAGTGCCTATTGGTAAAAGAATATCTACACGACTACCAAATTTTATAAAGCCATACTCATCGCATTGTGTTACTTGCTGACCAACTGTTGTATAATTGCAAATTCTTTTGGCTAAAGCTCCTGCTATTTGTTTGTACAATATAGTGCCAAAATTATTTTTCACTACTACACTCCAACGTTCATTTTCTGTAGAACTTTTAGGATGCCATGCTACTAAATATTTTCCTTGATGATATTGATTGTACATTACTTCTCCACTCATAGGGTTTCTATTTACATGCACATTGGCTGGACTCATAAATATGCTTACTTGTATTCTTTTGTCTTTAAAATATTCTTCATCTATGGTTTCTTCTATTACTACAACTTTGCCATCGGCAGGACAAATAATTTGTTTGTCATTTATTGTTAATTCTCTATTGGGTATTCTAAAAAAAGAAATAATAAACAAAAAAAGAAAAAGTGAAATAATGAAAATGCTTATAGCTAACCAAGCCATAGAGGCACTAAAAAAATAAAATGATGCTACATTTAAAACACCAAAAATTAATGCCGTAACACCAATGGTTTGATATCCTTCTTTATGAATTGTCATACAAAAATTTGAAAAACAAAAATAATACTATTTTATAGGAAAAATAGTAACTATTAATCATAG
>JAHBTR010000010.1 GCA_019638475.1 Chitinophagaceae bacterium | reverse complement strand
AGCATTAACTTATACTCTAAAGAAATTTCCATTTTCTTTCTAATCAAACTATTATTAACTTTGCTGCTATGCAGCAGCATACTAACACATCAGAAAAAAATAAACAACAATTTGATGTTGATGTTTTGGATATAAATGTTTATCCTTATAACCTTATTGTTTGGAATGATGATGTAAACACTTTTGATTGGGTTATTCAAACACTTATAGAAGTATGTAATCATACAGAAGAACAAGCAGAGCAATGTGCTTTTCTTATTCACTTTAAAGGAAAATATGCTGTAAAAAATGGAGAATATGATACGTTAAAACCTATGTGTAATAGCATTACAGAAAGAGGCATTAATGCTACAGTAGAAGATATTGCTTAATGATACTATAACCTCCACCCTATTTAATTATTTACTTTTTTATAGGTTCTAATTTCATTAAAAAACCAATACCTATTAAACTTTTTACTTGCAGTCTTGGAGCATCATTATTTGCACCAAAAATTTTAATATCATCATCATAAATCATATCTAAATTATAAGTAGCAGAAAGCCATTTATTTATTTTAAACGAGAACATATTTGTAAAAAATATATCAATATTGCCTGGGTGATTTCCATAGTTAGAAAATAAATCCATTCTGCCTCTGTAAGAAATATTTTTAGCTATTTCATTGTGATAAGTCATTGTGATAAATGCTCCCAACTCACTAAAATAATGTTTATTCACTGGCACACCATAAGCCCCTTGTTTAGATAAATATTCATTTGCTACAATAACCCATCTACTGGTAAGTGGCGAAATAAAAAGAGAAAATTTAGAACTTGGTTTATAATCCATTCCTAATGATAAAACAATATAAGCTGGCGATAAAAATGATGATGAAAAATTGGCAATACTCCCAGAATAATTATAACCATCAAATAACTGTGTACGAACATTTAATAAAGCAGAAGCATACCATCTATTTACAGTATCAATCTTATAGCCAAATTTTGATAAAAAATCAACTCTATCATCATTTTTTCTACTTCCTAAAGTGGTAGCCTGAACAAAACCAAAATTAAAATCAAAACTATTGTCCCAAGTATATCTTTTAGCCCTATGGTATAAATAATAACTAAAAAAAGTATTGATGGATAAAGAAAAATTATCGCCACCTGCTGCCCAATTACTCAAACTTCCTTGAGCAATATTAGCCCCTACAATACCATTCCTTTTCCAACGCCAAGTAGTAGTATCTTTTTCCTTTTTAACATTCTTAAAAATTTCGCCTGATATTCTTTTTACAGGAATTTCCTGTGCATATACAATATAAACTGAACTTACTAATAAAAAAATAAGTAAAACTGATTGTTTCATATAGTATTGAGTTGCAAAAACAATTGCAAAAGTAATATTCATTTAAAATTTAACTTGTTAATTATCTGCCAATTTGACAATGAAGCTATTTTTTTGCTATTTTTGCCTACTAAAATATTGTTTAAAAATTGATGGAAACTTTAGAATTACAAAGTAAAGTGCATGATGAAGCAAGGCAAGGAGAAGCCTATTCACCTTTTGCAATAGACCCTAACAATTATAAAAAACATTTTTATATAGAAAGTTATGGTTGTGCCATGAATTTTAACGATAGTGAAATTGTGGCTTCTATTCTTAATAAAGAAGGCTTTGGTGCTACCAGAAATGTGGAAGAAGCAGATTTAATTTTTTTGAACACCTGTTCAGTAAGAGAAAAAGCAGAACAAACAGTTAGAAAAAGATTGACTGAATTTAAAAAAATTAAAGTATCAAAACCTGGAATGTTAGTGGGCGTTTTAGGTTGTATGGCAGAAAGATTAAAAGCCAAACTATTAGAAGAAGAAAAATTAGTAGATATTGTTGTAGGACCTGATGCTTATAGAAGTTTACCTAACTTAATAGAAGAAGCTGAAACAGGGCAAAAAGCTGTGAATGTACTTTTAAGCAGAGAAGAAACTTATGCAGACATATCTCCTATTCGTTTAGATAGTAATGGCGTTACAGCGTTTGTGTCTATTATGAGAGGGTGTAATAATATGTGTAGCTTTTGTGTAGTGCCTTTTACAAGAGGTAGAGAAAGAAGTAGAGATGTAAATTCTATCATTACAGAAGCTACCAATATGTACGAAAGAGGCTTTAAAGAAGTTACACTTTTAGGGCAAAATGTAGATAGTTATTATTGGGTAAATGAGCAAACTAATGAGGCTGTAACCTTTGCAATGTTGTTAGAAAAAGTTGCATTAATTAGTCCAGAATTAAGGGTTCGTTTTAGCACTTCTCATCCTAAGGATATTACAGATGAAGTGCTTTACACAATTGCTAAGTATGAAAATATTTGCAACTACATTCACCTTCCTGTTCAAAGTGGTAGTACCAGAATTTTACAATTAATGAACAGAACTTATACCCGTGAATGGTATTTAGCAAAAGTGAATAGAATAAAAGAAATTATTCCTGATTGTGCCATAAGTGCTGATATTATTGCTGGTTTTTGTACAGAAACAGAAGAAGACCATCAAGATACTTTGAGTGTAATGGAACATAGTCAGTACGATTTTTCTTATATGTTTTTTTATAGTGAAAGGTCTGGAACACTTGCTGCTAAAAGATATGAAGACGATGTGCCACTTGATATAAAGAAAAGAAGATTAGCAGAAATTGTAGCAATGCAAAACAAACTTTCTGCTAAAAGCAATCAAAAAGACTTAGGTAAAACTTTCAAAGTTTTAATAGAAGGCAATAGTAAAAAAAGTGATGAACAATGGATGGGGCGTAGCTCTCAAAACAAAGTGATTGTTTTTGACAAAAAAAATCATTCCCTTAAAAAAGGAGATTATGTACATGTAAAAGTAAATAGCTGTACGCAAGCAACATTATTGGGAGAAATAGTTTAAACAAATGAGAGATACAAAAAAGGTTAAACATGAATACACTTATAGAAAATAACAAGCAACAAATTATTGCATTATGCAAAAAGTATTATGTAAAGGAACTGTATGTGTTTGGTAGTGCAGTAACAAATGATTTTAATGAAGATAGTGATGTAGATTTTTTGTATGAGTTTGAACCAACAAAAGTTTCAGTAGATAAAAATAAATCAGTTGTAAACTATGCTGATAATTATTTCAATTTAAAATTCGGATTGGAAGATATTTTGAAGCGTGAAGTTGATTTAATTGAATACAAAGAATTCAAAAATTCGTACTTCCGAAAAGCTGTTCAACAGTCAAAAACACTTTTGTATGCAGCATAAAATTTTCAATAAAAAACTAAAATGGCAGATTTACAAAGCATAAAAAACCGATTTGGTATAATAGGAAATTCACCTGAATTAAATCATGCACTTGATACTGCTGTGCAAGTTGCAGCAACAGATTTAACTGTGTTAATTGCTGGAGAAAGTGGTGTTGGTAAAGAAGTTTTTTCGCAAATTATTCATGCTTTATCTTCCAGAAAACACAATCATTTTATTGCTGTAAACTGTGGTGCAATACCAGAAGGAACAATAGATAGCGAATTATTTGGACACGAAAAAGGCAGTTTTACAGGAGCAGTTGATAGCAGAAAAGGATATTTTGAAACGGTAAATGGTGGTACTATTTTTTTAGATGAAATAGGCGAAATGCCATTAGGTACTCAAGCAAGATTATTAAGAGTTTTAGAAACAGGAGAATTTATTCGTGTAGGTTCTTCTAAAGTGCAAAAAACAGATGTGAGAGTAGTTGCTGCTACCAATAAAGAATTAATAGAACATACAGGCAAAGGAAAATTTAGAGAAGATTTATATTATCGTTTAAGCACTGTACCCATTCGTGTACCTGCTTTAAGAGATAGAAAAGATGATATTTTATTACTCTTCAGAAAATTTGTAGTGGACTTTGCAGAACGTTATAAAACAACACCTATTCAATTAGAAGATGATGCAAAAAATGTTTTAACCCACTACCCTTTTCCTGGCAATGTGAGAGAATTAAAAAACTTAGCCGAACAAATTTCTGTTTTAAGCAAAACCAAAACATTAAATGCTGTTCAATTACAATCTTTTCTTCCAGAACATACAAATAATAGAATGCCTGTATTGGCATCATCAGGTTTTGTGAGTAGTGGAGAGTTTGCTAATGAAAGAGAAATTTTGTACAAACTTTTCTTTGACATGAAAAAAGATGTTACAGAATTAAAGAAAATGTTTTTAGAAATATTGAAAAACCCTTCATTAGCAGGTAATGCTGCAAACTATACCAAAGAAAGTTTGATGAACGATTTTAATGTTATCAATAATGATGAACAACAAGTTTTACAAACACATCATGCAGTACAACCAACTTTGGTGCAACCAAATAATCAACCTGTAATACTCAATGACGATATTCAACAACATGAAGAAGTAGAAGAATCTTTAAACATTATGGATAAAGAAAAAGAGTTGATTATTAAAGCACTCAAAAAACATAAAAGTAGAAGAAAAGATGCAAGTGCAGATTTAGGTATCAGCGAAAGAACACTATACAGAAAATTAAAAGAATATAGTATTGAAGACTTGTAAAATAGTGGTTAATGGTAAATGATAAATGATTAATAAAGTGGAAGGAAATATTGTAAAGAAAAAGAGTTTTGTATTTGCAGTAAGGATTGTAAAGTTGTATAAATATTTATGTGAAGAGAAAAAGGAATTTGTATTGGCTAAGCAGTTGTTGAGAAGTGGAACAAGTGTAGGTGCTATGATATGTGAAGCAGAACATGCAGAAACAAAAAATGATTTTAAACACAAAATAGCTATTGCTCAAAAGGAAATCAATGAAACATTGTATTGGCTTGAATTACTACAAGAAACTGACTATTTAAGTAAAGAACAATTTGAAAGTATTTATCAAGATGCAACAGAAATTATTAAATTGCTAACAGCTATTATTAAAACTACTAAATCAGACTTAAATAATGGTTAATGGTTAATGGTAAATGATTAATAAATATGAACGCTTTGCAAATGGCACTACAAGACAATGCGGCACCTTTAATTCATCATTCAGACAGAGGAAGTCAATATGTTTATAAATCGTATATTGAGTTATTAAAACAAAACGATACACAAATAAGTATGGCTCTTTCTGCACAGGATAATGCTTATGCAGAAAGAATCAATAGAACCATAAAAGAAGAATATTTAGATTACAGGAAGCCTCAAATATTACAACAATTAAAAAAGGCTGTCAACAAAGCTGTATATCATTATAATAACCAAAGACCTCATAACAATATAGGAAAACTGTCTCCTGTAGAGTTTGAGAAAAAGTGGTTTAATAATCAGTTTGAAGCTATTCCCGTAGTTACTATTTTTGACAATAAATATTTAACTGTGAAAACGGTCAACTATATTTAGGGATGTACAAATAATTAATAATTAACAATTAACCACTAATAATTAACCATTAATAATTATTATTCTTTATTAAAAATGAAAAAACAAGATTACATATATCTTAAAAGAATTTCACTGTTCATTGCTGTTTGTACTATCATGTTTGCTTCTTGCAAAATATACTCTTTCAAAGATGTGTCTATAGATTATTCTACAATTAAAACCATTAAAATTGGTTTTATTGAGAACAGAGCAAGAATTGTCAATCCACAGTTAAGCCCAATGCTTACTGATAAATTACAACAAAAAATTTCTAACCAAACAAAACTTGTTAGAACCAATAATGATGATGCCCATTTACAAATAACTGGCTTTATTAGTGATTATTCTGTATCTACATCTGGTGTAAGTGCACAACAATCTGCTACAAACAGATTAACCATTACACTGCAACTTAATTTAAAAAATACTGTTGAAAATACTAATACTGATTTTACAGTTTCAAGAAGTTTTGATTTTTCTGCCAACTTATCATTAGACCAAGCACAAGCAACCATGCAAGATGAAATATTGAGAAATCTAACAGATGAAATTTTTAATCGCATTTTTTCTAATTGGTAATACAATCAAAAACCTTAATTTTAAAATTTAAGATTTATATACTTGTTTTTCTTATTTTCACCTTATGAATATTGCACTTCAAAAAATATTTTATCAATTAATAGGCAAAACAAATTTGCAAGATGTTCGTTTAGAAACATTGTTTGAATTAGCAGACAGTCATCCTTATTTCTCTCCTGCACAACTTTTTTTATCTATTAAAATGCAAGAAGAAAAGCATCATAATTATCAAAAACAATTACAAAAAGTAGCTTTATATTTCAACAACACACATTGGCTATACCATCAATTAACACCCAAACCAGAATATATACAATTTATTGGACAAGAAAATGAAGATATTATAGAACCTATACTTCACCAAGTGATAGAAGAAGAAATAAACAATCATGCTCAACCAAAAACAGAAGTATTTGAAAACATACCTACCGTAGAAAATGTTACAAAAATTTTAGAAGAAATAGGCACAACAGAAACAGCAACAACAGAACCTGAGCAGCAAGAAACACCTATTTCAACCAATATACAAGAAGAACAGCAATTGGGTATTACCTCAGTTGCATTAGAAGAAGCAGAAAAAGAAAACAGCCCCTATACTGAACAATTTATACAAACAAATACTCCTTTCACTGCTCCTACAACACAAGATATACAAGAAGAAGAAACTAATGAAGCAAGTATTAATGATACTAACATAGAAAATAAGCTATCAGACATCATCAAAAAACAATTAGAAGCATTTAATGAACCAGTAGCTGATAACACAAACCTACCTATTGAAAATAATCCTCAGCACACAGTTGATTATTTTGCATCTCAAGGTATTAAAGCAGAAGTAGAATTTAATGCACAAGACAAACTATCGTCTCAGCTAAGAAAATTTACAGACTGGTTAAAACATATAAAAACTCAAAGCGTTGAAAATAAAGATGATTTAGGAACAGACCCAGAATTAGAGAATGCAATTCAAGAAATTGCTAAAAACTCTAATGTAACAAGAGAAATAGTAACAGAAACAATGGCTGAAGTTTTAGAAAAACAAGGTAAAAAAGATAAGGCTATACAACTGTACATAAAATTAAGTTTTTTAAATCCTGATAAATCCACTTATTTTGCAACCAAAATTCAACATTTAAAAGGAATCTGATTATGATGATTATTTTTGTGATATTAGTTGTAATAGCAAGTGTAGCACTTGGCTTTATTGTATTAGTACAAAACCCTAAAGGTGGTGGTTTAGCTGGTAATATTGGTAGTTTTGGTAATCAATTTATGGGTGTTAAACAAACTACAGATGTTTTAGAAAAAGGCACTTGGACATTTGCAGGTGTTATAGCTTTGTTAGCCATCTTATCTACTTTATTATTTAAAAATGCCAATAATTCTGACCATTTAAGAAAAGATTTAGATAAAGTAGATACAAGAACTCCTGCAAATCCTATTAATAAATAATCTTAGTACGATAAATACTAAAGAATTTTATTTGCATTGTGTATTTGTTATAGCTAAAACAAATCTCTATCATTATATACATTTTTATTTAGTAACTTATACTATTAAATAAAAAAATATATCCGTTTATTACAAGTCAGTAATGATAGATGTTATAACTTTGCAAACAGATGAAAGTTAAACGTACAATATTTACTTGGGCTATGATAACAATAATGTTTGCCCACTCTTTTGGAGTAAATATGTTTTACGGACTTTATAGCTTTGACCAAACCCTTTTCATTGAATTATTTTGTGTAAACAAAGACAAACCAAAAATGCACTGTAATGGCTCTTGTATGCTTGCAAAACTTGATAAGCAAAATTCAGCCAACAGCAACAAACTTGTTTTGCCAGACCTTGCTCAATATCAATTAACCTATATTGTACAGCATTTTGACCTTGCTCTAACAATTCCTACTTCAACAGAAAACATTAATCATTATACACATTGCCAAAATTTGTATAGCTCACAATATTTAAAAGAAATATTTCACCCACCTGTAGTAGCTTAATCATTTTCTCCTTTTTTCTCATCATTTTTTTAAAGATAGGAATACCCTATTCTAATGGAATTTTTATAAGCGATACTTATAAAAAGTAGTATCAGCTATATGATTAAATACAATAAAACTACATACACACAATGAAATACTTAAAATATAGTTTGCTGTTTCTATGCATAACAGCTTCAATAATATCTTGTAAAAAAAGTAACGATACAATACCCAATAATATAAATGAAGTAGAGAACCTTCTATTATTAAAAACCTTTTCAGACAATGGCTTTAAAGTAGAATTATTCAACAAATCAGGGCAACTTAAAGTAGGTTACAATCAAATATATATACGTTTAACCGACCAAAATGGAAACTATGTTCAAGAAGCATCATTAAACTGGATGCCTATGATGACTATGAACATGGGTGGAATGATACATGAACATAGCTGCCCTTTTTCTGAAATAAAAAAAACACAAGCAAAACAAACCTTGTTTGAAGGCTATATTACTTTTATAATGGCAAGTAATGGAGCTGACAATTTTTGGAATTTGAAAATAAACTTTACAGTTAATGGACAAACTTTTGAAGTTACTGATACAGTAAATGTAATTTCTACAGATTCAGAATTTAATAAAGCATACACTTCTATTATGGGCAATGATGGCACTAACTATATGCTTGCTTTAATTGAGCCTACTGAACCCAAAATAGGAACTAACGATATTGTTGTTGGTCTTTTTAAAATGGGCGACAATAATGACTTCCCCATAGTTAATAACTACAAAATAAAAATTGACCCAAGAATGCCTGGAATGGGCAACCATACTGCACCTGGTAATGTAGATATGACACAAGGTGATGATGGACTCTATCATGGAAAAGTAGGTTTTTCAATGTCAGGATATTGGAAAATTAATATGATTCTTGAAAATAATGTAGGAACTGCTGTTAAAGGTGAAACTATTACAGAACTCAATCCTGAAAGTAGTGTAAACTTTAAGTTAGAATTTTAAGCTATTGATTGCTTCATTCAAATCACAAATGCACTAACCATAAAAGTGCATTTGTGATTGTAAATATTCAGGATATGAAACAAATACTGTTAATACTATTTTTTTTCAGTTACGAAATATCTTTATTTGCTCAACAAAAAAAAGATAGTACAGCCAATATATTATCAGACAGTTTAACTATTCATCAGTTAGATGAAGTTATTGTCATCGGTAATCCTTCTACCAATTATTTAAAAGAAAATAAAGCACTTGGTAGTTTAGATAGTTATTTAGAACGTTCCAAATCTATCAATATGATAAGAAGAGGAGCTTATGCTTGGGAGCCAATGCTTAATGGAATGTCCACAGAAAGAAGCATATTAACAATAGATGGCATGAAAATTTTTCATGCCTGCACAGATAAAATGGACCCTATTACATCTTATGTAGAAAACACTAACCTATCTTTAGCCAAAATAAAAGAAGGGCAATCAGGCTCAGAGTATGGTGGAACAATAGCAGGAAGCATTGATTTAATTAGAAGAAAAACAGGATTTAAACAAGAGAAAAAACTTACTGGCTCTGCATTTGCAGGTTTTGAGAGCAATAACAAACAACAAATTTATGGTGCAACATTAAACTATTCAAGCCCACAATTTTTTACAGATATTGATTTCACTTATCGCAATGCCAAAAATTACCAATCAGGTTATAAGTCCAACCAAAGCAATACTATACTGTATTCTCAATTTACCAAATACAATATTTCAGCCATAACAGGATTTAAGATTAACGACAAACAAGTAATAGAAGCATCTTTAATATATGATAAAGCTACTGATGTAGGCTACCCTGCTTTACCAATGGATGTTTCTTTAGCAAGAGCACTAATAACATCTCTACAATATACTTACAAAAATCCTTTAAAAAATATTTCTCTGTGGGAAACAAAAATTTACTATAATACCATTACCCATGTAATGGATGACAGCCATCGTCCAATAGTTCCTATAAGAATGGATATGCCTGGATGGTCTAAAACACATGGATTTTATTCTACACTTGCAGGTAACTATACAATACATTCTTTTAAAGCTACACTTTCTGGTTATCTCAACAATTCTTTAGCAGAAATGACTATGCACCCAAACAATCCTAATGAAAAAGATATGTTTATGCTAACCTGGCCCGATATTAATACCTTATATACTGGCTTAAATGTAGAAGATAATATTTCATTAAATGAACACTTACAACTACTTATTCAAGGAGGTGTTGGTATTCATAACAATAAAATTGAAAGTGAATTGGGCTTAAACAGTTTGCGACTTTTTTATCCTGACTTAACTCCACAAAAAACAAGAATATTAAAAAATATTTCTACTCAATTATCTTATCATCATAATAATTTTTTGTACCAATTAGGAATTGGTTATGGCGACCGTGCCCCATCAATATCAGAAGGATATGGCTTTTACCTCTTAAATGTTAATGACAATTTTGATTATATAGGCAATCCTAATTTAAACAATGAACAATCAATTAATGTAACGTTTTCTTCAACATATAATATTAATAAGTTTACAGCCATAGCTAAAATTAATTATTTCTATATGATAGATTACATTATTGGCAAACCAAAAAATGGCATACCACCTATGAATATTACAGCCAATGGTATTAAAATTTACGAACAATTAAATAGTGCATCAATAATAAATACAAGTGTACAATTCAAGTATAAACCTTTTGATTATTGGACATTTATAACTGACATGTCTTATAGATATGGTCAAGGTGCAGAAAACACAATATTGCCATTAATACAACCTTTTAATTATAGATTAGAAGCAAAATTTGAAAAGAAATCTTTCTTTATAGATGCTTCTTTAAATGGTAGTAGTAAAAACCGAAACAGTATAGAATTTGGAGAAACTCAAAAGTCTCCTTATGCTATTGCCAACTTAGCACTATCTAAAAAATTTAATATTAACAACCAACATTTAATTGTAAAAACAGGAGTAGAAAATTTATTTAATACCTACTACATTACTTTTGATGATTGGTTTGGTATTCCAAGCATGGGACGAAATATTTACGTTAATTTGATTTATAAATTTTAATCCTATAAAAATATTTTTAGATAATAAAAAGAAGGTATTACATTTGCAACATTGTTGCATTAGAAAATTTTGAATTGATTCATTGAAAAATAAAAGGAAAATAAAAGTTGAAGGTTATTTATTGCTGTTACTTTATTTCATAGGTATCAGCCCTTCTTTCCTTGTCCATCAGCACGATAATGATATTGTTCCTTTTTTACAAGCTACACAATGTGAAAAAGTAATTTATTATCATGCAGAGCCATCATCTTGCAAGCACAACGAACACTTTACTAAAGTGCATAAAACTTGTTGGCTTTGTGAGCATATCAGCATATCTCCTCAAATTATTACTGATACAAATATTGATGTAGGATTAACTCCTGCATTTATAGAAAAACATATTCTACTTTATACAAATCTACAATCAGTAGAACTACCTCACACATCTAACAGAGGTCCTCCTTTTGCTTAATCAGTTTACTGTATTGTTTATGTAATGACTTTACAACTTTTACCCAATTATTATTGTTGTATGATGGGTATTCTATTATGTATTGTATTGTCAAAATAAACAATTCACTATTCTCTCTTTACTATTCTGTACAGAACGAACTGTATGCTTTACAGAATAGTCATCTATTCAAGATTAAAAAAAATAATATGAATTGTAGAAAATATATTTTGTTGGTTGTACTAATGTTTTCAACAGCTAACCTTTATGCTCAATTAAATATTTTGGGCAATGTAAAAGATGCAACTACTAATAAACCATTAAATGGTGCATCCATTTATCTTCCAGAACTTAAAATAGGTACTATATCAGACACTAATGGCAACTTTAGCATTACTAATCTTAAAAAAGGTACTTACCTTTTGCAAATAACCTTTACAGGGTATAAAACATTGTCTAAAAAAATAGATTTGCTTAGTAATACTACACTAAACTTATTGATGGAGTCCAGTGCAAAAGAACTGAATGAAGTAATAGTAACAGGCGTTACACATGCTACAGAATTAAAACGAAATCCTGTTATTGTTGCTACTATTGACAAAGCTGCCTTTAGAGAAAATAGTGCTACTAATCTTATTGATGCACTAAAAGAAATACCTGGAATAAGTCAAATATCTACTGGACCAAATATTTCAAAACCTGTCATTCGTGGCTTAGGATATAATCGTATCATTACACTCAATAATGGTATTAAACAAGAAGGACAGCAATGGGGCGATGAACATGGAATTGAAATTGATGAATATTCTATAGACAGAGCAGAAATTATTAAAGGACCTGGCAGCTTACTTTATGGCTCTGATGGTATTGCAGGGGTATTAAATTTTCTGCCACCAAAGCCAGTGCTTAATGGAACCGTAAAAACACAATTACTAACAAACTATCAAAGCAATAATAATTTAATTGGCTACTCTCTTTCTAATGCTGGAAACAAAAATGGATTTCAATGGTTAGGTAGATTTTCTAATAAATATGCAGGCAATTATCAAAACAAATATGATGGAAAGGTGTACAATTCAGGATACAAAGAATACAATGGAAATTTATCACTTGGTATAACTAAAAGATGGGGTCATTCATCTTTATCTTTCAATTCTTACAATACTACATTAGGCATTGTAGAAGGAGAACGAGATAGTGTAGGAAATTTTATTTTTGAAGATATGTTAGGAAATGAAGTTTCTGTATCTAAGAATGATTTAAAAGGTTATACAATAGGCACACCTTATCAAAAAGTAAATCACTTTAGTATTACTTCAAACAATTTATTTATTTTAAATAAAGGAACTATTCATACTGATATAGGATTTCAGCAAAACAGAAGAAGAGAGTTTGAAGAAGCAGCCAACCCTAATGAAGCTGCTTTGTATCTTTCATTAAGTACCATCAATTATAATATTCGTTACAATGTAGAGAAAAAAAATGGATGGGAAGCATCTGTAGGTATTGGCGGTATGTGGCAGACAAATAAAAATAAAGGAGAAGAATTTTTAATTCCTGATTATAGTTTATTTGATATAGGCGTTTTTGTTTTCACACAAAAAACATTAGATAAACTTACATTGGCAGGTGGATTAAGATTTGATAATAGAAATATGCATACCAAAGAATTGTATTTAGATGGAAATGGAGAGCCTATTGCCATTCCTGATGCAAATTCAGAATTAAAGTTTGCTCAGTTCAATAAAAATTATTATGGACTATCTGGTAGTATTGGTTTATCTTATCAAAGCTCTAAAAATGCAACATTAAAGTTTAATTTTTCAAATGGTTTTCGTGCACCTAATATAGCTGAATTAGCTTCAAATGGAAAACATGAAGGAGCTTTTAGGTATGAAATAGGCAACCAAAATTTAAAACCAGAATTTAGTCATCAGCTTGACTTAGCCTATTTGCTGAATACAGAGCATATTACTTTTGAAGTAAGTCCATTTATAAATTTTATTAGTCATTATTCATTTCTTGAAAAATTAAAAGACATCAATGGTAATGATGTTTTTCCTGACCCAAATGACCCAGCACCTGCTTTTCAATATACATCAGGCAATGCTACACTTGTAGGAGGTGAAATTTATATAGACATTCATCCACATCCTTTAGATTGGTTGCATATAGAAAATTCATTTTCTTATGTTCAGGCAACACAAAACAAACAATCTGATAGCACTAAATATCTTCCATTTATTCCTGCTCCACACTATCGTGGTGGATTAAAAGTTGAATTAAATAATGTAAGCAAAAGCATATCTAATTGCTATATAAAATTTAATGTAGATAATTATTTTGCACAAAATAAAGTGTATAGTGCTTTTGAAACAGAAACGCCAACAGCAGCATATACATTGTTTAGTGCCGGTGTAGGTGCAAGTTTTAAAGCATTTAAAAAGAAAGATTGTATTAATGTGTACCTGAGTGGCAATAACCTAACAAATATTGGTTATCAAAATCATTTAAGCAGGTTAAAATATGCCCCAGAAAATCTTGTATCAGGAAGAACAGGTGTATATAATATGGGAAGAAATATCAGTTTAAAAATGATAGTAAATTTATAGGGTAATCATCTAATAATGTTTACTTGTCCATTTACCCATTGAATGATTGATGATGGTGTAGCTTGTGTGTTATCATTTTGCCTATGTTGTACTACATAATCTACACCATCTTTTATGCTTTGATGTATAGAATAAAAATTGATAGGCGAAAGCTCATTACTAATATTAGCAGATGTGCTAACAATTGGTTTTCTAAATCGTTTAATCAGTGTTTTACAAAATTCATCTTTACAAATACGAATAGCTACAGAACCATCAGCAGCTAAAACATTGTCTGCTAAACCAATAGCATGAGGATAAATAACTGTTGTAGGTTTTGTTTGTTTATCTAAATAATTAAAAATTTCAAGGTCTAATGTAGCTACATATTGCATCAATTCTTTTTCATTGCTTACCAATACTACAAAACTTTTATGTGCAGGTCTTTGTTTTAATTGAATAATTTTTTCTACAGCAATATTACTTGTTGCATCACAACCAATGCCCCAAATAGTATCTGTAGGATATAAAATAGTTCCTTCATTATGCAATACATGTAAACAGGCTTCAATATCTGTATTAAAATCAGTCATTGCTTAAATTAATTTTTTATACACATCCATTACTGTTGCAGCACATTTTTGTTGTGTAAATTGTTGTGCATGTACAATACCTTTTTCAACCATACTTTTCCTTAGCGAAATATCTGTATATACATTGTACAAAGCATCTGCCATTTCTTTTTCACTATTTGGATTAACGTAGTAAGCTGCATTTCCTCCTGTTTCTGGCATACAAGATGCATTGCTTGTAATAACAGGAATATTGCTCCATAATGCTTCTAATACTGGAATACCAAAGCCTTCAAAAAAAGAAGGATAAATCATACAAACTGCTTGCTGATATATAGCAGGAAAATCTTGTGCTGTTTTAAAAGTAGGGTGATGATATTTTTCTGATAAAAAAATAATTTTATCTTGTAGTTGATGTGTGTTGATATATTCTTTAACTATTTTTTTATAATCACCTCCCTCTCCTATTACTACTAAAGGAATTTGTAAAGTATCTTTTAATAAATGTATGCCTTTGCATATTTGCAATAAATTTTTTCTTTCTACTATTGAGCCTACATACAAAAAATATTCATCGGGCAAGTTGTACAACTTTTTAATATTTTGTTTTTCTTCTTCACTTACTTTTTGTGCAAATGCAGGGTTACAACTTTGATAACAAATATCAATTTTTTGTTCTGGCACTTTATAAAACTGTACAAGGTCTTGTTTAGTCTGCTTACTTATGGCAATAACTTTATCAGCATATTTACAAGCATGCTGAAATTTTTTTCTATAAATTTTTACATCAATAGGTTTATATTGTTCTGGATAGCGTTCAAAAATTAAATCGTGCATGGTAACTACAGAAGGTATATTGGTAGTTTTCATACCCAAAGGAATTTCATGGCTTAATCCATGATATAATTGAATGTTTAATTTTTTCAAATCTTTTTTCACCCAACTACTTCGCCAAAATGATGTAAGCAAGTTTGAAGGGAATGAAATAGGTGTTATGGTATGAATATTATGAAAAGTAGTTGTATTAAATAACTCAGTATTTTTTGGCGTAAATAAATAATATTCATGCTCACTAAAATAAGTAGCTAAGGAGCTAATTAATGTACGACTATAATGCCCTAAACCTGTGCCATTATAAAAAGCTCTCTTTGCTTCAAAACCTATATTCATATTATATTGTTATACTAATTTGATTTTTAAAATAGAGCAATTTATTTTGGTATAATGCCGAGTTGTTCCGAAAAATTCGGAATTTAGACCAATGAAATTTGTCTATTACAAATATGCTTTCGGTATTAGAGAATGATAGCCATAGCTCATTATTAAAATACTATATCAAATTCCATATTAGTTTCTCCTCTTCTTATATGCAATTTGGTTGCATCGCCTTTTTTAAATTTACTTAATGCTGTCATATATGAATTAATATCTACAAACTTATATTCACCAAGTTGCAATAAAATATCGCCTGTTTGCAAACCAATTTTTTCTCCTATTTTACCAGGGCTTGTTCCTTCAATTCTTAAACCTGTACCTGTATATCCATAATCTGGTATTACACCAAGACTTACAGAAAATCTTACTTTACCTACTTGTGGTTCTTTGGTTTTGGTAAATGTTAATTTGCCTTTTGTATCAGTTACTTGAACAATATTGTAAATAAGGTTAATAATATCTTTCTGAGCCGAATAATTTATTTTTTCCCAATCGTCAGTAGTTTTATGATAATCTGAATGGCTTCCTGTAAAAAAGAAAAGTACAGGAATACCTGCTCTGTAAAAACTTGCATGGTCGCTTGGTCCACTACCAGAGCTATCAAATTTTATGATTAAATTTTTATTGCTTACAGAAGTAAAAACATCATTCCATAATGGCGATGTGCCATAACCACCAATAGTTAATTTGTGTGCAGTATCATAACGACCTACCATATCCATATTAATCATATAGTTTGGTGTTATATCAATCGTTGGATTATCAAGCCAATATTTGCTTCCAAATAAACCTAATTCCTCTGCACTAAAATTAATGATTAAATAGTTATTGTTTTTGGCAGGAGTATTTTTTAATTTTTTAGCAAGTTCAATTAAAGCTGCTGTTCCACTTGCATTATCATCTGCTCCATTATGTACTTCATGCAAAGCATCTAAAGCATTTCTATCTTCTCCATAACCTAAGTGGTCATAATGTGCCCCTATAATAATAGTAGTTGGTGCATTGTTATTAATATACGCTACTACATTTCTGGCTTTTCTGCTATTATTGTTAATGGTAAGACTTAATGCCACATTTTTTGAAACAGTAACATCTTCAAAATATTTTTTTATAGTTGAAGATTTAAAGTAAATAATAGGAATTGATAACACTGCAGATTTATCATTTTTATTGAAAAAAATATTATCGGTATTAGCAGATGAATTGTAAACAAATAAAGCCGATGCTCCTTTTTGTGTAACATCTTGTGCTTGTGTTTTAATATATTCATCTATATCAAAATGAGGGTTATTTTTATTTTCTTCTAAAGCCTCACTTACATCTTCAAACCAAGGATGGCTTTTTTCTTTTAAAGCAATAGCTACATTGGTAGAAAGCATAGCATTACTACTAAATGCAAGTGGATAATAGTCTTCATTAAGTATTAGTGTATCATTATTTACTATTAAAAAACTATTGTCTGTTACTTTTTTCCCTTCATCAATATCAAATTCTTGTATATAACCATTTGTACCTTTTGGTTCAATACCCATTTGAGTATATTGCTTTACTATATAATTCATAGCTGCTATTTCACCTTTAGTACCTGTTCTTCTTCCTTCTAAAGAATCACTTGCTAAGTATTTTATATGCTGCATTAAATTTTGCTCCAATAGTTGGTTTGCTTTTTCTTTTGCAACATGAGCTTGTTTTTCTTTCTTTTGTTTTACTCTTTTGCTTTGTGCATTAACCATTGCAGGAAAAAGTAAGAGTAGTAATATCCATCTATACATAGTAATTAGTATTTGTACAAAAATAGGTGTATGCTACATTATGAAAGTAACAGAAATGTAAAATTATGTTTGTATTGATAAGCAATAATTTTTTTTAGCCCTTTGGCAACAATATTCTAAATGTAGTGCCAATACCATGTTCACTTTTTAAAACAAATATTTGCCCTTTATGATATTGTTCAATAATACGTTTGGTTAATGTTAAGCCAAGCCCCCATCCTCTTTTTTTGGTTGAGAACCCTGGTTTAAAAACTTTGTTCAAATTTCTTTTATCAATTCCTTTTCCTGTATCAGATACATCAACCACTACTTTAGTAATTTCATCTTGAATATTAATAGTAATAGTACCAGAACCATCCATAGCATCTAAAGCATTTTTTAATAAATTTTCAATAACCCAATCAAATAATGGTGGTGAAATCATGACAGGAATATCTGTTTCATTGTAAGTATTCAAGTGAAAATTTACTTTAGCTCCTGCTCTTTTTTTCACATAATCTATCATATAATTTATCTGCTCTATAATATTTTTTTCTTCTGTAGTTGGTTTGCTACCTATTTTTCCAAACCTGTCAGATATTAATAACAATCGTTGTACATCTTTTTCTATTTCTGGTACAATTTTTTCATTGCCTTCTGTTTCTTTCAACATTTCTACCCAGCCTTGCAAACTTGATACTGGTGTGCCTAACTGATGAGCAGTTTCTTTAGCTAAACCAACCCAAACCTGATTTTGTGTACTCTTAAATCTGGTGTATTGTGTTATGGCTACTATTAAAACAAATAATCCCGCTACTATTAATTGCACCATAGGGAAATAACGAACTTCTTGTAATAATTTACTTTCGCCATAATATACTTTATTGATTTGTGAACTATCGTAAGGATTTATCCATTCAATAGGTTGGTTAATTTTTTTGAAGCTGTTAATCTTTTCTTGAAGATAATGTTTATCTGTAAGTACTTTTAGCGAATCTACATTTCTAAAATCAAGTAAACTATCTTTTTCTGTAAGTAATAGTATAGGAATTTCAATACTATTTTCTGTCAAAATTTTTCCTGTAAGATGTGTTTCAGTAAAATAAGGATTGCTATTTGTACGCACAGCAGCAGCCCATTGTTCTATTTTTCTTCTTTCATCGGCAGTAATTTTTTTTGCCAAATAGTTAGAGTAAATAATACTACTACCAATTATTACTATTGCTGCTAATGTTAAGAGAGTACGCCAATTAAACCATCTTAATAACATAGATATTTTTTTAGTAAGAATAAAATCCTTTACCCGTTTTTCTACCTAATTCTCCTGCTGCTACTTTTTGTTTTTGCACAATAGAAGGTTGTAAACGTGCTGGTTTATCCAATGCTTCCCAAACAATATTGCTTACGCTAAAGTTAATATCCATACCTATTAAATCTATAAGTTTAAATGGACCCATTTTAAAACCAGATGCTTCCATTATGCTATCTATATTTTCATAAGTAGCCAAATCTTGTTCTACTAATTTCAATGCTTCTAAATAATAGTGTCTTGCTACACGATTAACAATAAACCCTGGAGCATCTTTACAAACCACAGCCACTTTATTCATTTGTTTGCAAACAGTGGTTAATGTTGTTATTACAGCATTACTGGTTGTATCTGCTTTTACTATTTCTACTAATTTCATAATAGTAGCAGGATTAAAAAAGTGCATACCAACTATTTGAGCAGTATTATTACAAGCATTGGCAATAGCATTTACACTAATAGAAGAAGTGTTGGTTGCAAAAATGGTATGGCTATTATTGATAGCTGCTAATTGATTAAATAAATTTACTTTGGCTTCTTGCTTTTCTATAATGGCTTCAATAATCAAATCTGCTTGGCAGTGATTTATATTATTGGTAAAAGTCAAATTCTTTAGTATGGCAATTTGTTGCTCTTGTGTTATTTTCTGTTTTGCGATAAGTGTTTGTAAACTTTTTTCTATACCTATTTTGGCTTTATCAAGCATAGCTTCATTTACATCAAACAAAATAGTGGTATAATTTGCTTGTGCAGCTACTTGTGCTATACCACTTCCCATAGTACCTGCTCCACAAACACATATTGTATGTACATTATTCATAGCTGCAAGATATGTTTTTACAATCATTTTCATTACTTATTATCTGGTAAATAAATTTTTTGTTTTTATACAGAATCAAAATCATTTGCTATTTTTACAGCATGGCAAAAAAAGCAATTCAACAGTTAGACCTTTTTGCAAGTATGGGAGCACCTACCACAGTTGAAAAAAATATTCAACCTGTAGCTCCAACTACTCTTGAAACAAAGGAAACTATTTATGCCAATGAAAAAATTGGTGTAAAAGTAAAGTTGAAAAAAGAAGTACAAAAAGTAGCCGAGAAAAAAGGAAATTATACAACCAAAACAAAAAATAATAAACAAGGAAAGCGTGGAAGAAAAAGTTTTAAAGAAATGGATGCTGAATTAGGTTCTGTAAATATTCCAGATGATGAAACTTTGAAAAAGAAACTCTATTATCCAATAAGTGAAGTAGCTGTATTTTTTAATGTTAATACATCGCTTATTAGAATGTGGGAAACTGAATTTGATATTTTGCAACCCCGAAAAAATAAAAAAGGTGATAGACTATTTAGATTTGAAGACATAAAGAATTTGCAAATAATTTATTACTTATTACGAAATAGAAAATTTTCTCTTGATGGGGCAAAAAAGTATTTAAAAGAAAATAAAGGTACATTAGATAGCGAACAACAATTAGTACAATCGTTGAAAAAGATAAGAAAATTTTTGATAGATATTAAAACAGACTTACAAGCATAAATATTTTTACATGAAACATTTAATTATCATTTTAATGGCAACAACATTTATGACATCTTGCTCAGTTACTTCATTAAAAAGTTTATCTAAAGAAAATTATACAGAAAGCAGAGATGAAGGGCATGAGAAAAATGCTAAAATTTTAAGAGGCATTATTAATCGTTCTACATTAGAAACAGATACTGCTTTTAATTGGTTTGAACAGAATTATAAATTTGTACAACCAAATGCAGATGCTATTAAAGCCTTTGAAAAAAATAAAGATAAATTTCAGGTGATTATTTTTGGAGGAACATGGTGCGAAGACACACAAAACTTACTTCCTCTATTTTATAAACTAACAGACAAAAGTAATTTTCCTGCCAATCAAATTTATTTAATAGGTGTAGATAGAGAAAAAACAACTATTAAAAATTTGCATAAAAAATATGCTATTACACATGTGCCTACTTTTATCATTTTACATAATGGAAAAGAAATAGACAGAGTAGTTGAGTATGGAAAAACAGGAATGATAGATAAAGAGTTAGGCGAAATTGTTAATAAAATACAGTAATAGTTTACAAATTTTATTTAGATAAATTTAGCTAATCAATAAATTTTTCTACCCCTTATTTCCTTGTACATTTGCAAAAATTTTTTTATAACTACTAAACATTTTTAAAATGAAAACAACTCCTTTTACCCATAAACATATTGCATTAGGAGCTAAAATGGCTGAATTTGCTGGCTATAATATGCCTATTTCTTATACAGGTATTAATGATGAGCATGCTACTGTGCGTAATAGTGCAGGTATGTTTGATGTAAGCCACATGGGAGAATTTATTTTAAAAGGAGAAAATGCTTTAGACTTAATTCAACGTGTTACAAGCAATGATGCTTCTAAACTTACAGTAGGTAAAGCATTGTACAGTTGTATTACTAACGAAAATGGTGGTATTGTAGATGATTTAATTATTTATTGCTTAGAAGAAAATAAAGAATATATGCTTGTAGTAAATGCAAGTAATATAGAAAAAGATTGGAATTGGATTTCAAAATATAATACTAAAAATGTAGCCATGACCAATGTGAGTGATGCAACTTGTTTATTAGCCATTCAAGGACCCAATGCTACACAACTATTGCAGTCTTTAACTAATTTAGATATTTTAAATTTAAAGTATTACACTTTTGCTCAAGGTACTTTTGCTGGTGTAGATAATGTAATTGTAAGTGCTACAGGATATACAGGCTCCGGTGGTGTAGAAATTTATTTTGAAAATGTAGATGATGCTGCTAATAAAATTTGGGACACTATTATTAATCTTGGTGTAAAACCAATAGGCTTAGGTGCAAGAGATACACTAAGGCTTGAAATGGGTTATTGTCTTTATGGAAATGATATAGATGATACAACTTCTCCTTTAGAAGCTGGTTTAGGCTGGATAACAAAATTCTCAAAAGACTTTACAGCAAAAGCTATTCTTGAAAAACAAAAAGCAGAAGGTATTAAAAGAAAATTGGTCGGTTTTGAATTATTAGAAAGAGGTATTCCTCGTCATGGTTATATAATAAAAGATGCAGCAGGTAATGTAATAGGCAATGTAACAAGTGGTACTCAAGCCCCAAGTTTAAATAAAGCTGTAGGCTTAGGTTATGTAACTTTAGAAAATAGCAGCTTAGATACAGAAATATTTATAGACATTAGAAATAATCCTGTAAAAGCTAAAGTAGTTAAAATGCCTTTTAACTAAGAAATGATTAGCGTTAATAAAAAACTCTGTGCACTTTGTGCCTCTACCGCATAGGCGGCACAAGTTGTGGTGAAAAAAAATAGTTCAAACAACTTCTAAAGGTATTGTACAATTTTTTGTTGTACTTCTTTTAACTCTTCTTGAGAAAGTTTTAGTTTGGGCTTATTCAAATCTACATCATAAGGTGTATTGGTAGCCAATAAGTGTACATGAGCATGAGGCACTTCTAACCCAACAGTTATCATATTTACTCTATTGCAAGGAAATGCTTTTTGTATAGCAAGAGCAATAGGTTTTGCAAACAATAAAAGATTGGCTAAATATTCATCTGGCACATCAAAAATTTTATCAACTTCAATTTTCGGAATAACTAAAGTGTGTCCATACTGAACAGGAAAAATATCTAAGAAAGCAATAAATTGTTCATTCTCTGCAATCTTATAACAAGGAATTTCTCCTGCAATAATTTTAGAAAAAATACTACTCATAGTACAAAGTAATTTTAAAAATATGCTGAATGAGGCTTAATCTTTTTGATGACTTATTTCTTCATATTCAATATACTCACCTTCATTATCATTTTTTTGTTTGGCAGTTTGCGTTGTTTGTTGCTGCTGTTGTTGATTAAACTGCTGTTGCTGTTTTATATATTGCTCTTGTGCTTGTTGCATTTGACTTATTTTACTTTTCATTTCTCCTGCTGCTTTACTAACAGGCACAACAACACCAAATACAAATTTGTATAAGTAATAAATAATAATTCCCCAAAATATCACTTTAAATAAACCCATTATTTTCTTATTTAATTGATGGTATAGTTTGTTTAGCTTACACCATCTGTTATAGCTTCTTTATATATTTTTTGTACCAAACCTTGTAATACTTTTCCTGGTCCTACTTCTGTAAAATGAGTAGCACCATCAGCAACCATAGCTTGTACACTTTGTGTCCATTTAACAGCACCTGTAAGTTGTGTTATCAAATTTTGTTTAATAGTAAGAGCATCACTTACAGCAGATGCAGTTACATTTTGATATACAGGACAAATAGGTGTATTAAAATTGGTGGCTTCAATAGCTGCTGCTAATTCTTCTTTTGCCATTGCCATTAAAGGGCTATGAAAAGCACCACCAACAGGCAATACTAAAGCTCTTTTAGCACCTGCTTGTTTCATTCGTTCACAAGCAATATCAATACCTTTTATGCTTCCACTAATAACTAATTGACCAGTGCAATTATAATTTGCAGCTACTACTACTTCATTTGTTTCTTGTTGTACTGCTGCACAAATTTCTTCTACTTTATCATCTGCTAATGCTAAAACTGCTGCCATAGTACTTGGATTAGCTTCACAGGCTTTTTGCATAGCATTTGCACGAATGCTTACTAATTTTAAAGCATCTTCAAAACGCAATGTTTCATTAGCTACCAAAGCTGAAAACTCTCCTAAAGAATGTCCAGCTACCATATCTGGTTGTGTATTTTCTAAAATTTTAAATGCAATAACAGAGTGTAAAAAAATAGCTGGTTGTGTTACTTTGGTTTGTTTTAAATCTTCATCAGTACCAGCAAACATTATATCACTTATTTTAAAACCTAAAATATCATTTGCTTGTTCAAATAAATTTTTGGCAATACTATTATTATCATATAAATTTTTTCCCATGCCTGAAAACTGAGAACCTTGACCTGGAAAAATGAAAGCATGTTTACCCATACAATATTTTTTTTTTGATAAACGAAAATACGTTTTATTAATCAAGTTTTAAAACAGCTAAGAATGCTTCTTGAGGCACTTCTACTGTACCAATTTGCCTCATACGTTTTTTACCTTCTTTTTGTTTTTCTAATAACTTTCTTTTTCTGCTTATATCACCTCCATAACATTTTGCTGTAACATCTTTACGCATAGCACTAATATTTTCTCTTGCTATAATTTTTGCACCAATAGCTGCTTGTATAGCAATTTGAAATTGTTGGCGTGGCAATAATTCTTTCAACTTTTCACAAAGTTTTCTTCCAAAGTCTTGAGAACGGGCACGATGAATTAATGCACTTAAAGCATCTACTTTTTCATTGTTTAAAAGAATATCCATTTTTACAATATCTGCCTCTCTATAACCAATAGGTGAATAATCAAAAGAAGCATAACCACGTGTTTGGCTTTTTAATTTATCATAAAAGTCAAAAACAATTTCTGTTAAAGGCATTTCAAAAATCAATTCTACTCTTGTAGTTGTTATATAAGATTGATTGATAAGAATACCACGTTTGCCCAAACATAAAGTCATTATGTTTCCTATATAATCGCTTTGTGTAATAATTTGAGCTTTGATAAATGGTTCTTCAATTCTTTCTAACTTAGTTGTATCAGGCATTTCAGAAGGATTGTTTACCAATATCTTCTCTCCTCTTGTTGTATAAGCCCAAAAACTTACGTTAGGAACAGTTGTAATAACTGTTTGATTAAATTCTCTTTCTAAACGTTCTTGAATAATTTCCATGTGTAGTAATCCTAAAAAACCACACCTGAAACCAAAGCCTAATGCTTGCGATGTTTCTAATTCAAAAGTTAAAGAGGCATCATTTAATTGTAATTTTTCCATACAATCTCTCAACTCTTCAAACTCATCTGTATTAACAGGAAATATACCAGCAAAAACCATAGGCTTAACTTCTTCAAAACCTTTAATAGCTATTCCAGGGTTAGAAGCTAATGTAATAGTGTCGCCTACTTTTACTTCTTTGGCATTTTTTATTCCTGTAATAATATAACCTACATCGCCACACTTAATTTCTTTTTTTTCTTCCATACCAAATTTTAGTATGCCTACTTCCATAGCTTCATAATCTTCTCCTGTGGCACAAAATCGTATCATATCTCCTTTTTTGATAGAGCCATTCATAATTCTATAATACACTATAATTCCTCTAAAACTATTGAATACACTATCAAAAATAAGGGCTTGTAAAGGAGCTTTTTCATCTCCTTTTGGCGATGGAATTTTTTCTACAATAGCTGATAAAATTTCTTCAATACCTATGCCACTTTTACCACTTGCCAATAAAATTTCTTCTTGTTTGCATCCTATTAAATCAATAATTTGGTCTGTTACTTCAGGTATCATAGCTCCTTCCATATCAATTTTATTGATAACAGGAATTATTTCTAAATCATTTTCTAATGCTAAATATAAATTGCTGATGGTTTGTGCCTGAATACCTTGACTTGCATCTACTAATAATAATGCTCCTTCACAAGCAGCTAATGAACGGCTTACTTCATAACTAAAATCAACATGACCAGGAGTGTCTATTAAATTTAAAATATACTCTTCTCCTTTATGGTGATAACTTATTTGAATGGCATGGCTTTTAATAGTAATGCCTTTTTCTCTTTCCAAATCCATATCATCTAAAACCTGAGCTTGCATTTGTCGCTCATGTATGGTTTTAGTTTGTTCTATCAATCTGTCAGCCAAAGTGCTTTTGCCATGGTCTATGTGTGCAATGATGCAAAAATTCCTAATATTCTTCATAATTGTTGCAAAGATAACAAGAGAAAAAAAATTTTACCTATATTTGTATATACCCTTTGAATATATTTTCTAATTTTTAGAACTATCTTAACCGTAAACTGTGGATTTTATTGTAGAAATTATAAGAGATAGGCTACTCTACTTTGTTGGTAGTATAGCTTTAATCATAGTTATTAAAGCCTATATGGTTTCTAATGTGAAAAGATTTGATATAGCTGAAATATTTTTTAGCTTTTTCCGATTTTATTCTCAAGATGAAGTAAATATGAGTAGCAATCGTAAGCGTATTTCATTTATGCGTTGGAATAATTTGTTAAATTATCTTCTCTATTTTATTACAGGGCTTGTATTATTAATTTATATGGTTACAAGAAATTCTTAATTTTTGGTAAATATTTTGCCTTAATAATTCTTTCAGCCTATTTTTTTTGAATATATTACATCACCATTATTGTATAAAATTTCCCATAATCAAGAATGATTTTTGTTTTTTATTGATACCTTTAAAAAATAAGTTTTAAAGTATTTTCATTATGAATATAGATAAAAAAATAGCTATTCTTACTGGTGCAAGTAAAGGCTTAGGTAGTGCTATTGCTACTGCATTAATTAATAAAGGAGCAGTAGTATATGGACTTTCAAGAAATATGGATGCATTAAATGAATTGAAAAATATATTGGGCAATTCTTTTCATCCTGTACAATTAGATATTACCAATGATGCTGCAATAACGCAATGGGTAAACAATACTTTTTCTGAAAATTATATTCCAGATATTCTTATTAATAATGCTGGTGTTGGTTCATTTCATAAAATTGATGAAACAGAAGCTGATACATGGTTAGCTATGATAAATACTAATTTGAATGGTATGTTTTACATTACCTCTAAAGTTGCAGCATTAATGAAAAAGAAAAAAGAATCTTCTCACATTATTAATATAGGCTCTATTATTGGTAAAGTAGGACGTACAGAAGCAACAGCTTATTGTACAACCAAATTTGGTGTACAGGGTTTTAGTGAATCTTTATATATAGAGTTAAGACCTTTTAATATAAAAGTAACTTGTATGAACCCTGGTTCTATAGAAACAGACTTTTTAAAAACATCAGGTATTGCTTCTCATACAAACATGTTACATACAGTTGATTTGGCAAATACTTTAATACATATTTTGGAAACACCAGATAATATGCTGATAAATGAAATAACTATCAGACCACTTAATCCTAAACCTCCTACTCATTAACCTTTTTATACAGTATTTAAAAGTAAAAAAATAGTTGGTTGTTTGTGAATGTCAGGAAGTTTATTCAACCATTGAGCAATACTTTTGGTAACTATTTTTTCTTCAGAAGCTGTAATATTAGTAGCTATGCAAAGTTTTGTTTCATTTTTACAAACACTAATAATATCTTTCAGCATTTGATTATTTCTGTAAGGCGTTTCTATAAAAATTTGTGTACAGTTGGCTTTGCTACTGTCTATTTCTAATTCTTTAATTTTCTTTTTTCTGTCAAATGTATCTATGGGCAAATAACCATTAAACTTAAAGCATTGTCCATTCATACCACTTGCCATTAGTGCCAATAAAATAGAAGAAGGACCAACCAATGGTTTTATGGTAGCATTTATTTTTTGAGCAGCGTCTATTAGTTTTTGACCAGGGTCTGCAATAGCTGGACAACCAGCTTCACTAACAATGCCAATATTTTTTCCTAACCTAAGTAGTTGAATAAAGTTGTTTATTACTGTATCTTCTGCTTTGTGTATTACATGCCAATCATAGTTATCTATCACCATTTCTTTCCATAGTTTTTTGAAAAAACGTCTGGTTGTTTTTTCATTTTCTACAAAAAAAATAGAACAATTTTTAATAGCATCAATAACATAATTTGGTATTGCTTCAATATTATCTTCAGCTAAAACAGTAGGTATTAAATAAACAGTTCCTAATTGCATTGTTGCAAGATATTACATTTTACATTACCATGTTTATTCTGAATATTGATAATTACTTGCTACTGTAAAAAGCATTATTAAACAAATAAGGGTTAAGCAATAGCTCAACCCTTTTATTATAATTGTATGTTTAAGTTAATTATCTCTTACTTAGTGTAATTTAATGAATCAGCAACATCGCCACAAGTAAGCATGTGCTTGGGTAAATAAGGATTTTTTATATCAGATGAACGGCTTAACCAATATGCATCTGGGTTATCATCATCAAATGCCATAGGACAGTGTTGATGATAAATAGTTTCTCTATCGTATTGTACTATTCTTGCTAAATTATATACATGATCTGTTAGTGTATTAAAAGATTTTCTTTTAGCCAATAAGTCTTTTGCAGCCAATAAACTTTTTAATTCTGTATTAATATTTTGTGTAGTTGCTTTGGCATTTTCAGCTATACCAGCATCTCCTTTTAGCTCACTCAATATAAGGCTATCAGAAGCTGTCATCATTTGTTTAGCATAAGTTTCAATCATTTCATTACTTTCTGTAATAAAATTATCTTTTAAATGAAAGTAAGCATCCATCAAACCTTTGAATGAGCTATTAAAAGCATCTGAATTTTTACTTTGGGTTAATGGAACTGTTGGCACATCTTCTATTACTTGATTTTCATTATTGCTACCACAAGCAACTATCAAAAGCAATGAAGCATATAAAAATATTTTTCTCATAAAATGTTATTTTCAATTTTGTCAAAAGTAGTGCATTTGGTTATACAAATAGTTAAAAAAATTAGCTTGTATTAATCATTATTGAGCCTTTTGTAAGCTATGTTCTACTAACTTCCATAAAATAACACCTGCTGCTGTAGCCACATTTAAAGAGTGTTTCATACCAAGTTGTGGAATTTCTATACAACCATTACAAGATTCTATTACTTCTTGTTGCACACCTTCTACTTCATTTCCAAAAACCACAGCAATTTTTTGATAATTTGCTGCATTAAATTTTTCTAAAGAAATACTTTCTTCTGTTTGTTCAATAGCAAATACTTCATAACCATTTTGCTTTAATTCCTGCACTGCATCTATAGTATTATTATACTGAATCCATGACACAGTTTCTGTAGCTCCCAAAGCTGTTTTAGCCATTTGTTTATGTTCTGGTGTAGGAGAATAGCCACATATACAAATAGCTTCTATTAAAAACGCATCAGCAGTACGAAAAATACTACCTACATTATACACACTTCTAATATTATCTACAACAATGATGATAGGATTTTTAGTTGCCTGTTTAAATTCTTCTACAGACTTTCGTCCTAATTCTGCCATACTAAGTTTACGCATACAGCAAAGATAAATGTGAAGTGTAAAATGAAGGTGTATAAAATATTGACACTAATAATATTTATTAAAATAGTATTTGGCTTAATGATTAAATAAATTATCCTACTTAATTTTGACATTGATAATCTTTTAAAATTTTAATAGCGAACTTGTTTAGACTTTTAATTTTTTACGAATTGTGAATAAAAAACGCTGTCAGCCTTGTCACATTGAGCCTGTCGAAATGTGTCGAAGGCGAGGTTTAAAAAATATGATTCAATTAATCGGTTTCGACATGTTTCTACAAGCTCAACATGACAAAACCTGACAACTTTCACTTTTTTTAGCTTCGTGTATATTAAATTGATAAAAGTCTAAACAAGTTCAGCATACAAAACTGTATTATGAATATTTTTATTATTGATTTTTCTGCAACTCCTACATTAATTGAAAAATTTTCAAGTAAACATCAAATAACAACAGAAAATAAGGATGGAGCCATGGCATATAAAACAGTTGGATTACAAATGCCTGATATAATATGTATAAACTATAAAGACCTGCCAAGTCATGGAAGACAAACTGCTATATCTATAAAACAAAGAAAAAAAACGGCACATATACCTATATTTTTTATAGATGGCAATAAAATAGATAATGAAAAAGTTGCAACATTAGGAAGATGTATTTCTTCTAAGGAAATTAGTCATTATATAGATAATTAAATTGTAAAAACCGTTACATATTTTTTCACTATATTGCTTTGATAAAATTTTAATTATGAAAAAATTTAAAAAAATTCTTATAGCTCTTGTTATTTTATTTTTAATACTTCAAATACCATTTTTTCAGCCAACGAAAAACTTTACAGAAGCAGAGCCTGTAAATGATATAACTACTGTATATGATGTACCAAAGGATATACAAAATAATTTACATAGTGCTTGTTACGATTGCCATTCAAACTACACAAAAGATTATCCTTGGTACAGTAACATTCAACCAGTTAGTTGGTGGCTTGATAAACATATTGTAGAAGCTAAAAAAGAATTAAATTTTTCTGAATTTGCAAATTATTCAGCAAAAAGAAAAGCAAAAAAATTTAAAGAAATAGCCGAAGAAATGGAAGAAAAAACAATGCCTTTGCCTTCTTATACATTGATGCATAAGCATGCTCGTTTAAGTGATGCAGCCATTAAAGATATGATAGATTGGGCAAGAAAAATGTATGTACAAGTAAAAGCAGATTCTACTGCTTTTTAAAAGTATATGGCTTATTTAAAAAGGTAAATTCACCTTATCTGATGTAATAAATTCGTTTGTGTATTCATCTATTAAATAGCTTATGGGAGAATTAGGATAGCTATAAATTTCTTCTAAAGTAATGCCCCAAGGTTTCCAAGCATTGGCTAATACCTGAGCAAAAGTTTTATCTTCCCATTGTCTGAATATTGGTTGTTGATTATCTACATCAGCTGGTAAAGAAAATTCAAAAGTTTCACCTTCTTGATTAATGCTATAATCTGGCATATCTCTTAAAAGATAATTTGCATAAATAAATCTTCCATAGAGTTCTTCAAATTGTGCAGGGTGCAATTCTACATGACCAATTTTTTCCAATACTTCTTGTAAATATTTGCCTACTGCTCCATTGTCTTGTAAACAAGCTGCAATAGCAAAGCCATTCATTCCTAAACAGAAATTAAAATGATGTGTTTCATCTTTATAATTCAAAATGTCTTTAGAAATCTTGACTCTATAACATTGTATGGTATAAGGAGAAAAATGTATAAATTTTATTGGTGTTACTAAAGACTGCAACATAAAAAGAAGGTTTTTTAATTTTCTTTTTAATAAATCTGATACATTAAAAATTACTCCTCTTTGTATTTGCTCTTGAATGGCATAAGTAAAATCTTGATACAATACACCATACAATACTCTTGCCATCCAATGAAATAAAGTAATTTCTGGCAATGCTTTTACAGCATCATATCCTTGCTCAAATGCTTTTTGAGTTGTTTCATCTAATTGCTCAATAGCTTTCACAACTTCATCAGATGCTGGCAACAACATATTTTTATACTTCACTCTATTGCCATTCAACATCATAATAGTTGCTTCTTGTAAGTTATATCTTTCCATCAACCAAGTAGGAAATGCTGACACATATTGTTCTTGCTCTAATTTTTTGCCAGTTAAAAAACAAATGTTTTGTTGAAATAATAATGTATCAAATGGATTATATAAGTGCTTCATTTTTTACAAACAATTTTGCTGCGAATGTACAATGTATGCATTGCAGATGAATTGAAGTTTTATGAAATTCCTTTTTTTGAAAACTTTTGAATAAATAAAGTAATCCAAGTAGCTGCTACAAAAGGAAAAGTAAGTACTCCACCTACTCTATTAAGAATATTAGTTTTTATCAAAACAAAATGAATGATTATAGTAATTATTGCTCCAATAAATATCCAAATAAAATTTGATTTTTTATTACCTGCAAAAGCAATAACAGTTAGTACAATATTAAAACCAAATAAGCCCATCAACATTTGATTTATTTCAAAACCTATCCAATAAAATAATAAAGCAGATAAAGCTGATATAACCAAAGCATATACAGCAGCTATATAATTATTGAATAATACGCCAATAAAAAATAAAACACTTGCTACAATGCTACTTTGAAAAATTACTTGCCCAAAATTTCTGAATATAAAAAAGTATTTATCATATTCATTTGCAGTAAATTTTTCTTGTATAAAAACAGATGGCTGAACATGATAATATTGATGTAGCAGAAAATAAATTGCCCAAGTAATAATAATAAATGGAAAGGTAAAAGCAGGTATTTTTTTAGTAATAAAAAAATGCTGCAATAATGAAGATAAAATTGAACCAACAACAATTAATAACCATATTATAATAGTATCATCAAAGAAAAAAATTAATGCTATACCAATTAAAGCTGCATTAAAACCATACAAACCAGCATCAATATTTTGTTGCTTATATTTTAATAATCCTGCTGTAAGTGTAGCAACAATAATGGCTATAACACAAGCTACACCAAACTTCCAGCTACTAACAAATAATCCAACAATAAAAAATAAACCAGTCCATTTATTTTCTTGCAGCATTATTTGTCCTGCTCCATGTAATAGTTTATTGCTAACAAATGTTGGTATAATCAAAGTTGCTTAATTAATTCTTCTTCAAATAATCTCTTAATACATATTGTAGAATACCATTGTTTTTATAATACTCAATTTCTATTGCAGAATCTAATCTTGCTTCTGCTGTAAAATTTATTTCTTTACCAGAACTATGAACAGCTTTTACCGCTACTATTTTATGAGGTATCAAATCTTTTTCTAAGCCACTAATAGTGTATGTTTCAGTTCCATCTAAGCCTAAAGATTCTGCATTTTGTCCATCAGTAAAAATTAAAGGAGCTACACCCATACCTACTAAATTACTTCTATGAATACGTTCATAACTTTCTGCAATAACAGCTTTTACGCCTAATGAAAAAGTACCTTTAGCAGCCCAGTCTCTTGATGAACCTGAACCATATTCTTTACCTGCAAGAATAATTAATGGCGTATTATCATTTTTATATTGCATAGCTACATCATACACAGTTTTTACTTCACCTGTTGGTATATGACGACTAAAACCTCCTTCTTTATCAGCTATTTTATTTTTAATTCTTACGTTAGCAAAAGTTCCTCTCATCATTACTTCATGATTGCCTCTACGTGAACCATAAGAATTAAAATCTTCTTTTGCTATGCCTTTACTTATTAAATATGCACCAGCAGCAGAATTTTCTTTAAAAGAACCAGCAGGAGAAATATGGTCTGTTGTTACAGAATCTCCTAAATACAGTAATACTCTTGCATTTTTAATATCTGTAACAGGTTCTGGTGTAGCTTGTAAATTTTCAAAGAAAGGAGCTTCTCTAATGTAAGTAGAGTTTTCATTCCATTCAAAACTTTGGTCAAGATTTACTACTAAATTTTGCCAATCTGTAGAGCCATCAAAAATTACATCATATACTTCTTTAAAGTCATCTTGTTTTAAACATTCATTAATTGTGTTTTGAATATCTTCTCTACTGGGCCAAATATCTTTTAAATAAACTGGTTCTCCATTAGGGTCAATATCTATTGGGTCATTAATTAAATCTACATCTACACGCCCTACTAAAGCATAAGCAACTACTAACATTGGCGACATTAAGAAATTCATTTTTACTTGAGGGTGTACTCTTGCTTCAAAATTTCTATTGCCAGAAAGAACAGATGCAACTACTAATTCTCCTTTATCTACTGCTTCTGCAATAGGAGGAGGTAATGGACCTGAATTACCAATACAAGAAGTACAACCATAACCTACAGTATGAAAACGTAAAGCATCTAAAGCTACATTCAAACCAGAACGTTCTAAATATTTTGTTACAACTTTAGACCCTGGTGCCAAAGAAGTTTTTACCCAAGATTTTGTTCTTAATCCTCTTTCTACTGCATTTCTTGCTAATAAACCAGCACCTACCATTACAGCAGGGTTTGATGTATTGGTACAACTTGTAATAGCAGCAATAACAATACTTCCATCACTTACTACAAATTCTTTATACTTTTGTTTTATTCTTACAGTATGATGTGTTGTTTCTGCAATTACTTCAGAAACTGTCTCTCCATTTTTGGGTACTTTCCCAAAAATAAATTCTGTGCCAGAGCCTCCTTCTTTTAGCCAAGCAGAATCTGCTCTATCTGCTTTTGGTTGATAATCTCTATTAAATTCTCCTTTCAATATTTCACAGAATTTTTTGCCTAAATCTTTTACAAAAATTTTGTCTTGTGGGCGTTTAGGTCCTGAAACTGTTGGTTCAAGAGTTGCTAAATCTAATTCTACCACAGTAGAATATTGTATATTTTCATTGCCTGTTCTCCACAATAAATTTTCTTTACAATATGTTTCTACTATTTTTATTTGTTCTTCTGAACGATTGGTAGAACGCATATATTCTAAAGTTCTATCATCAATAGGAAAGTATGTTACAGTGCATCCAAATTCTGGCGACATATTGCCTATAGTAGCTCTATCTGTTACAGATAAATTATTTAATCCATCACCAAAAACTTCTACAAATTTTCCTACCACTTTTGTATCACGCAATAATCTTGTTATTGTTAATACCAAATCTGTAGCAGTAGAATGATTAGGAATTTTACCAGTCAATTTTAAACCTACTACTTCAGGGCAAGTAAAGAAAATAGGCTGACCAAGCATAGCAGCTTCTGCTTCAATTCCTCCAACACCCCAAGCTATTACACCAATACCATTAACCATTGGTGTATGAGAATCTGTACCAACCAAAGTATCTGGAAAAAGCCAACCATCTCTTACTGCCACTGCTTTTGATAAATATTCTAAATTTACCTGATGACAAATACCCATACCAGGTGGCACTACAGTAAAATTGCTTAACCCTTTTTGTGCCCACTTTAATAATTCGTAACGTTCTTTATTTCTTTCAAATTCAAGTTCTACATTTTTGTTATAAGAATAATCTGTTCCATAATAATCTACTTGTACAGAGTGGTCTATTACTAAATCTACAGGAATAGCAGGGTTAATTTTTTGTCCATCTTTACCATGTCTTACAAACTCTGCACGAAGTGAAGCCATATCTACAACAGCTGGTACACCTGTAAAATCTTGCATTAAAATACGAGCAGGCATAAAAGGAATATCTTTATCTACAGCTTTTGGCTGCCAATTTAATAAAGTATCTACATGCTCATTCGTTATACTAAATCCATCATAATTTCTTAACACATTTTCTAATAAAATACGAATACTAAATGGTAAACGTGTTACATTTTCATAACTCAATTCTTTCAGTGAGCTGTATTGATATTTTTTTCCATTTACCGAAAGTTCTTTTACTGATTTTGCTTTAGAGTAACTCATGTTTGATAATATTTTTACATTTTCTTGCCGAAGTGCAAGTTCCTTAAAATAATTGCCTAAGGTACGAATAAATTTATTCTTTTTCTTTTTTCTATTTATGATTAGTGATAAAATATTTTTTAAATTAATAAACCAAATAAAATGAGCAATAAAATAATTAATACAGAACAAGGTCATTGGCTTCTTGCCAAAATGGGAAAACGTGTTTTAAGACCTGGCGGAAGAAAACTTACTTTACAATTGGTAGATGAATTACACATTCAACAAGAAGATAATATTGTAGAATTTGCACCAGGCTTAGGTTTTACAGCTTCTCTTTTATTACATAAAAAGCCTAAAACTTATACAGGTATAGAATTGAATGAAGAAGCAGCAGCACTTTTACAAAAAAAAATAAACTACAATGGCTATAAAGTAGTGAATGCAAGTGCCAGTACAACAGGAATTGACAACAACTCTGTGAATAAAGTAATAGGCGAAGCAATGCTAACAATGCAACCTGACCATAGAAAATCTGACATTATCAAAGAAGCATTTAGAATTTTAAAACCAGGTGGTTATTATGGTATTCATGAACTTGGCTTAATACCAGATAATATAGATGCTACAATAAAAAATGATGTACAACAAAGTTTAGCCAAAGCAATTAAAGTAAATGCAAGACCACTTACAAAAACAGAATGGTGCAAATTATTAGAAAAGGAAGGCTTTACGATAAAAGAAGTAAAAGAAAACGCCATGAGTTTGTTGAAATTAAAAAGAATTATTGCAGATGAAGGCATTTTAAGAACTTTTAAAATTTATTTCAACATACTGACTCATCCAAAAGCAAAAAGAAAAATTTCCGAAATGAGAAATACTTTTAATAAATATGAGCATAACCTAACTGCTTTTGCCATTATTGCAGAAAAAAAGTGTTAGCTTTAAGGTATTCATTAATTCTCAAAAAAATATATTATGAAAAAGCACATAGCACATGCCGTTTGGAAAGGCTCACTCAAAGAAGGTATAGGACATTTAACTACACAAAGTAACGTATTAAACAACCATGAATATTGTTTTAAAAGTCGTTTTGGCGATGGTAAAGCTACCAATCCTGATGAACTTTTAGCTGCATCTCATGCAGGTTGTTTTGCCATGGCATTAAGCCTTATACTGGGACAAGCAGGTTTTACACCAGATGCTCTTGAAGTAAGTGCAGAAGTAACCATGAATCCTGAAGCCTTAGAATTAACAGGCTCTCATTTAACATTAAAAGCAACAATACCCAACATAAGTAAAGATACATTTATAGAGTGTGCCAATGCTGCTAAAGATAATTGTCCTATCAGCAAGGCATTACGTTTTCCTATTACTATGGATGCCAGTTTGGTATAAAGTAATATTGATTTCTTTCATTCAATAGAAATTTCTGTAAAAGAAGTTTCTATTGATTTTTTTATTGTATAATTTCACCACAAAAACAATCAGCAATATGAACAACGATAATGAATTATTTGCTAAAGCAACTACTGAGAGTGCTAAGAGAAAAGCAGACTTAGCCCCTAAACAAATAGAAGCATGGAGAACTTTTAGTAGAACAGTTTTTAAAGAAGGTGTTTTAGATGAAAAAACAAAACAATTAATTGCTGTAGCAGTAGCACATGTAACACAATGCCCTTATTGTATAAGAGCACATGTGCCTCAAGCTATGAAAAAAGGGGCTTCTAAAGAAGAAATTATGGAAGCAATTTGGGTAGCTGCAGAAATGAGGGCTGGTGCTGCTTATGCTCATGCTACTATTGCTTTAGATGCAATGGAAACAGCATAATATTGATTTATTAATTTATTGATATTTCTTTGCTATTTATTACATCATTTTTATTAGCATAACATGAATAAACCATTGTATCACTTTTTTACCAACGACCATCATAGAATAGAAAGTTTTTTAGATAAAGCAACAGAAAATATACACGAGATACAAGAAGAATATTATCATCAGTTTAGAACAGGGTTATTGAAACATATTAAGATGGAAGAAAAAATATTTTTTCCTGCTGCACAAAGAGCCAATAATAATGTACCAATTCCACTTGCTTCAAAACTAAGATTAGACCATGGGGCTTTAACATCTTTAATGGTTGTACCTCCTACAGCAGATGTAATAAAAGTTATACGCCATGTATTAGCAA
>JAHBTR010000001.1 GCA_019638475.1 Chitinophagaceae bacterium | reverse complement strand
AATCACAATATTTTCATCACTCAAATTTCGCTATTCATTTTCATGAAAATTTTACTGCCGATAAAAAATTAGATTCTCTTACAGGTTTAAACCTTTTCAGGATTTGTCAGGAAATTATTAACAACAGTTTTAAACATGCCGAAGCAAAAAATATTTTTATCAATATTATTTGTTCAAAAAAAGAAATAATCATTAGCATACAAGATAATGGCAAAGGGTTTGATGTAAATAATAACAGCAGCAAAGGGTACGGTTTACAGAATATGCAAAATAGGGCAAAAGAGCATGGTTTTGTTATTAGCTGTAACAGCATTATTGGTAAAGGAATAGGGTATAATATTCATTTAATGAATGATGCTTTTATTTAACCTTTTAAACGTCTTAAACCTTTTGAACCTATTAAACCCAACAAAGTACAAATGCACTATTGCAAACGATAAAGCAAAACAGCATATTTGTAGTTACTGAAAAAAGTTACAGTTGTTAAATATGCTATTGCTAAAATTTAATTTATAACAAAAAGTCGGGTAAAAAAAACCTCCTTTGGAGGACTGGGGGGCTGATAATATGACTTATATAGCTATTGTAGATGACAAAAAAGCATCAGGCTTATATTGGAGGAAAGGCTGAACAGCCTGCCTAATATTCATGTGCTGTTTACTGCAGAAAATGGTATTGATTTTTTAGAACAAATAGCAGCCAATAAAAATACAGGCTTTCCTGATGTGGTTTTAATGGATATTGATATGCCCAATATGAATGGTATAGAAGCTGTTGCCAAAGGCAAAGAACGATACCCGAATGTAAAATTTTTAATGCTCACCATTTTTGATGAAGATGATAAAATTTTTCAAGCCATAAAAGCTGGAGCAAGTGGTTATTTATTAAAAGATGAACCCGTAAGCAGAATAGCTGAAGCTATTGAAGATTTAATGCAAGAAAAGGGAGCTCCTATGTCGCCAAGTATTGCAAGACGTACACTACACCTTTTGATGACTGCTACTGTACCTATTATTGTTCCTGAAAATACAGAAGAAGAAGATTATGGTCTTAGCGAAAGAGAAAAACAAGTATTGGAATTTTTAGTAGATGGATTGGAGTATAAAGAAATAAGCCTGCAACTAAATGTAAGCCCCAACACCATAAGAAATCATATCAGTAAAATTTATAAAAAATTATACGTTACTTCAAAAGCACAGGCTATAAAAGTTTTTAATAAGAAAAGTAATTAATATTGAGACTTTATTATTTAAAAAAAATCTCACTTGTATTTAGTGAGATTTTTTTATTAGATAATTTGAAAATTAAAATTATACTTTAGGTGCAGCAGCTAAAATTTCTTCTGTTACACCGCTTGCATATTTTTCAAAGTTTTTAATAAACTGATTAGCTAAATTTTTAGCTGTTTCATCGTAAGCATTTTTATCAGCCCAAGTGTTTCTTGGATTTAAAATTTGCTCAGGAACATTAGGACAAGTTGCAGGCATTAACATTCCAAATATTGGATGTGCTTCAAATGTTGCATTGTCTAACTCTCCATTTAATACAGCAGTTATCATAGCTCTTGTGTAGCTAAGTTTCATTCTTTGACCTACACCATAAGCTCCTCCACTCCATCCTGTATTAACCATCCAAATATTTACATTATGTTCTTTCATTTTTTTACCTAACATTTCAGCATATTGACCTGGGTGAAGTGGTAAAAATGGTGCACCAAAACAAGCACTAAATGTACTTTTTGGTTCTGTAATACCAGCTTCTGTACCTGCTACTTTTGCAGTATAACCACTAATGAACTGATACATAGCTTGACCAGGGGTTAATTTACTAATGGGAGGTAAAACTCCATAAGCATCGCATGTTAAGAAAAAAATATTTTTGGGTAAACCGCCAACACTTGGTTCTAAAGCATTAGAAATAAAATTTAATGGATAGCTTACTCTTGTGTTTTCTGTAATTTTTTTACCAGCAAAATCAATTTTATTAGTGCCATCTACAAAAGTTACATTTTCAACCAATGCACCTGGGCGAATAGCATTAAAAATTTCTGGTTCTTTTTCTGCACTTAAATCAATCACTTTTGCATAACAACCACCTTCAAAATTAAATACTGTATTGGCTGTCCATCCATGCTCATCATCTCCTATCAATTTACGATTAGGGTCTGCACTTAAAGTAGTTTTTCCTGTACCACTCAATCCAAAGAAAATGGCTACATCTCCATCTTTACCAAGATTGGCACTACAGTGCATACTTAGCACATTTTTTTGATGAGGTAATACATAATTTAATATAGTGAAAATGCCTTTTTTCATTTCGCCTGTATAACCTGAACCTCCAATGATGATTGTTTTTTCTGTAAAAGAAACAATAGCAAAGTTGTGTTGGCGTGTACCATCTATAGAAGCATCTGCTCTAAAACCAGGTGCTTGAATAATGTGCCAATCTATAGCGTAATTACTTAACTCTGTATTTTCTGGACGAAGAAACATGTTATAAGCAAATAAATTGCTCCATGGGTTTTCATTAATTACCCTAATATTAATTCTATATTTAGGGTCTGCACAAGCATATCCATCACGAACCCAAATTTCTCCTTGCTGCCCTAAATAGTTTAAAATTTTTCTTTTTAATTGCTGGTAATATTTGTCCTCTATTGGGATATTGATATTGTTCCAGTTTACTGAATTGGCAGTTAAATCATCTTTTACAATGAATTTATCTTGAGGACTACGACCAGTAAATTCTCCTGTATTAATACACAATGCACCTGTATCATTTAATACACCTTGTTTTTTTTCGAGTGCTTGTTTTACTAATTCTTCTGGAGATAATTGATAATGAATATTTACTGCTTCGGAAATTCCCAACTGCAATAATTTATCTGTTGGGATAGAAATTGTTGGAATTGACATATATAAACGAACATTTGTTAGTTTGCAAAAATAGGGATAATCCGATTTCAAAAAATTTAATATCTACGACAAAATTTTTTAAAAACAATAAAAGCACTCTCTAAAAGGAGTATTTTTTGAGGCTTAATTTTTAGAATATGTACTGTTAAACGTAGGTTTTATTTAATTGTCTTAAAGGTTTCACCAATTTTATAGCCATTATTATAAATTTCTATTTTGTATTCTCCTGCCTTAAATTTATCTCCTGGTTTCCATTCAAAACTTACAGGAATTTTGTTACCCTGCACATAATTTATACTTACTTTATTGGTATATTGTTTTTCATTGCCTTGTCTGTCTGTAAAAGTTCCTGAAGAAAGTGAAAGGCTGCCATCTGGATAGTAAATACACACCAACAATGCTTTAGTGCCACTTTGTGCTACATGATTTTCAGCAATGTCAAAACTAATTTTAAAATAATCTGCTCTTTTGGCTTTGATGGTTTCTTTTTCTTTACTGCCTTTTTGATGAATTGCAGTAACATTTATATTATAAGCATGAAGTGTAGAAGCAATATCTATAGCTTTGGCTTTTTCGTCTTTCGTTTTATCTAAATCAGATTGTAAAGAATCTTTTTCTTCTGATATTTTTTTCTTTTCGTCATTTAATTGTTCGTTAGAAGCTGTTAGTTGTTTATTCTGTGCAGTTAAAGTTTCTACTTCTGCATAAAGTTCTTCTATTTTATTGTTTAGCTCTATAATTTGTTTCTGTGCTTCTGCTAATTCAGCAGCAGTGGCATTTTTATTTTTTAATATAGTAGCTATATTATTTTTTAATCTATTAATTTCTGATGCTCTTTCGGCTAAAGCACCTTGTAATTGAAAGTTGTTAGACGTAATTGAATCTGCTTTATTGCTTAGCATATTAAATTGTGCTTGTAAAGCTGAACGGTCTAAAGAATCTTTTTGAATTTTATCTATATAAACAATTCTTTCTTCATTTACTTTACTTTTATTATATATAATATAAGCCCATGTTCCTATTAAGGCAATGACAAGAATAGCAATAATTATATTGCTCTTTTTATTGTTTTGTGGTTGGTTATAATTACTACCACCTCCTATAGAAGCTGCATTAGAATTTTCTGAAGAATACTGTGCGTAACTCATATTTTAGCATTTTTAAAAATGCAATATACTTCTTGTTTTGTTAAAGTAATGATATAGATACGGCATTGATAACGCTTTAAAAGAATAGAAATAAGCAACATTTTTTTTAAGATGTCATTCTCTTTGTATATTTAAAGTTCAATAATCAGTACTGTATGTTAAAAAATTTGTTATTGATAGATATTGAAACTGTTCCTATTGTAGAAAATTATCAACAGCTTTCTGCTGAGTGGCAAACTCTTTGGTGGAATAAAATTTCTAAAACTATTCCTACCGATACTACTCCTGAAAAAAGTTGGAAAATGAAAGCAGGCATTTTAGCAGAGTTTGGAAAAATTATTTGCATCAGCACTGCCTATTTTTATGAAGATAGCAACAGAAATCAAAACCTTAGAGTAAAAAGTATTTATGGAGATGATGAAGTTGAATTATTAAAAGAGTTTATTGATTTATGCAATAAAATGTATAAACACAATAAGCAATTTTATTTTGGTGGTCATAATATTAAAGAGTTTGACATTCCTTATATATGTAGAAGATTATTGATAAATGGTATTTCAATGCCTCAATATTTATGGCTACATGAAAGAAAGCCATGGGAGGTGCAAATGCTTGACACTTTGAATTGGTGGAAATTTGGCGATAATAAAAACTATATTTCTTTACATCTTTTAGCTACAGTATTACAAATTCCTACCAGTAAAGATGATATTGATGGTAGTAAAGTACAAGAGGTGTATTATAAAGAAAAAAACTTGCCTCGTATTGTTGCATATTGCCAGAAAGATGTTATAGTATGTGCTAATATTATTTTAAGATACAAGGGTTTTCCATTACTTACAGAAGGCAGTATTAGCATATCTTAAATACCTTATTTAAGTAAAAAATACCCCCTATTGGGTATTGATAAAAAAGTATGTATTAATATTATTGCCAATAATTATTTTAAAATAATTTGATTTCTGCAAAAAAGTATTACTTTAGAAGTATGAAAGAATAAAGCCTTTATCAAAAACAATATTAATTTTAACATTAAAAAATCAAAAACCCTTATTATGAAAAAATTATTGATACTAATAGCTCTGCTACCAATATTTTCTAATGCTCAGAAAGTATTAGGAGGCAATAATGTTATTAAAACCAACCTTACTTCTATTGCTTTAGGCAATTATCACTTTACATACGAAAGAGCATTTGCAAAAAAATTCTCCATTTCTCTTTCTTATAGATTTATGCCTAAAAGAGTAGTTCCTTTGGCAAGTTTTGTAGAAAAGCAATTAAAAAATGATGATATAAAATTGGGAGATTTTAAAATGGGCAATACTGCCATTACTCCTGAATTAAGATTTTATCCTGTAAAAAAACTTAGAGGTTTTTATCTTGCCTTCTATGGCAGATTTGCCAACTTTGATTTAGATGTACCAGTAAGATATACACCCCCAATACCCAATACAACAGAATATGCAACTTTTTCTGGAACTATTAAATCTGTTAGTGGTGGTGTAATGATAGGTTCTCAATTTAGTATTTTCAAAAAAATGGTTTTAGACTTTTGGATTATTGGTGCACACTATGGTAGCAGTAGTGGAGATTTGAATGCTGTAATTAGTAGAAATTTGACACCTGCAGAGCAAGGTATTCTTCAACAAACCTTAGATGAGTATAAAGAATTAGGACCATTTAAGTTTGAAAGTAAAGTAACTTCACCCAATACTGCTTATATAAAATCTGTAGGACCTTGGGCTGGTATAAGAGGTGCAGGATTAAGTCTTGGTATTAGATTTTAAAATATTGAGAAACCAAATGTGTTAATTAAAATGGTAGAGGTTTACACTTCTACCATTTTTCTTTTTTGCTTTTGTATAGCAATAAAATCTTTTAGTTGATGTATGGTAAAACTGCTAAGATTATTTTCTGTTGTTAGTCCTGCTTTTTGTGCTACTAAAATGCCATATTTAACATCTGCAAATCCTTCTATAACATGTGCATCAGGATTAATAGAAATAAGTATATTTTTTTGCAATGCTTGTTCTATATAACGCCAGTCTATATCTAATCTTCTTGGATGTGCATTTAATTCTATGGCTACATGGTGTTTAACACAAGCATCAAAAATGGCTTCATAATTTACAGGATAACCATTTCTGCTTAGCAATAATCTGCCAGTTAAATGACCCATTATGGAAGTAAAAGGATTGGCTATTGCATTGAGTAATCTTAGCATTGCCTTTTCTTCACTCATTTTTAAATTTGAATGTATAGATGCAATAACTAAATCAAATTTGTTTAAAATTTCTGGTTCATAGTCTAAACTTCCATCTCCCAAAATATCACTTTCAATACTTTTAAAAATAGTAAAAGGAAATAATTTTTTATTTAATTCATCTATTTGCTCATGTTGTGCTAAAACCCTTTCTACACTTAGCCCTTGAGCATAAGTAGCAGTTTTGCTATGGTCGCTAATTATCAGATATTCTAATCCTTGCATAATACAAGCATTTGCCATTTCTTCAATAGTATTTGAGCCATCACTCCATGTACTATGGCTGTGTATAATACCTTTTATATCGCCTTCTTGTATAGTAATTGGCAATGCTTCTTTCATGGCTTGTTCTATCACAAAAGCATTTTCTCTTCTGTAGGGTGGTATATAATGACAATGATATTTTTCAAATATTTTTTCTTCCGATTCAATAGTATCATCAACATTCATTCCTGTTTGTTGTATCCATTTTTCTAAAAAAGTATTGCTACAACTTGTTATAAAAAGTTTTGTGTATAAAGACTTTTCATTTACACAATAAAAACCAAGTTGCACATTTTCATCACCACAAAAAACAATATAGTTATTTTGATGTTCTACTTTTTGATAATTATTGGTAGAAAAAAAGTTTATCAACTCATGTTCATTTGTAGTAGTTACCCATTCTACTTTTTCAATAATTTCTAATTGCCTTCTAAAATTGCCTGTTATAATAAATGTTTCAGCAGAAAATTTTTGTTCTAATTGTTTATGAATAGATAATGTATAATTTTCTATTTGCTGATATAAATAACTACCTAAGGTATTTACATAAAATTCAATATTTTCTTTAATACTTTGTTGCGTTTTACTGCCAAAGCCTTTGTATAGTGTAAGTCTGTTTTCATTGCAAGCATATAGCAATTCGCCCAAACTTTCTATTTCCATATCGTGCCATATTATAGCAATTTTTTTAGGCCCTAAGCCTCGTATATTCAGCATTTCAATAATACCATGAGGTGTTTTTGCAATGTATTCTTGCAATAAAGAAAAAGCACCTGTAGTAAGTTGTTCAATAATTTTTTGACCAACAGATTCTCCTATCCCTTTTAAAGAAAAAATTTTATTATGCTCTAAAGAAGCTAATTGAATAGGTAATTTATCTATTGTATATGCTGCTGAAGAATATGATTTTGCTTTAAAACTATTGTCTCTATGTATATCCATAAGTTTGGATAATAAAGAAAAATTGTTGGCTATTGCTGCATTATTCATTATAAGCAAATATTTAAAAAATGAAAAAAGAAATTATGCTTTGTGTAAGCTATTAATAATTTCTTCAGCATGTTGTTTGCTTTTTGGCTTTAGAAATATTTTTTGAATAAGTCCATTTTCATCAATAACAAAAGTAGTTCTGCGTAAGCCCATATATTTAATACCAAATAATTTTTTTTCGCCCCAAACGTCATATTTATTTATAATGCTATGGTTGGTATCTGCAATTAAAGGAAAAGGAAGTTGGTATTTAGCTTCAAATTTTTTATGGCTTTTGGTATCGTCTGGGCTAATGCCTATTACTGTTATTCCATTTTTCTTTAGCAATGAAAAATTATCTCTAAGATTACAAGCCTGTACAGTACAAGTAGGTGTATTGTCTTGAGGATAAAAATACAACACTACTTTTTTACCTTTATAATCTTTTAAAGAAATGGTATGATTGTTTTGGTCTTTACCTGTAAAATCAGGTGCTTTTTGACCTTCTTTTAAATGTGTCATTTTTTAATGATTAAAGTATAACAAATATACAGTTAGTTAAGGTAAGGGATAAAGATGTTTATTGGTTAAATGCTATGATGCGGAAATGTGAATACGTTTTTACATTTTGTGCAGCTAAGTTTGCAACAAGCAGATTTTCAACCTGAAAAAGTGGCTTTTGAAGCAGGGCGTATAATGCTAAACAGAATTAATGAACTGCTGAATAACAATGAAAGTTTTGCTTTTGAAACTACATTATCTACTCTAAGTTATAAAAACAAAATACTTGAAGCTAAAGAAAAGGGCTATACAATTACATTACTTTTCTTTTGGCTTCAAAATGTAGGGTTGGCTAAAGAACGTGTGAAAACAAGGGTTGCAGAAGGTGGGCATAATATTGAGCCTGATGTTATTGAAAGACGTTATATAAAAGGCATAAAAAATTTGTTTGAAATTTATTTGCCTATTGTTGATGGAGCATTAATTTTTGATAACTCAATAGGAAAACATGAACTTATAGCACGAAAAATTCTTAATGAAAGACTTGAAATAATAAAAGAGCTTACATTTGTAGCACTAAAAGGCAGTTATGACTGATATTGAAAAACAAAAAAAACTCTACGATAAAATTTTATTGGGTCTTGAAAAAGCCTATGAAAAATTAATTGAGTTTAAAAAACAAAAAAAGTCTGAGCTTGTTATAATGAAAGACGGTAAAATAGTAAAAATAAAGCCGTAGTGAGAAGTTGATATTAGTGGAATATTAAAGAAGGAATAATTATTTAGATAAAATTAAACCTATATGTCAAGAGGCTTAAAAATAAAAATTGTTGTTGCACCTATACTTATATTGTTTGGTTGTGCAATTAATTATTATTTATTTAATGATAGTCTTTTAGACTCTTTTTTAACATCCCTTTTCATTACGCTTCTTATTACATTTATGGTTCGTTTCAAAGATGAGCATTATGAAAAAGGTAAAATAAAAACAGAAAAACAAAGCAAATTAAATGCTTAGTTTTTATCAATCAATAACTTGTTAAACTTGGATAGTATGAAAAAGAAACGTTTTATCATTTATTCCCTTGTTGGTGTTATTGTTGTATTTGCTGTATGGTTTAGCTATCAGTATAAAAAAATGATGGATATGGGAAAACTAACACCAGAGGAATGGGTAAAAAAATATAAATAAAAAATTAAGGCTACCAAAAAAGGTAGCTTTTTTGGTAGCATTCTGTCTCCTAAAAAGCCTTGTGCTAAAGTAAGGGCATTGCCATACTTTTATTACGCATCTTCCCTTAGCTAACACACAAAAGCTAATAAGGAAAAGATGTGGCGAAGAAACTAAGACCTTATTCTATAGGGCTTACCATTAGTGGATTATAGCATTATTGCTAATGAATAGCCATTACATTTACTTTTTCTATACCTTTTAAAATTAATTTAATTTTTCTTTCTTTTGCTTTGCTTTCAAACTCACTAATTATTTCAACAATATCGTAATCTATAAAATTGCAATGGCTACCATCTATTGTTAAAATACTATTTTCTGGCACTTCATCTAATGTTTTTTTAAGATTGGCTTTGTTTAAAAAAGTAACATCTGTATTTAATTTTATTAAATAAATATCAATTCCATTTTCTACGGAAGAAGAAATTTTATATTCTACTTTAAAGTTGCCTCTTATAATATAGTAAATAGAAATTAAAAGTCCTATAGTTACACCAACCAATAAATCAGTTAAAATAATAACAATAATGGTAATGATAAATGGAAGAAATTGTTTCAAACCCAAGCTCCACATATTTTTATATAAGGTAGGTTTGGTAAGGTTATAACCTGTTATAATTAATATAGCAGATAATGAGGCATAAGGGATTTTATTAAGGATAAAAGGAATAAACAATACAGCTAATAAGAGAAGAAGTCCATGTGTAAAAGCAGAGAATTTTGTTCTTGCACCTGCATCTATATTTGCTGAACCTCTTACCACTACAGCAGTTATTGGAATTGCACCAAACACACCACATAGCATATTGCCAAATCCTTGTGCAAACAATTCTCTGTTTATAGGCGTAATTCTATTTCTTCTATCTAATTTATCTATTGCTTCTATACAAAGCAATGTTTCTAATGTTGCTAATAGTCCAATAATAATTCCATCTTTCCAAATAATTTTTGAAGAAAAAATTTTAGTAAAATCGGGTAAAGCAATATCAGCAAAAATATTATTGGGTATATACACTAATTGTGTTGGTTTTAATGATAAGCCAGAAGAAATTTGTAAAAAAATCATGTTGGCTATTATACCAGCTACTACAACTAAAAGTGGTGCTGGAATAATTTTTATTTTTTTAGCAAATGGTAGTTTAAATACAATTAAAATAAACAGAGAAATAATGGTAATAATAATAGTGCCTCTTGTAAGTTGGTGATTAAAATTGTTTATGTTTTCTGCAATATGTTTAGGCGTAAAAAGTTCTAAAATTCCGCTTGTCCAAAAATTGGGTTTATCATAACCCAATGCAATAGGAATTTGTTTTGCAATAAGTATAATACCAATAGCTGCAAGCATTCCTTTAATAACAGATGAAGGAAAATAATTGGCTATAACCCCCAATTTAAAAATACCTAACACAACTTGAAAAAGACCTGCTACAATAACTGAAAGAAGAAATATTTTATAATCACCTTGTGCTAAAATTGATGCAGCTACAATAGTTGTTAATCCTGCTGCAGGACCAGAAACTGCTAATTGAGAACCACTAATCAGCGATACTACAAGACCTCCAATAATACCTGACAGTAAGCCAGAATAAAGAGGGGCTCCAGATGCAAGAGCAATACCTAAACACAGTGGTAGAGCAACAAAAAATACAGCAAGCCCAGCAGGTAAATCATTTCTTAACCAAAGAATTTTGTAATATTTTAAAGTCCGTTTCAAAACTTATGTCTATTTACAAAAGTACTTACATTCCTTTGATTACTTTATGAATAAAAGATTCATTGTTGGCAGTAATTTTTACAATATACGTTCCTTGTGGTAATTGTTGAATAGGAATTAATATTTGGTTATTGCTGTTTGTATATTTATTCTGTATTAATACCCTGCCTACTAAATCTGTTATTTGAATTCGTAGTGGTATATTTCTATCATTACTACCTGCTTCTATAACAATAAAGTTAGTAGCTGGGTTTGGAAATATATTGTACTTTATGTTTAAAGGAATGTGTACACTAAATACTTCACTATATGTATATGTGCCATCATTGTCTATTTGTTTTAAACGATAATAAACCCTTTTTCCTCTTATAGTATTAGCATTGTCTGTAAAATTATACTGTTTGGCTTCTGATGCTTTAATATAGCCTATTTGATAAAAATCTCTTCCATTAAAACTTCTTTCAACTTCAAATCTGTTGAAATTGATTTCATTTTCTGTTTCCCATGTTAAGTGTATTTTTCCATCAATTAATTTACCAGAAAAGTAAACAATATTGATTGGTAGAGCAGCTAACCCTGCACAGTTGCTATTCCACACTTTGGTTACATATTGTGGGCTATCTACATAAGGGTTTCTATTGTTTTGAAAATTATAAGCACCATTATTTCTTGCTTTTTCTTTTTCGCTTACAGGGTCTTGATTGTGCCATTTAAGCATTAGCTTTAAGTAATTAATATTTACACTGGGAAAAGTGTTGTTAGATAAAGTTGAAGCCCCATCTGTGTTATAACCAGCCCATGTAGCAATTCTATTTTGATACCTTGTAACCATATATAAATATACTCTTGCAAAGTCGCCTTTATATTCATCTATTGGTTCAAAAACAGTTCCTGAAATACCAGCAGTAGCCGAACTTCCTAATTTGGTTCCATTGCTACTTGTATATGTTGCAGTAGCCACTTCTCCAAAACGGTAATTACTTCTTTTACCATTTACCCAACCATCTGTAGGAAAAATATGTATATAGTCTGAAATAGCAGGAGCTTCATCATTAAACCAACTTTTAGGAAAACTATGCTCTCTATTATAACAATTTCCTTCTGCACTGTAATTGCCACATTGGTCTGTAATAGGTGTGAAATAATAGTTAGCAGTTCCATTAGCTTTAAAAGAATACATATCCCAAATAACATAATTGTTAGCACCTGGTTTTTTAATAGTATCACTTAAACTATACTGATTCCATATTGCATTATATGTTTGTGGATTATGGCTATTGGAAATAATAGAGTATAATGCTGTTTTTAACGCAGCACACTCTTTGTTTGCAGCAGATGAATAATAACCAGATGGTGGTTGTGCATTTACAATTGTTACAGACAGTAATAATACAATTAGGATACATAAATTTCTACTCATAAAAATATTTCAGTTGTTAAAGGTAAATAAGTTTATGTTTTTTTTATACATTTTATTTGCTAATCATTTTAATAATTGGCACTATCATTTCTTCTAAACTAATACCCCCATGCTGAAAAGTATTTTTATAATAATTGGCAAAATGATTGTAGTTATTAGGATAGCATAAATAACCATCTCCTTTGGCAAAAATGAAAGAAGAGTTTACTGTAGGTACAGGAAGTCCAGCATCTCTGGGGTCTTTAAATGCTAAAACATCTTTTGCTTCGTACTGTAAATTTCTGCCATGCTTGTATCGTAGGTTTGCTGTAGTTTGTTTATCTCCTATAACTTTATAAGGTGTTTTTACTCTTACAGTTCCATGGTCTGTAGATACAATTACCCTTATTTTTTTATCGCTTATTTTTTTTAATGCTTGATGTAATGCACTATGTTCAAACCAGCTTTTAGTTACGCTTCTATAACTTTTTTCATCACCAGCCAATTCTTTTAAAACTTCCATTTCTGTACGTGCATGACTTAGCATATCTACAAAATTGTACACTATAATATTTAGGTCATTATTTAATAGGTTATGAATATTGTTTTGCAGTTGTTGTCCATCGTGATGATGCAACACTTTTGTATAAGAAACTTTTAAATCATTTTTCTTTAACCTTTTTATTTGCTCTCTAAAAAACTTTTCTTCAAATAAATTTTTGCCTCCTTCTTCATCATCATTTTTCCATTCAATAGGAAAATGTTTTTCAATTTCTATAGGAAGCAATCCGCTAAAAATAGCATTACGACTGTATTGTGTAGCAGTTGGGAGAATAGAATAAAATGTTTCTTCTTCTAAAATTCTAAAATTTTCGGCAAAAATGGGTTGTATTGCTTTCCATTGGTCATAACGCAAATTGTCTATTAAAATAAAGAATGTAGGAATACCTTTTTCTATATGTGGCAATACTTTAAACTGAAATAAATTATGGCTCATAATGGGAGCATCTACTGTTTTTGGATGTAACCACTTTGCATAATTTTTACTAATAAATTTAAAAAACTCTGTATTGGCTTCTTGCTTTTGTGTATTAAATACATCTTGCATTTCGGGGCTATTGCTTTTTTCTATTTCCAATTCCCAATACACTAATTTTTTATAAATTTCCATCCATTCATTGTAATCGGGATTGTCATTTAAAGCCATAAATAATTCTCTAAACTGTTGTTGATAATTGGTAGTAGTTTTTTCTGCTACTAATCTTTTATTATCAATAATTTTTTTAAGGCTTAATAGTACTTGATTAGGATTGACAGGTTTTAATAAATAATCTGCTATTTGGCTTCCTATGGCTTCATCCATTAAAGTTTCAGTTTCATTTTTAGTAATCATTACTATAGGAAGGTGTTGATTTATTTCTTTCATTTTAGCCAAGGTTTCTAAACCAGAAATTCCAGGCATGGTTTCATCTAATAAAACAACATCTACAATATTTTCTTTTACAAATTCTATTGCATCAAAACCATTGCTAAATGTTTGTACTTCATAACCTTTGTTTTCTAAAAATAATTTTTGACTTTGTAGGCTTTCCATTTCATCATCTACCCAAATAATTTTTGCTAAAGACATAGTGTGTGGTTTTATTGAACGATAAAAGTAATTAATAACACGGTTGATAAAAAACCTGTTTTCTTAAAATGTTCCTAATAATAAATGTTTATAGGCAGTATAAAGCAGTTACAATTTTCTAAAACTACCAAATAAAAAATTTTGTGTTGTGTTAAATGGCGTTTGATGGTCTATTGTAAAGCATTGAATTTTGTCAAAATCTTTTTCAAAAGTTTTGGTCAATGTTTCTTCCGAATATTGTTTGATGAATATACCACTGCATTTTAAAGGTCCTTTTTCTGAAAATGTAGCTATTGTCATTATTCCATTGGGTTGTATATTTTCACTAACTAATTGTACATAAGTAGCAATATCCGTTTCATTGGTTAAAAAATGAAAAGCTGCTCTGTCGTGCCAAAAATCATATTTTTCTGTGGGCTTAAAATCTGTAATATCAGTTACCAGCCATGTTGCTTTAGTAGCTTTTGTTCCTAATCTTTTTTTGGCTTTTTCAATAGCAGTTTCAGCAATATCTAATACTGCTATATTTTGGTAGCCATTATTTAATAAATAATCAATCAAAAAGCTATCGCCCCCACCAATATCAATGATATTGGCTGTTTTAGGCAAATTAAATTGTTCAATAATATTGATAGATGTTTGTGGCTTTGGCTGATACCAACTTACTTCATTTAGTTGTTTTGTTTGGTAAATATTTTCCCAATGTTTTTTTCTATCAAATACTTCCATGAAAATGGGTTTTATAATCTGTTATTTTTTATTTCATCTACAACAGAGGGGTCTAACAATGCAGAGGTATCGCCTAAATTTTCTAATTCTCCCTCTGCAATTTTTCTTAAAATTCTTCTCATTATTTTTCCACTTCTTGTTTTGGGCAATCCTCTTACAAATTGTATTTTATCTGGTTTGGCAATAGCCCCAATAATTTTAGATACTGTTTCTAAAATATGTTTTTTTGTAAGTTCATCATCTGCATTATGTTTTCCTAAAATTACATAAGCATAAATTCCTTGTCCTTTAATATTGTGAGGATAACCTACTACAGCACTTTCTACTACATCTGTGTGCATATTAATTGCATTTTCTACTTCTGCTGTACCTATTCTATGACCACTAACATTTAATACATCATCTACTCTTCCTGTAATTCTATAATTACCCTCTGCATCTTTTAATGCACCATCTCCAGAAAAATAAAGTTCTTCGTAAGTGGCAAAATAATTGGTTCTGCATCTTTCATGGTCGCCATAAGTAGTTCTGATAATGCCAGGCCAAGGTGCTTTCATACATAAATTTCCTGCAATGGTTTCATTGTTGGTTGGTATTACTTCTTTTCCATTTTCATCTACCAAAACTGGTTGTACACCAGGCATTGGCAATGTAGCCCAAGAAGGTTTTGAAGGGGTAATACCTGCAAGGTTAGAAATTAAAATACCTGCTGTTTCTGTTTGCCACCAAGTATCTACAATAGGGCATTTCTTTTTGCCAATATTTTCATTGTACCAGTGCCATGCTTCTTCATTAATTGGTTCTCCTACAGAGCCTAATACTTTTAGGCTTGATAAATTTTTTCCTTCTAATGGTTTTGTGCCAAAACCCATTAAACTTCTTATAGCAGTAGGTGCAGTATATAAAATATTTACTTTGTGTTTATCTACAATATCCCAAAATCTTCCTGCATCTGGATAGGTTGGAATGCCTTCAAACATAAGGCTTGTAGCACCTGCACTTAATGGTCCATACACTATATAACTATGACCAGTAACCCAACCTATATCGGCTGTACAAAAATATATTTGCCCTTGTTGGTAATTAAATACATTTACAAAAGTGTAGTTGGTAAAAATCATATAACCTGCACAAGTATGTACTACACCTTTTGGCTTGCCTGTACTACCACTGGTATATAAAATAAATAAAGGGTCTTCGGCATCCATTTCTTCTGCTTCAAAATGTATTTTTCCATTTTTTTCTATTTGTTGTTCTGCATGTTCCATTTCATCTTCCCACCAAATATCTCTTCCTTTAATCATAGAAACTGGTATTCTTGTACGAGTATAAACAATAACACGTTTTACTGTTTTATTACCAATTAATGCATCATCAATAACAGATTTTAGTGGTATTATTTTTTCTCCTCTATATGCACCATCACAAGTAATAATAAACTCAGCTTTTGCATCTTCTAATCTGTCTGCAATACTTTGGGCACTAAAGCCTCCAAAAATAACACTATGTATAGCACCTATTCTGGCACAACCCAAAATTGCATAAGCCAATTCTGGAACCATACCCATATAAATACATACTCTATCGCCTTTTTTTACACCATTATTTTTGAGCATTTGTGCTACTTGACAAACTCTTTTATGCAAACGATTGTAGGTTACAATTCTTACTCTTTCTTCTGGATTATTTGGCTCCCAAATTAATGCAGGTTTTTCTCCATCTGTTGCTAAGTGTCTATCTATACAGTTTTCTGTAACATTTAGTTTTGCTCCTTTAAACCATTCTACTTTGGGTTCTTTAAAATTCCAGTTTAATACTTTATCCCATTTTTTTCTCCATGCAAAATGTTCTGCTATAGAAGCCCAAAATGCTTCTGGCTGTTCTATACTTTGTTTGTACGCTTCTTTATATTGTTCTAAAGATTGTATTTGATAAGAGTAAGACATGATTTATATTTTTTAGTAATTGGGGCAATAAAAGTAAGATTATAAAACAAAATATTAAACTTAGTTTTTTTTGAGATGTGAAAAATATTTTTAAATAAAAAGCCCTACTGATGGTTCAATAGGGCTTTGCGGTTGGTATTGGTTGCAAAAATTTATAGAGGCATTTTTTTATCAATTTCATGGCATAAAGAAGAAAATATTTCATTGATACTTCCTTCGCCTTTTATAGTAACTACTTTATTATATTGTTTATAATAATCTGCTACTACCATTGTTTTATTTTCATATTCTATTATTCTTGCTCTAATAATTTCTTCATTAACATCATCGCTTCTACCACTTGTAAGCCCACGGTTTAGCAATCTTTTTACTAATTCATCTTCGCTAACTTCTAATGCTAAAAAAAGACTTATTTCTGTGTGTTTATCTTTTAATAGTGCATCTAATGCTTGGCTTTGTGCTTTAGTACGAGGAAAACCATCAAACAAAAATCCTTTTGCTTGCGGATTAGCATCTAACACACTACTTATCATTCCAATAACTATTGAATCTGGCACTAATTGCCCTTTATCCATAAAACTTTTTGCCTCTATACCGAGTGGTTTTTTTGCAGCAATTTCGCTACGCAATAAATCTCCTGTGCTCAAATGTCTGAAATTGTATTTTTCAATTAGTTTTTCACTTTGAGTACCTTTACCACTACCGGGAGGACCAAATAATATAATATTTATCATGTAACCCAATCCTTACTTGAGGAACAAATATAGGGGATGAGTATTAATTTTGTTCATAAATAAACATCTGATAGTTAATTTTTTTTTAAGGTAATGAAAAATATAGAAAAATATTTTTTACTAATTTGTTTGATAACTTCATTTATAAGTTGTCAAACACAAAATAATGCTAATAAGAAAATGATGAATAATGCTAAACAAGATAATCCTATTTATTCTACAACAGATACAAATAAAATAGTACTGAAAGAAGAGGAATGGAAAAAAATTCTTTCTGCTGAACAATATTTTATAGCCAGAGAAAAAGGTACAGAAAAACCAGGTAGTAGTAAGTTTAATGATTTTAATGAATTGGGTACTTATTATTGTGCAGCTTGTGGCAATGAATTATTTAAAAGTGATGCAAAGTTTAAAAGTAGTTGTGGATGGCCCAGCTTTTTTGAGCCAATAAAAAAAGGTTCTATCATATATACACCAGATTATTCTCATGGTATGAATAGAACAGAAGTACAATGTGGAAGATGTAAAGCACACTTAGGTCATGTGTTTGAAGATGGACCACCACCTACAGGTTTACGCTATTGCATTAATGGTGCTATTATAGATTTTGAGAAAAAATAATTAAGCATTAAAATAATTTACAGGATATAAATTTTTATAAAAAATTTTATTAAAATTTTGCATCTAATGAGTATAGATATAAAAGCTACAACAGATAAATTAGGGACTCTTACACTATCCTCTTATATCATATTTTTTACTGTAAAAAAGTTTGGAAATAATGAATTGCTATATTTTATACCTATGCTTTTATCATTTGTTGCTTTAATATTAATCATTCGTTTTATAGCATCTTGTGTAAGAAAAAACATAGCTTTAAAATTCAGAAAAAATACTTGGCTATATATACAATTAGTATCAAATATACTGTTGATAGGTATGTGCTTTTTGTCTCTTTTAATCAACAAATAATTTTGCTGCAATACCATCAGCTAAAAATGTTGCTTTGGGTGTGAGTTGTAAAAAATGATTGTTTATTGTCAATAATTGTTGGTGTAATAATGGATTGCTTCTTACTAATAAATTTTCTTTTTCTGTATTGTCAAATTTTTCTGAAATATATTGTAATGATATGCCTTCTATGGTTCTTAAAGCAGTCATTATATATTCATTTAGCTGTTGTTTAGCTGTTAATATTTCTATTTCAAAAGGTATTTTATTTGCTGCAATACTTTTTATATATAAAGCATTATTGCTAATATTCCATTGCCTTGAAACTCCATTAAAAGAATGTGCAGATGGACCCAAACCTACATAATGTTTTCCTTGCCAATAACTACTATTGTGCTTACTTCTAAAACCTTTTTTAGCAAAGTTGCTTATTTCATAATGTTCATAATGGGCTTTGGTTAAAGCATTTATCAAAATGTCAAATTGTGCAGCTTGTTTATCAGTATTTATATTAGGAGATTTCTTTTTTTCAATCAGTTTGTGTAGAGCAGTTTTTGGTTCCACTGTTAGTGCATAGCAAGATATATGAGGTATATGAAGGTTTACAATAGTATTAATATTATTTATCCATTGTTCATCTGTCAAAAATGGGCTTCCATAAATTAAATCAGCAGTTATATTATCAAAATATTTTGTAGCTAATTGCAAGCAGGTAAATGCTTCTGTACTATTGTGTGCTCTGTTCATCCACTTTAAATCATTTTCTACAAAACTTTGTACACCAATACTTAATCTATTAATACCTATTTGTTTCCATTGTTGTAATTTTTCTTCTGTAATATCATCAGGGTTTGCTTCTAAAGTTATTTCTACATTGGTTGCTACTGAAAATATTTGTTGTAAATGTGTAATTACTTGTTTTATGGCTGCTGCACTATATAAACTTGGTGTGCCACCACCAAAATAAATAGTTTCAATAGGTTCTTGTACATAATGTTTGTTTAGTACAGCTTCTTGCATAATAGCAGCAAGCATTTCTTGCATACTTGAATGATTGGTGCTAAAATGAAAATTGCAATAATAACATGCTTGTTTGCAAAAAGGAATATGTATGTATATACCTGCCAATATGAATATTTATAACAAAGATGCACCAATATATTTTTCTTTGACCAATAAGTTATACTAACTAAATAAAATCTATTTTACTTTGCTATTATTCATTTTTGATAAAGAAGAAACTTGTATTACTTTGTTCAAATACTATCTTTGAATATAATCAATTATGTTGGCTATGAAATTTGGAGTTATAGGAAGTGGAAGCTGGGCTACTGCCTTAGCAAAAATTTTAACCGATAATGGCAATACCATTAACTGGTGGATAAGAAATACTGATACTATTTCTTATATGAAAGAAAGAAGACACAATCCTAAATATGCAAGTAGTGCATATTTTAATATGCAGCAATTACAATTAAGTAATGATATACAAGCAGTAGTTGCCAATAGCGATGTTCTTGTTATAGCTGTACCATCTGCATTTGCAGAAGATGTGTTGCAGCAATTACCTGCTAATGCTTTTGAAGGAAAAAAAATTATTTCTGCCATAAAAGGTATTTTACCATCAGAAAATGTATTGTTGAATGAATATGTAAACAAACACTTTCAATTTGCTATTGATAATTATTTTACTGTATTGGGTCCTTGTCATGCAGAAGAAGTAGCATCAGAAAAATTAAGTTATTTAACTTTTTCGGGTATAGATGAAAATGCAACACATACTATTTCAACCTATTTTAGAACAGATTATTTAAAAACCATTACCAACCATGATATTTTAGGAGTACAATATGCTGCTATTTTAAAAAACATTTATGCTTTAGGGGCAGGTATTGCACATGGGTTAGAATATGGTGATAATTTTTTGAGTGTATATATTGCCAATACCGCTGATGAAATGGTAACTTTTTTAAAAAAATTAGTTTGGAATAATGAAGCTGAAGAAAAGCAACGCACCATTAATTATGCAGCATCAGTATATCTTGGAGATTTATTGGTAACATGTTATTCTTTGTACAGCCGAAATAGAACTTTTGGCAATATGATAGGTAAAGGTTATAGTGTAAAAGCAGCACAATTAGAATTGAATATGATAGCAGAAGGATACAATGCAAGTAAGTGTATTAACAAAGCCAATCAAGATGTAAAAGCTGCTATACCCATAGCTACTATTATATATAAAATTTTGTGGGAACATTTACCAGCAGAAGAAGGTTTTAAAGAAATAGAGCAGTTTTTAATGTAGTCAGTATTTTTTTAGTATTAATAATACCAAAGTGAAATATTAATAAAAGAGAGCCAGAGTAGAAACTCCAGCTCGATTTTAATCCGTACCCTATGAAAACGAGTTTATATTAATAATGTTCTATTATTTAGACCTTACTTAATTTTTTATATATTGATTATTAGGTTTCAAAAAAAACTTTGAACCATTAAAATACTTTTGAAGTATAGATATACAATCATATTGGATTTTATTGCTAATTTTTACTATTAAAAAAGTATTTGTACAGATATAAACGGAGGTTTATTATTTTTATTATAAAATTCATATAAAAAATTTTAAAATACCATTTTGGGAAAATTGATTAAACCATTTTACTAATGATTATAGATACACATTGTCATTTGTATTTAGAAGAATTTGATAATGACAGAGATATAGTAATGCAAAGAGCCAAAGATTTGGGTGTGCAGCAGTTTTATTTACCAGCTATTGATAGCTCTGTTACAAATGCTATGTTTAAAATGGAGCATGAATATGCCGATAATTGCTTTTTGATGATGGGATTACACCCTTGCTCTGTACAAGAAAATTTTGAAAAAGAATTATCTTTAGCTTATATGTGGCTACAAAAAAGAAAATTTATTGCAATAGGAGAAATAGGATTGGATTTTTATTGGGACACCACTTTTAAAGAACAGCAAATAATAGCTTTTGAACAACAAATGGAGTGGGCTTTAGAATTTGATTTACCTATTGTTATTCATACAAGAGAAGCCATGCAGCAAACAATAGACTGTGTAAAACCTTTTGCCCAAAAAGGAGTAAGGGGTGTGTTTCATTGTTTTTCTGGCAGTAAAGAACAAGCCAATCAAATAACAGATATGCAATTTTTATTAGGTATTGGTGGTGTGGTTACTTATAAAAATGCAGGTTTAGCAGAAACCTTGAAACAAATAGATATGAAGCATATTGTAGTAGAAACAGATGCACCATATTTAACACCTGTGCCACATAGAGGTAAAAGAAATGAAAGTGCTTATTTAACATTTATTATAAATAAAATAGCTGAAGTAAAAGAAATAAGTGCAGCAGAAGTAGCTGCTATAACTACTAACAATGCTACTACACTTTTTCAACAAGAGAGATATAAATAGTACCGAAATCCGAAAAAAAGAAAAACTAAAAACTAAAATGGTAGTTGAAATAATTTTCTTCGCCGCATCTTCTCCTTATTAGCTTTTGTGTGTGGGTAAGAGACTTTGAGATATTAGCATATTTAGCATTAATACAAGAACTTTCAAATGAACCCTGCAACATTGTAAATGAAAAACCCACTATTGATAGAGTAAAATCTATTACTTTATTCAAAGTTTTCATAGACCTATTTAAAACTAATTATGAATTATAAACAGTATAATTAGCAAGTTTGAAAGCAAAAGAAAGAAAAAGTAAATGTAATGGCTATTCATTAGCAATAATGTTATAATCCACTAATGGTAAGCCCTATAGAATAAGGTCTTAATTCAGCACCAAAACCTTCTTTTAAAAGTTGTGTTACCTGATAAGTAAAATGAACACCAAAAATGCCATAGCCTGCACGTGCAGATAAAGCCAATTTTGTGCCATTAAAATACTTACGTTCATTTTGTTTTTCTATAAATTTATTTCCATAAACAGATAGTCCTGTTTTATCTTTTAAATCTTTGCCTTTTGTATATGCTTTAAGAATAGTACCCACTTTTATACCCAATGCAACTTTAAAAGATTTATTTGTATTCTCAGGGTTAGAATAATATCTCAATTCTATTGGTGCTTCTAAAAAAATAGTTGTTAGCTTAAATTTATTAAAATAAGAAGAATCTGTTCCAGGATAACTTACACTAAAAGGTAGTGAAGCTGAAAGAGCTTTTACATCAACATAAGTTTTATCAAAAAAAATATTGCTACTACTAATACCTAAACCATAAGCAACACTAAACTTAGGGCTATTTTTAAAAGGCTTATCCAACATAAAATAAAAATTAAAATGGCGGCTACCTCCTTTTATATTAATACTATCTGGCGTTCCTGCCCATCTATCTACTCCATACTGAAGCATAAAATGGTCTGTAGTACGATTGCTTAAATCAAAACTTTTTTTAACAGGCTTATCTATATTTTCCTGAGCAGTTACACAACTAACCAAACTAATGGTGGCTAAAAACAAAAAATATATTTTCTTCATAATAAATTGAGAGTAGTGCATTTTATACACTAAGTGGCAAAAATAATAGAAATGAACTCACTCATAGGGTTAAAAATTAGCAAAAAACAAAATAAAATACCTTTTTGGGGCAATGAATAACCCTTTTTAGCGTTTCAAATAGACAGGGTTATAGTTTCTTTACAAGTTCAATATTCTATTTTATTATGAATCTTTCTCTACTTAATAATAAATATTTCTTAATAGTTGAAGATAATGCTATCAATCAAATGCTAGTAAAACATGCCATTGCTCAATTTAATGCTTTAGCAGATATTGCAGAAACAGGAACACAGGCTTTAGAATTAATGAAGACAAAACAATATGATATTATATTAATGGATATATACATGCCCGAACTTGATGGCTATCAAACCACAGAAATAATAAGAAATGAACTAAAATCAAATATTCCAATTATTGCCATGACTGCCTTAACCATAAAAGGAGAAGAAGATAAATGTTTAGCACTTGGTATGAATGGTTATATTCCTAAACCTTTTAATGCCGATATTTTATATAATACTTTACTAAAAGTACTTGTTCCTTCTGAAGAATTGGTGTAATCTCTTTCTAAAAAATTTCTTTTAAATACACTTTTGCAACAATAGCATCACACAACTTTAGTTGCTTATATAAATAATATTCAAACAAAAGTTGGTTGAGTTTGAATATTGTCATGTTGAGCTTGAATATTGTCATGTTGAGCTTGAATATTGTCATGTTGAGCTTGTCGAAACATGTCGAAACCGCCTTCTACACATTTCGACAAGCTCAATGTAACAAGACTAACAGTATTATTCTTATTATAGCGTAATTCATAAAAAATTTAGGCTACAACATTATCAGATTTTTTCTTCCTCTTCATTATGTAAAAAATTATCTATATCCCTTCTTTGTTTTTTAGTAGGTCTGCCAATTTTACTCAATATTTTTCCTGTATGAAAAGAAGAAGGAAAATACTGAATAGCTACTTTTTCTTCAGGGGGTGTTATATCTGTATAATGTTGTATAGCTTCTGTATAAGCTACTCTTTTATCTAATAAAGCAGTTACTTTAATTACCCATTTTCTGGCTTCTGTTTTTACTTCATATTCATCGCCTATATGCACAGTTTTAGATGCTTTTACAGTATTACTATGAAGTTTTACTTTTCCTTTATCACAAGCTTCTGCTGCCAAATTTCTTGTTTTAAACAGCCTAATAGCCCATAAATATTTATCTAAACGTAGCTTTTCTGTATTCATTACTAAACAGTATTATACCGAAAGCATATTTGTAATAGACCAATTTCATTGGTCTAAACAACTATTGCATCGGCATTATACCAAAATAAATTGGTCTATTTTGAAAATAAAATTAGTATTACAAAAATATTACGCCAAAAGAACGAAGATTTTAATAAATTAAAAACTCCGTTTATGATAACACTTTCACTGCCTTATCTTTGCAGACCTTAAATTTTACTAACAATAATATGATGACTTCTGCTGAAATAAGACAACATTTTTTAGACTTTTTTAAAAGCAAAGGACATGATATTGTTCCTTCTGCTCCAATAGTAATAAAAAACGACCCAACACTTTTATTTACCAATGCTGGTATGAATCAGTTTAAAGATTATTTTTTGGGTAATAAGCAACCTGTTAATACTCGTGTAGCAGATACACAAAAATGTTTGCGTGTAAGTGGTAAACACAATGATTTGGAAGAAGTAGGTGTGGACACGTATCATCATACCATGTTTGAAATGTTGGGCAACTGGAGTTTTGGCGATTATTTTAAAAAAGAAGCTATTGCATGGAGCTGGGAATTGCTAACAGAAGTTTATAAATTAGATAAAGACAGATTATACGTTACCATTTTTGAAGGTGATAAAAAAGAAAATTTACCCAAAGATGAAGAAGCCTTTAACGAATGGAAAAAAGTAATTGCAGAAGACAGAATTTTATTAGGCAATAAAAAAGATAACTTTTGGGAAATGGGTGATACAGGACCTTGTGGACCTTGCTCAGAAATACATTATGATTGTAGAAATGATGAAGAAAGAAAACAAATAGATGGCAAAACTTTGGTAAACAATGATGACCCGCAAGTAATTGAAATATGGAATAACGTATTCATGCAATTCAACCGTTTGAAAGATGGTACACTGCAACCCTTACCTGCCAAACACGTAGATACAGGCATGGGCTTTGAACGTTTGGTACGTGTAATACAAAACAAACAAAGCAATTACGATACAGATGTTTTTACAGGAACTATTGCTGAAGTAGAAACTATCACTAATAAAAAATACGATTTCAGCGACAGTAAAGAGGCTATTGCATTTCGTGTAATTGCAGACCATATAAGAGCTATTGCATTTACAATAGCTGATGGACAACTCCCTTCAAACACAGGTGCAGGTTATGTAATAAGAAGAATTTTAAGAAGAGCAGTACGTTATTATTATTCTTATTTAGATTATAAACAACCATTGTTATTTCAATTACTTCCTGTTATTGCAAAACAATTTGAACACGTTTTTCCTGAATTACAACAACAAGTAGATTTTGTAACCAAAGTAATTAAAGAAGAAGAAGAATCTTTTTTAAGAACATTAGACAAAGGATTAAAATTGATTGATGATATTATTACTGCTACCAATGCTTCATCTACCAAATTAATTGAAGGAAAAATAGCTTTTGAATTATTTGATACTTATGGTTTTCCTATTGACCTTACAAGACTTATAGCAAGTGAACATCATTTAACTATTGATGAAAAAGGTTTTGAAGCAGCATTGAAAGAACAAAAAGATAGAAGCCGTGCAGCCACAGCTATTGATACAGAAGATTGGATAACTATTAATGAAAGCAATTCAACATTTATTGGTTACAACAATTTAACAACAAATACCAAAATTGTAAAATACAGAAAAATAAAAGCCAAAGGAAAAGAGGCTTTTCAAATTGTATTGGCAGAAACACCTTTTTATGCAGAAAGTGGAGGACAAGTGGGTGATAAAGGTTTGTTGGAAGTTGGAAGTTGGAAGTTGGAAGTTATTGATACGAAAAAGGAAAATAATTTATTCATTCATTTTGTAGAAACCTTGCCTGATGATATAGATTTTTCTAAAGAAGTTATTGCAACAGTAAACAGAACTACGAGAAAAGAAACATCCAACAATCACTCTGCTACACACTTATTACACGCAGCATTAAGAAAAGTTTTAGGTAATCATGTAGCACAAAAAGGCAGCTTGGTGAATGATGAGCATTTGCGTTTCGACTTTTCTCATTTTGCTAAAGTAACAGATGAAGAAATAGTACAAATAGAAAAAATTGTCAATGAAAAAATAAGAGAAAATATTCCTGTTGTAATTAAAGAAATGAATATTGATGAAGCTAAAGCAATGGGTGCAATGGCTTTGTTTGGAGAAAAATATGGCAATGTGGTTCGTGTGGTAATGATAGACCCTGCTTATTCTATAGAACTTTGTGGTGGTACACATGTAAGCAATACAGGAGAATTGGGCTTTTTCAAAATTAAACATGAAACTGCTGTAGCAGCAGGTGTAAGAAGAATAGAAGCAGTAAGTGGTAAAGCAGCAGAAAATTATATGAATGAACAACTGCAACAATTAAATGATGTAAAAGCTGTTTTAGGCAATCCAAAAGATGTAATGAAGTTTATAGATGGGCTATTAGTAGATAGAAGAGAACTAGAAAAGGCTCAAGATTCATTAATCTCATTAAAAGCACATGCAACAATAGACAGATTAGTTTTAAAAAGAGAAAAAATTGGAGAGATTGACTTTTACCATGATATAATTATTAATGCAGGAATGGATTTATTGAAAAAGGTTTATTCAAGTTTAGGTGAATTTCATACAGAAAGCAAATCTTTGATTTTATTAATTGGAAAAGAACAAAACAAAGTGAATATAGTTTTAGGCAATTATAATACTGATAACTTGGATTGTAATAAAATTATTAAAGAAATAGTTGCTCCAATTATTAAAGGTGGTGGTGGTGGTCAAAAAACATTAGCCACAGCAGGTGGTCAAGATGCAAGTAATTTGAATAAAGTAATTGAAACGGTAAAAGGATTGTTATAACATTTTTTCAAACAGTATCAATTTTTCTACTGCTTTTGCTAATGTTTCTTCTTTTTTAGCAAAGCAAAAACGAATAGCTTTATTATCTTCTCCATTTTTATAAAATGCAGATACTGGTATTGTGGCTACTCCATAATTTTTGGTAAGGTGAATGGCAAAATCTTTATCATTCAAATTGCTTAATCCATCATAACTGTAACATTCAAAATAACTACCATGAGATGGAATAGATTTGAAAGGTGTTTGTTGCATAAGCTGCCTAAAATAATCTCTTTTTTGTTGCATCAATTTACTTAGAGAAAGATAAGCATCTTCCTTTTGTAGATATTCGGCTAAGGCAAATTGTTTAGGACTATCAATACTAAAACAATTAAACTGATGTACTTTTCTAAACTCATTCATTAAAGTAGCATTGCTTATACAATAACCAATTTTCCAGCCTGTACAATGATATGTTTTGCCAAAAGAAAAACACACAAAACTTCTTTCCATTAAATCTGCATAACGTAAAATACTTTGATGTTGTAAGTTATCAAAAATTAAATGTTCATATACTTCATCACTCAAAATAAAAATATTGGTATTGGCTACAATATTTCTTAACTCATGAATATCTTGTTCTGATAAAACAGCACCTGTAGGATTGTGTGGGCTATTTATCATAATCATTTTTGTTTTACTATTTATCTTACTTTTTACTTCTTGCCAAGGAATAGAATAGTTAGGATATTGCAATGAAATAAGTACAGGCTTTGCACCATTAATAACAATGTTAGGAATATAACTATCATAAGCGGGTTCAAAAACAATTACTTCATCGCCTTCGTTTAAAATGGTTGTTAGTGCTGTATAAATAGCATAAGTGCCACCTGGTGTAATGGTTATTTCTTTGTCTGCATCAATATTTGCATTATATATTTTTTTGTATTTCTCTGCAAGTTGTTCTCTTAAAATTGGTAAACCATTGGTATGCACATATTGATTATTTCCTTGTAGCATAGCTTTGTTTACTAATGCTATCAGCTCATCATTCATTAAAAAATCTGGAAAACCTTGACCAAGATTTACAGCATTATGTTGTACAGCTAAAGAACTCATTACTGTAAAAATGGTTGTGCCAACATCGGGAAGTTTAGATTTGATTTGCATAGAACGAAGATAAAAGAGTTTAAGAATTATTCCTTTGTTGAAAATACATACAAATTCATTTGTTGTAAAAACTTCAGTACATCAATCATTTCATTCAAATTATCTACTACCAATAAAAAGTTTTTAGCTACTTGTTTTAATCTTCCTTTATTAGTGCCTTTTTGCAGAAAGTCTAAAATGTTTTTAAATGTATCACTTTCAAAATATGGGCTATCATTTTTATTTACAAAATAGCAACGTAAAGTATTTGCTTTTAAGCTCATTTTTTCAAAACCCAATTCAATAGCCAACCAACGACAACGAACAGTAGTAAATAAATCTTCTACTTCTGTAGGAATATTGCCAAACCTATCTTGTATTTCAGCTTGTAAGTTTTGCAATTCATCTTCTTTTTCACAATCATTTAATCTTGTGTAAAGCGATAATCTTTCTGTTATGCTTTCAACATAATTATCAGGAATTAAAATTTCTATATCAGTATCAATAGTACAATCATTCACATAATCATCTTGCTTACTAATTTCTTCTTTAAACAATTCTTTAAAGGAAGTTCTTTTTAATTCTCTAATGGCTTCGTTCAAAATTTTTTGATACATTTCAAAACCAATATCTGCCATAAAACCACTTTGTTCACCTCCAAGAATATCGCCTGCACCACGAATATCCAAATCTCTCATAGCTATTTGAAAGCCACTACCCAAATCGCTAAACTGTTCTAATGTTTGTAATCTTTTTCTGCTGTTGGTTGGTAATGTACTCATTGGTGGTGCTAATAAATAACAAAATGCTTTTTTATTGCTTCGTCCTACTCTTCCTCTTAATTGGTGCAAATCACTTAATCCAAAATGATGAGCATTGTTTACAATAATGGTATTTACATTTGGAATATCTACACCACTTTCTACAATATTGGTGCAAACTAATACATCATATTTTCTATCTATAAAATCTAAAATTCTTTCTTCTAATTGAGAGCCTTCCATTTGTCCATGAGCATAAGAAATTGAAAGGTCGGGGCATTGTGCTTGAATTAAAGCAGCCATTTCTGCTAAGCCCAAAATTTTATTTTGAATAAAAAAAACTTGCCCACCACGAGATGTTTCAAAATAAATAGCATCTCTTATAAACTCATCATTAAACACATGCACTTCTGTTTGTATAGGTTGTCTATTGGGTGGTGGTGTATTGATAATGCTTAAATCTCTTGCACCCATTAAACTAAATTGTAGTGTACGAGGTATAGGCGTTGCAGTAAGTGTTAAACAATCTACTGTGGTTTTTAAAAGTTTTAATTTTTCTTTATGTGCTACACCAAATTTTTGTTCTTCATCTATAACCATTAAACCCAAATCTTTAAACTTTACTTCTTTGCCCAATAAACCATGAGTGCCAATAATAATATCTACTTTTCCTTCACTTAATTTTTTTAAAGTTTCTTTTTTCTCTTTAGCCGATTTAAAACGATTGATGTAATCTATGGTTACAGGAAAATCCTTTAGTCTTTCACTAAATGTTTGATAATGCTGAAAAGCCAAAATAGTGGTAGGCACTAATATTGCAGCTTGTTTTCCATCTACTACAGTTTTAAATACTGCTCTAACAGCAATTTCTGTTTTACCAAAACCTACATCACCACAAATTAATCTATCCATTGGTGCTGCATTTTCCATATCATTTTTTACATCTGTAGTTGCTTTGCTTTGGTCTGTTGTGTCTTCATATATAAAACTTGCTTCTAATTCTGTTTGTAAATAATTATCTGGTGTATGAGCAAAGCCTTGCTGTGCCTTACGTTTGGCATACAGCTTTATTAAGTCAAAGGCAATTTCTTTTACTTTGGCTTTTGTTTTTTCTTTTAATTTATTCCAAACATCGCTACCTAATTTATTTATTTTAGGAACAGTTCCTTCTTTGCCTGTGTATTTAGAAATTTTATGAAGAGAGTTAATGTTTACATACAACACATCATTATCTCTGTAAATAATTCTTACAGCTTCTTGAACAATACCATTCACTTCTAATTTCTGTAAGCCACTATATCTGCCAATACCATGGTCTATATGTGTTACAAAATCGCCAGGCTGTAATTCTCTTAATGTTTTTAATGTTAGGGCTTTGCTTTTACTAAAGGCTTGTTTAACACGATATTTATGATAGCGTTGAAAAATTTGATGGTCTGTATAACAAACTACTTTTAAATCATTGTCTATAAATCCTTCATGTATAGAAATAGGAATTGGAATAAAATTTATTTCTGTATTAAGGTCTTTAAAAATAGATTCTAACCTTTCTAATTGTTTTACTTGTTCAGCAAAAATGAAAATGCGATATTGATTAGCTTCATGATTTTTTAAATCTTGAATAAGCAAATCAAAATTTCTGTTGAAAGATGGTTGAGCTTTTGTATTAAACTCAATTTCAAAGGTTGATAAAAGTGGTTTATAACCAAACTCTACCAAATGCTTTTGTTGTATTTGCCTTTCAACAGTAGCAGCAGGAACAAAATCTGCTAAAGAAATTTCTTTTAAAACTTTTGTATCATCATCTTCTTCTGTTTCTTCAGATTGTAAGTAGTTATTAGCTTTCAGCCATTCTAAAAACAAACCACAATCTTCTTCTTGTACTTCTATTTTTTCTTTAATAACATCCCAATCTTTTAACCAAACAATTGTATTCTCTGGCAAAAATTCAAACAATGTTATTTTTTCTTTTGTTTCAAATTGTGTTTCTACGTTTGGAATAATATTTACTTGCAATAATTTTCTTTCACTTAGTTGTGTTTCAGGGTCAAAAATTCTAATACTATCTACTTCGTTGCCAAATAATTCTACACGATAAGGTTTTTCATTGCCAAAAGAATAAATATCTAAAATACCACCACGCAAAGCAAATTGTCCTGGTTCATATACAAAATCTGTTCTTGTAAAACCATACATCACAAACAATTCTATTAACCCATCTACATTAATAGTATCATTGGTTTTTATGCTAATAATATTGCTACTAAGTGTTTTGGGCAAAACAACTTTTTCAAATAATGCTTCAGGATAAGTGATGATGATTTTTTTATTACCCCCAACAGAAAGTCTTGTAAGCATTTCTGTTCTTAGCATTACATGAGATGTATTTAATATTCTGTAATTTTTTTTATTTTTAAAAGAAGAAGGAAAATAAAATAAGTCTAATGCAGAAGTAAGGTTTTCTATTGTGTTATGAAAATAGGCTGCTTCTTCTGCATCATTCAAAATAATTAAGTGATTTAAGTTTTGTGTTTGCTGATGAGAAAAAACACTACTAACAATAAACTCTGCACTACTACCTTGAATATTTTTTAAATAAATTTTTTGCGTATCGGTAAAAAGAAGCCTGTTCAGCAACTGTAAAAGCTGAGAATTATTTTTATAATCATCCAACAATGCACTCAAATTCATAACAACAAGTCGGCAAATATAAATATAGTTTTTGTAGCAATGTATTTAAGTTTAAAATAAGTGTTAATGGGTATGTATTTAATGGTTTTTAATAATAACTTTAGCCCTTATAATCTTAGTGTTTATTGATAAAAAAATAACTATGAAAAAGTTGTTCCTATTTTTTGCACTCTCTTTTTTCTTTCTTACCTGTTTTGCCCAGAAAAAGAAAACAGACTCCAGTTTTTATACAACTTTTGATAAAGCTATAAAAGTATATTTAGCAGAAGACTACGACTCTGCTGCATTTTTCTTTAGTAAGGCAATAGCTATAGCTGAAAAGCAACATAAATTTAATGAAGAAAAATATACAACATCACTTACTAATTTGGGTGTTTGCTTTACTATGCAACAACATCCACAAGAAGCCCATGAACAAATTTATAAAGGGTTATTAAATGCCAGAAAATATAAACACTTAATACCAGAAAATAATGCTTTGTTTTATTTGAACATTTTGCACAATACAATTATAGAAAAAAAATGGAACTTCCATTATCCTGACATGAATGCCACTTATGGCAGTTATGTTTTTTTTCCAATATTAACAGTAGAGCCTTTAAAAAATTCAGATAGTTTACAAATAATTGTGTCTGCAGGAAGATATGATGGCATAACAGATAGTAGTTATAATAGTAGAATTTACAAACGCTATGACTCTGTTTATAAAAATCATGAAGACGTAAAAAACAATAATAGCATAGGTTATGGACGAATAGTTTTAATAGAAAATAATAGAACCATACTGCATATAAAGCCATCATCTACACTAAATATTGAAGCAAAAGATTTGGCTAATATGTATTGTCAAACACCTATTATGGTTAAAAAAAGTTATTACATAAAATTATTAGACAATGCTATTGGATTATATGATAATTCTAAAACAGGCAATTTAATTAGCAGAAGATTTTTACTATACTATAATGATGATAAAATAAATTTTGAATTTATAAAAGTTTTAAAAGAAGAATTGTTGTATGTGCAAAAAGCATTTGCTAATGATACATTAGATGCTAATAACCTTTTAAGTACTAAAGCAACTGCTGGCATGTTTAAAGGTGTCAATATTATTAAGGCTTTAGATAGCACCAATACAAGGCATATTACAGGTTTTATAAACTTTGTCAATAAATATCCAGGTAAATATTTTGGCAATGGTTTTTCTTTTTCTGAAGTGTATGCTACATGGTTATTGAATAATACACCAATGGCAGATGATGATATTTTGTATTACATTGTAGGCACAGAAAAAAATAAAAGAGCTGATGTAGCAAGTGCTTTAAAAAATGATATTGACAAATATAGCTTGGTAGAAAATTGGGTTACTCAGGCATTAAATGCTTTTGATAAAAATGATTTATTAAATGTAAGAGTAGTGTTGTTGGGTTTAGGAGCAGTATATGCCAGTGAAAAAAATATAGAAGTTGGTGCATGGTTAAGATTTATTAATGGAATGTATCAATATAAGATAGGAGATATATCTTATGCAGAAACAGAATTAGCAAAAGCAAGTGATTTATTTTCTAAAGCCAATAATGCAGAAGGGCTATCTATTGTACAACAAGCTATTCAAAAAATTCATAGCAATAATAAAATTGTGTTAGAAGCACAAAGTGGAGAATTTGCAGCATACATAGTAGCTATGCACCCTTCAGGAAAATATTATGCTACAAGAGATTATAATAGTACTATAAGAGTTTGGGATATTCAGTTAGGCAAAATTGTTAGAACATTTCAAGCACATGATGATGCTATAAATGCTATTGCTTACAGCCCCAATGGCAGATATTTTGCCACTTGTAGCGATGATAGCACTATAAAAATTTGGAGTACTTTTAATTATACTGTTATTACTTCTATTAAAACAAATAGTATAGAATATTCTTTAGCATTTTCTCCTAATAACAAAGAATTGGCAAGTGGAGGCAATGATTCTTTAATTAAAATTTGGAATATTCTTACAGGAGAAAAACAATATTCATTAAAAAAGCACAAAGGCATTGTAACACAGCTTTGTTATGTTGGTAGAAATGAAGATATATTATTTAGTAGTGGTACAGATAGTATGGTATATCATTGGAATTTGTTTGATAGAGTAGATGTTCGTTGGTATAATAAAAAAGCTAAATTATTAAACATGAAAGTTAGCTATAATGGCAATTATATGTTTTATACTGCCAACGATAGCACTATTAATGTTTGGGATTTATACAAAGGAAAATTTTATTTTAAAGAAAAAATATCTGTAGCACAATATGGTACATCAAGAAATTTTACAGAGCCAGATTTTTCTCCAGATGGTTCATTATTAACTTATGCAGATGAATATAACAGAGTAGTAATAGTGGACCTTAATGCAGGATATTTTAAATCAATAGCTAAAGGAGCTTATAAAGGAGCTTACTTAAATACACTCAATTTTACAACAGACCAAAAAGGAATTTTTGCTACTTATCCATTCATGGGAAAAACAAAATTATTTGACATTAGTGAGTACAAGAGTATTCAAACATTTAATACAGATGTAGAAGTTAAAACCAATGTTCAATATACCAATCCTAATACTATGGTACAGTTTAGCAAAAATGGGCAATCTATTTTTACTGCATCTAATAGAATAATTAAATATAATTTCTCTAATAGTACTACAGAGTTTTTATTACAATCGCCTCAATTTATTTATAACGAAACATTTATGTTGAATGATTCTATTTCATTTATTAGTAATGACTATAATGAAGTAGGTTTTTTAAATCATGCTTCTCGTAAAGAAATATCTTCTATTACTTTACCCAATAATGATACCATTGCACAATATGTTTTTAATGAGAAAAAAAATATTTTATACTTAGTAAGTATTCATGGAAGCATAAAGGCTTTTGCAGTAAAAGATTTTGTTATTCATAAAGAGGTCATTTTTTCGGCTCAAATTAATTTGAATGATAATAAACTTGTAAGCATTGTAAAATGGGATAGTGTAAGCAATCATTTACTAATTGCTACCAAAGGAGAAATGGTAGATATGTATAAAGTAAATGTATTGTCTGGAAAAATTACTGCACTTCCTTCATTAAAAAACTTTGGCGATTTTGTAATAGCTGATAACTATATTTATTTCAACAACCATAATGGCACTATTACAAAAAATAATATACAAACATTGCAAGTAGAAAAAGAATTTAATATTAGCAATGATAAAAATGTAGCTGGGTTTATGAAACTTTCTCCTAACAAAAAATTAATAGCAGCTTATTATAACGATACCAATTTTGTAGTAATAGATATTGAAAAAGAAAAAATACTTTATACCAAAAAAGCACATGATATATATGCTATGGGATTGGCTTTTAGCCCTAATAGTCAATATATTTTAACTGGAGGATTTGATACCAAATTAAATTTATTTAAAGCAACAACAGGTAGTAAATTATTAAACATTTTTACACCTTCTACATTAGATTTTGTAGCTGCCGATACTGTAGGGAATTATATGGCAAGCAAAAATTCTTTAGATGGATTAAGTTTTAAACTGAATGAAAATATTTATCCTTTTGAACAATTTGATATGCAGTTTAATCGTCCTGATTTGGTTTTAGCACAATCTGGTATGGGAGATAGTGTGTTGATTGAAGCTTATAAAAAAGCAGTAGAAAAAAGGTTTCAAAAAAATAAATCAGCCATTATTCCTATTGATAAATTAGAGCAATTACCTACATTAACCATAACAGATAATACAGATGTAAGTTATTTTACCAATCTTAATTATACAGAATTAACGCTTAATTGTTTTCATGCTACACAGCCCATTAGTACTTTACACATTTCTGTAAACAATAATCCTATATATGGTTTTGCAGGAAAAAAATTAGGTAATAATAGTAATGATACCAGCTTTACTGTAAAAATACCTTTGGCTGCTGGAAAAAATGAAATTAAAATTTATTGCACCAATGCATTGGCTCAAAACTCTTTACAGCAAACATTTGAAGTAAGGTGTAATAGCAAAGAAGATACTGCTGCTAAAACATGGTTTATAGGTATTGGTGTATCTAACTACAAAGATAAAAACATGAATTTGCAATATGCTGCAAAAGATATAAGAGACTTGACACAAACTTTTACCAAAGGCAAAAAAAATATTGAAATTGATACATTGATTGATAGTAAAGCTACTTTACAAAATATTCTAAGCATTAGAAAAAAATTGTTAGCTGCTAATCCAAATGATAAAGTTATTGTAGCAGTTACAGGGCATGGATTATTAGATAAAAATTTAGATTTTTATTACGCTACTTATGATATAGATTTTAATAACCCTACTAAAAAAGGATTAAAATATGAAATGCTTGAATATATTTTAGACAGTGTACCTGCACAAAAAAAATTATTGTTGATAGATGCTTGTCATAGTGGAGCATTAGATAAAGAAGCCTTACAAACAGATACTGCAAAATTATTTGTACCCATTACCGATACATCACAACAAAGTGAAGGCAAAGTAATAACAGCATCAAGAAGTACTATAAAAAATAAAAAGCCCAGCAAAGTAAGTTTAAACAATACTTTTGAGTTAATGAAAAATATGTTTTCGGATTTTGCTAATAATAATGGCAGCATGGTTATTTCTGCTGCTGGTGGTTTAGAGTTTGCATTTGAAAGCCCTACATGGAATAATGGTGTATTTACTTATTCTATCAGAAAAGGATTGGAAAGTTTAGAAGCAGATGATGAAGGCAATTTTGATTTAACAGTATCTGTCAATGAATTGATGAGGTATGTAAGTAAAAAAGTAATAGAACTAACCAATGGACAGCAAAGACCTACTTCAAGAAGAGAACTTGTAGGCTTTGATTGGGAATTATAATGATACTTTGCACAAATTATTATACTTAAAAGCTGCCATTAGTATGTATTGATTGTAGCAGAAAAAATTTTTATTTAAAATATGCAGAAAGTTTTATTAAGAATATGGAAAAAAGAAGATGCTCAAGTGTTGGCTACTTTAGCCAATAATAAAAATATATGGAATAATTTATTAGATGTTTTTCCAAGTCCTTATACAGTAATGGATGCTTTGCAATGGATAAATAAAGAAAGTAACAAAAAACCAATTACACAATTTGCTATTGAATTTAATCATCAATTAGTTGGGGGTATTGGTATTACACTGCAAGAAGATGTATATAGAAACGCTGTAGAGTTAGGTTATTTTATAGGAGAAGCCTATTGGGGAAAAGGCATTGCAACAGAAGCTATTAAAGTAATAACAGAGCATATACAACAACATCATCAATCTGTTACAAGAATTTTTGCAAGGGTTTTTGATAAAAATTATGCCAGTATGAAAGCATTGCAAAAAGCAGGATTTTATTTAGAAGGTATTCAAAAATATGCAGCAATAAAAAATAATGAAATATATGATGTATATGTTTGGGTTAAACTGATGTAGTTTCTTCTTCCATATCAAATCTGTCCACTTTTTGCACACCTTCTAACTGTTTTAACCTATCTACTAATTCATCTAACTCTTCTTTATCATGCACAAAAACTTTGATAGTTCCTTCAAATAAGCCTTCTTTACTTTCAATAGTTAAGCCTGCAATATTTATTTTTAAATCGCCACTTATAATGTTGGTTATTTTATGTATAACACCTACATCATCCATTCCAATAATTTTTAATCCTGTTAAGAAAGAAATTTCTTTGTATTTAGCCCATTTAGTTTTTACTACTCTATGCCCATAATTAGATAATAACTGTGTTGCATTAGGACAGTTGGTACGATGAATAATTAAGCCTTTACCTGAACTTACAAAGCCAAAAACATCATCGCCAGGAATGGGATTACAACACTTAGCCAATGAATAATGTATTTTATCGCTACTTTCTCCAAAAATAATTAGCTCACCATCTTTCTTATTAGACTTTTTTTGCTGTGTTTTTTCTTCTGCTATTTCTTTTACAGCCATTTTTGGTTTAGGAGCTTCTAACTTATCTCCCAGTATATGAAACTCTTTTAACTCTTTTAAATCAATACTTTTGGTAGCTATTTTAAAAAACAATTCTAACTGAGATGGTAGTTTATAATATTGCACCAACTCATCAATATTGTATTGGTTGAAAGCAACTTTAATGCCTTCTAATTTTTTTTGTAATACATATTTTCCATCTTCTGCAATAATTCTTTTTTCTTCTCTTAGTGCATCTTTTATTTTGGCTTTTGCTTTGGTAGTTACAGCAATGTTTAACCAGTCTTCTGTTGGCTTTTGTTTGGTACTTGTAATAATTTCTACTTGGTCGCCACTACGAAGTTTGTAAGAAATAGGTACTAATTTATGATGCACTTTTGCACCAATACATTGGCTACCTATAGCTGTATGAATAGAAAAAGCAAAGTCTAAAGCTGTGCTTCCTTTTGGCAACATTCTTAATTCGCCTTTTGGTGTATAAACATAAATTTCTTCTACAAGAAAAGATGTTTTAAAGTCATTTAAAAAGTTAATGCTATCTGTATCATCTTGTGCAAGGGCTTCTCTTATTTGTCCTAACCATTTATCAAATCTGTTTTCATTATTAGTACCTTCTTTATACTTGTAGTGTGCAGCTAAACCTTTTTCTGCAATTTCGTTCATACGCTTGGTGCGTATTTGAATTTCTACCCATTTGCCTTGAGGTCCTATAACTGTTGTATGCAATGCTTCATAACCATTGCTTTTAGGATTGCTTAACCAATCTCTTAACCTGCCTGGGTTAGGTGCATATTCATCTGTAACAATACTATACACTTTCCAACATTCTTCTTTTTCTTTATCTGAAGGAGAGTCTAAAATTACTCTAATGGCAAATAAGTCATACACTTCATTAAAACTAACACCTTTCTTTTTCATTTTATTCCAAATAGAATGTATGCTTTTTGGTCTGCCATAAATTTCAAACTTAAAACCTCCTGCAGTTAATTTTTCTTTGATGGGTTTAATAAATTCATTAATGTATTTTGTTCTTTCTCTTTTGGTTTCTGCTAATTTTTGTGCAATGTCTCTGTATTCATCTGGCTCCATATACTTCATAGCAAGGTCTTCTAATTCGGTCTTAATATTGTACAATCCCATTCTATGAGCAAGTGGTGCATATACCCAAACAGATTCGCTGGCTATTTTTAATTGCTTTTCTCTTTTTAAAGAATCCAATGTACGCATATTGTGTAGCCTATCTGCAAGTTTTATTAATATTACTCTGGGGTCATCTGTTAGTGTAAGTAATATTTTTTTAAAATTTTCTGCTTGCTGAGAAGTGTTGGTATCAATAACAGTAGATATTTTAGTAAGTCCATCTACAATTTTGGCTATTTCGCTTCCAAATTCTCTTTCTATATCTTCTAAGGTAATATCTGTATCTTCTACAGTATCATGTAGTAAAGCACAAATACTACTTCTTACACCTAAACCAATTTCTTCTACACAAATAGTAGCTACTGCTATTGGGTGTAGTATATAAGGTTCACCACTTTTTCTACGCATGGTTTTATGAGCTTCTGCACTCATTTCAAAAGCTGTTCTTATCAGCTCTTTGCCATGTTTATTTAGCTTAGGACGTAATGCTTTTAATAATCCACGATAGTGTCTTAAAATTTCTTTTTTTTCCTGCTCTTCATTTAAAGTATAAACAGGAGCTTGTGATGCTGTTGTTGATTTTACACGCTGAGACATAGTAAAACGAATATAAGAAAATACTTGTTCTGTTAAATATTTTTCTTGAATTGTTTTTTTGTTTGAGGTTTGTAGTCTGTGGTTTGTGGTTAATGGGTAGTGGTTAGTGATTAATGGTTAATGGTTAATTATAGTTGATAGCAAAATTAATAATTTATCATTCAACATTTACCATTAAACATTTATCATTAATCATTATCATTCATCATTCATCATTCATCATTCAACACTACCACTCATAACTCTTCTAACAAATTTAGTATAGTATTGGGGTATTGTAGGTGTAGAACTTGTAAGCCTGCATTGGCTGCTCCTTGAATATTGATAAGTGTATCATCAATAAAAAGGGTTTCGGAAGGGTTTAATTGTTGTTCTTGTAAAATATTTGTATAGCTTTCTATATATGGTTTTCTAAAACCACAAATATGAGAGTAGTATGCTTGTATAAAAAGACTATTAAAATTGTTATTGGGCATAGCATTATTGGCTGTTTGAATAAAACAATCATAATGTATTTGATTGGTATTGGAATACAAAAAAATATTGTACCTGTTGCGTATATCAGCTAAGTATTGTACTCTTTCTTTAGGCAAATTGAGTAGCATAGCATTCCATGCTTTTTTTATTTGCTCATTGCTAAGTTGTGTGTTTGATATATTTCTAAATATAGTATAAAAATCATTAGGGGTTATTTTTCCTGTTTCTAACTGTTCAAATAAATCAGAGGCTTTATGCTGATTGTATAAAGTAGAAAAATTGTGTACCCCTAATTGAATAAAAGCTTTTTCTGTAAGGGCATAATCAATATTGAGCAATACGCCTCCAAAATCAAAAATGATGTTTTTAATATTATTCATATCAGTAGCAAAAAATTATCTTCTTGGTGGCATATTTAGTGGTATATCTCTTTTTAGCATATTTTCTCTATTTGCCATTACCCAAGCTGTGGTAAAAATAAATCTTGCTCTTTTTTCCATAACATCAAAATTTATTTTATCTATTGTATCTGTTGGTTTGTGATAGTCTTTGTGTACACCATTAAAATAAAAAATGACAGGTACACCATTTTTAGCAAAGTTAAAATGGTCGCTTCTGTAATAAAAACGATTGGGGTCTTTTGGGTCATTGTATCTTCTATCTAACTCTAATTTAAAGTGTTGATTAATGCTATCGCTGATAGGCAATAAATCGCTACTGAGTTTATCTTCTCCAATTACATACACATAATTTAAAGAATCGCCTTTATAAGATGGGTCTATTCTTCCTATCATATCTGTATTAAGATTGACAGTTGTTTTGTTTAAAGGATATATAGGATGTTGTGTATAATAATCACTTCCCCATAATCCTTTTTCTTCTCCACTTACTGTCATACATATAATGGTTCTTCTTGGACCTTTTCCTTTTTTCTTGGCTTGAGCAAAGGCTTCTGCCATTTCTATAATTGTTACAGTGCCGCTTCCATCATCATCTGCACCATAATAAATGTCATTTCCTCTTTTTCCTAAATGGTCATAGTGTGCAGTAAGTATAACATATTCATCTTTTTTATCTGTTCCTTCTATTATGCCTATTACGTTTGAGCTTTGTAATGTGTGGGTTTGTTTGTTTATAGTAAGAAATATATTGGTAGCATATTTTCCTGTGGCAATATTTTGTAAGTCGGTATAGTTGTTTAATGTTTTTGTAAGTATAGAGGCTGCTGCTTGATATGAAACAGTAATAATAGGTATTGGTTGGTTTGTTTCTGTAGGTTTTTTCATATACATTAATCCCATAGAAGAAGTTGTAGTTGGCTGCTTATTATCAAATGATTTTGATATAACTATAATACCAGCTACTTCTTTTTGCATAGCAGTTCTTATTTTTAAAAAGCTACTGTTTCTGGAAGGTGATGTAGTATTTCCTTTATCAATATCTGTAGGGTTGCTTTCTATTAGCAACACCCATTTTCCTTTTACATCAAGGTTATTGTAATCGTTTCTTTCTTTATTGTCAATACCAAAGCTGGCAAAAATTATTTCATTTATTTGAAAACTTCCTTGAGCTGTATTATTTAAAGACACAGTAAAATGTTTATTAAAAGCAAAGGAACTTTTGTAAAGAGATAATGTGGCTGATGTTAATTCATCTTGATATACATTAAATATTTGCTGATAGCTGTTGTTATTGCCAGGGGTAAGCCCTAAGCGTTTAAATTGTTCTTCTATATAAGCTGCTGCTTTTCTTTGTCCTTCTGTAGCAGTTTCTCTGCCTTCCATTTCTGCACTTGCTATAATACTGAGTTGTTGTTTTAAATCTTGTTGGGTAATGGTTGTTGCAAATTTGGCTGCATCATTATTTTTTTGTGCTATTGTATTGATAAATAATAAGCAACTAATAGCCAGTAAAATATTTTTCATTGTGTATTGTTTATTGCCTTGTATAGTAAAAGAATGGCAATATAGTTTTTTTACAGTTGTAATAGAAAGAAATAGTATCAAAATAATTTGAATTAAGTTGGTTAGGTCTATGTTTTTAAAAATGCTAATCTATTTTTATGAATTATGCTATAATAAAAATGCTGTCAGTCTTGACGTATTGAACTTTGTTACATTGGACTTGTCTAAATGTGTAGAAGGCGGTTTTGACATGTTTCGACAAGCTCAACATGACAAAACCTGATAATATTCAGGCTCAATCAACTTTTGTTTGAACATTATTAATATTACCCGTAAAAAATTTACAAAAAAACAAGTGATAATTGAAGCACCTTTAAATAAATTAACTTATTGCCAATACTTGCCAAAATGATTAATTTTGTATCAAATATTCATTGTATGCTATGCTTACCAAAAAGAAATTTTAAGTTTTTTTGGTAAAATAAAAATTGGGTTATGAAAGTATTATTAGACATAAAAGACAACAAGGCAATGCACTTATTAGAAGCGATAAAAGGCTTATCGTATGTAAAAGCAACTACCATTTCTAATGAAAAAGCTTTGCTGATGGAAGAGATTAAAGAAGCCGTTGAAAACCTTACTTTAGTAAGACAAGGAAAACTAAAAGCTCGTCCTGCAAAAGAATTATTGAATGAGTTATAATGTTCTTACCATACCGCCATTTATTTCTTTTTCTTTGCATTAAATTGCACAAATAATTTTTTATTATGAATACTATTTTAGTTACTGGAGGTTGTGGTTATATTGGCTCTCACACTATTGTAGATTTGTTAGAGCATGGATTTAATGTAATTTCTATTGATGATAATTCTCGTTCTACAGCTATGGCTATAACTGGTATTGAAAAAATTACAGGTAAAAAAATAAAAAATTATACCGTAGATTTAAAAGATTATAACGATACCCGTGCAGTATTTCAAGAAAATGAACATATAACAGGCATTATTCATTTTGCTGCTTATAAAGCTGTAGGAGAAAGTGTAGAACAGCCTCTTAGTTATTATGAAAACAATATGTTTGGATTAATTAATTTATTGAAATGTGTAGATGAATTTAAAGTGCCTCATTTTGTTTTTTCGTCTTCTTGTACTGTATATGGAAATCCTGATAAAATTCCTGTTACAGAAAACTCTCCTATTAAAGAAGCTGAAAGCCCTTATGGTGCTACAAAACAAATGGGCGAAAGAATGATAAAAGATTTTTCTCATGTAGTTGCCAATACTGCATGTATTTTGTTGAGATATTTTAATCCTGTTGGAGCACACCCCAGCAGTTTTATAGGAGAATTGCCCATAGGAAAACCTATGAACCTTGTACCTGCTATAACACAAACAGCTATTGGTAAGTTGCCAAAAATGTTTGTTCATGGAAATGATTATGATACAAGAGATGGCTCTTGTGTAAGAGATTATATTCATGTGTGCGATATAGCACATGCTCATACTTTGGGTTTACAATATTTAATGCAAGAAAAAAATACTACCCGATGTGATGTATTTAATTTAGGCACAGGCAATGGAGTTACAGTATTAGAAGCTATTAAAACTTTTGAGAAAGTAAGTGGTGTAAAATTAAACTATGAAATTGGTAATAGACGTGCAGGCGATGTAGTAGCTATTTATGCCAATAATGAATTAGCAGTAAAAAAACTTGGCTGGACAATAAAGTATGACGTAGATGCTATGATGAAAACTGCTTGGGATTGGGAACTGAAATTAAAAGAAGAGGAAGATTTATTAAAGCAACAAAGTTTATTGAATTGATTGCATAATTTATTATTGATAAACAGGTGTTTTAATATCGTGGTAAAAAAGAAAATGCCAATTTTCATTATTCCCTTGTTGCCACCATTGTTGTCTAAGTTCCATAGCTTTTTTCCCATCAAAATCATATTTAGCCATAAACTTATTTTTCATTTGTTTTAGCTGTGGTGCATCATCTGCTCCAAAAAAAATAGTTTCCTTATTTTCTTTAATAGAAAAAACTTGGTGATATGGGCTGTGAGCACCTGTAATAGTATATTGTATATAATTATCTATTGTTCCATTTTCATTAAGCCACTCAACATTTGGATTATTATATAAAGTAGCAAACTCATCTGTTATATAAGATGGATAACCAGTATCCATAGCAAATTCAAATTCTTTTTGCTGTACATAATAAGTAGCATTAGGAAAAGCCAAACTATAATGCCCAATATTGTTTCTAAAACTTATGCCTCCTGCATGGTCTTTATGCAAATGACTCATTAACACTTTGGTTATTTGTGTAGGCTGAATACCTTTTGCTATAAGGTTTTGGTAAATTTGTGGCTCACCATTTATATTAAAACCAAGACCAGTATCTAACAATAAAATATCTTGATTGGTAATAACACAAAAGGGCTGTACTTCTACCAATAAACTACCAATGGGACGTTTTTGCAAATCATCTTTCCCTGTATCAAACGGAACAAAAATTTTTGTTTTATCTATGGTAAATGTACCTTCTGAAAGTGGTATTATTTTCATACAATATAAGTTAGCTTATGGGTGATTGGTTAGTGATTAATGGTTAATGGTTAGTGGTTAATGGAATAAGCTATCAACCATTATTACATCACTTCTTTTATATCCTGCATAATACGTTTGGCAATATTATCAGCAGTTGTTTCAAAATTGCTTTCACTATAAATACGAATAATAGGTTCTGTATTGCTTGTACGCAAATGAACCCAATCTTTTTCAAAATCTATTTTCAAACCATCTTCTGTATTGATAGGGTATTTTTTATACTTCTTTTTTATTTCGGCAAATACTTTTTTTACATCAACACCATTTTCTAAATCTATTTTATTCTTACTGATAAAATAATCAGGGTAAGTATTTCTTAATTGCCTTACACTTTTTTTCTCTTTTGCTAAATGTGTTAAGAATAAAGCAATACCAATTAAAGCATCACGTCCATAATGCAAATCAGGTACTATAATTCCTCCATTGCCCTCACCACCTATTACAGCATTTACTTCTTTCATTTTTGTTACTACATTTACTTCTCCCACAGCACTTGGAAAATATGAGCCTCCATGTTTTTCAGTTACATCTTTTAATGCTCTTGTACTGCTCATATTACTTACAGTATTTCCTTTTTTGTGTTGTAAAATATAATCTGCTACGGCTACCAAAGTATATTCTTCACCAAACAAACTTCCATCTTCACATACAAAGCAAAGTCTATCTACATCAGGGTCAACAGCTATACCAATATGTGCATTTTGTTTTACAACAGTAGTGCATAATTCTGAAAGGTGCTGAGGCAATGGCTCAGGATTATGAGCAAATTTTCCTGTTATTTCTTCATTCAAAACAATAACATCTTTGATAGAAACGCCCAATGCTTTTAATAAAGCTGGTACTGCTATTGCTCCACTACTATTAATAGCATCTACTACTATTGTAAACTTTGCTTTTTTAATAGCTGCTACATCTACCAATGGATAATTGATGATAGCTTCTATATGTTTATCCAATGTTGTTTCATCGGTAGTAAGTGTTCCTAATTTATCTACAGTAGCAAAGTTGTACAAATTATTAGCAGCAATATCTAAAATGGCAGTGCCATCATTTGCACTAATAAATTCACCTTTATTGTTTAATAATTTTAAAGCATTCCACTCTTTAGGATTATGACTTGCTGTAATAATAATACCACCAGCAGCTTTATGAAAAACAACAGCCATTTCTACTGTTGGTGTAGTGCTTAAATCTACATCTACCACATCTATACCTAAAGCAATTAAGGTATTTATTACAAGGTTTTTTACCATTGAACCACTTATTCTTCCATCTCTTCCTATAACTACTTTTACATGGCTATTTTGTTGTAATAACCAAGTGCCATAAGCAGCAGAAAAACGTACAATGTCTAAAGGGCTTAAAGTTTCATCGGGTTTACCACCAATTGTTCCTCTTATACCTGAAATGCTTTTTATTAGTGCCATTAAAGCTATTATTTAAGGCGGCAAACATAACAAATTTGCAGCCACAAAAATTAAACAGTATTAAATTAAACGTTGTTTTATGTTATCTATTAACTAAAATATTTTATTTTTTGCATCTTTGCATCAAATTAAAACATGAGAAAAGAAGCTTGGTATAAAGATTGGTTTGCATCGCCTTATTATCACCAATTATATCAGAACAGAGATGAAACGGAAGCCTATAGATTTATCAGCACTTTAATACAATATTTAAACCCCTCACCCAATAGTTATATGTTAGATGTAGCATGTGGTAAAGGAAGGCATAGCATTGCATTGGCAGAAATGGGTTTTAATGTTACTGGTATTGATTTGTCTTTACCTTCTATAGAAGAAGCTAAAGTAAATGAAACAGATAATCTTCATTTTTTTCAACACGATATGCGATTGCCTTTTTGGGTAAATTATTTTGATTATGCTTTTAATTTTTTTACAAGTTTTGGTTATTTTAGAACAAAAAGAGAACATGATAATGCCATAAGAACTATTGCCAACAGTTTAAAGAAAAATGGTGTGTTTGTAATTGACTATTTGAATGTGCATTATGCAGAAAATACATTACACAGCAACGATATAACTAAAATAGATGATACTGAATTTCATATAACAAGATGGCACGATGCAACACATTTTTACAAACAAATACAGGTAATTGATACAGAGTCTTTTGCCCCAAAACATTTGTTTACAGAAAAGATTGCCAAATTTTCTTTGGGCGATTTTACAGAAATGCTTTCTTATCAGCATTTACAAATACAAGAAGTTTTTGGAGATTATCAATTAAATAGTTTTAATATTAAAAATTCTCCAAGATTAATTATTATAGCAAAGAAGCATATAAAGTAAAGTAAAATTGTGTGTTGAGTAGCCAAACAACTTATGGCTCTTTATTATTAATAAGCATCCACTTAGCTGTTTCATAAAATGCAGTAGTAAAAGAAGAAAATCTTTTTTTAATAAGTTTTGCTTGTTGTGGAGTCCAGTATGCTGAATCTGATTGTACAGGAATTAATTCTTCTTGCTCAAAACGAATATTTTTTACAAAATAAAAAGAGTCTGTTAGCCAGCCTATTTTTCCTTCATCGTGATGAATAATAAAAGCCCCATTAGTTTTGATGGTAGGTTTTAAAATATCTCTTCCAAGTGTAGTGTTATAATATGGCTGATATATCATACCAGCTATGGTAGGTAATACATCTATCTGAGAAACTACTTTATTGTATTGCTTTGGCGATAATAATGATGGTGCATAAAATAATAAAGGCACATGCTCATCACTCAATCTATTAGTTGTCCATGCAGAAGGATACATAGCAGAGGCATTACCTTCTACACCATGGTCTCCTATAAAAACAAAAATAGTGTTATGAAAATAGGGCTGTTTTTTAGCTATATTCATAAAATGTGCTATTGCATAATCCATATAAGCAAAAGCATTGTATTCATCATCGCTTTCAAAACCATATTTTTTTAAAGTATCTTTTGAAAAATGTTGCTTTACAAAATCTTTATCTGTTTCTGGTATAGTATATGGTCTGTGATTGCCTGCTGTTTGTATAATAGCAAAAAAAGGTTTGTCTTGTTTAGCCAAAATATGATTGCTTTCTGTAAATAAATCTTTATCGCTAATGCCCCATACATTTACTTTTGGCGAAGTATAATTTCCTTCTTCGTATAAATGAAGATTTTTTATATTACTTAATAAGCCTTTGTAATTATTAAATTCGCTACTACCTCCTATAAAATAAAATTTTTCATAGTCTTCAAAATTATTGATGATAGTATGTTGATGAATACTCTCTTCATTTCTACTACTAAATTTAGATAACTGCACATCTGGAATACCTGTTAATACAGCAAAAACGCCTCTTGCTGTAGCAAAGTGTGGTGTAAAACAATGATTAAAAAAAATTCCTTGTTTACTAAGTGTATCAAAATATGGAGTAGCATTTAGTGGATTACCACTCATACTACTTTTATACATACTAAAACTTTCGCAAATAACCAATACAATATTGGGTTTGCTTTCTAAAGCATGGCTATTAGGATATTCCCACCTTTTAAAAGTTGTTTGTTTTTTAGTTGAGGTATTTAATTGCAAAAAATCTGCTATACTGTTATAAGAGTTATGCACTATTTTATTATCTACCTGAGGTTTTCTAAAACGAAGTGTAGTAAAAAAATTTTGTAATGGATTTAATGCTAAGTATGATTTAAAATTGTCTTTATAAACAAAAGCATCTTTCCATTTTAATGGATTGGTAGAAAGTTTGCCATAAATACCTAAGAATAAAAGAAATGCTATAAAAGCATACCATCTTCTTCTATAATTAATAGCTTCTGTATTATTTATTTCTACACGCTGATAAGTAGCTTTATACAATTTGTGAAAAAGAATTGCCATAATAATTAAAGCAATAAGCAGCCAAAATATTGGGTAAGATTCCCAAAGCATTTCAAAAGAAATTTTAGCATCTTCTGCAAAGTTTAAAGCACTTGCATTTAGCCTTGTACTTACATAAGCAAAGTGTCCATAATCTGCTCCAAAAAAGAACATGATAAAAAAAGTAATGGTAGCTAAATAAATAATCCATACTCTTTTAGCAATAAATGAACTGTATGGCGATAATTTTGGAACAAAACTAAGCAGCACAATAGGTATTAATAATATGCTTATCCATCTTATATCAAATCTGGCACCCATTATAAAGCTGCTCCATACATCTTTAAATGTAATATAATCTGGCTTAAAAGCCCAGTAAGTAGTTATTCTAAATAATGTAAATACTAAAAGAAAAATAAAAAATAACCTAATTACCCATTGAATAGTTTTGGGAACTTTCCATTTTATAAGCATAGTTAAGGTATTTGCTTTTTATTGTTCAATAACATATACCTTGATGTTTCATAAAAAGCATCTGTTATAAAACGCATTTGCTTTTTAAGGCTATCATTTGTTACAGGATTATTGTTAATAATGCTTTCAAAATTTTCTATCTGACTATCTTTCATTTGATAGTTGTAAAAATGTGTTTTATTTAATGCTCCAATAATTTTTGCAGATTCATCAAAAATAAAAGCATAATTTTTATCATTATTTTCTAACGAAAATAAATTTCTACCCAAAGTAGTGTTGGTATAATCAATATTGCATAAATAAGCAATAGAAGGCAATACATCCATTTGAGATGCAGGTAAATTAGAGGTGGCAGGTTTTAAAATACTTGGTGCATAAAATAATAATGGCACATGCATATTGGTTAAACCCTGAGTTGTAAAGGCTTTTGGCAAAATATTTCCTGCATCGCCTCTTATGCCATGGTCTCCAATAAAAACAAATAAAGTGTTATTAAAATATTTTTCTTTTCGTGCTGCTTCTATAAATTTTTCAAAACTAAAATCGGTATATCTAAAAGCATTGTACTCATCATTATTTTCAAATCCATATTTTTTTAAAGAATCTTTTTTTATTTTTTGTTTTTTAAATTCTTTCAAATCGTCTTTAGGTATTGTATATGGTCTATGATTATCGGCTGTTTGTATTACTGCAAAAAAAGGTTTGTTTTGTTTTGCTAATACTTTATTGGCTTCCAGAAAAAGATTTTTATCGCTAATACCCCACACATCAATTTCTTCAGAGCTATAACTTCCTTGCTCATACAAATTCAAGTTTTCAATATTATTAGTAAGTAATCCACGAATATTTGCCCAACTACTACTACCTCCTAAAAAATAAAATTTTTCATAATTTTTAAAATCATTTATAATAGTATGCTGATTAACTGCAGCAGGATTTCTGCTTGATGTTTTATATAACTGCACATCTGGAATGCCTGTAACAATAGCCCAAACGCCCCTTGCTGTTCCATAAGCAGGAGAAAATGCTCTATCAAAAAATACACCTTGCTTACACATTTCAGCAAAAAATGGTGTAGTATTTAAGGGGTTGCCATACATAGAACTTTTATAAGCAGAAAAAGATTCACAAATAACCAATACTACATTTTGAATAGGTTGTTGTGTTAAAGTATTTGACGTATTGGTAATGCTTCTTTTAAAATGTAAAGTATTGGTATCTCTTTCATTTTCAGGAACACCTAAGTATGCACTCATCCAATCATAATGTTCTTGTACTTTAGCCTTATCGTAAGTGATAGTTCTAAATTTCATAGTACTGAAAAAAGATTGAAAAGGATTAAGGGCAATATTGGCAGCATAATCACTACCTAAAGTATAAGCATTGCTCCAACGTAGTGGATATTGTCCTCCTTTCAAAACAATATTGCCTACTATACAATATGCCATTAATAATACAAATATGATTGCCCATATAATTTTACTTTTTTTAGTAGAAACATTGGGTTTGCTTAATATATAATTATAATTGAGTTTTACAATACCTAATAAAAGAGAAGATAGAAGTATCAAGCCTATAATTATCCATCCTAAATGATAGCTTTGCCACATCATACTAAATGAAATTTTTGCATCTTGCAAAAAGTTTAGCACATTGGCATTTAATCTTTGACGTAAATATGAATAGTGAGCAAAATCTGCAGCATAAAAAACGCAAAGCGTTACAATAAATATTGTCCAAATTAAAAATGCCGTTCTTTCACCCCATTTTTTATTGATAGGATGTAAAAAAGGAATATTGCCAATTAAAAAAATAAGCAATAATGCTATGGCAACAAATCTTACATCAAACCTAAAGCCTAATAAATAAGCATCTATTAATGAAATACTTTTTTCAGATGGTGTTCTGAAAAATATAACAAGCAACCAGCGAAGCAGGCTCATTAATATTAAAAAAATAATACCCGTTTGAATAAGCCACGCTATATAACGTGGAATTTTTACTTTTTTCATTCCTCACAAAAGTATAATAACTAATACTTAAAAAAACTTTTGTTTCCTTAATTTTTATCTATATTCGTAAGTATGGAAGGTATATATTTTTTTTTCTTACTTATTATTACTATTGTACTAATTGGTTTTTTTGCAGGTTATGAAATTGCTTTTATAAGTGCTAATAGATTTTCTGTTGAGTTGAAAAAGAAACAAGGTAACCGCAGTAGCATTATTATTTCTTCATTTTTAGAAAATCCTGTAGGGTTTATTGGCTCTTGCCTTATTGGGCTAAATTTCTTTTATGTTGTATATGGTTTGCTTTTTAGCTATTTGCTTCAATATTCTTTTTGGCACATTTTTAGAGTAAAAAATGAATATTTACAATTAGCTGTTGATACTTTTTTTGCAGGGTTGGTAATACTTATTTTAGGAGAGTTTATACCCAAAGCAATTTTTCGTGCAAAGAGTGATAAACTACTAACTTCTTTTGCTTTTGTAGCCAATATATTTCATCATTTATTTAAACCCTTTGCATCATTTTTTATAATTATTTCTACATGGATGTTGAAATATTTATTTAATGTTAGAATGAGTGAAAAAAAAGAAGCCTTCTCTCATATAGACCTTGAGCATTTTTTTCAACAAACAAAAGATTATGATGATACAGGGGAAGAATTGAACAAAGAATTATTTGAAAATGCTTTAATACTACCTACTGTAAAAATTCGTCAATGCTTAGTACCAAGAACAGAAATTGAAGCATTAGAAATAACAACACCTATTGAAGATGTAAAAAAACTATTTATACAAACCAAACTTACAAGGCTTATTGTATATGATGAAAATATTGACAATATTGTAGGCTACATACATCAATTAGATTTATTTAAACAACCTGCAAAAATTCAAGAAATATTATTGCCTATTCCTGTTATTCCAGAAGCAATGAATGCAATAGACTTAATTGAAAAATTTACAAAAGAAAGAAAAAGCATAGCTTGGGTAGTAGATGAATTTGGAGGAACTGCTGGTATTGTTACAATGGAAGATATTTTAGAAGAAATTTTTGGAGATATACAAGATGAATATGACATAGATACTTTTGTAAATAAGCAATTATCTAAAACAGAATTTGTATTAAGTGGAAGACTTGAATTAGATATGCTAAACGAAAAATATAAATTTTCTTTTAATAGTAGCGAATCTGAAACACTGTCTGGTTTTATTATTAATTATTATGGCTCTATTCCTGCTAAAAGAGAAACAATTATTATAGGCAAGTATCAGTTTGATATTTTAAGTGTAAGCGATACCAGAATTGAAACAGTTAAATTAAAATTATTATAATCATTTCTATAATTGCCTTTATTAAAAAAATAGTAAAGTAGAACTGCAAGAAATTTAATGAGTAAAAATAAACTACAAATACGCAATAGCACAGCCGAATTTTTAATTTTCACTTCACAAGCAGGAGAAAATACTATTGAGGTTCGTGTGCAGGACGAAATGATTTGGCTTACCCAACAAAAAATTGCCGAATTATTTGGTGTAGAAAGAAGTGTAACTACAAAGCATCTCAAAAATATTTTTGACACACAAGAACTTACAGAAAATTCAGTATGTGCAAAAATTGCACATACTGCTACAGACGGAAAAAATTATAAGACAAAATTTTACAATTTAGATGCAATTATTTCAGTTGGATATCGTGTCAATTCTCAAAGAGCAACACAATTTAGACAATGGGCAGCTTCTATACTGAAAAATTTTGCCATTCGTGGTTATATGTTGAAAAACGCCTCTTGAATTGATGAACCAAAATTTATACAGACAACAATACAAAAAAGAAAAATACTGTATGAAAAACTTGCTACTAATAGCTATTTTTCATCAAGTAGTGTAGTTCTGTAAAATGAACATTCATTTTTCAAGGTTTTGTTACTTAAATTAGCTATGTTTACGCTTGTTATTTACCTTAAATAAAATACCAACTTAACTAACATATCAAGTTAATTAAGTATTGTAATATAAAGCCAATGTCAGTTACAACAACCATAAAAATTAGTAACGACTCTTTGCTTGCTTATTGTTATGAGCAGCTCATCAATCGAAATAATACTTCGGAGGCATTACAAAATATTGCTACTTATTTTGTAACACAGTTAGATATTTCTTTTTGTCGTATTACTTTTCATTCAGAAAATGATACACATATATTTCAGTCTGTACACAATAATGCATTATCCTGTACAGCAGAAAATATTCAACAAATTTATAACGAGGTTATACAATTAGCACCCAATACTTATATTCTTAACACAAACAATGCTACACAAGAAATTAAAACACTAATGCAGCTTTGCACATTAGAAAGCATTGCCATATTTCCTTTAAATAAAAACAATCATCAAGAGCTGATTTTATTGGGTTCTCATCATATTATCAGTTGGGAAAAGTATCAAATAGTTTTTCAAAAATTATCTACTGCTATAAATAATGCTTCTCTTTCAGAAACAATAAAACATCAACTTTATAATCGTAATGAAATATATGAAACTACTTTAACCATACTTAATAAATTAATTTTTGATTACGATATTAAAACAAAAACTATTCGCATTATAGGCTATTCTCCACGAATAGGCAATTTTATTCCTCAAAAAATATTCTCCGCAGATGATATATGGCATTCAACCCAAATTTATAAAGACGATATTGAAAAAACAGTTCAAAATTTTAAAAATTTTTTAGCTCAAACTGATACAAACACAAATGAGTTTAGCCTTAGAGTAATGGATGCCGATAAAAAACAATATATATGGATAAAAGTAAGGCAATCAATATTGAGAGATGAAAATGGCAAGCCAACTTTTGTAGCAGGTACAGTTTCTGATATTCAAAATGAACAGCAATTAAATGTTGAACTAAAAAAAAGTAATGAACTTTTGCTACAACAAGTACAAGAAAGTAATGAAAGACTTAACACAATTCTTAACAGTAGTAAAGAAATTATTTTAACAATAGATATTCAAACAGGGCAAATTGAAAATATAAACAATGCTGTATCTATATTAGGTTATACACCAAAAGAATGGATTGGTCAATATTATGCACAATGGTCTATAGAGAAAAGAAAAAAGTTTCATGATATTTTAAAACATGCCAGCAAAAGCTCAACATCTGTAAAAAGTAAGCAAATAGTTTTTTCCTCTAAAGATAATAAAAAACATATTCCATTTGAATTATCTACATCAATTTTTTCTTTTAAAGAAAAGAAATACTTGTTATGTGTATTTAGAGATATAACAGAAAGATTAGAATATGAAAAGAATATTGAAAAAGTTACCAATCAGCTTTCGCACCTTATCAATAATATAGATGATGTATATGCCATTTATAATCTTACACTTAAAAAATATGAGTATGTAAGCAATAATGTAGAATATTTATATGGTTGTAATATAGATGATTTTATTTCAAAAGGATTATACTGGAAAGAAATAATTCATATAGAAGATTATGCAAGTATAGTAAAGCAAATGGACGAAGTTGTTAAGAATAAAAGTAAAGGAGAATTTTTTTATCGTATTACAACACCTATTGGCGAAACCAAAATGCTATTAGAAAAAGTAACTGTAGCACTTGATAGCGAAGGAAATGCTGAAAAAATATATATTGTAAAATCTGATTACACACATATAGAAAATGCTGAACAAAATTTGATAGAAAGTGAACGTAAGTTTCGTTTTATTTCAGAAAATATTACAGACTTTATTTCTGTTTTAGATAATGATGGTCGTTTTATGTATGCTTCTCCATCGGCAGAAAAAGTAATTGGCTATAATGCAGAAGATTTAATTGGAAAAAGTTTTATATACATTATTCATGCAGAAGATGCTACTTCTTTTATAGAAAATGCTTTAGAAAAAATAGTATTTAATAAAGAAGAAGTAAAACTCAGGTACAGAATTTTAGCAAAAAATAATCAATACTATTGGGTAGAAACTTATTTTAAACCAATTATTGATACAGCCAATCAAACTACCTCTATTATATGCAGCACAAGAGATATAACAGAAAGAGAACAATTAATGACCGAACTTAGACAAGCATTAGAAAAAGAAAGAGAGTTAAATGAACTACGTTCTCAATTTGTATCAATGGCATCGCACCAATTCAGAACACCTTTAACAGTTATACAAAGTGGTGTAGAATTAATGGAAATATATTTAGAAGATTTGACAGAAAAACAACAAAACCCATTTAAAAAACAATTTAAAAAAATAAATACAGAAGTAACAAGGTTACAAGATTTAATGACTGATGTGCTGGTACTTGGAAGAGAAGAAGTACAAAGAACACCTTTTTATCCAGAAGAAGATGACCTTGTAATATTTTGCAAAGAACTGATAGAAAGTAGATACAATAATCGTTATGCTCATGGAAGAAAAGTAATATTATATATTTTGGGAAAAGAACAAAAAGTAAATTTTGATAAAAAATTATTAGACCATACTTTAGAAAATATTTTAAACAACGCTTATAAATATTCTGAAGAAGGAGAAATAAAAATGACAATATCTTTTGAATATGAAACTGTAAAAATTTCTATTTCAGATAATGGTATTGGCATTCCAGAAAATGATTTAGCCAATTTATTTCAACCCTTTTACAGAGCATCTAATACAACAGAAATAGAAGGAACAGGTTTAGGACTACCTATTGTAAAAGAATTTATTGATAAGCATAATGGACAAATTTTTGTAGAAAGTGAACTTAATAAAGGCACAACTGTCAATATAATATTACCTTTAAACAACAATCCATCATAAACTAATATCAACTTACTATGAATACCCAATTTAAAATACTTGTTATAGAAGATGAAGGCAATATAAGAGAAAATATTCAAGAGCTATTAGAAGCCAAAGGATATTTAGTACACTCTTCGCCCAATGGAAAACAAGGCATATTGGATGCAATAGATTTTAGGCCTCATTTAATTCTTTGCGATATTATGATGCCTAAAATGGATGGATTTAAAGTGTTAGAATATATTAGAAAAACAAGTGTAGTACAAAATGTGCCCTTTATTTTTCTTACTGCCAAAATAGATAGAACAGATATAAGACAAGAAATGGAATTAGGTGCAGATGATTATTTAACCAAACCTTTTTCTTCTAAAGATTTAATAGCATCAATAGAAACAAGACTAAAAAAACAACAAAAAATTATTGATGAATACTCTAAAGTAAAACACGAATTAGACACCACTGTTTTTGCCACCTATTATCACGAATTTAATACACCACTACATGGCATTATTGGAGGCATAAATTTATTACTCAATGCAAGAGAATCTTTTAACGATACTCAAGTACAAGAATTATTATACTCTATTTTAAAATCTGGGTTAAGGCTCAACCACTCTTTAGCAAACCTTATGCTATACGAAGAAATAAAAAGAGCCGAAGTGCATACAGAATTATTGAGTATGTTCAACTCTGGCAATACTTCAGGAAATTGGGCAAGTAGAATACAAACAGAAATAGAAGCAATAGCAAAAGAAGTTTACAACAGACCAGATGATTTAATATTTAATATGCAATCTATAGATGTGCATATAAGCCCAGAATATTTATTAAGAATTATTGTAGAACTTACAGACAATGCTTTTAAGTTTTCTACCAAAGGGCAACAAGTTACTGTAACTGGTAAAGTTGCCAACTACAATTATATTATAGAAGTAAAAGATGAAGGAAAAGGCTTTGTTATAAAAGATACAGAAACGATTACTCCTTTTAAACAATTTAATCGTTCAAAATTTGAACAACAAGGCTTGGGTATTGGTTTGTATTTAGTAAAAAAATTGGTAGAATTTAATAGCGGCGATTTAAAAATAAATTCAAAAGAAAATGAAGGACCAACAGTAACAATAACACTTCCTTCTTTTGGCATATAATACCTATTATTTTTCAGCCTTTCTTTTTCTCAATTATCTTCGTGGCATGTATAAGCTACTAAAAAATATTTTGTTCTGTTTTCCTCCAGAAACTGTTCATCATTTTTCTATGAATAGGTTACAAAATATATGCAGTATAAATTTTACAAAAAATATTATTGCCAATCATTTTCAATACAATCATTCATTATTAGAAAAAAATATTTTTGGCTTACAGTTCAAAAATCCTGTAGGCCTTGGTGCTGGTTTTGATAAAAATGCTCTGTATTTAGAAGTATTACAAACATTGGGTTTTGGTTTTGTAGAAATAGGTACTGTAACACCTTTGCCACAAATGGGCAATGAAAAACCAAGACTATTTCGTTTGCCAAAAGATAAAGCCCTAATTAATAGAATGGGGTTTAATAATAATGGTGTAAAATCAATCAAAGAAAAATTATATCAATGGAAAAATAAGCACAGTCATAGCCCTATGATTATAGGAGGCAATATTGGAAAAAATAAAATTACTCCCAATGAACATGCTTGGAAAGATTATGAAATTTGCTTTAATGAATTATTTGATTGTGTAGATTATTTTGTAGTAAATGTTAGCAGTCCAAATACACCTGGGCTAAGAGCATTGCAAGAAAAAGAAGCATTAAAAAAAATATTAAGCCACTTACAAAATATTAATCAGGGAAATAAATATCCAAAGCCATTACTATTAAAAATAGCTCCAGATTTAACACAAGAACAGTTAGATGATATTATTGCACTAAGTATAGAAATAAACCTTAGTGGATTAGTAGCAACCAATACCACTATTGAAAGAAAAAATTTGCAAACAAATACAACCATCATCAACAATATTGGTGCAGGAGGATTGAGTGGTAAACCTCTAACACAAAAAAGCACAGAAATAATACAGTACTTAACTAAACAATTAAATAATCAAATACCCATTATAGCAAGTGGGGGTATTTTTTCTGGTGCAGATGCAAAAGATAAAATAAATGCAGGTGCAAGTCTTATACAAGTATGGACAGGATTTATTTATGAAGGTCCTTCTATTGTAAAAAATATATGTAGAGCATTAAAAAATGAATAAATAAAAATGGTTATTGGCAAATTCAAATTGTATATTTTTTTACTTAAAAACCACCACCAATGCCTTTAAATTTTTCAACAAACAAACTTAGCTTTTGAAATACTTTTTGTTTCATTGTTAAATATTGTGGATTTAAAGGACTCATTTTTGGTAATAGTTCATTAAGCTCTGTGCCGCTTTCACTGGTAAATTCTCGTTTTAAAGAAGTTGTTATATATCGTTTGGTTTCTTCCTCTTGTAAGTTTTCTTCTGCAATTAATGCAGCAGCTTCAATTGTCAGTTTTTCTCTTGCATACGCATAAAACGAATCTAAAATATTTGCTTTTTCTTGTATGGTATCAAGGTCTGTTTCATTGATAAACTCAACTACCAAACTTTCTTTGGCTCTATTACCAATACTTGCACGAATCACCCTGCGGATTTCGTCTATCAAACTTGCTTTGTCTTTGGTCTTTTTGTTGTGTTCAAAAATCAATTCAAGAATATAATCCAAATTAATTTCCTGTGATTTTAACAAGTCTATTTCAAAAACTACATCGTCCCAATCAATGGTTGATTCTTCGTTTTCTTTTCCACTTTTTTGATTTCTCAACCAATCACGAATGTCGTTGTATGTTGAGCGATAATCTTGAACGATGCGTTCTGGAAGTGTTTCCACGCCTTGCATTGCGGCAATTTCTTCATCGGTTACAAAGTGTGTTTCTTTAAATTTTTCAACCGCTTCTGTATCGTTGATGTCTATCGTTTGCAATGCTTTGAGATGTGTGAACTCGTCATAGTTTTGCAAGATATTTTCTACTCGCAGGTATTCGCCAAAGAGTTTGGCAAAATCTTTTTTGTCTTGCTCGGTAAAGATTTCATCAGGATTTGGAAAGCGTTCATTCAACTCTTTTACCACATCAATATAACCTCTGCGAGCTTCGCCTGTGGCAATGTCGGTAAAGCCTTCCAAATACTCTTTGTAGCTCTTTTCAAGAACAACATTTTTGGTATTCTTGTCGCCAAACAAGGTAATGGCATCAACGGTGGCTTGCTCTAAATCACGAAAAGTAACGATATTTCCAAAGGTTTTGGTTGCATCATAAATTCGATTGGTGCGTGAAAATGCCTGCATCAAGCCGTGGTAACGCAAATTTTTATCTACAAAAAGTGTGTTCAATGTTGGAGCATCAAAACCAGTAAGGAACATTCCGACAACAATTATCAAATCCACTTCTTTGCTTTTTACACGCTTCGCCAAATTTCGGTAATAGTTTTGAAACTCGCTGTCCACGCCATAGCTCACGCCAAACATTGCATTGTAATCATTAATCGCTTTGGTTAAAAATTCTTTGGCAGAACTGTCCATTGCGGTTGGCTCAAAGGTTTCATCTTGGATTTCACCAATGGCATTTTGTTCTTCGTTGGCTGCAAAAGAGAAAATAGTTGCAATTTTCAGCGGTTTGTCGCTGTCTTTTTGTTGTTTGTTTAACTCCTCATAATAACATTTTGCTGCATCAACAGAACTTACCGCAAACATCGCATTAAAACCGTTGTTGCTTCCTTGATTTCTATGCGTTTTGATTCTGAAATTCTGTAAAATGTATTGCGAAATTTCAGCGATACGGGCAGGGTGGAGCAGTGCCGTTTTGTTTTCGGCTGCACTTAGTTTGGCTTCGTCTTGTTCGCTTTCTATGTCTTTGAATTTTGGACGAACATTGTTGTAATCCACCTTAAATTTCAATACTTTTTCATCTCGAATAGCATCGGTAATAACATAAGAATGTAGTTCCCGACCAAATACAGATGCAGTAGTTTCTGAACCCAAAGCATTTTGCGGAAAAATAGGCGTACCCGTGAACCCAAATTGGTAGTATTTTTTAAACTTCTTCTTTAAATTCTTTTGAGCTTCGCCAAATTGCGAGCGGTGTGCTTCATCGAAGATAAAAACGACTTGCTTTTGATAAATGGCTAAATCATTTTCCGTTTTCATCAGATTATTCAGCTTCTGGATGGTGGTAACGATGATTTTATTGTCGTTTTTTTCGATGTTGCGTTTCAATCCTGCCGTACTATCCGATCCGTTTACGCTATCGGGTGAAAAGCGTTGGTATTCTTTCATTGTTTGATAGTCCAAATCTTTTCTATCGACCACAAAAAATACTTTGTCTATAAAATCCAATTGCGTTGCTAAACGTGCGGCTTTAAAACTTGTAAGCGTTTTGCCCGAACCTGTGGTATGCCAAATATATCCGCCTCCTTCGGGTTTGCTCCAATTTTTAGTTTGAAATGAACTGGCTATTTTCCACAACATTCGTTCCGTAGCTGCAATTTGATACGGTCGCATAATGAGTAAAGTGTCGCTGGTATCAAAAACCGAGTAGGTAAGTAACACATTCAGCAAAGTATTTTTCTGAAAGAAAGTTGCTGTAAAATCTTTGAGGTCTTTGATGAGTGAATTATCCGCTTTTGCCCAATTCATCGTGAAATCGAAACTGTTTTTGTTTCTCGTTACCGTATTGGCAAAATAACGGCTGTCTGTTCCGTTGGAAATCACGAATAGCTGCAAGTATTTGAACAGCGAATTATCGCTATTGAAACTCTCTTTTGAATAGCGATGCACTTGATTGAACGCTTCACGAATGGCAACGCCCCGTTTTTTCAATTCCACTTGCACCAAAGGCAAACCATTCACCAAAATCGTTACATCATAGCGGTTGGCGTGTGTACCTTTTTGCTCAAATTGAGAAATAACCTGCACTTTATTGCGGATAACATTCTTTTTATCGACTAAATAAATATTTTGGATATGCCCATCATCAAACACAAAATCGTGAATATAGTTATCGTGAATTTTACGGGTTTTATCCACGATATTATCGCCGGGTTTATCCAAAAATTCCTCAACAAATCGATTCCATTCGCTGTCTGAAAATGTCATATCGTTTAACATTTGCAGTTGCATGCGTACATTAGCCAACATCTCAGCGTATGTTTTTATGGATGGGTTTTCGTATCCTTGATTGATTAAATCTTGGATAAGTTCCCGTTCCAAAGCGTTCTCGGTTTGGTAAGCTTGTGATTCATTTACGCCTATAAATTTCTCGTACCTGTCGAGGACGATAAAATTGTTGGTTTCTGCGATGCTTGTGTATTCTTTCATTTTCTTCAATTGTCTGAATTAGGATTTGTAGGATTAATGGATTTTAGGATTTGGATTATGTGTTTTGTGATCTTTATTTTCAGGATGATTTATGTTATATACTCGCTTGAATTCCAAACTTTTTGCCCCGAAATTTATCAACAAACCAATGGGCAAATTATAGGCTTGGCAATAATTCATGGCTTGTGCCAAATGCACATCTTCTAATTTTATTAATGCTTTCAGTTCCACCATTACAAAATCTTCAACAAAAAAATCTACCCGCCTTGTTCCAATATCAATGCCATCATAAAAAATAGTCATTTCCATTTCTCGCTTAAAACCCAAACCTTGTTTTTGCATTTCAATAGCCAAAGCCCGTTGATAAATGACTTCCTGAAAACCATTACCAAGTGTGCTATGCACTTTCATAGCACTGTCAATTATTTTATGTGTTAATTCTTCGTATTTCATAATTTATCATTTTTTGTCTGCATTAATTGTCAGAATTAGGATTTGTAGGATTAATTGTCAGAATTAAGATTGATAGGATTAATGGATTTTAAGATTAATAAAAATAAAAAATCTTATCATCTTAAAATCCTAAAAATAAAAATTCAGACAAAAGTTAGCAATTTCTCCCGATAATACTCATACTGCTTTTTCCTCAATTCTATTTCTTTTGGTAAACCTTCGCTGATGGAATTGACTAAAATATCAAATTTATCCAAAATACCGACAATGCGTTCTTGTTCGGAAAGCGGTGGAACGGGGATTTTTGTTTTTTTCAAGTTATCATTATAAAGCCTTTGAATTGTTCCACCATCTGCAACTTCCCATTTTGCAATTTGATAAAAATAGAATAAGAATTTATTTAAAACTTGCTTTTCGTCATTTTCAATCCAAACTATATTACTATCTTGAAAGTAAGCATCACGTCCATCAAAAATCACACTCCTTCCAATTGTCCCACTTGCAGAAATAAGAATTTCTCCAAGTTTAGGGTAATTGTATTTAGATTTATATTCTTGAAACAATTCTTTGGAAATGTAAGCATTTGGTTCTTTCCCAAAAGTTCCAATTTTATAAAAAGGAATATCTCCTTTGTCAGTTGTTTGGTGTTTTAAAATTCGTTTACACATACGAACTTCCCCCACTTCCCCCAGCGTTTTCCACTCCACATCAACTAACCCCTTACTACTAACTCCTAACAACTCCTCCCTATAATACTCATACTGCTTTTGTCTTGCTGTAAGCTCTGCTGTAAGCTCTGCTGTAAGCTCGGTGAACTTATCGAGAATTGCAACTATTTCTTGCTGAATTTTTAAAGGTGGGATGGGGATTTTTATGTTACCTATCATTGGTTTTGTTAATTGAGGAATACCAGCAATAGGAACTTTATAATCGTTCTCAATAGATTTCATAAAGTGATAAGCATACTTTAAATGAATTTCAATTTTTGGTGTTAAAGCCAACAATCGTACAATTGGAAAAAATGGTTTATCTCTATAACTTGTCCAACCAATAGTTCCTCTTGCGGAAATTGTAAGACTTGGCTTTTCTATTTTTGCTTTATTTGTCCAACCATACAAAGATTTCTCATCAATTCCATTTGATAAAATAGGAATATTATATTTTGTTGTTTCTATTTCCGAAAAAGCATCTTTCGGCACATCGCCACCTGCTGAAATTTCAAACACTTCCCCCAGCGTTTTCCACTCCACTTTTGTATTTTTTATTAACTCTGTAATCATTGTTTTTAATTGTTAATTATCAATTATTAATTGTTAATGTCCCTCGAATTGTAATTTAACCATTTATCATTAACCATTTATCATTAACCATTTATCATTAACCATTTATCATTAACCATTAATAATGTTATTTTTGGTAGATTTAATGATAGCTGTAATTAACTTGATAATCTCAATAGCATCAGCATTTATACTTTCAAATTGTTCAAGAGTGAGATAATCGGTTTCTTTTAAAAGTTCTAACCAATAAATTGTTTCGTTAATTTCTTTTTGAGCAATTGCCAATTTATGCTTGAAATCATTTTTAGTTTCTGCGTGTTCAGCTTCACGAACCATTGCTCCAACACTTGTACCTGAACGCAATAATTGTTTTGATAAAACAAACTCCTTTTTTTGCTCACACAAATATTGATACAACCTCACTATTCGCACCGCAAACCCAAAACTTTTATTTTTAACAACATTTTCCTTCATCTCATTAACCATTTATCATTAACCATTGACCATTTATCATTTATCATTAACCATTGACCATTTTTATAATCTCATCAATATCTGCTCTTAACTTATTTATCTTCTCCACTGTTTTTGAAATCTCTTCATTCAAAACTGAAATATCTATCACTTCCCGTGTGCCTTTTGCCTCAATGTAGGAACTTACCGAAAGATTATAATCATTTTCGGCTATCTCCTTATTATCAATAGATTTAGCAACATATTCAACATCTTCTTTTTTATCAAAAATGTTCATTATTTGCTCAATGTGCTTGTCTTCCAACACATTGTTGTTGGTTACTTTCTTAAAGAAATCTTCGCCACTTGCATCAATAAACTGGGTTTTGTTTTCGGTTTTGTGTTTGGATAAAACGAGAATGTTCACCGCTATGGAAGTTCCGTAAAAAAGGTTAGGAGCAAGGGCAATAACGGTTTCTACAAAGTTATTGTCCACCAAGTATTTTCTGATTTTTTGCTCTGCACCGCCACGGTAAAAAATACCCGGAAAGCAAACAATCGCTGCTCTTCCTTTGGCAGAAAGATAACTCAAAGCGTGAAGCACAAAAGCAAAATCGGCTTTAGACTTTGGTGCTAATACGCCAGCAGGTGCAAAACGGTCATCGTTTATTAAAGTAGGGTCATCGCTCCCAATCCAAGGTATTGAATAAGGTGGATTAGAAACAATGGCATCAAAAGGTTTTTCATCTCCAAAATGAGGTTGTAACAAGGTATCGCCTAAGGTGATATTAAATTTATCGTAATTGATGTTGTGCAAAAACATATTCATACGAGCCAAATTGTAGGTCGTATGGTTCACTTCCTGTCCAAAAAAGCCTTCTTCAATAATGTGATTGTCGAAATGTTTTTTGGCTTGCAAGAGCAAAGAACCCGAACCGCAGGCAGGATCGTAAATTTTGTTTACGGAAGTTTGTTTGTGCATTGCCAACTGAGCAATGAGTTTGGAAACGTGTTGGGGTGTAAAAAACTCACCTCCCGATTTTCCTGCGTTGGCGGCATAATTTCCAATCAAAAATTCATAAGCATCACCAAATAGATCAATTTGATTATCCTCAAAGTCTCCAAAATTGAGCTCTTCCACACCTTTCAGAACGGCAGCCAAACGACTGTTTTTGTTTTCAACGGTATTTCCCAAGCGTGTACTTGTGGTATCAAAATCAGCAAACAAACCTTTGATGTCCTGCTCGCTTGGATAACCATTAGCCGAACTTTCGATCGCATCAAAAATGGCTTTGAGATCAGTGTTCAGATTAGGGTTTGTATTTGCCGTTTTGGCGATATTCACAAAAAGCTGACTTGGATAAATGAAGTAGCCTTTTACTTTAATGGCATCGTCTTTTATTTCGGGCGAAATGACATTATCAGGCAATGTTGCATAATCCGTATTTTCATCATTGAAATAATTGCAAAAATTCTCACTGATAAAACGATAGAACAGCGTTCCTAAAACAAACTGTTTGAAATCCCAACCGTCCACCGCTCCACGCACTTCGTTGGCTATTTTCCATATTTTTGCTTGTAAATCAGCTCTTTGTTGTATGCTTGTCATTGTTTATTTTTTAAAATTTCTTGTAGATTAATTTTTTTAAATATAGTCTAATGGGGTAAAATAATTTTAATTATTGGTTGTTTATTTTATTTGCCAATGCAAAATTTACTAAAGATGAAATCTAATTGGTCTTCTGTTGTTACCTCACCTGTAATCTCACCTAAATAATGCAGGGCTTGTCTAATATCTAATGCTACTAAATCGCTGGGTATATTTTCATGCAAACCATTCTGTATATCTTGTAATGATTGCTCTAATTTTTGCAATGCTTCAAAATGTCTTGTATTGGTTACAAGTGTGTCTTCTGTATTTATTTCACCTCCAACAGCTTTAGTAAATAATTCATTTTTTAAATCGTCTATTCCTTCATGTTGTTTAGCAGATATATGAATATTGCAAGTATTTATTTCTACACTCAACCCCTTTTGCCAATTTTGTTCGTGCCATTCGTCCATTTTGTTACATACAGCAATGGTTTTAGATGCAAATGGTTTCAGCCAATCAATGTCTTCCTGTATATCATCTGTTATATCATGCAAGTGAATAATAATATCCGCTCGTTCTGCATTTAATTTGCTTCTTTCTATACCAATATCTTCTATCTTATCTCCTTTGCTTTTTCTAATTCCTGCGGTATCAATCAATCTGAATAAAATACCATCTATATTCAATACTTCTTCAATAGTATCTCTTGTTGTTCCTGCAATTTCGCTTACAATGGCTCTATCTTCATTAAGCAAAGCATTTAATAAAGTACTTTTTCCTGCATTGGGTTTTCCTATAATAGCTACTTGTACACCATTTTTTACAACATTGCCTAATTTAAAAGAGTGTAAAAGTTTTAAAGTAGTTTGTTGTATTTGATTAATCAGTTGAATAAACTGTGTTCTATCTGCAAACTCAACATCTTCTTGAGAAAAGTCTAATTCTAATTCTATCAAAGCAGAAAATTTGATTAACTCTTCTCTTAATACAGACAATTCTTTTGAAAATCCTCCACGAATATTTTTTAATGCAGCATTTCTACCAGCTTTTGTATTACTGGCTATCACATCTGCCACAGCTTCGGCTTGTGTTAAATCTAATTTACCATGTAAAAAAGCCCTTTGAGTAAATTCTCCTGCTTTAGCAGTTCTACATCCTGCTTCTATTAATGCCTCTATAATTTTTTCTTGAATAAATGCAGAACCATGACAACTAATTTCTACTACATTTTCTCCTGTATAAGATGTTGGTGCTTTAAATAAACCAATCACTACTTCATCTAATATTTCATTTCCTTTTTTTAATATACCTACATGTAGTGTATGAGATGGTTGTTCTAACAAATTTTTTGATGGAAAAAGTGTATCAACAATAATAATAGCTTTTTCTCCACTTACCCTTATTACACCAATAGCTCCTATACCTTGTGGAGTAGCCAATGCAACAATAGTATCAGTCCAATCAAACAACTTTGCCATAACAACTTATTTATTGCGAAAATAAAGCAAGATGCCTACTTCAAATTATATAATTAAATTGCAGCCCTAATTAATATTTTTTCTATGGCATATCAAACATTACTTACAGAGTTAGAAAATGGAATACTCACAGTTACCATTAATCGTCCTGATAAATTAAATGCACTCAATAAAGATGTGTTTAATGATTTAGATACATTATTAAAACAAGTATATACAGATAATCAAATACAATCTGTTATTATAATAGGCTCTGGCAATAAAGCATTTGTAGCAGGTGCCGATATTACAGAATTTGGCAATTTAAGTGTAGAACAAGGAAAACAATTAGCCAAAAGAGGGCAAGATATTTTTGATAGAATAGAACAAAGCCCCAAACCAATCATAGCTTGTGTAAATGGTTTTGCTTTGGGTGGAGGCTGTGAATTAGCAATGGCTTGTCATTTTCGTATTGCATCAGATAATGCAAAATTCGGTCAGCCCGAAGTAAATTTAGGTTTAATACCTGGTTATGGTGGCACACAACGTTTGGCACAATTAATAGGAAAAGGTAGAGCAATAGAATTATTAATTAGTGCTAATATGATAGATGCTCAAACAGCTGTACAATATGGATTAGTAAACTATGTAGTACCTCAAGATGAGTTAATAAATAAAGCAAAAAGTATTTTACAAATAGTCAATACCAAAGCACCTTTAGCAGTAGCAGCTTGTATAAAAGCAGCCAATGCCGTTTGGAATGAAAGCAAAAATGGTTTTAACGAAGAAATAGAATTATTTGGTAGCTGCTTTGGTACAGAAGATATGAAAGAAGGCACTATAGCCTTCTTAGAAAAAAGGAAAGCCCATTTTACAGGAAAATAATTCATTTTCAGCCTAAAAATAACAGCCATTTTAGTAGTTTAATCAAAGAAAAAAATTAGATATTTTGTATTTAATTCAAAAACTCTATTTTTGCCCTGTAACTAAAACTTTTAATAATGTCAGACATCGCAACAAGAGTAAAGAAAATCATTGTAGATAAGTTAGGTGTTGATGAAGCAGAAGTAACAACAGAAGCTTCTTTCACCAACGATTTAGGTGCCGATTCTTTGGATACTGTTGAATTAATTATGGAATTTGAAAAAGAATTCAACATTTCTATACCTGATGAGCAAGCTGAAACAATAACAACCGTTGGTCAAGCTGTTGCTTATTTGGAAGAGCATGCCAAATAAAAAACTTTTACCGGCAGCCGCTGGATTAACCTTTTAATAAATCCGCCACACTCAGCATTAAGCTAAAGTTGGCGGATTTATTTTTCTACGCTACTTTTATGCTATCTATATTGAAAAAAAAGAAAGTATAAAAAATAAATCAGTTTTTATAATACTATATTTGTGCATTAAGAAAATAGACAACTTTGTATTACTGTTTATTTTATTTTTGAGGCACAAAATAATAATTACCAAAACGCTTGTTTAATATGACTTTAAAAAGAGTAGTAGTAACAGGAATGGGAGCAATAACTCCATTAGGCAATAATTTGAATGATTATTGGAGCAATTTAATTGCTGGAGTTTCTGGAGCAGATTTTATTAAAGGATTTAATGCAGAAAAATTCAGAACAAAATTTGCATGTGAAGTAAAAAATTTTGAACCAACAGAATTTTTAGATAGAAAAGAAGCAAGAAAAATTGATAGGTTTACCCAATTTGCCTTAGTAGTAAGCGACCAAGCAATGAATGATGCAGGCTTGCATAAAGACAATATTAATCCAGATAAAGTAGGCGTTGTTTTTGGTAGTGGAATAGGTGGTTTAATTACTTTTCAAAATGAAGTAACAGATTTTGCAAGAGGTGATGGTACGCCCCGTTTCAATCCTTTCTTTATTCCAAAAATGATTTTAGATATTGCAGCAGGACATATAAGTATGAGGCACAATTTAAGAGGTCCAAACTTTGCTGTTGTTAGTGCTTGTGCAAGTAGCACAAATGCAATTATGGATGCTTTTAATTTAATTCGTTTAAATAAAGCTGATATTATTTTAACAGGAGGAAGTGAAGCTGTAGTTAGCGAAGCAGGTATTGGTGGATTTAATGCTATGAAAGCTTTAAGTGAAAGAAATGATGACCCTAAAACTGCATCAAGACCTTATGATAAAGATAGAGATGGTTTTGTAATGGGAGAAGGTGCTGGTATGTTGATTTTAGAAGAATTAGAACATGCACTTGCACGTGGAGCAAAAATATATGCAGAAGTAATGGGTTGTGGTGCAACTGCAGATGCTCATCATATAACAGCACCACATCCAGATGGTTTAGGAGCCAAAAATGTAATGTTGGCTGCATTAGAAGATGCCAATATGAAACCAGAAGAAATTGATTATATTAACACACATGGCACAAGTACACCAGTTGGCGATGGTGCAGAAATAAAAGCTGTAACAGAAGTATTTGGAGAACATGCTTATAACCTAAATATTAGTGCTACAAAAAGTATGACAGGGCATTGCCTTGGTGCTACAGGTGCAATAGAAGCTATTGCAAGTATTATGGCAGTAGTGCATGATATTGTTCCTCCAACCATCAATCATTTTACAGATGACCCAGAATTAGACCCTAAACTTAATTTTACTTTTAATAAAGCACAGCATCGTACTGTAAATGCTGCTCTTAGCAATACTTTTGGTTTTGGTGGTCATAATGCTTGTGTAATTGTAAAAAAGTATAAAGCGTAAATACATTGTGCATTTTATAAAACAATTTTTTCCTGTATTTAAAAAAACTACTTTTCAGCAGCAGTTAGAAAATATATTGGGTATAAAACCTACTAAAAAGCTGCTTTACTTTACTGCTCTAACACATAAAAGTATTAAAGATGCACCAGATGAAAATAATGAAAGGTTAGAATATTTAGGAGATGCTATTTTAGGCTGTATAGTAGCCGATTATTTGTTTAAACGTTATCCTTACAAAGGCGAAGGTTTTTTAACTGAAATGCGTAGTAAAATGGTTAATCGTCAGCAACTGAATGATATTGCTATAAAAATTGGCTTAAAAAAAATTACCCTTTATAATAAATTAGATAATAGCTTACGCAATAGCCAAATTTTTGGCAATACATTAGAAGCAATAGTTGGTGCTATCTATTTAGACAAAGGTTATAAGAAAACAGAACAATGGGTATTGCAACAAATTGTTTTGCAACACATGTTTGTAGATGATTTAGAATCTATTGACATTAATCTAAAAAATAAGTTAATTGGTTGGGCATCTAAAAATGGTAAGGCTCTATCTTTTGAAGTAGCAGAAGAACATGTTAATTCTGGAAGAAGAACTTTTATTATCAATGCTATTTTAGAAGGAGAAATTTTATCGCAAGGGATAGGTTATAATAAGAAAGATGCCAGCCAAATTGCAGCACAAAATGCCATAGAAAAATTAGGGCTATAATTAGCCGCTTTTTTACCAAAAAAAGAAAGCAATAAAATCCGTTTCATTGCTTTCTTCTAAAAGTATTATTGGCATTGATTATTAGCTGGTTTTACCAACCATTTTTAACCACATTGTTTAATTACATTTTACCAATTACTAAACCTAACTCCTATAACATAAGGATATTGTTCAAGCCTTGTACCTTTATCGTGTAGGGCATTTAAACTATAACTTCCATATAAACGTATAGGACCTAAACCAACTTCTCCAACAGCAGCCAAACGAAATGGTTGTAAATCAAAATCTCCTTTGTATTTTATTTTACCACGTATATCGCTTATTTGTTTGTTTCTACTATTAATTAAATAACCAGCACTAACACCTGCACTAATAGTAAATAACTGTTTTCTATTGTTAGGAGCAAAATCAAAATTTAACATTAATGGAATAGTGATATACCCTGCATATAATTTATTTTTTGAAAAATTAACTGTATCATTAAAAATAAAAGGGTCTGGATTTTTTCTGTAACTTATATTTCTATCAAAGCGAAAGTTATACATTTCAAGCCCTAAGCCATATTTAAGATTAATAAAGTGTTTACTTAAATTAATTTTTTGCATAAATATCCAAAGATTTACATTAGAACTTTTTCCTGTTCTTAATTTTAAACTTTCTTTGGCTACATCACCTACAGAAGCATTTATGGTTCTTAAATAATTGCCAGCTTGTGCAAAAGTATAATCTGTTTTATCTCTGTAATTAGCAAAACCAATATCAAGAATAAACCAATTAGTACTAATATTTGATTTTTCTTTCTTTTGCCCTAATCTCCAAGAAAAATTGAAGCCTCCTTTTCCTTCTTTACCATCTTGTCCTTTAGTACCATGTTTTTTAATAATAACAAAATTGCCTGCTTTAATAGTATCTGTTGTTTGCTTAGTAGAATCTGTTTGAGAAATAGCCTGAGAAGTTACAAATGTGATGATTGTTGTGAATAAAAGTTTTTTCATGCTGATTAATTATTTAATTGATAATGATAACGATGATGTTTATTTATAAAATTGAGGCAATCTTTTTTTCTATTGGATTGTCTTTCTGTTTGCCAAGAAATGTTTTTGCCTTATTAAGTATATGCTTAACTTTTGTTTTACTTACTTGCATATTGCCAATATATACTACTTTTTCGCTGGTAGCTGTTGCGATAAGCTCTTCATCATCTGTATCTAAATATTTATATATAGGCATTGTATTTTTTGTTTGTACTATATTTTGAGTAGTCGTTTCTTCTGCATAAATAGTATTCATGGCAACAATAGGGGGTATTTCTATTGTTGTTATAGTTTCTGTTTTATGTTTAATTATTGTGCTTATTAACTCTTCTTTTATTGGTTGTGTTGAAACACTATTATTTTGCTGCTCTTGTTTAACTACAGTATTATATTGCTCATTAACTGTAGGGTTATTGTTTGAAATATTGTTTACTCTTTTATTTTCTTTTGATTGCTGAACAAATAATTCATTTTTAATCAATTTCTCCTCTTTATTACTTTGCTGTTGGGCTATTGTTTGCTCTGAAAGTTTAGTATTGTTATTGCTTATAGCTGGTATTTTGTTTTCTTTTGATTGTTGGTTATTTTCTTTTACAACTATATTGTAATTAGCAGTTGGTTTATTGTTATTCAGCATCCAAAGTGCTATTGCAAAAAGTATTAAAGCAGCAGCTATTGCTATTTGTTTCATCCACATAAAAATTACAGGTTTTCTTTCCTTTTTATACAAGGTTTCTTTGTTTGGATGAAGAATAATCTCTTTTTCAAGAATACTTGCTTTGATAGTAGTAAATGCTGTTTGTAATGCAGGATGTTGTAGTACAAATTTTTCTACTTCCTTTTTTTCCCTTTCAGATAATTCATTATCGGTATATAATAAAAATTTTTCTACATAATTATTTTGGTGTATAGTATTGGCTTCAGATTTATATAAAGATGATTTATCAAAAGAAATATTTTTTTCAGTAGTTAATTTAGTGCTCAATAATATCTCTAACTCTTCTTGCAAATCTGGATTTATTTGTACAAATTGTTCAACTGCTTTTTGCTCAGCAATATTTAACTCTCCATCTACATAAAGCAGCAAAAATTCTTCATAATTATCTCTGTTAATATTCATTGCTTAAAAATTAAATATTGAATAATTTTTTATAAAATATTTTCTGGCTTTACAATATAATTTCTCAATGCCAATCTTGCTCTATGTAAATACACTTTTACCTGACTGGGGTTTAGTTGCATAATTTCGCCTATTTCATCATAGCTATACCCTTCATAATCTTTTAACATTATCAGGCTTTTCTGTATTTCATTTAACCTGCTTAAAGCACTTGCAATAGATTCTTTTGAAAACCTATTATGTTGAATATCAATTTTCACATCTTGCTTAAACTCTTCTTGTAAAGTAATTCTTTTATTTTTTCTGATATGGTCTATCATTTGATGATAAGCAATTGTAAATAAATAAGACTTACTTTTTTCATTGGTTATCTGTTCTCTGTTTCTCCATAATTTTTCAAAAGCTGTTTGTACAATATCTTTTGCATCTTCTTCATGCCGAAGATTTTTTACAATAAACCTATACACATTATCTGCATATTGCGTAACACAGTCGTTATAATCTTTTTCTGTCATAAACAGCAGGGGATAGTTCTTTTATTATTTTTCTTACAATCTATAATACGAAGTTTTGAAAGATTTGTTACAATAAAAAGTAAAAAAGTATGATTTTTTTATACCACTCCCTTTATCTAACACAAAAAGGTATAATATTTTTATTCATTTAGCCAATTCTCAGTATAGCTTTTGCATATTATACCAAATAAAATATAAGCCAAAATCTATTTCGCTTTAGTATTATTATTATTATAAAAACTTTACTGCTACTATATTTGCACTCCAATTATTGTATAATATTTATTAAAATATAATAAAAAATTGAACGTATTATGTTTAATAGTTTATCAGAAAAATTAGAAGCAGCTTTTAAAAACCTGAAAGGACAAGCAAGAATTAATGACCTTAATATTGCCAATACAATTAAAGATATTAGACGAGCATTGCTTGATGCTGACGTAAATTTTAAAATAGCAAAAGAATTTACTGATAAAGTAAAAGACAAAGCTATTGGCTCTAAAGTATTGAATGCTGTTAGCCCTGGACAACAAATGACAAAAATTGTTCAAGATGAATTAACAGCATTAATGGGTGGTTCTCCTGCTGAATTTAATTTAACAGGAAACCCAGCAGTTATTTTAATTGCAGGTTTACAAGGTAGTGGTAAAACTACTTTTACAGGAAAATTGGCTACTTATTTAAAAACCAAAAAAGGCAAATCGCCATTAGTAGTTGCTGCTGATATATACAGACCAGCAGCCATTGACCAATTAGCTGTTTTGGCTGAACAAATTGGTGTAGATATTTATAAAGAGCCAGAAACAAAAGATGCTGTACTCATAGCTCAAAATGCTATAAAAGAAGCTAAAGCAAAAAATAAAAATGTAGTTATTATAGATACTGCAGGAAGATTAGCTATTGATGAAGTAATGATGACAGAAGTAGCCAATATTAAAAATGCTGTAAACCCTACAGAAATTTTATTTGTTGTAGATAGTATGACAGGGCAAGATGCTGTAAATACAGCCAAAGCATTTAATGACAAATTAGATTTTAGTGGTGTAGTACTTACAAAATTAGATGGAGATACAAGAGGTGGTGCAGCTCTTTCTATTAAATATACAGTAAATAAGCCCATAAAATTTATGAGCAGTGGCGAAAAGATGGACACATTAGATGTGTTTTATCCTGACCGTATGGCTCAAAGAATTTTAGGCATGGGAGATATTACCAGCTTGGTAGAAAAAGCTCAACAACAATTTGACGAAGAACAAGCTAAAAAATTAGAAAAGAAAATTAGAAAAAACCAATTTGATTTTCAAGATTTTTTAGAACAATTACAGCAAATAAAAAAAATGGGCAACCTTAAAGATTTAATGGGCATGGTACCTGGTATGGGAAAAGCTACTAAAGATATTGATGTAGATAATAACAGTTTTAAAGGTATTGAAGCCATTATTCAAAGTATGACACCTGCTGAAAGAGCTAATCCCGACCTACTCAATCAATCAAGAAAAAATCGTATTGCCAAAGGTTGTGGAAAAGATATGACAGAAGTAAATGCCTTTATAAAACAATTTGAACAAATGAAAAAAATGATGGGTATGATGAACAAAATGCCTTTGGGTGGTTTTCCTGGTATGAAAGGACTGAGGAGATAATTTTATATAATCTGTACAATACTATATGGGGCAATTTCAAAAATTTGAAATTGCCCCATTACTTTACTATTCACACTACAATATGAAAATTTATTTTTGTTGTTTTTCTTTAAACTTAGCAATAAAGTTTTTACTGTAATCACTTAAAATAAGTCTTCCACTAATAGCAGCTCTTTCTCTTAATAAATCATCCCAATGTTCTGTTCCTTTCCAAAATATTTTTTTCAACTCTTTCACAGCATCAGGGCTTGACCTTGATAAAGTATTAGACAAACGTGCAATGCTATCATCCATTCCTTCTACATCATTATGCAACTCTGCAAATAAGCCTTTTCTTCTTGCCCAATCTGCTGGTCTCCATAAATTAGCATCAATAGCTAATTGAGAAAAAGCACTAAGCCCTAATTTTCTTTCTACAGCAGGACCTACTACAAATGGACCAATACCTACAGCCAACTCACTCAATTTTACTTCTGCTCCTTCACAAGCTATTGCATAATCTGCTGCTGCTGCAAGCCCTACACCTCCACCAACACATTTACCTTGTATTCTTGCAATAATTAATTGTGGTGCTTTACGCATAGCATTAATAACATTTGCAAAGCCACTAAAAAATTTCAATCCTTCTTCTTGTGTTTTAATAGCAGCCAACTCATCAAAACTGGCTCCACTACAAAACACTTTATCGCCTGTGCTTCTTATAATAATTACTTTGGTTTCTGTATTAATACTGGCTGCATGAATATCTTTTGCCAATGTATCTAATAATTTACCTGGCAGTGAATTACTTTGAGGATGATGAAACTCAATGGTAACAATACCATGCTCAGTTTCCATTTTTACATATCCTTCTTTAACCTGCTCTATCATAATACTAATATTTTAAATTGATGTAATGCTTAACATTTTACTATCTTAAAAAGACTAAAGTAGTGTTTTATTTTTTAAGATATGTTAAGAGATTGTTTTGAATTTTAAAAAATTGATGTATAATTAACGTATAAGAATACTTTTTGTTATAGTAGCGTAGAAAATTTATTTCTTTAATCCTTATCTTTGTTAGTAAAGGAAATATTATATAATAGCAATAGCCTATAATATGATAACAGGTTTTTAATGTAAAATAAGCAGTAACTTTTATAGAATAAATATAATATTGTGTTGAAAAAATTTATATTAATAAAAAATATTCATCTTTTAAAAAGGCATATTTATTTAAAAACTTGTCTTACAAGCAATGTTTTAATTACTGGTTAATATCAACCTGTTATTCTTACATAAACCTATTGTATTATTTTTCCTTATTTAATTTTTAATCATTTATTTAATAAATAATACAATGAGTTATAATTCTGGTACAGATAAATCAAATAATAGCAATAGTGGTATTTGCAATCGTATGGATGTGTATGATTGGTTGGCAAATATTCCTGTAGCCGATATAGAAGATGCTTGTAAAGTTATTGAAGTGAGCTTTCAACATGGCAGCAGAAAAGAGTTTTTTAAAAATCCATATTTACAACATTTTGAAAAAGGAGAATACGTTACTGTAGAAGGTGTAAATGGATTTGATGTTGGAGAAGTGTCTTTAACAGGAGAATTGGTTCGGTTACAGTTAAAGAAAAAAGGAGTCAATGAGTTTAACCCAGAAATGAAAAAAATACTTCGTAGAAGCAATGAAAGAGATATAGAATCTTTTAAATTTAATAAAGAAAGAGAGCCAAGTGTACAAGCAAAAAGCAGAGAGTTTGCTCTAAAACATAATTTACAAATGAAAATTAGTGAAGTAGAAATACAAGCAGATGGCAAAAAAGCTACTTTTTATTATACAGCAGATGATAGAGTAGATTTTAGAGAGCTGATAAAACAATATGCAACAGAGTTTAAGCTAAAAGTAGAAATGAGGCAAATTGGTATAAGACAAGAAGCTGCCAAAGTAGGAGGTATTGGAAGCTGTGGTAGAGAATTATGTTGTAGTACATGGATGAATGAATTTAAAAGTGTAAGTACTGCTGCTGCTCGTTATCAAAATCTAAGCATTAACCAAACAAAACTTAGTGGGCTATGTGGTAGATTAAAATGCTGTTTAAATTTTGAATTAGATACATATTTAGATGCTTTACAATACTTTCCTGACAATGCAGATACTTTAGAAACTGCTAAAGGAAGAGCTATACTAATTAAAAAAGATATTTTTAAAAACCTAATGTGGTATGCTGTTGAAGGAAGTAATAAACATTACCCTTTAACCATTCAAAGAGTAAAAGAAATACAACAATTAAATGCTCAAGGCAATAAACCTCAAGAGTTAGAAGCAGTAGAAATTGTTAGCTCAAAACATAAAGAGGTAGAATTGCAGTTTGTAGATGTTGTAGGACAAATAAGTTTAAGAAGTTTAGAAAAAGCTGACCGCCGCCGCAAACACCATCATCATCAAGAAAACAGAAATGCAACAACAACAAATAAAAAGAAAGACAGGGGTAATGATAACGACAATAAGCAACCTTCTTCTCAACAACAACAGCAACAACAACACAGACATTCTTTTAAAGGAAATAATAGAAGAAATAAAAATTAAGTAACCTTTTTTTTCTTAGTCCACCATTGCTGTACTGCCAATGAAGCCATTACAGAAATGATAGCTGTAATCATACCTGCTGCTACATCAAAAGGAAAATGCTGTGCAAGATAAACTCTTGAATAACCTACTAATAATGCACCAATAAAACCAACTGGTACAATCCATTTTTTAGTAATTACAATACAAGCAATCAGAAAAAAACAAAAAGCACTTGCAGAGTGCCCTGACGGAAAAGTAGAAATTCTGTGAGGTTCTAAACCCAAAACAGTGTGTATTAAAGCAGTTTCTTCTATTGCAGCAATGGGTCTTGGTTCATTTGGCAGAATAAGGTATTTACATATTTGAACCAAGATAGTACTAATAATAAATGAACTTATTAGTAGTGGAATATATTGCTTCTTATATTTAAGAAATATTAATAATAAAATTGCCCAAATAATACCATCGCCAACATTGGTATAAAATTTAAAAAAATAATCTGCACCAATACCCAAATCATTATTTAATAATAAAAAAAATGGGTGCTTGCCCAATGTATAGTTTAAAAAAAATAAGATTACAGAAGTAATAAATGTTATAATACATCCTAACCAAAAATTGCTATAATCTTGTTTTTGCAACATATTTTAATAACTGATAGTAAATACTTGTAAGCAGGTTTTAAGTTTTACAATATTTGATTAGTGTCATTTACAACTGTAGATGTTTCTACAGTAGCTGTTTTCTTTTCTTCTTTATTTTTAAAAAATTTATTTTGAAAAATAAGAATAGCTATTATTCCTACAGAAATAGAAGCATCTGCAATATTGAATACAGGTCTAAAAAATTCAAATTCTTCACCACCCCAAAAAGGCACCCAAGTAGGAAATGTGCCATTCAGTATAGGAAAATAAAACATATCTACTACTCGTCCATGCAAAAAAGTGCCATAATGCACACCTGTAAAAGCCTTAGCTACCTGACCATAAAAATAAGCATGTTGTTCATCATAACTAATATCAAAAATTAATCCATAAAACATGCTATCTATTAAATTTCCTAAAGCCCCTGCATAAATTAAAGCAGCACAAATAATAAACCCTTTGTGGTATTTTTTCTTAATAAAATCTCTGATTAAAAATGTACCCCAAATTACTGCAATCAATCTAAATAAGGTTAAGGCAATTTTGCCAAACTCTCCACCAAATTTCCAACCCCATGCCATACCTTCATTTTCTACAAAATGTAGCCTGAACCAATTACCAATAATTTTATGTTCTTCGCCAGTATAATAATTGAGTTTTATATAAAATTTTAATGCTTGGTCTGCAATAAGAATTGCTACAATTAGAAAAATAATGTTTCTTGCTTTCACTGTTCTTAGAAATTTTTTAGAGCAGCAAAGATAAGAGAATTGATTGCTGTATTAATTTCTTGTATAATGCAAACAAATTTACCATACAGCCAAGTTGGGCTTTAATTGATTATTGAATGTTTTATTCCACTACATTTGCCAACATTTTATGATGCAGCCAATACAAAAATTTTTTCCTAAACTTACTACTCCTGCTAAAGTAGTTATAGTAACACATCAAAAACCTGATGGAGATGCTATGGGTAGCTCATTAGGTTTATATCATTTTTTAATACAATTTTCTCATCAGGTTACAGTTATTTCTCCTACCAACTGGGCAGGTTTTTTAAACTGGATGCCTGCTTGCGATAAGGTTATCAACTTTGAACAAAAAGAAGCCATTTGTAAACAAATTATTGCAGAAGCTGACATTATTTTTTGTTTAGATTTTAATGTATTGTACAGAACAAAACATGTAGCACCCGAAATTGAAAAAGCATCTGCCATTAAAATATTAATAGACCATCACCAAGAACCACAAACAGAAGCATTTGATTTTGGTATTAGCGATACAACCAAAAGTAGCACTTGCGAAATGGTGTATGATTTTATTGTAAATAGTGGCTATCAACATACTATCAATATTGATATAGCTACTTGTTTATACACAGGTACTATGACAGATACTGGCTCTTTTCGTTTTCCATCTACCACTGCTTCTGTTCATACTATGGTAGCTTATTTTAAAAGTATAGGATTACAGCATACACCCATTCACGAACATATTTATGATAACTTTTTAGAAAGCAGATTAAGATTTATAGGCTTTGTTTTAAGCAACAGAATGGAAGTATTGTATGAATATAATACAGCTATCATGTATGTTTATAAACAAGACTTACAGAAATATAATATTAAAACAGGCGATACAGAAGGATTGGTAAATTATTTATTAACCATAGAAGGTATAAAACTTGCTGCAATAGTGATAGATAGAAATGAAGAAAGAAAATGGAGTTTTAGAAGCAAAGGTAATTTTGATGTGAATACTTTTGCAAGACAACATTTTGAAGGAGGAGGACATGCCAATGCAGCAGGAGGAAGAAGTGATGAAACTGTAGATGAAACTGTACAACGATTTAAACAAATATTAAAACAATACGAACAAACATTACAATGAAAAAATTATTAACCATTACAGTAGCAGCTTCTTTATTATTAGGAGCATGCAGCCAATACGAAAAAACGCCAACAGGAATGCCTTATAAAATAACCAAGGGTCCTCGTAAGCAAAAAATAGCTCAAGGCGATTTTATAAAAATGAATTTTGAGTATAAATTAAAAGATAGTCTTATAGCTGGTACATTTGGTCATATACCTATTTATCTTAGTGTAGATACTTTAAGAAAAGGCAGATATAATTTTTCAGAAGTAATAACTGATTGTTATATAGGCGATAAAATGACATTTACTATGAGCATTGACAGCATGGTAAAAAATAATGTTGTAGCTTATAACAATGTATTCAAAAAAGGAGATTTTATAACAGGTAAAGTAGAATATTTGAAAAAATTTGCTGACCAAGCAGAGCAAGAAAAAGATTTTAATCAGGAAGTAGAAGCACAAAAGCAACGTGAAAAAAAAGAAGTAAAAGATTATGCTGCTAAAAATAAATACAAAGCAATTTATACAGAAAATGGTGTAGGCGTTGTAATAGAAAAAGAAGGAACAGACACCATAAAACCACAAAATGGTCAAGTAATTTCTGTTTATTATACTGGCAAATTAATGAGCAATGGCAAAGAGTTTGATGGTAATGTAAAAGATGGCAAACCAGTAGGCAAGGCTTTTTCATTTCCTTTAGGTTCTGGTAGTGTTATAGCAGGTTGGGACGAAGGTTTACGACTTTTTACTACTGGCAGCAAAGGAAAATTACTAATACCTGCAAGTCTTGCTTATGGCATGATGGGTTCACCTCCTGTTATTCCTACTTTTGCTAATCTTGTATTTGATGTAGAAGTTGTTAGTATTAAAGACAAAGCAGCATTAGAACCCATTGAGAAAAAGTAGTGTAAGAATTATATAGGGTCCACATCTGGAACAATCATAACACCCCTTAAATTTTTTGTATTATGTATAATAGCTATCTGTTGAAAGATGGCTATTTTACATTGATGAATGAAAGAAACATCTTTAGGAAGTTTGATAAGAATTTCCCATAAATATAAATTTCTAATTCTGTCTATTACAGGTTGAGAAGGTCCTTGCAAATAAGGCTGATAATGAGTTTGCAACCCATGCATCATAATATGTGCAGCTTGCTCTGCAAAGTGTTTTTCTTTGTGTTTAAAAGTAAGGGTAATTAACCTAAAAAATGGAGGGTAATGATATGCTTTTCTTCCTTCTAATTCATAGTTGTATAATTTTTTATAATCGTGTAGTTGTATAAAATTTAAAACAGGATGATACATATTATTTACTTGTATCAATACCTTTCCTACACCATCTTTTCTTCCTGCTCTGCCACTTACTTGTTCCATTAATTGAAAAGCTCTTTCATTTACCCTAAAATCTGTAAAGTTTAAAATGCCATCAGCATCTACAATACCTACAAGATTTACATGTTCAAAATCCAATCCTTTTACCACCATTTGTGTACCTACTAAAATATCAATTTTATGTTGTTCAAAAAGTTTAATTAAATTATCATGTGCATTTTTTCCTTTAATGCTGTCATAATCCATTCTGGCAATTTTAGCATCTGTAAAATGTTCGGCTAAAACTTCTTCTATTTTTTCTGTACCAAAATTTTTCTGCACAAAATGATGACTACCACAAGCAGCACAAGTATTAATTGCAGGATAAGTAGTAGCACAATAATGACAAGTTAATTTATTAGCAGATTTATGATAAGTCAATGTTACATTACAATGATTACATTGAGGAATCCATCCACAAGTTTTACAAATCATGTAAGGGCTATAACCTCTTCTATTTTGAAATAAAATAATTTGCTTTTTATTTTTTAGTGATATAGCTATTTCATTTAAAAGCTGTGGAGATAAAATTATTTTCTGCGGAGTAGTATTTTTTTCTTGTTGCACTTGCTCTGCAACGATTACTTTTTTTAAGTCTATCAATTCTATAGAAGGCATAGCAACATTGCCATATCTTTCATTCAATTCTACTAAACCATATTTTTTTGTTTGTGTGTTATAATAAGTTTCTACCGATGGTGTTGCACTACCCAAAACTACTTTAGCATTATTAAATAAAGAAGCATAATAAATGGCTGCATCTCTTGCATGATAACGTGGTGTAGGTTCTTGTTGTTTATAACTTGTATCATGCTCTTCATCTACAATTATTAAACCCAAATCTGCAAAAGGAAGCAACAAAGAACTTCTTGCTCCTAACACAACTTTAATATCTCCTGTTTTTACTTTATTCCAAATTTCTACTCTTTCATTAGAATTAAATTTAGAATGATAAATAGCAATATAGCCGCCAAAATGTTTTTGTATTCTTCTAATAACTTGTGTAGTTAAAGCAATTTCTGGCAACATGTATAAAACTTGTTTTCCTTGAAGTATATATTGCTCTATTAGTTGTATATAAATTAATGTTTTACCACTTGCTGTAATGCCATGTAGTAAGCAAACATTGGTAGTTTGTAGTTGTTTTTGTAAATTTTCAAAAGCCTGTTGTTGTATAGCAGATAAAGTAAAATCTATAGAAACTTGTTTGGGCAAAGAAGCAATTCTATCTACACTTCTTTTCTCTGCAATTAAAATATTTTTATCAATTAGTCCTTTTAGCTGTGCAGCAGATACATTGGCTTTTTTTAACAACTCTGCTTGTATTACTTCTCCTTCTGTTTTTACAAAATGTATATAAGCCAATAATAAGGCTAATTGTTTAGGAGCTTTGCTCCAATTATTTAATAAGTTTTCTAACTCTTTTTCTTGATGATAATTTGAATGAAGAGAAATAAAAGTTTCTGTTCTTGGTTTATACTTTTCTTTTAGTTCTTCCCAAATAAAACAAACTTTTTTATCTATCAATTTTTTAATAACAGGATATACATGAGTAGCCTCTAAAATTTGTTGTACTTCGCTAAGGCGTAATTCTTTTTTAACATCAAGAGCTTCTGCCACTATAAATTCTTCATCAGTTAATGCAAGAGAATCTACATTGGCATCTTCATTCCAAATTAATATACTTTCTCCCGATAATTTTAAATTAGCTGGAACAGCAGCCTGCATTACTTCTCCTTCTGTACACATATAATATTGAGCTATCCAACGCCAAAATTGTAATTGCTTTTCATGTACCAAAGGCTCATCATCTAACACATTCAAAATTTCTTTTGGCTTAAATTCTTTAGGATATTCTGAAAATAATGTAGCTATAATACCAGCATATTTTTTATTTCTTAATTGCACTTCTACCCTTATACCTATTTGTGCAACTTCTATAAATCTTTCTGGTATTTGCCATGTATAAGTTTCTGGCAATGCCAATGGTATAATGATTTCAGCAAAAAGATTTGTTGAAGATGTTGTCAATGTAATATTTTCTTGTTCGTTTTTTTGCATGAAAAAATTATCTATAAAGCTATTGTGTTTTTATCAAAATTAGATGAATGATGATTATAAAAGATGTTGAAAATAGAGAACATTTTTTTAAAAATTCTTATAACGCACAAATGCTCATTACCCAAATAATTCCTTCAATGTTTTAATAGCCAAAATCATTTTTCTACTATTTGGTAATGATATAAAATCATATTTTTCATAAAACTTTTCTGCTTCTTTATCTATTGGGTCCACAACAACAGCAAAAGAGCCAATCTTATGTGAAATATCATAACTTCTTTTTAAAGCATCAATCAACAATATTTTTCCTATTCCTTTTCCTTGATATCTTTTATCAATAGCCAATCTTCCTAATAAAGTAGTTGGTATAGATAAATAAGATTTTGGTAATTTATGCTGTATTCTTTCAGGAAAATCACTTAGCGGAATACTATTATTAGACAGCGTATAATAACCTTGAATATTTTGAGAATGTTTATCAAGCATAACAAAACAAACAGACAACTTTCTTTTTATATCTTGCCCAGCTTGAAATTTTAAATAATTATTCAAAAGTTCTTTTCCACAATCAAATTCATTTCTTTTATGTTTTTTATCTAACAATTCTATCATTGTATTATTTTGAATTGTTAGCAACAAAAGTGTTATAATCTTTTAAAGCATTTTTTAATGTTTTAGATGGCTTTTTAGGATGGGCTATTGCATCAAAAAAAACTTTCCCATCTCTTTCAGACATAATAATTTGTTCATTTTCTTTTATAATTTGTTTTGCTTTTTCTTTAGCAGTATGAATTATAAAGTCTGTAAGGTTTCTAAAACCTCCTAAATAGGCTGCCTTTTCAAAGTATTGCTTTTGCTCTATAGAAAGCCTTGTATCAAATCTTGCTTGTTTTTTTATTGTTGTTGTCATAGCATTATTTTAAACAAATGTACGAATATTATCCGTACATTAAAATAAATTTCTAATACTCAATATACCTCTTCAAACCTTCTTCCATTGCATTATATACTTGTTGTTTTAAAGTAGGTAAATCTTGCATAGTCATACCTGTTACATTAATTTCTTTTAAAAAAACAACTCTATTTTCACCTGGCGTTAAACTAAAAATTGTTCTGTAGTGCATTCTTTTCAAAGTATCTATAAACAATAAAGGCTTTATGGAAGTTTGTGTTTCAATAGCTATTTTAAAAGCTCCATCATAAAAATCTTTTAAAGGCTTGCCAGTTACATTAAATGTTCCTTCAGGAAAAAGAAAAATAGAAATACCATGATGCAAAGTAACTTTTAAAGCCCTTACACTCTTAGCTCTTTTTTCTGCACTACTTCTATCTACTAAAACTACACAGGTTCTATAAATTTGTCCAAATATTGGCACTTTAACCATTTCATATTTACCCAATGCTCTTACAGGTTGTTTAATAGTAGTTACAATAGGAGGAATATCTAAATATGAAATATGATTACCTACAAAAATGTATTGTTTATGTTTATCATGTGCAGCTTCATATATTTCTTTATGAAAAATGCCTACAAAAAAATACCAAATTCTTGCCCAAAGCCTACAAATAGTGTATATAAAATTACCTCCTTTTATACCAAATGCAGCAGCAATTAAAATAAATGGAAAAGCAATCAGCATGATTATAATAAACATAATCAGTGCATAAATACAATATAAAAACTGAATTAACTTTAATAACCACTTCATAAACAGAATAAAGATAATAGCTTACAACAAAAGGTTTTCATTTTTTCTGAAATAATTAACCTCGCTATTACAAAATATCGGCTATTCTATAACTTTTATTAGTCTTATATTTGTACATAAATGTTTACTGTATGAATAAAGTTGTAGAAAATGCAAATGCTGCTATTGCAGATATTAAAAGTGGCAGCACAATTATGTTAGGAGGTTTTGGATTAAATGGTATTCCAGAAAATTGTATAGCTGCATTGGCAGCAAAAGGAATTAATAATTTAACTTGTATTTCTAATAATGCAGGTGTAGATGATTTTGGTTTAGGCTTATTACTGAAAGCAAGACAAATTAAAAAAATGATTGCAAGTTATGTAGGCGAAAATGCTGAATTTGAAAGACAATTATTAACAGGAGAATTAGAAGTAGATTTAACACCTCAAGGCACATTAGCCACCAAAATACAAATGGCAGGTATGGGTATTCCTGCATTTTTTACACCTGCAGGTTATGGAACAGAAATAGCAGAAGGAAAAGAAGTACGAGAGTTTAATGGAAAAATGTATTTGATGGAACATGCTTTATATGCAGATTTTGCTATTGTAAAAGCATGGAAAGGCGATAGAATGGGAAACCTTGTTTTTAGAAAAGCAACCAGAAATTTTTCTACATCAATGGCAAAAGCAGGTAAAATAACTATTGCAGAAGTAGAAGAATTGGTAGAACCAGGAATGATAGACCCAGATAATGTGCATGTAGCAGGTGTGTATGTACACAGAATATTTCAAGGGGTGAATTATGAAAAAAGAATAGAACGTAAAACAATTCGTTTAAAATAACCATGTTTATCAGTACCGATTTTTTAGCTTCTAAGTATGGCGTACACGATGCTATTGCTAATTTTTTTGTAGAACGTGAACCGCCAACTGATAACCTTTATTGGAAAAATAAATTACTTTATTTACGTCCAGAACCTGGTTATTTATTTATTCCTGTAATGGTTGATACACTTTATAAATTAGGTATTGACAGAAATGTTTTACTTAGCAATGAGTATATACATTTATTAGAACAAATTGGACATATAGCAGCATTGGAAGAAACAAAACAAATATCCAAAGAACAAGTAATAGAACAATGTATTGATTTAACAAAAGAAAAAGCGGTAAACAAATATTTTTATACAGCACTAACAGATTATATAAAAGGGGGTAATAAAAATTTTATACACGAAATGTTATTTCCTTTTTCTGCATTGCATAGAGGCGATATTTTTTTATTTTCTGTTACAGTACTTGATTTTGATGATGAAACAGCCAAAAAAATAGTGGCTTACTGGTTTGCTATTATTGGTTCTTTTTTAATGTTAGACGATGCAATAGATATAGAAATAGATAAAAAAACAGGCGATGAAAATGCTTTTTTGCAAAGTGGTTTAGACAAAGAAGGCATTGAAAGAATAAAAAATATTTTAGGACAAAATTTAACCACAATAAAAACATTTAATAACCCATTAGCAAGAGCAATAGATAATCAATTTGTAAAAATGGCAACTCAACCACATATTCAACAATATTTAAACTATTAACATTATGGCATTAGATAAATTTGGAATTGCTAAAAGAATAGCACAAGAGTTAAAAGATGGTATGTATGTAAATCTTGGTATTGGCATACCTACATTGGTTTCAAATTATATTCCCGAAGGAATGACAGTCATTTTACAAAGCGAAAATGGCATTTTAGGTATGGGAGCTTACCCAACAGAAGATGAATTAGATGCTGACTTAATTAATGCAGGTAAAGAAACTGTAACACTTATTAAAGGTGCAGCCATTTTTGATAGTGCTGAAAGTTTTGGAATGATACGTGCAGGAAAAATAGACCTTACTGTTTTGGGAGCAATGGAAGTAAGTGAAAATGGCGATATAGCTAATTGGAAAATTCCTGGAAAAATGGTTAAAGGAATGGGTGGTGCAATGGATTTAGTAGCAAGTGCTCAAAATATTATTGTAGCTATGATGCACACTAACCCTAAAGGAGAAAGTAAATTATTACCTACATGTACTTTGCCTTTAACAGGTTTGGGCTGTGTAAAAAAAGTAGTAACAGAACTTGCTGTTCTTGATATTACACCCAATGGTTTTGAATTAATTGAAACAGCACCTGGTGTTACAGTAGAAGAAGTAAAAGCAAAAACAGCAGGAAAACTTATTGTGAGTAAAAATTTAGTGATGGGGTGATGAGGAATTTGGAATTTGGGATTTGGGAATTGGGAATTAAGGAATTAAGGAATTGGGAATTGGGAATTGGGAATTAGGGAATTGGGGATTAGGGATTGGGAATTGGGGATTAGGGATTGGGATATTAGGGATTAGTGGTTTAGTTTTTTGTTTCTTATAAAACATAGATAACAAAAAACCACAAACTACAAACCACAAACCACAAACTACAAACAGCATAAACATGTTATCAAAAATAAATCCTACGGCTACACAGGCATGGTTTCTATTAAAAAAGCACCATGAAGAAGAAATGAGTCATTGCAAAATGAGAACATTATTTGCTGATGATGAAGAAAGATTTCAAAAATTTTCCATTCAGTTTAATGATATATTATTTGACTATTCAAAAAATATCATTAATACAAAAACCTTACAGTTATTACTTCAATTAGCCGATGATTGTAAGTTGCAAGAGGCTATACATGCCATGTTTTCTGGAATAAAAATTAATGAAACAGAACAACGTGCTGTGCTTCATACTGCTTTACGCAATTTTTCAGACAATTCAATTATTGCTGATGGAAAAGATATAATGCCTTTGATAAAAAAGGTACAAAAGCAAATGCAAACTTTTTGCCATAAAGTGCATACAGGAGAATGGAGAGGTTATACAGGAAAAAAAATAAAATATATTGTAAACATTGGTATTGGAGGAAGTGATTTAGGACCTGTAATGGTTACAGAAGCTTTAAAACCTTATTGGAAAAAAAATATTGAAACATATTTTGTAAGTAATGTAGATGCTACACACATTGTAGAAACTTTAAAAAAAATAAAACCAGAAGAAGCTTTATTTCTTATAGCATCTAAAACTTTTACTACACAAGAAACTATGACAAATGCTCATACAGCACGTTCATGGTTTTTGCAATTTGCCAAAGATGAAGAACATATTGCTAAACATTTTGTAGCATTAAGCACCAATGAAACAGAGGTAAAAAAATTTGGTATTGATACAGCCAATATGTTTGAATTTTGGGATTGGGTTGGTGGTCGTTATAGCCTTTGGAGTGCAATAGGTTTATCTATTGCATTAACTATTGGCTACGATAATTTTGACAATTTATTACAAGGTGCTTATAGTAGTGATGAACATTTTAAAAATGAAAAATTCAGTAACAATATTCCTGTTTTAATGGCATTAATTGGTTTGTGGTACACTAATTTTTTTAATGCACAAAGTGAAGCCATTCTTCCTTATGACCAATATTTACACAGGTTTGCAGCCTATTTTCAGCAAGGAAATATGGAAAGTAATGGAAAAAGTATTGATAGAAATGGTAATGATATTGACTATAATACAGGACCTGTTATTTGGGGAGAACCTGGCACTAATGGACAACATGCTTTTTATCAGTTAATACATCAAGGCACATTATTAATTCCTTGCGATTTTATAGCACCAGCTATTAGTCATAATCCTTTGGGCGACCATCATGCAAAACTGTTGAGTAACTTTTTTGCACAAACAGAAGCATTAATGAATGGTAAAACAGAAAATGAAGCCAAAGAAGAATTAGTAAAAATGGGCAAAACAGAAGATGCTATCAAAACACTTTTACCTTATAAAATATTTGAAGGCAACAGACCTACCAACTCTTTTTTAATTAAACAAATAACACCTTTTACTTTAGGGCAATTAATTGCATTGTACGAACATAAAATTTTTGTTCAAGGTGTTATCTGGAATATTTTCAGTTTTGACCAGTGGGGTGTAGAATTAGGCAAACAATTAGCCAATAAAATTTTACCTGAATTGGAAAATAATGAAACCATAACAACACATGATAGCAGTACCAATGGTTTGATAAATTGGTATAAAAATAATGCTCATTAATCTACATGGCCAATTCATTTTTTAAGTTCAAACAATTTACTGTACAACAAGATGCTTGTGCTATGAAAGTAACTACAGATGCTTGTTTGTTTGGTGCTTGGTGTGCAGCAAAAATAAATTTACTAAAGCCTACGTATATTGTAGATATTGGCACAGGCACAGGTTTATTAAGTTTAATGCTTGCACAAAACACAAATGCCACTATTGATGCTGTAGAAATAAATGAACAAGCAGCAAGTCAAGCAAAACAAAATATCAACACTTCATTATTTGAAAATAAAATAACTGTTTATCACTCTCCTATTCAAAATTTTGAAACAAATATTTTATACGATTTTATTATTACTAACCCACCATTTTTTGAAAATGATTTGCTTAGTAATAGCACACAAAGAAATACAGCATTGCATAGCACACAATTACAACTTACTGAATTAATAGAGCATTTAAAAAGATTATTAAAGCCCAATGGCTATTTTGCCATTTTATTACCTTATCATCGTACAGCATATTTTGAAAACTTGGCTAAAGATTTTTATTTAATAGAAAAAACTTTTGTGCAACAAACGCCTCAACATTCATTTTTTAGAACAATGCTTTTATATAGCAATAGTACTCATCAGCATAGTCAAGAAAACCATATTTGTATTCACCAATCAAACAATACATATACAACAGCATTTACAGAATTGTTGAAACCTTATTACTTGTATTTGTAAGTTTAAAAATATATTTGCTGAACCTTAATTTAAAAATAGATTAATGAAATACTCTCAACTTATAGGAATTATAGCCTCTTTAGCATTAATAGCTATTTGTTTTATGCCATGGGTTCATATACCTAATTTTAATATTACACTTTCTGGCGTTAATGGAAAAGTAAGTGAAGAACTCACTTTTGGCAAACAATTTAAACCTCATACAGTATTATGTATTATCATGATTTTATTTTTTATCATCAATAAAATTTGGGCTAAAAGAATCAATGTATTTATTGCTTTTATAAGCCTTAGTTGGGCTATTAAAAATTATATTATTTTTTCTATTTGTAGGCAAGGTATTTGTCCTGAAAAGCAAATTAGTTTATACTTATTGGTATTTTTTGCTTTAGTTATTCAAATTTGTTCACTACTTCCTAAAATTCAGGTGAAACAAGATTAGTTTAAATATTTTCTTGTCTATAAGCCACAGAATTGTAGTTTTTTCAGATTTATTTTAGGGTTTCACACAATAAAATAGCTATTTTATTGTTATTAGTATTGAGATTTTATTTATTCAGTCCAATATCCATGCTATGAAAAAGATTTACACCACCTTTTTCCTTATTGTATTTGTAATGTCATTTAATGCAAATGCACAAGTAAACTACTTGTTCAATAGTTTTCAATCTGTATATACGCCTTTAGAAAATGGCATTCATCCTGCTTTAGATAATCCTACACCAGTAGGCTATTATGAAGAAGATGAAGGCTTTGCCAATCAAGTGCCTATTGGTTTTACATTTCAATTCAACAATACAGATTACACACACCTTAATATTAATGTAAATGGGTTTGTAACTTTTGGAGAAGGATTTACACCAGATGTAAATGACCGTTATAATATCAATAATTTAATGACTGGTCCAATGCAAGAAAATGTAAGACCACTTATTGCTCCTTTTTGGGATGATTTATGGTTACAAAATACCAGATGTTTAAGTTATGCTACTAAAGGTGTAGCACCCAATCGTCAATTTATAGTGCAATGGGATAGTGCTTCTTGGAATTATAATATGCTTGAGCCTGCTATTTCTTTTCAAATGATATTGTTTGAAGGAAGTAATAAAGTACAATTTACCTATAAAGCATTAGCAGGAAATATGGGTACAGGAAATGCTTCTGTAGGTATAGCTACATGCTCTATGTGTACAGGAAGTTTTTTATCTGTTAATAGTATTGATGAAAATGCCAGACTAAGTGGCGTAAAAGAATTTAATAATATTTCTTCTAAACCAAAAACAGGTACTGTTATTGAATTTGAACCAGGCAAATGTGCTATGCCTGATAATGCAATGGTTAATACTTATAACAATAAAGAAGTAAGTTTATCTTGGAATACACTTTCTAATACAGCAGAATATGATTATGCAATAACAACATCTCACTTACAGCCAATTGCTTATAACACATCAAGCTCGCCTGCTGCAACTTTTAATAATTTAGATGCTGGAGTGCAATATTATATTCATGTAAGAACTTCTAATACAAATGGTAAAAGTGGTTGGGTTTCTGTTCCAGTAAAAACAGCAAGTTTAACATCGCTACCTTATACAGAAAAATTTGAAACTGTTGTAGCACCTGCAATACCAGAAAATATTCATATAGCCAATCCTACAGGTGGTTCTTCTTGGCAAACAATAAGCCTACCCAATAGTCCAGAAAATAAAAAAGCTATTAGCCTAAAAGGAGATAATACAAATAATGCTGATGCTTGGTTTATGCTTCCAGGAATGGAACTTAATGGAGGCTTAACTTATAGACTACAATTTGATTATAGAGCAAGTGATACATTAGGAGGCAATCAAAAAATTGAAATTAAAATAGGTAAAATGATGAGCAACTCAATGATGGGTTGGCAAACTATTTATAAAAATATTAAAATAAATCAAACAAGGTTTAAAGACACAGCATTGTTATTTGCTGCTCCTACAAACGATATTTATTTTATTGCATTTAGATGTGTTTCAGAGAAAAATAATTCTGCTGTTTGGATAGACAATATAGCTGTTAATAAAATACAGTCATTACCAGTTAAACTAATTGCCTTTAATGGAGTAAGAGAATTTTATAGCAATAAAATTAGTTGGCAAACAACTGCAGAAATGAATAATAGCCACTTTATATTAGAACGTAGTATAGATGGAAAAAACTTTATCAATATTACGACCATTCCTTCAAAAGCTACTAATGGTACAAGTACTACACCTATCAACTATACTATATCAGATTTTAGTTCTAACATGGTTAATTATTACAGATTAAAAATTGTAGATAAATCCAGAAATGAATTTGATGGTCAAAATATTATTAGAATAGCAGACCAACTACCATTTAAAATTACTGCATTTAAAACTTATCCTAATCCTACTACCAATATTTTGAATATAGTTTTATATGCACAACAACAAACAAAAGGATTGCTTCAAATAAGTAATAATGTTGGTAACATAATTCTGACAATACCTGTAGAAATTTATAACGGAGATAATATATTAAAAGCAGATGTAAGTAAATTAACTAATGGAATTTACTATGCTAAAATTATAGGAAGTAATGGTGAAAAAACAATAGTAAAAAAGTTTATAAAACAATAAGTTCTTTAGAAGACACCTGAGAATTTTACTTCAAGCCTCTTCCTGATGATAAGGGTAAGAAACTTGTAGTTAGGTTTTAGTTTTACGCTGAAAAAATACTTACCAAATTTTCAGGTGGCTTCTAATACCAATATCATTTAGAAAAATAAATAGTATTAAGCTATGAAAAAATATACCCTCTTAATTTGTATGTACTTAGTTTGTGTTCATTCATTATATGCACAAATTAATTATTCATTTACTACTTCTATTACCAATTTTAATACAGTAACCAATGGTACTATGCCTTTCTTATCAGGAAATGGAACAGACCCATTGGCAGATGAAGGTTATGTAAATTATATACCAATTGGTTTTTCTTTTCAATACAATGGTGGCAATACTTATGAAGAAGTAGGCATTTCTACCAATGGCTTTATTAGCTTTTCTGAATTAAGTAATAGTTACATACAAAATAATCTTACATCTGGTGCATTGGGAGAAAGACCTTTGATAGCACCATTATGGGACGATTTAGATTTGAGCATTACTTCTAACTTAACTTATACTACAACAGGTACAGCACCCAATAGAATTTTTACAGTAGAATGGCTTAATGTTAAATGGGGTTTTGGTGCATCTGATGCTGCTATTTCTTTTCAAATAAAATTATACGAAACAAAAAATTGGATAGAATTTATTTATCGCCCCGAAACAGGAAATTCAATTTCGCCTTCAGCATCTATTGGATTAACTACACCAAATTCTGGTAATAATAATTTTCTTTCTATTGGTAATATTTCTTTATCTCCTTCATTAAGTGTTTCTTCAGAAACAACCAATATTACTAATAAGCCAAGTAGTATAGTATCATATATGTTTAAACCAGGTAGTTTGCCTGTACGTTTATCTTCATTTACTGTAAAAAAAGAAAATGAAAAAAATATTGTGCAATGGACAACTGTGCAAGAAATTAATAATAAACAATTTAATGTGCAACGTTCTAATAATGGTGTTGTATTTAGTACAATAGCCATACAACCTGCTTATACAAATAGTGATAATGCTAATAGTGTTAGAAATTATACCATGATTGATGAGAAACCAATTATTGGAACAAACTATTATCGTTTGGAGCAAGTAGATAATGATGGAAAAATTTCATACTCTCCTATTGTTTCTATTAAAAATGGTGCTACTAATTGGGCTACATTAAATATTTATCCCAATCCTGTAAGAGATAATTTGCATTTAAGCATTACTACTTATGCCAATACACCTATTCTTATTAAAGTGGTAGATGTATATGGCAGATGTATAATTCAGTGTTCAAATAATATTACATCAGCAAATAATGTTATCAATATGCCAATCAATCATTTAACGGCTGGTGTGTATTACATTCAATTATTGAATGGAAAAACCAATGAATACATTACACAACGGTTTATAAAGCAATAGTTTGTTTTTCATAGTTCATAGATATGGTGTACAAGTTAGCATACTTAATCAATACATTATTGAGCAAAGTGTGCTAACTCTTTTTCAAAATCCAAATTAGGATATTGCTCTTTCAGCAATTTTGTTTTTTGCCAATAAGTATGCAGAAATTTTTTATGTTGTTCAGATGAAGGATTAAATGCTTTGTGTTGATAAGCTAAATTAATATCTATAATATTGTCTATTAACTGTACTGTTTCTTTATTCATACATGATTGCATAAAACGTTCCCAAACATATTGTGTAGCATGATAATTAGGATGTACCAAATCTTCTGCATAAAATCTATAATCTCTCAAATCATCTAACACTAATTCATAAGCAGGAAAATAGTATAGCTTTGGTAGTTGTTCTATTAAATAATGAATGGCTGTTATAAGAGCAGCTTTGCTTCTATTATTATCTATCACTCCTTCTCTTAAATGCCTTACAGGGCTTATGGTAAATATGACCTGAATATTTGGATTAAATGCTCCAAGCCGGTCTAACATTGTTCCTAATATTGTAATGATTTGTGCAGTATCGGGCAATTTTCTTTCAAACCAATCTGCTGGTGCTTTATGATTATTGGCAGCTACAGAACCTTTGGTTGCATTGAGGGCTTTTTCTGTTAAGGTATAAACCCATGCACTACCCAAAGTAATTAAAATAACATCTGCTTGTTTTAAAAAATTATGTGCATGGGTAGTAGATGAATTTATTTTTTGTAAAGTATCTTCTACAGTAATTCCTGAAAACCTACTATGATGTTGCCAACTATGCCAAGCCTCATTATAATTAAATAAATCGGCTTTTGTGTATTGTTTATTTTCTATAATATTAATAATGGTTTCTGCTACACTAACAGGATTAAATAAAATACCATTAGGATTTTCTACAACAGAAAATTTATGTTTCTTTAATTTTTCTCCAATATTTTCTGTAAAGCAAGAACCTATTAAAAAAAGTTTATGATAATGATTAATGGGTTGTGGCAATGGCTGTATATCAAACTCAAATCTAAATTTCATACAACAAAGATACTGCTGTGGTTATTGTAAATAGTGTATTATACCAAAGCGAAATAAATTTTTAGTTTAAGATTTTATTTATTTTTTTTGGGTAGTATTGCTTTAGGTGTAGGATGCTTACTATCTGTATTTTGTTTATTACCAGATTTGCTGGTATCTTTTTTTTCTGAAGTTGGTTGTTCATAATAGTTACCACTATCATCATAGTCACTATTATCATCTTCTCCATATTCAGAGCTTGAGCCCGCTCCTCCATCTTCTACTTCACCACCAGGTATAGGAACAAAGCCACTTATGCCATCAATAACAATATCATTATACATTGTTTCTGGTTTTGCAAAAGTGCTGGTAACATCTAAACCACAAGCAGGATCGTTTGATGCTTTGGCATAAAAGTAAGCCCATATTGGCAATGCAGCATGTGCTCCTTGACCTATATATGTTGAATTGAAACGAACAAATCTATCATCGCATCCAACCCAAGCACCTGCTAATAATTGTGGCGTATAACCCATAAACCATGCATCACTATTATCATTTGTAGTACCTGTTTTACCTGCAATTTCTCCTTTTACATTATAACCCCAAATGCTTCTTCCTGTACCAAATTTCATAACACCTTCCATCATTTTAATTACAGAGTAAGCAGTTACATCATTGATAACTTCTTTTCTTTGTGGTACAAATGTTTCTAATACATTTCCATTTCTATCTTCTATTCTTGTAATAAACATTGGCTGTGCATTAAATCCTCTGCCAGGAAACATGGTATAACCTTGCATCATTTCAAATAAAGAAATTTCGCAAGAGCCTAATGCAATACTTGGATAGGCTTCTAATTTTGTTTTAAAATCACAACGTTTTAAAAAGTCCACAAAGCGTTTTGCTCCATTATTTCCAGAATTATCTAATTGCTTCATAATATAAGCAGATGCACAGTTACGAGAACCTGCTAATGCTTGTGCCATAGGCATAGTAGAGCCTGTACAAGTTTTGCTGGTAGCTGGTACTAAACCATAAGCTCCAAAACGTTGTTGCACATCTTGCACCATAGATGTTGGTGTAAAACCTGCTTCTTCTATTGCTAAACCATATAACAAAGGTTTAATGGTAGAACCTACTTGGCGTTTTGTATTAAAGTTTACATGGTCATATTTATAGTTTTTAAAATCAATACCTCCTACCCATGCTTTTACTTCTCCTGTTATTGGGTCCATTACCATAAAACCAGCTTGCAACATTTGTCTGCTATATTTTATAGAATCATAAGGTGTCATCACAGTATCAGCTTCTCTTTTGCTATTCCAAGAAAAAACTTTCATTTTAGTTTTTTCATGAAAACTTTTTTTGATGGTTTCTTCATCTGCACCTTCTGATTGCATATTTCTCCATCTATCACTTTGTTTCATAGCTGCTTCTAAAACATTTTCTCTTCCTTTCCAAACACTACCAGATTTAATATTGCTTTGTGCCGATAAATATTTTTGCATAGAACTAATATGCTTTTCTACTGCTTCTTCTGCATATTGCTGCATTTGCGGATTAATGGTTGTATAAATTTTTAATCCATCTCTGTATAAGTCATAATTTTTTCCATTAGATTTTTGATGCTCTTTACACCATTTTTTTAACTCTTCGCCAAGTATCATTCTAAAGTATGGACCAAGCCCTGCATTTTCATCTAACTTTTTATAGTGAAGGTTTATTGGTTGAAGTTTTAGAGAATCATAAGTAGTTTTATCTAACTTATTATTTTTCACCATTTGATACATCACTACATTTCTTCTGTCTAATGATTTATTATAGTTTCTTCTTGGATTATACAAAGTAGCTCCTTTTAGCATACCAATTAATACAGCAGCTTCTTGTACATTAATACTATCTGGTTCTTTTTGAAAAAATGTTTTAGCTGCATTTCTTATACCAAATACATTATCGCTAAAAGCGACGGTATTCAAATAAAGTGTTACGATTTCTTCTTTGGTAAAATTTCTTTCTAATTTAACAGCAATGATTGCCTCTTTAAATTTTTGTATTCCTCTTACTAAAAAGTTTTTTGTAGCCCAATTATCTGTAAATAAATTTTTAGCTGTTTGCATAGTGATAGTACTTGCACCACCATCTTTACCCAAACCTACAACAGCTCTTCCTAATGCTCTTAAATCTATACCACTATGGTTATAAAAACGTTCATCTTCTGTAGCAATTACAGCATCTAAAACAGGTGCTGCAATGTGTTTATATTCTACATTTACTCTGTCTTGCAAATAATATTTTCCCATTAAAGAGCCATCTTGTGCATATACTTGACTGCTCAATGATGCAGAAGGATTTTGAATATCTTCTATATCTGGCATTTTACCAAAAACACCCCAATTACATAATAACAAGAATGATATAAAAAGCAAAATGCTTCCAAAGGTTACTCTCCAAACTATTTTAATGGCTTTTTCCATGTATCTTATTGTGCTATTTATTTTTTTTAAAACTTATCGGGTAAAATTTGTTTTATAAAATCAATGTACTCATCTAATTTTTTATTTTCTTTTAGTGTAGTAAAATTAGCATTACTAATCATACTAAACCTATATTTATTAGCAGGAATAAAAGAAATAAAACGTGTTACAGCTTGTGGTTTTGTAATATTATAATACTCTAATGCTTTTTCTGTATTATCAAATATGCCTAATAGTAATATAGTATTGTCAGCATCTATTGGGTATTGAATAATGTCAATTTTTTTGTTGTAAAATTTTTGACGATGAAATTGAGCAAAAGCATCTCTGGCTTCTCTTACAAAAAGATTATCTACTTTATTGAACACAACCATAATATATTGTGGTTCTGCTGGTGCAAAAGTGAAAGCATTGTCTTTTACCTCTACAGGTTTTGTAGTAGTAACTTCTTTATCAATTGCTTTTTCTGGTGCTTTTTTGGTTTCACCTTTTGTATCTTCTTTTTTCTTTTTAGTATCTACTGTTGTATTATCATCTGTCAAATCTACTCTTTTGGTTACAGGTTCTTCATCTCTTTCTATTTCTAAGTTGGTAAGGTATTCTTCTATTTGCTCTCTTCTTTTTAATACATCTATCATAGTAGTAGCTTTTTCTGCTAATGGCGATTTTGGATAAAGTTTTATCAAATTATTTAGCTTACTGATAGCTGTAGAGTCTTCTCGTTGTTTTACATAATAAATGGCTTCTATAAATAATAATTGTGGTGTCCAATAATTTTTATTGCCATAAATAGAATCTGCTTTTGCTTTGGCAGTTATTGCTTCTTCAAATTTGCCTTCTATAAATAAGTTATAAACTGCTTCATACGTTTTTGTGGCTGCTTCATTTTTTTCTTCTTCAGGTGTCTTTTTTCCTTTTTGTTCTAAAGATTTTGTTAGCTCCCCTTCAGGAAATTGTGTATGTAATAGTTGAAGAATAGAATCTGCCTGAACGTGCATATTTAATTTAGTATAGCAATAATATACATTAAATAATGCTTTTTGTTTTGTAGTAAATTCATTGTAACGATATAATAAATCATTATAACTATTTACAGCATCGGCATATTCTTCTAAATTATTTTGAAATGTTTCCGCATTTTGAAATAATGCTGCTTGAATTTTTTGATGAGAAGTATTCATTCTTTCTTCATCTAATGGCAGTTTACTCATTAACCCTTCAAAAGAAATATCTTCTGATTTTTCATCAGAACTTTCTTTTTTACCCTCTGTTTTTTCATCTTCTTTAATAGGCTTTGGTGTTCCTACATCATCTATATCTTCTATAACATCTATGGCATCGCCTTTACTTAATTTTTTTGTTTTTTCTCCACTACTTTTTTCTAATGCTGCTTGTCTTCGCCAATTATCTACATTAGCTCTTTTGCCCCATTTGGCTTTAAACTCACTAAAGCCTTTTGATTTAAGGTTATTGTTTGAAAAATACCATTCTCCTTTACTATCTGTAGAAAATAAATCTACCTCTTTGGTATCAGAGGTTGATGTGTTATAAGAGCCTTCTTCATCTCCACTACCTTTTAGTCCTTTTTCTTTTCTTAATTTTTTAACCATCTTTTTTACATAAGCAGTACGTTCTGCTTCAGGCATAGCTGCTATTCTTTGAAGGCTGTCTTGCTCTTGTATAAGAAGTATATTTTCTGCAATTACTTTCAACGCTGGTTTACGAATGTTGATTAACTTTATTTCATTATCATCTAACGATTTTGCATCTGCAACATTTACACTATCATAAAATGAGTGTGCTTGTACAAAATATTTTCTTTGATAATTAAGGTTGGCTAAAGCAATAAAACTTAGTGCTTTTTGTTGTTTATTATTTACACTATACTTAATACTTTTTAATAAATAATTTTGTGCAGCATCTAATCCTTCTCTTTGCAATTCTAAATCAGCAGCAGCATAATAAATAATATCTCTATAATCAGTATATCTATCTCTTTTGGCTAATTTTATTAATTGGTTTAAGTGCTCTTGTAAAGCATTTTCTTTTTTACTTGTTGCAAGGCTTACAATATTCAGTCTTGCATAAATTTCCATTAAAGGGTCTGTAGTGTGTTTAATAGCTTTTTCAAACATTACAATAGACAAGCTATCGTTATTGCCTAATTGATATAATTGAGCAGTTAAATATTCCCATCTTGCACGTTCTAATTTATTATCAGCATTGTTTAAAGCAAGTTGCAAATGTGTAGCAGCACTATCATAGCTTTCTTGTTTATAAAACCAATAAGCAATCATTTCGTGCAAATCTGTTTGTAATCTTTTGGGGAAATAGGGGTCATTACGAATAATGCCTATTAAACCTGCTGCTTCTCCAAGCAAATCTTGTTCTAAATAATTTCTTATTTGCCAAATAAAACTTTCGTTTCTGCTGGGTGGTTTTGAAGTTATTTTTTTCCAAAGATTTCTTTTCTCTTTTGTAGAAATGGTAAATACACCTTGTGTTTTACTTGCATTGCTTCCTAATGGCACATCATAACCATCATCTTTAGGGGCATATACATAATTAATGTATTGAAAACATCCTGCTGCACTATCAAAATCTTTTCTGTATAAATAGGCTTTGCCTAATAAAATATATAAATTATCTATCCAATCATTTCTTAAATCGTGCAATAAAATTCCTGCAGTGCATTTGTAAATTACCGAATCTAAATCATCTTTTGCTGTAGATGTAGCATCTAATGTATAATTATAAAAAGGTAATAGCTTAGTAAAATCATCTTTATAAGCCATTTTAGCTCTTTCTATAACATCATTTAATTTATTATAAGCATTGAAATGATAGTTATAATGCGTATAAGTATTTTGTGTAATACGGCGAAGAATAGTAAATTTTTTTTCTGCCGATTTTTCTGAACCCAATTTTCTTTCTTGATAACGTGGTGGTTTCTCTTTTTGCAAATCAACACTTGTATTGGGCTGAGCAAAAGCTCCCCAATAAAAAACAAAAGCTATACAGGTTAATACAATTCTTACATTAAAAGACATACTAAATAAATTCTACATTTCTATTACAAACATAAGCAGATAAAAGTACAAGAATTTTATAAATTTCAGTACGCTAATGGGCGTATATTATTACCTTTAATTCCAATTTAACAATAACATGGGAAAAGTAAAGCAAGACAGTACGTTAAAAAAGCTGCAAAACAACTATAGGCTTGTTATAACAAACGATGATACTTATGAAGAAATAGCAAGGTTTAAACTTAGCAGGCTTAGTGTTTATATGGGCTTTAGCACTGTGCTTGTATTAATGATAGGCTTTACTATTGCATTTATAGCTTATACACCTTTAAAATATTATATACCTGGTTATGGCGAAAGAAAAAGCAAGGAAAATTTGCAAATACTAAAAATGAGAACAGACTCTTTAGAAAAAGCCATTCATTATAAAGACCAATATTTAGAAAGTATTAAAAAAGTGCTTATTGGCAATACGCCCACTTTAAAAGATACAGTGCCTTTAAAAATTGAAAAAAGAGAAATTTCTACATATTAAAAATGAGGGGTTTATTTTTGGGCTATGAGTTGGTTAAAAGTTGAGGAATTAAGTAAAATAATTAAAGGCAATATTGTTGTAAACAACATCAATTTCACTCAAAATAAACAAGAGCATATTGCTATTGCAGGAGCTACAGGCTCTGGAAAAACTACTTTGCTTAAAATGATTGCTGGGCTTATACAGCCTTCTAAAGGAAATATTTTTTTAGAAGATGAACGTATTAAAGGAGCAGAAGAACAGCTACTACCTGGTCATAAAAAAATAGCTTATCTAAGTCAGCATTTTGAACTTCGCAATAATTATTTTGTACATGACTTATTAGATGTTTATAATAAAACAGAACAAGAAAATGCACATACAATATATGCTGTATGCAAGATTGAGCATTTGCTTAAAAGAAAAACCAATGAATTATCTGGTGGAGAAAGACAAAGAATAGCCCTTGCTTGTCAGTTAGTAACCAATCCAACATTGTTATTATTAGATGAACCTTTTTCTAATTTAGATATGTTGCATAAAAAAATAATGAAACAAGTGATTGATGATGTTAGCTCTCAATTAAACATCAGTTGTATAAAAGCCTCACACGATTGGGAAGATATTTTGCCTTGGGCAACTACTATTTTGATTATGCAAAAAGGTAAGGTAATTCAGCAAGGAAATGCTAAAGAAATATATTATCAACCAGTTAATGAATATGCAGCAGCACTAAGTGGTTATTATAATTTGATTGATATAGATAATACCAAAAATGTCAATCTTCCAATATCTAAAAACAATCAGGGTAAAAAATTATTTCTACGTCCAGAAGCAATAACAATAGAACCTGCTGTTAATATTTATCAACAAGAAAATATTGTTCAAAAAATAAGTTTTTATGGTAGTTATTATTTAATAGATGTGCTAATGAATAACCAACTAATACAAGTAAAAACTTTGCACAATAATTTTCAAGAAGGGCAAAGAGTACTGCTTTCTGTACAAACAAATGATGTTTGGTTTTTGAGATAGAATACCTTTACTCCTCATATAAAAGCTATGTAAGTAGGCTCTTTGGAGGCGAAGTTTGCATTTTGTACATCTGAAAAATAAAGAAAAGAAATTGAATTAAAAACCAATGAAATAGTATTTTGTGCTTTGAAAAAGGTTTGTATATTTGAGAGTTGATGGCTATGGAAAAATGACAATTTGAAAAAACGGATTGTCCTAACGACAATCTAAAAATATATAACCATAATTGATTGATATACAATAAAAATATTTTTTGAACAGTAGTATGGTATAGCATAAATTTGTGAGTTATAGGGCATTTTAAGACAACACTCACGAATTGAAACAAACAACCAAAATATTAAACCTTGTTTACTGTTTGACGGCTTTACTTTTTCTATTAGACGGTTTGACAAGTTTTGACATCAAAAGCCAATTTCTAAAATCGTTCGTTTACTTTGGCTTTTTAATCGGGACACCGACAATTTTACTTTGGAACTTATTTTCAATAAAGACAAAAAACAAACGAATTATTGGAATAGTTTATCCGACACTTTTTTTGATTTTAATTTTTGTTGTAAACTCAATGAAAATATCTTTCTCATCGGGATCTTGGCGAACACAGGCAATCTTATATCAAAACGGACATCTGACTTTTAAAAAAGTGGAATTTCAAATGCAGGACATTGGTGCATTGGGTTATAACAAACGGATAGTTGAAGTAATTTATCTGACACCTTTGTTTATGCTGACAAGTGAAGTTCCTAACGACATTGACAAACGAGTTGAATGGATTAAGGTAGATAAGGACATTAACGAACTCTACCTTAAATTCCCATAAGCAATGAAAAATTTCGTCTCCGCAGAGCGTTCTTTTTAGGCTTTTGTGAAAGGCTAAGACACTCTGCGAAATTAATATACTAATACCTCAGAGTCCCTTGTCCAATACACAAAGCTATACAAGGAGAGTCTTCGGAAACGAAAAATGTTATTGGCTTTACAAGATAAATGTTAATTTACAGTGCATTTTTTACCTATAAACTGTTTTTTATGAAGAGATTATTGCTATTATCTGCTACTACATTCATAACTGTTTTATTGTTAGGCTATACGTTCAACAAGCATGAAGTAAAACCTTTATATTATATAAGTTGTATTAATACAGATACAAAAATAATGATTCAAGAAGATGCTGCCAATCCTGAATTTGCTATGCTACACGCTATACCTAAACCTTTTGTATTGCAAAACCCCATTGGAAAAACAATATTTTTTCCAGCTAAAGATGGTATAAATGCTCAGGGATATTTTATTAAAGCCAACAACAAAAGTAACAAATGGTTATTGGTAATACAAGAATGGTGGGGATTGAATGATTATATAAAAAAAGAAGCAGAAACATTTTATAATGATTTGGACAATGTAAATGTATTAGCATTAGATATGTATGATGGCAAAGTAGCCACTACAAGAGATAGTGCAAGTGCATATATGCGTAATACTACAACAGAAAGATTTGAAAATATTGTAAAAGCAGCTATAACGTATGCAGGTAGCAATGCAAAAATTTATACAGTAGGTTGGTGTTTTGGTGGAGGCTGGAGTTTGCAAAGTACTATGTTGGCAGGTAAGCAAGCAGCAGGCTGTGTTATGTATTATGGCAGACCTGAAACTAATATTGAACGATTAAAAACCATTCAATGTGATGTGATAGGTTTTTTTGGAAATTTAGACAAAGGCATACCTTCAGAAACTGTTGATACATTTGAAAAAAATATGAAAGATGCAGGAAAAACACTGTACTTGTATCGTTATGAAGCAGGTCATGGTTTTGCCAATCCAAGCAATCCTGTTTTTAATAAAGAAGCAACCGAAGATGCTTATGCAAAAGCTATTGATTTTTTAAAGAAAAGAATGTAATTATTGATAAGGTTTCAGGTTATGTCTATACAAATTTTTTGCTTACTAAATATTCTGCTATTTGTATTGCATTGGTAGCAGCACCTTTTCTTACATTATCGCTTACAATCCACATATTTAGGGTTTTGGGTTGTGTTTCATCTCTTCTTAATCTGCCTACAAAAACATCATCTTTTTCATAAGCATTTAAAGGCATTGGATAAAGTTGTAAAGCATCATCATTTTGCAGTACAACACCTTTGGTGTTTGATAATATTTCTTTTACTTCTTTCAAATCATACTCATTATCAAATTCTACATTGACGCTTTCACTATGTCCTCCTATAACAGGAATACGAACAGTAGTGGCTGTAACTTTTATAGTATCATCTTGCAAAATTTTGCAGGTTTCGTGTACCATTTTCATTTCTTCTTTAGAATATCCATTTTCTAAGAAAGTATCAATTTGTGGAATTACATTTAAGTCTATTGCATATTTATATGCCATTGGTCCTTCAATACCTTTTCTTTCATTCAATAATTGGTCAAGTGCTTTTTTGCCTGTGCCTGTTACACTTTGATAAGTAGAAACAACCACTCTTTTTATGGTATATTTTTTATGTAAAGGATATAGTGCCATTACCATTTGAATGGTAGAGCAATTAGGGTTGGCAATTATTGTATCTTCCTTAGTTAAAACATTTGCATTAATTTCTGGTACTATTAATTTTTTTGTAGCATCCATACGCCAAGCACTACTATTATCAATTACAACTGTACCCACTGCTGCAAATTTTGCAGCCCATTCTACACTTGTATTTCCTCCAGCACTAAAAAGAGCAATAGAAGGCTTGGCTGCTACTGCATTATTAATACTTATGATGGTATATTTTTTTTCTTTAAAGATTATTTCTTTGCCAACACTTTTTTCACTTGCCACAGGTATTAGTTCTGTAACAGGAAAATTTCTTTCTGCTAATAGCTGAATCATTTTAGAACCAACCAGACCTGTAGCTCCAACAACTGCTACTTTCATTTGTTTCTTTTTAAAAAATTATGGATAATTAACCTACCTCTTTTTCAATACTTCTATTACGAATGTATATGCAAATTTACACTCATTAAAATACATACAGCATTTCTTTCTTTATAGAAAATTAACACGATAAAACATTAAAACCAAAACTGTAACCTGCAAGTAAATACATCATCTTTTACATCTTTGGTGTAGCCAGCAAGGTTAGTTTTTTCATTCCACACTTTGGCATAATACAACATTAGTTTTACATTGTTTGAAATGTAATTAATATAACCCAAGCCCAATGTACTGTATTTAATATCTGCTGCTGTTAGGGTTGATGATGGTACACCAATTTGTTTTCCTTTTGCTTTTGTATTAGGGTCAAACCAGTCATACTTTATAATTAATTGATGTTTTTCTGAAAAAATATTTTGTAAAAAATAAAAATATGCTCCATTAAAATTTCTGATATAATAGCCATCGTTGCCTGTTAATAAAGCTGTAGGTGTAGAATTACTATTTTTTAAAACAGCATGTTTGCCTACAATAATTTCTCCTCTCAATTCTGTAAAGCCTATTTTGTTTTTTATTTTTAACTGAGCATCTGCACCAAAATATTTACGAGGGGCATTTCTTCCTTTATTACTTTCTGTAGAATCTACTACAAAAGTTTTTATACCACCAACAGTTAAAGTATGAAAAGAGTATTTGGTGTTTTGCAAAAGAGAGCCTAACAAAACAGAACCTCCTGCCGATAGAGCTATATTTTTAGAAATTGGATAAGGCTTTAATGCTACTCTTCCTATTATATCTTTGCTATTATCAAAATCGCCATTGCTTGTTAATCCTTGACCATTAAAAATGCCCACATCAACTTTTAAATAATTTAATCCTTTTATTTTTTTTCTTGCATCAAACGAAATCATAGCACCTAAATCTCTTTCGCTTTTCATCAATAGTTGATTCATTCTTCCTCTTTCTGGAGACTCTCTGTTAGCACTGCTTAAATTGGTTTCATAACCAAAAGGTCTTGCAAACATGCCTGTAGTAACTGAAAAAAGTTTGTACTTATTTTCAAATATTCTTCCCCAAACATCTCTTACTGTAAATCCTCTTTCATTGGCATCAAACTGAAAAGAAATTTGAACAGTAGGATTATCCTTTTTTCCCCAATGCAAATATTCAATTCTTACTCTGCTACGTCTAAGCAAAAATCTATTATTTACTTCAGGGTTAAAATCTGGTCCTTCAAATGTTTGAATACCTTTGGTAGAAGACATTTGATATTGAGGTTGTATATAACAGCTAAAATTTAAGTGGTCAAATCTTTTGTACACACTAAGAATACCTTTTCCTGTTTCTTTGGTAGTATCTACCATATCCATCAGAAATTGGGCTTGCGTATTTTGTACACATAAGTAAAAAAAGAAAATAGTAAAAATAATTTTATTCATTCTACATAATAATATTAGCAAAAATAAAAAAGATTGAATAATGAATTATTCTATTTCCAATGTTAAGTAATTATTATCAATTAGCACAATATGCTTTTTCTTTATATTATTTTTACATCTTTGTATTCAACCAAAATCTTGTAAGATGCTAAATAATATTGGAAAATTATTCATGCCAAAGAATAAAATCTTTTATGAATTATTTGAAGGCGTAGCAGACAGAGTGAATGAAATGGGGCTAAAACTAAAAGAATTGGTTAATGAGCCAGACATTGATAAAAGAGCCAGTATTTTAACACTTATAGAAGACCTTGAGCATAAAAATGATGATAGTACACATCAAATATTTACAGAATTAGGCAGAAATTTTATTACTCCATTTGATAGAGAAGATATTCATTATTTAGCCACTTCATTAGACGATATTGCAGATTATGTTTACGCTTCTGCCAAAAAGATAAATTTTTATAAAGTAAATCCTAACGACACCGGCATACAAAAATTAGTAGAACTTATTTTACAGAGTACTATAGAAATAAGAAAAGCTGTAAAAGGATTGAGAGATATGAAGCATTTGAGAGAAATGACAGAGGCATTAATAAAAGTAAACAGTATAGAAAACCAAGCAGATGATATTTTTGATTTAAGTATTGAGATGTTATTTGAGCATGAAAATAATTTTAAAGAGGTAATTAAAAAAAGAGAAATATATCAATCGCTTGAAACAGCTACAGATAAATGTGAAGATGCTGCTAATGTAATAGAAAGTATTATTATTAAATATTCTTAATGATATTTTCAACAATGCTTTTATACAAATTATTTTTTAAAATTCACTAATATGAGTTTTCCTACATTGCTGATAGTTATTATTGTATTAGCATTGGTTTTTGATTATATCAATGGTTTTCATGATGCAGCCAATTCAATAGCAACTATTGTTTCTACCAAAGTGCTTACTCCATTTCAAGCAGTATTATGGGCAGCCGTTTTTAATTTTGGTGCATTTTTTATTTCTAAATATATTATAGGAGAATTTAAAATTGGTAATACAATAGCTAAAAGTGTTAATGAACATTTTATTACACTTGAAGTAATTTTTGCAGGATTAATGGCTGCTATTGCTTGGAATTTGATAACATGGTGGTTTGGTATTCCATCTTCTTCATCACATGCTTTATTAGGAGGTTTTATTGGTGCAGCTTTGGCACATGCAGGTGCTTTTCATAAAGAAGGAATAGATGTTATTAATTATGTTAAAGTAATACCTATATTTTTATTCATTTTTGCTGCTCCTTTAATAGGTATGTTTATTGCATTTATTTTTACCATATTCATAGTGCATTTATTTAAACGAAGTAATCATCATAGAGCAGAAAAATGGTTTAAAAGATTACAACTTTTATCAAGTGCTGCATTTAGTTTAGGACATGGGGGCAATGATGCTCAAAAAGTAATGGGTATAATAGGTGCAGCTATTATATATTATGAGGCTTCTATAGGAAAAACATTAACTTTTGGCGAATTTGTTGAAAATTATAGTTGGGTGCCATTTTGTAGTTTTTTGGCAATAGCTTTAGGCACACTTAGTGGTGGATGGAAAATTGTAAAAACAATGGGCACACGTATTACTAAAGTAACGCCATTAGAAGGTGTTAGTGCAGAAACTGCTGGTGCTGTAACACTTTATTTAACAGAGCATTTAGGTATTCCTGTTTCTACAACACATACTATTTCGGGTGCTATAATTGGTGTTGGTGCTACAAAACGTTTGAGTGCTGTACGCTGGGGCGTTACTGTAAACTTGCTATGGGCTTGGATTTTAACTATTCCCATTTCTGCATTATTGGCTGCTGCATTTTATTATTTAGTTACATTAATTATTTAATAAAAGCATACTCACTCTTTTCTTTTGTATTACATTTTTTTGCTAATTACTAAAATGATTTTGTTGATGTTTTGATGCAGCTTTAAAATGCTATTCAACATATAAAATAATTGTTAGTTTTTTCATTATTCGGATTTCAAATTTTCTTGAAACTACCCCTAACCCCTTCAAAGAAGGAGAAATAACTCGGAGGTTTTTCTTTGTGTTTCATGGTAAAAAATAAATCATTCAAACAAATTCTACCACATTTTACTTTATTGTTTTAAATTCTTCTTCTTTTCTTTTTACAATCATGTACCAATTATTTTCTAATTGTCTAAAACCATAATCAAAACAGAAATAATAAATTTCTCCTTGCTTATTGGTATAGGTATGTGTATGGTATTTAAAAATAAAGCCTTCTTGCAATAATCTTTCATAAGAATAATTGATAGTTTGCTTTTCTTTAGGTAATAATGTTTCTAAAATTTTTCTGTTTTTGATTAATGTATTCATAATACTGCGTACATAAGGGCTATGACTTCCTTTACTTTTTTGTAGGTTATTGTAATTATTTCTACAATAATCATCACAAAATTTTTTGTCTGTTCTACCTTTTACTGGTTTGCCACAAGCAAGGCATTTTTTTGTTTCTAATGCAGTCATAGCAATATGTTTAGAGGGGCAATATACAACATATTATTCGTGTACAAACGTTTAAAAACATTTATCATCAAGAGTAAACGCTTAAATACCGACTTATTTTTTCTTGCAATAACACTTTTGCACTGTCAAGCCACAACAGCAATTAGACGTCAATTCTGTAAAAGCTGATTGAAATAAATTAAATAACCGTACTGCTTTAAGCAGCACACAAAACTTAACATTATGTACGCATTAAAAAACAAAGTTCAATTAATTGGAAACTTAGGTATTAATCCAGAAGTTAAAACATTAGAAAATGGTAAAAAAATGGTTCGTTTTAGTATGGCTACAAACGAAACTTATAGAAATACCAAAGGAGAAAAAATTGTAGAAACCCAATGGCATAATTTAGTAGCTTGGGGTAAAGTAGCAGAAATTGCAGAAAAATTTTTACAAAAAGGAAGTGAGGTAGCTTTAGAAGGAAAACTCATCAACAGAAGTTATGCTGGTAAGCAGGGTAATAAAAAGTATATTACTGAAATACAGGTGAATGGATTACTACTATTAGGAAAAGATAATGCAAAAGCCTGATGTTAGCAGTTTAGGTATTTAGCAACAGTACATTTCTTATGCCTATTCATTTTTATCGCTTATAAAAAATGTAGTCAGTAACTAATGGTTCAAGCCCATGTTGCTTAAATTCAGTAGCAATTTGTGCTCTATGATAAGTTGAATGATTGATGATGTGAAATAAAATATCCCGAATACTATTGCTAAAAATTTGCCCTTTGCTGTTTGTGTAGTTAATGATTTCGGTAAGATTACACTTATCAAGTATTTGTAAGGTCTGTTGGTAATTTGTTTGGTCAATGTTTTTTAAGTTAGAAATTGTATGAATTTCCCAAACTCCAAAAGCCTGTTGTTGGGCATCAACTCGGTTGTTCCAAATTTGATGAGCATTTAAAATATGGTTAAATAGCTTTACCGATTTTTCAGGCACCTTATCTGATGAACTGCTGTTAAAAACATCAAATAACTTTTGGTTAAAGTGATGACTATATTCAAAAAGCTCTTTAAAAAACGAGGTCATTTATTTATATCTTTTATTCGTTTGGTTTATTGAACTATCTGATAACTAAAGAGAGTAAGCATACTAAAAATGCTTATGATACGGATGCAACAGATTTTGTAGAATTAACACTATTCTGTTGCATCCTTTTCTATATAATCATTCTTTGAAAAGGTATTATTCTTTTACTCTTTCAACGTAGTCGCCTGTTTTGGTATTTATTCTAATTAACTCTCCTTCATTAACAAATAAAGGAACATTAACAGTTGCACCTGTATCAATAGTTGCTGGTTTAGTAGCACGGGTTGCAGTATCTCCTCTAACACCTGGTTCACAATAAGTAATTAATACAACAATTTTTTCAGGAAGTTCTGCACCAATGGGTTGTTCTGTTTCTGTATTAATTAATACAAAAATTTCTCCCCCATCTTTTAAAAATTGTGGAGCATCAATCATGTCTTCTGCTAATACTATTTGTTCAAAAGTTTCATTATTCATTAAGTTATAACCAGTATCGTCTTTGTATAAAAATTGAAAATTTCTTTTTTCTACACGAACAGGATAAATGTTTTCTCCACTATTCCATGTTTTTTCAATACTACGATTGGTATCAACTCCTTTTAGTTTTGCCCATACTTTTGCTGCGGCTCTGGCTGTTTTATTTTCGCCAAATTCCACAATAGTATATAAATTTCCATCTAACTTTACAATCATACCACGACTGATGTCTGCTGTTGTTGCCATAAAAAAATTTTTTAGAGTGGCAAAAGTAAGGATTGAATACAAAAAAATGGCTTTGAACAATAAAATCTCTTTCTATTTCTCATAAGGGAAATTTCTGGCTACTTTACGCATCATTCTTTCCATAACTTGATTAGCACCTCCTGCTAAGTTTTCATTCATGCTTTTGTAAAAACGCCACAAAAGTTCTCCATCTGCTCCATCATATAATTGCATTACTAATGAGCCTGTACCTGTATTAGCTGCTCCAGAGCCAAATAATAAGCCTTTTACCATTGCACCACCCTCAGTACTTGTTCTTTCATAAGAGTAAGTGCATTTAATAGCAGCATCTACTTTCAAAATTTTACAAATAGAGTCTTGAGTCAATAAATCTACGTTATCAAAAACACCTGCTTGTCTTAACAAAGCATTTGTTCTATCTACATCTTGAAAAGTAACTGAAAAATTTTTCGCTTTCTTTAATAAGTAAGTGTACATACCACTTTGCATTTGTAATGCAAGATTTTGCTCTTCTGCTTTATTGGCTTCTGCATTAAAATCTTTAGGTACTTTTTTATAAGATATGGTTGCTTTAAAAGGAAGAATAGCTACATTTTTATGGGCTGCTACTGCTTCTTTTAATTTAGGAGATGAATATACTTGTTTAGACCCTTCGCCCATTTGTGCAAAACATAACATTAAACTAAAGCTACAAAATGCAGTTAATAAACTTCTTTTCATTTTTTTTTATTTTTTACAAATAAAGGAAATTTCGGCTTACAAAAAAGCCTTCTTTTGTAATACATTTACATTTTGCCGTTTATAGATGAAGAAAAATCAAAAAAATACAATGCCCCATTTTTTGCATACTGACGATACTATAGAAATTTTTGGTGCAAGAGAACATAATTTAAAAAACATAGACCTTTCTATACCTAAAAATAAAATGGTGGTTTTTACTGGTGTAAGTGGTAGTGGTAAAAGCTCTTTGGCTTTTGATACTATATATAATGAAGGACAACGTAGGTATATGGAAAGTTTTAGTGCCTATGCAAGACAATTTTTAGGCGATATGGAACGCCCTGATGTGGACAAAATAACAGGACTTTCTCCCGTCATTTCTATAGAACAAAAAACCACCAACAAAAACCCAAGAAGCACAGTAGGTACAGTAACAGAAGTATATGATTTTTTGCGTTTGTTGTTTGCTCGTATTGGTGAAGCATATAGTTATAATACAGGAAAAAAAATGGTTAAGCTCAGTGAAGAAGAAATTGTAGCAACTATTTTTCAAAAATTTAAAGGAGAAAAAATTTTATTACTTGCTCCATTGGTTCGTGGCAGAAAAGGACATTATAGAGAACTATTTGAGGAAACCAGAAAAAAAGGATTTTTAAAAGTAAGAATAGATGGTGAAGTAACAGAGCTAACACCTAAACTGCAAGTAGATAGATACAAAATACATAATATAGAAGTTGTAGTAGATAGATTAGCTATAACAGATGATATAAAAGTAAGGCTTAGCCAAAGTGTGCAACAAACATTGAAAATAGGAAAAGATTTGATGTTTGTAGCCTCCCCAAACCCCTCCAAAGGAGGGGCTTTAGAAGAGGCTCTTTTTAGCAAACAATTAATGTGTGTAGATACTGGACTTTCTTATGAAGAACCATCGCCTAATGCTTTTTCTTTTAACTCTCCTTATGGTGCTTGCCCTACATGCAAAGGTTTGGGATTTGTATATACTATAGATATTAATGAAGTTTTACCAGATAAAACAAAATCTGTTAAGGAAGGAGGTATAGCTCCTTTAGGAGAAGAAAGAGATGCCAGTGTTTTTAAACAAGTCATCACTTTTGCCAAAAAAAATACCATAAACTTAGATACACCTATTGAAAAATTAAGTAAAGAACATTTAGATTTATTGCTTTTTGGAGCCTCTCCAAACCCCTCCAAAGGAATGGCTTTAGAAATGGATTTAAACGATGAAAATATTCCTGATATTTATACAGGTAGTTATGAAGGCATTATTCCTATGCTTAAAAGATGGTTTATGTCATCTAACAGTTCAGACTTTTTACGTTCTTGGGTAGAAAAATATACAACACAAGGTGTGTGTAATAATTGTGGTGGAACAAGGTTAAAAAAAGAAAGTATTTGGTTTAAAATAGACAATAAAAATATTAGTGAATTAAGTGGGCTAAACTTAGATAAATTAATGCAATGGTTTATACATATTGAAGAAAGATTAAGCAGCAAACAAAACCAAATAGCCAAAGACATTTTAAAAGAAATAAGAGAAAGAATACAATTTTTATTAGATGTTGGTTTATCTTATTTATCACTTAACAGAAGTAGTAAAAGTTTGAGTGGTGGCGAAAGTCAAAGAATAAGGTTAGCCACACAAATAGGTAGTCAGCTACAAGGCATCACTTATATTTTAGATGAGCCAAGTATTGGTTTGCATCAAAGAGATAATCATAAACTGATAGATGCTTTAAAAAATTTAAGAGATATTGGCAATAGTATATTAGTTGTGGAGCATGATAAAGACATTATGCTTTCAAGTGATTATTTGGTAGATATAGGACCCAAAGCAGGAAAAAATGGAGGCAAAATTGTAGCACAAGGAACACCTAAAGAAATATTGCAACATAATTCTGAAACAGCACAATATTTATCGGGTAAAAAAAATATTGATGTACCAACAGAAAGAAGAAAAGGAAATGGAAAATATATAGAGCTACAAGGAGCTACAGGCAATAATTTAAAAAATGTTTCTGTAAAATTTCCTCTGGGAAAATTGATTGTAGTAACAGGTGTAAGTGGTAGTGGTAAAAGTACTTTAATCAACGAAACATTGTATCCATTGCTAAGCAAATATTGTTACAACAGCAAAGCCTCTCCTCAACCATATCAACACATTCAGGGATTAGAACATATAGATAAAGTAATAGAAATAGACCAAAGCCCTATTGGTAGAACACCAAGAAGCAACCCTGCTACTTATTGTGGTTTTTTTACAGATATAAGAACACTATTTGCCAATGTGCCAGAAGCCAAAATTAGAGGCTATAATGCAGGGCGTTTTTCTTTTAATGTAAAAACAGGTAGATGTGATGTTTGTGAAGGTGGAGGAATGAAAGTAATTGAAATGAATTTTTTGCCAGATGTGTATGTGCTTTGTGAAAAGTGTAATGGCAAAAGATATAACAGAGAAACTTTAGAAATAAGGTATAAAGGAAAATCTATTAGCGATGTGCTAAACATGACTGTAGATGAAGCCTGTGAATTTTTTAATGCTATACCTTGGTTGTATAGAAAAATAAAAGTATTGCAAGAAGTAGGTTTGGGCTATATAACATTGGGGCAAAGTGCTGTAACACTTAGTGGTGGCGAAGCACAACGTGTAAAACTTTCTACAGAATTAGGCAAAAGAGATACAGGCAAAACATTTTACATATTAGACGAACCTACCACAGGTTTACACTTTCAAGATATAAAAATGCTGATAGATGTAGTAAACAAATTGACAGACAGAGGAAATACTGTTTTAATTATAGAACACAATATGGATGTTATAAAAATGGCAGACCATATAATAGATTTAGGGCTTGAAGGAGGTGATGGCGGCGGTGAAATTTTATTTGAAGGAACACCTGAAGAAATGATTAAAAATAAACAAAGCCATACAGCAAGGTTTTTGAAAGAGGAAATGAAAGGATAGATGTTGGGAGATTTGGAATGGTAGTGTACTTGCCTTAACACAAATCTTTCCTTTCCCAACAATCTCCTTGCATAGCTTTTGTGTAGGTTGAAAAATCTAAGGTATTGACACTAAATTAGTATTCAACTTTTGTCTTGATACAAAAATTTCTTAGGACAGAACAAAAGCCTAAAAAAATATTCTACAAAAATGAAAAGATTATGCAAACATTAATTAATTACCGCAAGAGCTTTCTTCATCAATTGTAAATGTAGCACCACCGCTTACATTCACAAATGAATATTTAGCAGTTATTGTTCCACTATTAGTTGTTCCTTTTACATTCATTTTCATATTATCGCCAGTAGTTACGTTAAAAACTTTTGTAAAAGGCAAAGTAGGATTAGTTTCTGTAACATAAGTTCCCGAAGCATTTATGTATGAAACAGAACTTACAGAAACAGTACCTGTACTTGTAATAGTGTATGTTAATGTTCCATTTTTAGTTGCTATTTGCTGAGATAAATCAATATCACATGAATATGTACTTGTATTTTTTTTACACGACACAATAGTAAATAATACAACTGCTACAGCAAACAATAATACTATCTTTTTCATAATGTATATTTTTTTGATTAACGACTATAAAATATTATTTGTTTTCTATTATTACTATAAATATATTAATCTGGTATCTCTAATGTATAATTTACCATGTTTATATCTACCATTTTTTTTCAAATAATCTCCTTACATAGCATTGTGTATAGGTAAGGGATAATCAGGTATTAAAGTACAAAAGTTGGGTTTGCATTTTCTAACTTACCTTAATTTTTATTTTTAAATCAGTTTTATTTAAGAAAGATACAAGTTTGTCAAAACTTACCCCTCTAAACCCTGTTGCTTCATAACGCTGAAGCTGTTGTTCTTTCAAATTTAATTGTTCAGAAAATTCTTTATTAGAAAGGTGATTGGCAATTTTATATTCAGTAAGCAACTGTGGTAATTGCTCTATTGAAGTTTCTTTAAATTGAATTTTTTGAGAGGTTTTTAAATTCTCGTAAGCCTTAATTTCACCCTCTATTTCTTCTTTAATATTTTGCATAGAAGCCAAAACCATATTTTGAGAAAAGGTTCTTTTTTTATTTGTCTTTAACTCATTTAATTTATTATGAAGTTCTTTCAATTTATTTTTTGAAACCCGATATTGTTTTTCATTTTTTATCATAAAACTCTATGTCTTTCATGTTTAATTGAATAATACCTCGTTTATTTCCTTCTCTATCTTGTTTAAACCAATCTAAAAACTCTCTACTGTTATTATCAAATAAAATTAAATGTACATTCTTTTGCTTTTTAATTCTTGCTATTTCATATTTATCTATACTTCCTAATTCAGATTTAATCAACTTCTTTTCATCAATGTCTGAAGCGTTTATACAAACATCTATATCATTAGGATATTCTTTGGTTGTAATATAACTGCCTATAATGTATATTTCTTTACAACCTAATTTTTTAAATAACAAAACCAGTTCTAAAAAATTCTCTAAATAGACTACTCTTTTTTTGTTGTAACCAAAATTTTCAATTAGTTGTTCTATATTAAGAACCTGATTGTCTTCAAGGTTTCCTTTTTGGGTAAATTTTAATTTCATTACTTAATAATTTTAAATAACAATGTCCTGCTTGGTTAAACCAAAGAAAATGTCAACTATTTTCAGATTATATTCAAGCACAGGTCGTTATTTCAAAATATTAAAACAACTTAATTGAATTTACAATGCAAATATAGGAATATTTATTAAAAAACACAACAAATTTGTTGTGTTTTTTAATAAATATTTTTAACTCATTTCTTCTCAAATAACCACCAAATTTTTTTGCGAGGCTTAACGGTATAATTTTTTTTGATATAGGTTTTTATATGTGCTATAGCTTCATCATGGCTATCTGTAAATAAAACCAATTTCATATCATCTGGATTAATGGTTTTTTGCAATTTCATTTCTTCTATATAATCTATCAAAGGCTGATAATATTTTTTTCCAAAAAGTACCAAAGGAAAATCATTAATTGTTTTTGTTTGAATAAGGGTTAATGTTTCAAAAAATTCATCCATTGTACCAAAACCACCAGGTAAAATAATAAAAGCATAAGAGTATTTTACCAAAACTACTTTTCTTGTAAAAAAATGATTAAACGTAAATCCTTTACTCAAATAAGGATTTTCTTTTTGCTCAAATGGCAATTTAATATTACAACCAATACTATATCCTCCATTTTCAAAAGCACCTTTATTAGCAGCTTCCATAATGCCAGGTCCACCACCTGTCAATGTAGTAAAACCCAATATTGCTATACGTTTTCCAAACTCTTCTGCTGCTTTATAATATTCATTATCTTCTTTAAACCTTGCACTTCCAAATACTGTAATACAAGGACCAACAAAATGCAGTGTACGAAATGCTCTAATAAATTCTGCAAAAATTTTAAAGCCCCATAATAACTCATTCACTCTTGGTTTGGGACCATCTAAATAATAATGGGTAGAAGCGGGTATAATTTTTTCTTTATTTTTCATTGTACTAAGATACAATAATGAGCATAGATGTACGATTTGAAAAGAAAAAATTTGAGCAGAAAATTCTTTGGCTAAAGCCAATATTATATTGATAATTCTTTTAGAAAAGGCATAATAGCTTTATTATTAGTCTGCACTACCTTCTTCTTTCATTATAGCTTTTTCTCTTTTCCACCACCAATAACCTACAATAGCAATAATGATTAAAGGCGAAAACATTAAATATACAATAGCACTATTTAAAGCACTTGCAGGCCCCTCTCCTAATTGCTCAGCAGTTTTTGTACAAACAGAACATTGGGCACTTGCTTTGATAGAAAAGATAAGTAAGGAAATTATAAGAGCAATTAAATATTTTTGTTTCACAGTAAATAATATTATTGCACAAAGATAGTTATTACACCTTTGTAATAACCAATCTTATACTATCATTTAATTTTTTAATTGCTTTATTATGAATAAAAAAATTTCTTTTTCAGGAATTTCTTCTGTTGCCTTACATACAGCAGATAATGACAATGACACTTATGCTCATATAACACCTATTTATGCAACTTCAACTTTTGTTTTTGATTCTGCTCAAGAAGGTATGGAACGTTTTACAGGAGAAAGAAAAGATAAAATTTATACACGTTGGGGTAATCCTTCATTTAATGCAGCAGAAGAAACTATTGCAGCTTTAGAAGCCTTTGGCTTAAAAGATACTCAAGAAAATAATTTGCAGCTAAAAGCTTTATTACACTCAAGTGGACAAGCAGCCATGACAACCATGTTTTTTAGCAATTTAAAAACTGGCGATGTTGTATTATCTCACTATTCTTTATATGGAGGCACTTATGAATTAATGTATAAAGTATTAGCACAAATGGGTGTACAAATTATTATTATAGATATGAGAAATTTGAATTTGGTAGAAGAAACCATCAAAAAAAACTCCTCTATCAAATTAATTCATATTGAAACACCTGCTAATCCAACTATTCAATGTATAGATATTGAAGCTGTAACCAATATTGCAAAACAACATCAAATAATAGTTACAGTAGATAACACTTTTGCCTCTCCTTATTTACAACAACCATTTAAGTATGGTGTAGATTTTGTAATACATAGCACTACTAAATTTTTAAATGGTCATGGTACAGCAGTAGGTGGTGTTTTAATAGGAAAAGATATAGAACTAATGAAAACAAAAGTATGGAAATGGTATGCACTATTAGGAGGCAATGCAAGTGCTTTTGATGCTTACTTATTAAGCTCAGGCATGAAAACACTTGAACTAAGAATGGAACGACATTGTAGTAATGCAATGCAAGTAGCTAATTTTTTACAACAGCATAAAGCAGTAGCTCATGTAAATTATAATGGATTAAAAGAGCATCCAGATTTTTTAATTAGTCAAAAACAAATGAAACAACCAGGTGCTGTAATGAGTTTTGAATTGAAAGAGGGTTTGAATGCAGGAAAAAAATTTATTGATAGTTTAAACATGTGTACAAGAGCTGTTTCATTAGGCACTGTAGATACATTAGTTTCTCATCCTGCAAGTATGACACATGTTAGTGTACCTAAAGAAGAAAAATTAAAATATGGTATTACTGATGGTTTAATAAGAATGAGTGTAGGCATAGAAAATATTGATGATATTTTAAACGATTTATCTCAAGCATTGCACCAATGTTTTTAAAGCAATTTTATTTGTGTTGGTATTATATCAAAACTTTTTCTGTGATACTTACATAAACCAAATTGTTCAATAGCTTTTCTATGTGTCAATGTTCCATAACCTTTATTTTTATGCCAATCATACATAGGAAATTCTTTGTGTAACTGTTGCATATATTCATCTCTGTATGTTTTAGCTAAAATACTTGCTGCTGCAATAGAAGCAAATTTTCCATCTCCTTTTATTATGCAGTGATATGGTATATTTTTATAAGGCACAAATCTGTTACCATCTATTAAAAGCAGTTGAGGTTGTATTGTTAATTTATCAATAGCTAAGTGCATAGCTTTAAAACTGGCTTTTAAAATATTTATCTTATCTATTTCTTTATTGTCTATTTTACATACAGCAAAAGCCAAAGCATGTTGTTCTATAAAAATTCTTAATTCATTACGTTGTTTTTCTTTTACTTGCTTACTATCATTTAATAAAGGATGAAATTTTTTTTTAGGTAAAATAACTGCTGCTGCAAAAACAGGTCCTGCATAACAGCCTCTTCCAGCCTCATCACAACCAGCTTCTATTAATTTATTTTGATAAAAATTTTTCAACATGGTACAAAGATGCAAATAATGCAGCATACTATTCTTAGGTGTACATTTGCACATCTTTATTACATAAACTAATAAGTATGCTAACAGAAGAAAGAAAAAATAGCATTATTGCTAAATGGATTTTTTTAGGTGTTTTTATGCTGGTAGTGCAAGTTTTGTTGGGTGGTATTACACGTTTAACAGGTAGTGGTTTAAGCATTACAGAGTGGAAGCCAATTATGGGAGCATTGCCACCACTTAATGAAACTCAATGGCAGGAAGCATTTGAGCAATACAAGCAAATAGCACAATACAAATATTTAAACAATCATTTTGAACTTGGCGATTTTAAATTTATTTTCTTTTGGGAGTGGTTTCATAGATTATGGGCAAGAATGATGGGCATTGTTTTTCTTATTCCTTTTATTTATTTTTTATGGAAAGGCTATTTTAAAAAATGGATGATTAACCCATTAATTATGTTGTTTTTGTTAGGAGCTATGCAAGGAGCTATTGGTTGGATAATGGTACAAAGTGGGTTAAATGATAGCGATACTTATGTAAGTCATATTCGTTTATCTATTCATTTTGTAAGTGCTATGGTTTTAACAGGCTATGCTTTAATTTTTGGTTTAAAATTAATTGTGCCAAAAAATAAACACTTAACAAATAATGCTCTTAAAAATATAATGATAGGTATAACCATCTTGCTTGTTATACAACTTTTTTATGGAGCATTTATGGCTGGTTTAAAAGCTGCTGCTGCTGCACCAACTTGGCCCCTCATCAATGGTTCATTTTTTCCTTATAAGTTTGGTAGCATTTTATACGATAGAATTACCATTCATTTTATACATAGAAGTATTGCCTATATTTTAATTATTGCTGTATTTATTTGGTGGCTAAAAGCAAGAAAAATTAATACATCTTCTGTATTTAATACAATAAAAAATATACCACTTATACTTGTTTTACTACAAACAATTTTGGGTATTATTAGTGTGCTTACAAGTCAAAAAATTGTATTGGGCAGTTTTGGTATATTTGAGTGGTTTGCAGTATTACATCAGTTTGTGGGTATGTTGCTTTTATTGTCTATGATGGCTGTTATATATGTGCTAAGAAAATAGATTTGAAATATATCTACAAGAGAACAAGGGTTAAAATGAGCATAGAAAAATCAAAATATTCCGCCCTAATTAATGAAATAGGCACTTTGCTACAAAAAGGTAGAGAGCAAATTGCTCATTCGGTAAACACAATTTTGGTGCAAACTTATTGGTTAATCGGGCAACACATCGTTGAATTTGAACAAGAAGGGAAAGAGAAAGCAGATTATGGAAGTAAACTTTTAGACCAACTTGCCAAAGACCTTTCAGAACGCTATGGTAAAGGCTTTAGTCGTTCCAATGTATTCCAAATCAGGCAGTTTTACCTGCGTTTCTCAAAAATCCAGACAGTGTCTGGACAATTTGAAAAAAGTGAGACCCCGTCTAATATTTTGAGTTGGTCTCATTATGTTGAAATATTGAAAGCAAATACAAGAACATAATACCAACAATAAAAAGCAGCATCTATATTATTCAATTTGTCTTACCTTTCAGCAAATACCTAAAATGAAAAAATATATTGTTGGCTTTTGGTTTAGTATGCCTATACAGTTATTCATTTTGCATTTTCGCAAGTATCAAATCTTTTTGGTATTCTGGTATATTTTATTTGCTACTGTAGGAGGCACATTTTTAAACAACTTTGGTGCTTACTCTTTATACTTAGCCCCTGAATATTATAATGAAGTAAATTTTTTTAGTACATCAATAGTAGGCTTTGCTATTGGTATTTTTATTATGAGTTGGAATATTACCACTTTTATTCTTTTTAGGAAATACATACATTTTTTAGCCACAACTGCTCAGCCATTTTTAAAATATTGTATTAATAATGGTATTATACCAGTATTGTTTTTATTGTATTATTTTTTTACTGCTGTACAATACAATCATCAAAGAGAACTAAAATCTTTTGTAGAAATAGCCATTCTTAGTAGTGGATTTTTATTTGGCTTTTTATTATCTGTAACCATTGCATTTGTATATTTTTTTAGTGCCGATAAAAGAATTTTTAAAAATATTGGAAGCACTATTGTAGCTGCCAATAAAAGATATAATATTTCTAATAAAAAACTTCTTCCCGAAGAAAGAAAAGACCTTCGTATAGACTGGTTTTTTAGTGCAAGAATGCACCTTAGAAAACCAAGAGATGTGAGGCACTATTCTGAATCTTTTTTAGATAGTATTTTTAAACAACATCACATTGCTTCTATTATAGCTTTTTTTATTGCATTTATTGTGTTAATAGGCTTAGGCTTTTCATCAGATATGAGGCTATTTCAAATTCCTGCTGCTGCCAGTATTACTATATTTTTTGCATTATTAGTAGCTGTTGGTGGTGCTTTTTCTTTATTTCTTAAAACATGGAGTATTCCTGTGCTTATTTTAGTGTATATCTTCTTTAATTTTTTGTACCAAAAAAATGTGATAGACCCTCGTAATAAAGCTTATGGCATTAATTATGAAAATAAAAAAGAAAGACCAGACTATAATAAAGATGCTATTTATGCTTTGGCAAGTAAAGAAAATATTGACAAAGACAAAGCTGCTTTTTTACAAAGATTAGAAGCATGGAAAAGCAATCAAGTAGAAGAAAAACCTATTTTATACCTTATTAATACAAGTGGTGGTGGTATAAGAAGTGCTAATTTTACTTTTAGCATTTTACAAAAATTAGACGCTGTTATTTTTAATGATTCATTAATGCAAAAAGCATTTTTTATTAATGGTGCATCTGGTGGTTTATTAGGTGCTGCATATTATAGAGAGTTATACTTACGAAAACTTACCAACAATACAATTAATTTACAGAGCAAACAATATGTAAACGATATTTCTAAAGATTTATTAAACCCTATTTTTTCCTCATTTGTTAGTAGAGATATTATTGGACCTGTTCAAAGGTTTCAACAATCAGGATTTAGATATATAAAAGATAGAGGTTATGCTTTTGAAAGAAAATTAAATGTCAATACACATGGCTACTTAAATAAGCCAATAGCAGATTATACAGATGCAGAAAACAAAGCTATTATTCCTACCATGTTTTTTAACAGTACTATTAGTAGCGATGGAAGAAAGATGGTTATATGTACACAACCTGTTCGTTTTTTGATGGGTAGCTCAACCGAAAATAATAGTGCCTCTTCGCCAATGCCAGATATTATAGATTTCAATAGTTTTTTTGTTAAACAAAATAGCACTCAAATAGGCATGCTTAGTGCATTACGCATGAATGCAACTTTTCCTTATGTATTGCCAAATGTTTGGTTGCCTACCAATCCTGTAATAGATGTAATGGATGCAGGGTTAAGAGATAATTTTGGACAAGAAAATACTTTGCGTTTTATAGAATCTTTTAAAGAATGGCTGCAAGCAAATACTTCAAAAATTGTTATTATTCAAATAAGAGATAGAAATATTAAAGATTGGGATACTATTGAAAGCAATAAAAGTTTGATAAGCATTTTTACAAAACCTGCATTCTTATTGCAATATAATTGGTTCAGGTTGCAAGACTATTATCAAGATGCTCAATTAGATTATTTGAATGAGAGTTATGGAAATAATATAGATGTAATACGATTTCAATATGTGCCTTCTGCAAAAAATAAAGCTGCCAGTTTAAGTTTTCATTTAACAGCTGCCGAAAAAAAAGAAATAGCTTTAGCATTAAACAATGAAATAAATATTGAAGAACTGAATAAACTTAAAAAGAAATAATTATAAAACTATTTATTACATGAGCTATCAGGTGCCATATACTTTTGTATTAAAAGCATTATACCCTATAAGACCAACTATAAGAAAAATGCTGGGTGGTTATGGACTTTCTATAAACAAAAAATTAGTATTGCTTTTAAGAGATAGTAATATAAATATGCAATACAATGGTGTGTATGTAGCTGCACTACCAGAGTTTTATACTGAATTGTTAGAAGAAATACAAGTAAACAAAACAGATGTTGATATAGATGGCAGCAAAAACAGTTGGCTTTTTATTAGTGAAGATTTAATAGGCTTTGAACAAAAAGTTGAACTTGCTTGTAGCTTAATAAAAAGTGAAGATGAAAGAATTGGAAAAATTCAGTAAATAATTTTTACTTCAATTCAATCCATTCACTAATATTATTACCTCTGCTAACAGTACTTACAAAAACCTTTCTTTTATTTTTTATCCATTGTTGTATCTCTATTTTATTATCATCTCCTATAACTATTAGCTGTTCTAATCTTGCATTTTCTAAATATGGTTCATCATTATTATTTAAAGTAAACACAGCAAAGCCCTTTATGTTTTCAGTATTTTTAGCAGTAACAAAAAAAGCATACTTATTTGCTTTTTCTACTATTGGCTGTGGTGGCATTATACTATCTATCCAAGGCATTGGAGGTGGTAATGCAGGATAAGCATAATAGTTATTTTTTAAACTATCACTCCATCCATTTGGATTTTTTTCAAAAGATTTGCTACTAAAATAAATGCTTCCTTGAGTAGTAGTATATTCTCTTAGTTTTTGTATTTGTTCGGGTAGTTCATGTTTATTTTTCCAACCTGTAGTTGTTCCTGCTCTATAAATTCCATGACCAATGTATAAATGTTTTCCATAAGTATATTGATTCCACCAATCAAGTAGTATATCATAATCGCAAAGTTTATGACCACGTTCCCAATATAATTGAGGTGTTACATAATCTATCCATCCTTCACGAAGCCACAATAAAATATCTGCATACAAATCGTCATAATTAGTTATACCTGCTTTTGTATTACTTCCTGTGCTGTCTTTACTAATATTTCTCCATACACCAAATGGACTAATGCCAAATTTCACATAAGGTTTAATAGCTCTGATAGCATTGTGTAATTGTTTAATAATACTATCACAATTATTTCTACGCCAATCTTCTTTTGAAAATCCATCTCCATATTTTGTATATGCTTTTTTATCATGAAATTCTGAGTTATGTTTATCTGGATAAGGATAAAAATAATCGTCCATGTGCAAAGCATCTATATCATAACGTGCTACTATATCTTCTACTATTTTAGTTACATAATCTCTTACTTCGGGCAACCCAGGGTTAAATATTTTTTGATTATTATACGTTACAAACCAATGAGGGCGTGTTTTAGTAATATGTTTTGATGAAACAGAAGAAGTAGCATTGTTAAATACAGCTCTATAAGGATTTATCCAAGCATGAAATTCCATACCTCTTTTATGTGTTTCGGCAATCATAAATTCTAAAGGGTCGTATAAGGGGTTTGGAGCTACACCTTGTTTGCCTGTTAAGTATTCACTCCAAGGCTCGTAAGGAGAAGGATATAAAGCATCTGCAGCAGGACGAATTTGCACAATTACTGTATTCATACCATTGCTTTGGTGCATATTGAGCAAGTTAATAAACTCTGTTTTTTGCTGTTCATTACTTAATTCTTTGCTGCTGGGCCAATCTATATTTACTACACTTGCTACCCAAACACCTCTAAACTCATATACAGGTTGTGCATTTGACACAAAGAAAAAAACGATAGAAATAATAGTAAGAACAATGTTCTTCATGAAGCAAATTTTAATAATGCCGAAGATAAATATTGTAAAGCAATTGTGTACAAAGCTATCAGTTTATTAAGAATAATATAGCTTTTTAAAAATAACATCATACTAACTACTTATTTTTACAAAGAAGTGTAAGAAAATGTAACCTTTGTGCTACTAATACAATATTTTTAATTGACTATTTATAAACACATATTCAATATACAATATGAATTCTTTTGAAGTAATAGGAGGAAAAAAACTATCAGGTATTATTACACCTCAAGGTGCTAAGAATGAAGCACTACAAGTAATTAGTGCTGTATTATTAACCAATCAAACAGTTACTATACACAATATTCCAGATATTCTTGATGTAAATTTACTAATAGAGTTATTGCATGATATGGGTGTACAAGTAAATAAAATAGATAAACACACTTATTCTTTTAAAGCAGAAAATGTAAATGATGAATATTTATCTACCGAGTCTTTCAGAAAAAAAAGTGGTAAATTAAGAGGTAGTGTAATGCTTGCAGGACCTATGCTTGCAAGATTTAAAAAAGCATTTATACCCAAACCTGGTGGAGATAAAATAGGTAGAAGAAGATTAGATACACACATTATAGGCTTTGAACAATTAGGAGCAAAATTTAATTACTTAGCAGATAAACATTGTTTTCAATTTACTGCACCTGAATTAATAGGAACAAATTTATTGTTAGATGAACCAAGCGTTACAGGAACAGCCAATATTTTAATGGCTGCTGTTTTAGCCAAAGGCATTACAACTATTTATCATGCAGCTTGTGAGCCTTATGTACAACAACTTTGTAAAATGCTCAATAGTATGGGAGCAAAAATTGAAGGTGTTGGTAGTAATTTATTAACCATTCATGGTGTAAAAGAATTGCAAGGTGCAGAGCATACCATTTTGCCAGACATGATTGAAACAGGCAGTTTTATTGGACTTGCAGCTATGACACAAAGTGAAATTACTATTAAAAATGCAGGTGTACAACATTTAGGTATGATACCTCAAAAGTTTCAACAGTTAGGTATTCAATTAGAAATTAAAGGAGATGATATTTATATACCTGCACAAGAAAGTTATGAAATTGTAACTTATTTAGATGGTGGTATTTTAACTATTTATGACCATCCTTGGCCTGGTTTTACACCAGATTTAATAAGCATTGTTTTAGTAGTAGCTACACAAGCAATAGGCAGTGTTTTGGTACATCAAAAAATGTTTGAAAGTCGTTTGTATTTTGTAGATAAATTGATGGATATGGGAGCACAAATTATTTTATGCGACCCTCACAGAGCCACAGTGATAGGCTTAGGAAGAAAACATAGCTTAAAAGCAATAACCATGAGCAGCCCTGATATTCGTGCAGGTCAAGCATTGCTTATTGCAGCCCTTAGTGCTAAAGGAAAAAGCATTATTCAAAATATTGAACAAATAGATAGAGGCTATCAATGTATAGATGAACGTTTAAGAGCTTTAGGTGCTGATATTACCAGAATATAATTTCTTTTACCCTCAATAAAAATTTGTTGAAACTATAAATGGCTCTACCGTGAAAAACAGCAAACAAATTATTTTAAGCATACTTACATTATTGTTTTGTGCTAATGTATTTGCACAAGAAAATTATCAGCAAAAAATAAAAGCATATCAAAAAAATTATGTACAAGAGCATGAAGTAGTAAAAGGAAAAGATAAAAAAAATTTCAAGTTTTTTAAGCCAAATAGTCGCTACCATGTAATGGCTACATTTACAAAAATGAATGATAGTGTAGGTTTTATTATGAAAACTTCTGGCACAAGAGATAAAAAATTTTTCCGTTATGGAATAATCAATTTTTCAATAGATAATAAACCCTTACAACTCACTGTATATAGTAGTGAACAGCTAATGAATGACACAGCATATAAAGGCTATTTGTTTCTTCCTTTTACAGATTTAACAAGTGGAAATAATAGTTATGGTGGAGGCAGATATATAGATTTACTTTTTTCAGCTATTCAAGAAAATAAAATTTCTATTGATTTTAATAAAGCCTACAATCCTTATTGTGTATATGCTTATGGCTATAATTGCCCTATTCCTCCAAAAGAAAATCATTTATCTATAGCTATTAAAGCAGGAGAAAAAATGTATGTAGGTAAGAAAAAAGAAAGAGAAGACTAATTTTTTGTCTATAAGTTTACTTCTGTTTTTGTGTAAACTTATTTTAGGATAAGATAAAAATAAAATTGTCAGCTTTTGTCATACTGAGCTTGTCGAAAGCGATTGAGTAGAATGCTTAAATTCATCGTCTTCGACAAGCTCAGACTGACAACGTTTGTTTCATCAGTCAGACGCTTCCGTCAGACTGATGTTTTTTTATCCGAGTTATTTCTCCTTCTTTGAAGGGGTTAGGAGTAGTTAGTGAAAATACGAAGCTCTAAATCCGAAAATGAAAAACTAAAAACTAAAAATTAAAAAAATCCGAAGAACGAAATCTGCAATCCGAAAAAACGAAACAAAAGTTGAAAAGATATTATATACCCATATTGTAGCAGTGAAATTTTCAATAAACAATCTCCTACTTTTGCTGCTATGAAAAAACCTGTTATTTGTATAGGAGCAGCTTTGGTAGATGAGCTATACAGTGTATCAAGACCAATGCTTATGGCTACTACCAACGATGCTTATGTACATAGAAGTGCAGGAGGTGTAGCAAGAAATATTGCACATCAATTAGCATTATTAGATGTACCTGTACAGCTAATTAGTGTTTTTGGAAATGATGGAGAAGGCGATTGGTTAAAAACAATTTGTAGTTATGTAAATATTCAACTTGATGCTGCTATAACCAATCAGGCATTAACAGGAAAATATACTGGTATTTTAAATTATGATAGGTCATTATTTACAGCATTGCTAACCAATACTTCTTTAGATAGTATTACTCCACAACATTTACAACAGCACGAAACTTTATTATCATCTGCATTTAGCATTGTAGCAGATGCTAATATTCATCCTGATACTGTGGCATGGTTAGCTCATTTTTGTTATAGAAAAAATATTCCGTTTATCATAGAGCCTGTTTCTGTGCCACCAGCACAAAAATTTGCAAAAATGGATTTGAAAGGAGTACACATGATAACACCCAATGAAGATGAATTACCAGCTATGTGTAGTCAAGGAGGTACAACAATAGAAGAAAATGCTCAGGAATTATTAAGCAGAGATGTTCAAAAAGTATGGCTACATAGAGGCAAAGAAGGTTCTATGCTTTTTACAAAAGACAATCAATACAGCCTTCCTGCACCAGATGTGCAAGAAATAAAAGATGTAACAGGTGCAGGAGATGGAAGTTTAAGTGGTTGGTTAATGGCAAAATATTTAGGTATGGATGATGAAGATTGTCTTAAAGTATCTCATACACTTAGTGCAGAAATTTTACAAGTTAATGGAGCTATTGCTACACACCTTAATCAGCAAAAACTACTTAGTTTAGTCAATAAATATTATACCATGAGAAATTTTTTGTAAAAGAGTTTTGGCATCTTTTATTACATTTATTTCAAAAACTATTTCGTTAATCTTTCTTCAGAAAATATAATCTATTCTTTTCTGCATATACATTTGTAGCAAGTATGAGCAATGGCAGTAATAAAAAAATTTTTGATATTAGCTTACTTCACAGAATATTTTCTTATGTAAAACCATATAGAAATTGGTTTTACATAAGTTTAGGTCTTGCTATTATTATTGCATTATTTGCACCTATACGCCCTTTTTTAATACAGCTTACTGTAGATAAAGCAATAGGCAAAGATGTACATATACCTCAATGGTTGCAGTTTTTATTTTATTCAAAAAATTTAAACATAGCTGCTCAAGTAGTTATTTGGGTTACAGTATTTCAAATTACATTCATTTTTATAGAAACATTGTTTCGTTTTATTTTTTCTTTTATAACTGCCAAATTAGGACAACATGTAGTAAAAGATTTAAGAGTAGCCACTTTCAAAAAAATATTACAACTAAAACTTCGTCAATTTGATAAAACACCTATAGGCACATTAACCACAAGAACTATTAATGACATAGAAAGCATCAACGAAATTTTTAGTGATGGATTAATTCCTATTATTTCAGATTTGCTGATTATTCTTATTACTTTAATAACCATGTTTTGGATAGATTGGCAACTTACTTTGGTAGCTTTAATTCCTTTTCCATTTTTAATTGTAGCTACTTACTATTTTAAAGAAAGTGTTAATGCAAGTTTTATAAGAGTAAGAAATGCAGTATCAAACTTAAATGCTTTTGTACAAGAGCACTTAACAGGCGTTACAGTAGTACAAGCATTTGCAGCAGAAGAAAGAGAGTTTAAAAAATTTGATGTTATTAATAAAGAACATAGAAGTGCTAATATAAAAGCCATTTTTGCTTATAGTGTTTTTTTTCCTATAGTAGAGTTGGTACTTGCTACTGGCACAGGTTTAGCAGTTTGGTGGATAGCTGATAAACAATTAAACCCAGGGTTATTGGTTGCTTTTATTTTATACCTTAATCAAATATTTAGACCATTACGCATCATAGCAGATAAATTTAATGTACTACAAATGGGCATGATAGCAGCAGAACGTGTTTTTAAAGTATTAGATAATGATGATGTAGAAATACAGACAACAGAAAACCAACAACCAACAACAGCCATGAATGGCAATATAACATTTGAAAATGTTTGGTTTGCTTATGTAAATGAAAATTATGTTTTAAAAAATATTTCTTTTCAGGTAAAAAAGGGAGAAACAGTAGCATTAGTAGGTCATACAGGTAGTGGAAAAACATCTATCATTAGTGTATTAAATAAATTATATGATATACAAAAAGGCAATATTTTAATAGATAATATAAATATTCTACAATACTCAAATAATTATTTAAGAAAAAATATTGGTGTGGTGTTGCAAGATGTTTTTCTTTTTTCTGGAACATTAATGGATAATATTACCTTGTATAATTCTTCTATTACAGAAGAACAAGTTATAGCTGCTGCAAAAATGATTGATGTGCATGATTTTATTATGAAACTACCGAATGGTTATTACTATAAAATAGGAGAAAGAGGCACTACTTTAAGTATGGGACAAAGGCAATTAATTTCTTTTATCAGGGCATTATTGTACAATCCTGCAATACTTATTTTAGATGAAGCTACTTCTTCTATAGATACAGAAAGTGAAATACTTATTCAAAAAGCTACAGAACAATTAATAGCAGAAAGAACATCTATTATAATAGCACACAGATTAAGCACCATCAGAAAAGCAGATAAAATAATTGTTTTAGACAAAGGAGAAATCAAAGAATCTGGCACACATGATGAACTATTAGCAAATAATGGTTACTATACTAAACTATACAATATGCAGTTTGCAAGTACTTAATATGCACACTTTACACTTTATCTATCTTGCTACATTTACTGCTCTTTTTGCTATTTTCTTCACTTTTATTTTTATAAAATAAGGCTACCATAAAATCAATGATTTAAGCTGAATGTTAAGTTAATTTTGGTTGTCGTACTGAGGAAAACAGGAAAAGCTAAAGCCTCTGATAAATCAATAATTCTTTTTCTGTTAAGCTATATAATAACTTGTCAGTTTGTATTATTTTTATTGAATTAGCTAATGAAATATTTACAGAATACATTTTTACATTTTGAAAAGTAGTTTCAAACGCTACAAGTTGATTATCTTTTCTACCTATTAATTTTTTATTAAGTATTTGTACATCTTTCCAGTCTGTTGCATTTGTATAACTACTTTTTAATGAGCCATAATAATCAAATACCAACCAACCTTGTTGTTCATTGTATAAATACAGCAATCCATCTGCATCAATTATTTTTGATGGGTTAGAAACTGCGTCAAACAATACCCTAAAATCTGCACTTGAAAAAAGTAATTTACCAAAATCATCTACTTTTTTTATGGTAGCATTCAACTCATCAAATAGCCAAATATGGTTGTCATAACTTTGAGCAATTGTATTTACTTGTAAAATGTGTAAGTTGCGTAAATCAATAATATTTTTTATGCTTAAAAATCTGTCTAATATTAAAATGGTAGAAAAACTTTTATAATACACCAGTATTTTCAGAGGGTTGGTAGCATCAATAAAATCAATAGTTCCATAACGTTTTACATCATTAAAAATACTAACACTGTCTAAATTGGCATTTAATTTTTTAATTTGATTTGTTTGTGTAATCAGGTAAATATTGCCTAAATTATCAATAGTAAAATCAGTAAAATTTCCTTGTACAGATTGTTGTAGCTGATAGTTTATAGAAGTATCATTTGCAGTAGCATTTAAACAAGCAAAGCAACATACAATGACATATCCATAAATTAGTTTTCCCATTTTTTTAATTCTAAATTGTTTCCATCAAAAACGGCATAAGTAAAATTTTTTATCCAATCGCCAAGATTTATATAATAGCTTTTTTCTGAAAGAGCATGTTTTAAAGGATAATGTCTATGCCCAAAAATGAAATAATCAACATCATCTTCTTGCAACTTTTCTTTACAAAAAATAAATAGCCATTCTTTATCTTCTCCTAAAAAATGTTCATCAGATGTTCCTGTTTTTTCCCTGCTTTTTCTGCTGAAGTAATTAGCAATTCCCATACCCAAAGAAGGATGTAATGCACCAAATAACCATTGACAAATTTTGTTTCTAAATATTTTTTTGATGAATTTATATCCATGGTCGCCAGGTCCTAAGCCATCGCCATGAGCTATAAATAATTTTTTACCAAAGCGTTCAAATGTTTTTGGTTCATGATAAACAGTAATGTTTAATTCTTTTTCAAAATAGCCACTCATCCACATATCATGATTGCCTACAAAAAAGTGTATCACAATTCCAGCATCAGTAAGTTCGGCTAATTTGCCCAAAATTCTTGTATAACCTTTGGGTACTACAGTTTTATATTCATACCAAAAATCAAACATATCGCCTAATAAAAAAATTTCAGCAGCCGATTGTTTAATATTATCTAAAAAAGAAACTATTTTTTTTTCTCTTTCAAGGCTTGATTGATAATCTGGAGCTCCTAAATGAAAATCAGAAATGAAATAAATATTTTTAGCAGTATTGGATATTGTCATTAACTACCCTTTTGTTGTTCTATAAAAAACTGAATTACATCGCCACATTCTATAATAGGTCTTCCTGTTACATTTCCATTATACCAATACACCCATGCTTCTACACTTTCATTATTAAAATAAACAGTTGTAGTTGTTCTTACAAACAGAGGTAATTCATTATCTTCCATACGTACACCTTCATAACCATCTAACTGAGCAATAGCAAAACTAAACTCATCATTATTTTTTATACAGTATAATTCTCCTTTTAAAAATTTATTCTCTTGTGTAGATTTTGCAACAGGATAATCTCCCATATTATACAAAATACCTTTTACCTTAGCTTCTTTAGCTACCAAATTAAAATACTTGCTTATATAATTATAAGCAGGCTGACTAAAGCCACTTCTTAACGAGCCATAAATAAATATAAAATAAGTTGGTTGCATATTGCTAAGATACAAATAGAAAACTAATAAATTAAAGTATTTATTCTTTTCTTTTTTTTATTCTATAATCCATTGTACATCATCATAATCAAAACTTTCTTCTTTACCATTTTTAACAACTAATAAGCCACTTTCGGTAACATGCTTTACTGTACAACTAAAAATAACATTGCCCGTTTTCAGCTTTATTTTTTCATTTCTTTTAAATAATTTCTCATTGTATTCTTGCAATAAAGCTGCTTCTTCTCCATTTAATAATTGCCGATACCTTTTTTCTAAACAAGAACATAAATGGTGCGAAAGCGAAATAACAGCATACTTTTCTTGGGTAATTAAAGACAAAGAAGTAGCATTTGCTAAAGCATCGGGAAAAATAGTTTGATTAATATTAGCCCCAATACCTACAACTGACCACTGCATTTTATTACCTTTAACATTATTTTCAATTAAAATACCCGCTATTTTGTGGTTTAGGTAATAAATGTCATTAGGCCATTTAATACTTATGCCATTATGTACATAATTAGTAAAAAAATCGTGTGTAGATAATGCAGCCACAATACTAATAAAAAATTGTTTAGATAAAGGAATGAAAGAAACATCTAAAATGGTGGAAAGTACAATATTACTGCCTGTTTGAGAGTGCCACGATTTTCCTCTACTTCCTTTTCCATTAGTTTGAGAATGGGCAAAATAAGTAACCCCATGCTCTGCCAGTTTTGCTTTTATTTGCTGCATGGCATAAGTATTGGTACTATTAATAGAGGTAAGTTCTATAAAAATACTACCAATAGTGGATAAAGAGTTATTATGTGTGCTATGCTTTGACAAAAGAATATTACTTTTGTCAAAAGTAAACAATAGTAGTGTTATGATAAATAGAACTAAGCATAAAATTTATGTACATTACTTACATTAACTAAAATTATTTAACTAAAAATATTTTACTATTTGGCAACAAATTCTGTTTTAACTATTCCGAAAAAAAAGGCAATTACCCGACTTACACGTAATTCAAAAATTTTCAAAACAATTATTAAAGCTATTAATGACAAAAAGGGAGAAAATATTGTAAGTCTTGATTTGCGTAAAATACCTGAAGCAGTAGCAGATTTTTTTATTATTTGTCAGGCATCAAGTACTATACAAATCAAAGCTATTAGCGATTTTGTAGATGACCAAGTAAAACAGCATTGTAAAGAAATGCCCTATAAACAAGAAGGAAAACAAGCATTGCAATGGATATTGATAGACTATATAAATATTGTAGTACATATTATGCATCCACAAGCAAGAGCTTTTTATAAGTTAGAAGATATGTGGTGCGATGCAGATATTCAAATTCATGAATAAATAAAACAAAATATTAAAAACTGAGATTTTAGTAAGCAATTACTACCAAGCAATAAAGTAAAAAATATGGATGAGCAAAAGCAAAAAAACTTCAGACCTAATTTAAGTCCAGAAGGAAATAAACCTAAAAAAACGCCTAAATTTTCAATATATTGGATATATGGAATAATCATTGTATTATTATTAAGCTATCGCATTTTTGATTTAGGTTCGCCAGAAACAGTAACTATTAATTCATTAGATTTTAAAAATGAAATGTTAGCCAAAGGCGATGTTAAAAAAATAGACCAAATTGATAATGCTGGTAGAAAAAGTATATCAGTTTACATATTTACAGACAGTTTAGATAAGCCTTATTATAGCGAAAAGTTTAAAAATTCTCCTATCAAACCAAAAGAAGTAGCCAAAAAAGGCTATCCTTTATTTGAATTTAAAGTTGCCGATTTTAAAAGTTTTGACGATGAAATGGCTGCATTTTATGCAGAACATAAAGACATAAAAGAAGTTCCTAAAAACTATAAACAAGAAGGAGAATTTTGGGGACCCATTGCCAATATAGTAGTAACATTAATTATTTTAGTAGGCTTTTGGGTATTAATGATGCGTAAAATGGGAGGAGGCTCTGGTAGTGGTGGAGGTCCAGGAGGTATTTTTAGTATAGGCAAAAGTAGAGCCCAATTATTTGAAAAAGGAGCAAAAGTAAATATCAACTTTGGCGATGTAGCAGGACTTGATGAAGCCAAAGTAGAAGTAATGGAAATTGTAGATTTTTTAAAAAATCCTAAAAAATATACAGCATTAGGAGGAAAAATTCCTAAAGGAGCTTTATTAGTAGGACCTCCAGGTACAGGTAAAACATTATTAGCCAAAGCAATGGCTGGTGAAGCACAAGTTCCTTTTTTTAGTATTAGTGGTAGCGATTTTGTAGAAATGTTTGTAGGTGTTGGTGCAAGTCGTGTGAGAGATTTATTTAAACAAGCAAGAGAAAAAGCACCTTGTATTATTTTCATAGATGAAATTGATGCTATAGGAAGAGCAAGAGGCAAAAATGCTATTATGAGCAATGATGAAAGAGAAAATACCTTAAACCAATTATTAGTAGAAATGGATGGTTTTGCTGGCGATGCAGGTATTATTATTCTTGCAGCTACCAACAGACCAGATGTTTTAGATAGTGCCTTATTAAGACCAGGTAGATTTGATAGACAAATAACTATTGATAAACCAGATGTAAACGGACGTGAAGCTATTTTTAAAGTACATTTAAAACCTATTAAAGTTTCTGAAACTTTAGACGTTCATAAATTAGCAGAACAAACACCAGGATTTGCAGGTGCAGATATTGCCAATGTGTGCAATGAAGCAGCATTAATTGCTGCAAGAAAAGATAAAGCTGCAGTAGATATGAGTGATTTTCAAGATGCAATAGACCGTGTAATTGGTGGTCTTGAAAAGAAAAATAAAATTATAGCACCACACGAAAAATCAATTATTGCTTATCACGAAGCTGGTCATGCTATTTGTGGTTGGTATTTAGAACATGCTTATCCATTATTAAAAGTAACCATTGTGCCAAGAGGTACTGCAGCATTGGGTTATGCACAATATACTCCTAAAGAACAATACTTATATAATATAGACCAGTTAATGGACCAAATATGTATGACATTGGGCGGAAGAGCATCTGAAGAAATTTTCTTTGGAAAAATATCTACAGGTGCAGTAAATGACTTACAGCAAATTACCAAAATTGCTTATAGCATGGTTACTGTGTATGGTATGAATAGCAAAGTAGGCAATGTAAGTTTTTATGACCCCACTACAGAAAATACTTTTACAAAACCTTATAGCGAAGAAACTGGAAAATTAATAGACGAAGAAGTAAGAAAAATTATAGATGCAGCTTATGAAAGAACTAAAGCATTACTAATAGAGAAAAAAGTGCAGGTAGAAAAATTAGCACAATCATTATTAGAAAAAGAAGTATTGCATCAAAGCGATGTAGAAGAATTAATTGGTAAACGCCCATTTGAAGAAAAGAAAATTATAGACGTAGAAGAACATAATGAAGATAAAAAAGAAGCAACGACAACTGAAGTAATTTCTGACAATACTGCTACTACTATTAATACAAATGAACAGCAACAACAAGGTGAATAGATATTATTACCTATAAAAGTATTCAGTATAGTTTAATGTTGGTGAGAAAAGTTCACCAACATTATATCAGCAGTTGTAAAATTTTTTGTAGAAAGATTATTACATTTTTTTGGCATCTTCTACAAACTTAGCCAAACCAATATCTGTTAAAGGATGTTTTAATAATCCTAAAATAGAATCTAAAGGAGAGGTACAAACATCTGCACCAGCAGCAGCACATTGTATAATATGATTAGGATTGCGAATAGATGCTGCTAAGATTTGTGTTTTAAATCCTTGAACAGAATATATCTGAGCAATTTCTTCAATTAATTGAACACCATTCCAACCACTATCATCAATTCTTCCAATAAAAGGAGAAACATATTTAGCTCCTGCTTTTGCTGCTAATATTGCTTGACCTGCACTAAAAACCAAAGTACAATTTGTTTTTATATTATTATCAGTAAACCATTTGATGGCTTTTACTCCATCTTTTATCATAGGAACTTTTACCACAATATTGGGATGAATAGCAGCTAATTTTTTCCCTTCCTCAACCATTTCTTGGTATGTTGTACTAAAAACTTCTGCACTTACATCGCCACCATCTACTAATTCACAAATGGTTTTATAATGATTCATTATTGCATCATTGCCTTTTACACCTTCTTTTGCCATTAATGAAGGGTTGGTTGTTACACCATCTAAAATACCTAAATCATGTGCTTCTTTTATTTGAGCAAGATTAGCAGTGTCTATAAAAAATTTCATCAGAAAAAGTTTATGTATTTTTTAAAATTATGTTACTTCTTTATACCTATGAAGTAGGCTATTAATTTAGAAGAAAATGGCAGGCTACTCACATCGCACCGCTCAACCACCTATCCTTGCTGTATTCCTACCCTGGGGAGTTTTAGCAGGAGCTGGTCGTATAAGACCTGCCAATGCAAAAGTAAGGGTTCTGATTTGCAGAAAAAATAAATTGAAAATATTTTGATACGAATTTTCACTCTTCGTCTCTTCAAAGTCTTCTTGCATAGCTTTTGAATGTTAGGTAAAAACAAAAAAATCCGAAAAACGAAACTCTAAAATCCGAAAAAGAAAAACAAAAATATCCGAGTTATTTCTCCTTCTTTGAAGGGGTTAGGGGTAGTTTGGTGAAAATTTGAAATTGTAAAAACGAAATCCGAAAATGAAAAACTAAAAAAGGAAAAACTAAATTCTAAAAAAATTGTAAATCATCAGTCAGACGGTTCCGTCAGACTGATGATTGTACGAAATACGAAGTTCTAAATCCGAAAAATAAAATCTACCATTCCTCTTTAAACACCTTAGCTAAAAATTAGATGATAGACATTTTTTTATGGCAGCTTATTTATTTTGTGTAACATTGTTATACCATAATGCAAGTAACCAATGCCACAAGCAAAAAAAATTTTAAACCCTATCACTATTTTATTATTTGTAATTGTTATTGCTGCTTTGGCTACATGGTTTGTGCCTGCTGGTAGTTATCATAAATTAGCAGTTGTAGAAAATGAATTTGTTATACAAGCAAATGAAACAAATACACATATTCCATTAATTCAACAATCATTAGATAGTTTACACATTTTAATTCCTGTACAGAAATTTATTAATGGTGATATTAAAAAACCAATTTCTATACCCAATACTTATCATTTTACAGAAAGTAAAAAAGCTGGTTTCCTGGATATTTTAAAAGCACCCCTTAAAGGTATTTATGAAGCCATTGATATTATATTACTTATATTGGTAATGGGTGGTTTTATCAATATTTTTAATGAAACAGGAGCCATGTTTAAAGGCATTACTTATTTGTCTTACTTACTAAAAGGCAAAGAACAGTTACTCATTATTATTTTAACTGCATTATTTTCTTTTGGAGGTTCTTCTTATGGTATGGCAGAAGAAACATTGGTATTTTATCCTGTATTAGTGCCTTTATTTTTAGCAGCAGGATACGATTTGTTAGTTCCTGTTGCAGTAATTTTTGGAGGTTCTCAAATAGGTGGTTTGTCTTCTTTTAGTAACCCTTTTTCTACTATCATTGGTTCTAATGCTGCTGGGTTAAATTGGGTTGATGGTATTTATGAACGTATTATTATGTATGTACTTTCTACTGCACTTTTAATATGGTATATATTACGCTATGCAAAAAAAGTAAAAGGAAATACTGCCTTATCATTAGTATTAAAATATGATGGCGAAGTGCAAACCAATTATCAAGCCTTAGCAGAACATGAAGCAGAAAAACCAAGCCTATCTTTCAAAACATTGTTGTTGCTATTTATTTTCATAGCTTCTTTTATAAGCATGATAGCTGGTGTTATTTTCTTTGATTGGTGGCTATTAGAAATTACTACTTTATTTTTTGGTGCATCGTTACTTTTATTTTTCATAACAAAAGTGAAAGAAAATGAATTTATTCAACAGTTTATAAAAGGTGCTGAAAGCCTTTTAGCTGTGGCATTTATAGTAGGTATTGCAAGGGGTGTAACTATTGTATTAAATGAAGGAAATATTAGCGACTCATTATTATATTATACCTCAAATGTTATAGGAGGACTTCCACCTGCTTTGTTTATCATTATTTTATTAGGGCTGTTTATATTGCTTACCTTGTTTATTTCATCATCATCTGGCATGGCTGTATTAACAATGCCTATTTTAGGTGCATTGGCTTTAATTGTACATGTGCCTGGTAAAGAAATTGTCAATAGTTATTTATATGGTATGGGCATAATGGGCTTTATTACCCCTACAGGGCTTTTTCTACCTTCACTTGCTATGGTTAATGTAAGTGCAAAAACATGGTTTAAATTTATAACACCATTTTTGGTCATGCTATTTATTTTATGTACAGTAGCTTTATTAATAGGAATTTATCGTTAAAAAAAAGTACTTAAATTATTCTTAATTTTATTTATGACAAAAGAATACAGTATTTGGAAAGATATAGGACTTTGGATTTTATTGGTGTTTAATGCTTATACACTTTATTATTGTTATCAATATCCAAATGCTATTCATACAGTATATGTAGTTTTTTGGATACAAAGTGTATGTATTGGCTTTTTTAATGTTTTAGGTATTTTACTCTTTCATAAGTCAAACCAGCCTATTTCCAATTCTGGCAATACATCATCAGGTTGTGCTGCTTTATTTTTTGCTGTTCATTATGGTATTTTTCATTTTGTATATCTTATCTTTTTAACTATCAAACTTGTAGATATTGCTAAATTAGATTTTACGTTTATTAAAATTTCTCTTTGGGCAATAGTGGCTGGTGGTGTTATTCAATTTTTTCAAGATAGAAGTAGAAGTGTATCAAACCCTGTCAATGTTTCTACTATGTTTTTTATGCCTTATATTAGAATTGTGCCAATGCACTTAGTTATTCTATTACCTAATTTTATACATGTTTCAGCAACCACTCTTTTCTTAACATTAAAAATATTGGCAGATATTATTATGCACATAGTATATTCAAAATTTCTTTTTCAAAAAAAATAGTTATTGAGCTATATGGCAAAATAATTTGGAAGCCGACTCCCGTATTTTAACATCCAAATAAAACTCAATAAAATCAAGCACATCAGAACGTCTCATTAAAAATTGCAGAAGTCAGGAGAAACAATATGAGCTAATTTTTTGTAACCAAAACTTAATATTACGCCCTTGCTTCTTTCCTATTTTTGATTGGTACAATTACTTAAAAGCATGAGCAAAAAACAATTTATTCCGAGAGATATAAGTTGGTTGAGTTTTAATGCAAGAGTTTTACAAGAAGCCAACGACTCAGATGTTTCTTTGCAACAACGCATACGTTTTCTGGGTATTTTTTCCAATAATCTTGATGAATTTTTTCGAGTACGTGTGGCTACTTTAAAAAGAATGATAGAATTTTTGGAGAAACGCAACAAAGCCAATATTCATATAGAAAATAATCCACAGTTTATTTTAGACCAAATACAAACTATAGTATTACAACAGCAAAATGAATTTGACCGTATATGGGCAAGTATTCTAAAAGAGCTGAAAAAGGAAAAAATATTATTGGTCAACGAGAAGCAACTAAACACTGAACAAAAAAAATTTGTAATAACTTTTTTTGATGAGCAGGTACGCAGCAATGTAATACCATTAATGATAGAAAGCCTGCCACAGTTGCCCTATTTAAGAGATAAAAGTTTATATCTTGGTGTTGTTATGCGTAAGCATGACTCTGCCTACAAACAGAAATATGCACTAATAGAAGTTCCTGCCAAAGTAATTGGCAGGTTTATAGAACTACCTTCTAAAGAAGGTGAACATCATATTATACTACTGGAAGATATTATACGTTTTAATATTCCGAATATATTTTCGTATTTCGGATACGATTATTTTGATGCACATATTTTTAAAATAACCAAAGATGCAGAGTTGGATATAGATAATGACCTTTCTACCACTTTTGTAGAAAGAATGGAAAAGGGTTTAAAGAATCGCCGAAAAGGAAAACCTGTACGTTTTTTGTATGATAAAGAAATGGATGCAGGCTTATTGGAACATTTAATGAGGCATTTAAATTTGAACAGAAAAAGTAATATTATTCCTGGTGGACGTATTCACAATTTTCGCCATTTTATGGATTTCCCTGACGTATTTTCTGTAAAAAAATTAAGACGAAAGCCGTTTGTACATCCTTTATTAAAAAATGCCCTAAGAGTTACCGATGTAATAGTAAAAGAAGATGTAATGCTGCATTTTCCTTATCACTCTTTCAACAGCGTTATTGATTTGCTGAGAGAAGCAGCTATAGACCCTAATGTAAAAAGCATCAAAATTACAGCGTACAGGCTGGCAGAAAATTCTAAAGTAATTAATGCCCTTATCAATGCAGCACGCAATGGAAAAGAAGTTGTTGTAATGCTTGAGCTAAAAGCAAGGTTTGACGAAGAAGCCAATTTAGAATGGAAAGAAATATTAGAGCAGGAAGATAATATAAAAGTATTGCTGGGTGTGCCTCAAATGAAAGTTCATGCCAAACTGTGTATTATAAAGAAAAGAGTAAAAAATACTACTATTCAATATGGTTTTGTAAGCACAGGAAACCTGAACGAAAAAACAGCCAAAGTTTATGGCGACCATTGTCTGCTTACAGCCAACAGAAATGTAATGGCAGATATCAACAAAATTTTTTATTACCTCGAAAATTGGGAAAAAGGCACAGCACCCTTATTGCAGTGCAGAACATTAATGGTTTGCCCTGTTAGTATGCGTAAGCAAATTGAAACCTTAATTAATAGAGAAGTAAAAAACGCAAAAGATGGAAAGTCTGCCTCTATTATTTTAAAGGTTAATTCTCTCAGTGATATTAATTTAATAAATAAACTATACAATGCAGCCAATGCAGGAGTAGAAGTAAAACTAATAGTTCGTGGTATTTATTGTGCCATACAAAATAGCAAAAAATACAACAAACTTATACAAGCCATAAGCATTGTAGATGAATATTTAGAACACGCAAGAGTGATGATTTTTTACAACCTTGGCAAAGAAAAAGTATATATTTCTTCTGCCGACTGGATGATAAGAAACTTAGACCACCGTATAGAAGCTGCCATAGCTGTTTCAAAAGAAAACATAAAGCAAGAACTCAAAGAGATTATCCACATTCAATTAAGAGATAATGTAAAAGCAAGAATATTAGACAGTGAACTTTCCAATAACTATGTACCTTGCGTAGGTAAAAAGAAAATACGTTCACAAATAAAAACGTATAATTTTTTGTACCAAAAAACGCTGAAGCAACATAATGAAATTGGCAGCAATTGATATAGGCAGCAATGCTGCAAGACTTTTAATAAGCGAAGTAACACATACCAACGGCACACCACAATTCTGTAAACTGAATTTGATACGCGTTCCCTTACGTCTGGGCTTTGATGTTTTTGAATATGGCGAAATTTCAAAGCAGAAAAAAAACATGATAATAGATACTATGAAAGCTTTTAGCTATTTAATAAAAGCATACAACATACAGTATATAAAAGCATGTGCCACAAGTGCTATGAGAGATGCAGCAAACAGCAGCGACATTATTAAAAAAGTAAAAACCGAAACAGGTATTGATATAGAAATTATAAGTGGCGATGCAGAAGCTGCTTTTATTTATGAAAATCATATTGCAGAAAACTTAGACAAAGAACACTCTTATCTATATATAGATGTAGGTGGCGGCAGCACAGAACTTACTTTTTTTGCCGATGGAAAATTGAAATATAAGGAATCGTTTAATATTGGTACTATTCGTTTACTGAAAGGTCTGGTAACAGAAGAAAATTGGAACGAACTAAAAGAACATCTGAAACTAAACACCAAAAGCAACCTTCCTATCACTGCTATTGGCAGTGGTGGAAATATCAATAAAATTTTTTCATTGAGCAAAAGAAAAGATGGTAAACCACTAAGCTTGGAATTGTTAAAAGATTATTATAAAGAATTTTCTTCTGTAAGCCTTGCAGAACGCATAAGAATATATAAACTGAAAGAAGATAGAGCCGATGTAATTGTTCCTGCATTGCAGATTTACATAAGCATTATGCGTTGGGCAGATATAGAAGAAATTTATGTTCCCAAAATTGGCTTAACGGGTGGGTTGGTGCAAAATTTGTATGAAGAAGTAAGTGAAGAAAAGTAGGAATTAGAAATTGGGAATTAGAGATTGAGGAATTGGGGAAAGAATTGAAATTGAAAATTTTTAATTATCATGACTGAAAAGAAACTCCCAAATACTAAAACAGCTACTTTTACACCAATAAACTAAACAATACAAAAAAATCAACATCTCACCAATGTCTATCCATAAAGAAGTAAAAAAAATTACTACCAATACATTACAAAAAATGAAACAAGCAGGAGAAAAAATTTCTATGCTTACAGCGTATGATTTTTCTTTTGCCACAATAATAGATAATGCAGGTATAGATGTTATTTTGGTAGGTGATAGTGCCAGTAATGTAATGGCTGGACACGAAACCACTTTACCCATTACATTAGACCAAATGATTTATCATGCACAAAGTGTAGTACGTGCCATAAATAGATGTTTGGTAGTAGTAGATTTACCTTTTGGCACTTATCAAAGCAATAGCGATATAGCACTTGCATCGGCTATTAGAATAATGAAAGAAACTGGTGCTCATGCCATAAAATTAGAAGGGGGAGAAGAAGTAATAGAAAGTGTAAAAAGAATTGTAGGTGCTGGTATTCCTGTTATGGGGCATTTGGGTTTAACACCTCAAAGCATTTATAAATTTGGTACTTACAATGTTCGTGCAAAAGAAGCAGCAGAAGCCAATAAATTAAAAAATGATATTTTATTATTAGAACAAGCAGGTTGTTTTGCTGTAGTGTTAGAAAAAATTCCTGCTGCATTAGCAAAAGAAGTTAGCAATAGTGTACAAATACCTACTATTGGTATAGGTGCAGGAAAAGATTGTGATGGACAAGTATTAGTTATGCACGATATGTTGGGCATTAATACAGAATTTAAGCCAAGATTTTTACGTCAATATTTGAATATAGCAGAGTTGGCTACAAATGCTGTACAACAATATGTGCAAGATATTAAGAGCAAAGGTTTTCCTAACGAAAAAGAGAGCTATTAAAAGCCCCATAAATCCTCCAAAGGGGGAGTTTTTTGAGGCAGAGTTGCAGTGTTCAAATATTTAAGTTCTTTAAACTGTATAATATTAATATAAATAATGTTCAAACAAACGAAAGTTGTCAGGTTGAGCTTGTCGAAACCGATTAATTGAAATATATATTTTAAAAATCGCCTTCTACACATTTCGACAAGCTCAATGTGACAAATTCAATGTAACAAACTCAATGTTAAATTTAACAAATATGATATATAGAAGTAAAGCACCTTTAAGAATTGGATTAGCAGGAGGAGGAACAGATGTAAGCCCTTATAGTGATGAGTTTGGAGGAGCAATTCTTAATGCAACCATTTCTTTAAGTGCTAATGCATCAATAGAGCCAACCAATAATGGTGGAATATTTATTCAAGCATTAGACAGAAAAGAAGAACAACATTTTGATTTTGCAAAAGAGTTGCCTATTAATGGTGTATTAGATTTATCAAAAGGCGTTTACAATCGTATTCAAAAAGATTATGGTATTTCTTCTCTACAAAACTTTACACTAAGTACTTATGTAGATGCTCCTGCTGGTAGTGGTTTAGGTACTTCATCTACTTTGGTGGTAGCCATTATTGGTGCATTTGTAGAAATGCTAAAATTGCCTTTAGGAGATTATGATATAGCTCATTATGCTTTTGATATAGAAAGAAATGATTTAAAATTAGCAGGAGGAAAACAAGACCAATATGCTGCTACTTTTGGTGGAGTAAATTTTATGGAGTTTTATGCCGATGATAAAGTAATTGTAAACCCTTTAAGAATACGCACAGAATATTTAAGTGAATTAGAAAATAATTTAGTACTGTATTTTACTGCTACAAGCAGAGAAAGTGCTACTATTATAAAAGAGCAACAAAAAAATGTGCTTCAAAAAAATGAAAAAAGTATTGAAGCCATGCATCAATTAAAAGAACAAGCTAAGATGATGAAAGAGGCTTTACTGAAAGGAAAGCTGCATGAAATAGGCGAAATATTAGACTATGGCTTTCAACAAAAAAGAAGAATGGCAGACAATATTTCAAACAGTAATATTGAAAATATTTATGAAGCTGCTAAAAAAGCTGGTGCCACAGGAGGTAAAATAAGTGGTGCTGGTGGTGGTGGATTTATGGTTTTTTATTGCCCTGCAAATAGTAGATATAAAGTAATTGATACTTTGCAAAATTTTGGTGGCGTTATAAAACCATATTCATTTACAAAAAGTGGATTAAAAACTTGGACAACACAATAAAGTTTGTAGTTTGTGGTTTGTGGTTTGTGGTTTGTGGTTTAATATTCATAGACGATAGACCACAGAAAAAAATATCAATAAACTAATTAATCAATACATAATGAACAATAAAATAACCTCTATCATTCAAGCATCTATTGATGTAAAACAACAATTATTACAAAATGAAACAATAAAACAAACTATTGCCGATTGTGTAAATATTATTGTAACTGCTTTTAACAATGGTAATAAAGTTTTGTTTTGTGGCAATGGTGGTAGTGCTGCAGATGCACAACATTTAGCAGCAGAATTTAGTGGGCGTTTTTATATAGATAGAAAAGCGTTACCAGCAGAGGCATTGCATTGCAACACATCTTATCTTACTGCAGTAGGCAATGATTATAGTTATGATGTTATTTATGCAAGGTTATTAGATGGTATTGGCAATGCAGGAGATGTAATTATTGGTTTAAGCACAAGTGGCAACAGTGCTAATATTATCAAAGCATTTGAAGTAGCCAAAAATAAAAACATTACAACTATTGGTTTTACTGGAGAAACAGGAGGCAAGATGAAAGACTTATGTAATTATTTAATAAACGTTCCCAGCAAAGACACTCCACGTATTCAAGAATCTCATATTTTATTGGGTCATATTATTTGCCAATTAGTAGAAGAGCAATTATTTTAAACAATATGTTGAACTTAAAAAGTATTAACCCTTCATGGACTTTGTTTTTGGACAGAGACGGCGTAATTAATCATGAAAAAGATGGAAGCTATATTTTTAATTGGCAAGAATTTCATTTTTATGATGGTGTAAAAGAAGCATTGCATATTTTAAACAAACACTTTGATACCATTGTTATGGTAACAAACCAAAGAGGTGTTGGCAAAAAATTAATGACAGAAAATGATTTGAATAACATTCATCAAAATATGTTAGAAGAAATTAATAAAGCTGGAGGAAGAATTGATAAAATTTATTATTGTTCAGATATAGAAAATACATCGCCTAACAGAAAACCCAATCATGGAATGGCTTTGCAAGCAAAAAAAGATTTTGCTGCTATTGATTTTTCAAAAAGCATTATGGTTGGCAATAAATTAAGCGATATGCAATTTGGCAGAAATGCAGGTATGCACACTGTTTTTGTAGCAACTACACATCCTGAAATTCCTTTTCCTCATGAAGCTATAGATGCAAGATTTAATGATTTATGGGCATTTGCAAAAGCAATCAATAAACAATAATTTATAACCATATTTTTTTGCCTACACATTAAATATTTTGTTTGCTTGGTATGTACACTTCTTTTAAATAAAATGGTTGGCTATAAGGCAAATTTGCAAATTGTTTCTTGTTAAAATCTTCTTCTGCTAAAGCAATAATGCTATTTTGTGTGTAAGTAATAGCTGAATAAATAGCATGAGGATGTGTACATATATGTTTAAATTTATCATGACCATTGCCACTAAAAACAATATAATGCTGATTTAATTCTTCTGAAAAAGTTTGTTCATGTATAATTAAAGCAGTTGGTTTAAATACTTCTTGCAAGTGCTGATTGTATAAAGCACAATATACCTCCATACGTCTTGCATCAATCATAGGGCAATAGAGTATTGGTGTTGAATGATTATTTTCAGGTAAAATATGTTGTATATTATGGTGAATAGTATAAGCCATTATATGCAAAGTATTTAAAGTAATTAAAGGCTTATTTAATGCATAACAAATACCTTTTGCAGAAGCAAGGCCAACCCTTAAACCTGTATAACTACCAGGTCCATTTACTACAGAAACAGCATCAATATTGTGTAATGATTTATTTTGTTGTTGTAAAATTTTTTGAATAGCAGGCTGAATAAATGAAGCATGATTTTTTTGTTCATGGTTTTGTTCAGATGCTATCAACTGATTATTTTCTGATAAATAAATACCTGCACTTTCTGTAGCAGTATCAATATGTAATAGTAATGCCAATATTATTTATTTTATCAAAAATAAACATAGAACTTGTTTAGGCTTTTAATTTTTTACGAATTGTGAATAAAAAACGCTGTCAGCCTTGTCACATTGAGCCTGTCGAAATGTGTAGAAGGCGAGGTTAAAAAATATGCTTCAATTAATCGGTTTCTACATGTTTCGACAAGCTCAACATGACAAAACCTGACAACTTTCACTTTTTTTAGCTTCGTGTATATTAAATTGATAAAAGTCCAAACAAGTTCATAATTATAATTAAAGGCTAAACAGCATTATCCTCCTATTCTCATTGTTCTCATTTGTCCACCACCACGAAACATTCCTCTCATAAAAGGAGGCATTTTTTGTTCTTTACCTGCAAATTTTCTGAGGTTGTAAGTAAATGTAAGCATAATATAACGTGTTAGCACAGAAGTACGAGTGTCTTGAATATAGTTTTGCTGTACAGTACGAGTAATGCTTTTATTTTGGTTTAATAAATCAAATACACTCAATTTAATTTCTCCATCTTTTTTCTTGAAAATTGTTTTAGCAATAGAGGCATTCCATAATGGAATAGTTTGGTTATAACCAGCACTTTGTCCTCTATTCATAGTAAGTTCAAACTCACTACCAATAATCCATCCTGACTTTGATGAGTAGGTTGGTTCTACACTAAGTATTTGAGAAAAATAATCACCATCTTGAGTATTGTTTAAAGAATATCTGGCAAATGTATAAGTAGATGAACTGGAGAAATTGAGGTCAAAAATTTCTTTGATATTCATAGTATAACTTATTCTTTCTCCTATTATATAATTGTGGGTATAATTTTTTTCGTTGTTAAATAAGTTTATGTCTTTACTATACATTAAGGTAGTAGTAAGGTTTATATTAGATTTTGGTTTCTTTAAAGGAAAACCATAATTAATAAATCCAGACACATTCATCGCTCCATTAATATTGACAGGTTTGGTGTATTGAGCACCTGGAATTAATGTAATACCATCTACTACTATTGGTGCATTACCAACATTTTGTACAACACTATTACCTATTTTGTTTTGTGTGAGATTTCCATTTAGACTTACAAAAAAGTTTTTAAAAGTTACAATATTAAAATTGGTATAAAATATACTAAAGTTGTGTCTAAATTCTTGTGCTAAATCTGGATTACCATTTCTAATATAAAGTTGGTTACTATTATCTACTACATCTTGTAATTGTGTTATAGATGGTGCATTGGTGCTTCCTCTATAATCAAATCGTAAATTTTTAGTTCTGTTTTTGCTATAACGTATTTGAAAACTTGGAAAATAATTTGTGTAATTATTGCTAAGCTTTGTTGCTTTAGTTTGGTTATCACTTGTAAGCTCTGCATATTGCACACCCATACCTACAGTATAGCTCCATTGTTTATTTAGTTGCTCTCTATAGTTTGCATTTAATCTGTTAGAGGTAATAGTATTATCAAATTTATTGGTAAGATTAGGTACTACTATATCAAATTGTCCTGTGTTTTTATTATAAGTAAATGTTTGTTGGTCTGAGTTATTTTTATTGTAATTATAATTATAACTCAATTCTATTTGCCCTCTTTTTCCTATTGGCTCTGTATAAGATAAATTGCTGCTAAAACTTTTTCCTACTCTGTCTGTACTGTTTATTTGATTAACTGTATCTACTATTGGAAAACCTGATGCATAAATATTATTGTAAGAAATATTATTTCCATCAGATTGGTTGTTATTAAACCCAGGTGTTAGGTTTAATGAAATAGTACGACCACGTTTTTTAAATTTATGTCTTAATAAAATAGATGTACTAAAGTTATAACCATGGCTATTGTTATTGGTTATTTGTTGTACTTCGCTTAGGTTTATTGATTTTCCTTTTGTTAGTGCAGAAACAGTTTGTTGATGTCTGTCATTTTGTTGATAGCTAAAGTTTGGACGAATTAATATAGAATTTGCAGAATCAATTCTATGGTCTATTTCAAAATTAAATCTGTGGTTTTGATTGGTATTTCCTGAAAATGTTTTATTATCATTGAATTGAGAAGAATCGTTTGTTACAAATGTTTCAGTATAATTTTCATTGTCATTATTAGTATTCATATTGTTATAAAAATAACTACCACTTACACTTGTTTTTGAACTCCAAACATCATTGTAATTAATACCAGCAGCCCAAGTAGTTGCAATACCTGCTTGATTAGGTGTCATAAAATTATTTAACATTCCTCCACCTCTACCACCTCCTCTTATTGAAACAAAACCACCACCACCACTGGTATTCATAGCGCCTAACAAATCTTGTATAGAAAAATTTTGCTGATTTATATTATTAGCTTGTCCTATAAATGATATTTGCTGATTACCATTAAACCTATTAAAATTAGCACTGGTAGCATATCTTTCATAATTACCAGCACCTACACTAAGTTTTCCAAAATATCCTTTTTTTCTATCTTTTTTAGTAATAAAGTTGATGGTTTTTTCTCTGTTGCCATCATCAAATCCACTAAAAGTACTTTGGTCGCTTTGGGCATCATAGGTTTGTACTTTTTCTATCATGTCGCTGGGTAAATTTCTTGTAGCAGTAGTTGGGTCATCGCCAAAAAATCTTTTGCCATCTACCAAAACACGTGTTACAGTTTGTCCTTGCACTTTTACAGATCCACTTTTATCTACTTGTACCCCTGGTAATTTTTTTAATAAATCTTCTGCTGTAGCATTGGGTTTTGTTTTAAAGCTATTGGCATTAAACTCTGTAGTATCTCCTTTAATTTGTACAGGAGCTGCAACAACTGCTACACCTTCTAATTCTGTTGCAGATGGTTTCATATATACAATGCCCAAATCTGCTATGGGGTTTTGCTTGTTGAATGTTATTGTTTTAAAATAGTGTTCATATCCACTAAAACTTATTTGAATTAAGTAAGTTCCTAAAGGAAAACCTTTTATTTCAAATGCTCCATCAGTTTTGGCTAAGCCAAATGCTTCTACAGTAGAATCTTTAGGGCTTAATATGGTAATAGAAGCATCTTTTAAAGATTGTTTGCCTATTGTATCGGTTAATTTTCCTTTTAATAAAGGTGCATTTTGTTGTGTAAAGCCAATTTGTACAAAGGATAAAAAACAAATAATAAATAAATACTTCATAGCTTTTTTATTACAGTAGAATAATTTTATTTTATGTACGAAAATAATCGTTCAATTTGTTGTGCAAATGTTAATAATGAAGAAAGAAAAAAATAGTACAAAATGATGCTTTATTGCTCTTGTTGATTATTGCCAATTAAATTATTTATAGCGTTTATTGCTTTTTTTAATCGTTCATCATAGCCTCCACTAATTTCTGTCCAAGCTGTAGTTTGGTTTATCATTATGTCTTTATATATTTTGTGTAATTCTTGTCTTGGTTTCTCATCAGGATATTCTCTTAGTTCATCTTTTACCCATGGTAAATCTATGTTGCACAATAAGTATAAATCATACTTTCTGTTTACAATTTCATCTAAAATAAATTGATGACATTTATTGAAAACATATTCACACCAAACTTTCATTACATACATATTGGTATCTATAAAAAGTAATGGGGGATGCTGAATAACCGATAAAGACTGACTATTAACATAATTGTTATCACTACTTTTTTTCCATGATGCAGTTACTTTTCTTTCATATTCATTTTCTAAAGCTAACTGTCCTTTGGCAATTATTTCTAAATCGTCAAAAGTATAATTAGTGCCATTGGTCAATAAATATTCTCTTGCAAATTCAGGACACCATTCTGTTGTATAATGCTGTGCAAGCAATTCACTCAATGTACTTTTACCAGTACTTTCTGCTCCAATAATGACAATTTTTTTAATAGGTTGAATTGTATTATTCATTATTTTATTAAATCAATTTCTAAAAATACTGCTCCTAAATTATTGGCTAAAGTAAAGGTTAATTTGCAAAAACATTGTATTCTTACATGGGTATTTATGATACAACTGTTAGGTATTTTCTACTAAAAAATAAATAGTTGTATGGTAAAAAGTAAAACAAATCAACAAATGATATAACTTGCAATTTATTATTATAGTATGACAGAGGTTTTAATTATTGTAGGGTTAATATGTTTGAATGGCTTATTTTCTATGGCAGAAATTGCTTTAGTATCTTCCAGAAAAGCCAAATTAGAATCACAAGCTAATAAAGGAGATGCAGAGGCAAAAGCTGCATTAGAATTAGCCAATCATCCTGATAGTTTTTTATCTACAGTACAAATAGGTATTACACTGATAGGTATTTTAACAGGTATTTTTTCTGGAGAAAAAATAAAAACACAAGTAGTTATTTGGCTTCAACAATTTGATTCTTTACAACCATATAGCGATAAATTAGCTACTGCCTTAGTAGTAGTAATAATTACTTATTTAACATTGGTATTAGGAGAGCTATTGCCCAAAAGAATAGGATTAAGCAATCCTGAATCTATTGCAAAAATCATTGCTACTCCTATGAAATTTATTTCACGCATTACTTTTCCTTTTATATGGCTATTAAATAAATCTACCAATGCTTTAACCAAATTATTCAAAATTCAATCCAATCATTCTCAAGTTACAGAAGATGAGATAAAAGCAATTATTAATGAAGGAACAGAGCAAGGAGCAATAGAAGAAGCAGAACAAGAAATTATAGAAAGAGTTTTTAGACTTGGTGATAGAAATATTACTTCTTTAATGACACATAGAAGCGATATTATATGGTTAGATATTAATAAAACTATTGAAGAATTAAAAGATAAATTTTCAGAAAATATTTATTCTGTTTATCCTGTATGTGATGGAAATATTGACAATATAAAAGGTAGTGTATCTGTTAAAGATTTATTTTTAAATAGTGCCAAAACACCCATAGCTTCTCTTTTAAAACAACCATTATATGTACCAGAAAATAATACAGCTTATCAGGTATTAGAAAAATTTAAAGAAACCAAAATACACCATTGCTATATTGTAAATGAATATGGCAGCCTTGAAGGAATGATAACATTGAATGATATTTTAGAAGCTATTGTAGGCGATATACCAGAAATAAATGAAGATGATTATGAAATAATCTCAAGAACAGATGGCAGTTTATTGGCAGATGCTCAAATACCTTTTGTAGATTTTTTACATAAAGTTGGTAAAGAAGATTGGATAAATGATGAAGAATATGATTTTGATACATTAGCTGGTTTTGTTTTACACCACACACAAGAAATTCCTTCTACTGGTGATACCTTGCAATGGAGAGGTTTTGAATTTGAAATTGTAGATATGGATAAACACAGAATTGATAAAATTTTAATCACTAAAAAAGAGGAAGATTCTCCAACAGAAACAGAATAATTTTTTAAGTTTTCATTTTGTTTTTATTTTTAAATATTGACTTTTCTTTAATTGATTAACTAATTTTTACTATGATAAACTCAAATATATTTTTTAGAAAACAACAATTTATTTTTTTATTCTTTTTTTCAACCCTTTTATTTTTTACTAAAAATATTTCTGCACAAAATATTTCTTACCGCTTACAGAATTATTCTATTTTTTCAAATGCACATGTAGGTATTGCAATATATGAACCTGCTACTAAAAAATATTGGTACGATTATCAAAGTAAAAAATATTTTATACCTGCAAGCAATATGAAAATATTTACCTGCTATGCAGCTATGAAATATTTAGAAGATAGCATTACAGGATTATTTTATACAGAAGAAGATAGTAATTATATAGTTCGTTTTTCAGGAGACCCTACTTTGCTTCATCCAGATTTTAAGCAAAATCCTGTTATAGATTTTTTTAAACAAAATGAAAATATTACCGTTATAAAATCTAATTGGAGCAATAAATATTATGGTAATGGTTGGGCTTGGAATGATTATGAAGCAGGTTATATGCCAGAAGTTTCTGCAATTCCTATTTATGGCAATACTGTAAAATTTATCAGAGAGGGAAATAAAATAACTGTTATGCCTCAGTGGTTTAAAGATTCATTAACCATATATGGCAATACTCAGTTTGGAAAATTTTCTATTGGCAGAGATAATTTTTTCAATCAGTTTAGCCTTGTAGATGATAATAAAAAATTTACCAATACCAATATTCCTTTTAAAACTTCAGAAAAACTTTCTATTGATTTATTGCAAGATACTTTATTAACATTAATCAATTATACAGATGCCGATATTGTAGGCGATGTTGTTTGGAAAAAATTAAAATCTCAACCAACCGATACTGTTTTAAAATTAATGATGCAAAGAAGCGATAATTTTTATGCTGAACATTTATTGCAATTAATAGGCAATGACACTATGCAAGCAATGAAAACAAATAATATTATTGCTATGTTATTAAAAAAATTATTTGCAGGAATACCCGATACACCAAGATGGGAAGATGGAAGTGGTTTAAGCAGATACAATTTAGTAACGCCAAGAGATTTTGTTTGGGTACTTACTCAAATGAAAAATGATATAAGCAAAGAAAGAATAGAAGATATTTTTCCTACAGGAGATAAAGGAACTTTATCAGGATATTATACCCGCTACAAAGGAAAAATTTTTGCAAAAACAGGTACACTTAGTAACAATATTTCTTTAAGTGGTTTCATTACTACCAAAAAAGGCAAAGAGTTAGTATTTTCCATTTTAATAAACAACCATCGTTCATCTACTACGAATATCAAAAAAACAATAGAAAAATTTTTGACCGACATTATCAATAAAAACTAAGTAGTTATAAGTGCTTGCCAATATTCTACAATAGTATTTTCATTATTATCTAATTGAATATTGTAAGCAATTTTCTGAACATCAATAATAGAAAAAGCAATTACTTCTTTAAACAAATTGCCTGCAAATACCAATGTATGATATTCTCCATACTCTCCACAAACATCTATATCTGTAGGAAAAGATTCAATAGTTTGTTTATTTAATTCTTTGCCTACAAATTCCTTATTCAATTTAGCTGCATTCACTACAATTATTTTGGCTCTCATTCCTGAAGCTAAAAAATCCTGAATAACTTCTTCTGAAGTTTTGTGCAAAAGAGGTTCTACAACTTCTATATGCAAAGAATGGAAAAAATTTTCTCTATATGTTTTTATATCAGATGCTGCCAAATCGCCAAAAATAAAATGAGTAACACCTTGCTGTTTAAAATAAGTTACAGCCTCAGTCATTTTTTGATGATAATTACTCAAATCTTTTGCTACTGAAATAGTATAAAGAGGCATATTCATACTTTTTGCTTGTTGCAATAAAATTTCTACAGGAATAGCATGTACAGAAGATAAAGTTGTTGGCTCTTCAATAGTTGTTAATAACGATACAATGTCAAATTCATTACTAATCAATATTTGTTGAAGTGCTAAACCAGCATCTTTTCCTCCACTCCAATTAAAAACAGCTTTTTTCTTTAAGTTCATACTATCAAATGTACTATGTTATAAAAAATAGATTGCCGAATAATTAAAATTGTTGTTTAGAGAGAAACATAATTAAAATTAAAATAAATTTGCCCTGAACATATTTAATACAATAAAATGAATACTTCTATATCAAGTATTAGAACAGATTATAAAATGGCTTCGTTTTCAGAAAAAGATGCTGCTATAAATCCTTTTATACAATTTACACGTTGGTGGAATGATGCTATCATTAGCCATATAGAAGAAGTAAATGCAATGACCTTAGCAACTGTTACTGCTAAAGGAAGTCCAAGTGCAAGAATTGTTTTGTTAAAAGATTATAGCGATGAAGGATTTGTTTTTTTTACCAATTATCAAAGCGATAAAGGAAAAGAAATAGCACAAAACCCTCATGTATGCTTAGTATTTTTTTGGAAAGAATTAGAAAGGCAAATAAGAATAGAAGGTATTGCAGAAAAAGTAAGCAATGCCGAGAATGATGCATATTTTAATAGCCGACCAGATGCAAGTAAAATTGGTGCATGGGCATCTCATCAAAGTTCTATTATTCCATACAGACAAGTAATAGAAGAAAATGTAAAAAGATATACAGAAATTTTTAAAGATAGTACTATTGAAAGACCAGATTATTGGGGTGGCTATTGTGTAAAACCAAATTTAGTAGAATTTTGGCAAGGAAGACCAAGCCGTTTGCACGATAGAATTCAATACACTTTACACAACAACATTTGGACATTAGAAAGGCTATCGCCTTAAAACAATAACAAGTTATTTAGTGAAGGTTTCTTACTCTTTATAAACTTTATTTACTACTTAATACAAATCATCTAATTTCATTTTCAAATATTTCAACACACTTCTATGAGTACTATATACACTTATAGCAATACCTACAAAAAAAATACAGGCAAAAAGAATAGCAGTAAGTTTTATATCCCTTATTTTTTTCATTTCAGGAAAATAACTTTCTGCCCACATAATTAAAATAAACAATAGTACTACTGCTATACTACTACTAATAACGCCATTAATAATGGCTCTTACATTCATTGGTCTGGCTATAAAACTTCTGGTAGCTCCCACCATTTGCATAGTTTTAATTAAAAATCTATTGCTAAACATGGCTAATTTTATAGTATTGTCAATGCTTATAATAACCACTACTCCTAAAATAATGGCAATAACCATTATAACAAGTCCAACTTGTTTAGCCTTAGCATCTAAATTATTAACCAATACAGGCGGATAATTTACTTCTGTAACTTGATAAGGAAAAGCAGCATAAATATTTTTTTGAATTACTTCTAAACTATCTCTATTTACATACTCTGCCTTTGCAAAAAAATCTATACTCTCAGGCAATGGATTTACATCTAAAAATTGAGCCCAATCTTCATTATTTTCTTCATTCCATATTTTTTTAGCTTCTTCTTTATCTATATAACGTACATCTTTTGAATATGGTTGAGAAGCAATAAATTGCTGTATCTGACTAATAGTATCTTTATTCATAGTACGCAGATAAACACTAATCTTTACATCTTCTTTAAACACTTTTGTCATTGATTTACTATTCAAAAACATCCACCCTACAATACCCATCATAAGTAATACCAATGCTACCCCTACAATACTATAAATATAACTTGGACGACCCCGTTTTAATGATGATTTTCCTACTGCTGACATGATTTTACTTTATGCTAACAAATGTAGGCAATCACTTACATTTGCCACAACATATAACCTTAGTGTGTATAAAGTTTATAAAAACATTAAGGTTATGCAGATACATTACTTTATAAGAAATTTTTTTATGTAACCAGCAATAGAAAAATAATGTAACTGCAATGGCGACGCTCCGTTCAAAGTTCTGTTCTTTGATGAAGCAAAAAAATATTTTAATTATACTTGTTCTAATAAAACAAAGCATTTATTAAGCAATGGAATATAAGTTTCGTGAAATAGAAAAAAAATGGCAGCAGCATTGGAAAGATACTAATGCTTACAGGGTAAGCAATGTAAGTGATAAGCCTAAATATTATGTGTTGGATATGTTTCCTTATCCAAGTGGTGCAGGTTTGCACGTTGGGCATCCTTTAGGGTACATTGCAAGTGATATTTACAGCCGTTATAAACGCCTGAAAGGCTTTAATGTACTGCATCCTATGGGTTTTGATAGTTTTGGTTTACCAGCAGAGCAATATGCTATTGAAACAGGTCAGCACCCTGCCGAAACTACTAAAAAAAATATTGCCACATTTAAAAAACAATTAGATAAAATTGGTTTCTGTTATGATTGGAGTAGAGAAGTACAAACCAGCGACCCTAACTATTATAAATGGACACAAAAGATTTTTTTAGAATTGTACAATAGCTATTTCTGCAATACACAAAAAAAAGCAAAACCTATTAAAGAACTGATAGAAAAATATGCTACACAAGGCAGTAAACATTTTACAGCAAAACAATGGAATAATTTTTCTGCAACAGAAAAAGAAACATGGCTAATGAAACGTAGGTTAGCCCACTCTGCTTATGGCGAAGTAAATTGGTGCGAAGCATTAGGAACAGTTTTGGCAAATGATGAAGTAGTCAATGGTGTAAGTGAACGTGGTGGACATCCTGTTGTAAAAAAGAAAATGCGTCAGTGGTATTTAAGAATTACAGCTTATGCCGATAGACTATTAGAAGGTTTAGAAAAAGTGAGTTTCAGCGAAAGCATGAAAGAAATGCAACGCAACTGGATTGGCAAAAGTGAGGGAGCAGAGATAAAGTTTAAAGTTGGAAGTCGGAAGTTGGAAGTTGGAGATTTAGTAGTTTACACCACCCGCCCTGATACTATTTTTGGTGTAGATTTTATGGTACTTGCTCCTGAACATGAAATCATTGAAAGCATTACAACTGCTGAACAAAAAAAAGCTGTAGAAGACTACATTACTTATGTAAAAAGTAGAAGTGATAGAGAACGACAAGCAGAAAAAAATATTTCAGGTGTATTTACTGGTGCTTATGCTATTCATCCTTTTAGCAATAAACAAATACCTATTTGGATAAGTGAATATGTTTTATCAGGTTATGGCACAGGAGCAATAATGGCTGTTCCTTGTGGCGATGAACGTGATTTTAAATTTGCCAAACATTTTAATATACCTATTACCAATATTATTGGTAAGTATTTCAATGGCAACGAAGCCAATCCTTCTAAAGAAGTAATATTAGAGAACAGCGATTTTTTAAATGGTTTACAAATGAAAGAAGCTGTTGAAGTAGCATTACAAAAAATAGAAGATTGGGATATTGGTAAAAGAAAGGTAAATTATAAAATGAGAGATGCAGGCTTTAGCAGACAACGTTATTGGGGCGAACCTTTTCCTATTATCTGGAAAGATGGTGTACCTGTTGCACTTGATGAAAATACATTGCCTTTAGAATTGCCTCATGTAGATAAATATAGTCCCGGTCCTGAAGGAGAAGGTCCTTTAGCCAATATTGAAGATTGGATTAATACCCCTGAAGGCAGAAGGGAAAGCAGCACCATGCCGGGTTATGCAGGCAGCAGCTGGTATTTTTTACGTTACGCAGACCCCAAAAACGACAAAGAATTTGCAAGCAGACAGGCAACTGATTATTGGAACAGCGTTGACCTGTACATTGGTGGTACAGAACATGCTGTTGGACATTTGTTGTATAGTCGTATGTGGACAAAAGTGTTGTTTGATTTAGGTTATATTGGTTTTGATGAACCGTTTAAAAAATTGGTAAATCAGGGAATGATACAAGGGAGTAGCAGATATGTGTATAGGGTGCAACTTGGAAAACAACTTGGGGTTAAAACAAAATGGTCAGAAGGGGTTTTTGTTTCATACAATTATATAAGAGATTATGAAACACATGTTATCAATAATATTGAATTTGCAAAAATTTTATCAAAATCGGAATACTTTGTTGAATATATTAACGATAACGGATTTGATTTACTTAATATAACACCATTACATGTTGATGTAAATATTGTTGATGGTAATATTTTAGATATAGAAGCGTTCAAAAATTGGAAACCCGAATACCGTAATGCTGAATTTATAACCTACTTAACACTTTCAGATATGGATAAAGGAGATAGTGTTGGAATTTATCTATGCGGAGCAGAAGTAGAAAAAATGTCCAAATCCAAATACAATACTATTAATCCTGATGATTTATGTGAACAATATGGAGCAGATACTTTTAGAATGTATGAAATGTTTTTAGGTCCTGTTGAGCAAAGCAAACCTTGGGACACAAAAGGTATTGAAGGTGTGCATCGTTTCTTAAAAAAACTGTGGCGTTTATTTTATAGTGAAAGCACTTTTAAAGATGGGCAACATATTGACGGAAAACCCATTTGGACAAATGATGCTCCTACACCGGAAGAACTGAAAGTATTACACAAAACCATCAAAAAAATTGATGAAGACACAGAACGTTTTTCTTACAATACAGCAGTAAGTGCATTCATGGTTTGTATTAATGAACTATCTGATTTAAAATGCTACAAAAAAGCTGTTTTAGAACAAGTGTTGATTCTTTTAACGCCTTATGCTCCACATATTGCAGAAGAATTATGGCATGTGTTAGGCAATGAAGGTTCTGTATTAGATGCCACTTACCCTGTATATAATGCTGTTTATACTACAGAAAGCAGCAAAGAATATCCTATAAGTATTAATGGTAAAATGCGTACTACACTTATTTTTCCTATAGATGCAGAACAGAAAGATGTAGAGCCTGTTGTATTAGCTAATGAGGTAGTACAAAGATGGTTAGAAGGTAAACAACCTAAGAAAATTATTTATGTAAAAAATAAAATGATAAATGTGGTGGTATAGAAACATTTTTTAGCAGTACCTCATAAAAAATAGTTGGGTTTACAAACCCAACTATTTTTATTTTAAGCCCACAGTATTTTTTATAGAACAAAATCTGTAATTATATAGCTACTGTTTTACAGTGTTCTTTTTATTTCTTCTTCTTCATAAGCTACAACAGTATCGCCTACTTGTACATCTGTAAAACCTTTAATAGTTATACCACACTCATAATTATTATTTACTTCTTTCACATCATCTTTAAAACGTTTTAAACTACCAAGTTCTGCATAAGCACCTTCTTGACGAGGAAATACTAATATACCATCTCTAAACACTTTAATTTTATGTTCTCTTTTAATTTTTCCTTCTGTTACATAGCTACCAGCTACTATGGCTTTATCAAATCTAAATACTTCACGAATTTCTACAGTGGCTACTTCTTTTTCTTCTACTTTAGGTTCAAGCATACCCTCCATAGCGTTTTTAATTTCTTCTATAGCATTATAGATAATAGAGTATTGTTTAATTTGTACACCTTCTGCTTCTGCTAATTTATTTGCTTGAGATGAAGGACGAACATTAAATCCTATAAGAATAGCATCAGATGCAGCAGCTAATAAAACATCACTTTCAGAAATTTGTCCTACAGCTTTTAATACAATGCTTACAGCAATTTCGGGTGTAGAAAGTTTTTGTAAACTATCGCTCAATGCTTCTACAGAACCATCAACATCACCTTTTATAATGATATTTAATTCTTTAAAATTACCTAATGCTAAACGTCTGCCTATTTCATCTAATGTTATATGTTTTCTGGCACGCAATCCTTGTTCACGCAGAATTTGAGAACGTTTGGTAGCTATTTCTTTTGCATTAGATTCGTCAGCATATACTTTAAACTTTTCACCAGCTTGAGGTGCTCCATTTAATCCTAATATTACTACAGGGGTAGATGGGGGTGCTTCTTGTTCACGCTGATTACGTTCATTAAACATGGCTTTTACTCTACCAAAATGTTGTCCAGAAACAATAATGTCTCCTTGTTTTAATGTTCCATTTTGTACTAAAATAGTAGCTACATAGCCACGTCCTTTATCTAAAGAGGCTTCTATAATTGTACCAGATGCTTCTCTATCAGGATTGGCTTTTAAGTCTAATAATTCAGCTTCTAATAAAATTTTCTCTAACAATTCTTCTACATGTAATCCTTTCTTAGCACTTAGTTCTTGGCTTTGGTATTTTCCCCCCCAACTTTCTACTAATACATTCATGTTTGAAAGTTGCTCATATATTTTTTGAGGATTGGCACTTTCTTTATCTATTTTATTAATAGCAAAAATCATAGGCACATTAGCAGCTTGAGCATGGCTAATGGCTTCTTTTGTTTGAGGCATTACAGCATCATCTGCTGCAATTACAATAACTGCAATGTCTGTAATTTTAGCACCTCTTGCTCTCATGGCTGTAAATGCTTCGTGCCCAGGAGTATCTAAAAATGTAATGGCTTTTCCTGAAGGAAGTGTAACTTCATAAGCACCTATATGCTGTGTTATTCCTCCTGCTTCACCTGCTACTACACTTGCATTTCTAATATAATCTAATAAAGATGTTTTACCATGGTCTACGTGTCCCATGATAGTTACAATAGGAGAACGTGAAACTAAATCTTCTGGATTGTCTTCAATATCTTCATCATCTTCTTCTACATCATCTATATTGGTAAATTCTACTTCAAAACCAAATTCACTTGCTACTAATTCTATTACTTCGGCATCTAAGCGTTGGTTAATAGAAACCATTAATCCTAAGCCCATACACTTGCTAATAATATCAGTAAAATTAGCATCCATAAGGTTGGCTAATTCACTTACAGTAACAAATTCTGTTACTTGTAATTTATTATCAGTTATTGCTGTTCCTTCATTGGCTTCAGCAGCTTCTTTTCTTTTTTCTCTTCTATATTTTGCTTTTAGGCTTTTGCCTCTTCCACTTGCACCTGCAAGTTTGGCTTGTGTTTCTTTTATTTTGTCTTGTATTTCTTTAGCATCAATTTCTTTTTCTACAACACGACGATTGTCTTGTCTTCCTCTACCTCCTGCATTTTTATTTCTTTGATGATGACCTCTACCTCCTTGTTGTTGTCCAAACTTATGTTGCCCTCCTCCTCCTTTTGCAGTTTGATTATCTCCTTCTTTTCTAAAATCTATATGTTTAATGTTACCACCTGCTTTTTTATCTACTACTATTCTTTTGCGTTTTCTGTGTTCTTCTTTTCCTGTAGTTTTTGGTCTTGTATCGCTATCTATTGGAAGTGTAATTTTTCCAACAATTTTTGGTCCTGAAATTTTTTCTACTTCTATGTTTTCAATAATTGATGGTGCTGGTGTAGCTTCAGTTGTTGGTGCAATAGTTTCTTGCTCTATAGTAGTTAGTGTAGCTTCACTTGGCGTAGGCTCTTTTTCTTCTTTCTTTGTTTTCTTTGGTTTTTCTGCTTTTGGTTCTTCTTTTTTCTTGGCTGTTTTTTTAGGTTTGGTAGAAGAGTCTATTGTAGATAAATCAATTTTATCTACAATTTTAGGAACAGCAATTTCTGGTGCATCTATTTTAATATCAGTAGTAGCTACAGGTTGTTCTTTTTTATCAGTGGTCGTTTCTTCTGTTTGAACTGGTGTATTTGTTTGAGCAGGTTTTTCTGGTTCTTCTTTTGTAATAATAGGTTCTTCTTTTTTCTTTTTTACCTCTGCTATAATTGTTTTTGGAATTTCAACTTGGTCCGCTTTAGATTTTGCTGCTTTATCGCTTTGAAATTCTGTTTGTAGGGCAAAATACATCCCTTCTGAAAGCTTTGCTGTGGGCTTTAGTTCATCTTTATCAAATCCTTTTTTAACTAAAAAATCTACTAAGGTATCTTGACCTATATTAAATTCTTTAGCTGCTGCTAATAATCTTGGTAATTTAATTTCTGACATTCAGTTATATTTAATTTGCCTTTATTGATTGGCTTTTAAGCCAAATGTTTGTGTAAACATTTATTGTATAGTATAGCTTTATACTATTCTACTTCATCTTTATCAAATTCTGATTGTAATATTTTTCTTATCTCTATAATAGTTTCTTTTTCTAAATCTGTTCTTCTTTCTAATTCGTCATCAGATAAAGATAATACACTTTGTGCTGTATCGCAACCTACTCGTTTAAATTCATCTATAATCCATTGTTCTATTTCATCGCTAAATTCATCTAAATCTACATCAAATTCATCTACCTGTTCTTCATCTTCTCTATAAACATCTATTTCATAACCTGTCAATTCACAAGCTAATTTAATGTTTACACCTCTTCTTCCAATGGCCAATGATATTTGGTCTGCTTTTAAATAAACATCAGCTTGTTTTTTATCATTATCTAAATTCATAAAGCTGATTTTTGCAGGTGTTAAAGAACGTTGAATTAGTAACTGAATATTGGCAGTGTAATTTATTACATCAATATTTTCATTTTTTAATTCACGAACTATTCCATGAATACGACTTCCTTTCATACCTACACAAGCACCTACAGGGTCTATTCTATCATCATAGCTTTCTACTGCTACTTTTGCTCTTTCACCAGGTTCTCTTACTATATTTTTAATGGTTATTAATCCATCAAATATTTCAGGTACTTCTATTTCAAGTAATTTAGCTAAAAATTTATTACTGGTTCTTGAAAGTATAATTACAGGAGTATTGTTTTTCATATCTACTCTTTCTACAACTGCACGTATTGGTTCTCCCTTTTTGAAATAATCCTGTGGTATTTGTTCTGATTTTGGTAAAATTAATTCATTACCATCTTCATCTAATAATAAAACTTCTTTTTTCCAAACTTGATATACTTCTGCACTGACTATTTCTCCTATTCGGTCAGCATATTTTTTAATTAATACATTTTTCTTTAGGTCATTGATACGACTTGCAAATGTTTGTTTAGCTGCTAAAATAGCTCTTCTATGAAAATCGCTTAAATTAACCTCTTGATACAGTTCTTCACCAACTTCAAAATCTGGTTCTATTTTTATTGCATCTTTATAAGCTATTTCAGATAAAGGGTCTATTACTTCTCCATCTTCTACTATCATTCTTCTTCTTATAATTTCTAAATCTCCTTTTTCAGCATTTACAATAACATCAAAGTTTTCATCTGAGCCATATTTTTTGCGTAAAAGTGTTTTAAATACATCTTCTACCACTTTCATCAGGGTTGGTCTATCAAGATTTTCTGCATCTTTAAAATCCTGAAAGGCGTCTATTAAGTTAATACTTTTCATATTATTTAAGTTTTAAACCAAAGCACATTGTTGGTGCTTTTACGTTGCTAAAATTTAATTTGAACTGTGGTTGTTTTTATATTAGTAAATGAAATTACATTTTGTTGTGTTATAGCTTTTTTTCCTTTTCCTTCTGTATATTCTATTGTAATAGTATCGTCTGTTACTGTTAATAATTTTCCTTCTTTTTTGGTATCGTCATTAAAAACAATTTCTATACATCTGCCTATATTTTTTACATATTGACGATGTAATTTTAAAGGTTCTCCTACGCCAGGGCTTGAAACTTCTAAACTATAATCGCCATCAGAAAATAAGCCTGCTTCTTCTATTAGTTTATATAATTTTCTATTAAAACTGATACACTTCTCTATGGTAATGCCATTATCGCCATCTAAAAATATTTTTATATTATTAGTAGGTTTTATGCGTAATTGAACCAAAAAATAGGTTGGTTCATCTTGTAATAAACCATGTAGAAGTTGCTCTATTGTTTGTAATTGTGTATTTGATGGCATACTGATAAAAAAGAAAGGAACGACTTCGTTCCTTTCAGTTGTTATTTTTTCCAATGCAAATGTAAGGGAGTTCGGATTATTGACAAAATTTTGTATAGAGGTATTGCCTTAGGCAAAATAGTATCAATTACCTTTGTAATACCGAAAGCATATTTGTAACCTTTTATTGATAAGAATATATGTCAAATGAACAATATGATATAATAGTTGTAGGTGGAGGAATAGTAGGATTGGCTTCTGCTTTTAAAATAAATAGGCAATATCCTGAAAAGAAAATATTGGTTCTTGAAAAAGAAGCAAAAGTTGCAGCACATCAAACAGGTCGTAATTCTGGAGTTATTCACTCTGGTATTTATTATAAGCCAGGTTCTTATAAAGCTAAAAATTGTGTAGATGGAAGAAGGGAGTTAGTAGCTTTTGCTAAGGAGCATAATATACAACATGACATTTGTGGTAAAGTAATTGTAGCTACCAAACAAGCTGAATTAGACCACATGCACAAAGTATTTAATAATGGATTGCAAAATGGAGTAGAAGGAATAGAACTTATTAATGCCAATCAAATAAAAGAAATAGAGCCTTATTGCACAGGTATAGAAGGTATTTGGGTGCCTTGTACAGGTATTATAAACTATGCTGATGTAGCAGAAAAATATGTAGCATTAATTCATGCTACATTTAAACATAGTAAAGTTCTTACCAAGCATGAAGTAACAGCTTTTGAAAAACATACAGATTGCACAACTGTTATTACTAATCAAGGAAATTTTGATACAAAATATGTAATTACTTGTGGTGGTTTGCAATCTGACAGACTTGCAAGAAAAGAAGGTGTAAAAACTGATGCAGAAATTATTGGTTTTAGAGGAGATTATTATGAACTAACAGAAGAAGGAATACATAAAGTAAAGAATTTAATTTATCCTGTGCCTAATCCTAAATATCCTTTTTTGGGTGTACATTTTACAAGAATGATTAATGGAGATACAGAGTGTGGGCCAAATGCTGTTTTTGTTTTTAAACGAGAAGGATATGGTAAAACAGATTTTTCTTTAAAAGATACAGTAGAGGCTTTTGGTTTTGGTGGTACATGGAAATTCTTTTTTGATAATTGGCGTTTTGGATTAGATGAATATAGAAGAGCATTTTCTAAAAAATTATTTCTTCAAAGATTACAGGCTTTAATTCCAAGTTTAGAAATGAAAGATATAAAACCAGGAAGGGCTGGTGTACGTGCTATGCTACTATCTCAAGAAGGAAAAATGGTAGATGATTTTAAAATAGAACATCAAGGCAATGCTTTGCATATTTTAAATGCACCATCACCTGCTGCTACAGCTTCTTTGGCTATTGGTACAGAAGTGCAACGAATGGCTACTCAATATTTTAATTTATTGTAAAGACATAAGAACTATCTATAAAAATAGAGGCTGCCTAAGGCAGCCTCTATTTTTGGTATGATTACTATACAAAAATTATTGTTTAATAAATTTCTGAATAGAAGATTCGCAACCATCTGCACAAGATAATTTAATAATGTAATTACCTGTATTTAATGCTACTACATTAATAGAAATATTGTTTTCTCCCAATGTTAACTGATTGTTTTGTTGCATTACAATTTTACCAGTCATATCGGTAATAGTTAGTGTAGCTTGTGATGCTTTAGGAGCAGTAACGGTTACACTTAATCTATCTTTAGCTGGATTAGGATAAATATTTACTATATCAAATCTGGTTGGCTTTTCTCCTTTAATTACCACAGTATTGGAATAAGCATATTTACCATCTTTATCTATTTGTTTTAATTGGTAGTAAATATTGGTGGAGCTTGCTTTATCAGTATAAGTATAAGCCAACTCAACATTACTTGTACCATTTTCGGCTTTACTTGGTATAAACGTAACAGTACTAAATTCTATTCCATTTACACTACGTTGTAATTCAAAACCTTTATTATTGGCTTCTGTAGCTGTTGTCCATGAAAGTATGTTACGATTACCTGATTTTTCTCCTGTGAAAGAAGTAAATGTAACAGGAGTTGCTGCATTCGAAAATATAGCACCAAGCATAAGACGATTAAGAGTATTAGTCATAGAAGGTGTACCACCACCACGTGTAACTGAATAGTAAATATTAGACCTAGTTGGCACTTCTGGTTGTGCACCTATAGGGTAATATCCAGGGGTTCCTGCAAGTTGAAGAATACCTATTAAATAATCAGTATTAGCATCAACAGGAACAGGGGTTATAAATGGTATGGCAATAACCTTATTAATATCTCCACTTTGAATAACATATATATCTGTTGAATCTATAATAGTGCCCGTAGCAGTAAATACAACACCTCTTATAGACTTCCCTACACTTGCAGGATTATTGGCAATAGACACTACAATCTTCGTTATATTACTTACCTGATTGAATGAATATTTAGCACAAATATTTCCTGTCCCAGTATTATAACCAATACTACCTGTTGAAGCTGAGTCAGTAAAATGTGCTATAGTATCAATAACAGTTCTATGTATAAAAGAAGCACTATTGTTTGCATTATTGTCATCAGAAGGAGCAGATACTGTAAGAGTATTCACTCCTGTATTAGTAGGTGCATAACTGCTAAATGTAAGTGTAGCTGTTGCCCCTGGAGCCAAGCTACTGACATATTCTGTAGAGTTATGTGTATTAGCTCCAGTAACAGAAAGTGTAACCGGTACATTAGTTAATGTGCTTCCACCGTTATTTAAAACAACTGCTGTAGTTGCACTATTAACAGCCGAGCCTACAGGGTACTTACCCAAAGAATAAACACTTTGTACTGCTAAATCATTGTTTATAGGTGCTTGAGCGTATTCAAACTCATCTAATCCAATTATGTTAGAGTTGTTACCATTTGGACCTCCATCATCAACAAAGTACCTGAAAGCAACTCTTCCTGCAACTGGAGTAGCACCAACGCCTGATACAATAATGGTATATTTAGTCCAAGTTGTAGGATATGGATTACCACAGCCCCCTGTACTGGTTACATCATCAGATAAAGTAGGATTAACATCACAAGCTAATATAGTAAAGTCTCCCACATCTGTTGGAGATGAACCAGCATTGGTACTTGCACCAGAAACACTTAATCTTACTTGAAGTCTATCTGGATAAGATGGAGATGGAGCCATAGTATAAAAAGATATAGCAGCACCATCTTTTAGGTTTACCTGTGGAGAAATATACCAGCTACTAATAGTACCTGAACCAGAGGCAATAGCAGTATAATTGATTACAGCAAAGCCAGCACCTGCTTTAGGAGTAATAGCACCACTTGCAGCAGATGCGCTACCTGATGTCCATGTATTTGCAGAAGCATTAGTACTTAAATTCTGAGCAACCCATCCCGTTGGTGAAGGAGCATTAAAACCCTCTGTAAGAGAGTTTACCTGGGCTGTTACAATGCCTGAAACATGCAATGCAATAGCAACCAATAAAAGGTAAATTTTTTTCATAAATTTTATTTTAAAATAAATTAATTGAATAGCGGTGTAAAGATAGTGTAAAATTGAGAGTAACAAATTTTTTTTAGAAAATTTTTATTGGGTTTTGACTAAAATATTCAAAGCCCCATAATGGGGCTTTGAACAGATATAAAAACAGAACAATCAACCTATACTTACTGTATTACTACCATAGTTTTTGTAGCAGTATATAACAGTTCATTTTTAGCTCCTGTTACCATTATTTTATATTGATAATTACCTGTAATTAACCTTAATTGAGTTGTATTGATAGTTACATTATAATTACCTGCTACTTGTTGCTGATTTAGTAAAGTAGTTATTTTTTTACCTTCTTGATTGTATAATTCAATAATTACCTTTCCTTCTGTTGGTATCTGATAGTTTATTTGTGTGTTTTTTCTTACTGGGTTAGGATAGTTTTGGTGTAGCACAAATATATTTTTATCATTTACTTCTAATGCAACAATAGGGCTATAGGCAAAAGAGCCATCTTTATCAATCATTTTTAACCTATATTGATATTTTCCTTTTTTTACATCATTATTATAAGCAATATAATGTTTGATAGAAGATGAGTTTTCACTTGCTTTTATTTTAGTTATTGTTTGCCATTTATCTGAAAGATTATCTAATCGTTCTATTTCAAATAGACTTGTATTTGTTTCTGTTAAAGTAGCCCAAGTTAGTTCTACTTTGTTGTTGATAACCCTACCATTAAAGTAAGCTAATGTTAATGGTAATGACTTCATAGCAATACCCTCAATCATAAACCTACCAAGTGTTGTATAAAACGAAATACTACCCCCTGTTAATCCAGAAATACCTGCAAATGTATTTTCTCTTGCTGGCGTTTCTCTTTGAGAGCCTAAAGGATAATATCCATAAGTACCTGCTTTTTGAGCAATACCTATATAAAACAAGGAATCTTTAGAAATAGAAATTGGTGCAGTAAAATTAAACGTAACATAGGTATTGCTATCTGCTACTTGCAAAGTATAGTCTGGTGTTTGTCCTATAATATTTCCCATAGAATCACAAACTACACCAAACATTGTATTGTTTTTTGACCTGATAAAAGCCCTTATTCCTGTAATTAGAATTGAACTTGAAAACTTGTGCTTATTTAGTAAAAAACCAGAACCTGCATTATAGCCAATACTTGAAACTGCAATGCTGGTATCTAAATAGCCAAATCTGTCATAAGTTACTTCTTGATTATATTTTGCAGTATCATTGTCAATATTTCCATCAGCAGGAACATATACAGATACTGTATTGTTTCCTGTAGCAGTTAAATTGGTTATAGGATTAAAAGTTACAGTATAGGAAGCACCTGGTGCCAAATTTGTAGCAATAGTTTTTGTATCAGTAAATGAATTTGCACCTGATATATTTAAGGAAACAACTGTACCACTTGGTTTTGTATTTGTACCTTGATTACTTACAATCGCTTTTACAGTATAGGGCGTTCCATACTCTGAAGAAACTTTGCCAAGAGTTTCAATTTTATCTACTGATAAGTCATCAGGTATAGTATGCTTTAAACGAATAGATGCTCTAAAAAGAGAAGTTGTTAATTGAGTAGAACCACTTAATGCAGATGCTCCATTATACCTTCTGGTATTTGTAGGAGCAGATTGTTCATTTACACAGTTAAAAGAAAAATTAGCATGTGCTACTCCATCTGCTCTTTCAATTAAAATTTGCAAGTTATCTCCTGCATTTCTTATAAAAGTTGTAGATAAATTAACGCCTATCCATCCTGTTGTATTGATAGTAATACTACCATTGTACACCATAGTATAACCAGTAGTAGTATATGTTCCTGTAGCAAATGTTGTAATAGAAGCAGGAACATTTTGCATATAGATTCTAAAATTATTGAAATTAGTACTTGTGCCTATTGCATTTACACTAAATTCAATTCTGTTAATAGCTGTTGCTGCAGTAGTAAAATTATTTGAACCAATTTCCGAATCATAATAAATAGCTTCTGAAGCAGCATAGTTAGAAGTGCCTGTTACTACATTGCCACTGGTACCAAATAAAGGAGCATCAATAGCAACGGTTTGTGCTTGTACAAAAGTTGTTATGTACAATAGCATAATGAGTGTAAGGAGTAAGTGTTTCATAGCAGCAGTATATTTTATGCCACTAAGCTATACCTTTTAGCTGAATTGTAAAAATAATTTCCCTACCCTTTTTCCCAAACCCTTAACCCTTCACTACAATTAGCACAAATATCTATATTTTTTCGTCCTTTAGTAATGGCAGACCTAAATTGTTTGTATTGCTTATTGTGCCATATATCTTTAAATCCTTGATTGGTCAAATCGCCTAATTGATGTGTGGCATCTTTATCAAAACAACAAGGCACAACTTTACCATCCCATGTTATTACATTGGCTTGCCATAACCTCCAACAATGGTTTGCCATTCCATTTTTAATTGTAGCATTTCCCTTTCTATCTTTTTTATAACGACTATATTTTTCAATAGTTGGTATTAAATTATTAGGGTCATTTTCATAATCATATACCTGTGCTGTTTTAAAACGAACTTGGTCCACTCCTATTTCTTTTCCTAATTTTTTCACATCTTCTATTTGATGCTCATTGTGTCTTACTACCAAAAATTGAAAAATAATAAAAGGCGTTTTACTATTCATTTCTTTTTTCCACTTTACAATATTTTTAGCTCCTTCTATTACTTTTTCTAATTTACCTCCTCTTCTATATTGTTGATACACTTCTTGTGTAGTGCCATCTATAGAAATAATTAATCTATCTAAACCGCTTTCTATTGTTTTTTTTGCATTTGCATCTGTCATGTAATGGGCATTGGTGCTGGTTGCTGTGTATATACCTTTATCATGTGCATATTTTACCATATCTAAAAAATTAGGATTCAAATATGGCTCACCTTGAAAATAAAAAATTAGGTACATCAACTCTTTATAAATTTCATCTATTGTTTTTGAAAAAAAATCTTGCTTTAACATTCCTGTTGGTCTGGAAAATTGCCTTAAACCACTGGGACATTCAGGGCAACGAAGATTACAACTTGTAGTTGGCTCAAAAGAAATAGACATAGGATAACCCCATTGAATAGGTTTACTTAACAGTTTAGTAAGTTGATAACTTAGCAATACTTTAAAAGCATTCCATGACCTACGAATAGTAAGTTTAGATAAAAAATTAAGTGAGTCGTTTAAGTTAAAATATGTCATAGTATGGGTGTAAAAATAAGTAAGTACCTAACAGCTAACATGATAAAAAATATAATTTCCTTTTTTAGCAAACAAATAGCTATTTACAAAGGCGGTAGATGACACTTTTCTATAAAAAAGTATTGAACCAATTTTTATATAAAATAGCCATTAATACTTCATACTATACATTTGCAAACTATGCGTATTGTTATAAATACAAAATTATCGCAGCAGTATAATGTGGCTATTTATAATACTTATATGTATGAAATAGTACAAAGATTGGTAGTACAGCACCCTGAACACGAATTTCTTTTATTACTTAATCCTGCATTTGAACCAAAAAATTTTCAACAAAAAAATATTACTCTACAAAAAATATTACTCAAAAGCAAGCATAATTTATCTATACAATATTGGTACAATGTAACCCTTGCCTTTATTATCAAAAAATTTAAAGCCGATATTGTATTACATTTTGACCATAGATGTAGTACAACCATAAAAACACCTCAAATAATTACGTTGTTTAATACCTTATTTATCCAAAACCCTAACTATTTTAACACAAAAGAATTATTGTTCTACAAATTTTTTCAAAAAAAATATTTGCAAAAAGCAGCAGCCATAGTTACTACTAATAATTACAGTAATCAAGCATTGCAAAAGCATTTTAAAATAGCAAAAAATAAAATACACACTATTCCATTTGGAAAAAAAGCTACTGTACAACAACAATTATTAAATGAAATAGATAAAATAAAACAACATTATACAAATGGCAATGCTTATTTCTTATACATAGGTACTACACATACTGCCAATAATATTTTAACCCTCCTAAAAGCATTTTCACTATTCAAAAAAAGATTACAAAGCAGTATGAAATTATTGTTTGTAATTGAGCCATCAAAAAATGATGCTGCTATTAAAGAAAAATTAAAAACGTATAAATATAGAGAAGATGTTATTTGGCTTGATAAGCTACATACAAAACAACTGTCATCAATTATATCATCTGCTTATACATTAATAGCTACAAATATTCAAGAAGAAAGCTCTTTTACCATTATTAATACAATGCAAAGCAAAGTTTCTGTTGCATGTAGCAATACAGATTATTTTACAGAAATAGTTGGCAATACAGCCCTTACTTTTAATCCTGAAGATGAAAATGATATTGCACAACAAATAATGTTGTTGTATAAAGATGAAAATTTAAGAAATCAATTAATAGAAAATGCTTTTATACAAAGCTCTCAATTTTCGTGGGAAAATAGTGCTGAAAAATTATGGAATATGGTAGAACAATGTGCCAATTAATAATAACTCTACATTTGACACTTATTTAAAAATAAATTATGCAAAAATCAACTATAACTATTGATGTTCATTTGAACGAAAACAAAATACCCGAACACATAAAATGGACTGCAGATAACAGTAGTGCCCAAGTACCACAAAGTGCTAAAGCTATGATGTTATCTATGTGGGATAGTGCAGACAAAGCAGCATTGCGTATAGACCTATGGGTAAAAGATATGATGGTAGATGAAATGTCAGACTTTTATTATCAAACCCTTATGGGTATGGCAGATACTTATGAAAGAGCCACTCATGATGCAAATTTAGCTACAGATGTAAGAAACTTTGCAAAAGAGTTTTACCAAAAATTCAGAGCACAGCAGTTAAAAGATAATAAAGCATAAATGAATTAATGGGGTTTTTATTCCTTTTTTATTTTACTTTGTCAAAATAAAACGATTGTTATGCTAAAAAGTAAAATAGCTGGCATAGGAATGTATGTTCCTGCAAATGTTGTTACCAATAAAGATTTAGAAAAACTGATGGATACCAACGATGAATGGATTCAAGAACGCACAGGTATTCAACAAAGAAGATATGCTCATAGAACTGATGAAACTACAACAACTATGGGTGTAGAAGCTGCTAAAATTGCTATAGAAAGAGCTGGCATTACTGCACAAGATATTGACTTCATCATTTTTGCAACATTAAGCCCCGATTATTATTTTCCTGGTTGTGGCGTTTTAGTGCAACGTGCTTTACAAATGAAAGAAATAGGAGCATTAGACATTCGTAATCAATGCAGTGGTTTTGTTTATGCTTTAAGTGTAGCAGACCAATTTATTAAAACAAGTATGTATAAAAACATATTGGTTATTGGTAGCGAAAAACACAGTTTTGGTTTAGATTATACTACAAGAGGAAGAAATGTAAGTGTTATTTTTGGCGATGGTGCAGGTGCTGTAGTATTGCAACCCACAGCCAATGAACAAGAAGGCATTTTAAGTACCCATTTGCATAGTGATGGAGAAAGTGCAGAAATATTGGCTATGTTCAACCCTGGCACACATGCCAATCATTGGGCAAATAAAAACTATGCTACTTTTAATAAAGCAGAAATTGGCGATATGTTTTTAAGCCACGATATGATAAATAATGCAGAAATATATCCTTTTATGGATGGACCAAGTGTGTTTAAAAAAGCTATTATCAAATTTCCTGAAGTAATTGTTGAAGCATTATCTAAAAATGGCTATACAACAGAAGATTTACAATTATTAATACCACATCAAGCAAATTTAAGAATCAGTCAGTTTGTACAACAAAAATTAAAATTAACCGATAATCAGGTGTATAACAATATTCAACAATATGGCAATACTACTGCTGCAAGTGTGCCTATTGCACTTTGTGAAGCATGGGAAAATGGAAAAATAAAACAAGGAGATTTAGTTTGTTTAGCAGCGTTTGGTAGTGGCTTTACTTGGGCAAGTGCATTAATAAAATGGGCATAATATTAATACTCCTGAAACCCCTAATTATTATTCACTAAATACAACATGATATGAGATATTTATTTCTATGTTTAGTAACACTTATAGCAAATACTTTGGTAGCACAAGAAGATTTAATGCCATTACAAATTTCTGCACAAGGCAATACTATAAGAGCTATCTTAACCCAAACAGAAAAAGTAGATACACTGTTCTTAAAAATGAACAAAAAAGAAACAGGCAAATTAGTCATAATGAATGGCAATGCTAAGACAGAAAATAATTTTAAAAGAGAATACCTCATTTCTCAAGAAAGCAATAAACAATCTTTAAGACTCACCTTTTTAAGCAGGGTTGTAGGCATTACTACTATTATGCTTAAAGAATTGTTTACACAAACAACAGAAGGAAATGTATATAATCTTTACACTATAACAACTTCAGAAAATAATAGCGAAGAGGCACAAAAAATATTATTGTGTAAAATAGTTATTAGATAATTCTCTTGGTATATAAACAAAAATAATTGCAAGCAGAAAACTATTAGATGAACAGAAAATTACTATACTTAATAAACCCAATTTCTGGCACTGGAAAAAAAGATGCTTTAAAGAAGTTGATAGAGCAAGAAACTTCTGAGCAAAATATTCCTTTTGAAATTATTTATACCAATGCTGCTGCCAATTATAATTTTCTAAAAGAAAAAATAACTACCGAAAATATTACAGATGTAATAATGGTTGGCGGCGATGGCACTATTAATCAAATAGTAAGTAGTTTAAGAAATATGCCAGTAAAATTTGGTATTATTCCTGTTGGTAGTGGAAATGGATTAGCAGGTGCAGCACAAATACCTATGAAACCTAAAGATGCTTTACAATTAATTTTTAAAGGAACATCAAAAAAAGTAGATGCTTTTCTTATTAATGAGCAATTCTCTTGTATGCTGAGTGGTGTAGGGTTTGATGCAAAAGTAGCTTATGAATTTAGCACCAAAGCAAGCAGAGGATTACTTACTTATACTACACAAAGCCTCATACATTTCTTTAAAGCACAACCCTATCAATTTGAAGTAACTATTGAAAATTTTTCTTTCTTTACAGATGCCTTCTTTATTAGCATTGCCAATAGTAATCAGTTTGGAAATAATTTAACCATTGCACCAGAAGCAAGCTTAAATGATGGATTATTAGATATTGTTATTGTGCAAAAAATGAATAAAGCAAAACTTCCATTTGCTATACTCAAACAAATAAGGGGCAATAACAAACTACAAGAATTAGTAGAGGAAGTAACCAAGAAAAATATTTTATACTTTCAAACACCCGCTATAAAAATAAAAAATTTAAAACATGCTCCTTTTCACATAGATGGAGAACCTAAAGAAACATTTGACGAATTTGAAGTAACTATTATTAACGATTGTTTTGACTTAATACAACCATAAGTAACTGTATTAAAAATACTAAAGTGCATAAAAAGGAAAACTGCACTAAATTGTATAAACCCTACATACAAAAATTATTTATTTACCCACTAAATTACTGCTTATGTCCTTTTAGTATCAAATGCTTAATTTAGCACCCTCTAACAAAGTTTTATATGACAGATACAACGCAAAACAGAGTTCGTATTGTTACTGCTGCCAGCCTATTTGATGGACACGATGCAGCTATCAATATTATGCGTAGAATAATGCAAAGTAAAGGAGCAGAAATTATTCATTTAGGACATAATAGAAGCGTAAAAGATATTGTAGAATGTGCTATAGAAGAAGATGCTCAAGGTATTGCTATTACCTCTTATCAAGGAGGGCATATTGAGTTTTTTAAATACATGAAAGACTTGTTAGATGAAAATGGATGTGGGCATATAAAAATTTTTGGTGGTGGTGGTGGTACTATTTTACCAGATGAAATAAGAGAATTACACAACTACGGTATTACTAAAATTTATTCCCCAGACGATGGCAGACAAATGGGTTTAGAAGGAATGATTGAAGATGTAATAGCCAGCCTAACTCCTCCCAAAGGAGAAACTTTTGAAACACAAAAATGGAATGGTAAATTACCATTAGATGAAGTAAAAGATGTACGCAGAGTGGCAAGAGCCATTACATTAGCAGAAAATGCAAAAGATTATACTTCGTTACTAAATGAAATAAAAAGTAAAAATACTACTACCAACAATTCTTCTTTAGAAGAAAAAGAAGCTCCTGTTTTGGGTATTACAGGCACAGGTGGTGCAGGAAAAAGTTCTGTTACTGATGAAATAGTCAGAAGATTTTTAAACACATTTACCGATAAAACCATTGCTGTTATTTCTGTTGACCCAAGCAAAAAGAAAACAGGAGGTGCACTATTAGGCGATAGAATAAGAATGAATGCTATTGCACATCCAAGAGCTTATATGCGTAGCCTTGCTACAAGAGATGATAATATTGCTTTGAGTGCTTATATAAAAGAAGCCACAGATATATGTAAAGCAGCAGGATACGATTTTATTATTTTAGAAAGTGCTGGTGTAGGACAAAGTGATGCAAGTATTTTAGACTATTGCGATATTAGCATGTATGTAATGACACCTGAATATGGTGCTGCTTCTCAATTAGAAAAAATAAACATGCTTGATTATGCCGATGTTGTTTGTATCAACAAGTTTGACAAAGCTGGTGCATTAGATGCTTTTCATGATGTATGCAAACAATACAAACGTAATCACAAACTCTTTACTGCCAAAAATGAAGAACTTCCTATTATTGGCACCATAGCAAGTAAGTTTAATGATGAAGGTGTAAACAAACTTTTTGATATTCTATTATTAACCATACAAAAAAAATCTGGTGTCAATTTTGGGCACTTTACACATGGCGAAACTGCCAGTGTTTCTGATGCTGTAATTCCTGCAAAACGTATTCGTTATCTTAGTGAAATTTCTTCTTCTATCAGAGATTATAATGAACTAACCTTAGAGCAAAGTGCTATAGCAAGTAAATTATATCAACTACATGGCACAGTAGAAATATTAAAAGAAAAAGCTACTCAAGATATAATACAATCAATAGAAAAACAAATAGAACATTTCACCAACTTACTTACACCTGTAGCAAAAAAATTAATTACTAACTGGCAACAGAAACTTAATGCTTACCAACAAGATTATTATGAATACAAGGTTCGTGATAAAATAATTAAACAAGAAATGTTTACTAAAAGTTTATCAGGAACAAGAATACCCAAAGTAGTACTACCAAAATATAAAGATTGGGGCGATTTATTAAAATGGCAAGGACAAGAAAATATTTCAGGAAGTTTTCCTTTTACTGCTGGTGTATTTCCTTTAAAACGTGAAGGTGAAGACCCTACAAGAATGTTTGCAGGAGAAGGAGGACCAGAAAGAACCAACAAACGTTTTCACTATGTATCTATTGGGCAGCCAGCACACAGATTAAGTACAGCATTTGATAGTGTTACATTGTATGGAGAAGACCCAGCTCATCGTCCAGATATTTATGGAAAAATTGGAAATAGTGGTGTAAGCATTGCAACAGTTGATGATGCTAAAAAACTATATAGTGGTTTTGACTTATGCCATCCTAAAACATCAGTGTCCATGACTATTAATGGACCAGCTCCTGTTTTATTAGCATTTTTTATGAACGCTGCTATTGACCAAGAATGTGAAAAATATATAGAGCAAAATAATTTATGGAATGAGGTAGAAAAATTTGCTAAACAAAAATATCAAAAGGTAAATAGACCAACTTATTACAATCCTTCATCTCCTGAAAGATTGCCTGAAGGCAATAATGGTTTGGGTTTAAAATTATTAGGATTAAGTGGTAAAGAAGTTTTGCCAAAAGATGTATATGAACAACTGAAAGCACAAGCATTGCAAAGTGTTCGTGGTACTGTACAAGCAGATATTTTAAAAGAAGACCAAGCACAAAATACTTGCATATTTTCAACTGAATTTGCATTAAAGCTAATGGGTGATGTGCAAGAATATTTTATTCAACAAAATGTACGAAATTTTTATAGTGTTTCTATCAGTGGTTATCATATTGCAGAAGCTGGTGCAAACCCTATCACACAATTAGCATTTACACTTGCCAATGGTTTTACTTATGTAGAATATTATTTAAGCAGAGGAATGAACATTGATGATTTTGCTCCTAACCTTTCTTTCTTTTTTAGCAATGGAATGGATGCAGAATATAGTGTTATAGGAAGAGTAGCAAGACGTATTTGGGCAAAAGCTATGAAGTATAAATACAAAGCAAACAAACGTAGCCAAATGCTTAAATACCATATACAAACAAGTGGTAGAAGTTTACATGCTCAAGAAATAGATTTTAATGACATTAGAACTTCCTTACAAGCATTATATGCTATTTACGATAATTGCAACTCACTTCATACCAATGCTTATGATGAAGCTATTACTACACCTACTGAAGAAAGTGTAAGAAGAGCAATGGCTATTCAATTAATTATTAATAAAGAATTAGGTAGTGCTAAAACAGAAAATTTTATTCAAGGAAGTTTTATTATTGAAGAATTGACAGATTTAGTAGAAGAAGCTGTACTTACAGAATTTGATAGAATTACAGACAGAGGTGGTGTTTTAGGAGCAATGGAAAGAATGTATCAAAGAAATAAAATTCAAGAAGAAAGTATGTATTATGAAACACAAAAACATACTGGCGAATTACCTTTAATTGGCGTAAATACATTTTTAAATAAAAAAGGAAGTCCTACTATCATTCCTACAGAAATTATTCGTAGCACTACAGAAGAAAAAGAACAACAAATTCAAAACTTACAAGCATTTCAACAACGTAATGAAGATAAAAGTAATGAAGCATTGCAGCGTTTGAAAAAAATAGCTATTAGCAATGGCAACTTATTTGAAGAGCTTATGCAAACTGTACAATATTGCAGTTTAGGACAAATAACAAGTGCCTTATATGAAGTAGGTGGTCAGTACAGAAGAAATATGTAATTTAAAAAACAAAAAAATATATACAGATATGAAAGTATGGAAATCTGCTACAAAATACATTCATGCAGGTATGGAGCCTGATGCAAGTACTGGTGCTGTAATGGTGCCCATTTATCAAACAAGTACTTTTGTACAAGAAGCACCAGGTAAACACAAAGGTTTTGAATATGCAAGAAGCCAAAACCCTACACGTTTTGCATTAGAAGAAGCGTATGCACAAATAGAACATGGAAAATATGCTTTAGCATTTAGTAGTGGTGTAGCTGCAACAGATGCAGTAATTAAATTATTACAACCAGGCGATGAGGTTATTGCTGCTAATGATATGTATGGCGGTACTTACAGATTATTTACCAAAGTGTTTGAAAAATTTGGAATCATTTTCACTTTTGTAGATACTACCAATGCAGAAAATGTAAGCAAAGCAATATCGGCAAAAACAAAATTGGTTTGGATAGAAACACCTACCAATCCATTAATGAATATTACAGATATAGAAGCTGTAGCTGCTATTACCAAATCCAATAACTGCTTGCTTTGTGTAGATAATACATTTGCTTCTCCTCACTTACAAAATCCTTTAACACTTGGTGCAGATATTGTAATGCACAGTGCTACAAAATATTTAGGTGGTCATAGCGATGTTATACAAGGCTGTTTGATAATGAATGATAAACAACTAAGAGATGATTTGTATTTTATACAAAAAAGTTGTGGTGCTGTACCAGGACCTCAAGATTGTTTTTTAGTATTGCGTGGTATAAAAACTTTGCATGTTCGTATGCAACGTCATTGTGAAAATGGAGAAAAAATTGCACATTGGTTACGCAAACATCCTAAAGTAGCAAAAGTGTATTGGCCAGGATTTGAAGACAATAAAAACTTTGCAATAGCTAAAAAACAAATGCATGGTTTTGGTGGCATGTTAAGTTTTGAATTAAAAAATGATAGTATAGAAGAAGTAAACAGAGTATTATCAACCACACATTTATTTTCATTAGCAGAAAGTTTGGGTGGTGTAGAAAGTTTAATCAACCATCCTGCAAGCATGACACATGCAAGCATACCAAGAAAAGAAAGAATTAAAAATGGTTTGAATGATGGATTGATAAGACTAAGTGTAGGTATAGAAGATGCAGATGATTTAATAGAAGATTTGAAAAATGCTATTGGGTAATTTTATTTACCTTTAGTAAAATTATTTCTTATGAGTTACGATATTAAAGAATTGTTGGCATTGCCCGAAGATGAAAAAGTTGTTTTAGCAAATACACTTTGGGATTCAATTTCAAAAAATAATGATTTAACCAAAGATGAAATTGCATTTATAGAACAACGCCTAAAAGAACACGAAGAAAATCCTGATGACGTAATAACTTGGGAAGAAATAAAAGAAAAAATAAATAATAAATATGGCTTTTAATATACGTCTAAGAGTTATTGTTTATATATTAACCAAATAGATTATGAAACAACTTTTTTTGGCTTTTATACTTGTATTGGTAAATAGTTTCTCTTACGCACAAAAACAAAAAACTGCTATTGAAATTAAACCTTACATGCGTTGGGATTGGTACCCTGAATTTACTTATGCTATCAATAGTATTTCTACATATAAGACAAATATAACAGGTACAAGTTGGGGTATTGATGCAGCATATAAAATACCAATACATAAAACAATATATTTAAAAGCAGGATTGGCTATTATAGGTATTCGTTTAATAAAATTAATGATAACCATTCAAGGTATGGAAGAACTAATAGCAGAGTCATTAATTATATGTATGGACCAGATGTAATTTTTCGGACGAATAAATATTGGTATCATACAGTTTCAGCAAATTTAGGTGTAGAAAAACAATTTCTGTTAAGTAATAATATGCAGATAGTGCTTGACCTGAATATGAGCAATTACTATACTTATTCTCAGTATTATAGAATTACTTATGACTATCCAACAGGACCTCCTAATAACAAGTACACGAGAAAAGATAACAGGTATTTCGGTTTTTCTGCTACCTCCTCTGTTGGATTATTAAAAACCTATAATAAAATAACTATTGGTCCTGTAATAATTTTACCTATACATGATATTTGGCAGAAAGATGGTATATTTCCTGAAGCGTGGAATGTTGCAGAAAATCTATCCTCGCAAAGAAATAAGTGGTTTAAAGGAATAGGAGCAGGTATTTCATTTCAGTATTCTTTAGCCTCTAAGAAGTAAATTTATGAAAAATTTATTTTTATACTTTACCTAAAAATAAAACCACGCTAATAATACATCAGGAAAAATGCCAAAGAAAATAATGGCTGCAATACACAACATTAAACCAAGTTTAAAACCTACAGTAACATCAGCAACTTTTGCATCTCCCTCTTTAAAATACATAGCCTGCAAAACCCTAAAATAATAATATACACTAACTGCTGCAAACACAACACCAGTAATAGTAAGAAATAATCCAAAGCCTCCACTAAATTTTAATACCGCAGCCAACATATAATACTTAGCAAAAAAACCAACTGTTAAAGGAATACCAGCCAACGATAATAAAAATATTGCATTAGCAAATGCTAATAATGGTTGTGTTTTAGCCATTCCATTATAACCTTCTAAAGAGTAGTCATCCATTTTTGCAAGAATAGCAAATAAGCCAATAGTAGCTAAAGAATAAGCTACAGTATAAATTAAAATACCTTCTTTAGCTATATCATTTTGTGCATATAAAGCAAACATCATAAAGCCTGCATGTGCAATGCTTGAATATGCAAGCATACGCTTTACACTTTGTTGAAATACAGCAGTAATATTACCAATAATTAGTGTTGTAATAATAACCAACACTGTTACCATTTTCCATAAATAATGTAATTCAACTGCTTTTAAGAAAAATAAATTAATCAGTGCTATAAAACCAGCAGCTTTTACAATAGTAGCCATGAAAGAGGCAAAAGCACTTGGTGCTCCATCATACACATCTGGTGCCCAAAAATGAAAAGGTGCAGCAGAAACTTTAAACAACATAGCAGCATATACCAACAATAAGCCTATTACTTCTAACAATGGTGTTTGCATCACTTTTGTAAATGAAAGTTCATTATCTACTAATTTAATTGCCTGAATACCAAAAGAACCAGTAGCTCCATACATCAATGCTATACCCATTAGCATAATACCTGTAGAAAAAGCTCCCATTAAAAAATATTTTAAAGAGGCTTCATTACTTTTTAAATTCTTTTTGGCAGAACCTGTAAGTATGTATAAAGGAATAGACATAATTTCTACACCTAAAAACATCATTAATAAATTATTGAATGAAGAAAGAATAGCAATGCCACACAGCACAAAAAATATCAATGCAAAATAATCTGCTGCATAGTCGCCTGTTTTTACAATTTCATTGCCACTTAATAATACAAAAATGGTTGTAGCTGCAATAATTAAGGTATTGAAGTATAAACCAAACTTACCAAAACTGAGCATTCCTTTGGTATCTACCTTAATAGAAAAAATGTTATAAGTATCTACAATATTGCCTACCAATAAAAACAGTAATGCTATTAAAGCAACATTTTTGATAACTTGCTTGTTAGAGGTTATGATACTTGTAAACATCATTAACACTCCCATTAAAGCTGAAATAATTATTGCATTCATAAAAGCCTAATCTCTTTATTTTTTATTTACCTGTTATAAATAATACAGTATCTCTTGTTAAATCTATTAAAGGTTGTGGATATACACCAAAAACAATAATAATAATTGCTAATACTGCCAATACCCATTGTACATTATTAGTTGCCTCTCCTACATTTTCTGTTATAGAAACTGTATTGCCAAAAAACATTTTTCTCATCATGTTTAAAGAATAGGTAACTACCAATATAATACATATACCTGCTACAGCAGTTGCATACATACTGTATCTAAATAATCCACCAAGCATTAAAAACTCTCCTACAAAAGAACTTGTTAATGGCAATGAAACATTTGCTAATATCATTACTAAAAATAGCATAGCTAATATGGGCATTTTTTGAGCAAGACCACCTAATTCGCTAAACTTTCTTGTGCCTGTTTTTAATTCTACTGCTTCTGCTACAATCCATAAGCCCATTACATTAATGCCATGACTAAACATTTGTAGCATAACACCTTTTAATCCTATTCCATTCATAGCAAATATGGCAGCACACATTAATCCAATATGTGCAATAGATGAATATGCTATTAATCTTTTAATATCATCTTGCCTGATAGCAATAAAAGAAGCATATAACATACCAGTTACAGAAAGTATAATAACAATAGAAGCATTGTGAGAAACAGCTAATGGCAACACTGGAACAATCCATCTAATAATAGCAAACACACCCATTTTTACCATAACTGCACTTAATACAATAGTGGCTGCTGTGGTAGATTGTTCATAAGTATCTGGCTGCCATGTGTGAAAAGGAAAGATAGGCATTTTAATAGCAAATGCTATAAAGAATAACCAAAATACAAAACCCTGTTCTTTAGCAGATAATTGTAGTGCATAAAAATCTGTCATTGCAAAACTATGATGAGGTGTTTTGTAGTATAAATAAATAATGCCTATAAGCATTAATAAAGAACCCAAAAATGTATAAACAAAAAATTTGAATGTAGCAGCAATTCTTTTTTCTCCTCCCCATGTGCTACATAAAAAATAAATGGGTATTAAAGCAAGTTCCCAAAAGAAATAAAATAATAAAGCATCTGCCGCTACAAACACACCCATTAATCCTGCTTGACAAAGCAACATTAAACCATAAAATTGAGAGGCATTTTTATACTCATTTTTATAAGTAGCTATAAATATAGCAGGAAAAGAAATAGCTGTTAATAAGCAAAGTAATTTAGACATACCATCCATAGATGTAGTAAATCTGCTACCTAATGTAGTAATCCAATTTACATCATAGTTTAGATAATTGCCTTTGTTGTAAACAAAAATGCCCAATAGTGTTATTACTAAAACAGCTAATGAACTTACTACAGACCATTGTTTACTTGCACTATTGCTTTTAATAAAAAAAGTCAATATACCTGCAATAAGTGGAATTAATATAAGTAATACCGAAATCATAATATTTTTCTAATGCTTAATAAAATAGCTTGCCTATTAATTTTAATATAGATGCATCGTAAAACCATAACAATACAAAAACTACTATGGCTAATACCATCATCATAATATAACCAGCCACTTGTCCTGTTTGCACTAATCTTAATTGTCTTGCTGCATATTGAACAAATGTGCCTACATTATTTACCAATGCATCTATACCAGATTTTTCAATAATATTTTTTAAGAAAGAACCTAATGCTAATACTGGTTTTACAATAATTGCATCATACAATTCATCTACATACCATTTATTAGCCAATATTTTACCCAACCCTGATGGTTCATTCAATTCTGGTTTTTTACTGTATTTATTAATAGCATAAAAAATAGCTATTACTGCCAATGCTACAGTAATTCCCATTAACATATATTCTGTACTATGCTCTAAATGAAATACTTTTTCTGCACTTAATACAGGCGATAAATATTGGTGTAGTTGATGACTACCTCCTAATACTGTTGGCACACCTACAAAACCTGCTATTACACTAAACACAGCCAAAATAATTAAAGGAATGGTCATAGTTTTAGGACTTTCGTGTATGTGTTTTGCTTGTTCATCTGTACCTCTGTATTTGCCTAAAAAAGTAGTAGCATATAAACGGAACATATAAAAAGCTGTAAGTATAGAAGTAGCTACACCAAGTACCCAATAAATAGGATTTTTGGCAAATGCCACAGCTAAAATTTCATCTTTAGAAAAGAAACCACTAAAAGGAGGAATACCTGCAATAGCCAAACATGCTAATAAAAATGTAAGATGTGTTATAGGCATTTTCTTTTTCAAGCCTCCCATATTTCTTATATCTTGTTCATGATGTAGTGCATATATAACAGAACCTGCACCCAAAAATAATAATGCTTTAAAGAAAGCATGTGTCATAACATGAAATACAGCACCTGTATAAGCACCTACTCCTAAAGCCAAAAACATATATCCTAACTGACTAACAGTAGAGTAAGCCAATACTTTTTTAATATCATTTTGTTTAATAGCAATAGTAGCACTAAAGAAAGCTGTTGCAATACCCAAAATAGCAATTATGTGTTGTGTTACTTCGCTCATGCTGTACAAAATATTGCTACGAGCTATCATATAAATACCAGCAGTAACCATTGTTGCAGCATGTATTAATGCACTAATAGGTGTTGGACCAGCCATAGCATCTGGTAGCCAAGTATATAATGGAATTTGAGCACTTTTACTTGCACCACCTATAAACAATAATAATGTTATAGCAGTAATATCTGTTGTAGAAAGTTTGGCAAGAGTAGCATCTGTAAATAATTCATTAAAAGATACTGTGCCTGTTTTTGTAAGTAACCAAAATATAGCCAATACAAAACCCAAATCTCCTACACGATTCATAATAAATGCTTTGTTGGCAGCATAATTATAATTATCATTTTTAAACCAAAAACCAATGAGTAAATAAGAGCAAAGAGCTACACCCTCCCAACCTATATACATAATTACATAGTTAGCTCCCATTACTAACAATAGCATTGAAAATACAAATAGGTTTAAGTAAGCAAAATATCTTGCATAATGGTCTGGTTTTTCTTCATCCATATAAGCAGCAGAATAAAGATGAATTAAAAAACCAATACCTGTAATAATTAATAAGAATAAAGAAGAAAGATTATCTAATTGAAAAGAAAAATCTATTTTAAAAGCATCGGCATTAATAAAAGTAAATGCAGTGATAACTTTACCTCCTGTTGCTTTTATATCAAAAAATAAAACAATACTGATGATGAATGAAAGTAGAATAGTGCCACTACCAATAGTTGCAATTAATGGTTTAGATAAATGCTTACGTCCTAATCCATTAATTAAAAAACCTATTAATGGAAGCAGTGGTACTAAATAAATCAAATTGTTCATAAAAATATTTTCATTCCTTCAAAATAAGAAGGATTTTAATTTTTTAATCTGTTTAAAAAGTTAATATCTACTGACCTTGTATTTCTATACAGCATAACAATAATAGCTAAACCAACACTTACTTCTGCTGCTGCTACAACCATAATAAAAAATACAAATAGCTGTCCTTCTATTCCTGCTGATGTAACTTTATTGGTAGCATATACAGCATTTTGGTGCATTTGAGAAAATGCTACTAATAATAAGTTTACAGCATTCAACATTAATTCTATACACATAAAAACAATGATAGCATTTCTACGTGTAAGCACACCAACTATTCCTATGCAAAACAATGCTAATGCTAAGTATATATAATATTGTATAGGCATAAATTTAAGTTCCTCCTACTTCCCCAAAGGGAAAATTTTTTAAATCGTTTAATATATAATGCTACCTCTTTTATAAAGCCCTTTTTTTAAAAGGATTTTATAAAAGAGGTTTTATTTTTTCTTTCCAATTATTACTGCACCTACCATTGCACTCAAAAACAAAACACTACTTATTTCAAATGGAATAACATAATCTGTAAATAATGTTTTACCTAAGTTTTCAATTAATCCAATACTTCCTTTACCCATTAAAGTAGTTTTATTAACTAATTCTGCTGAGCTTGTTTGTGCATTATAAATTACATTGGTTACACTAATTAAAAAACAACCTCCTGCAATAGTTCCTGCCAATTTCATCCATACATTTTTCTTTGGTTCTGTTTCTTTATTTAAGTTTAAAAGCATTATTACAAATAAGAATAAAACCATAATAGCACCAGCATACACTATTAAATTTACTATTGCTAAAAACTGTGCATTTAATAAAACATAATGACCAGAAATAGCAAAGAATACCAGTATTAGCCATAAAACACTATGCACAGGATTTTTGCTAAGTATAACCATTAATGCACTAAACAATGTTAGGGCACTTAAAAACCAAAATAATATGTGTACTAAGTTCATAGTTATTATGATGCTACTATTTTAAAAATTATTTTTTCTTTTTATCGTCTATTAATCCTTTTGCTTTTGCGTATTCTTCTGGTTGTGTTTTTGGATTAGGAATTAACATATCTTCTTTCTTATAAATTAATCCTTTACGATGATAGTTTGTTGGTGTAAAAGTATGTGAAAGATAGATAGCATCTTTTGGACACGCATCTTCACACAAACCACAAAATATACAACGCAACATATTTATTTCATACTTTGCTGCATACTTCTCTTCTCTATATAAATGTTCTTCATCATCAAGTCTTTCTGCTGCTTCCATAGATATTGCTTCAGCAGGACAAGCTACTGCACACAAACCACAAGCTGTACATCTTTCTCTGCCTTCTTCATCTCTGTTTAAAATATGTAAGCCTCTGTAAGCTGTTCCAACTTCTCTAACCTGTTCAGGATATTGTACTGTTGGTTTCTTTTTAAAAAAGTGTTTTATTGTAATAAACATTCCTATAAAAATATTCCACAGATACAAACGTTCAATGAAGTTCAAAGGTCTTCTATCTACTGCCTTTGCTCTGTTTGTATATTGTATTTGATTCATTTTAAAATATTGTTTTTTGTTTCTATCAATGTATTGCTATAAAATCATTTCTTAACTACTTAACACATTGTTTCAACTTTTTTTTATTGTATTAGCTATTCATCCACAAAATCAAAGCTGCTGTAATTACCATATTTGCCAATGCTAATGGAATTAATTTTTTCCAACCTAAGTGCATTAATTGGTCAAAACGAAAACGTGGCACTGTCCATCTAATCCACATAAATACAAATACAAGGAAAAATGCTTTTGCCAATAAACTTAAAAAGCTAAGTAAGGCAACCCAATTTTGACCTATATGTGCTGCTAAGGTTGTTTCATTTACAAAAGGAATATCATAACCACCTAAAAATAAAGTAGCCATTAAAATACAACTCATAAACATATTGATATATTCAGCAAAAAGATAAAAACCCAATTTCATGCTTGAATATTCTTGATGATACCCAAAGTTTAATTCACTTTCTGCTTCTGGTAAATCAAAAGGTGTTCTATTACACTCTGCTAATGCACAAGTAAAGAATACTAAAAAGCCCAATGGTTGATACCAAATATTCCAACCACCAAAACCTCCTAATGCACCACTCATTTGTTTGTTTACAATTACACTCATTTGCAAAGAACCAGACATCATTAAAATAGCTATTAGTGCTAAGCCCATGGCTAATTCATAAGAAATCATTTGTGAAGCTGCTCGTAAGCCTGATAATAAAGAAAACTTATTGTTAGAAGACCATGCACCAATCATAATACCATACACACCAATACTTACTACTGCAAAAATGTATAGTACACCAATATTTATATCTGCTACTTGAAGAGCAACATTTCTACCTCCAATTTCTAAAGAAGTGCCCCAAGGAATAACAGCACTAGTAAGTAAAGCTGTTATCATAGCCAAAGTTGGTCCAAGTACAAATAAATATTTTGATGATGTTAAAGGAATAATTTCTTCTTTAAAAAATAATTTACCTCCATCTGCCAATGGTTGTAAAATGCCAAAAGGTCCAGCTCTGTTTGGTCCAATTCTATCTTGAATAAATGCAGCTACTTTACGTTCTCCATAGGTTTCGTACATAGCTATTATTAAGCATAGTGTTACAATAAGAGCAATTAAAACTAATTTCTCAATAATAAACCACCAATCTATTGCTAATAAATATATGTTCATGAGTTATTACTCTTTATTTTCAATTAATTTATTAAATGTTTTGCTTGTTGCTGGTCCATTAATTTTACTTAAATGAATGGATGGGTCATTTACATCACTTACACTATGAATATCCAAAAGTAGTTTAGGATTTCGTCCCATTACATCTGGTATAGTTTCTTTTGGTTTTAGCATATTGATATAATGATTCACACTTTTTATAGAATGACGAGAAACATTTGTTGGTCCTTCAATAATCCAATCACTGGTATTCTTTTTTTCAAAACGACATTCATTGCAAATCCAACCAACAGTTCCATCTTCATAAGTTTGTACTTCATTCCATTTATCTTTTCTGGCAGTAACGCGTAAAACTTCATCTCCTCTTTTCCATAAAGTTACTTTACCACAACATTTATCACAATCTCTATGAGCATCTTCTGGACGAGTAAACCATACTCTGTTTTTAAAACGAAATGTTTTATCTGTTAAAGCACCAACTGGGCAAACATCTATTACATTACCTATAAAATCATTTGTCAATGCTTTTTCTATATAAGTAGCAATTTCTGAATGATAGCCTCTATCTAATACACCATGTTCTCTTTGTTCTGTAAGTTGGTCTGCTGCAAATACACAACGATAGCACATGATACAACGTGTCATGTGAAGTTGAATATAGGGTCCAATATTATGTTTTGTAAAAGTTCTTTTAGGAAAATCTAAACGAGAACCACCTTCTCCATGTCCAAAACTTAAATCTTGTAAATCACATTCTCCTGCTTGGTCGCAAACAGGGCAATCTAATGGGTGATTGATTAATAAAAATTCTACCACACCTTGACGAGCATGTAATGTTCTTTCGCTGGTTATATTTTTTACCTCCATGCCATCCATTACAGTTGTTCTACAACTTGCTACTAATTTAGGCATTGGGCGTGGGTCTTTTTCTGAACCTTTACTTACTTCTACTAAACAAGTACGGCATTTACCACCACTTTCTTTTAAAGGTGTATAATAGCACATGGTAGGGGGCACTACATCTCCACCTATCATTCTTGCTGCTTGCAAAATGGTTGTACCAGGAGAAACTTCTACAACAATATTATCTATTGTTACTGTAAATTTCTTTGGTGCTTCTTGTTTTATTTCTTCAGACATATCATTTAAAAACTTAAAGGTTATAAGATAAACTGTTGTTTATCTAAAACATTTTTTCAAACCCACTTTATTGCACAACAGTAATAGGGTCTGCATAATGTGCTAAACCATAATTTCTGTTTTGTGCTTCTTCGGCATGTGTTATATGCCATTCAAACTCATCTCTAAAATGGCGTATAGCAGCAGCTACAGGCCATGCAGCAGCATCTCCTAACGGGCAAATTGTGTTGCCTTCAATATTGTATTGAATATGCCACAATAAATCTATATCACTCATTTTGCCTTTACCACTTTCTAAACGTTGAAATATTTTATCCATCCAACTTGTTCCTTCTCTACATGGTGAACATTGTCCACAACTTTCATGACGATAGAAGTGTGCTAATGTTGCTGTATGTTTTACTATACATTGGTCTTCATCTAATACAATAAAACCACCACTACCCATCATAGAGCCAGTAATAAAACCTCCATCGCTTAAACTTTCATAGTTCATGTAGCGTGTTTCTCCTTTGGCTGTTTTTAATAAAAGATTGGCTGGTAAAATGGGTACTGATGAACCGCCAGGAATACAAGCCTTTAATCTTTTTCCATTTTTTATTCCTCCACACCATTCATCACTATAAATAAATTCTTCTACAGAAATGGTCATATCAATTTCATATACACCAGGTTTATTGATATTGCCACAAGCAGAAATTAATTTTGTTCCTGTTGACCTTCCTACACCAATTTTTGCATATTCTTCTCCTGTAATATTAATGATAGGAACTACAGCAGCTAATGTTTCTACATTGTTTACTACTGTTGGTCTGTTCCATAACCCTTGTACAGCAGGAAATGGAGGCTTAATACGAGGATTGCCTCTTTTGCCTTCTAATGATTCAAGTAGTGCAGTTTCTTCTCCACATATATAAGCACCAGCACCACGTTGTACATAAATTTCACAATCAAAGCCTGTACCTAAAATATTTTTTCCTAACCATCCATTATTTTTTGCTTCTCGAATTGCTTGTTCTAAAATATCTACAATCCAAGCATATTCGCCACGTATGTATATATAAGTATTGTTGCTACCTAAAGCATAAGATGAAATAATTAATCCTTCAATTAATAAATGAGGAATATATTCCATTAAATATCTGTCTTTAAAAGTTCCTGGTTCGCTTTCATCTGCATTACAAACTAAATGACGAGGTACGCCTTCTGGTTTTGCCAAAAAACTCCATTTTAAACCTGTAGGAAAACCTGCACCACCACGACCTCGTAAGCCACTTTTTTTCACTTCTTCAACAATAGTGTCTGGGGTCATTGTTTTCAAAGCCTTTTCTGCTGCACGATAGCCTCCTTCTCGTTTATATACATCGTACAAACGAATACCTTCTACATGAACTTTTTCTAATAATAATTTTACTCCCATATTTTAATTTGCTAATTAGTTAATTAGCCAATTAGCTAATGTTTTTATTTATGTTATCAACTTTTGTACTACCATTCTATTCAACTTATCCTTTTACTGCTTGTCTTACAAATAATTTCCAAACTCCTTTTTTCTTTTTCCATACTTCTACAACCTTTAATCTAAAAATATTTTGTTTGCTTTTAAGTGTTACATCAAAATTGGCTACAAATCTTACATAAGCAATTCTTTTACTAATATGCTGTTGCATACTGTCTTCTACAATACTGTTATACACAATATATTTTGAAGAAAGATTTTGCAACATTTGTTCTTTATTTTCTATCCAGCCATTACTATGTCCATAACTTAAAGCATTGTCTAATTTATTTTTCAGACCAATATCATTTCTTACTATCATTTGATGAAGGTTTTGACTCTCTTTAATTAGAATACTATCTTTTTTTTGAGCAAAACTTTCATTACTTACAAAGAGCCATATAGTTATCAATAACCACTTCATTCATTACTAATTATTGATGGCTATATTATTTCTACATTCTTCTACTATAGCATCTATTTTTTCTTTGGTTAAATGTTCTTTATAATGTTTTCCTAATTGCATCATAGGAGCATAACCACAAGCTCCTAAACATTCTACAGTTTTCAAAGTAAATAGTCCGTCTTTTGTTGTTTCTCCTACATTGATGCCTAATTTTTGTTTGATATAGGCAATTATTTCATTGCTTCCTTCTATCATACAAGGTCCTGTTTGGCATACTTCAAATACAAATTTGCCAACAGGTTTTGTGTTGTACATGGAGTAAAATGTAGCTACTTCATATACTTCTATTGGTGTAAGTTTTAAGATTGACGCTACATAATCCATTGTTTCTGTACTTAGCCAACCATCAAACTCTTCTTGTGCTAAGTGCAATACAGGCAACAAAGCACTTTTTTGTTTTCCTTCAGGATAACGTGCAATAATTTCTTGCACTTTATTCATTTTTTCTTGTGAAAACTGTACAGCCATTTTTTATTGTCTATTTTTCTAATTGAAAATTATTTTCAATTTTTTATTTTTTTAAATATTGTTAAGCATCCATTTCTCCTGCTATTAAGTTTAATGATGACATTACAATAACTGCATCACTTAATAAACCTCCTTTTACCAATTCTTCAAATGCTTGATAGTAAATAAAGCAAGGTCTTCTGAAGTGTAATCTGTAAGGACTTCTTCCGCCATCGCTTATTAAATAATATCCAAGCTCTCCATTTGCTGCTTCTATAGAATGATATACTTCTCCTTTTGGCATATTAATTTCTCCATAAATAATTTTGAAATGCCAAATCATTTGTTCCATCTTAGTATAAACATCTTGCTTTTCTGGTAAATAATATTCTGGTACATCTGCATGAAACATGGTAGCATCTTTGCCTTTTAAATCTGCTAATTTATTCATAGCTTGTTTAATGATGCTAAGGCTTTGCCACATTTCTTGATTACGAACTAAAAATCTGTCATAACAATCGCCTGTAGAGCCAATAGGTACAGTAAAGTCAAACTCTTCATAACTGCTGTAAGGCGATACCACACGTACATCATAATCTACACCTGCTGCTCTTAAATTGGGTCCTGTAAATCCATAATTTAATGCACGTTCTGCACTAATTGGTCCTGCTCCTACTAATCTATCTACAAAAATTCTGTTTCGTGTAAATAGGTTTTCAAATTCTTGCAATACAGCAGGATATTCGTCTAAAAATTTTTGAATTTTTGTAAATGCTATATCATTAAAATCTCTTTCAAAACCTCCTATTCTACCAATATTGGTAGTAATTCTTGAGCCACATATTTCATCATATATTTCATAAATGAGTTCTCTGTATTGCATTACATATAAAAAGCCTGTAAATGCTCCACTATCTACCCCTACTATTGAATTGCAAATTAAATGGTCTGATATACGAGCCAATTCCATTATTATGATGCGTAAATAATCTACTCTTTTAGGTGTTTGTACTTGTAATAATTTTTCACAGGTTAAATGCCATCCCATATTATTTAATGGTCCTGAACAATAATTTAGTCTGTCGGTTAAAGTAGTTATTTGATATAGATTACGATGTTCTGCAATTTTTTCAAATGCTCTATGAATATAGCCTACTGTTTGTTCTGCAGATACAATACGTTCTCCATCTAACTCTAAAATATTTTGAAATACACCATGCGTTGCAGGGTGAGTTGGTCCTAAGTTGAGTGTAGTGGTTGTTTTTTCTATACTTCCTTCTGGTAATATGATATGATGTGGTTGAGACATTATTTATTATTACAAATTTTTTAATTAATCATTGGTCGTTGCATTATTTGTCTTCCAAACATTTCATCATCTTTATCTGTTCTGCTTTGGTCTTCTAATGGATATTCTTTTCTTAAAGGGAAATAATCCATTTCTTCTACATTCATTATTCTTTTTAGGTTGGGATGACCGACAAAAATTATTCCATAGAAATCAAAAGTTTCTCTTTCTAACCAATTAGCAGTAGCATAAATGCTTGTAGCAGTATATACTTCTGGTAAAGTAATATCTGTATAAACCTTAAACCTTATTCTAATATTTTTGGCAATATTGTGTAGATTATATACAACAGCCAATTCTTTTCCTTTGTTATCAGGATAGTGAATGCCACATAAATCTGTTAAGAAATTAAACTGTAAAGATTCTTCTGATTTAAGAAAGTTTAAAATTTTTAAGTTTATATCTTTATCTGCTTCAAAGTGAAGTGTGTTATAACTTTCTTCAAAATTATAAACAGCTTCGCCAAATTTTTCACTTATCTTTTGTTGAATATGTTGATTATGTTCTAACATTGTTTTTATCAAATAAAAAATTAAGTTATTGTATTCCGTAACTTTCTAATAATGCTTTGTATTCATTACTGTTTCTTCTTCTTAAACTTTCTTTTCCTACCAAATCTTGAATATTTAAAAGTCCGTCAATGATAGATTCTGGTCTTGGTGGACAACCTGATACATACACATCTACAGGAATGATTTGGTCAATACCTTGTAGTACACTATATGTATCAAAAATTCCTCCACTTGAAGCACAAGCACCAACTGCCATAACCCAACGAGGTTCTGCCATTTGAATATATACTTGTTTTAAAACGGGTCCCATTTTTTTAGCAATAGTTCCCATAACCATTAGTAAATCGCATTGACGAGGAGAAAATCCTACACGTTCACTTCCAAAGCGTCCAAAATCGTAAGTAGATGCCATTGTTGCCATAAATTCTATACCACAACAAGAGGTAGCAAATGGTAGGGGCCATAAAGAATTTTTTCTGGCTAATCCAATAACACTGCTTAGTTGTGTGGCAAAAAAACCTTCTCCTTGATGTCCTTCAGGCATTTCTGCCATGCTGATATCATTTTCTAATGGTTTTACATGTACATTATATTTTACAGGTCTCATCTTTTTCGTTTTTCAATCTTTACAACCAATAATTTTTCAAACTAAATACATTGTCTTTTTTCTTGTTGAATAATGCTTAGTCTTCTAATGTTAAAGCTCCTTTTTTGATGATGTATGTAAAGCCTATAATAAAAAAGCTAACAAACATCAATACTGCAAAAAAACCATCCCAACCTAATGCTTTAAAATTAACAGCATAGGGATAAAAGAATATTACTTCTACATCAAACAGTACAAATAATATTGCTACTAAAAAGTATTTAACAGCTACAGGTTTTCTTGCATCTCCATGTGTTTCAATACCACTGGTAAATGTTTCTAATTTTTCTTTTGTTTTTCTTTTAGGTCCTAATAATGCAGATATAGCAACCATAGCAACTATCATTACTACAACAAAAATTAATTGAATACCAATAATAAAATAAGAAGAATTTGATGTAGCAGTATTTAACAAGAAATTGTACATAGTTATTTCTATTTCTTACAAGATACAAATGTAAGAGTGTATTGTGTAAAAAAAGAAAAACTCTCTATAAATAGAGAGTTTTTTGTATTGATTTTTTTTGAATTTGTCGTAAAAACATAATTTGTTTTTATTATTCTTTGCTGGTTTGTCTTTTTGCTCTTTCTTCTAATACTTTTCTAATACTTAGCATTTCTTCATCTTCTGGTATATATTCTAATATTTTATTGCAATATTCTAATGCTTTTATATAATCTTTTTCTTTATCGGCATAGTAAATCATAATATAATATAGGTTAGCTACAATAAATTTTTTGTTGGTTGCAGTATCTTTTGCATAAAATTCATTTTGTTGCAATAGTGCTTCTACTGCTATACCAGGGTTGCTTGTTGTATCTAAAGCTCTGGCTGCTCTTACATTAAAGGCATAACCTTGTGGTTTATCTGGAAATGCTGTAATATATTTTTGAGCATAAGCCATTGTTTCTTCATAATTTCCAGATAAGTATGATGCGTTGGTAATAACATAATAATCATATTCTCCCATGCTTCCTTTAAGGTCATTGTATTTCTGTAACCATTTTACTTGTTCTGAATACATAGCAGCTTTTGCAAACATATCTGCTGCCATTTTCATATATTTTAATTTATTTTCTTGCTTGGTTTCTTTGTCTATTGCTTTTTGTAAATAACCTGCTGCTTCTACTTCTAATCCTGTTATTTTACTCAATACTTTTACTGCTAATTCGTAATCAGTAGATTCTATATCATCTGGATTGGCAGATGCAAAGTATTGTTCAATATATGCTTTTGCTTGTAAGCTATCGCCTAATCTATCATAATTGTAGGCAAAAAGTACAGGTAATCTTTCAAAAGTTTTACATTCTGAAGTACTCATTGCTTTTGCTTTATCTAAACTTTCTTGATATTTTCCTGCTCTAAATAAATAATCTGCATAAAAATAATCCGTAGCACAATCTTTATCAGCATATTGAACATATTTATCTAAATAGTCTTTAGCTATATTAACATTGGTTTGTTCATATATTCTATAATAACTAAGATATACAGGAGGAAATGTTGCATCAGCAGCTATGGCAGCATTGTAATATTTTTCAAACATTTCTTTGTTATCTTGACTGGCATAGATTAAACCAATACGCCAATTAGCTTCTGCATATTTAAGGTCTCTTGTAATGGCTTCAGTATATGCTTTTACAGCTTCTCCTCCGTTATCTCCTCCTAATTTTTGAAAGCATTTACCCATATTTACAAGAATTTCAGCATCTGTTTTATTGTATTCTGCTGCCTGACGTAATTTTTCTATACCATAATTTGGGTCGCCAATTTTACTATCTCCATAAGCATTGGCTCTTCCTATGGCATTCAATATATCTGCGTCTGGTTTGTTTTTGTTTCTTCCTTTGGTTGGCGTAGTGGCTGTTATAGCTTGTTCAAATTTTTGTTTAGCAGAGTTTAAATCTCCTTTTTCTGCTAATTCTACATGACCAGAGCCAATCCAAATTAATGGTTCATTAATGCCATCTTGCAATGCTTTTTGATATACATTTTTTGCTTCTGCAATATTTTTATTGGCTAATAATGCCTGACCATACCAATATATATTTTCTGCACTTTTAGTATTGGCATTGTACAGGCTTTGAAATAAATTTAAAGCACTTTTATTTTTCTGAAAAGAGAGATACTTTTTTCCATCTTCTATTTTTTGAGCATTTACAATACCCACAAACAGTATTAGTGCTACAACAATATTTACAGTTTTCTTCATTGCTTCCTATTTTTTGTATTTATAAATGTTTTTTCTAAAAGTTATTTTGTATTTGACAGGTACAAAAAAATGGTTTTTTATTTAATATATTTACTATTCTTTTATTTTATTTTGAATTATGGTACTTCTTTTTTGAAAATTCATTTTAGCTGGTGCTAAAAATGCTCTTCTAAAAATAAGCTGTCCTCTTTCGTTGCTCATAAAATTTTTAAAGCCTGTTCCTAACCCTTCCATATATTCTTTTAAAATATAAAACAAGGGTCGTGCCAAAGAATACTGCCCATACATAATAGTAGCTTGACTTGGTTTTGCAAAAACATCTTTTTCATCACATTTAACACATTCTACCATAGCAATTTTAATTCTTTTTAGTTGCTCCATTTGTGATGGCTCATCACTATTGCCTACCCAGCTAAGTCCTACAAAACCAATAGCATCTGGTATTTTTTCAATAGCATCTATTACAGCTTTGCTGCCAGAAGTTGCCTTTACATTTTTTCCAAATGGTTGTCCTAATAATATTGAATCTTGTAAAAAACGCACAGTACTTGTAGCATTATTTCCATCCATAATAACTGGAATATTTGTTTGACCACTTAAAATATTTTTTAATTGCTCTTTGGTAAATAAGCTGTCTTTTGCATTAATATTAACAATAATGGCTACAGCATCGTAAGCTATTATGTTTTCTCTGGGTATATAATCTATTTGATTTTTATAATAATCGGCTTCTGACTCTTTCAAACCTCTGGCTACTATAATCATTCTTGTACTATCTTTTTGTAAATCTCTAAAACAATCTACTTCAGATTTATAAGAAGCAATAATATGAGCATCGGGATAAGTAGAGTTAAAAACTTTTATTTGTTGTTCTATTACAGGTTTAAAACTTTCATCTACACTTATGTATATAGTACCACTTTGTAGTGTATTTATATTCGTTTTTTCTTTTGATTGATTACAAGCTGTTAATGCTGTAATGCAGATAAATATAATTACTATTAATTGTTGCATATTAATAATCTCTTTTTATACCTCTGTATAATCTAAAAGCTCCATACAATAAGCATACAATGCCAAAAATATTTCTGAGCATATTGTCTAATTGTATAAATTTTTCTAATCCAAAATATTTTCCAAATAGCATAACAACACCCATAGCTAAAAGCAGTGTTGCCATGCCTAAATCATAAATCATACGCATCATAACATAGCTTTTTCGTCTTCTGTCTTTATATTCTTCGATATTATCATTCATAATAAACTCTTTTATAAGAGGGGCAGCAAGATAAAAAATTATTTTAAAGTGCCATAAAGTTTTATTGTTGTTAAGTTTATACAATATCTTTTATTTAAACAAAAACTATATTTGCCAACGATGAAAATTTTAATGGTTTGTTTAGGAAATATTTGCAGAAGTCCATTAGCAGAAGGCATTTTACAAAGTAAGATTAATGCCTTACATATAGATTGGCAAGTAGATAGTGCAGGAACAGCAGGTTATCATATTGGTTGCGAACCTCATAGATTATCTCAAAAAGTAGCTAAGCAACATGGAATTGATATTAGTCATCAACAATGCAGACAATTTGTAAAAGAAGATTGGCAACTATTTGATAAGATATATGTAATGGATAAGAGTAATTATGATGATGTAAAAAATATGAGTGAAAATTTTTGGAATGAAAAAAAAGTAACTTTATTGCTGAATGAACTTTATCCAAACCAAAATAAAGATGTGCCAGACCCTTGGTATGGAGGAGAGGAAGGTTATCATAAAGTTTTTGACATGATTGATAAAGCCTGTGATGTAATTATAAAAAAATATTCAACTATTCATGAGTAAAGTATCATTGCCACAAGGCACAAGAGATTTTGGTGCAGATGTAGTACGCAAACGAAATTATATTTTCAATACTATTCGTTCTGTGTTTGAATTATATGGTTTTCAACCATTGGAAACTCCTGCTATGGAAAACTTGGAAACCTTAATGGGTAAGTATGGTGATGAAGGCGATAAATTGATTTTTAAAATATTGAATAATGGTTTAGACCGACCAGAAAAAAAAGAAAAGTCAAAAGAGGCATTTGAAAAAATTTTAGCAGGAAAAAATAATGCTGCTATTACAGAAAGAGCTTTACGTTATGATTTAACCATTCCTTTTGCTCGTTATGTAGCCATGAATCACCATCAATTAGTAATGCCATTTAAGCGTTATCAAATACAACCTGTGTGGCGTGCAGATAGACCTCAACGTGGTAGGTATAGAGAATTTTATCAATGTGATGCAGATATAGTAGGCAGCAAATCTTTATTGAATGAAGTAGAGCTAACCAATATGTATGCAACTGTTTTTAAACAATTAGGTATTGATGTTGCTATTACAATAAATAACAGAAAAATATTAGCAGCTTTAGCAGAAGTGTGTGAGGCTACAGATAAAATGATTGATATAACAGTAGCTATTGATAAGTTAGACAAAATTGGTATAGATAAAGTAAAAGAAGAACTTAATAACAGAGGATTGAATGAAAAGCAAATCAGCATTATTGAAAAATATTTAACGATAGAAGGAGGTAATGCAGAAAAATTATTTCAGTTAGAGAAATTAATAGCATCATCAGATATTGGCAAAAAAGGTATAGAAGAAATTCAGTTTATATTATCTCATTCAAGTATTCAAGGCTTACCAGTAGTAACAGATTTTACATTAGCTCGTGGTTTGAATTATTATACAGGAATTATTTTTGAAATAAAAGCTACTAATGTACAAATGGGCAGCATTGGTGGTGGTGGACGTTATGATAATTTAACAGGAACTTTTGGTGTACCTAATATACCAGGTGTAGGTATTTCTTTTGGTGTGGACAGAATTTATGATGTGATGGAAGAGCTAAATCTTTTTCCTAAAGATGTACAAACAGGTACACAAGTGTTATTTTTTAATGTAGGAGAAAATGAAAGCAATGTTGCATTTAATTTAATGCAAAAGTTGAGAAATAAAAATATACGCTGCGAAATATATCATGAACAAGCAAAGTTTGATAAACAATTTAAGTATGCAGATAAAAAAAATATTCCTTATATCCTTATCATAGGTGCTAAAGAAATGAAAGATAATACCTGCACCATAAAAAATTTACTGAAAAGTGAGCAGCAAACAATACCTCAAGACGATTTAATAAATTTTTCTTTTTAAAAGAAAGTAGGCTCTGCTATTTATCTCTACCTCTTAATTGGCTATGTACAAAAAGGCTTGTAATACTTTTATTTTCATAAGCATTGCGTATAGCAATAGCAAATAAATCTGCAACAGAAATTACTTTTATTTTTTTACTCTCCTGATGTAAAGGAATGGTATCGCAAACAACCAATTCTTCTAAAACACTGTTTTCAATATTTTCATAAGCTTTGCCACTTAACACAGGATGTGTACAAAAAGCTCTTACACTTCTTGCTCCCTTTTCTTTCAATAAAGAGGCACTTTTTGCCAATGTTCCTCCAGTGTCGCAAATATCATCAATCAATACAATGTCTTTGTCTTTTACATCACCAATAACCACCATACTGGCTATTTCATTTGCACGTTTTCTATGCTTATCACAAATAACCATTTCTGCATTAAAGTAGCTGGCAACCTCTCTAACTCTATTAGTGCTACCAACATCGGGTGCTGCAAAAGTTAAATTTTCTAATTGTAATTGTTCTATATAAGGAATGAAAATAGCACTACTATCTAAATGGTCAACAGGGATGTCAAAAAATCCTTGAATTTGTGGTGCATGTAAATCCATTGTAATAATTCTATCTGCACCAGCAGCTTGTAATAAAGTAGCAATTAATTTACTACCAATAGCTACACGTGGTTTATCTTTTCTGTCTTGCCTTGCAAAACCATAATAAGGTATAACAGCTACAATTTTACTGGCACTTGCTCTTTTAGCAGCATCAATCATTAACAACAATTCCATTAAATTTTCAGTAGGGGCAAAAGTGCTTTGAATTAAAAAAACATAATCGCCACGAATACTTTCCAGAAAAATGGGTTGAAATTCTCCATCGCTAAACTTCTGAATATTTACTTTACCAAGAGGTCTGCCAAAACGTTGTGCAATTTTTTCAGCTAATTTTTGAGAACCTGTGCCTGAAAATACTTTTACAGAAGGATTCATCATAACAATTAAAAATGTGCTGCAAAGATAAACTTCTGAAATGAGTGAAAAAATTTAAACATTAATAATGTTTAAGAATTGTGGATTAGCATTTGTTTAAAAATGTTATACGAATTTGATTTATAAAATATACCAATTTATTTCGGTATTAGGCTATTGTTATAAATACATATTGTATAGAGAGCCTGAAACATAAAAATAGGCTGCCCAATTTCTTAGGCAGCCTATTTTGTTTTTATATAAAATAACAAATTCTTGTTATAGTTTTTATAAGCTAAGTACTATTATTTACTCATTGCTGATGTCCATGAATCATATATACCTGCAGAAGTAAATAATTGCAAGTTTAATGTTATGGTTTTATCGCAAGAAGAAAAAGTACTTGCAGCACTCGCATTAGTTCTTACAAATAATGGTAATCCTCCAGATGTATAAGGAGTAGGCTGAGCTGCAATGGTTACACTAAATGAAGTAGGCGTATCCCATGAAAAAACAGCTACTGCATCAATACCACTATCATAAATGTTGGTAACAGTTCCTGTTGCAGAAGTTGGTCCTGTAGGTACAAGATTCAAAACTTCACTAATGTATGGTCCATAAGAACCTTCCATAGTATTATAAGCACCTCCTAAATCAGCAAGAATTACATCGCAATATTGTCTCATAATCAACCAAACAGAGTCTTTACCTTCCATTGATTTGCCACCACTTGAAATACTGCCAATTTTTACTTTTAAAGAATCTACTCTACCTCCATTATAACCAGCAAATATCCCTTTAACACCTATTGTAGCAACAGCTTCTCCTGCTTTAACTACTACGCTTGTAGGAGCATTATATTGTGTACCTGCTGCTGCTCCAGTAGGAGAAATATAATCAATTCCAATTGTTCTATCAGCATTAGAAACATTGGTAAGCCCTAAAGGAATACTATATTCAGAGGTTCCACTATTATCAACATAATAAGCTCTTGGAGCATAATTTGGTAATATTAGTTGTGCATATTCTGGTAATGTCAGTGCATCTTTATCCACGACATAATTATTCTTTTTGCAAGAAACTAAACTAAGTACAGCAAGTCCTGCTAAGAATGTTTTAAATAATTTATTCATAATTAATAAATTTGATAATTTTTAAAAGATTAAGGATTTTGGTCTGCTGCTGTCATATTTCCATTGCTATCTAATTCACGTTGAGGAATTCTCATCAAGAATGTAGGGTCAGCATCTGGTAAAGTATAAACAATAGGGTTTAAGTTTGGATTACCAGTAGAGTTTAAACCACCATGGTTATCTGTACCAGTTGGTCTATTTAATCCTGTATGTAATCTCTTAATATCTAACAATGAGAAACCTTCGCCCCATAGCTCAATTCTTCTTTGTAAATAAATTTCATTAAGAAGATTTGTACCGCTAAGAGAACCTGCTGAATACCCTGGGAAGCGAGCTTGTACCAATGTTTCTAAAGCAGTTCTTGCTCCAGCATCATTACCTTGTTTTGCTAATGCTTCGGCTTCTATTAAATACATTTCAGCAGAACGCATATAAATATAATCTGCAGCCCAACTACCTGTTGCAGGAAGTTGGAATTTTCTTTGATTATATTCTACATTAGCACCACTACCAGCACCTGGTGCAGTAAATACTGCTTTTCTAATATCACTACCAGAAATTTGGTCATATAAAGTTTTGGTTATTTTTTTCTGACCACCTAATGCTGCATAACCTTGTGCTCTTACATCCATGTGAGACATGAAAGAAGCATAGATAGTAGCTTGGTCATTAGGAATTAAAGAACCCCACATTACTTCTGGAGAAGATAATGTAGAAAATGCTGTGAAAGATGTGTATTGTGTAGGAGACATAAAATTGTAACCTGCACGAGCTTGGCTGGCATTAGTTGCAGCCGTAGCCCAATCTTCTTGCAATAAAGCAACTCTTGCCTTAAATCCTTTTATCACTTGTACATCCATATTCACTTTACTTGTTCTTGCCTTACCAGTTAGTAAAGTTTCTGCAGCATCTAAATCTGCTTTAATTTGGTCGTAAGTTTCCTGAACAGTACCTCTTGGTCCTCCTTCAGTTGCATCTGCTGTGTAAATTGGCACACCAGGTTTAGTTTCATTACCTTTATAGGTTTGTTGATAATTATTAATTAAATAATAATAAGCATACGCCCTAAGACCAAAAGCCTGCCCTTTTAATGATTCTTTTACTACAGGGTCTCCATTTGAACCATCAACGTTAGCTATAATTGCGTTGGCAGTTTTGATAAGGTTATAGTATAAATACCAAACAATATCAGACCTGCGATTAGCTGGTGTTGGTAATAACCATTCAGTATATTGATAGTCTCTGTTAAACCAGCCATAGCCCTGAGAGTGTACTACCATATCTTGACCAAGTAAGTCATTAGCTAAATCCACTGCCTTTTGTCCATAATTATCATGTCCTGTAGTTCCATTAGTTGCAAACTCGAACAGTGTTAAATACGCTCCATCTAATACTGGTATAATATCAGCAGTATTTGAGTATATCTGCTGTTCCGTAACAGCATCACTCGGAGATGTTTCTAAATAATCTTTCTTACAACCAACCAATGTTACCACAGAAAGTGCAATGGTGATGGCAAGTGATTTTTTTAATATATGTTTCATATAGTTTTATTTTAATGTTGAATTATAAGTTTACATTTATACCAAAAGTAACTGTTCTGAATGGAGGATATGTAGCATCATTTACACCACTAAAGTTAAGTTGAGGGTTCATACCTTTTTTAGCAGAGAAAAGAACTACATTATCTACGTTACCAAAAATTTGTACTCCAGAAATTTTCAACTTATCTGTAACATTTTTAGGTAATGTGTAACTTAATGTTATGTTTTTGAAATTAAGATAAGAGCCATCCATTAAGAATCTTGTAGATGTACCTGCTTGAGTTGCTTGAACTCCATTTTGTACTCTTGGAACATTGGTAATATCACCAGGTTTTTGCCATCTGTTTAAGATATCAGTTGACCATGCTTGACCAAACTCTCCTATGTGCATTAAATTACTATAGTTTCCATCATAAAATTTACTACCATAAGAGAAGGTAAATAAGAATGATAAATCAAAATTCTTATAACGGAAAGAGTTTGTTAAACCACCATAAAAATCAGGTATTGCGCTACCATGGTAACCTCTACTATTAGCAGCTTCTGAATAACTATTTGTCAATACTCTTTGTCCTGTAGGTTTACCATCTGTTCCTAAAACATCTTTATAGAACATTGCTTCTCCTGTAGCAGCATTAACACCTGCAAACTCTACTAACCAAAAGTCATACATTGAACGACCTTCCATTAATTTTTTAGTTCCAGAAACAATACCATTTTCACGTTGTCCTGGAGGAAGTTTGGTAAATTTGTTTTTATAATGTGTTAAGTTAAGGTCTGCTCTCCAGTCAAAATTCTTTTTACGAATAATGTTATACCCTAATTGAATTTCTATACCTGTATTTTTCAAAGTACCAATATTTTGGAATGCAGATAAATAGCCAGTAGAAATTGGTTGAGGCACATCAAATAATAAGTCATTACTTACTCTGTTGAAGTACTCAACTGTACCTTGTAATCTTCTTTTAAAGAAAGCAAAATCAAAACCTATATTAAATGTTCTGTTACCTTCCCATTTAAGGTCTGTAGCAGCAGGTCTTGAAGGAGGCGTATAACCACCTACTCCATTAGCATAATAGTATAATCTGTAAGGATAAAATAAGCCAATGTTTTCATTACCTTGTTCACCATAGCTTACTTTAAATTTCAATTCGTTTATCCAATTAACATTTTTCAAGAAATCTTCTTGAGAAATCATCCATCCAGCACCTACAGAATAGAATTTACCCCAACGGATTGCTTTTCTAAATCTTGAAGAACCATCTGTACGGAAACTGGCTGAAAATAAATATTTTTGGTCATAGTTATATTGCACATTGGCAAAATAACTTTCCATTCTATGATGGTCTTCGCCAGAAGAAGGCTGACCAAAAATGTCGCTACCGTTATTTAATTCAGTTTGACCTGGGAATTGGAATCCTTGTTTATTAGCAGATACATAATTATCTTTATATTTATAATTTTCATGTCCTGCTAAAGCACTTACATTATGATTACCATAAGATTTAGCCCATGATAAAACTTCATTTATTGTGTAAGAAATTTGTGTTTCAAAAGATTTAGTAGAACGACCTCCGTTTACAGAAGCATCTCCAAATTGGTTATTTTGATACGTTGTGCTTCTTGCACTCCAGATATTCATACCAAATGAAGTTCTCAATTTAAAGTCTTTTAAAAATTTAATTTCTAAATAAGTATTTCCATTACCATTGAAAACACTATTACTTCTATCATCTAAAACTAAAGCACCTAATGGATTTACATTCCCTAAATAAGGTCTTGTACCCATGTTACTACCATTACCACCCCAGTCAAAGCGTTGTTTTCCTGTAATAGGGTCCATTACTGGTGCACCTGTAATAGGGTCATATTCATATACTGGGTAAATTGGTGCTACACTTCTTGAGAAGAAGAATGCACTACTACCAGCAGTACCACCTCCTTGTCCAATAGCATCACTTCTACTTGACATTGCACCATCTATTTCTATACCAGCTTTTAACCATTCAGTTGCCTGAGTGTTAACATTCATACGTAAATTGTAACGTTTATAGTTAGTATATTTTACAGTACCATCTTCATTCAAATAGCCTAATGAAAGGAAGTAATCACTTTTACCATCACCACCAGAAACATTTACATTTACATTAGTACGAGGAGCTACTTTAAATAATTCTTTTTCCCAAGAATCTGTCCAACGTAATGAAGCTGCTGAATTAAGTTTACCAGTAACTGGGTCAACTAATACATTATTAGCTACATTATAGGCATTGTAAATTAAACCTCCACCAATTAATTGTTGAGAAGCAGTTTGACCTGCAGTAACTGGGTCAGCAGCATTAGCTCCATACATTTGAGCATTTTTAATAGCTTCCCAAGTCATTTCATAATATTGTTTTTGGTCTAATCTGTCATATTCAGGGATACCTCTGCTCATAAAGCCTTGACGAACTGTTACAGAAACTTTGGCTTTTCCTTTTTTACCAGATTTTGTTGTAATCATAATAACGCCATTAGCTGCACGAGAACCATATAATGCAGCAGCAGAAGCATCTTTTAATATAGTAACAGTTTCTATATCATCTGTAGAAATAGAAGAGATAGAACCATCGTAAGGAACACCATTTACAACATATAATGGAGCACTGCTACCACTATAAGAACCAATACCACGAATAAGTATTGAAGCACCAGCACCTGGGGCACCACCACCATTCGTAGCTTGTAATCCTGGTACCAATCCTTCTAAAACTTTAGTAACTGAAGTTACTTGTTGTTTTTTGATTGATGTAGCTCCTACTGTTGTTTCAGAACCTGTAAAGGCTTTTTTCTTAACAATACCATAAGGAACACTTACTACTACTTCTCCTAATTCTTCATCGGCAGAAGATTTTAATGTTACAGAAACAGTACCAGTACCAATAGATACTGTTCTTGTTTCATAACCATAAGAAGAAATTTCTAATGTTTTTGCCGACGCTGGCACAGAATGAATAGTAAAAGAACCTTTAGCGTCTGTGGTAGTACCTAATTGTGTACCTTTTACCACAACTGATGCATCAGCTACGGGTTTGCCGTTATCATCACTAACAACCCCCGTTACAGTCCTGCCTGACTGAGCTGTTGCAATACCTGCACTAATGCAGATGCTCAATAGCAGATAAGCGAGTTTTCTCATAAATTGTTTCATTTTAAACGATTAATAGACTTTTGTCTTGGGGACAAATATTTAACATTTTTTTGAATTACCATAATTTTTTTTAACTTTTTTATATAATTAGGGTAATTCTTTTGTAAGATTCCGATAACAAAACCTTAACAAAAGTAAAGACAATTATAATAGTAATGTGCTGCAAAAATTGTTATTTATTTTTAAAATTTATTTTAAATAATTAAAAATTACTTATTTATAAATATGAAATATTATTAATTCAATAGCTATAAAATTTTTAATCCCAATAGTTTGTTTTAATTGTTGGTCAATTCAAAAAATTTAGCTTCTAAACTTTTTCTCTTTATCGTCAATAAATTTAGTGTTATACCATTTTTAAAGCAATAATTGTTAATGTCTGTAAGATTTGAAGTGCCTATTTTAAAGTAAAGTTGAAGTTTATTTTGCTCTTGTTTTAGTTGTAATACTCCTGTATAATTTTTTACAACATCGGCTAATTGAATTAAGTTTTCTGATGATACTTCTACAATATCTTCATTAACCAAAACTTCATTTACAGAGCCAGCTGTTAGTAATGTGCCTTTTTTCATAATGGCTACATGGGTACAAACTTTTTCTACTTCATCTAATAAATGGCTTGCCATAATAATTGTTGTACCATTTTGTGCTAATTTTTTTATTAGCTCTCTTATTTCTGCTATACCTACAGGGTCTAAGCCATTGGTTGGTTCATCAAATACCAGTACTTCTGGGTTGCCTAATAATGCAGCAGCAATAGCTAATCTTTGTTTCATACCAAGACTATAAGTACTAAACTTACTATTTTTTCTTTGTGAAAGATTTACAATATCTAATACTTTGTCTATATCTTCTTTATTGCCTCTTCTACTAATAGCTTGTGTAATTTTTAAGTTATCTACTGCCGATAAATAATGATAAAAATTGGGTGTTTCTAACAAACTGCCTATTTGTTTTCTTGTAGTAGTATCATCAGGTTTGCCAAACCATAAATAAGAACCACTTGTTTGGTTTAAAACATTTAGCACTATACCTAATGTAGTTGTTTTTCCACTTCCATTGGGTCCTAAAATTCCATAAACACTTCCTTTGGGTATATCATAACTTATACCATCTAAGGCTTTTATATTTCCATAATGTTTTACTAAGTTTTGTATTGAAAGAACCGAAGTATTCATGATTATATTTTTAAGAAGTTATTTATTTTTTTCAGTTGAACATTAAACATTCACCATTAACCATTGAAATTTATATTTCAAATATTCAATAATCAATTATTTTTTTCAGTTAAACATTTACCATTAATCATTAACCACTAATTATTCATTTGCTTTTCTCTTCCCAAACTTGTGCAAGATGCACCAACACTTCTACAGCTTTTTCCATATCTTTTACACCTATCCATTCTTTTTTACTATGTATAGCCTGCATTCCTGTAAAAATATTAGGACTTGGTAAACCCATAAAACTCAAACGACTTCCATCTGTACCTCCTCTTATAGGTTCATTTACTACAGAAATACCTGAACGTTTATAAGCCTCCTCTGCATAAGCTACTACTTGTGGGTTTTTATCTAAAACCTCTTTCATATTTCTATATTGTTCATGCACATCAAACTGCATAGTTACTCCCTGATATGTAGAAACAATATTTTCTGCTATTTGTTGCAGCCTTGCTTCATGCTTTGCTAAATTGGCTGTAACAAAATCTCTTACTATAAAATGAATACTTGCTTTTTCTGCAATACCTTCTATGCTTACAGGATGCACAAAGCCTTCTCTTTCTTCTGTTGTTTCAGGGCTAAATTCATTTTTAGGTAGTGCTGCTAAAATTTCTCCAACAATTTTTAGAGCATTTACTAATTTATTTTTTGCATAACCTGGGTGAGCAATAATTCCATTTACTGTAATAGTAGCAGCATCTGCACTAAAAGTTTCATCTTCTAAAGTACCTAATTCTCCCCCATCTAAAGTATAGCCAAAATCGGCTCCTAATTTTTGTAAATCTACTTTAGCTGTTCCTTGTCCTACTTCTTCATCTGGTGTAAATAAAATTTTGATAGTACCATGTTTTATTTCTGGATGTGTAGTCATATATTGAACCATATCCATAATAATAGCAACACCTGCTTTATCATCAGCACCCAACAAAGTATTGCCACTTGCTGTAATAATGGTATTACCTATATGCTCTTTTAAATAAGGATAATCTTTTACTGATAAAATTTGTGTTGTATCGTCTGGCAACACAATATCATTGCCAGAATAATTTTTATGTACTATTGGTTTTACATTAGTACCACTACAGTCTGGAGCTGTATCAACATGGCTACAAAAACATATTACAGGTATTTTTTTATTGCTATTAGATGGTATAGTTGCATATACATAACCAAACTCATCTGCTGCTGCATCTTTTAGCCCTAAAACTTGTAATTGCTGTGCTAAAAGGTTTGATAAATCTTTTTGTTTAACTGTTGTAGGATGTGTTTCACTTTGAGGATTACTTTGTGTATCTATTTGTACATATTGTAAAAAACGTTCTGTAACGGAGTGCTGATAATTCTCTAACATTTTTGCATTATTTTGAGGCAAGATAATTTAATCTGCTATGAACAAAAAAATCTTTTTATTATTAAAAAAAATCTGCTCATTAAATAAGCAATATTTTTCTACAAAATAATTACAAATTGTATATAGAAAAATAAGCCATTAATTTTAACCCCTTAATTGAAAATATGTTTACTGATAAAGACATAGCAGTTTTGGTACAACAATCTAAATTGTTTTTACAAAATAGTAGTGATGTAAATTATATAGAAAACAATATTGAACAACTTAGAAATGTTTTAAGATTTCACGAATACAGATACTATGTTTTAAATGATGCACTGATAAATGATAATGAATACGACTTTTTATTTAGCCTTTTAGAAACAGCAGAACAAAAAAATCCATCACTCATAACCAAAGACTCTCCTACACAAAGAGTAGGTAGCAGTTTGAATGAAGGTTTTGAAACTGTGCAACATTTAGTACCTATGCTAAGTTTAGACAATAGTTATAATGCAGAAGATTTACAAGATTTTGACAGAAAAGTAAAAGAAGTAAGCGGCTTACAAGAAATTGAATATTGTATAGAACCTAAATTTGATGGAGCAAGTATTAGTTTAATTTATGAAAACAATTTATTAGTAAGAGCAACTACAAGAGGCAATGGTGTTGAAGGAGATGATATAACAACCAATATTAAACAAATTCGTTCTATTCCTTTATCTGCACCATTTAGTCAATATGGTATTGAACAAATAGAAATTCGCGGTGAAGTAATTATGACAAAAGATGCTTTCAATAAATATAATGAAAGGCTTACAGAGCAAGGATTGCCCACTGTTGCCAATCCAAGAAATACAGCAGCAGGAAGTTTAAGAATTAAAGACCCTAAAGAAGTGGCTAATAGAAATTTAGATGCTTTTTTATATCATGTAAGTTATATAGCCTCCTCAAATTCCTCCAAAGGAGGAGCTTTAGAAATGTTCAATTCAAATGTTACTGCACAAATTTCTTCTTTAAGTAATGGGGGGGCAACTCATGCAGAGCAATTAAAATTGCTTTGGGATTGCGGTTTACGTTCTACAGAAAAAATAAAAAAAGTAGCCAAAAATATTCAAGAAGTTATTGAATATGTAACAACGTTTGAACAAAAAAGAGATGAGCTTCCTTATGAAATAGATGGCATGGTTATTAAAGTAAATAATCTTTCTTTACAAGAAGAATTAGGCATGACAAGCCATCACCCACGTTGGGCTATTGCTTATAAATTTAAAGCCAGACAAGCTACCACTATTTTAAAAGCTGTAGAATTTCAGGTAGGAAGAACAGGAGCTATAACGCCTGTTGCAAAATTAGAACCTGTGTTTATTGGTGGTGTTACAGTATCAAGCATTTCTGTTCACAACGAATATTATATAAAAGAAAAAGATTTAAAAATTGGCGATACTGTTTTGATTGAAAGAGCTGGTGATGTTATTCCACAAATTGTAAAAAGTGTTGTAGAAAAAAGAAATGGAACAGAGAAAGAAATTACTTTTCCAACAACTTGTCCTGTTTGCAATAACACACTTTTTAAAGAAGATGATGAAGCTGTGTGGCGTTGTATAAACATTGAATGTACGGCACAAGTAGTAGAAAAAATTATTCATTTTGCCAGTAAAGATGCTATGGATATTAAAAGTTTTGGTGAGGCTAATGTTCGTAAATTTTATGAATTAAATTTATTAAAAGATATTCCTGAAATATATAAATTGGATTTTTCAAAAATAGGTACGTTAGAAGGTTTTGGTAAAAAATCAATAGATAATTTACAAGCAGCCATTGAAGCAAGTAAACAACAACCACTCAACAGACTTATTTATGGTTTAGGAATAAGGTTTGTGGGCGAAACTACTGCTAAAACATTAGCAAATAGCGTAGAGCATTTATTAGATTGTAAGCATAAGACAGAAGAAGATTTGCAACAATTAGAAGATGTTGGAATTAAAGTAGCAAAAAGTATTCATCATTTTTTTAGTAACAGTTCTAATATTCAGATGTTGGAAGAGTTGGAACATTTGGGTTTGCAACTAAAAAATACCAAAAAACAAGCTGTTGGTTCAGGTGGTTTAGCAGGGCAAACTTTTCTTTTTACAGGAACTTTATCTAAGCTGAAACGTAGCGAAGCAGAAGCTTTGGCAGAGCAGCAGGGGGGTATTATTGTAAGCGGTATTAGTGCTAAATTAAATTATTTGGTGGTAGGTGTAGATGCAGGCAGTAAATTAGAGAAAGCAAAAAAAATAAACAGTATTAAAATTATCAGTGAGGAAGAGTTTTTGAAGTTGATAGGAGGATAATGTAAAAAACATGGCAGAAATATAGTTTTTTATTTATATACTTTTTCCACAACATCTTTTCCTTATTAGCCTTGTGTGTTAGCTAAAAGAAAATGCCCTGTATTGGGTATTTTTACTTGTATTACTTTTAGTATTATTGTTAAAAATTTATACTGTAAAAGTTGTATGATTATGAAAAAAATATTCATTATGCTCTTGCTTACTGTTTTGGTGGCAGCAGCACAGGCACAAGAATTAAGACCATTTAAAGCCGACAATGGCAAATATGGCTACAAAGATGCTGGTGGAAAAGTTGTAATTGAGCCCCAATATGATGCTGCTGTGGATTTTATAGAGGGGTTAGCAATAGTTAATATAGGTTGCGACAAAAATAGGAAAGGCGGTAAATGGGGCTTTATAGATGAAACAGGAAAGGAAGTAATTCCGATAAAATATGATAATATTGACTCTCGTTTTTATGAGGGCTTGGTGTGGGCAGTATTAAATAATAAATATGGTTTTATAGACAAAACCGATAAATTGATAATTCCTTTTAAATATGATGCTGCTATGGGTTTTGTAGAAGGGTTAGCACGGGTGAGACTAAATCACAATTGGGGTTTTATAGATGCAAGAGGAAAGGAAGTTATTTCTTGTAAATATGATTACTTATTTGATTTTAAGGAAGATTTAGCTGCGGCAAAATTTAACGAAAAATGGGGCTTTATCAATAAAGCCGGTGAAGTTGTTATTCCTTTTGAATATGATTCGGCTGGTGCTTTTTACAAAGGAACAGCAGGGGTACTAAAAGATGGTAAATGGTTTAGGGTAGATAAAACCGGCAAAGAAGTACCTGAATAAATAAAATTAATTGTTATACAATAAAGAAACAAGCCTTTACAAATTGTAAAGGCTTGTTTCTTTATTACTGTAAAAGTTATCTTAGCGGTGTTTCTACAATAAAATGTTTTAAAGGCAAAGAATACATATACAATGACAAACAATTTATCATCTCAGTTTTTATTAAACTCCCATATTACTTTTCTAAATTTTGGTTCGTTTGGTGCAGCAGTAAAGCCTGTGTTTGAAAAATATCAACAATACCAATTAGAGTTAGAGCAAGAACCTGTACAATTTTTAGCAGTAAGAGGCTTGCAATATTTACAACAATCACGCAAAGCATTAAGTGAGTACATTCATTGCCATGAAGATGATATTGTGTATATAACCAATCCATCTTATGGGGTAAATATGGTGGCAAAAAGTTTTCACTTGCAGGCAGGCGATGAAATTCTTGCTACCGATATAGAATATGGTGCTTGCGATAAAACATGGGATTTTTATTGCGAAAAAGCAGGAGCAAAATATGTTCGGCAAAAAATAAAATTTCCGTTAACCACCAAAGAAGATTTTATAGAACAGTTTTTTAAAGGACTGACTGCTAAAACAAAAATGGTTTTCATCAGCCATATTACAAGCACAACAGCATTGCGTTTGCCTGTTGAAGAAATTTGTACCAAAGCAAAAGAATATGGCTTACTCACTTTTGTTGACGGTGCTCATGCTCCGGGGCAAATACCCTTGAACCTGCAAACATTGCAAGCTGATTTTTATACAGGAGCTTGCCACAAATGGATGATGACAGCAAAAGGAAGCTCTTTTTTGTACGTGAAAAAAGAATTGCAACATTTGATAGAGCCTTTGGTGGTAAGTTGGGGTTATAAAGCTCTTTTTCCCTCTCATTCCCAATTTTTAGATTATCATCAAATGCAGGGAACAAGAGATATTTCAGCATTCCTGACTGTGCCGACTGCTATAAAATTTATGCAGGAAAATAATTGGGAAAATGTTGCTGCAACATGCAGGGAATTGGTGAAAAATAATGCTCATAGCATTTTAAACATTTTACAGGCAACACCAATCTGCCCTATTAATGATAATTTTTTGGTACAGATGTACAGCACACGCATTAAAACCAAAGAACCTGAAAAATTGAAAGCATTGTTGTATGATAAATATAAAATTGAAATTCCTGTAATGCGGCAAGATGATACAATATTTTTGCGTTATTCCGTTCAGGTGTTTAATACACAAAAAGATTTAGATACTTTAGCAAATGCTTTGAAAGATATTATTGCAACCACCAATTTAATTGAACTGTAAAATCATTGTTTATGCTACAACCAACTACTATACAATTTTTAAAAAACTTAAAGAAAAACAACCACAAAGAATGGTTTGAGAAAAACCGTACAATATATGAAACCGCTAAGGCAGATTATTTATTGTTCATTGAAAAAGTTTTGCATGAGCTAAAGAAAAAAGATACCACACTTGAAGGTGTTGAAGCTAAAAAGTGTGTGTTTAGAATAAACAGAGACGTCCGTTTCAGTAAAGATAAAAGTCCGTACAAAACCAATATGGGGGCAAGTTTTAGCAAAGGAGGCAAAAAAACATTGTTGGCAGGCTATTATTTTCATGCAGAACCGGGACAAAGTTTTATTGCAGGAGGTTTGTGGATGCCTATGGCAGCAGAATTGCAAAAAGTACGGCAGGAAATAGATTATAATGCTAATGAATTTCACAAAATGATTACTGCTAAAAAATTAATAACACAGTTTGGCGGGTTAGAAAAAAATAAAGAATATGTTTTAACTCGTCCTCCAAAAGGTTATGACATCAACAATGCTGCTATTGAATATTTAAAATTTAAAAGTTTTATTGTTTTAAAAAATATTGCTGATAAAGAACTAACTGAAGCCTCATTGTTAAAAAACATTGTTACAAGTTTTGAAACCATGATTCCTTTTATTCATTTTTTAAATAGGGCTTTAGAAGATTAACGTTTATTTTTGCATTCATATTTTTTATTTATGCAGATTAATATTCCTGAACTTTCTATACCTCAACGTCAGGCTTGGTTACAACATGCTATAGCACCACGCCCTATTTGTTTTGCAAGCACAATAGACAAAGAGGGTAATGTAAATCTTAGTCCTTTTTCTTTTTTCAATTTATTTTCTACCAATCCACCCATTGTTATTTTTTCTCCTTCTCGTAGTGGTAGAGATAATCATTTAAAACATACTTTCTTAAATGTATTAGAAGTACCAGAAGTTGTTATCAATATTTGTGATTATGATATGGTGCAACAAGTAAGCCTTAGCAGTTGTGAATATGCTAAAAATATAGATGAATTTATAAAAGCTGGTTTTACAAAAACTAAAGCAAGTATTGTACAACCACCTATGGTAAAAGAAGCTAAAATAAATTTAGAATGTAAAGTAATTGAAACAAAAAATTTAGGAGATAAAGGCGGTGCAGGACAATTAATTTTTGCAGAAGTAATGTATATGCACGTTAATGAAAGTATTTTGAATGATGAAGGAACTATGATAGACCATCATAAAATTCGTCATATAGCAAGGCTTGGGGGAGATACTTATGCAGTAATGAATAAACAAAATTTATTTACTGTGCCAAAACCAATTAAAGAATTGGGTATTGGTGTAGATGCTTTGCCAGAAAGCATTAGAAACAGCCACATACTTACAGGAAATGATTTAGGCATGTTAGCCAATGTGCAAATTTTACCAGAAATAAATGTGGCTTTTTATGATGAAAAATTGACAAATATTATTCAATATTTTTCTATCAACCCAACAGAAATGGAAAAAGAATTGCACTTATATGCTAAAACATTATTGAGCCAAAAGAAAATTGATGATGCTTGGCAAGTATTATTGGCTGGAGAAAATGTATAATACAAATTACTCTTTTCCTTTTATATACTTTTTAATAGCAGCTTTATTTACCCACCATAATAACAGCAATACAATAACTGCTGCAATAATTGTGTAATAAGAAATAAATTTACTTACAAAAATATTTTGTGCTTTTAATAATGCAAACAATGCAAACTGCACAACAGCAATTAATATCAATGCTATTAATACAATAAAAATATTAGGCGGAAAAAATTGCTTCATTAAAAAAGATTGTAACTGCTTTGGCGATGCTCCTAAAGTTATCAGTAATTGAATTTCATTTTTACAAGATGCAATAGTAAGTTGTATAAATAAAGTAAATACCAATAAAGCAAACAATAACATAACTGCTCCAGTAACCCAACTTACATTGGTTATTACATTAACTATTTGTCTGTACTTACTAAATCTTGTTTTATCTGCATCTGTTGTTAATCCATTATCTTTTAAAAACTGTACCAATGCTGGGTTTCCAGGGTCTTTTGTTCTAATCACTACTCTGCCTGGGTTAGTAGTTTTGTTATTGCCAAATTTTTCGTTAGCCCAATTCATAAAACTTTGAGGTACTAAAACGCTGGATATTCTATCGCTAAAACCTACAATACGTCCAATATAACTTTGTACTTGTCCATTAGTGTTGTATAAATTTACTTTAAAGTTCATCATCTTTAAAGCATCTGGCGTAATTTGAGGATAACCTTGAGAAATAGAAAATTGAAAATTATAAATATCTAAAAACATATTGGGAATAATCATTGGAATAAAATTTGATTCTTCATTCCAATTCCAGTCTTTAGTATTTACATCAATAAATTCATTTTGCACACTTTCAAAAGCAATATCTGTATAAAAAGGAAATGAACTAATTAAACTTTCTATAGAGGCTTTAAATCGTCCACCACTTATATTGCCTACTGCTTCTATAAAAGGTTGTTCTTTTAATTTGGCTAAAACTTCATTGCTTAAAATAGTGGCATTTACAGTATTATTATTGACTTCTTTATTAATCACTAAAAAATTGGCAGTACTGTCTGTATTGCTTTTTCCATGTAGTAGTTGGTTATAATTTGCCTGAATTTGAATAGCCAATAATATTAATACCAAAGCCACAGAAAGCCCAACAAAAGCCATGATAAATTTTGTTTTACCAGCCGATGTTTTAATTATTTTTTTTAATAAAGTAAATAGCATGAAAAATTATTTAAAGGCTTAATTGTTTGGAATAATTGAAATGATTGTCATCGTCTAAATCTGTTAATACAAAACCAGCATTTCTCCTAATACATTCTTCTGCAATTAAAGTAGCAGCAATAGAAGTATTTTCTTTATCTAAGTGGCTAAAAGGTTCATCCATCAATAACAATTCAAAAGGTTGTATCAATGCTCTGATAATGGCTATACGTTGTTGTTCTCCATAACTACAAAGCCCAGTACGTTGATGTAAAATATGTGTAACACCTAATTTTTCTGCCATTAAATCTATTGCTGAAGCATCGTAATAAGGTTTTGGTAAAACTCTTTTCAGTTCTATATTTTCTCTGGCAGTAAGGTTAGGAAATAATTTTAAATCTTGAAAAATAATACTCAATTTCTCTTGACGAATAGTAGCTAATGCTGTTTCATTAATTTGATTGGTAGAAATATTGTTCCATAATAAAGAGCCATCAAAATCAAATCTTAGCTTATATAGAATATGTATTAAAGTAGTTTTTCCTGTACCACTTGGGGCTTTAATTTTTATCCAATCATTGCTTGAAAAATTTTGTGTAGTATTCCATACATCAGATTTTCTTTTCAGCAATGTATCTTTTAGTGGAGTAGGTACAATATTGTTTAATGTTATTTGCATTATATAAATTATGTAACACCCGAAAGTAATAAGAATAAATTAAAAATGTTCATTCATTTTGGAGCAACAAGTTGGGAGTTTATAGAATTTTCATAATAAAAAATTGGTAAATAGAATAGTTTAAAGTTGAACTTGTTTAGACTTTTATCAATTTAATATACCCGAAGCTAAAAAAAGTGAAAGTTGTCAGGTTTTGTCATGTTGAGTTTGTCGAAACATGCCGAAACCGATTAATTGAAGCATATTTTTTAAACCTCGCCTTCGACACATTTCGACAGGCTCAATGTGACAAGGCTGACAGCGTTTTTTGTTCACAATTCGTAAAAAATTAAAAGTCTAAACAAGTTCGTTGTATAAAAGCTATGATGTACACACTATATCAACATAGTTTTTCATTTTCAAAGAGTCTCCTTATATAGTTTTTGTGCAGCAGATAAAAGACTCTGAAGTGTAGTGTATTTACATCTTACCCTACCTAACACACAAAGCTAATAAGGAGAAGGGTTTGAAGCATTCAAACTTGGTGTTATGATTCAAGAGCTTCGTAAAGAACAAGGCTTGACACAAGAGCAACTTGCAGAAAAATGTGGTACAACAAAAACGTATATTTCTCGAATTGAAAATAATGCAAGCGACATTAGACTCTCAACACTAATGAGAATTATAAGACAAGGATTAGGTGGAAATTTAAGATTGAACGTAACTCATTAAATATACTTTTTTTCTCAGCAATATTTCCTTAAAAGCCTTGTGCTAAAGATAAGAACATTGCTGTATTTTTTATTACACATCTTCCCTTGCCTAACACACAAAAGCCATAGAGAAGAAGATGCTGGAAGGAAAAATTTTGGTTCTTTTTATTTTACCTTTTTACTCCTTACACTTCTTTTATTGAATGTTTATTAAGCCTAAACTTAGCTCTCTTTTTAGCTTATTACTTCTTCAAAAAAAATATTATTTCGTAATAAAATAAAAATGATATTATCTTTACCGTATAAAAGACATGAAAGTCTTTTTTATATTAAAATGGATAATCCTACATTTTAATATTTTTCTATTAATCTAACACTTTATAAAATTTAGTTTTTATGAGCAATTTCACTATATTGTTAAGTTTACAAAAAATAGCAGGTCTCCTTTCATTAGCAGGGGCACTTATTGTGGTTGCAGTAGTTGTTTTTCTGTTAATTAGTGCTACTAAAGAGGAAGATAAAACAACTGCAAAAGAAAAAGTGTATAAACTACGAGGTCGTTATTTATGGGGTATTATTGTTATGGCAATAGTCTTGTTGTTTATTTCATTCAAATCACTTCCTTACTCACATAGTAAAGAAAAAGCAGCAGAAGAGGTTACTGTTGTAGGCTATCAATGGTTATGGAAAATGGATAAGGGTGTGTATAATGCCAAGTTAGAAGATTTTGGCGGAAAAAATGAAATAGAATTACCCGTTAATAAGAGCATTAAATTTATTGTTACCTCTACCGATGTAAATCACAACTTTGCTATTTATAATAGTGCTGGTGTTTTGGTTACACAAACACAAGCAATGCCTCAGCATAAAAATATACTTCAATATACTTTTAAAGAAAAAGGAGAGTATCAAATTCTTTGTTTAGAATACTGTGGTACAGCACATGATTTTATGGTAGGCATTATTCACATTAATTAATTTTTTTAAGCCATTTTTTATGATACAAATAGATTCAACGGACATTAAAAAACAAAAAAAATTAGCTCTAACATGGGCTATAACTTTTTTAATTCTTTTTCCTGTTTTAATTACACTTGGTCTTTTAATGAGATTAAGACAAGGAGAAGTTACTGAAGCAGCGCCATCTGAATTTTTTTCTTACATGACTTTGCATGGATTAGGAATGGCTGGTGTTTTATTTAGTTTTGCCTTTGCTGCTTTATGGTATTTGAATAGTACACGCTATGTAAAACTGAATGTAAAATTTGGATGGTTTTTATACATCATCATTGCTATTGGTGTAGTAGGTTTATTAATTGGTACACTAATAGGAAAGTTTGGACCAGGTTGGTATATGTTATATCCACTTCCATTTAAAGGAACATTTTGGCCTCTTTGGGCTACTAAACTTTCTGTTATATCATTAATTATTCTTGGTGTAGGATGGTTAGTAGGCATATTGCATATACTCTATGCTTTGGCTAAAGAATATGGTGGAATAACAAACTTATTAGGTTGGCAATATTTAAAAAAAGATAATAGCAATATCAGAGAAATTCCTTCAATGGTACTTATTACAACCATTAGTTTAATACCTGGTGTTTTTGCATTAATTATTGGTGCTGCAATGCTTATTATGTATTTATTACAAAGCTTTGAACCATCTCTTGCATTTGACCCTTTGATGATGAAAAATATGGTTATGTTTTTTGGACATACTTTGGTAAATATTACTATGTATTGTGCTGTTGGTTGGGTTTATGCTCTTTTACCAGAATTTACTCATCGTGAATGGAAAGTAAATAAAGCTGTAGTGTATTCTTGGAACGCAACTTTCTTCTTTATTCTATTTGCTTATTTGCACCACTTGTATATGGATTTTGTACAACCTACTTCTTTACAATATTTAGGACAAATAATTTCTTATTCAAGTGCTATACCAGCTACAGGTATTACTATGTTTGGCGTAATAGCTCAAGTATATCATGCAAAAATGAAATGGAGTATTATTCCTTTAATGTTTTTATTTGGTATGGCAGGTTGGGCTATTGGAGGTTTTGCAGCAGTAGTAGATTCTACTATTGCTCTTAATAGTTCATTGCACAATACACTTTGGGTTCCTGCTCACTTTCATACTTATATGCTAATGGGTGTAGTATTATTTATTCTTGGCTTTTTATACTACTTATTTTCTGGTAATAATAAAGAAGAAAAAGACAGTTTTGGAAATGCAGGTTTCTGGATTTTTGTTTTAGGAAGCTATGGATTTTTATTAATGTTTTATTTAGGAGGATTAAATAGTGTGCCTCGTAGATACTCTAATTATTCAGGAATAGAAATAGACCATGTAAGAGAAACAGGTGTTCACTTAGCTCAATGTGCAGCTTTATTTGTTGGTGTATTGCTAATAGGATTAATATTAATGTACCTTTCTTTGATTTGTAGGCTTGTGCAACAAAAAGCTACTAATAAAAAGAATGATTAATTAGCCCATTATTGTAATAGTAATAGCATTATTTATGTATAAAATTTGTACATGAGTAATGCTATTCAGTTTATAGCTATTCATACACATATATTTATAAAAAAATTAAATACCCTTACCTGAAAAAGGAAAATACTTATGTAGCGTAGCTTTGGCTTTTATTTATACCATGAGAAAAATAATGAATGAAGAAAATTTTTATTCCCATATTATCACTCATCATTTGTACTACCATTTTATGGAAGTGGACTTTTGGGTTTAATGATTTTACCATTTTCTCATATACCTTAACAAAGGCAGGAAAAACGCCAAGAGAATTTCCTACTATTCAATTAGTCAATCAGCAAGGAAATGTGTTTAATATAAAAGATAAACACAAATATATTTTGATGAATTTTGTTTACTTAAACTGTCCAAATGTTTGTCATAAAGTAAATAATCAATTAGAAAAATTATATCATTTAATAGATACCAATATTGCTCCTTCTCAATTAGAATTTGTAACTGTTAGCTTTGATATAAAAAATGATAACATAGAAAAAATAGAAAAGTATAGACATTATTTTGGAGAAAATATTGATGGTTGGACATTTGCTTTACCTTATCAAATAAAAGAACAGGCGTTTCTGCAATACTTACAAAATATAGGAATATGGGCTTATAAAATGCCAGAAAGCAATATTATTAATCATGCTATTTATTTATTACTTATTTCGCCCGATAATAAAATTATTAAAACATTTGACCCAGCAAGAGAAAGCAATGCTGATATTATAGAACAACTTACACAATGTTTACAAGAAAAATAATTATTATACCGTTTGTAATAGCCATGTTTTATTTATTATCATTCTTTTGGAATGATTGGCTTTCTATTACCATGCCTCGTCATCAGTTAATTCAATTACCAGCTATGTTGTTATTAGGTATTCTTTTAGCATATTGTTTTTCTACACTGGCTATACAAGATATGTATTGGGGTATTGCTATACTTATTTTTATAATGGCTTCTTTTATATTTTGGATGTTGCCTCACTCAATAGATGTAGCTGTTATTAATAAACACTTTAATAGAGTAATGCATATAAATATGCTATTAAGTGGCTTTTTATTAATCTTAGTTTTTAGAAAAATTTTCTTTGAAGTAAAAATATTATTTCTTGGAATGATTACAGCTATGTTACTTGCCTCTGGTATTACACTAAGTGTTTTTAATATGTTGCTTTGTAGCTCTTTTAGTATAGAGCAGCAAAAACAAACAGGGCTTTATTTAATTTTCATTGCTATTGCACTATTTATTTTTACTGCTATTACTTTTTTTAGTTATTTAAGAAATCGTAGTAAATAGTTTGAACAATTAATTTTATACTACCATCCTAAAATCCAAGCAAACATTAAAGGAGCTACAATAGTAGCATCACTTTCTACAATATATTTTGGTGTATTAATATCTAATTTGCCCCAAGTAATTTTTTCATTTGGTACAGCACCACTATAAGAGCCATAAGATGTAGTAGAATCACTTATTTGACAGAAATAGCTCCAAAAAGGAACATCGTGCCATTCTAAATCTTGATACATCATTGGCACTACACAAATAGGAAAATCTCCTGCTATACCACCACCTATTTGAAAAAATCCTACTCCTTTTCCTGATGAATTATTTCTGTACCATTCAGTAAGCCAAACCATATATTCAATACCACTTTTTACAGTACTTGCTTTTAACTCTCCTTTAATAACATAGCTTGCAAAAATATTTCCTGTTGTGCTGTCTTCCCAACCTGGCACTACTATAGGAATATTTTTTTCTGCTGCTGCAATTATCCAACTATCTTTTGGGTCTATTTCATAGTATTGTTTTAGGTCGCCACTTAAAACAGTTTTATACAAAAATTCATGAGGAAAATATCTTTCACCTTTTGCTTCTGCATCTTTCCATTGTTTTACTAAATGCTTTTGCAATCTTCTAAAAGCTTCTTCTTCTGGAATACAAGTATCTGTTACACGGTTATAATGATTTTCTAATAAATCCCATTCTTCTTGTGGTGTTAAATCTCTGTAATTAGGTACACGTTTGTAGTGTGAATGTGCTACAAGGTTCATTACATCTTCTTCTAAATTTGCTCCTGTACAACTTATAATGTGTACTTTATCTTGTCTTATCATTTCGGCTAATGAAATACCTAACTCTGCTGTACTCATAGCACCTGCAAGGGTAATCATCATTTTACCACCTTCTAATAAATGAGTTTCATAACCTTTTGCTGCATCAATTAAAGTTGCAGCATTAAAGTGTCTATAATGATGTTGTATAAATTGAGAAATAGGTCCTTTAGTCATAAGAAAAATTTTTTATTGATTAATAACAAGATGGCAAAAGTAGTTTTTTAAATAGTATGAAAGTATTTTACTGCAATAAGAAACCATTAAGCAGCATTGGTTCTGTATTTGGCTTTTCTGAAGAAAAGCATTTCTGTAATAAAAATTAATAAAAGACTTAATAATGTGCTGCCTATTACTTTTCCTATAAATAAAGAGAAATTTCCAAAGTGCAACCATTCAATTAGTACAAGATAACAATGATGAATAAATGTGAGCAATATTACATAAAGGCTATAAGGTGCTAAGCCCAAACTTTTAATACTTGGTTCTATATAGCTTTGCTCTGTTGTATCTTGAGCTATTAAAAGGTTTAATAAAAATGGTCTTAAATAGGCAATTAACACAGTAGGTGCTGTAAAAAAACCATACCATCCTGTAAAACAATCTAACGTAAATCCATAAACAAAAGCAATGAGCAATAAAGCAAATCTGCTGGTATTAAAAGGTAGCCATAAAATAAATAAGAAATAGAGATAGGGAACAAAATATCTATGCAGTGGTGGCACTTGGTTGAGTATATATACTTGTACCAAAATAAAGAGTATAAATCGGATTATATTTTTTAAAAGATTATTCATTACTCTTTTGTTTGTTGGTTAATTTTTCTTGTTCACCATAACGTGCATTTTTAATAATATAAACATACTGTATGCTAAAAAAATCTGTAGCTGTTTTTAATGTAAGGTTATTAAAGCTGGAAGATTTTTCTGGTTGAATATTTGTTACAGTTCCTATCATAATATGTGATGGAAAATTGCTGGAATAAGAACTTGTAATAACAGTATCTCCAACAGTTACTTTAGCAGTTTTACTTACATTACGCATAGAAATAAAATGAGGATCTATACCATTCCATTCTACATCTCCCATGCTATTGCTTTTTTTAAGCATAGCACTAATACGCATATTTCTATGTAATAAACTCATTGCTCTGCAATAGTTATCACTTACTTCTACTACAATACCTACAATGCCTTTAGAAGACACAACACTCATTCCTTTTTCTACACCTTGATTGCTGCCTCTTTCAATTTCAATATAATTTGTATTAGATGAAACTGTATTGCCAACAACTCTTGCTGGCAAAAAAGTATATTTTCTGAATCTGTTTAATGAATCTTTTTGAAGAGAATCTATATGGGTTACAATAGTAGTATCTGAAATATCAAAGTTAGATTTTAGTAAATTTCTTAATGCTGCATTTTCTTCATTAAGTTGTTTGTTTGTCTTTTTTAAAGAAAAATATTCACTTACTATTGAATACCTTTTATTAATATTTCCTGTAGCTTCATTTGCTGCTGATGCAAAAAATGCTTCATGTGTTTTACTACTTTTACTAAGCATAATAATACAAATAATCTGTAGTAATAAAAAACACAGAAAAATAAAATAACGTCTTATAAAAAGAAAAATATTCTTCACAGAAAAAGTATAACACTATTTAGTTTAATAAGCAATCTACTTATTTTGCTATAATAAAATGCAAATTATCTCATAATAAAAGGATAACGCTGATAATTTTTTAAAGCAAGACCAGTACCTCTTACTACACTTTTTAAAGGGTCATCAGCAATATGAACAGGTAGTTTTATTTTAGCACTTAATCTTTTATCTAATCCACGCAATAAAGCACCACCTCCTGTTAAGTATAATCCTCTACGATAAATATCTGCAGCAAGTTCTGGAGGTGTTGTTTCTAAGGCTTTTAAAATTGCTTCTTCTACTTTAAAAATACTTTTATCCAATGCTTCTGCTACTTCTTGATAAGTTATCATTATTTGTTTAGGAATACCTGTTACTAAATCTCTTCCATTTACAGGCATATCATCTGGTGGATTGTCTAAATCTTTTATAGCAGCACCAACATGTATTTTAATTTGCTCGGCAGTACGTTCTCCTATTAATAAACTATGGTATCTACGCAAAGCCTCCATAATATTTGCAGTAAATTCATCTCCAGCTATTCTTATACTTTGGTCGCATACAATACCAGCTAAAGCAATTACTGTAATACCTGTAGTACCACCACCAATATCTATTATCATATTTCCTACAGGTTCTTCTACATCTATACCAATACCTAAAGCAGCAGCCATAGGTTCATGAATCATGTAAACTTCTTTAGCACCTGCTTGTTCTGCACTATCTCGTACTGCACGTTTTTCTACTTCAGTAATAGAAGAAGGAATACAAATAACCATTCTCCAACTTGGCGGAAATAGTGGTTTTTTAGGATATACTAATTTAATTAATTCTCTAATCATTAATTCAGCAGCATTAAAATCTGCTATTACACCATCTTTCAATGGTCTTATGGTTTTTATATTCTCATGTGTTTTCTCATGCATTAAAAGGGCTTTCTTACCTACAGCCAATACCTCTTTTAAATTATTTCTATTTAAAGCTACAATGCTTGGTTCATTAACTACAATATCATCATTATGAATGATTAATGTATTGGCAGTTCCCAAATCCATAGCTATTTCCTGTGTAAAAAAGCTAAATATTCCCATGAATGTAAATTAATATAATTATATAAAAATAGTAGTGAGCAAAGGTGAAATAAATAAATGGAATAAACAAAGACTAAATAACAGATTTTTTTAGAGTTAGATGAATTTTAAAAATTTAACTATTTATGCAATCGGTAGATAAATAGAAAAACTAATATCCATATTCTTTTAATTGCAGTTCATTATCTCTCCATTTAGGTTTTACTTTCACAAATAATTCCAAAAAAACTTTACTGCCTATAAATCTCTCTATGTCTTGTCTTGCCAAAGAGCCTATTTGTTTTATCATTTTCCCTCCCGCCCCAATAATAATAGATTTTTGTGTATCTCGTTGAACAATAATATCTGCCTGAATTTTTACCAATGTATTTTTTTCTTTAAACTCATTTACCAAAACAGCCACATGATAAGGAATTTCATCTTCAAACAACTCATACACTTTTTCTCTAATCATTTCGCTTACAAAAAAACGAGTTGGTAAATCTGTTAAATCATCTTCATTATAAAATGGTTCTCCTTCAGGTAATAATTCAACTATTGCTTTCAACAGCTTTTCCAAATGATGTTGTTGCAATGCCGAAATTTTAATCATTTTTTTGGCATAAGGCTTATCAGAAAAGAACTTTTCAGCTTCTGCTATTTTTCCATTTCTTGCCTCATCTATTTTATTTAATACCAATATAATAGGCACAGAAAGTTTCAACTGTGTAAAAATAATATCGCATTCTTCTAAATTATCATTTACATCTACAATAAAAAGAGCAATATCGGCATCTTCTAAAGCATTTTTTACAGCAGCCATCATTTTTTCATGTAGCTTATACCTTGATTCAATAATACCAGGTGTGTCTGAAAAAATTATTTGATATTTTCCTTCCTCTGTTAAAATTCCTTTTATTCTATGCCTTGTAGTTTGCACCTTATGCGAAACTATTGCTAATTTCTCCTTTAATAAAGCATTCAGTAAAGTACTTTTTCCTGCATTAGGCTTTCCAAATATATTTACAAAACCAGATTTCATTACTGTATTATCAATATTGTAAAACTTTCCTGAGATTAAAAAAATAAAGCCCTGAAATTCAGAGCCTTACTTGTAGTTGCGAGGATAGGGATCGAACCTATGACCTTCGGGTTATGAGCCCGACGAGCTACCGCTGCTCTACCTCGCGGTATAATGGAGTGCAAAAGTAGCCTTACAGACCTTCATAACCAAAATTAATTTAATTGCCGAACCAATGATAAATGCTTGTTTTCTCAATATCTTCAGTATTCAACCCTTACTTTTGCACGCAAAATTGAAGAATTATGATAAAAATTGCTGTAGCCAAAGGCGATGGAATTGGTCCTGAAATTATGGATGCCACTTTAAAAATATTTAATGCTGCTAAAGTAGCTTTAGAATATGAAGTTGTAGAAATGGGTAAATGGGTTTTTGACAAAGGCTATAGCAATGGAATGACTCCTGAAGCACAGAAAACAATAGAAAATGTTGGTGTACTATTTAAAGGACCTATGGAAACCCCAAAAGGTAAAGGCGTAAAAAGCGTTAATGTTACTGCCAGAAAAACATGGAATACTTATGCCAATAAAAGAACTTTTCAAACTTTACATGGTGTGGATACTGTTTTTAGCAAAGCTGGTATTCCTATAGATATTACAATTGTTCGTGAAAATATAGAAGATACTTATGGAGGTATAGAACACATGCTTACACATGATGTAGCATTAAGTAGAAGATTTATTACAAGACCAGGTAGTATGCAAGTTATTCGTTATGCTTTTGAAATGGCTAAGAAAAAAGGTGCTAAAAGAATAACTTGTGGACACAAGGCTAATATTATGAAAATAACCGATGGTTTATTTTTAGATGTGTTTTATACAATAGCTAAAGAATATCCTGAATTAAAAGCTGATGATGTAATTGTAGATGATTTGTGTATGAAATTAGTCATCAGACCCGATTTGTTTGATGTGGTAGTATTAACCAATTTGCAAGGAGATATAGTAAGTGATTTATGTGCAGGATTAGTAGGTGGTTTAGGATTTGCTCCAAGTGCTAATATTGGCGACCATATTTCTATTTTTGAAGCAGTACATGGCACTGCTCCAGATATTGCAGGAAAAAATATTGCCAACCCAACAGCTTTATTACTTAGTGGTATTGGTATGTTGCAACATTTGGGCTTAATGGAAAGTAGTACATTAATAGAAAATGCTTTACTATATACTTTAGAAAGTGGTGTACATACTGGCGATTTTGGAGATAAATCAACACCTGCAGTAAATACAACAGATTTTGCCAATGCTATAATTGCCAACTTTGGCAAACAACCCAAACACAATCCAAAGCCAGATTTAAACGATATACCATACTCTTGCACTGTATTGCACTTAGATAAAAATCCAATGTTAGAAACAACTGAAAATACTGAAGAAAAAATTGTGGGTGTAGATATGTTTATAGAGAGTAATGTACAACCAGAAGAACTTGCCAAAAAATGTTTACGCCATGCAGGGGTAAAATTTCAATTAGTAAATATTAGTAATCGTGGTACACAAGTTTGGCCCTCTGGAAGTAAGTTTACAAACTTAGTAAACCAATACAATGCTCGTTTTGAAAGCATTGATGAAGAAGCATTGAACCAACAAGATATTATAGGCTTATATGTAAGCCTTAGTGGAGATTTTAAAATATGCAGTTTAGAGGTTTTAAATAGCTGGGGCGATAAAAAAAGTTATAGCTTAGCTCAAGGTCAATAATCAAATTTTGATAAAATGATTATAAGAAGAGCAGAACAAAAAGATTGTAAAAGATTATTAGAGCTGGTGCAAGAATTGGCTACTTATGAAAAAGCACCCAATGAAGTAACTGTATCATTAAAGCATTTTGAAGAAAGTGGTTTTGGCAAACAACCTGTTTGGTGGGGTTTTGTAGCAGAAGAAGAAAATGTGATTCATGGTTTTGCCTTATACTATATAAGATATAGTACATGGAAAGGACAAAGAATGTATTTAGAAGATATTTTAGTTACAGAAAAAATGCGTAGCAAAAAAATTGGCTCTCTACTTTTTGATAAATTAATAGAAGAAGCCAAAGAAAAAAAATTAAATGGTATAGTTTGGCAAGTATTAGAATGGAATAAACCTGCTATTAATTTTTATAAAAAGTATCATGCAAAATTTGATGGTGAATGGATAAATGTAAGCATTGATGTATAAAATTGATTTTGCTTTCTCTAACTAATAACTTTTCAAAAAATATAAAAAAGATTGACATATTTATTCTTCAAAAAAATAAATACTTTTCAATTTTATAACTACTTATTATACTTTTAAATAAAAAACTTATGGCTGTAAAATCTTTATTATTACTTATGGTATGCTTTTTTGCTGGTGCATTAATGCCTATGCAAGCGGGTGTAAATTTTAAACTTGCCAAAGCAATTAATAACAATATTATTGGTGCTGCACTTATTTCATTTATTATTGGCACTACTGTGTTGGCTTGTTATGTATTATTTACCAATCAACTAAAATTTAATGTAATTACTGTAGCCAAAACACAGCCTTACTGGATTTGGATGGGGGGTATTTTAGGAGCTTTTTTTGTAGCAGCTACTACACTTATAGTACCTAAAATAGGTTCTTCATTAGCATTTAGTTCTATCATTGCTGGGCAATTATTTATTTCTGTTATTATAGACCATTATGGATTATTGGGTGTGCCTATAACACCTATCAATATAAAAAAAATAGCAGGCATTATACTACTTGGTATAGCTATTTGGATAATTAAAGAAAATTAGCATAGCATTTATTAAACAATACTTATATCAAGTATTTTTGCCACTTTATAACCCTGTTGAAAAACAGCAAACAATTAAAATATGAGTAAGAAAGCTTTTGAAAAGTTTATCAACAAAGAGCCTAAAGGGGCTGCTAAAAAAGAACAATTTCGTCAGGAAAAAAGAAAAGCCAAAGCAGAGCTAAAAGCAATTGGCGAAGAAATGAGAAAAAAGAAAAAGCTACAAGATGTACAAAGTACAAAATCTAAAATCCGAAATCCGAAAATAGAAAATAAAAAATTCTCACAGGGTTCTGCAAATAATAAACAAACAAGACCGACAACTTTCTCACAGAATTTTACGAAGAAAACCGAACTACAAACCACCAACTACAAAGCACCAACTACAACATCTCTCATGCCTTTAAATAAATTTATTGCACATGCAGGTATTTGTAGCAGAAGAGAAGCTGCTGAATTAATAAAAGATGGCTTGGTTACTGTAAATAAACAACCTATACTTGAACCAGGTTTTAAAGTTACAGGCAAAGAAGATATAAAACTAAAAGGGAAGCCTTTGTATATACGGCACAATTTGATTTACATATTGTTAAACAAACCAAAAGATTATATAACAACTGCTAAAGACCCTCAAGGTAGAAAAACTGTTTTTGATTTAATAAAAAATGCTGCTCAAGAAAGAGTATATCCTGTAGGTAGATTAGATAGAAATACTACTGGTGTTTTATTGCTTACCAATGATGGCGAACTAACACAAAAACTTACACACCCATCTTACGAAATAAAAAAAATATATGAAGTAAAATTAGATAAGCCTGTAACAAAAAAAGATATGGAAGCAATAGCTTCAGGCATTACACTTGATGATGGTTTTATACAAGCAGATAGTATAGCTTATGCAGATACTAAAGATAAAAGTGTTGTAGGCATTGAAATACATAGTGGAAGAAATAGAATTGTAAGAAGAATTTTTGAGTGCCTTGGCTATGATGTAAAAAATTTAGACAGAGTAATGTTTGCTAATCTTACCAAAAAAGATGTTGAAAGAGGTAAGTGGCGTATGCTACAAGAAAAAGAAATAAGGTTATTAAAATTTATGAACAAAAGTTTTGTAAGAAAAGGAAAATAATTGCTTATCTAATATGCAGAAGTTAGACATCATTTTTGAAAATGATTTTTTTATCGCAATAAACAAACCTTCAGGTTTATTGAGTGTGCCAGATAGAAAACAATCTGAACCATCGTTAAAAGATATTTTAATAGAAAAGTATGGACATATTTTTACTGTTCATCGTTTAGATAAAGATACCAGCGGTGTAATTGTTTTTGCAAAAGATGCAGCAACACACAAACAACTTTCTCAATTATTTGAAAGCAGAGCAATAGAAAAATATTATGTAGGTTTAGTGCATGGTCGTTTATTACATACATCTGAAAGTATTGATGCTCCTATTATGCAACACCCAGCAGATAATGGCAAAATGCTTATTCATCAAAAAGGAAAGCCATCTTTAACAGATTATACTTTGTTAGAACAATTCAAATTTTTTGCTTGGGTACAATTTCAAATTCACACTGGTCGCACACATCAAATACGTATTCATACAAAACATATTGGCAACAGCATTGTTTGTGATAATTTGTATGGCGATGGAAACCCTATTTTACTTTCTGCTTTAAAAAGAAATTTCAAATTATCTAAAAATTCAGATGAAGAAAAACCAATACTCAATAGATTGGCATTACACTCTTCAAAACTTATTTTTGATTTTAACAACCAGCATTTTTCTTTAGAAGCCCCACTACCAAAAGATTTAAAAGCACTGCTACAACAGCTAAGAAAAGTAAATAAGTAAAATATTATTTAGCAGAAAAATGCAACTCTACATAAAGAGGACAATGGTCGCTATGTTTTACATCAGGAAAAATGGTAGCACTAACAATATTATTTTGTAAAGCATCTGTAACACATATATAATCTATTCTCCATCCTTTATTTTGCAATCTTACGCTTGGAAAACGCTGACTCCACCATGTATAAGCACCAATAGCAGTTGGATTTTTATACCTAAATGTATCAACCCAGCCATTGTGCAAAAACTTAGTAAGCCATGCACGTTCTTCTGGCAAAAAACCAGATGAATTTTTATTTCCTTTAGGGTCATGTATATCAATTTCAGTATGTGCTATATTATAATCTCCTGTAAGTACTATATTCTTATGTTTCTTTCTCAAGTTTTGCAAGTAATCATACATTTCATCTAACCATTGGTATTTATAATTTTGTCTTTCATCGCCACTTGTACCACTTGGAAAATAAGCATTCACTAAAGTAAACTCTTTAAAATTTAATTGTATTACCCTTCCTTCAAAATCACTTTGTTCTATTTGTGTTCCATAAACTACACTAACAGGTTTTATTTTAGTAAAAACAGCTACACCACTATATCCTTTTTTTTGAGCAGCAAACCAATACACTTCAAAACCCAAATCTTGCAATGGCTTTATATCTATATCTTCTTTAGTTGCTTTAGTTTCTTGTATGCAAATAATATCGGCAGGGTTTGTTTGCAACCATTCTATAAAACCCTTTTTAATAGCAGCCCTTATACCATTAGTGTTATATGAAATAATACGCATAAAAAAATTATTATTATACACAAAATAACAAGAGTTATATAATTTAACCAGAAAAAATAAATTACATTTTTTTAATTCCTACTTTTACATAGAGGCAATACTTACATTTGCCTTGTTATAAAAATATATTATGATAGATGTAATTCTTGGTTTACAATGGGGCGATGAAGGCAAAGGAAAAATTGTAGATTTCTTTGCTCCTAATTATGATGTTATTGCAAGATTTCAAGGAGGTCCAAATGCTGGTCATACATTATATGTAGATGATAAAAAAGTTGTATTGCATCAAATACCTTCTGGCATCTTTCATCAAAACTGTGTAAACCTTATTGGCAATGGTGTAGTGCTTGACCCTGTTACACTAAAAAGAGAGTGTGATACTGTTGCATCTTTTGGTATTGATGTAAGAAAAAATTTATTTATTTCAGAAAAAACCAATGTAATAATTCCTACACATCGTGCATTAGACAAAGCAAGTGAACTACAAAAAGGTGATAGTAAAATAGGTAGTACATTAAAAGGAATTGGTCCTGCATATATGGATAAAACAGGAAGAAATGCTATACGTGTAGGAGATTTATTAAGCAAAAATTTTACCACTCAATACATTAAACTTCGTTTAAAACACCAAAAATTATTAGATAATTTTCATTTTATAGAAGACATATCTTCTTGGGAAGAAGAATTTTTTGAAGCAGTAGAATTTTTAAAAACATTAAATATTGTTAGTGGAGAATATTTTATTAATCATAAATTAGCAGAAGGAAAAAAAATTTTAGCAGAGGGAGCACAAGGCTCTATGTTAGATATTGATTTTGGCACATTTCCTTTTGTAACATCTTCAAACACTATAAGTGCAGGCGTTTGTACTGGTTTAGGAGTTAGTCCTCAAAAAATTAATGATGTTATAGGTGTTACTAAAGCCTATTGTACCAGAGTAGGTGGTGGTCCTTTTCCTACAGAATTACATGATGATGTAGGAGAAGAATTAAGAAAAAAAGGTAATGAATTTGGTGCTACAACTGGCAGACCAAGACGTTGTGGATGGATTGATTTAGTAGCATTAAAATATACTTGTATGCTCAATGGAATTACAAAAGTAGTAATGACAAAAGCTGATGTATTAGATAGTTTTAAAGAGCTAAATGTATGCACAGGCTATTGTATTGATGGAAAAATAACACAAGAAATACCCTACCAAATTAATAGAGCACAAATTATTCCAGAATATAAATTATTAAATGGATGGAATATAGATACAACGACTATTAAAAGTGCAGCTAATTTGCCAACAAATATGTCTATATATATTGATTTTATTAACCAATATATTGGAGCACCTATTAAATACGTTTCTAACGGACCTGGTAGAGAACAAATAATTTCTTTATAAATAAAAAAAAGTATTAAAAAATTTTGGTTAATACAATTTAACTTTGAAATTTTACGAAACCAATATTAAAACTTATTAGAACTATGGCAGCAAAATCTGATAAGGCTAAAAAAAATGTTAAGCCCAAAACAGGAGAAAAAACAGAAAAAAAATCGTCTAAAAAAAGTAAACAATATGAAGACGATGATGTAGATGATTTTGATGATGATGATGAAATGACATCTAAATCAAAAAAATCAGCAGCAAAAAAAGCAACCTCTAAAAGAGAAAGGGAAGAAGATGATGACGATGAAGAAGACTTTGATGAAAAAGATGAGTGGGAAAAAGTAGAAGAAGAAGAATCTTGGGACCCTGACTTTGATGAGTTTGATATTCCTAAAGCAAAAGGAGGTAAAGGCTCTGGCAAAAAAGGAGGTGCTGATGATTTTGATGTTGAAGAAGACTTTAAAGAGTTTGATGATTTTTATGACGATGAAGATGATGATGATTTTGATGATGACCGTTACTAACTTCTCGTATAGTGAATTATAATCAGGCAGATTTTTCAATAGAAAATATAGAAAAAATTAAACAACAGGTATTGACTTGGGCAAACCAATTCAATATCTGTTGCTTTTTAGATAATCATCAATATCAATTACCACACCATTCTGTAGAATGTTTAGTAGCTGTTAATGCCATTCATCAATACAAGGTGAAAAATAATTTTATTGGCAATCTTAAACAGTTTTTAAAAGAGCATAAACACAAGTGGTTGTTTGGTCATGTAAATTTTGAAGTGAAAGATGAAATATTTAACACTTCATCAAATCATATTGATAATATTAATTTTCCACCCATATTTTTCTTTGTTCCAGAAACCATTATTGAAATAAAAAAAAATAAGGTTAGCATTTCTTGTTATAACAGTAAGCCAGAAAAAATATTTCAACAAATTATACAAATAGAAACGCCAACAAATCAATCTCAACCACCATCTTCTATTAATTTTAAACCAAGAATAGCAAAAGCAACATATTTACACACAATAGAGCAATTACAAAAACACATTCAACGAGGCGATTGTTATGAAATAAATTTTTGTCAAGAATTTTTTGCAGAAAATGTTTCAATAAATCCATTACTTGTTTATCAACAATTAGCCCATTTATCGCCCAATCCTTTTGCTTGTTTTTATAAATTACAACAGCATTATTTACTTTGTGCAAGTCCAGAGAGGTATATCAAAAAACAAAAAAATACCATTATAACTCAACCCATAAAAGGAACTATTAAAAGAAATCTCTCCAACAAAGTTGTAGATAATGAGTATAAACAACAATTATACAATAGCTCAAAAGATAGAAGCGAAAATGTAATGATTGTAGATTTAATGAGAAATGATTTAAGCAAAATTTGTACAAAAGGTTCTGTAAAAGTTGATGAGCTTTATGGTATTTATTCTTTTCCTCAAGTTCATCAAATGATTTCAACCATTAGTGGCAATTTGCAAGAAGAAACAGATTTTGCCGATGTTTTACAACATACTTTTCCAATGGGCAGCATGACTGGTGCTCCTAAAAAACGAGTATTAGAACTTACAGAAAAATATGAGCAAACAAAAAGAGGTATTTATAGTGGCTCTATTGGCTATATAACACCAGAGGGAGATTTTGATTTCAATGTTGTAATCAGAAGTATTGCATACAATGCTACAAACAAATACATTAACTATCAGGTTGGTGGAGGAATTACTTTTTATAGCAATGCACAAGCAGAATACGAAGAATGTTTATTAAAAGCCGAAGCCATGAAAAAAATATTCAGTAAATAATAAATATTCAACATAACATTTTTATTACATTTGCACTCGTAGGTGGATTTGTTTATTGTTCAACCTACTTTTAAAACATGAACTAATAAACGAAAATCACTTCTGTATAATTAATTCTTCAGATTGTTTATCGTTTATTAATTCAACAACTTTGTTGTTGGCTTTATATTATTGAAAAAATAAAAAAAAATTTATGCCCGCTACAGATATTAAACAAGAACTTCAAAAAAAAATATTAATTATAGATGGTGCTATGGGCACTATGATACAACGATATAGATTAGAAGAAAAAGATTATAGAGGCGAAAGGTTTAAAGATTGGCATAAAGATGTAAAAGGAAACAATGATTTATTAAGCATCACTCAGCCTCACATTATAACAGCCATACACAAAGAATATTTAGAAGCTGGTGCAGATATTATTGAAACAAATACTTTTAGTAGTACACTAATAGCTCAAGCAGATTATGATATGCAAGATTTAGCTTATGAACTAAATGTAGCTTCTGTTCATTGTGCCCAAAAAGCTGTTGAAGCATTCTTAGCTACCACCAAAGAAAAGAAACCTATTTATATTGCTGGAGCTATTGGTCCACTCAATAAAACATTAAGCCTTTCTCCAGATGTAAACAATCCAGGGTTTCGTGCAGTAACTTTTGATGAAGTGGTAAAAGCCTATTCAGAACAAATTAAAGGATTGATAGATGGTGGTGTAGATATATTATTGATAGAAACCATTTTTGACACATTAAATGCAAAGGCAGCAATTTTTGCAGCAAAAAAATATTTCAGAGAAAATAATGTTGAGCTACCAATTATGATTAGTGGAACCATAACAGATGCCAGTGGAAGAACATTGAGTGGACAAACTTTAGAAGCATTTTATATTTCAGTAAAACATGCCAATCCATTAAGTATAGGACTAAACTGTGCATTAGGAGCTAATGAAATGCGTGGACATATTGAAGAATTGTCAAACATGGCAAGTTGTTATGTTTCATCATATCCCAATGCAGGATTGCCAAATGCTATGGGAGAATATGATGAAGCACCTGAAGACACAGCACACTTTTTAGAAGAGTGGGCTAAAAATGGTTGGGTAAATATTGTAGGTGGCTGCTGTGGCACTACACCAGAACATATTAAACATATTGCAGAAAATGTAAAAAATGTTGAGCCAAGAAAGTTGCCTATATTAGATAACGAATTATAGAATACAAAAAATTCATTTTCTCTTTAAAAAAAATTTATTGGTAATGTAGCCATCAATTAGCACAGCAACATATTTTAAAAAACCACTCCTCATTAGATAATTTTTATCTTTGCAAAGATTTTTAAAGCTACTTGCAGCATGATTAAGATTGGTGAAAAAATTATTTTAGAAGATTTTCCTTTATTACTTGCTCCTATGGAAGATGTAAGTGACCCTCCATTTCGTGCAGTATGTAAAGAAAGTGGTGCAGACCTTATGTACACTGAATTTATTAGCAGTGAAGGCTTAATCAGAAATGCTATAAAAAGCAAACAAAAATTAGACATATTTGATTATGAACGACCAATTGGTATTCAAATTTTTGGAGGAGATGAAGAAGCAATGGCTATGAGTGCCAAAATTATTGATGCTGTTAATCCCGATTTATTAGATATTAATTTTGGTTGTCCTGTAAAAAAAGTAGTTACCAAAGGTGCTGGTGCTGGTGTATTGAAAGATGTAGATTTAATGGTTCGTTTAACAGAGGCTGTTATAAAAAGTACACAACTTCCTGTAACTGTTAAAACACGTTTGGGTTGGGACGATGCAACAAAAAATATTGAAGAAGTAGCTGAACGTTTGCAAGATGTAGGCATCAAAGCTCTCTCTATTCATGGAAGAACAAGAACCCAAATGTATAAAGGAGAAGCAGACTGGACGCTTATTGCAAAAGTGAAAAATAATTCAAGAATACAAATGCCCATTTTTGGCAATGGCGATATTAATAGTCCACAAAAAGCAAAATTGTATAAAGAACGTTATGGTGTAGATGGAATAATGATTGGTAGAGCAGCTATTGGCTATCCTTGGATTTTTAGAGAAATAAAACATTATTTAAAAACAGGAACAGAATTGCCTCCTCCTACATTGCAAGAAAGAATAGATGTTTGTAAAAAGCATTTACAAAAATCTGTAGAATGGAAAGGAAATAAATTGGGCGTTTTAGAAATGAGAAAACATTATGCCAATTATTTAAAAGGATTACCCAATATAAAAGAATTTAGAAATAAACTCGTAACTTCATTTGAAATAGAAGAAATAGAAGCTACTTTACAAGCTATATTTAACTATTATAAAGGCTATGAAATAGAGAGAGCCGAAATTGAAATAATAAATTATCACCAAAAATGTTCAGTATAAACATTTTTTTAACACTTTTGCTTTATAACTTGGAACGCTAATTGATATGTATATACTAAAATTTATTGTATGAAAAAGTTTATTTTAATTCTTACAGCAGGTTTATTTCTTTCTGCCAATGCACAAGAAAAAGAACAAATAGCATCCGACCAAAACCCTAATTACATGGTTAGCCAAACTAAATATGTAAAACAAGCAGAAGAATTACAGAAAACCATGAATACTACTCAACAGCAAACATATAAAGCTTACGATTGGTATGAAGCAAAACTTGAGAAAAAAGAAAATAGAATAAAAACCCGTCAGCAAGTTAGAATAAATCGTTCTTTAAGTAATAATTTTTATTATAGAAACAATCGGTGGAATGATAGAAATTTTTATAACCCACGTGTAGGATATAGAACAAACAACTGGTGGTTTTGGTATTAATTTTTTACAATCAAAAAAAAATAATTAAATAAATCTTTATGAAAAAAGTATTGATACTTCTTTGCTCTGCAAGTTTATTATTATCTGCTTGTGCTAATAGAAAAGTAACAAGAATAGACCCCTCAGAAACACCAGATTTAAGTGGTAGTTGGAATAATACAGACAGTCGTTTAACAGCAGAAGAATTAACCAAGCAAGTTTTAAAAGAAAAATGGCTTGGCAATCATGTAGCAGAAAAAGGAAAAAAACCTGTAGTAATAGTAGGCATGGTTACAAACAAAAGTCATGAACATATAGATGCAGAAACATTTATGAAAGATTTAGAAAGAAGTTTCATTACATCTGATAAAGTAGGCTTAGTACAAAGTGGAAAAAAGCGTGAAGAAATGAGAGCAGAAAAAGCAGATATGCAAAGCAATGCAAGTGCAAGTACTATGAAAAAATTTGGATTAGAAAAAGGAGCAGATTATATTTTACAAGGAACTATCAACTCTATTGTAGATGCTTATAAGAAAAAGAAAACTGTAACCTATCAAATAAATTTAGAACTTACCAATATAGAAACCAATGAAATAGTTTGGATAGGAGATAAAAAAATTGCCAAATATGTTAAGAATTAATACCCTATTCTTACACTATTTTCATTTTACTTAAAAAAATAGTTTACTGAACAGCAAAATATATTGTATGTATTATTTAAAACGGACATGGATAATGATATTATTGATGTCCGTTTTATTTTGTTCTTGTGTTAGTTATAATGCAAGAATGAATACTTACTATAATCAGCTTGAGCAAAAACAATACAGCAAAGCATTACGAACTTTAGATAAAACAAAATTTATTCAAAAAGACAGAAACAAATTATTGTTTTATTTTGAAAAAGGAAAAACCTACCACTTAATGCAAGAGTATGATAGCAGCAATGTATATTTTAATCTTGCAGATAATTTTATAGACACCCGAAAAAAAAATATTGGTGATGTTATAAAAGCAAATCTCATAAACCCTATGATGCAAATTTATTTAGGAGAAGATATGGAAAGGTTTATGATGCACTATTATAAAGGATTAAATTATTTATACATTCATCAACCATCTGAAGCATTGGTAGAAGCAAGAAGAATAACCCTTGCAGAAAATATACAATCAGATAAATTCAAGAATAAAAATAATCGTTATAGCAAAGATGCTTTTGCACTAAATGTGCAAGGCATGTTATATGAAGCCAATGGCGATATTAATAATGCTTTTATTGCTTACAGAAATGCTGTAGATGTTTACCTAAATGCCAAAGGAGAATATTATGGCGTACAACTACCCAAGCAATTACAACAAGATGTATTACGCACAGCCAATCAAATGGGTTTTTATGACCAACAACAGTATTATGAAAATATTTTTAAAACTACTTTACAACAAGAAAACTCCGAAGGAGGTTATTTAATTTTATTTTTAGAGCAAGGAGCAGCACCCATAAAAAGCGAAAAGAGTTTTTACATAACTAAAGGAATCGGTGGCATTAATTCATTTTATTTTTATGATGAAAATGGTTATCAAACTAATGTACCTTTTGACTTTGCAGATTATACTTATATAAATATGAATGACGCCAATCTTGCAAAACTGAGAACATTTCATGTAGCCATTCCTTACTATCAAATAAGGTATTCTAATACATATAATTTTACCATAGCAACCAATAATATTACTTACTCCACAGAGTTAGCACAAAACATTAATAGCCTTGCTGTAAATATTTTAAAAGAAAGAATGTTTACCGAAATAGCCAATGCTTTAGCCAGACAAATAGTAAAAAAATTAGCTGAAAAAGCTGTAGAAGCCAGTGCTGAAGAAATTTATAAGAGTAGCACAAAAAACAAAACCGACTCTACTAAAACAGAACAAGAAAAAAAGAAAGAAGAAGATAAAAAAAATGAAAAAGCTAAAAATGTAGGAGAGCTAACAGGGCTTATTGCCAATATAATAAATACAGCTACTGAAAAAGCAGATACAAGAAATTGGCAGAGCTTACCTGCTTTTATACATTACGTTCGTATTCCATTAAAAGCAGGAGAAAACACCATTACCATTTCTGGTAAAAACAATGCTACTACTACAATAACTATTCAAGGAAATGGTAAATTACAATTTTTAGATAAATCATTTTTAAAATAAAATACTAACTCATACTTCTTTATTCATTTTTCGTTTCCGAAGAGTCTCCTTGTATAGCTTTGTGTATTAGGTAAGGGACTCTGAGGTATTGGTATATTTAGCAATAATTCGCAGAGTGTCTTAGCTTTGCACAAAAGCCTAAAAAGAACACTCTGCGGAGACGAAAATTGTCGGTGTCCCGATTAAGAAACCAAAGTAAACGAACGATTTTAAAAATTGTTTTTTGATGTCAAAACTTGTCAAGCCGTCTAACAGGAAAAGTAAAACTGTCAAACAGTAAACAAGGTTTAATATTTTGGTTGTTTGTTTCAATTCGTGAGAGTTGTTGTCTTAAAATGCCCTATAACTCGCAAATTTATGTTATATACGTTTAGATTGTCGTTAGGACAATCCGTTTTTTTTAATTCTTTCTTCCCGGCATCTTCTCCTCTTTAGTTTTTATGGGTTAGGAAAATAAATGACGAAATTCTTTATACCAAAAAATTAATGTGCTTCTAACCAATTTTTTCCTATACCTAATTCTGCTTCCACAGGTACATTGTTTGGAAGCAATAATGCAGTACGCATATTTTCTAAAGTCAAAGGTTTCAATATTTCTACTTCGTTTTTCAAAGCATTAAACACCAACTCATCGTGTACCGTAAAATCATTTTTATTTTATAAAAATTGCCGCAAATGAGGTATTGAGTATTTATTATAATCCGGCTTGTTTTACAATCTGAACAAAAAAAATAAAAATGACAAAAAAAATCATTCAAAATTTTAAATCAGAGGTTAAGAACTTCGGGTTAATTGCTTGTTGCATACTTACCTCTGTAATGGTTGTGGCACAGGACAAAACCTACCCTATTAAAACTACTGCTAAGCCCGAACATCTCAAAACCTACGAGGTAAGCGAAGAAGACGGAAAAATAAATCTACTGTTTACAAAAAAAGGCAAAAAACACGAGGTGTACACTAACTATGTTTTTGATAAAGACCTAAATCTGATTATCGAAACAGAGGAAGAGTTAGATGTGGAACAAGTAAAGAAGAAAAAGAATTATTGGGGTAGTTCATGGGCTTATATAGCAGGTTATGGTAGCATAGGCGGCATTATCCGAGATAGTGTATTGTCTGTGGACAACAATATGTTGGGGCAGTTAGTGTTGATGACAGGCTATATCGGTTGGACATCACGAAGAAACCCAATGAACGGAATGAACATTACCGACCAGGGGTTTATTTCTCGTGAAAAGATAAGGGTGAAAGACGATAAAACCGGTAGAAAACTTACGATGGTTGGCTTTAAAACCGATGCCCCGTCAGAGTTTTTTATTGCCGGAAGAGAGATAAGCCACATGGCTGGTTCATCTTCGGGACGTAGCAAAGGGCTGGGAGCACAAAAAAGAGTATCATCTGCGAGTGGCGATGTAATGGTGGTATCTGTGATTAATACTATGGGCTTAAAAGACGAAGCTACCGGAGAAAGAATTTATGGCAACAATATTAGGTTTGTAGCCCAACGTTATAGTGCTAAAACGCTCGAAAAAATAGCAGAAACTCCTTTTGAATTTAAATATAGTTACGCCAAGTTGTACGACCAACCTTCAACAGATAACAGTAACGATATGCTGCTGATTTTTGCCCCTACACACGGCGATACCAAACCATACCATAATCCCAATAAAAACGAGTATGAATATTTTAGGGTTGGGGTTGATGCCAAAATTAAGGAAAGGATAAAATTCATTAGCCCTTACGGCAGATTGAACAACCTTTATATTTACAACTTTGGAGATGAAACCGTAATTATAGGTACAAGCAAGGAAGGAAAGGAAAGCAAGTATGCCGATTTTATTGCTTTTAAAGGCAATGACGACCATTTGGTATCCATAAGGCTAAAAAACGGACAGGAGCCTGTTGTAAAAGCAACGCCAATGAAAAGTTTGGGGTTGGACATAAGCTATTTAGTATTTAACGATGCTATAAAAACTGCCGACAACCAAGTATGGATAACCGGGCAGGCTTATGAGAAAAAAGGCAACGACCCCGAAAAATGGGGTGATATTTATGCCTTTAACATTACTGCCGATGGCAGCATAGCCAAACATTTTGTTCTGCCTCAAATAGAAAAAAAATCTCAACAAGGGGCATCACCTGTTTCGCTTACCAAATTGAACGATGGCAGTTTGCTGTGGAGTGCCTACGAGTACACTAAAAAGGGCAATATGTATCCTAAATATACTACAATAAGCAATGGTAATTTAGGTACAGTGGTTTTTCCCGGTGATAAAAAATATGTGGTAAACGATGTGTTTCAAATGTATATATCGCCAAACGGAAAAGAGCTTATATACTTTGGCAATACCGAAGACAACAAAGAATTTTGGTTGCATAAAAAAACCTTTTGATAAGCAAATAAGGCTTTTTATTTTTCTCACAGAAAACACGGAATACACCGTAAATATCTTTTTAAAAACTTCTATGTTATCTGTGGTTTCTGTGAGAGATTTTTTATTTTATTAATTCAAACAGGGGCTTAAAGAATTATTATCCAATCCATTTATTGTTCAATCCAATTCTTATTGCTTCTACTTTATTATTTACATGAAGTTTCTTATAAATATTTTTCATGTGCTGCCTTATGGTGTGTGGGCTTAAATACATAGCATCGGCAATTTTTTTATAATTCTTTCCTTCCATGCACAACTGCAATACGGTGGTTTCCTTTTCTGTTAATACTTCATAAGATTGTATGGGAAGTGTTGTTGTGTGTTTTGTTGTAGCAGGGACGGGTATTTGCTGTATGGCACTTAGCCATTGCCATGTTTTTCTTGCAATAGACGGCGACATGGGAGTGCTGTCATTTTCCATTACATAAGATAATGTTTTCAATAATTCAAACCCATCTTCATCTTTCAATAAGTAACCGCAGGCTCCGGCTTTTATGGCTGCAAAAATTTTGTCGTCATCGTCAATTACAGTGAGCATAATAAATTTAATGGTTGGATACAATGCCGATGCAATTGCAACAGTTTTTATACCGTCCATTCCTTTCATTTCTATATCCATTAAAACAATATCAGGAATAATGGTTGCATTTTTTAATGCTGTAATAAAATCTTCACCGCTTGCTGCTTCGATGGCAATATGTATAGTATTACTATACAGTTTTCGTTTAAGGCTTTCTCTTAAATATGCTTTATCATCTACTATACCTAATTGTATCATACTATAAAAATGAAGCAATTTTTAAATCTTTGCAATAACACATTTGAGGTATAAAACCTCACTCTATTACCTTTCTCCTTTGGAGGGATTTAGGGAGGCTACTTGAACAAGAACTCTTGTTCCTTTTCCAACAATACTTTCAATTATAAAATTGCTGTTGATAGCGGCAGCTCTGTTTTTCATGTTTTTCAAGCCGAAAGATTCGTCAGAACCTGCGTTGTTTACTACAAATCCTTTTCCGTTATCTGTTACATAAAATTCAAAACAATCTTGTTTGCACGTAAAGCCCAAAGTAATTATTGTTGCTTTAGAATGTTTGCAAGCGTTGGTTAATGCTTCCTGCATTACAGGAAACAATTGCATTACAATATCCGATGAAACAAGTTGCTGCTCTTTTTCGTGCTGTTCTCTTTCAATATTTAACTCAATTTCGGAAAATGCTTTTACATATTTAAAAGCATATTCTATTATTTTATCTGTAAAAGCGGATAGTGAAATGCTTTCGTGATTCATAATCCATATTATTTGCCTTAATGATTGTAACATGGAAGATGCGTTTTGCTTTACTTCTTTTACGGCATTATTAATATCGGGTTGTTGTGGTTTCAATAAGTTAACGTTATTAATGAGTAAGGTAAGTTGTGAGCCAAGATTATCGTGCAAATCTCTGCTTAGTTTTTCTTTTTCCTGCTGCACTTGTTGTTGTAATATTAATTGTTGTATTTGTTTGCGTTGTTTTCTTGTGAGAATAAAATACAACAACCATAATGCAAGCAATATAACACATACGGCTGCCAATACTTTAAACCACCATGTTTGATACCATGTAGGCTGAATGTTGAGATGCAGTATTAATGGTTTTTTGCTCCACAAGCCTTCATGCCCCATTCCCCAAACAGTAACCAAATACTTGCCCGGAGCAAGTATAAATTGTGCCACATTATTATTAGCAGCGAGGCTTGTTTTTCCATTGGGATAAGTAAGCTGAATTTTAAATGTATTGTATTGCGGCGAAGTAAAATCGTTTATGCCAAAAGACAGGTTTATTACATTTTCATTATGCCGTAAATTTATTTCAGATAAACTTTCCGGAGCAACATCAGGTTTCCAAACTGTATTTTTTACTTCTATGGAATTTAAAACAACACTTACATCTTTTGTGGGTTGCAAAACTTTTTCGGGATTAAAAAATGTAATGCCGTTAATGCCTGCAAAATACATCATATCATCAGGTGCTTTATAAAAGCAGCCTGTATTAAATTCATCGCCCAATACACCTTGTTCCTTTGAAAAAGTTCTTACAGAATAATCAGGAAAAATTACTGCCAATCCTTTGTTAGTGCTTATCCATGCGTTATTGTTTTTATCAAACAAAATACCATATACAAAATTATTTTTCAAGCCGGTGCTTTCGTCAATTTTGTGCATTATTTTGTTATTAGATACAATGTAAATGCCTGTTGTGGTAGCAACCCAAAGTCTTCCGTTTTTATCTTCTGTAATACATTTTATATAAACATAGTCGGGAAATTGAACAATCTTTTTTGTTCCGTTTTTGTAGTCGTAAATAACATTTTTTGTAGCAATCCAACTGTGCTTATCATTTATACAAAACCAATGAACATTATCGGGTACTTCATACAGCTTTTGTATATAAAAACGGGTATCTGTTTTTTTTACGGAATAAATAAGCCTGTCATAATTAAATAATACTTCGCCAATATTTACCTCTTGTGTGCATATATTAAAATTAAATACACCAATCTCTGTATTATATAGTAAAGGCAATTGATTGTGTAAAGAGATAAATTTTTTAGAAAGAAGATTATAAACATAAATATTAGACTCACAAAATTTTAATACCAAATTATTGCTGTCTAATTTTGAAATACCTCTTACGCTTCTGCTTTCCGTTTCTTTTGGTAAAAAAATTTTCTCTGTTAAAATTCCTTCCTCATTAAACACAAATATATTATTCCTAAACCCCGAACAATAAATATTTCCGTTGGTATGTTTATAAACCGAATAAGGCATCAGTTCTTTGTTTACATAAATATTTTTCAGCTTACCTTTATTTTTTTTAACCATTACCATTCCGCCACGACCGTTAAATCCTAACCACAGATTTCCAAAATCATCTTTTACGGCAGCAGAAGCAATAGCATTACCTGCTACTTTATGAATATCTTTCGCAAAAGAAAATTTTGTAATGCTTGCCGTAGCTGTATTTACAAGAATATCTGCACCGTCTTTGCCTAAAAGCAGTATTTCGTTATTACCTAAAAAAGTATGTATATATACTGTCCATAGGTTGGGGGTTACTCCATTAGTCTTTAATGCTTTTACAGGAACAAAAGGATTTGATACAAGGCTTATATAAGAGGATTTTCCAATAACCAATAAGCTGTCTTTGGAAATACTAAATACGTGGCAGTTTTGTTTTTTATATGCCTTCGGAACACTAAAGACATCAATTTGTTTGTTGTGAAAATAAAACAGGCTGTCTTTGGATTGTATCCATGAAGTTTTAAACTTTTTGTTTAACCATGAGAAATAAGCAACTCTGTTTTGTTCTTTCATCAATGCACTTAAAGAAGGCAATTGTTTTTTATAAATACTGTCTGTTTTTAGTGTTTTCTTGTTAATATAAAAAATGCCATAATCCACTTGTAACAAAGCAACCGTTGTTTCATCTTCCGATACAACAAATAAATTCTTGTTTGATAAATAAGGAATACGTTTATTTAAATTGATAAAATCAAAGCGGTGTTTTCTTTTTACAGAGATATATTCTCGTCCGGTTATCCAAAGATTTTCGTCATCGTCAAGATACAAATCATACACCTCATTGCTTGCAAGAGAACTACTATCATTCTCATTATGCTTAAATGTTTTAAAACCATAGCCATCATAACGTTGCAGCCCATCGGAGGTAGCAATCCATAAATAACCGTTTTTATCAAACTGCAAGGCATTAACAGTATTTATAGATAAACCGTTATCGGTAGAAAATGTTTTTATATTCAAATTCGTTTGCGATATGGCACAACTGCAAACACAAAGGGATACAAGCAGGATAATATGTTTGAAAAAATACTTCAATGATTATAATAATTATAAACCCTATAAACTCCGAGTATTTTAAAAACGCTCAGGGTTTATATTAATGTGCTTCCAACCAATTTTTTCCTATACCAACTTCTGCTTCCACAGGTACATTATTTGGCAGCAATAATGCAGTACGCATATTTTCTAAAATCAAGGGTTTTAAAATATCTATTTCATTTTCTACTACATCAAAAACCAATTCATCATGCACCTGTAAAATCATTTTGCTTTGTAAATTTTCTTTTTTTATGGCTGCATGAATTTTTATCATAGCTAATTTTATCATATCTGCAGCACTTCCTTGTATGGGAGAGTTAATAGCATTTCTTTCTGCAAAACCACGTACAGTATAATTAGAAGAATTAATATCTCTTAACCATCTTTTACGACCAATAATAGTTTGTACAAAACCATGTTGCCTTGCAAAAGCAATAGTATCGTCCATATATTTTTGAATACCAGAAAATTCTTTTTTATAACTATCAATAATTTCTTTTGCCTCTGTTCTTGATATACCCAAATTATCGGCTAAGCCAAAAGCTCCTTGTCCGTATATGATACCAAAGTTTACACTCTTGGCTTTGTAACGCATTTCTTTGGTTACATCTTTTTCATCTACATTATACACTTTTGCTGCCGTAGCTGTATGAATATCTTTTCCTTCACGAAAAGCATGACACATATTTTCATCACCACTGATAGCTGCTACAATTCTCAACTCAATTTGAGAATAATCGGCACTTAGTAAAATTCTTTCTTCGCTTCTTGGAACAAATGCTTTGCGTATTTCTCTTCCCTTGTCTGTTCTTATAGGAATATTTTGTAGGTTGGGATTGTTGCTTGCCAATCTGCCTGTAACGGCAACAGCTTGCCCGTAAGTTGTGTGTACACGACCTGTTTTTGGATTAATCATTTCGGGCAAAGCATCTACATAAGTTGATTTTAGTTTAGATAATTCTCTGAAAATTAAAATATCATCTGCAATAGAATGCCCTCGTGTAGCAAGTTTCAGCAAAACATCTTCGCCTGTTTGGTATTGTCCTGTCTTGGTTTTTTTTGCGGAACTGTCTAATTTTAATTTTTCAAACAACACATCACCCAACTGTTTTGGCGATGCTAAGTTGAAACGAACTTCGGCTTGTTTATACACTCTTTCTTCCGCGGCTTTTGCATCACGTTCTAATTCTTTACTGTACTCTCTTAAAAAATGTTCATCAATTTTTACACCTTCAAATTCCATATTGGTTAAAACTTTTACCAACGGATTTTCTACTTCGTAAAAAACTTTTTCTACTTCTCTTTCTTTTAAAAGTGGGTGTAAAACATATTTTAATTGTAAAGTAATATCGGCATCTTCGGCGGCATAATCTTTTATTTTTTCAATTTCAACATCTCTCATTGTGCCTTGTGTTTTGCCTTTTTTGCCAATTAGTTCTTCAATATGTACAGGTTCGTATTGCAAGTATTGGGCACTCAGCAAATCCATACTACGCTTGCCTTCAGGCTCTACAACATAATGAGCCAACATGGTATCATAAATATTTCCTTTCAATTCTACACCATACCATTTTAATACTAATAAATCGTATTTTATATTTTGTCCAATCCAAATTATTTTTTCATCATTAAATATTGTTTGGAATTGAGCAAGAATATTTTTTGTTTCGGTTTGATTGGCAGAACAAGGAACATAATATGCTTCGTGTGCATTGAAAGCAAAACTCATTCCTACTAATTCTGTTTGATTGGCATCAAGTCCTGTTGTTTCTGTATCAAAACAAATTTCTTGTTGTGATTGAAGTTGCGTAACAAGATTTTTTATTTCATTTTCTGTTTGAACTAAATGATAAGTGTGAGGTGTGTTGTTAATATTTTTTGCAGCACTTACAACAATCTTTTCTTCATTAATAGTTTCGGCGTTTTCAGATAATTGTAATTCTTTAGCAACAACAGGCGTTGAAGGCTTTGCTGTTTTCTTTGCAGTAGTTGTAGATACAACATTGCCAAATAAATCTGTTTGAACATTAGCGTTTGTAATATTTATTTCTTCGCCCAAAATTCTTTTGCCTAATGTTTTAAATTCTAACTCTGTAAATACTTCTTTCAATGCTTCTTTATTCCAATCTTTCAACTTAAAATTTTCTTCATGAAATTCTACAGGAACATTGGTAATAATTGTTGCCAATTTTTTACTGAGAACGGCATCATCTTTTCCTGCTCTTACTTTTTCGCCCAATGCTCCTTTTATGTTTTCTGCATTGGCTAAAACATTTTCAAGCGTATCATATTCTTTCAACAATTTTGCAGCAGTTTTTTCGCCAACGCCTTTAATGCCCGGAATATTATCAACGGCATCGCCCATTAATCCTAAAATATCAATTACCTGATTTACTCTTTCTATATCCCATTTTTCACACACTTCTTTTGGTCCCATTATTTCAACATCATTGCCTTGATATGCAGGTTTGTAAATACTGATGCCTTCACGAACCAATTGACCATAATCTTTATCGGGCGTTACCATAAAAACATCATAACCTGCGTCGTGAGCTTCCCAAGCCAAAGTGCCAATTACATCATCGGCTTCAAAACCTTCAACGCCAATTACAGGAATATTAAAACCTTCAATAATTTTTTTTATATCAGGCACGGCAGCCAATAAATCTTCGGGGGTTTCTTGTCGGTTGGCTTTATAGTCTGCAAAGTCCGCTTCTCTTGCAACAGAGCCGCCAACATCAAAACAAACAGCTATATGTGTGGGTTTTTGTTTATTAATTAATTCTATTAATGTATTGGTAAAACCAAATTGTGCATTGGTATTTTTTCCTTTGCTGGTAATACGAGGGTTACGCATGAGTGCATAATATGCCCTAAATATTAAAGCATAAGCATCTAATAAAAACAATTTTTTTTCTGACATGGGGTAAAAATAGCTCTAATTAATGGTATGAAAATAAAAAAAAGGAAAAAGAGGTTGAGGTAATAAGAATACAAAAAGTATAACGCTAAACAATTAATTATCAACGTTAATATCTTTTACAATATTTCAAGCAATAAAATGTATTTTTGAGTTGGTAGCAAGGCTAACGAAACTCGGTGCTAAAATCAACAGTCCGACAAAATAAATCCGTTTTGACTTGTTGCTGTAAATCTAGCAACAAATGGCAAAAACGGCAAAGAGCAAAATTGATTATGTTATTTTAGAAAGTTGTAATGGGCAACTTGAATTGCACAGAGGAAGAGGCGGTTATGCTTGGAAAGGACAAAAAGGAAAAAAACTTGAATGGATTTTGCCTATAAAAGTTCAAGACAACGCAGACGAAATTTTAAAGATTATTTACAATTTACCAGAGTGGAACAGTGTTGGAAAAGGCAAAGAATGTAGTCTTGACAGCAAAGAGCTACGCTCTGCAATTTGGAAAAAAATATTTCCTTTAATTTCAATTTCTGACTTACCGCAAGTTAATGAAAATGGAAGTATGTCAGATTTAGAAAGACTAAACAAGACAAGAACCAAAGGCAGGTACAATGATGATGATGATATGATTTCTATTGAAAGTGATGAATGTTACACTTTTTATGATGATGTAGAAACAATAGTAAAGCATTTTGGAATTGATTATTGGAAAAACAAAGTAGTTTATATGAACTGTGATGACGCAGGACAATCGGCTTTTTGGATTTATTTTTTCAATAATTTCAAACGACTAAAATTAAAACAAATTATTTCAACTCGATTTGACGGCTCAAAGTTAGATTTTTCGGGTTCTCTTTTCAGTAATCAATGGAACGAATATGATGGCTTTATAGTAAAATATGATGGGAAAAAAACTTTAAGAATACCACCAGTTGGTAGTAAATCAAATTTTCCCCGCTCATATTCAGACAAAGAATGTATGAGTATTGCTAACAACGAAGCAGACATAATTATTACAAATCCACCCTTTTCAAAATTTGAACATTTTTTTAAATGTATGCAATCAACAAGAAAAGATATTATTTGCTTTGGAAATGGAGCAGCAGTTCAATATCAATGGACAAAAGACTTGTGGCAAAACAAAAAAATATCAGTAATTCCATTTGAATTTAATTGGTTCTTAACGCCTACTTTCAAAAAGAAAAGAGCAAAGACTTATGTTTATACAAACAAGCAACAACTTCATACAACAAATAAAATAAAACTTTTAAGCGAAATTCCAAGTAAATTTTATGATGAAAAAGGAATGCTTGTAGTGGATAATTTTGTCCCAAGTGATTACTATAAACCATTTGCAATTTCGGTTAGTCCAATAAAAAATGGCATACTTAACAGTGGTTACAAATTGCTTCAATGTAGTTACAGACCAGTTATAAATAATAAATATAAATTTAAGAGAACAATAATTGTAAAAGAACTTAATGAAAAAGGAAAACCAAACAATGAATTTGACAACATAAAATTTGAAGAAGCAAAAATCAAAAAAGTAGGACAAGAAAAACTATTTGATTAGTGAAAATATATTGAAAACACAAATGGTTTTTATGAAATAATACTATTTATAATTCATAATTAGTCTTAAATAAATCTATGAAAACTTTGAATGATGTAATAGATTTTACTCTGTCAATAGTGAATTTTTTAATTAATTTGCTATAGAAATTATTATTTTTTACCTTTGTTAGGGTTTCTCTTTTAATAAAAACTTTTTCATACTGTTATGAAACAAATAACCTTAAAAGTTGAAGAAAAAAAAATATCGTTTTTTCATGGAATTGGTGAAAAATCTTGACTTTATAACTATTCAACCTGAAAATACTGTAAAAAAACAACAGTTAAAACATATTGCAGAGGGAATGCAAAGTGCTGTTCTTGCTTCACAAGGAAAAATTAAATCCCGTAGTGCAAAAAGTTTTTTAAATGAGCTTTAATATACAAACTATACCGCCCTTTGAAAAAGAATTTAAAAAACTTTTAAAGAAATATCCTTCATTAAAAACAGACTTATCTTTACTTATATCTTCTTTAGAAAAAAAACCAATACAAGGGAAAGCATTGGGCAATAATTTCTATAAAATAAGAATGAGCATTAGCAGCAAACAGCAAAGGAAAAGGAAAAAGTGGCGGAGCAAGAATTATTACTTTTGTAAAAGTGGTACAACAAAAAATATATTTAAGTGCTATATACGATAAAAGCACCCAATCATCTATTACAGATAAGGAGCTTGAACGGCTTAGTAAAACAATTTTAGGTAACAATTAATGTTTTTATCTTAAAGTTTTCAATGTTGGAAACATTGTACTGTAATTATACATTCGTGGCTATTTAGTTTTCTTTTAAAATTCTCTTTCAATTCCTTACTTTTGATATATACTGCTATACTAAATATAAATTGGTAAATTATGATTATACAAAATTTTAAATTATTATTAATAACTACTGTAAGTGTTACTATCTTATTGCTTTCATCAAATGTTGTATTGGCTCAATCAAAACCAACAGAGTTAGATAAAAGCCCTATGGATATTAGTTACTTGCCCAAAGATTATCCTTTACTAAAAATGAATGGTAAAAGCAAAGACCAACCCATAGCAAGAATAATTTATAGCAGACCTCAAAAAAGTGGTCGTGAAATTTTTGGTAATTTAATTCCATACAATTCAATTTGGCGATTAGGAGCAAATGAAGCAACAGAAATAGAGTTTTTCAAAAATGTAAAAATTGATGGAAAAGCTATTCCTAAAGGACGTTATACTTTATTCTGTATTCCAACAGAAAATGATTGGATATTAATTATAAATAAAGACAATTACGCTTGGGGTAGTTTTAATTATGATAGCAAGAAAGATGTTTTACGAGCAAGTTGCACTACCGAAAAAACACAAGCTATTACAGAAGCTCTTACTATTTACTTTGAAAGTACCAGTGCAGGAGCCAATATTGTTATAATGTGGGATAATCTAAAAGCCAGTACACCTATTAGTTGGTAATATTTTGCTTTCTGGGAAAAAGAAAAATATGGGGGTGCTTTATTGACTGTATAAAGAAAATTTTGTAGCAAAAAATGATATATACCATTGTATATACCTAATTTGCTTGTCAAACATTCGTACAATATGCTTCGCCAGTTTAATAAACTTTTTTATAAACAAACGCCAGCTTTTCGTTTACTGCTTCCTTTAATAGTAGGCATATTGGTACAATATCATTTTCAATTATCGTTATCAATATTTATTTATATAGCCGTTGTTGCATTACTATTATTTATTGGTTATGAAATTTTGCCTTCGGCTAAAAAGTATTCATATAATTGGACTTCGGGTATAGCTATTGTGCTTTTTCTGATAGCTGTAGGAGGAAGCATTAGTTATATAAAAAATATAGAACATCAACCACAATGGATAGGAAAATATGCTCAAAATAGTATAGCTGTAAAACTTACACTAAAAGAACCCATTGTGCAAAAACAAAATTCTTTTAAAGCACTTGCACAAGCCGAAACTGTACTCATCAACAATCAATGGCAGCCTGTAAAAGGAGATGTTTTGTTGTATTTTAAAAAAGATAGTAGTAAACCAAATTTGCAATATGGATATCAAATAGTAGTAGCCAAAAAATTAATGCCTATAATAAATGCAGGCAACCCTGGTGGGTTTAATTATGCCAGATATTGTTCATTTCAAAATATACACTATCAGGCTTTTTTAAATGATGAAGATTTTATAACACTCTCTACAACCGAAACAAATTGGTTTGATAAATTAATAATACAAGCAAGAACAAAAGTTTTGACCATTTTAAAAACCTATATAAAAGGAAACAATGAATTAAGCATAGCAGAAGCATTATTAATAGGTTATAGAGATAATTTAGATAGAGATTTGGTGCAGAGTTATAGCAATACAGGTGTAGTACATATTATAGCTATAAGTGGGCTACACTTAGGCATGATTTACGGATTGCTTATTTTTTTATTCAAACCTTTTATTAAATATAAGTGGAGCAAAGTAGTAAAGCCTTTAGTAATATTAATAGTGTTATGGGGGTTTAGTTTTATTGCAGGTGCTGCACCTTCTATTTTAAGAAGTGCTGTTATGTTTTCTTTTATTGTATTAGGAGAAACCATTAGCAAGAAAACAAATATTTATAATAGTTTAGCAGCATCAGCATTTTTATTATTACTCATCAATCCTTTTAATTTATGGGATGTAGGTTTTCAACTTTCCTATTCTGCTGTACTAAGTATTGTTGTTTTTCAAAAATACATTAATAACTGGTTTTATTTTAAACACAAATTTTTAAGAGATTTTTGGAGCTTAAATGCAGTTACACTTTCTGCTCAAATACTTACACTACCTATTGTATTATATCATTTTCATCAGTTTCCTACATTATTTTTATTTACTAATTTATTGGCTGTTCCTTTTTCTGGTTTTATTTTATATATAGAACTTTTATTGCTTGTTGTTGCTTCTTTTTCTTTTATAGGTATATATGTAGGCAAACTAATAGAATGGAGTATTGAGCTAATGAACCATTTTATTTTATACGCAGATAGTATTCCTTTTTCTGTGTGGCCCTCTATTCAAATAAATATTTTACAAGCAATTATTTTATATGCTGCTATTATTGGTTTTTGGATGTGGATTTACTATAAAAAGCCATCCATTTTTGTTATAGCTCTTGGTTTTTTTAGTGGCTTTATTTTGTTGCGAAGTATTAATTTTATACAAAGAAATAAGCAACAAAAATTAGTTGTATATAATGTGTCAAACCATACAGCTATTGATATTATAGAAGGACGTAAATATTATTTTATAGGCGATAGCATTTTAACCAAAGATGGTTTTTTAAGAAACTTTCATTTAAAGCCATCAAGAATATTACACAGAATTACTCCAGAAAATCAGCCAAAAAGTTTTTCTATTCATCAAAACTTGATTAGCTGTAATAGAAAAAATATTTTAATTATTGATGACAATACTTTTGAAACACCAGAACTTTCTAAAAAAATAGATGTAGATGTAATTGTACTTACAAAAAATCCAAAAATTTATTTAAACAAATTATCCAACACTTTCAGTTGTAAGCAATACGTTTTTGATTCTTCCAACCCATTTTGGAAAGTTGCTTACTGGAAAAAAGATGCTGACAGCCTACATTTGCAATATCATGCTACTGCTACAGATGGGGCATTTGTGATGAATTTTTAGAGGAATGGCATTTAGGTTTGAGGAGTTGAAAATTTGGCAACAAGCATTTGAATTATCAAATGAAATTGATTTGCTTTCTCAAACTTTTCCTAAACGTGAATTATTTAGCCTTTCTTCTCAAATAAAAAGAGCAGCAGATTCGGTAGCTTTAAATATTGCAGAAGGATGCATAGGACAATCAACCCTTGAATTTAAAAGATTCTTAGGATTTTCTTTACGTTCTGCAATAGAAGTAGTTTCTTGCTTATTTATGGCAAAAGCAAGAAATTATATTGAAGAAAATGTATTCAAAAGTTATTATGAAAAATATGAAGTCTTGTGCAAAATGATAACTAAATTTAGAGCAACACTATAACCTATGAACTATTAACAATAAGCTATCAACCATGAACAAAAAAATAACATCAGCACTAATTTCTGTTTTTTATAAAGATGGATTAGAGCCTATTGCAAAAAAATTGCAAGAATTAGGAATAACCATTTATAGTACAGGAGGCACACAAAAATTTTTGGAAGATTTACATATTCCTTGTGTTTCTGTAGAAAGTTTAACAAGTTATCCTTCTATTTTGGGAGGAAGGGTAAAAACCTTGCATCCTGTCGTTTTTGGAGGCATTCTTGGTAAAAGAAATGATGAGCAGCATATAGCAGAAATGAAACAATATGCTATACCTAACATTGATTTAGTAATTGTAGATTTATATCCTTTTGAAGAAACTTTAGCATCAACAAATGAGGAGGCTCTTATCATTGAAAAAATAGATATTGGTGGACCAAGTATGATACGTGCTGCTGCAAAAAATTTTAAAGATGTAACAGTTATTGCAGCTAAAGAAGATTATACTTTGTTAGAAAAAATTTTACATACACAACAAGGAGAAATAACTTTAGAGCAACGTAAAACCTTTGCAGCAAAAGCATTTCAGGTAGTAATGAATTATGATATAGCTATCAATAATTATTTTAATCCTACTAAACAATGTCAAGTCCATCCTTTGGAGGGATTTAGGGAGGCTTTACGTTATGGCGAAAACCCACATCAACAAGCAGCTTTTTATGGAGATTTGTCTAAACTATTCACTCAACTAAATGGTAAAGAACTTTCTTACAATAATTTAGTAGATGTAGATGCAGCTATTCAATTAATTAAAGAATTTTCTATCCTTCCCCCTTTGGGGAAATTAGAAGGGGTTTTTAGGGAGGCTGTATTTGCTATCATAAAACATACCAATGTTTGTGGTATTGCATCAAGACATTCAGTAAAAGAAAGTTGGGGTGCTGCACTTGCAGGAGACCCAGAAAGTGCTTTTGGTGGCATTTTAATAACCAATGGAAACATTGATATAACAACAGCTTCTGCCATTAATGAATTATTTTTTGAAGTATTAATTGCTCCAACTTTTGATGAAGATGCTTTACAAATTTTAAAGAGCAAAAAAAATAGAATATTACTTCAGCTACATAATACTCAATCAAATTCAGCAGAAATTATTTTTCAGGAAAAAACTTTGTTGAATGGAACTTTAACACAACAAGCAGATGAAGGTATTTATACAGAATGGAAAGAAGTAGGTGGAAGAAATACAACAGAAGCAGAAAAAGCAGATTTATTATTTGCCAATATTGTTTGCAAACATTTAAAAAGTAATGCTATTGCTTTGGTAAAAAACAAACAACTTATTGGTAAAGGTTGTGGACAAACTTCAAGAGTTGATGCTTTGCGTCATGCCATAGAAAAAGCTAAGCAATTTAATTTTAATTTGCAAAGTGCTGTTTTGGCAAGTGATGCTTTTTTTCCTTTTAATGATTGTGTAAGCATTGCTCATGCAGAAGGTATTGAAGCATTTATACAACCAGGTGGTAGTATTAGAGATAAAGATAGTATTGATTATACTGTACAACATAATCTTGCAATGGTATTAACAGCTATGAGGCATTTTAAACATTAAGTGTTTTAGTTGATTAGGGTAATTGAGTTAATAAAAAATTTTGAATGATGAGTTATGAATTTTAAAACCTTAAACGTACAAACCTAATTAAGTTGATTAAGGTAATTGAGTTAAATGAGGTAATTAAGTTGATAAAAAATTTTGAATGATGAATTTTAAACCTTAAACATTCAACTTTAAACTTTTTAAAAATCACATTTCCACAAACTCAATATGACAAAAAATAATGCTGTCAATCTGAGCCTGTCGAAGACTGTTTTAGTTGATTATGTTTTCATAATTACCCCTATTTTTAATATTTGATAAAATAATTTAAATAAACTAAGGTTTTTGTTTCTTTTAAGTTAGTATTATATACCTTTGTCTTTCTTAAAAGTAAACAATGTATATACCTAAATTTCTTATTTCAATGCCAGGTGGTAGCGAATGGATTTTTATTATTTTAGCTGTATTAATTCTTTTTGGCGGCAGAAAAATACCTGAATTTATGCGTGGCTTAGGAAAAGGCATACGTGAATTTAACGATGCTAAAAACAATGTAAAAAAAGAAATTGAAGAAGGCATGAATGACAAGGATAAAAACGCCTCTTCAAATACAGATAAAAGTTAGTTGATAGCTATTCTGCATTTCAAATTAATCATTACACTGCTAACCTCAACAAATTATTTTTAACTATATTTGTTTTAGCTAAAAAGGAGGAAAAGATGAAAACTGCAGACTTAGATACAACTTTGATAGACAGCTACTATACTCTACTAAAAAGCCTTAGTCCAAATAATAAATTGGAATTAATTGCCAGACTGTCAAAGTCAATGAAAACAACTAAAAAGAAAGAAAAAGAAATTTCTCTTGATTCTTTATATGGCTCTTGGCAATCTGACCAAACTGCAGATGAATTAGTAGCAGAACTTAAAGCAGCAAGAAACTTTACCCGTAAACGAGAAGAATTGTGAAAAAATACTTGCTTGACACCAGCATTTGCATATACTTCATCAAAGGACTGTTTGACTTGCACCAAAAAATTAAAGCAGTTGGAGAAGAAAATTGCTTTTTGTCAGAGGTAACAATAGCTGAGCTAAAATACGGTATTGAAAACAGTATTCAGAAAGAAAAGAATAGAAAAAATATAGAAGCATTTATTACCAATTTTGACATTCTTCCTATTTTCCCTGTTCTAGATATCTACGCAAAAGAAAAAGCCTGACTGAAAACTAAGGGCAGAATGTTGGACGATTTTGATTTGCTTATAGGTACAACAGCTATTTTCAATAACCTGACTTTGATAACAAAAAACGTAAGCGACTTCGACCGTCTTGAAGGAATTATTATTGAGGACTGGACAAGCAAATAACCACAATACAGCAAAATATTATCTGCCTACAAATTTCCTCCCTTTACTGTAAAATAGAAAAACAAGCCCTTCTGCCAAAAGTTTAACATTCGCCGTTTTACTAATTACTCTTTATTGAAAACAAGCACACTAAATATATAATAATAGTGTATGTTTATTGTTTTGACGACAGAAAATGGCTATAAATTCATCATTATAGGCTAATTTAAGTACCTTTGCACCTTCTTTAGAACGAATATATACTGATAGAACGACAACTAATTTTGCTTTTAAGAAGATATTACTAACCGATTTTTTTGATAATTTAAAAAAGAAGGAGTTGTTTATGAAGTGGTTTATTAATACCATCGGTTATCCTAAAAAAACACAGAAAACTGTTATTGTAGCAATAGGCTTATTGGTATTGGGCGTTGGTGTAGCTTCTTTTACTCAAATAAAAAAAGAAGACCTTACACTAAGTGCCTTTTACAATTTTAATGATACTACTCTAAAGGCAAATAATTCTTTAATAGATGAATTGTCGCCTCAAAATAATGTGCAGTTATTACAACAATCACCTATTCAAACTGCTTTAAATCCTTTAGCTATTGGTTTTACCAATCAATATAAAGCTAAACAAGGAAAAGGATTTGAAAAAATGAAGGTTTGGGGCAAAAGATATTTTGATTTGTACGACCAAATTTTACCACAATATGGTATTCCTAAAGAATTAAAATATTTAAGTGTTATAGAAAGTAATCTTAGGCCAGGAACAATATCAACAGCAGGAGCAGTAGGACCTTGGCAATTAATGAAAGATGAAGGAAAACGTTATGGTTTAAGAATGACCAAATATGGAGATGAAAGAATGGATTTTTACAAAAGTACACATGCTGCTTGCAAATTAATAAATGAACTATACGACACTTTTGGAGATTGGCTTTTAGTAATTGCTGCTTATAATGGAGGAGTTGGTAGATTAAAACAAGCTATTAGAAAAAGCAATAGTAGAAACTTTTGGGAACTACAATATTTTTTACCCTTAGAAACCCGTAATCATGTAAAAAAATATATTGCTACACATTATATTTTTGAAGGAACAGGAGGATGGACTACCATGACATTACATGAAACAAATGAATATTTGGCATCTTTGGCTATTAATGCTAAACCAGCATTAACACAAGAAGAATTAGATAATACTGTTGTTATAGAAGTAGGAGGCAGATATTTATCTGTTGTAGTATCTAATAATTTATTGATGGATATAGACCAGTTTAATAAATGGAATCCTGGGTTTGATAAAACTTTAGCCGAAGGTAAAAAATATTCTATGCGTTTGTCTAATGATAAAGCAACAATATTTGAAGCTAAGAAAAGAGAAATATTAATGGAGAGTATGAAAATATTGTTGAACGAAAGTGTTGTTTTATCTTCTGCTAAATAAAAAGTATTTTATACCGAAAACATTATACAGAAAAAGAGTAGTCTATTTTAGAAATCAAACTCGTATTACACATCTTCTTTTCTGCTTAAAGTAAATCCTATAGTGGTACCTACGTTTAATGTACTTCTTACATGAATAGTTTGGTTGTGTGCTTCAATAATATGTTTACAAATAGCTAAGCCTAAACCTGTGCCTCCTTTATTTCTACTTCGTCCAAAATCTGTTCTATAAAATCTTTCAAAAATTCTTTGTAAATGTTCTTCTGCAATGCCAATACCATTATCACTAAATTCAACCAATACAGAATTATCATCTGTAGTATAAACACTTGCTAAAACAAAACCATTTTGCTTACCATATTTAGTAGCATTAGAAACAATATTAGAAACAACTTGTCTAATTTTTTCTTTATCTGCAAATACAGTAATTGGCGATTCGCAGCCTTTTTTTATTGAGACATTAATATTTTTACTACTTAATTTTAAAGAAAGAGAATCATATACATCTTTAATTAAATCTTGAATAATAAAATAGTTTTTATGCAAGGTTTGTTCATTGGTTTCTAATTTAGAAATCTCGTCCAAATCTTCTAACAAGGCTACTAATCTATCTACATTTTTTGAAGTATTTTCTAAAAATTTAGTATTAATATTAGTATCATTAATTGCTCCATTTAATAACGTATCTACATAGCCTTGAATAGCAAAAACAGGTGTTTTAAATTCGTGTGATAAATTTTGTAAAAACTCTTTACGATAAGATTCTGTTTTTTTAAGTAACTCAATTTCGGCACTACGTTGTTCAGCCCATTTTTCTACATCTTCTTTTACTTCATTAATTGTTTTTGGGGGTAAAATATATTTATAATACGTTTCTTCTCTTTTACTAACTTTTGTTTGATGAATAAATTTATAAATCAGTTTTATTTTTCTAAAAATAAATGTTTCTAAAACAAAATTTATAAGAAGATAGCTACTAATAAACATTAATATAAGTGCAACAATACCTACCCATAATTGTTTTTCTACAATTAAAAATGCCAATGCTACAGGTATAGATACAATTAATGCAGTATATGCAGATAATTGTTTAGGAGAGGGATTTTTATCGCTAAACATAATGCTACAAATCTATTAAGTTTTAAGTCAATAATAAAATAAACAATGCAATAAATTTCTTTTGTCAGGGGCTTATTGAAGTATTAGGGTTTTTATATCTGTTATTAGCTGTTCAATAGTAGTCATTTAGTTTTATTACTATCTTATTCCTTCTATTTCTACCCAACTATCATATTCATGATACATATAGCAAACTATAGGATAATTTCCTGAACCTTTACATTCAGATATTTTTCTAAAAGTTACTGGTATTGTTGCATTGCTTGAGAAAGAAGCAACTTTTTCAGGATTACAAACTTTATAATCTTTTCCATTGCATCTTAAATATGTACCTGTGCAATCACGTATTAGTGTTACCTTTTGATTGCTATTCTTTTTGCAACTTATCATTGTTGCTGATAACAAAAAGATGATTGTAGAAAGAAAGATTGACTTTTTTATTTTGATAGTATTTGTAAAATGATTAAAATGTATATTAAACAGAACATTTGACAAATGGTTTATAAGATTAAAAGTACAACCCTTTTTAAAAAGTTGATAACATAGAGCAAAATAATCTTCATATTTAACAAATACGATTTATTCTATACTTTTTCTTTTCCAAAAATTTAATTTTTAAATAAACCTATCTTTTTTGGTATTAATTAATTACAGCATTTATTTTTTCCCATAAATCACTATCAAATCCTGAAACAGCAAAACTTGGATTGGCAGGGTTTGATGCTTCTCCCATTCTTACTATAACCATTTTTTTGCTTGGTATAATATAAATTCTCTGGTCATTTGCTCCCATTGCAGCAAACATATCTGTAGGAGCATTGGGTACTAATGTGCCAGAAAAAACAATCTGACTGCCTGGTATCATATATTTAATTTTGCCATTTAGCCACCACAAATAACCATAAGATGGATTTATATTTTGCGAAGAATTGGTACTTGTGGCAAAATATGCTTCGTTGATGATTTGTTCATTTTTCCAATTTCCTTTGTTTAATGCCAATAGCCCAAATCTTGCCATGCTTCTTGTATTGCTATGATAGATGGTATAAATTGCTCCAAAATTCCAAAAGCCTTCCATGCCTATTTTGTTTTTCAACTTATTGTTAAAGTAGGCTTCAAAAGGAGTGCTACTTGTATTAGCTACTACATTGGTTAGTTTTTGAAATACATTGCTATATGCCCATCTTGTGCCAGCATCTGCAACATAAGTAAGGTTTGGCTGAATGATTAATTGTTTTGTATCATCAATACCAGATGTCATGCTAAGTAAATTTTTTACTTTTATCAAGTCTTCTTTTTCTGCCAACATATTTGTCCATCCTATTCCTACATAATCTGATACTTTATTGTTTATGTTTAACAAATTTTCTTGTTGGGCAATACCTGTTGTTACAGATATTAATGTTTTACCAGCACTATTCCATTCCCATTGAGCAGAGGCGTTGTGTCCATTAAAATATTCTTCCATCACAATTCTTCCATTGACAAGTATCATAAAAGATTTTGTATTTTTTTGGCTAAGAAAAGTTTTTAAATTATCAATAGCACCAATGTTCCAACCTAATTGAGAGGCAGATGCAGTTTCCCAATCTGAGCCAACATTTGGAGGAAAGTACATAGATGTATCTGAACTGGTTGGTGTAGAAGTGTTATTTTTAGTACAACTTACTAATGATAGCAACACAAATAATAATAGGCTTATATTTTTCATAACTTATCTTATTGACTTCTTTTTTTTCTGAAAGTTAATTTTTTGTACAAATTTTTTTAAAAATATGAAGTATAACCATTAAAATAATTCCTTTTGCAAATAGCATTATTTTATTGATTTAAGGGCATAAAAAAACAATCCCGCTTTTCAGCAGGATTGTTTAGCCATTTTTGTAACCCTCACACTACAAAAGTTTTCATTAGGCTTTTAAAGTTTTTCTTTTGGATTGGATTGTAAACAAGGTCTTTTTAAATTCAAAAACAATTACTTAAATACAAAACAAAAATATAACCTGATATTGTAACCTATTAGCTCAATGAGGCAAAGAAGTGCTTGAAAAAGACATAAATTTTGAGCAGTTGATTGATTCAAATAGGTAAAGAACTATGCAAAGAAAAAGATTGGCATAATAGATTGATTTACTGTAAGTATTTAAGCAATTCATTAAAATATAGAAAATTAATATACAGAATAATTACTTTTGCTTCTTACATTAACTCAGTTGAGTTAATATATAAAGTAATTTTTTTAGATACATGGATAGAATATATTTAGACAATGCTGCCACTACTGCTTTAGATAAAGAAGTATTAGATAGCATGATGCCTTATTTAACCACTCACTTTGGCAATCCCTCATCTATATACAGCTATGGAAGAGAAAGCAGATTAGGCATTGAAAATGCCAGAAAAACAGTAGCTAAAATTTTGAATGCTTTACCATCAGAAATATTTTTTACTAGTGGAGGAACAGAAAGTAGCAATACTGCTATAACAGCATCTATAAAAGATTTAGGATGTAAACACATTATTACATCGCCTATAGAACATCATGCAACTTTACATACAGTAGAATATTTACATAAAACAGGGAAAGCTACATTGAGCTATGTAAAATTATTGCCTACTGGGCATATTGATTTAGAAGATTTAGAAAATCTTTTAGCATCTACCAAAGAAAAAACGTTGGTAACATTAATGCACGCTAATAACGAAATAGGTAATTTATTAGATATACAAACTGTTGGTAATTTATGTGAAAAATACAATGCTATTTTTCATAGCGATACTGTACAAACTGTTGGTCATATTCCATTTGATTTAAAAAATACTACTGTTCATTTTATTAGTGGTGCAGGACATAAATTTCATGGTCCAAAAGGTGTTGGTTTATTATACATAAATGAAAGTGTAAGAATAAATCCATTGGTACATGGGGGTAGTCAAGAAAGAAATATGAGGGCTGGAACAGAAAATTTATATGGTATTGTAGGCTTTGCAAAAGCATTGTCATTGGCTACTGAGCATTATGAAAAAGATAGACAGCACATTCAAGGATTGAAAAATTATATGATGCAATTATTGAAAAGTGAAATAGAAGGAGTTAGCTTTAATGGCGATATTTCTGAAAATAGTTTATACACTGTACTGAGTGTAAACTTCCCTAAAACAGAAAAAAGCGATATGATTTTGTTTAACTTAGACATTCATAATATTTGTGCCAGTGGAGGAAGTGCTTGTTCAAGTGGTGCAGATGTTGGCAGTCATGTAATACATGCTATAAATAATAATACAGATATAGCTACTGTTCGTTTTAGTTTTTCAAAATATAATACAAAACAAGAAATAGAAGCAGTTGTACAAACATTGAAAACATTGATATAAAACTTTAATATTAAAAATTATGTTAGGGCTTAGAACTACCATTTATAAAGTAAATAATATTAAAGAAGCAACAGCATGGTATTCAAAAGCATTTGAAACCAATCCATATTTTAATGAGCCTTTTTATGTTGGTTTTAATATTGGTGGCTTTGAGTTGGGTCTTCAGCCAAAAGAAGAAGATAATGCTATTAATAAAGGAGATAATGTAGTAGCTTATTGGGGTGTAGATGATATTAATACAACCTATGAAAAGCTAATAACTTTAGGAGCAACCGACAATGAAAAACCTTATAATGTAGGTGAAAATATAATGACAGCAACAGTTAAAGACCCTTTTGGAAATATTATTGGGTTAATTTACAATCCTCATTTTAAACTTTAATTATTAAACTGTTGTTATAATATTATTATTCAAAAATTGTTAAAATAAATGAAACATATTCTTCTTGTAGAAACAATATTGTATGTAAATAATCAGCAAGATAGTACAGTATTTTACGAAAAATTATTTCGTCAAAAAGCGAATGTATATGTTTCTGGAATGACAGAATTTAATCTATCAGAAAATTGTAAATTAGGATTGATGCCTAATAGTGGAATTGCTACAATACTGTTAGATACAACACCTCACCCTGATAAAGGAAATGGAATACCAAGATGTGAACTATACTTATATGTTGAAGATATAGAATTTGAATTTGACCATGCAATGAACATAGGAGCAAAACTTATTAGCCCAATTATAGATAGAGATTGGGGCGATAAAGTTTGTTACTTTTCAGATATTGATGGACATATTATAGCTTTTGCAGAAAAAATTAATTAAGCAATAATAGTTTCTACACTTTTAAAAAATAATCTTTAATAGTTTAATAATTTTTCAAAGTATGTTGCTAACCTGCTTTTGGCTAAATAATTTTTTTCTAAATCTATATTAAAAGGTATTGGTGTATCTAAACTTGCACAACGCAATACTGGTGCATCTAATTGTTCAAAACAATGTTCACTAATCCAAGCACTAATTTCTCCTCCAAAACCTCCTGTTAAAGAATCTTCATGTACTATTAATACTTTTCCTGTTTTTGCTACTGCTTTTTGTATAGCATCATAATCCAATGGTTGCAATGTTCTTAAATCTAATAACTCACAACTTACAGCAGAATTATTTTCTATATATTCCAATACCCAATGCACACCTGCACCATAAGTAATAACAGTTATTTCATTACCTTGTTTTACTACATTGGCTTTGCCTATTTCTATTTCATAATAATTTTCTGGTACTAAACCATGCACACTTCTATACAAAGCTTTGTGTTCAAAAAATAATACAGGATTAGGGTCATTAATGGCTGCAATTAATAATCCTTTTGCATCTTTGGGAGTAGCAGGATAAACAACTTTTAGCCCAGCTACTTTGGTAAACCATGCTTCATTTGTTTGACTATGAAAAGGTCCTGCACCTACACCACCACCACAAGGCATTCTTACTACTACATCTGCATTTTGTCCCCAACGATAATGAATTTTAGCAAGGTTATTGACTATTTGATTAAAACCCACACTAACAAAATCTGCAAACTGCATTTCTACCATGCTTTTAAAACCTTCTAAACTTAATCCTAAAGCAGTACCTATAATAGCACTTTCACAAAGTGGTGTATTACGAACTCTTTCTTTGCCAAACTCTTGAACAAATCCTTCTGTTATTTTAAATGCTCCACCATATTCTGCAATGTCTTGACCCATTAAAACAAGGTTGCTATGTTGTTGCATACTTTGTTGCAGCCCTTGTTTAATAGCATCTATAAAACGCAGTTCAGACGATAGTCCATCATCTTCAACCCATAGTCCATTTTCATCCAATTTTTTTTCTGTCGTCTGTCGTCTGTCGTCTGTTGTCTGCTTCGCAAATACATCATTCAATTCTTCTTTACTATCAGGTATAAGATGAGCAGCTTTATAGGCTTCTTGCAAATCTGTTTCTATGTATTCTTTTATTTCATTTTTAATAATATCAATTATTTCTTGAGTCAAAACATTTTCTGATAATAAATAATTTTCATAATTCTGTATTGGGTCTTTTTTTATCCATTCTTCAAATAAATGTTTGGGTACATATTTTACACCACTGGCTTCTTCATGTCCTCTCATTCTAAAAGTCATACACTCTATTAAATAAGGCTTTTGCTCTCTTATACAATAATCTCTTACTCCTTTTATGGTATCATATACTGTCAAAATATTATTGCCATCTATTTGCACTCCTTCTATTCCATAGCCTTTTGCTTTTGTTACTAAACTTTCGCAACAATATTGTTCATTAACAGGAGTACTTAATCCATAACCATTATTTTCTATAATAAAAATTACTGGTAAACTCCACACTGCTGCTACATTAAGTGCTTCATGAAAATCTCCTTCACTGGTGCCACCATCTCCTGTAAATGCTAAAGAAACTTTTAGTGGTGAGCCTGTCGAACTATGTTTTAGTTTATAAGCTAAAGCAACTCCATCTGCAAGAGCTAATTGTGGTCCAAGATGAGAAATCATACCACAGATAAAATGCTCTTTTGTACCAAAGTGAAAACTTCTTTCTCGTCCATTGCTATAACCATCTTTATTGCCCTGCCATTGCATAAATAATTTTTGCAAAGGCATTTGTCTGGTGGTAAAAACACCTAAGTTTCTATGCAAAGGCATTATCCATTCATCTTTTTTCAATGCCAATGTAGAGCCTACTGCTATTGCTTCTTGTCCTATACCACTAAACCATTTACTTATTTTTCCCTGACGTAAAAGAACAAGCATTTTTTCTTCTATCATTCTTGGTAAAAGCAATGCTTTATAAATAGAACGAAGGTCTTGATTGGATAAATTATTTCTATTGAACAACATGTTGTAATTGTTAAAAGGCTAAGATAATTTTTGTTTAATTAACTTATGCAAATATTTATTAAGAGTAAGATTCTATGAATTGAAAAATGGGTAGTTATAGCACAAGCTATTAGTTTGTTACTGCTACAAAAAATGATACATTATTTAATGTAAAAATTCTACTAAAGAAATACCGATTAACCTTATATGTATTATCTATTCATACTTGCCAAAAATTCTTCATTATCTTTAGTTCCTCTCATTCTCTTCAATAATTCATTCATAGCTTCTTCAGTATTCATATCATTAATATAAAGGCGTAAAATATTCATACGTTGCAATACATCGGCAGTTAATAATAAATCATCTCTACGAGTAGAAGAAGCCACTAAATCTATTGCTGGGTAAATACGTTTGTTAGCCAACCTTCTATCAAGTTGCAATTCCATATTACCTGTTCCTTTAAATTCTTCAAAAATTACTTCATCCATTTTACTACCAGTTTCTATTAGTGCAGTAGCAAGTATGGTTAATGAACCACCATTTTCTATTTTACGAGCTGCTCCAAAAAATTGTTTTGGCTTTTGCATAGCATTAGCTTCTACGCCACCACTCAATACTTTACCACTACTTGGAGCTACTGTATTATGTGCACGTGCCAAACGAGTAATACTGTCTAACAAAATAATTACATCATGTCCGCTTTCTACTAAACGTTTTGCTTTTTGCAAGGCAATGTTTGAAACTTTTACATGTTTTTCAGCAGGCTCATCAAATGTAGAAGCAATCACTTCTGCTTTTACACTACGTTCCATATCTGTTACTTCTTCTGGTCTTTCATCTATTAGTACAACCATTAAATAACATTCAGGATGATTGGCTGCAATAGCATTGGCTACTTCTTTTAACAACATGGTTTTACCCACTTTTGGTTGTGCTACAATTAAACCACGTTGTCCTTTACCAATTGGTGTAAATAAATCCATTACACGAGTGCTATAGTTTGATGGATTGGTAAAAAGGTTTAATTTTTCGTAAGGAAATAAAGGTGTTAAATAATCAAAAGGCACTCTATCTCTTACCTCATCAGGTTTTTTATTATTAATAGCATCTACTTTTAATAATGCAAAATATTTTTCACCTTCTTTAGGTGGACGAATAGAACCTGTTACAGTATCCCCTGTTTTTAAACCAAATAATTTTATTTGAGATGGAGAAACATAAATATCGTCTGGAGAAGAAAGATAATTATAATCGCTGCTACGCAAAAAACCATAACCATCTGGCATCATTTCTAAAACCCCTTCACTGGTTATAACACCATCAAACTCTATATTAAATACTGGTTCTTTTTTGGGTTGTTGAAAATGTCTTGGCTGGTGTGAGGTTTGAGGATATTCTGCTTGTTCAACTTCCTCTTGAATAGTGTCTTCACCTGTATTGGTTGCCATTAAAATTTGTTCAGCCAATTTTTCAATGTTGTCATTATTTTCTACTGCTTCTACAGATGCATTTTTATCTTCTTTTTTTTCTGGCACTTCTGTTTTGGCTTTTTTAGCCTTAGTAGTAGTTTTTCTTTCTGCTGCTTTAGGAGCTTCTTGCATTACTTCTGCCTCTTCTGTAATATTGGCTGTTGAGGCTTTTACAGCTTTTCGTGTTCTTACTTTTTTATTATTTGGTTCTTTAGTTTCGCTGGCTTTTACTGCTTGGCTATCTAAAATTTTGTAAATAAGCTCTTGTTTAGCTAATTTTTTTGCATTGCTTATTTTTAATTCTTCTGCTATATCTAACAATTCGGGTAGCAGCATATCATTTAGTTGCAAAATGTCGTACATACATTAGTATTAGGTGAGAAAAAAATTGAGATTTTCTTTGAAAAAAATATTATGTTTCAATAAATAAAATGAACAATTAAAATAAATGTTGATTGTGCTGAATGTTTTGGGAAAAATAAAAACTGATGTGTTTGGAGATAATTTCTGAGAACCTATCAGCTTGTTTCCTATTGCAATATTAAGGAAGGTTTCTGAAAAAAAATATTTTTTTTTATGGCTTTCATTTAGTAGCTGTATAAAAACCATAGTCAATCTTATATTTGCCAACTGTTATTTGCCTACAATAGATAATTTTTAAAGGTATTGTTTATACAAATAGCATACATTTTTATATAGTACATAAATTAGGAGAAAGCTATGTTTAATAAGCGTATTAAAATAAAAGAATTATTACAGTGCGAAGCAACTGGACAAAAAGTGATTGTAATGGGTTGGGTGCGAACTTTTCGTAACAATCAGTTTATTGCATTGAATGATGGTAGCACTAATCATAATATACAAATTGTGGTTGAATTAGGCTTATTAGATGATGCTACTTTAAAACGCATCACTACAGGTGCAGCTTTAAAAGTTGTAGGTAAAGTAATACCAAGTTTAGGCAAAGGGCAAAAAATAGAAATTAAAGCAACTACCATTGAAGTTTTAGGAGATTGTGATGCAGAAAAATATCCTTTACAACCTAAAAAACATAGTCTTGAATTTTTGAGAGAAATAGCACACTTGCGTTTTAGAACAAATACTTTTGGTGCTGTTTTTCGTGTAAGACATGCTTTAGCATTTGCTATTCATCAATTCTTTAACAATAAAGGATTTTTATATATTCATACACCTATTATTACTGCAAGTGATGCAGAAGGTGCAGGAGAAACTTTTAGGGTAACTACACTTCCTTTAGATGGTACTGCTAAAAGAAAAGATGATGGTAGTATAGATTTTAATGAAGATTTTTTTGGCAAAAGCACCAACCTTACTGTTAGTGGACAATTAGAAGGAGAATTGGCTGCTACTGCATTTGCAGATATTTACACTTTTGGTCCAACCTTTAGAGCTGAAAATAGCAACACTGCAAGACACTTAGCTGAGTTTTGGATGATAGAACCTGAAATGGCATTTTATGATATAGAAGATAATATGAATTTGGCAGAAGAGTTTATTCAATACATTATTCGTTATGTAATAGAACATAATAGAGAAGATATAGAGCTTTTAGATGCACGCCTTGCAGAAGAAGAAAAACAAAAACCACAAAATGAAAGACAAGAATTTGGATTATTAGAAAAACTACAATTTGTGGTAGAAAATAATTTTGAACGTATAACTTATACAGAAGCTATCAATATTTTATTAAACAGTCCTGCATACAAAAAGAAGAAATTTAAGTATGATGTACAATGGGGTATAGATATGCAAAGTGAGCATGAAAGATATTTGGTAGAAAAGCATTTTAAAAAACCTGTTATTGTAAGAAATTATCCTGCTGCTATCAAAGCATTTTATATGAGAATGAATGAAGGTTGTGAAGAAGGTAAAGAAACTGTTGCAGCAATGGATATTTTGGCACCTGGTATTGGAGAAATTGTAGGAGGAAGCCAAAGAGAAGAAAGGTATGATGTATTATTAAACAGAATGGAAAAATTTAATATTCCTGTAGAAGAAATGAATTGGTATTTAGACACCAGACGTTTTGGTTCTGTACCACATGCAGGTTTTGGTTTAGGGTTTGAACGCATAGTACAATTTGTAACAGGTATGACCAATATTAGAGATGTAATACCTTTTGCAAGAACGCCTAAAAACTGTGAATTTTAGCCATTCATTTTTGTAGAAAAAATATATTTCTCTTTTAAGTGGTTATAACCATAATCACTATTTGTTTTTACTTACCTTTACGTTATTAAGTATAAATTATATACTTATTCTAAACTATTGAAGTATGAGTACAGAAACAACTTCTACTCTTACAGCCAAAGATTTTGCTACAGACCAAGAAGTAAGATGGTGCCCTGGCTGTGGAGATTATTCCATTTTAGCACAAGTGCAAAAAACATTGCCCAATATTGGTGTTCCAAGAGAAAATATAGTTTTTATTAGTGGTATTGGTTGCTCTTCAAGGTTTCCTTACTATGTAAATACTTATGGTATGCACTCTATACATGGAAGAGCAGCAGCTATAGCAAGTGGTTTAAAAGCAGCAAGACCAGAATTGAGTGTTTGGATAATTAGTGGCGATGGAGATAGTTTAAGCATTGGCGGCAATCACTTAATTCATTTGCTAAGAAGAAACTTTGATGTAAACTTACTCTTATTCAACAACCAAATTTATGGTTTAACCAAAGGGCAATATTCGCCAACATCTGAACAAAAAAAGATTACCAAAAGTACTCCTGTAGGTAGTATAGACCATCCATTTAATCCTTCTGCTTTAGCTTTAGGTGCAGATGCTTCTTTTGTAGCAAGAAGTATGGATAGAGACCCAAAACATTTGCAAACAACGCTTTCAAGAAGTCATCAACACAAAGGAAGTTCTTTTGTAGAAATTTATCAGAACTGCAATATTTTTAATGATGGTGCTTTTGAAATATTTACAGAAAAAACAACCAAAGCCGATAATGTTTTATTTGTAGAACATGGTAAACCAATGATATTTGGTGCTACGCAAAATAAAGGCATTAAGTTAGATGGCTATAAACCAGTAATGGTACATTTAGAACAAGGTGCAAGTGCTGATGATTTATGGATACACGATGAAACAGATTTATACAAAGCACAAATACTTACCCGAATGTTTGATGACCCAACTATTGAAGAACATTTACCAAGACCATTTGGCGTATTGTATGAAACACAAAGACCTTGTTATGAAGATTTAATGACTGCACAAATAGAAGAAATTATTAACACCAAAGGAAAAGGCAATTTAGACAAATTATTAAGAGGAAATGAAGTTTGGGAAATTGCAGAAAATTAATGGCATATTATTTAGATGCCTTTAATATTTTTTCATTACTACTAACTTTTGATTGAATTAGTAACAAAAAAAATGTTACCTACAAGTAGGAAGAGAAACAAATTACTCAAACAAATTCATTAATCGCAAAGCAATATAAATGGACAGTCAGGCTTTGTTTACTGACACCCTTATTATTAATTGTGGCAATTTTTGCAATGGGAGCAGGGCATGGAACTTACATTCCTGCAATGGGACTGTTTCCTTTTGGTATGCTCGGAGTTCTTTTACAAGACAAAATTAGTCTGCCATTTATTATAATTGCAATTTTGCAATATCCTATGTATGGCTTTATTGTTGACAAAGCAAACTCATCTAGACAATTAAGGTTATCACTATTAATAGTCCTATTAACCCATATTTTACTTGCAACATTAATAATAGAACTGACTAATGAAAATTGGAGATAATATACAACAGACTTATTATCAGAAAAAACCCCTATGTTTACAGATTATTATTACTTTTATAGCAAATAAACTTTCTTTAACAAAAAGTTTAGACACTTAGGTATGATTTTTACATTTCATTTATATCTTTAATACAAATCATTAACATTATGGAAGAAAGAAAATACAGAATTCTACTTTGCGAAGATGACACCAATCTTGGTATGGTATTGAAAAATTATTTAGAACTAAACGACTATGAAGTAGTTTTAGAAAGAGATGGAAGGCTTGGTTTAGCTGCATTTCAAAGAGAAAAATTTGACATTTGTTTGTTAGATGTAATGATGCCTAATATGGATGGATTTACAGCAGCAGAAGAAATAAGAGATATAGACCCAGACATTCCTTTATTCTTTTTAAGTGCTAAAACCATGAAAGAAGATATTATTCAAGGATATAAATTGGGGGCAGATGATTACATAACCAAACCTTTTGACAGTGAAGTATTGCTAATGAAAATTAAAGCAATATTGAAACGCAACGAAGAAGAAATAAAAATTAGTGAAAATATTGAGTTTGATTTAGGCTCTTATCATTTTAATCCAAAGTTGAGAGAGTTAATACACAATGGTAAAACCCAAACTTTATCTCCTAAAGAAAATGATTTATTGAAAATGCTTTCAGAACATAAAAATGATTTGCTACCAAGAGAACGTGCTTTAAAGAAAATTTGGGGTAGCGATACTTATTTTAATGGTAGAAGTATGGATGTGTATATTGCCAAACTTCGTAAATATTTAAAAGAAGATGAGCATATAGAAATTGTCAATATTCATGGAAATGGATTTAGATTAGTAGCTCCTTAAAAAAAATTTAAGAGAAAATAAAATAGGTTGTCTGACATATCAGACAACCTATTTTAGTAATGTGAAATATGGTGTATTACTTTTTTAAAGAATCCCTTATTTCCATTAATAATTTATCTGTAGAAGAAGGTTCTGCTGGTGCAGCAGGTGCAGCTTCTTCTTTTTTCTTTAATCTGTTAATAGCTTTTATTACCATAAACATTACAAATGCTACAATAATAAATTCTATCGTTACAGAAAGAAAAGTGCCATACTTAATGGCTACTTCGGCTGTACCATTTTCTGTAGATGCTTCTTTTAATACAAACTTCCAGTCAGAAAGGTCTTTGCCTTGTATCATACCAACCAATGGCATTACCATACCATCTATAAATGCACTGGTAAGTTTTGTAAAAGCAGCACCCATAACAAAACCAACTGCCAAATCAATCAGGTTGCCTTTCATGGCAAACTCTTTAAATTCTTTTAACATGCCCATAAGTGAAAATTTTTAGATTAAAAAATTATATCAAATGTAATAATCTATACATATATTATCCTAATTTTTATTTGCACATTTTGTGGTAAGAAAAAAAATAAACGCATAATATTTGCTTTAATATAGGGGCAAAAGTGCTTTAACTATTACTACAACATACAAAGATTTTTAGTTTCTTTATAAAACAATATTCTGCAATAACTTACTTTTATTTGGATAGTCTGTATTATAATGTAAGCCTCTACTTTCTTTTCTAAACTCTGCTGCTTTTACAATAAGATAACCTGTAGTAATTAAATTTCTTAACTCACAAAGCTGAGGAGAAACTTTGGTAGAACGATATAGTTGTTCTGTTTCTTCAAACAATAAATCCAAACGCTTCATTGCTCTTGCCAAACGAACATTGGTTCTTACAATACCTACATAATCACTCATTATTTGTTGAAGTTCTTTAAAACTTTGTGTAATTAAGATCATTTCTTTGGGTTCTGTTGTGCCCAAAGTATTCCAATCTGGAAAAGCAGTAATAGCCATATTTTTTTGTGAAGAATTATAATGATTGCTTACATGCAAAAATGCCCTATGAGCAAATACCATAGCTTCTAACAAACTATTGCTGGCTAATCTATTTGCTCCATGCAAACCTGTACTTGCACACTCACCACAAGCATATAAATTTTGAATAGAAGTACAAGCATTTTCATCTGTCTTTATGCCTCCACAACTATAATGTGCAGCAGGAGCCACAGGAATTAAATGTTGTGTAACATCTATACCTATGCTTAAACATTTTTCATAAATAGTAGGAAAATGATGAACAAATTTTTCTTTATCAATATGTCTGCAATCTAAATATACATGCTCTGTACCAGTACGTTTCATTTCACTATCTATAGCTCTTGCTACAATGTCTCTTGGTGCAAGGTCTTTACGGCTATCATATTTTTCCATAAAAGCTTCACCATGTTTATTTCTTAAAATACCACCATCGCCACGCACTGCTTCTGTAATTAAAAAAGAAGGAGATACACCTATTTCATACAATGCAGTAGGATGAAATTGAATAAACTCCATATTTTCTATTCTTCCTTTGGCACGATATACCATAGCTATTCCATCGCCTGTAGCAATTTTTGGATTGGTAGTTGTTCTATAAGTCTGACCACAACCTCCTGTAGCCAATAAAGTATGTTGACTAATAATTTTTTCTATTTCATTAGTGTTTAAGTTTAATACATATACACCATAGCAAGTAATATCTAATGTAGATTTTGTAACCAAATATCCTAAGTGATGTTGGGTAATAATATCAATAACAAAACAATGGTTAATGATTTCTATATTTTTTGTTTGGCTTACTGTTTGTAATAATGCTCTTTCAATTTCATTGCCTGTTATGTCTTTATGGTGCAAAATTCTGTATTCACTATGTCCTCCTTCTCTGCCTAAAGCATAATGCCCATCTTCATCTTTGTCAAACCTTGTACCATATTGTATTATTTCTTTTATTCTTTCTGGTCCTTCTTTTACCACAATTTCTACAATGTTTTTATTACATAAACCATCGCCAGCTATCAAAGTATCTTCTATGTGTTTTTCAAAACTATCTTTAGCCTCGTCCCAAACACCTGCTACACCACCTTGAGCATATTTGGTATTGGTTTCTTCGGCAGTATTTGTTTTTGTAATAACAGTAATTTTTTTATCAGGAAAATGATTGGCTACTTTTAGTGCATACGTTAAGCCTGCAATACCACTACCAATTACTAAAAAATCTGTTTGCATAATTGTTGTTTAAAAAAGAAAAACAAAAATACTTGATTGTGGGGTAATGAAAAGTTTGACAACAATAGATTATTTGAAACTTTTTGCATTAGTATAATTACATGTTTAAATAAAACATTAACTGATTAAAGTTGTCTTTTAATTCATTGGCATATTGCTCTTCACCAAAATAATAACGAATAGCATAATCAAATCGTTGTAGCGTAGCTATAATATCACTTATTTCAGAAGTATTTACTTTTATGGTAACTATAATTAATCCTGTTTCTGCCTCTATATATGTATTTAATTGTGTTATATAAGCATCGTTGGTTTCTACTAATCTGCTTATTTCTCCAAATGAAAAATGACGCTTTTCTGTTTCTAAAACAATTATGCCTCCTGGTTCATTACAACTTAAAAAATTAGATGTTGCATAAACCAATTCTTGTAAAGTAATAACGCCTTGTAGTTCTAATTGTTCATTTACCACAGCTACAATAGATACTCTATGTTGTGCAGCAGCTTTTAAAGCAGTAATAAAATGCTCCTCACTTTTTATAGCAATAATAGCAAACTGATTTTGTAAAGAAGCTACTGGTGCAGCTTCTTCTACATCTAATAAATCATCTTTACTTACAATGCCTATATATTTATCATCATTAATTACAGGAATGTGTTGAAGGTCGTAATCTTCCATTACCCTTAATGCAAAAGAAACTTTATCTGTAAGATGTACTGATGGATAATTTGATTGTATTAATTGCTTTGCTAACATGTAAAAATTTAAGACAAAAGTTATACCAAAACTGTTGCAGCACTTATTTATTTTTTTGTAAAAATGCTCCTAAAACTTTATTAAACTCATTAGGCACTTCCATCATTGGTGCATGACCACATTTATCTATAAAATGTAATTCACTATTAGGAATTAGTTTATTAAATTCTTGCCCTACAAATGGTGGTGTAATAGTATCATTACTGCCCCATACTAATAAAGTAGGTTGTTTTATTTGATTAAGTTCTTCACCCAAATTATTTCTAATAGCACTTTTAGCTAAGGCTATTATTTTAATTACTTTAAGTCTATTACTGGTTATTTCAAAAACTTCATTGACCAATTCTTCTGTAGCCATAGCAGGGTCATAAAAAGTAAGTTCTGTTTTTTTGCGAATATATTCTTTATCGCCACGTTTAGGATAACTGTCTCCCATACCATTTTCAAACAAACCGCTGCTGCCAGTAAGTGTTAATGTTTTTATTTTTTCTGGATGTTTTAATATGTGTACCAAAGCAACATGACCCCCTAAAGAATTGCCTAATAAATGAATATTATTATAACCTCTTGCCTCTATAAACTTGTGTACAAATTTTTGTAACCCACCTACAGATGTATGAAAAATATCTAAATCAAATAGTGGCAATATTGGTACAATTACTTTATGTGTTTGTTTAAAGTGTTCTACCAAATCTGCAAAATTACTAAGTGCTCCAAATAAGCCATGAAGCAATACCAAAGGCTCTCCTTCTCCTTCTTCTAAGTATTTGAATTTATCTTCTTGTTTTAGTGTATAGTTCATAGTTAATATTTCTTTTTCTGCTAAGGCTTTTACAAATAAAAAGAAAATTTTGTTATCAGTACAAGGTTATTTTTTACTTTAAGCCTTTGCTAATTTATATTAAATGTAACTATTTTTTTCTTTTATAAAAAAATGGTTTTTGAAATAGAGCCAAATAAGCTGTTTTATAAACAAGATGAAAGTGCATTAAAAAAGCCTATAGTATGTTTTTTATATATTGATGTTTTTTAGCCTAAAGTTTTAATTATTGTATTAAAAACATTGTTACTTTTGTTCAAAACATACACACATGAAAAAAATATTCTTTCTATTAGCAGCAACAACTTTCTTTTTAAGTGGCTGTAAAAAAAATGGTGGTGGTGGTGGTAATACTACTCCAGATACCTATTTACCAAGCAATGATGGCACCAAATGGGTTTATAAAGTAACTGAAGGGGGTGTAGCTTCGCCAGATGTTACTTATACTATGGGCAGTTTGGCTGCTACTGTAAATGGTAGAACATATAAAGTAGCTACTGCAAGCCCTAATCCTCCTTATAGTAATAGAAATTTTGCACAAGAAACTAATAATTACTGGACTACTGTAAACATAATGGGTAATGATTTAGAATTAAATATTTTGCAAGCAGATAAAGATGTAAATGGCACTTGGACTTCTTCTCAAACTTTGACAGGATTATCAGGGCTTCCTGGTGGTATCACTTCTGCTACTATTGATATATCATATAAAATAACTCAAAAAGGTGGCAGTTTGGCTGTAAATGGTGTTACTTATAATGATGTAATTAAAGTAGATATTACTTCTATAACAGCAACTCCTGTTGGTATTCCTTTTCCTTTAAATATAGGAACTGCTAATTTTACTTTTGCAAAAAATATTGGACTTATTCAAATGGCTTCTAACATCAGTAATTCAACTATTGGTATAAGCCAAAACGATAATTATGAATTAGATTCTTACGATATTAAGTAGTAGCATTATCGTGCCTTTTGTTTAATAAAACATTTTCAAGCGTCCATCCCACTTTTTTTTGGAATAGATGTTTTCTTTTGTCGCAGTTTGGTTTTATGCAAATGCTACAACTTGTGTCAAGGCACGCATCTGTATGCACAAAAAGCTCAACAGCATCGCCAAATTTTTCTTTAATAAGTTTGGTTAATGTATCTATTTCTTTATGGGCTTCTCTTACATTAAAATACCAAGGTATGGTTAAATGACAATCTATATGAATTAAGCTGCCATATTTTATTACACGAAGGTTGTGTAAATCTATCCAATTTTCTTCTCTGCTTTCATTCAGTTTCTGAATAATTTCTCTTAATAATTTCATATCTGCTTCATCCATTATGCCTGCTAATGAAGCCCTTATAATTTTATAACCATTATATAAAATAACCATGCTTATAGCCAAAGCCAATAATTTATCTAACCAAAATAATTTGGTAAATAATATTAACACCAAACCAATGATTACAACAAGTGTAGAGTAAGTGTCTGTTTGTAAATGTTTGCCAGAAGCCTGTAATGCTAAAGAGTTATTTTTTTTGCCAAATTTTATACAAGTACTACCTGCCACAAAGTTGATAACAGCAGTAGCTGCTATTAACCATAAACCTTTATCTAAACGATACAATTCTGTAGTAGTAAAAAATGTTTTTATTGTTTGATAAATAATAATAAAGCCTGCAGTTAAGATTAAAGTTCCTTCAATAGCAGCAGATACAAATTCTGCTTTACCATGACCATAAGGATGGTCAATATCTTTAGGCTTGGCTGCTATATACAAAGAAAATAATCCTATAAAACCTGCTACAACATTTACAATACTTTCTAAGGCATCTGTAAGTATGGCTAATGAATGGGTAAAATAATAAGCCACTATTTTAGCAGTAAAAAGAATTATGCTTAAAATAGTTATAAAAAATTGTATTTTAAAATTTTGTTTTGCTTGTTGCACATAATAAATATTGAAAAAGCATTAAGAAATATTCACTATAAAAAATTATTTTAACCCCATATCAAACCTTTTTTCAACAACATTCCAATTTACAATATTCCACCAGTTATTAATATATTCTCCTCGTTTGTTTTGATATTTTAGGTAATAAGCATGTTCCCAAACATCTAAGCCCAATATAGGATAGCCTTTGGTTTCTGCTATATCCATTAATGGATTATCTTGATTGGGTGTTGATGTAATTTTTAATCCATCTTTGGTGTTTATTAACCATGCCCAACCACTTCCAAAACGTTTTAATGCAGCATCTGAAAATAATTTTTTACAATTTTCTACAGAACCAAAAGTGCTGTTAATAGCTTCTGCTAATTTTCCTGTTGGCTTTCCTGTAGACGTTGGTGTAAGCAGTTGCCAAAACAATTCATGATTATAATGCCCACCTGCATTGTTTCTCATTTTAGCAGAGTATCTTGAAATTTCATTAAGAATACTTTCTATAAATGGAGCATTAGCATTTCTGTACTCTTCTTTTACAGCATCATTCAGGTTTTTAGCATATCCTGCTGCATGTTTTGTATAATGAATTTCCATAGTAGCAGCATCTATATAAGGCTCTAAATCTTTATAGCCATAAGCTAATGGTTGTTGCGTAAAATCAATTTCTTTAATTAGCGTATTGGCTTGTTGTGCTTTTAAAAAAGAAGGTACAAACGCTAAAGCAATACCTGCCTTAGTAGTATCTGTTATAAATTTTCTGCGTTTTATTTTATTGTTCTTCATGATGTAAATATTTTGAATTTTTAAAGGTAGCTAAAAAATTTCTTATTGCTTTAAAAGCTCTGTAATAAAACTCTTTATTAAATAATTGAGAGTCTCTCATAGCTTTATAAGTAAGAAAAACACCTATTGGAATTAATATAATTGTACTTAACCACATACCTATATAAGCTGGTACAACAGATTCTTTTGTCATTTTTTCGCCAAATGTGTTGAACAAATGAAAAATAATAAAAAAGATGATAGAAAAAACCAACGGCATTCCTAATCCTCCTTTTCTTATAATAGAACCTAAAGGAGCTCCTATTAAAAACAATACAATACAGGCAATGCTTAATGTAAATTTTCTGTGCCATTCAATTTCGTGCTGACGAAAAGTTTTTTGTTTGTTCAAATATTCATCTGATTGCAATGCAGTAATATTTTTTACAGTATGTAGCTGACCATTGGCATTATCATATACCATTGCTTTTAAACTGTCTGGAATAATGTTTGTAAAAGAATTGGTTTTGCCCAAAAATTGGGTAGATGATTGTATAGTAGTAACAGAATCAGCATATTTTGTAAAATATAAAACAGAGGCAATATCTTGATTGCTACGAATAAACATTTTTTTATTTCCTCTATCAAAAGAGTCAAGTGTAGTATTTAATTGCCTAATACTTAACATTTTTGGGTCGTACTTAAAACTTGAATCACTTGTTTCATTCATTTGAAAAGCCGATAAGTCAAAAACTTTTTTATATTCTTTAAACCCTAATCTTATATAATCTGTATTACTGCTATATCGTTGTCCCTTTTCTTCATAACGCCATCCATCTTTTAAAATAAATTCTAAAAACTTTTTATCTGGCGTTACCCTCATTGTGCCACTATCTGCAATTAAAACATTATCCTGCTGGTTATACCTTTTTTCAAAAATGACAATGTTTCTTATAGTGCTATCATTTTTTTCTTTTTTACCAATTTTAATAGAAAAATCTTTTATCTGATTGTAAAACATTCCTTCCTTTATATCAAATGCAGGTTTGGCTACAATAATATCATACTTTAATGATGCTAATTTTAATTGTGCTATGGGAATTATATTGTTTGAAAAAACAAATGCAATACCGCCTATTAATATAGCTGTTAAAAATAATGGTCTCATAAATCGAGAAAGAGAAATACCTGCAGACTTTATAGCAACCAATTCAAAAGTTTCACCAAGATTACCAAATGTCATTATAGAAGATAATAACATAGCTAAAGGAAGTGCTAAAGGAATAAGTGTAGTAGATACATATACAATTAATTTTACAATAACCAATATATCTAAACCCTTTCCTACTAAATCATCTATATACAGCCAAAAGAATTGCATTACCAATACAAATAATGATATAAAGAATGTAGCAAAAAATGGTCCTATAAAGGAACGTAGTATTAATGTATCTAATTTTTTTATCACCTTATCTTTTCTTTATAAAGATTATTGTATAAAATAAGTAAGCAAATGTAGCCTTTTCAATAGCAGAAATAAGGCAGATATACAATAGTTCATTTATTTTAACAAAGGACAAAGTTATAGATAGAGAAAGTGTTTAATTATTTGACAAAAAAATCTCATATAAGTAAGTGAGATGGTAGTGTTCAATGATTTTGTCATTATTTTTTTTAACTTCCAATTCTGTACAATAAATCTTTTACTTGCGATTCCCAAAGTTGTGTTTGGTCTTTAATTTCATTTTTTTCGGCAAAATCAGAAACAATTAATATCGTTTGATTAGATATTTCTGTTCTGGCAATTCTAAATTCAAAATATTCTTCTTTAGGAGCATGTAACCAACGATAACGAACAAGTTTATCATGTTCTATATCTACAATAACAGCTTTATCTGGTGTGCCATTGCCCCAGCTAAAACTTAATTCTCCCTCCCATTCATCTACTTTATCTGCAAACCATTCTTGTAGCCCTGTAGGTGTACTTAAAAATTCAAACAGTATAGATGGAGAACTTTTTACCTTAAACTCCATCGTAAATAATTGCTTTTTACTCATTGTAACATCTTTAATCGTTGTGCGTGTATTGCAATAATAGCAATTAATAGCATTTATCCAAATGTTTTTTACAAAAAGTAGCTTTTAATATCTTTTATAAAGTGTAGAAATCTTGAAAAAGTATTATTATTTACATACAAAAGCAATTATTGCAGCCCAAATAACAATGCTTTTATCGGTATTGTTTATTTAATTTTTAGCTTACATTAGAATAAAATAGGTATATACTTAATGGTTGTTTTATCTTTAGCCACATTTTATAATAGAAAAAATGAATGAAATATTAGCCCAACTTTTTGAAAACATACAACAAACAACTTGGTATGAATATGTAGCAGTAATAGCAGGTATTTTGAGTGTTTGGTATAGCAGAAAAGAAAATATTTTAGTATATCCTGTAGGGCTTATTAATACCATTATTTATATATACATCAGTTTTAAATTTCATTTACCTGGGGAAGGAACAGTTAATTTTTATTATACAGTAATGAGTATTTATGGCTGGTGGTTATGGACAAAAAGGGATGTCAATAGTCATGAAATTACTTTACATATAACTTATAGCAATGCTAAAGAATGGCAACAACAATTTATATTTTTTGGCGTAATGTATGCTGGTTATTTTTTTGCTTTAACACTTGCTAAAAAATATTTTTTTGAAGGAGCAATTCCTTGGGCAGATGCTTTTGCTACTGCTACTGCTTTTACAGCTATGTGGTTAATGGCTAAGAAAAAAGTAGAAAGCTGGTGGTGGTGGATTGCCACTAACATTGCTTCTATACCATTATATTTTGTAAAAACATTGGTACTAAGCAGTATGCAGTATATTGTATTTTTAATATTGGCTGTTGCAGGTTTAATAACATGGATGAAGAAGGCAAAGAAAAATATAGATTGATTGAATAAATGAAAAAAAGTGCAACACAAAAAATAACCACTATATATTACCCACTTCATTCCATGCTACAACACTTGTTTTTTCATTAATTATTGCTGTTTTATTACCTGCATATAACACAATGTTTGTTTTAGTATCTACTCTTACTCGTTTTATTCTTTTTATCATAGCAATTCCATTTTTGCAAAAAAATGTAAAAATGGAGTTGGGGGCAAATACCTTAATTGTATATAATTTGTATTGGCGTAATGCTCATACAATAATGAATGGGGGATTCTATTTTTCTTTTAATACCAATAAAAGTTATTTGTCAATTTATTTTTTCATATTTGCAAATAATATTTGTTTAACTTAAAATAACATTATGTCATTAATACAATTACTTATTGCAGAAATAGAACATGAATCTGTAAGCACACAAAAAATGTTAGCATGTGTTCCGTCAGAAAAGTTTGATTGGAGACCACATCCAAAATCTATGACATTGAAACAACTTGCTACACATACTGCTAATTTATCTGGATGGGCTGGTTTTATAGTAAATACTGACTATTTAGACTTTGCAGATGGCACGCTTAAACGCCCAGAAATTAATAATACAGAAGATTTAATACAAGAACTTAAAACTGGAACTCAACAATCTATATCTGCATTAAAAACTGCTAAAGAAGAAGAGTTGATTAATAAAATTTGGGTTTTACGAAATGGCAACCAAATATTAATGGAACTTCCTAAAATTAAGTTTATTCGTAGTATGGCTATGAATCATTTATATCATCACAGAGCACAATTAAGTGTTTATTTAAGAATGTTAGATGTTGCTATACCAGGTATGTATGGACCCAGTGCAGACGAAATGCCCAAATCGTAATATTCCTTTTATTAAAAAATGTATAACTCGTTATGAAAAAAATTATTTTTCTTTCTTTAAGTTCATTAATCATCATTAGCTGTAACAACCATAATACAGAAGAACCAACTTCTGTGCAAGATACTACTACAGTAACCACTATGCAAGAAGAAGAACATACAAATGAAGATGCTGAAGCAATAGTATTAGATAATGGACAAAAATGGAAAATTAATGAAGAAATGAAACCTTTTATACTTGCTATGGAAAATATAGTAGATGCTTATTTGAAAGAGCAGTCAAAAAATTATACTTTTTTAGCTGCTCAATTAAAAGAAAAAAATACTGCATTAATTGAAAGTTGTACTATGCAAGGTAAGAGTCATGATGAACTACACAAATGGCTGCACCCTCATTTAGAAAGAGTTAAAGCATTAGAAAAAGCAGAAAATGAACAACAGGCAAATGATATAGCAACGCAAATAAAGCAATCGTTTGAAGTATTTTATCAATACTTTCAATAACCAGTCATACATTCTGTAATATTTTTTACAGAATATAATAGGTACAGTATAGTTATAACCCACCACGAAAAATGTGGCGATTAAATTTATTTTCTTCATACTTAGTAAGATTTTTCTATTAAAATATCTTGCCAAAAAATTTTTGTGGGTTAAAAAATAATCTTAAATTGCTATAAAATATTTATAACCCTTTAAATTTAAACAACATGAAAAAAGTTTTTATAACTGCTATTATAGCTGTAATCAGTATTACAGCTAATGCTCAAACAGAAAAATCTACCTTTTTACTGGGTGGTGGTTTAAGTTTCACATCAACATCATTTACTGGAGGTGGTGGTTCTACATCTGTATTTACATTAAATCCCAATGTTGGTTATTTCTTTATGAAAAATTATGCAATAGGTGGGCAACTTTTATTAAATAGTGGTGGGGGAAACACAGCATGGTCTTTAGGTCCTTTAATTAGAGGATATTTTACAGACAATACTAAAGGAAAACCATTTGCACAAGCAGGTATTGGTTTTGGAGGAGCATCTGGTGGAGGCAATACTTCTATTACCTTTCAACTAATGGGTGGTTATGCTTTATTTTTAAATAAAAGTATAGCCGCAGAATTTACAGGTAATTTTCAAACAGTAAAAGGAGCCACTATATTTGGATTTGGGGCAGGTTTCCAAATTCATTTTGCTAAATAATTATATAGATAAGTAGGTACTATTAGCCTATGTGTTTATAAAATTATTAAGGGGTTGTTAATTATTAACAAAAATAAAAATACCCACTATTGGGTATTTTTTTAATATAAAACCCTCTATCTTTGCCTAAGTTTTTTTAACCCTTATTTAAAAATAAAAATTAACAAACATGAAAAAAATTTTCACACTTGCTTTAGCTACTGTAATAGTTTTTACAGTAAACGCACAAGACAAAAAAGAATCATCAAGCAAAGGTTTTAGCTTTGGTGTAGGTCCATCTCTTTCATTCCCTATGGGTAATTTTGGAAAAACATATAGCTTTGGCATTGGTGCTGAACTTCAAGCAACATACCATGCTTCTGAAAGTTTTGAAGGATTTGCACAAGTTGGCTATAATAACTTTTCAGGAAAAAGTATTTCAGGCTTTAAAGTTCCTTCAATAGGCTTTATACCAGTTTTAGTGGGTGGTCGTTATGTATCTAGTGGCTTCACAGTTGGTGCTGGAGTAGGCTTTGGTTCTTTTACTAAAGGTGGTGGTAGTGGCTTTATGTATAGCCCACAAGTTGGTTACAGCTTTGGTAATATACAAGTATTAGCACACTATTCTGGTGTTTCTGCAAAAGGTGGTGGTAGCTTAAGCTTTTTCGGTCTAAAAGCATTCTATAATTTCTAATTAAGAATTTAGTAATTATCAAAAAAGCCACTTTAAATTAAAGTGGCTTTTTTGTTGAATAACCTTAGTAATATTCCTCTTTCTAAAGAATTGCTACTTTTTTCCTTTTTAATTTCAAGTCAAAAAAAATATTGTAAGTTTTCTATTATTGAACTTGTTTAGACTTTTATCAATTTAATATACACGAAGCTAAAAAAAGTGAAAGTTGTCAGGTTGAGCCTGTCGAAACCGATTAATTGAAGCATATTTTTTAACCCTCGCCTTCGACAGGCTCAGGCTGACAGCGTTTTTTATTCACAATTCGTAAAAAATTAAAAGTCTAAACAAGTTCATTATAAGCAAACATCATTCACAGCATTCACCCTATATTTGCCTCACTTATTTTAAATCAATTTTAATTCATAAAACAATGGCAGCTAAAATTAAAGTAGCCAATCCTGTAGTAGAATTGGATGGCGATGAAATGACAAGAATTATTTGGAAATTTATTAAAGACAAATTAATTCTTCCTTACCTTGATGTAGATATTAAATATTATGACTTAGGTATAGAACACAGAGATGCTACTAATGACCAAGTAACAATAGATGCTGCTAATGCTATAAAACAATATGGTGTAGGCATTAAATGTGCTACCATAACACCAGATGAAGCAAGGGTTAAAGAGTTTAGTTTAAAACAAATGTGGAAAAGCCCTAACGGCACTATCAGAAATATTTTAGATGGTACTGTTTTTCGTGAGCCTATCGTTTGTACAAATGTGCCTCGTTTAGTGCCTAACTGGACTGCTCCTATTTGCATAGGTCGTCATGCTTTTGGCGACCAATACAGAGCTACAGATTTTGTAACAAAAGGAAAAGGAAAACTAACCATTAAGTTTGAAGCAGAAGATGGCAATGTAATAGAACATGAAGTATATAATTTTAAAGGAGATGGTGTAGCATTGGCTATGTATAATACAGATGAAAGTATAAAAGGTTTTGCAAGAAGTTGTTTTAATACTGCATTGCAAAAAAAATGGCCTCTTTATTTATCTACAAAAAATACCATTCTTAAAAAATATGACGGTAGGTTTAAAGATATTTTTGAAGAAATTTATCAACAAGAATTTAAAGCAAAATTTGATGCAGCAGGTATTACTTACGAACATCGTTTAATAGATGATATGGTAGCAAGTGCATTGAAATGGAATGGTAATTTTGTTTGGGCTTGTAAAAATTATGATGGTGATGTACAAAGTGATACAGTAGCACAAGGCTTTGGCAGCTTAGGTTTAATGACTTCTACTTTGGTAACACCTGATGGAAAAACTATGGAAGCAGAAGCTGCACATGGTACTGTTACAAGACACTATCGTGAACATCAAAAAGGCAATCCAACTTCTACCAATCCTATTGCTTCTATTTTTGCATGGACAAGAGGTTTAGAGTTTAGAGGTAAATTAGATAATAATAATGAGCTAATTAAATTTAGTAATGCTTTAGAACAAGTGTGTGTAGAAACTGTAGAAAGTGGTAAAATGACAAAAGACTTAGCTGTTTGTATTCATGGTAATAAAGTAAATCATGGCGAACATTATTTATATACTGAAGAGTTTTTAGATGAATTAGACAAAGCATTACAAGCTAAATTATCTTAAAGCAAAAGAAATACTACTTGTGATGATTGATTAAAATATAATAATCTCACTCACAATTTGAATAAAACCCTGCTACATAAAATAGCAGGGTTTTTGTTATACAGATTTTGGTATTATACGAAAAAAGAGTGGTCTATTGTAGAAACCAAATTCGTATAACTTCCAAAATACACTTAACTGGGTATTTTATATAAAATAATTGCTTGTATCTTCACAACATCTAAAATAAGTTATGGCTAATAAACGTAAAATTATTAATGACCCTGTTTATGGATTTATTACAATCAATCATCCTCTTTTATTTCATATAATAGCTCACCCTTATTATCAAAGATTAAGAAGAATACACCAAATGGCATTGGCTTTTTTGGTATATCCTGGTGCTGTACATACAAGATTACACCACTCTTTAGGGGCATATCATTTAATGTGTTTGGCAGTAAATGAATTAAAAGATAAAGGCATACAAATTACTGAAGAAGAAGAAATAGCTGTAAAAGCAGCTATCTTGTTGCACGATGTTGGTCATGGTGCTTTTTCTCATGCTTTAGAAAATCAAATACTTCAAAATGTTCATCACGAAACATTGAGCTTGGCAATAATGCACAAAATGAACAAAGAATTGAATGGACAACTTGATACAGCTATTGCCATTTTTACCAATCATTATCCTAAAAAATTTTTACATCAGTTAGTTAGTGGTCAATTAGATGTAGATAGAATGGACTACTTAACAAGAGATAGTTTTTTTACTGGTGTAAGTGAAGGTGTAATAGGTTATGACAGAATTATAAAAATGCTGACTGTTCATAATGAAGAATTGGTAGTAGAAGAAAAAGGAATTTATAGCATAGAAAAGTTTTTAGTAGCTCGTAGGCAAATGTATTGGCAAGTTTACTTACACAAAACTGTTGTAGCAGCAGAAACAATGCTTGTAAATATTTTAAAACGAGTAAAAGAATTAAGCAAAGAAGGAAATGAAAGTTTAAAAACATACGGAGCTTTAGATTATTTTTTATATGAATACCAAAATGGTATAGATGAAAAAGTATTAACCAAATTTTGCGAATTAGATGATAGCGATTTTTCATTTGCAGTAAAGCAATGGAGTAAACATCCTGATTTTGTTTTAAACACTCTATGTAAAGGATTATTAAACAGAAATCTGTATAAAATAAAATTACAGTATGAGCCTTTCAAAACTACTTATATAAATAAATTACAACAAAAAGCCATGCAGCGATTTAATGTAGATGAAAGTCTTATTCAGTATTTTGTACATACTGGAACTGCAAATAATACTCTGTATAAAACAGAAGATGAAAAAATTAATATATTATATAAAGATGGAACAGTAAAAGACATTTCAACCATAGATAATCCATTAATTCATCAAACTATTTCATCGCCAGTTAAAAAATTTTACATTTGTTTATTAGAATAATAACAACTCTTAAAAAACTACATACAGTTAATTTATGTTTACAGCACAACAAATAGCTTTATTAATCAATGCAAAAATTGAAGGAGATGCTTCTATAACCATTGCTTCTTTTGGAAAAATTGAAGAAGCACAAAATGGTCAGCTTTCCTTTTTTGCCAATCCAAAATATGAAGACTATTTATATACCACAAAAGCATCTATCATTATCATCAACAATAATTTTATTTTAAAACAGCCTATTGATGCTACACTATTAAGAGTAGAAGATGCTTATAGTGCTTTTGCTACACTACTTGGCAAGTATCAAGAAATGCAAACACAACAATTAAAAGGTATTCAACAGCCTTCTTATATTGCTACAACTGCTACTATTGAAGAAAATGTTTTTGTTGCTGCTTTTGCATATATAGGCGAAAATGTAATCATAGGTAATAATGTAAAAATATTTGCAGGTGCTTTTATTGGCGATAATGTACACATTCAAGACAATACCATTTTACATGCAGGAGTAAAAATTTATGCTGATTGTAAAATTGGTAAAAATGTAATTATACATGCAGGAACTATTATAGGAAGTGATGGTTTTGGTTTTGCTCCACAACAAGATGGCACTTATAAAAAAATACCACAAATAGGTAATGTAGTAGTAGAAGATTTTGTAGAAATAGGAGCTAATACAACCATTGATAGAGCAACCATAGGAAGCACTATTATAAGAGCAGGTGCTAAATTAGACAACCTAATACAAGTAGCCCATAATGTAGATGTAGGAAACAATACAGTAATAGCAGCACAAGCAGGAATAAGTGGTAGCACAAAAATTGGCAAGAATGCTATGATAGGTGGGCAAGCAGGTATTGTAGGTCATATAACCATTGCAGATGGTAGTAAAATAAATGCCCAAAGTGGTGTAAGTAAAAGTATGACAGAGCCTAATAAAGCTGTTACAGGAAGCCCTGCTTATGATTATACATCAGCTTTGCGTAGTCAAGCTGCTGCAAGAAAACTTCCTGAATTAGAAAAGCGGGTAAAAGAATTAGAAAAAATGATACAACAACTTTTGAGTGTTGAAAAATAAAATACAACTACAAATAATATCCTTCCCTAAAACTGATTAATGAAAATTGGCTATTTAAAACCACACACAAAAACAGCATTAAACCAAAATTATAAAGCCAATACTTTCAATAAGTGGATAAGTAAATATCATAAATAATAAAAAATACTTAGCAGAGTATTTTCTTTGTATTAAATATACTAAGCAGTGAATAAAACATCATATCAAATAAGATTAGAACAGTTTGAAGGACCATTTGACCTTTTATTATTTTTTATTGAAAGAGATGAGTTAGATATTTATAATATTCCTATTACAAAAATTATTAACGACTTTTTAGAGTATATACATACACAAGAAAGGTTAAACATAGAATTGAGTAGTGAGTTTATTTTATTTGTTTCTACCTTAATGCGTATAAAAGCAAAAATGCTATTGCCAAGAAAAGAATTAGATGCTGATGGCAATGAAATAGACCCACGTCAGGAAATAGTAGATAAAGTATTAGAATACAAGAAATTTAAAGAAGCCTCTGCTCAGTTAGCAGATATGGAAGCTCTAAGAATGTTAATGGTAAAAAGAGGAAACCTACAAAAAGAATTAAGTGAAATAGGAGAACAATCTGGCGAAGGAACAGAAATACAAACCATTACTCTATTCAAACTAATGAAAGCATTTGAAAAAGTAATGCAACGTATTCATGACAAACAGAATAAACCTGTTCATACTGTAGTACGTTATAACTATACTATGGAAGGCAGCAGAGATTATATGCTACACTTTATACAAAAAGAAAAAACAGTAGCTTTTGAAAAAATATTTGAAATATGTGAAAGCCGTATTCATGCTTTATTTCTTTTTCTCTCTATGCTTGAACTTTCACAACAGCGTTACATGAAATTATTAATAGGAGAAGGAAGAAATAATTTTATTATAGAATGGAATGAAAACAGAGAAGAAGAATTGAAAGAAGAAGGCATAGATATTAATGAGCTAAACAATTTGCCTACCTCTTTTCCTGATAATGATATAGAAGAAAGCGATAATAGTTTATTGAATTAACCATTATCGCTTTCTGAAAAAAGGTATTTTAGTTTATTAATTGGTACTTAATTTCTGGTCTTCCTCTAACGCCACCTTCTGCATTATGAAAACTAATAAATTTAAGTTTATAATAATTGCCAGCAGCATCTTTTACTACATAAAAACGGTCTGTTAAAACACCAGGAGAAGAACCTGATGTTGCTGTACGCCATTTATCAGAAATAGCCCATCTGTCTGAACTATAAGTAAGTGCTTGTGCATTAGCTAAAGTAATACCATCAAAAGTATAAGAAGTAGTTAATACCTCAGCAGCTTGCACACCCCCTAAATAATTTATCAATACTATATCAGAAAATATATAAGGAATATCAGTTGCACCATAAGGATATTTGTATAGAGCAGCAGAATATTGAATATCCCATTCTGCTTTTTTAGGCTCTGCCGAAACTACTCCATTATCAAAAGAAACAAATTTAAAATTATAGTCAGCATCTTTTGCTATATCAATAGTTTGATAAGTTGTTTCTGTAATTCTTGCATATTGCAAAGTATAACCACCACTTGCATTACGCAACACACGTACTTTATACCAAGGTCTTGCTGCAACACCTGCACCTGTACCTCTTTGTATAATAAACACTTTATTGTCAGATGCAGTAGCTTGTACAGGTATTCTGGTATAAGCTAAGTTTCCTGAAAAACTATCCACCTTAGCAAAGTCATCAGCAGAGTAAGTTAATACCAATGGTAAGCCTATGGTATCTGCTGCTGCCACTGTTGTAAGGTCATTTTTGGTTAGCCCTGCTGTTAATGCTGCTGTTTTATAATTCAATGTTACCCTAAAATCGCTACCACAATAAAATGCTAAATCCCAACTTGCCCTACCAGATATCGTTATATTATCTGCACTAAAATCTATAAAGGCAGAGTTGGAAGCATTGGCACCACTTTCAGAAGCTGCTATTAAATTAAAAGAGGTATCGCTACCCGATGATGGAAGAATTAAAGGTTTTGTATCATCTTTTTTACATGCTGTAAATGAAACTGCTATAATACTTGCAGCTACACAAAAAATAGAGAATTTGCTTTTCATTTGTTTACTTTTTTATTTATTTAATATATGTGAAAACTTTTTTTATTTTTTATTCCATTGAAAAATAATACCTAAAAAATAAGAACGCCCATAAGCATAATTCATAGAGCCTCCTTGCACATGAGCACTACCACTACTACTAATATTATTACTCAATCTTGTAACATCAAACAGATTTTTAATACCACCCTGTAAAGTGAAATATTTAAAAATTTGTTTAGAAGCAGTTAAATCTGCCCAATGAAATGCATCTCTTTGAGATAATACAATGTCATTGTTAGCATCTAATATATAAGTAGGTATTTTTCCTGTGAATTTGTAATACAATCCAACACTTCCTTTCAACTTGGTAAGTTTATAAGAAAGATTGGTTGTAATTTCTGGCGACCATGCAAATTTTGTTCTATCGCCTTTTAGTACATCATCTTCCTGATATCTGTTATAATAACCAATGTAAGAAAAACCAATATTAGCAGAAAAGTTTTTCCATACAATATTATTTTCAAAAGTTATTCCTGCTGTTTTAAAATTATCTCTATTAAAATAAGAAAAAATAACATTGCTATTAGCATCTGTATAGCTATATAAGTCTATAAAATTTTTATAATCGTTAAAGAAACCTGTAATGCTTGATGTGAAAGATGCCTCTTTTTTGGCAATAAAATTGCCTGTTAGTGTTGCCATAAAACTATTAGAAGTTTCTGCTTTAAGATTAAGATTACCTTGAATGCTGTGATTGGCATCAAAAAAATTAAAATATAGTTCTCTTAAAATAGGTGCTCTAAATCCTTTTGCATAAGATAAACGAAGGTCTAATTTTTTATTAAGAACAAATTTTGTATTCAAAGAAGGAACTAAAGGCGGCACATCATACACAGAATTTTTACTTACTCTAAAACCAGGACGAATATTTATAGCTGATGTTGGTTTTATTTCTGATGATACAAAGAATGAATAATCTGTAATAGACGGAACACCAGAAATTCTTTGCCCACTTGTTTTATCATATTTAACATCTATACCAGGTTGTATAGATATTTTAGGAGAAGCAGTCCATGAAAAAGAACTCCTAAAAAACCATGTTTGAAATGGAGTAACATCCCAATAACCATTATTCAAATCTTGTGGACTGTTATTAGGTGTAAGACTTTCGTTTTGATAATCTAATGTATAAGATTTTGTATTACGTTTATAATCCTGAAAAGAAATAGCAGTATTTAGTTTCGCAGTTTCATTTATTTTCCAATCTGCTTGAACCTGATGTGTAAATCTATTGGTAATATAATATTGCCTAAAACTTTTATAAGTATTAGTATTCATTGGATTGGCAGATAACAATTCTTCATTCAAATAATCCAATCTGTACCACACATTTATTTTGTTATTGCTATAACCAAAAGCTCCACCACTCATCCATTGTTTTTTGGGCTTAAACACTTTTGCAGGAAATGCAGCAGTATCAGAATAACCATCAAAATCATTTCTGGTTACATAGCCAGATGCTCTCCAATAATGATTATTCCAATGAATAGATATATTTTCATTATGAATACCATTACCTTTAAATGGACTATAAGTATTAGCAATCGTTTCTTCATGCACTTTGGCTGTTACAGATAAATTATTGCCACTTTTTGCTCCTTTTTTGGTAATGATATTAATAACACCAGCCAAAGCATCTGTACCATATACTACACTCATGGGTCCTTCTACAATTTCAATTTTTTCTATAGAGTTAATATCTATTTGTGTAAGGCTTTGCTTGGTAGCATCTCTGTCTGCCATAGGAACTCCATCAATTAAAATTTTTACACGACTTGTTCCTAATCCAAAAATCTTAGTATCCGTTTCGCCCAAAGTATTATCTGAAGAAAACCTTATACCAATTTCACTATTTAAAACACCTATAATATCAGTTGCTGAACGCATTTTTATACGTTCAGCATTAATAGTTCTTACTTTATAAACAGAATTTTTTAACTGTTGAGGTGTATGTTGCCCTGTTACTACAACTTCTTCTCCTATGCCTTGTAAAGTATCTTGTTGGGCTGCAACAAATTTGCTTGTAAGGCTTATAAATACTAATAAAAAGAAAGAAATTTTTTTAAATATTTTACGATACATGCTTGGTTATATAAATGCAGTTATTAAATTAATTTGCAAAGATTTAATCATAAAATTTTATTAACTGCCACAGAATTGTCAAAACATTAAAGAATATGAAGTATTTTTATTTTTTCGTAAATAATAAACTTTTAAAGACCAAACAAGTCTATATTATCTTTTTATAAATTTTTAATTACATGCACTTAGACGATATTACTTTATTACAACAGTTTAAACAACCAGCACTAAAAGAAAAAGCCTTTACTGCTATTGTAAAAAAATTTCAAGAAAAATTATATTGGCATGTAAGAAGATTGGTAGTAACACACGATGATGCTAATGATGTGTTACAAAACATATTTATTAAAGTATGGAACGGATTAGAAAGTTTTAGAGAAGATAGTAAATTATATACTTGGTTATATAGAATAGCGACTAACGAATGTCTTACTTTTTTAGATAACCAAAAAAGAAAAGCCACTTCAGATTATAGTGCAGTAGAAGAAGGATTGAGCAATAAAATAAAAGCAGAAAACAATTTTAATGCAAACCAACTTGAGTGGAAATTGCAATTAGCTATTCAGCAACTTCCAGAAAAGCAAAGAGCTGTTTTTACACTTCGTTATTATGATGAAATGCCTTATGAAGAAATGAGCAGAGTTTTAGATACCAGCGAAGGAGCTTTAAAAGCAAGCTACCATCATGCTGCAAAAAAAATAGAAGAATTTATTTTAACCAATTAAACTATAAAGCAAAAAAGTAGTCGTACATAATACCATTCATGAAAAAGAGTAATACCATATTGGAAGAATTAAAAGAAATTTCGCCTTCTGTTGCCCATATTGCTACAACAAATGTGTTTACAGTTCCCGAAAACTATTTTTCTACATTCCCCGAAAAAATATTGCACTATTTAAAAGAAAATGAACATTTATTACCTACAACTACCGATACTCCATTTAATATTCCAGAAAATTATTTTTCTACCTTCCCAGAAAAAATTACAAAAATTATAGCTTCACAAGAAGATGATTTTTCAACCATAGAAAAGGAACTAAAAGAAGTAGCTCCATTGTTAAATACTATTTCTAAAAAGCAAGTTTATTCTGTACCAGAAAATTATTTTGGCACATTAAAAATTACAAAACTCAATACCAATATATCAGGTAAAGAAACATCCTTTAGAAAATGGATAGTATATGCTGCTGCTGCAATATTTATAGGTGTTTCAGTAGTAGGAATTATTAATTTTATACAACCAAATAACAAAATAAATATTCAAAAAGAATTTGCCAATGTAGCAGATGAAGAACTAAACGATTTTTTAAACACCAATAAAACAACTTCTTACACATCTTCTACAGAAAACGATGACATTACTAACTTATTTGTAGGCATAGAAACAGAAGAACTATCTTTTTATTATAAAGAACAGCCACAAACAGATATAAACTTTATTAATGAACTATAAAAAATAAAAAATATGCTAAAACGTATTTTACTTTTAACAACATTTGCACTTGTAGCATTTAATATAAATGCACAACCAACAAAACAACGTGGCGAAAGAATACAAGCACTTAAAGTAGCTTATATTACACAAGTTTTAAAACTTACACCAGAAGAGGCTCAAAGTTTTTGGCCCATATACAATGCTTATTTTGAAGAAAGTAAAAAAGCAAGAGCAGAATACAAAGATGATGAGTTGCAGTATCAGGAAAAATCTTTAGAAATAAAGAAAAAATACAAACCCGAGTTTAAAAAAATATTGAAAGATGATGCCCGTGTGAACCTTGTATATAAAGCAGAAACAGATTTTTTGCTTGAAATGCAAAAAGAAATAAAAAAAAGAATGCAACAAAGACAACAAAGGTTAAAGCAGGGAAATCAATAAAATAAGTAATTAGTCTCTATAAAACACTATTTCATTAGCGTAAAGAGTAAAAAAATCACCTTTTTTACTCTTTCACTATTACATTCATTGCTATTAACTACAAAGCTGTAATTTTGCAACCAATTTTATATTATTAATAATTTAAAAAATAACATTATGGTAAAGGTTGCAATTAATGGATTTGGCAGAATTGGACGCTTGGTTTTTCGTCAAATCTATAACATGGAAGGAATAGATGTTGTTGCTATCAACGATTTAACTTCTCCAAAAGTTTTAGCACATTTATTAAAGTATGATAGTGCTCAAGGACGTTTTAATGCAGAAGTATCTGCAACAGAAGATTCAATTATTGTAAACGGCGATACAGTAAAAATTTATGCACAAAAAGACCCATCACAAATTCCTTGGGGTTCTCATGGTGTAGATGTGGTTATTGAAGCTACAGGATTTTTTACAGACAAAGCAAAAGCAGAAGCTCATATAACAGCTGGTGCAAAACGTGTAGTAATTTCTGCACCTGCAACAGGCGATTTAAAAACAGTTGTATTTAATGTAAACCATCAAATTTTAGATGGAACAGAAACCATTATTTCTTGTGCATCTTGTACAACCAACTGTTTAGCACCAATGGCAAAAGTATTAAGCGATACTTATGGTATTCTTACAGGTAGCATGACTACAATACATGCTTATACTAATGACCAAAATACTTTAGATGCTCCACATCCAAAAGGAGATTTAAGAAGAGCAAGAGCTGCTGCACAAAACATTGTACCAAATAGTACAGGTGCTGCAAAAGCAATAGGCTTAGTATTGCCAGAATTAAAAGGAAAATTAGATGGTGGTGCTCAACGTGTTCCTGTTATCACAGGTTCATTAACAGAGTTAGTTTCTGTACTTGGTAAAAAAGTAACAACAGAAGAAATAAATGCTGCCATGAAAGCTGCAAGCAATGAAAGTTTTGGTTATACAGAAGATGAACTTGTAAGCTCCGATATTGTTGGTATGAGCTATGGTAGTTTATTCGATGCTACACAAACAAAAGTTATTACCAATGGAGATACACAAATTGTAAAAACAGTTAGTTGGTACGATAACGAAATGAGTTATGTAAGCCAATTAGTTCGTACAGTAAAATATTTTGCAGGATTAATTAGTAAATAATTTTTTTATGATGTCAGCAAAGAGTACTCTATTAAGCTCTTGTTGCGTCGCACACTTGTACTGCAAAAATTTTATTCACCAAAAGTTCTGAGAAAATCTCTCAGAACTTTTATTTTTGAAAAACATTCAAAACAAAAACTATGAGCAAATTTTCTAATCACAACTTCGCCAATCAAAAAGCATTAATTCGTGTGGACTTTAATGTGCCACTTGATAAAACAACTTATGCCATTACAGATGATACAAGAATGAAAGCTGCTATACCAACCATTCAAAAAATTTTGAATGATGGGGGAAGTGTAATTTTAATGAGCCATTTAGGAAGACCAAAAGAAGGTGCAGAAGAAAAATATTCTCTAAAACATTTGGTCAAACATTTAAGCGAACTATTAGGAGGTAAAACTGTATTCTTTGCAAACGATTGTATAGGAGAACAAGCTACATTGACAGCATCAATGTTAAAAGCTGGTGAAGTATTATTATTAGAAAACTTGCGTTTTTATAAAGAAGAAGAAAAAGGAGATGAGACATTTGCCAAAAAACTTTCAGCATTTGGAGATGTTTGGATAAATGATGCTTTTGGTACAGCACATAGAGCACATGCTTCAACAGCAGTTATAGCAAAATTTTATCCTAAAGAAAAAAGATTTTTTGGGCTGTTAATGGAAGGAGAAGTAAATGCAGCAGAACAAGTATTGCACAAAGCACAAAAACCATTTACTGCTATTATTGGTGGTGCAAAAGTGTCTGACAAAATATTAATTATAGAAAATCTTTTAGAAAAAGCTACAGATATTATTATTGGTGGTGGCATGGCTTATACTTTTATAAAAGCACAAGGAGGCAATATTGGTAGCTCTCTTTGCGAAGATGATAGAATACAAACAGCCATAGAAATTGTAGAAAAAGCCAAAGCTAAAAATGTACAAATTCACTTACCCGAAGACTCTGTTATTGCAGATAAATTTGCTGCCGATGCTAATACACAAATTGTACAAAGCAATACAATACCTGATGGTTGGATGGGTTTAGATATTGGTACAAAAGCAGCAAACAGTTTTAGTCAGGTTATCAAAAATTCAAAAACCATTTTATGGAATGGTCCTATGGGCGTTTTTGAAATGGAAAAATTTCAAGCAGGAACAAAAGCAATAGCTATTGCAGTTGCAGAAAGCACACAAACAGGAGCATATAGTTTAGTAGGTGGTGGAGATAGTGTAGCTGCTGTAAACCAATTTGGGTTTAACAATAAAGTAAGCTATGTAAGTACAGGTGGTGGTGCTATGTTAGAATATTTTGAAGGAAAAACTTTACCTGGTATTGCTGCTGTTAATGAGTAAAAAATTTTATACAACCTTATCTTCGCTAAATGGAAAAACTGCTACAACAATTAGAAAATTATAAAAAAGAAATTACTGCTGCAAATCCTGTAAGTGCAGATGATATAGAAGCATTTCGTATTAAATATCTTGGAACAAAAGGGCTTGTAAAATCTGTAATGGGTTTTATGAAAGATGTAGCTATTGATAAAAAGAAAGAGGCAGGGCAGCAATTAAATGATTTTAAATTATTTGTAGAAGCAAAATATGAATCGCTTAAAAATTTAATTTCAGAGACAAAGCACACAAATACTGATATAGATATTTCTTTACCAGGAAATCCAGTACTGGTAGGCTCTCGTCATCCTTTAAGCTTAGTACTAAAACAAATTATTTCTATATTTCAACAATTAGGTTTTGCAGTTGCAGAAGGACCAGAAATTGAAGACGATTGGCACAACTTTGGTGCAATGAATTTGCCAGAAAATCATCCTGCACGTGATATGCAAGATACTTTTTATATTAACCAAAATCCTGCATGGCTTTTAAGAACACATACCAGTAGCGTACAAGCAAGAATAATGGAAAAACAAAAACCACCTATTCGTGTTATTTGCCCTGGCAGAGTGTATAGAAATGAAACAATCAGTGCAAGAGCACATTGCTTTTTTCATCAAGTAGAAGGTTTATATATTGATGAAAATGTAAGTTTTGCCGACCTTAAACAAACACTTTATTTTTTTGTGCAAGAAATGTTTGGTAAAGATGTAAAAGTAAGATTTCGCCCAAGTTATTTCCCTTTTACTGAACCAAGTGCAGAAATGGATATTAGCTGTTTAATATGTGAAGGAAGTGGTTGCAATGTTTGTAAACATACAGGTTGGGTAGAAATTTTAGGAAGTGGAATGGTTCATCCTACAGTATTAGAAAACTTTGGAATTGATAGCAATAAATATACTGGCTTTGCTTTTGGTATGGGTGTAGAAAGAATTTGTCAATTAAAATATAGGGTTAATGATTTACGCCTATACAGTCAAAACGATATAAGGTTTTTAAAACAGTTTACAGGTGTAGTGTAACCTTTACTAATAAGATAAAAGTTGAAGAATAACTTTAAGTTTATGCTAAATGAAATTACACGACAATAAAATAAAGGTTAATCATTAGGATTAATACATGCTATTAAAAATATTTATCTCCATTTGTAATAAACAACATTTTTTTGTAAGTTTGAAAAAAGAATAAGTTATGCTAATGGAAGAAATTATACCAACAGGAAAGTTTACCCAACCGCAATTAGAATTGCTTAGAATGTTTTCTAAGCAGTACCCTGAAAAAGTATGGAGTGAAGTGAAAGATTTAGTTTCTAAATATTTTATGGAAAAAGCTTCTGCTGAGATGGATAATTTGTTTGAACAAAAAGGTTGGGGCGATGATAAAATAACTGAGTGGATAAATGAACACATGCGAACTCCTTATAACAAAAAGGATACATGAAAGCCATTCTTGATACAAATATTTTGTTGATAGTTCTGCCTACTCGTTCACCTTATCATAAGATTATTCAGGCGTTTAACAACAACAGAGTTTACCAATTAGTTATAACAACGCCTATTTTTCTGGAATACGAAGAAATGCTATCTAAAAAAGCCAATTCAGCTATTGCTAATATTGTTTTGGCTGCTTTCTTTGAATCTCCCAATGTAATTGTTGCAGATACTTATTATCGTTGGAAACTCATTACTTCCGATATGGATGATAATAAATTTACAGATGCGTACCTTAATGGAGAAGCTGATTATTTAGTAACAAACGATACCCATTTCAACATAGTAAAAACAATAAAGTTCCCCAATATTAATATTGTTTCTGCTGATGAATTCTTAGAAATTTTAAAAAATACAACATAAATAACAAATAACATTAAGCTGTTTCTCTATAACTGAAAACTGGTAATTTTTAACAAACGGGATTAAAGTAAAACGCTAATGCAATGCGTGGGCTTTTCTTATTTCGTTTGTGGATATATCAGTACCAGCCTCATCCTAAAAAAAGATTACAGGTTAAAGATTGAATCCTGCTATTAGTTTACATTTATTTTTTAGTCCTGAAATGAATTTACTCTTTTTGTCCATTTTTACACGTTTTTGTGTAACCCTATTTTAGGAATAAAAAGTTTTTCCAACCCACTCCAAAAAATATTTTAATACTTAGAACTTCTATGTATATTTGAATATTAAATACATAGAACTACTATGCCTGAAATATCTAAAGACCTTGTAGCAGCCTCATCTGTTCCTTTAATACTATCTATCTTATCCAAAGGTGAAAGCTATGGTTATGAAATTATCAGAAATATAAAAGAAGCAAGCAATGGCAAATTTCAGTTTGCCGAAGGAACACTGTATCCCATACTAAAAAAAATGGAACAATCCAACTGGATAAATGCCAAATGGAAAACTGCTGAAAATGGCAGAGAAAGAAAATATTATAAAATAACAGCCACAGGAAAAAAACAATTAGAAGCAGAAAAAAATAATTGGCAATCTGTTAACCAAATACTCCAAAACTTATGGACAGCAAATTTCAACTTGAATATGCAATAAATGCTTTTGTGCAAGATATAGCTGAAAAGGGCACAGTTACAGCTTTAGATGAAAAAGAGTTAAAGAGTCATTTGCATGAAACTATACAAAACTTAACTACACAACAATTAACAGAAGAAGAAGCTTTTGTTGTGGCTAAATTACGCATGGGCAATACCGAAATATTAGCTCAGGAATATAAAAAAGTGAATGGTGTAAATATGTTGAATAAAGAATGGGTGTTTATTTTTCTCGGTATAGCTTTAACTATTGTTGCTAAAACATTTCTAATGTTTGCCGATTATTATATAACACACCAAGTTTTTTTAAACAAGCTAACTATAAGTGCAGGAGCTTATTTATTGTCTGCTTGTTATTTATTGTTGGCTTTTTTGGCTATTCTTTTATTTATAAAAGGAGAGGTTTTTACAAAATTTATAAAAGCCAAATTATTGGATAACAATGTTTGGGCAATGGCTTTATTTGTTACGTTTCTGGGATTTATAACTACAATAATGTATGGCAATTTTATAGGCTCTCCTTTTAAAGGTTATTTAGATACACATATCAATGTGTTGTACTACAACAACTTTGCAGAGGCAATTTTAAGAGGAACTGTACCTGTAACAGTAGTGTTAGGTCTGCTGTTTTCTACACAGTCAGTCAATAAAAAATTTGGTTGGGGTGTAGTATTTACAAGCAACTATTATTTATACAGTTTTTTGTTAGGTTTTGGAGCAGAGTTTGTAGCTGCATTATTTGGTCGTATGTTATTTACAAATGGTATTATTATTGAATCAGTATTTTTCGGTATCACTTATTTTATTTGTGCATATAATTTTTTCAAATACAATCCTACAATGAATTTGCTGCACTTTTGCTTATTTATAAGCACTTCTCTTTTTGTAGAATGTTTTTGGGGCTATTTTAATAAAGATTTTGCTGAAGGAATAGGGAAACTTACAGCACCTTTTGCATGGGCATTTATAATAGCAGTTTTTTTGGCTTTTATAGCAGCAAAAAGAAAGTGGAAAAAGCCAGTAGTTTAATGCTGTTTATTTTCGTTCTTCCTTACCTTTGCAGCCTTAAAAAACAAGACCTATAAGGTTTTACAATTAAAAAAGTTTGATGTTAAAAGTTTAATGTTTTGTATTTATACTAACCTGAACTTTAAACCTTAAACCTATAATGATTATGAGCAAGTACAAAGAATTTTCAGGGTTACATCTTCCTTCTATAGAAAAAGAAATATTAGAACAGTGGAAACAAACCAATGCTTTTGAAAAAAGTATTTCTATTCGTGAAGGCAGCACTCCATTTGTATTTTATGAAGGTCCTCCAAGTGCCAATGGAATGCCTGGCATTCACCATGTTATTTCAAGAACATTGAAAGATTTGGTTTGTCGTTATAAAACCATGCAAGGATTTCAAGTAAAAAGAAAAGGGGGTTGGGATACACATGGATTACCTGTAGAATTAGGTGTTGAAAAAGAATTGGGTATTACGAAAGAAGATATTGGCAAAAAAATTTCAATAGAAGAGTATAATAAAAAATGTAGAGAAGCTGTATTACGTTATAAAAAAGAATGGGATGATATAACTACTAAAATGGGTTATTGGGTTGATTTGAATAATCCATACATCACATTTGAAAACAACTATATAGAAAGCCTTTGGTGGTTACTGAAAAAATTATACAACAGAGGTTTGCTGTATGAAAGTATAAGCATTCAGCCTTATAGCCCTGCTGCTGGTACAGGTTTAAGTTCACATGAACTAAATCAACCTGGTACTTATAAAGATGTAAAAGATACCAGTGCAACAGTAATGTTCAAGCTAACTCAACATTCAACATTCAACATTCAACATTTTGATGGGGAGGCTTTTTTCCTTGCATGGACAACAACCCCTTGGACACTTCCATCAAACTTAGGCTTAACTGTTGGTGCAAATATTGATTATGTTTTAGTAAAAACATTCAGCCCAATCAATCATCAACCTATTAATGTAATTCTTGCAAAAGCATTGCTGCATAAGTATTTCAAAGCAGAAGGAGAACAAAAAGATGTTGCTTCTCTCTCCATTGGAGAGGGTCGGGGTGAGGTTATACCATTCTCTATTCTTGCAACATTTAAAGGAAAAGATCTTGAAGGAATTTCTTATGAACAACTGCTTCCTTTTGAAGCCAATAAAACAGATAACCCCAATTCATTTAAAATTTTATTAGGAGATTTTGTAACAACGGAAGATGGAACAGGCATTGTACATACTGCTCCAGCTTTTGGTGCAGATGATTTTAGAGTAGGTAAAAAATATGATATTGGCATTTTAACAATGGTAGATAAAAGAGGTAAATTTTTAGAAGGAATAAAAGATGATGTTTTTTTATATGGTAATGAATATGTGAAAGAAGCCTACCTGACAGATACAGAAAAAGAAACAGAATTTCAAAAGCAAAAACAAATTCTTGAAGCCAACGGAAAAGTAAAAGACTTAAAAAAATATTTAAGCGTAGATGATAGAATTGTATTGAAATTGCAAGAAGAAGGAAAGCTCTTTAAAAAAGAAAAATACGACCACAATTATCCTCATTGTTGGCGTACAGATAAACCCATTTTATATTATCCTTTAGATGCTTGGTTTATAAAAACCACAGCATTAAAAGACAGAATGGTAGAAGTGAATAAAACCATTAACTGGAAGCCCAAAAGTACAGGTGAAGGACGTTTTGGCAACTGGTTAGAAAACATGGTTGATTGGAATTTGAGCAGAAGCAGATATTGGGGAACGCCTTTACCAATATGGAAAACAGAAGATGGAGAAGAACAAATTTGTATTGGCAGTATTGAAGAACTTCACGCAGAAATGACAAAAGCTTCTGAGAAAGTTCCTCCTTTGGAGGAATTTAAGGAGGCTATTGATTTACACAAACCTTTTGTTGATGAAGTTATTTTAATCAGTCAATCAGGTAAACCAATGAAACGTGTTCCTGACCTTGTAGATGTTTGGTTTGATAGTGGTGCTATGCCTTATGCCCAATGGCATTTTCCTTTTGAAAACAAAGAAATTTTTGCTCAAAATTATCCTGCAGATTTTATTGCAGAAGGCGTTGACCAAACAAGAGGTTGGTTTTATACGCTTCATGCAATTGGCTCTTTAATTAAAGAAAGTGTTGAAGAGGAATTAACCAAAGCAGGTTTACCAACAAACAATGTGGATGGCAGAGCCTATAAAACTGTTGTTTCAAATGGCTTAGTATTAGATAAAAATGGCAACAAAATGAGCAAACGCTTAGGCAATGTTGTCAATCCTTTTGAAACAATAGAAAAATATGGTGCAGATGCTACACGCTGGTATTTAATTACCAATGCAAGCCCTTGGGATAATTTAAAATTTGATATTGCAGGCATACAAGAAGTACAAAGAAAATTCTTTGGAACTCTGTACAATACTTATCAATTCTTTGTATTGTATGCAAATGTTGATGGCTTTGCATTTAAAGAAACATATATTGATATTGATAAAAGACCAGAAATAGACAGATGGATTTTATCTTCTTTAAATTCTTTAATAAAAAAAGTAACTGCTGCAATGGATGATTATGAACCAACAACAGCAGGAAGATTAATTGAAGAATTTATTGATGAGCATTTAAGTAATTGGTATGTACGCTTATGCAGAAGAAGATTTTGGAAAGGAGAATATGAGCATGATAAAATTTGTGCTTATCAAACTTTGTATGAATGTTTAGAAACTATTATAAAATTAATAGCTCCCATTTCACCATTTTTTAGCGATGCTGTTTTTCAAAATTTAAACAAGATAACTCATCGTTTTAATGCTACATCAATTCATCATATACAATACCCTAAAGCAAATGAAAGTATTATCAATAATGCTTTAGAAGAAAGAATGCAATTAGCACAAGATGCTTGTTCTTTGGTTTTATCCATTCGTAAAAAAGTAAGTATTAAAGTTCGTCAGCCATTACAAAAAGTAATGATCCCAGTATTAAATGCTACCATGAAAGAACAATTAGAAAAAGTAGCAGATTTAATTAAAAGTGAAGTGAATGTAAAAGAACTGCAATACATTACCGAAACAGAAGGCATTATCAAGAAAAAAGTAAAAGCCAATTTCAAAATCTTAGGTAGCAAGTTAGGGGCAAATATGAAAGAAGCTGCTAATCTTATCAGCAACTTCAATCAGCAACAAATTGCAGAATTGGAGCAAAACGGAACATTAAACCTTAAACTTTCAACTTTAGACTTTCAACTATCTGCAAACGATGTAGAAATAACAGCAGAAGACATCCCTGGGTGGAGTGTAGCTTCTAAGGGCAGCCTAACTGTTGCTTTAGATATTACCATTACTCCGGAACTACAAAGTGAAGGCGATGCAAGAGAGTTTGTAAATCGTGTACAAAATATTAGAAAAGAAAACAATTTTGAACTTACAGACCGTATATTCGTACAAATAGAAAATAATGAGGGTTCTGAAACTATTCAAAACTCTTTGAATGAACATAAAACCTATATTTGCGGCGAAATTTTAGCTGATTCTATTGAATGGACAACAACTTCATTACAGCAAAATGTTAAAATAGAAGTAAATGGAATTTTGCTAAAGATTGCAGTAACAAAAAAATAATAAGTTTATGGCTACTAAAAAATCTGCATCTAAAAAAGCAACAAAGCCTGTAAAAAAGGCTACAAAACCTGCAAAAAAAGTAGTTGCAAAACCAGCAGCTAAAAAGGTGGTTAAACCTGTAAAAAAAGCAGAAAAGCCTACAAAAAAAGTAGTTGCAAAACCAGCAGCTAAAAAAGTGGTTAAACCTGTAAAAAAGGCTACAAAACCTGCAAAAAAAGTAGTTGCAAAACCAGCAGCTAAAAAGGTGGTTAAGCCTGTAAAAAAAGCAGAAAAGCCTACAAAAAAAGTAGTTGCAAAACCAATAGCTAAAAAGGTGGTTAAGCCTGTAAAAAAAGTAGAAAAGCCAATTAAAGTGAAAGAACCGAAAACAACTAAAAAAATAATTAAAGCTGGAACATTATTAAAGAAACCTGTAGCAAAACCAGTAAAAGCAAGTGGTATAGAAAAATCTACTACGGTTATTCCTATGAAACAAAAGCCACTAAAAAAGAAAGAAGAACCAGTAAAAGATGTTAAAATACCAAAAACTTCTATCAAATCAAGTGTGCCTTATAAACCTGGCTATACACCTTTAGAAAGTAGAACTGAAAAATCTAAACCAGGCTCACCCTTAGTAAAATATAGCGATGCAGAATTAAATGAATTTAAAGAGTTAATAAACAAAAAATTAGAATCTGCTCAAAAAGAATTGGCTTATTTTCAAGGTGTAATTACAAGAAAAGATGAAGGAGGAGATAATGAAGATGGACGTTATATGACAATGGAAGATGGCAGTTTAAGCATGGAAAGAGAGCAAGTAAGTCAAATGGCAAGTAGAACCATTAGCTATATAGATAACTTGAAAAAAGCATTGATGCGTATAGAAAATAAAACGTATGGCGTTTGTCGTGTTACAGGAAAATTAATAGACAAAGCTCGTTTGCGTGTAGTGCCACATGCTACATTAAGTTTAGAAGCTAAATTAGGATTGGTAAAACCATCTTCGGTAGAATAAAAAATAATATTTTCAAAATAGCTTTAAGCCCCGAAAGGGGCTTTTTTATTTTTTAGAAATTTGTACAAAAAATAAACACATTTCTTGTAGATTTGAACTGTGTCAATTCCTACATTAGCCATAACATTTTTAGGAACAGGAACAAGTAGTGGTGTTCCTATGATAGGCTGTTCTTGCAATGTTTGTACCTCATCAAATAAAAAAGACAATAGATTAAGAAGTAGTATTCTTGTCCAGTCAGATTCTACCACTATTATTATAGATACTACTCCAGACTTTAGGTATCAAATGCTTAGAAGCAATACAAAAAAATTAGATGCTGTTTTATTTACACATCCTCACAAAGACCATATAGCAGGATTAGATGATGTTAGGGCTTATAATTTTTTCAGCAAAAAACCAATGGATATTTATGCAAATACATTAACAGAAGAAGCAATTTGTAGAGATTTTTATTATGCTTTTAGCAAAGATAAATACCCTGGTTCGCCCAACTTATTGCTTCACACAATCAATACAAATAGTTTTACCATAGGTAATATTCCTATTCAACCAATATTAGTATGGCATTTAAAAATGCCAGTATTTGGTTTTAAAATTGGCAATTTTACTTATATAACAGATGCTAATAGAATTGATGACAATGAAAAAGAAAAAATTAAAGGCTCTAAAGTTTTGGTATTAAATGCTTTGAGAAAAGAAAAACATTTATCTCATTTTACATTAGACGAAGCTGTAGCATTATCCAATGAGTTACAAGTTGAAAAAGCATTTTTCACACACATTAGTCATCAACTTGGTACACACGATGAAGTAAATAAACAGCTTCCTAATAATAGGCAACTTGCTTATGATGGATTGCAATTAGTTGTTTAATTTGTTTGAATAAATAAATGAAACAAAAATTAATAAAAGAATATTTTACTTTTTCTAAAAAAGAAAGAAACGCTGTTATTATATTGATATTAATAATAATAGTCAGCATTGTTGTACCTTACTTTGTCAATACATTACCCCAAAAAATTGAAGCAGATAAAGCATTGATAGATACCATTACAGCTATTCAACAAAATAAAATTAACCCACAAAAAAGAAATAATACAGATACAACAACTCAGGTAATTGCTGAACTATTCTATTTTGACCCAAATACTTTAGATGCAGAAGGATGGAGAAAATTAGGCTTATCTGAAAAAATTACAAAAACCATTATAAACTATGTAAGCAAAGGAGGAAAATTTAAAACAGCAGAAGACATCAGAAAAATTTGGGGGCTGAAAAAAGAAGATGCAGACCGATTAATTCCATATATAAAAATTATATCCTCTTTTGCTGCCAACAAAAAAACAGACTATGATAAAAATAAGCAAACAAATGAAAGAAAAACTATTGTAGTTGATATAAATACAGCTACACCACAACAGTTTTGGCAAATACCACAAATAGGAAAATCTTTTCCATATAGAATTGTACAATATAGAGAAAAATTAGGCGGTTTTCTACAACTACAACAAGTAAAAGAAGTATATGGAATGACAGATTCTGTTTATAATAACATACTACCCTATTTAACTTTATCTACCATTGCAATAAATAAAATAAATATTAATACAGCATCTGAACAGCAGTTAAGCAATCATCCATATATAGAAAAATCAGTAGCCAAAGCTATTATTATACAACGTGAAAAATATGGTAAATACAAATCGCTAAAAGATATGAAGCAAAAAATTATTTTTTTGACAAATGAAGTATTTAATAAAATAGAACCTTATATAACTATAAGTGAAGAATAAAAACAACCTCTCTTTTTACACCTTACCCAGGCATTCTGGATATATATTTTTCTATTTCTTTTACTTGGTCTAATACTTGTTGTGTTTTTGGTTTACATGCTTTCGCTTTTCTAAAAAAATCTTTTGCTGCTCTAAATTCTCTCTTATTCATAAATATTTGACACATTTGAAGATAAGCCACAGCTTCACTTTCTTTATCAGGAATACCAGCACGTATAGCTGCTCTTATATAACTTTCTCCTTGTTTTAAATCGCCACGTTGCATAGCCATCATACCTAATTGAAGTTTATTAGCACCTTCTGCTTCTGGCATAGCACTTCCTATATCACTACTTTTTTTTAAATGTTTTTCAGCAGTTTCAAAATCCTGCTCCATCATAGCTAAATTACCTTTTATAGTATAAAAAGTAGAACGAACAGGCTTGTACAATAAATTAGGAAACCAAACAGTGGCTAAAATTTTTTTTACTGCCTCTATATTACCAGCCTCCATAGGCTCTTGAATTAAACGTAAAGGACCTATAAAAAAATGACTAAACAAACCAATAGCTCCTATAAAATATAAAGGAAAAGTGGGCCAAAAACCTGCTGTTTTGGTAATATTTAAAAGAATAGCTCCTACAATAGCTATAATACTTAACCAAAAACGATATTTAATAAGTAAATTATAAAACTTCATATTTCTTAATCATTCAGCTTTTTTACTGAACGGCAAATGTAATCTATAACTTTTTATAAAGTGCTAAATTCATTAATTGTATTGTAAAAAAAATGACTTTTCAAAATATCTACATATACTCCTTAATTTTATAGCAAGTAAATTATATAACATGTATAAAATTTTTATTGCAATACTTATCAGCAGTTTACTATTTTCTTGTAAATCAAAAAATAAAGAAAAAGTTTTTGATGAAGATGGTTATGAAACAAGCAAAGAGACCTTAGCTCAAAAAGAAAAAAATAATCCTGCTCGTTTTTTGCAAGTAACTAACAGAGATAGAAAAAATTTGATAGGGCAAACAGTTATTATTGGACACTTTACTAATAATGCTACTCTATGTACTTATAAAGATGTGCAAATAAAACTTACTTTTTTTAGTAAAACAGGTACTTTGTTAGATGAAGGTATTGAAACTATTTATGAAACAATTTCGCCAGGTAAAAAAGTAAAATTTAAAACAAAATATTTTTCTCCAAAAGGTACAGATAGTGTAGCAATAAAAATATTATCTGCTATTGGAGAGATAAATCAATAATATTTTTATTTCCGTTTATCAATTATTGCTTTATGCTTTTTATAAAAGTAGTAGGTTTGACTTATTGTATTATTCAAAAAAAGTTTTTATGAAAAAAATATTTATCTTTTGCAGTACAGTATTATTCTTCATTGCTCAAACAATAGCACAGCCTGTAAAACCAAAAGAAGAATTTAATAAGCAAGAAAAAAGTGAAGAAAAGAAAAGCAATCTTTCAGACCTTATTTTTAATCCAGATGCCACAGTAGTTACCACACATTCTACTACTATCAATGGCAAACAAATACCTTATAAAGCCACAACAGGCACACTTCCTGTTTGGGACGAAAATGGAAAAACCATTGCAGGTTTATTTTTTATTTATTATGAAAGAACAGATGTAAAAGATAAAAGTACACGCCCTCTTATTATTTCATTTAATGGGGGTCCAGGCACTGCATCTGTTTGGATGCACATAGGATATACAGGACCTTATTTGCTTAATATAAATGATGAAGGATACCCTATACAACCTTATGGCTATACTCAAAATCCATATTCTATTTTAGATGTAACAGATATTTTATATGTTGACCCTGTTAATACAGGCTATTCCAGAATGGTAGGAAAAGATATACCTAAAGAAAAATTCTTTGGCGTTAATGCCGATATAAAATATTTAGGCGATTGGATAAATAGTTTTGTTACACGTTATGACCGTTGGGCTTCACCAAAATTTTTGATAGGAGAAAGTTATGGAACAACACGTGTTTCAGGACTTGCATTAGAATTACAACAAGCACACTGGATGTATTTGAATGGCGTAATTCTTGTATCGCCTACAGAGTTAGGTATTGAACGTGGAGCATCTACAGGCTCTGCATTATTATTACCTTATTATGCAGCTACAGCTTGGTATCATAAAAAACTTCCTCAAGATTTACAACAAAAAGAACTTACTCAAATGCTGCCAGAAGTAGAAAGTTTTACCATGAATGAATTAATTCCTGCTATGAATAAAGGAAGCAATTTGAGTGATGCAGAAAAACAAAAATTGGCAACAAAAATATCTCGTTATGCTGGTATATCAGAAAAGGTTATTCTTCAAAATAATTTATCTATTAATACCAATTTATTTTGGAAAGAATTATTAAGAAATGAAGGTTATACTATTGGAAGATTAGATTCAAGATACAAAGGCATAGATAAAAAAGAGGCTGGTGAAAGACCTGATTTTAATGCAGAATTAACTGCATGGCTTCATGCTTTTACACCCCCTATTAATATGTATTTAAGAAATGTATTAAACTATAAAACAGATTTTACTTATAAAATGTTTGGTAATGTTTATCCTTGGGATAATAAAAATAATAGAGTAGGAGAAAACCTTAGAAGTGCAATGGCTACAAATCCTTATTTGCATTTATTAGTACAGTCTGGTTATTTTGATGGTGCTTGTGATTATTTTAATGCAAAATATAATTTATGGCAAATGGACCCTTCTGGAAAGTTAAAAGAAAGAATGAGTTGGGAAGGTTATAAAAGTGGACACATGATGTATTTAAGAAAAGAAGACCTTAAAACATCTACCAATCATTTAAGAGATTTTATACAAAAAGCTATTCCTAAAGCTGGTACTCCAGCTATGTATTAAGTTTTGAAAAAATAAATAATGGTGCGATTGATAAAATGTATAAATTAGTTCAATATATAAATACCGTGAATTTGTCTAAAAAATAGGGAATTTTCACGGTATTTTAGTATCTTCACAATGTGTTATACCAACCTGTAAAAGATAAGATTGACAGCTTGCAAAAACAATATGCAGCATTGTTAAAAGGCAATAAAAAATTGTTGAAAGAAATTGCCATTGCCGAAATACCTGAAATGGTGTACAACTCTAATGCCATTGAAAATTCTACACTTACATTAGAAGATACAGAAAAAATTCTTACTGGTGGTGAATTAGAACGAAAAGTAAGTACACGAGAAATATTTGAAGCGAAAAATTTGGCAAAAATCACCGAAACTTTACTTGAAAAACCTAAGCAAAAATTGACAGTAGCATTAATTTTAGACTTGCATAAAATGCTACTTACCAATATTGATGATAAAGTTGCAGGGCGTTTTCGCAGTGGAAAAGAATGGGTAAGAGTAGGCAATCATTTGGGAGCTAATCCATCATTTGTAAGCAGCTTGATGCAAGAACTGACAACAGAGTACAACAGCAATAAAGCCGATTATTTTTTAGATAAAATAGCACATTTTCATGCAGAGTTTGAAACCATACATCCTTTTGTAGATGGTAATGGACGCTTAGGCAGAGTGCTGATTAATTTGCAACTGATGAACATGAGATTACCGCCAATTATTATTCAAAACAAAAGTAAAAACAAAGAATATTATCCGCTGTTTACCAAATATCCTGTTACGCTAAATTTTAATGGTTTTACTCAATTGTTTGCTTTGCTTTTGCAAGAAGCATTGCATAAAAGAATTACCATGCTTACCGCAAAAAAAATAATTCCTCTTTCATTATGGGCTTTACAAAACGGCATAAAGACAAACATTGCTGCAAACAAAGCCAAACGACAAACTATACCTTCCTTTAGATTGCGTGAAAAATGGGTGATTGATGGAGAGTATAAATAATATGATTATGATTGGAACACCTACAAATATCAAGCGTTTTTTAAGCAGATGCTGGATTTACTTTTATTTGTTCGCCAACAGCTTTTAAAACTTTCATTATTGTTGCAAACTGAGGTTTAGCCCCATCAGATAATGCTTTGTATAAACTTGGTCGGCTAAGACCTATTTCTTCTGCAATTTTAGTTATTCCAATTGCTTTGGCAACATTTCCTATTGCAGTAATTATTGCTGAATCATCGCCTTCTTCCAAAACTGTATTAAGATATTCGGCAATCATTTCATTGCTGTCTAAATAATCTGCTATATCAAATTTTGATATATTCACTTAGATACGAAAATAGTGGAAATATTTAGATAAATAAGAGGGCTACTATTAGGCAAATATTCAATACGCTAATAGTATGAACGGTTTTTGACTCTAAATAAAAACCCACAACTTTGAAAATTGTTTTTCCATGTATCATAAAAAATTTTAAATATGAAGAAAGCATTTCTTTTATCAGTTATTTTATGTTGTGTTACTATATTGTATGCACAGCAAAACCCTTTGTGGTTACGTTATCCTGCCATTTCTCCAGATGGTAAATTGGTTTTGTTTTGTTATAAAGGAGATATTTATAAAGTATCTTCTAATGGAGGAGAAGCTATACCACTTACTATTAGTGAGTCTGTAGAATATGCTCCTGTATGGAGTCATGATGGAAAATGGATTGCATTTGCCAGTAATCGTTATGGAAATTTTGATGTATTCATTATGCCTTCAACAGGAGGAGAAGCAAAGCGATTAACCTATCATTCTAACAATGAAGAGCCAAGTAGTTTTTCGGCAGATGATAAACAAGTTATTTTTTCTACTATTAGACAAGATGTTGTAAGCAATGTACAGTTTCCTAATGGTGGCTTATCGCAATTATATACTGTTTCTATACATGCAGGAAAAGTAAATCAGTTATTACCTGTTCCTGCTATTAATGCAACAGTCAATACAGAGGGCAATAAAATTATTTTTCATAATCTAAAAGGATATGAAAATAATTGGCGAAAACACCACACATCATCTATTACAAGAGATATTTGGGTATATGATGTTCAAACAAAAAAATATACGCAGCTTACTACCAATAATGGAGAAGACAGAAACCCTGTGTTTGATAGTAATAACAATGATTACTACTATTTAAGTGAACAAAATGGAGGCTCTATGAATGTATATAAAAGTTCTTTAAACAATCCTTCAACCTCTGTTGCCCTTACTTCATTTACTAAAAATCCTATTCGTTTCCTTACACGTTCAAAAGAAAATACACTCTGCTTTAGTTATGATGGAGAAGTATATATAAAACCCAATAATGCAGAGCCTAAAAAATTAACTATCACTATTGCTACAGATGGCAGAGTAAATATTGATAAAACGATTCCTATAAATGCAGGTGCTACAGAAATGAAAGTATCGCCTAATGGAAAAGAAATTGCATTTATTGTACGAGGCGAAATTTTTGTAACAAGTGTAGAGGGAGGCATAACCAAGAGAATAACCAACACACCTTGGCAAGAACGAAGTGTAAGTTTTAGTCCAGATGGACGTTCTTTAGTATTTGCAGCAGAGCCAGATAGTATGTGGAATATTTATACTATTTCTATTGATAGAAAAGAAGAGCCTTATTTTTATGCTTCTACTGTTTTAAAACAAGAAACTATTGTTGCTAATAATGAAGAATCTTTTCAACCTTCATACTCACCAGATGGAAAAGAAATTGCTTATTTAGAAAATAGAGTTATACTAAAAGTTATCAACCTTGCTTCTAAACAATCAAGAACTATTTTACCTGCCGATAAAAATTATTCTTATGCAGATGGAGACCAATATTATCAATGGAGTCCAGACAGTAAATGGTTTTTAGTATCATTTGGACAAAAAGAAAGAGTGATGTCTTCAGAAGTAGGTTTAATTAGTGCAGATGGAAAAGGAGCATTAACAAATCTTACACAAAGTGGTTATGAAGATTTTTTACCACGATGGGCAATGGATGGAAAACTAATGTATTGGGGTTCTACAAGAGATGGGCAAAAAATGCAAGCTGGTTATCCTGCTTCATTTGATGTATATGCTATGTTTTTTTCAAAAGAAAGTTTTGACAGGTTTAAATTATCTAAAGAAGATTTTGAACTTTTGAAAGAACAAGAAGAAAAAAATAAAGCACAAAAAGATTCTGCATCTACAGTTAAAACAACAGATAAAAAAGATAAGAAAAAAGAAAAAATAATTACAGACACAGCCAATAAAAAGAAAGATATTGTATTTGACTGGGAAAATTTAACTGATAGAAAACTTCGTATCACTACACACACTTCCAATATGGGAGATATGGTTTTATCTAAAGATGGAGAAAAACTTTATTACATGGCTGCATTTGAAAGTGGTTATGATTTATGGGTTACAGACCTTCGTAAAAAAGATGCTAAACTATTAGGAAAATTTGGAGTTAATAGTGCATCGCTTGAACTATCTGCTGACGGAAAAAATCTTTTTTTATTAGCAGATGGTAGAATGATGCAAATAGACCCAGAAAGTGGAAAGCCAGAACCTGTAAGCATAAACGGAGAAATGACATTAAACTATGCAGCAGAAAAAGATTATATTTTTAACCACAGTTGGCGACAAATAAAAAAGAAGTTTTATGTGCAAGATTTACATGGAGTAAATTGGGATTATTATTATAGTGTATATAAAAAATTTCTTCCTCACATTAACAACAATTATGACTTTGCAGAAATGCTTAGTGAACTTTTAGGAGAGTTAAATGCATCTCATACAGGTTGTTATTATAGAGGCTCAAATGCTGTAACCAATGATAGAACAGCATCTCTGGGTATATTTTATGATTATACTTATACAGGTACTGGATTAAAAATTGCAGAAATAATTCAAGATGGGCCTTTAGACAAAGCAACCTCTACCATAAAGGCAGGAACAGTTATTGAAAAAATTGATGGTAATAATATTACAGATTCTATAGACCACTATAAATACCTTAATAGAAAAGCAGGCAAACTTACTTTACTTTCTTTATACAATCCTGCTACTAACCAACGCTGGGAAGAAACAGTAAAACCTATATCAATAGGCGAAGAAAGAGAATTACAATATAATAGATGGGTAAAAGCAAGAAGAAAAGAAGTAGATAGTTTATCTGGAGGAAAATTAGGTTATATTCATGTGCGTGCAATGGATGATGAAAGTATGAGAACTGTAGTAGAAGAAGCATTGGGTAGAAATCTTAGCAAAGAAGCTCTAATTATTGATACACGTTTTAATGGGGGTGGTAATATTCATGAACCTTTATCAGATTTTTTAAGTGGTAAAAAATATTTTGACATTATTCCTCATGGGCAATATGTAGGCTCTGAGCCTTATGATAAATGGGTAAAACCATCTATTGTATTAATAGGAGAAGCCAATTATTCAGATGCACATTTATTTCCTTTAGCATATAAATTAAAAGGAGCAGGAAAAACCTTAGGTATGCCTATTGCAGGTACAGGCACTTTTGTTTGGTGGGAAAATCAAATAGACCCTACTTTGGTATTTGGTATTCCTCAAGGTGGATGGAAAAGTCCTGATGGTATTTTTGCAGAAAATAATCAAATGGAGCCAGATATTAAAGTACGTTTAGAATATGAAATAATGACCAATGGAAGAGACCAACAAATAGAAGCAGCAGTAAAAGAATTGATGAAGAAATAGTAAAACAACATTTTCATTCATAAGCCTTAACTTTGAGAGTAAGATTAGTAATAAAAAATTGTTACTTAAAAAAGGAAGAGATAGATAAATGATAAAATATTTTGAATGACAGATTATGTTAAATATATCAACAAAACGCTGAAGCCAAACATAACTGAGCAAGAAGTCGTGTTGGACTTGTTTGCAGGTTGTGGTGGTTTGTCTTTAGGTTTTGAAGCTGCTGGTTATAGAACTATCGGTTACGAAATGAACAATGCTGCAACAGAAACTTATAATAAAAACCTTATTGGCGATTGTTATGCTATAAAACTTGACCTTGATTTTGAGTATCCACAAGCTAACATTGTAATTGGAGGTCCACCTTGCCAACCTTTTAGTGTTGGAGGGCATCAAAAAGGAATAGAAGATGCAAGAGACGGTTTCCCAATTTTCATAGATGCTGTAAAAAAATTGCAACCAAAAGTTTTTATGTTTGAAAATGTTCGTGGGTTGCTTTACAGCAACAAATGGTATTTTGAATTAGTGTTAGCAGAACTTCGTAAGTTAGGTTATATCATTGACTATAAACTTTTGAACGCAGTAAATTTTGGTGTTCCGCAAAATAGAGAACGACTTTTTGTTATTGGGCATAGAGCAAAATTTACTTTCCCAAAATCACACAACAAACGTGTTACTGTTGGTGAAGCTATTGGTGATACAATGTTTACTGCCCCTAAAGGAAGTAAGTTTTTAACAGCATCAATGGACAGATATGTTGCCAACTACGAAAAAGCATCTTATTGTATCAATCCGAGAGATTTGTATTTTGATAAACCTGCACGAACTTTGACTTGCAGAAATCTTGCAGGTGCAACAGGTGATATGCAGCGAGTACGGTTAAAAAATGGAAAACGAAGACGACTTTTTCACAATGAAGCTGCAAGACTACAAAGTTTTCCCGATTGGTTTGAATTTATTGGAAACGAAACGCAACGTTTCAACCAAATTGGAAATGCAGTTCCTCCATTTTTAGCATATCAATTAGCACTTGCATTGAAAGAATGTTATCAAACGGAAGAACTATATACAGCCGAAGAAATTATTGAAAACGATTATCAACCAGGTAAAGTACTTACTCTTTTTTAGAAAATGAAGAACTACATTACAAAGAGCAATAAAGCAAAAGCTATTCAGAAAATTATTAATGAGGCACTTGATATTCTGGAAAGTGTTGGTATCCCATTTAATAATAAATCTGAAAGAGGTTTGGAAAGAATGGCAGTAAGTTTTTTGGCAGTTGCAGGTATTACAAAAGATTGGAAAAGGGCAAAAAGTTCAGAAGATAATATTCATCTAAAGACAAGAGAAATTATTCAAATTATCAATCAAAATTTTGAAGAAAATATTTCATCAGGTTCGTATGACGACATCAGAAGAAAAGATTTGAAACTATTGGTGCTTGCCGACCTTGTTGTAAATAGTGGTGTAAAAAAAGGCTCTGCAACCAACGACCCAACAAGAGGTTACGGACTTCATCCAGAATTTAAAGCATTAATTGTACAATATAAAACTAATGGTTGGACAAAGGCTTTAAAAACATTCAATAAAAATCGTCTGTTACTTTCGGAAGTTCTTGCACGAAAAAGAAACCTTGATAAAATTCCAGTAAAACTTCCATTTCGTAAAGAAGAAATTGAACTTTCACTTGGCAAACACAATGTTTTACAAAAAGCAATTATTGAAGAATTTTTACCACGTTTTGGTAGTGATTGTGAAGTGCTTTACATTGGTGATACCTTAAACAAAATTTTACACATTAATGAAATGAAACTGAAAAAGTTGAATTTCTTTGAATTATCACATGACGAACTTCCTGATATTATTGCTTACAGTAAGAAAAATAATTGGCTTTACTTGATTGAAGCTGTTCATAGTTCTGGGCCAATGAGTGAAACACGAGTTTTAGAATTGAAGAAAATGCTAAAGAAATGTACAGCAGAATTGATTTTTATTACAAGTTTTTTGACACGAACAGAATTTAGAAAATGGATGTTAGATGTTGCTTGGGAAACGGAAGTTTGGATTGCCGACAATCCCGACCATTTGGTACATTTCAATGGACACAAATTTTTAGGTGCATACTAACGATAGGTGTAAAGAAAGAACTATTATAATAAAATCTTTTCTTATGCACAAGCCTTAACTTTGAGAGTAAGATACAACATTAAACAACACACATTATGCTTTGTATTTATCACGAATCTACAGACCCTTATTTTAACATAGCCGCTGATGAATATATTTTAAAATATTTAAAAGAAGATTGCTTTATGCTATGGCGAAATGATAATGCTATTATTGTAGGCAAATATCAAAACACACTTTCTGAAATAAATTATGATTATGTAAAAGCCAATAATATAGCTGTTGTAAGAAGAATTTCTGGCGGTGGTGCAGTATATCATGATTTAGGCAATTTGAATTTTTCTTTTGTAAAAGCAGGAGAAGATTCTAACCTTACCGATTTTAAAAAATTTACTCAGCCTATTGTAGATGTTATACAAAGTTTGGGTGTAGATGCTCGTTTTGAAGGAAAGAATGATTTAATGATTGATGGCAAAAAATTTTCTGGCAATGCTGCTCATATTTACAGAAACAGAATATTGCATCATGGCACTATTTTATTTGCTTCAGAAATGAGAAATGTAAGCGAAGCATTAAAAATTAATCCTGTAAAATATCAAGATAAAGCAGTAAAATCTGTACCTAAAAGAGTTACTAATATTTCAGAACATTTAAAAACACCTTTAAGTTTAGAAGCATTTACCAAAAAATTAATGGAGCATGTGCTTACTATATATCCAGATAGCAAGTTATATTCTTTTACAGAAGATGATATAAAAATCATTACACAATTAAGAGATGAAAAATATACCACCCATGAATGGAATTATGGCAAATCGCCAGATTATAGTTTTAAAAAAGCTATTCGTACAAAAGGTGGTTTACTTGAAATGAATATAGAAACTAAAAATGGAATTATTGAAAATGTAAAAATTTTTGGCGACTTCTTTTCTGAAAAAGGAATTGAAGCAATAGAAAATGCGTTGCTTAATGTAGCTCATGAAGAAAATGCTATAAGAACTGCCTTATCAAAATTTGATATAGACAAACACTTTAGCAACATAACTATTGACGAACTAATTGAAGCAATGTTTTAGAACTTGTTTGAATTATTTACTTTTCCATAAAACATTACCACTTCTATTAATATAACCCCATACTTGTTCAGAAATCATTAATTGACAAATACCATCTTTAAACACCATATCCATACCAAACCCTATTGGTCCATGAAATGTTACAGGAATAACTATTTTTCCATTAGCATCTATAAAACCCCATTTGCTTTCTTCATCTTTGGTTATTTCTACAGCAGCCAACCCTTGCGAAAAATTTTCTACCAAAGAATAAGTAGGCTTAATAACCATTTTTCCTGCTTTGTTTATAAAACCATATTTATTATCAAGTTTTACAGCAGCCAAACCTTCACTAAAATCTTCACCATATTCATACTTTGCTTCTATAACCATTTTTCCAGTTTTATCAATATAACCATATTTACCATCTACTTCTACCGAAGCCAAACCTTCGCTAAAAGCACCTCTGTCATAAATAACTTTTTTATTGATAGTAAATAATGCTCCATAATTATATTTAGCTTCAATAACAATATTTCCTTTAGTATCTATATAACCAGCTTTTGAATCTTTTATAAACATGGCTAAACCGTCTTTAAAATTATCTATATTCTCAAAACTTGGGCTAATCACCACTTTTCCAGTAGCATCTATAAAACCCCATTTGGCAAATAAATCGCTACGTTCTTTAAACTTGCAAAGTCCATTACTATAACTGCCCATTTCAACATATTTAGGCTCTACAATAATATCTCCTTTGGTATTAATAACACCCCAAGCATCATCTTGCACTATGGCAGCTAAGTTTTCAAAAAAACCTTGTGTTTCTTCATAAGCAGGTTCTATTGCTATGTCTCCTTTGGTATTGATAAAGCCAATAGCATTATCTTTTATCATCCATGCCAAACCATTTTGAAAAAGACCAGAACGTGCAAATGAAGTTGTAAGTACTTTATTGCCTGTAGAATCTATATAAACTACTTTGCCATTTTCATAAGTAGGAAAAAGTCCTTGTGCCTGCACAAGAAAACATATTCCAATAAAAACAAGGGTTAAAAATTTTTTCATATTGGTTAATTTTTTTAAAAATTTTGTATTCGTTAAATAATTGTGGTTATAAGGTATAGCAAATATCAACAATATTCTTTTGTTTTACATACCCAATAAAAGGTATTTATTATGATAACTAAAAATATTTTGAAAATAGGGTGGGTACTACTGTTTTTATTTTTTCAAAAAGCAAATGCACAAAATGCAGAATTGGTAGTTCAGTTAAGTCATGTAGAACGTATAAGTTGTATAAGTACTAATAACTCTGGAAAATATATTGCTACAGGAGGAGAAGATAATGTTATAAAACTTTGGGATGCTCAAAGTGGCTTATTAATCAGAAGTTTTTATGGATTAAGAAATGGTGTTCGTGGTATTTGTTTTAACAATAATGATACAGAAATAATAGGATTTGATTGGAAGGGAAATATTGTTTCATGGAGTTTTGATGCTACCATTATTTATGCTACAAAATTAGGAGCAGAAATTTCTTCTGTTCAAAAAGCCAATACCAAAAGCAAGGCAGTTATAGCTTTAGAAAAATCAATAGCAGAAATAGATTTAAACACAAAAGCAATAACTATATTAACTACAACAGATGACAATATTGCTTATGCTACTTATAGTAAAGATGATAAGCAAATTGCTTTTTGTAAAAAATGGACATCAAAAAACAATATTGGTATTTATAGCAATAAAAAAGTAACATGGTTTAGCATAAAAAATACAGCCAATAAAATTTCGTTTAGTAGTAATGAGCAAAAAATTGCATGGGCTTCTGGAGGTTATGGTTCTGGAAGTTATGGTTTATTAAATATTAATTCTGGCAATACAGAATGGATAATAGAAAGCAAAGAAGGAGGGTTTGAAGATATACTACAACTAAATAATGAACAATATATTGTAGCTCATGCAAGAAATGGAATGATAACAGTCAATGCTTCTACTGGCAAAGAAATACAACACTACACACATCAACCATACAGTATAACTTGTTTATTATTAAAAAATGGATTTTTATATTCGTCAGGTGCCGATAGAAGTATAGTAAAATGGAGTATTAATAATCTAATACCACAATTTTCTATTGGTAATATTAGCGATTATGTGTGGAGTATTAGCCTTAGCAAAGATGGAAAAACATTGGCAGCAGCATGTGGCACATTGGGCAAAGAACAAAGTATAAAACTGTGGGATATTTCAACAGGTAATTATATAAAAAGAATAAACAATATAGCCAAAGATGGAGAAAATGATATTATTACTTCTTGCAAATTTTCGCCCAACCAAAAATGGATTGGAGCAGGTACAGAAAGTGGCAATGTATTATATTGGTCTTATCCTACAACAGAAATAGCATCAAGTTTTAATGGAGGCAATGAAGCAATTAGAGGGTTAGATTTTCACCCAAGAGGTAATTATTTAACTGCTGTAAGTAAAGATGGAAAAATTATTACCAAAAGTGTTTTAGTTGATAAATCATCTGTTGAGAATGTTGCTAAAGGATTAAGTAGTATAAGCTATTCTCCAGATGCAAAATATTTTTTAACAGGAACTTCTAATGGCATTACACAATTATGGGATTTTAGAACAAAAGAAAAATTGCAAGAATGGCAAACACATACCAACGTTGGAAACTTTTTTGATACAGCATTATACATTCCTTACAATGCTACTTTCAATATTGGTATTACTACAGATAAAAATAGTAGTGGCAATTATAGCAGTAGTGTAAATGCTTTAGCATGGAGCAGTAATAATAAATTAATAGCTTCTGGGGGTGCAGGACAAATAGTATTTATTAATGCCGAAACAAAAAATATTGTTACTACAATAAAAAACTTAAATGGTGTTTGTAGTATTACATTTTCGCCAGATAATACCAAACTTGCTGTAGGATGTGCTGACCACACAATTAAAATAATTGACCTAACTACTTTCACTGTTATTAATACATTGTATGGACATGAAAATGAAGTAAGAAGTATTGAATTTACCAAAGATGGAAACTATATTATTAGTAGCTCATTAGACAGTCAAATAAAAATATGGAATTTAACAACGGGTAAAAATGAATTGAGTTTTATTACACTCTCATCAAGCAATGAGTTTATTATTTTTAATCCTCAAGGATATTATTTAAGCACCAAAGGATCAGGAAAAGCATTGGCTTTTAGAATAAAAAATGAAGTATATCCTTTTCCTCAGTTTGATTTAAAATTTAATAGACCTGATATTATTATAGAAGCATTACAAAAAATATTTGTTCAAAATAGTAATGAACTTTCTCCTTTAAAAGATGCGTATAAAAAAGCCTATTTAAAAAGAATACAAAAAATGAATTTTAAAGAAGAAGATTTTAATAATACTGAATTTCATTTACCTACTGTAAACTTAGATAAGGTAACTAATACAGACAATTCGGGAAAAATAATTATTACCGCTACCGATACAAAATATATTATTGATAGAATATTGATATATGCAGATGATGTGCCTGTATTTGGCAGCAAAGGATTTTCTGTAAGAGATAAAAACAAAAAACAAATTACAGAAACATTAACCATACCATTAATAGAAGGCGTTAATAATATTCAAATATCTTGCATGAATGAAAAAGGAGTAGAAAGCCTACGCTTACCGCTAAAACTTACAGGAAAAACAAACAAAAAACCCAATTTATACATAGCAGCAGTAAGTGTAAGTAATTATCAAAATAAAGAAATGAACTTAACCTACTCTGTAAAAGATGGAAAAGATATGCTACATTATTTTTCATCATTAACAACACAATACAATAACATATTTACCGATAGTTTGTTTGATGAAAAAGCAACAGTAAAAAATATTACAGCACTGAAAAATAAATTTATGCAAACCCAACCCGATGATGTTGTTTTATTATTTGTTTCTGGTCATGGATTATTAGACGATGATAAAAATTTTTATTATGCTACTTACAATATGAATTTTGATAACCCTGCCGAAAATGGTTTGCCTTATGATTTATTAGAAAATATTTTAGACAGTATTCCTGCAAGAAAAAAATTATTGTTGATAGATGCTTGTCATAGTGGAGAGTTAGATAATGATGTAATCATAGACACTACCAAAAACAATACATCTGATGGCGTTGTAAGCACCAAAGGTTTTAGAGGCTCTACCATAAAATTAAAAAAGAAAGCAGGATTGCATAACAGTTTTGAACTGATGCAACAATTATTTACCAACCTTTCTCAAGGCAATGGAACAATGGTTATTAGTGCTGCTGCTGGGGTAGGTTTTGCATTAGAAAGTGCAGAATGGAATAATGGCTTATTTACTTATACTGTTTTACATACATTAAAAAACAATTATGGAGATGCCAATAAAAATGGACATATTTCTGTAAATGAATTAAGCAATATAGTAGGAAATGAAGTACAACGTCTTAGCAATGGCAGACAAAAACCAACTACAAGAAGAGAATTATTAGAATGGGATTGGGATTTGAAGTAATACCAATTTGATTTCTACAATAGACCAATGAAATTTATCTATTACAAAATAGACTTTTGGTATAAACATTCTTCTAAAACAAGAAAATTTTTACCAATATTGTCTTTACTGTTTATCAAAAGCATACATTTATGCCCTATAAAAATATATAGTATTTAATGAAGCATTGGTGTAGATTTATTTTTTGCATTGTTATTTTTTCTTTTAGCAAAACACAAGCACAGAGTAATATTTTTTTTGAAAATATTGCTAATATAGATGCTGCTACACAAGCAAATGCAGACTCTCTTTATTACACCATTGGAACAATTAATATAAAAGGAAATAAAAAAACCAAAAGCTATATTATTGATAGAGAAGTACCCTTTAAAGAAGGAGATAAATTTTCTGCTAAAGAATTGACAGAGCAATTAGCCCTTGCAAAAAATCAGTTAATGAATACATTGCTGTTTATAGATGTATCTGTGTATGTAGTTAATTTAGTAAACAATACTGCAACCATTAATGTAGAAGTAAAAGAAAGATGGTATATTTTTCCTTTGCCTTATTTTAAAATAGCCGACAGAAATTTTAACCAGTGGTGGAATGAACATAAAGCAAGCCTTGACCGTGTAAATTATGGACTAAAATTTTTTCATAATAATATTAGTGGACGAAATGATAAACTATCTGTAAATCTTATAACTGGCTATAGTCAGCAAATACAATTTGGTTATACCAATCCTTTTTTAGACAAAAAACTTAAACATGGTTTTTCTGTAGTACTAAGTTATTTAAGACAAAAAGAAATGGTTTATGCTACAACATCAAACCATAAACAAGTATTAGCAAAATCCGAAAATTTTATTAAAGAAAATGCAATGGGTTTGTTTTCTTACTCATATCGTCCAGATTCTAAATATCGTTTTTACTTTACATTAGGTCTTTATCAAGATAAAATAGCTGATACAATTTTAAAACTAAATCCCAATTATTTTCCTGCTAATTATACTTCTAACAAACTTTCTTATGCATCTCTGTCTGCTACACTTCAATACTTTGGTGTAGATTATATTCCTTTTCCTAAAAAAGGATTTATGTATAGTGCTACTATATATGGCAGAGGTTTGCAAAAAGATGTAAACATGTTGCAGGTGCTATTAAAAACCACCAATGCTGTAACAATAGACGATAAAAATTTTATCACTTTTCATACAAATAGTAATATAAAATTTGGTAATGCAAAATTTTATTACAATCAATTATTACTTGGTTATAATGATATGTTTGTAAGAGGTATGGAATCTTATGTAATAGATGGTATGATGGGTTTTGTAAGCAACAACTCTTTTTATCACAAGCTATTTGATATTAATTTTAAAAACCCTATTAAAATAAAAAATTACGAAAAAATACCCTTTAGTTTTTATGCTAAATTATATGGCGATTTTGGCTATGCTTATAACCAATATGCTACAGGCAATAAATCTTTGGCTAATACACTTTTAAGCTCTGCTGGTATTGGTGTAGATATTACCACTATTTATGATTTTGTTTTTAGAATAGAATATGGTGTAAATAAACTTGGCGATAAAATTTTTGGATTAAGAATAAATGGAGAGTTTTAATTGTTCATACATTTTTATTATTTTCACTCTATGCTTGACAATATAGTTACATACTTTTCCACTTTAGAACAACGCCCTTTAGAAAGAATGACATTTTTGGTAGGGGGCTTATTATTTTTTTGGATAATAGAAGGCTCTATACCATTGCTGCAAATGCACTATAAAAAAACAAAATGGCATCATGCTGCTGTTAATTTTGCTTTTACTGTTATTCATCTTATTATTCATACTTTTTTAGCTGTTATCATTATTTTATTAAGCGATTGGTGTTTGAAAAATAATATTGGTTTAGCATATTGGTTTAATGCAGGTATTATAGGCACTATCATTATTTCATTTTTAGTATTAGATTTTTTTGGTGGTTGGTTGGTGCATATTGTAGAACATAAAGTTCCTTTATTGTGGAGGTTTCATGTTATTCATCATGCAGATAATAATGTAGATGTTACTACAGGTTTACGCCACCATCCTATAGAAAGTATTATAAGAGGTATTTTCTTTTTTGCAGGTATTATAGTAAGTGGTGCACCTATGTATGCAGTAATGATTTTTCAAACTATTTTGGTGGTAGCTACAGCTTTTACACATGCCAATATTGCTTTGCCTACATGGTTAGATAAAGCATTAAGTTATGTTTTGGTTTCGCCCAATATGCACAAAGTACATCATCATTGGAAACAACCTTATACAGATACCAACTATGGTGCTATATTAAGTATTTGGGATAGGTTATTAGGCACTTTTGCTCATTTGCCTCATACAGAAATTAAATATGGTTTAGATAACTATTACCCTAATGAAAAAGATGAAGATTTTATTTTGCTGATGAAAAAACCTTTTGGTAAAATGAATAAAGAAGTGTGAGATAGTAATATTCGTCTCCGCAGAGTGTTCTTTTTAGGCTTTTGTGAAAGGCTAAGACACGGAGATTTTTTGAAAATGAAAATAATATTGTTACAAAAGTTGCTATTCTATAAACCTATTATTATCAACTATTTCAAAAAATATTCTATCAAAAGAAAGAGTAGCCTTACTTTTGCTCAATCTTTCTAAAAATGAGTAATACTTCTTTACACAGCAACGAATCTATTTCTTCTTCTCGCAAAAAAATAATTGTACTTGGCAGTGGTCCTAATCGTATTGGTCAGGGTATAGAGTTTGATTACTGTTGTGTGCATGGATTAATGGCAATTAAAGAATGTGGCTACGAAGCCATTATGATAAATTGTAATCCTGAAACAGTCAGTACAGATTTTGATATGGCAGATAAGCTATATTTTGAACCAGTATATTGGGAGCATTTGTGGGAAATTATTGAATTAGAAAAACCCGATGGTGTTATAGTTCAATTAGGGGGACAAACAGCATTAAAATTAGCCAAACGATTACACGAAAGAGGTATAAAAATTATAGGCACATCTTACGAAAATATGGATGTGGCAGAAGATAGAGGAAGGTTTAGTGATTTATTGAAAGAGTTAGAAATTCCTTATCCTAATTATGGCACAGCACTTACTGCAGATGAAGCAATAGATGTTGCCAATAAAGTTGGTTATCCTGTTTTGGTTCGTCCAAGTTATGTATTAGGAGGACAAAGAATGAGGATTGTGATTAATGATGAAGAAGTAGAAAAGGCTTGTATCAGTATTTTTAAACACATACCGGATAATAAAATTTTAATTGACCATTTTTTAGATAGGTGTCAAGAAGCAGAAGTAGATGCTATTTTTGATGGAGAGCATTTTCATGTAATGGGTGTAATGGAACATATAGAACCTGCAGGCATTCATAGTGGCGATAGTAATGCAGTTTTGCCAGCCTTTAATCTTTCTCCCATGCTGGTAGCAACAATGGAATTTTATAGTGAAAAAATAGCCAGAGCATTAAACATAAAAGGATTAATCAATATTCAATTTGCTATTAAAGATGGTAAAGTATATGTAATAGAAGCAAACCCAAGAGCCAGTAGAACAACACCTTTTATTGCTAAGGCTTATCAAATACCTTATTTGAATATTGCCACTAAAATAATGTTGGATAAAGCAAAACTTCCCGATTTTAATTTAGAAAAAAAATTAGAAGGTTATGCAATTAAAGAGCCTGTTTTTAGTTTTAATAAATTTCCTGGTGTAAATAAAGAACTTGGACCAGAAATGAAAAGTACAGGAGAAGCTATCCGATTTATCAAAGATTTAAGAGACCCTTACTTTAGAACTTTATACAAAGAAAGAAGTATGCACTTGAGCAAATAATACTATTCAAACATTGTTAATGCTTTTTGTAAATTTTCTGGTTTACCTACATCTATCAGTTTAGAATTATGATGATGATAGCATTGAATATTATAATTTGAAGCAAGGCTTAAATACACATCAATCATAGAAAATTTTCCTTGCTGATGTATTAAACTCAATAACTCTGTACGAATAATATGTATGCCACTAAAGGCTTTTTCTACCAAGTCTGGGGCATTTCTTGAAAGTTTTTCTTCTTTTGTTTGTATATTTTTCCAACCACACAATCTGTTTTCTTTATCAAATAATAAATACCTGCTTGATGTTCTATTTGTAACAGCCAATGTTGCCAATGCTTTTGTAGTAATATGGTGTGTAATCATTTCAGATAAATTCATATCTGTAAGCATATCTACATTCATCAATAAAAAATTTTCTTCTTGTGCAAAATACCAAGCTGCTTTTTTTAAACCACCTCCTGTTTCAAGCACTTCATCTCCTTCATCACTTATAGTAATATTGCTTCCCCAACCATTATTATTTTGAATAGTAGTTACAATTTGCTCTGCAAAATGATGCACATTTACAATAATATTTTTTATACCAAATTGTTGTAAATACTCAATATTTCTTTGCAATAAAGTTTTATTATTTACAACAGCCAATGCTTTAGGATGCTTATCTGTAAAGGGTTTTAGCCTTGTTCCTAAACCAGCAGCTAATAACATTGCTTTATGAATACTGTTGTTCATATTTTATAGTTCATTATTTTCTCAACCAATTTTCTTGATTGGTATGATGAAGTTTTATTGTTAGGTTGTATTTATTTCTTAAATGTCTGGCTGTTTGTTCTGCTGCATAAACGCTTCTATGTTGTCCTCCTGTACAACCAAAATTAATCATTAAGTTTTCAAAATTTCTTTCCAAATAGTTTTCTACATTAATGTCTATCAAATCCCAAACACTATTTAAAAAAGTGTTCATTTTGGTATATTGCTCTAAAAAATCTTGCACTGGTTTATCTTTTCCTGTCAAGTATTTATAAGCCTCTTGCCTACCAGGGTTTAAAATGCCTCTCATATCAAAAACAAAACCACCCCCATTGTCAGAATTATCTTGTGGTATTCCTTTTTTGTAACTAAAACTATTAATAGTAACTATTAAAGGAGTTTGCTCTGTGGCTTGTGGTGGAGTAAATTTTTGTACCATTTCGTGGCTAATAATTATTTTCAATACTCTATCAAATTCTGGAGTAGTAATGCCTACTTTTTTATTGTTAAGAAAATAAGTTAGGTTTTGTAAAGCCAAAGGAATGCTGGTTAAAAAATGTGCTTTTCTTTCAAACAAACCCCTAAAGCCATAAGCACCCAACACTTGCAATAACCTTATTAATACATACCCATTGTATTGGTTAATAAAAATTGTTCGTTCAATTTTTTTAGGCAATAATTTTTCTACTTCATCTATATAATAACTCAATAATTTTTCTTTCCACTCATTAGTTAAATTGGCTTTTGCTTGCCATAATAAAGAGGCAATATCATATTGCAATGCTCCTTTCATTCCTCCTTGAAAATCTATCAAACTGATGGTATCATTTTCTACTAAAATATTTCTACTCTGAAAATCTCTGAACATAAAATATTTATGCTCTGCATAAGATAAATAAATACTCAATGCTTCAAAATCTTTTAGCATTGCTTGTTTGTCATAAGGTATTTTTAACGTGTCTAAAAAATAATATTTGAAATAAAGTAAATCGCTAAAAATAGCTTCTTTACCAAACTCTTGTGCTGTAAGACAAAGGCTATAATCTAAGCCCTCATTGCCTTTTATTTGAATAGCAGCCAACTGCTGCAAACTTTTTTTGAATAAGTTAAACACATATTCATTTTGCCCTTGTTGTTCTAATTTATTTAAAAGAGATTCTGAACCTACATCTTCTTGAATATATATTGTAGCACTATCATTTACATAATAAATTTTTGGTACAGCTATTCCTTTTTGTAAAAAATGATTGGCAAAAGCAATGAATGTTTTGTTTTCTTGCACATTAAGGTTGTATGTAGCAATGTATGTTTTAGTGTCAGAAAAAATTCTGAAATAAATTCTGTCGCTACCACTTTGTTGAAGTTTTTCTATTGTTTGAGCAGGATGATTATTCCATTGTGTAAAAACTTGTTGAATGTTGCTAATAATCGTATTCATACATCTATTTGATTATAACGAAAGTAACCATATTTTTTTCACTTTGCTTATAGATAATTGCATGAATAAAAAGTTTGTGCCTTTAGTTTATTCTTTCTTTAGCCCATTGTAAAGCTATTGCTAACTGCTCTTCTCTTGTTATAAAACTATTGTCTAAAACAATAGCATCATCAGCTTTTTTTAGAGGACTAATTTCTCTGGTGCTATCTATATGGTCTCTTTCTAAAAGATTTTGTTTGATTGCTTCTTTCGTTATTGTAGCATCGGTTACAATTAATTCTTTGTACCTTCTTTCTACACGAACATCAACATTTGCAGTTACAAAAATTTTTAATTCTGCATCAGGAAAAACAGTTGTACCAATATCTCTACCATCCATTACTATTCCTTTTGCTTTGCCCATTTGCTGTTGTTGTGCTACTGCAAATTCTCTTACTTCTTTAATAGTGCTTATATTACTTACATTTTGTGTTACCAACATTTCTCTAATAAGTAGCTCTACATTTTCATTGTTTAAATACATATCGCTACTACCTTTTTCTTTATTGAATATAAAGTTTAAATGAATATGCTGTAATGCCTGATTAATTTGTTTTGTATTATCTGTAGCAATATTGTTTCTTAAAAAATATACAGTAATAGCTCTATACATAGCACCAGTATCTACAAAAACATAATTTAATTCTTTGGCTAATTGTTTGGCTAAAGTGCTTTTGCCACAAGAAGAAAAACCATCTATTGCTATGATTATTTTTTTCATTTGATATAAATATTATACAAGTAGTTGTTGATGTTTAGATAAAAACATTAATAAAATTTTTTAAGAAATGTTTTTACTTTTTCTTGTACATCATTGCTTAAAGGAACAACAGGTAAGCGAAGTATATTGTGTATAATTCCTAATTCAGATAAAAATCCTTTTACTCCAGCGGGGTTATTTTCAACAAACAATAAATCATAGGCTTGTAAAAGTTGGTAATGAATTTTTCTTGCAGAAGCAAAATCTTCTTTTAATCCATGTTGTATCATTGTAGCAAATTCGGCAGGAAAACAATTTGCTGCTACACTAATTACTCCATCCATACCACAAGCTAATTGAGGCATTGCTAAGGCATCGTCTCCACTTACTACTAAAAAATGTTCAGGTCTGTCTCTTACAATTTGCATACATTGATTCATGTCATCACTGGCTTCTTTTATACCTCCAATATTTTCTACTTCATTGGCTAAACGTATGGTAGTTGCAGCACTTACATTTCGTCCTGTACGACCAGGAACATTGTAAATTAAAATAGGTTTGGGACTTGCTTTTGCCAACGTTTTATAATGTTGAAAAATGCCTTCTTGACTTGGTTTACTATAATATGGAGATGCACTTAAAATAGCAGCAGCTTTATCTAACATTGGATATTGTTCAAAATCTTTCACCAATGCTTGTGTGTTATTGCCACCAATGCCAACTACTATAGGCACTCTATTATTTACTTTTTCAAAAGTATATTGTATAATGTCAAATTTTTCTTGCTTATCTAAAACAGGCGTTTCTCCAGTTGTACCAAGTGTTACAATAAAATTGATATGACCATTAATAATAAAATCTATCAATTTTCCTAAGGCATCAAAATCTACTTCAAAGTTTTTTTTAAATGGTGTAACAATGGCTACTCCTGTACCAGATAATTGAGAACGTAATGACATTTTATTTTTATTTAAGTATTTGTAAAATTGAATTGGTTATTCATAACAAAAGTAACTTTCTTTTATTATATAGTTTGGTTTAAAGTAAAAACCATGGCTAAAAAATTAAAAAGGAATGATAAGAGTTGGTCGTTAAGAAAAAATAGTTAATAGCCTCTTACATTTTTTCCTTCCATATAATTAAAGAATGCTTTATTGCAAACTTTGTTACCTCCTTGTGTAGGGTAATTTCCTGTAAAATACCAATCTCCTGTATTGGCAGGGCAGCTTTTATGCAAATCTTCTATTGTTTGATAAATTACCTGAACAGGAATCTTTATTTCAGTAGGTGTTATCAGTTGAGCAATTTTATCAGAAATTTCTTGTGTGGTAAATGGTTTATATACTTGCCTTACTGCATTTTCTGTATGTAATTGATTGGTGCGTTGTAGCTCTTTAATTTTATCATATACTTCTGTAAGAATATTTTCCATACCTCTTTCTTTCAGCAATGCTACTGCTGCTCTAAATGCAATAAAGTCGCCCATTTTGCTCATATCAATTCCATAACAATCAGGATAACGAATTTGTGGTGCTGATGAAACAATAATTATTTTTTTAGGCTGTAATCTTGAAAGCATGGTTATAATACTTTGCTTTAAAGTTGTGCCTCTTACAATGCTATCATCTATTACTACTAAAGTATCTTCTCCTTTTCTTACAGTACCATAGGTTATATCATAAACGTGTTGAACCATTTCATCTCTGCTGGCATCTTCTGTTATAAATGTTCTCAGTTTTACATCTTTAATAGCAATTTTTTCTTGACGAATTTTTCTGTTAATCATTTCTTCTAATTTCTCAGAAGTTACATGTCCATTCCAGCTTAAAATTCTTTCTACTTTTATTTTATTCAAATATTCTTCCATGCCTTTTACCAAACCATAAAAAGCTATTTCTGCTGTATTGGGTATGTAAGAAAAAATAGTATTTTTTAAATCATACTCTATACTATCTAAAACTGTTTTGCTTAAACAATGACCAAGTGCAATTCTTTCTCTATAAATTTCTTCATCGCTACCACGGCTAAAATAAATTCTTTCAAAGCTACAAGCCCTTCTTTCTTGAGGTTCTACAATTTGTTCTATGGTATAATTTCCTTTATCATCTACTATTAAAGCATTGGCAGGCATTAATTCTTGTACCTGATTTTCACCAACATTAAAAGCTGTTCTAATAGCAGAACGTTCACTTGCTGCTACAATAAATTCATCGTTGGCAAAATAATAAGCTGGTCTTATACCATTAGCATCTCTCATTACAAAACTATATCCATTGCCCAATAAACCACCTATAGTAAAACCTCCATCAAATAAACTAACAGCTTTTTTTAGTAGTGTTACAATATTTGCATTGTTAGGATTTGTTTCATCTTCTTTTATCAAAAAATGATGAATAGTTTCCATCATAGCAGCTAAATCACTATGCTTTTGAAACTCTCCTGGGTTAATGTTTAATAAGCCATACAACTCATCTGTATTTACTAAATTAAAATTTCCTGCAAGTGCTATATTTCTTCCTTGTTGTGTATTTCTTTTAATGAATGGATGACAATATTCTACATTATTTTTTCCTTGTGTGCCATAGCGTAAATGACCCAACATCAACTCACCAAGAATGGGTAAATGACCTTTTAATAACCCTGGGTGTTGTTTAATGTCTGACTGATATTTTTCTAATTCTTTTAGTTCTTCATTTACTTTTAAAAATATTTCGGCTATAGATTGTTGTGCATTGCTTCTAATACGATGTAAGAAAGGATAACCAGGTTCTACATTTAATTTAACTGTTGCTATTCCTGCACCATCTTGTCCACGATTGTGTTGTTTTTCCATGAGCAAATACAGCTTATTTAAGCCATACATTACTGTACCATATTTTTGAAAATAATAGGAAAATGGTTTTCTTAGTCTGATGTAAGCTAAGCCACATTCGTGTTTTATTGCATCACTCATAAAAAATAGAAAGGGGTATAAAAGCAAAGTGGCGAAGTTATACAACTTCGCCACTTTTTTAATATTAATTATCTACATGCGTATATAATCGTTCTGCCAAAAACAAAAATTCTCTTATAAAAGTATCAATGGGTAATTGAAAACTTTGGTCTATCAGCTTTCCTGTTTCATCAAATTTTTTGTCTGCATGTGGTGTTATTAGCAAATAAGGAGATGCAATGCCAAATAATGCAGGTACATACAATAATAATTGTTGTGTACTTCTTGTGCCACCCAAAGCCCCTGTACTTGTAGAAACTATTCCAAATGCTTTTCTGCTTTGTTTAGGAAAATGGTCAAATAAATTTTTGATAACAGATGAATAGCTTCCATTATATTCTGGTGTAACAATAATAAAAGCATTGGCATCAAACATTCTTTTTGCCAAAGGTTTAAATTGTTCTGGAGCATCATCTACACCTCTAAATACTTTTTGAAATAAGCCTAAATCAAAACTGTTTAAATTAATTAAGCCAATGTTATGCTTAGTTGCTGTTGTTAATTTTTTTTCTAAACATAAAGCAACTCTGTTGCTGATGCTTTCTTTTCTGGGGCTTCCACTAATAATTTCAATATTCATCTGTTTAAATTACTATTCAGTAAAGATTGCAAAATAAAAGAATCGTGTTTATTCTACTATCTTTTTAATGTATATTATTTTACTGCTTTACCATTTCTACAGTTACTTGCAATTTTACTTCATCTGCTACAACAAGTCCTCCTGTTTCTGTAGTAGCACTCCATGTTAAACCAAAATCTTTTCTGTTTATTTTTCCTACTATTTCAAATCCTAATTTTGTTTGTCCATAAGGGTCAACAATTTTACCACCATATTCTACAGCCAATTCTACTAGTTTGGTTACATCTCTAATAGTTAAATTTCCTGCTAATACAAATTCATCATCAGATTTTTTTGTAATGCCTGTAGAAACAAATGTTAGTTTAGGAAATTTTTCAGCATTGAAAAAATCATCACTTTTTAAATGTCCATCTCTTTGTTCATTGTGTGTGGTAATACTGTTTACATTGGCTTCAAAAGAAATTTTTGCATCAGATAAATCTTCTTTATCAGATTCTAATGTAGCATCAAATTCTGTAAACTTGCCTGTTACATTGGTAATCATTAAATGTCTAATTTTAAAACCAACTTCGCTGTGTGAAGCATCAATTTTGTACGTTGTCATATTTGTATATTTTATTGTTATTTAAAAAAAATTATTCTTCAATTAAAACGCCCATTTTACCCATTTGATAATCTCTGAAAGCCTCTAATATTTCTGTTTGTGTATTCATAACAAAGGGTCCATGTGCTGCAATAGGTTCATTAATAGGTGTTCCACTACCTATAAAAAATAAAGTGTCTGCATTGGCTTTTACACTAATATTTTCTCCATCATTATCAAACAAAGCCATTTGTTTTGTAATAATTGTTTGTTTATCATTTATCAATAATTCTCCTTCTAACACATATAATAAAGTATTGTGTGTAGTAGGAAAAGTAAAATTATAGCTTCCGCCTTTTTTCATTTCTCCCATAGCGGTAGTTACATTTGTGAATGTTGGAATAATTCCTTTTACGCCATCAATTTCTCCTGCTGGAATACGAATAGTTGTTAATCCATCATCTGTGGTAATGGTTGGAGTATCTTCTTTAGTAGCAGGAACATAAGCTGGCTGACTCATTTTATTTTTTGCAGGAGAGTTTACCCATACTTGCAAAATTTCTTGTTCACCACCAAGTTCAAAAATTTTTTCTGGCATTCTTTCGCTGTGAACAATTCCCATTCCTGCATTTATCCATTGTGTGCCACCTGCATATACTACTTGATGATTGCCTCTACTATCGTGATGATGAATACCTCCTTTGTATATAAAAGTTACAGGACTAAAACCTCTGTGAGGATGTGCCCCTACACCTTGCTCATCAATAGGTATGTTTTTATCTGCTTTTGTTTTTCCATGATGAAAAACAAGAAAAGGGTCAAAGTAGCCTTCTACTCTTGAAGGCAATAATTCTTGCACATTAAAAGTACCTACGTTTATAGCATTTCCTTTTAAAATGTGTTTAATATTTTTTGTTGTCATAGTATTATTTATTTAATCTTAATGGAACTTCTATTAATAAAATTTCTGTTTGGCTATTGGCTTTAATGTGTAAACTATCTGTTTCTGTTATGCCTAAACCATCTCTTTTGTTTAGCTCAACATCATTGATAGAAACATCTCCATTAATTACAAAAACATATACACCATTTTCTTTGTTATGAAGTTGATAAGTTGTAGTAACATCTTTATCAAAATTTCCTAATGTAAACCATGCTTGTTGATTTATCCAAAGTGCATTTGCATTATCTGGGGCTACAACGGTTTGTAATGTATTTTTTCTTTCTTCTACAGAAAAAGTTTTTTGTTCATAACGTGGTGTAATATTTCTTTTTTCTGGGAAAATCCAAATTTGTAAAAACTGCACTTCTTTGTCTTTATTAGCATTCATTTCGCTGTGGGTAATACCGCTACCAGCACTCATTATTTGTACATCTCCTTGTTTAATTATTTTACTTCTTCCTGTGCTATCGTTATGATGTAAGTCTCCTGCTAATGGAATAGAAACAATTTCCATATTATCGTGAGGGTGTTTGTCAAAACCCATTCCTGCTGCTACTGTATCATCATTTAATACCCTTAATAAACCAAACCTTGTTCTTTCTTCATCATAATATCCAGCAAAGCTGAAAGTATGATAACTATTAAGCCAGCCATGATTTGCATGACCTCTTGTATGGGCTTTGTGTAATATTGTTTTCATTGTTTTTTCCTTTTGTTTAAAAATACATGTACATACATGTATTTGGGTAAAAAAATTTTATGCTTCTTTCTCTCTTACTTTTTCAAGTAAATTATTTAAAGATTCTGCTTCTGTGTTATTAATTGTTAGCATATTATCGTACAGTTCATTTATTTTAACTGTAGATGATGCTAAAATACTAATACCTGCTTGTGTAAGTTCTATAACTGTTTGTCTGCCATCTTCTTCTCCTTGATTACGACTAACCAATTTTTTATCTTCTAATCTGTCTATAATTCTTGGTACGTTTGAGTTTTTTTCAATCATACGACAAGCAATATCTTTTACACACATTTGATTTGGATGTTTTCCTTTTAGTATTCTTAATACATTGTATTGTTCAGGTGTTAATCCAAAATCTTTCAATTCTTTACATGTAATGGTTCTTAGCCACCATGCAGTATATAAAATATTTAATCCTGCTTTATGCACTTCGTTTCTAAATTTTTTGCTTTGTATGGCTTGTTCTAATTCCATTAATAATGCAAATATACATGTACATACATCTAATTTCCAAATTTTATTTTAAAAAGGAGAAAAAATGTTATGTGATATTATTAAATCTCTGATGCAAATAACTAATTTTTTAGCATACTCCAAGTGTAATAATGCTAACTATAGTAGGTTGTCTGTTTTGCATACTATAAATAGCTTTGCATAATGTAATTGCTAAATGAAAGACAGAGAAATTTTATTAAAATTTGGACATCGTATAAGAAAACTTAGAAAAGAAAAAAATCTTTCTCAAGAAGAATTGTCTTATAAAGCAAGTTTACATAGAACTTATATTGGAATGATTGAACGTGCTGAAAAGAATATTACGCTTATCAACATAGAAAAAATTGCCAAAGCATTAGAAACAAGTATTGATAATTTATTAACGTTTGATAATGGGAAGTAACGCAAATAGACTTCGTAAGATATGGCAAAATTATAGTGGTAAAAATGCTGGTAAAGCTGAGAAAAATTTCTTTGACAGTTTTAAAACTCTGTTTAATAATACAGAGTATTAAATTAGAAAACATCCAAAAGAGTTTAGCAATATTTATATTGGTGTAAAACTAAGTAAACAAACAATTAAGGAAATTTATACTCCAGATAAACCAATTACCAGACATGGTGTTATTCCTGATTATGCTATTGACAATACCTCCACTAAAAAAACTATTTATATTGAGGTAAAGCGTCAAGATGGATGGGTTGAAGGAAAAAAGCGTTCAGATGGACGTGGTAATGCTCATGAAAGGTCTTGTAAGTTTTTTACACCAGGTCTCTTAAATGTTTTAAGGAAAAAGGGAAATTTAGGAAAAAATGTTTTACCTTTTTGGACAGTTTTTCAAGGAGATATTACCCGTGACCCCTGTAGAGTAAGAGAGGTAACGCTTTGGTACAATGGCTTTGAAGACCATTACTTTTTTTGGCGTAATTCTAAAAATGCAAGTCCTTTAGTAGAGCATTTTATTGAAAAGATAAAACCTCTTTTAGATTAATTTCATTTTCATATTCTTCTCTAACATCAAGCCCCCAAACATCCCACCCTTTTGGCTTATGTCTTGCAAATAATTCAATTTTATCTTGAGACGGAAACATTCTTTCAATAGATTTTAGTACTTCTATTGGCTTTTGACTATGTAATCCTCTTGGTACTCTAATAAGTTGTTTTTCATTTCTTGACCCTCTTGGACTTGGTATTCTTCCTCTTTTAAAAACCAAACACATTTCACAATATGACAAAGTATATTGTCCAGGGTTATGTACCATTTTATCCCAAACAAACGCCACAGTTCTAAATTCAAAACCCCAAGCTTTTCCAAGCTCAATACCTTGTTCCAGATGTGGGCTTGTTACCCACATAAATAATAAGCAATCATCTTTAGCAATTTCTAACACAGGTATTTTCATTAAATCCTTTGTTTTAATAGTAGGGTATTGAAAATTTGCAGCACTTATAAAAATATTTTTTTCCCAATTTCTATTAATCTCTTTTTTACCACTTTTATCAAATTGCATTTTTCCTCCATAATCCCATGGAGGGTCGCAGTATATTATAGCATACTTTTTTTCCGGTAAATCAGGATAAAGGCTGGGTAAATCATTTCTAACTGTTCTTCTTTTTTGCTCTGCATCATAAATTCTATATCCAGAAACAACTTTGTGCTGTCCGTTAGGTTGAATAATATTACCAAATAAATCTGTTTGTTTCATTATCTTAAAATAAGCAATTATTATAGTATGCTAATTTAGATAAAATTTATAACCTACACAAACGTAAAAAACTTTTTACCCTATTTATAATTACATTCTTGAAACAAAAAGTAGAGCCATTAACTATCATGTTAACTTAAAATAAAAGAAATCGGCGCCCTATTTTCTAAACGAAAGAATACCCTAACCTTTTAACACCAAAACCACTTATTTTTGAAATACAAATACTTATTTTATTTTGAATATAGAAGCACTTTATAAAATATTTTTAGTCCATCCATTAATTAGTACTGATAGCAGAACAATACAAAAAGACAGTATTTTTTTTGCATTAAAAGGAGAAAATTTTAATGGAAACTTATTTGCAAAAGATGCTTTAGATAAAGGAGCAGCTTATTCAGTTGTTGATGAATTTGTTGATAGTAATGATGAAAGAATTATTCAGGTTGAAAATGTTTTAGAAACTTTACAACAATTAGCCAAACACCACAGACAACAGTTTACCATTCCATTTATTGCTATTACTGGTAGCAATGGAAAAACAACTACTAAAGAATTGGTAAGTACTGTTTTGGCTACTCATTATATTACTTATACAACACAAGGAAATTTGAATAATCATATAGGTGTGCCACTTACTTTATTAAGTATAAAAAAAGATGCTCAAATAGCTGTGATAGAAATGGGTGCTAATCATCAAAAAGAAATAGAAAGTTATTGCTCTTATACATTGCCTACACATGGCATTATTACCAACTGTGGCAAAGCTCATTTAGAAGGTTTTGGTAGTGAAGAAGGTATTAGAAAAGGAAAAGGAGAGCTATTTGATTTTTTAAGACAACACAAAGGCTGTGCATTTATTTTTAATGATTATGCTTATTTGCAAACAATGAGTAAAGGCATTGAACAAGTAATAGAATATGGCACTCACAAAGGTTTGGTAAAAGGAAATTTGGCAAAATCTACTCCTTTTGTTTCTGTAAATATTTGTGTAAATAAAGAAGAAATAACATTACATACTCAATTAGTAGGGGCTTATAACTTACCCAATATTTTATGTGCTGTGGCAGTAGGTGTATATTGTAATGTTCCTGTAGAAAAAATTAAATGTGCAATAGAATCTTATACACCATCTAATAGCAGAAGTCAGTTACTCACAAAAGAAACCAATCATTTTATTTTAGATGCTTATAATGCCAATCCAAGTAGTATGAAAGCTGCCATAGAAAACTTTGCTAACATACAAGCTGATAATAAAATTCTAATACTTGGTGCCATGATGGAACTTGGGGCAGAAAGTATAAAAGAACATCAAAATATTGTAACACTATTAGAACAATATACTTGGACAAATGTTATTTTAACAGGTGGCGATTTTGCTAAGGTAAAACATCATTATACCTATATGAACAATGCCGAAACTGTTGGTTTGTGGCTAAAAGAAAATCAGTTTCAGCATACTTATTTTCTTATCAAAGGCTCCAGAAGTTTTCAAATGGAAAAAGTTTTACAATAATATTTACTGGCTTAATTTTATCTTTGCAAATTATGAGTCAGCAAAAGAAAAGGTCTTATTTAGGAGCAGTTTTACAGAATAAATGTCCACGTTGTAGAGAAGGAAATATTTTTATTTCTAAAAATGCGTATAACTTAAAGAATACTTATAGTATGCACAAAACATGTAGTACTTGTGGGCAACCAACAGAAATAGAAGTTGGTTTTTATTATGGTACAGGTTATGTTAGTTATGCACTATCTATTGCATTTCTTATAGCTTCGTTTATTGCTTCTTATGTTTTATTTGGATTATCTGTTCATGATAATAGTATTCTTTGGTGGCTAATAATTTCTTGTATTTTATTGTTTTTATTACAGCCTTTAAATATAAGATTATCCAGAAGCCTTTGGTTAAGTTGGTTTGTGAAGTATGATGCTAATTGGAAAGAGAATGCTGTAGAGCATCATGAAAGAGTGAATAAAGCTGGTGAAGGAAATTTTTAGCTTTTTGTATAATTCATTTCTTGAAGAAAAATATCTCTTCTTAACTTTTATGCTTATACAACAATCCTGCATGATTGGTTAAAACCAATTTTTCATTTTGTAAAAAATCTACTACTTGTAATAATTTTTCTTTTTTGATAGAAGGTAATTGTTGTAATAATTCTTTCAGCGTTATTGACTGATGGGTTATTATGTCAAAAACTTGTTGCTCTATTTTGATAAACTCTTCTTCTGTTAAAGGAAGTTTTCTTTTTGAAATACAGTTATCGCAAATGTTACAATCTTGTACTGTTGTGTCGCCAAAATAATTGGCTATAAATTTACTTCTACATTCTTTTTCTACATGAATGTATTCAAGTATTTTTTCAATTCTTTCTTTATAAAGTTTTTTTCTTTCGTTGTAAGTGGTAAAATCAATGTATAAATTTTTTGCAGAAGCTCTATTTAAAATAAAATATACTTGTGGTGTTTCTTTTTGTGGTGTATAATCTATGATTCTACTATTGTGTAATGCTTGTAAATTCTCATATATTTTTTGATATGGCAGTTTACAAATTTTGGCTAATAATTTTTCATTAATAGATACTTTGTTTTCATAAATACCTTCATAAGTTCTTAGCAATGTTTTCATTACTAACGCTAATTGTGGGTGTGTGTTTTCAATATTATTGATAGTAAATTTATCTGCTATAAAAATAACTTTGCTTGGCAAAAAAACATTTTCATTAAATGACAAATGTCCTTGTTGCTCTAAAAATTTTAAAGTATTCATTACCAAAATAGTGTCTAATTTAAAATTGTTGCAAAATTCTATTATATCAAAATCATAATAATTTCTTTCTCCTATTCCTTCTGGTATTTGTAAGTAATTGGCAATACATTGATACACATGTTGAATTTTTGCCAATGTAGGAAATTTAATATCTGGCAAAAGTTCTAACTCTTCTTCATCAATAGTTTGATACAACAAAATTGCATAAGCTCTTTTTCCATCTCTTCCTGCACGCCCTGCTTCTTGATAATAATTTTCTACACAATCTGGAAGATGAAAATGTATAACAGTTCTTACATCTGGTTTATCTATACCCATACCAAAAGCATTGGTACAAACTATTACACGAATTTTATTTTGAATCCAAGCTGTTTGTTTTTTATTTCTTTCGTCTTGTAATAATCCTGCATGATAAAAGTCTGCAGATATTTGATGCTGTTGTAATAAACGTGCAACTTTTTGTGTTTCTTTTCTATTCTTGCAATAAATAATACTACTACCAGCAACTTTTTGTAAAATTTCTATGGCTTTTTGTACATTATTTTCTTCTTTAAAAACAGAAAATGATAAGTTGGGTTTTTCAAAAGATTGTGAAAAAATATTGACATTCCGAAACTGTAATTTTTCTACAATATCTTTTTGTACAATAGGTGTAGCAGAGGCTGTTAAAGCAATAACAGGAATTTCTGGAATTTCATTTCTCAAGTTTGCAATGCGTAAATAAGGGGGTCTAAAATCATAACCCCATTGGCTAATACAATGAGCTTCATCTACAGCTATTAAACAAATATTTAGTTCGTGCAAAAATTCTTTGAACAAATTTGTTTCTACTCTTTCAGGGGAAACATAAAGAAATGTATATTTTCCTTCAACAGCATTTTGCAGTGTTTGTTTTACTTCAAAAAAACTCATACCACTTGTTAATGCTGCTGCTGAAATATTTTTATTAATAAGGTTTTCTACTTGGTCTTTCATTAATGCAATGAGTGGAGAAATAACCAAACACAAACCATCCATCAATAATGCAGGTACTTGAAAACAAACAGATTTTCCGCCACCTGTTGGCAACAATGCTAATACATCTTTTTTTGCTAATACAGCCTGAACAATATTTTCTTGCTCACCTCTAAAAGAAGTGTATTTCCAATACTGTTTTAATATTTGCAAGGCCTGGCTCATATACTTTGCAATAGTGAGTTATGAGTTATGAATGATGAGTTATGAATTTTAAAACCTTCAACTTTAAACCCCTTAAACCTTGAAACGTTTAAAACATTACATTTTCTTTTTGGCTAAAATAGAAAAGCTGCTTTCTTCTTTTACAATAGTATTTTTTAACGTACCAATATGTTCTATTTCCATTTCTACTACATCGCCATCTTGTAACCATTGTTCTTGATAATCTGGGTTGTTTAATTTTCCTGTTCCATTCAATTCTAAAAAGCAACCAGTACCCACAGTTCCACTACCAATAACATCGCCTGCATGTATTGTAGTGCCATAGCTACAACGTTCTATTATTTCTGCAAAAGTCCAATCCATATCGCCAATATTTCCTTCACTTACTTGTATGCCATTTACTTTGCATTTCATCATAAGATTCCAAGATTTACCTACATGGTTTTCTTTTGCAGGAATTTCGTAAGGTGCTAATTCATCTAAAGTAATAAGGCAAGGACCAATAACAGTACAAAAATCTTTTCCTTTTGCAGGACCAAGGTTTAATTTCATTTCTTCCATTTGCAATGTTCTTGCACTCATATCGTTCATAATCATTAAACCACCAATATAATTATCTGCTTCTTCAGCAGCAATATTTCTTCCTGCTCTACAAATAACAATAGCGGCTTCTAATTCAAAATCTAATTTTTCAAAATGGTCGGGCATACAATAAATATTTCCTTCTCCTTGTATGCTAAGATGATTGGTGAAATAAAAAATGGGATATTGGTCAAACTCAGGAATCATTTCTACTTTTCTGTTTCTTCTTGCAGCAGCTACATGCTGACGAAAAGCATAACCATCTCTACAACTTGTAGGAAAAGGAATAGGAGCAAGTATTTGAATATCGTTTAAATCTATACCATGCTCTTTATTGATAGAACCATTAATAATGGCTTCATTTACTTTTTGTGCCAAAGGAAACATATCGTCCCAATAACTTAAAAACATATTCATATTTCCTGGCAATTCAGGATGCACTATATCGCAATCATATAAACGATTATCTACTAAAAAAGCTAATTGGTCATGTTCATTTTTAAGGTAAGAAACAAGTTTCATTGTTGATAAAATTTTAAGTGTTGCGAAAGTAAAAGATTATGCTGGTAAATACTAATGTTTGGGGTTAAAAGACCACCCCTTGCCCCTCCAAAGGAGGGGAATTTTTTATCAAGATTGCTTTTACATCCAAAACAAAATTAATAGAGCATTATGAAAAAACTTTAGATGCAACACATATTGGTGGGCAAAAAATGGTTATCTTTCCACAAGAAGCACTCAAACTAATTAAAAAATATTTTCCAACTTAAATTTGTAAATACAATGGGATATATTAAAGAACCAAAGGGAATTGATTTTGTAGTTGACCCAACACCGTTGAGTATAGCAGACAAAAAAAGAATTAGTGAAGTTATTGCTTTTTACAAAGCAACAGGACGCAAAATGCCCAAAAAAACATCAACAAGAAAAAAGGAAGTAACAAATACAAGCAAGAAAAAAGTATTGGCTTAATTGTTAATTATAATTACTCCTTTATAAGCTATCTATGGTTTTTATCTGCTACAAACTGTAAAATTATTTGCTCTACAAAAGCCAAGAAAGAAAAAATTTCACTCCCCCTCCTATATATAAAAAGATTTTTAAGATACTTTTCTGGAGGTTCTTAATGCCTAAAAAACGAAAAATACTCATTTACACAACAAAAAAGGACAGTAATACTTGCCACAATTTTAATTTGATGTATTTTCACGGCTCTAAAAATTAATTGAATAATTTTTTTATTATGGCAGAAATAATTTTAATGCCCCGTTTAAGCGATACCATGACAGAAGGTGTTATTGCAAGTTGGCATAAAAACATTGGCGATACTGTAAAAAAAGGAGAAGTATTAGCAGAAATAGAAACTGATAAAGCTACCATGGAATTAGAAAGTTATAAAGAAGGAACTTTATTGTATCATGGTGCTAAGGCAGGAGAAAAAATTATTGTAAATGATTTGCTATGTATTATAGGAAATGCAGGAGAAGATGTAAGTGCATTAATAAGTCAGTCCATAGACAACAGTCCACAGACAACAGACAATAAAGCACAAACTATTCCTGCTAATAAAGAAGAACAAGCAGCAACGGCTATTGATATAAGCAAAATGGAGGAAGTAGTTTTAATGCCTCGTCTTAGTGATACTATGACAGAGGGTGTTATTGCAAGTTGGCAAAAAAATATTGGCGATACTGTAAAAAAAGGAGAAGTATTGGCAGAAATAGAAACTGATAAAGCCACTATGGAATTAGAAAGTTATAAAGAAGGTATTTTATTGTATCAAGGTGCAGGAGCAGGAGAAAAAATTGTTGTAAATGATTTGCTGTGTATTATAGGCAAAAAAGATACTGATGTAAATGCTATTGTTGCTGCTGCAAAAGGGGGTAGTAAACAGTCAATAGACGACAGTCCACAGACCACAGACAGCCAACCTCCAACCCCCAACCTCCAACTTCCAACTACAGAAACAGTAGTAAATGAAGGAAGAATAGTAGCATCGCCTTTGGCTAAAAAAATAGCTTCTGAAAAAGGAGTAGATTTAAAATTTATAAAAGGTAGTGGCGATAATGGAAGAATTATAAAAGCAGATGTAGATGCTTATAAACAGCAGTCCACAGACCATAGTCCACAGACAACAGACAACAAACCTCAAACCTCCAACTTCCAACTCCCAACTCCCATAGGTGCTGAAAGTTTTGAAGAAGTTCCTGTTAGTCAAATGCGTAAAGTAATAGCAAAGCGTTTGGGCGAAAGCAAATTTTCTGCTCCACATTTTTATCTTACCATGAGTATAGATATGGATGCAGCAGTTGCAGCTCGTACTAAACTAAATGCAGATGGTAAAACAAAAATTAGTTTTAATGATTTGGTTTTAAAAGCTACTGCTATTGCATTAAAACAACATCCTAAAGTAAATAGTAGTTGGCTTGGCGATAAAATTCGTTACAACCATCACATACATATTGGCGTAGCTGTAGCAGTAGATGAAGGCTTATTAGTACCAGTAGTTCGTTTTGCAGATACTTTAAGTTTAACACAAATTACAGCACAAGTAAAAGACTATGCACAAAAAGCAAAAGATAAAAAATTACAACCTGCCGATTGGGAAGGAAATACTTTTACTATTAGCAATTTAGGTATGTTTGGTATAGATGAATTTACTGCTATTATTAACCCTCCAGATGCTTGTATATTAGCAGTAGGTGGTATAGCTCAAGTACCTGTTGTAAAAAATGGAACTATTGTGCCAGGTAATGTAATGAAAGTTACCCTTAGCTGCGACCATAGAGTAGTAGATGGAGCAACTGGTGCAGCATTTTTACAAACATTAAAAAGTTTGTTAGAAGAGCCATTAAGAATGATGCTGTAAATTTCTTTTTCAAAAAAAATAACATTAAGTGTCTGAGAAAAATAATTTTATAGACCAAATAAAAATCTTTTGTAGAAGTGGGCATGGTGGTGCAGGAGCAAGACATTTTATGCGAAATAAATTAACTGCCAAAGGAGGACCTGATGGAGGAGATGGAGGTCGTGGTGGTCATATAATTTTAAAAGGCAATACACAACTTTGGACATTATTGCACTTGCGTTATTTTAAAAATGTTTTAGCAAAAAGTGGAGAAAATGGAAGTGGTAGTAATTGTACAGGAAAAGATGGTGAAGATATTATTATAGAAGTGCCATTAGGCACCATAGCAAGAGATGAAGAAACAGGCAATATAGAAGCAGAAATTTTAGAAGATAAACAAGAAATTATTTGGCTAAAAGGTGGTCGTGGTGGTTTGGGTAATCAGCACTTTGCAACACCCACTAACCAAGTTCCAGAACATGCACAACCTGGTGAAGAAGGAATAGAAGGATGGAAACAATTAGAGCTAAAAGTATTGGCAGATGTTGGTTTGGTGGGTTTTCCTAATGCAGGAAAATCTACTTTACTAAGTGTTATTACTGCTGCAAAACCCAAAATTGCTAATTATGCTTTTACTACACTTACACCACAATTAGGTATTGTAGCTTATAGAGATGATAAAAGTTTTTGCATTGCAGATTTGCCAGGAATTATAGAAGGTGCTGCAGAAGGCAAAGGTTTAGGACATAGATTTTTAAGACATATAGAAAGAAATAGTTGTTTGCTTTTTGTTATTCCTGCCGATAGTGAAAATCATCAAAAAGAATTTGATATTTTGCTAAATGAACTGAAAGAATATAATCCTGAATTATTGCACAAAGATTTTTTAATTGCTATCAGTAAAAGCGATATGCTTGATGAAGAATTACAAAAAGAAATTAGTAAAGAATTGCCCAAAAATATTCCTCACTTATTTATTTCATCTATTACACAAACAGGATTGACAGAATTGAAAGATGCTATTTGGACAATTTTAAATAAGACAGTATAGTCATTTTATTGTTCATCAATTTTATTTTATTCATCATTAAATAGTGCTTATTTTTAAATGTTCAATTTAAAATTTCTTTTGTATGCAGCCAACAACATCAAGAATACAATCTATAGATATTTTACGAGGGTTGGTGATGATACTTATGGCATTAGACCATACCAGAGATTTTTATTCTAACATAACATTTGACCCATTAGATTTAACCAAAACCAATACAGCTTTATTTTTTACAAGATGGATAACCCATTTTTGTGCCCCTATTTTTATATTTCTGGCAGGTACAAGTGCTTTCTTATATCTTAATAAAGGAAAAACAAAAAAGCAAGCTGCTCAGTTTTTATGGACAAGAGGATTGTGGCTAATTTTTATTGAAGTAGTAGTGGTAGGTTTTGCTTGGAGTTTTGATATTACTTATTCTTATATAGGCTTACAAGTTATTTGGGCAATAGGTTGCAGCATGATTTTTTTATCTATATTAATGTTTTTAAAACCTATATATATTGGACTTATTGGTATTGCTATTATAGTAGGTCATAATGCTTTAGACAATATACATGCAGAGAGTTTTGGAAAATTAAAAATAGTTTGGGCTATTTTACACGAACAACAATTTTTTGAATATTCTAAAAACAGGTTTATTGGTATTTTTTATCCTATTATTCCTTGGATTGGTGTTATGGCTGCTGGTTTTTGGTTTGGTACATTATATAAGTTAGAAACCATGAGGCGTAAAAAAATTTTAATAAGATTAGGTTTTGTTTGTTTACTACTATTTATTATTATCAGGTATAAAAATACTTATGGCGATTTGAATCTTTGGCTGTATCAAGATAGTTGGGATAAAACTATTTTGGCTTTTATTAATTGTACTAAATATCCTCCTTCTTTATTGTTTTTATTAATGACATTAAGTGGTGCATTTTTTGCTTTAGCATTTTTAGAAAATATACAAAACAAAATAACCCAAGTAATTATGGTGTATGGCAAAGTGCCTTTCTTTTATTATATACTTCATATATTTTTAATCAACACCTCTGCTACATTGGGTACATTTTTATTAAAATCTTTTGGCGATAATACACATATAGATTGGGGCTTTGGATTGATAGGTGTTTATACTGCATGGATTTTAATAGTAATAGCATTGTATTATCCTTGCTATTGGTTTATGCAAGTAAAGCAAAGAAGAAAAGATTGGTGGCTGAGTTATTTGTAAATTACCACTTAGCTACTAATTTTAAATTTACCAATCGTGGAGTAAGTCTGTTTGGCATGGCAAAAGTATTGTTCTGAAAATCTTTGATTAATAAATAACTAATAGTATTTGGTCTGTCTATTAAATTAAATATTTCTAAACTTGCCCATATACTTTCAAAGTTTTTGAATGGACTATAACTTCTTCTATTTTGTTTTTCTGGTTGAAGCAGTAATGCACTTAAACCAATATCTACACGAATGTATGGTTCTATAATTAAAGCATTTCTGTAACGAATACTTCCAGGAATATTGTAAGGCAAATTACTACCATACAAAGTATTCATATAAAATTTAAAATTTTTATTGGTGCTTAAATAATCTTGAAAAAACATACCAAAAGTTATCAATCTATCTGTTGGTCTTCTTACCCAACCAACATTTACAGTAGTGCTGTCAATAGGTTTATTATTATTATCTAAAGTGTATTGTTGGTATGTATCATTGGCTAAATTTTCTTTTGTATTCATAATACCAAAGCTGAGCCAGCTTTCAGCATCTTTTACAAGCTCTCCATATAGTCTTGTTTCTATACCCATTGCATAAGCCTTAGCTTCATTTTCTCCAAAATATCTAAGCCTTACATTGTCTATATCGTAAGGCACTACATTCCACAAATTTTTATAATAAACCTCTGTTGTTATTCTTGCTGGTCGTTGAAACATGGTAAAATTATAATCTAATCCTGCACTTACTTGCCAGCTTTTTTGTGCTTTTAAATCTTTGTTTAATGTTCCATCATATCTTCTCATTTCTCTGTAAAAAGGAGGTTGATAATAAATACCCACAGCACCTTTTACAACTAAGTCTTTTTTGTTTTTGGGTATAAAAGAAAAACTTACTCTTGGCGATAATAAAAATTCTTTATTCAAATCGTTGTAGTTAAAACGAAGACCTGCTTGTAAAGTAAAATCAGTATTGTTTTTAAACTGAATATTGTCTTGTATATAACCACTAACTCTTGTAACATGAAAACGAGTTGAGCCTTTTAATACTTTATTTAATTGCAAACTTGAAGTTGAATAAGGTAAAGCATAACCAGCACTATCGGTATATTCCCATTCATTTAATTTATCGTCTATATATTGTTTTTGAATATTGCCACCCCATTGTATAAAATGATTTTTGTTGGTTAAACTTCCTTTGTGTGCTGCATCCCAAACACTAATGTTTAACGTGTTTCTTGCATAATTTTGAAAAAGCCCTGCACCTAATGGATTATTAATTAAACCATAAGTACTACTGCCTTTGTCAAAATCTCTATCACCAAAAAGATAAGCTCCAGTAATATCTATATTTTCTTTTTCATTATTATTAAAACGGCTAAGCATCCATTTTAAACGAAGGTTTTTATTGGGTTGATAAGTTGCAGATGCTCCAACAAAATTGGTAGTATAACTATCTTTTTCTTTTCCATCAAAATAAATATCTACACCAAAATTGGCTGTATAAAAAGGAGAAAATACAGAGCTTGATAATTTACTTTCCTCTGGAAATAAAGTAAATTTTGTAGCAGACACATTGCCAAATAATTCAAACTGCCATTTACTGTTTAAGTTATAATTAATTAATGCCTGAATATCTGATGAGGCAGGAATATAATTTCCTTTTGTTTCTTGACTACTTAATAAATTTCTGTTGCTTCTGTTACGAACACCTATTAAATAAGTCAATTTATTTTTGGCAGATGTGCCTTCTAAATGAAACCCTTGTTCTAATAAACCAATATAAGCAGAGCCTCCAAATTTTTTAGGCTTTTTATATGTTATGTCTAAAACACTGCTCATTTTATCGCCATATTTTGCCTGAAAACCTCCATTATAAAACTTAACACTATTGGTAAGTTCGGGGTTTATAAAACTTAACCCTTCTTGTTGTCCATTACGAATAAGGTAAGGGCGAAAAACCTCAAAGTCGTTTACATAAATTAAATTTTCATCATAGCTGCCACCTCTTACAGAATATTGAGATGTAAGTTCATTATTACTACCAACAAAAATTTTTATTAATTGTTCTATACCTTGTATGGGCGAAGGATTAACACCTGCTTTAGAGGGGTCTATGTGTACAGAGCCTATTTCTCTTTTTCGTCTATCATCTTTTACTTCTACATCGGTTAATGTAGAAGTATCTTTTTTTAGTCTAATTGTTATGTATTCTGTTTCGTTTGTATTGAGTATAATATTTTTTTGAATAGGCACATAACCAGTAAATGAAAAAACAATGCTCACTACTTTATTTGATGGAATAATTAATTTAAACAAGCCAGCATCATCGCTGATTGTTCCTTTTTGTTTTCCAATTATTTCTATACTTACATTGGCAAGTGGTTTGTGTTCTTCATCTATTATTTTGCCTGTAAGGGTAGCTGTTTTTTGGCTGTATATGGTATAAGGAGTGAAAAAAGTAAAAATTAGTAATATATTGAAAATAAGCCTCATTCAAATAATATTTTAAAGCCATGAAGATAAGAATTGTTACATTCCGATTAATTCTTGAATTTTTTTGGTAAATATATGTTCATAATAAATAAATATTACTTATTTTGCAGTCCTTAAACTTATTTATATGAAAAAAATAATTACACTATTCTTCTTTTCTTGCTTGGCTTATGCAAGTACAAATGCTCAAGATGTAATAGCAAGATGGAATTTTGATGGAATAACTTTTGCTTCTGCTGGAAGTACTACTTTTTCTATAACCACAGGTGATGCTATTGCAGATTCTGGAGCATTGGTAACAGGCTCTGAATTTTCTGGACTACATGCAAGTGCTTCTTCTGCATGGACAACTCCTGCAGGTAATGGTTCTGCAAAATCTGCCAGTGCTAATGGTTGGGCAGATGGAGATTATTGGCAATTTAAAGTAAGCACTACAGGTTACAGTTCAATAGGATTGGTATGGGACCAAATGGGAAGCGGTACGGGACCAAAATCATTTATTATACAATATAGTACAGATGGTTCTACCTTTACAGATGTACCAAGTTCTGGTTATAACCTTACTAACGATTCTTGGAATAGTGGTACCTATAAACCAATTTCTACCAGAACAGCAGATTTAAGTTCTATCACCGCCCTTAATAACCAACCTTTTATTTATATCAGGTTTACAGTTGCTGCCGGTAGCACTAATATAAATGGAGCTGCAATAGCATCTACTGGTACTTCAAGAATAGATAATGTGTATGTAGGCGGAGTAGCACTTGCTCCATTATCACTTACTTCTTTCACAGCTTCTGCTATTAATGGTAAAGCACAATTAAATTGGAAAACAGCAGATGAAATAAATGTAGCTGGTTTTGATATTGAAAAAAGTACTAATGGTACAGAATTTTCAAAAGTAGGTTTTGTAAGTGCTAATAATGAAAAAGTAAATTCTTACAGCTTTACAAATGAGTTTTCTGGTATTGTTTATTATCGTTTAAAAATGAATGATAAAGATGGTTCTTATAAATATAGTAGAGTAGTAAGCCTTAATGGTAAACAAACAGTTAAGTTAGATATTTATCCTAACCCTGTTAGAAATACAGCTACTTTATCTCATGAAAAAGTAACAGATAAAGCAGTATTAAGAATAACTACTTTAGATGGAAGAACAGTTCTTACTTCTTATGTACAAGCAGGAGCTACTCAAACAACTGTTGATGTAAGCAAATTATTAAGTGGAAATTATATTGCTGTATTTGAGAGCAATGGCAATAGAAGTTCTGTACAGTTTATTAAACAATAAGAATAGATTTTATATAGATTGAAAATAGGCTATCAAATTGATAGCCTATTTTTTTGTGTGTTTAATAAAACAATTATGTATTGTAGATGAAGGCTTTTTAATCACCCTTTTAGATACCAATTATTTGTATCTGCATTTTTCTTTTTGGGTACGTCATTAGTATCAAGTCTTGGTAGTGTAAATTTATGGTGTTTCTGTATGTTAGCTACACCAACAACTGTTGTTAATGCCAACTTACAATTATATTCAGTTAGCAATTCAAGCATTGTATTATTATAACTACCATAGGGGTAGCACATTGTCCAATTTTTAATATCGCTCCCAACGATGGATAAAAAATTGAGAGATTTTTCAATTTCAATTTTTTGTTCTTCTTTTTCTAAAGACCCTAACCAATAATGATTATACCCATGACCTCCAATGTGCATACCATGTCTATTCATACACTTAATTTGCTCAACATCCATATATAAATCTCTGCTGAAAGATTCTTCATCTATTCCAACTATTTTTTCAAATAGGTTTTGGGTAATGGTATTTCTTAGTTTTTCTTCTAATTCAACTTGAAGAAGTCTTTTTATAAACATAACTTCTGCCGAGTCATAACGAGTTGATTTTGCTAATTTTTTAAAATAGAAAGTAAAGCTTTTAAGTTCATAATCTTTTTTATATTTATTCAACTCATTTTTAATTTCACTAATAATTTTTAATTTATTATTCTCGGAAGCAAGAATAAAGTGTATTTTATTAACATCTAAAACAGTATGCTCTGAAATTGCTTTTACGGGAGGATAAAAAGAGCCTTGAATTTTATGTTTATCTAAAAATGGGAAAACATATTTAAAATGCTCTGAATACGCATCGTCAAAAGTTAATAATACAGATTTGTTTGGAAGAGATGTGTTGTTTTGAATAGAATCAATGAGAGTTTCCATTGTAATGAACTGATAATGTTTTTTTAAATACTCAATCTGTTCATAAAAAAGAGCAATGTCTAATCCTTTTATGGTTGGATATTTACTATGCAGTAAATCTCTTATGTAATGATACATTATTATAGTTACATACTTGTTGTTTTTAGGCATAGTATTGTTTATTTAAGTTGCGTTATTTTAGCCAACCTGTCCCTGTCGGCATCAATTCTTGTAAAATACACATTTGCTTTAGAAAGGTTTTTAATCTCTTCACAAAATGTCTTGCTAAACATTCCGATATATTCATTATTTGGTCTGTTTTCAACAGGAGATGTTACTTGTGGTAAAATACAACAATCTTCATTTTCTAAAGGAATAAAATTAAATTCTTGTAATTCCTTTTCATAAACAGAACCAAATTTTGAAAAGTCAATGTAAATATGGTTGTTTAAAATAGACTTTATTATTGTTTTATGCAACAAAATTTTAACTACGTCAATCCTACCAAATAAATCAATAATTCTGTTTACTTTATAATCAAATGGGCTTAGTGTTTCTTCTCGTAAAGCAATATAAGCTACAATAGTGTCTTCATCTATAATACCATATAATGTGTATTGAATAAATGGGTTTTTAAAAAATCGCCATATCAAAAATTCTTTTGTTCTGTATGTTGTGGTTATTTCAGTAAAATCTTCATCAAGGTTTACATGATAGTGATGAATGTTTTTAGCTGTTAATTCAATAATTTTATAAGGATAGAGATGGTCTTTTAATAATTTATTTTGCTCAATAATGTGTTTACTATCTTGTTGAATGTAATTACAAACTTCTACTGTTTTTGTGTGGTTTAAAACCAAAATGTGTCTGGAGAATCTTTCAGCATTAAAAATGTTATATCCTAACTTCTGATAAAAAGATAACATTTGACTTGATAGACCAATTATTCCATTAATTATATTGTTATTGATGATGTGGTTAACAATTTGAGAGTTTACACCTTTACCTCTATATTCTGATAAAGTATAAGCATTTACGCCCCAAATTATAGGCTTAACTGTATGATTAATTTTCAGGCTATACTCAAGTCCCCCATAGTGAGAAACAATTTCTTCCTTTTTATTTATTCCAATTAGGCTATTACTAAAAGGAGGCTTATTGTTTAATCTTGTGCTGAAATAATGTGTAAGAAAATCTTCGTTTTGAAAAATGGTTTGTTGTCCATACGCTTTAATAAAAAAAAATTTTAGTTTTTCTATATCAGTAACCTGTATTGGTCTAATTGTTACATCGCTGGTTTTGTTCATGGTATTTATTATTTCCCTTTTTATTAGCTATTATTCTAAATTGGGGCTTAACCATTTTTCTAAAGCCTCTCTGCTCATTCCTTTTCTTGTTACATAATCATCAAACTGGTCTTGTTGTATTTTTCCTACACCATAATATTGACTTTGTGGATGACTAAAATACCAACCACAAACACTACTTGCAGGATACATAGCATAATGTTCTGTAAGTATAATGCCTGTTTGTTCTGTTGCTTTTAAGAGGTCAAAAAGTTTGTCTTTCTCTGTATGGTCTGGACATGCGGGATAACCAGGTGCTGGACGAATGCCTTGATATTTTTCTTTAATTAAATCTTCATTGGTTAGGTTTTCATCTTTTACATAACCCCAATATTCTTTTCTTACTTTGGCGTGTAAATATTCTGCAAAAGATTCTGCAAGTCTATCTGCCAATGCTTTTAAAGTTATTTTATTATAATCGTCCAATGCTTCTTCAAATTTTTTGAGGTGTGGTTCTATGCCATGTATGGTTACAGCAAATGCTCCTATAAAATCAGTTTCTTTTTTAGAGGAATTTAGAGAGGCTGGTTTTATAAAATCGGCTAAACTAATATTAGGCTGGTCTTTTGCTTTTAAAATTTGCTGACGCAAAAATTCTAAATGAACAATTTTGTTTTCATTATCTTTTTCTGGTACTGTTACAAAAACACTGTCTTCTTTGCTTTCTGCATTCCAAAAACCAATTACTCCTTTTGCTGTAAGCCATTTTTCATTGATAATGGTATCTAACATTGCATTAGCATCGTTGTATAATTTTGTGGCTTCTTTTCCTACTATTTCATCAGTTAAAATTTCAGGAAAATTTCCGTGCATTTCCCATGCTATAAAAAATGGTTTCCAATCTATATAGCTTCTTAATTCATTCAAGTCTAAGTCGTCAAAGGCTTTAGTACCAATAAAAGTAGGTGCTGGTATTGTATAATTTTCCCAATCAATATTTACTTTATTTTTTTTAGCCTCTTCATAATTAATATATCTTTTAATAGATTTTTTCTTATCAAAATTTTCTCTCAGCTTTATATATTCATCTCTTGTTGTGTTTAAGAAAATAGGCTTTTGTTCATTGTTTAAAAGTGTGCTGGCTACTGTAACACTTTTACTTGCATCTGCTACATGTATTACTCCATTATCATAACCTGGTTCTATTTTTACAGCAGTATGTATTCTTGATGTAGTAGCACCGCCAATTAATAATGGTATAGACATTTCTCTACGTTTCATTTCTTTTGCCACATGCACCATTTCGTCTAATGATGGTGTTATTAATCCACTAACACCAACCATTGCTGCATTTTCTTTTTGTGCAGTATCTAAAATTTTATCTGCCGAAACCATTACTCCTAAATCTACAATATCATATCCATTACAACTTAATACTACACCTACAATATTTTTTCCAATATCGTGTACATCGCCTTTAACAGTAGCTAAAACTATTTTAGGAATATTTTGAACTTCGCTATTGGGATTAGCTAATTTTTGTTGTTCAATAATTGGGGTAATAATAGCAACAGATTTTTTCATTACCCTTGCCGATTTTACTACTTGTGGTAAAAACATTTTTCCAGAGCCAAATAAATCTCCTACTACATTCATTCCATCCATTAAAGGTCCTTCAATAACATCTAATGGCTTAGGATATTTTGTAAGGGCTTCTTGTGTATCAATATCTATATAATCTGTAATGCCATTGACCAAAGCATGTGCTAATCTTTTTTCTACAGGTTCTTTTCGCCAAGATTCATCTTTTTCTATTGTTTTTCCTTTGGCTTTTACTGTTTCTGCAAATACTGTTAGTTTTTCTGTGGCTTCATTATTATCATTATTTCTGTTTAAAATTACATCTTCACATAATTGTCTTAGTTGTGGATCTATTTCATCGTAAACTACTAATTGCCCAGCATTTACAATGCCCATATCTAATCCTGCTTTAATAGCATGATATAAAAATACAGCGTGCATAGCTTCTCTTACAGTTTCATTTCCACGAAAAGAAAAAGATAAATTACTAATGCCGCCACTAATTTTTACTAATGGATATTTTTGTTTGATAACTTTTGTAGCTTCTATAAAATCTACAGCATAATTATTGTGTTCTTCTAAACCTGTGGCTATGGCAAAAACGTTTAAATCAAAAATAATATCTTGAGGGTCAAAACCTACTTGTTCGGTTAAAATTTTATAGGCTTTTTCTGTTATAGAAATTTTTCTTTCTACCGTATCTGCTTGTCCTTCTTCATCAAAAGCCATTACTACTACAGATGCTCCAAAATCTTTACAAATAATTGCTTGCTCTATAAATTTTTCAACTCCTTCTTTCATTGAAATAGAGTTTACAATACATTTTCCCTGCACACATTTTAATCCTGCTTCAATAATTTCAAATTTTGAAGAGTCTATCATTATAGGAATTTTGGCAATGTCTGGCTCACTTTGTAAAAGGTTCAAATAAGTTTTCATTGCCTGAATGCCTTCTAATAAAGCATCATCCATGTTTACATCTAAAACCTGAGCACCATTTTCTACTTGCTGACGTGCTACAGATAATGCTTCTTCGTATTGATTTTCTTTAATAAGTCTTGCAAATTTTTTAGACCCAGTAACGTTGGTTCTTTCTCCTATATTGACAAAATTGGTTTCTGGTCTTACTATTAAAGGCTCTAACCCACTTAGTCTTAAATAAGGTTTAATAGATGTTGTACTCATAATGTTTTATACTACCTCCTTGCTTGAATAATATACAAAATAAAGTATAATACCCGAATTGCTCAGAATATCATTTGCTATTTAAGGTATTTATAATAATAGAAGATTAGTTATTAATACAGGTTTTAGAAATTTCTTTCCATAATTCTCTGTAACAATAAGCTGCATAACTACTATTGGCAAACTCAAACAATGGTTGAATATGTATGCCCATTTTTTCAATATCGCTTAAATAAGGAATATAGTTTTTGAAGAAAAATTTGTTGTTATAAAATGTTTGTAGTGTTTCTTGATGTAGGTTTTTTCTATTATCTACCATACTAAAGAAACATTTAATAATGTTTTTATCTAAATCATTTTCTTTAAAATATTGTACTACTGTATCATAAGAACGAATAGATAATGTAGTAGGAATATTGGGCATTAAAATCCAATCTGCTGCATTAAAAACATTGTCGTGCAAAACAGAAATACCTGGGGGACAATCTAAAATTACCAAATCAAATTGTTTTAATCCTTGTAAAATGTTTTTCAATTTTTTTCTGCTTTGCTTAAAAATATGGTCAGCATTTCTGGCAGAAATATCAGCAGGAATAATCCATAAATTTTCAAAAGGAGAATCTTTAATGGCATCTTTGATATTAATATCTTCTTCTAAAATTTTTTTACTTTCATTTTTATCATTCTTTGCATGAAGATAAAAAGAAGATGAACCTTGAGGGTCTAAATCCCATACCAAAGTTTTAATTCCATTAGCAGCAGCCATGTATGCAAAATTTACTGTAGAGGCTGTTTTACCTACACCACCTTTTAAATTGTATAATGCCAATGTTGTCATAGTTGTTCTTTTTTGGGATTGAAAGTTAGGTGTTTTTATTCATTGTGTACAAAGTTTTTCGGTAATTGTTTTTGTATTGTGCCTATATTAAGGTTATTCAATTTAGAAATTGTTTGAGTTAATAAAAATGAAAGCCATATAGTAAACCAACCCATCCTATGGGGGGGATATGGAGGAGAAAAAAGCTCTACATTCTTTGCGGCTCTACGGTAAAATAAAAAACTTTGTGTACTTCGTGCCTTTGTGGTGAAAAAATAAATAGCTCAAACAGCTTCTTAGTTTTGTATAATATCTATTTTTTTTGTGGTAAAAAATGTTATACGCTCCTTGTGTTTTAATCATATACTTAGTTAGATTAGATATTTCTATACTTTTGCTTTTTATGCAATTTTAATAATCAAACTTTTAAACTTATTATATATGCCAGGCTTTGAACTTTGGGGTAAAGAAGAAAAACAACATGTAAACGATGTACTTGAAACAGGAATTTTAATGCGTTATGGCTTTGATGCTCCTCGTAAAGGAATTTGGAAAAGTAAAGAATTGGAAAAAGCTATTACCGAAACTTTTGGTTGCCAATATGCACAGCTAACCAGTAGTGGCACAGCAGCTTTAACAACAGCAATGGCTGCTTTAGGCATTGGTGCAGGAGATGAAGTAATAATGCCAGCCTTCACATTTGTAGCAAGTTTTGAAGCAGTATTAAGTGTAGGTGCTATACCTGTTTTAGTAGATGTAGATGAAACATTAACCTTACATCCTGAAGCTGTTAAAAAAGCTATTACACCAAAAACAACATGTATTATGCCTGTACACATGTGTGGTAGTATGGCAAATTTAGATGCACTACAAGCTATTTGTAATGAGCATAATTTATTGTTGTTAGAAGATGCTTGTCAGAGTATTGGTGCTACTTATAAAGGAAAACATTTGGGCACAATTGGCAATGCGGGTACTTTTAGTTTTGATTTTGTAAAAACAATTACTTGTGCAGAAGGTGGTGCTGTGCTTACCAATAATAAAGATGTATATATAAAATGTGATGGCTTTACTGACCATGGACATGACCATATTGGAACAGATAGAGGTGCTGAACTTCACCCATTTTTGGGTTACAATTTTAGAATAAGTGAATTGCACGCTGCTGTTGGTTTGGCACAAATAAAAAAGTTAGCTACTTTTCTTTCTATTCAAAGAAAAAATCATGCTGCACTAAAAAATATTTTACAACAAGTGCCTGAAATTTCTTTTAGAGAAATTCCTGACCCTAATGGCGATAGCTGTACTTTTTTAAGCTGGTTTTTACCTTCAGAAAATATAACAAAATCTTTTGTAGAAGAGATGAAAACACAAGGCATTTTAGCAGGAAATTTTTATTGGTATGCTAATAATTGGCATTATATAAAACAATGGCAACATTTAAAAGAAGTAAAAAGTTTGTACAACCTTAATGCAGAACAAAAAATAGCTTTACAAACATTACAAACACAAGACTTTTCTGTTAGTGATGCTATAATGAGTCGTTGTATTTCTACTGCTATTGGTTTACTTTGGACAGATGAACAAATACAAGATAAGGGCAATAAAATGGTTGATGCAGTTAAAAAAGCATTGGCATCAAATAAATAATTCTTATAAAAAATAAATTTGAAAAAATATGCAATTCAGGAATTTTAAAATGGTAGATTATGTGGTGTATGGAAGAGGTTGTTTTAATCAATTAGATGAGATATTGACACCACATCGTAAAAATAATGCTCCTATTATTTTTTTAATAGATAGTTTTTTTCAAGGAAAAGAATTACCCAACAGAGTTCCATTGAGAGGAAATGATACAATAATTTTTGCTGATGTAACTTATGAACCAAAAACAACACAGGTTGATAAAATTGCACAACAACTAAAAGATGAGTTTGGAACTGTAAGTGGTATTGTTGGCATTGGTGGTGGCAGCACAATGGATTTAGCAAAAGCAGTTTCTTTGATGATGAACAACCCTGGCAGTAGTGCAGATTATCAAGGTTGGGACTTGGTAAAAAATGCAGGAGTTTATAAAGTGGGCATTCCTACACTTAGTGGTACAGGTGCAGAAGTAAGCAGAACAACAGTACTTACTGGACCAACAAGAAAATTGGGCATGAATAGTGATTTTACACCTTTTAATCAAATAGTACTTGACCCAGAATTAATAAAAGATGCACCAGATAATCAACGTTTTTATACAGGTATGGATTGTTATATACACTGTATAGAAAGTTTAGAAGGCACATATATCAACGAGTTTAGTAAAAGCTATGGCGAAAAAGCATTACAACTTTGTCGCTATATTTTTTTAGAAAAAGAAATTTGGGACGATGAATGTGATGATAAATTAATGATGGCAAGTTATGCAGGTGGTATGAGTATTGCTTATAGTCAAGTTGGTGTAGCACATGCTGTAAGTTATGGTTTAAGTTATTTGTTAGGCACTAAACATGGTATAGGAAATTGTATTGTTATGAATCATTTAGAAGAGTATTATCCAGAGGGTCATAAAGAATTTAAAAAAATGGTAGAAAAGGGTGGATATGAAATTCCTGTTGGAATTTGTAAAGGACTTACAGATGAACAATTTGATACTATGATAAATGTAAGTCTTGGTATGAAACCTTTGTGGGAAAATGCTTTAGGAAAAGATTGGGAAAAAATAATGACAAGAGATAAATTAAGGGCTTTATACGAAAAGTTATAAAGCAGTATCTCATAAACTGTAAGTAACACAGTCAGTCCTTTAAACTATTGCACAAATCAAGATAGTCTATTACAAATATAATTTGGGGCTAAAATAAAATAGAGAGGTTGAAAACAACCTCTCTATTTTATTTTTATTGTTTGTGTGTATTATTAATACTTAGCAAACTTAATTACAGCACTTTCACAACCATTGTTGCAAATTGTTTTGATTAAATAAGTGCCTTGAGACAATCTGCTTACATCTATTTGTTTTACATTATCTCCTGCATTTAATTCAACATTTTGTTGAACCAATACTTTACCACTTATATCAGTTACTACAATGCTTACTCTTTCTGTTGATGGTGAGGCGATGTTTACACTTAAAGTATTTCTTGTTGGGTTTGGATAAACGCCTGTTATACTTACCCGAGTTGCTTTTTCGCCTTTTAACAACACTACATTAGAATAATTTACTCTACCATCTTTATCCATTTGTTTTAAACGATAGTAGTTATTACTTGCTAATGGTTTGTTGTCATTGTATGTGTAGCTTAATGCAATATTGCTATTGCCATTATCTGCTTTTGAACTGATAAAGTCTAATTTGCTATAACTTCTACCATCGGCACTACGTTGTAATTCAAAACCAAGGTTATTAGCCTCTGTAGCTGTTGTCCATTCTAATAAATTAGTATTGCCTTCTTTTCTTCCTGTGAAACTACTGTAGGTTACTGGTACTGAGCAATCACTTACTACTGTTATATCTCCAGTATTAGTACAATTACCAATAGTAGCTGTTGCAGTATAGGTTCTTGTTGCTGTTGGTTTGGCATAAACAGATTCTGTTGGTGTACCTGTATAAGCCGTTGTTGCTGTAGCATCTGTAAACAATTCTGTTAATGGACTCCAAGTAATATCTGCTAATCTTTCTCCATTTAATACAAAATCTGGTCTTGCAGAATAACTAAAACTTGGAGAACCAGAAAATGATGCTATTGTAGTGGCTACATTATTATCTATCCTATAAACAATACAACTTTGGAATGGCGTAGGCGAATTATATTGAGTAACCAAGTCGCCTGTTAGTCCCGTTTTATTATTAGAGAATGTAGTTTCAAGTACAATATTACTTGTTCCATCCCAAATAAATGGAATATCAAAAGTAAGTGTATTTACAGAGGCATCTCCTGTTACTGGTGTAAAATTGGCTGGTGCTACCACCTGTGTCATACCTGTTGTTTGAAACGTACTGATACTTGTAGCAGAAGTTGTTCCAATGCTCACTTGGAACGATTGACAAGATGAAGTAGTACCTGGCCAGTTAGCTCCCATTGATACTACAGGGAAACCGATACTTGTAAGTTGAGAACCTGCTGCATATCCTGAAGCACTAAGTTCAGATGCAAGTATCAACATTTGCATTTTTTGACCTCCATAATATACAGTAAATGGTGCTGGGTAGCCTGTTATTGATGTTGAAGCAGCATTCTGTGCTGCCTGTGTGCCAAAACTCATATTACCCAATATACTACCTCCGTTTGCTGTAAGTAGTATTGCATCGCTACCTGCACAAAGAGATGGAGAAGAAGGCGTTATAACGACTGCTGCAGGTACAGGATTTACTGTTACTGTTACAGAGTCTATATTAGCACAACCATCAAAACTACCACCACTATTATCAATAGCATTTACATAATATTTAGTAGTAGAAGTAGGTGAAACATTATAAGTAGCACCTGCATGATTACCAGGTGTCCAAGTATATGTATATTCACTATGAGCACTTGAAACAGAAAGGTCTGTTGAACTACCATTACAAATTGTTTCATCTACAGCAGATGCTGTAATTTCTGGAGGTGTATTGATAGTAGCTGTTACAGGTGTACGGTCTCCAACACAACCACCTACTCCATCAAAAGTAAATTGAGGTCTTTCAGAATAAGTAACAATATTAGTAGTAGTGTTTCCACATTGTGTAGCTGCAGATGTAGCTGCAGATGTATGTGTTTTAATAGTTGATACATAAGAAGTATTATCTACAGAAGCTGTTCTATTCATTGTAGCACTACTTGAGCCATTACCATGACAAATATCAATGACTATATTACTTACACCATCCCAAACAAATGGAGTAGTAAAAGTCATCATATTTAATCCTAAAGTAGGCATATAAGAAGATGAAGTAAACACACTGCTAACAGGGTCTGCTGAAAAAGTTGCCATACTAACAGCACTTGTATGTCCTATTTTTATATCAAGGTCTATCATTGGCAATGTTCCAACATTGGTAATATTAATACCCAAAGCAGTTATAGGACCACCCACAAGGCCAGCAGCATTCATCTCTGCAACTGTAATTAAATGTTGTACATGGGTATTTGACCACAAACTATAAAACGGATTAGAGTATGTAGCACTTGTAGTGGCACCATCACCTACTACATAGGTACCAGATGCTGACGATTGTCCTGCAGCATAATAAGTAGTAGTATTACTTAATACAGGTGTTGTAAATGTACCTCCTGTATGTATAGGTGTACCACCACTTGGGTTTTCATACCAATTTATGGTAGAAGAATTTGAAGTAGCACTTAAATCTACTGTTCCAGTACCACAACGGCTTGCTGGTGTAGTAGAAGTAATTTCAGGGTTTGTAACTTCTATTGTTTTGTCGTATTGATTACATACTGTACCAACACCATTTTTTATCAATGCTCTATAATAAGTAGTAGCACTTATTGTAGGCGTAGTATAAGTTGCGTCATTAGCTCCTCCTATATCTGAAAAATTGCTATTATCTGAAGATGACTGCCATTGAATACTGTTAGCTGCATATCCTGTAGATGGTACTAAACTTAATTCTGAAGAACCGCCAATTACGCAGAATGATTCAACAGTAGCTATTATATCTGTAATAGTAGGTTGTACTGTTACTGTTACAGAATCTATATTAGCACAACCATCAAAACTACCACCACTATTGTCAATAGCATTTACATAATATTTAGTAGTAGAGCTAGGTGAAACATTATAAGTAGCACCCACATGATTACCAGGTGTCCAAGTGTATGTATATTCACTATGAGCACTTGAAACAGAAAGGTCTGTTGAAGCACCATTACAAATTACTTCATCTACAGCAGATGCTGTAATGGCTGGTGGTGTATTGATAGTAGCTGTTACAGGTGTACGGGCACTTTCGCAACCTGTAGATATACTCCAGTTGTATAAAAAGTAATAAGCCGCTCCGGTAGTTAAGGTTCCTGTAAGACTAGAAGCGTAACCACTTATATACCCTGAAGTTCCTAACTGAATAGGATAAACTATACTTGGAGTGGTAATACCATCTCTATAAAAATTACCTGTCATAGTAGCTACAATACGGTAAGTACCTGGCTCTATATTCCAACCCAAATTAATAATTGGTGAAGAAGCTGCAACTACAGGGTTAGAGCCTGTGGTTAACAACTGTGTAGTACCAGCAGCATTATACAAACTAATAGTAATGGCAGTGCCTGTAGTAGAAAACACCTGAATACTATTCAAAGTAATTGATTCGGTAAGTGTAAATATGCTAGGGTATGTATTTAAAGAAGTGGCTGTAGCTGAACCTTCAGGGGCTGATGGTGCTACATTAATGGTGCTACTACCTGAACTTGCTGCTACATAATAAGTAGTGTTTTCGCTGATAACAGGTGTAGTAAATGTAGTACCTGTATGTATAGCTGTACCACCTGTTGGGTTTTCGTACCAATTAATAGCAGAAGCATTGGTAGTGGCAGCTAAATCTACTGTTCCTACACCACAACGACTTGCTGGAGTAGTAGAAGTGATTTCAGGATTATTTAAAACAACTGTATCTTCTGTAGAAGTAGCTGTTTCTGCACCACAAGTTAATACTGCTTGATAGTACATGGTTTGTGTAATAGCTGAACCAATAGTATAAGGAGAAGTAGTGGCACCGCCTATATCTGTATAACCACTCATAGAGGTAGTGCTTTCCTGCCATTGTATGCCAGAATAGCCTTCATGCCCTGTAAGAGATAAAGTAGGTGTACCGCCTGTAACACAATAGCTATCTGGAGATGCTTTTGCTGTACCTGCTGCTAAAGCTATTCTTATACGAGAATCTGTAGTCATAGCATCGTTACTTGCATTGCCATCGCCTACCACAGATGTACTTGCATTAAAGGTGTAAGTACCTGCTACACTCATATCTAAAGTAGTACTCATATCCACATTCATAGATGCACCTGATGCTAAAGTACCTGCATTTACAATAGCCGATAAATTAGCTGTAGCAGCACCTGTAACATTGGTAGTTACCGTAACAGGATTAACAGAAAAATCAATATCTGTACCTGCAAAGTTGGTAATGGTTACCGTTACTGTTTCTGCATTGGTGTAACAGCCTGTGGCTGCATCAAGTCCTACCAATGCAGCAGCACCCATATCTAAAGCCAATACATCAAATTCATCTGCACCTATATCTGCTGGGTCATTACGAGGGTCATCATCTATATCAGTAATTACCCAAGGAGTATTGTTAGCAGGGTCTGCTGCACCATCTAATGCAGGAGAGCCTGCATGTAAATCTGTGCTACTTGCAAATATAGGATTGGCAGAAATATTGTTGGCAGCACCACCACTTGGAGTAGTAAAGCCTGCTTCTAAATTGGCAACAGTATTATAATTGGCAGTATTGCCTCTTCCTGCATGACCACTAACACCTTCATCATTAGGTATGTAAATATCATTATATTGCAATACAGAGCCTGCACTACCTATAGTAGCTGCTGCAGTACTGTAATAACCAAAGTGTTTAGCAGTAGCTCCTTGAGCAGAGGTGAAATTAGCAAAAATGTTGTTTCTTACCCTGAATATAGGACCACTGGTGGTAGCTATTTCAAAACAAGCACTTGATGTGTTTGGCGAACCGGAGCCATCTAATCTTACACTATTAAAATCAATGTCGTAAGATTGAGATGTATTACCACCTGTACCACTTATATAAATACCTTTTATATAGCGGCTTACAGTAGCTGTACCGGTAAAGCCACGTGTAATATCAGATACAAAGTTGTTATACACTTTAATATTGTGTGTACCAGTTGTAGTATGTGTTAATCTTATACCACTTGCTGCACTTGTACTTGATGTACTGATGTTTGCAATACCAGAAATTTTGTTGTTATATACAAGAGAATTGCCTTTAAACAATTCTACCAATATACCATCTACAATACCTGAATTTCCTACATTGCTTACAATATTATTAAAAATTTTAGCATCACTTTGATTGTTTGTTCTTATACCATAAGTTTGAGTAGTAGAAGAACTTAAACCTATATCGTTTGTAACCGAACCATCACCAATAATATTATATATACTGGCAGATGTTGTACCTATTTCAGTATTCAAATCTGGGTTGGTAGCATTACCCAATAAGTAAATACCACCAAAAGCATTTTTTATGGTAAGGTTATAATATTTATTGTCGCTATTAGCACCTGTGGCATTGGTAGGTGCTACAGCTACGTTTTGGTAAATACCACGAGAATTGGTATTGCTTCTGTCTAATGTAATAGACATATTTTTAAAGGTATTGTTTTGAGAGCCTACGGTAGCAGAACTGTTTCTTACATAAATACCATACTCTACCCAATCTGCTGCTGCTGTACCTGTTTGTATTAAATCTATACCATCAAAAGTATAATAGCTTACACCATTCAATAATAAAACAGCATCTGTAGTAGCACTTGTACCTGTACTTTGTATTACAGGATTAGCCCCTGCACCATTTTTTTGGAAAGTAATGGTATTGCTGGCAGTACCTGTAACTGTAAATGCAGGCAGATTTTCTATAAATGTTTGCCCTGCTGTTACATCAAATATAACTGCTCCACCCAAACCATTATCACTCAATGCATTGATAGCAGCTGCAAAACTGTTGAAATTATTACCCGATGTTGGTTGTGTATTATCTATGGTATAAGTACCAGTTAAAGGAACTGCGGCAACAGTAGCTTCAGAGCCTATTGCTGCACTGCTAAATGTACCTTCGTTAAATGCTACTACCTGCCAAAAGTAGGTAGTACCCTCGTCTAAACCTGTAGCTTCAAAAGAGGTAGCGTTTTCCCCAGTTGAACCCACCAATGTATAAGTTACATCATCTGTAGAACGCAAAATGCCAAAGCCTACTTCATCAGCAGAGTTATCTGTCCAGTTCAAAGTCATTCTTGTAACACCAATACCTGTAAAGTTTAATGCAGTAGGTGCAGCAGGTGCAGGAGGAGGTGTAAAAGTAAATACCCTTCTACTGCCATCGGCAGCACTGTTTAAATTTGCCATTGCAGCATTGGCTACCATAGAAGTAGTAGTAGCAGAAGTTACAGTAGCATTGTAAGTAGGTGTAGTTGCTATTGTTTCTACAGCACCAACAGTTCCTACAGTATTGCTGGAAGAAATAAAAGCTGATACAGCTAAAGCACTAGCACCGTTATTCCACATTTGTCCATATACATATTCTATAACACCCGTACCTTCATATAATCTTGCTTGGAATGTACCATAATTGGTATTTGACGAGGCATTCCAATTCATTCTAATATTTGTCCACTGTACCACCAATGTTCTATTGGGAGCGGAACCAACTGTTTTGTATTCTACGCTGCCTACACTTGGTGCTGTAGCATTATCTGCACCCATAGGAGATAAAAAAGCTGTGTTGGCTGCCACAGTAGTGCTGTGCCCTGAAATAAGGGTAGAGCCTAACCTTATAGCTCCATCGGGCTTAACGCTAAACTGCGTATAAAGCTGCCCCATAAATATAAACGGAAAAGGAAGGTTTTGAAATGAAGCAGTATAAGTATCCACACCTGCTCCATATACATTTGTAGCACCGCTTGTCATGTCAATAGCATTGCTATTGGCATCTTCCACCAACGAACCTGTTGTAACAGTAGAGAAATCATAATTGGCAGTACTTTGTGCAAACGATGTAAACATTGCCAATACAGCAATAAGTACAAGTAAGACTTTTTTCATAAACAAATAAGTTTAGTTTAAAATTTAAAATGAGGTTTTGATTTGTTACAGAGGATACTTGTTTCTCTTAGGATATGAAGTTTTGGTTATAAGAATCAGGTTGTAAATGTATAAGATGTATTTTTAATAAAAAAATTTTTTTTAGGACGATACATGGGTAATTTGAAAATATCCCCCTCCACTGGAGGGGCAGGGGTAGTTAAAATGTTTGTCTTGTCCTAAAATAGATATTTATCACACTCCATACTCTTGAATGATAAAATGTTCTAACCTTTCTAAAACAGTTAGTAAATCATACTTTACTTTGCCATCTCCTGCTCTAAACACTTTTATCCCTTCCTTCAGATAATAAAAATATCTCTCTTACTTTATTGTAGCTTTCTTTTGCTTCGTGGCTTATACCATCAATTTCTATAGCTAAGCCTAATGCCTTCACATAAAAATCTACAATATAATTTCCAATTATTCTTTGCCTGTCAAAATCTATATTATGAAATTGTTTATTTCTTACTTGTTTCCAAAAAAGCACTTCACTCAAAATTCTTGCTTTTCTTTTTTCTTTTGCTAATTCTTTTAATAGTGGATTATATGGTAATTGGGGAATAAAATTTTTTCTAATGGGGATATTGTGGATGTGTGTCAATATATTGATTTGTTGATTCATAACATGTAGTTCAAATTTATTGTTTTTTCTTTGAACTACCCCTATCCCCTTCAAAGAAGGGGAATAATTCGGATGTTTTGAACCTGAAATTCTAAAAATTAAAAATTAAAAACTAAAAACTAAAAATTAAAAACTAAAAACTAAAAACTAAAAAAAGAGAAACTAAATCATCAGTCAGACGGTTCCGTCAGACTGATGATTGCACGAAAAACTAAACACTAAATTCATTATTTTTCATTTTTATCATTACAACTATAAAAAAACAAGTGGCTACACACACAATATTTATTACATTGCCGAACTAAATTTTTATCAATATGAAAAAAGTATTTATTTCCATTGCATTTGTATTAACTATTTTCAGAAGCTATGCAGATGAAGGTATGTGGCTTCCACACCTTTTATCTCAGTTAAATGAAGGTAGAATGAAATCTTTAGGAATGAAAATTTCTGCTACCGATATTTATAGTATTAATAAAGGTAGTTTAAAAGATGCTATTGTAAGTTTTGGAGGATTTTGTACTGGTGAAATTATTTCTACACAAGGATTATTATTAACCAATCATCATTGTGGTTTTAGTGCTATTCAAAATCATTCAAGCCTTGAACACAATTATATACAAGATGGTTTTTGGGCAATGGATAAATCAAAAGAACTTCCTAATAATGGATTATTTGTAACATTCATTATTCGTATAGATGATGTAACTACTTCTGTATTGGCTGGTACAAATGCTACCATGACTGAAAAAGAAAGACAAAGCATGATTGATAAAAATATTGCTTCACTTCAAAAAACAATACTGAAAGAAACTACACAAAATGTTATTATCAAAAGTTTTTTTGAAGGCAATCAATACTATGCTTTTGTAACAGAAACTTATAGAGATGTAAGATTGGTAGGTGCACCACCAAGCAGCATAGGAAACTTTGGAAAAGATACAGACAATTGGATGTGGCCCAGACATACAGGAGATTTTTCTATGTTTAGAATTTATGCAAACAGAGATAATAAACCTGCTGAATATTCAGCAGATAATGTGCCTTATATTCCTAAGAAAGCATTGAACATATCATTAAGTGGAATTGATAATGGAGACTTCACCATGATTTTTGGTTTTCCTGGAAAAACTACTCAATACTTACCTTCTGTAGCTGTTGAACAAATTGTCAGTATAAATGACCCTGCTAAAATTTTGGTAAGAGATAAAACACTTGAAGTTATTGATAAATTTATGCGTACCGATGAAAAAACAAAAATTCAATATGCTGCTAAATGGGCTTCTATTAGTAATGCATGGAAAAAATGGCAAGGCGAAGTTTTGGGTTTAAAACGTACCAATGCTGTAGCAAAAAAAGTACAATTTGAAACAACTTTTCAAGAACGTGTTAATACTCATGAAGCATTTGCAGCATATAAAAATATTTTACCAGATTTTAAAAATGTGTATGCACAATATGCACCTTACAGTTTGGCAAAAGATTATTTTACAGAAATATTTAGTAAGTTAGAATTGTTTACAATTATTGGTCAGTTAAATGCAGTAAACAATGCTTATAAAAATGGGGGAGAAGAAGCCTACCGAAAAAGAATTATTCAAGCAAAAGGAAGTTTGACAAAATTTTTTAAAGATTATAATTCAGCAGTAGATAAAAAAGTATTTGAAGCATTATTACCAATATATCTAAGTCAGCCAGAAGCATTTGTATCTGCTGAATTAAAAAATGCTTTTACCAATGCTCATCAAAATTATACCAACCTTGCTGACTATATTTTTCAGGAAAATAATTTATACAACATAGATTTTATTTTTCAAATGTTCAATCAATCTGGAGAAGATTTTGTACAAACATTCAACACTTTTAAAACAGTTCATTTATATAATGATATGGTAGCAACCTATCAAAGAGAAATACAAAAACCATTAACTCCATTACAAGAGCAAATTGATAATTTACAAAGAACTTATACCAAAGCACAATTAGCAGTAATGAAAGAAAAAAAGTTTTATCCAGATGCTAATAGTACTATGCGTATTACTTATGGTCAGGTAAATGGCTATCAACCAAAAAATGGTGTGTATTATGAATTTTTAACAGACTTAGATGGCGTAATAGAAAAATACAAACCAGGAGATTATGAATTTGATTTACCCGAAAAATTGATAAAACTTCATACAGAAAAAGATTATGGTATATATGGTAAAAATGGAAAAATGCCTGTTTGTTTTATTGCCAGCAATCATACTACAGGAGGCAATAGTGGCAGCCCAGCATTAGATGCTTATGGCAATTTAATAGGATTAAATTTTGATAGAGTATGGGAAGGTACTATGAGTGATATTAATTATGATGCTTCTATATGCAGAAACATTATGGTAGATATTCGTTATGTACTTTTTATTACTGATAAGTTTGCCAATGCAGGTCATTTGGTGAAAGAAATGAATATTGTTTATCCTAAAAATAAAAAGAAATAAAACTATATGAAAAAGGTAGATGCTATAGAAAAAAAAATATACACTTTAGCCGAATTGCTTAAAGTAGTTGCTACTTGGAAAAATTTGAATAAGACCATTGCTTTTACCAATGGCTGCTTTGACATTTTGCATGAAGGACATATTTTTTCTTTGGCACAAGCTGCAAAAGAAGCAGATTATTTAATTGTAGGTATTAATAGTGATAACAGTATTAAAAAATTGAAAGGAGCAAACAGACCTGTGAATAATGAACATAGCAGAAGTTTGCTTATAGCCAATCTTGTGATGGTAGATGCTGTTATTATTTTTGAAGAAGATACACCACAACATTTAATCACCTCTATTTTACCTGATGTATTAGTAAAAGGTGGCGACTATACAATAGAACAAATTGTAGGAGCAAATGAAGTTATAGCCAATGGGGGTAGAGTAGTTATCAATGCTATTGTACAAGGCTATTCTACTACCAATACTATTGAAAAAATAAAAAATCTTTAATATAGAAACCTGAATATCAATCAAAAAGAAAATATTATTTTTTCTGAGAAAAAATTATCTAATTTTAGGAAATCTAATAGGCAACAAAATAGCCAATTTTGGTATCCATTTTATCATGTAAACAAAATATCTGTGCTAACAGAAATAGAATTAATAAAAGGATGTGTTAGGCAAGAAGCTACTTGTCAAAGAATATTGTTTGAACAAATGGCAGGTAAAATGTTTACTGTTTGTTTGCGATATGCAAATGATATAATGGAAGCAGAAGATATATTGCAAGAAGGATTTATAAAAGTGTTTAACAATATACATCAGTTTAAATTTGAAGGTTCTTTTGAAGGATGGGTAAGAAAAATTGTTGTCAATAGTGCATTAAAATATCTGCAAAAAAAGAGAATAATTTTTAATGAACTAAAAGAAGAAATTTATACTAATCAAGTTACTTATTCTTACGCATTTTCTAATTTGTGCGAAGCAGAATTATTGAAATTAATTAATGAATTACCAACAGGATATAGAATAGTTTTTAACCTGAATGTTATTGAAGGATATACACATGAAGAAATTGGACAACTCTTAAACATTCAGCCAAGCACCAGCAGAAGCCAATTAGTAAAAGCAAGAAAAATGTTGCAACAAAAAATTATGCAAATAGAAAAGATAGCCGTATAGCAGCAATATGATGTTTGATAAATACATAAAAGATACATTAAAAAATTATGCTTCTCCTGTTTCAGAAGAAGTGTGGAAGAGAATTGTAGCAGAACAACGAAAAAGAAAACCTGTATTTTATTGGGCTAATACCAAACTGCACATTATTGCAGGGCTATTGATTATTTTTGGATTAATTGGTTTTTTTGCAACATTACATTGGCAACAAAATAATGTAACAGCAAAATATTATTCAGCATCTAATAACCAATATTCAATTAATGAAGAACAGCCTAATGTAATACCAAATAATATTATTATTAGCCAAGAGCAAACTAATAAAACACCAACTACTGTTGAGGTTGAGGCATGGAGTAAAGAAAAAAATAATCAACCATTCAACAAGGCTACTAACAATATTGTTGCATTAAAACATAATTCAAAAAAAGTTGTTACACCTTCAAAAAAGGTAGCTAATGAACAAGAAAATATTGTTACAAATACTACATTCAGCAGCAAACATAATTTGATAGAGCATCAGCAAAATAATGATGAGCTTATTAATGATAATACTACTAATACTGAGTACACAGTTACACAGCCAAGTATAGTATTGCTACCTGCTAAACAGCTAACAATATTTTCTCCTACTGTATTAAATACTACCAAGAAAAAAATAAAAATTCCTGCTCCTTATATTGATTGCCCTGGAGAAAGTAACAGTTATAAAAAGAATTGGTATATAGAAGGATTTGTAGCACCAGAATATGTAACCAAAAAAGTAATTGCTTTAGACCCTAATAGTACTTACATGCAAAGAAAAGATAGTGCAGAAAAAATGATAATGGGTATAACGCTTGGAGCAAGAGTTACCAGAGGGCTTTCTAAAAATCTATATGTAAAAACAGGGCTTCAATTTTCTCAGCTAATTGAAAAAATGAATTTTCGTTATGAAAGCGAAAGAAAAGAAATTACTGTTATAACTATCAGAACAGAAACAGATATTAATGGCAACACAGTTACCATATCAGATACTACCAAACAAATACAAATATCTTATGGCAATAATGTAAGATATAATTTGTACAGAAACTTAGAACTACCCATTTCCTTAGGGTATGAATTTTATAACAAAGGCTTTAGAGCATCTGTCAATGCAGGATTAATTGTAAACCTTGCATCATGGTATCAAGGCAAATTGTTAGATACCAGTTTTCAATTAGTCAGTGCTAAAGAAAATTCAGGAGTGTATAAGCACAGCGTAGGTTTAAGCATGTTTGGAAGTGTTAGTTTAATAAAGCCCATAAACGATAATGTTGATATTTTTGCAGAGCCTTATTTTAGATACAACTTATCTCAGCCAAAATATAATTCCTATGGCTTTAAGCAAAAATTTAGTGCTGCTGGTATTTCTTTAGGTGTAAGGTTTAAACTAAACCATAAAACCAGATTAAGCATCAACAATTAATTTTTTTTACAAGAACTTCATGTATATTTTGGTTACATCATAAATACAAAGTATGTTGCCATGCTAAAAAAAGAAATAATCCCACGTGCAACTTTCTGTAATTATAGTAAATTATAATGTAAAATATTTTCTTCAACAATGCCTTTACTCTGTAGAGAAAGCTATTAATCATATACATGCAGAAGTAATAGTAGTAGATAATAATTCTACAGATGGTAGCATGGCATATTTAAAACCAATATTTTCTTGGGTAAAATTTATTGAAAATACTGATAATAAAGGGTTTGGTAAAGCCAATAATATTGCTTTGCAAGAAGCTACAGGAAAATATATTTTATTTTTAAATCCCGATACTATTGTACCAGAAGATTGTTTTGAAAAGTGTATTAATTTTTTAGAACAACATACAACTTGTGGAGCATTAGGTATAAAAATGGTAGATGGTAAAGGACAGTTTTTATCAGAAAGTAAAAGAGCATTTCCTTCGCCTATTACATCATTTTTTAAGTTGGTAGGTTTGGCTTCACTTTTTCCAAAATCTTCTTTATTTAATAAATATGCTTTAGGCTATTTAGATGAAAATAAAAATCATGAAGTAGATGTATTGGCTGGTGCATTTATTATGACAAGAAAAGAATTGATAGATACAATACATGGCTTTGATGAAATATTTTTTATGTATGGAGAAGATGTAGATTTAAGTTATAGAATACAGCAAGAAGGATATAAAAATTATTATTTCGCCGAAAGCAGTATCATACATTTTAAAGGAGAAAGCACCAAAAGAGGAAGCCTTAATTATGTAAAAATGTTTTATGAAGCCATGAGCCTTTTTGTTACCAAACATTATAAAGGCAATAGTGCTTCACTATTTGCTACAACCATTAAAGTAGCTATTTGGCTAAGAGCATTACTTACCTTGATAAAAAGCTTTTTTACCAGATTAAGTTTAGCCATTATTGATTGCTTGGTTATTTATGTATGTATTTGGGTAGTAAAAAAAATATGGATTATTAATGTACGTCATGGTGCAGGTTTTCAGCAAGATATTGTAGCTACTATTACACCAGTATATGTACTTATATTTTTAATAGCTGCTGCATTAGCAGGTATGTACGATAATTTGTATAAACCTGTAAAAGCAATAGCAGCTTCATTAGTAGCAGTTGTAGTAGTATTGGCTGTTTATTCTTTACTACCAGAAACATTAAGATTTTCAAGAGGCGTTATTTTATTTGGTGGCATTGTATCAGGCATTATGATGATATTGTATAGATGGATTTTAAAGAAAATGGATTTTATAAAAGAAACAGATGAAGTAAAAAAAATGCAACAAACCATTATTGTAGGTTCTGAAAATGATTATATAAATGTTACCAATCTTTTACAAAATGCAAACCTTAAAGAGAGAGTTTTAGGAAGAGTAAGTATTGATGAAAATACTGCCCATACAATAGGCAATATTGGCAACATAGAAAGTATTATTGATACATTTCAAATTCGGGAAATAATTTTTTGTGTTAGCAATATTTCTTACAAACAAATTATTGAACAAATTCAAACTTTACCAAAGCATATTAGTTTCAAATTTTATTCATCTGCAAGTAATTCAATTATCAGCAGCGATTCAAAAACGAATACTGGCGAAATTTTAACTACCGAATATAATTATGCTTTGATGCAGCCTTATCAAAAAAGAATGAAACGATTTACAGATATTGTATCTTCACTTATATTGCTTATTAGTTTTCCTATTCATTTAATATTTATTAAAAAAGGTTTTAAAGCTATGCAAAATGCTTTCAATGTTTTAATAGCAAAAAATACTTGGGTAGGTTATGCTGTTGACAATAATGCTATACCATATTTAAAACCTGCTATCATTACGCACTATGGTTTTAAAGTACAAACAAACTATCCTATTAGTAATGAGGTTTTACAAAAGATGGATATTTTATATGCTAAAGAATATGACTGGCTACAAGATGTAAAATTTATTATAGAAAATTACAGAGGCTTAGGAGAGTAAAGACAGGAAAATTTGAAATCCGAAAATCTAAAAACGAAATCCGAAAGGATAAAAACTAAAAACTAAAAACTAAAAACTAAAAACTAAAAACTAAAAACTAAAAACTAAAAACTAAAAACTAAAAACTAAAAACTAAATTTTGGAATAAAATCCGAAAATCTAAATCCGAAAGGATAAAATCTAAAAACTAAAAAATAGAAACTAAACCTCCGAGTTATTTCTCCTTCTTTGAAGGAGTTAGGAGTAGTTAGTGAAAATCCGAAATGCTAAAAATGAAATATGAAAAAATTAAAACAGGGTTCAAAACAATATTATACGAATTTGATTTCTACAATAGACCATTCTTTTTTCGGTATAATCCTTTTTAGCTACATAAAAAAGAAGGGTTAGTGAATTTTATCTATAATTTTTTTCACCAATCCAAAACTTTTTTCAACCTACATGCTTTGATAGGCTATACAGCATATTCAAAATCTAATTTATATATACTGTTGTTTCTAATATTTTCGTGTGAGGAAAAAGTAATTTCCAAATCTTTTACCAATCCTGTATCAATTCTGTACACCCAACCATGAATAGATAACTCTTGCCCTTTACACCAAGCTTGTTGAACAATAGAAGAAACAGATAAGTTTAATACTTGTTGTTTTGTATTCCATTCAACAAAACGGTCAAATCTTTCTTTTTCATCTTCAATAGCTTCAATATCATGTTTACGAAACCTATAACTGTCTTTGATATGGCGAATCCAATTATCAATGATACCTACAGATGTATTACCCATAGCTGCTTTTATTCCTCCACAGCCATAGTGTCCACAAACAATAATATGTTTTACTTTAAGAATATTTACTGCATAGTCTAAAACACTCAACATATTCATATCTGAATGAATAACCATGTTGGCAATATTTCTATGCACAAATACTTCTCCTGGCAAAGCACCAATAACTTCATTAGCAGGAACTCTGCTATCTGAACAGCCTATCCATAAAAGTGGTGGCTTTTGAGTATCTTTTAATTTAGTAAAAAAATGAGGGTCTAAAGCCAATTTAGAAGCTACCCATTTTCTATTATTCTCTAATATTTTTTGATAAAAATCTGACATAATATTTTTATTTTTTTTGTGTTATAAGATTGTTTCTTTTTTGTTTTTGTTCTTCTCTGTTTCCAATTCATGCTCTTCTGCATGTACAGATTTCATTTCTGTAATTACCTGACTGGAAACTTTGTGTCTTTTTCTGTGCTTTATTAATAAATCATGCTCTACAGAAACTTTTCTAATATCTGTTTCTGTATTATCTAATTGATAAACATCTTTAAAACCAATTAATGTAACATCTACATTTCGTAATGGTGCTCTAATATCTCTAAACTCTTTAAGGCTGTCTAAAATATCATGAGCTATATAAACAGTATCAGAAGCATTAATAATTACCTTAGAATGTTCTGGAATAGCATCTAAAGTAAATAGGATAGCAGCTTTGTTTAAAAAAGAAACTTCCTGAGCTAAATGAATATGAATAATATCTCCATCTTCATATTCTTCCTTACGGAAATAATAAGCTCTTTTCATATTGCCTCTTAAAATAGAAAAAATACTAATAATCATACCTAAAGCAACACCTGTTAGCAAGTCTGCAAATACAACTACTAATACAGTTGCAATAAATGGTATGAATTGGTATTTGCCTTTATGAAAAAATCGTTTAAATACCGATGGCTTGGCTAATTTATAGCCTATAATTAAAAGCACAGCAGCAAGAATAGATAAAGGAATTTTATTTAATAAAAAAGGAATAGAAAGTACACTAACCAATAATAAAATACCATGAATAATAGCAGACATTTTTGATTTAGCACCTGCAGCTACATTAGTTGTTGTACGAACAATAACTGAAGTAATTGGTAAGCCTCCAAGTAATGAGCTTATGATATTACCAGTACCTTGAGCTTTTAATTCCAAATTTGTATCAGTAAGCCTTTTTTGTGGGTCCATTCTATCAGCAGCTTCAATGCACAACAAAGTTTCTATAGAAGCAACAATAGCAATAGTAACAGCAACTGTCCAAACTTCTTTATTGGTTAAACTGGTAAAATTAAATCCAGCAGAAAAATGTAAAAAGTCTGGTAAAACAAATATTGCTTTAAACTCTTCAAAATTTCTTACCACTGGTAGCTCTACCAAAAATTTGGAAGAAGTAATTGCTAATGGACTTTTTAAAGCAATGAACGTTTCATTAAGCAATGTTCCAATAATAACAGCAGCCAAAGCACCAGGAAGAAATTTTATTTTCTTTAGAAAAGTTATTTTATCCCATACTAATAAAATAGCCAGAGATATTACTGTAATAACTATAACACCTATTTGTATATCGTTGAAAGATTTAACAATATCAGAAAATATAGCAAACCCACTTCCTATTTCTATATTAGAGCCAAGTGCTATAGGAATTTGTTTTAAGAAAATAATAATACCAATACCTGCAAGCATTCCTTCAATTACATTATTAGGGAAATAGTTAGAAATAGCACCAGCTCTTAAAAAACCTAAAACTAATTGAATAAGCCCTGCAAGAAAAGCAGCAGTTAAAAATATTTCAAAAGAGCCTAATGATAGAATGGCAGAAAGCACAATAGCTGTAAGTCCTGCTGCAGGACCTGCAACACTAATTTGCGAATCTGACATATATCCTATTACTATTCCTCCTACAATACCAGCTATAATACCTGAAAACAAAGGTGCTCCAGATGCCATAGCAATTCCTAAACATAATGGTAGTGCAACTAAAAATACTACCAAGCCTGAAGGGAAATCATACTTCAAGTTGGCAAAAAGATTTGTTTTTTTTGACATGTATAAAATATATTAGTGTAAAATATTTAAGTATAAATAAAAATCAAATGATGCCTACTCAGAAGACATAAGTAGTATCATTGCACAGCATCACCACTTTTTGAGTGGTGATAATTACACTAACATATATTTGGAGGGGGAGAAAAAATTTCAGCGATGGCATCATCGTGTTTAAGCAGAAACTCTATAGAAATATTTTCAGGATTAATAATTTGACTAATACAATCAAAGGTTATTACATGATTAGTATTAAACTCTTTAATTATTTCTGAAATACTTTTGGTATGATTTTCTTCTTCTGTAAGTGTAAAAGCAACTGAAACATCTACATCGCTATATATATTGCTTACTACAGCAGGCAATACTATGAAAGAAGAAAAAATAATCAATAATGTAAGTGCTTTTACCTTCATTTGAAGGCGAAGGTACATTTTTTTTTAATTGCAGCTTACTTAAAAAAAACTTAAAAGAATAAAAAGGTTGCAATGTTTTATGCTAAGCCTTCTATATACTTTTAAAATAAGGCTTGTAGTGAATATGTATTAAATTACAGTATGCCAAAATAAAATATTGTAATATATTCGTTCTTTATCAATAGTTTTACACTATTCAAATGACCATAACAACGATTGCTAATGGCTATTATAGATATTAATCTTCCCAATACAATTCTAAAGGCACTAAGGTTGCCTAAAAATGACCTACGCCGTCAGCAATTAAAAGTGCTCAAAAAATTGCTACGCAAAGCAAGGTTTACACAGTTTGGACAACAATATAGATTTGATGAAATTTTGATGAGCAAACACCCTGGTAAAAAATTTCAAGAGTTTGTACCTGTATATAATTATAGTTCTATTTACAAAGAATGGTGGCATAAATCTATAGAAGGTAAACCAGATGTTTGTTGGCCCGGTAAAATAAAATATTATGCACTTTCATCTGGCACCAGTGAAGCAGCCAGTAAATATATTCCTATAACCAATGATTTATTGCGTGGCAATAAAGTAGTCATGATAAAGCAATTACTAAGTTTAAGAGGTTATGAAAATATTCCTGTAATGTCTATAGGTAAAGGTTGGCTTACATTAGGTGGTAGTACAGAATTGCAAAAAGGTGCTGGTTATTATGCAGGAGATTTGAGTGGTATAACACAAAAGAAAGCACCATTTTGGTTTCAACCATTTTATAAACCAGGTAAAAAAATTGCTAAGCAAAAAGATTGGAATTTAAAGCTACAAGAAATTGTCAAAAAAGCACCAGAGTGGGATATTGGTTTTATTATTGGTGTACCAGCTTGGATTCAAATGCTTATAGAAATGATTATAGAGCATTACAAATTAAAAACCATTCATGATATATGGCCCAACCTTGCTTTTTTTGTACATGGTGGGGTAAGTTTTGAACCATATAAAAAAGGGTTTGAAAAATTATTAGGCAAACCAATTTCGTACATTGAAACATATTTAGCAAGTGAAGGTTTTATTGCTTATCAAGATAGACAATATGCAAAGGGTATGAGGTTAGTAACAAATGAGCATATTTTTTTAGAATTTATTCCATTCAATGATAAAAATTTTGATGCAGAGGGAGAAGTAATTTCTAACCCAGAAACTTTAATGATACATGAAGTAGAAGAAAATAAAGATTATGCACTACTCATTAGCACTACTGCAGGAACATGGAGATATTTAATAGGCGATACAATAAGGTTTCTTGATAAAGAAAGGTGTGAAATAATTATTACAGGTCGTACAAAACATTTTTTAAGTTTGGTAGGAGAGCATTTGAGTGTAGAAAATATGAATCAGGCAATAAAATTAGTAAGTGAAGAATTAAATATTAGTATTCCTGAGTTTACAGTTGCAGGTGTACCTTACAATAACTTTTTTGCACATCATTGGTATATAGCTTGCGATGATAGTGTAGATGCCAAACAATTAGTAAAGTTGATAGATGAAAAACTAAAAATTTTAAACGATGATTATGCAGTAGAAAGAAATAGTGCTTTAAAAGAAATTTTTTTAGATGTGCTAACAGAAGAACAATTTTTACAATTCTTACATTTAAAAGGCAAGATAGGAGGGCAGCATAAATTTCCAAGAGTATTGAAAGGAGCTATGTTAAAAGATTGGGAACTATTTTTAAAAGGAGAGTTGGTGTAAATATTAAGTCAAGAAATTTTCTTGTATGTATAAATTGATTAAATACTGTACCTGTATATTATGGACAATTTTTTTATTGCCTGTAAGTCATTTACAACTGATGACAAAGACAAAAAAGATAAAATAAACAAAACAGATACACTGGTTGCTACACAGTCTAAAACTCTATCTAATCATAATGAATTGACAAACATTATAGAAGAAGATGTTGCTACTTATTTCATTTTAATTGCAGATACAAGTTTAGACTATTATTTTCTTCATAAAAAAATGGTTGACTTTAGCAGACAGTTAAATATTCCTATTGATACAATGGGGCGTTTTTATAATCAGGAAAAAATTTGATTGCTTTACCCGATGATGATGAAGATGAAATTTATGCAGGGGATTATTTTCCCAGACGTTTCCCATCAGAAACAACAGAAAATTTAAGTTTAGAGTATTTGAATTTTTATCAAGAGAATGCAAGAGATAAAACCATTGCATTGGTAGCAGGAATTTATGAAAAAGAAAACAGTGCTGATAGTGCCTTAATAATTTTGAAAAAAGTTGAACAGAGAGGATTTAAGATTAAAGCAAAAATCTATACGGGCTGTATGCATTAAGAAAATATATGTGTAGCTTTAAAGGGAAAGTGTATTTAGAGTTATTGAATTGAAGCGTAAAAAGTAACATTTCTTATCTTCGTCATAGCTTATATTCTTATAAATTCATAAGGCTAACTTTTAAATAAATAAATAAACTTATTTTCTTTAAGGTTTTTTTATGTACAGTTCTTACTTTCGGTGTTATTAAGTTATGTTAGAAGCTATCATCAGTGGATTAACTTTAGGATTATTACTATCTATTTCGGTAGGTCCTGTAATATTTGCTATTATAAGGCAGAGCCTAACTAATGGGCATAAAGGAGGATATGCTTTTATATTAGGTGTTTCAGTAAGCGATATAACCCTTGTTTTGGTATGCAATGTACTAAGCTCTATTTTTCAGCACCTCTTAAACAATAAATTAATTATAGGCATTATTGGAAGTATTTTTTTAATTGTCATAGGCATTTATACACTATTCTTTAAAAAGAAAATTGATTATAGCAATGATAATTCTCTGCCAACTAAACAATTTAAAAAACGAGAAATAGCAGCTATATTCTTATCTGGCTTTTTTATGAATATACTTAACCCAGGGGTATTTATTTTTTGGTTAGCAGCTACTGCAAAAATTCATGCACAATCTTCTACTCAAGAGCATCCTTTAAGGTATCTTGTAACAGTATTTTTTCTTTGTTTAGTATTTGTTTTAGTTACAGATATTGCAAAAGTTTTATTAGCAGGTAAAATCAGAAAAAAACTTACGCCTCACAATATTCATATCATCAATAAAATTTCAGGAATTATTTTAATAGGCTTTGGTATGGCTTTAATATGGGGTGTTATGTTTCATGATTTTTAGTTCCCCAAACTCTAAATATTCTTGGAAGACTTATCATAGTTGTTGTATCTTCTGTAAATGTTTTTAATTCTTTCAGTAAGTTTTCTACTTCTATGTCAGATGCAATATTTTCAGCAATGATGGCAGCTTTTATTTTATCTAAAGTTATATAAGCCATCCATTTTCCTGAAGCATTATTAAATGCTGGTTGTATTATATCAAAATCAATATTAGTTAAAGAAGTTTTAGCAAATAAAGAAGGCATTTCTATACCTAATTCAGCATTGCCATTTTTCTTTTTTACTACAGCAGCATATAATTCTAAGTATGTATAAAAAGCAGCATTGTAAGGATAACAAAAATGACCACTAAATTGAATTTCTTCTACTATTATTTTCCCATTAGGCTTGGCTGCTGCTATCATTTTTTGTAAAGCTATTAATGGATTGTTGAGATGAGATAATAAAAACCTTGCATAAACTGTATCAAATATTTCTTGGTACATTATATCATCAATACTTATTGCTTCAAAAGTAATATTGGTAAGTTGTAATGCTTGTGCATCTTGTTTGGCAAGTTGTATAATACTACTATCGGCATCTATTCCTTTTACCTTACCAGTATTGCCTACTAATCTTGCAGCCATAATGCTCACATTGCCTCCACCACAACCACAATCTAAAAAAGAATTGCCTACTGCAACGCCACATTTTTGTAGTAGCGATAAAGTGTATTGCTCTAAAGCATTAGACAGCACATTTAATCTTTCTTTGCCTTGTTTGCCTCCTTCTATTACATAATTTGATTGCATAATTTAGTAAATGATTTAAAAAAAATATTTACCCAAAAAACATATAGCTTAATAATATAGCAGTAATAATGCCTACCAAATCTGCTAATAACATTGCACCAATAGTGTAACGTGTATTTTTAATACTTACTGCACCATAATATACAGCTACTACATAAAAAGTAGTATCGCTTGAACCTTGTAAAACACTACTTAAACGACCAGCATAAGAATCTGCTCCAAAAATTTTCATGGTATCAATCATCATTCCTCTTGCAGCACTACCACTCATTGGTTTTACCAATGCAGTAGGCAAACCATCTACAAATCTTGTATCCATACCTAAGGCTAAAAATAATTGTTTAATACCATCAATTACAGCATCAAAACTACCACTTGTTCTTAGCATACTTATAGCTACTAACATACCTACTAAGTAAGGAATAATTTTTATAGCTGTTTCAAAACCTCCTTTTGCTCCTTCTACAAAAGCATCAAAAACATTCACTTTTTTGTATAAGCCACCTAATACTATTAATAAAAAAATAAGTAGAATAAGTCCATTGCTTAGTAAGCCAGAAAATACATCAACACCTTCTTTGCTTAATGTTTTGATATATAAAACCAATGCAGCAATTACTGCACTAATACCCAAAACCCACATTAAAATAATGGGTTGTAAAACATTTATTTTTTGTTTGAAAGAAACAATCAGCATAGCAGCCATAGTAGCAGCAAAAGTGGCTATCATGCAAGGAATAAAAATATCTGTAGGGTTTGCTGCACCCAACTCTGCACGAAAAGCAATAATAGTAACAGGAATTAATGTAAGCCCACTTGCATGTAAACACAAAAACATTACCTGAGCATTTGATGCTCTGTCTTTACTTGGATTAGCTTCTTGCAAACTCTGCATGGCTTTTATACCAAAAGGTGTAGCAGCATTATCCATGTTTAATAAATTAGCAGAGAAATTTAAAATCATGTGCCCAAAAGCTGGATGATTTTTGGGCAAATCGGGGAAAAGTTTATTAAAAAAAGGTCCAATAATTCTGGATAAAAAATTAATAGCACCTGCTTTTTCTGCAATGGCTAAAAGCCCCATAAACAAAGCCATGATACCAATAAGTCCAATACAAATATTGACAGCTACTGTACAAGTGGCTAAAATGCCATCTGCACCTTGTTGGGTATAAGATATGTAATTGCCATCTTTTGTTTTTGTATAAATTTTTTCACCACTTTTATATTCATTATTTTTTTGTATGGTAGTTAAAATAGTTTGATTAAGTGTAGTGCTATCAATTATTTTGGTGTGGCTTGTATCGCCATGTTTGCCTACCACCATTTTGCTAAACATATCTGAGCCCGCATCAAAAAACAACATTCTGCTTAGGGCTACTATAATAGCAGTAATAATAAAAGCACTCCATATTTTACTTAATGCCATACACTATATTTAAGCAAACAAAGTAAGAAAGAATTTTGGTTTATGAAAATTGTATTTGCCTTTTATATAACTGAATTGTATTTTCAAAACCCATATAAAGAGCATCACAAACTAAAGCATGACCAATACTTACTTCTGCTAATGCAGGAATATTTTGTGCAAAATAGGCTAAGTTATAAAGGTCTAAATCGTGCCCTGCATTAATACCCAAGCCTATACTTTGTGCTTTGATAGCTGCTGCTGTATAAGGTGCAATAGCCTGTGCTTTATTAGCAGCAAATTGTTTTGCATAAGACTCTGTATAAAGTTCTATTCTATCTGTGCCAGTAAGTGCAGCAGCTTCTACCATTTCAATAATGGGATTAATAAAAATAGAAACACGAATACCTGCATGTTTAAAAACACTAATTGTTTCGGTTAAATAATTTTTATGTTCTATGGTATTCCAACCATGGTTAGAAGTTAATTGTCCAACAGCATCTGGTACTAATGTAACCTGATGAGGTTTGGTTGCTAATACTAATTGTACAAATTTTTCTTCTCTTGGATTTCCTTCAATATTAAACTCTGTTGTAATTACTTTTTTGATAGCTTTTACATCATTGTAGGTAATATGTCTTTCATCTGGTCTTGGATGTACAGTAATACCATCTGCTCCAAATTGTTGAGCATTGATAGCTGCTTTTACTACATCAGGATTATTGCCACCTCTGCTATTACGAATAGTAGCAAATTTGTTTATATTAACACTAAGTTTTATCATCTATAAAATAATATTTTATTATTCAAAAATACAGAAAGCATTTAATACCATCTTGATTAGTAAACGTGGTAAAAATATTTCTCTCCACTGGAAGGCAAGGGGTGGTTAAAATCAGTCAGACGGTCCCGTCTGACTGATGAACTTTGTCAGTCTGAGCTTGTAGAAGACGATAACTTTAAGCACTCTACTCAATCGCTTTCTACATACTTGGACAAGCTCAGTATGACAAAAGCTGACAATTTTATTTTTTATAATAACTGATTTTAAAAAAAAAGAGAGGTTGTTAAAAAACAACCTCTCTTTGAGAAATGATATATGTTTAAGCAATTAGAAACTTAAACGAACCCCTAATTGGCTTACCCAACGAGCACTAAATGTAGGTGCTGTACTTGTACTTACAGTATAAGGATTACCAGATGCAGGAGGTACAAAACTATATGTAGGAACTGTAGTACCTGTTTGGAAACCTCTGAACTGGATTAAAGAATAAGTATCAAAACTTGCAAAGTATGTACGACCCCAATCTCTGTTCAACATATTGCTGAAATTGAATATGTCATAACTAACTTGTAATTGATAAGTATTTTTACCAATTTTTAAATTGAAGTCTTGCTTAATATTTAAGTCTAATACATTTGTGAAAGGAAGTCTGCCACCATTTCTTTCAGCATATTGACCTCTTCTTTTGCTTAAATATTTGTCATTAGCAATATAATCTTCTAAAGCTGCTTTTTGTTGTGCTGGAGTTAATCCACTTGCAGTAACAAATACAGAACTTTGTATATCAGCAGAAGTAGGAATATAAATTAAATCTTGTTGGTTTCCTGTATTTACATCTCTTACAATAGAGGCGTTATATACATAAGTTAATGGGTTGCCACTTTGTCCTGTATAGAACAAGCTAATAGTGGTAGCCATAGATTTATTAGCATAAGTAAATTTCTTAGATAAAAATGCAGTAATTCTATGTCCTAAATCAAAATTGCTACGTTGTCTTTCTGCAAAATTTCTACCATTTACAGTTGCCAAAGTATTGTATTGGCTGTTGTTTTGGCTACTTGTTCCTTCATAAGTAACTTGTGAGTGTCCATAAGCATAACTTGCATTAAACACAACACCATTTTTAAAGTTTTTATTAACTGATAAAGTGAAGTTGTGAGCAAAACCTGTTTTACCTTGATTGTTACTTAACAAATAAATACCTGTATAAGGATTTGTACCATTAGCATTCATAGGAATGAAAGGGGCAGAACCTGTAGCAGAATATGTATTACGATTATCTGGTCCTGTAACTTTCAATGTAGGAGGTAAAATATTTACGTTTTGATAATAGATTTCATTGATATTTTTGGTGATGATAGCTTCTGCTGTTAAAGACCAACCATTGTCAAATCTTTTATCAAAAGCCAAAGATGCTCTGAATACTTTAGGCAATTTAAAATCTTTAGCTATTAAATCAACTTGTCCTTTAGTATTACTAATATCAATTCCTAAACTTTGAGCTGTAGGTTGATTGTATGGGTCAGGATTGAAATATAAATTTGCTGCTGTAGTAGCTGCTACTGAGTTTAAACCAAAACCACCTACTGAACGTCCTGTATTATTAAATACACCACCTGGCCATACCAAAGGAATTCTTCCTGCAAATAAACCAGCACCACCTCTGATTACTACTCCTTCATCAGGCATTTTATAAGTAAATCCAAAGCGTGGAGATATACTTGCTTTTGGTTGTGAAATTTTTCCAGAACGTGCTCCTTGTAAATCATAATAAGCAGCAATTTTTGGCATTGCTACATAAGTAAAATAATCATCGTGTGTAGGGTTTTGTAAAAATCTTGTATAGTCTATACGAACACCTATATTAAGTGTAAGGTTATCGCCTACAGTAATTTCATCATTGATAAATCCTGATAAACGAGCAAAGCTAAATTTAGCTGCTGCTTTTGTTGCATCACCAGTTACATTATCTAATAAAGAGAATGAACGAGAATATACAGATGGATGACCATTATTGATAAATGAAGCTACATCTTGGAATGTATATGTACCAAAATTATCTCTAACAAAAACGTTTCTTGCTTTGGTATATTCATTGTCTGTACCAATAGTTATATTGTGTTTTCCTTTTGTAAATTTGAAATAATCTAAGAAGGCAAAATTGCTTTGCTCTAATAGGTTAGCAGCAGAGAAATTTTCTGTACCAAATACAAATCTTCCTGAACCATCATTTACCGTAACTCTTGGAAAAGGATTACCCAAAGGATTTCTGTCATCTACTACTCTGGTAAAGGTTAATAATAATCTGTTTGTTTGACCTTTTTTGAATAAGCTACGCAATTCAGCAGAACCAGAATGTGTTTTATTGGGCATTAAATAACCACCATTGTAAAAATTGATAGATGTATTTGATGTTGTAGGAACATTAAATCTATCAGCTTTTGCATATCTGTATGATAAAGTTAATTTATGTTGTGTATTGATATTCCAATCAATTTTGGCTGCAAGTCTGTCTGATTTTACTTCTTCTACATTATTCATAAAACCACCTGGGTCATATCCATAAGATGAAATTTTATTTAATAAATTGGTAAAATCAGCACTTGCTAAAGATGTATTACCTGCATAAGTACCTGTCCATGGTTGAGGTCTTTCATCTCTTACCATATCAATATTTAAAAAGAAGAAAGCTTTGTTTTTAACAATAGGTCCACCAACTCTAAAACCATAAGTTTTGCTTGAGAAGTCAGCTAATTTAGTAGCAGCACTTTTATCTCCTGTAGGTGTTTTGCCTGTAAGGTCTTGGTTACGATAGAATGTGTAAAGAGATGCTTGAAATTTATTAGTACCACTTCTTGTAGTAGCATTAATACCAGCACCTGTAAAGTTTCCTATAGAAGCATCATAAGGCGATAAGATAACTTGAATTTGGTCAATAGCATCTATAGAAATAGGCGATGAACCAGTTTGACCTCCATTAGTACCAGAACCAGCTAAACCAAATTGGTCATTGTTAGCAGCACCATCTACATAAAAAGAGTTATAACGATTATTCTGTCCACCAAAAGAAACACCAGCTAAGTTACCATCGGCACCTGCAATTTTTGCTTGTGGCACAAAACGAAGATAATCTTGTAAGTTTCTACCCACAGTAGGTAAATTTTCCATTTTTTCTTTAGTAATAAAAGTTTCTGCTCCACCTTTACTGGAAAAATCTGTTGTTTTCTTTGTAGTAGCTTTTACAGTTACTTCGCCTAAATCATCAGCTTTTGTTACTAAAGCAAAATCTATCTTGTAGGTTTCGCCCAATCCAAGATAAATATCACTTCTTTTATCAGTTTGAAAATTTACAAATGAAACCTGAATATTGTAAGGTCCGCCAGGGTTCATATTGCTGATATTAAAAAAGCCACCAGAACGAGATTGCACTTTGTATTGTGCTCCTGTTGGTTCATGAGTAGCTATGATAGTAGCTCCTGTTAAAGGCTCTCCAGTATTAGTTTTAACTGTACCACTAATTGTACTGGTTGTGTTTTGAGCTACAACAAAAGCGGGTAGCAAAAAAATTGCTAAAGCTAACTGTAGTAATTTCTGTTTGAACATATTGTTAATTTTTAAGATTATGCAAAGAAAATGAAAATTAGCATAAAAAATACAACATACTATTAACAAATTGTAAATTATTTAGATTGTTTATAACCTGTGAAATAATAGGTGTAAAACAAATGCAGCGTTTTTCGTAAGAAGAAATCTTTTTACCTACTTAACTAATTTACATTTAAACCAACTTACCTTTGCCCACTAATTTTAATAATATATGCTAAATACAATTACAGAAGCAATAGAAGATATTAAAAATGGCAAAATGCTTATTGTAGTAGATGATGAAGACCGTGAAAATGAAGGTGATTTTATTATTGCTGCTCGTTTTGCAAGTCCTGAAATTATTAATTTTATGAGCAAAGAGGGCAGAGGTCTTATTTGTGTAGCACTTACAGAAGAAAGATGTCAAGAATTGGATTTACAAGCAATGGTACATGCTAATACCTCTTTTCATGAAACAGCTTTTACCATTTCTGTAGATTTAGTGAGTGATGAAACAAGTACAGGCATTTCTGCACATGACCGTTCTAAAACAATTCAAGCCCTTATTAACCCTGCTACTAAACCTACTAACTTAGGCCGTCCAGGGCATATATTTCCTTTAAAAGCTAAATCTGGTGGTGTATTAAGAAGAGCAGGACATACAGAAGCTACTGTAGATTTGGCAAGATTGGCTGGTGTAGAACCTGCTGGAGTGTTGGTAGAAATTATGAATGAAGATGGCAGCATGGCAAGATTGCCACAACTGAAACAAATAGCTCAAAAATTAAATTTAAAAATTATTTCTATTAAAGATTTAATAGAATATAGATTACAAAAAGATAGTTTAATTGAAGAATTGGTATCTGTAGATATGCCTACAAAATATGGACATTTTAATTTAATAGCATTTAAAGAAAAACTTTCTGGAGCAGAACATTTGGCACTTATAAAAGGAACTTGGGAGAAAGATGAGCCAGTTTTAACAAGGGTACATAGTAGTTGTTTTACAGGAGATATATTGGGCAGTTTTCGTTGTGATTGTGGAGAGCAATTACACAAAGCTATGCAAATGGTAGATGCTGCTGGTAAAGGTGTTATTTTATATATGAATCAAGAGGGTAGAGGCATTGGATTAATCAATAAATTAAAAGCCTATTCTTTGCAAGAAGAAGGTCTGGATACAGTAGAAGCTAATATACACTTAGGGTTTAAAATGGATGAAAGAGATTATGGTGTAGGTGCTCAAATATTAAGACAATTACAAGTAACCAAACTAAAATTACTAAGTAATAACCCTAAGAAAAGAGCAGGGTTAGCTGGTTATGGTTTAGAAATTGTAGAAGTATTGCCCATAGAAATTAAACCCAATACTTACAATCAAAAATATTTAGCTACTAAAAGAGATAAAATGGGACATACCATTCTTGGTGGTCATAGTTAAAACTTATTTTTCCACATCATGCTTTCAATAGGTTTGTTGGGTTGTCCACTATATTTGGCATTGCCTTTTTCGTTGTATTTTACTTCAATTTCGCCTTCAACAGGAAAATAAATGAGTTGTCCAATAGGCATTCCTTTATATATTCTTACTGGTTGTTTTACAGAAATTTCTAAAGTCCAGTTGCCACAAAAACCAACATCACCTTTACCAGCAGTAGCATGAATGTCAATGCCTAAGCGTCCTGTACTGCTTTTGCCTTCTAAAAAAGGAACATGAGCATGTGTTTCTGTGTATTCAAGAGTTACACCTAAATAAAATTCATTTGGTTGCAATACAAAACCTTCATCTGGTATATCAAAATAGGCTATTTTATTATGCTTTTTAGCATCTAATTCATTATCTATATATCGTGCCAATGTGCTGCCTAAATGCACATCATAACTGTTGCTACCTAAGTCTGCACGATTGTAAGGAACTATTTTTATAGTACCTTTTTCTATTTCTTCTAAAATGCGTTTATCTGTTAGTATCATTGTAATTAAATAATCTTTATTTGCAAATAAAACAAAAATCTTATTTCATTTCACTAAAACCCGAAATTTGTCTATGCCTTTGTTTTATCAAAAAAATATTAATCAGCACACAAAATTGGCAATTTGGAAAATAGAAGAAGAAGAAATTTTTTTTCATCATGTTGCTATTGCTCAAAGAGAAATAACACATGCCCATAAGCGTTTACAACATTTGGCTGGGCGTTATTTATTGCAATTTTTATATCCTTCATTTCCTTATAATGAAATAGAAATAACCAATACTAAAAAGCCTTTTTTATCTAATAAAAACCTGCATTTTTCAATTTCTCATTGTGGCAATTATGCTGCTTCTATTGTTAGTACTACTCATAATGTAGGTATAGATATAGAAATATCTACTGAAAAAATTTACGCATTAGCTAATAAATTTTTACATCAAGAAGAAATTAGTAGCCATCAAATAAATATTCATGCACCAACAGAAGGGTTGGTTAATTATTTAACCTTATTGTGGAGTTGTAAAGAGGCTGTTTTTAAATGGTGGGGTAAGGGCAGTGTAAATTTTAGTGAAATGATATGCATAGAGCCTTTTACTTATGCTGATAATGGGGTAGTGCAAGTGTATTTTAAGCAACAATTATTGCTATTAGAATATATTGTTTTTGATAATTTATGTTTAGTTTGGGTTATAACAGAATAGTGGTGATTGTACAGTAATCTTATTCAGTAATTTTCCAATGCCCTGTTTTGTCGCTTCCAATGCGTTGTATTAAGCCTAATTTTTTAAGTTCTTGTATATGTCGTTTTATTGTTGCTACTGAATAACCAACTTTTTCAGCTAATGTGCTATAATTGGTATGTGGATTTTGTTTTAGATGAGCTACTATTTTCTTTTTTACAGGGTCATTTACAAGGTCATTTTCTGTATTTATAGGGTCAATCTCCCTATACAAATAGGTTTTTTAGCCATTGCTTATTGTAGCAGTATATTCAAACTTTAGTATGTATTGTGTGCTATATACTTTGTTTGTCTTTTTTGATTAATATTTTACCTAATTTAATTTATTGTATTTAAAATACTGATTATTAATATAATATATAATTTATTGAAATAAAAATTTCATTTTAGGTATAAAAAAAATAATGCTTTATACAATAAAAAATAATTGTTGATAGTTATAATAAGGCAAGGTTTTATTATCCAATATCCAAATTCCAAACTATGAAAGCCGTTAAGGTTTCGTACTACAAATATTTTGTCAGTACGATAGCGATTATTTTTCTCTTTCTTGTTTCTGCTAATGCACAGCAGTTAAAAGCAGGTTTTCAAGCTAATAGCATTTCTGGGTGTGCTCCTATTTTGGTTAATTTTCAAGATACATCTATTGGCAATCCTACTTATTGGAAATGGGATTTGGGCAATGGCACAATATCTTATCATCAAAATCCTTCAACAACTTATTTTACACCTGGTACTTATACCATACAACTAATTGTTGGTAATCATAATGAAACTGATACTATTGTTAAAACATCTTATATTACTGTATTTGATAAACCTGTTGTAAATTTTACTACTAATAATACCAATGGTTGTTCTCCATTAAAAATTCAATTTATAGATATAAGTTCTTCATTGTCAGATTCTATTGTTCAATGGCAATGGGATTTTGGTGATGGAAGTATTTCATCTGTTCAGTATCCTACTTATACTTATAATACTTTGGGAGAGTATAATGTAAAACTTAAAGTAACCAATAGTCATGGCTGTCTTAGTGCAATAGAAAAAGATAAATTGATAAAAGTAGAAGGCTCTTTACAAGCAGGGTTTAACCATACAGCCAATGCTGTTGGTTGTACACTTCCTATGTCTGTTAGTTTTAGCAATACATCATTTGGTACAGGAGTATTAAACTATCAATGGTTTTTTGGCGATGGTGCTACTTCTACAGAAGCAAATCCTGTACATAATTATATGACAGCAGGTACTTATTCAGTAACATTAATAGTACACAATTCAAATGGCTGTACAGATACACTCAAAAAGCAAAATATTATTAATATAGGAACAGTAGAAGCTAATTTTAATTTACCAGATTCTATTTGTGCAGGTACTCAGTTAGATTTGTTTAATATTTCTACACCTTCAACTATTGCTAATAGTTGGTTGTTTGGAAATGGAACTTTCTCTACACAAAATAATCCATCTGTAACTTATACTACTGAAGGTATTTATACTATTAAATTAATTAATGACTTTGGCTCTTGTATTGATTCTGTAGAAAAATCAATTAAGGTTTTAGCCAAACCAAATGCTGATTTTTTTGCATTAGATACAGCAAGTTGTTCATTACCTTTTCAAGTTCAATTTACAAATAACTCAATGGGTGGGAAGTTTTACCAATGGAATTTTGGTGATGGTAATACTTCAACCTTGCAAAACCCCGCCCATTCTTTTTCTTCTTTTGGCAATTATACTGTTTCATTAAATGTAATAGGTGAAAATGGTTGTAGCGATATTAGTACAAAAAATAATTATATAGATATTACGCCTTTAAAAATAAGCTCTATTAGCATAACACCTGCAGAAGGATGTGTGCCATTAGATGTTGCTTTTGAGCCTTCTATTACTAATAATGACAGTATTGTACAATATATTTGGCATTTTGGCGATAGTACATCTTCTAATGAAAAAAATCCTTTACACACTTATACTACAGCAGGAACATATCATGTTGAGCTAAAAGTAATTTCACTAAATGGCTGCACAGATTCTTTAACCATTCATAATGCTGTAAGAGTAGGAGATAGACCTATAGTAAATTTTGAAGCAAATATTAGAGAAGCATGTACATCTTCCAGTATTCAATTTACAGATTTAACAACCAATGTTCCTATTGACCAATGGTATTGGAGTTTTGGAGATGGAAAACATGCTATTGTTCCTAATCCTTTAACCCATTATCAAGATACTGGTTGGCGTTCTGTAAAATTGGTAGTTTGGAGTAATGGATGTGCCGATTCATTAACTATTCCAAACTATATACATGTTTTACCTCCAATAGCAGCATTTACTTACAAAGTAGATGATTGTAATAATCCATTGAAAGTAGTATTTGCAGATAGTTCAAGAGGAGCAGTATCTTATTTATGGGAATTTGGTGATGGCACTACTTCTACAGTGGCTAATCCAACACATACTTATACTGCATCTGGCACATATCAAGTAAAATTAACTGCAACAAATGGCGATTGTGCACATACAAAAATAAAAACAGTAACTGTAGATGATAAAAGAGGAGAGTTGAAAATTTATGATAGCATTACTTGTAAAAATGTTAATGTAAATTATAGAGTTGAAAATGGAAATACTGCCATAGCTGCAACATATACATGGTATATTGGTGAAAATAATCCTACTTCTTCAGGTAATGTGCCTTCTGAAAATTATGTATATCATAATGCTGGGCACTATAATGTGTGGGTAAAAATAGAATATGAAAATGGTTGTGTAGATACATTGTTTAGCAATCATGGAGTACAGGTTTATGGAGCAAAAGCAGATTTTGTTTCACCATCTGAACAAGTTTGTTCTGGTGCTACTATTCATTTTACTGATGCAAGTATTACAGATGGAATACATGCTATAACACAATGGACATGGGATTATGGAGATGGAAATATTATCAATTATTCATCTGCTCCTTTCTCTCATACTTATACTTTAGGAGGAAATTTTGGTGTAAAATTAAAAGTAACTGATAGCTATGGTTGTGTAGATAGTGTGTATCAAAATAATGCAGTAAAAATAGCCAAAACGACAACAGCATTTACCGAAAATGATACATTGGTTTGCCCTGGTACAACTGTTAGTTTTATTAACCAATCTACTGGCAATAATTTAGCTTATCAATGGAATTTTGGTGATGGAAATACTGCCACAGAAGCAAACCCTGAACATAATTATCCAAATGAAGGAACATATACTATTCGTTTATCTGCTATTGACCCATTAGGTTGTGCAGATACATTGGTAAAAATAAATCATATAAAAGTATATAATCCAGTAGCTAATTTTTCTATTAGTGATTCTACTGCTGTTTGCCCTCCTTTATTGGTAAATGCTACCAACAATTCTTTATATGCAGGTAATCATTATTGGAGTTTTGGTAATGGAAGTACTTCTACTCAAATCAATCCATCTCACTTATATGTATATCCAGGTAATTATACAATACAATTAGTAGTAAACAATACAGGAGGATGTGCTGACACTGCATCTAAACAAATAATCATCAATGGACCAACAGGCACATTTAGTTATACACCTACAATAGCTTGTAATCCTGTTCAAGTGCACTTTTCAGCAGTTACACAAAATACTGTTTCCAATACTTGGGATTTTAATAATGGTGTTACGAATGTTACTACACAAAATAATGTTTCATATACTTATACAACTGGTGGACATTATTTACCTAAATTAATTTTAGAAGATGCTGCTGGTTGTCGTGTTCCTGTATTAGGAACAGACACTATACAAGTAAAACATATTCATGCTGCAATGTTTGTTCCTTCTACTACTGTTTGTGATTCTGCTACTATACAATTTATAGATTCATCTGCTACTAATGATGTAGTTACTCAGTATGTTTGGAATTTTGGCAATGGACAAACTTCTACACAAGCCAATCCTTATACTTTTTACAATGCAAATGGTTTTTACACTACAAAATTGAAAGTAGTTACACAAACAGGCTGTTCAGATAGTGTTACTTATAGCAATTTTATAAAAGTAGTTAGCTCTCCTACAATAAAAATAGAAGGCGATAGTTCTGTTTGCTTAAATAGTAGTTTACAGTTTAATGCTATTCATCTTAACCCAGATACATCAACTATTGCATGGAATTGGAATTTTGGTAATGGCAATACTTATACAATTCAAAATCCTCCTGCACAAACTTTTTCTTTAGCAGGAAATAATTTAATAGAAGTAAAAGCCACCAATAGTAGTGGGTGTTATAACATTGCTACACAAAATATTCAAGTACATGAATTACCCAATATACATGCAGGAAATGATACCCTCCTTTGTAGAAATCAATCTATAACATTACAAGCTACTGGAGGCAATACTTACAACTGGTATGGAAATGTTGTATCATTAAATAATGTAAGCATAGCAAATCCTATAGCAACACCATTTACTACTGTAACATACTATGTAAAAGGAACATCAATGTATAATTGTGATGCCACAGATTCAGTAACTATTCAGGTTCAGCAGCCATTAAAAATAAATGTAGTAAAAGCCGATACTTTATGTCTTGGTCAAACTGCAAAAATTACAGCTTCTGGAACAGAAAATTATCAATGGTATCCTACATTATATATAGATAATGAACATAGTGCAGAAGTAAATATTAAACCTGCAAAAGATACTTTAATGAAATACATGCTTTTGGGCTGGGACAATAATAATTGTTTTACAGATACAGCTTATGTACATGTAAAAACATATCCAATTCCTCAAATGAATATAGAACAAAATGATATTACTGTAAATGCAGGAAGCTCTGTTGTGCTAAAAACAAATAACTCTTCAGATGTTACAAAATGGAAATGGACACCAAATAAATATATTGATAATCCAAACATTGCTTCTCCTACAATGGTAGCCAAAGAATCTATTACTTATACTTGTGTAGCAAGCAATGATGGTAATTGTGTAGCAAGAGAAGAAGTAAAAGTGATAGTAGTATGTAATGGTGGAAATATTTTTGTACCCAATACATTTTCACCCAATGGCGATGGTGTAAATGATGTATTTTATCCAAGAGGAAAAGGTGTTTATACTATTAAAAGTTTTAGAATATTTAATCGTTGGGGAGAAATGGTTTTTGAAAAAACCAACTTTCAAGCAAATGATATGAATGCTGGTTGGGATGGCACCTATAAAGGCATTAAACAACCTACTGATGCGTATGTTTATAGCCTTGAAATTATGTGTGATAATAGTGTAAGCATACCATCTAAAGGAAGTATTACTTTATTAAGGTAAAAAAAGCATGTATATCATATATTTGTAAATACATTTATTATAAAGCAACATTGTATATGATTTCTTAATCTTATATAATTATATCATAATAGTACCCTTGTGTTTACAATAAAACAAAAAATATTATGTAGAAATAATTTCTTAGTAATATGCTCATGCTTTTTGAGTATTGTTTGTTTTGCCCAAAAACCTGTTGCTAATTTTACTGCCAATGTACAAGAAGGATGTGCTCCTTTAATTGTTCAATTTACAGATGCTTCTACCAATAATCCTACTCAATGGAATTGGGATTTAGGCAATGGCGTTATTTCAACACAACAAAACCCCGCTACTTCTTATTTAAACCCTGGTATTTATACTGTTAAATTAATTGCTATAAATAGTATTGGAGAAGATACTGTTATTAAAACAAATTATATTGTTGTAAATGATGTTCCAACAGTAGATTTTAATGCTTCAGTTACTTCAGGATGCTATCCATTAAAAGTTCAATTTACAGATGCAAGTATTGCCAATTCAGGAAATATTACACAATGGTTTTGGGATTTTGGAGATGGTAATACTTCTACTCAACAAAACCCACTGCATACCTATTCAGTAGCAGGAAGTTTTACTGTTACATTAAAAGTAACCAATAGTAAAGGATGTACAAAACAATTAAATAAACCCAATTATATTAATGTGCCTGGTGGTGTATATGCAAATTTTTCTGTTGTATCTGCTACAAATTGTACATTACCAGCCAATATTAGTTTTACCAATACATCATCTGGTACAGGTACTTTAAGTTATGAATGGAATTTTGGTGATGGTGCTACTTCTACACAAACAACACCTTCACATACTTATACCAATAATGGAACATATACTGTATCTCTAATTGTAAAAAATAACAATGGTTGTAATGATACTTTAATTAAACCAAATATTGTCAATGTTGGAACTGTTAATGCGGATTTTACATATACTGGGCAATGTGTAAATGCTCCTACAACATTTACAAGTACATCAACACCTACACCTATTGCATATACTTGGTATTTTGGTAGTGCAGCTACTTCTACACAAGTCAATCCTCAACATACTTTTCCTTCTCCTTTGAATTATAATGTAAAATTGGTTGCAGATTTTGGTACATGTAAAGATTCCATGACAAAATCTATAACAATAAATCCTAAACCAAATGCTGCTTTTACCAATACACCATTAGGAGGTTGTGTAGTTCCTTTAGCTATCAATTTTTCTTCTACTGCACCTAATATTACATCTTATCAATGGAGCTTTGGCGATGGTGGTACATCTACTCAACAAAGCCCTTCTTATACATATTCACAACAAGGCAATTTTAATGTAACATTAATTGCAGAAAATGCTGCTGGTTGTAGAGATACTGTAACTAAAAATAATGCAGTGGTTATTGCACCACCTCATATAATAACTTTTTCACAAGGTGCTCCATATAGTGGTTGTGCCCCATATACATCAGCTTTTGGTGTATATGTACAAACCTTAGACCCTGTTGCAACTTATGAATGGGATTTTGGCGATGGAACTCCTTTGGTTATTGCTGATACACCTACTCATACCTATCAAAATACAGGCTTTTATACCATTCAGGTTATTGTAACTACAGTAAATGGCTGTAAAGACACATTAACTTATAATACTGCTATAAAACTTTATGATAAACCAACTGCTAATTTTACTGCCACACCTGTAAATGCTTGTGCAAAAAATAATATAACTTTTACCAGTTTATCTTCTCCAAATGCTACAACATGGTTTTGGGATTTTGGAGATGGTGGTACATCTACTTTAGAAAATCCTATTTATAATTATTCAGATACTGGTTCTTTTAATGTAAGATTAATTGTGTCTAATAACTCATGTAAAGATACACTGCAAATAGATGATTACATTTATATAAATCCACCAGTTGCAAAATTTCAAATTAATTTTAATTGCGATACCCCGTTTCAAAGAAGGTTTATTGATGAATCTAAAGGGGCATTAACTTATTTATGGGATTTTGGCGATGGAAATATTTCTTCTTTAGCTAATCCTGTTCATTCTTATACAGCATTAGGAGGTTATAATGTAAAACTTATTGTAACCAATGGTGCTTGTGTAGATAGTGCAACTGCTTTTGTACCTATTGTAGATATTAATGCTACTTTTTCTACCATTGATACGGCTTATTGTAAATATGCAAATGTTCTTTTCAATGTTAGCAATACTACATCATCAGACATTGTACATTATGCTTGGTCTTTTGGTGATGGTGTTGCTATAGCAGGCAGTAATTTAGATACTATACCACATACTTATATTAATAATGGTCATTATAATCCTCAGTTAATTGTTATTGATGGAGCAGGGTGTAGCGATACAATTACTAATGCAGTTCCAATTATTATTTATGGACCTAAAGCAGACTTTGCAAATCCAGCAGGTACTTGTATAAATGGCACTATCAATTTTACTGATAATTCTCTAACAGATGGTTTGCATAATATAACACAGGTTATTTGGTTTTATGGAGATGGAGCTTCAGATACATTAACTGCTCCACCTTACATACATCAATATAATGATACAGGATTTTATCATGTACAAATAAAAGTAACAGATGACTTTGGTTGCTATGATACACTACAAAAAAATAATGCAGTTCAAATTACAAAACCTTTTGCCAATTTTTATGCATCTGATACTTTACAATGTGCTAATAGTAATATACAGTTTACTAATTTTTCTCAAGGAGTAAATTTAAGCCATGAATGGGATTTTGGCGATGGTAATATATCTTCTCAAACTAATCCAGCACATGCTTTTGCTACACAAGGATTTTATGATGTGCAATTAACAATTACCGATATTTTTGGCTGTATAGATACACTTGTAAAACCACAGTATATTGAAGTTGCTAACTCTGTTGCAGATTTTAATTTTATTCAAGGCGATACCTTAGGCTTATGTTATCCATTTCTTATTCAGGTGGCAAACAATTCTACCAATACTACAAGTGTAAGTTGGAATTTTGGCGATGGTGGAAATTCAAATTTAGATACACCAGCTCACTTTTATAACTATGCAGGTATCTATTCTTTAACATTGAAAGCCTATGGTTATGGTGGTTGTGTAGATTCTATGAAAAAAAATATTGTAGTACGTGGTCCTACTGGCACATTTACATATAGTCCTATTCAATTTTGCTCTCCAACTATTGTAAATTTTTCGGCACACACACAAAACAATGCCATATTTATGTGGGATTTTGCAGATGGAGTAGTTACTTCATCAAGTGATTCTACTACTGCTCATACTTACATCATACCTGGTAGTTTTAAACCAAATATGATTCTAATAGATTCTGCTGGTTGTCAAGTTACTGTTGCTGGTTTAGATACTATTAAAGTTGCAGGAGTAGAAACGTTTATCAAAGTTCCACAAACACAATTTTGCGATTCGGTACAACTTAATTTTTTAGATTCTACAGAAGTAATTAATGACGTTGTAACAAATTATTTATGGAATTTTGGCAATGGCGTTACATCTACACAAAAAAATCCTCAGCATTTTTATAATCAAACAGGCAATTATACTGTAACACTACAAGTAACCACATCATTAGGCTGTACAAATTCAGATACTTTACAAGCACCAATTAATGTAGTACAAACGCCTGAAATTGATATTACAGCAGTAGCAGATGCTTGCATTTTTGATTCTATACAATACTATGGCTTAGTTATCAAAAGCGATACAAATACTTTATACTGGCAATGGAATTTAGGTAATGGAAATGTATCTACTCTACAAAATCCATTATTACAACAATATCAAACATTAGGTAATTATACTATCACTGCTATTTCTTATAATGCTGTTGGCTGTGCAGATACAGTGCAAAAAATAGTAACCATTCATCCTTTGCCTAATGTAGATGCAGGTAATAACACATTTGTTTGTAAAGGAAGTAACATAACACTCAATCCTTCTGGTGCCAATACTTATATTTGGTTTTCAGATACTACATTAAGTTGTACAAGTTGTACAAATCCTATTGCAAAACCTGATTCTACTACTATTTACCAAGTAACTGGATATAGTAATTTTGGGTGTATTGCTACCGATTCTGTTATGATAGAAGTAATTCATCCTTTTGCATTAAGCATTTCATCAAATGATACTTTGTGTGTAGGAAGTAGTGTACAATTAAGTGCTTTTGGCAATGCAGATAATTATTCATGGCAACCTACAACAGGGCTAAACAATGCTAATATTAAAAATCCAATAGCATCACCACAGCAAACTACTGTATATTCTGTTATTGCCACAGATAATAAAAGTTGTTTTACAGATACGGCTTCTGTAGAAATTAAGGTTTATCCAATTCCTCAATTTGATATTGTAGAAAATTTGATACAAGCCAATGTAGGTACTACAATACCACTTTCAACTACCAATTCATCTGATATTACAACATGGCGTTGGTTGCCTACAAAATGGTTAAGTTGTTATGATTGTCCATCGCCTATAGCAACTATTACAGATAAAATAAAATATATTGCAGAAGCATCAAACCCTGGTGGTTGTTTTTCAAGAGATGAAGTAACTATTGAACCATTATGCAATGGCTATAATGTTTTTATACCCAATACTTTTTCTCCTAATAATGATGGGGTAAATGATGTGTTTTATGTAAGAGGAAAAGGACTGTTTGCTGTAAGAAGCATGAAAGTATTTAATCGTTTGGGTGAGGTTGTATTTAACAAGTTAAACATCTCAGCCAATAATCCTTTAGATGGATGGGATGGTACTTATAAAGGAAAAAAATTAACAGCAGATGTATATGTTTATGTAATAGAAGTAGTATGTGATAACAGTCAGGTAATGAACTTAAAAGGAAATATTATGCTTTTACGATAAAAATATCTATTTTGAATACAGGCTATACAATAAAATTATTAAAGTGTACGTTTTATCAGTACCCAATATCTCATACAATGAGGAGCCGTATCCATAAATACCTGTTTGTAATAGTTTTGTGGCTATTATGTCAAGCAAATAAATCTTTTGCTCAAGATGTGCATTTTTCACAATTTTTTGAAGCCCCTTTTTTAAGAAATCCATCTTTTTCTGGTCTTTTTCAGGGAGATTATAGGTTTCAAGGAATTTATAGAAGTCAATGGGCATCTATAACTACACCTTATGTTACAGGTTCTTTTAATGTAGAATATAAAAAACCAATTGGTCAGGCAGATGATTTTATCACTTTAGGAATGCAATTATTATATGATAAAGCAGGTGCAGCAGCATTAACTACTACAAGTATTTTACCAGCTTTTAATTATCATAAATCTTTAAGTGGAGAAAAAAATAAATATCTTTCTTTAGGCATTATGGGTGGTTTGGTACAACGTAGGTTTGATAGAAGTAAAATAACCACCAATAATCAATATGATGGCAATGGTTATAACCCTTCATTGGCTGATGGAGAAACTTTTTTAAATTCTAACTTTAATTATTTAGATGGAAGTGTGGGTTTAAGTTTTAACTCTACTATTGGAGGTAAAGAAGAAGATAATTATTTTGTAGGAGTTGCTTATCATCATTTAAACAGACCTAAAAATTCTTTTTATAAAAATCCTGATATTGAACTTCAAGCTAAAGTAATTTTTTCAACTGGTATTAAGTTCACACTAAATGAAACATCTTATTTCACCATTCATGCAGATTATTCAAAACAAGGAAGCTATACAGAGTTAATTGGTGGTGCTATTTATTCTTATAAAATAGGCGATGATATAGAAGCTCCTAAATATACTTTTCATGTAGGGGCATTTATGAGAGCTAAAGATGCTTTTATACCAGTAGTAAGATTAGACTATCATCCATTTGCATTTTCTTTTAGTTACGATACCAATGTTTCTCAATTAAAAACAGTAAGTCAAGGTAGAGGAGGTATGGAACTTTCTATTTCTTATACAGGCTTTTTCAATAGAGATAATAGCTCTAAAAATGTTCCATTGTGTCCTAAATTTTAGTATTTACAAATTCATCAAAAACTGCATCGTATCTACTCCATCTGCATAATCTGTTAAGCAAGGTTGTTGTGCTACACCAAAAGGTACATAGTTTGTACCAACTATACATTGCACATCATTATTATTATGTAAATCATTGATAACATTTGCTGCATCATCATAATATTCATAATGTAATTGACTGATGGGAGAGAAGAGGTGTTTGTTCTCTGTAATAACCAATGAGCCTGTATTCATGTACACTTTATTGCCCATAATTAATAAGGCTAAATGGTAGTCATAATTATGTTTGTATTTATGATATTCTATATAATATTCGTATTGTTTTAAAGCATCTATTAAGGGCATAAAATCATATTGTTGTGGTACCAATAATTTGGTAACATTTCTACAACCCAAACCAAAATATAATTGAATATCATTTGCCAACAAAGCCAAATCTTCTTTACTTTCTTTACCAGTTAATACAGCAACAGACGTTCTATTTCTTCTAATAATATGTGGATATTTACCAAAATAATAATCAAAATATCTGCTGCTATTATTGCTACCTGTTGCTATATAAGCATCACATTTTTTTAAAACTTCGGCAAACTGAATATAGTTTTTTACATCTTCATTCCATTCTTCCATTTTTGCTACAATATGCTTAATTAGTATAGAATCTTTAGAAGAAGTTTTTATCAATAATCGATTTCCTGACATAAACACACATAAAAAGTCATGAAAGCCAACAAGGGGAATATTTCCAGCCATTACTACACCTACTTTTTTTGTATTAGTATGGTTATTGGCAATATTGTATTGCTTAGCCCATGCTTCTAATATTTCTTTCTGTAAAAATTTTTGAACAATGTTTTGAATACTTGTGCTAATAAATGTTGGTATAAACCAAGCATTTTCTGCATAAGCTCTTTCTTGCACACTTTTCCATTCTTCATAATTGCTTTGCATATAAGCACCTAATTTTTCTAATAAATTAATTCTTTCTTGTAAAGTCATTATCTTATCTTTAACTTTGAAGTTGCAAATGTAAGGCTGTATAATTTGCCTTCTTTTGAATCAAACATTCACTAACCCAAAATTTTTTATTATGGCAATTAAAATAACCGAAGAATGTATTAACTGTGGTGCTTGTGAACCTGAATGTCCTAATAATGCAATTTATGAAGGAGGTGTAGAATGGGCAATTACAGATGGTACAACAGTAAAAGGAAATTTTACTTTAATGGATGGAACTATTATTGATGTAGAACAAAGAAATGCACCTGTTAGTGTGGATACATATTATATAGTAACTGATAAGTGTACAGAGTGTCAGGGATTTCATGAAGAACCTCAATGTGCTGCTGTTTGTCCTGTAGATTGTTGTGTACCAGATGAATTGTATAGAGAAACTGTAGAAGAACTTTTAGCCAAGAAAGCCAAAATGCACATTTAAAGCACAATGTAGTGTGCATAAGTTTATCTAAGAAAATATAGAATAATTAGGCTAAAAAATACTACTTTAGTGTTCAAATAAAAGCAACTAACATTGCTTGAGTAACAGCAGGTGATATTTCCTGTTAAACACAAGGCAAAAGAAATAGAATTGTTCTTTTGCCTTTTTTATTTTTTTTCAAAATACAAACATTGTTATTGATAAGTTTTAGAACTTGTTTAGACTTTTATCAATTTAATATACACGAAGCTAAAAAAAGTGAAAGTTGTCAGGTTTTGTCATGTTGAGCCTCTCGAAACATGTAGAAACCGATTAATTGAAGCATATTTTTTAAACCTCGCCTTCGACACATTTCGACAGGCTCAATGTGACAAGGCTGACAGCGTTTTTTATTCACAATTCGTAAAAAAATAAAAGTCTAAACAAGTTCTTAGTATAAAATTTTACAGAATTTTACATTTGTAATATATGTCATCGTAAAAGATTGTTAAATCAATCGTAAGTTATACTGCCTTTTCAACAGGTTTACTAATTTGCTACATCAAAAGGCACAGTTTTTGAATAAAAAACCTTTTGTAATTAGAATAGAAAAAATTTAAAAAAGAAAAAACATGAAAACAAATTTTAAGAATTTAGCTGCTATTATAGCAATAAGTTCAGTTACTGCTGTTTTGAGTGTAATAGGTTATGGTAAATGGATGCAAAACAAATATGTTGGTACACAAGAGCAAGGAAAACTACCAGTAAACTATGCAAAGTTTTTTGATAATGAATATGCACCAGGCAATTCAATAGATTTTTCTGCTGCTGCTACAAGTGCTACACCTGCAGTAGTGCATATAAAAACAAAAACAAAAGCCAGACAAGTTGCCAATAATTCACCACGTTATAGAAGCCCATTTAGTGATATGTTTGGAGGAGATATGTTTGATGAATTTTTTAATGGTCCAAGAATACAAACAATACCTGAGCAACAAGCAAGTGGTAGTGGTGTTATTATTAGTCAAGATGGTTACATTGTTACCAACAACCATGTAATAGATGCTGCTGATGAAATTAATGTAACGCTTACCAATAAAAAAACATACAAAGCAACTGTTATTGGTACTGACCCAAGTACAGACCTTGCTGTTATTAAAATTGATGGTTCAGATTTTCCTTACTTAGTATATGGTAATAGCGATGATGTAAAATTAGGACAATGGGTTTTAGCTATTGGTTATCCTTTAAATCTTGATGTAACTGTAAGTGCTGGTATTGTAAGTGCTAAAGCAAGAAGCATTAATATTAATCAACGCCAAAGCAAAACACCTGTTGAAAGTTTTATACAAACAGATGCTGCTGTAAACCCAGGTAATAGTGGTGGTGCTTTAATTAATACAAATGGAGAATTGGTAGGTATTAATTCTGCTATTGCATCGCCTACTGGTTATTATACAGGCTATGCTTATGCAATACCTGTAAACATAGTAAAGAAAGCAATTACAGATATGATAAAATATGGCTCTGTTCAAAGAGCATTTTTAGGAGTATCTTACCCAGGTGAAGGATTATCTGAAAAACAACAAGAAGAATTAAGCAAACAATATGGCAATATTTGGAAACCCAATGATGGAGTATTTGTATTAGGTGTTACAGATGGAGGTGCAGCTAAAGCAGCAGGCATTAAAGAGAAAGATATTATTACCAGCATTAATGGAGTTGCTATAGCAAGTGGTCCACAAATGCAAGAACAAATTTCTTTATACAAACCTGGCGATAAAGTAAAAATTACTTACGTTAGAAATGGAAAAGTAAATACTACAACTGTTACTTTAAAAAATAAAATAGGCAATACAGATATAGTAACTAAACCAACAATATTAGATAAAGTAGGAGGTGTATTAGAAAATGTAGATGCTAATACAGCATCTACAAATGATATACAAGGTGGTGTGGTTGTTAAGAAAATTGGTAATAAAGCATTATCAAAAACACGTGTACAAGAAGGCTTTGTGATAACAAGTGTTAATGGTGTAGATATTAAAAATATTGATGAATTAAAAGTAGCATTAGAAAATGCTAAAGGAAAAGCAAGATTAGATGGTATTTACCCAGGTTATGAAGGTACTTACACCTATCCATTAAACTTAAATACAGATGATGATGAGTAAGAATAGTATAGTATAGTATAGTATAGTATAAAATTTTAGTACTTTACCAAAATAGGAGGTTGAAAAATATTCAACCTCCTATTTTTTTGAGCAATGAACTTATTGGTATTACATTCTTTCTGGAACACCAATACCTAAAACACTCATTCCTGTTTTTATTACTTGAGCAGTAAGCTGTGCAATATGCAAACGAAGTTGTTTTTTTTGTTCATTTTCTGCTTGTGTAATGGAGTGTTGAGCATAGAATGAATTAAATAACTGAGCAGTATTAAAAATGTAAATTGCCATTTTGCTTGGGTCATGCTCTTGAGCAGCTTCTACCAATGCAGCAGGAAATTGTTCTAATTGTTTTATCACTTCTTTTTCTAAAGTAAGTAGAGAAATTTCTGCTAATGCAGCTATATCATTTTTTCTTATAATACTTTTTATTCTTGCATGTGTGTATTGAATAAAAGGGGCAGTAAAGCCATGAAAATCTATACTTTCTTCTGGGTTAAATATTATTTTCTTTTTAGGGTCAACACGAAGCAAGAAGAATTTTAAAGCACCTAAACCAATCATCTGATATAGTTCCTCTAATTCTGCATTGGTAAAATCATTTACCTTTCCTAATTCTTCTGTTTTTTGTTTAGAAATTTGTATCATTTCAGCTACCAAATCATCAGCATCTACAACAGTGCCTTCTCTACTTTTCATTTTGCCTGTTGGCAATTCTACCATTCCATAACTTAAATGATATATGCCATCTGCACTTGGAAGTTGTAATTTTTGACAAATTAATTTCAACACTTTCATGTGATAATTTTGTTCATCGCCTATTACATAAATACTTTCATTGGCTTTATATTCATTATAACGCTGTTCTGCTAAGCCAATATCTTGTGTTATATAAACAGAAGTACCATCTTTACGCTGAACAATTTTTTCATCTAAACCATCTTCTGTTAAATCTATCCAAACACTTCCATCATCTTTTTTATAAAAAACATTTTTCTCTAATCCTTTTTCTACTAAATTTTTTCCTAATAAATAAGTATTGCTTTCATAATATATTTTATCAAAATTGCTACCTATTTTTTTATATGTTTCATCAAAACCAGCATATACCCAGCTATTCATAGTTTTCCAAAGTGCTATTACATCAGGGTTTCCTGCTTCCCAATCTAACAACATTTGTTGTGTTGCTTTCATAATTGGAACATCTTTTTCTGCTTGCTCTTTTGTTATTCCTTTGGCTATTAATGCATCTACTTGTTTTTTATATTCATTATTAAATTGCACATAATAGTTTCCTACAAAATGGTCTCCTTTTGTTTGTGTACTTTCTGGTGTAGCATTATTGGCAAACATTTTCCAAGCAATCATACTTTTACAAATATGAATACCTCTATCATTTACAATACATGATTTTATCACATCATGACCATTTGCTTTTAAAATTTCAGCAATACTCCATCCTAAAAAATTATTTCTTAAATGTCCTAAGTGCAAGGGTTTATTGGTATTTGGAGAAGAATATTCTACCATTACTTTATGGCTGCTTGAAGTATTGATACCAAAATGTTTATTGCTGCTTTCTTGTTGTAAAAAATGTAGCCATACTTTATCGCTAATAGTTATATTTAAAAAACCTTTTATTACATTAAATTTTTCAAATAGGTTATGGTGCTTTGTTATTAAATAATTGCCCAATTCATTACCCAATATTTCAGGTTTTTTTTGTAGTTGTTTTACAAAAGAAAAAAGTACTACGGTATAATCTCCTTCAAACTCTGGTTTTGTATTATTTATCAAGATGTCTTTTGCTACAATTTCTACATTATACAAATCAGCAAAAGCTACTGCTACAGACATCTTTATTTGCTCTATAACATTCATAGTTTAATTTTTAAAAATGTATGCAAAGCTAATTATTTACATACTATCTTCGCTTTCTTATTATTTATGCGTTCCATACACAATAGAATAAGAAATATTATTTTGGCAATAGTAGATTTTTTCTATCCACTATTCAAAAAAATAATGCCTTTACAAACTTTTAGATATGCAGTTTGTGGAGGCACTAATACATTATTGGGTATTGCTCTATATTTTATTGCATTTCATTATATTTTTACTGAAGAGGCTGTACATATAACTGATAAAATAGCTCTTAAAAGACATATTGCTGCCGATTATTTATTTGCTTTTTGGGTTGCTTTTCCCATTGGTTTTTATTTAAACAGGTATGTTGTATTTCAAGAATCAACCTTAAAGAAAAGAATACAGTTATTTAGGTATTTTGTAGTGTTATGTGGCTCTATTGGCATTAATTATTTTTGCTTAAAATTATTTGTTGAAATTTTTCATATTCCAGCTACAGTCTCAAAAGTGCTTACATCTGTTGTTGTTATTGCATTTAGTTATATATCTCAACGCAATTATTCATTTAAAACAGAGAAAGAAATTTTTGAATAATATTAATTTAGTTAAATATGAATAGAATAGAACAGTTAAATGAATTTTTAAAATCTACTCCAACAGATAATTTTTTGCGTCATGCTTTAGCATTAGAATATATTAAATTGGGCAATGATGCAGATGCTAAAGTTTTGTTTGAAAATATTTTACAAGACTCTCCTGATTATGTTGGTAGTTATTACCATTTAGCCAAATTATTAGAAAGAAATAACAACAAAGAACAAGCTATTGAATGGTATGAAAAAGGCATGGCTGCTGCAAAAAAAGCCAATGACCAACATAGCTACAACGAATTACAAGCAGCTTATGAAGATTTGGTTTATTAGCTAAGTTAGAATGTTTAAAAGCTGAATAGTTATAAGAAATGATGATAATAGCGTACATCAATTAGTTTACAAAATTCCACCAAATACCTGTTCTAAACCATAAGCCATTGGCTGCATAATTTTGAGAAACAAAATTATATTTTCCTTTACCTGGTATCAGTGTATTCAAATTTTCTAAACGCATATATGCTTTAAAACTTTTTATGCGAAAGTTTAAAAATAAATTTATTTCTGGTCTGTTAGCTACACTATAACTATTTTGATAAAAAAATTGACCTGTTAATGGAGAATATCCAGAAGGCTTGTAATTAGTGTAATACCTTAGTTCTAACCCTGTTGATAAAAATAAATTGGTAAAGAAATTCCCTTCAAAAGCAAAACGATTTCTTGTTAGTATGAGTGGAAGATTGATAGGTGCATTGGCAGTAGCTTGTTGTACATGAAGTTCTGCATACCAGTTTATGTGTTTTGCCAATGCTATTTTTTTGGTAGCTGCAATATGTATAACATTAAACAAAGTGCTTTCTTGTTTGGCAGAAAACATACTATCAAAATAGGTATAATTATTAACTAAAAAATATTCTGCTGAAAGGCTAAAATTTTTGATAGGATTTTCATAACCTGCAAATAACCTGATAGTATTTTCTTTGTTAGAAATATTGTTTGGCTTTACCATAAAATTGCCTAATTCAAATATAGCAGATGGCGTTCTATTGACATTTTGAAAACCTAATGCTAAATAACCAAATTTTTTGCTCAAGGTTCTTTTTAATGTAGCCATTATTGCATAATCGCCACTATTTAAACCAGCTAAATAAAGATGGCTATTTGCTTCAATATCCCAAACATTATTTTTTGTTCTGTTTCTATATTCTGCTGTAAGGGATAAGTTGTAATTGTTGTGCGTAATAGTGTCTGAAGATGTTTCTTTAATATTTTGAATAACTGTACCAGCTTTTAAAAATTGTGCTTGATTATTTTTATCAGGAAAAGTAATGATGCTTAATTCATTTTCTACAATATTCCATTTGTTTTTTAGACTTATATTATCATTATTGGGCAATGAAAGACCAAGATATTTTTGGTAATTACTATCAACCACATTTTTATCTATAAATGTATAATGATAATTGCGAAGTTTAAAAATGTGTTGCAACCTAAATCTTGCATAAAATATTTTATTATATACAGAATCTTGTTGGTTAAAAACAGAATCTTTTTTACCTATATCAAAATAGTGCCTGAATAATATTGTACTGTTTTTATACATATTGCCTGTAGAAATATTGGTATTAAAAGGATTTTGAGAAAATGCACCCGATGCACCCAACCTTGTTTCTAATTGAAAAGGATTATTAAAAGAAAGACTATCTAAAAAAGAAGCATCTCTTAATCCACCATTTTCAGATGAAACATGTTTGTTAGAAACCCAAATAAGCATGGCTGCATATTTTCTGTTATTGGTATGATAGGCAGCATTGAAACGAATATTGTTATGATTATTGTTTTGTGTTTTGTAACTACCAGGGCTATTAATAAAACGATATGCTAATGCAAAGTTGAAGTTAGATTTTTTATTTTGTGTATGCAATACATTGATTGTTTGTTCTGCTTTAGAGCCTAAAATATAAGCAAGCTCTGTATAAGGTCTGGTGGTTTGAAAAAATTTAGTATTTTCTATGGTATAATCATATATATCAAATTGATGAAAACCTGCATCCCATCCAGCTTTCATTAAAGGATTAAATAATAATGAACGAGCAGCAGTGCCATAATTCCCATTATTTTGATAATAATATGGTTGAGCAAATTTTTTGGCAAAATCATTTATAGAAGAGTCTAATGTTCTAATAGCAGAAGAGTCGTAATATTTATAAAAAATAGTAATAGAGTCTGCGTATTTATCTCTTTTTTGTAAAGAATCTCCTGAAGATTTTCTATTAGGTGCTGGTCTCCCTTGACTGTCATATCCTGTACCTCTACGTCCTCCTGCTTGTCTATCTATTTCAAGTGTACGTTGTGCTTCTGCATAAGTTTGTAGCAATAAAATTCCAATAAGCAATAGGGTTATATTTTTTAATGCAGAAAATTTCATTATTGCAAAATAACTATAAAGGGTGCAAATGAAGTGTAAAAACTATTTACCCAATAGCTTCTCTAAGTATATTTTTATTTTTTTGGTTATTGATAGTCGGCAATAATACATTTTCTCAGCATATTTAGTGCAGTAATAACAGTATGTTGTATATTTCTTTCTCTATCATATTTGAATTGATATTGTTTGGCTATTACTTTTTCTTTATTGGCTACTGCAATCCAAACCAATCCTAATGGCTTATCATGGGTAGCACCAGTTGGTCCCATTATTCCACTAACTGCAATAGCATAATCTGTATGTAATAATGCTAAACAATTTTTTGCCATATACTCTACAGTTTCTTTGCTCACTGCTCCTTTGGTGTTTAAGGCTTCTTCTGGCACATGCAATATTTTATTTTTAGCATAGTTGCTATAACTTACAATGCCTCCACTAAAAATATCACTTGCTCCTGCATTGGCAGTAATAGCACTTGCAATAGAGCCACCTGTACAGCTTTCAGCAGTAGCAAGTGTTTTATTATTTTCTCTAAGAAGATTAGAAACAACTAATTCTAAAGGAAGGTCTTTATCGGTTACTAAATATTCTTTTACCAATGCTTTTAGCTTTTCAAATTCTGTAGATATATTTTGTTGTAATTGTGTTTTATCAAATCCATAGCTTGAAAGCCTTAATCTTACCATTCCATACTTAGGTAAGTAGGCTAATTGTATATCGGAAGGCAAATTATTTTCCCACTCTTTAATTAATTCTGCCAAAAAACTTTCTCCTATACCTGCTGTTAATAATGTTCTATGTTCTACAAAACCGGTTATCAATTTTTCTTGAATAATAGATATGATATGATGTTGTACTATCCACTTCATTTCATAAGGCACACCTGGCATAGCAATACAAATTTTATTGTCTTTTTCAAACATTAATGCTGGTGCTGTTCCTTTTTCATTTTTTAGCACTATGCAATTATCAGGCACTTCTGCTTGCTGCACATTTCTTTCAATCATTGGTTTTTTAAATACATGTTCAAAAAGATATGTTACTTGTTGAAGGGTAGGAGTGTGCATTATCATTTTTCCACCAAAATAATTGCACAATGCTTGTTTGGTTATGTCATCATTGGTAGGTCCTAATCCTCCAGTCATTAAAATAATATTAGAGGTTTTAAAAGCCTCGTCCAATGCAGTTTTGATGTTTTTTTCATTATCGGCAATAGCGACTCTTTGCTTAATTAAAATACCTATTTTATTCAGTTCTTGAGCTATGTAAGCACTATTGGTATCAATTACTTGACCTATTAAAAGTTCATCTCCAATGGTTATGATAGAAGCATATATTTTGTTCATACTATATTTATTATTTACAAGAAGGAACGTTTACCATGTATAAAATGTTCTTGGCAAAAATAAAGTATGATTTGTTTATGAGGAGTTTTCTTAGAGTTACTGCTTCTTTACAGCATCTTCTTCTCTTTGGCTTGTGAGGAGATATTGTTGAGAAAAAAATACTTTTGTTGTGCGTAGTGTTAATCTTCTTTTTTGAGATTTGTTCTACCAATCCCAAAACCGCCCACAAAAGAAATTATAGCAATGATGATTTTGTAAAGAAGTTCTTTGTCATCTTTGAGGAAAACGATAAGAAAACCTAAAAAGGCGAGTCCAATAACGAGAATTAAAGTGTTATGATTTCGTTGGCTCTTTCTTTCATCTCTATCACGAATATCTTGTTTATCTGATTTCTCTATATAAGGTTGAAATATGTTCACTTGTAATTTTCTCTGAAATAGGATTGCCTCTTCTGACAACACCTTGAAACATTGATTGTTGTACAACACTTAAAATTTTACCACGTTCTTCAACAGGAAGAGCTTTTAAAACTTCCTCTGGAATTATACTTGCAGTATTTTTTACTAATTCGTTTTTTTCGTTGTTGTCTTTGTTCTCTGCCATAACTTGTTAGAATCTTAATAGTCTATGAAAAGAGAACTCCAACTCTTTTTCAAACTTGTTTTCAATGTAATATTCTATGACGCTTGACAAAACTTCAATCATTTTTTTCTATCTTGTTCAGGCAATTTACTCAACACCTTAACCAAAGATAAAATGTCACTATTGAATTGTTTATCAAGCTGTCTTGAATTTAAACTTTTGTAATAATTTGTATAATAGTTAGTTATAATTTCGTCTCCCCAAATAAAATTGTTCATGTCTTTTGGTAGAATACTATTTTTGTCAAGTGTCGCTAACATTTTTGTTTCTTTTTTGTTGTCTATATTCACACACACAAGCGGTTCTGGGCTTGGTGTTCGGTATATTTTGGTTTTAAAGTTATAAAAAAAACGAATAATCCAAACTTTTATTATTCCCCTTGCCATAGTTAGTGCCCTCACGAACCACTTTTTATTTAATAAAATATTTGTCAGATAGAGCAATTTTATTGTTTTGTGAAGACACGAAACAAGGCATCAAAAAAGGCTCTGTGTTCTCTGTGTCTCTGTGGTTTTCTGAAAGTTTCAATAGTTCATAAGGCATCAGTTTTCAATTCAATTTCTTTACCTTAATTATTTACTTTTATTTTTTGTAGGGTTTTTAAAAATTAACCTTAAATCTTGGTCATACGTTAAGTAATTATAAATCCAGTTTATAAAAACTTGTATTCTGTTTTTTACACCTACTAATAAAAATAAGTGCAAACCCATCCATATATACCAAGCAATAAAACCTTTAAAGTGCATTTTTGGTTTAGGAAAATCTACAACTGCAAGATTGCGTCCAACAGTAGCCATACTTCCTTTATCATTATATTCAAATTCGTCTAAATTTTGTTGAAATGATTGAATTTTTAAAAAATTTTTAGCCAATACTTTAGCTTGATTAATGGCTACATTAGCTACTTGAGGATGTCCATTAGGATATAGTGGTGTTTCCATATAAGCCACATCGCCCAAAGCATATATATTTTTTTGATTGAGCACTTTATTATATCTATCTACTTTAATTCTATTGCCACGCACTATAAGGTTGGTATCTATTCCTTCTGGCACATTTCCTTTTATGCCAGCAGCCCATATTACAGTATTAGATTGTATTTTAGAGCCATCTTTTAGTTTAACAATTTTGCCATCATATTCTTGTAGCAAAGCATTTGTTTTAACTATTACACCCAATTTTTGCAAATATTCTAAAGAATGTTTGCTACTCTTTTCACTCATTGATACCAATGTTCTACCAGTTCCTTCTAACAAATAAATTTTCATAGTAGCAAAATTTAATTCAGGGTAGTCTTTGGGTAAAACATATTTTTTCATTTCTGCCAATGCTCCACTAATTTCTACACCTGTTGGTCCACCACCTACTACTACTACAGTCAATAAGTTTTCAATTTCAGTTGCATCTTTTAATACTAAAGCGTTTTCAATATTTTGTAGAATTTTATATTTTATTTGTAATGCTTCTATTGTGCTTTTCATAGCAAAAGCATTTTTTTGTAAAACTGTATTTCCGAAAAAATTAGTATCTGCACCAGTAGCTATTACAAGATGGTCGTACTCAAACAAACCAATATTGGTCATTACTAAATTTTTTTCTGCATCAATACTTTGTACTTCGGCTAAACGTATTCTTACATTTTTACTTTTATGAAAAACTTTTCTTAATGGGAAAGAAATATTGCTTGCATCTAAACCAGCAGTAGCTACTTGATAAAATAATGGCTGAAATTGATGAAAGTTAAATTTGTCAATTAAAGTTATTTCAAAACCTTTTTTATTATTGAGGCTTCTGGCAAGTTTTAATCCTGCAAATCCACCTCCTATAATGACTATTTTCATTACTATTAAATTATAAGGCAAAATTACTAAACTCTATTGTTGAGAGTGGGAAAAGAATACATCTTATGTCATTACTTTGTAATAATTAGTCCATTCTTTTTCCTATAAAAGGTAGCTTGTTAATTTCTTTTTTCTCTAATACAAAAACCAATATAGCAAAACACCCTATTAATAAAGTAGCAGCAAGAAAATTAAACCAATATATACTGTAAAATTGGATAATAGCATTGTGTGCAAAATACAAAAGAACAGATATGATAATATAAGCAGAAAGTTTTTTCCAAGCATAGGGAATAGGATATTCTTTTTGTCCCCATACATAGCTAACCAACATCATACTACCATAACAAGCAAATGTGGCAAAAGCACAAGCCATATAGCTATAGTAAGGAATAAAAAAGTAATTAATAGCAAGTGTAATAGCTGCACCTATAACAGTAATATAAGCACCTGCAATAGTTTTGTTTCCTAATTTATACCAAATACTAAGGTTATAATAAATGCCTAAAAACATATTGGCTAAAAGCAAAACAGGCACTACTTTTAAACCAACCCACATAGATTGGTTTTGAATAAAATGTTTCCAAATATCTAAGTATAGCACAACTGCTAAAAACATAAAACAAAGTGTAATAACAAAAAATTTCATTACACGAGCATAGGTTTCAGGAGCATTTTTTTCTTTGGCTTGTTTAAAAAAGAAAGGCTCTGCACCCATACGAAAAGCCTGTACTGACAATGTTATTAAAATAGATAGTTTATAACATGCAGCATAAATACCTACTTCAGCTTTGGCAGCTTCAAGAGAGTTTACAGGTGCCCACCAACCAAGCATAATTCTATCAAAAGTTTCATTAATCATTCCTGCAAAACCTGCTATAATTAATGGCATACTATACAATATCATTTCTTTCCAAAGTGTTGCATTAAACTTCCATTCAAATGCAAAAAATTCTTTAGATAAAAGCAATAAAGTAAATGCAGATTGAATAATATTGGCAACTAAAACATAACCAACTGCCCAATCTTGATGATAAAATTTATTACACCAATGATTAGGATTTTCTTTTAACCATGCAGGGCAAATACTTAAAAAAAAGTAAATAGATGCAATATTGATTAATATGCCAACAACTCTAATTACTGCAAACTTAATTGGTCTTCCATCTTGTCTTAATTTAGCAAAAGGAATAGTAGTTAAAGCATCTAAAACAATAATTATTAAAGCACAATACAAATAATCTGTATGCTCTTGTATGGTAAGTAATGTAGCTAATGGTTTATGAAATAAGATTAATAATATAGAAAAGGTGAATGTAGAAATAAGTATAGAAATAGAAATAGAACTAAACACTTGTTTTGCGTCATGTTTATTTACAAAACGGAAGTAAGCAGTTTCCATTCCATAAGTAAAAATGATATTCATAAAAGGAATGAAAGCATAAATAATACTCATTTCGCCATAAGCAGCTTCTGTAAATTTATAAGTTAAGTAGGGGGTAAGTAAATAGTTAATAAATCTTGCAGCTATAGAACTTAATCCATACCACATGGTTTCGCCAGCAAGTTTTTTTATTTGACTCAATTAATTGTACTATTTAAGAACCAAAAATAGTATAGAATAATGTAATTAAAATATACTATTACTTTTGAGCAATTATTTTGTGCATAAATTAGAAAAATTTCATTCAAAACAAAATCATCATCTTTATCAAATGAGCAATTCTTCAATCATACTTGGTATAGACCCTGGTACCCAACTTTTGGGTTATGCTTTATTAAAAGTAGAAAACAACTATCAGCAAGTATTATTAATGGATGTTTTAAAACTTACCTCTTATAAAGATGCTTATGAAAAGTTAGAAAAAATTCATACCAAAGTAGCCGAATTGATAAAATTATACAAACCACAAACTTTTGCTATTGAAGCTCCTTTTTTTGGTAAAAATGTACAAAGTATGCTAAAGTTAGGTAGAGCACAAGGTGTTGCTATTGCAGCAGCAATTCAAGCAGGTTTAGATGTTACAGAATACTCTCCCAAAAAAGTAAAACAATCTATTACAGGCAATGGAAATGCAGATAAAGAACAGGTTTGGAAAATGCTACAAAGAATTTTATTAATAGAAGAAAAACCACAATACTTTGATGCTACAGATGCTCTTGCTGTTGCACTTTGCCATTATTATCAAACCAATAATGCAATTTTTATAAAACAAAAAAACTTTAAAGGTTGGGATGATTTTATCAAAAGAAATCCAGATAAACTATCACACAAATAAATATTAGTACGAAAAAGTATTTACAATCTCTTATTTTACCTATTAATTTTATTTTTTTACCGAACCTTAACTTTTTTAATCGTATTGCGAAAGTTATAAAAGAAAATAATTAGTAATATTGTAGCAGTTTTTTAAGGGTTTAGGGTTGAAATGGGAGACGATTCTTCGTTTCCCATTATTTTTTTTATGGTATAACCATACACAGAAATAAATTTTTTTCAAAAATTATTTGGTTTATACTAAATATGTTAGTATTTTGCAGCTAAATCAATTAGCTATGAGTTACGCAGGAAAAAATTTACGCTTTTTACGCAAACAACGTTCTTGGACACAAGAAGAATTTGCCAGCAAATTACACATTAAACGTTCCTTAATTGGTGCTTACGAAGAAGAAAGGGCTGAACCAAAATTAGAAGTGTTAGAAGCCATATCTTCTATGTTCAATTTTAGTTTAGATGAATTGTTGTTAAAAGACTTATCTGCCGAAGGCACAGATAAAGGAAATTATTTAGAGCAAAGAAGAAGGTTGAAATTATCTAACAATGCTGCAGGCTTAATTCATTTTGTACCACAAAAAGCAGCAGCAGGTTATTTGAATGGTTATGCAGACCCTAATTTTTTAGATGAGTTAAATACATTTACACTTCCCATGCTATCACAAGGAGATTACAGAGCTTTTGAAATTATTGGCGATAGTATGATGCCTACACCAAGTGGTAGTGTAATAGTAGGAGAAAAAATAGAACGCTTAGATGATGTTAAAAGCAGTAATACTTATATATTATTAAGTAAAAATGATGGTATAGTTTATAAAAGATTAATTAAAAATACAAAACCTAAAAATACATTAACGCTTATGAGTGATAATCCTATTTATGAGCCTTATAACATTAATTCTGAAGATGTATTAGAGGTTTGGAAAGCTGTTTATATTTTGCAAAAAGCCAATAGCATACAGCGTTGGGAAATAGGACAATTAGCCGATATAGTAGATAATTTACAACAACAAGTAACAACTCTAAATAAAAAACTAAACTAATTTTATATATGGGTTAGTATCAAAAGCTTGCAATATTGCAGGCTTTTTTACTTTATACCATGATTTATCTTATACAGTATAAATACAAGTTGTACATTTGCAACGCAAAAAATCATCTTACAATATAAAAAACATTTTATTATGAAAGTAACAGTAGTAGGTGCAGGAGCTGTAGGAGCCACTTGTGCCGATAATATTGCACGTAAAGAACTTGCAACAGAATTGGTTTTATTAGACATTAAAGAAGGCTTTGCAGAAGGTAAAGCACAAGATATGATGCAAACAGCAGCATTATTAGGTTTTGATACAAAAGTTATTGGCAGCACCAACGATTATAGCAAAACAGCAGGAAGTGATGTAGTTGTTATTACTTCTGGCATACCTCGTAAACCAGGTATGACACGTGAAGAATTGATAGGCACTAATGCAGGAATTGTAAAAAATGTGTGTCAAAATATTTTACAACATAGTCCAAATGCCATCATCATCATCATTAGTAACCCTATGGATACAATGACTTATTTAGCACTTAATTCTACAGGCTTACCTAAAAATAGAATTATTGGTATGGGAGGAATTTTAGATAGCAGTCGTTTTAAATATCAATTAAGCCAACAGTTAGGTGCAAGTCCATCAGATTTGAATGCAGTTGTAATAGGTGGTCATGGCGATACTACCATGATTCCTTTAATTAGAAAAGCAACTTGGAATAGTGTACCAGTTACAGATTTCTTAACTGCCGAACAACAAGAAAAAATTGTTAATGATACAATGGTTGGCGGTGCTACTTTAACAAAATTAATAGGCACAAGTGCTTGGTATGCACCAGGTGCAGCAGGTGCTGCTTTAGTAGAAGCCATAGTACGTGATGAGAAAAAACTATTTACTTGTTGTGTAGCTTTAGATGGTGAGTATGGACAAAAAGATATTTGTATGGGAGTGCCTGTTATTGTTGGTAAAAATGGCTGGGAGAAAATTATTGATTTCAAACTAAATGAAACAGAACAAGCAGCTTTTAATAAAAGTGCAGTGGCTGTAAGAAATATGAATGATGTGTTGAAAACACTATAATAATCATAGCAATAAACTTGAAAAAGAAAGCAGTATTTTGAAAAAAAATACTGCTTTTTGTATAATAATTAACTAACAGAATGGCTTTTGTATAATTGAGTTGTATAATTTGCCGCCAAATCCTTAATTTTGCACACTTTCATGAAAAAAATTCTTCTATATTTCTCATTGGCAGTTATACTGACATCTTGTGCTTCAAAATTTTCAAAAATTCAAAAAAGCAAAGATTATCAATATAAAGTAAAAATGGCAGAGCAGTTTTATGCGAAAAAAAAATATCGTTATGCTCAAATATTGTTTGAAGAAGTTTTTCCTTTTATAAAAGGTACAGCACAATTTGAAGACACTTATTACAAATTTGCTTATTGCTATTTTTATGATAATGATTTTGTAAATGCTGAAAACCTTTTTAAAAATTTTGTAGAAACTTTTCCCAGTAGTTCAAAAGCAGAAGAGTGTGAGTATATGAGGGCATTTTGCTTTTACAAACAATCTCCCAAAGTAGAGTTAGACCAAACCAATACACACAAATCTATTGGCTTAATGCAAGCCTTTATTAATACACATCCTACTTCGGAAAGGGTAAAAGATGCTTCTAATATTATTGATTTGTGCAGAGAAAAATTAGAATTAAAAGACTTTAAAAGTGCTGAATTATATTATAACTTAGGTTTCTATAAAGCAGCAGCCATAAGCTATTCATCTGTTTCAGAAAATTTTCCTGATTCTAAAAGAGCAGATGAATATAAGTTTCTTGTTATTAAATCTTATTACAAATATGCCGAAATGAGCATACCTTCAAAACAAGAAGAAAGATTTGAAAAAGTACTTACAGAGTGTGCCGATTTTACTGAAAGATTTCAAGATAGTAAATATTTAAAAGAGTCTGAACGATACAAAAATTTATCAACTAACTTTATAAAAAAAATAAAAAATGAGCAAATTAAGAAGACAGCTTAGTGCTAATACTACCAATGTTATTGAAACAAAAAATCTTGCTGACATTAAAAAGGTAACAGGCAATTTGTATGAATCAATAGCTATTATAAGCAGAAGAGCCAATCAAATTAATGTTTCTTTGAAAGAAGAGCTACATGGTAAATTAGAAGAATTTGCCAGTCATACCGATAATTTAGAAGAAATTCATGAAAACAAAGAACAAATTGAAATTTCTAAAGCGTATGAAAAAATGCCTAATGCTGCTATTTTGGCTACTGAAGAATTTTTAGAAGACAAAATTTATTATAGAAAAAATAACGAAGAAGATTTATTTCAATAATTAATTTTCTATAAAATATTTAAAACGACAGTATAATTACTGTCGTTTTTATTTATCTTTAATATTTGGTAATATATATGTTAAAAGGCAAGAAAATATTAATTGGCATTACAGGCAGTATAGCTGCTTATAAAACAATATTGCTAATAAGGTTATTAAAAAAATTAGAAGCCGATGTAAAGATTGTACTAACACCAACTGCTAAAGACTTTGTATCTCCATTAGTACTTTCTGTTTTAGCCAACAATAAAGCAATTATTGAGTTAGCCGAAAATGATGATTGGGAAAATCATGTAATGTTGGGGCGTTGGGCAGATGTTTTTATTATTGCTCCTTTAAGTTGCAATACTTTAGCAAAAATGGCTGTAGGCATTTGCGATAATATGCTTTTAGCAACTTGGCTTTCTGCTACTTGTCCTATAGTAGTAGCTCCTGCAATGGATGAAGACATGTGGAAACACCCAACAACACAAAGAAATATTAATACATTAAAGAAAGATGGTGTTAATGTTTTAACAGTTAGTAAAGGAGAACTTGCAAGTGGCTTAATAGGAGAAGGAAGAATGGCAGAGCCTGAAGAAATTATTGATTATATTATAGAACATTTTTTTAGAACAAATGAATTTGCAGGAAAAAAAGTATTAATAACAGCAGGAGGCACACACGAACCAATAGACCCTGTAAGATTTATTGGTAATCATTCATCTGGTAAAATGGGTTTTGCTTTGGCAGAAGAATTGTATTTGCAAGGAGCCGAAGTAACTGTAATAGCAGGATTTGTTCAAGTAACTACTTCTTACAAAGGAATAAGAATAATGAATGTACATACTGCAGATGAAATGTATCATATTGTAGTAAAAGAATTTAGCAAATGTGATATAGCAATAATGGCTGCTGCTGTTGCAGATTATAAACCCTTAACAACAGCAAAAGAAAAAATTAAAAAGAAAGAAAAAGATTTAGTTCTTCAGCTCATTAAAAACAAAGATATTTTAGCTTATGCAGGTTCTGTGAAAAAGAAAAAGCAATTTTTATTAGGTTTTGCATTAGAAACCAATAATGAACAAGAAAATGCTTTGAATAAGTTAAAAACAAAAAAAGCAGATGCGATTGTTTTAAATTCGCTGAAACAAAAAGGTGCTGGTTTTGGATTAGATACTAATAAAATTACTATTCTACACAAAGATGGAACTGTAAAAAAATATAGTGTAAAACCTAAATCAGCAGTAGCCAAAGATATTGTATCATTTATTTCAAACTTTGTATAATGTATCGTTATTTTTTATTGATATTACTTTTTACTGTTAGTATAAATACTTACACTCATGCACAAGAGTTAAAAGCAAAAGTTACAGTAATTACCAGCAGAATACCTTCAACAGTTGATAAGAAAATTTTCAACACATTGCAAACACAGTTAAACAATTTTTTAAATAACAGAAAGTGGAGTAAAGATGTATTTAAAGAAAATGAAAAAATAGTTTGTAATTTTTTATTGAATTTAGAGAGTATAGCAGAGCAAGATGTATATAAAGGTTCATTAACCATTCAAGCAGCAAGACCTATTTTTAATTCTTCTTATCAAGCAGCTCTTATTAATTTTATGGACCCCGATGTTACTTTTAAATATGTAGAATATCAACCAGTAGAGTTTAATGATAATAGGGTACAAGGCTCAGATGCTTTAGCTGCTAACCTTACAGCTATTTTTGCATATTATGCTTATATGATTATGGGTTTGGATTATGATTCATTTTCGCCAAAAGGAGGACAGTCATATTTTCAAAAAGCACAAAACATTGTAAACAATGCACCTGAAGGAAAAAATATTTCGGGCTGGCGTGTTTTTGATGGATTACGCAATCGTTATTTTTTTACTGAAAATTTAATGAACACAAAATATAATATAGTACACGATGTTATATATACTTATTATAGGTCTGGCTTAGACAAAATGTATGAAGCAGATAAGGAAGCAAGAAACAATATTTTACAAGCCTTATCTCAATTACAAAATTTTAATAAAGAAAATCCTAACACCATGTTTGTTCAATTTTTTATGCAAGGAAAAGCTAATGAACTAATAGGTATTTTTAAAAATAGCGATTTTGAAGAAAAGAATAGAGCATTGAGTATTTTATCTTTATTAGATATTCCTAATATTACTAAGTATAAAGAACAATTAAAATAATTTAATGAAATTATTTACTGCTATTACATTTTCCTTTTTTTTATTTTCATGTACTGGAAATTTTGGTAAAAAATATTTACCCGAAAACACTATGAAAATAATTATTTGGGAAATGACATGTGCTGATGAATTAATAAGAATTACTAACCCTACAGACTATCAACTGAATGAATATGCAGTTACCAAAGATACTTTATATCAAAAAATATTTGCTGTTCATAAAATAACATCTAAGCAATTTTTTGATAGTTATCATTATTATAGAAAAAATCCTGTAAAGTTTAAAACTATTATAGATTCATCATTAGTATATGGACAAAGGCAAAGAAGTTTGATACACCAATCTGCCGAAAAGCCTTTGCCTACTACAACTGAGCCTATAAAACAGCAAACTAAAGATAGTAGCTTTAAAAAGAAACTAAAAACGCTGAAATTAAAAAAGTAAACTTGAGTATATAAATTAGTACCATAATCTTGCTTTAGTTTGATACAAGTATTCTAAAGATTTTTTGTTTAACATAGTTCTCTTTTCTGAAGAAAAAATTTGTAGCACTTCTTTCCAACCTTTTACAAAGCCTTTTATATTAAACTTAGTTTCTTTTAAATATTGTAAACTCCACATTATAGCAGTAGTATAAAAATAGCCAATGGGCAAATATCTGTAAGCTACTATTGCTTTATTTACCCACATCATTCGTAGTTTTTCATGTTTAGGTTTACGCCCTTGTGCACTTTCTTTGTGCAGCATAATGATAGATGCATCGTATTTAATACAATAACCTTTATTAATAATTCTGTAGCTTACATCATATTCTTCCATTCCATAAAAAAAAGTTTCTGGCAAATTGCCTACTTCATCCAATGCTTTTCTTTTTATAGCATGAGCACCACCAGCAAAATAATAAGTAAAGAAATAGGGTAGTGATTGATATTCTTTAAAATTTTTGTGAGGCAGTGCATTTACTTGCATTTCAAGATTATCATAATACAATACTTTGAAAGAAACTATGGCAACTTCTCTGTTATTCATTCCAACACCTTCAAATGATTTTAGTACATTTTCTAAAGCATCTTTATTTTGCAAAATGGCATCATCGTCTAAGAAAATACATATTGCTGCTTTAGCAAATTGTAGGGCAAAATTTCTTCCTTTTGTTACACCTAAATTTTCTGGAGCATCTATAAAATTAAAAGGTAATGAAGTATTTTCTTGAATGTAATGTTTAATAGGGGTATAATCATCATCAGAAGCATTGTTTACAATGATTACATCTTCTAATAATTCAGATGCTTTGTTTAGTGAACTAATATTTTGTAATAGTTCTAAAGTATCAGCAACTCTGTTGTAAGTAATGATGATAAAACTTAGGGGCTTCATTACAGCAAATATAATTGCAAAGATTTTTTAACACCATATATATTTTAATTAGGCTCAATTATTTTGGCATTAAAAATATCATTGAGTAATTATTCTTTTGTTAGTCCTGCTAATAAGTATTCACTATTTAACTGTGCTATATAGCTGATAGAAATTTCTTTAGGGCAAGTAGCTTCACATGCACCAGTATTGGTACAAGAGCCAAAACCTTCTTTATCCATTTGTGCTACCATATCTAATACACGAGATTTTCTTTCAGGTTCGCCTTGAGGTAATAATGCTAAATGAGAAACTTTTGCAGATAAGAATAACATAGCACTACTATTTTTACAAGCTGCTACACAAGCTCCACAACCTATACACATAGCAGCATCAAAAGAGGCATCTGCTTTATCTTTATTAATAGGCAAAGCATTGCCATCTACTGCATTACCTGTATTAACAGAAATATAACCACCTGCTTGTATAATTCTATCAAAGGCAGTTCTATCTACTACTAAATCTTTTATTACAGGAAAAGCTGAGGCACGCCATGGTTCTACTACAATAGTATCGCCATCTTTAAAAGCCCTCATGTGTAGCTGACAAGTTGTATTGCCATGCCATGGTCCATGTGGTTTGCCATCTATATACATAGAACAAGCACCACAAATGCCTTCACGACAATCATGGTCAAATGCAATGGGGTCTTCTCCAACTTCTATTAATTGCTCATTCAATACATCAAACATTTCTAAGAAACTCATTTCTGATGAAATGTTTTCTACTCTGTACATTTTAAAACTACCTTTTGTATTTGAATTTTTTTGTCTCCAAACTTTTAAATTCAAATTCATATTATAATGTTCCATAAGTCTAATGCTTTAGTTATATATTTTTTTTAATTTTTATTACAATCCATTGTTACTTCATATCGTTCTTCTCTTTTTTCATCTAACCTAATATTTGTAAACAATAATCTTGTTGTATCTAAGTAATGAATATACAATTTCATTGAATCTTTAGATACTATATTTTGAACATATAAAACAGAATCGTTGATTTTGTGATAAACATATTTGTTGATGATAGTATCAATATTGTTTTCAGCATAAATGATACTATCTTTTTTGAAAGAAATTGTTACATTTTGAAGTGTATCTTTAAAAGTACCTCTCAATGTATCATTATCATTAATATCAAAATCTGTTTCTGATATATATTGTACATTCCAAAGACCTAATAATGACGGTTTATGCTCATGTATATTTTCTTTATTATTACAAGCAATAAAAGTCAAGAACAATAAAATATATATTGTCTTATACATTTTATTTATAACTACGTTGAGTAGGTTTAATTACTTCATAGTTTAATGCTTCTTTATGTAATTTCCAACTGCTTTCACTTTCAAATTCCCATGCTGCTACATACATAAATTCATTGTCTTGTCTCAAAGCTTCTCCTTCTTCTGTTTGGCTTTCTTCTCTAAAATGTCCACCACAACTTTCTTTTCTAAGTAAAGCATCTTTGCACATTAGTTCTCCTAATTCTAAAAAGTCTGCTACACGTCCTGCTTTATCCAATTCAGGATTAAATTCATTTATTTCACCAAGTATTTTTACATCTTTCCAAAATTCTTTTCTTAATGCTTGAATTTCTACAATAGCTTCTTGCAAGTCTTTTTCATTTCTTGCCATACCACATTTATTCCACATAATTTTACCAAGACGTTTATGGAAAGTTTCTACAGATGTTTTTCCTTTAATATTCATTAAAGTATGTATTCTGTCAGCTACTTTCTTTTCAGCTTCTACAAATGCTTCATGGTCTGTAGAAATGGCTTTGCTATAAATTTCGTCTGCTAAATAATTACCTATTGTATAAGGAATTACAAAATATCCATCAGCCAATCCTTGCATTAAAGCACTTGCTCCTAAACGATTTGCACCATGGTCGCTAAAGTTTGCTTCTCCTAAAGCATACATTCCTTTTACAGTAGTCATTAACTCATAATCTACCCATAAGCCTCCCATTGTATAGTGAACAGCAGGGTAAATACGCATTGGCACTTCATAAGGATTTTCTCCTGTTATTTTTTCATACATATCAAACAAGTTGCCATATTTTTCCTTAACTACTTGTTTGCCTAATGTTATAATTTCTTCATGTGTGGCACTATTTGCATCTCTACCTTGTTTGGTAACTTCTATTTTACCATAACGTTCTATGGCAGATGCAAAATCTAAATATACAGCTTGCTTACTTGTACCTACACCATAACCTGCATCACATCTTTCTTTTGCAGCACGACTGGCAACATCTCTTGGAACTAAGTTTCCAAAAGCTGGGTATCTTCTTTCTAAATAATAATCTCTTTCATCTACTGGTATATCATTTGGCTTTCTATTATCACCTTGTTTTTTTGGCACCCAAATTCTTCCATCATTTCTTAAACTTTCACTCATTAAAGTTAGTTTACTTTGATGGTCTCCACTTACAGGAATACATGTTGGGTGAATTTGTGTATAACAAGGATTGCCAAAGAATGCACCTGCTTTATGTGCTTTCCAAGCAGCAGTTACATTACTGCCCATGGCATTGGTAGATAAGTAAAAAACATTGCCATAACCACCACTACATAATACAACAGCATGCCCAAAATGACGTTCTAATTTGCCTGTTACCAAATCTCTTGCTATAATACCTCTTGCTTTACCATCTACAATAACTACTTCTAACATTTCATGACGAGAGTATTGAGTTACATTGCCTAAAGCTACTTGTCTTTCTAATGCTTGATAAGCACCTATTAATAATTGCTGACCAGTTTGTCCAGCAGCATAGAAAGTACGTTGTACTTGTACACCACCAAATGAACGATTACTTAATAAACCACCATATTCTCTTGCAAAAGGAACACCTTGTGCTACACATTGGTCTATAATATTTGCACTCACTTCTGCTAAGCGATATACATTGGCTTCTCTTGAACGATAGTCGCCACCTTTTACTGTATCATAGAACAAACGAAAAGTACTATCGCCATCATTCTGATAATTTTTAGCAGCATTAATACCACCTTGTGCTGCAATAGAGTGGGCACGGCGTGGACTATCTTGGAAACAAAATGTTTTCACTTTATAGCCCAATTCTCCTAAAGAGGCAGCAGCACTTGCACCTGCTAATCCTGTACCTATTACTATAACTTCTAACTTTCTTTTATTGGTAGGGTTTACCAATTTGCAGTGCCCTTTATAATCAGTCCATTTATTTTCTATTGGACCAGAAGGAATTTTTGCATCTAACATATCCTTAAAGTTTCAAGTTGTATGGCTTCAAGTTTTTAGTATAATAAAACTTTTACCAAAATAATTTTTCAAAATATTTTTTTTAATACTACTTCATTTTATTGAATCCAGCCTAAATAAAAACTAATAGGCATTAATGCAAATGCTAATGGAACAATAATTGAAAAAGCATATCCTATTGTTGTAACCATTGATAAATAACGTTTGTTATGTACACCCATTGTTCTAAAAGCACTTTGAAATCCATGAGCTAAATGATAGCCTAAAGAAATACAACCTAAAACATACAATATTACTATCCAAAGATTACTAAATGTTTCTTTCATGGTTGCATATAAATCAATTTCCTCTCCTAATAAAAACCCTTGATTAGCTCTATTAGGTAGCCAAAAATGATAGATGTGCATTATTAAAAATAATAAAATAATTGTGCCTAATAAACCCATACTTCTGCTGTACCATTTACTACCTTTATTGCCAAAATTGACAGCATATTGCACTTTCCCTCTGGCTTTTCTATTATCAATTTCTAACATTATTCCTTGTATTACATGTAAAATAAAGCCTGCAAAAAGCCCTATTTCAAGTATTCTTGGTACTACTGTACTACCCATAAAATGAGCACCCTGTGTAAACATTTTTCCACCATCATTAGCCCAAATACAAGCATTTAGAGCTACATGTATAATTAAAAATAGAATAAGAAAAATTCCGGTAAAGCCCATGATTAACTTTTTGCCTACCGATGAAGTGAACATTTGTTTCCAAGTCATATAGCAAAGTTGAGGTTATAAAAAAATCTGAACAAAGATATAGAATTATAACAATGTTTCTTTGTAAGAAAATATTTTTTTATTTAAAACGTTTTTCTTACAAAATAAAATTAGCACAATAATTGTATTTTCACTTTCTTGTTTTTATAAAATATTACATAGTATGAAAAGAATAAAAATAATAACGCTATTGTTTACAATACTTTTTTTGACTAAGCAATTAACAGCACAGAAGAGGGGTGTACAATTACTTACAACAGGAGCACCCACCAATACAAGTTTTAGAGGTATGAGTATTCCTAATGATGAAGTAATTTGGGTAAGTGGTAGCAATGGTACTATAGGCAAAAGTACAGATGCTGGTAATAGCTGGGCTTGGATAAAAGTGAAAGATTTTGAAACAAAAGATTTTAGAGATATTCATGCTTTTGATAGCAATACTGCTATTATTATGGCTGTCGGTAATCCTGCCTATATTTTAAAAACAAAAGATGGAGGACATACTTGGAATGTTGTTTTTACAAAAAATATGCAAGGCATGTTTTTAGATGCTATGGATTTTAGAAATGATAAAGAAGGTGTATGTATTGGCGACCCTATTAATGTTGGTAATGCAGGAAGAAATTTTTTCTTTATTATTAAAACAATAGATGGTGGAGAAACTTGGGAGCAAGAACCATTGTATAAAATGCCTCCAGCAGAACGACAAGGTGAAGGTTTATTTGCTGCAAGTGGAACTAATATTGTAATGCTAAATCACCCTGATTATGACTATGCTTTTGCAACAGGGGGCTTAGTTAGTAATTTTTATTTAATTGGAAAAGAAGATAAAAAAAGTGTTGGCTATCAAATACCTATAAATCAAGGAGTGGAAACTACAGGAACATTTTCTATAGCTACTGATGGTAAAAATAAATTTTATTGTATTGGTGGCGATTATAAAATACCCCATAGCACTTACGATAATTTTTATTGGACAACTAATAAAGGAAAAAAATGGGCTTCGCCCAATACTGCCCCTCCTTATGGTTATAGAAGTTGCATACAATTAATAGATAAAGAAAGAATGGTAGCTTGTGGACCAAATGGAGTAGATTATAGTAAAGATGGAGGAGATGATTGGATTAGCATTACCAAAGAAGGCTTTAATGTTTGTATGGTTTCTCCTAAAAAGAAATTGGTTTTTTTAGCTGGCGAAAAAGGTAAAATTGGAAAGTTGAAATATTAATCTAATTAGAAAAAAAATTATTGTTTGATTAATACATAATAACAATGCTATGAAGAAGAAGATGCAGGAAAGAAATTACTTTTTTTGTTGCTGCATAAATATCTCTTTTATTATCTCTGCTGCTTTTAATGATTGCATCATAATAACAGGGAAATTCGTAGCCATTTTTTCTCCTGCTGAAGTCTTGTAGAATTTTACTAATTGTTTCAATTCGTTATAAGTGAAATGTTGTCTATAAATCCAAATAGTTGCATTGTCTAACCATCTTTTACCATTTCCTGATGTAAAAAAAATGGCAAGTTTCTCTAACGCTTCTTTCGGGGCTTGATTTTTTTGTTTGTCTTCTTCAATTTTGAAATTAATTGCTTCATTAATGTTAAAGCCGCCTCTTAAACTTCTCAACTCTATAATTTTTTTGGTGATTTTATCATTAGGAGCATCGGTTGTATCTAACTGAAAGTTTTTCAAACTTTTGGCAATCCTGTCAAAAATGTCTGAAATATTTTGGCTTGAAGTTGTATCACTTTGTGAAAATGAAATATTAGTTACCAAACACAAAGCGATAATTAGTTTTGTTATTTTACTCATATTGAATGTAATGTTTATACAAAAGTATTGTGCTAAGGTAAGGGCATTGGAGATGTTTTACAACACATCTTCCTTTAGCTAACACTCAATCCTATAAAGGAGAAGATGCCGAGAAGAAAAAGTAACAAACCCCTAAATATTGTTTAATCATAAAACAATCCAAACAAACCCATTAATAATCAACATTTAAACACAAATTAGCTAAAATTAAAATTCTATACTTCCTTTTTCCCACCACTTATACACACTGCATAATTGGTGTTTTCTTTAAAAGCATAAAACTACTATGTTCGCAAGTACTTTAAAAATGGGTAGTTTAGTATGAAATTAAAATCGTTAGAAATTAAAGGATTTAAAAGTTTTGCCGATAAAACTATTGTCAGTTTTGATGAAGGCATTACAGGCATTATTGGTCCTAATGGCTGTGGTAAAAGCAATATTATAGACAGCATTAGATGGGTTATTGGCGAACAAAAAATATCTGCTTTAAGAAGCGAAAATTTAGAAGCATTGGTTTTTAATGGCTCTAAAACAAGAAGTGCCAGCGGCTTAGCAGAAGTTAGTTTAACTTTTGAAAATACTAAAAATTTATTGCCAACAGAATTTTCTACTGTTACAGTTACAAGGCGTTTTTATAAAAATGGTGAAAGTGAATATCGTTTAAATGATGTTCAATGTCGTTTAAAAGACATTCATAATTTATTTTTAGATACTGGTGTAAGCAATGACAGTTATGCTATCATAGAATTAGCTATGGTAGATGACATTATTAAAGACAAAGACAATAGCCGTAGAAAAATGCTTGAACAAGCTGCTGGTATTACTATTTACAAAACAAGAAAAAAAGAAGCCAAAAATAAATTAGATGCTACAGAACAAGATTTATCTCGTATAGAAGATTTATTATTTGAAATAAATAATCAATTAAAATCTTTAGAAAGCCAAGCTAAAAAAGCCGAAAAGTATTATGAAATAAAAAATGAGTATAAAGAAATTGCTATTGAATTAGCCAAAGCATCGTTAGAAGGTTTTAACCTTACTTACAAAGAATTGAATGAACAGCAAGAGGCTGAAACCAATCGTAAAATACAATTAGAAGCTACAATAGCTACAGATGAAGCAGCTTTAGAGCAAGAAAAAACTGGTTTTGTAGAACAAGAAAAAGCGTTACAAACACAACAACAACAGTTTAATGAATTATTGCAAAAATTGCGTACAACAGAGAATGACAAAAATCTTGCCTCTCAAAAATTACATTATTTAAAAGAAAAAGAAGCCGACTTAAAAGATTTTTTGGATAAAGCAGCAGGACAATTAAAAACCACTGAAGACAGTATTGCATTTTCGCAACAACATTTAACTGAGGAAGAAAGTAAATTAAATGAACTATCTCAAAAAGTAGAAACTGCCCGATTGGATATGGACAATCAAAGAAGCAGTTTTGATAAAAGCAGAACAAGTGTAGATACTTTAAGAAATCAATATCAGCAAATACAACGCAATAAATTTGATGCAGAAAAAAAAGTAGCTGTTGCTGATACCTCTATTCAAAATTTGCAAAGAGCAGTTACACAATTTACAGAAGAACAACAACAACGTGAACAACAATTAGCTCAACAAGCTAATGAACTCACAGAAAAGGAAACCTTATTAGAAACGAAAAAAACAGATTTAATACAACTGCAAGAACAGCATCAAAAAACCAAAGAACAAATTTTTGAAACACAAGCACAATTAGAAACTTTAAGAAATGAATTGGCAGAAGAAAACAGAAAATTAGATAGCAAGAAAAATGAATATGCTTTATTAAAAAGTTTAATAGACTCAATGGACGGCTATCCTGAAAGTGTAAAATTCTTGCACAACAATGCTGCATGGAATCATCAAGCACCATTACTGTCAGATATTATTTATGTAAAAGAAGAATACAGAGCAGCCGTAGAAAATGTGTTAGACCCATATTTGAATTATTATGTAGTTAATAATTTACAAGATGGTTTTAAAGCCATTCAATTATTAGATGAACATAAAAAAGGAAAAGCCAACTTTTTTTTATTAGATAAATTAGCAGAAAACCAAACAAGCTATCATCAACCCAATAATACAATCAAAGCATTAGATGTAATTGAAGTAGATGAGCAATACAACAAGTTGGCTCAACATTTATTAGCCAATGTGTTCATTGCAGAAAATGATGAAGCTATCAATAATTCAAATGGTGCTGTAGTATTAGAAAAAACAGGTAAATATGTAAAAGGAAAATATACACTAACTGGTGGTAGTGTAGGTTTATTTGAAGGTAAAAAAATTGGGCGTATAAAAAATTTAGAAAAATTACAAGATGAAATTATACTTCAAGAAGCAGTAGTAAATTCGTTAAAAGCAGAAATTCAGTTACGCCATAATTCTGTTATAAGTTTTAATGAGCAATTAAAAGAAAATGCTATTAAACAAACAGAAAATGAAATAAACCAACTGACCAATCAATTTTTTGCAGTAAAAAATAAAATAGAAAACTTACAAGCAGCACAGTTAAATACACAGCAAAAATTAAAAGATATAGAAACAAGGTTGCAAGAAGAACACAATGCTATTGCTGCTACAAGAGAAATTTTTAACACACTTACCAATGAAATACAAAAGGCAGGAGATGAATTAAAAATTGTAGAACAAGACTATCAAACTACAGAACAAGCATACAACACTGCCACTACTTTTTTTAATGAAAGCAATTTAAACTTTACAAGACAACAAAGTAAAATAGCTACTGTAAAACAAGAGTTAGATTTTAAACAAAATCAGTTAAAAGATTTACACTTACAAATTCAAAACAATACTACACAACTTGCTGAAGCTGTTGAAAACATTAGCTTAGGCGAAACTACTTTGCTACAAAGTGAAGAAGCATTGTTGGCTTTACTACAAACCAAAGAAGCAGAAGAAAAGAAATTAAATGAAGCAGACCAAGCTTATTATAATTTACGCAATACTTTGCAAGAAAAAGAAAGTGAAATAAGACATAAAGTAAAAGAAAAAGAAAATATAGAATACTTATTAAGTGCCATAAAAGATAAACTGAATGATTTAAAACTAAACCTTGCAGGCATGAAAGAACGTATGCATGTAGAGTTTAAAGTAGAATTAGATGAAATATTAAAAGAAGTAAGAAGTACCGAAACCACTTTAGAAGAATTGCAAGCTGCCAGCGATAGACTTCGTAAACGTTTAGAAAATATGGGAGAAGTAAACCCTATGGCTATTGAAGCATTTACTGAAATGAAAAAACGATATGAATTTATTTTAGAGCAAAAGAACGATTTGGTTCAGGCAAAAGATAGTTTATTACAAACCATACAAGAAGTAGAAGCCACAGCTAACCAGCAATTTTTAGAAACTTTTAATAAAGTAAGAGAAAATTTTCAAAAAGTATTTAAAGCATTATTTACAGAAGAAGATACTGCCGATATGGTATTAATTGACCCAGAAAATTTAGCTGAAACTGGTGTAGATATTATAGCAAAACCTAAAGGAAAACGCCCTTCTTCTATTACACAATTAAGTGGAGGAGAAAAAACATTAACAGCTACTGCTTTATTGTTTGCTATATACTTAATAAAACCAGCACCATTCTGTATTTTAGATGAAGTTGATGCTCCTTTAGATGATGCCAATGTGGGCAAATTCACTCAAATGATTCAAAAATTTAGCGACAACTCTCAGTTTATTATTGTAACACACAACAAACAAACCATGAGTGCAGTAGATGTAATTTATGGTGTAACTATGCAAGAACCTGGTGTAAGTAAATTAGTACCAGTAGATTTTAGAAGTTTGAACTAATTGATAAAGAATAGTGGTAGGTATTATTGAAACGCAACAGCATTTTTTTGCTTTGCGTTTCTTTTATATAAAGCAATCACATATTTTTGCCTTTCACAATTTTAACAGAAAATATTATGCGTACCATAGCATTTAGAGAAGCATTAAGAGAAGCCATGAGTGAAGAAATGAGAAGAGATGAAAAAATCTTTTTAATGGGAGAAGAAGTAGCAGAGTATAATGGAGCTTATAAAGTAAGTCAAGGTATGTTGGCTGAGTTTGGACCAAAAAGAGTAATAGATACACCTATTACTGAATTAGGTTTTGCTGCAATAGGCGTAGGTGCTGCACAAAATGGGTTAAGACCTATTGTAGAATTTATGACTTGGAATTTTTCTGTTTTAGCATTAGACCAAATTTTAAACACTGCTTCTAAAATGCTTGCTATGAGTGGTGGACAATTAAAATGTCCTATTGTTTTTAGAGGTCCTAATGGTAGTGCAGGACAATTAGGAGCACAACACAGTACAGCTTTTGAAAGTTTTTTAGCAAATATTCCAGGTATTAAAGTTATTTCTCCAAGCAATGGTTATGATGCTAAGGGCTTATTAAAACAAGCCTTACGTTATGAAGAAGACCCAATATGTTTTTTAGAAAGTGAAGTGATGTATGGTGATAAATGTGAAGTACCTGATGAAGAATATTATATACCAATAGGAAAAGCAGATATAAAAAAAGCAGGACGAGATGTAACCATTGTTTCTTTTAATAAAATGATGAAAGTAGCTTTAGCTGCTGCTACAGAATTAGAGAAAGAAGGTATTAATGCAGAAGTAATAGATTTAAGAACTATTAGACCATTAGACTGGCAAACTATTGTAGAGAGTGTAAAGAAAACAAATAGATTAGTCATTGTAGAAGAGCAATGGCCCTTTGCTTCTGTAAGTGCAGAAATTACTTATCGTATTCAAAAAGAAGCGTTTGATTATTTAGATGCTCCAATAAGAAGAATAACCAGTGCAGATGCACCCATGCACTATGCTCCTAATTTAGTAGAAGCCTATTTGCCAAGTATTGATAATACTGTAAAATTGGTAAAAGAAGTGATGTATCTTAAAGCATAATTCTTTTTGGGAAATAAAATAACTGGAATGGTTCGTGTCTGCACGAACCATTTTCATTTCAAAAAAATATTAAGCTCTCATTTATTGAAGGGGATAGTAGGTTTGTTTTATTGTTTCGTGAAGACACGAAACAAGGCAGCAGAATACGAAAGAATTAACCATATTGGAAAACTTTATGATAATATTAAGAGGTATTTGTCTTATTTAAAAATTAGCTCCTATCTTTGCCACCCAAAAAAGTACATATTAAATATGTTTTTTAATATTATAACACTTTCAATCATAATGAGTGAGCATAATACAGATACAAAACAACTTAACTGTACATTTGCCACTTAATTAGCAAATAATATTTTATTATTTAAAACCAAAAAAAATATCAACTATTTAATCAATTATTTTTCACATTAAAATTTAAAACACACAAAAATGAAAAAAACACTCGTAATGTTTGCATCTGCTGCTTTCTTTTTTGCAGCTTGTAACAACTCACAAGAAAATCAACCAACACAAGAACCAGCAGCTACAGAAACAACAGAAACACCTGCAACAACAGAAGCTCCTGCTGGCGATGTAGCTACCATTACTATCAATGGTAATGATGCTATGCAATTTGATATACATGAAATAAAAGTAAAAGAAGGGCAAACAGTAAAATTAACTTTACACCATATAGGTAAAGCCCCTAAAGTAGCTATGGGACACAATTTTGTATTATTAGCAGCAGGTGTTGATATGGCTGAATTTGCAAAAGCAGCTATTGATGCAAAAGACAATGATTATATTCCTAAAAATTTAGGAAAAGACATTATTGCTCATACTAAATTAATTGGTGGTGGAGAAAGTACTGAAATAGAATTTAAAGCACCTGCAAAAGGTACTTATGATTACTTATGTTCTTTCCCTGGTCATTCTGGTTTAATGAAAGGTAAGTTTATTGTAGAATAATTTTTTTTCAAGCACCTACTTTTTGTGTTGCTAATTATTGATGTATATTTAGATATCAATATTAATATAGATTGATGTTTAAATTTATGCTTTAGTTAGCAACACTTTTTATAATCATTAGCATGCAAATAGATTATAGCATACTGATAACTTATGGCTGCATAGCCAAAAAATTAGATAAGGGAGAATTTATTTTTAAAGAAGGCACTACTGCTTTTTTTTGCTATCAAGTAATAGAAGGAGAAGTAAAATTATTTTCAACCAATAAAATAGGTAAAGACCTAATACAAGGCGTTTTTCGTAAAGGGCAAAGTTTTGGAGAACCTCCATTACTACTAAATAAATCTTATCCTAATACTGCTCAGGCAACTATGCCAAGTGTAGTAGTGAAAATAGACAAAGAAAAATTTACTACTATTATAAAAGATTTTCCCGAAATACTCAATAACATATTTTATACCTTTGCAGAACGTATTTATAATAATGCTGTATTGGCACAAGTATGGGTAAGCCATACACCTGAAGATAAAATTGCACAGTTTTTAATAAGAATTAAAGAAATGAAAGAATTTAATCCTGCAAAGCCAATACCTTATACTCGTCAGCAAATTGCTGACTTTACAGGATTGCGTGTAGAAACTGTTATAAGAACACTTAGACAAATGCACAATAAAGGAATAGTGAATATTATTAACCATAAACTTTATTATAAATAAATGACAGTATCTATACCTATAAGAAAGTGGTTTTTATTAGGCATATTAAGCCTTGCCTTTGTTGCATTATATGGTGCTTTAATGCGTTATAAAATTGCCTTTAGTTTACCCTTTTTAGACCAAAAAAATATTTTACATGCTCATTCTCATTTTGCATTTACAGGCTGGGTAAGCCATATTTTATATTCAGGATTAGCATTACTGATGGCTCCATTTATTACTACCAAAAGAGCTAATGTTTATAAGGGTATTATATACTTTAATTTAATTGCTTCTTTTGGCATGTTGATAGCTTTTACCTTTAAAGGTTATCATGTTTCTTCTATGATGTTTTCTGGTTTGTGTATTGTAGCATCGTTAATGTACACTATTACTTTTATTGCAGATGCAAGAAAAATTCGTGAAAAAAGACCAGCCCATATTTGGGCTATTATTGGGTTAATATTTAATGTACTTTCTGCTTTAGGACCTATGGTAATAGGGTATATTATAGCTACTAAAAATATGGATTCTCGTCTATATCTTGGTTCTGTATATTATCACCTTCACTTTCAATATAGTGGTTGGTTCTTTTTTGCAGGTTTAGCCATTATTATAAATATGTTGCCTCAACAGTTGGCATCATTAAACAAACATTTTACTGTTTTAGCTGCTGTGGTTATTCCTACATTTATACTGTCTATTTTATGGGCAAAACCACCTTTATGGTTGTATGTAATTACTGTTATTGCTGCACTTGTACAATTAACTACATGGATACTGATACTTGTAAAAGGAATTCCATTGTTGCAAAAAGAAAAGAATATGCTATATCCAAAATGGGTTAATGTATTTTTTTATGCATCAGCATTGGCTGTAACCATTAAATTTTTATTACAAGCCATTTCTGTTGTACCTTCATTAAGTCATTTGGTATTTGGTATTCGCCCTATAGTAATTGCTTATTTACATTTAGTACTTTTAGGAGTATATACTTTATTTATTATAGGCTATGCTTTTTCTAAAGGCTTTATTGTACCTACTTCTTTTGCTAAAAAAGCCTCATTTGGCTTTTTAGTAGGGGTTATTTTAAATGAATTATTTTTAGGTATTCAAGGGATTGCAGCTTTTACTTATACGCCTATCCCTTACATTAATCAGTTGTTATTGGTTGCTGCTCTTACACTTTTTATTAGTGCATTATTATTATTGATTTCTCAGTTTTGCACTACTAAGAATTAAACTATTGTATTAGTTTTAAAGCACTTCTTTGCATCCACTTATCACTTTACTAAAAGTGTACATTTTCTTTTATTATACGAATTTGATTTCTATAAAAGACTACTCTTTTTCGTATTTCCGTACAAACGGAAGTAAACAATTGCTGATGCTATATTTGTAATAGACCAATGAAATTGGTCTATTACAAATATGCTTTCGGTATTATACATTTGTATAAAATTATTTTAATTCTACTTTTAAAAAAATATACAGTGCATTTAGAAGAAGTGATTTTGCAGTTAAACAAGTTACATACAATTAGTAGTAAACTTGATTTACAACAATCTGAAAGATTAGCAATGTTTAAAATTGTTGCTGATTATTCCAATAAATTTATTAATGAGTTGCCCAATGTAAAAGGATTTAGTACTAAAGAACCACAGTTATTAGCTATTGATAATACTCCTAAAGAATTAAAAAATATTCTTCATTTATATCAAACAGAAGTAGCAGAAACAGGCATTAATGCTGCATCTGGTACACACATGGGTTATATACCAGGTGGTGGAGTTTATACAGCTGCTTTAGCAGATTTTTTGGCTGCTATTACCAATCCTTTTGCAAGTGTTTATTATGCTTCGCCTGGTGCAGCTACTATTGAAAATGAAGTTATTAATTGGCTAAAAAAAGTTTTTTCTTTTCCTGAAAATACTGTTGGAAATTTAACTTCAGGAGGTTCTGTATCTACTTTAATTGCTTTTACTGCTGCAAGAGATAAACATCAAATTAAAAATGATTTAATAAAAAAATCTGTTGTTTATTTAAGTGAACAAGTACATCACTCTACTCAAAAAGCATTGAGAATTGTAGGCTTAGAAGATATAATCATAAGGTATGTGCCATTAAATGAATATCACAGAATGAAGGCAGATGCTTTAGAACAGATTATGAAAGAAGATGTAGCAAAAGGATTAAATCCTTTTTTAATAGTGGCTACAGCAGGTACAACAGATACTGGAGCTATTGACCCTTTACAAGAAATTGCTGTCATTGCTAAAAAATATACAGCATGGTTTCATATAGATGCTGCTTATGGTGGATTTTTTATTTTAACTTCTAAAAAAGAAATGTTTAATGGGATAGAAGAAGCTGATTCTATTATCATTGACCCACATAAAAGTATGTTTTTGCCTTATGGCTTAGGGGCTGTTTTAATTAAAGATAAAGCTGCTGCATTATATTCAAATCAATATACTGCAAATTATATGCAAGATGCAGTAATGGATGAATTAGTTCAAAACCCTTCAAATGTTTCACCAGAACTTACCAAACATTTTAGAGGGCTTCGTATGTGGTTGCCTTTACAATTTCATGGTGTAGAGCCTTTTGTTGCTTGCCTTGAAGAAAAATTATTATTGGTAAAATACTTTAGATTAAAATTACAAGCACTTGGTTTTTGTATAGGACCAGAACCTGATTTATCTATCAGTTATTTTTGGTATCCTTTTACAGTTGATGCTAATGAAAAGAATAAACAATTAATGCAAGCCATACATGACGATGGTTCTGTATTTTTAAGTTCTTCTGTTATTAATAAACAATTTGTCATAAGAATAGCCATATTGGCTTTTAGAACTAAAAAAGAAACTGTAGATAAAGCTCTTGCAATGATTGAAAGATGCTTGCAGAAGGTGCAGTAATTTGTTTTGATTAAATACCACCATACTTTTTCTTTTTACTAATAAGCAATCCAATAATATCATTATAACTATCTAATCCTTTTGATTGTCTATTAGCTTTCAAATATTGACCATACAATGCTGTCATAAAAGGTTCTAACTTATTTTCTTGAGATAAAAAAAACGAACGAATATCTTTCAAGTCTTTTCTTACAAGACTATTTAGTTCCCAAGCATGGGTATTCTTTTCATTCATCATCAATAATTCTGTAGCTGCATACTTATACAAATCTAAATATACAGAATATTGAAAATAAAGATTAGCACTTTTGCTGCAAACTAAATAACCTACAAAGTTGGCTTCATCTTCTTGTGCATAACCTAATTGATGAGCAATTTCGTGGCAAACAATATATGGTGCTAATATTTTAGGAATGTTTGTACTTAATTGTGCTTCTCCTGAAAAAGGATTGTAATAACCTGTAAAACCTATGTAATGACTAACATTGCTAAATAAACTTTTCTTTACTGCATTATTTTGATAATTGATAAAATGATAAGTTGGTTTTATGGTATCGTATAATTGAATTGCTTCTTCTATAATATTTTTAAAAGAAGGTTGTGGTAAAGAATCATTACTTATTAAAGGGCGTATAGTATTTAATTTCTGTACTATATCGCAAATTAAAAGTTCTACATCTTGCTTAGTATAATCTTCTTTATCTATTTTTAGTTGATGTGCAATACCTGTTCTGTAATAATTTAATCCCCATAATATTTGAAAGAAAATAAATAGCCACAATATTGTTCTTAATCCAATTAATAAAGAGTTACCAAAATTTTTTCTTGCATCTTTTTTAATGATAAATCTTATCAACTTAATTATTTTTTTTAGTAAAGTAAAAATTACTAAAAAATAAAACACATCTCCTATACTAAAATTTAATAAACCAAAAATCTTTCTTTGAAATTTACTAATATGAGGATATAGACCAGTACTATAATAATTCTCAACAACAGTTGGGAAGAAACTAATTACAATAAGAAAAAAAGTAAGTACAATTGGTATCAACCAAAGCTGTATAAATTTTTGAAAAGAATATTTTTCGTTATTGTCTTGTTGCACAAAATTTTTTAAAGAAAAAATTAATTAATTAAAAAGATGCGTTGAAAAAAAAGTGTTAGTATAATTTTTAAAATATCATACCAACACTTTTAACATTATAATTCAGTAGTTGCAATAACGCTTATTTCTACATTTACACCTTTGGGCAATCCTTTAACAGCCACAGTTTCTCTTGCAGGAAAATCGTTGCTAAAAAAGCTGCCATATATTTTATTTACTTCTGTAAACAAACTCATATCACTTAAAAAAATAGTTGTCTTAACTACATTATCAAAAGTTACATTAGCTTCAGTTAAAATAGCTTTTAAATTATGCATTACTTGCAATGCTTCTTCTTCAATAGTCCCTTGCACAAGTTCATTGGTTGTAGGATTAATGGGTATTTGACCACTTACAAATAATAAATTACCAGTTTGCACTGCTTGATTATATGGACCAATTGGAGCTGGTGCTTTTGATGTGTTAATAATTTTCTTTGACATATTTTTTAATTTAGTGCAGCAAGTAAGCATATTTTCTGTAAAAATCCAAGACAATTAAGAAACGAATATTAATAAGTAGTTTTGTGAAAAATAAAATCTACTGGCTATTTGTATTATAGCTAAATAATTTTCAATTAAATGAATCATCTATTAGGAAAAATATTAGTAAGCTCTCCAACAATTGGTGATGAAAATTTTAAAAATACAATTCTGTTTATTGTAGAACACAACGAAAAAGGAGCTATTGGATTTGTTATTAATAAAATTTTTGAACATAGTTTGAATGAGCTAACAGAGTTTAGCCATATTCGTTCATTTCCTTTGTACAAAGGTGGTCCAGTTGATAAAGAACATTTATTTTTTATTCATTGCAAGAACAACTTAATTGATAATGGAAGTTTAATAATGGATAACATTTATTTTGGTGGAAACTTTAATCAAGTAATTACAGAAATAAATAATAAAAATGTATCTACTATGGATATAAAAATTTTTATTGGTTATTGTGGTTGGAATGCTAATGAACTTGAAACAGAAATTGCTGAAGGAAGTTGGTTAGTTTTTGATAGTAGTATAGAAATGGTATTTGCACAAAATCCTGATTTATTCATATAAGATATACTGCATTAAAAAATACCCAATAAAGGGTATTTTACTATAATAAGGCTACAATAGTTTTACATATTCAATCAAAAATAAAAAAAATCATTTTATGAAACAGATTATTCTTCCTATTATGGCTGTAAGTATGCTTTTTATAAGTATGCTCACCTCTTGTAAAAAAAGTGATAAAGACACTAATACACCTTATGTATGTGCAACATGCAGCTCAACACCACAGGGAAATCCAATGTATGACAACTCTGCCAATGGCTTATACAAAGGCATTGTAATAGGTTCTAGTGGAACGATAAAATTTGACATTAATAATTCAGCCAACGCTATTATAGCTACTTTAGTGATTGATGGAGATACAGCAGTATTAATATCTCAGATTTCTGCACCACCAACAGGTACTTATGTTTCGCCTTTTTTTGGAACAATGAATGGACAGCCAGTAAGTGTTACTTTTGAAGTAAACTTTGATGGAAGTTCTCCTACCATTACATCATCTAATATTCCAGGTCATCCAAATGCTACATTTATTATCGCCAAAGAAACATCAACTGTAGTTGTAAGATGTTTTGAAGGAACTTATAGTAATTCTCACAATGAAAATGGAACATTTAATATTATTGTTTCTACTATTTTAAAAGGATGGCAAGGTATATATAAAGAAAGTGGAACTAATAATACAACTAATATTAGTGGTTCTTATGTGAACAATATTTTATACTGGGGAACTGGTACAACAACAGAAATTGCTACTATAAATGGAGATACATTTAGTGGTACTTTTAATGATGGAAGTGCTGATGTTACTGTAGTGGGACAAAGAAAATTGTAAACTTTTTTATAAAGTTAAAAGCCTCTTATGTTTCATAAGAGGCTTTTAATTATTAATAGGCTCTTGCAAATAAAACTCTTTGTGTACTTGGCTTACCTGTTAATACACACAATCCACTTTCTTGTTTATTGTTTAAAGGAATACAACGAATGGTAGCTTTTGTTAATTCTTTTATTTTTTCTTCTGTTTCAGGAGTACCATCCCAATGTGCATGTACAAAACCAGTTTTAGTGTCTAATGTTTGTACAAATTCATCCCAAGTATCTACATTAGTAATGTGTTCATCTCTATAAGATTTGGCTTTATCAAACATATTTTGTTGAATAGTGTTTAATAAATTTTGAATGTGATTTGCTAAGTCATCTAATCCTACACTTGTTTTTTCTTTGGTATCTCTTCTGGCAATTTCTGCTACATTATTGGCTAAATCTCTTGCACCAATGGCAATACGAATAGGTACACCTTTCATTTCATATTCTGCAAATTTCCAACCTGGTCTTGCATTATCAGAATCATCATACTTAACTCTTATGTTTAATTGTTTTAATTGCTGAATGAGTGAATTTACTTTTTCATCAATTAAATTTTTCTCAGCTTCACCTTTATAAATTGGTACAATGACTACTTGAATAGGAGCAATTTTTGGAGGAAGTATTAAACCATCATCATCGCTATGAGCCATTACTAAACCACCAATTAATCTTGTACTAACACCCCAACTGGTAGCCCAAACATAATCTAACTGATTATTCTTGTTACTGAATTTTACATCAAATGCTTTGGCAAAATTTTGTCCTAAGAAATGAGATGTACCTGCTTGTAATGCTTTACCATCTTGCATTAGAGCTTCTATACAATAAGTTTCTTCTGCACCTGCAAATCTTTCATTAGGCGTTTTAATTCCTTTAATGACAGGTAATGCCATCCAGTTTTCTACAAAGTCTGCATACACATCAAGCATTTTTTCTGTTTCTATAATTGCCTCTTCTTTTGTAGCATGTGCTGTATGACCTTCTTGCCAAAGAAATTCAGCAGTGCGTAAAAACAAACGTGTTCTCATTTCCCAACGAACCACATTTGCCCATTGATTGACAAGAATGGGTAAATCTCTATAAGATTGAATCCAACCTTTATAAGTGTTCCAAATAATGGCTTCGCTTGTAGGGCGAACTACTAATTCTTCTTCTAATTTTGCTTCAGGGTCAACAATTAATTTTCCTTTTGAGTTTGGGTCTGCTTTTAATCTATAATGTGTTACAATAGCACACTCTTTAGCAAAACCTTCAGCATTTTTTTCTTCAGCTTCAAACAAACTTTTTGGCACAAACAAAGGAAAGTAAGCATTTACATGCCCTGTATCTTTAAACATTTTATCCAATACATCTCTCATATTTTCCCAAAGTGCAAAGCCATAAGGTTTTATAACCATACAACCACGCACAGCACTATAATCTGCTAAACTCCCTTTCAATATAAGGTCATTATACCATTGGCTATAATCTTTTTGTCTGCTTGTTATTTCTTTACTCATATAAAATTTTATGCGTTCATTTTTTTTGTTAAAATAATATTATGAAACCCTTAACAAACTAACTTTTGTTAGCTCATTTTTGGCAACATATTTGCATTTTTAATAAAGACTAAAATACATTATGGCGGCAAATGTATGTAACTTCACATTACTTAACTATAAAACCATTCAACATGAAAGCTAATATTTTTTACCTTACAATTTTGGTAGTTTTATTCAGTTCATGTTCTACTGCATATAAAAACAGCCAAACACCAGATGATGTTTATTATTCACCATCTGAAGGAAATTTTTATCAAGAAGCTGAAACAACTAATTCTGAAGACAATTATTTACGCATGAAAGTGAAAAATAATAACAGATGGAATAGTATAGATGATTATAGTTATTGGAATGATAGTCGTTTTACTTTTAGTAGCTGTTATACCAACTATAACACATGGGGTAGTAGCTGGAATAGTTATTATTACAACAATTGGAATAACCATTTTATTATAAATAATAATTGTGGATGGAATAATAGTTGGTACAGTTGGAATTATAGTACTTGGAGTAGTTGGAATAGTCCTTATTATTATTTTATTCCTTATAAAAATCCAACTGTTTCTTATGGCAATACAAGTGGTAGTAATATAACTGCTTATAAAAATAAAAAGTATAATAATATCAACTCTACTTATTTCAATACTAAAACAGGTTCATCTTCTACAAGTAGTTCTTCAGGATTTAGTGGATTAGTGAAAAGAGTTTTCTCATCTGGAAATTCAGGTTCATCTGGTAGTAGCAGTTGGGACAGACCTATCAGAACATACAATAGTAGTGGTTCATCTACATCATCTGGCAGTAGTAGTGCTGGTGGAAAAAGTGGTGGTTATGAGAGTACAGGAAGTAGTAGCAGTAGTAGTCGTAGTGGAAGAAATTAGTTTTAATGGTTAATGATTAATGGTTAATGTTGAATGTTGCCTCATAATTCATAACTCATAATTCATAACTCATAATTCATAACTAAAAAAGAATGAAGCAATATTTTTTACTTTCTATTTTAATATCTCTTTCAACCATTTGTTTAAAAGCACAAGTGCCTGATGATGCTTTACGAACTGCATGGTTTACCTTTAATGGTAGTGCAAGAAATATGGCTATTGGTGGAGTAATGGGAAGTTTAGGAGGTGATATTAGTGCAGCACATGTAAACCCTGCTGGGCTTGGATTATTTAAGACCAAAGAATTTATTTTTTCACCAGGGTTTCATTTGAATAAAAATGATTTTAAATTTAGAGGAACAGATTCTGCTTCATCAAAAAATAATATTAATTATGGAACAATTGGCTTTGTAATTGGTCTTCCTCAAAATCCTAATTATAGCAAATGGACAAGCACTGCATTTTCTTTATCAATAAATCAGTTAGCCAATTATAATAACAATATTCAGTTTAAAGGATTTAATAATTTCAGTTCTTTTTCTGAACAGTATTTAGAAGAATTGATAAGAGATGGAGCAGACATGACTGCTGCTGAAAGAAATTATATTTTTGGTTCTTCTTTGGCTTTTAGAACATATTTAGTAGATACACTTGCCGATGCTTTGGGCAATGTAATTGGCTTTCAAAGTTTGGTACCAATATCTACTGGTATTAATCAAGAATATAGTGAAAATACAAGAGGTGGTTTGCACGAAATAGCTTTGGGTTTTGCTGGCAATATGGAAGATAAATTATATGTTGGTGCTACTGTTGATGTACCTATTTCTTCTTATCAAAGAGAGTTTACTTATACTGAAAAAGATGCTACCAATATTACCAATAATGATTTTAATTATTTTACCTACACCGAAAAATCTAAAAGTTTTGGAATAGGTATAGGAGCTAAGTTGGGTTTTATTTATAAGCCACAAGATAGATGGCGTTTAGGTTTTGCTTTTCATACACCACAATTAATGGTTTTTAAAGACCAAATAAGAAGTTGGATGATTACAGATACTGAAGGTTATGCTGGTGTAAAGCAAGAAAGTAGCGATAACTTAAATAGTGGAGATGCTGGTACAAGAAAATATTATTTAATTACCCCTTGGCGTGCCATAGTAAGTGCAAGTTATGTTTTTAGAGAAGTAAGTGATGTAAGAAAACAAAGAGCATTTATAAGTGCAGATATTGAATATGTAAATTATAGAGGAGCCAGATTTAGCAGAGTAAATGAAAATGATTATACAGCTAAAAGTTATTACAAATTAGTAAACTCAGAAGTGAAAGATTATTATAAAGGTAATTTTAATATTAGGTTAGGAGGCGAATTAAAGTTTAATACTTTTATGTTTAGACTTGGAGGTGCATTTTATGGAAGTCCTTATAAAGAAAGAGCTTTGAAGGCAAATAGAATTTTAGCTACAGGAGGTATTGGTTATAGAAATAATGGATTTTTTATAGACCTTGCTTATGCCCATAGTTTTAATAAAGATGTAGTTTTCCCTTACAGATTAAATGATAAGCCCAACACTTTTGCAGAACAAGCAGGTAGCAGAGGAAGTATTATGCTGACTTTTGGGGCGAAGTTTTAGAATTGTTTTTCCGTAGCCCAATTTCAATTAATCATAATGAAACCTGCATTTTGCAATTTGGATTTTCCCTTCTTCATACTTATAAATTAATCTGTGTTCATCGTCAATTCTGCGAGACCAAAATCCAGAATATTTATGTTTCAAAGGTTCGGGCTTTCCAATTCCTTCAAAAGGATTTCTGGAAATATCTTTCAGCAATTCATTAATTCTTTTAAGTTTTTTCTTGTCGGTTTTTTGCCAGTATAAATAATCTTCCCAAGATTCATCAACAAAAATATATTGCATTTTATTCCTCAATTCTATTTTTTTCAAATGATTGTCCGCTTCTTAATTTTTCAATAGCAGCATCTAATCTTATTTCATTGGTTCTAGAAGATAATTCATGGTTTGTAGCCATTAAAGAATTGTATTCTTCAAGCGACATCACCACAATGCCAGAATCTTTACCACGATTTATAATTAAGGTTTCAAAATTTTTTGCAACTCTGTCCAAATACGATTTTATGTCTTTTCTGAAATCAGAAACACTTGTAATTAGCATAATTTGTATTTTATTATGTACAAATATATGTACAAACTTCATGCTAAAAAAATTATTGTATGTTAAGTGAAACTATTGTCCTCTCAAGTACAAATATCTACAATCAAGCCATCAATTATTATACTGAGCAGGAATATGATTGATATATTTTCTCCATTTATCTATAACATTTTTCATGTCATCAGGTAGTGGGGCTTCAAAAAATAATTCTTTACCCGATGTTGGATGAATGAATCCCAATGTTTGTGCATGTAAAGCACAACGAGGACAAATATTAAAACAATTTTCTACAAACTGTTTATACTTGGTATATATTGTTCCTTTTAAAATTTTATCTCCTCCATATTCCCAATCATTAAATAAAGTATGACCTATGTGTTTCATGTGTACACGTATTTGGTGTGTACGTCCTGTTTCTAACATACATTCTACCAATGTTACATAATTCATTTTTTCTATAACCTTATAATGCGTTATAGCATGTTTACCTGTTTCTCCTTCAGGATATACATCAAACATTTTTCTGTGTTGTTTATGCCTTGCTATATGTCCTGTAATAGTTCCTTCATTATTTTCTACATCGCCCCAAACAAGTGCTATATATTTTCTTTGTACAGTATGGTTAAAAAATTGTTTGGCTAAATGTGCAGCAGCATGTCCATTTTTAGCAAGTACCATTAAACCTGTAGTATTTTTATCTATTCTATGCACCATGCCAAAACGTGGTAACTCTTCTTCTGTTAATTGTGGGTTTTGCTGTAATAAATAAAATGCTATACCATTTAACAATGTACCTGAATAATTACCAACACCAGGGTGTACAACCATATTGGCAGGTTTGTTTAAAACCAACACATCAGAATCTTCATACACAATATTCAAATCCATTTTTTCAGGCTTTAATTCTGTGTATTCAGGATTGATATAACTTACAACAATAATTTCATCGCCTGGTTTTATTTTATAATTACTTTTTATGTTATGAGAATTTACAGTTACAAAACCATTATCTATTGCTTGCTGAATTTTGTTTCTGGTACTTCCTTCAATACGCATTTGTAACCATTTATCAATTCTATAAGGTTCTTGCCCTTTGTCTATTACAAAGGTTTTTCTTTCATATAGTTCTTCTGACGGAAGTTCTGCATCTAAAAGCTTATTCATAGTTTGTAAAGATATGTTTTACCTGATTTTTAATAGTTATTGTTAGTAAATGAAGAATTGAAAAAATAGTTATTAAATAAATATACCCAAAACAGGGTATTGTAGCATATTCTTAGCCTTTATACTTTAGCAAACAAGAATGAGAAAATTATTTTTTGCATATTGTATATTATGCTGTTTACAAATTTCAGCCCAACATGTATTTGATAGCACATTAATCAAAGCAAATGATTATTTGCTTTTGAATAAGCCTAATATTACTATCAGTATGCTTGATAGTGTTATCAATAATTTAGACAATAATAATACAAAACAAGCAGCATTGCAATTAATGAGTAATGCTTGGAAAGCCAAAGGCAATCAACTAAAGTCATTACAATATCATAATGAAATGCTGATACTAAAAGATAGCTTAAACACATTGCAAAGTACAGCTACTATTAATATATTGAAAAGTAATTATGAAGAAGAACGTCAAGCAAAAGAATTAGCTATACAAACAGCAACAATAGCCAAACAACAATTTCTTATTACAAGTATTAGTATTATTTCTGCTCTTATAATTGCTTTTTTAATTGTGTTATATAAAAGAAAACAAAGTTTATTAAAAACAAAAATGCAAGCAGCCATTTTAGAACAAAAAACGATTGCTGCACATGCCATTTTAGAAGCAGAAGAAAAAGAAAGAAAACGCATAGCAAGTGATTTGCATGATGGTATAGGACAAATGATGAGTGCTGTAAAAATGAATTTATCCAGTATTTCATCTAAAGTTGGGTTGCAAAATGAACAAGACAAAAATTTGTTTGATAAAACAATGGCTTTAGTAGATGAAAGCTGTAAAGAAGTAAGAATAGTAAGCCATAATTTAATGCCAAATGCACTATTAAAATCTGGACTTTCATCTGCTGTAAAAACATTTTTAGACAAAATAGACCATAAACAATTAAATGTACATCTTTACACAGAAGGCTTAGAAGAACGCCTAAATGATAATACAGAAATTATTTTGTATCGTGCTATACAAGAAATAGTGAATAATGTAATAAAACATGCACAAGCCAATCAGTTAGATATTTCTTTGATAAAAGATGCAGATGGTATTAGCTGCACTATAGAAGATAATGGAATAGGCTTCTTTTTACAAGAACAACAAACAATAGGTATTGGATTAAAAAATATAAAAAGCAGAATTGATTACTTAAATGGAACAGTAGAGTGGGATTCGCAAGTTGGTAAAGGAACATTGGTAGCAATTCATATTCCTTATGCAGAAACACATTAACGAATAATGGTTAATGAACTATCACTAAAAGAAAACCATGCATCTTTATTAGGCGAAAATAAAATACCAGTTGTATCTTTTTGAACAAGCTGTTTTCCATTCCATAACATGAGAGAGCTAACAATTTTTGGTGTACTTTTTTCGCTATATAAAATAGTAAAATCTTTTACATGATTTTTTTTAGGCTTTTCATCACTATCATCTTTAGAAACAATAATTACTTCAGAGTTTTGTTTTGGATATAACCATTTTATGGCACTATACAATCCTACTCTAAATACAACAGCACCTTTATTGTATTGAGGTAAATTTTCTACAAATATTCTCTCTTTGTAAGAAAGCATATTCATTTCATGCAAAGTTTGTTTAGTAATATTACCAGCTTTCTCATAAAATAATCTTGCTGTCCATATAAAACCAAGTTGCATTATCATTAATATAAAAGCTATGCTAACAAATATTTTTCGGGTAAAAATATTGTATAAAATATACAACAACCAACAGCAAAAAAATACTGATGGTAAATATAAATAGCGTTCTCCTTCTACACCATGTGTATCAATACCAATAGATAAATAGGGGAGATAGCTGATGAGCCAAATAAATGTTAGCGTAACAAAAAAATGATTTAATTTTTGTTTTTTATTTAATAAAATTAATAAAACAATCATCACAACAAATACCACCAATAATGCTATTTGCATATATTGATAATGGTACATAGGAGGTAACCATGTTCTGGCAAAAAGCCTTAAAAAATTTTGAGCAAGTAATAAAAAATCAAATTGTAAAAATGCTTTAGCATCGTAATGATTAAATAATTCGCCAGTAGCAGAAATGCGTAACAAAATATTAGCAAACAGTAATAACCAAACAATACTGATATACCATATTTGCTTTTTAGATAAAGTTTTTTCTTCTTTTCTATTAAGCAATAAAATAAGAGAAACCATTATTGGAAAAACCCAAGAAGATTCATAGCTGAATAATGCAAGTTGAAAAAAAATACATGATGCAATAATATTTTTCCAACTATTTTGTTGTAAGAAAAAGTAAAAAGATAATAAGGTAAAAACTGTACCCAAACTACCAGAACGTCCAATAATCCAAAATATAGCTTCGCTATGAAATGGATAAACAAAAAAGAAAATACCTGTTATAAAAGCAAACCATTTGCTATGAATAGTGGTATATTTTTTAAAAAAATGAAATACAACAACGCCTACCAAAAAACTATTAATAATATGCAATAGTAGATTGGTAACATGATAACCCAAAGCATGTTGTTGGCTTAATAAATAATCTATATGCAAAGACAAATTGCCCACTGGTCTTAAAGCATTTGTTTGAAGCCATACATTATTAGCACTATCAGGAATATGAGAAAAATCATCTGCCAAAAAAAATAAATGATAAGGATTATACAAGTATAAACCAGCAGTAATAATGCTAATGCTTAATAAAAAGAAAATCCTTTTTCCTGTTTTGCTCATTAGTGTAAAATAAGTCTTTTTTTCTGAAAGAAAATAGATTGTTTTATTCAACAAAAATATTTAGCTACTTCGTTATGCACCCTATGTTAATAATAATTTAATACATGATATGATAGATTGTTTTTACTTTCAATAAACTTTAATAATATGCGTTGGAGAAAATTCAATGGAGAAAACATCCATCTTCCCATAAAAGAAGCAGTAGCCGATGCTATAAGAAATGAAGCAGCCAAAGGCAATCGCTTAAAGGTTTGTATTGGCACAGACAGTCAAGTAAAAGGTGTTGAAACAGAGTTTGCAACAGTTATTGTTTTTTTGCGTGAACACAATGGAGGTTTCATGTACATTAACAATGAAAAAACAAAACAGAGTTATCACATCAAAGAAAGAATGTTGTTAGAAGTAGCCAAAAGTATTGAAATTGCTTATGAGCTTTGTGATTTGTTTATTGAGTTTGGTGTAGAAATGGAAGTTCATGCAGACATCAATACCAATCCAAACTTTAAAAGCAACAGTGCATTAAAAGAAGCAATGGGTTATATATTAGGTATGGGCTTTGCATTTAAAGCAAAACCAGAAGCTTTTGCAAGTAGTTGTTGTGCTGATAAAGTTTGCAACTAAACTAATGTATCTTTCTGCTATACCAATGCTTTGATGAAGTATTGCTTTGTCAAAGGCATGGTACTTTTTCACTAAAATTTTGTACAAGAAAAGTAATTAAATTGTGCTTTTATGTTTTACTACTCTAATCATTTGTATAGCTACTGTAGAAAATATTAAAGCAAATCCAATATAAAAAGTATTGCTTAAATCTTTATTTTCTTTATAAATAATAAATGCTAACAAAATACCATAAACTGGTTCTAAATTTAATGTAAGGTTTTGTGTAAATGCTGATATTTTTTTGAGAGCATGTAACGATAAATCCATGGTGAAAATGGTACACACCAAACTTAATATTAGTAGCCATAAAAAATCTTGAGAAGAAGGCAATAATTTTTCTGAAGGAAATAAATACATATAATATGGCATCAATAAAGTAAGTGCTATAAAACCTCCAGTTAATTGATATAGCATCATTGTTTTAGGAGCAGTAGTAGCTACAGCTTTTTTACTAAAAACAGAAAATATAACACTAAACAATGTAGCACAAATACCAATGATAATACCTGTACGAAACTTTACATCAAAATGAAAAATTAAATAAATACCTGCTACTGCAATTAAGCCTAATAAAACTTCTATTGGATTAATGCGTTTTCCTGTCATTAATGGTTCTAATATAGCAGTAAAAACCCCAGCAGATGATAAGCAAACTAAAGCAATAGAAACATTAGCATATTTAATACTACCATAAAAAAATACCCAATGAAAAGTTAGTATAACACCTATACCTGCAAGCTGTACAATATTTTTTAAAGGAAGTTTGTTGCTTGGCTTTTTATATAAAAAAATAGCCCATAAAACCAATACAGCTATAAGCAATCTATACCAAACCAATAAACCTTCATTTAATTGAATAGCTTTGCCTAAAACACCTGTAAAGCCCCAAAGAAACACAGAGGCATGTAATTTTATCAATGCAGATTTCATAATTAATAGGGGAGAAGCATCTTTATAAATATGTTATGTAGTTATACTTTTTTGTATTTACCCAATAAACTTTGCCATTGCATTTTTAGCACACCCAATACACCTTCTTTTATAATGCCTTTACTCATTTTGCTTACACCTTCTTTTCTGTCAATAAATACAATAGGTACTTCTTTAATTTTAAAACCTAATTTCCATGCAGTAAATTTCATTTCAATTTGAAAAGCATAACCAACAAATTGTATAGCATCAAGATTAATGGTTTGTAATACTTTTTTGCTATAACAAACAAAACCTGCAGTAGGGTCATTTATAGGCATCCAAGTAATTAGTTTGGTATATAATGCACCACCTCTTGAATAAATATGTCTATCCATGGGCCAATTGTCAATTTTACCACCTGGCACATATCTGCTACCAATGGCTACATCTGCACCCTCATTTTTACAAGTATTATAAAGCCTAATTAAATCTGCTGGGTTATGAGAAAAATCTGCATCCATTTCAAAAATAAATTCATAGCCTTTTTGTAAGCTCCATTTAAAGCCATGAATATATGCAGTGCCTAATCCTAATTTTCCTTTTCTTTCTTCTAAAAATAATTGGTTAGAATAAGTGTTAAACAAGTCTTTTACAATTTGTGCTGTACCATCAGGACTTCCATCATCAACCACCAATACATGAAACCCTTGATTCAAAGAAAAAATAGCAGCCAATATTTTTGCTATATTTTCTTTCTCATTATAAGTTGGTATAATAACAATCTTTTCCAAATAAATAGAGGATAATTTTTTTGAAGGCTCTAAAATAGTGAATACATAATTGTTGCAATAAACTTTGTTATTGTTTAATAAAAAATTAATGCTCTTATTGGTTTTTCTTTAACAAAGTTCTGTTTAATATTTCTGTAAACTTTTGTTTGGTATCCATAGCAAAATCCCCTTTCATCATCCAATCATAATATTGAGGTTCTTCTTTAATTACTTGTTCTACAGGTTTCCCTTTGTGTTTGCCAAAATTAAAAGTTTCTACACCTTTTACTTTTATAAATCTTCTGGCAAAGTCCACAATATCATCTTCTCCTGTAAATTTTACAATGCTATCAACCGTATTGCCTAATTGTGGGTATCTTTCTATTTGTGCTTCTAAAATTTCCCAAGTAGCAGCAGCATCAGCTTCTGCACTATGAGCATCATCTAAATTTTTATTACAATAAAATTTGTAAGCAGCAGTCAAAGTTCTTTGCTCCATCAGGTGAAATACTTTTTGCACATCTACAAATTTTCTTCCTTGCATATTCAAATTAATTCCTACTCGTAAAAACTCTTCTATCAATAATGGAATATCAAAACGATTGCTGTTATAACCACCAATATCGCATCCTTCTATAAATTGTTTTATTTCGTTGGCAGCTTGTTTAAAAGTGGGTGCATCTTTTACCATTTCATCTGTTATACCATGCACTTCTGTTGCTCCTGCGGGTATAGGCATTTCAGGATTAATTAATTTTCTTTTTACTTGCCTTGTGCCATCTTGCAAAATTTTTACAATAGCAATTTCTACAATTTTATCTGCACTTATATTGATACCTGTTGTTTCTAAATCAATAAATGCAATAGGGGTTATTAACTGTAAATTCATAGATAGTTTTATTTTTCAGAATGGCGAATGTAAAGCAGTTTATGGTACAATCAGTACAAGATTTTTCACAAAACTATCAATCGTTAGTGTAAAGACGGAATTACTTACATTTGTCGCAAATTAAAAACTATGGATATTAAAAATAATATACTTGAAACTATTGGTAATACACCATTAATAAAACTAAATAAAATAACAAAAGATTTGCCTTGTACTGTATTAGCTAAAGTAGATTATTTTAACCCAGGAAATAGTATTAAAGATAGAATGGCTTTAAAAATGTTAGAAGTAGCCGAAAAAGAAGGAAAACTACAACCTGGTGGTACTATTATAGAATGTACAAGTGGCAATACAGGTATGGGGCTTGCTTTGGCTGCTTGTGTAAAAGGGTATAAGTGTATTTTTGTTACAACAGATAAACAGAGCAAAGAAAAAGCAGATATTTTAAAAGCTGTGGGTGCAGAAGTAATTGTTTGCCCTACTAATGTAATGCCAGAAGACCCTAAGAGCTATTATTCTGTGGCAAAAAGATTAGCAACAGAAATTCCTAATTCATATCACTTTAATCAATACGATAATTTAGCCAATAGATTAGCTCACTACGAAACCACAGGACCAGAAATTTGGAATCAAACCGATGGAAAAATTACCCACTTAGTGTGTACTGCTGGAACAGGAGGCACTGTAACAGGTACTGCTATGTATTTAAAAGAAAAAAATCCTAACATTAAAATTTGGGCAATAGATGTGTATGGAAGTTTGCTTACCAATTATTTTAATACAGGCGAAATAGATATGCGTTTTGTACATCCCTATATTAGTGAAGGTTTTGGAGAAGATTTTGTACCGCAAAATTATGATATGAGTGTGATAGACCAATTTGAACAAGTAACTGATAAAGATGGTGCTATTATGGCAAGAAAATTAGCCAAAGAAGAAGGTATTTTTTGTGGTTATAGTGCAGGAAGTTGTTTACAAGGTTTAATGCAATTAAAAAACTCTTTGACAAAAGATGATTTAGTGGTTTGTATATTCCATGACCATGGAAGCAGGTATGTAGGAAAAATATACAATGACCAATGGATGATAGAACGTGGTTTTTTAGAAGTAAAATCATTTAAAGACATAGTTAATGCAAGAGGCAATAAAAAACTAAAAACAGTAACTCCTCAACAAACTGTAGCAGAAGCAGTAGAGCTAATGAAAAAATACGATATAGAACATATTCCTGTATTTGAAAACAATGAGTTGAAAGGAAGTATTAGCGAAGCAGGGTTGTTTTTAAAAGTATTCAATAATGCCGAAATTAAAGAAGCCTCTATTAGCAATGTAATGGAAGCTGCTTTCCCTGTAGTAGATTTTAATACCCCTGTAGAAAAATTAGGCAAATTAATTACCAAAGAAAATGGTGCTGTTTTAGCAAAAGACGAAGCAGGCAATTTTCATATTGTTACTAAATATGATGTATTGCAGAGTATGGCTAAGTAAGGAAAGTGTAAGGTGCTTTGTAGAATAGATAAGTTGTTAAAGAATAGATTGTCCTAACAACAATCTAAAAATTAATAATACAAATTGGTTGATATGCAATAAAGCCATTTTTTGAATAGTAATGTGATATAGCATAAATTGCAGTGTTGGTGACAAGCAGCCCGCTTCCTGTTAACAACATCTCAATAATAAAATGACCGAACAACAAGTAAAATATTCTTTACAGACAAATAAATTGCAGCTAAATTTTTGGGATAAAGTATCACACTTTGGTATTGTTGTTTTTTTGTTGTTCATCCCTTTATTATTTGTATTCTTTCATATAAAAGACTCGCTAAACGGGGCACCTAAGCCAATTAAAGAAGGAGAGATTTACTTTTTGATTGTCCCGACTTTATTAGCCATTTTATTTTACAAACTGCAGTCTGACAGACTAAAATTTAAAGAGGTAATTACAACCTTACCCAGACAACATCTGAACACCATTATTGAAAAAGTTAGTGCTGAATTGAAATGGTATCCAGAAGAAATTAATAAAAACGTAATCATTGCTAAAACACATCCGTCATTTTTTTCAGGAAGTTGGGGAGAACAAATAACAATTATATTTGACACAAATAGAGTTTTAGTAAACAGCATTTGCGACCCTGACAAAAAAAGTTCAATTGTTTCAATGGGGCGAAATAAAAAAAATGAGAATAAACTAATCAAAGAGATAGAAACAGCCAGCTGCTAACATTGGTATTGCCAAAAGTGGGGCTGAACGTCTTCTATTGAACTTTTGTGCTAAAAATCTCCGCCTGAACGCCAAGCCTAATCCATTATGGCCAATGGTTGGATAACCGTGCCAACATCATTTAAAATCATTAAAACTTGCAAAATTTGCAAATTTTGATAATTTGTGTTATATCTTTACCCTATGGCAAATTATACAAATCGTAAGGAATATATAGACAAACTTCTTTCTTACAAAGACAAAGACCTCATAAAAGTGGTTAGCGATTTACGCAGGTCTGGCAAAAGTACTTTGTTGGAAATGTACTATATTCTACATTTTATTTTATGAAAACATATATTTCTATATTAAGAGGAATTAATGTGGGTGGTCATAAAATAATTAAGATGTTGGCTTTAAAAGAAATGTATGAAAAACTAACATTTAAAAATGTACAAACATATATACAGAGTGGGAATGTTATCTTTTCATCAAAAGAAAATAATATCAACAATTTGGGGGAGAAAATTTCTTTGGCTATAAAAAAAGAATTTGGTTTTGAGGTTCCAGTAATTGTATTAACTGTAGAAACTTTACAAAAAATAATTCAACAAAATCCATTTATTAATGATAAGCAGAAAAATGTAGCTTCTGTTTATATTGCTTTTCTGGCAGAAAATCCATTTACTTTAAACCAAGCAATTTTTGTAGATTATTTGCAAGCAAATGAAGCTATTGCATTAACACAAAATGCTGCTTACTTTTATTCTCCCAAAGAAATATCAAACTCTAAACTAACCAACAATCTTATAGAGAAAAAATTAAAAGTAAGGGCAACCACACGAAATTTGAATACTACCTACGAACTGCTAAAAATTGCTACCAATAATAGTTAATTTTTGTATAATTTAGTAGCCAATACTGAGTGTAGATTTTTAGTCAATATAAAACTTTGCTTTATGATAAAATTTGCTTCACCCAATAGAGTGCTAATAGCTCTGAGTGTTCCATTACTTATTATATTGTTTGTACTATTCATTACTTACAACAATTTAATTAATACCAGCCAACCTTTTCTTTCATTTGCTATAACTTTTGATTTATTAATTACAGCACCTATTATTTATTTTCTTTTAATTAGAAAAACAAAAGTTCCTGTTACAACAGTTATCCCCATTTTAGTAATAGGCTTAATAGTAGGTACTTATATTTTACCCAAAGAAAATCAGCATTTTCTTAATTTATTTAAGTTTTGGTGTTTACCTCTTATAGAGCTAACAATATTTGCATTAATAGTTTTAAAAGTTAGAGCTACTATTAAAATATTTAATCAGCAAAAGAAAGCTGGTACAGACTTTTATACAATATTAACTATTGTATCTGTCGAATTAGTACCTAAGAAAGTAGTACCAATTCTTACATCAGAATTTGCAACAATTTATTATGGATTTATTAAATGGAAAAAATTAGTACTTAATGAAAATGAATTTTCGTATCATAAAAAAAGTGGCACACCCATTTTATTAGGAGCAGTAATATTTTTAATATTAATTGAAACATTGGCTATTCATTTATTACTTGTTAAATGGAGTGTTACTGTAGCTTGGATAATATCTGGATTAAGTTTGTACACTGCTATACAAGTTTTTGGCTTTTTAAAATCATTGTCTCAAAGACCAATATGTTTTGGAGAAAATAAAATATTTATAAGATATGGTTTTATGGCTGAAACAGAAATAAAGTTTGAAGATATTGAAAGCATTAAAATATCAAAAATGAAAATGGAGAATAATAAATTGGCTAAAAAATTATCTATATTCGGAGACTTAGAAAGTCATAATATTATACTTACATTAAACAAAGAAAATTATATAAAAGGGCTATATGGAATAAAAAGAAAATATACTACCTTAGCTTTTTACATAGACAATGTAGCAGCATTTGAAAGAAAAATAAACCTGATTTTAGCCGAAAATAAACATCATGTATCGGCTCTTTAATGTTGCATTTTTCATAGAATTGAATAGTAGTGTTTTAGCAAAATGCACTTTAGCAGATTTTTAAAACTTTTTTTGGATAGTATTTTTCAGTGCCTATTTTTGCACTCCCAATAAAAAAAGAATGGGAGTTTAGCTCAGTTGGTTTAGAGCATCTGCCTTACAAGCAGAGGGTCGGCGGTTCGACCCCGTCAACTCCCACAACAAAACCCACAGAAATGTGGGTTTTGTGTTTTAGTAATGAATCTTTTACTTAAAGTGTGATAAAACCTTTCTTGACTGACCATTGAAACATAGCAACCAACACTACAATTTACATTATTAATAAATATTACGAAGCGTGTAAAAACATTTCGGCAGGTAAGTTAAAATAATCTCTTAATCGTTGTGCCATTTTTAGTGTTATTTCTCTACGCCCTGAAAGTATAGAAGATACGTGTCCTTTACTGCCTATAATAGGTTCAAGGTCTTTATTTTTTAAACCCTGTTCCTGCATTTTGTCTTTAATAACATCTAATACATCCACTTGTGGAAGTTGATAATGGCGTTCGTCATAGTCTTTTATCAAAACAATAAGTAATGCCAATTCTTCATCCTCTGGAGTATTTGCCTCTGCATTAAAAATTTCCATTAAACGTTTAGTGGCACGGTTGTAATCTTTTTCTGTTTTTAATACTTTCCAGTTCATTGTCATTATTTTTAAAGTAGTAATGTATGATATGCATTACAAATTTTTTCGTAAAATGAAAATAGAAAATTATTAGCAAATAGAAAACTTTCATTTTTTTCCTCTTATCTGTATTTTTATAACCTAACTATTTATACAATTTCAAATTTTAATTTTTGGAACTGCATATTCTTACAGATAAAATTTGGTTTCCACCTGTAGAAGCTACTTCAGAAGATGGTTTATTAGCTATGGGTGGAGACTTGCAACCTGAACGTATTATTTATGCTTATCAACAAGGCATTTTTCCTTGGTATGATGGCAAAATTCCATTATGGTGGCATCCCAATCCACGTTTTATTTTATTGCCACAAGAGTTGAAAGTGAGTAAGAGTATGCAACAGTTAATAAAACAACATAAATTTCAGTTTACTATCAATAAAGCATTTGAACAAGTAATAGTTCATTGCAAAAAAATACCTCGTAAAAATCAAGATGGCACTTGGATAACAGATGATGTGCAAAATGCTTATGTGCAACTGCACAAAATGGGTTATGCTCACTCAGCAGAAGTTTGGGATAAAGAAGAATTGGTGGGTGGTTTATATGGTATAAGAATGGGCAAAGTATTTTTTGGCGAAAGTATGTTTAGCAAAAAATCTAATGCAAGCAAATATGCTTTTATACAATATGTACAAACATTAATACAAGAAGGAGTGGAGCTAATAGATTGTCAGGTATATACAGAGCATTTAGAAAGTTTAGGAGCTAAAATGATTTTAAGAGAACAATTTATGCAACTATTGAAACACTTGATAAATGATACAGCAAAATAATTTCACTAATTATTTATGATGAGTCGTTAATTTTTATCATCTACAATTTTCTAAATACTATTTTTGCCAACCAAGAAATTAATATAACATGAGTGAAGAAAAGAGTTTGAACTTTATTGAAGAAATTATTGAAAAAGATTTAGCAGAAGGAAAACATACCACTATTACTACAAGGTTTCCTCCTGAGCCTAATGGTTATTTACACATTGGTCATGCAAAAAGTATTTGTTTAAATTTTGGATTAGCTATAAAATATGGAGGCAAAACCAATTTGCGTTTTGATGATACCAACCCTGTAACAGAAGAAACAGAATATGTAGAAAGTATAAAAGAAGATATTCAATGGCTTGGGTTTAATTGGGCTAATGAACTGTATGCTTCAGATTATTTTGAACAATTATATGCTTTTGCTGAAAAGCTCATTAATAAAGGATTGGCTTATGTAGATGATAGTACCAGCGAAGAAATAGCTCAACAAAAAGGAAGCCCTACTGTACCAGGTATCAGAAATAAATATGCAGAAAGAAGTATAGCAGAAAACATACAATTATTTACAGAAATGCGTCAAGGCAAATATGCCGATGGAGAAAAAGTGTTAAGAGCTAAAGCAGATATGAGCAGCCCTAATATGCACATGAGAGACCCTATTTTGTACAGAATTAAACATGCTCATCATCATAGAACAGGCGATAAATGGTGTATTTATCCTATGTACGATTTTGCTCATGGACAAAGCGATTCTATTGAAAACATTACACACTCTATTTGTACTTTAGAATTTATTCCTCATAGAGAATTATATAATTGGCTGATTGAACAGTTAGACATTTTCCCTTCTCATCAATATGAATTTGCCAGATTAAATATGACTTATACTGTAATGAGTAAAAGAAAACTCTTACAATTAGTCAATGAAAAACATGTTTCTGGATGGGACGACCCACGAATGTCCACTATTAGTGGTATGAGAAGAAGAGGCTATGGAGCTGCTGCTTTAAGAGATTTTTGCGATAAAATTGGTATAGCAAAAAGAGAGAATTTAATAGATATTGGTTTATTAGAATTTTGTGTAAGAGAAGAATTGAATAAAACCGCTTTGAGAAGAATGGTTGTTTTTGCTCCATTAAAAATGACCATTACCAATTTTGATAAAGAAGTAGAATGGGTAAGTATAGAAGATAATCCTGAAGACCCCAATACTACACATCGTCAAGTGCCATTTAGCAAAGAAATTTACATAGAGCAAGACGATTTTATGGAAGTACCACCTAAAAAATATTTCAGGCTTTTCCCTGGTGGAAAAGTAAGATTAAAAGGTGCATATATTATTGAATGTAATGAAGTTATAAAAGATGATGAGGGAAATATTGTAGAATTAAAATGTACTTATTTACCAGAAAGTAAAAGTGGAAATGATACAAGTGGCATTCATGTAAAAGGTACTTTGCATTGGGTAAGTATAGCCCATGCTATTCATGCAGAAGTAAGATTATATGACAGATTATTTCATGTAGAAAATGTAGCAGATGCAGAAGGCGATTTTAAAGACCATATTAATCCAAACTCTTTAGAAATAGTAGAAAAAGTGTATGCTGAACCAGCTTTAGCCAATAATAATTTGGCAGAAAGGTATCAATTTTTGCGTAAAGGATATTTTTGTTTAGATAAAGACAGCACAGACAATAAACTGATATTTAACAGAACAGTTACTTTAAAAGATACTTGGGCAAAAGAAGTGAAAAAGAAGAATTAAAAAATGTGCATATTCTGTACACAAAATAATTATTTGTAAACAACGTTTAAATAGAAAGCAAAGATTTTGGGTAATTTAAAATCTTTATTTATCTTCACAATCGTTTAGACAATATGAAGAAAATTTACATCATAGCATTAAGTATTATTTTTATCACAAGTACTGCTTTTTTAGCAGTAGATGGCAATGGTGTAGATACAGATGTTCAACCAACTAAAATTGTTTATTTCTATCCCAATCCTGCTTCTTCATTTATCAATTTTGAATACACAAAGCCTTTAGAAAAGGGTTATACACTACAGTTGTACAATTTTATTGGAAAAAAAGTATATGAATCTGTAGTATCTGGAAGCAAAACTACTATAACCTTAGAGGGTTTCTATCGTGGAATTTATATTTTTCAACTTCGTAATAAAAGTGGAAAAATTATTGAAAGTGGTAAGTTTCAGATAGTAAAATAATGAACTGAATAGCTCATTACAATTTTTCATTTTGTTTTTTTTATAAATGTTTCAAGGTAATCTCATTCCTAACAGAGTAAAGTTTATAAAACCAATATGGCTTCATTTCTTTCGTTATTAGCATTAGCTCTTGCTCCTTCTATTTATTTAGCAATAGTCATTTTTGCTCAAGATAAATACGATAAAGAACCTAAGAAAATTTTATTAATAGCTTTTTTGTTGGGTAGTTTTATGGTTATTCCTGCTGCAATAACAGAACTTGGTTTTACCAAATTAATATTTGAACAATTTGAAGATAGTATGCTAAAAGATGCTCTTTACTTTTTTTTGTGTGTAGCATTGGTAGAAGAGTTTTGTAAATTTTTAGTACTACGTTTTCATGCTTATCGTTTAAAAGAGTTTAATGAACCTTTTGACGGAATTGTATATTCTGCTTTTGTAGCTTTAGGTTTTGCTGCTTTTGAAAATATTTTTTATGTATTTGAAAATGGTTTAAGTGTAGGCTTTTTAAGAATGTTTACTGCTGTACCAGCACATTATTTTTTTGGTGTAATTATGGGTTATTATGTAGGTAAAGCAAAATTTGCAAAGAAGGGAAGGTATATAAATTTAATAAAAGGCATTTTATATGCTACCATTTTGCATGGAGCTTATGACTTTTTTGCTACACAACAAAAATATCCAATATTGGTAATGTTTACTTTGGTAGTACTTTTTATTAGTTGGCGAATTAGTAAAAAAGTTATCAAAATAATGAAAGAAGAAAGTAAATTTCTTTTTCATTTCAAACAAGAAAATCAATAAACTTTCTGAGCATCTCATTTTTCTTTGTGAAGAAAAAAAATACTCTTATCTGTTTTCTATTTTAGTACCATTTGGTAAAAAATATAGCAATACCTTTCTATTAGCAGTTTCTAATTTAATTTCATAAATTTTACGATACTCAGGTGTACTTTGTTCTTCTATATCATCAATTTTCCAGTTGGCATATTCTGTTTTTAATAAACTTCTCAATACAGCTTTAGGTATTTCTTTTTTATCAATTTCTCTTTTGGTTATAAGCCATTCGCCAGCTTTATTAAAATAAGATTTGTATTCATTATTTTTCATTGTAAACTCTACTTCATAAGCACTTTTGGCTGCTTTCCATTCCCATTCATCTACTATTGCATTAGGATATTTTGACTGAAAATTTTTAATAACAATAGCAGGTATTTCACTTTCTCTTAGCTTTTGTGCCAATACATTATTACTTAGTAAAAAAGTGAAAAGAACAATAGATAATTTTAATGTTTTCATATAAATAAATTTTTAAGCCAACATAGTTTTTGGTAATTTAGATGCAAGCCAAGTTTCTTTAACTGGCACAATCCATTTATTTAGCAAATCTGCTTTAGTAGCCACTAAATTGTTAAAGTATAAAGTAGATGCAGTAATATGATTGTTTTCTAAAGCATAATTTAATTGCACTAAAGGAAGTAATTGAATGGTATCTTTAGTAATAAAAGCAAGTGTTTGTCTATCAAATAAGCTAACATTAAATAGTTGTTCAATTTGCTTTAAAACTTTGACAGATTCATAAGTGCTGCAACCGCCAACCAATACACTATCATCTGCCATTAATATTAAAAACTGACCAAAAAGTATATTAGCATAACCTTTTACTGCCTCTCCATGACTTTGCCAATTTGCTAAAAAATCTTCCATCATTGCTTCTATTTGCAAAGCCTCATTCATAGTAAATTTTCTGCTACTTTGATACATCCATACTTTAGAAGTATCACTAAAATCTGTTGGTATTAAATGTTTGTAATTAAAATCCATTATGTATAAAAATTAAGTTTTTTACAATTACTCTTCTTTATTTTTTTTGCTTGAAGCATAAAAGTAAGCACCAACCAAAGCTGCTGCTATTTTAAAAAATAAATTTTTCATGGCAAATGTTTCATTAAAGTCTAATTCTTTAAATAATTTATCATAAACTATGTCAAATATTATCAATAATGGTAGCAATACCAATGTTGCAGCAATAAATTTTTTAAGATTAATATTTTTCATAACTATTTTTATTTATCATGATTATTTTCTTCCATTCCTGCTGCTATTACTTCTGCAATATCTAATACTTTTACTTCTTCTTCTTTCTCTTTCAGTTTTACACCATCACTCATCATTGTATTACAATAAGGACAAGCAGAAACTATAACACTTGCACCAGTTTCTATAGCTTCTTCTGCACGTTCTACATTAATTCTTTTATCACCAGCTTCTTCTTCTTTAAACATTTGTGCACCACCTGCACCACAACAAAGTCCATTGCTTTTACAACGTTTCATTTCTACCAGTTCAGACTCTAAAGCCTCTAATACTTTTCTTGGTGCTTCATAAATATTATTGGCACGTCCCAAATAACAACTATCATGATACGATAATTTTTTACCTTTAAATTCACTCTTTTCTTTAATCTTTATTTTGCCTTCACTTATTAGCTGTTGTAATAATACTGTATGGTGTATTATTTCATAGCTTCCACCAAGTTTTGGATATTCATTCTTAAAAATATTTAAGCAGTGTGGACATGTAGTAACTATTTTTTTTATTCCATAACCATTCAATGTTTGAATATTTTGATAAGCCATCATTTGAAATAAAAACTCATTACCTGCACGCCTTGCTGGGTCTCCTGTACATGCTTCTTCTTTTCCTAATATAGCATACTTTATACCTACATTATTTAAAATGGTAGCAAATGCTTTTGTTATTTTTTGTGCTCGTTGGTCAAAACTTCCTGCACAACCAACCCAAAATAAAATTTCAGGAGTTTCGCCATTTGCCATCATTTCTGCCATTGTATTAACCTTCATAGTTAAAAGTTTATCTGCGAAATTAAGGTAAAAAACTTAGAGCTTATCTTTGCAATCTTATGAATAAAAAAGTACGTGTACGTTTTGCCCCAAGTCCCACTGGTGGCTTGCATTTAGGAGGTGTTAGAACAGCTTTATTTAATTATTTATTTGCTAAACAGCATCAAGGAAGTTTTATTATAAGAATAGAAGATACTGACAAAACTCGTTTTGTAGATGGTGCAGAAAAGTATATTTATAATACTTTGGAGTGGTGTGGTATAAAACCAGATGAAAGCCCTTTGATTGGTGGAGCATTTGCTCCATATAAGCAAAGCGAAAGAAAATCTTTATACAAACAATATGCAGAGCAGTTGGTAAAAAATGGCTATGCTTATTATGCTTTTGACACTCCAGAAGCGTTGGAGCAAAAAAGAAAATCTGTAGCTAATTTTCAATATAACCAACATACCAGAATGAGTATGCAAAACTCTTTGGTTTTAGGAGCAGCAGAAACAGAAAAATTATTAGCTAATAATATACCACATGTTATTAGAATAAAAATGCCAGAAAATGAAGAAATTACATTTACTGACATGATTAGAGGAGAAGTATTTTTTAATGCTTCTTTGGTAGATGATAAAGTTTTATTAAAGGCAGATGCTATGCCTACTTATCATTTAGCAGTAGTGGTAGATGATTATTTGATGCAAATAAGTCATAGCTTTAGAGGAGAAGAATGGCTACCAAGTGCACCTGTACATATTTTACTTTGGAAATATTTATTTGGCTTAGAAAATATGCCTCAATGGGCACACTTACCATTAATACTAAAACCTGATGGTAATGGTAAATTAAGTAAAAGAGATGGTGATAGATTAGGCTTTCCTGTATTTGCAATGGATTGGAAAGACCCTAAAACAAATGAAATAACTATTGGTTTTAAAGAAAGAGGATTTTTGCCTGAAGCATTTGTAAATATGCTTGCAATGCTTGGATGGAATGATGGCACAGAGCAGGAAATTTTTTCATTACATGAATTGATAGAAAAATTTTCTATAGAAAGAATACATAAGGCAGGTGCAAAATTTGATTATGAAAAAGCAAAATGGTATAATCATGAATGGATTAAAAAATTGGAAGTTGGAGATGTAAGGTTGAAGGTTAAAGAACTATTGGGCGATATTGCCAATAATTATGATGATACATTTATAGATAAAGTAATTACATTGGTAAAAGATAGATGTACTTTACTTACAGATTTTGTACAACAAACATCTTTCTTTTTTAAATCTCCCGAAACCATTGCTATTGATGTAATACAGCCAAAATGGAATGAACAGAAGAAAGTATTTTTTACCGAATTGATACAGCAATTTGAATCTGCAACTATTTGGAATGTTACAGAGCTAGAAAATATTTTTAAAGAAACTGCCTCTTCCAATCAATTAAAACCTGGCGAAGTAATGTTGCCTCTTAGAATTATGTTAGTAGGAGATAAGTTTGGTGCTGGTGTTTTTGATATTGCAGCATTAATTGGCAAAAATGCCACTATTAGTAGAATAGAATATGTGTTATCAATTATATAGATGATAAACTTTATTCTTAATGTAGCTTTATTGTGATTGTATAACCAATACTTGCTATATGCTATTGCTGACCAAAATAAAATCTGTAAATTATTTTTCGTAAATTTGACCTATGAACTATTGGACAGAATTAAGCATAGAATATGCAAGTCAGAAATCATATTTGGACGATTTATTCCAAGTATATCCGACTATACCCGAAGAAATTAGAGAAATTAATCAAGAACGTTGGGCAAATATTGAAAAGGCATTTGATAAGAAAAACAACGATTTACTAATTAGAGAGCTTTTAAAACTCGACCTTTTTCCTATCAAAGACAGTTACATTGCTTACCTCAAACGTGACTGAAGTGCCATTGACCGAAATCCTAAAACGATAAATAGAATTTGCGGACGATTGTACGAAATGGGGTTGGATAAAATTTTTGAACGTTGTAGTGAACCGAAAGAAACAAACCGACAAATCGGACCTTTATTCAGACGATGGTTAAACTCAAAGGCATTGGGAGTTGAACCTGTTTCTTACGAAGAATTTACATCAAATAATAACGATGCAATTCTAAACGGAAGCGATGCCCAACTAATGAAATTTGCAAACGAATTTCTTAAATATGAACACCCCAAAGGTTTAGATTTTGTTGGAAGATTTAACGGCAAACTCGTAATTGGCGAAGCTAAATTTTTGACCGATTTTGGTGGACATCAAAATGCACAATTTAATGATGCAATTAGTACGATAATGACTGACATCAACGCTGTAAAAATTGCAATTCTTGACGGAGTTTTGTACATCAAAGGAAAGAACAAAATGTACAAAGACATCACGGAAAAATACAAAGACTTGAATATTATGAGCAGTTTAGTATTGCGTGAATTTCTTTATCAACTTTAAACCTCTGAAATTATGCAATTACATTACCCAAATAAAAAAACTGAACAAGAAATTTTCGACCAAATTCCAAACATCACTCTGGAACAAATCAACAATTCTGACAGCCCTAATCTGCTCATTCAAGCTAATAATTTAGTTGCTTTAAAACAACTCATAACGCAACATAATTTAGCAGGAAAAATTGATTTAATATACATTGACCCACCATTTGCAACTAACAATATTTTTACCATTACAGAAGGTAGAGCAAGTGCTATAAGTAATTCAAAAAATGGAAATGTTGCTTACTCCGACACTTTGAAAGGCTTTGATTTTCTTGAATTTATTAGAGAACGTTTGGTTTTACTTAAAATGTTGCTTTCCAATAAAGGCTCAATTTATTTACACATTGACTACAAAATCGGGCATTATGTAAAAATCGTCATGGACGAAATTTTTGGAATGGAGAATTTTAGAAATGACATTACAAGAGTAAAATGTAATCCGAAAAATTTTGCACGAAAAGGTTATGGAAATGTCAAAGACTTGATTTTATTTTATTCCAAATCTGACAACTTAATTTGGAATGAACCCAAAACACCTTATACAGAAGAAGATAAAATAAAACTTTTTCCAAAAACAGAAAAAGATGGCAGAAGATATACAACCATTCCGCTACATGCACCAGGTGAAACACAAAATGGAAAAACTTCTCAACCATTTAAGGGGATTTTTCCACCCAAAGGCAGACATTGGCGAAGTGATGTAAGCATTTTAGAGCAATGGAATAATGAAGGATTAATAGAATGGAGCAACAATGGGAATCCAAGGAAGAAGATTTATTTTGACGAGCAAGAAGGAAAAAGAATGCAAGATATTTGGGAATTTAAAGACCCACAATATCCCGTTTACCCAACTGAAAAAAATGCTGATTTATTGGATATTATTATTAAGACCTCATCAAACGGAAATAGTATTGTTTTAGACTGTTTTGCGGGTTCTGGAACAACTTTAAAATCTGCACAAACCAATGGGAGACAATGGATAGGAATAGACCAATCAGAAGAAGCGATTAAAACAATTATTACAAAACTTGACCGAGTAGAACAAGATTTATTTATTGATAAATCGGAGTATAAGTATTTGACTGAAAATCGGCAAGGCATACAACATGAAGCAGTTTGGAAAGAGTGGCAGGAGGAAACGGCTTAGGTTGAGGGTTTTTGCAAAGTTGGAGGTTAGTCTTCCTATAACTTTTGTGCATCTGCATTAAGCCATTACTTTCAATATATGTTTTATCTTATTTGCTTTATAAGTTAAATCATTGTAGTCATTGCTGATAATGGTTACATGCCCCATTTTTCTACCAGCTTTGGTAGTCTGTTTTCCATATAAATGCACAAAAACATTTTCCATTTGTAGCACATTTTCTAAGCCTTCGTATTGAGCATTACCCTGATAATTTTCTGCTCCTACAATGTTTACAATAGCAGAAGGAATAATAGCTTTTGTATTGCCTAAAGGATAATTTAACATAATTCTCCAAAGCATATCATATTGACTGCAATAATTTGCTTCAATAGTGTGATGCCCACTATTGTGTACACGTGGTGCTGTTTCATTTACCAATACTTCTTTATTTTCATCTACAAATAATTCTACTGCAAACAATCCTGCACTATTCAAATTTTTTACAACAGAAAGAGCAATAGATTCAGCTTTCCACAATTCTTTTTCTTCTAATCTTGCAGGCGATAACTGATAGTCTAATAAATTTAAAATAGGGTCAAAAACCATTTCAGCAGCAGGATAAATAGCCATTTCTTTTTTATCATTTACTGCAACAATTAAGGCTATTTCTTTTTTTATAGAAACAATTTTTTCTAATACAGCAGGAGTGTCAAAACCTTTATTTATATCAGTTTCAGCTTGTATTATTTGTACTCCTTTACCATCATAACCTCCTTCAGCTAATTTGTGAGCAGCAGGAAAAAAGTTTATATAATTCTGCAAATCGTGTTGTTGCTGTGTAATAACAAATTCAGCAGTAGGTATTTGATGCTGTTGATAAAATTTTTTTTGTGAAATTTTATTTTTAATAATTTTTATAGCAGATGGTTTTGGATAAATTTTCACACCTTCTTGTTCTAATTTTTCCAATGCTGCTATGTTTACTGCTTCAATTTCTATGGTTAAAGCATCTAAGTTTTTACCAAATTGATATACTGCATCAAAATTATTAATATCGCCTTTTATAAAATGATGACATAAATGAGCAGCAGGGCAGTTATCATCATTTTCCATTACAAAAGTTTCTACAGTATAATTTGCAGCAGCTTGTAATAACATTCTTCCTAATTGTCCTCCTCCCAAAATACCTACTTTCATGTAATGATTAGTTTGAATAGTGATTGTTTAAAAATGATGGTGTTGCAATTTGCAATATTTTTTTAGGTAAATAAGTATTTGTATAAAGTAGTTAGCCTATTGTTTTTCTTTTTTTAGTTTGTCTTTAAATATTTTTTCAAATGTTGAAAGTTTGGGTTGAATAACATATTTGCAATAACTTTTTTCAGGGTTATTGTTATAATAATTTTGATGATAATTTTCGGCAGAATAAAAATTTTTAAATGGCTCTATTGTTGTAACAATAGGTTTATCCCAAACATGGTTTTTTGTTAATGCCTCTTTATAGTATGTTGCTTTTTGCTTTTGGGTTTCGTTTATATAAAAAATAACACTTCTATATTGAAAGCCTACATCTGCTCCTTGTTGGTTAAGGGTTGTGGGGTCGTGTGTTTTCCAAAACACTTCTAACAACTCATCATAACTTATTTTTTCAGGGTTAAAAACTACTTTAACCAATTCTGTATGCCCTGTTTTTTTATAACAAATATCTTCATAAGTTGGGTTTTCTACAAAGCCGCCACCATAACCACTTGTTACACTTATAACACCTTCTAATCTTTGAAAAAAAGATTCTGTACACCAAAAACATCCTGAGCCAAAATAAGCAGTATCTGTTATGCTATTTTGTAAAGTTGTATTATCCATTTTTTGCGAAAAATCTATATGTTTATTTTCTGTACAAGTCCAGTGAATATTTACTATAATCAATAAATATAAAGCTGCTTTTAACATGACAGAATTGGTTGAATGATTGATTTAAGGTGTAAAAGTACATAAACTTAAATTGTTAATTGTAGAGCAATAGTTACGAAATTTGAAAAGAATAAGTAAATTTGCTACTCAATGAAAAAAGCTATTACAGCCATATTAGCCATTTTGTACTTTTCTGTAAGTAGTGGAATAGTTTTTAATATTCATTACTGTAAGGATAAAGTAAGCTCTGTACAAATAGATTTATTGGCAAAAGAATTGTGTGGCTGTACTAAAAAGGGTAAAAAATCAGAAAAAAAGAATTGCTGTAAAACAGAACATAAGGTTATAAAGTTGCAAAATGACCATAAAACAACAGTAACTGATTATGTACTTAAAGCACCCATAACACTTTTTACTTCATCTTATCATTTAGTTGATGTATATTTTAATGAAACACCTACAGCAGTAGCTTATTCATTCATTCCTCCTCTGTTATCTGAACAGCATATTCATATTAAGAATTGTGTATTCAGAATTTAATACCATTTTTATTGATGATAAAATCATCTTATTAAATTTCTTATAATACTTCTATCATAAAATATAGTAGTATCATGTTTATCTTATTTAAAAAATAACCATTAAAAATATTATACAATGAAAACACACATTTTATTAATTGCCTCATTTTTGTTCTTCTCTTTTACATCTATTGCTCAAGACAAAAAAGCTGTTCAGCCCGACAGTATAAAAGTTTTTGGAAATTGTGGTATGTGCAAAACAACTATTGAAAAAGCAGCTAAAAAAGCTGGTGCTTCTTATGCTTCATGGGATGAGAATACTAAAATTTTATCTGTAAAATATACTACATCAAAAACAAATAATGCAAAAATTCAAAAAGCTATAGCAGCAGCAGGTTATGATACACAAGATGAGTATGCTACTGAGAAAGCATATAATAGCTTACATGCTTGTTGTCAATATGAAAGAAAAGAAAAAGCTACTGTAGCCACAGAAAGTAAATGTAGTAAGGATAGTGCATCTTGCAAAAAAGAAAATGCAACATGTGCTAAAGATGCAGCAAGTTGCAAAAAAGATTGTAACCATGAAGGAACAACAAAAGATTGTTGTAAAAAAGATAAGGATAACTAATCAGAATAATTATTTTCAACAGTAAAATTTTGCTTTAACAATAAACCACAATGCTTGTGGTTTTTAACAAGTTTATTATGATAAAAAAATATGCTGCTTTAATATTGCTGCTATCAATATTTGGTATTGCCATTAATGCTCAACCTAAAATTGGTGTTACAGCCCCTGATATAAGTTTGAAAAACCCCAATGGAAAAGTTGTTTCATTATCATCTTTAAAAGGCAAAGTTGTATTGATAGATTTTTGGGCAAGTTGGTGTGGTCCATGCAGAACAGCCAATAAGCATTTGAAAAAATTATATGAAACTTATAAAGAGAAAGGTTTTGAAATTTATAGCATTTCATGTGATTATACAGAGAAACCATGGCTTAGAGCCATTAAAGCAGATAAAATAACTTGGACACAAGTATATGATGAAGCAAGTATAGTAGCCAATAAATGGAGAATTGCTTATTTGCCTTCTACTTTTTTATTAAACAAAGATGGTGTTATTGTAGCCATAGATTATGAAGGTAAATTATTAGAAGATGCTATACAATCTTTATTATAATTGCCTATTGTGCATCAAAAAAGGTAGCCTTGTACAAGGCTACCTTTTTTATCATTAGATAATTTTTTTTCTTATCCTAAATATGCTTTTAAAGCACTGCTGTAACGAGCTTTTTGTAAACGTTTAATAGCTCTTTCTTTAATCTGACGAATACGTTCTTTGGTCAAATCGTATTTTATACCAATTTGCTCAATAGTTACACCGTTTTCGCCATCTAAACCAAAATAAGCATTAACAATTTCAGCTTCTCTTGGAGAAAGTGATTTTAAAACTCTTCTAATTTCTTCTCTAAGAGAGTCTTTCATTACATCTTCATCTGTATCATCACTTCCTTCTAATAAATCTCCCATAGCTACATCTTCTGCTTCATGTACAGGAGCATCTAAACTTGAGTGCCTTGTATTACTTTGGAAGATGTTGTTGATTTCTGTTTCACTCATTTCCAAAATTTCAGATAATTCTTCTGTAGAAGGCTCACGTTCATGCTCTTGTTCAAATGCCATGTAAGCTTTATTAGCTTTGTTGTAAGTGCCAATTTTGTTTTGAGGAAGGCGTACTAAACGTCCTTGCTCTGCCAAAGCTTGTAAAATGGATTGGCGAATCCACCATACAGCGTAAGAAATAAATTTAAAACCTTTTGTTTCATCAAAGCGTTGAGCCGCCTTTATCAGACCGAGATTTCCCTCGTTGATGAGGTCACTTAAAGAAAGACCCTGATGCTGGTATTGTTTAGCAACAGATACCACAAACCTGAGGTTTGCTTGCACCAGCTTGTCCAATGCCCTTTGATTACCCATCTTAATTTTCTGTGCAAGTGTTGTTTCCTCTTCGGGGGTTATCATAGGAATTTTAGAAATTTCCTGTAGATATTTTTCTACTGCCTGAGAATCACGATTGGTAATTTGGGTTGCAATTTTGAGCTGCCTCATAGTGTATATTTCTTGTTACGTTTGTATATTGTTCTGTTAGACTCCTTAATATTGTTTTTCGTTGCAATTCAGGTTAAAAAATTTAGCACAAATTGGAGAAAAACGGCTGCAAAGGTATGTTAAATACATGATATTATGGGCATTTATTTCTATAAAACTTAGCCAAAAGAGGTTTGGTTGTTAATATCTTTTTTTGACTTAACATATATGCTGCAATAGCTATATTATTTTTATGGAAAATTATTTATAAAGCAAATCTTTATACTATGCTGATAATCAGCTTATTGTGTTTATAAATAAAATTACTCTGTATTATTTTCTACTAATTGTTTTCTGTATAATTCTGCATAATAGGCATTATTGGCTAATAGTTCTTCATGTGTACCTTCTTCTGCAATACCTCCATTACTCATTACAATAATTTTATCAAATGGAATGGTGGTAAAAATTCTGTGTGTAATAATAATGGCTGTTTTGTTTTTTAAATAGTTGTACAAATTGCCAATAATTTCATGTTCTGTTTTAGAATCTACAGCACTTAAACAATCATCAAATACAATAATTTCAGGTTGTTTTATTAATGCCCTTGCTATAGAAACTCTTTGTTTTTGTCCACCACTCAATGTTACGCCTCGTTCTCCTATTACAGTAGCATAACTTTTTTCTAATTGTAAAATATCATTATGTACAAAAGCAAATTTTGCAGCAGAAATTACTTTTTCTAATGAGGTATTTTCATTTAAACCAAAACTTATATTGTTTTGAATACTATCGCTAAATAAAAAAACATCTTGAGGCACATAACTAATTTGTTCTCTCAAACTTTTTAATGTAAAAAGGCTAATATCATTATTGCCTATTGTTATATTGCCTTTATTTGGTTTATAAAAGTGCAACAATAGTTGTGCAATAGTTGTTTTACCACTTCCTGTTTTTCCCAGAATTAGTATTTTATTGCCTTTGGGTATGTGTACATTAAAATTTTTAAGGGCTTCTATTCCTGTATTTTTATAAGTAAAAGAAACATTATTAAAAACAATATCTCCACTTACATTGGTTAAAGTAGCTGTTGGCGTATCTTGTATAGCTGGTTCAATATCTAAAAAATCATTTACCCTTTTTTGAGATGCAGCAGCTCTTTGTATAATACTTGCAGTCCAGCCAATAGCACTTACAGGAAAAGTAAGTAGGTTAATGTAAATAACAAATTCTGCAATAGTACCTGCTGTAACATTATGGTCTTTATAAATTACATACCAACTGCCAATACCAATAGTAAGCAATGTGCTAATACCAATTATTAAAGCCATAGCAGGAAAATAAATAGCTTCAACCTTTGATAAACTAATAGCATTTTTTTTATACTCTTCACTTTTTTGAGAAAAGAAAATTGCATTGGCTTTTTCTTGTACAAAAGATTTAATAACTCTTATACCAGAGTAAGACTCTTGTGCAGAAATAGTTAGGTCTGAAAGAAGTGCTTGTATTTTTTCACTTTTTTTATTAATAATATCATTTACAAAATAAATAATGATAGCTAATAAAGGCAAAGGTGCTAATACATACATAGTAAGCTGTGCATTTTCTCTAAACATAAAAAAAACGCTAAACCCAATAGTAGCTGCAAGGTTTATAAAATACATAACAGCTGGTCCAGTGTACATTCTTACTCTGCTGATGTCTTCAGAAATTCTATTCATTAAATCTCCAGTAGCATTTGCTTTATAAAATGCCATATTTAATTGCAGATATTTTTTAAAAACTTCATTTTTTTGAGCATATTCTATATGTCTGCTCATTACAATAATGGTTTGCCTCATCAAAAACATAAAAAAGCCGCCTAATAATGCAAGTGCTAAAAGGGTAAGAGAGCATATTAATACTACTTTACTTAAAGAAAAATTATTGCTGTTAAACCAATTTACCAAAAGCATTACCAATGCGTCATAACTGCTTTTTTTAGCATGAATACTATCTATATTTTGAGATAAAGCAATTTTATGCTGTACTGCATCTACCACAAAGCCTGTAACCTGTGGGCTAAGTATTCTGAAATAGTTAGAAATAAGAATACATACAATGCCTGTAAAAAATAGCTTTTTATATTTCCAAAAATATTTATTAAGTGTAGAAAGGTGCTTCAAGAATGAAAAAAATTTGGACGAAGTTAAAAGAAGAAAAATTATTTTTTGGCAATTAAAACCTCAAGCCATTATTTTGCAAGTGGAGAGATGGCAGAGTGGTCGAATGCGGCGGTCTTGAAAACCGTTGACTGTAACAGGTCCGGGGGTTCGAATCCCTCTCTCTCCGCCAAGTAACAATACAAAGCCTTTTATTTTTCTACAAATGCTTGAAAATAAAGGGCTTTTTTATTTTCTATACTTCAAACTTCTTCCTTTTCATACAAATTTCAAGGAGCTTATATGGTATAGCAATATATCCCATCTTTTTTATGTGGAATATGAATAGTTATTAAAGGGCTAATTAGCTTTTTCTATTAAGTGATGAATAAGGTAAAATATGCCACTCATAAAAAGTAAGAGTATTTGCATTTTAGTCCATCGCCAAGTTAGCTTACCCAATATAGAAGAAGTTTTCCTTAACTCATTAAAATCAGCTCTCAAGTTATTGTAATAGGCTTTTGAATGATTAGGGTATAATTGAATTGCTTTATTATAGCTACTTATAGCACCATAATAATCTTGTAGTTTCATTTCTTCGTTTCCTTGAATATAGTAGGATATTAAACGTGATTGTGCTGCTGCTGCTTCGTTGGCAAAGCTATTAGCGTTGCCTAAACTTACACCTTGTGGGGTTACTGTAGATACTTCCATTTTGTAAAATGATTTTAAAAGTTTTTAATTAGTTAATGTGTTATTAGGCTGTTGTTTTTTTTGCTTTACCTAATACTGGCTTGTAGCCATTTTCGCCATCTGGTACAAATCTTGTCATGCTTTGTACTACTACTACTGCAAAAAAGGCTAAAAGGTTAAGCCATTTGTTAGAAAATAAGTTCATAAATAATTTTTTTTGTTTTTGAATAATTTTTGTGAGTGTGAAGATGAAAAATGTTTTTGTACCGATATTGTGTAATCAGCTGTTTTCAATAGTTTTAGAGGTATATGTGTAGTAAAACTATGGGTTAGTGAGTAGTAGGAAAGACAAAAAAAATAGCAGCTTGTGGGCTGCTTAATGTTTTATAGAGAAAGTTAAATCCAAAATGACTTGGAATAGTGGTAAACTTTCAATCCTGTAAAAATAAAGTCTTTGGCATTATTTGTAATAATAGGGAGTTTTAACGCTTTGGCGTGTGCAGCAATCATTAGGTCTATTGGTTTATTTTCACGACCTACAAAATAAATATCTGTGTATTTGTTAGCTTGTTTTTGTGCAGCTTCATTGTATGTTTTTATAACAAATTCATTTAAAAATTTACGTCCGTCTTTCTTTTCACGGATTTGCATACCCACCATAAATTCAACACAAACTAAATGACTTATAAGAAAAGTGTAACCATTAAATTCTTTTAATTTTTCAAATGCAGCAGTTCGGTTTCTAAAAATATCTATTACAACATTAGTATCAAGCATTACTACTTTCATTAGCTATAACTTTTTAAATTCTTTTTCCTTGCATAATTGGCAGCAGCAACCAATGCTTCGTAGCTACCTTTAGGGTAGTTTGATATTCTTTTACCATTAGCTGCTTTTTTTGCAGTTGCTTTTTTTACAACCAATTTTTTAGGAGTGGTATTGTTTGCTTTTCTTACTACTGTTTGCATAGCTGTAATGTTTGTACAAATATACATAAAAAACCCCGAAATTTTTCGGGGTTGCAATGTGTGTTATAATTTAGAATTTCCACCAACGTTTTTTTTGATAAACCTCTTTAGATAAACCCCTTATATCCTTATCTGAACAATCAACATCATCTCTTAATCTTTTTACATTATGTTTTAGCTCTTCAATGGTGAGTAATAATTCATCTTCCGTTTGGTAGTGTACACAGATTGGTTTACAGTCCTTGTGTGAAATCATTTTATTAATTGGAAATTTCATAACTTAAATTTTAATGGTTTAAAAATTAGATATTACTTCGTAATAGAGGCTGTCCAGCTGCTTTAGGTCTTGATGGCTGTTAATGGCTTCTTCTACAATGTAGTGGCGTAAAATAACGCTGCGGAGTGCCTCTGCAATTTTGGGGACATCTTCCTTGTTTACAATAATAGCAACTGTTTCTTTTCCTTGTGTTGCTGCCTTACTGCTTTGTGAGCTCGCAAGGGCTTTTGCTTTTTTTGGTGTCATAATAATAAAAACGGCAGGTCGCTGACACCAAACTACAATGAAGTAGTGAAGCACGGTACTTGCAACCGAACGCCTGCCTTATTTTTAATTGATTTGTTAATTGAATTTCCATTGTATTTTGATGTCAATACAAGAGTAGGGTAAATAGTTTTAAAAAGAAAAGTTAAAACAAACCAAATAAGCCGCCGCCTTTACGTTTTGGCTGTACTGTGTGGTTGATGATTTTTAAGCCCGGTATGTACGAAAAATGCTTGGTGTTGCAGGTGGCTAAGTATAAATTATAATAAATTGCAGTAGCTGCAATTAAAGAATCGGAAATATCTAAATTGTGGCTTAAAGAATACTGCTGTAATAACTGTAAACTTTTTTGTGAAATAGTTTCATTTACAAATAAAAATTCATCTCCCGAAAGTAATTGAATAGATTTTTGAAGAGTACGTTTGTCTTTACAAGCACGTATTATTTCTGAAACAGTTATTGCAGATAATACAATGAAAGAAAAGTTTTGAGAGGCAATAGCTTGTATAGCATTGTAATTATTGTTATAATACTCAAATGCAAAATCTGTGTCTAATAAGGCTATTTTTTCCATGCTGTTTTTCTGTGTTCAGTAATGCTAATGTTTTCAAAAACAGTTGTAATTAAGCTGCCTACCTTTTTCATGTGTTTATTGTGTGCCTCAACGCCTTTCTTTTGCAACTTTACCCTTAAAGCTGCTGCAGGTGTAAGTTTTTTTATTGTTGCGGTTTGCATAGTTGTAATGTTTGTACAAATATACAAAATTTCAAAGAAAAATATTTATTCATAATCAATACTAATACTACTATCATCAAAATATTTTTTCAGCACACTTTCAAATTCGTCTATTATATTGTCTAACTTTTCTTATGCTCGTGGGTTGTGGTTTTTAAAGACTTTATGAAAAACTAAAAAACGCAATCTAATGATACTCAGATGAAGCAAAATCGCTTTACAAAATTTTGTAAAGCGATTTTGCTTTTCTTAAAGGATTGATAATCTCAACCCCTGCTAATTGTTCAACTTATTTTATTATCATTCTACAATTTTAGAAATTCTTGCCATTGAAAGTGCTGAGATAGCCATTACAAGGTCACGAACTGCTACATCTACATAGTTAAAACCAATTAGTAATGTGAGTGCAATAACTGTTAACCATCCAGCTACAATATAACCTCCAATTTCGGCTTTTTTCAGCACAATAATACCAGCTATAATTTCAATTATACCCACAACCATCATAAAAACTGAAGCTGAAAATGGTAAAAGATTTGCAATTGATGGGTTAATGTATTGTTCCCAATGGGTTAGTAGATTAGTGAATTTATCTGCACCTGCAACTATTGGTACAATTCCAAAAGTGTATTTTAATAGGTTGAACATTTGTGTTAGCGACTGATTTTTTATTTTACTTTCCATTTTTATTTTTTTTTAGAGTATTGTTTTTACTAAAATTTATTGGGGAATTGTTTTGCAATGCCAACAGCTAATTGGTCTGCAAAGTGCATCATATCGGAGAATGCAGCATCATAATTAATAGAAGCTTGTGCATAATCTGTTTGAAGAAGGCTTACTGAATAGGCAATTGTTTTTGTTAAATGGTCATCCATGTGTATTCTCATGTGTGATTGTTCCCAATTTTCGGGATTTGCTGCTGATAAGAAATCGGCTATTTCTTTTCCATTTACTCGCCAAGCTGCAACTGCAGCATCTAAAGCTGTTTGGTCTCCATTTTTAGCTGCTGTTAGTACAGGAACTGCTCCATTTATGTGCCCTTTTAGCAATACTGTTAATTGGTCTCCTGCTGCTTGCCCATAATAGGGAACTATAGCAGCCCCAATATCTTCTTGATTTTTCAGAAGTCTTGTTAATTGTGCATTCAATGCTGTGTTATTATTGAAGAATGCGTCAACTGTAAGGTAGGTGTATTGCATGTGGTCTGCCCAAAGTTTATGCATTGCATCTCCAAACTGTCTAAATGCTGCACTACTTGTTGGGTCAACTGTAGCACCATCTTTATTACAACTTTGCATTGAAAGAGCAAAAAAGGCTACCATTAATAAAATAACTGTTTTGATTTTTGATTGTGTTTTAATTAAACTTTTCATTGTATTATTTTTTTTAATTGTTAATACCTGATTAGAGTAAATGAGAATTGAAAAGGTTACACGAGGTATAAAAAGCCTTTAGTTTTACATGGAGAGGTATTTTGTTTGTTTATTTTTTTGACAAACAAAAAAGTAACAAAAAGAATACTATAAAAATGCTAAATCTGAAAAATGAAAGAATAGAAAAATAAATTTTTTCTCCCCCAAAAAATTCTTCCATAGCTTATTATTAGTAGGTGAGGAGTTCTCTTTTTTGTGTTGGTTAAGGTGTAAAATAAAAGATTTACTATACAATCAATAGGAAAAATACGATACTTATAATATTAGTTTTCCTATAAAGCTGCACTTTACTGAATACCTAAAAAAGGGCAGTTTTGCTCTTGTACAGTGCATAACCTGTGTATATTTTTGTGTTGTCAATTTGATATAAAGGGTTATTCAGTTTTGAATCAAATATCCAAGAAAAATAAGTAGCAGAAAATCCGAACAACAACAACAAAATCTGATACCTAAGAAAACAAAACAACAAACCCTGTGTATTAAAAGACTTTAGAACAATCCAAGAATCCAAAGAAAAGCTAAAGCCCGTTTTTGAATACCCAATCAGTGAAAAGCCAAGGTACTTGTAGCCTAAATTACAAGAAACAAAAACCAATATTCTAAACCGAAAAAACCAGAGAGTCCAACATTCCTGGAATTCCTAAAGACCAGGTTTAATCTCAACCAGGTCTGATGAAGCATCAGACCTTTTTTTATTTTATAACAATGCTTTTATACCAGCTCTACCTAAATGTATAATATGTGTATTAGCAGGCTTACGACCTTCATAGTTTATAGTCAATTCTAAATTATTACCCAAACGTTTGGTAAGTTCTACAGCCCATAAATAATTTTTACCAGGTAGTAGTGCATCTAACATCATATAACTTACAGTAGTGCCTATATTGCCAGTATAACTAATATTGTTGATGCTAAATTTTGTTAGCAAACTTGTATTGTTTAGCACATTCATTTTTGCTTCTGCATTAATAATATTGTTGATAGATTTTTCACCTCCATATACAATGTCATTTTGTTTATTGGTGTATAAATAAGAAAGTTGCAATCTATACTTGGTTAAATAAGTATAAGTAAGTTTTGGTTCTATGCTAAAACTATGAATGGCATAATTTCTATTATTAAATTGAGGAGTAGATAAAGTAGTAGTACTTAGTTTATTGATTAATTCAAAAGTGTATTGCTTTTTAATATTTATTCTTGTTCTTAATGACCATTCATTTCTTTGTCTGCTTTCAAAGCCATAAGTTAATAATGCTTTTGCTGTATAATTTATATGAGCAATATCAGCACCCCATTTGCTACTAAAGCGATTGAATGAAATTGTATTGGTTGTATTTTGTTGTAAACTGATTAATGAAGTATCTGCAATATTGTCTTTAAAAGGGTTAAATAATGGGCTACCAGTATTCATTGTTTTTTTATTGACTTGTAAAGAAGATTGCAACATAAATTTTGATACAAAATGATTCCATGTATTAGGTTTTGTATTAGGTAATAATGCTTTTGGATTAATATTGATAGTATAGTTAAACTGAATGTAAGCAGCTTTAATAAATTCGTTGGTAGGTGTGTAAATACGAATATATTTTGCTTGGTCTGGATAAAGAGCTATTTCAAACTCGTTTAATTGTGCTATGCCATCACCATTATAATCTATCCAAGCATATTCACCTCTTCCTGCTGGTACTTCTATATAAGAAAAATCTCTTTTTTGTTCTTGCCCTGTACCAAGTTCATACAAAGTTGTACCTGTTATAAAACCATTCCATTCATTAATTAAATATTCTGCTCTGCCTAATAAAGTTTTATCTGCTTTTAAGTTGGTAAGAAAACTATTGTTGATGATTAACTCTCTATAAGTAACACTAAACTTAAACTTATGATGCTTACTTTGTAATAGCTCAAGAGATAAATGATAGTTATGACTTCTATCTGTTTGTAACATTTTTTTTAAGTAGGGTAGTTCATCTTTTCTTGTAAAATATTGAAAAGCCCAGCGATTGTTTTTGTTTACATCACTTTTTATATATGCTCCAATATTTTCAAATGAAAAACTTAAAGGTGTTAAACTATCAGATGCATTATTTCTTTGTACATTTCTTTCTAAGTTATAAGTAATACCTGTTTGATAGTTTTTGATGGCTTTAAAAGTTTTAGCAAGCTCTATATTTAGTTTGGTAAAATTTCCTTTATCAGCCGTAGTATTATTATCAGTTCTGCTCCCATCAAATTGTAGGTATATGTTGTTGGTAAAAGTGTTGTACAGCTTTAATTGATTTCTTACAGCATTAAAACCATCATTTCTAATATATCCATTTATGTCGTAACGAATTGAATTATTGTTGGTATTATTTTTTATTTCAACAGATGCTTTGGGCAAATGTTCTGTAGCATAATTTACTAAAATAGGCAAACCCCAATCTCTTGAAAACTCAACAGTACGAAGCCTTTCAATAGGTCTAAATTTTTCATCTACATATTCATAACCAATAGTAGATAACCATTGTTTGTGTTTTTTTATTGTACCATTTTTTTGCAATAAAAATTTTCCTGCAAAGCCCGTATTATCTTGTTTGCTTTTAGATGAAAAAGTATTGATGTCATAATTACTCAAAGCTACATCGGTAGTTAGTGTTGTATTTTTATTAATATTATACAAAGCACTTAGTGTAATAATTTGTTGTTTTTTTGGTGTGGCTAAATAAATAGCAGGTTCAAAATTTCCTTGCATTACACCATTTATAGGAGGAATGTATTGATATACTTTTCCATTGGCTGCATTAAACAAAGGCACATAATTTCCTTTATTCAAACCAACATCTACAAAATTCAAATAATATTTTGCACTATCTGCCTGTGTAGAATAAACATAAATACTATCCCATGCTGGATTAACAGGATTTTCTCTTTTAGCATATAAAATTTTTGTAGTAGAAAAACTGTCTAATATAGCAGAAGGGTAATAAGCATTTTGTATGCTATCGCCAATATTGGCTAAAAATTGTTTTTGCTGTACATCTAATTGTTGATTAATAGGAGAGTTTTTTGCATCAGTATTGCTATACACTGCCATACTTATTGTAAATTTTTTGCTTACCTTAAATTCATCAGCAGCATACAGCATATAATTCAAATAATTTCTATCGGCACTTTCAAATTCTACCTGAATACGTGTATCTTTTGTAATTAAATGCTTAGGCGTAAAAGTAATTTCAGCAGTATTGTAATTAATAATATAATCTTGGTCTTCGCCACGTTGCATCATTTCGCCATCTAAAAAAACACGTTCAGTATTAGCAAGAACAATTAAGAAAAATTCATTGTTATTGCCTTGTAATCTATATGGACCTTGATTTCCCTCTAATCCTTGAAAAATATTTCTTACAAATTTTCCTTTGGCTATTGCACCTGCTATAGAAAGTTTATTTTGACCATTTGCACTACTTTTTTGATAAGATACACCTTGTAATCTTTTATAAAAATGTAAAAAATAATATTGGTTGCTTCTTACATCAATATCACCTAAATCTATTTGCCAATTTTTCTTTTTAAATTGAAGTAAAATTTTATCAAACTCATTTAATTGTTGTGTTGTACCATCTGGCTGAATGGGTAAATTATTATCAGTAATAGCAGCAGAAATTTCTATACTATCTCCAAGCATTCCATTAATTTGTAAATTAAGTTGTGAGTTAAACATGGCACTTTGATTATTGCCAAAACTTAAACTTCTTCCAAAACTTCCATTATAGTTTATATCATTATTGTTGCCAAAAAATCCACCTGCTGCCTCATTATTTTTTTTATGAATAGTGATGGGTTTTGCAATAAAATTATCTCTGATGCTATCATAATTAAAACGCTTTTCATTGCTGTTGAAACTGAAATTAAAAAAACGATAACTAATTTCTACACTATCTGTATTAGTAGGTTTTAACCATGTTAAAGTATTGCTTTGATAGTTGATAGAATAAAAAGAAGTATCCCAATTTTTTACATACAATGTATTAGGTACTATTTTTTTATTTTCAAATTGCACAACACCTTTAGCAATAATTTTTGTAGAAATTTTATTGGTAGGTATTTTAAATTGAGCATTGACTGCTGTACACAGCAGTAATAATATAACTACCCATATATAATGTAAATGCTTCAAATAAAACTGTATAAGTACAAATCAATACATACAAATATCGGCGTAGTATTTTATCAAAATAATAATTGAGCAACTAAGGTAATAGCTTTATTTGAATTGTTTTAATAAGAAAGCACTAATTTAGAGGCTTATTTTTACAACAAACTTATATATTACTATTATGAAAAATAAAAAATTTATTGTGCCAATAGCTGCATTGCTTTTATTTGGTGCATGTAAAAACTCTTCAAACAATAATAACGTGAATCCATTTTTTCAAAAAAGTTCATTACAATATCAAGCTCCAGAGTTTGATAAAATTAAATCAGAACATTTTAAGCCAGCATTTGATAGTGGCATGCTTCAGCAAAATGCTGAAATTGAAGCAATAGTGTCTAATACAGAAGCTCCCACTTTTGAAAACACTGTTATTCCTTATGAAAAAAGTGGGCAAATTTTGAAAAGAGCAAGAATCGTTTTTGACAATTTTACTGCGGCAAATAAAAGCAAAGAAATTTCTGCTTTAGAAGAAGAATATGCACCAAAATTTTCTGCTCATAACGATAATATTTATTTAAACGATAAATTGTTTGAAAGATTTAAAACAGTTTATAACAACAGAGAACTTTTAAAAGATGCTGAAGATAAAAGATTGATAGAAGTTTATTTTGAAAAATTTGAAAAAGCTGGTGCTAATTTGAATGTAGAAGATAAGGCAAAACTTAAAAAATTAAATGAAGAAGAGGCAGCATTGACTGCAAAATTTTCTACTCAGCTATTAGCTGCTACAAAAAGTGGTGGTGTGTTTTTTGATGATGCAAAAGATTTAGATGGACTAAGTGCAGAAGAATTAAAAGCAGCACAAAGCGATGCAGAAAAAGCAGGGCAAAAAGGAAAATATTTAATAGCCTTAATCAATACTACACAACAGCCTTGCTTACAAAATTTAACCAACAGAGCTACCAGAGAAAAAATTTTTAAAGCCTCATGGACACGTGCAGAAAAAGGGGATGCTAATGATACAAGAGCTACAATAGAACAGTTGGCTAAACTACGTTTACAAAAAGCAATATTATTAGGACAACCCAATTATGCTTCTTGGAAATTGCAAGACCAAATGGCTAAAAACCCTGCTGCTGCCAAAGAAATGCTAAAACAAGTTGCTTATTATGCTGTAAATGCTGCAAAAAATGAAGCAGCAGAATTGCAAAAAATAATAGATGCAGAGGGAGGTAATTTTAAATTAGAACCATGGGATTGGAATTACTATGCAGAAAAATTGAGAAAAGCAAAATATGATTTAGACGAATCTGAAATAAAACCATACTTTGAAGTAACAACCGTTTTAGAAAAAGGCGTATTCTTTGCTGCTGAAAAAATGTATGGAGTAACATTTAAGAAACGTACTGATTTACCTGTTTATCATCCTGATGTTGTAGCTTATGAAGTTTTTGATAAAGATGGAAAATCTATGGCAATTTATTATTTAGATTTTTATGCAAGAGATAATAAAGTAGGTGGTGCATGGATGAATAATTATGTAGAGCAATCTTTTTTATTAAATCAAAAACCAGTTATTGTAAATGTATATAACTATCAAAAACCTGCTGCTGGTAGTCCTTCATTAATAAGTTTTGATGATGTAGAAACTTTGTTTCATGAGTTTGGACACACTATTCATGGCTTAGTAGCCAAACAAAAATATACTACTCTTTCTGGTACAAATGTGCCAAGAGATTTTGTAGAGTTTCCTTCTCAAATAAATGAGCATTGGGCATTAGAGCCATCTGTTCTAAAAAATTATGCTATTCATTATGAAACCAAACAGCCAATACCACAAGCATTGTTAGACAAAATGCACAAAGCTGCTACCTTTAATCAAGGTTATGCTGTAACAGAATTAACTGCTGCTGCTGCATTAGATATGGCTTGGCATTGCATTACAGATGAAAAACAAATTGGCGATGCTTTAAGTTTTGAAAAGAAAGCATTGACAGATGTTGGTTTATTGGTTAATGAAGCTCCTACACGTTATCATTCTCCTTACTTTAACCATATTTGGAGCAATGAATATTCAGCAGGTTATTATGCTTATATATGGTCAAAAATTTTAGACCAAGATGCTTATCAGTGGTTTCAAGATAATGGAGGTATGACAAGTGCTAATGGAGATAGATTTAGAGAATTAATTTTATCTATTGGCAATACAAAAGATTTGAATGAAGCATTTAAAGAATTTACAGGTCATAAAGCTGATATTAAACCATTGCTTAGAAGTAAAGGATTTATAAAATAATTTTTTTGTTTTTTGATGGTAAAAAAGGCTGTTAGAAATGGCAGCCTTTTTTAAATTTTTCAATAAATAAATGCTTTGCAAAAGATAGCTTTTACAGTAACTAACGATTTATTTTATGACCAAAGAATGCAACGAATTTGTACTTCTTTGTCTAAGCAAGGTTATGTAGTTACTTTAATAGGCAGGAAACTAAAAACTTCAAAACCTTTACCTCTATTTAATTTTAGTACTAAAAGATTATTTTGTTGGTTTCATAAAGGCATATTGTTTTATATAGAATACAATATCAGGCTTTTTATTTATTTACTATGGCATAGGTTTGATGCTTATTGTGCTATAGATTTAGATACTATTATTCCAAACTATTTTGCATCAATTATAAAAGGAAGAAAAAGAGTTTATGATGCTCATGAACTTTTCACAGAACAAAAAGAAATTATAACACGCCCTTTTATTCATAGTGTTTGGCTTAGTATAGAAAAATATTTTGTACCTCGTTTTAAACAAGGTTATACTGTCAATAATTTTATTAAAGAAGAATTGAATAGAAGATATAAAGTACAGTATGAAATAATCAGAAATATTCCAATAAAAAAGGAATATCATACAACAGCCAATACACAACAAGAAAAATTTATTATTTATCAAGGGGCTGTTAATGAGGGTAGGAGTTTTGAAACATTAATTCCTGCTATGAGGTATATAGATTGTAGATTGATAATTTGTGGTAAAGGAAATTTTTTTGAACAAACCAAACAATTAATCACTCAATACAATGTACAAGACAAAGTAATATTAAAAGGTTATGTTAGCCCATCAGCATTAGATAAACTAACACCAACTGCTTTATTTGGCTTAACATTATTTGAAAAAACAGGACTAAATCAATTCTACTCTTTAGCCAATCGTTTTTTTGATTATATGATGGCAGGTATTCCACAAATTTGTGTAGGCTATCCCGAATACAAAACTATTAATGATAAATATCAAATTGCTTTATTGGTAAATGATACAGATGAAACTACATTAGTACAAGCAATCAATAAGCTATTAAATGATACAACACTTTATCAGCAAATTAAAAATAATTGTTTGCAAGCAAGAGAAACATTAAACTGGGAAATGGAAGAAGAAAAGTTGATTAAATTTTGGCATAGCGTATTGGATAAATAAGATAAAAGATTGTTTGAAAGGGTAACTATTTATTTGTAATAACGTTTTCTTTAAGTAGCAACTATGTAAATAAGGAATTAGATATTACTTTATCCATTCCCCTAACTTTGAACTGCAAACCCTTTAAATCATCAAAATGAAAATTTTTAATCTATTCGTCTCTTTAGTTATTGTCTCCTTAATGTTTATAGTAGGAACGGGTTGCCAACAATCCAATAAACCTACACAAGAAGCCAAGCAAGGACAGGAACTCATCGACTCCCTAAAAACAGCACTCAAAACCGTAAAAACAGACACTACCAAGGTCAATATCTTAAACGATTTGAGCGAACACGCTGGCTGGAGGATTAACGACAACGATGCTTCCATTGATTATGCCCAACAAGCTCTGGACTTGGCTACAAAAGCAAACTTAAAAAATGGAATGGCAAGGGCACACAACAATATGGCGAATGCTTTTGCTCAGAAATATAACACCAAAGAAGCCTTTGAAAATTATTTTACCGCTTTGGAACTCTATAAAGAAACAGGAAATAAAAAATGGGAAGGATGGATATGTAATAATATTGCTATCACTTATAAAGACCTTGCCGATTACCCCAAATCTATCGAATATTACACCTTTGCTAAAAAGCTTGCAACAGAAGTGGGCGACCAAACCTCAATTGCAGCAATTTCGATTGATGTTGCACATATATATATAATGCTGAGCAATTACCCCGAAGCCTTAGAGAACTATTTTGTTGCTTTGAAAATATATGAAGAAACAGGGAATAGGAGTGGTATCGCTAATGTTTACATTGCTACCGGACAAATTTATCTCTCTCAAGGTGATTACCCAAAAACATTAAATAACCTTTCTATTGCTTTGAAAATATATGAAGAAATTGGGGATAAAAGTGGAATAGCGGCTTGTTACAACGGCATCGGGATTGTTTATAAGGATCAGGGCAATTACCACGAGGCACTGAAGAATCATTTTGCTTCTTTAAAAATAAATGAAGAAATCGGAAATAAAATAGGGGTTTCTTATGCATATAACAACATTGGCGAAGTTTATTATAAACAGGGCAATTACCCTGAAGCCCTAAAAAATTATTTAGCTTCTGTAGAAATCAAGAAAAAAACGGGAGACAAATATGGTGCGGCATACACATACAACAATCTGGGATTTGTTTATACTCAATTTAAAGATTACCCCCAAGCCCAAACCTCCTTTCAAAAGGCACTTTTACTTTCAAAAGAAATAGGAAACAAAGAAAATTTAAAAAACGGCTATTCAGGTATGGCAATATTAGATAGCACAACAGGCAACTGGCAGGGAGCATACCAAAACTACAAACACTTTACCGTTTACAAAGACAGTATGTTCAATGAAGAAAACACCAAAAAATTCACCCAAACTTCCATGCAATATGAGTTTGATAAAAAACAATTAGCAGATAGTTTGCAAAATGTACAAGTCAAAAAATTAGCAGCAGAAAAATTAAGCAAACAAAAAACCTATACCACGCTGGGAGCAGCATTAGCCTTTATTCTACTCGGGTTTAGCTTCTTTATTTTTAGAAACAACAAAAAATTAGACAAAGAAAAAAAGAAATCGGAAAACCTATTACTCAATATTCTTCCCACAGAGGTTGCTGAAGAACTGAAAGAAAAAGGAAGTGCTGATGCAAAACAATTTGATGAAGTTAGTGTGCTATTTACCGATTTTGTACACTTTACCCAAACATCAGAACAACTAAGTCCACAGCAATTAGTACAAGAACTAAATGAATGTTTTACTGCCTTTGACAACATTATTGAACAAAATGGTTTAGAAAAAATTAAAACTATAGGCGATGCTTATTTGGCTGTTTGTGGCTTACCTAATGAAAATGAACAACATGCAAAAAAAACAGTACAGGCAGCATTAGAAATTAGAGATTTTATTGCTAAAAGAAAACAAACAGAAAAAACCTTTGACATACGTATTGGTATTCACTCTGGTAGTGTAGTAGCAGGTATTGTAGGTGTTAAAAAATTTGCTTATGATATATGGGGCGATACTGTGAATACTGCTGCAAGAATGGAAAGCAGCGGAGAAGCAGGAAAAATAAATATTTCAGCAAAAACTTATCAATTAATAAAAGATGATTTTGAGTTTGAATACAGAGGAAAAATAGATGCTAAAGGAAAAGGAGAGATTGATATGTACTTTGTTAGTTAAAAGAGAATAGTTAAGAGTTAAAAACTAAAAATTAAAAGAGAAATGAAAAATAAAAAACTAAATACCGTGCAAAAACTATTAACTTTTAGTTGCTCACTTTTCATTAAAAAAATATGAGTAAATCGGTTTTAAGAGATAAGAGTTATACTTTTGCCATTAGTGTGGTAAAACTTTCTCAGTTTCTACAAGTAGAGAGGAAGGAGTATGTTCTTTCAAAGCAACTTTTACGAAGTGGAACTGCCGTTGGTGCATTATTAAGAGGGGCGGAATTTGGGCAAAGCAAAGCCGACTTTATCAATAAAATATATATTGCATTAAAAGAAGCCAATGAAACAGCTTATTGGATTGACTTGCTTAAAGACACAGAATTGATTGATGATGAAATTTATGTTAAATTAAACAAATCTTGTAAGGAACTAATAAAGATGCTTGTTTCATCATTAAAAACCCTGAAGGCTAACAACGAATAGTTAAAAGTTAAAAACTAAAAGTTAAAGGAGAACAGTAATGAAAAACAAAAAACTAAATACCATGCAAAAACTATTAACTTTTAGTTGCTCACTTTTCACTAAATTATCTTTTCACTATGTACTACTAACTTTTAACTTTTATCTATTAGCTTTTATCTATTAGCTTTTATCTATTAACTTTTATCTATTTACATATCATGAAAAATAAATTCCCCACCAAAACTTATATTGCTGATATTATTTACTCACTATTAGGAATCTTTTTTGCTACGTTTGCATTAAAAAGTTTACTTGTTCCAAATGGTTTTTTAGATGGAGGTGTAACAGGTATGAGCCTTTTACTACATGAAGTATATCATTTCCCATTAAGTATTGTTATTATTCTTGCCAACATACCATTTATTATTATGAGTGGCATTCAGATTAATAAAAAGTATGCTACAAAAACTTTTATAAGTATAGTATTGCTGGGTTTTAGTTTGCAATTTTTACCACTTCCAGATATTACAGAAAACTGGCAAAGTAATATGGTTACTGTTGCCATATTTGGGGGCTTTTTTTTAGGTTTAGGTATAGGGCTTGGTATGCGTGCTGGTTGTGCTATTGATGGTATTGAAATTCTTGCTCTTTATACCCGTAAAAGAATAGGGCTTACTATGAGTGAATTGATTATGGGTATTAATGTGCTTATCTTTTTGCTTGCTGCTTTGGGACTTGGTTTAGAAAAAGCATTTTACGCCATGCTTACTTATTATGTAGCCACACGTACAATAGATTATGTGGTAGAGGGTATTGAAGAATATACAAGTGTTACTATTATATCATCGCAAAGCGAAGCAATAAAAGAAAAGTTAGCCAAAGAATTAGGTCGTGGTATTACTGTATATAAAGGGGAGAGAGGTTTTATGAAAGATAGTTTTGACATAAGCCACGATTGTGATATTGTTTTTACTGTAGCTACTCGTCTTGAAGTAAGAAAACTTAAAAGTATTATTCAGAGAATAGACCCTCAAGCATTTGTATTTACAGGAACTATTAAAGAAGCTGCTGGGGGTGTACTTAAACATACTTCTGGGCATCATTAATGCAGAAATAATTTAGGGTAGCGTAAGATTAATGTTTTAGCATTGACTTTATTTTGTTGAGGTGGTAATCCTTTTTTGCTTTTCTCAACTTTATAGCTGTATCAGTAAAGTAATGATGGTTTTCTAAAAAGCGAATCTGTATTCTATTCCATTCATCTTCAGTACTGATTATTCCATAAAAGGAAAGTTCATCAAATAGTTTGTTGCTGATAAGAAAAAAATCATCTCTCCCAAGATAATCAAGGTCAGAGTCAGCTAAAATTTCTTCTAATTTGTTATGGGGCGTTTGTGGAATTTTTGTTGCCATAATCATACCACAAATCTGTTCAATTTGCTGATTGGAATAGCCAAAATCGGGTAGATGCTTTTGAGCAATTTCACACGAAATCCTTTCATGGTCTTTTTGTTGAATTACAAATCCTGAATCGTGAAAAAGAGCTGCTGTAAGAAGTAATTTTAAATCTTCGCCTTTTACACCTTCTCCTTTTGCTATTATTTTACAACTGTTGAATACATCTTTAATATGCGATACACTATGGTATGAAAGATGTTTTGGAAGCTCTTTTTTAAGCTTATCCAAAATGAATTTTTGAATATTTTTAAGAGGTGCCATTTTTCTAATTAGGTTCAAATTAATTTATAATAAGTAGCCATTTAATATATTGACAAAAGTAAAGATACAAGTTTTTGTATTGATATTATTATATTTTAAAACGTTTATTTCATTCCTTTTAGTATCAACTTTCTTATAGTGGTAAGTTTTATATCATATCCTTCTTTAATAGCAGCAGATGAAGGAGGTACTTCAATATCGGGCATAATACCTCTTCCTTTTGGTCTGTTTTTATCTATTACTAATCTGTACATTGGCAGACTTACTCTTAATTTGCTATTAGGCAATACAATAGTAGGTATATGCATTGCAGAATTTCCATAATAGCCTCCACCTGTTTCTTCTCCTATAACTGTAACATTGCTTTGCCCTTTTAGTGTACTAATAAACATGGTAGCTGCTGAAAAAGTAACACCTCCTTGCACTAAATAAATATTTCCATTAAAATGATATTTTGTTTTTGGTTTGTAGTAATGTTTTTCATAGCGTTTAAAGTGTATCTTATTATCACTTCCTTTTTTGGCAAAAAAGTTCATTGCTGTCCAATAAAGAAACCAATTTTTAATGTGTTTTCTATATGGAAAAGTTCTGCTAATGGCAGCTACAGTATCTCCATGTTTAAAAGGCTTATCTACAAAATATTTTAATGTTTTAGAAGTAGTTGCTACATTTCCTCCTCCATTTTGCCTTAAATCTATTACTACATTTTCAATATTTGTTTGTTCAATTTTCTTTAAAGATTTTCTAAAAAATATGTTTAACCTTCCTTTACTAAAAGTGTTTAATTTTATATAAGCAGTATTAATAGAAGTGTCTATTTGTATACTTCGTTTTGCTAAAAGTTTTGCTTGTCTTATTTGTTTTCTGGTAGGTGTAGCTATTTTTTCTACTTTTTTTAATGTATCTGTTTTTATTGTTGTGTCTTTTATAGGAATATAATTTTTTATATTAGTAGTTGCTTCTTTGCCTACACTATCTATATAGGTAATTGTGTAACTACTATCTATGCCAAAAATAGTTTTATACCATAATGGAAAGCTGTTAGTAATAACCTGATTTTTATAATTATTACTATAACCATCTGTACTGATAAATTGATACATAGTATCTAAAAGCTGTGCAGCATTTTTGCCATTAACAGAAGTAATAATAGTACCTCTTTTAAAAATACTATCATTTTTAAATGCACTTGAAATAACAACAAGACTATCGTTCCATACTTTTAAATGCAATGGGAATAAGGGATATAGAAAATTTTTGGCTTGTTCAGAAAAATCTTTTGAAAATCTTACGCTTGTATGACCACAACGAATTTTACTAATTACTGAAGCTACTTTATTTCTAAATTGAATTTCAGAAAGTGAATCTGTTATGTCATTTATGGCATTATTAAAGTAATAATCAATACTATCTTTTTCTGTGTACCAATACAATGATGGATGATTGGCTTCCAGAATATTTTTTAGTAACTTAATATCAGATTGTAATTTTTCTGTAGGTAGTTTTCTATTAAATGTATAATTGGCAATTTTAGAAGAAACACAAGATGTGAATGAAAATACCAGCACTATACTTACATACAGTATATGATTATTTGCTTTTAGTAAAAAATATTTTTTCATTTCAAGTATCTATCTATGCAGTAAAAGCATTCCAGCCTTGAGCTGTAATATCAAAATTATTTCCACCTTTGGTAAGTAATTTACAACCTTCTTCTAATTCAGTCATATAGCCTATTACAGCAATTTCTTCATTTAAAGTTATCTTGTCATAATCTTCTTGCTTTAGCGTAAAAATGAGTTCATAATCTTCGCCACCATTTAATGCACAAACAGTAGGGTCTAAACCAAATTTAAAAGCAGCAGCTCTTGATTTTTCATGTATGGGTAATTTATCTTCATAAATTTTGCAACCAAGATTGCTTTGTTTGCATAAATGCAAAACTTCGCTACTGATGCCATCACTTACATCCATCATAGAAGTAGGTACAATATTATTGGTAGCAAAAAAATCAATCATATCTTTTCTTGCTTCTGGTTTTAATAACCTGCCAACTATATAATCTTCTCCTTCTAAATCTGGTTGTATATTAGGGTTTTCAAGAAAAATCTTTTTTTCTCTTTGCATTAATGTTAATCCTAAAAATGCTCCTCCTGTATCGCCACTTACGCAAATTAAATCTCCTTTTTGTGCAGTACCTCTTTGTACAAATTTATCAGGTGCTACTTCCCCAATAGCTGTTACAGAAATAATAAAACCTTTTTGAGAAGAGGTGGTATCTCCACCAACTAAATCTACATTATATTTTTCACATGCTGCATAAACACCTTCATAAAATTCAGTCAATGCTTCTACACTAAATCTATTACTAAAGGCAATGCTTAAAGTAATTTGTGTAGGTGTTGCATTCATGGCATATATATCACTCAAGTTTACTATAACACTTTTATAACCCAAATGTTTTAAAGGTGTGTACATTAAATCAAAATGTATTCCTTCAATTAATAGGTCTGTTGTAATAACTGTTTGTTTGCCAAAATGGTCAATAACAGCAGCATCATCTCCAATACTTAGTATGGTAGAAGCATTTTGTGTTTCAAAATTTTTGGTAAGATGCTCTATTAAGCCAAACTCTCCAAGTGTTGATATTTCTGTACGTTGTTGCATATATAGTGTAGAGTTATTAAATATTATTTAGAAGATAATTTGTCAATAGCTGCTTGTGGAATAGCTGCTTTTCTTTTTTCTTTATAGTTAAAACAAAGCATACCTGTTTTTGCTTTTCCTGCAATAAAAGTTTGTTCATCTTTTACTAATTCTAATAAGTAAAAAATGTCAAACCCTAATTTATCAAAATCTGCTGCAGTTACTGATATTTTTACTGTATCGCCATAGTTAAGTTCATGCTTAAATTCAAGTGCTACATCAGTCATAATAAGACTTGTGTTTTCAAAATTTAATTCGCTATAACCAAAATGATGTAGAAATTGTATTCTTGCTTCGTGTATTAGTGATAAAAAACTGTCATTGCCTACATGTCCACCATAATTAATATCTGTTATTCTAACAGGTACAGTAGTTGAAAAACTAAATTCCTGAGGAAGGTTAATTTTTATTCTTTGCATTGCTGCAAATTACAGTAAGTTTTGATATAAAAAATGCTTGTAATTAAATACTATACAAATAGACTTAAAAAAGGATAGTTGATATTAACTATAACAAAAAGAATAATGAAGCTGCAAGTGCTAATGCTGAACCTGCAATCAGTAATGTAATAATGGTTTGGTTAGATAGTTGTTTTTTAGAAGCAAATTTTTCAATAGCTTCTTCCATGTCTAATTGCTGACAAATTTTTTCCCACATATACTTAGGTGGGTTTATTTGCTCTACCATAAGGTAAGAAATCTTAGCTTCTTTTGTAACAGTAGTTAAATTTGATACCACGCTCCAATTCTCCTGTAATATTTCGTTTCCAATAAAAGATTTTTTAGCAACAGTTGCCATAACTTAATGTTTTTTTGATAGGATAATGATGATAAACGTATGTTCTCTAAATAAGATTGTATTGAGGAATAAAAAGTTGCATTAACTAAAAAAAAGTCTTTTTTTAGGATAATTTATTCCCATTTTGGGATAAAAAATTAATCAGTTGTTGTATTGCTTTCTTTCTATGGCTATATAAATTTTTCTCTTCTATTGTCATTTCAGCAAAGGTTTTATTGCTACCATCTGGTATAAAAATAGGGTCATAACCAAAACCTGAAGTTCCTTTTTCTTTTTCAATAATTCTTCCTTTACAAATGCCTTCAAATATATATTCTTTACCATTTAAAATAAGTGAAACAACTGTTCTAAACTGTGCTTTTCTATTATCAATATTTGCTAAGTTTTTCAGCAGTTTATTAATATTTTCCTGAAAATGTTTTTCTTCTCCTGCATATCTGGCACTTTTTACACCTGGTTCTCCATTCAATGCTTCAACTTCTAAACCTGTATCTTCACTAAAACAATTTTGATTGGTTAATTGGTAAATAACTCTGGATTTTTCTGACGCATTTTCTTGTAATGTATCATAAGGCTCTTGAATATCAATATCAATACCTGCATCATGTAAACTTATTACATGAAAAGGATTGCCAATAATGGTTTTTATTTCATTTACCTTATGTTGGTTATTGGTAGCAAATATTAATTGAATCATCTTTTATTAATGTTATAGTAATGAGATTAAGCTGCTGCTTATGTCTAAGATGCAAGAATAAGCAATAAAGTAGATGTATCTTACATTTTATTTGCTTGGTATTATTATTTAATACTTTGACAAATTGATATTAACGCATCATTGCTAAAAAATGTATTTATTAGTTGAACTGATGAAGTATTTTTACAGCATTTTATTTTATTATTAATTGGTATTAACTTTACTTGCATTTAATAAGAAATGAAATTTTAAACCTCAAAATATATTTAATGGAAATTATACATATTAGTGCAGAATGTTATCCTGTAGCAAAAGCAGGAGGTTTAGGAGATGTGGTTGGTGCTTTACCAAAATATCAAACTAAAGCAGGTCATTATGCAAAAGTGGTGATGCCAATGTATGAAACAAAATTTTTGCATAATCATGAGTTTATTGAAGACTTTAAAGGAACAGTTTATTTAGGTAATTGGGCATTGCCTTATACCGTTATCAAAGAAAAAAATAATACACTTGGTTTTGATTTATACTTAGTAGATATAAAAGGTTTATTAGATAGAACAGGCATTTATAATTATGATGATGATACAGAAAGATTTATTGCTTTTCAAATTGCAGTAATGGATTGGATAAATCATTGGGAACATAATCCTGATATTATTCATTGCCATGACCATCATACTGCTTTAATACCTTTTATGATGCAGCATTGTTATACATTCAGACATAAATTAGAAAAAATACCCTCTGTTCTTACAATACATAATGCTCAATATCAGGGTTGGATGGGTTGGCATAAAAGCCATTATATACCACATTACGATTCTTGGAAAGCTGGTTTATTAGACTGGAATGATGCTATAAACCCATTAGCAAGTGGCGTAAAATGTGCTTGGAAAGTTACAACAGTTAGTAATAGTTATATGCAAGAACTTTCTTGGAATAGCAATGGTTTGGAAAAATTGTTTGAATATGAAAATGGAAAATGTGTAGGTATTTTAAATGGTATAGATGCTGAAGTTTGGAATCCTACAACAGATAATTTTCTTGAATATCATTTTAATGAAAAAAGTGTAATGGTTGGTAAACAAAGAAATAAAGAATACTTATGCAAAGAATATAATTTGGATGAAAGTAAACCTTTAATAGTTTTTATAGGAAGATTGGTAGGAGAGAAAGCTGCTGATATTTTGCCCAATATTATTGTAAGTTGTATGTATGCTATGCCAGACAGTATGAACTTTTTAATTTTGGGTAGTGGAGATACTCATGTAGAATGGCAATTACAAAATTTGAATAATCAGTTTCCTAATCACTATCATTTTGTTGCAGGATATAATGAACCACTAAGTCATATAATGTATGCAGGAGCAGATTTTTTATTGATGCCAAGTAGGGTAGAACCTTGTGGTTTAAATCAGATGTATGCTATGCGTTATGGCACAGTACCAGTTGTAAGAAGTACAGGAGGATTACAAGATACTGTTATTGATATGGGAGAAGAAAATGGTTATGGAATAAGGTTTAATCATGCAGCAGTTGGCGATGTTCAACATAGTATTCATAGAGCTGTTACTGTATATAACGATACTAAAAAATTACTTGATATGCGTAGAACAATGATGGCTATTGACAATAGTTGGGAGAAAGCTGTAAGTAATTACATCAATGTTTATAATAATATTGTAGCCTTATAACAACTTATCGTTGGTCAAAATCTACTACTACTTTTTCTGTTATAGGATGACTTTGACAAGTAAGAATATAGCCTTTATCAATTTCTTCTTGTTCAAGCCCCCAGTGTACATCCATTTCTACTTTACCTTCTATTAGTTTTGCTTTGCATGTAGTACAAACACCACCTTTGCAAGAGTAAGGTAAATCTGCACCTTGCTGTATAGCAGCATCTAAAATACTAATATTGCTATTGTTGGGTAAATTAAAATTAAAACTTCTTCCATCTACTTTTACATAAATAGCAGCATCACCTGTTTTAGTAGATATAGTTGCTTTTTTAGTAATAGTAGATTTTGCTCCTGAAGCTATAAATAATTCAAAATGTATTTTTTGCTTATGAATATTTTTAGCTTCTAAAAAATTCTTTACACAAATTGTCATTTCTTCAGGTCCGCAAATAAAAAATTCATCAACATTATTGTATTGAATAAGGCTTGATAGTTGGTTCAATTTATTAACATCTATTCTTCCAAAATTAATGGGAGCATCTGTTTGTTCTCTACTAAAAGTATGAATTAGCTGAAACCTTTGAAGGAATTTATTTTTTAAAGCATGTATATCTTCTTTAAAAATAATTGAATTATTTTTTTTATTCCCATAAACCAATGTAACCTTACTATTAGGTTCAGTAAGTAATATTGTTTTGATAATAGACATAATGGGTGTAATACCACTACCAGCAGCAAATGCTACATAATTTTTTGTATTATTTGCATGTACTTCTGTATAAAATTTTCCAATAGGAGGCATTACATCTAACACATCACCTACGTTGAAATTTTTATAAACATAATTTGAAAATAACCCACCTTCTAATAGTTTTATTGCTACTCTAAATTCGTTGCTTAATGGTGTAGAGCAAAGTGAATAGGTTCTTCTTACATCTTCTCCATTAATATTGGTTTTTATGGTAACATTTTGCCCTTGTTTATAGGCAAATATTTCTTTCAAGTCTTCTGGAATATGAAATGAAATAGAAATACATTCAGAAGTTTCTTGGTTAATTTCTTTGATAGTTAAAGGATAAAAACGTAAAGACATATTTTTTAAATTTTCTCTTTTATAGTGTAGCGGTAAAGATGAAGATTATTTTTTTAATCCACCCACTAAAATGACAATTATATTTTCTTCTAATTCTTTTCCACTTATTTTTTGTTTGCTTCTGTGCCAACTTTCTATACCACTAATAGCATGTAGCATAATTAAAACAGCAGTAGAAGCATCCATTTTTTTAATTTCTTTTTTTTGAATACCATTTTCTATAATAGCTGCAAAACGTTTTCTATAATTTTTTCGCTGATTATGAAAGTTAGATAAATAAGGCTCTGACAAATGTTTCCACTCTCTATCACTTACATACACTTCTTCAAAATGCTGAACCATATTTTGTATATGAAAACGCAGTAATTTTTCTATTTTTTCTAAAGAGCTACACTGCTCTAATTCTATTTTTTCTATTTTTTCATTATACCTATTAGCTACACTAAAACATATTTCATGTAGCAACTCATTTTTATTTTTAATATGGTTATACAAACTGGCAGCTTCTACACCTACTATTTCTGCCAATCCCCTCATACTGGCAGCTTTAAATCCCTTTTCTATAAAAAGTGAACTTGCTTTTTTTAGAATAAAATCTTTTCTGCTGGTATTATCTTTTGTGTGTATTCTGCCCATTGTATAACAATAATATTTGAACTTGTTTAGACTTTTATCAATTTAATATACACGAAGCTAAAAAAAGTGAAAGTTGTCAGATTGAGCTTGTAGAAACCGATTAATTGAAGCATATTTTTTAAACCTCGCCTTCGACAGGCTCAGGCTGACAGCGTTTTTTTATTCACAATTCGTAAAAAATTAAAAGTCTAAACAAGTTCTTTGAATAATTTTTGTATTACAAAATATAGCAGTAAAGTTATAATAATATTTTGGCATTATTAATTGTTTTGCAAGAAAATAATATGAAAGAATAGATAGATTGTATTTTTGAAAAGTTATACAACAATATATTGTAGAAATGAATAGTTTACTAAAAGAAAATATTGGCACAAATACTTTCAATAAAAAAATATTGTTATTAGACAATTATGATTCATTTACCTATAACCTTGTTCATTTAGTAGAAAAAATAACCAACCATCAACCAACTGTTTTTTTGAATGATAAAATTGATTTGAATACAGTAAATGACTATGATAAAATAATCTTATCGCCAGGTCCTGGTATTCCAGAAGAAGCTGGATTGCTATTATCTTTAATAAAGCAATATGCTTCTGCAAAATCAATATTAGGTGTTTGTTTAGGTCATCAGGCTATTGCAGTAGCTTTTGGTGGTAGTTTAATTAATTTGCCCAATGTGTATCATGGTGTAAGTATGAAAATGATGCTAAAAAGCAATACACATAGTTATTTGTTCAATCATTTACCTAATGAAATAGAAGTTGGTCGTTATCATAGTTGGGTTGTTGATGAAAATAATTTACCAAATACTTTAGAAGCAACAGCAGTTGATGAAAATGGTTATATAATGGCATTGCAACATAGGTTATATGATGTTCAAGGCGTGCAGTTTCATCCTGAAAGTATATTGACACCTTTGGGAGAAACGATATTACGAAATTGGTTATTAAAGTAATTACCCTTGTTTACATCATGTAGAATTGAAGAATTAAAAGCATATTTGCATTATAAATAAGATAATTTTTAAACAATTAAATTGATAAGAGATGAGTTATGAACCTCCAATTTATTGGAATGATTATGAAGACATAGCACTAAAGTTATATGAACGCTTTGGTGATGATTTTACTGAAAGTAAAATTTATCGTATCAGGTTTACAGATTTGCTTACTTGGGTTTTAGAAATTCCAGGTTTTGCTGGTACTAAAGAGCAAAGCAATGAAGGGCATTTAGAAATGATACAAAGCAGTTGGGTATATGAATGGAGAGACCATCAGAAATAAATTTTCTACTAAAATTGAATACATGAATGTTTTAGAATTATTTAAGCCAATAACCACTTTTGTTTTTGATGTAGATGGTGTATTAACTGATGGAACTTTATTGGTTTTACCAAATAATGTAATGGCAAGAACCATGAATATAAAAGATGGTTATGCTTTGCAATTAGCTATTAAAAAACAATACAATGTTGTTGTAATAAGTGGAGGAAATTCACCTGAAGTAAAAGAAAGATTAACTAAGCTGGGCGTTACTGATGTGTATATGCAAGTACAAGATAAAGCTGCTTTATTAACTACTATTATGCAAGAAAAACAATTAAGCAAAGAACAAATTTTATTTATGGGAGATGATATGCCAGACTTAGCAGCTATGAAACTTGTAGGGTTTGCCTGTTGCCCAAAAGATGCAGCAATAGATATTAAAGAAATAGTGCAATATATTTCTCCACTAAATGGGGGAGAAGGCTGTGCAAGAGATGTAATAGAAAAAGTAATGAAATTGAATAACAACTGGCACGATGATTTTATGTTAAGAGCTATGTAGGTTTGTTTGTACATTTTATTATTTAATACCACAAACAATTATTACCACTTGAAATTAATCAAAGCATTTTTACAATTAATAAGATTACCCAATCTTGTGTTTATTGCAATAACTCAGGTAATTTTTTTGTATTGTATAGAAAAACCTTTGTTTGCTGAAACCTACACTATGGCTAATCTTCAGGGTGTTTATTTTTTGTTATTAGTGGTAGTTTCTATTTGTATAGCAGCAGCAGGAAATATTATTAATGATTATTTTGATGTAAAAATAGACAGCATCAATAAGCCTCATAAAGTAATTGTTCAAAAAATAATTAGTAAAAATTGGGTTGTTGTTTGGTATATTTTATTGAATATAGTTGGGCTTGCATTAAGTTTTTTTATAGAAAATAAAACCAATATTCGTTTTATAGGATTTGCCAATTCAATAGCTGTTTTAACCTTATTTTTTTATGCAGCTTATTTTAAAAAACAATTTTTAATAGGCAATATTTTCATTGCATTATTATCAGCTTGGGTTATTTTAATCATTACTTTTTGTGAAGTAGAAAATAATAGCATTAGTAATAAAGCCACATTCTATAAACTATCACTTTTATATGCAGGTTTTGCTTTTATTATTTCTTTGATTAGAGAAATGATAAAAGATATGGAAGATGTAAAAGGAGATGAACAGTTTGGATGCAAAACAATACCCATTGTATTAGGTTTATATGCTACTAAAATAATTGTACTTGTTTTAGTAATCATAATGATTGCTATTCTATTAATTGTGCCATATTATTTATTACAATTTGCTTGGCAGTTTTGGATAAGTTTATTGTACTTTATTGTATTGGTTATTGCTCCATTAATTTGGATTGCTTTTAAACTGCTGAAAGCAAATACACCTCAATCGTTTCACCAATTAAGCACTATTGTAAAAATGGTTATGCTAACAGGTATTTTGAGTATGTTATTTTTTAGCTGATGAGTTTCTTCTGTTTTATATAAGGATTTTATAAACAGTAAAAAGCCCCATAACTAATATGTTATGAGGCTTATATTTTTTGCTTTTGGTAGTGGGAAGCAGATTTGAACTGCCGACCTTCGGGTTATGAATCCGATGCTCTAACCAACTGAGCTATCCCACCTTAATTGCTACCAATTATTAACTATTAAATTGGGGTGCAAATATAGGGGGAAATTAAATTTGATAACTAAAGAGTAGCTTTCTTTAATTTTTTAGGCAATTTTATATCTGTATTATAAGTTTTATTACCTCTTTTATATTTTACTTTAAAAGAGTCGCCTTCTTTAAAATCTTTTAGTCTAATTCTTAAATCATCTACTCCTTTTAATTCACTTCCTTCTATTTCTGTAATAATATCATCTACTTTCAACCCAGCTTTTGCTGCTGGAGTTTCTGCCTCTATTTCTAATATTTTTACACCATTGCCTTCTTCTACATCTTGAATTTGTATGCCAATTTTTGGTCTGCGTGGATATGTATTGAAAAAGAAATTTCCTTCGGGAGCTTCAAAGCCTTCTTCAAAATATTGCCTCCAAACAGATGTTACAGGGGTATTGTTTTTCTCAAGCATTGCTTGTGTGGTAGCTGTTTTACCACTTCTTATATAGGTTATCATAACTTTATCTCCTACTTTATGTTTACTAATAATGGTTGAAAGAGAATTGGTTTCTGTAACTTTTTCATCATCTATTTTAGTAATAATATCATCTGTTTTTAATCCTGCTTTTTCAGCAGCACTTTTTTTAGATACTTCTGTAATTTTTGCTCCTTCTTCTACACTTTCTGTATAAACACCTAATAGAGCTTTATTTTTGTTATTAAATATTTTGTATCCCTTTTTTCTGTTATATACTATAGAGTCGCCTTGTATAATTTGTAATATGCCATCATCAAATTCTGTAATTGGTTTGCCATTTACTTTTATTGAGTTTCCATTAACTTCTACTACAATCTTTTCAGTTTTTTTTCCTTTTTCTTCTGTTTTATTGTCTTCTTTTTGGGCTTGTACAGTTAAGATTGTAAGGCAACTTAGCAATGCAAGGGAGAAAATTTTCTTTTTCATAATACTTCATTTTTTTTAATGTACGAAATTTTTAGTAGTTCAAAGGTAAAGGGATTTTTTATTTACGAAATCTTTCGGAAATGTTAAAATATGAAATGGAGTAGAAGAGTAGGGTAGTTAAAATGTGAGATTAGGATAGTTATCTACTGTTTCAAAAACATAATTGGGGTTTTGTTTAATAATACGAATGAACTTTGTTAAAGAATCAGCATAATTAGGCGTTCTAAACATTCTGTCATGCGTTAGTATCATTATATGTTTGGGTGTGTAGCTATGACCTTTGGCTGCATAATTTACTTCTGCTGCAAATTGTGTAGGAGTTTGAACAGGATAAGATGAGCCACGTACAAATCGCCATTCTACATCCCAACCTATTACATTATAACCAGCACTATCTAATTTATTGCAAACAGCTTTTACTAATTTATGGGCTTTAATACCTTTTTGACTAATCCAAGCATTATTGCCTGGTAGCCTTATTATTTTATAAGGCACATTCAAACTATCTTGTGCTTTATAAAAATCTTTTTCTGCCATATCTGGATGAGTATAAAAATATTCATACCTTTCATTAGTATGTGTATAGCTATGATTGGCAATTAAAGTTTGAGGATAATCATTTCTTATGTCTGTGGCTAATTGTTTATTTCTTTTACCTTCTACATTTCTACCTATCATAAAAAAGGTAGATTTTATTCCTTCTTTCTTACATATATTAAAACATTCTCTTGTACCATTATCAGGTCCATCATCAAAAGTTAAGTATATATATGTTTTAGTAGAATCGTACACAAAAGGTTTTCTTGCAAATTTTGCCATATCAGCATCTACTTGAACTACAGGTTGTTTAATTGGCTTTGCAGATGTATCTTCAAAGATACTATTTTTATGCACTTCATTGCTATTGCAAGATGAATGGCTAACACTTATTATTAATATAAATGTTGCTGTCGTTATTTCAGAAGAAAGTTTTTTAAGCATTGGTTGATGTATAAGAAAAACTAAGATATTAGAAATCATCTTACTAAAGCAGAATACTTGTCTTAAAGAAATATTAAATTATTTTTATGCTTTACGACTTGAGAAACAATTTGTGCATTTTCATCTTGCTTTTAGCTGCTATTAATTAAATTTGTCTTTCATTATTATAATTATTCATTTTTAAAATTAAATATTATGTCATTTACATTAGCTCCTTTACCTTATGCTTATGATGCATTAGAACCACATATTGATACATTGACCATGCAAATACATCATGGAAAACATCATCAGGCTTATGTTGATAATTTGAATAAAGCCATAGCAGGTACAGAGCATGAAAATAAATCTTTAGAACAATTAGTTGCAGCAGCAGGAAGTATTTCTCCAGCAGTTCGCAATAATGGTGGTGGTCATTGGAATCACTCATTTTTTTGGGAAAGTTTAGCACCAAATTCAGGTGGTGCACCTTCTGGTAAATTAGCAGATGCAATAAATGCTGCTTTTGGAAATTTTGATGATTTTAAAACAAAGTTTGCAGCAGCAGGTGCTACACGTTTTGGTAGTGGTTGGGCTTGGCTTATAGTAAAAGATGGAAAGTTAGAAGTGTCATCAACATCTAATCAAGATAATCCTTTAATGGATATTGCTGACACAAAAGGAACACCCATTTTTGGTGTAGATGTTTGGGAACATGCTTACTATTTAAAATATCAAAATAAACGTGCAGATTATTTAGCTGCCATTTGGAATGTAGTAAACTGGAATAAAGTAGCAGAAAGATATAGTGCTGCTATCTGAACAAAGAATTAGTTTATACAAAATACATAGGCTATTGATACCTTTTTATTCTACACTATACATGCTTTATAAACTTTATAAAGCGTAATGTAGCAGATGATAAAAGAAGATATCAGTAGCCTTTATTGTTTCTACTCTTTTTCATAAATGTGCAAAAGCTATCTTAAAATGTAAGAAGTGTGTATTTTTATTCACATTGCTTTCGTTCATTTGTATAGCTACTTACTTTAGCTTACTCTAAAAAATTATGCAAATGTTTTATTTACTGCAAATTGCTACAGACACTGCTCATACATTACAAAATGGAGTGAATGCAGCAGAAAAAATATCTATGATAGATTTATTAAACAAAGGTGGTTGGATTATGTATCCTTTATACGTTTTGTTTATAGTTACCATATTTGTTTTTACTGAAAGATTTTTAGCTATTAGAAAGGCTGGAAAAATAGAAGACAATTTTATGAGCATTATTAGAGATAATATTGTAACTGGCAATATTTCAGCTGCTCGTAATTTGGCAAAAAACACAGCCAATCCTGCTGCAAAAATGATAGACAAAGGATTGCAACGAATAGGAAAACCAATTGATGCCATTGAAAAAAGTATGGAAAACGTAGGAAAATTAGAAGTTTATAAAATGGAAAGAAACATTTCTATACTTTCTCTTATAGCAGGTATAGCACCTATGTTTGGATTTTTGGGCACTATTGTAGGTATGATACAGTTGTTCTATAATATTAATAATAGTGGCTTTGAATTAAATACTATTGCTGGTGGTATTTATGTAAAAATGGTAACAAGTGCAGCAGGTTTAATAATAGGGTTGATAGCTTATTTGGCTTACAGCTTTTTGAGTACGCAGATAGATAAAACTGTTTATAAAATGGAAGCAGCAAGTTCAGAATTTGTAGATGTATTGCAAGAACCAACTAAATAATGATGAATGTTGAATGATACATTTTTTGTAACAAACAATAGCATAAAAATGTAGCTTTCGTTGCGTCGCACACTTGTACATTCTGTTCTCTGTTCATCAACGTTAAACTTATAACTTTAAACATTAGGCATGAATATAAGAAAAAGATTAAGAGAAAAGCCTGAAGTGCACACCAGTGCATTGAATGACATATTGTTTATTCTGTTACTATTTTTCTTAATAGTATCTACTTTAGCCAATCCTAATGTAGTAAAGGTCAATAACCCTAAAGGAAAAAGTGATACCAAAGCAAAACAAAATATTGTAGTTAGTATTGATAAAGAAAACAAAATTTTTTTAGGACAATCAGAAGTGCCAGAATTTGCTTTAGACTCTGTAATACAAGTAGAAGTTGATAAAGTAAAAGCATTTATAGACACACCATCTGTAGTTATTAATGCAGATACCATTTCTTATACAGGAGGTTTCTTTAAAGTAATGAGTGCTGCTAAAAAAGCTGGTGCTAAAATTGTGGCTAATGTAAAAGACTAATTTTTAGGCATTAACCACCTGCCTTTTTGGTATTGCTATAACCATTTTTCAATAACCATTGTAGTATTTTTTCTCTTTGGTCTCCTTGAATAATCATTTCATTATTCTTTGTACTACCACCAGTGCCACAAAAGTTTTTTAATTGTTTGGTCAATTTTTCTATATCATTTTCACTGCCTATAAACCCTGAAATGAGTGTTACTGTTTTTCCTGCACGTTGTTTAGTATCTAACCATATTCTTAACTTTTGCTGTTGATTTGGCAATGTTTCAATATTTTCTGTTTCTTCTTGTTCAAATTGAAAATCAGGATTGGTACTATACACAAATCCATTTTTACTTACTTTATTTTTTTTGCTCATACAGTACATACATTAAAAAAAGCACTCATTATAATAAGAATGCTTTTCAAAGGTTGAAAATATTTTTAAAAATAGTTTTTACTATTTAGCTTTAGCCAATAAGTAGTTTAAATTAAATCTAAACTATAAGCTAAATATGTGCAAGTGCCTGGCAATGCTAACCAAAACCATTGTCTAAAATCAGGGGTTGCCAACATAAAGATGATAATAGCCAACCAAAAAATGAATAATAAATAGTACTTGGTTTTAGATTTTGCTTTTTCCATATTCAGTTAAATTTTGACAAAGATAAGGATGCAAATAATAGTTGCCAACGCTTTTTAAAAAATTTAAAAAGCATTTGATTTGTTGAAAATGTATTTTGGGTATTATAACAAAAAAGCATATAGTTTACAAGCTATCAACTATATGCTTTTAATGAAAATACAATAGGTTTATTTACTCAATGTGTCAGAAACAGTTTTTGGCATTTCTGCTACACTATTTGCTTTTTCTACATTTAAAACTTCTGAATATATCATATAAGTTAAACGTATATCAGACATCATTTTTAGCTGATTACTTGAAAATCGGCTTTCTAATATTTGGTCTGCCATTATTTGGTCTTGTCTTGTACGTGCTGTATTATAACGGAATATATAGTCTTCCATCAGTTTTTTAAATTCTTCAACAGTCATTTTATTGTTATTTAGTCCTGCATAATATGCCTGTTGTTGTTCTAAATCTTTTTTAAGACTATTTAATACTTTTTCAGCCAATGTTTTATCACCAGCAGCATAACATGCTTGTAAAAAACGTAAACTATTTCTGTTATGCTGACTTCCACGACTTACTTGCCCATACCTAAAATTGCTTTCTAACATTAGTGTATCGCAATGCTGTAAAATTTTTATAGCATCTTCTTTTCTATCTTTATCAATCAAATCAAAAGCTAAATCTGTATAGGCTTCTCTGATAGAGTTTAGGTGTCTTCTATTTTCTTCATCAAAATATACACCTTTTTTATTAGCATTTCCCGATGCAAATACAGTCATCATTTTATCATAAGCCCAATTGGTATTTACAAATGGTGCATTTACATCATCATTATCTACTGGTACTAATCTGTAAGATAAACCATCCATGCGTAAATATTTTTCAAAACCTAAGCCTATTTGATAAGGACTATTGCTTGTAAAACATATAGGACGTTTCCAATTATTAGCAGCTATAATATTTAATACGGCTAAATCATTTTTCAATAATCTGTCTTTGTTTATGTCAAACCTTAATTCTTTTAATACCGAATCTGTAGCATTTACAATGCCATTAGCTAAAACTTCTTGTTTGTTTACAGGAATAGCAAATTTTTTAACAGGGTAGCTGTTTAAAGGTTCGCCTCTTGAGTTATCCATAAAAGAAGGATTATCGCTACCTACATAATTTTTTAATACATCATATAAATCGTAATAAGCATTATCAGGAAATTTAGGATTGGCTTTATAAGGTACAAAATCTCTTTTTCTACCTTCTATTTGGTCTGCACTCCAAATTACATCTATTGGGGCACTTTCATTTACTTTATACCTTAATTGATTAATGTACCAATCTATACCAAGTAAGCTAAAGTTGATAACACGAATGTCTCTTCTAATGCCTTCTACTTCTTGAGCATACCATAGGGGATACGTGTCATTATCGCCAAAAGAAAAAAGTATAGCATTGGGAGGACAACTTTCTAAATAATCTTTAGCTAAATCTCTTGCAAGTGTTTTATTGCTTCTATCATGGTCATCCCATTCTTGTTGAGCCATGAGTACAGGTACAGCTAATAAACAAATGGCTGTAGCTAATGTAGTAGCTACTCTTTGATTGACAACTTTAGATAGCCAATCTTTTATTTGCAATACTCCTAAACCTATCCATACAGCAAAAGCATAAAAACTGCCTACATAAGCATAATCACGTTCACGTGGCTGATTACCTGCTTGATTAAGGTATATAACAATAGCTAAGCCTGTAAAGAAGAATAAAAGAAAGTTTACAAAACCATCGCCACCTTTTCTTTTAAAGTGATATACTAAACCAATAATGCCTAAAATAAATGGTAAAGCATACAGTTTATTATTGGCTTTATTTTCTTTTAAACTATCTGGCATTTTACTTTGGTCGCCTAAAATTAAATTATCTATAAAACTTATTCCAGTTATCCAATTTCCATCTCTAATATTTCCTGAAGATGTTCCTTGAACATCATTTTGTTTACCAGAAAAATTCCACATAAAATACCTGAAATACATGAAATTAATTTGATACCCCATAAAGAATTTAATATTATCTATTTGGTTAGGGCTTCTTTCATAAGTGCCATCATTCATTTTGCCTATGTCTAAAAAGTTGGCATAATAGTCTGCATGATATTGGTCATTGCTGGCATCCCATACTCTTGGAAAAACCATTTTATCTTCAGCAGCATAAATATATTTAAAGTCTTTGCCTATTTCTACATATTGGTCTTTTCCTTTTTGGTATTTAGAGCCTGTTTCTTTAGAGTCATAAGGTCTTGCAGTAAATTTTTGTCCATATAAAATAGGAAAATCGCCATATTGTTCACGTCCTAAATAACCTACCAAACTCATAGGATTATCCACATTATACATATCAATAGCAGGGTCTGCATTACTTCTTATCATAGTAGTTACATAAGTGCTGTAACCAATCAGCATAAAAGTAACACACCATAAACTTAATTTTAAATAATACCAACCTTTTTTAGCTGCTAATTTTAAACCATACCAAATTAATACTGCTAATAAAACAAAGAAGAAAGTAAAACCACTAAAAAAAGGTAATCCCATTCCATTTACAAAATATCTATCAAAAGAGCCTGCTATTTTTACTGTGTATTGAATAACACCTACTTGTACTACACCAGTTATAATACAACCTAATAAAAAGAAAATATACATACCACCATAGTATTCCTTTTTTTCTTTGCCAAACTTTTCTATTAATCTTAAAATAACAATAGCTATAATAGTTCCAAATAACATTAAACCAGCTACTGTAGGGTCCATGGGTACTCTTTCAGCTTCTCCATTTGCTACAATTAATGCTCCTATAAAAGCTAATGAACCTCCAGCAATAGTAAGGATGTTAAAATATTTTTTGATTAATGTATAATTAAACTCTTCTCTTTTGCGTAGGTAATAAACCATTACTATAGCAGGAATAGTTAATAAGTTTAATAAGTGTACACCTATAGAAAGTCCCATCATAAAAAAGATAAACACTATCCATTTATCTGCACCTTTTTGGTCTGCTGAATGTTCCCATCTTAAAATAGCCCAAAATACCAATGCAGTAAAAAATGAACTTAAAGCATATACTTCACCTTCTACAGCACTATACCAAAAGCTATCGCTAAAAGTATAAGCCAAAGCACCAACAGCACCTGCACTCATTATTGTCCAAATTTGTGTACTTGTTAATACTTTACTTGTATCTGTATGTACAATTCTTCTGGCAAAGTGCGTAATAGTCCAGAATAAAAATAAAATAGTAAAACTGCTTGCCAAAGCACTCATTACGTTTACTGCTTTAGCTGCTGTTAAAGGATTGTCTCCAAAAAGAACAATAAAAAATCTGCCTAATAGTACAAACATAGGTGCACCTGGAGGATGTGGAACTTGTAATTTAAAACAACTGCTTACAAACTCTCCACAATCCCATAAACTGCCACCTGCTTCTGCTGTTGTTATATAAACAAAACTGGCAATTAAAAATATTAGCCAGCCTGTAATGTTGTTTGCTTTTTTAAAATTCATTTTTTCTGCTTTTTAGAGTGCAGCAAACATAAATGATTAATTAGAAAAAAGAAAAAACAGTTATAAATTGATAAAAAATTGTTTGGGATGTGTATTTTTCTCTTAATAAGGTTATTGTGCTAAGTTAATAATAATTCATTTTTTAGCACAATTCATGTTATCAATCTATTTTTCTCTCTACGCTGTATTTGAAAGGGACTTCATAGTCGTATTTTCTGTTGTGATACCTAAGGTAAGATGTGTAACAAAAAAAGTCATATCTTCCTTTCTTCTACTTAATGAGCATATTTTTTAGGATAAAAATTTCATTGAGCAATATCTTTACCACCTCAATTTTTTTTATGAAATACTTATATAGCTTTATTATTATTCTATTGTTAAGCTCTTGTGGCAAACAAAAAGTAGATACCATTGTACATCATGCAACTATTTATACAGTTGATTCAAATTTTACAAAAGCAGAAGCCATTGCTGTAAAAAATGGAAAAATTATTGCTATTGGCAGCAGTGACGAAATACTACATTCTTATACTGCTAAAGAAACAATAGATGCACAAGGAAAATATATGTACCCAGGGTTTATAGATGCTCATGCACATTTTGTAGGTTATGGAAAAAGTTTGTTTGAAGTACAATTATATGACAGCAAAAATTGGAATGAAGTCATAGAAAGAGTAACAATATTTGCTGAGAAAAATCCTACTGAAAAATGGATAACAGGAAGAGGCTGGGACCAAAATAAATTTCCTGATAAACAATTTCCTACTAATGAATTATTAAACAAATTATTTCCCAATAAACCCGTATTGCTTACAAGAATAGATGGTCATGCTGCTATTGCCAATGCAAAGGCTTTAGAGTTAGCACAATTACAACCAAACCAAAAAATTGTAGGAGGCAATATTGAAACAAAAAATGGACAACTTACAGGTTTGCTAATTGATAATGCTGTTGATATAGTTCAATCAAAAATTCCTGCTGCTACTAAAAACGATTTTGAAAAATGGTTATTGGCTGCTCAACAAAATTGTTTTGAACAAGGCTTAACCACCATTACAGATTGTGGTTTAATGTATGAAGATGTAGAAAAAATAAATGCTTTACAAAAAGAAGGAAAACTATTGACAAAACTTTGTGTATTACTAAGTGATGATAAAAAAAATTATGATAAATATTTATCAAAAGGAACTTACAAAACAGATAAATTATCTGTAAATGGCTTTAAAATTTATAGTGATGGTGCATTGGGAAGCAGAGGTGCTTGTTTGTTAGAACCTTATAGTGATAAACAGGGTTGGCATGGATTTTTATTAAGCACTCAACAACATTTTGATTCTGTTGCAAACATTTTATCTAAAACAAATTTTCAAATGTGTACACATGCTATTGGCGATAGTGCCAACAGAGTTATTTTACATATTTACAACAAATATTTACAAACAAAAAATGATAAACGTTGGCGTATAGAACATGCACAAGTTGTAAATGAAAAAGATGTTGATTTATTTGGTAAAACATCTATCATACCATCTGTACAGCCTACACATGCTACAAGCGATATGTATTGGGCAGAAGAACGTTTAGGAAAAACAAGAATTAAAACAGCTTATGCTTTTAAAAAATTATTACAACAAAATGGTTGGCTTCCTTTAGGTACAGATTTTCCTGTAGAAGATATTTCTCCTTTTAAAACTTTTTATGCTGCTGTTGTAAGAAAGGATAGTAAAGGCTTTCCTACAAATGGTTTTCAGACAGACAATGCTTTAACAAGAGAAGATGCTTTAAGAGGCATCACTATTTGGGCAGCTAAGGCAAATTTTTTAGAAAAACAAACAGGCAGTTTAGAAATTGGTAAACAAGCTGATTTTATTTTATTAGATAATGATTTATTGAAAGCAAACGATAATGATTTATTAAATATTAAAGTGCAAGCAGTTTGGTCAGATGGCAAAAAAGTTTTCTGGAGAAAATAATTTATACAATATAAGTAACACTCTCAATAGCTAATTCTGTATTATCAAAAATTTCTTTTGCCTCTGTTAAAAAATCATCAAGCACCTCATACCTGCTACTAAAATGACCAATTAGCAATTTTTTAGCATTACTTTTTTTAGCAATAGTTGCAGCTTGTACAGTTGTTGAATGACAGTATTGAGTAGCTTTATTTTCTAAATCTTTTAAATAAGTTGCTTCGTGGTATAATAAAGTTGTATTTTTTATTTTGTCAATCATTTCTTCAAAATAAATGGTATCTGCACAAAAAGCATAAGTTTTTTCTGGAGTGTTTGGTGTTGTAACTAATTCGTTTTTTATAATAGTTCCTTCTTTTGTTACATAATCATTTCCTTCTTTTAAAGAATTATAATAAGCAGCAGGAATATTGTATTCTACAGCTTTTTCTTTATCTAATTTTTTAGGAACTTTTTTTTCTTTGATAATAAACCCCCAACATTCAATAGTATGTTTAACTTTAAAACATTTAATTGAAAATTTATTTTCATCTGCTATAATTCCTTCTTCTGTTAATGGATGAAAATGAATTGTATAAGGCATAGAAATATTTGAAGATTCAAACTGAAGTTGAATAATTTTTTCTAAAGCTGCTGGTGCATATAAATGTAAATCTGTTTCTCTGCCTAATAAGCCCATGCTTGTTAATAAGCCAACTAAACCAAAATAATGGTCGCCGTGCAAATGTGAAATAAGAATATGGTTAATTTTTCTTTTCCTGATTTTATATTTAGACAGTTGCATTTGTGTTCCTTCGCCACAATCAATTAAAATTTGGTGCTCATTAATAGTAACTACTTGCGATGTAGGAAATCTTCCATAAGCAGGGGTAGCTGAATTGTTTCCTAAAATAGTTACTGCAAACATGAATTAAGGTTTATAAATAATTGATAATAAAAATATAAAAGAGATTTTAAAATGCAGATTATTTTTTCTCTTGGCATAATTCTATTAAAACTCCATTAGTTCCTTTTGGATGTAAAAAACAAACTAATTTATTATCTGCTCCATTTTTTGGCTGCTCATTTAATAATGTAAAGCCTTCATTTTTTAACCTTTCCATTTCTGCAAAAATATTTTCTGTTTCAAATGCAATATGATGAATACCTTCTCCTTTTTTCTCAATAAATTTTGCAATAACACCATCAGATGTGCTGCTTTCTAACAATTCAATTTTAGTTTCACCTTGTTTAAAGAAGGCAGTATTTACTTTTTCACTTTCAACAGATTCTTGCTTATAGCATTTTGTATTTAAAAGTTTTTCAAACAAAGAAATACTTTCAGAAAAATCTTTTACTGCAATACCAATATGTTCAACTTTTAACATAATATTCTTTTTTTTAAATACTGCTTACGATATATGGAAAATAAGAAAGAGTCGCTTATCCTACAATCAATAAATATCTATAAAACCAGTACTTTCGCATATAATAAAAATTAAAACGAAGATATGTTGAAGTTGCCAATTTATTTAGATAATAATGCTACTACACCAGTAGATGCAAGAGTATTAGATGCTATGTTACCTTATTTTACAAAACACTTTGGTAATGCAGCAAGCCGTAATCACCCTTTTGGTTGGGAGGCAGAAGAAGCTGTTGATTATGGTCGTGAGCAAGTTGCTAAACTAATAGGATGCGACCCTAAAGAAATTATTTTTACAAGTGGTGCTACAGAGGCAGATAATCTTGCATTAAAAGGTGTTTTTGAAATGTATGCAAGCAAAGGAAATCATATTATTACAGCAACTACAGAACACAAAGCTGTTTTAGATGCTTGTAAACACATAGAAAAATTGGGTGGAGAAGTTACCTATTTAGATGTACAAGAAGATGGTTTATTAGACTTAACACAATTAGAAGCTGCTATAAAACCAACTACTATTTTAATAGCTATTATGTATGCTAATAATGAAATTGGTGTGGTACAACCTGTAAAAGAAATATCTGCTATTGCAAAAAAACATGGTGTTTTATTTTTTACAGATGGTACACAAGCAGTTGGCAAAATTCCTGTAGATGTATTAAAAGATGGAATAGACTTAATGGCTTTTAGTGCTCATAAAATGTATGGGCCCAAAGGTGTAGGTGCATTGTATGTTCGCAGAAAAAACCCAAGAGTAAAAGTAACTGCACAAATAGATGGTGGTGGACATGAAAGAGGTATGAGAAGTGGTACATTAAATGTACCAGGAATTGTAGGTTTTGGTAAAGCATGTGAAATTTGCAGAGTAGAAATGGAAGAAGAAACCAAACGTATTGCAGCATTAAGAGATAAATTAGAAAATGCTTTGGCAGAATTAGAAGAAAGTTATGTAAATGGTAATAAAGAATTTCGTTTACCACATGTAAGCAATATTTCTTTTAAATATGTAGAAGGAGAGGGGTTAATGATGGGCTTTAATAAAAACATTGCTGTAAGTTCTGGCTCTGCTTGTACATCAGCATCTTTAGAACCAAGTTATGTATTAAAAGCCTTAGGTTTGGGAGATGATTTAGCACATAGCTCATTACGTTTTGGATTAAGTCGTTTTACAACAGAAGAAGAAATTGATTATACTATTAATGCAGTAAGAGAAACAGTTTTAAAGCTAAGAGATATGAGTCCTTTATGGGAAATGCACAAAGAAGGAATAGATTTGAACTCTGTTGAATGGGCACACCATTAAATAATGGTTAATGTTTAATTTTGAATGTTTAATGAAATATTGAATAAGATGTATGTTGAGAGGAAAAATATTGTTTTAGAAAAATCATTTCAACTGGCATTAAAAATTATTAAACTGACAACAGAATTAAGTAAAAAAATAGGATATTAGCAGACCAAATTTTGAGGAGTGGTACGTCTGTTGGAGCAAATTTGAATGAAGCACAGGCTTCTTTAACAAAAAAAGAGTTTATTGCAAAGGTTTCTATTGCAGCAAAAGAAATAAGAGAAACAAAATATTGGTTGATGCTGGTTATAGAATCAGCATTAATTGACAGAGATAGTGAATTAGAAATATTAATTGATGACATTATAAAAATAACAACAAAAATTATTAAATCGGCACAAGAAAGTAATTAAACATTAAACATTCATAATTTAAAATTATTCATATCATGGCATACTCAGATAAAGTAATAGACCACTACAGTAATCCTAAAAATGTAGGAACTTTAGATAAAAGCAGTAAGAACGTAGGCACAGGATTGGTAGGAGCACCAGAATGTGGCGATGTAATGCGTTTGCAAATAGAAGTAGATGATGCAACAGGAATTATTAAAGATGCAAAGTTTAAAACCTTTGGTTGTGGTTCTGCTATTGCTTCATCATCTTTAGCTACAGAATGGTTAAAGGGAAAATCGGTAGAAGATGCTTCTAAAATTGACAATATGGATATTGTAGAAGAATTAAATCTTCCACCTGTAAAAATTCACTGTTCAGTTTTGGCAGAAGATGCTATTAAAGCTGCTATCAACGATTATCGTGCAAAAAATGGTTTGGAAGAAATGGCATTTGAAGAAAAGGGAGTGCACTAAGTAATGTTGAATGTTTAATGTTTAATGAAAAATGTTAAATGAGGGAAATGACTATGTTTCTTTCATTCAACATTTGTTTAAAATTATTCCAAAAATGACAGCAACAGATAATTCTATATACGTTTCAGATAAAGCAAAAGCCAAAGTTGTAAAACTGATGGAAGATGCAGGTATTAACAATGACCCTACTTATTTTTTAAGAGTAGGAGTTGTAGGTGGTGGTTGTAGTGGTTTAAGTTATAAGTTAGATTTTGACAATGAAATAAAACCCATGGACCAAGTTTTTGAAGATAATGGAATAAAGGTTGTTACAGACTTAAAAAGTTTTTTATACCTCGTAAATACAGAATTAGATTTTAGTGATGGGCTGAATGGCAAAGGTTTTTTCTTTAGTAATCCCAATGCAAGTCGTAGTTGTGGTTGTGGCGAAAGCTTTGCTGTGTAAAATCTTACACCAACTTCAACGCATCTTTTGCTATTTGCTCAACATCTTGTAGCATCATACACTTAAAATGTTTCTTAGGACATTTGTTGTAACCAATTTTACTACATGGTCTGCAACTAACTTTTACTTCATATTGTATATTGGTTATTTGATTGTTGCCATAATAAGGTGTCATACCAAAAGCAGGTACTGTATTGCCCCAAACAGAAAGTATTGGTTTTTTAAATGCTGCTGCAATGTGCATTAAGCCTGTATCGTGTGTTATAAATAGTTTTGCTTTTCGTACAAGGTCGGCACTTTCGTTCAAATTAAATTTACCACAGGCATTATATATTTTTACATTATCTATTGAGGCTATTAATTCCCCATTTTCTCTATCTTCTTTGCCTCCAAGTAAAATAATTGGATATTCAATTTTACTACATAAATCTTGCAATTTTTGAACAGGCATTTTTTTTGTGTTAAGTGCTGCACCTATTACAATACCAATATATCCAAATTGATGTTGTGCAGGAATATCTTTTAGTTTTATACAATCTTTTTCTGGTATAAAATAATCCAAACCTTTACCATCATTAATAACACCTAAACTTTTTACTGTTTCAAAATTTCTATCTACTATATGAATATTAGGTAATAAATTAATTTTTAAAGCAGTTAATAACCACTTTTGAATGTTGAGTTTATTAAATGAAAATGCTTTTGCTTTTAAAGATTTTTTTACCCTTAGTGTTCTTAAATTATGGTGTAAGTCTATTACATAATCATATTCTTCTTGTTGCAAATCAGTTATCATTTGTTGCCAATCATCTTGCAAAATTTTTACTTCATCAATATATGGATTACTTTCTACAATACCTTTAAAAGAAGATTTTGTTAAGTAATGAATACTAACATTGGGTATTTGTTGTTTAATGCAACGAACCACTGGTGTAGTGAGAACAATATCTCCAATAGATGAAAAACGAATGATAAGCAATTTCATACAACAAAGTTTACAGCTAATAGTTAATAGTTATATGGTATGTTGATAAAAATTAAGCTGTACTATGAACTATAAGCTGTCGCCTATTTGCTATTCTTCTACATAATTCAAATCTTTGTGAAAAGTTTCTTCTGTAAAATAAAAAGCAATTAATGCAATAGCAGTAACTATTACACCTGTAACAATACCACTTTTTACCAAATTCCAAGAAAATGTTTTTTGGAAAATATCTAAAAATAAAATATTGATTAGGGGCAAAAATCCTCTTACCATATTAGGTATAGTAGTAGCAGCAGTAGCTCTTAAATTAGTACCAAATTGTTCTGCACCCATTGTTACAAATATTGCCCAAAAGCCTGTGCTAAAGCCTAACATAGCACATATTAAATACATACTTGTATCATTATTGTTGAGGGGGCTAAAAAATAAAATAATAGAAATAATGGTCAAAATATAAAATAGGAGCAATGCTTTTTTTCTGCTTTTAAAATATTGACTTATAAAGCCAATAAAAATATCTCCAAAAGCTATTGCTATATATGCGTACATAATTGCTTTGCCACTTATGATAGCATTAGTGCCATAAAATTCAGTTGCAAAACGATTACTTAAATTAACCAATATGCCTACTACATACCAAGTAGGAAGTCCTATTAAAATAGCAAAAGCATATTTCTTAAATCTTTTAGCATTGGTAAAAAACATAAAGAAATTTCCACGCTGCACATTTTGTTCTTTAACTGTTTTATACATACCACTTTCTACAACAGAAATACGCAGTAGTAATAAAACTATTCCAAGTACACCGCCAATTTTATAACATAAACGCCAATTTTCATTGGTTAAATCAAAAGTGTAATAAGCAAATACAGCACCAAATAAACCAATACCAGCAACCAACGATGTACCAATGCCTCTTTTATTTTTTGGTAAAAGTTCACTTACTAATGTAATGCCAGCACCTAATTCTCCTGCAAGCCCTACACCTGCTACAAATCTTATCCAAGCATATTGGTCAGTTGTTTGAACATAAGCTGTTAAAAAATTAGCTACAGAATACATAGCAATAGAACCAAACAATACACTTAATCTTCCTTTTTTATCACCCAAAGTGCCCCATAAAATACCACCTAATAATAAACCAAACATTTGCCAGTTGATAATTTTTGTACTGGCTGCAATAACAGCAACTTTATCAGATAAATTAATACCAATATCTTGCAAACTTGGTTCTCTAACTATAGTAAATAATAGCAAATCATAAATATCTACAAAATAACCCAATGCACCCACTATAACAGGCAATGAAAGAATACCATAACTTTTTTGTTGGCTCATTGTATTTTAATAGAAGTGATTAAATGTGTTTAGTGTTTATCTTTTTTCTTGCTCAATAATTTTATAATAATAGGAGCAGTAGAAATAATAATAATAACAATAACTATTGCTTCAAGATGTTTTTTTAAATCTATACCAAATTTATCAATAAATAGTTTATCTAAATAATGTCCTGCTGCTATCATGCTTCCTGCCCAAGCTACAGAGCCTATAATATTAAAAAAAGTAAACTTCTTTTTATCCATTGCTACAATACCTGCTATAATAGGAGCAAATGTTCTGATGATAGGAATAAAACGTGCTATGATAATAGCACCACCTCCATGCTTTTCATAAAAATTATGGGCTTCTTGCAAATATTTTTTCTTAAACAATAAATTATCTTTCCATTGATACATTGCATGTCCTACTTTTCTTCCAAACCAATAGCCTGCTGTATTGCCTAAAATTCCTGCCAATGCTACTAATGCAATAATCATTAATAGGTTAATAAAATCGCTACCTGTATCAAATAAATGGGTTGCCAACATATTGCTAAAAATACCTGCAACAAATAGTAAACTATCGCCAGGCAAAAAGAAACCTGCAAATAAACCTGTTTCGGCAAACACTATAAAAAGTAATAACCAAAGACCCCCATTAATAATATAAAACATAGGCGTAAGTAAATCTGTCCATGTAAAATTTTTATGTATGACAACTATGTTAGATTTTTGTTTTTTAATTTCTGGAATACTAATGGTAGCAGTTTCAAAATTTTCTTTCATCAGTTGTACAGAGTCTGTATCTGTTGCTTCTATTGTTACTATGCCTCTGTCGTTAGATGTAAATGTTTTGCCAGTACTTAATACCGTTATAGTAACATCAGTTACTTCTGCTTGATATTGATTTTGTATTTTAAGAGATATTGTATCTGATTGAGCAAACACAATACAGGGTAGTACAATAAAAAAGGCTATAATGGATAATTTTTTTTTCATTCAAATTAAGTAATAAGTTCTATAAATATATTTCTTGTTTTAACAGAAGCTCTGTGTATCTAACAATTATCAGGCTATTCAACAATAAAATTTTTGGCTTTTTCATCATCAAATTCACCTTCCCATCTTGCTATTACGCAACTTGCCAAACAATTTCCAATAACATTAACAGAAGTACGAGCCATATCCATTAATTCATCAATTCCTAAAATAGCCATAATGGGCCACACAGGTAATCCAAATGATGCAGCTGTACCTAATAAAATTACTAACGATGCTCTTGGTACTCCTGCAACACCTTTACTTGTAATCATTAAAGTTAAACCCATAAACAACTGTTCACTCCAACTTAAATGCAAACCTGCAGCTTGTGCCACAAAAACAGATGCTAATGATAAATATAAAGTAGTGCCATCTAAATTAAAAGTATAGCCAGTAGGCAATACAAATGAAACTATTTTACGAGGTACGCCAAATTTTTCCATATTTTCCATAGCTATTGGCAAGGCAGACTCAGAGCTTGTTGTTGCAAATGCTATAGATACTGGTTCAGATACTGCTTGTATAAATTTTTTAATAGGAATTTTAAACATATAAGCTACTGTTAATAGCACACCTCCTAAAAAGACTATTAGTGCTGCATATAATGTAAATAATAATTTAGCTAATGAAACTAAAATATCAATACCTAAATGCCCCACAGTAACTGCAATAGCTGCACCTACACCAAATGGAGCAAAATACATAATGATATTTGTAAACTTAAACATGGTTTCTGCAAGGCTTTCAGAAAAGTTAAGCATTGGCTTTCTCTTGTCTTCTTTTATCATAGCCAATGCAATACCAAAAATGACACTAAATACTACAATAGGCAGCACATCGCCTGCATACATAGATTTGATAATATTTTCAGGAAAAATATGTAGTATTACATCTTGCCACGTTTGAGCTTGTGCTTCTGGCATTTCCTGATTAAAGTGTTCGGGCAAATGAATACCTTTTCCTGCATGAGAAATATTAATAGCAATTAATCCAATAATCAAAGCAAGTGTAGTAACTATTTCAAAATATACAATAGATTTCCAACCCATTCTACCCACTTGCTTTAAATTAGAGTGCCCTGCAATACCTACTACAAGTGTGGCAAATAAAATAGGAGCAATAATTGTTTTAACTAACCTTAAAAATATTTTACTGAGTACTTGTAAGTTAGGGGCAAATGTTGGAAAATCTAATCCTATCATAATACCAATTACCATACTAATTAATATCCATGTAGTAAGATTTTTTCTAAGTAAACCAAAATAAAATAATACTGCTACCAATAGCCATCTTAAACTTATGAGTAAAATATTGGGAATATCAATATTGAATTGAAGTTTAAGAAGATATACAATAACGATGCAGGTGAAAATTACTAATAATGAAAGAATGGTTACTTTTTTATTCATACGCAAGAATATAGTAATGTTTTAAAAGAAACAAAATAAAGATATGGGTTTTACTTTCTTTTACTAAAAAAATAATTGATTATACTACAATTTAGACTATTATTTTGCATTACAAATAGCCTTTATGTATAGTTGATTTTACATTTTTTCTAAAAAAAAACATAAAAAGAGTTGTTCAAATAAATTGAAATAACTTACTTTTCAATTTTAAATTAAATCTTAATCAAAACAAACTTATGAGTTTATTTACAAAAAAGTCAATTGCTTCATTACTTTCAGAGGCAAATGAAACTGGCGAAAATTCATTAAAACGTACATTAGGAGGATGGGGATTAATAGCATTAGGTATTGGAGCTATTATAGGTGCAGGATTATTTGTAAGAACTGCTGCCGCTATAGCACAAAATGCTGGACCATCAGTTACTATAGGATTTTTATTAGCTGCTATAGGATGTGCTTTAGCAGGTTTATGTTATGCAGAGCTTGCATCATCTATACCAATATCTGGTAGTGCTTATACTTATACTTATGCAACAATGGGAGAGTTTATGGCATGGATAATTGGTTGGGATTTAGTATTAGAATATGCTGTTGGTGCTGCTACTGTTGGTATTGCATGGAGTGAATACTTAAATAATTTATTAGTAGAAGTTTTTAATGTTAGCCCAATACCTTATCAATGGTGTCATTCTCCATTTCAAGTATCATCAGATGGGGTAAGTGGTATTATTAATTTACCAGCATTAGGAATAGTAACTGCTTTAAGTTTACTTTTAATTAAAGGAACAAAAGAATCTGCTTTTGTCAATAATCTTATTGTTATTATTAAAGTTGCCATAGTTGTTTTATTTATTGCACTTGGTTGGGGTTTTATAAATCCAGCATTTCATACACCTTTTATTCCAGAAGCTACTACTTATACTGACCATCAGGGTATATCATACAATTTTGGTGGTATCATGGGTATATTAGGAGCTGCTGGTACAGTCTTTTTTGCTTTCATTGGTTTTGATGCTGTAAGCACTGCTGCACAAGAAACAAAAAATCCTAAAAAAGATATGCCATTTGGTATTATAGGTTCTTTAATTATTTGTACACTATTGTATGTACTTTTTTCTTATGTGCTTTCAGGTTTAGCACCTGTTGATTTTTTCAGAGACCCTAATAAAGGGGGAGAAGCATCTGTTGTTGCTGCTATTAAAGAAGCTATGCATGGTTATGGATGGCTTAGTAAATCAATTACTATTGCTATTCTTGCTGGTTTTTCTTCAGTTATATTAGTTATGTTATTAGGTCAAAGCAGGGTATTTTATTCAATGAGTAGAGATGGTTTATTGCCCAAAGCATTTTCAGCTATTCATCCTAAATATAAAACACCCTATAAAGGAAATTTAGTTATTCTTATTTTGGTTGCATTATTTGCTGCATTTGTTCCTGGCGATGTTGTAGGACACATGACAAGTATAGGTACATTATTTGCCTTTATGTTGGTTTGTGCTGCTGTTATTATTTTAAGAAAGAAAGAACCAAATATGCCTCGTCAATTTAAAACACCACTTGTTCCATTAGTGCCAATATTAGGCATCATAGCTTGTGGCGCAATGATATTTGGTTTAGGATGGGAAAATTGGGCTCGTTTATTTGTATGGTTACTGATAGGCTTTGTCATTTATTTTGCTTATGGTAAAAAACATAGCAAACTAAAAGGCAAATAAACCAAGTAATTGATAACAGTATTTTTCTAAAGAATTACAAATGTTTTTTTGTAAAGTATAGGAATGAAACTTTATTTTTTTTTACATATTCCTATTCTTTATTAGCAATTGAAATATTGTATAGTGCTTCTTTCTTATTTAGGATGAAGCACTAATTCAACATTTATCATTCAACATTAACCATTGAGTATCTAAAAAATTATGGCGGAAAAAAATAACAATATATCAAACATAGTTAATAACGAAAAAGGCATACAAGGTCAGTATAAAAACTGGTTCTTAGATTATGCTTCTTATGTAATTTTAGAACGTGCAGTACCTGCTATTGAAGATGGTTTAAAACCTGTGCAACGCCGTATTCTTCATGCTATGAAAGAAATGGATGATGGGCGTTATAATAAAGTTGCCAACATTATTGGTCAGGCTATGCAATATCATCCTCATGGAGATGCAAGCATTGGCGATGCATTGGTAAACATGGGACAAAAAGATTTACTCATAGATACTCAAGGTAATTGGGGAGATATAAGAACAGGCGATGATGCAGCAGCTCCACGCTATATAGAAGCAAGATTGAGCAAGTTTGCTCTTGACGTAGCTTTCAATGCTAAAACTACTGAATGGCAATTAAGTTATGATGGCAGAAAAAATGAACCTATTACATTGCCCATGAAATTCCCTTTACTATTGGCACAAGGAGCAGAAGGAATTGCTGTAGGTTTAAGTACCAAAATTTTACCACATAACTTTTGTGAAATTATAGATGCGTCTATCAAATATTTAAAAGGAAAAAAAATTGAACTATTCCCCGATTTTCAAACAGGTGGTTTGATAGATGTAAGTAATTATAATGAAGGCAAACGTGGTGGTAAAATAAAAGTTCGTTGTATTATTGAAGAGTTAGATAAAAAAAGTTTGGTAATTCGTGATGTTCCTTATGGAGTAACAGTTTCACAACTTTGCGAAAGCATTACAAAAGCCAATGATGCAGGCAAAATAAAAATTAAAAAACTAACAGAGTTTACAGGTAAAAATGTAGAAATTCAAATTGATTTAGCACAAGGCATTTCAAGCGATATAACCATTGATGCCTTGTATGCTTTTACAGATTGTGAAGTAAGTATAAGTCCCAATGCTTGTATTATTGAAGACAATAAACCAAAGTTTGTAGGTGTACAAGAACTTTTGAAAATTGCTGTTGATAATACTAAAAATTTATTGCAAAGAGAGTTGCAAATAAAATTGGCAGAGTTAGAAGATAAATGGCATTATACCTCATTAGAAAAAATATTTTTTGAAGAAAAAATTTATAAAGAATTAGAACAAAAACATGCTTCATGGGAAAAAGTTTTAGATGCCATAGAAAAAGCATTTCAACCATTTATTAAAAAATTAAAAAGAAAATCAATATCAAAAGAAGATATTTTAAAATTGACAGAAAAACCTGTTCGTAGAATTTATAAATTAGATATTGATGAGTTGAATGAACAAATTAAAAACATTGATGCAGATATTAAACAAGTAAATTTTGATTTAGAACATTTAACAGAATTTGCGATTGCCTATTTTGAAACATTACTAAAAAAATATGGAAAAGGTAGAGAACGAAAAACAGAAATAAAACTATTTGATACAATTAAAGTACAGCAAATAACTATTGCCAATACCAAACTATATGCAAATAGAGAAGAAGGTTTTATAGGAACAAGTTTAAAGAAAGATGAATTATTGTTTGAATGTTCCGACCTTGATGATATTATTGTATTTACCAAGAGAGGTATAATGAAAGTAGTAAAAGTAGGCGACAAAGTGTTTATAGGAAAAGATATTCTTCATGTTGCCATCTTTAAAAAGAATGATGAAAGAACTACTTATAATATGATATATGCAGATGGTAAAACTGGTGTAAGCTATGCCAAACGCTTTAATGTAACTGGTGTTACAAGAGATAAAGAATATGACTTAACCAAAGGAACAGATAAAAGTAAAGTGCATTATTTTTCTGCCAATGCAAATGGCGAAGCTGAAGTAGTGAAAATAACATTAAGCCCAAATTGTAGTGCAAGAATTAAAGAGTTGATATATTATTTTGAAGAGTTAGAAATAAAAGGTAGAGGAAGTATGGGCAATATTGTTACAAAATATCCTGTAAAATCTATCAAGTTTAAAGAAGCTGGTAGAAGCACTTTAAATGCTATTAAACTTTGGTTTGATGATATTTATGGAAGATTGAACACAGAAGAAAAAGGACAATACTTAGGAAAGTTTGAAGATGATAAACTTTTAGTAATTTATAATGATGGTAATTATGAAATTACAGATACAGAACTAACACAACATTTTGACGCAGAAAAAATTTTATTGATTGAAAAATATGATGCAGAAAAAATAATTACTGCCATTTATTTAGATAATGAAAAAGCACAGTTTAATGTAAAGCGTTTTAAAATAGAAACATCCACATTAAAATCTAAATTCTTATTTATAAAAGAAGGAGAAGGCAATAGATTAGAAGCTGTAACAACTGATGAAGAACCTGTATTAGCAGTACAAATGGGAAGAGGACAACAAGTAAGAAAAGCCAAATTTAAAATTGCTAAAATGGTAGATGTAATGGGCTGGAAAGCTGTTGGAGCAAAACTTATGGACTTTAGCAAAACTGCTGAAATGGAATGGGAAACTCATCATGCAGAAAATAATAGCCAACCAGAATTGTTTAATAACTAAATGATTTTGTTGTAAAAAAAAGCCACCTGATAAATCAAGTGGCTATTTTTTTGTTAATAATATTGTATCAATTACATATTAGCAAACAAATGAATTGATAAAGGAACATCTGCATTAGAGTATTTATCTGTTATAGGTAATAATCTTGAATCTAAAGTAAAAAATGCTTGAGCAAATAAAGCTTTTTCAGATACACCACGAATAACACCAGGAAACTTTAAAGGAACTTCTACACCTTTAAGTGTTAATACACCTTCAATTTCTATATCAGTTTCTGTAGTGTAATTCACACTATTTATTGTAAAAGAAGCAGTAGGAAATTTTTCTACTTCAAAAAAATCAGCATTTTTTAAATGACCTTCTAATTTAGGACCAGCAGCATCAAGTACTTTTAATCCACTCATATCTATCACAAATTGACCACCTGTTATTTGGTTGCCTTCTACCTGTACACTTCCTTCTTTTAGCATAAAGGAACCAGGATGATAACCACTTTTTTTACTACCAATCCAATCAATTTTAGATTTTTCAGTATTCACTTTGTATTCATTTGCCACTACATTTTTAGTACTTGGCATAAACGAGTAAAGACCCACAGAACCTGCAAATACAGCAGAAAGTAAAAGAATTTTTTTCATGTTTTTATGTTTTTATTTGAGTACAAAAATAATAGAATAGATGTATATACATGCAATATTTTTAAAAATTTTCCAATTTTAACAATTTAAAATAAATAATAATACTGAAAACATATTTGTAATAGACCAATTTCAGTTGAGCCTGAATATTGTCAGTCTGAGCTTGTCGAAGACGATTACATTTCTACAAGCTCAATGTGACAAGACAAAAGCTCAATGTGATAGAAAAGGTTAAGTATTTGTCAGGTTGAGCTTGTCGAAACCTACAAATTCCTTCCCTATTCAAAAATTCAATCTATTCTGTTATTCATTTAATATTCTATAACCACTTGTAGGAATATCAAACTTAGTGGTAGATACTGGGTTTAAATTAATTTTTGTAGCAGTATATTTTATTTTTTGTCCATTTTTATCTTGAGATTCATATTCAAGCACAAAACCTGGAACGTTTTTAAACTGGTATTCAAATTCTTTTACAGAAGGAACAAAATTGGGCACATAAAATAAATGTAAACTTGTACCATCGGCTAAAGTTAATACAGCTTTTTTACAATCATAACCCAAAATGGTTTTGGTTTCTTCTAAAGTTTGTACAGTAGCATTATCTAAACTACCATTTTTCTTTTTCCAAGAATCGGCATTTATGTTGGTTAAAAATTTATTTCCTCCTATTTCTCTTAAAATAACGGCATCGCCTGTTTTTTTATCATAAATAACAGATTGAGAAAAAGAAGGGCTTTTAAAATCTACCCTACTTTGATTACCTTTAATATATACTGTTTTGGTAGTTGCTTTAAAGGTTTCAGATAATGAATTATCTAACCCTACTGCTTCACTTATATCAACAATATAATCTACAGTACATTCAGATAAAACCCTTTGCTTTTCTTGTTGTGCAAAAGAGTACAAAGCAGTAAAAGCTATTATAGCAATCAGTAAAATTTTCTTTTTCATATTCTGTATTTGATTTATATACATACAATTTCGTGCCAATGTTAATGAAAAAGTCTTGCTTTAAACAGCAAGACTTTACAATTTAATTATTTTTTGTTTTTATTTTTCATTTCCTGAATTTTCTTTTGGGCTTCTACCATTTGTGTATAACGTTCTTGCCACTTACTTGTTTTTTTAGGGGCTTTTCTTTTAGCATCTATTTTGGCTAAAATTTTATCGTGGTCTATAATATATTTTTGAATAATAAGCTGTATAATTAATGTTACTACGTTTGATACTGTATAATACCAAGTAAGGGCTGCTGGCATTCTATTAAATACAAAAAATAACACAAATGGAAATATATAAGGCATATATTTAAAAGCAGGATTATCTTGTGCAGTTGGTGTATTACCAATGTTATAAATAGATATTATAAAACTGGTAAATACTGCTGTTAAATTAAATATGCTTATATGGTTTCCTATCAGCCAAACATTAGTTCCCCAACTAATAACATCATCATAAGATGATAAATCTTTTGCCCATAAAAACTCCTGACCTCTTAATGCAATGTTAGAGTTAAACAAACTATACAATGCAAAGAAGATAGGAATTTGTAACAATGCTGGAATACAGCCTCCTAAAGGGTTTACACCTGCTTCTCTAAACAATTTCATTTGTTCCATAGCAAATGCTTGTTTATCCTTATCGCCTATTTTCTTTTTTAAAGCATCTAACTCTGGACGCAAAACTTTCATTTTGGCACTACTTAAATAACTACTATAAGTTAATGGTGCTGTAATAAGTCGTATAAATAGAGTAAGTAATAAAATAACCCAACCATAATTGCCTACAAAGCCTGAAAAGAAATTAAATACAGGCATGATGATATATTGGTTTATAGGACGAACAAATGAATATAAATCTCTTCCTAAATTAACAATTCTATCTATTTCGGGTGTCTCTAATTTTCTGAGAATATTATAATCATTCGGACCATAATACATTTTGAAAGGAATAGTAATATTATTGGCTTCTTGCAATTTTATTTGAAACACAGCATCGGCAGTAGCCAATACTTTGCTGGTATCTACTTTACTTTTTTCCCATTTTACATCGCCAGTAGTAAATTTATTATCTGCTATTAAAGTGGTATTAAAAAATTGTTGAACTACACTTACCCAGTCTGTTGGTTTTTCAAATTTGTGTTCTGTTTTGGTCATTATATAATCAAAATCATTGCCTTCATAAAAACACACATTACTCATTTGCGTTCTTTCATATTCAGCACTTTTTTCATGCCTCATAGTAGTTGTACGCCAATTAATGTTTAACAATCCTTGATTTAATAATGTATTAGCACCTTGCAAGTTTACAAGCCAATTTATCATATAAGCATTGGGTGCAATAGTAAATTGGTGTTGAATAATTCTACCAGCAGAATCAATTAAAGAGTAAACAACACTTTGTGTTCCATCAGCATTTTTTTCAGTAGATGATAATTCAAAAAATAAATCGTCTGTAAATGAAACAGCATTATTGCCTGTATTAATATTATAGCCTAATTTATCATCTGGTGTACCTAAAACTACCAATGAACTGTCGTAAGAAGTATATTTTTTAAGTGTTACAGATTTTATTCGTCCACCTTTATTGGTAAAAACAATACTCAATAAATCTGTTTCAATAGTATCCATTTTTTCGTTTCCAGAAGTTGCTCCTGTAAAATTTCCAGCAGTCAATACTTTATGGGTAGAATCTGCTTTTATAGAATCCTGAATAGCTCTTTCTTTCATTTCAGGAGTAATTCTTGCAGCTTCTACTTTTGCAATAGAATCTCTCTTTTGCTGTTCAAGAAGCATGGTATGCTTTGCCATTTTACTATTATACCAGAAGTAGGCAATAAATAAAACTGCTAATAAAACAAAACCAATAATCGTATTCTTGTCTGTCTTCATATTTCTTTCTCTTATTATTTTTAAGAAGTGGCAAAGGTAGGGAACGAGCCTTTATTGTCATAACATGATTTTAGAGTCTAATTTTGAAGAGGTTACGTTGAGTTTTTAATGATGAATGATGGATGTTATATGTATTATGTACATCCCTAAATCCTCAATTCCTAACTACCCCAATCACCCAATCCCTTAATTACCTAATCACCCACCCCTAATACTCCACTACTTGTACAGTAGCTTCTTTATTGGCAGCAATGCTTACTATAAATATTTTGTTATAAACAGATTCTGGTAATGCAGTAAATTTTTGTTGCTTGATTAATAAATTGACCAATGCAGGTGTAGTAGTATTATGACCAGCTATAACAATTGTTTTATTATTTTGCAAAAGCAATTCATCAGCAAATGCTGATAATTTTTTATAATCGTAAGAAATAATTTCTTTTCTATATTTTTTTGCTAAGGGTGTTACTGTTTGCTGTGTTCTTATAAAATTGGTAGCATAAATATCGTCTATTGAATAATTTTTTAAGGCGGTTACTAAATTTTCTGCTCTTTCCATACCTTGTTTAGATAAAGGAGGATTTGCATACATAGTAGTAGCATCGTTAGCAGTAGTATCTTTTTCTGCATGACGAATAAGTATATAAGTTGTTTGTGCCTGAGCAGTATAAAGAAATATGACAGTTATAATAAAAGCAATTATTTTTTTCATGGTTTTAATAGTATGTGTTTAAAAGGTAAAAAATGAACCGATATTTTGCATGATAAAGCTAATGTAAAATTTTGTAAGGAAAAATATATCATTTAGATTTGTTAAAAATTGTTTTATGAAATTGAGGCTATTTTGTTTTTTTGTTGCTTTTTTATTGAAAAGCAACCTCACAGTTTCCCAAACACTTGAATGGGTAAATAATTATGGTGGTACACTTGCACAGAAAGCATCTGCTGTTACCATAGATATTGATGGAAATATTATTGTTGTAGGTTATATACAAGGCTCAAATATAGATTTTGACCTTTCTCCTACTCAAACTTCTTATTTAACAAGTGCAGGACATAACGACATTTTTGTTGCAAAATATACTTCTAACAGAGATTTAATATATGCATTTAGAATAGGAAGTACAGGTAATGACGTTGCGATGGCTGTAGCAACAGATGCAGCAGGTAGTATCTATGTTTCTGGCTGGTTTAGAGGAACAGTAGATTTTGACCCATCGGCAGCTACGCATAATTTAGTGAGTAATGGAGAAAGTATTGGTACAGATTATGGTTTTGGTGGGGATGCTTTTTTAGTAAAATATAATACCAATGGTGTATATCAATGGGCATTAAATATTGGCAGTGCTGGTATTTATGATGAAGCAGACAGATTAATTGTTGATAATAATGGAGATATATTATTAGGTGGTTCATTTATGGGCAGTAATGTAGATTTTGATCCATCAGTTGGAGTATTTGCATTAACTGCACAAGGAACGATAGAGTCTTTTGTAGCAAAATATAGTGCATCGGGAGCATTGATTTGGGCAAAAAGATTGGGAGGTTCATCTGTTGTAAACTGTGGTGTAAGAGCTATTCGTGTAGATAATGCAAATAATATTTTTGTAGCTGGACACTTTGATGGTACTATTGATTTGAATCCTGATGTATCAGCATCAAACAATTTCACATCCAATGGTTGCGGAGATATTTATTTGCTTAAATTAAATTCATCGGGAGAATACATTTGGGGCTTTAATGTTGGCGGTTCTAATTGTGATTATTCATGGTATATGGATATTGATGCTTCTAATAATATATATGTAACAGGTCAGTTTAAAAGTAGCGATGTAGATTTTAATCCCGGTGCAGGTACAAATACTTTAAGTTCATCAGGCGACAATGATATTTTTGTTGCCAAATACGACCAAAATGGAAATTACGTTTTTGCTATTAAGATGGGAGATACTGGGGATGATGGTGCACACGACATAAAAGTACATGGTAGCAGTTTTTATGTAACAGGCAGATTTACAGGAACAGTAGATTTTAACCCAGGTATTACAACCAATAATCTTATTAGTGTAGGTGATGCTGATATTTTTGTTGCTAAATATGATTTGAATGGAAATTATTTAGGAGCATTCTCTATAGGTTCTTTACAGTATGACGATGGACAACATATTGCAATAAATGGCGATGATATTATTTTAAATGCAAACTATTCAGCCAATGTAGCAGATATAGACCCATCTACAAATACATATTCACTTACTCATAGTAACGATATTGATTTTTTTATTGCCCAATATAAATGGAATTCAACACTTCCTGCTTTTTTAACTGCATTTACCTCCCATTATACAAAGGGAGAAAAAATTGATTTAATATGGGCTACTACTACCGAAATAAATGTAGCTTATTATGAGGTAGAAAGAAGTATAAACGGAAACGATTTTGAAGCAATCGGCAAAATTACAGCCCAAAACAGAGCTTCATCTAACTACAATTTTGCTGATTTTAATTACAATAAAAAAGGCAATAATTATTACAGAGTTAAAATTGTAGATAATGATAGTAAGTATTCATATAGTAAAATACTGCAAGTAAAAATTAATGACACTAAGAAAATAGAGATTTACCCTAATCCTATTGTGAATGGAATATTAAGCATTTATTTAAATGATGTTAGTAGTAATAAACGCATTAATGTACGATTAATTAATCAAGCAGGGCAAATACTATATAACAATTATTATACACAAGAAACAGACGGAAAAATTGATATTAATGTAGCTAATTATGCTTCTGGAAATTATATTGTTCAGTTAATTAATGAGCAAGGTGTAGTGCAAACTGCTCAATTTATAAAGCCATAATTTTTGTATAAGCACTGTAAGTTTGTTCAGCAGTTATAGCCCAATTAAATTTGGTTTCTATTGATTTGCTTATTTCTTCCATATCCCTGTTGGTATTTAGTTCTCTAAATATTCCTTTTCTTATTGATGGCAAGGAGTATGGATTTACACTTATAGCAATGTCTTTGAAATAAGTATTAAATGGCAGAAAATCATTTCCTGATACTACTATTTTACATTTGTTTAGCAATGCTTCTAAATTAACTAACCCAGGTGATTCTCTTAATGATGGAAGTATATGCAATGCTGCATTTTTGAAAAATATATACGTTTCATGATGTGGTACTTCATCTACAAAAAAAACATTCCCTCTTTTGCTGGCTGCTTGTTTTACCTTTTTGTAATAAACTTTATCATTAGGTCTTCCTAAAATAACTATGGGAATTTCTTTGTGGTTTTGCAAAGCTAATAATACAGCTAACTGATTTTTGGTGTAATCAATTCTACCTACCTGCAAAATGTAATTTTTTGGTAACTGATATTTTGCAATAAGTTCATTGTCATGCGTATCAGCATTTTCTGGAATAGTTGTAGCATTATATACTACTACTGTTTTTTGGTTTAAGTCATTAAAATCAAGATGTACAAAAGCTGCTAATTTTTGTAATTCCTCTATAGAGTTGGGCAATAACACATCTGCACTCATTACACAATCTTTCATATACTTACGCATGGGTTTGCCTATAACTCTTGGTTTATTAAACAAGTAGCCCGATATTTTAGTAAGCCATGTAATCGTTAATCCTATAAAACTATTATAAACTTTATAGCCCAATATCTCTGCATAATCTCTTGATGCACCATAAGTGTAATCCCAAAAAATAGTTGATAGGGCAATTTTTATATTCAAGCTCTTAGCTTTGTGTATAAAAGCTGTTGTTTCGGCTCGTGTAACTAAATTAAAAATATGAGCAATATTGTATGCTGAATTTAATTCGTTAGGGTTGGTAATAATATTGATTTGTACGGGATATTTTTTTTCAACAAATTCTTTTGTTTTTAAAAGTTGTATTACATCTCCGCCAATGGCTGTTTTATAATCGGCTCTTATACAATAAGCAATTTTTATCATAAACTTTTTTCTAAAATATTTACAATTTGTTTTCCACTATTGCCTATACCATAAGGGTTTACAGCTTGTGCCATTTTATTATATACTTCTTCGTTATTCAAAATATTAAAACTATGCTGTATAATTTTTTCTTTTGAAGTACCTGCAAGAATTGCAGTACCTGCTTCTATTCCTTCCTCTCTTTCTGTTACATTTCTTAGCACTACCACAGGTTTACCAAGGCTTGGTGCTTCTTCTTGTATGCCTCCACTATCTGTAAGTACTAAGTAACTTTTATCAAGCAAATAAATAAGTTTGGCATAATCAAGCGGGTTAATTAAAGTTATATTTTTTTGACTACCTAATTTTTTATGAACCACTTTTTGTACATGGGGATTTAAGTGTACAGGATAAATTATTTGAACATCGTTATATGTTTCTGCAATTTCTAAAAGTGCATTACAAATTTCTTCAAATGGTTTTCCAAAATTTTCTCTACGATGTCCTGTTACTAAAATTATTTTTCTATCGGGTATGATAATGTTGTCAAAATATTCTTTTATTGTATTATCGTGGCGTACCATATTTACTCCTTGCAGTAAAGCATCAATAACCGTATTTCCTGTAACAAAAAGGTTTTCTTTTTTTCCTTCGTTTATTAAATTTTGTTTTGCTTTTTCCGTAGGACAAAAATGAAAAGTAGCAATATCTCCAATCAGTTTTCTATTCACTTCTTCCGGAAATGGAGAATAATTATCAAAGCTCCTTAATCCTGCTTCTATATGAGCTACAGGAATCTGAGCATAGTATGCTGCCAAAGATCCTGCAAATGCAGTTGTAGTATCTCCTTGTACTAAAACAATATCAGGTTTAGCAGTTGCAATAATATTTTGTAATTCTGTTAATATGCTTGATGTGAGATGATATAAAGTTTGAGAATATGTCATTACATTCAATTCATAATCGGCTTTTAAACTAAAAAAATCCATCACCTGTTGCAACATTTCTTTGTGTTGTCCTGTTGTACAAATTTCAACATCAAAATTGTCGGAGTGTTTACATTCCTGAATAATAGAAACCATTTTTATGGCTTCTGGTCTTGTACCAAAAATAAAAAGTAGTTTTTTCTTCATTTAATTCATCATTTTATTCAGCAATGTTTCTCCTGCATTTTCATTATACAACTGCATTGCTTTTTCATACGCAGCTTTGCCCATTTGCTCCCATTCATTTTGTTTATCCCATGCTCTTGTAAGTGCATTGTCTAAGCATTTTATAGTAGCTGCATCTGCAATAAACCCATTAATGTTGTCAGTTATCCATTCTGTATTGCCACCTACATCAGTTGCTAAACAAGTTCTTCCACAAAGCATAGCTTCTACTACGGCAAGTGGCATTCCTTCCATTAGGCTTGGCATTAACAGTAAATTATTTTTCTGCCAAATGGCTTTTATATCTGCTACTCTTCCATGAAATATAATCTTGTTGTGCAAACCTACATGTATTGCAAGCTCTTTTAAATATTGTTCATCATCGCCTGAACCATACACATTCAATATCCAATGCTCATTTCTCCATTTGGGCAAAGCTAATACTTCAAACATAATATCTTGCCCTTTATGTACAGTGCTTAAATTCCCTACACAAGCAAAGTTGATTGTTTTATTTTTAGGATAAGGAAGCAATTCTAATTGATGTATATTAACTGGATTACGAATAATTTCACTGTTTTTTATGCTGGTACACAAATGTCTTTCAGCAGTAGCAAGGGTTGCATTTGATACAAAAAAAACTTTCTTAGCTTGGTTGTAAGCCTGCCTAACCATATTGGCTTCCTCATCATTAATTTCTCTAAAAAAATTAGAATTGAGATGAGCTATTATGTAAAAATTTCCTTGATAATTTTCTACATAGCTTAACAACTTTTTCTCTTTTGCTATTGAGTAACAAGTACCATTGTATAAAATTATATCGGGCTTTAAAGCAAATATTTTGCTGACAGATTTGTCTAACTTTTTTTTGATAAAATGCTTTGCAAGTTGAAGTAGGGCAATATATTTATTGGAAGATTTATTGATGTATGAAGGACGAATAAATCGTTGTAACCCTAATTGCTCTAATTCTTGCATTTTAGGGTGTTTGTTTGGGTGTTTATAAGAAAGATGAATTACTTCGTAATTCTTGCCCAAAGCAATTTTAGCCATTTGATACCATAGTTCTTCGCTGCCACCCCAATTATCACGAATCATAGATATTACAGCTATCCTCATATTACTTTTATTTTTTTACAAACAACAATATTGTTTAGGTATAAATCATTTCTGTTGGGAAATATTTTAGATAAAAATATGCCTGTTATATTAACTAAGGATACTAATGTAATTCTAAATACACTTCTTATAACAGGTATTTTCTTTAAGTAAGGATATAAGTGCCTATTAATATAAATAGCTTTTAACTGGTGAATAGCTTCTATACTATTTCCTGTTTTTCTTTGTGCTATTATTTCAAACCCTGCATTGGTTAATAAATGTTTTATACCAAATGAAGAATAACGTGCAAAGTCGTGTGGTTCTTCGTGTTCACAAATGCTGAATGGACAACTGATGAGCATTGTACCATTATATTTTAAAACCCTGTTTAATTCTTTTAATGATTTGTCTAAATTAAAAATATGTTCAAAAACTTCACTACTAAATATGCTGTCAAAATATTCATCTTCAAAAGGAATATCTTTCCCGTTATAAAATACATCTATTTGTTCATTGATATGGGAATGTCCTGGGTTTTCATAATCTAATCCAATATATTTTTCTACCGAAAAAAGTGTTTTGTATGGTTTGCTGCCACAGCCAAAATCAAGCATTATGCCTTTCATATATGGGGCAAATTCTATAAAAGATTGTAATAATTTTTTGCGAATAAAATAGGCAGGAGATGTAATGCCTGGGTTAAACTCTTTTGGTATTTGATTCATTGATATTATGGTAATTTAGCTTTCTGTATAATTTAATAATTGTTTTCTTCGTAAAAGATATAACTTTATTGCAAGATAACTATTTCATCACTTAAAAAGGTTTTGCTTGAGTCTTTCTATCATTATTGTTAATTATAAATCTGCACCTTTCATTATAGATTGTTTGCAAAGTGCAGTTAAGTTTTCATCTTACCAAAATTTTGAATGGATTATTGTTGATAATAATTCAAACGATAATAGTAAAGAAAATATAATGGGCAAATTTCCATTTATAAAATGGATAGATATGGCTTACAATGCAGGTTTTTCAAGAGCTAATAATGCAGGAATAAAAATAGCCACAGGCAATGCTGTTTTATTGCTAAATCCTGATACTTTAATTGTAGATGATGCTATTGAAAAATGTTACAATCAATTTATCAAAAGCCATTATGTGGCTTGTGGTGTACAAATGTTAAACCCTGACAATACAACACAAATTTCGGGAAGCAATTTTATGAAAGGTGGCATTAATCATTTATTACCTTTGCCCTATTTAGGTAGCTTTTTAAAAATAATTGCTAAAGGAATGAAAGTAAGCAAGCCAAGTATTGAAGTTGCCAGCAATGAAGAAATTGTGCAATGGATAAGTGGGGCATTTTTAATGGTAAAAAAAGAAGCAATTGAAAAAATCGGCATGATGGACGAAGATTTTTTTTTATACGCCGAAGAAATAGAATGGTGCAGCAGGCTTAATACTGTAGGGAAATTGTGTGTGTATGGTCAATATCATATCATACATATTTTAGGAGAAGTTATTGTAAGTGCAGCTGATTCTAAAGATAAATCTTATCAAAATTTATTTGACAAAAAGGGTTTGCAATTAATAGTAAGCAATCATTTAAGAATAAAAAAGCAATACGGCTATTTTTGGTTTTTTGTTCAATTAATTGCTTATACTATTGAAGTACCTATTTTTTTTATTGGATTGCTGATAGATAATATAGTGCATTTACGAAATCCTTTTAAAAACTTTACATTGTTTACAGGATATACAAATAATGTAATCAGCGTATGGAAACTGTTGCCAAAATTTATGAGCAACAAATCTTATTTTTTTAAAGTTTTTTAGAAGCTGTTTTAGTTATTTATTTTTTCACCACAAAGGCACGAAGTACACAGAGTTTTTTATTTTACCGCAGAGCCGCAAAGAACGCAGAGTTTTTTCTCCTCCATATTCCCCTCCTGTGGATGGGTTGGGGTGGTTTACTATATGGCTTTCATTTTTAATAACTCAAACAGCTTTTTAGCTTTATTTCTTCTTTTCATAAATAGCCAATATATATGCTCCTTCGGCATTTGATATTTGAACCAATCTTTTATAAACAATTCTTGGTATTAGTTTAAGTATTCTGTACCAAAAATTTCTTTTTTCTCTTAAATGATTCAAATGTACATCCCACCATTTTTTATAATGCACTATTACCGGTTCTGTTTCAATAGAACATACATTAAGAGGATAATATTTTTTTAAGTTATGCAGGGCTTTTTTATTCCATAAACCTGCGTGATGAGGAGGGAGATTTAAGGTATGATAAATATCATATCTAAACAAGTATGGATTACTATTAGGTATAGCATAAATTAATTTGCCACCAGGTTTTAGGCATTGCATACAGGCTTTGATAAAATCATCAACATCTACAATGTGTTCAAGTACTTGGAAAGAACAAACTATATCATATTTTTCAGCATTTTTAATTGCGTGTTCTTGTACATATTCGCTTAATACATTCAAACCTTTTTTAGTACAGTTGGCAATTGATTTTTGGTTAATTTCCAAACCTGTTGCTGCAATGTTTTTCTTTTTGCATAAATCAAGAAAATAACCATTGCCACATCCTACTTCTAATAAAGTATCATCTTTACGGATAGCTGAAATTGCTTTAATAAATTCCCATTTTTTTTCAGGGTAATAGTCTTCATTTTCAAAAGAGAGTTGTTCGTAAAAATGGTCATCTCCCATAATATCAAATGGATAATAAAACCTATAACCACTGTCATTGCATTGATATATTGATATTGAAGTATAGTTTTTAAAAAAAACTGAAACATCTACATTTAAGTCAGCATACAATTCTTTAATTTTTTGAATATCCAACTCTATCTCTTTTGAAATATTTTCAGAGCCAGTTATAGGGCTTTTTAACATCAGTATCAGCTATTTTATTATGGTTAAAAAATACAAATTAAACAACAAACATACTTACAATAACTGTTTGCTTTTATAATATCTGCAATAAATTATTACACTGTTTTTTCCTTGTTTCTTATGTATAAAACAATAGCACCTATTAATAATAACCATATAATGGCAGAAGTTGCTATTGAAAGTTTTACAGTATTGTAATAAGATGCAGGTTTAAATTCAAAAGTTATTTTGTGCTGCCCCGTAGGAATAGATAAACCTCTTAAAACATAGTTGGTTGCTACAATTGGCATTTCTTTATCATCAATTTTTGCAACCCATCCTGCATCATAAAACACTTCACTAAAAACAGCAAACTGATTGGTATTGCTATTGGATTGATACTCTATGAAATCATTATCATTTTTAATTAGCTGAATAGTAGCTGCTGTATCAAATGTATTTGAAAGTGTTAGTTTGTCTTTATCTTTTTCATTTACTAATGCAGTATCTCTTGGATTAAAATTTGTAAGTCCGTTCATAATACTTACTGCATCTTTTTCAAACTTTACTGCTTTTACAAACCATGCAGCACCTAAAGCATCAAAATTTTGCTGAACACCTGGACTACCTGTTCCATTGTTGGGTAAAATAATATACTTTGTATTCAGCATATTTATAACAGGCATACAGTTAGGAAAATTATATAGTTGTTTTTCTATTAAATCTTGATAAATACTCAATTTAGCAGGATGATAACCACCAATGGATTTATGAAAATATGCGTTTAAAGCTCCACCATTAAATGCTCTTGAAACACCATCTCTTAAATCAAAAACTCTGTAATAACCTGTATCTTTTAGAATTTCTTTATCAATAGAAGATGGTATAAATACTGTTTCATTGTCTTCTTTATCCTGATAGTTGTCTGCTTTTAAATATATACTGTCTATTGAAAAAATATCTATCAATGCTAAAATGCCCACAGAAACAGTTAGCAATTTTGCATTTACTTTATCTCTTAAATATAAAGCAATTAATACCCCTACAATACAACAGAATAATAATGTACGTGCAACATCTCCTAAGAAAAGGCTTTTCCTATCTTCTTTTAAGCCTGAAACAAATGCTTTGACAGGTTCACTCACAGCAGAAAATTGTTGAGGGTCTGTTATTGTATTGATTTGTTGAGTAAGCATTTTATCGGCTTCTCCCGAAAAATCAGCACTCATATAAACACCAATGGCAACTACAAAAAGAGCAGCTACCACTATCAAACCTTTTCTATATTGTTTCCATAAATCAGCTTTATTGCTTGTTGTAAGAATTTTATTCAGCGATAAAGCAGCCAATAAACAAAGTAGAAATGTAGGTACAACCAATATCATACTTGGGGCACGAAATTTATTGTACAAAGGCAGGTATTTAAGTAATGCCAAATTAAATGTTTCAAAATATTTACCCCAACTCATTAAAAGTGTTAGAATGCAGGTAGCTAATATCCACCACTTATATTTTTTATCTACAATGACAAAACCTACCAATGCCAAAAAGCAAACTACAGCACCCGTATAAGGAGGACCAGATGTTCCAACTCCATCTATACCACCCCAATAAAATTGTAAGTATTGTTGTAATTGTCTTCCCATATTTTGAGGCATTTGCTGCAATGCCTCAATTGCTTTAGATTTTTCTTCAGCAACTTCAAGTTGATTACTGCTTCCTCCGTATATTCTTGGAAACATTAGTACCAATGGTTCTGTTTTATATACACTGTAACTAAGAGCATAATCGGTAGTTAAGCCTGTTTTGGTAACATTACTTTTTTCATCAGCTAATTCACTTCCTCCTCTAATTGATTTTTTTGCATATTCCGAAGTTGTAAATAATGTAACTGCATTTACCATAATACCCAAAATAGCAGTAGCAATAGTAATTCCTCCTGCTGCAAACAAATGTTTAAAGTCTTTTTGTTTTATCCAGATTATGGCAAAAGAAATGCTCATAATGCCTACAATAATACAGGCGTAATAAGTAATTTGTAAGTGATTTGCTCCAACAAATAAGGCTGTAAATAAGGCTGTAAGTCCTGCACCTGCTAAGTATTGCCTATGAAATATTAGCAAAATAGCTCCAATAAATGCAGGCAAATAAGCCAAAGCCATCATTTTAGTATCGTGCCCAGCAGCAATAATAATAGGGTTATATGTGGCATAAGCATAAGCCAATGCACTGATAATACCAACGTATGGATTAAGCCTTAAAATTTGTGTAAGAAGATAAAAACAAATACTGGCTAAAAAGAAAAAATTGATAGGCTTAGGTAAACCTAAACTCAATATATTACCAATAATGCCAACAGAAACAGGATTCTCAGCTTCCATAGCAATTTGATAGGCAGGCATACCGCTAAACATACCATTTGTCCATAAAGGGAAATGTCCATGAGTTTCTTTATATACAAAAGAATTTTGTGCCATTCCTTTCCATTGTGTTATATCATGCTGTTGTAAAACATTGCCTTCTAATGCAGGTTTGCAATAGAATAAAGCAACTACTAAAAATATTGCAACAGCAATAGCATGTGGGGTTATTTTTTTCCAGTTAATGTATTTCATTCATTTTCTTTTTAAGAGATGGCAAATTAATGTTATTTTTCACACCAAAATCAAAATATGCGTTGGCTTTTATTTATTAGTAGGGTTGCTTTAATATGCAATGTCTGTTATGTACTGTCTGTAATTGGTAGATATTTTAATGTAGAACAACTACATGAAGATGTTGTAAACACCATTGTAATATTGGGTTTTGTGGCTGTTTTTCTGAATATTTTAGTAACAATTATATGGCTTATAACAGTTTTAATTACTAAAAAGCCTGTTTCTTTATGGCTTGGAATAATCAATGTATTGTTTTTAGTATTTCAGTTGCTAAATGCCTTTTATCTTGAATTATAAAGGTTGTAAATAGTTTATTTTTTGTACAACAATTAGCCAAAACTTTCTTTCAATATTTTTACTACAATTTTATCCATTGGTAGTGTTACAGATGTTTCATTTAAGTTATTCCATTCTATAAAACGAAAACTTTCAGGTACAGAAGTTTTGTGTATTTTATGTTCTTCAGAAAAGTCAAAAGGAATATCAGATGTTTTTAAAGAGCTTACATCATTTGCATATACTAAATAATAAACACAAATAATTTGGTCTGTTTTATTGAACGCAGAAATTTGAAAAAAATCTGTTGTGTAAATTAATTTGCCAACAGTAATGTCTAATTTAGTTTCTTCTTTAAATTCACGTTTTAAACAATCTCTTGTTCCTTCGCCAAACTCAAGTCCACCACCAGGAAATTTTGTATAATAATCGCCTCTTATAAATTCATCACTTACTAAAATTCTTTTATGCTGGTCTTGTAAAATTCCATAAACCCTTATATTAAATTGTGGCATAATTGTATCTTTTTTTTGATGTGAAAAATAGTTTATACCGAAAGCATATTTGTAATAGACCAATAAAATTGGTCTAAATTCCGAATTGTTCGGAACAACTCGGCATTATACGGAAAAAATTCGGTCTATTTTAAAAATCAAATTCGTATTATTTAATCATACTTCATTAGCAATAGCTTTTGCTGCTATAAAACCTGTAGTCCAAGCATTTTGAAAATTAAAACCTCCTGTAATGCCATCTATGTTTACAACTTCTCCTGCAAAATATACATGAGGTATTTTTTTACTTTGCATAGTGTTTACATCTATTTCATTGAGTATAACACCTCCATAGGTTACAAATTCTTCTTTAAAAGTAGTTTTCCCTTTTACTTCAAATGCTTGTGCAGTAAGGTTTTTAATCAATTTATTTTGTTGTTTAGTAGTCAAATCTGCCCAACGATTACCTTCTTGTATATCACTTTCATGCAATAAAAATTGCCACAACCTGACGGGCAAACCAAAAGGATTTTTAGCATAGATTTTATTGGCTGCTAACTGTTTACGAAGCATTGCCCATTCTTGTTGTAAACTTTGTTCTGTATCATTTTCAAGCCAATTTATGTGAATAGTAAAATGATAATTTTTTTCTGCTAATTCTTTTGCAGCAAAAGCAGATAATTTTAAAACAGCAGGACCACTAAAACCCCAATGGGTAATTAACAATGCTCCTCTATTTTGAAATTTTGTACCTATAATTTTTATTTGAGCATTACTAACACTTATACCCATTAATTGAGTAATAGTATTATGAGGAATATTGAAGGTAAATAAAGATGGTACAGGTGTTTCAATATTGTGTCCTGTATTTTTTATCCATTCAAACTGCATTAGTTTTGGATAGCCACCAGTAGCAATACATACATAATGGCATGATAATTTTTTGTTGTTATTGGTGTGTAAGGTAAAAATATTTTCCTGCTTTTGTATGGTATGAATGTCGCTATTCATCATAACTTCTACACCATATTTATTGGCTTCATTGAGCAAACAATTTATAATAGTTTGAGAAGAATTTGTTGTAGGAAACATTCTTCCATCTGCTTCTGTTGTTAATGGTACACCTCTTTGCTTAAACCATTCTACAGTATGATTGGTATTGAACCAATGAAATGCTTTTTTTAGAAAATTAGCACCTCTTGGATAATGTTTTATAAGTTCATTTATATCAAAACAATGGTGTGTTACATTGCATCTTCCACCACCACTTATTTTTACTTTACTTAAAAGTTTATTGCTTTTTTCTGCAATAATAACTTTGAGCATAGGGTTTAATCTTGCAGCATTAACAGCACAAAAAAATCCTGCTGCTCCGCCACCTATAACTATCAATGTTTTTTGCATAAAAGATAATGAAACAAAACTACTATTTAATACTGAAGTGTTTTACAAAAGAAAACACCCTTTTTCAAGGGTGCTTTTATGTTATCTTTCAGAAGGCTTTTTTTTGCCTGCCATTAATTTTGCTAATACTGCATCTAATCTTCTTTGTCTGGTATCAGACCTTTTAGCAGCCTGAATCCATTTTACATATTCTTTTTGATTGGTAGTAGGTAATGATGTAAAAAATTCTTTTACCTTTTGATGTTTATCAAATATTCTTTCTAACTCAATAGGATAATGTACTAAACTCTTATAAAAGTTATCGGCTGCTTCAACTTTTGGCTCTTGATAAATAATAGGCATATCCTTATTTCTTTTAAATTGAACAGCACCCCACATGTGGTCTAATACTACATCTTCTATACGTTCATAACCATTGTGTTTTAGAATATCCCAACTGCTTTCACGATTTAGGTCGCTTACAATTTTGCTGGTTTGCTTAGGGCAAGCTATCCATAATTTACTATTATCGTGCAAAGCTGCTAACACATCTCTCACTACGTTATTTAGCTGATGCTTATTGACAGCAAACACTAATGCAAAATCTACTTTTTTAACTTTAAGTAGAGGAGTTACATTTTTAGCATAAGACAATTTAGAAAATTGCTTCTCGATTCCGGATGGTACACCTTGTATTAAAAGATTTTTTTCATCCTGTAATGATAATTTCTCAAATAAACTTAAATTAGACATATTCTAAAAGAAATTGTTCCGATGATGTAAAAAGGGACACAAAGTTAAGAAATTTATGGCAAGTAAGTAACATAACAAACTATTAAATACAGTTTTAACAGCATATTATTATGTAACTATCTAATAATCAATTAATATTTATTGAACCATTGGACGATAATAATCTCTAATAGTCTCGTCCATTATCTTATTTAGTTCTTGTATTCTTTTTTCTTCAGTGGGGTGAGTGCTAAGAAAAATAGGTGGTTTTTGCCCCTGAGATAGTTTTCCCATTCTTTGCCATAAAGGTATAGCTTCTCTAATATTATACCCTGCTAATGCAGCATAACGTAATCCAAATTTATCTGCTTCTAATTCTTGTTTTCGGCTATGAGGCAACATAAAACCTACCTGAGTGCTAACACCATAAGCTGTCATAAATAGATTTTGTGTTTGTTGAGGTTTGGTAGATAATGCTGTGCTTAATGCTACACCTCCTAATTGTTGTAATAAACCTTCACTCATTCTTTCATTACCATGTCTTGCTAAAGCATGTGCAATTTCATGTCCCATTACAACAGCCAGTGCTGCTTCATTTTGTGTAATAGGCAATATACCAGTATAAACAACAATTTTACCACCTGGCATACACCAAGCATTTACTTCATTGCTTTCTACTAAATGATATTCCCATTCATAACCTTGTAATTCATTGGCAAGACCTTGTTCAGAATAATATTTTGTAATAGCAGCAGCAATTCGTTTGCCTACTCTATTAACCATTTCTGCATCTTTATTAGTAGCAGTGCTTACTACTTTATTCTGACTTAAAAATTGTCTGTACTCTGTTTTAGCCATAGTTTGTACTTCTGATTCAGCAACTAAACTAATTTGAGAACGACCTGTAATTTTATTGGTATAACAACTGCTTAATAGCACACTTGTTATAATTGTAGAAACAATAAACTTTAATTTCATAGTACTTAATATAATAAAATGAGCAAATTAATACTGCAAAATTAAATACATTATAATTATGTTGAATGATAAATGTTGTATGATGAATTGTTAATTAGTGCTTTAGTTGGTTATTGATTATTAAATATTTTCACTTCAATTTCTTTCCAGCCTTTTTCCCAATTCCCTTGTGTTTCTAAAATATTTGCTTCTGTTAATTTATTTATTCGCCAAACTAAAAATACATCGCCTGTTTGTATTTTCATTTTGCCAAGAATATTATTGATAATTTTAGTGAGCTTTTGAAATTCACTTGTAACAGCAGCAAGAATTTCCTTATCAAAAAATGTTTCTTCTTTGCTGACAATTTTTTTGCCACCTTCTAAAATTCTTACCAAAGCATTTTCTGTACAAAGTTTTTTCCATTCATCTGTATCTACTTCAAACTCACTAAGTGTAATTTCTCTTACTAATTTTTTTGCTTTAATAAATTCTTTGGGCTGTATTTCTGATAAATGTGTTGGATAAAATATTAATCCCTTTTCATTAATAAAAGGCAAATTGTTTAAATATAACACTTGCACTCTACCATAATAATTTTTTAGCTGACTCATTAACCAATAATAACCACAAACATCATGTTGATTTTGTCCCATCCAAATCCAAATATGTTCTTCTGTATTTTCATCTAAAGTTTTTATTAAATTATGTACAGTTAGCTTATCATCTACTATGTCTAATTGTTCTTTATAGGGTGAAAATGCTAATAAATTTTTCCACCAATCTCTACGTTGTTGGTAGCCTTCTGTTTCATAAATATTGGCAATAGTACCTACTGCATAATCATCTTTTATTTCTACAATATTACCTTGTAAGGTTTCATCTAATGCTATTGCTTTTTGTAGCACATCTACATTGGCTTGTTCAAAAACTATGTGTATCATTTATAACTAATAAATTTTTAGTGATAGGTTATTCTTCTCTCAACAATTCAATTCCCTCAGCTTTGCATGGTTCTTTAAAATCGGCATCATGACTAACTAAATTAGAAATACCATGCAGTTTGCAAGTAGCTAAAATAATTGCATCATTTGGAAGTAAGTTATATTTAGCCATTAAATCTGGTACAATAGAAAATAATCGGTTATCATTTTCTATAAAATGACAAGTCTTAATTAGCTTATATTGATTAGAAACAGCAAAAATATTGCTAATCTGTTTTGCCTCATGTAGCGTTTGAGGAGATTTATTTCCGTTAGATGCTAAAAAATGAAAAAGGAATTCACTTAACACTGTTTCATTTACAAAGCACCTGAAAGCATCATTTGCTAATAGCTCAGAAAAAAGCCTTAGTTTATTCCCCTTGTTAAATTCAATCAACACAGAAGAACCAATAAAAAAATCATTGGTAGTAAACATCATATTTTCCAACTTTTATATTCGGAAATTTATCTTTTCCTACAAAATCTTTTAAAATTTCTACTCTTTTATGTGCAGGTAAGTTTGCCCAATTTTCTTCATCATCAATATTTGTACTAACAGTAACTTTTACATTCTGATTATTATATGACTTAGGTAAATCAATTATAACTTTACCGTCAATAACTTTTTGAGTTATTTCTAAAATTTCCATAAAGAATTATTTTTTTCAAATTTACAATTATTTTGGTGTTATAATATAATAAACACAAGTGGTAAAAAAGTTTCTTACAAAAGGTATAGCACTAATAATACCTAATTGTTTAATAGGTTTTACACCAAATTTCCATTTGTAAATAGGATTTAGCAAATAATGTTTTTTGTGTAATAATGTATAACCTTGTTGGTTGCAAATTTTTTCAAATTGTTCTATCGTAATTCTTGTATCTCTTATTTCCATTAAATCATCAACAGCTTCTTTGTTTTTAACCAATAGCCAATGATATAATTTTTTGGGTAAAAGATGTATGTAAGGCATTTGCATTATTTTGCTATTACACATTTGTTGATGACCACCAAAAGGCATATACCATGGAGGAAATCCAAAAAATATAATACCATTTGTTGTCAAAAAATTTTTCATCCAACTGATTAATGTTGATTGGTCATGTATATGTTCAATAACATCTTTTAAAATAATGATGTCAAATAAACCATTCAATTCTTTTTGAGCATCTACTTTATAAATGTCTTTTGATATAAAACTAATTTTTCCAGAGACAATTTCTTCTGGCATAAATTTTTTTGCATTCTCTATTCTTGAAGCATCAAATTCAACACCCATACCTATACAACCCTTTTGTACAAAGGCTTTCAACACACCACCCTCGCCACAACCAATTTCTAACACCCTCATTCCTTCTTTAATAGAAAATTTTTCTTCAATAAAAGGAATAACATATTGTTCAGCATTGGCTACCTGAATATCAAAATATCTTTTTCTATCTTTATGAAATTCAAACATTGATTATTATTATTTCTTTAGTATAATTAGCTACTATAATTTCATTCTGTTAAATGTTTGTCTATGTTTCGACAAGCTCAACATGACAAAGACAAGCTCAACATGACAAATGCTGTCTTAATTAGTTTCTACCAAATCCATTTCTACTCTTAAATTATCTATAATAAACTCTTGTCGTTGTTGTGTGTTTTTGCCCATGTAGTATTCTAACAGTTGTTGTATATGGTCTCCTTGTTCTAACAACACAGGTTGCAAACGCATATCTTCATTAATAAATCTTTCAAACTCTTCAGGGCTTATTTCTCCTAAACCTTTAAACCTTGTAATTTCGGGTTTGCCTGTTAATTTTTCTATGGCTTGTTGCTTTTCTGTTTCATCATAACAATAAATAGTCTCTTGTTTATTTCTTACCCTGAATAGTGGTGTTTCTAAAATGTATAAATGATTTTGTTTTACTAAGTCTGGGAAAAATTGTAAAAAGAAAGTCATTAATAACAAACGAATGTGCATACCATCAACATCTGCATCTGTAGCTATGACAATATTTTTAAAACGCAAACTTTCTAAACCATCTTCAATGTTTAAAGCATGTTGCAATAAATTAAATTCTTCGTTTTCATACACCACTTTTTTGCTTAATCCAAAACTATTTAGAGGTTTACCTCTAAGGCTGAAAACAGCTTGTGTATCTACATTTCTGGCTTTTGTAATACTTCCACTGGCACTATCTCCTTCTGTTATAAAGATGGTGCTTTTGTTTTGTAGTTCTATAAATTCTTCTTTGTTTTTATTAGGTGGTTCATCGTTTAAGTGAATACGACAATCTCTTAATTTTTTATTGTGCAGGTTTGCTTTCTTAGCTCTTTCATTGGCTAACTTTCTAATACCACTTAATTCTTTTCTTTCTTTTTCACTTTGCTCTATTCTTTTCTTTAAAGCATCTGCAACAGCAGGATTTCTGTGTAAAAAATTGTCTAATTCTTTAGCTAAAAAATCTTCTATAAATTTTTTCATGCTTGGACCGCCTTCATACACCACAGATGAACCTAACTTGGTTTTTGTTTGGCTTTCAAATACAGGCTCTTGCACCCTTACACTTACAGCAGCTACAATACTTTGACGAATATCTGAAGTGTCATAATCTTTCTTAAAAAATTCTCTGATAACTTTTACATAAGCCTCTCTAAATGCTTGATGATGTGTACCTCCTTGTGTAGTATATTGACCATTTACAAAAGAAAAAATATCTTCTCCATAATCATTATTATGACTGATGGCTACTTCAATATCTTCTCCTTTTAAATGAATAATAGGATAACGTAATTCATCTGCATTGGTTTTTCTTGTCAATAAATCTAACAAACCATTTTTACTGATGTATTTTTTATTATTGAAATTGATGGTTAAACCTGCATTCAAATAACAATAATTCCATAGCTGATTATCTATATACTCATGCAAAAATTTGTAGTTGTGAAAAATAGTATTATCTGGCATAAAAGAAACCATTGTTCCATTTTCTTCTTTAGAAGCAGTTTCTTTATGCTCTTTTAGTAAAACACCACGTTCAAATTCTGCTACTTTGGTTTTACCATCTCTAAAACTTTCTACTTTAAAATAATTGCTCAAAGCATTGACAGCTTTTGTACCAACTCCATTTAAACCCACACTTTTTTGAAAGGCTTTACTATCGTACTTAGCACCTGTATTTATTTTACTTACTACATCTACCACTTTTCCTAAAGGAATACCACGTCCATAATCTCTTATAATGACTGTTTTATTTTCTATAGTTATATCAATGTGTCTGCCATGACCCATAGTATATTCATCTATACAATTATCTAAAACCTCTTTTAATAGCACATAAATTCCATCATCAGCAGATGAGCCATCTCCTAATTTTCCAATATACATTCCTGGTCTTAAACGTATGTGTTCTTTCCAATCTAAACTTTTAATGTCTTCTTCTGTATAGTCTGATATTTTTTTAATGTCTGCCATATTTTTGATAGTCCATAGACCACTGTCAACAGTCAACAGACAGTAGTCGGTTGTTTAATTTTTTAATAATACGTTAGCCTTGCTTTGTTGGCTTTTATTCAAAGGACAAATCTAATTATCTATGTAAGTAAATAGCATATAGATTATAAACAGACACAGTGTAATTGTGGATAAAAAGCAATATCTATTTTAAAAAACATAGGTTTGTTGGCTAATGAATAATCAATTACAAGTAAATCTTAGTGAAATAGTTGCTTTTGCTGAAAAGCATGCAGAAGAAAATATTGCCTTTATTCAATTTTTAAAGCAATTAAATACTGAAACATTAGATGCCATTGTTCATACACTTAATGAACAAATTGCTCCTAAAATAGATTGTACAATTTGTGGTAATTGTTGTAAAAGTTTGATGATTAATGTTACTGAAAAAGAAGCTGATGCCTTGTCTAATCATTTAGAATTATCAAGAGAAAAGTTTGATAAACAGTATTTGGAAAAAGGAAGCTCAGGTATGATGCTTATTAATACAATTCCTTGTCATTTTTTAGAGGAAAATAAATGTACTGTGTATGAATATAGGTTTGAAGGTTGCAAGGAATTTCCTGCTATGCACTTACCTCATTTTCAACAAAGATTATTTACTGTTTTTATGCACTATGATCGATGCCCAATTATTTTTAATGTTGTAGAAGAACTGAAAGTAGAAACGAAGTTTATGAGAAATTATGAATTATGAATTTTTAGTTTTTAGATTTTAATTTATTCTATCACTTCCCCTTCAATATCATAATCGTATGCTTTGGTAATTTTTACTTGCACAAAATCGCCAATGGGTAGTTTCTTGTTGGAATGAATAACTACTTCATTGTCCACTTCCACACTATCAAATTCTGTTCTACCTATATATCTTCCTGCTTCTTTTTTATCAATTAAAACTTTAAATGTTTTACCAATTTTCTCTTGATTTTTTTCGTAACTAATTTCTTGTTGCACTTCCATTATTTCTTGTGCTCTTGCTTCTTTTTCTTCTTGTGGTATATTGTCTTCTTCTTTGTATGCACCTGTATTTTCTTCATGGCTATAAGTAAAAATGCCTACTCTGTCAAAACGATGTTCTTTTAAAAATTCTTTCAACTCTTCAACATCTTTTTCTGTTTCGTTTGGATAACCTGCAATCAATGTTGTACGCAAACAAATATTGGGAATTTTATTTTTTATACTATGTATTAATTCACTCATTTCATTTTTGGTAATATTTCTACGCATTGCTTTCAGCACATTATCGCTTGCATGTTGTAAAGGCATATCTAAATAGTTGCAAATATTCTCTCTCTCTTTCATCACATCAATAATTTCTACAGGAAATTTTGATGGATAAGCATAGTGCATTCTTATCCATTCTAATCCTTTTACATCTGCTAAAGCATGTAATAATTTTGGTAATTCTCTTTTTTTATAAATGTCTAAACCATAATATGTAAGCTCTTGAGCTATGAGCATAATTTCTTTAACGCCTTTCTGTACAAGGCTTTCAGCCTCTGCTACCAATTGTTCTATTGGTTTGCTTATATGCTGACCACGCATTAAAGGAATGGCACAAAAACTACAAGTACGATTACAGCCTTCACTTATTTTCATGTAGGCATAATGTTTTGGTGTACTTAATAATCTTTCTCCAAGAAGTTCTTTTTTATAATCGGCATCAAATTGTTTTAGTATCAATGCTAGTTCCATTGTGCCAAACCATGCATCTACTTCTGCTATTTCTTTGGCTAATTCTTCTCTGTATCTTTCACTAAGGCAGCCTGTTACATATACTTTATCTAATTTTCCTCTACGTTTTAATTCAAGTTGGTTAAAAATGGTATTAATGCTTTCTTCTTTTGCTTTGTCTATAAAACCACAAGTATTTATAACAACAATATTATGGTCAAGTTTTTTATTTTCATGTACTACATCTATTTCATTGGCTTTTAGTTGCCCACTCAATACTTCACTATCCACCATATTTTTACTACAACCCAATGTTATAATATTTACTTTATCTTGTTTTAAACTTCTTGCTTTCATATCTAATACTACTACAAAATTTTATCAAAGAAAAATTTATTGTACATTTTCTAATGTAAAAAGACTATCTACAAATTCTTTTTTATCAAAAACTAATAAATCATTTATTTGCTCACCTACACCAATAAATTTTACAGGAATTTTAAATTGATTAGCAATAGCCAATACTACACCACCTTTTGCAGTACCATCTAATTTAGTAATGGTTAAAGCATTTACATCGGTAGCTGCTGTAAATTGTTTTGCTTGTTCTAAAGCATTTTGACCAGTAGAGCCATCTAATACTAACATTACTTCATGGGGTGCATCTGGAATTATTTTTTTAATAACACGTTTTATTTTACTCAATTCTTCCATTAAATGAGTTTTGTTGTGTAGCCTTCCTGCTGTATCTATAATAACTACTTCACTTCCTTTTGCTACAGCACTTTGTACAGTATCAAAAGCTACAGCACTTGGGTCGCTTCCCATAGCTTGTTTTACAATAGGTACACCAACACGTTCACTCCAAATAGTTAATTGGTCAACAGCAGCAGCTCTAAAAGTATCTGCAGCACCTAACAAAACTTCATAACCTGCTTTTTTATAATTATGTGCTAACTTACCAATAGTAGTTGTTTTACCTACACCATTTACACCTACTACTAAAATTACATAAGGCTTTATATTATTGGGGATGTCAAAATTTTTGTAAGCAGTATCATTAGCATCTGTTAGTATATGTTGAATTTCGTTTTGTAATAAATTATTTAGTTCAGATGTGTTTACATACTTTTCTTGTTTTACTCTTTTTTCTATTGCTTCAATTATTTGCAAAGTAGTATCAACGCCTACATCGGCACTTATTAATGCTTCTTCAAGGTTGTCTAATACTTCTGCATCTACAGTACTTTTACCTGCAATAGCTTTGGTAATTTTTGCAAAAAAGCCTTCTTTGGTTTTTTGTAATCCTTCGTTTAAGGTTTCTTTTTCTTTTTTACCAAATAGTTTATCAAAAAAGCCCATGTTTAATAATTTAAAAACGGAAAGTTATACAATTTGCTATTAAAGAGAATCTGCTATTTATTAACTGAAACTAAAAAAGCCTTCTGTAATGTACAGAAAGCCTTTCTTATATATTTTACAAATACAGAGGCGATTTATTTTGCAGCCAAAAAATCTTTCACTTTGTCTTTGTGTACAATTGTTTCTTTAAAAGTGTATGCACCTGTTTTAGGACTACGAACAGCTTTAATAACTTTAGTCCAGTTTTTAGCTTCTGCAGAAGCTTGAGCATCTTTTACCTTAGCGTTTTTTGAAGCAACTTTTGCCATAATTATTTAATTTCTTTGTGTAAAGTAACTTTTTTTAATATAGGGTTAAATTTTTTTAACTCTAATCTTTCAGGGGTATTTTTCTTATTTTTTACAGTAATGTAACGGCTTGTTCCTGGTTTTCCAGAAGTTTTATGTTCTGTACATTCCAAAATAACCTGCACTCTGTTTCCTTTCTTTGCCATTGTTATAAAATTTATGAGGTTGAAACCTAAAGGTTTATATTTTTTCGCCTTGGGCTCTTAAATTTTTTACTACAGAAGCTAATCCATTTTTATTAATAGTACGAATACCTTCAGTAGATACTTTTAATGTAATCCAACGATTTTCTTCAGTAAAGAAGAAACGTTTTGTTTGTAAATTAGGTAAAAACCTGCGTTTGGTTTTAATGTTTGAGTGAGAAACACGATTACCTGTAAGTGGTTTTTTTCCTGTAATTTGACATACTCTAGCCATAACTCTATTTTTTCAGGACGGCAAAAGTAGGAGGTTTTTATTAAATAACCATAAGTTATATAAAAAAAAATCCTTTATGCCTTTTTAGTTTAGTAATAAGGGGCAAAAATAGTTGTTTTTTGAAATAAATAGGGAGAAAAACAAGTAGCTAATAGGTAGGCAACTTTTATCAGTATTGACAGCATTTGTATAATATCAAATGACATTTTGTACCTATTTATATCAATGGCATTAATATTGCAATTTTAGTTTTCTTTATCAATAACTGAACTTACAATATTTTTGAATTATATAATACCATAATGAATACGAACATATTTACCAGTGACGAAGAAACAGAATTTATGCCTATCATTCCTTTGGGCGAAAATGATGGTGAACAAGAAACGAATCTTAAAATTCCGTCAGAACTAATTATTTTACCACTTAGAAATACTGTTTTATTTCCTGGTGTAGTATTGCCTATTACTGTTGGCAGAGAAAAAAGTATTAAAGCAGTTTCTGATGCTTATAAAGCAGATAAACTAATAGGTGTAGTAGCACAAAAAGATAGTAATGTAGAAGACCCAGAAACAAAAGATTTGTGTGCTGTAGGTACAGTAGCCAAAATTGTGAAATTGATAAAAATGCCAGATGGTGGCACTACTATTATTATTCAAGGTAAAAAAAGATTTGATTTATTAAGCATTACTCATATAGACCCTTATTTTAAGGCAAGTATTAAAGTATTGCCAGAAGATGCAGCTCCTGAAACGGAAGATTTTGCTGCTCTTATTTCTTCTATAAAAGATTTGGCTACACAGATTATTCAGCTTTCGCCAAACTTGCCAACAGAAGCAGGTATTATTTTAAAAAATATAGAAAACCCCTCGTTCTTAATAAATTTTGTAAGTAGTAATCAAAATACAGAATTGTTTGAAAAACAGGCTTTGCTTGAAATGAACGATATTACAGCAAGGGCTGAAAAACTTATTCAACTATTACAACGTGAATTGCAATTTGCTGAGTTGAAAAATAAAGTAACCAGTAAAACAAGAACAGAAATAGATAAACAACAACGTGAATACTTTTTGCAACAACAATTAAAAAGCATTAAAGATGAATTGGGTGGCGACCATAACGAAAAAGAAGTTGCTGAAATGAAGAAGAAGGCAGAGGGAAAAAAATGGTCAGAAGCTGCTAAAAATCTCTTCAATTCAAGCATTGCAAAATTAGAAAGAATGCACCCAAGCACTCCAGATTATTCTGTTGTATATAATCATTGTGATTTGATGCTTGACCTTCCATGGGGAGAATATACTTCTGATAATTATGACTTAAAAAATGCTAAAAAAATTTTAGATGTAGAGCATTATGGAATGAGCAAAATTAAAAACAGAATTTTAGAATATTTGGCTGTATTGAAACTGAAAGGAGATATGAAAAGCCCTATTCTTTGTTTTGTAGGACCTCCTGGTATTGGTAAAACATCTTTAGGTAAAAGTATTGCCAATGCAGTAGGACGTAAATATACTCGTGTAAGTTTGGGAGGCTTGCATGATGAGAGTGAAATAAGGGGTCATAGAAAAACCTATATAGGTGCTATGCCTGGTAGAATTTTACAAAATATTAGAAAAGTAAAAACAGGCAATCCTGTAATGATTTTAGATGAAATAGATAAAGTAGGAAGCGACCATAGAGGAGACCCATCATCTGCATTATTAGAAGTGCTTGACCCTGAACAGAACAATACTTTTTATGATAATTATTTAGAGCTTGAATATGATTTAAGCAAAGTATTATTTATTGCTACTGCCAATAATATTGCTAACATTCAACCAGCATTGAGGGATAGATTAGAAATTATAGATTTAAGTGGTTATGCAGTAGAAGAAAAAATTGAAATTGCTAAAAGACACCTTATTCCAAAACAAAAAGAAGCCCATGGTTTGGATAAAGTAAATGTAAAAATTGCTGAAAATGTTTTACAAAAAATTATAGAAAATCATACAAGAGAAAGTGGTGTAAGGGAATTGGATAGACAATTAGCCAGCATTATGCGTTATGCTGCAAAAGAATATGCTACAAAAGGAAAAATAAATCCAACTATTACAAATACAGATGTAGAAAAAATATTGGGTAAGCCACGTTATAGTAACGATATGTATAAAACTGTCAATATACCTGGTGTTGCTGTTGGTCTTGCATGGACGTATGTAGGTGGAGATATTTTATTTATTGAAGCTGCGTTAAGCGATGGAAAAAGCGAACTGAAACTGACAGGAAATTTGGGCAATGTAATGAAAGAAAGTGCTACTACGGCATTAACTTATTTGCAAACTCATGCAAAAAAATTAGAGATAAACCCTGAAATGTTTTCCAAGAAAACAATACACATTCACGTTCCTGAAGGTGCTACGCCAAAAGATGGTCCAAGTGCAGGTGTTACCATGCTTACAGCTTTAACATCTGCTTTTACAGGAAAAAAAGTAAAGCCCTACTTAGCCATGACGGGTGAAATTACTTTACGTGGGCAAGTATTGCCTGTAGGCGGTATTAAAGAAAAAGTTTTGGCAGCTAAACGTGCAGGATTGAAAGAAATAATTATGTGTTGGCAGAATGAAAAAGACGTAAAAGAAATAGACAGCAATTTTATTAAAGGCACTAAATTTCATTATGTAAAAACCATGCAGCAGGTATTGGATATAGCTATAACAGAATAGAAAAGGAGATTTACATTTTTCTACCATTGTTAAACATGGTTATCAGTATATATTTCAGGCTGCCAAAAATGGCAGCCTGAATGTTGTAAGGTTTTGATGATTATTCTTTTGCTTCTTTCACAAATTTTTTCAACCACTCATTTTGTTCCCAAAGCATGTGTAATAAATTTTCTTTAGCTCTGTAACTATGTCCTTCATAAGGTAGTGAAACATAACGTACAGTACCACCATGCCCTTTAATGGCATTATATAATCTTTCGCTATTGATAGGAAAAGTGCCAGGGTTTTCATCTATCTCTCCATGAATTAATAATAAAGGCGTTTTTATTTTATTGGCATAACTAAAAGGACTCATTTCATAATACAACTGAGGGGCTTGCCAATAAGTTCTATCTTCATTTTGAAAACCAAAAGGAGTAAGGGTTCTATTATATGCCCCACTACGAGCAATACCTGCTTTAAATAATGATGTATGGGCTAATAAATTAGCTGTCATAAATGCACCATAACTATGTCCACCTATGGCAACTTTGTTTCTATCTACTATTCCTGCATTTACTAAATAATCTATTGCAGCTTCTGCATTCATTTGTAATTGTTCTATAAAATTATCATTTGGTTTTTTGGTTTCATCTGTGCTTACAATAGGCATTTCTGCGTTATCTAATACTGCAAAACCCTGTGTTACATAATATAAAGGACTTGCCCAACTAATAGTTGTAAATTTATTTTGGCTACCCCTTATTTGTCCTGCATCTGAAGCATTATTGTACTCTCTTGGATAAGCCCAAATAAGTAAAGGCAATAATTCACCAGTATTTTCTGTATAACCTTTTGGTAAATATAAATTGCCTGTTAATTCTATACCATCAAAACGAGTGTATCTTATTTTTTCACTTTTTATTCCTTGTAAAGAAGGGTAGGGGTTTGTAAAAGATGTTAAGGCTTCGTTACCTCCACTTCCTTTTATTGATTTAAGAAAATAATTAGGTACATCTTTTTTTGTTTCTTTTCTTGTAATAACAGTAAAATTATTAGGGTCTATAACTTCTACAACATATTCAAAACTTCCTTCTTGGCAACGCCAAATAATATTACTTTTCTTAGCATTTATATCATACAAAGAAATAAAAGGTAAATCTCCATTAGGAGAAGAACCAGTTCTATTATTTAATAAAAAAGTGTTATTGATTATATTAATAACTTCTTTGCCATATACATTTTTGGTAGTTACAGGATTACCAGGGTTGTTATAGGCATCTGTTGTATTGCGTTCAAATATTTTATCTAAATGTTTTTCAGGGAAACTGTATTGATTTACTCTGGTTATTTGTTTGCCAGATAAACCTTCTACTACCCAAGCAAAAGAATTGTTGCCCCAAATAGTATATCTATAACGCATAGTCGTTTTAAATAGTTCTCTTCTTTCTCCTTTAAAGGGAGCAGCTAAAGCATATACAGCATCATGATAATCTACTTTATTTTTTATTAATCCACTATCCAAAGGTTCGCACCATGTAAGGTCGGCAGCTTCATCATCTCTCCAAGAAAAATTTCTTGGTATATTTTGAACATTATCTCTTCCTGTAGGTCTTGTTTCGGCAGAAGGTAATTCAGCCATTAGTTTTACAACATTACCTTTCATATCTGTAATGCTTACAGTAGAGGCAAAACCATTAGCAGGTACTAAGTATGAAAATGGTTTGTTGATAGTTTCTACCAAAATATAAGCTCTATTGGGCGATGCTGCAAAGGTTTTATATATAGCAGGTTTGCCAATAGGTGTTTCTATACCATTTGTATTTAAAACTAATTGGGCTTTTGTCATAAATTCAAACAATTTTTCATCATAAGGTGTTTTAATTAAATCCTGATAAGTACGACCTGGTGCAGTTTTACCTACATTTTCTTGTATAGATGGACCTTTTGGTTTAATGGGTTGTTTGGGTTTTGATGATGCTGGAGCAATAGCAATTTTATACATCAATGCATCATCGCCATGCCAAGAGTATGTTCCTCCAATAATGATATTTAAAGGTTGTTTATTTACTTTGGTAGCAGTAAAAGTAGTTAAGCTAATTACATATACATCTACACTATTGTTAGTAGTATTGGTGAAAGCAATTTTCTTTTCATTGGGGCTCCATTGTATATTACTTGCTTGCAAGTTTATAGGTAATCCAACAATTCTATGCTCTTTTTTTGTTTTAATATTTTTTAAAGTAAGGAGGTTAAAATAATTCTGTCTGCTTAGAGAATAATTATTGGGGTTTATTCTTAATCCTGCTACACGTATTTCAGGTTGTCCTAATTCTTCTACAGAAGGATAGCTACTTCTTTCACAAAGCAGCATCCAATCTCCTTTGCTATCTATACTTACAGTAGGTGTTGGTTTGGCTAATAACAAATCTGCTATTTCTTTAGGTGGCATTTGATAGTCTATAGCATCTTGAGCTATAACACTATTATTAACAACAACGAATAATAAAAACCATACTAATTTTTTACAAAATATTTTCATACTATACAATTTTTGGAGTGTGAAGATACTAATTGAATATTGATTAACTAAAATGTTTGTGTTAAAAGCAATGGTTAATCGTCAATGGTTAATGAAAAAACGAGTAGCCAACATTAACAATTTATCATTAACGATTATTTTCAAACGTTTCTGTAAACAAAACTTTCTTCACAGCATCTTCTCCTTGTTGTTTTTTGGGAGAATGCTGAGGAAAAATATTGCTAATTTTTTCATGCTTGTTGGTCTTTTTATAATAGCCTATAACGGTTTGAGTATTGCCGAAGTGGGAAATTTTTTATAAAAGAGTTCAATAGAAACCGTTTAGCCCACCATAAGGCAAATCTCTTGTTAGTGGCTGCTCTTGTTTAACCATTCAGTTAATTTTTGTTTTACTTTTAGTTGTGTTTCTTGGTCAAAGTCTGATAATAAAACTGTGTGCGTTGAATTTTAAGAACAAGATTTAGATTGTCTTTGTTTGGCGGAAATGGAATTGTACAAATAGAAAAAGGGTCGGTTTCTGCATTGATTGCGATTACTTTTTCCATTTCGGTTTCTGTAAATTTCTTTTGTGCTTTTCTGAAAGTATTATCAAATTTTACTTTTTATCTTGCAAAAACAGACAATGAGTAATTTTTATGTTTCAGGTATTTTTTGAATGGCTTTTCATCGTAACCGTAATAGCCACCTTGCGTAAATTCCTGATAAAAGTGTGGTTGGTATCTTTTGTCAAGAAAATCTTTTGCGATAATTCCCAAATAATAAACCAATTCGTCTTGTTTGCCCAATTGAAAATCGGTTTTGAAACCTCCGTCAGTGTAAACATAATTTTTTAACAGGTCTAAACTCTCTTTAAGTTCCTTATAATTTCCAAAGTATTGCCAAAAGTAAAATTCGTATTCCAAAACACAATAGTCATAAATTGTTTCGGCATCAAATTCATCAAAATTAAATTTTTTGAATTTTACCAATTCTTCAAAAAACGGCAACAATTTTTTTTATTTTTAAGAAAATAAATCTGGTCTTGGTAGATTTTTTTGTATTCTTCGGTTTTCTTCTTCTCAGCAAAGAATTTTGCATAGCGTTTATCTTCTGCTTCTAACGACATTGAAATGGCGTAAATAACACTTGCATTAACATCTTTTGGATAACAAAATTTGTAAGCCAATGTAGCGTCTCCTCCTTTACTTCCTCCTGTTGCAATCCATTTGTCTGGGAAAATAGCCCCCAATTTTTGTCTGATATAATGATAATCTGCACTTGCCTGATTGAAATTGAGCAATGAAAAATCAAGATTTTCAGGAACGGATTGCCAAAAATATCTGTGTTCTACTTCAATTTGATTAGCATTGAATAATTCGGTTAGTTCGTGTTTATACGAAGGGTCATCGAAGCCTGAAAATATCCAATATCCAATATCCATGAATTAGCATTACCGTTGGTGCAGAAACATCATTATAACCTAATAAAACTTCTTGTTTAAAAGTTCCTTTGCTTTCATCGTTGTGGTCAATGAGTTGCATAACCTTGATTTTGTAAAATTCTTTGTAAGCACTTGAATCAACAGTAATAACATTTTCTGCTCCAAATAAATTTTGAAGTTTTGGTAATAAAGTTTGTGCTTTTAGGTTTGTTAAACCGAAAAGAAGTATCAAGCCGATGATAAGTAACTTAATTTTTTTCATAGTTGTCAATCTTTGTTGGCAGAGGTATTACATTTTTATCGCTAATTCCAAGTGTCCGCCAAATCCTTTTTCTATGATTTTTTGAAGTGTCGAAATACGAACGTCTTTGATGTTATTTTCAACCCGTGAAATGTAGCCTTTGTTTGTGCCAACTTTTTCGGCAAGTTCTTCTTGTGTCATTCCTTTTTCAAGTCGAGCTTGTTGAAGAATGAAGCCGAGTTTAAATTCTTCGTAACCTTTCTCAAAGTTATCACGCTTTTTAGTCCCTTTTTCGCCATATTGTTCATCTACAAATTGGTCAAGAGATTTCAAATTTTTATTTTTTATCGTTTTCATATTCTTCTTTTATTTTTAATGCTTTTTCAATTTCCTGTTTTGGTGTTTTCTGCGTTTTCTTCTGAAATCCGTTGGCTAAAACAACTAACTTTCCTCCATCGAAAAAACAGAAAATCCTAAAAATGTTACTTCCCGTTTGTACTCTGATTTCATACAAACCGTCCGTTCCTTCAAGATGCTTTAAATATTCTGTCGGAACTTGTTGTATCGTTTCTATCACTCTAAATGTCCAAAGAATTTTTTCTTTTACTTTCTGCTTTTGCTTCTCGTAAAAGTCTGTGAAGTATTCTTTGTACAAAAAAAACGTGTCGTATTTTCTCACTTCTCATATTAACGCAAAGGTACAAAAAAAGTTGTACGATAATACAACTTTCCTTCCCAACATCTTCACCTCTTTGGCTTTTGTTGGTTAGTTAAGGGGAAGATGTATAACAAAAATGCACCAATGTTCCTACGATTAACACAAGGCTTGTGAGGATAGAATGCTGAGAAAAAGAGGCGTTTTGTTGTACTATTGAAAGAGAAATAGACCATTACAAACTCTATATCATTACTTGACAGGTTCTTTTTATTTCTACATTATAATAGTTATGGTTTTATATGACAAGGAGCACCTTTTTTAGGACCTCCACCATCTTCTGCTCTTTTACAAGCAGTAGGCAATTTATTGTAAGCTGTTTCTTCTGCTTTTTCATCATCTGCATCAAAACCTGCATTGTTTAGTGCTGTTCTTATATCATCTATTGTAGCACGGTCGGGTAAATATTTAATTTTTATTTCGCCTTTTAATAAATTTATTTTCCATTCTAACAAAGCATTTTCTAAGTAGGCTTTATTTTCAACTACTAAATATTTTTCTAATCTTTCTTTACACTGCCAACATTTCAAATTGTCAGATTTTATAACAACTGTTTGAGCTTTGGCACTCATTACTTGTGCATAAACAAAGTTTCCTGCAAAGAGAAGGCTTACTAAAAGCACTATTTTTTTCATAATAAATTGTTTTATCATTAATAAAATTTATACAAACCAATATTTTAACACCAATACAAATACAGCATATAAACAAGTAGAAATAAAAATACCTTTGGCTGTTTTGTCAATATGGTTATTGATGTAAAAAGTAAAAATAATAGCATTGGCTAATAATGAAAAACTAACCATTGAAGTTATCAGCCTTTGTTCTATGCCTAAATACTGAATAAACTCTACAATAGTGAGCCTATGAAAACGATAATAATAAAATCCAAACATGCCTACAATGGGCAAAAGTAATCCTACAATAATGCCAAAAGGAATACTATCTTTTTTTAAGAAATTAAACATAATAGGTAATTTTTAAAACTTCCATTTTTCAATTTTTTCTTTGAGTGCATAGTTGGTAAAATCAAACTCAACAGGCACAACACTTACATAATGATTTTGCAAAGCCCATACATCTGTATCTTTTCCTTTATCAAAGTTTACAAATTCTCCTGTAAGCCAATAATACATTTTTCCATGTGGGTCAGTTCTTGCTATAAAATCTTCTTCATATTTAGCATTGGCTTGTCTGCATACTTTTATGCCTTTAATTAAACTTTCTGGCACAGCAGGAATATTTACATTCAGCAATAAATTTTTTTCTTTCTTTTTAGCTAACATTTGAATAGCAATTTTTCTGGTAACATTTTTTGCAGCAGAAAAATCTGCTTCCATACTAAAGTCTAATAAGCTAAAACCTGCACTGGGTATGCTTTCTATGGCAGCTTCCATTGCTGCACTCATGGTGCCACTATAAATTACATTAATACTATGGTTTGCTCCATGATTAATACCACTTAAACAAATATCTGGTTTGCGATGCAATATTTTATCTACTGCAAGTTTTACACAATCTACTGGTGTGCCATTGCTTGTATAGGCTTCTACACCCTCTAAAAAAGATATTTTTTGTAGCCTCAATGGTTGTCCAATAGTTATGGCATGTCCCATACCACTTTGAGGTTTATCTGGTGCTACAACTACTACACGCCCCAAATCTTTTACAGCTTCTGTAAGTGCTTTTATACCTGGTGCATAAATACTATCATCATTGGTAATTAAAATTATGGGTAATTCTTTTTTCTTAACTTTTGTCATAACTGCAAATTAATAAAGAGTTGTTGAATGTAGTGTAAATAAACTTATTCAATATTTATTTCTTTTTGTTAAAATATTTTTCTGTTAGCCAATTACTAAGCAAAGCACTTCCTGCACCTACGATAGCACCAGCCAAAACATCTGTAGGATAATGTTCTCCTAAATACATTTTTGAATAGGCTACACTTGTAGCCCAAGCATAAGCAGGTATTACAACATACCATTTTTTACAAGCAAGTGTTAATGATGTAGCAGTAGCAAATGCTGTTGATACATGACCAGAAGGAAAAGATTTGCCATGTTTATATTCATAAGGATAAATGATTGTAGGGAAAGTTTCATAAGGTCTTGGTCTATCTATTGTTAGTTTTAATCCTTGCACAATAGCTGTATTTATGAATAATGCACCAGCAACTGTCCATCCTTTTTGTTGAATTGTTTTATCTTTTTTTAAATAACCAACAGCTAACATTGTTGCAGGTGCTGCTAATGCTAAAGGATAAGTTGTTGATGAAAATGTTTTCCAAATTTTGGAAGTTGGATTTGTTGGGTTAATGTTGTCTAATAGTTTTACTTCCCAATTTTGGGCATGTGTATTAGTAAAAAAATAAAAGCATCCTATTATTATCAGGATACTTTTAAGCATATTTTTTTTATACATGAATATTTTTCAAAAATTAAAAACTATAACCTATACTAATATGTCCTGTAATAGCAAAAACCATTTTATCATCATAACGATTTCCTAAGATTGGCTCTACACCTGCTCTAAAATGAAATCCTTTTGCATCAGGCTTTTGATAACGATACCCCATTGATGCACCATATAACATATTTGTTTTATTGCCTGTAAAATCTAATTGTCCAAATTTAGATACTGTTGGGGCTGATTTATTTTTACTGGAAGCACTAACAACAGTAGCATTAAGACCCATTTCTACAAAATGCCCTTTATTGCCTGCCAAAATATTAATACCAAAAGGAACAACCAATAAATTACTACCTCCTAAAGGAAAATAGCCAACACCTGCTCTAAAACCTACACCATCTAATCTGTTGCTAAATCTTCTGTCATAATTTAATGACCATAATAAACTATTACCTCCAACTTCTGCATAAATAGCTTGTGCTGGTTTTTTGGTAAAAGTTTTTACAATTACTTTTTTTCTTTTTGTTGTTGCTGTATCTGTTGTATTTTGTGCATTGGTATAGGTAGTTACAAACATTATACAAAGCAGCATAAAAAATATTTGTTTCATTAGGTGTTATTTATCTTTTACTAAAGTAAAGTATTTTTATTGTAATGAAGCTAAACTTTCTTCAATAGTTTTAATTCTTGCCTCACAATCTGCTTTTTTCTTTTGTTCAATAGCTATTACTTCGGGTTTGGCATTTTGTACAAAGCGTTCATTACTTAATTTTTTCAAAATAGTTTCTAAAAATCCTTTTTGGTATTGAAGGTCTTTTTCTAAAGTGATTTTTAATGCAGCACTATCAATTTCTTTTTCTGCTTCTATAAAGAATTTTTCGTTTTCAATAGCTACAACAATAGTATTTGTTACAGCTTCTTGAACATAATAAATAGCTTCTGCATTTATTTGTTTCTTTAAAATATTTTCTATTGACTGATAGTTGGTTTCATTAGTTGTTTGAATATGAAGTTTAATAACATCTTTGGGTTTAATTTGATTTTTTGCTCTTGCTTCTCGTAAAGAAGTAATTACTTTTTTCAATAACTCACCTTGTTGTAAAACTGTGGACTGTGGACTGTGGACTGTGGACTGCTGTTTTACTGTTAAGTCGTCCTTTCTTTCTTTTAGTTGATGATAAATTTCTTCTGTAATAAAAGGCATATAAGGATGCAAGAGTTGCATCAATTCTTCAAAGAATGAAATTGTTTTTTCGTAAACATCTTTTTCTATTGGTTCGCCAAAGTTTGGTTTTATCCATTCTATATACCAACTACAAAAGTCGTCCCATATTAAAGAGTAAATAACTTTTAATGCTTCACTCAAACGAAATTGTTTTAATAGATTATCCACTTCTGTTTTGGCTTCATTTAGTCTATTTTCAAACCAATTAATGGGAAAGTTGTTTGTGGTTTGTGGTTTTTGGTTTGTGGTTTGTTTTTCTTCCCACATTTTCATTAACTTCAAAACATTCCAAATTTTATTGTTGAAGTTTCTGCCTTGCTCTAAGCTACTTTCATCAAATAATAAATCATTGCCAGCAGGCGATGCTATCATAATTCCAAAACGTACAGCATCTGCTCCATAACTATCTATTAATGCAAGTAAGTCAGGGCTATTGCCTAATTGCTTACTCATTTTTCTTCCTTGCTTATCACGAACCATTCCTGTAAAATATACATCTTTAAAAGGAAGTTGTTGTTTAAATTCATAACCAGCCATTATCATTCTTGCTACCCAAAAGAAAATAATATCTTGCCCTGTAACCAATGTTGTAGTAGGGTAGTAGTAGTTTATTTCTTCATTATTAGGGTTGCTAATTCCTTTAAAAACTTCTATGGGCCAAAGCCAAGAAGAAAACCAAGTGTCTAATACATCTTCATCTTGTTTCAGTCCATAGTCCATAGACGATAGTCCATTGTTTGTGGCTTTTACTGTGGACTGTGGACTATCTACTATGGACTTTTTGTATAGTTCAACAGCTTCTTCCTGTGTTGCAGCTACTATACAATGTCCATTTTCATCGTACCATGCAGGTATTCTTTGTCCCCACCAAAGTTGTCTTGAAATACACCAATCTTTAATATTTTCTAACCAATATTTATATGTGTTTTTTAGTTTAGATGGATGAAACATTATTGCATCATTCATTACAGCGTTTAATGCTTCAGGATTTTTGTTTAAAAACTTTTTCATGTTCATAAACCATTGCATAGATAACCTGCTTTCTATTACAGCACCTGTTCTTTCGCTTGTACCAATTTGCCCTTTATAATCTTCTATTTTTTCTATTTGATTGATGGCTGCAATATCTTCTACTATTTTTTTTCTTAATTCAAATCTATCAATACCATGATATGCTAACACTTGAGCAGAAGGGTTGTCTTCTTGTAATTCATCAGCAATAAATTTTCCATCTTCGTTTAAAGTATTGATGGCTTTTAGTTGGTGTTTTCTTCCTAATTCATTATCATTTTTATCGTGTGCAGGTGTTATTTTTAATGCACCTGTTCCAAAAGTTGCATCTACATATTCATCAGCAATAATGGGAATTTTTCTGTTAATGATAGGTACTATTACTTCTTTGCCTATTAAATTTTTATAACGTTCATCAGAAGGGTTCACACAAATAGCCACATCGCCTAAAATAGTTTCAGGGCGTGTAGTTGCTACCATTATATATTGATGGTTATTTTCTACAAAAGGATATTTTACATAGTAAAGTTTGCTATCTATTTCTTTAAAAATTACTTCTTCATCGCTCAAGGCTGTTTTGCTTACAGGGTCCCAATTCACCATTCTTAATCCACGATAAATAATACCATCATTGTATAATTGAACAAAAGTGTTGATAACGCTTTTATAATAATCATCATTCATGGTAAAGTTTACTCTGTTCCAATCTAAACTACAACCTAATTTTTTTAATTGTTGTAAAATAATACCTCCATATTTTTCTTTCCATTCCCATGCGTATTGTAAAAATTCATCTCTGCTTAATGAAGATTTTGTAATGCCTTTTTCTCTAAGCATTTGTACTACTTTGGCTTCTGTAGCAATGCTTGCATGGTCTGTGCCAGGCACCCAACAAGCATTTTTTCCCATCATTCTTGCTCTACGAATTAAAATATCTTGAATGGTATTATTTAAACAATGTCCCATGTGCAATACTCCTGTAACATTGGGAGGAGGAATAACAATAGTATATGGTTCTTTTGTTGTATCAACAGTGCTATTAAAATATTGTTTCTCTAACCAATGGCTGTACCATTTGTTATCAATATGCTGTGGTTCAAAATTTTTAGATAATTCCATGTGTATTTAATCGGGTAAAATTTAATATTAAAAACTATTTATTTTATCAGCAGACAAAAATAAGCAAAGGGTTTGAAGTTGCTACAAAACAACGAAACAGTATTTTATCTTCTACTTAATAAATCAATATGCAACTGCCCAAAGTTTTGTAGTGAAGATAACTTTAAATCAGCAGCACCCCATCTGTTATCTTTTAGTTGTGAATGATGAGGCACTACAACACAAGTCATTCTGGCTGCTTTTGCAGCAATCATTCCATTAAAAGAATCTTCAAAACAGATACATTCGTGAGGATGAGATTTTAATTGCTCTGCACAATCAAGATAAACTTGAGGGTGAGGTTTGCCATAAGCATAATTTTCGGCAGAAGTGGTTGTGTGCAAATATTTTTTTATGCCTGTAAGTTCTACTATTATATCAATTAATTCTTGAGGAGATGATGTAGCCAAGCCTATTTTAAATTTTTTTTGATGAAAGAAATCAATAATATAATGAACGCCTGGCATTATTACAGGATTTTGTTGCACATTTTCTATCACTAATTGAATAATATTTTTTTCAGCTTTAGCCAATTCTTCATCTCCTATATTAAATTGTCTGAACCACCATTGTACAAATTCTCTTGTACGCAAACCTGTGGTAGCATTGTATTGTTCATCACTAAGTTTTATACCATATTGTTTAAAAACTGTTGTAGCTGCTTTGTTCCATAATGGTTCACTATCTATTAATAAACCATCCATATCAAAAATAACTGTGCTAAATTCCATAATGATAAAATTGGTGCAAATGTATTTGAATGTTCTTTTGATAAAAAAACTGGCTAAAAATAAAAAAAACTTGTTCAGCTAATTAAAAGTATTACCTTCGTGCAGTCCAATAATTGGTTTTCCATATCTCAGGAAGGTTTAAATGTAAATGCTTCAGAGTTTTTGGTTACTGTTTTAATTGGTTTTTATTAATTATTTAATTACAAAAAAATGAACATTTACGTTGGCAACTTAAACTGGAATATGACCAGTGATGACTTACAAACACTTTTTGCACCTTATGGTGAAGTAGTTTCTGCAAAAATTGTTACAGACAAATTTAAAAATGACCGTAGCAAAGGTTTTGGCTTTGTAGAAATGAGCGATGATGATGCAGCCCGTGCTGCTATCAGTGCTTTAAATGATACAGAAGTACAAGAACGCAAAATAGTAGTAAACGAATCTACTCCACGCCCTGAAGGAGAAAGAAGAAGTGGTGGATTTAAAAGAGGTGGTGGATTTGGAGGAAACCGTGGTGGTGGAGGTGGTTATAACAGAGACCGTGGAAACGGTGGAGGTGGTTATAACAGATATTAGTACTAAATATTCTACCAATATTAAAAGCACTCAATGTTGGGTGCTTTTTTGTTGTATAGTTGTGTAAAAGTTAATAATACTTTAACCCACCTTTGTAAAAATTATAACATACTTTTGTGCCTACTTTTATAGAAATATAGTAAGTATTTTATACTAATTTAATTTTTTAAATAGACAATTTATTTTAGTATAATACCGACGCAATAGTTGTTTAGACCAATGAAGTTGGTCTATTACAAATATGCTTTCGGTATTAATAAGCATAAAGCAATAATTATTAAATCAATTTTAAATTAAACATTATGAAAAAAACGTTACTCAGTATTTTGTTTGTTTGTTTTGCATTTTTATTCAACATTCAAAATAGTAATGGGCAAACTGCCACAATTACAATAGACTTAACCTCTGCTGGAGGAAGTGCTAATTTACAATCTAATAATTATGGAAGTGGTGCACAGAGAACATGGACTATTAATAGTGTTGACTTTGGAGGTAAGGCTATTACTGCTGCTACTGGAGGAAATGCTGGTAATATTCAAGCACAAGGAAGTAATGGGATTTTTTATAATACTACTGCATTACCTGGTAGGATAGTAAGTATTACTATCAGCTATTTTGGTACTGCTAGAAATTATAATTGCTTTGGAGGTAGTACTTCAAGATTAGTCAATTCTACTTCTGCTAATTATTCTGTTTCTGGAGGCACTCAGGTTGGCTCTTCCTCTTCTACAGGTTGGACTTCAACTAATTTTAATAGTACTAATTATACTTTTTTTGCAATTAAATTAGCTGTTTCAAATGCTTCTTATATAAGTAGCATTGAAATTGAATATGAGTTAAATGAAGGTCCTACAGACCCTGCAACTCAACTTATTGTTGATAATGCACCTACTACTGGTGTTCCCAATACTTCATTAGCTGCTTTTAATGTAAAGGCTGTGGCAGTTGATGGTATTAGCGTTGATGGAAATTATACAACAGATATAACTATTACCAAAGCTTCTGGTCCAGGTAATTTAACAGGTACTACAACAAAAACACCAACAAATGGTATTGTAACTTTTGATGATTTACAATTTGATGCTGCTGGTACTTATACTTTAACTGCCAGTTCAGGTAGTTTAACATCAGCAACAACTACAGATATTGTAGTAGCAGATGGAACAGTCAATACAGACCACTTTAGAGCAAAAGAAATAATAGGTAATTGGGGAACTGCTGCTACATGGGAAAGTTCGCATGATAGCACTGCATGGATAACAGCTACAGCCCCTCCTGATAACAATGCTTCTTCAATTGTTATTGGTGCCGGCCATACAATAGATTTTAATGTAAGTGGTAGTGTAAGAAAACTTTTAGTAAATGGTGGAACACTTAATATTTTGTCATCTGTTACTTTAACTGTAACTGATGATGGTTCTGCTGATAAAGACTTTGTAATTAAAGGAGGAGGAATTGTATTAAATAAAGGTACTCTATCTATTGGTAGTGGAGCAACTTGGCAAGTTGAAAATGGAGGAACATTTATTCATAATACTACCTCTGGTATTTCTACTCCACTTAATAGCTCAACATTAGATGTAGGTAGTAATTTTATTTATAGAGGTAGTTCTACTTTAGGCATAACTCCATCTATTTCTGGAAAAACTTATGGTAGTCTTTATTTAGAAAGTGAGTCTGGGGTATGGAGTCCAAGTGCATCAGGTGGTGGTGCCTTTACAGTAAATGGTTCTTTATCAATAGGTGAAAATGTAAGTTGGAATATGACTAATTATACAGGAGCAATGACTGTAACTGATAATGTAAGTGTTAGTGGAACAGTAACTTCAGCATCATTTTCATTAGCTACAACTAAAGAACTTAATATAAATCCTACAGGAGTTTTAATAGTACCAATAGGCAAAACAGTAGATGTAAGTGCAGGAACTGCTACTTTAAAATCTGATGCAACAGGTACAGGGAGTATTGGTAATTCAGTAGGTACTTTAACAGGCAATATATCTCAAGAACGTTATATACCAGCTAAAGCAGTTAAAAAATGGAGTTTTATCAGTAGCCCTGTAACACAATCTATAACTAATAGTTGGCAACAACAAATACATATAACTGGTGATGGTATAGGTGGTACTGTTTGTCCTTCATTATCTATTAACAGTAATGGTTTTGATGCTACAATAAGTAACGCATCAAGTGTATATACTTATGATGCATCTCAAAATAGTGGAAGCCGTTGGACTGCAGTAGCAAATACTACTACTAATGTAGGACAAGGAACTGCTTTTAGAGTAAATGTAAGAGGAGATAGAAGTTTAGGTTGTAGTTTATTAGATGGTTCTATTAGCTCTTCTTCTGAAGTTGTTTTAAAAGCTACTGGTGCTGTTAATAATGCTAATTTTAATGCAGGAAGTTTTAGCATTATTTATCCAAATACACCTGCAAGTAATTATGTATTTGTAGGTAATCCTTATCCAAGTGCTATTAGCTTTAGTGCATTAAGAACAACTAACAACAGTGCAATCAATAACACTTATGCTATTTATCTTCCTGCCAATGATGCTGGTATTTATACTTATTGGGATGGTGTATCTGGAAAATATATAGGTGGACTTGATGATAGTAACTTTGATAATACTACTGGAAATATAATAGCTAATGGACAAGCCTTTTTTGTACAAGCTACCAATGCAGGAGATTTAACACTCAACTTTGCAGAGTCTCACAAAGTAAATGCCAATGATGCTGGTTATTTCCGTAATGCAAGAACATTTAATGAGCAAATAAAAGTAAGCTACTTACAAAACAATACTAAAGTAGATGAAGCTGTTATTCGTTACGCAAATGATGCAACTATTAGCAATACAGAAATGAGTAGCTTAGATATTCCATCTATGAATAGTGGTACTTTTATTAGTAGTGTAAAAGCTACTAAAAACATGGTTGTTCAAACAAGAGATTTGAAAACTTTAACCAATGATGAAGTTTGGTTAAATATAGGAGCTACACAAAGTGGTACTTATCAATTAAACTTTAGCGATTTTGAAAACTTTGCAGGTACAACTATTTTCTTAAAAGATAATTATACTAATACAATACAAGATGTTCAACAAAATGCTGTTTACAACTTTACTATAGATAAAGATAATGCAGCTACTAAAGGAGCTTCAAGATTTAGTATAGTATTTAACAGAACTGTACAACCAGTATATGTAAGCAATATGATTAAAATATATCCTAATCCTGCAAGTAAACATATTGTACTACAATTACCTCAAGACAATGCAATTAGTTATAGCATTAGAATTACAGATATTGCTGGTAAAACTATTATGCAACAAAAATTAGCTGCTGGTACACAAGAATTGTCAATAGATAATTTAACTACTGGTACTTATATTGTAGAAGTGATAGATAATAAAGGTAATAGAACAACAGAAAAATTAGTAAAACAATAATTAGTTAATTAATCAGTATTAAAAACCTCTCGTTATTGGGAGGTTTTTTTGTATCTTGTTATAGGCGCTGCCAAATTTTTATTCATCTTCGTCATACTCCTTTAACAAGTGATACATTTCTTCGTGTGCAGCCAAACCAAGAATGTTGCGAAACATTTCAGTTGTGTTAAAACTTTGATTATAGCCTTTTGTTTCATACACTTCAAATTTTGGAATAACGTGGCAAGTAGTTAAATATGCACATTCAACCGAAATGCGTGAAAAAGTACTACTGTCCCCGTCATTTTCAAAATGAATGTCAGATTTTGCACCTTGCTCTAAAAGTTTTTTTACTTCTGCAAAGTCAAAGCATTGGGCACGGTTGTATAGCCTTAAATCAATTTCACGAAATCCATTTTTCAAATATGTTGATATGGGTTCCATAATTATTTCTTCAAAATTGCTTGGGTCATCACAGTAGAAATAATCACAGTAGTAATTATATTCGATTTGTCTTTGAATTTCTTGTTGTCCAAGTTCTGCACACTAAAAGTCCAACATTTGTTTTGTCCGTTGTCTGTGCTTTTCAACTAAGGGCATTATTTCTTTTCGCCAAGAAACGTCAAACCATATTATCTCATTGAATAATGTCAAGTTTATCAAGTCAAAGGTTGTGTTTTCGTCAATTGGGAACTTGTCCTTTTTTCGTAGAGTTCAGGAAATTGATTTTTGAACTCAATAACTTTTTCCAAGTCATTGAAGTAAATTGCAAGAAATAGTTCTCCCAATTTCTTGTTTTCGGTCTCTGTTGATATGTCGTTTACCTGATTTGTCATTTCTTGTTTTGTTGTCGTTTGTTTGATGTTGGTGCGGTGTCGGTTGGTAGCCTATAACATTTGTATTAAAGTAGTAGTTCCAATTTTATGTAGTGGCATAAAACTAAGCCGTTTCAAACTGAAACGGCTTAGTTTTATCATCAATATTGAAATAAGTATTTATGCTTCTCTACCATGGCAGGCTTTATACTTTTTACCACTACCGCAGGGGCAAAGTTCATTTCTACCAATTTTAGGAGCAGCTACAACAGGTTGTTGTTTTACATGACCACTTGGGTCGTAATAATCATTTTCATTGGCTGCATAATCATCGCCACGAGCATCAATATCATCTTTATTAATTTTCATTTTGCTCAAATCTGTTTTTTGTTGTCGTCCTTCTTTTACTTGTTGTTCATCATTTGTAGGAATATTTGCATGGCATAAAAATTCTACAATATTTTTATTGACAGTAGTATCCATATCGCTAAATAAGTTATATGCTTCTACTTTATAAATTACTAATGGGTCTTTTTGTTCATAGCTTGCAGTTTGCACACTTTGCTTTAAATCATCCATAGCTCTTAAATGTTCTTTCCATGCATCATCTATTAAAGCCAATGTTATATTTCTTTCTAAAGAGTTTACTAATTCTACACCATTACTGTCTAATACTTTTTGCATTGATGCAAGGGCTTGTAAGGTTTTTTTACCATCAGTAAATGGTACAATGACATTTTCTATATGATTGCCTTGATGTAGTTTAATATTTTTAAATACAGGCAAAGCATTAACAGCCAGCTCTTGTTTTTTTCTTTGATAATTTGTTACAGCTTCTGCATATAATTTATCTGTTAAGGTAGTTTCAGACTGTTTGTTAAACTCTTCAGTAGTAATAGTTGTATCAATACCAAAATGTACAATAGCAGCTAATTTGAATCCTTCATAATCATTCAATGCTTTATAATTATTAATTACATCTTCTGCTACACTATAAAAGGCATTATCTAAATCTAATGCCAATCTTTCTCCAAATAGGGCATGATGTCTTTTACTATAAATAACAGTACGTTGTTTATTCATTACATCATCATACTCTAATAAGCGTTTTCTGATGCCAAAATTATTTTCTTCTACTTTTCTTTGTGCTCTTTCTATACTTTTTGTAATCATACTATGCTGAATTACTTCACCTTCTTTATAACCAGCAAAGTCCATTACTTTGGCTATACGTTCACTACCAAACATTCTCATCAAGTCATCTTCTAATGCTACAAAAAATTGAGTAGAGCCAGGGTCTCCTTGTCTTCCTGAACGACCACGAAGCTGTCTATCTACTCTTCTGCTTTCATGTCTTTCAGTACCTACAATAGCTAATCCTCCAGCTTCTTTCACACCTTCTCCAAGTTTAATATCTGTACCACGTCCAGCCATGTTTGTTGCAATGGTTACAGCACCAGCTAAACCTGCTTCTGCTACTACTTGTGCTTCTCTGGCATGTTGTTTTGCATTTAGTACATTATGTGGTATTTGTTTTTGGCGTAACATTCTGCTCAATAGCTCACTCACTTCTACAGATGTAGTACCTACCAGTGTTGGTCTTCCAGATTCTCTTAGTTTTACAATTTCATCTATAACTGCACCAAATTTTTCACGTTTAGTTTTATATACTAAGTCTTGCTCATCTTTTCTTATTAATGGATGATTGGTAGGAATAGAAACAACATCTAATTTATAAATACTCCACAATTCTGCTGCTTCTGTTTCTGCTGTACCAGTCATACCAGCCAATTTATGGTACATTCTAAAATAGTTTTGCAATGTAACTGTAGCATAAGTTTGGGTGGTAGCTTCTATTTTTACACTTTCTTTAGCTTCAATTGCTTGGTGCAAACCATCGCTATATCTTCTTCCTTCCATTATACGACCAGTTTGCTCATCTACTATTTTTACTTGTTCTTCAATTACTACATACTCTACATCTTTTTCAAATAGGGTATAGGCTTTTAATAATTGTTGAGCAGTATGTATTCTATCTGCTTTTACAGAATATTCATTGATTAGGTTTTCTTTTTGGCTTAATTTTTCCTCTGTACTTAAAGCAGTATTATTTTCAATTTCTGCTAATGAAACACTTATATCAGGAAGTATAAAAAAGTTAGGGTCTTCACCAGTTTTGGTAATTAGTTGAATACCTTTATCTGTAAGTTCTACACTATTATTTTTTTCATCAATGTAAAAAAACAATTCAGCATCTGCTTTGGGCATTTCACGTTGTTGGTCTGCCAAATAATAGTTTTCTGCTTTTTGTAATTTTACCCTTATACCAGGTTCGCTTAAAAATTTAATTAAGGCAGTATTTTTTGGTAATCCTCTATGTGCTCTAAATAATGCTAAGCCACCATCTTTAGGGTCATCATTTCCTTCTGCAAATTTTCTTTTAGCTTCTAATAAAAATTGATTGGTAGCTTTCTTTTGTACTTCTACTAATTTTTCTATACGTGGTTTTAGTTGAAAAAATTGTTCTGTGCTGGTATCTTTTCCTACTGGTCCACTAATAATTAAAGGTGTTCTGGCATCATCTATCAATACACTATCTACCTCATCTACCATGGCATAATGGTGTTTTCTTTGTACCATTTCATCGGGATTGTGTACCATATTATCACGCAAGTAATCAAATCCAAATTCATTATTAGTACCATAGGTTATATCTGCCAAATATGCATTACGTCTTTCGTGTGTGTTGGGTTCATGTTTATCTATACAATCTACTGTTAAGCCCAACCATTCAAAAATAGGTCCATTCCATTCACTATCACGTTTTGCCAAATAATCGTTTACAGTTACAATATGCACTCCTTCGCCAGCCAAAGCATTTAGGTATGCAGGCAATGTAGATACTAAGGTTTTACCTTCACCTGTTGCCATTTCTGCAATTTTACCTTCATGCAATACTGTACCACCAATTAGCTGTACATCATAGTGTACCATATTCCACGTTATTTGTCCTCCAGCAGCAGTCCAACTATTTTTGTAAGTAGCTTTATCGCCTTCTATTGTTACATAATTTTTTTGTACGCTTAAATCTCTATCTAAATCTGTAGCAGTAGAAGTAATTTCTGTATTATTGGTAAAACGAGAAGCTGTTTCTTTTACTACAGCAAAGGCTTCGGGCAAAATTTCTTTTAATATTTCTTCTAATTTTTTATCTCTGTCTTTCTTTAATTTATCTACTTCTTGATAAATCATGTCTTTAGACTGTATATCTTCTGCAGATAAAGATTCTGCTTCATTTTGCTTAGCTACAATTACTGCATCAATTTCGCTTAAATAGTTTTTTATACGTTGTTTAAAATCGGTTGTTTTACTACGCAATTCATCATTACTTAAACTTTGAAATTGAGCATAAAATTCATTAATCTTTTTTATAGTAGGCTGTATAATAGCAATGTCTTTTTCACTTTTATTACCACCCAAAAGTTTAGATATAATTTTTAGCATAATATTTTTTTTATGTAACGGGCAGCAGATACTTTATTAAACACCTGTTGCGTCGCACTCTTGTACTTTTTGTTCAATATTGAACTGTTTTTAAATTACCTATGTAAAAAACAATGGTAGATGAATTAGTCTTTCAAAAACCTTGCACAAAGAAATTTATGGTCAAATTGGCATGTTTTTTAGGCTGCCAAAGGTAGCAGATTTTGGTTTATATGCAGCACTCAATTATTACTTATAAATAAGTTAAAAATTGTAAGATGAGGTTAAATACAGCAGCCATAAAATCTACAAACAAAAATCCCCACCTAAATTTATTTAAGTGAGGATTGGTATTCATTTATTTTTTTAAGAGTTTATAGTTTATTTACTATAACACTATTGTTTGAAAATGAGTCAAATAATGGTTTAAATTCATTATCCTGCACTAAGAAAATTCTGAATAAAATTTTTACTTTTTTACCAGAAACAGAACTTGGTAATTCGCTTGCAGGAATAAAAATTTCAAAATTTTTCTTTCCTTTATTAAGCACTTCAGATTTATTCATAGGAAGTTTTATGGATTTTACACATCCAGCAAAATTATTTACGTTATAAGTATTGCTTTGAGTAGGAATAAATTGTTCATTCTCGTCCAAAAGAAAACTTACATAATAAATATCAGCAGGTTTGTCTGCACAGTTAATAGTGAATGAAGGGTAGATACTAATACCTCCTTTCGTTACATTGTTTTCTATCATTGTTTCACCTACATTAGAAATTATTACTCTTGGAACTTTATTTACTCTTTCATTTTTAGGATATAATGCTGCAATTAGAGTTTTATCTCCTTCAGACAATTCATCATTCCAATCAACATAATAACGGTTTTTTGTTTCCCATGGCGAAATAGGGTAGTGCATAATAGATTTAGGGTCATACTGTGTTCCATTAGTATAAGAAACATTATATTTTCTGAAAAGCTGATAATTAGTCATTTCCTTACTCCATCCCATCATACCTTTTCTTGCATATACAGCAGCACTATCCCATTGTATGCCAGACACAGGACTCATGTGTTCATGTATTAGTCCTAAAGCATGACCAAATTCGTGCAATACTGTTCTTTTAAGACTTTTATCTGTTACTAAATCGGTTGTATCAAAGTGCATTGTAAAATCATTAGGGTCTCTTCTTAAACATTGTACACCAAGCCCCATTGTTACATGTCCATAATCTCCTTTTTTATCACCCATATAAATTCTTATCTGGGCATCTCCTTGTTCAATAAAGTTAAATTTTATGTTGGCATATTTCATCCATTCAGAGGCATATTTTTTTACTTTATCTTTTAATGCTTTACTACCACTTAAAATTTTTACATTAATGCTTTTGCCATTGTCCCATAAAAAATTATTATCAGCCATACCTCTTGTTGGTTTAGCTGTATCAAATGCAAAGCTACCTATGGGGTCTGGTGTGCTACATCCTAAAAAATCTTTACTTGCAGTTTTTTTTGTTTTTACTTGTGCAATACTATTAGTGGTCAATGTAAAGAAACAAGCCACTAAAGCAAGTTTAGTTATTGTCTTCATAATTAATAATTTTTTAAAAAGTAAAGAAAGTGAAATTAACAAAAATAGCCATACCCAATAAAGGGTATTTTTTATAAAAATTTATAATGCAACTTAAATTTAGCGTAAGGAAATTGATTAAATAATAAGCAACCCTTATTCAACATTCAATACTCAATATTCAATATTCAATATTTATCATTCAACATTAATTTAATGGTATTTATCAATTCTGTTTTGGTAATGGGCACACCCATTATTTTATTATATCCTTTTGCATCAACTAAATATTGGTCTCTGATAATTTTAATTAATTGTCCATTATTTATTTCTGGAATTAGAACCTGTTCAAAATTGTTAATAATATTTCCTAAGTTTTTAGGAAATGGACGTAAGTAACGAATATGTGCATGGCTTACTGCATATCCTTGAGTTTGTAATTCCATTACTGCACTTTTAATTGCACCATAAGTACTGCCCCATCCTAATACCAATAGTTTTCCTTTATCTGCTCCACTATCTATTTTTTGTTCAGGAATATAGTTAGCAATGTTATCAATTTTTTCTTGTCTTTGCTTTACCATTAGTTGGTGGTTTTCTGGCTCATAATTTACATTGCCTGTTTTATCTTGTTTTTCTAAACCACCTATTCTGTGTTCTAAATTTTTAGTACCTGGTACAACCCAAGGTCTTACTAATTTTTCATCTCTTAAATAAGGTAAAAATGTATCTTCACCTTCATGTAAAGTAGTTTTAAATTTTACTTCAATCTTTGGCAAATCAGCAGATTGAGGATAACGCCATGGCTCTGCTCCATTAGCTATATAACCATCGCTTAGCATAATTACTGGCGTCATGTGTTGTACAGCAATACGCACAGCTTCAAAAGCTACATCAAAACAATCGCTTGGTGTACTACTTGCAATAATAGGCATAGGACATTCTCCATTTCTACCATAATATGCTTGTAATAAATCGCTTTGTTCTGTTTTGGTAGGTAAGCCTGTACTGGGACCTCCTCTTTGAATATTACAAATCACTAAAGGAAGTTCTAACATTACTGCTAATCCCATAGCTTCAGACTTTAAAGCCATACCAGGACCAGAAGTTGTAGTAACGCCTATATGACCACCATAACTTGCACCAATAGCACTTGTAATACCTGCTATTTCATCTTCTGCTTGAAATGTTCTTATACCAAAATTTTTTAGTTTACTAAGTTCATGCAAAATATCTGATGCTGGTGTAATAGGATAGGTGCCTAAAAATATTGGTAAACCACTTTTTTCGCTGGCAGCTATTAAGCCAAATGCCAAAGCTCTGTTGCCTATAATGCTTCTATAAGAGCCAGCAGGCATTGTAGCTTTTTCTACTTTGTATCTTGAAGTAAAAGTTTCTGTTGTATCGCCATAATGATAACCTGCTTGTAATACTTTTAAATTACTTTCTAAGATGGCTTCTTTTTTTCCAAATTTTTCTTTTAAGAAGTTGATAGAGCTATCTAAACTTCTGTTATACATCCAATAAACAAAGCCAAGTACAAACATGTTTTTAGCTCTGTCTTTTTCTTTTGTTCCTAATGTAGTATTATCTTTTAATGCTTCACGTGTTAGTTTTGTTACATCAATTTTTATGACTTCATAATTATCCAAACTTCCATCTTCTAAAGGGCTTATGCCATCGGCATAATTGGCTAAACGTAAATTTTTTACATCAAATCCATCAGTATTAGCAATTATTTTTCCTCCTTTTTTTAAACTTCTCAAATTTACTTTTAGGGCTGCTGCATTCATAGCTACTAACACATCACACATATCGCCTGGTGTAAAAATTTGCTCACTACTAAAATGTAATTGAAAGCCACTAACACCTGGTAATGTTCCAATTGGGGCACGAATTTCAGCAGGGAAATCTGGGAAAGTTGCTAAGTCTATACCTAAAAGTGCTGTATTGTTTGTAAACTGTTGTCCTGTAAGTTGCATTCCATCACCACTATCACCAGCAAATTTTATTACTACATCTTTCAGTAATTTTTCTTTTGTATTCATAGTAAAAAAATATTGAAACAAAGTTAGGGCAAAGGCAAATACTAAAGTTAATAAAAAAAATAACCTTATATCTTATACGTTATAATATGCTGCTTTACTAACCCACAAAGTAATGTAAAGTGTACATTGTCTGAAAAACTAAATATACATTTACTTTTAGTTATTTATCTTTTACCTTTGAATACTTATTGCTCAATAGTTTTAATAAAATATAATTCATTGTATGGCTGAAATAAAAAAATTTACTGATAGCGATATTGAAATAAAAAAAATATATACAAAAGAAGATTTGCCAACATCATTTCAAGAGGAACTTGCAGGGCAGTTTCCATATACAAGAGGTGTGCAAGCAGATATGTATAGAGGAAAACTTTGGACAATGAGGCAATATGCAGGTTTTTCTACTGCTGAAGAAAGTAATAAGCGTTATCATTATTTATTATCTCAAGGTGTAATGGGATTGAGTGTAGCATTTGATTTACCTACACAAATTGGTTATGACAGTAGCCATGATTTAGCAGAAGGGGAAGTAGGAAAAGTAGGTGTAGCAATAGATAGTTTAGAAGATATGGAACGTTTGTTTGATGGTATTACTTTAGAGAATGTTTCTACCTCAATGACTATTAATGCAACAGGATTTATTTTGTTAGCATTTTATGTAGCATTAGCCAAAAAGCAAGGAGCAGATTTAAAAAAAATTTCAGGCACTATACAAAATGATATTTTAAAAGAGTATGCTGCAAGAGGCACTTACATTTATCCTCCAAAACCATCTATGCGTATTATAACAGATATTTTTGAATGGTGTAGTAAGGAATTGCCAAAATGGAATACTATTTCTATTTCTGGTTATCATATTAGGGAAGCAGGAAGTACAGCAGTACAAGAAATTGCTTTTACATTGAGTAATGGTAAGGCTTATGTAAAAGCTGCTTTAGAAAAGGGTTTGGATATAAATGTTTTTGGTAAAAGACTTTCCTTTTTCTTTAATGCACACAATAATTTGTTTGAAGAAGTGGCTAAGTTTAGAGCAGCAAGAAGAATGTGGGCTGCAATAATGAAAGACTTAGGAGCTACTGATGAAAAAGCTATGATGCTTCGTTTTCATACACAAACAGGAGGTGCTACTTTAACTGCACAACAACCTCATAATAATATTTGCAGGGTTACTGTACAAACTTTAGCAGCAGTATTAGGAGGCACACAAAGTTTGCATACCAATGGTTTTGATGAAGCCTTAAATTTACCAACAGAAGATGCTGCACGTATTGCATTAAGAACACAACAAATAGTAGCTTTTGAAAGTGGTGTTACAGACACTGTTGACCCTTTGGCAGGAAGTTATTTTATAGAATCTCTTACCAATGAAGTAGAACAAAATGCTTGGAATTTGATAAAACAAATAGATGCTATTGGTGGTAGTGTAAGTGCCATAGAAGAAGGCTTTATGCAAAATGAAATTGCCCGAAGTTCTTATGACTATCAAAGGAAAATAGAAAGTGAAGAAAAAATTATTGTAGGTGTAAATAAATTTACTATAAATAAAGAAGATGCAGTACCAGCTTTTAAAATTGATGATAGTATAAGACAAGTACAAATAGATAAATTGCAAGCATTAAAAAATAAAAGAAACAATGTAAAAGCTACAGAATGTTTAAAAGCAATAGAAATAGCGGCTAATAATAATACTAACTTAATGCCTATGGTTATTGAAGCTGTTGAGAATTATTGCACATTGGGCGAAATAGCAGATTGTTTAAGAAATGTTTTTGGAGAGTATAAGTAAAGTTGTTTTTTATCAAGAAAAGAAAGGTTGGTTATACTCCTTTTTAGTCTATAAAAACCTAATCAAAGTCATAAATTTTTTATTTCTTAAAAGTTAGTTTTGTCATACTTAAACGTTAGTTTACTATGACATTGAAACAACATGACTGTATTACTTGTCAGGCACGCCACTGTTCAATATTAGAAACTTGCAATACTGATATACTAACTGCTATCAGTACTAATAAAAAATCAAAAAAGATACAAAAAGGAGAGAGGCTTTTTTCTGAAGGAGATATTATAAAAGGTATTTGGTTTATTAGAAAAGGATTTCTTAAAGTAGAATTAAATGGACAACAAGGCAGACCATTGATTCTTAGAATTGCTGGTAGAGGTGCCATTTTTGGACATAGATTAACGACCAAACATATACATCATACAAATTCTGCAACTGCTATTTCTGATGTTCAGTTTTGTTACATTCCTAATAATATATTTGCTAAAATTGCTTGTGATAGTGAAGCATTACAACAACAAATTATTAATCAGTATTTAGATGAATTAAAACATACCGAAAAGAAAATATTAGAACTTGCTCATAAATCTGTCAAAGAAAAAATTGCAGATGCTTTACTTACATTGGCAGAAACATATCAGTATGAAGTAAAAAAACAAAGTTTTAAAATAACTTTATGCAGACAAGATATAGCAGATTTTGTAGGTACTACTAAAGAACAAGTATCTAAAATTTTAAAAGATTTTGAAAAAGAAGGTTTAATTAAATGCACTGCCAAAAAATTTAATTATCTAAACATACCTCAATTACGCTTAATAGCTTCTACCCACACATAATTGCATACAATTTCATAAAGATTTTTTTCAAAACAAAAAGTACGAAAACGTATTTATTGCAACATTATTATCACCATTATAAAACATTGGTTTTTATACATGAGTAGATTTGTAATATTAAGTTAAAACAAAAAAAATCGTTATGGAAAACACCCACCAACAAGAAGAAAATAATAATAAAGTAACTTTTGGGAGAATGATTATGGATGACTTTATGTTATTGCTTTTTTTAGGCGTAACAATTTATGCCATTTTCTATTTATTATGGGGCGTTATGGAGCTTTCTAACTTACCTACAATACCCGATGATATAAAACAAAATCTTTTTAAATAAATCTTTTACCTTAAAAATTCAACTTATGAGTTTATACAGTCCAGCAGAAGGATGGTACTATAAAAAAGTAGCCAAAGATGAAAAAATGTGGATGGTAATTGCCCTTATACTTTGTATTGCTTTGTTTATATGGATGGTTATGTGGCACGTTTATGGAAAACAAAACCCTTCAAGTACCACTTACCGAACCAGCACTACAGAATTTGCTAAATTGAGTGAATCGTATATTAAGAAAAACATGGTTGGGTTAGACAATGGTGTTCCTGTAGTTAGACCAAAACCCAATACAGATGTTTTTATATTGAGTGAAATGTGGAGATGGAGTCCTGCTTTGATTTTGCAAAAAGACCAGTCTTATAAATTTCATATTTCTTCAAAAGATTTATTACATGGATTTTCTATTCAGCCAGTCAATATGAATTTTCAGGTTTTCCCTGGTTATGATTATGTATTAGAGTTTAAACCAACAGAGGTAGGAGAATACAAAGTAATTTGTAATGAGTTTTGTGGCATAGGTCATCATACCATGATAGGAAGAATAGTAGTAATAGAAAAAGAAGAAGATTTAAAATTATATGGCTATGAAAATTTAAAGAAAGAACCAGACCCATTACCAGAATCTGGCAGTAGTGGTAAAGTTTTAACTGAAGCAGAAATGGTTTTAATGGGAGAGCAGGTTTACACCTTAAAAGGTTGTGCAGCATGTCATAAAATAGATGGTACAAGCCAACTTGCCCCAGCTTGGAATGGCTTATTTGGAAAAGATGAACTTGTTATAGAAAATGGAAAGAAAATTACAGTTAAAGTAGATGAAGATTATATAAAAGAATCTATCAGAACACCTCAACAAAAACTAACTGTTGGTTTTGAAAAAACACCTATGCCTATATTTCCTTTAACTGATGAAGATGTGGAGCATGTGATAGCTTATATAAAATCATTACAATAAAATTTTAAAACTAATACTATGTTTCGTACTTGCGATATAACTGGATTTAAAGTTGACCTTCAATCGGAAAAATTAATAAGAGCTAATGCAGTATTTGCTGTTATCTCTTTATTACTTGCAGTAACTGCTGCTATACTTTTGGTTTTTACCAGATACCAACCTGTACACCTTTTAGGAGCAGAATGGTATTATAGATTAACCACTTTTCATGGATTAAATGCACTTATTTTTTGGATAATCTTTTTTGAAATTGCTGGACTTTATTTTGGCTCAACAGTCATATTAAATACAAGATTTTGTGCTCCAAAATGGGGTTGGATTGCATTTGCATTAATGGTGGGAGGTTTAGTAATGTCTAACACTATTATACTAATGGGTAAAGCAGATGTAATGCTTACTTCATATACACCACTCAAAGCTCACCCTTTATATTATTTGGGTATTATTCTTTTTGCAGTAGGTGCATTAATTGCTGTAATATTATTTTTTGGCAATCTTATGATAGCCAGACGTGAAAAAGCTTATGGCGATACTATGCCACTTGTGGCTTATGGATTAATGACTGCTGCTATTATTGCAGTAATTACCTTAGCTACAGGAGCTATTATTTATATACCTACTTTTTTATGGTCATTAGGATTAATAGACAATATAGACCCTGCTATGTATAAATTAATTTGGTGGGGTTTAGGACACTCATCACAACAAATTAATGTGGCAGCAATGGTATCTATTTGGTACATGGTTTCATTTTTATCTGTTGGTGGTACTTCTATTAATGAAAGAGTTTCACGTTCTGCATTTGTGTTGTATATTTTATTTATTTGTTTAGCATCTGCACACCACTTATTAACAGACCCAGGTGTAAGTAGTGCATGGAAAGTTTGGAATACAAGTTATGCAATGTACTTAGCTGTGTTAGCATCTATGATACATGCTTTTGCAGTACCATCATCTTTTGAAGTAGCCCAACGAAGATGGGGGTATAATAAAGGATTATTTCAATGGCTGTCTAAAGCACCATGGGGCAACCCAGCATTTGCTGCTATTATTTTAGCAATCATAGGTTTTGGTTTTATTGGTGGTACTACAGGAGTTATTTTTGGAATGGAACAAACAAATATTATTGTACACAACACTATTGCTATTCCAGGACACTTTAAAGGAACTGTTGTAATTGGTACTACACTTACTTTTATGGGTATTACTTATTATTTAATACCACTTATTTTTAGAAGAAAAATTGTTGGATTCAAATGGGCACAATGGCAACCTTGGTTATTCTTTATAGGTATAGCTTTACTTTCTATATCAATGATTGTATTAGGACAATTAGGTGTGCCACGCAGACATTGGGATTCTACTTTTTCTGGAGGTCCTTTTACCCACAACTTTAACCCTGCTGTAGATTTCTTTTGGGCATTAATGATGCTGGGTGGTTCTATTGCTTTTATAGCTACTATTATTTGGATTTTAGTAGTAGTTATTTCTGTATTCTTTGGACCAAAAGTAAATGGACCACAAGATATGCAACTAACCATTTCTCCATTAGCACCTCAACCAACAAAAGAACATAAAGGTTATGAAGCACCAGGAACTTTAATACTAACACTGATATTCCTATTAGTCTTTATAGCACTATTCTTCCTTAATTGGAAATGGCTTGCTGCCACATGGAATGTGAATTAAAACCAACTGTTATGAAAACAGGTAAACGCTCAGAAAAAAATACTGGGCGTTTATTTTAATCTTTATTAATTGGAAGTATGAAGCACACCTATTCATGGATATTATTAACTATTTGGCTTTTATTAAGTGGATTTAATTTCCCTGAAGAAAAAAAATATCTTTCACAAAAAGTAGCAGATATTACTGTTTTTGATGCTAAGGGAAACAGTTTTCAATTAGCTACATTATTAGGAACAAAGCCACTTATTATTTCTCCTGTTTATACAAAATGTCATTCACTTTGTGGTGTTATAAGCAATGGTGTTCAAACAGTAATTGCAGAGTTAGGTACACTTGGCAAAGACTTTACAATGGTGAGTTTTTCTTTTGATAGTAGCGATAATAAAGAAGATTTAGCAGCTTATGAATTACGTTGGAAAATGGATGGAACAAATTGGAGAACACTTTCGGCATCAAACGAAAATATTCAAAAATTAATGTCTTCTATTGGATATGAATATGATTATAACCCTGATACAAAAGAGTTTAATCATCCATCTATTTTAATTGTATTAACACCATCAGGAAAAATATCAAGATTTGTTTATGGCGTAAATCCTTCTAAAAAAGATATTAAACTATCTGTTATTGAAGCTATGGCAGAAAAAACAAGACCAGGGTTATTTAATGGATTTTATTTAAGATGTTTTGGTTACGACCCTCTTTTAAAAACCTATAAAATAGATTGGCGTTTTATTATTTCTACTTCAGCAGGGATATTAATTATATGTATTACTTCTGTGATATTTTTTAAATCCTTTATTATTTCAAAAAACCATTATGAAAATGCAAACTAATCATACAAAACAAAATTTACATAAAGAAAAACAGCCAGCATACGGACATCAGTTATATCAAAAATTTTCTTCTTTTATGAGTAGGGTATATTCTACAGAATTAAACCCTTTGTATCACTTAGGAGGTATTACTGTTTTTCTGTTTACTGTTGCCTGCATTTCGGGTATTTATATTTTTATTTTTTACAACATCAATCCTCGCCATGCTTGGGATTCTGTTAATAATATGTCTGCCAATATTTTTAATGGATGGATGAGAAGTATTCACAGATATTCTTCAGACCTATTAGTGATATTTATTTTAATGCACTTGTTGCACACTTTATTTACTTCTAAATTCAAACGTTTAGTATCTTGGATTAGTGGTATTATTTCTTTTTTAATTGTTATTACAATTGGCGTAACAGGATTTATATTAGTATGGGACCAAAAAGCAAAACTTGCAGGTTATCTTACAGCAAAATTATTTTCAAGCCTTCCTATTTTTGACCCTTCTATTGCAGGGGCATTTTTATTAAATGATTTGAGTACTGTAGGTGGTTTTTTTAAGGTAGCATTGTTTGGACATATTGCATTGTCATTGATTACTATTATTGTTATCTGGATTCATGTACTTAGGCTATCAAAACCTAAAATTCTTCCTCCTAAAAAATTAATGATTTATGCTTTTATATCATTAGGCATTATATCTCTCATTGTTCCTGTTCAAAGCGACCCTCCAGCAGAAGCCTCAAACTTACCTATACAAACAACTTTTGATTGGTATTATTATTTTGGTTATTACTTAATGAAATTATTTACAGTAAATCAAAACTGGATAATTTTAATTGGTTCAGGAATGATACTATGTATTATACCTTATATTTTTAAAAGAAAAAATAATCCTCCCGTTTTTATAGACATAGAAAAATGCGATGCTTGTAATTTATGCTCTTATGATTGTCCATTTGAAGCAATAGATATGCTAACAGTAAATGGAGAAAGAAAAGCAATACTTTCGCCTGATAAATGTGTAGGCTGTGCCATTTGTATTGGCTCTTGCGATGAACATGCAATAACGCATCCTCATTTTCCACAACTATCATTACAACCACAAGAAAAAGCTGATATTACTTTATTTAGTTGTAGTTATTTTCCAGAGCCTGAATTGCCAAAAGACTTGAATGTAGTGCATTACAGAGTGCCTTGTGCTGGAAGTGTAATGCCTAAAGAAGTACAGCAAATTTTAGAAAATAATAGCAAAAAAGTGGCTATTTTAAGTTGCGAAGATTGTTATTATCGTTTAGGAAAAAATTGGACTATCAATAGATTTTTAAGAAAAAGACCACCAACATTTTCTAAAAAATATGATGCTTCTAAAGTAAAATTATATACCCTTACTCAATATACTAAAGAAAAATTAGCTTCATTTTTTAGTGAACCAGAAGCAACAGATAAAATGAAAGCTCAATTAAATATTGCAGACCATTTAAAAGGAAATCATATTTTTTCTGTACTAATAATGACGCTATTTTTTGCTTTAATGCTACCATTAAGTAGTACTACTGTTAAACTTTTTAACCCTTCAGAAAAAACATTGATCGTAAACTTTAAATATATTTCTACACCACAAGAATATGAACAACAATCATCTGGCTTGGCACACATGAGAACATTAAACCCTGTAGTGAAAAAAAGAAGCCCTGTAATGTTGAAAGTATTTTCTTCAAAAGATAAATCATTAATTTATGAAAAAGAGTTTATACCAAGAGGGTTAAGACAAGATATAGCCATGTTTGTTTATACTCAATTAGTATTAGAACAAGATAAAGTAGATATTCAATTAACAGAAACTGCTTTTCCTGATAAACAACTTAGCCTTAATAATGTAAGTTTGAAAAAAGGTGATGGTACTTTTGTTATTTTAAAAGATGGTAAATTAGAAATTGCACAAGAATAGGTTGATAACCATTTTTGGCAGTGAAATTATTTCTTTATTCCCAAAGCCAATAATATCCAGCCTATTATAAATGTAACACCACCTAAGGGCGTTATAAAAACTACCCATGATAATGATGGAATATTCATTACTTCCTTCAATGTATATAAGTACAATGAACCACTAAATAATACTATTCCTGCTATAAAAAATAGCCCAGCATTTTTAACATTTTTATTGGTAAAATAATTGTACAAAATGCCTGTTGCTAATAAAGCAAATACATGATACAGCTGATATTTTACACCAGTTTCAAAAACTGTAATGACTTGTTCTGTTGCAACATTTTTTAAACCATGTGCTGCAAAAGCACCTAATGCTACACTAACTGCTCCAAGCAATGCTGCTATTATTAAATATCTTTTGTGCATATAAAAAAAGTTATGGATAATTTGTTTGTATAAGCGAAAGTAAAGTATCTATATGATAATTATTTTTTAAAGTAATTCTTGCTTGTTCATAATGCTTTTTTCTTTGTTCAAACATTAATTGTAAAAATATTTGTAAAGCATCGTTACTAATATCTTTTATCAATGGTCGTTGTTCTTTTTCTTTTCCTTTCAATAATCTTTTAGCAATAACGTCTAAAGATATATTTAACCAAATAGTTATTCCTTGTTTATTCATCCATTCTATATTATTATTAAAACAAGCTGTACCACCACCAGTTGCTACAACAAAATTTTCTTTGTGGGCAAAACTCTTTAGTATCTCAGTTTCTTTTGTTCTAAAATAATCTTCTCCTTTTGTGTTAAAAATTTCCTCAATCGTTTTTTGTTCTTTAGCTTCAATTAAGTCATCTAAATCATAGGCATTAATTTGCAATCTCTCAGCAAGTTGTTGGCACAAAAAACTTTTGCCACTACCCATCATTCCTATCAGAAAAATTTTCATAATGATTAATGAACAGCAAATGTAAATATCTACCATCATTTAACACTAAGCCTTTAAAACATCTACGAATATATTTCTGTTGTAAGTTTTTTATTGTATAATTTTGATTTGTCAATTTTCTTTAGATTAATTTTAAAATATTATGCCACACGAAGCCATTTCAGTTTTTGATATGTTTAAAATAGGTGTAGGACCTTCCAGTAGCCACACTCTAGGACCATGGAAAGCAGCTTTACAATGTATCAATACTATGCAACAAACAATACATGTAGAGCAGGTAACAACTGTTACAGTTTTATTATATGGCTCTCTTGCTAAAACAGGTAAAGGGCATGGAACTGATATTGCTGTAATGCTTGGCTTATGTGGCAAACATCCTGAAACTATAGATGTAAATTCCATTAATCCCTCTATTCAACATATAAAAGATACCAATACTTTATTATTAGGCAATGAAATAGCCATTGAATTTAATCCATCAATCAATATTCAATTTTTATATAAAGAAACATTGCCTTTTCATCCAAATGGAATGTCGTTTGTTATTACTACCAAAGATGGACAACAATTTACAGAAACTTATTTTTCTATTGGTGGTGGGTTTGTTATAAAAGAAGGAGAAACAGAAGCCAATAAAAATACAATGGTCAATCTTCCTTTTCCTATCAATACTTCAAACGATTTGTTACATTGGTGCATGAAAACAGGTATGCACATTTATGATGTAGTTTTTGAAAATGAACTTACATGGCATACAGAAGCAGATATAAATAATGGGCTTTTAAAAATATGGCACACTATGAGAGATTGCATGTATAGAGGTTGTCATGCAAGTGGAGAATTACCTGGTGGATTACAAGTAAAAAGAAGGGCTTTTAATTTGAACAAAAAATTAACCAACAATAATACTTATACTAATTATGAAGAGTGGCAAACTGTTATAAAACAAGGTGGCTCAGGTTTTCAATATATTCTTGACTGGGTAAGTTGTTTTGCATTGGCAGTAAATGAAGAAAATGCAGCATTTGGAAGAGTAGTTACAGCGCCAACCAATGGGGCTGCAGGTGTTATTCCTGCCGTGTTACAATATTTCATTACATTTTGTAATGGCAATACTGATGAACAAATTATTCAATTTCTTTTAACAGCATCTGAAATAGGCAGTATCTTTAAAAAAGGAGCTACTATTTCTGCTGCTATGGGAGGCTGTCAAGCAGAAATTGGTGTTTCATCTGCTATGGCTGCAGGTGCATTAACAGAAGTGTTAGGAGGTTCTCAAAAACAAGCATTAATGGCTGCTGAAATTGCTATGGAACATCATTTAGGTTTAACCTGCGACCCAATTGGAGGTTTAGTGCAAATACCTTGTATAGAAAGAAATACTATGGGTGCTATAAAAGCTATTACTGCTTCTCAATTAGCATTGCAAAGCACACCAGATTTTGCTAAAGTAAGTTTAGATAAAGTAGTAAAAACAATGTGGGAAACTGCTTTAGACATGAATACAAAATACAAAGAAACTGCCGATGGTGGTCTTGCTGTAAATGTGCCTTTAGGTTTAAGTGAATGTTAAACACTAAAAAACATATTGCTCCCAAAAGAATTATTTCGTTAGTACCTTCTCAAACTGAATTGTTATATGATTTAGGATTAGAAGAAGAAGTAATTGGCATTACAAAATTTTGTATTCATCCAAACATTTGGTATAGAAATAAAACAAGGGTAGGAGGTGTAAAAAGTATTGATATAAAAAAGATAATTGAGCTAAAGCCAGATTTAATTATTGCCAATAAAGAAGAAAATGTAAAAGAGCAAATAGAAACATTGCAACCACATTTTCCTGTACATGTAACAGATGTAAGCACTTTGGCAGAAGCCTATAACATGATACAAACTATTGGAGCATTAACACATACAGAGCAAAAAGCTATTACATTAATCAATGCCATAAAAAATAGTTTTACAAATATTCATCTCTCACAAAATGAACAACCTAAAAAAGTTTGTTATTTAATTTGGAGAAACCCATATATGAGTGTAGGAGGAGATACATTTATTAGCAATATGCTACATCATGCAGGATATAAAAATATTTTTGACAACAAAAAACGCTATCCAGAAACTACTTTAGAAGAAATAAATAGTTTACAGCCAGATTATATTTTTCTATCTTCAGAACCTTATCCTTTTAAAGAAAAACATATAGAAGAAATAAAACCTAAAATTTTGTCAAAACCAATATTGGTAAATGGAGAAATGTTTACTTGGTATGGTAGTAGATTATTAAAAAGTGCAGTATATTTTAAAAAACTTGCAGAGGAGTTATTAAATGTTGAGGGGTAATTTTTTTTATTTTCATCTTATACAAACAACAAACAATATACAACATACATCATTCAACATTTCCAAAATACCCACTAAAAGGTATTTTCTTTAAAAAATAAAAGTCATATTTTGCCACATTAATAAAATGAGTAGTTTATGAATATGATACTCCGCCTTTTTCTTGTATTGCTTTGCACAGCATTAATGCAGAAAAATTTTGCACAGAATAAACAAGACTCTTTATTATGTAAGCAAATGGAAGAACGAGTATTGTATTATTTTAAAAAACTTAAAACAGATTCAGCAATATTGTATGCCCAAAAAAATATAACCTGTATAGAAAAAACTTATGGTAAAAATAATTTATCCTATGCAGATGGTTTATTTGTATTGGCATTTATATATGATTACAAAAAAAATTATACAGCAGCAGAGCCTTTATTAAAAGAGGCTTTGCAGATTGTTAAAAATACTAAAGGAACTCAATATTCAACCTACATACAATATTTGGAAAAATTAATAGATGTATGTTACAATTTAAAGAAATATAATGAAGCTATTTCTTTGGCTAAAGAATTGGTAGAAATTTACAAAAAAGCAAAAGGAACAGGTAATGTTGATTACATTGGAGCTATTCATCGTTTAGCATTTTTGTATGACAGAGCAAACGACTATGAAAATGCTGAAACTTTTTACAAAGAAGAATTGGCTATTGTAAGAAGAATGAATCTTACATCAGACCCCATTTATCTTTTAAGGCTATATGAGTTTACTATATTTTATTTAGACTTTGGTGAGTATGCTAATGCTAAGCCTTTGTTTGATGAAATAATTTCTATTATTGATAAAGCACCAAGTTCAACCGATAGAACTATTATTAAGTTAAGTAATGAATATATTAATATAACAAAAACAGCCGAATGGTACAGTAATAAAAGTAAATATATTGCTGCTGAAATGTTGTATAAAATAGCATTGGCTTTTCAGAAAAAAGAAGGAACAGCAACTGCTAATTATAGCTATGTTTTAAACAAGCTGGCAGGTATTTATTATGAAATGGGCAAATACAATATTGCCGAACAAACCTATAAAGAAATATTGGCTGTTGTAAAACAAACGCAGGGCGTTGGTTTAAACTATGCCATCAACTTAAATAATTTGGCAGAAATGTATAGAATGATAGGGCGTTATCCTGATGCTGAACCTTTATATTATGAAGCAATTAATATTATTCAAACAAAAACACCAGAAGGAAAAGAACATTCCGAATATGGTGCTTTTATCAATAATTTGGCTTTGCTGTATAGAGATATAGGTAATTACACAAATGCTGAGCCTTTGTTTAAAGAGGCAATACAAATTGCCAAAAAAACAAAAGGAGCAGAACACAATCATTATGCTGCAAGTTTAAACAATTTGGGTACACTATATTTTTTAATGGGCAATTATGCAGGTGCAGAAACTTTGTATATAGAATCTTATAACATTCGTAAAAAGAAAATAAATACTGATGCCGTTTCTTATACCATTAGTTTAATGAGTTTAGGCAATTTGTATAGAAGCATGAGCAATTATACTGATGCTGAAAAATATTTGAATGAAGCAGTAACTATTCGTAAAAAAGTTTTAGGAGAAGAACACCCAGATTATGCAGAAAGCCTGAATGATTTAGCAGGTTTGTATGAAGATATGGGTGATGATGCTTATGCAACAGATTTGTATAAAGAAGCATTGGCTATTCGTAAAAAAGTTTTTGGCGAAGAAAGTCCTGCTTATGCAGTAAGCCTCAACAATTTGGCTGCATTGTATGAACGTACAAAAAATTATGCAGCTGCCGAACCTTTGTATAAACAATCAATGGCAACTCGTAAAAAAATATATGGCACAGAAAGCAGAGCTTATGCTATTGCTTTAAATAATTTGGCTGCCTTATATGCCAACATGGGCAATTATGTAAGTGCCGAACCTTTGTATAAAGAATCGTTGGCTATTCGTAAAAAATTATATGGAGCAGAAAGTATAGATTATACCAATGCGTTAAATAATCTTTCTATTTTATATTATCAAGCCAATCAATTACCCAAATGGAAAGAAGTTATACACACTACCATTCAAACAGAAAATACAAGTAGCCAAACTTTATTGCAAAATTTTAGTGAAGCAGAAAAGGAAACTTATTTAAGCAATAACGAATATATGTTCAAGATTTATTTATCTATGCTGCATCATTTCGGTTACGAAAAAACCAATAATTTTTATCAAACTACAACTGCAAAGCAAGGTTGGTTATTGCAAGGCAAACAATTATTAAACAGTTATGCTGCAAACTCTGCCAATCCTACTGTACAAACATTATTGGCTCAATGGGAAAATACCAATAGTTTGTATGGAAGAGCTATACAACTAAGCAAAAATGTGCAAGAACAATATGGCTTAAATGAAGACAGTTTATTCAAGCAAACCCAAACTTTAGAAAAACAATTAATTGCTGCATTACCAGAGCTACAAGCTGTCATAAAAAGTACAGGTTTTACAGCCAAAGATGTTACAGCAAAACTAACAACAAATGAAGCAGTAGTACAATGGATTTCTTTTAAATACTATTCTCCCAAACAATGGACAGATACTGTTTTGTACGCTGCATTCATCATTACAAAAAAAGATACTACACCAACTTTTGTAACAGTATTTACAGAAAAACAGTTACAACAATTACTGAAAAATTATCATGGTGCTACAGGAAGAAGTACTTTTAAAAAACAGGAAAATAAAAATGCAGTAAAAACAGATGTTGCTTTGTATAATTTAATTTGGAAACCTTTGTTGCCTTATTTAAAAAGCACAACTACTATTTATAATTTGCCTGCTGGTTTATTGCACAAAGTAAGTTTTGCTGCTATTACAGACAGCAACACACAAAAGCAGTTGATAGATATGTATGAGTTGCACCAATTGTTAAGCATAAGCGAATTAATACATCCTTTAAAAGGTTCTGCTACTGCTAAAAAATCTATTGTGTTAATGGGTGGTGCAAATTATGATGCTGTGGTAAATACTACAACAAGCACTAATACTGCTGCTGTACAACCTATGTATCGTAATGTAGCAAACGATAATAGCAACATTCGTTTCAATTATTTAGAAGGAACAAAAACAGAAATAGAAACAGTAAATAATCAAATAAAAAGCACAGCATGGAAAGTGCAAAATTTTGTAGGCATTACTGCTACTGAAGATAATTTTAAACAATTAAGTGGTAGCCATGCACCAAGAATTTTACATATTGCCACACATGGTTTTTATTTTCCACCAAAGAAAGAAAAATTGATGACAAATGTGAATGATGATGAGAATAATGATACAAAAGATTTTCCATTGTTGCGTAGTGGTATTGTACTAACAGGAGCTAATAATTATTGGGGAAAAGATACATTGTTAAATGGCAAAGAAGATGGCATTGTAACTGCACAGGAAATTAGCCATTTGAATTTATTAAACACAGAATTGGTAGTATTAAGTGCTTGTCAAACTGCTTTGGGCGATATTAATGGAAGTGAAGGAGTGTATGGTTTGCAACGTGCCTTTAAAATGGCAGGGGTAAAAAAATTACTCATCAGTCTTTGGGAAGTTCCTGATGCAGAAACAGCAGAATTGATGCAATTATTTTACAGCAATGTTTTTAAAGGTGATAGTTATTATACAGCATTCAGAAAAGCACAAAAAGCCTTAAAAGAAAAATACAAAGACCCAACAAAATGGGCAGGATTTGTGTTGTTTGGGGAGTAGTTGGTGAGTAATTGGTTAATGGTTAATTGGTAATGGCTAATGCAAACTAATTCCTTAATTACCTTAATTCCTAATCACCCAATTCCCCAATCACCTAATTACCTAATCCCCTTGTTCTTTCTCCTCTCTTTCTTCTGCATGTTGTTTTAGTTTCATAATGCTAACATTGAGTTCAAAGCCTATTAGCAATATGAGAGAATTGATGTAAATAAGTAGCATAATAATTAACACTGTTCCTATAGAACCATAAATTTTGTTATATGCAGCAAAATTGTTTACCCAAAAAGAGAAAATAATAGTAGTAGCCAATGTTAGAAAAGTAGCCAAAATAGTACCTGGCGAAATTAGTTTCCATCTTTTATGCAATGAAGGGGCATATTTATAAATTAATGCTATACTATAAAAAACCAGTGCTATAATAACAAACCATCGTACATTATTCCACCAAATAAGTTTGGTTTTGATGTGAAAAAATGTTTTTATTAATTTAGCTAATTGATGATGCCCTACCAACATTAAAACAGAAGCTATGATAAGTAGTAATAAAATAGTAGTAAGGCGAATGGCTCTTAAACGCTGTCTAAAAGGAAATTTTTTTTGCATTTGAACCGATTTGTCAAAAGCTCTTATAATACCCATCATGGCATTTGAAGCATAAAAAATAACCAATAAAAACCCAAAAGATAATAAACCTGTTCTGGGAGTATTGAAAAAGTCGTTTAAAAAATCTCTAACAAAAATGTATGTATTTCTATTGGGAGTAATATCTGCTGTAAGTCTTAAAAGTTCATGATTAAAGCCTTTAGCAGCAGGAATATAAGGCACTAATGTAAAGATGAAAATACAAGCTGCTGGTATAGCCATAATAAAATTAAAAGATATGGCTGCTGCTCTTTCATTTAGTCCTACTTTATTTATTTGGGTAATAAAAAAAACTATCACATCATATAATGGTAATCCATTAAATCCAGGTAGTTTTATACGTTTACTTTTTTGAATAATAAAAGCAATGGGTTTAAAACTGATAATAATGCGTTCTATTTTTCTCAAAATAAATAAAATTAATTAGCAAATAATTTATATTAATATATTGTAAATCATTTATTTATTTCATTTGCAAAATGAAATACAATATCTGGATTATTGGTTATTTCTGTATTTAAAAACCACTCACTTTGGGCTAAATAAACAGGGTTGCCATCTTTATCTTCTCCACTATTTTGCTGTTTAAAACGTAAAAAATCTTCTAATTTCTTATCATCTTTACTGGTTAGCCAACAGGCTTTGTAAAAAGGCAGATGTCTAAATTCACATGCTGCACCATACTCATGCAATAACCTATATTGAATAACTTCAAATTGTAGTTCTCCTACACAACCAATAATTTTCCTATTGCCGCCAAACTGTGTAAATAATTGTGCAACGCCTTCATCTGTTAATTGTTGAATACCTTTTTCTAATTGTTTGGTTTTCATTGGGTCTTTATTAACCAATTCTTTAAAAATTTCAGGAGAAAAAGTAGGTATTCCTATATAATAAAAATCTTCTCCCTCAGTTAAAGTATCTCCAATTTTAAAATTACCAGTATCAAATAAACCAATTACATCGCCAGGAAAAGCATCATCTATTACATCTTTACTTCTTGCTAAGAAAGAATAAGGATTGCTAAAGCGTACATCTTTATCTATTCTTACATGGTGGTAGTATTTGTTTCTTTCAAATTTGCCACTACAAACCCTCATAAAGGCAATTCTATCTCTATGCTTAGGGTCTAAATTAGCATGAATTTTAAAAATAAAGCCACTAAATTTATCTTCACCAGGGCAAACTTCTCTTGTATTGGTAGCTCTACATAATGGAGTAGGAGCTATGGTTATAAAAGTATCAAGCATTTCTTGTACACCAAAATTATTAATAGCACTCCCAAAAAATACAGGAGCAATTTTTCCCTTTAAATATTCATTATCATTTAGTTGTTCATAAACACCTTCAATTAATTCTACATCTTCTTTAAGCTGAATAGCCTCTTTAGTACCAATTAATTTATCTAATTGTTCATCATCCAAATTATTGAAAGCTACCATATTTTCATCATCTGCTTTGGTATTGGCTGTAAATAATCTAAGGTTCTTTTTATGTATATCATATACACCTTTAAAATCTTTACCACTATTAATGGGCCAAGTCATAGGGTGTAAGGTAATGTTCAATTCTTTTTCTATTTCTTCTAACAAATCAAATCTGTTTTTGCCGTCTCTATCCATTTTATTTATAAAAACAATTACTGGCGTATCTCTCATTCTACAAACTTCCATTAGTCTTCTGGTTTGCTCTTCTACACCATTTACACTATCTACTACCAAAATTACACTATCTACAGCAGTCAAAGTTCTATAAGTATCTTCTGCAAAGTCTTTGTGTCCTGGTGTATCTAATAGGTTAATTAAATGGTTTTTATATTCAAATGTCATTACAGATGTAGCAACAGAAATACCACGTTGGCGTTCAATTTCCATAAAATCGCTAGTAGCATGTTTTTTAATTTTATTGCTTTTTACAGCTCCAGCAGTTTGAATAGCTCCTCCAAACAATAAGAATTTTTCTGTTAAGGTAGTTTTACCAGCATCTGGGTGCGATATAATGGCAAATGTTTTTCTACGATTTATTTCTTTCTCAAATTTCATAAGGCGGCAAAGGTAACTTGTAAACTTTTAGTTTTTTAATTTGTAGATTTCTTATTTTTAATTTTTATCTATTATGCTAAAAATTGGTATTACAGGAGGTATAGGAAGTGGTAAAAGTATTGTAAGCAATATTTTTAAAAGTATTGGCATACCAGTATTTGATGCTGACCAAGCTGCTAAAAATATAATGAATGAAGATGCAAATGTGAAGAATAAACTGATAAAAGCCTTTGGTAGTGAGGTTTTTGTAGATGGAAAACTGAATAGACAATATTTAGCCAATATAGTATTTACAGATACTTATGCATTAGAAAAGTTAAATGCTATTGTGCATCCTGCTACTATTAAAGCAGGTTTGCAATGGGCAGAAAAACAAAATAGCCCTTATATATTAAGAGAGGCAGCTTTATTGTTTGAAGCTGGTAGTGCTGCTGATTTGGATTTTATAATTGGTGTTTATGCACCTCAGCACATTAGAATACAAAGGGTAATGAAAAGAGATGGCACAAGTAGGCAAGAAGTGCTAAACAGAATGAGTAAACAAATTGATGAAGAAATAAAAATGAAACTTTGCGATTTTGTTATTATTAATGATGGGCAAAAAGAACTGATACCTCAAGTGATAGATTTGCATAAAATATTTTTAGAGAAAGCAAAGGCTAAGTAATTTATTATAAACTAAGCATGAGAAAAGTAATCTTATTTATTGTTATTGTATGCTTTTATAATGCTGTTTCAGCACAAGCTATTCAAGCTATTTTTTTTAATTTATATACCGATAGTTTAAAGAAAGAAGTGCATAATTATATTAATGTAGAGGGCAAACTAACAAATGGACAATATATTCCATTAGATTCAACAACCATACAATTTAGCTCAAATTATGGTAAATGGATAGGCAATAATTTGATTATTGATACAAATTATAAAAAAGATTCTGTGGTTATAACAGCAGTATTAAAACAGAAGAAAAACATTTTTACCAGTATTACAGTTTATCTTAAAAAAAACAATACGCCACCAATATTAAAATCTGAAAAAGAAATTTTAGAAGGCATTGATAGTCGTAAAAAGAAAAAAACTCTATAGCATAAGTTTGTTATAGCTTATAAAAAAAGAGAGAACTTGTTTAGACGTTTAATTTTTTACGAATTGTGAATAAAAAACGCTGTCAGCCTTGTCACATTGAGCCTGTCGAAATGTGTAGAAGGCGAGGTTTAAAAAATATGCTTCAATTAATCGGTTTTGACAAGCTCAACATGACAAAACCTGATAACTTTCACTTTTTTTAGCTTCGTGTATATTAAATTGATAAAAGTCTAAACAAGTTCAGAGATAATTTTTAAAACTATCTCTCTTTTTTTTGCGAAAATTTATTTAATGAAATTTCATTTTTTATTCAGCTTCTTTAATACTTATTTTATTAGTGATTTCTATTTCAATGGGCATTTCTTGCTCCATTACACTTACATTCCCTCTCATTCTAGTTTTGCTTTTTAGAGTTTGAATAACGCCTGAATTAATATTTACAGTACATTCACCATTAATATTACCACTTGTATTTGTATGAACTTCCATACCTTGTCTTTCAGTAACTCCTTCAGATTTAATTTTTCCAGTAAAAGTTAATCTTGCTATATCACCATCAATACTTCTAACTGTGTATTTTATAGAGCTTGATGTATTTGAATCTTTATCAATATCACTTGCTTCAAATTTGTCTCCAACTTTAATATTCTCAGGTATTGGAATAAATGCATGTCTAATATCAACTTCTTCTTCACCATCTTCTGTACCTTTTTTTGCATTATCCTCTTTACTTGAAATCTTTTTACCTTGATTATCTATCATCATTGTTTGTGGTTCATTTAAGCTTTCATCTAATTTTTTAGAAAGCTCGCTGGTTGCATTTGGTTTTTCAGAATCATATTCCATTGTTTCGCCCATTGCCTCAACAGTCATTTTTATCTTTACAGGTGTATTGGTTATTTTATAGGTATCGCCAATTACATCTTCAACTACAATTTTATTGGTGGAATTTGTATTTGTTTTATTTTCAATGGATTGTCCCATCATACTTATTAAAGTAGAAGTTACAACTTCACTTTCCATCATTAATTTTTTACCTTTTTCAAGCTTTATTTTACCATTGGTTTGTGCAAAACCAAAAGTTGTTGTAAATAAAGCAGCAACAATTAGTGTAATTTTTTTCATGATTGTTATTATTTTTTGTTTTATAAAAAAGTTGGCTGCAAAATAAGCATTTAAAGGTTACTATTTTATTTCTTCGGCTGTCCAATTTAATTTCATATACATTTCAACGAAAAATTTAGAACCTTCTTGAGAAAAAGTTTCTTTTTGAGAAGTTTTGCAATTCATTTTTTTGATTAATCCTGAATTTATATCAACTATTGCTTTTCCTTTAAAATTACTTGGTATAGTATTATTTTCTTCAATTACTTTCAAAGATAATGTAACAAGACTCCTTTAATAGATTCAGTTTTAAATTGTATATAAGCATTATCACTATCTGATGGAATAATAGTAGTATTAGAATTGAACACAGTTTTTAATTTTAAATCATTTGGTAATGCTATAAACAAAGATTCTACAAATTCATTGAACATTTCCAAGTCAGGACTACCTGTAAGATATGAAAGATACTTTTTTCTTATATGGTCATTTTTTCTTTTAATGCAACAGCCATTTTGAAATGTATAATAAAAAGGCTCATTCAGTAGCTCATCGAAACGTTTAGTAAGTTGATTAGTTGGGTTAGGCTTTTCTGAATTATATATTATTTCTTCATTATCATATATCATACTTGCTTTTGCTTTAATAAGCACATTGGAAAGAGTAAAAATATTATCCGTATTATTTTCAACTGTTAATTCATATAATAGAGAATAATTAACATTAATTTCTTTAGTGTATTTCTGGTTGTTTGGTGTCATTAGTATCCTATATTGAATTTCAAGATTTATTTGAAATTTCTGTCCTTTAGAAAGTACAATTTCTCTTGTATCTTAAGAAAAACAAAATACAGAAAGTGTAATCGCAATAACAAAAGATAAAAATTTCATTTTACTTTATTTAAAGTTTAATCACTCAATTCTATTTTCAATTAAATAACTATTTCTTTCAGGTGCATTTCTACTAACCATTTCAGCTATAAAGCCTGTAAGAAAAAGTTGCATACCAATAATCATTACTACAAGGGCTATATAAAAAGCAGGTCTATTGGTTAAGGCAAAGTTTGCAATAGTAAATTTTGCAATGATTAAATAAATACTCATTAAAAAACCACATAAAAAAAATAGTGTTCCATACAATCCAAAAAAGTGCATTGGTTTTTTGGCAAATCTGCTTACAAAACTAATGGTAGCTAAATCTAAAAATCCATTGATAAATCTTTCTAAACCAAATTTTGTTTTGCCATATTTTCTGGCTCTGTGTTCTACTACTTTTTCACCAATTTTTCTAAACCCTGCCCATTTAGCTATTACAGGAATATATCTGTGCATTTCGCCATACACTTCTATACTTTTTACTACTTTGTTTTTATAGGCTTTCAATCCACAATTAAAATCATGCAGTTTTATACCACTGCTCCAACGTGCAGCAGCATTGAAAATTTTTGAAGGAATATTTTTAGTGAAAGTATTATCATGACGCTTTTTCTTCCAGCCACTAACTATATCAAAATTACTTTCATGTATCATGTTAAATAAAGCAGGAATTTCGTCTGGGCTGTCTTGCAAATCTGCATCCATTGTTATTACTACATTGCCTTTGGCTGCTCTAAAGCCTTCATTTAATGCAGCACTTTTACCATAGTTTCTTTGAAATTTAATGCCTTTTAAGTTTGCATTATTTGCATGAAGTTTTTCTATTACTTGCCAACTATTGTCAGTACTACCATCATCTACAAAAATAATTTCATAGCTGTAATGATTGCTGGTAACTACATTGGTTATCCATTCACTTAATTCTGTTAGTGATTCTTCTTCGTTGTATAATGGTATTACTATTGATATATCCATATTGAAATTACTGATTCTGTATTGGGTTGTAATTTGCGCTTTTCTTTGCAACAGCAGCACCAATTAATGAGAAAATAGTGCCAATAATTAAGAAAGCAACTATAACACCTGCCAGTGCAAATGGAACAAAGAATTTCTTAGTCATGGTAATAGCTTGTTCAACTTGTTCGGCAGTTAATTGTTTATTTTCCATCATGCTTTTTCTTGCTTGCTCTACTGCTAAATCTGACATTTCGGGCATAATAAATTTTAAAGCTATAAAAGTATAGAGTGCCATAATTCCTGTTATGGCTGCTGTTACTTTAAATCCATGGGCAAATGTGTTTCCAAATGTTACATTACCATTTAATTTTTTGGCATACTCTATACAACTCCAAATAATACCACCACCCAAAATAACATATTGCAAAAGTTGTAAACTTTTATCTTGTCCAAATCCAATAAAATAAGTTATTAAGCCAAAAACTATTAGTAGCAATGAAATTAATAATCCTTTTACGGCTGGAGAAATTGGTTTTGTTTCCATAATTGTTTGTTTTAGTTAATGTATAAATTATTTTTTGTTATTACACCTATTACTTTTCCATTAAGTTCTTTATCAGCAAATGGTGTGTTATAAGATTTACTTTTATTATTTTCTTTATTCAAAATAGTTTTTTCTGTTCTGCTAAATAAAGTTAAGTTAGCTTTTGTTCCTTCTTCTATATTATTTTTTTCTAACCCAAAAATAGTAGTAGCATTATGACTGAAAAGTGCAGCTATGGCATCATTGCTTAGCTGTGGTATTGCATGATTTATAGCAGCAAAAGCAGTTTGTAAACCAATCATTCCGTTTGCAGCATATTCAAACTCACAAATTTTTTCATCATTATTTTGAGGTAAATGATGAGTAGCTATACAATCTATATCACCATTTATTACAGCTTGTTGTAATGATAGCATATCTGCTTTAGTTCTTAACGGAGGATTTAGTTTTAAATTGGTATCATACTGTTGTACATCTTCATCATTAAAAAATAAATGATAAGGTGTAACACTACAACTAATTTGCAAACCTTCTGCTTTGGCTGCTTTAATTAAAGCTATACTTTTGGCAGTACTAATGCCTGTTATATGCAATTTACTTTCAGTATATCTTAGCAAATCAATATCTCTTTTAATCATTATTTCTTCTGCAATAGTTGGTAACCCTGGTAATCCTAATTGTGTAGAAATAATTCCTTCATTTATCAAACCATTTGCACTTATTGATTTATCAATAGGCATTTGAATAATAGTACCATTAAATGCTTTAGTGTATTGCAATGCTTTTAAAAATAAACCAGGTGTTTGTACAGGATTTAATCCATCACTAAATGCAATAGCACGACTTTGATACATATCATACATTTCTGCTAATTCTTTTCCTTCTGCATTTTTGGTAAGTGCTCCTAAAGGAAATATAGTAATAGGTAATTGTTTAGATTTTTGTACAATATATTCTACCTGCGATTTATTTTGAATAATAGGCAAAGTGTTAGGCAAAACAAATACTTGGGTAAAACCACCTGCCATAGCAGCTTTACTACCAGATTCTACAGTTTCTCTATATTCAAATCCAGGGTCGCAGAAATGAGCAAAACAATCTACCCAACCAGAAGAAACGATGATATCTTTTTCTTCTATAACAGTATCTGCTTCTGCTATTATATTATCTTGAATGGATTGAATAATACCATTTACTATAAGAATATCTTTTATTGTATTATTAAAAACACTTGCAGAGTTGGCTATTAATACTTTTTTTAGAAGAATTTTCATATAGATGGCTGCTGAAAATTTTGTGCAATATAGTTTTAAAATTTCTTTTATAGTACTTATTTGGCAAAATAAAAAAGTTATCTGTTTATAAGATAACTTTTTGTCGGGTGGACTGGATTCGAACCAGCGACCCCTTGCACCCCATACAAGTACGCTACCGGACTGCGCCACCACCCGAATTGATGCCTATTTTTTAATAGCTGCAAATATAGGTTGTGGAAAAATTAATTAAGTAATAATTTCATTATTTTCTTTCCCTTACTATGAAATTATATAGCATCAAACCAAATAGGAGTTGTATCATTGTAGATAGCATTATAGTTGATAAAAAGCTCTTCTCCAGCATCAATGTTTCTTACTGTTTTAATGCTTATTGTTTCATTATCATAATCCATATCATAAGTACAATTTGCCAAATAATTATGGTTGTATATAGAGATATATCCCATACCTAAAGCACCTTGTTTTTCATCTGCTCCCCATTCAAAAATATAGTTGTATAATTTTGTTTGCTCAACAATTTCTCTTTCCTGACTACTTAAAATAAATACAGGCGAAATTTCTATTGTAGTATTAGATGGAATAGGTTCTGCTGTAAAAACACCTTTACCTTTATGCAGACTTTCTGCTATAAATAAAATAGGTAAAATCATATTAATTTTAAATTATAACGAAAGTAATATGAAAAAAAATATAACAACATTGTAAATTGCACCCATGAGCATGGAAATAGAATTAAAAGATTTACAAGAGCAATACATGCATCTTGCATCTACGCAAGACAAAGTTGCTATTAAAGATTTTTTAGATAATCAAAATATTAGCGATGTTGCTGATTTGGTTAATGATAACCCATCAGAAGAAGCTACTATTCTTTCAAGCATGTCTGTTAAAAGAGCAGCAAGGGTTTTTAAGATATTGGATGTAACTACTCAAAAACAAATCATTAAAGAATTGCCGAGCAATAAAACTGCTGAATTATTAAATGAACTTCCTGCCGATGATAGAACAGATTTTTTAGAAGAATTGCCCAAAACTGCTATAAGAGATTTAATAAAATTATTAGATGTAGAAGAAAGAAAAATAACCCTTTCTTTATTAGGTTATCCTGAAGATAGTGTAGGGCGTTTAATGACACCAGATTATGTGTATGTATATGCTTACAATACTGTAACAGAAGTTTTAAATACAATAAGAAAATTTGGTAAGAATAGTGAAACGATTGATGTAATTTATGTTATAGACGAACAAGGCGAATTTGTAGATGATATAAGAATACGTGATATTATTTTGGCTTCGCCAGATAAAAAGGTTGAAGAATTGATTGATAGAAGAATTGTTGCATTGCATGTGAATGATGACCAAGAATATGCCAGCCAAATATTTAAAATGAACAATAGAGTTGCCTTGCCTGTTTTAGATGATAATAACAAACTTTTAGGCATAGTAACTATTGACGATATTTTGTGGGTAGCCAATGAAGAGTTTAGTGAAGACATGCAAAAAATGGGTGGTACAGAAGCCTTTGATGAGCCTTATTTAGATATTCCTATTTTAAAACTTTTTAGAAAAAGAATTTTATGGCTTACTGTATTGTTTTTGGGAGAGTTATTAACTGCTTCTGTTATGGTTTATTTTGAAGAAGAAATTGCAAAAGCAGTTTTCTTAGCCACATTTATTCCTTTAATTATTAGTAGTGGTGGTAATAGTGGTTCACAAGCATCTACATTAATTATACAAGCAATGGCTGTTGGTGAAATAACTATCAAAGATTGGTGGCGTGTAATGCGTAGAGAAATTATTAGTGGTTTATTATTAGGAGCAGTTTTAGGAATAATTGGTTTTTTAAGAATTATGGTGTGGCATTCTATTTTTCCTGATATTTATGGGGTTCATTATATTTTAATTGGTTTTGCTGTGGGTTTTAGCTTACTTGGTGTAGTATTATGGGGCACTTTAAATGGTAGTATGTTACCCATTGTTTTAAAAAGATTAGGAGCAGACCCTGCAGTTTCATCAGCACCATTTGTTGCAACATTAGTTGATGTTACTGGACTAATTATTTATTTTGGTTTTGCTTATTTGTTTTTACAAGGATTAATTCTTTAATAATTTTTTGCTGAAATTTTATAAATACTAAAAAAATTTTCATGTGTGGTATTGCAGGAATTGCTTCTTACAATGCTCATTTAGTTGAGCAAGATAAATTGCATAAGATGGCAACTGCCATTAAGCATAGAGGTATTGATGGAGAAGGCTTTTGGATAAACAACTCTACAACTGTTGGCTTTGCACATAGAAGATTATCTGTAATTGATTTGAGTGAAAATGCAGCTCAACCAATGCACTATTCTTTTAACAATAATCAATACACTATTGTTTTTAATGGAGAAATTTATAATTATATAGAATTAAAAAATGAATTAATAAAGAAAGGATATACATTTTCTACCAATAGCGATACTGAGGTTTTATTGGCACTGTATGATTGTTATCAAGAAAAATGTTTGCCATATATAGATGGGATGTTTGCTTTTGCCATTTGGAATGAGCAAGAAAGAAAAATATTTATAGCAAGAGATAGATTTGGCGAAAAGCCTTTGTATTATTATCATGACAAAGAGCAATTTATTTTTGCAAGTGAAATGAAAGCCTTGTGGAGTGTAGGTATAGAAAAACAAATTAATCATCGTTTGTTGTTGGCATATTTATCAGCAGGTTTTGTAAGTAATCCCTCCAATGCATCAGAAACATTTTACACTAATATTAAAAAATTACCAGCAGCACATGCTTTAATTTTTAAGGTAGATAAAAATGATTTATTTGTCTATAAATATTGGCAACCTGAAATAAATACTTCAAAATATGCTTCTTGGAATGAAGAAAAAATTGCAGACCATTTTTATGCATTATTGATACAATCTGTACAAAGAAGATTAAGAAGTGATGTTGCTATTGGTACTTGTTTAAGTGGAGGTTTAGATAGTTCATCTATTGTAGCAATTATTAATGAAATTTCTACAAAAAATAATCATCAACAGCCCAAAACTTTTTCTGCTGTATTCCCAGATTTTGAAAAAGATGAAACAAAATTTATTCAATTAGTTAAAAATGAATTTAATGTAGAAAATTTTACTAAAACGCCTACTGCACAAGACTTTTTAGATGATTTTGAAAAATTAATCTATCATCAAGAAGAGCCTTTTCAGAGCAGTAGTATTTATGTGCAATACAAAATTTATGAGTTAGCTAAAAAACATAATGTTACAGTTTTATTAGATGGGCAAGGAGCAGATGAAATGCTTGCAGGTTATACAAAATACTATCATTGGTATTGGCAAGAATTATTAAGAAAATTTCGGTTTACTACTTTAATAAATGAAATAGATGCAACTAAGAAAAATTATCATCAAGTAGAGTGGAATTATAAAAATTATTTGGCTGCTTTTTTGCCAAATTTAGCCTCTAAAAAATTATCATCTACACTTCAAAAACAAATCAATAATCATCCCTTCTTAGCTGCTGATTTTATTCACTCATCGTTTGATAAAAGTATAATAGAAAAACCAGTTGTCAAACAATTAAATGATATTTTGCATTACAATACTTTTCAATTTGGGTTAGAAGATTTATTACGCTATGCCGATAGAAATTCAATGGCTCATGGGAGAGAAGTGAGATTACCATTTTTACAATACGAATTGGTTGAATTTATTTTCAGCCTACCAGCAAAATATAAAATACAAAATGGCTTTACCAAGCATATTTTACGCCAATCAATGATAGATAAACTTCCTTCAAAAATTGTTTGGAGAAAAGATAAAATTGGTTATGAACCTCCACAACAACAATGGATGCAACACAATGCTATTAAAGATTTGATGCAAGAAGCTAAACAAAAATTAATGACAAATGGTATTGTTAAAAAAGAGTTGATGAATAGGAATTTTCAACCATCAGCAGCACACGAAGCAAACAATTATAGTTGGTGGATTTTGTGTGCAGGTAATATGTTATAGCAATTATTTTTCTGTCAGTTTCTCCATAACATAAAAAACAGCAGGGCAAAAAGTTGCATTTTTTAAAGTGATTTGTGGTCGCTTCAATAAAACATCTTCATTGGTATAAGGAAATCTTTGACAATCGCTTGGACGATGTTTATAAATGCTACAATAATTATCTTTTCCTAAAAATGGGCATGGTGTTGATTTTACTACATAATCTCCATCTTTATCTAAGTTTAAATAAGTGTCAATAAAAACACTTTCCTTCATTTTTAAATGCTTACTTATTCGTTTAATGTCTGGTGTTTTAAAACGAGGGGAATAATTTTTACAACAAGCAGCACAAGTTAAACAATCTATTTTTTCAAAAGCTTCTTCGTGCAGATTAGGTAATTGTTTCAGTACTTTATTTTTATCTGCACGTTGCAAAAAAGTTTTGTATTGTTTTTGCTTTTCAGCACTTTTCTTTTGCCAATTATCTGAAAGATTTACCTCCATAAGTCAAAGATAGTAGAATGATAATAAGACTTTGAGGTAATTATATTGATATATAACTTAGTTTTATCCACATTTAATGACATTATCTCATATCAAACACCTATTAGTATTTCTTTACAGCTTACCTTTGCGGCAATTTTTTAAATATTTTTCAATATGAATTTATTTCAACAGCAAAGCACAGAGTTTCAAAAAAGACATATAGGAACAGCTAACAGTACTGATACTAAAGAAATGTTACAAACTATTGGTATCAATAGTATAGATGAATTGGTTGATAAAACTGTACCAAAAGGTATTAGGTTACAAAATAACCTACAAACCCCTTCAGCTATTAGTGAGTATGAATATTTGAATGATGTAAAAACAGTAGCAGCAAAAAATAAACTATTTAAAACCTATATAGGTCAAGGTTATTATAATACTATTACACCAAGTGTTATACTGCGTAATATTTTTGAAAACCCAGGTTGGTACACACAATACACACCTTATCAAGCAGAAATAAGTCAAGGTCGTTTAGAAAGTTTATTAAACTTTCAGACTATGGTAAGCGATTTAACAGGCTTACCTTTAGCAAATGCTTCTTTATTAGATGAAGCCACAGCAGCAGCAGAAGCAATGAGTATGTTTTATCATCATGGTGATACAGAAAAGAAGAAAAAATTTTTTGTAGATGAAGCCGTTTTCCCACAAACAAAAGATGTATTAATTACAAGGGCTACTCCTTTAAATATTGAATTAGCTTTTGGCAACTATACCAATGCACCATTAGATGAAAGTTATTTTGGTGCATTAATTCAATATCCTAATAATTTTGGAGCTATAGATGATTATAGAAATTTTATTAATAATGTACATGCCATAGGAGGCTTTGTAGTTATGGCTACAGATTTATTAGCATTAACATTATTAACTTCTCCAGGCGAATTAGGTGCAGATGTTGCAGTAGGCAACTCTCAACGTTTTGGTGTGCCATTAGGTTTTGGGGGTCCTCATGCTGCTTTTTTTGCAACTAAAGATGACTTTAAAAGAGGCATACCAGGTAGAATTATTGGTGTAAGTATAGATGCTAAAGGAAATAGAGCTTTACGAATGGCATTGCAAACAAGAGAGCAACACATTAAAAGAGAAAAAGCAACCAGCAATATTTGTACAGCACAAGCATTGTTAGCAAATATGGCTGCTATGTATGCAATATATCATGGTGCAGAGGGGTTAAAAAATATTGCTACACGTGTAGCTTTATTAACACAAGTTTTGAGCAATAGTTTACAAGCATTAGGATTTAAAAATATCAATACTGCCTACTTTGATACAATAGCTGTAGAAGCCAATACTGCTTCTATTAAAGCAATAGCAGAAAAACATCAAATCAACTTTCGTTATATCAATGAAAATTTAATAAGCATTAGTTTAGATGAAACGACTACACAAAAAGATGTATTGGATATTGTGTATGTATTTGCAGAAAGTTTAGGAAAAAATGAGGCTGAAATAGAATTTGATAGTGAAGATATACTTACTGCTATTCCTTCTTATGCTACAAGAACTTCTGAATATTTAACACATCCTATATTCAATACTTTCAGAAGTGAAAGCCAAATGATGCGTTATATAAAACAATTAGAAAATAAAGACCTTTCTTTAAATACAAGCATGATTTCATTAGGTAGCTGTACCATGAAATTAAATGCAGCTACAGAAATGATGCCTGTTAGTTGGGCAGAGTTTAGTCAGTTGCATCCTTTTGTTCCTATTAATCAGGCAGAAGGTATGATACAAATTATCAATGAACTATCAGATTTCTTATGCAACATCACTGGTTTTGATGCTTGTAGCTTACAACCAAATAGTGGTGCACAAGGAGAATATGCAGGATTGCTAACTATTATGGCTTATCATAAAGCCAATAATAATGCACATAGAAATGTTGTGTTAATTCCAATTTCTGCACATGGTACAAACCCTGCAAGTGCTGTAATGGCAGGTATGAAAGTAGTTGTTGTAAAAAGTAATGAAGATGGTACTATTGATATTGCAGATTTAAAAGCAAAAGCAGAACAACATAAAGAAAACTTAGGAGCATTAATGGTTACTTATCCAAGTACTTATGGAGTGTTTGAAGAAGGAATAAAAGAAATATGTGCTATTATACATGATAATGGAGGACAAGTGTATATGGATGGAGCTAATATGAATGCACAAGTAGGTTTAACTTCTCCAGGTATTATAGGAGCAGATGTTTGTCATTTAAACTTGCACAAAACATTTGCTATACCTCATGGAGGAGGAGGTCCAGGAGTTGGACCAATTTGTGTAAAAGCTCATTTAGCCAAACATTTACCAATTCATGTAGAAGTTCACAGCCCACAGTCCACAGTCCATAGTAGTCATGCTGTAAGTGCTGCACCTTTTGGTAGTGCATCTATTTTATTAATAAGCTATGCTTACATAAAAATGTTAGGATATGATGGTATAAAAATGGCTACTGAATATGCTATTTTAAATGCTAACTATATGAAGGAAAGATTAAAAGAACATTATGCTATTTTATATACTGGTGCTAATGGAACTTGTGCTCATGAATTTATAGTTGATTTAAGACCATTTAAACAAATAGCAGGTATTGAAGCAGAAGATGTGGCTAAACGTTTGATGGATTATGGTTTTCATGCACCAACTATGAGTTTTCCTGTTGCAGGAACTATTATGATAGAACCTACAGAAAGTGAAGATAAAGCAGAGCTTGACCGTTTTTGTGATGCCTTAATTTCTATCAGAAAAGAAATAGCTTCCATAGAAAATGGCACTTATGATAAAGCAGATAATCCTTTAAAAAATGCACCACATACACAAGCTGTAATTTGTGCTAATGATTGGACACATTCCTATACAAGAGAACAAGCTGCTTTTCCATTACAATATGTAAAACAAAATAAATTTTGGGCAAGTGTATCAAGAGTTAATAATACACATGGCGACAGAAATTTAATTTGCACTTGTGAGCCTATTGAAAGTTATGTAGAGAGTTAAGAAGTTGAAAGAAAATGAAGACTTGAGAGTTATGGATTAACTATATGTAGTCAGATGATAAAGCTAAAAAAATCCCTCTATAGCTTTACCCTAAAAAAGCCTAAAAAATGCTATTCTTAAAGGGCAGTATATGGTTAATACTGCCAATTATAGACAGATTGTTTAAAAAATATTCAAAAGTGAATAAGTAAAATTCGTTTATTTTATTTCACATCCTTAATTTTGCATGAATTAATTAAATGTAATATGAAGAAAATTTTTCTTTTGTTAGTTGTTATATCTATGACAACTGCATCTTTTGCACAATCAAATAAAACTGATTATAAGAAAAGACCAACACTTAGTATTAACTTTTTTATGAAAGATTTTGTAACACCTGATAGAGTAGGGACTACATCTTTATCTTCAGTTTTAGGCAATAATCAATGGGCAAAACTTTCTGAAATGTACCCAGGATTGGGTGTAACTTATTTGAAAGGATTATCTAACCATATAGATTTTGCTTCAAACCTACGTGGAAGTTTTGTAAAGTATCCTTTCTTAAAAGGTAAAACATTAAATTCTGAGAAGTTTTTATTAGAGTTAGATGCTACTGTTCGTTTAAAGTTATTAACTGATAAATATACATTAGTACCTTATGTATCAGGAGGTGTAGGTGCCAGTATGTTGGGAGGTTCTTATTTTGGTGCATTTATGCCTTTTGGAGGCGGTTTTCAAGTAAACTTAGGCGGGGGTGATGCATTTTTATTTACAGATGTTTCATTAAATATTCCTATTACGCATACTACTACTAATTATAATTTGAATTATTCATTAGGAATAGGGACTCCATTAGTTGAAAAGAAAGTAGTAGAAAAACCAGTAGAAGCTCCAATGCCTCCTAAAAAGGTTGAGCCTGTTGATACAGATAAAGATGGTATTGTAGATAGCTTAGATAAATGCCCTACTGTGCCAGGTATAGCAAAATATGATGGTTGTCCAATACCAGATACTGATAACGATGGAATTAATGATGAAGAAGACAAATGCCCTACTGTTCCAGGTGTAGCTAAATATCATGGTTGTCCAATACCAGATACTGATAAAGATGGTATTAATGATGAAGAAGACAAATGCCCTACTGTACCAGGATTAGCACGTTATCAAGGTTGTCCAATACCAGATACTGATAAAGATGGTGTTAATGATGAAGAAGATAAATGTCCTACTATTGCAGGACCTGCATCTAATCAAGGTTGCCCTATCATTACAGAAGAGAAAAAGAAAAAAGTAGAAATGGCAGCTAAGAATATTTATTTTGCTACAGGTAAATATACTTTATTGGCTAAGAGCTACAAATCTTTAGATACTGTTGTAGCATTATTAAATGAAAAAGGCAATGAAACATTAGGCATAGATATAGAAGGATATACAGATAATGTAGGTAAAGCTGCATCTAATCTTAAACTTTCTCAATCACGTGCCAATGCTGTTTTAGCTTACTTTAAAAAGAAAGGTATTGATGCAAGCCGTTTATCTGCAAAAGGATATGGACCAGAAAATCCAATTGGAGATAATAAAACTGCTGCTGGTAGAGCTATGAACAGAAGAGTAGAATTAAAATTGATAGAAATTAAATAATATCTATCTCATAAAATATACAACTGCCCTGAAAAATCAGGGCAGTTTTGTTTTAAGTATTGTGTATAAAATCTATTTCACTTTGATTTAACCTTGTACTTACATTTTCTTCAAAAATGTGTTTGAAAAAACACAATATTTCTTTTCAAATATTCCTATCATTAAGCAAAAACTTATCTTCGTTGCATGACAGAAAAAATGCTCATTTTAGACTTTGGTAGTCAGTTTACACAACTCATTGCTCGCTGTGTAAGAGAAGCCAATATTTATTGTGAAATTATTCCTTATAATAAACCTTTTGAAATAGACAATTCAATAAAAGGCATTATTTTAAGTGGTAGCCCATATAGTGTAAATGATACAAATAATCCTGCTGTTAATATTGCTCATTTTGTACAACAAGTACCCGTTTTAGGTATTTGTTATGGAGCACAACTTACTGCAAAAGAATTTGGAGGAAGAGTAGATAAAAGTAATAAAAGAGAATATGGACGTGCTGCACTACAAATTGAACAACAAGATATTTTATTTACCCATATTAATAATAACTCACAAGTTTGGATGAGCCATAGTGATAGCATTGCATTATTACCTGAAAATTTTATCACTTTAGCTACTACAGAAAATATTCCTATAGCTGCATTTAAAAAAATTACTACCAATACATATCCATTGTATGGATTACAGTTTCACCCAGAAGTATATCATTCATCTGAAGGAAAAAATATTATCAAAAATTTTTTAGTTGAAGTTTGTCATTGTAAACAAGATTGGACACCTACATCTTTTGTACAAGAAACGATAGCAGCACTACAAAAACAAATTGGCAATGCTCATGTAATAATGGCTTTAAGTGGTGGTGTAGATAGTACTGTAGCTGCTATGCTTATCAGTAAAGCAGTTGGTAAAAAACTACATGGTATTTTTGTAGATAATGGAGTACTCAGAAAAAATGAATTTGAACAAGTGCTGAAAACCTATCAGCAATTAGATTTGAATGTTACAGGTATTAATGCAAAGCAATTATTTTACGATGCTTTAAAAGATAAAACTGACCCTGAACAAAAAAGAAAAATAATTGGTAAACTGTTTATTGATGTATTTCAAAAAGAGGCACAAAAAATAAATGAAGCAAAATTTTTAGGGCAAGGAACTATTTATCCTGATGTAATAGAAAGTGTAAGTGTACATGGTCCAAGTGCTACAATAAAAAGCCATCATAACGTAGGAGGTTTGCCAGATACTATGCACTTAGCATTAGTAGAACCTCTTCGTTTTTTATTTAAAGATGAGGTAAGAAAAGTGGGTTTAGAATTAGGCATTCCTGAAGAGATGATTAATAGACATCCTTTCCCAGGACCTGGTCTTGCTATTAGAATTTTAGGAGAAATAACTGAAGAAAAAGTACAATTATTACAAGATGCAGATGCTATTTATATGCAACAGTTAAAAACAGCAGGTTTGTATAACCAAGTTTGGCAAGCTGGTACAATTTTATTGCCTGTAAAAAGTGTTGGCGTAATGGGAGATGAAAGAACTTATGAATATACTGTAGCATTAAGAGCAGTTACAAGTGTAGATGGAATGACTGCAGATTGGGCACATTTGCCTTACAACTTTTTAGCCAATGTGTCTAATGAAATTATTAATAATGTAAGAGGTATTAATAGGGTAGTGTATGATATTAGTAGTAAACCTCCAGCTACTATAGAGTGGGAATAATGAATTTTAAAATTTTGGCACTATATTTATACTAATTAAGCAATTTAAGTATGATATGAAATATATTTTTCTATTAATAATTTTTATACAAAGTTTTTTTACAGGAAATGCACAAACTGATACTACTACTACCATAGATAGCTCTACAAAAGTTATTTATAAAGTAGCTGTATTAGCACCTATATTTATAGACTCTGCATTTAATGGAGATATATTTAAAATAACAGGAAATGCTTTACCAAGAAAAATTTTACCTGGGTTAGATTTTTATAATGGTGTAATGATGGCAATAGATTCACTGCAAAGTGAAAAAATGCCATTAGAAATTTTATTCTTTGACACTAAAAGTAAAACACTACCTATAAAAAAAGTATTGGCTCAAAAAGTGTGGGATAGTGTTTCTTTAATGATTGTATCTTTTAAAGATAGAAATGAAATAAAGCCTTTAGCAGATTTTGCAAAGCATAAAAAAATACCATTAATTTCTGCTACTTATCCTAATGATGGTGGGGTAGAAGACAACCCTTATTTTGTTTTACTAAACTCTTCTCTTCGTTCTCATTGTGAAGGAATATATAAATACATACAAAAAAATCATTCAGCAAAAAATTTAATTTATATAAAACGAAAAGGAAAATTAGAAAATGACATTGAAAATATTTTTACTGAAATGGGTGAACTAACACCCTCTGTTGCTTTAAAATATAAAACAGTAATATTATCAGATTCTTTTTCTACCAACCAATTAAGAAATGCTTTAGATAGTACCAAAAATAATGTAGTTATCTGTGGTACTGTAAATGAAAATTTTGGAATAAGATTAGTAAACAGTCTTACTGCTCTAAAAAATTATTCTTCTATAGCCGTTGGTATGCCTACATGGAGTGGTATTAAAGATTTTAATAAACCCTCAATGGATGAAATAACTAAAGGCATTGAAATTATTTACTCAACTCCATACAACTTTAAAAGAGGAGAAGGTTTTGGAAAATATTTGACCGATATTTATAGAGAAAAATTTTATGCAAGAGCCAGCGATTGGTTTTTAAAAGGCTATGAAATAACTTATAATTTTTGTCATTTATTGGTAAAATATCCAACTGATTTTATTACTTATTTAGCTTCTGATACTACATTTAAAATTTTTACAGACTTTAATATACAACCTATATTAAATAAAAATGCAACGCCCAGTATAGACTATTTTGAAAATAAACATTTATACTTTATTAAAAAGCAAGATGGTGCTATAAAATCTATTGAATAAATAAATTCATTTAACTTTATTGTTTTAAAACAAAATCTTTGATATGAGTAGAATAGAAGAATCTGAATTAATCATTAATAATCGTGGAGGCATTTATCATATTGATTTAACTCCAGATGAATTAGCTGATACTATTATTACTGTTGGCGACCCTGACAGAGTAGCTATTGTTAGTAAATACTTTGATAAAATTGAAGTTAAAAGACAACATAGAGAGTTTATTTCTCATACAGGTTATGTAGGCAAAAAAAGAATTACTGTAATTTCTACAGGTATTGGACCTGATAATATAGATATAGCTCTTAACGAATTAGATGCTTTAAAAAATATTGACTTTACTAATAGAACAATCAAATCTACACATACACCATTAACCATTATTCGTTTGGGAACTTCAGGTTCATTGCAAGGCGATATTCCTGTAGATGGTTTAGTAAGTGGTACACATGGTTTAGGATTAGATAATTTATTAAATTTCTATAGGCTTCAAATGAATTCAGAAGAGCAACAGTTGCTTCAACATTTTATTGCTCATACACAACTTACAGGCAATGTTCAGCCTTATATTGCATCATGTAGTACAAATATTATTAAGCATTTTGTAGAAGGATTTCATAGAGGTATTACAGTTACCTGCCCTGGTTTTTATGGACCTCAAGGAAGAATTTTAAGGTTAGGAATTTCCAATCCTACATTAGTAGATAACCTTACAGATTTTTCTTTTGGCAATCATCGTATCAGTAATTTTGAAATGGAAACAAGTGCTATTTATGGCTTAGGAAAATTATTGGGTCATCAATGTTTAAGTATCAATGTTATTATTGCCAACAGGGTAAGAAAAGAATTTAGTAAAGACAGTGCAGCAGCAGTAGAAAAGTTAATTAAAACTTGTTTGGCAATTATAGAAAATATTTAACCACATTGCCTTTTATTGTATCACCACATTGTTAATGACCTTTTCACCAAATTTTTCATTTACTCTGTCAATGATTTGTTGCTTTTGAAACATTAATTCATTTTTTAAAGCAGCAATATATGTTCTAATAAAAAGTGTTTGATTAACAATTTCAATTTTATCTGTGTATTTAGCAATAGTGTTGCCCATAATTTCTTCCCACACTTCTTCTATTTGCACAGCTCTAATACCATTGCGTAATTTGCTTTGGCGTATAAAATTTTTCATGGCATCACCTAATGAATATTCTCCCATAATGCAGTAAAGGTAACTTTAATTTTACATTAAATACAATGCTTGAATTGTTTCTTTAGTTTGTTGCAAAAGAATAATATTTTTTTTATTCAGCATCTTATTTTTTAAATCTTTTGTATAGTGTCTAATGGTTAATAACTCTAAATCTATTTGCTTTTGAATAGTAAATAAAGTAGATAAATGAGCTGTTAGTTGTTCTATTTTATCTTCCCAATTATCTAAACATATTTGAATACTAATAGCTCCTGTTTGTATAAGGTTGGGTTTTATTTTAAGTGCTGAAAATATTTTGTATAAAGCAGCAATGGGTTTTTCGCCTACAAAACTAAAATCTTTTGTATGTAAATGAATTAATACCTGTTTTTCTTTGATAACAATAATAGGGGGGAGGTTATTAATTTCTTTTGCAGATATAACTGTGCCTTGTAAAGAACTATCTAAAAAAGATTTTACATACAATGGAATCTCTTTGTTTTGTAATGGTTTAATGGTTTTTGGATGAATCACTTGAGCACCATAATAAGACATTTCAATTACTTCATTAAAACTAAGTTCATTAATTAATTGTACATCAGCAAAAGCTTTTGGGTCAGCATTCATTACACCTTCTACATCTTTCCAAATAGTTAAACTATCAGCATGTAAAATATTGGCAAAAATGGCTGCTGAATAATCACTTCCTTCTCTTCCTAAGGTAGTACTTTCACCATTATTGGTACTGCCAATAAAACCTTGTGTTATGGTTAATGAAGGATGCAATTTTGTAGCTACCATGTTTGCACTTGTTTCTTCCCATAAAATAGTAGCATCTCTAAAATTGTTATCTGTTTTTACAATATTTCTTACATCTAACAAAATATTTTCTATACCTGCTTCATTCAAATAAAAGCTAATAATACAAGTACTTAATAATTCTCCTGTACTAACAATTTGGTCATAGTAGTAATCAAATTCTTTTGAAGGCTTTATTAATAATAGATTGTCAATTTCACTAAAATACGCATACAATTTATTGTTACATTCATTCAATAAATGATTAAGCAAACTTTTAGTTATCAACAAATGTTGTTCTTTAATCTCTTCTAATAATGCTTTAGCTTTTTGATTATCCTGCTTATAATAATTAGATACTACTTGCTCAAGAGCATTAGTTGTTTTTCCCATAGCAGAAACAATCATAACTATTTGCTCTTGATGATACTGCTTTAAAATATTAGGTATATTCTGTATTCTTTCTACTGAGTTACAACTTGCTCCTCCAAACTTAAAAACCTTCATATATAGAAATGTTAAGAAGCAAAGATAGTTCTTGTGAGTATTGCTGCTGTAATAGACAAATTAAAATTCATTGCTTCAAATAATATTTTATTATTTTAGTGCTGAACTTAATATTAAATTAGTACTCTTATGGATGAAAAATATAGAGATAGTTTTTCAATTATTGTAGTGGCTATTTATTTTTTTCTTGCATTAATGATTTTGCCTGTTGCTATTGCTTTAACTATGACTTTGCCTGATAAAATGGGTTTGTTAGGGTTGTTATTAATCTTTTGTTCTTGTTTATTTGTAATGGCTGCTGTAAAACAAATTAAGTATAACAAAAAGAAAAAAAATATTAATACATTTTATCAAAAAGCAATTAAAGAAAGCAGGCAATCAACCATAGAAAATGCACAACCCATTATAGAAATTACTAAAGAAGTGGATGTTATTAAAACAAATTCTCCCACCAATAATTTTGTAATTGCCCAATGGCAAATGAATAATAATGAATGGAATATGTTTTATAAAGATGAAAAAAAAGTGAGAAAAACCAATACATTTATTGAATCATTCTTGCTAATTGTGTTAGGAACTATTTTCTTAAAAATTGCTCGTTCTGCTTCTACAACTTCTGCTATATTAGTTTCATCTGTTATTGCAGTTTTTTATGGCTTGTTGAAATATTATTTAACTATGAAAAGCATTTCAGCAAATAATAAACAACAACACGAAATAATTGTTACACAAAACAGTGTTATTGTTAATGGCAAAATGAATGTATTTAGAGATGATACCAGATGGCTGAATAGTGTAAAACTAATAAAAGAAAAGCAGCCAATGGTAATGGAAATAAATTATGGTTGGAATACAAGAGGAGGAAGAACCAACGATGAAATAAGGTTTCCTATACTTGATGAAGCAACAGCAAAAACTATCATAAATACTTTGATGGGAGAGAAGGAGGCATTAGAATAATTGGCTTTCAAGTTCTAATAACCTATGTTTAATTACTTCAAAATATTTTTTATTTAATTCGCTACCCAAAAAATGTCTATTTAATTTTTTTGCAACAACAGCAGTAGTTCCAGTTCCCATAAAAGGGTCATAAACTATATCATTTTCATTTGAAAAATTACGAATAATGGTGCTAACTAATTCTTCAGGAAAAACAGCAGAGTGATTATCTGCAATTTTTTTACCTCTTTTTATTTGCCATAAGTCATCTAATGTTCCTCTTTCAAAATTGGCTTTTTCAAATTGGCGGCTAATAGCATTTTTTGAATCAAAAACTAAAATAAGTTCAGTTCTCCTATTCAAAACTTTATGAGCCATTGCAGGTTGTGCATATCCTTTATCCCAAACAATAATATCTTTTAAATAATCAGAAAGTTCTCCAATAATTTTAAAAATAGCTCTCTTACTTCTTGTAACAATTTGAATATTATAAAATATAATATTACTAGTTCTTATAAGTTATTTTAATACTTGTAAATGCAAAGCATAATATTCGTCTATTGGTAAATTATCATCAAAGCCATCATATTTTGTACTAAACTCCTTTACTATTTGCCTAGAACAATATTGCCCATTTCTTATTCTCAAATTCATATTATAAGGAGGAGAAGTTATAACCAAATCAATAAAATTATCTGGCATCTTCTTTAAAGTGTCAAGACAATTTTCATTATAAACTTTATTTATTATCATTTTATGTCGCTTTCCTATAGGTATTTGTTATTTAATTTAATTAGGTAGAATTTCAACCAAACAAAACTAAATAAAAATGCTCACAAAAATGGAAACTTATGTTATAAATAAAGTTAAACAAATAAGGCAAGAAAAAAAGTTGTCTCAAACTGATTTGGCATTTGCTATTGGAGTTTCAACAGGGTTTATTGGAAAAATAGAAAGCTTCAAGTTTAACTCAAAATATAATTTAAACCATATTAATAATATCTCTAAGGCTTTAGATATAAGCCCAAAAGATTTATTACCAGAAACATCTTTATGAAAATTATACAAACATTAAAAGATAAATTTTATCAAATAAAAGATTTAGGTTTTGTAGAATGTACAAGACCCAATAATACAGATGGTGGAATTGGCAACACTTTTGAAGATTTATTTGGAGTAGTAGAGAATAATAAAAAGGAAGCTGATTATGAAGGATTTGAAATAAAAAGTCAAAGATTATTTAATACATCATATATCTCTTTATTTACTAAATCTCCAGATTATCCAGTTAAAGCTAATTCTTTTTTAAGAGAGACTTATGGAGAAATAAGAGGCGCAAAACATCCTGAAAAGAAGAAGTTATATGCTTCTGTATTTGGTAATAAAACTTCTATTATATATTCAAAATATAAAATGCAATTAAATGTTGATAGAAAAAATGAAAGAGTAGAATTACTTATTAAAGACTTTGACAACAAGCTTTTATCTAAAGTTCACTGGGACTTTTAAACATTAATAAAAGCCGCAAAAAAAATGAAAAATCTACTATTAGTTCTTGCTGATACTAAAGAAGTAAAATCTAAAAAGCATTACCATTATACCAATGCAGAAATATACCACAATTTTAGGTTTGAAAATTTTTTAAATTGTATTACAGATGGAAGTATCATGTTTGATATTAGAATTGGTGTTTATAACTCTGGTAAGAATATTGGGAAAACACATGACCATGGTAGTGGTTTTAGAATTTAAAAAAATAATTTCAAAAACCTATATTCAACGTATTATGAGCTTTCTATAACTATATTACAAAATGAATAATATTATTTTTTAGCTTCGCAACATGACAAAAGAATTTCTTGTACAGCAAATACAACAAAAAAAATCTTACTTATGTGTAGGCTTAGATACTGACATAACCAAGATACCAAAACATCTTCAACATATACCCAATGCTATTGTTCAGTTTAATAAAGCTATTATAGATGCTACCAAAAATTATTGTGTAAGCTATAAAATAAATACAGCTTTTTATGAAGCAATGGGTACAAAGGGTTGGGATATAATGGAAGAAACTTTACACTATATTCCAAATACTCATTTTAAAATAGCTGATGCAAAAAGAGGAGATATTGGCAATACTTCATCATACTATGCAAAAACATTTTTTGAAACTTATCCTTTTGATGCTTTAACTGTTGCTCCTTATATGGGAGAAGACAGTATCAGACCTTTTTTAGAATATGACAATAAGTTTACAATTGTTTTAGGACTAACATCTAATGCAGGGGCTAAAGATTTTGAATTATTAAAAGTAGGAGAGCGGTTTGTTTATGAAAAAGTAATTGAAAGCATTGCAAAATGGGGTACTCCAAATAATTTAATGTTTGTAGTAGGAGCTACACAAGCAGTTGAATTAACCAATATTAGAGCTATTGTTCCAGATAATTTTTTATTGGTTCCAGGTATAGGCTTTCAAGGTGGTAGTTTAAGAGAAGTAAGTAAATATGGTATGAACAAAGAATGTGGTTTATTGGTTAGTATAAGCAGAGCTATTATTTATGCTGGTACACATGAATCTTTTGCAGAAGAAGCCAAACAAATTTCTTTAGAATATCAAACAGAAATGAGCAGCTATCTTTTATAACACTTATTTTTGCACAGAAAATTTTGCCTGTTATGCAAACAGGTTCATTATTTAATTGAAACATTATTTTATCTTGATTAAAATGATGTCTAAAATTTTATTATATGGCAGTGCTACACAACAGAATTAGCAATAAAGAGCTGAAAGAACAATTAATGAAAGAAACTGAACATCGTATTACCATCAGTTTTTACAGTTATTTTCTCATTCAAAATCCACAAGAGTTTAGAGATTATTTGTACAAGCACTTTTTTCCCCTTAAAGTTTTTGGAAGAGTGTATGTAGCTAAAGAAGGTATCAATGCCCAAATAAGTGTGCCAGAAAGCAATTTTGCATTATTCAAAACATTCTTGTACAGTATAGAACCATTGAATGGCTTACGTTTAAACATAGCTATTGACGATGATGGTAAAAGTTTTTGGGTATTAAAAATTAAAGTAAGAGAAAAAATTGTAGCAGATGGTATTAATGACCCTTCATTTAGTATGCAGAAAAAAGGTAAATACTTAAATGCACAACAAGCCAATACTTTAATGCAAGATGACAAAACAATAGTGATTGATATGCGTAATCATTATGAATATGAAGTAGGGCATTTTGAAAAAGCTGTAGAAATTCCAAGCGATACTTTTAAAGAACAATTACCTATGGCTGTATCTATGATGAAGGGTAATGAAGATAAAAATATTATTATGTATTGTACAGGAGGCATCAGGTGCGAAAAAGCAAGTGCTTTTATGCTTCACAATGGATTTAAAAATGTTTTTCATTTAGAAGGTGGTATTATTAATTATGCAAAACAAGCACAAGAACAAGGCTTAAAAAGCAAGTTTATAGGCAAAAATTTTGTATTTGATAATAGGTTAGGAGAAAGAATTACAGAAGACATTATTGCTAAATGTCATCAATGTGGCAAACCTTGCGACACACATACTAACTGCAAAAATGATGGATGTCATTTACTATTTATTCAATGTAATGAATGTGCTACAAAATATGAAGGCTGCTGTTCTGATGAATGTAAAGAAACCTTGCATATTCCTTTAGAACGCCAAAAAGAAATAAGAAAAGGAATAGATAAAGGAATAATGATTTTTAATAAAAGTAAAGCAAGGTTAAGACCCAGATTAGATGAACTACGTTCAGCAATGAAACAACCTTAATCATAATTTTTATTTTGCCCAGCAGCTACCCATTGAGCATTCATAATACCTGTTCTTGTTTGGCTATCTGCAAACATTACAAAAGCTACAACTTTCAGATTAGCAGCATTTAAGCCTGTTATATCTAAAGAAAAATTAGCAGAATATTCATCATCTTTTACTTGCTTATCTGCTGGTATGGTTATACCTGAAATAGTGGTAGGAGATAATCTGTAAACGCCATTATGAACAAAATTGGTAATAGGATTTCCTGAGTTGTAAAATGGATTTCCTGCATAATCATCATTATTGTCATAATAATTGGTTTGAGGAGCTATTACATTATCTTCTACTAATAAAACAACCAATCTTAAACTATCATGTATAGTAGCATCAAAACCAGTTTTGGCTGTTACATTAAGTGTATTTCCTGTAATAGAAGTATTTAGAGCCAAACCAATTACTGCACGTTTTTGATAATGTGGAGCTAATAATGTGCTGTCAGATTGATTCATCACATCGCCATTTTCTTGTAAAAATGCCTTACGATTTATCAAAATATTAGGTACAGAAGAAATACCATAAGTTGCTCTTAAAGTAGAATCTACATTTCTGTCAGCCATTATATCGTTATTATGAATTTGAATAGCCAACAAATCAGTATTTGCTGCCATAAAAGCATTCAATTTATAATCTACTCTTGGACACCAACCACACCAAGAACCTGTAAAATATTCTGCCAAAACCTTAGTTGAATATTTTGCTGCTGCTGGAGCAGTGGTTGCAATAGATAAAGTATCGCTGAAAATACCATATTTATTGGCATAAATTGTATGAGAGCCTTGTTGATTGTTTTCAAAGAAAACTAAATTGCCCCTAATAGGCACATCATCTACATAAATTAAAGAAGATAAAGAAATATCGTTTCCATCTTGGTCTTTTACTGTAACAGTAACCTCGTCAATTCCATCTGCAACCACAGTAGTTTTATTAAATGAAATTTTCATACTGGTAGGAATAGCATCAATAGTTGTATTTTCTTTTGAACAAGAAAATATACATACTGATAATAAGCTGAAAATTAAATATCTATTAAATTGTTTCATTGTTAATGTTAATTGGTTGCAAACATAATTCATTAATGCACTGAAAACTTTTTTAAATGATACTTACTATAAACTTTTACGATTTTATTAAGAATTTATTTTTCTCTATTAAATTAAATTAAATATGTAGGCAAGAAAAATTATATTAACAATATTCTCTTATTAAAAGGTTTATTATATCCTATAATTAATATTATGTTAAGTTAGTATCTCCTTTTAAAGCCCATTTACTAAAGAGTTTTACTACATTTGTGAATAAAATATTGAAAGCCTTATAGAATGGGAGCATTGCAAAGGTGATTGAGCTTACTTTAGACCTGATAACTAAAGATTCTTTCTTTTATAGTAACCTTATAGTAATACCTTTGATTTTTAATGAAATGATGAAACTACATTACTATACATATAATCTACCCTTTCAATATCCTTTCCAAATTTCTGGCAATAGAACTAAAACACATCAACCTACATTAGTGGTAATTTTAGAACTGGGTAATTTTTATGGAATTGGCGAAGCTCCAGCAATTGATTATTATAATGTTACAGTAGATAAAATGATTGCTACAATAGAAAGTAAAAAACAACTGATAGAAAAATTTGCTTTAACTGAACCAGATAGGTATTGGCATTATTTACATCACTTATTAGAATCTGAACCATTTTTAGTAGCTGCTTTAGATATAGCTGCTTGGGATTTGTATGGTAAAATGATGGCTAAAAAAAGATTATACGAAATATGGAATACTGAATGGACAAATTACCCACTAACTAACTATACTATTGGTTTAGATAGTATAGAAAATATGCTGAATAAAATAAAAGAACATACTTGGCACACTTATAAAATTAAATTAGGACTTCCGAACGATATAGAAATTATTACTGAAATAAGAAAAAATACCAACGCCAAATTAAGAGTTGATGTTAATGGAGCTTGGGAAACAAACGAAGCATTAGAAAAAATAAATGTTTTAAAAGATTTAGATATAGAATTTGTAGAGCAGCCTTTGGCAAAAGATAATTGGCAAGGAATGAAAATATTATTTGACAAAAGCCCCTTACCTATTATAGCAGATGAAAGTTGTGTTGAAGAAGAAGATGTGGCAAAATGTTACAAATATTTTCATGGAATAAATATTAAACTTACCAAATGTAGTGGCATTAGTCCTGCACTTCGTATGATAGAACAAGCAAAAAGTTTTGGAATGAAAGTAATGATGGGCAGCATGAATGAAAGCAGTATAGGCACTGCTGCTATTGCTCATTTCTTACCTCAATTAGATTATGTAGATATGGATGGTCCATTACTTTTAACAAAAGACCTTGCAACAGGTTTGTCCATAACTTCGTCTAATGTTAGTATAGAAGGCAAATATGGTTTAGGCATTCATCCTACACTTTCATAAACCATTCTCTCCCATTATGGGATTATCTTTCCATCAATTAGATTTATTTTACAAAATCTTATCTATTAATTAACTGATTATCAATTATTTATTTGTTTGGCACTGTAGTAGATTGTATTATGGCATATAAATATTTTAGCTATGTTACAATCTATCAACTCAAACAGTAATATACAAATTCAAAATTGTATTGCAGGTTGCAGAAAAAGTCAAAAAGAATTGTATGATGCCTATTCTTCAAAAATGTTTGTAGTATGCTTACGATATACCAAAAATCAGGCAGATGCTGAAGATGTATTACAAGATGGATTTGTAAAATTATTTAGAAATTTAGATAAATATCGTGGAGAAGGTTCTTTTGAAGGTTGGATACGCAGAATATTTGTTAATACAGCTATTGAGCACATTCGTAAAAACAAGAATAATACAAATGATATTTCTGATATGATTGAAAATACTATTAAAGACAATTACTCAAATGCTTTAGATAATTTATTTGAAAAAGATTTGCATAAAATAACTTCTACTTTAAGCGATGGTTATAAAACTGTATTTAATATGTATGCCATAGAAGGATATTCTCATAAAGAAATAGCCAATTTTTTAGGTATTACAGAAAGCACCAGCAAATCTCAATTTAGCCGTGCAAAAGCAATTTTAAGAACATTACTGTTGGGCAATAATCATACTGTAAGCCATCATATTGCTTGCTAATAATGGTTATTATTTTAAAGGCTTATTTTTCCCCCACCCCCATTTTAAAAAATCTGGTAAGGCTTTAAACCATGAGAGTACATCATGTTTACCATCTGAAAGAAGTACATATTTAATATGCTCATTAGTATAGCCTTTAGCTTTTAATTCTACAATAAAATCTAAAGCATCATCAATACTATCAATAATTCCATTTTTATTTCTGTCTTCACTTTCATCCAATGCACCACATTGAATATAAAATTTTAGCCAAGGATAAAATGTGCCTTTTCTAACCTGCAAGTGCATTAACCTATCAGTTTCATCTTTATACCCATCTTCATAGCTTTTTTTTCTCCACCATAAGCTACCACTAAAAACACCTGCTTTTGTAAACTCACTTGCATGATTCCATACAATATCTAATGCAGATAAAGCTCCTAAAGAAAAACCAGCAAAAGCCTTTTCTTTAAAAGAAGGAATTTGGTATTTTTTTCTAATTAAAGGCAAAAGTTCATCAAAAATAAATTTGTTGTATAAACCAGCTTTATCGCCACGTCCTTTATAATCTGCACTATAAGCTATACCATACTCTCTTTTTCTTTCTTCTCCACAATGAATACCTAAACAAAATAATGGTTCAATAGCTTGTTTACTATTCAAATCTTCTAAAATATCTTCAAAAGACATTTTCACTAAATCTTGTCCGTCATTAATAAGTAATAAATTTACATTTTCTGGTTTTGATACATTGGTAGGTAAATAAGCATCTATCAGAACCTCACGTTCTAAATAAATTGACTCAAAATGTATTCTTTCTACAATAATGGTTTCTAAAGCAATAGTTTTTTCCTGAGGCATATCTGTCAAAAGTAAGAGAAAGAAATAAATATTTATTTAAACTTTTTTTACAAAAAAAATGGTTATTCAAATAACTTGCTATATATTGACAAAGTTTTTAAAAAGAATGAAAACAATTTAAGTATTAAAATTTCACACCTTTCAAAATTATTTTTATGAGAAAAATTGGTATTTTACACGGAAAAGAAAGAAGTTTTCCTGAAGCATTAGTTCAAAGAATTAATAGCAAAAATATTGCTGGCATAGTTGCAGAACCTGTAAGAATAGATAAAGTAATGCAAGGAGAAGCCACAGAATATGCTGTTATTATTGATAGAATAAGTCAGGATGTTCCTTTTTACAGAGCATATTTAAAAAATGCTGCATTGTGTGGCACAGCAGTTATCAATAATCCATTTTGGTGGAGTGCTGATGAAAAATTTTTCAACAACTGTTTAGCTACAAAAATAAATGTACCTGTACCTAAAACAGTTATTCTTCCTTCAAGAGAATTGCCAGATGATACATCTGCAGAATCTTTTAGCAATCTTGCTTATCCATTAGATTGGGAAGGCATTTTTAAATACACAGGTTTTCCTGCATATATGAAACCCTTTGCTGGTGGTGGTTGGAAAAGTGTATATAAATTAGAAAGTATGGAAGACTTTTTTGAAAAACATGCAGAAACAGAACAATTAGTCATGCTATTACAAGAAGAAATTATTTTTGAAGAATATTATCGTTGTTATTGCATTGGTGGTAAGTATGTAAGAATAATGCCTTATGAACCACGCAATCCTCATCATTTACGTTATGTAGCCAACTTCTCTCCTACACCAGAAAGATTAAAATTAATGGAAGAAATTGTTTTAAGAATTAATGAATATTTAGGCTATGATTTTAATACAGTAGAATTGGCTGTAAGAGATGGAGTTCCTTATGCTATTGATTTTTGCAATCCTGCACCAGATGCTGATAAAAATAGTGTAGGTGAAGAAAACTTTGCTTGGGTAGTAGAAACCTCTGCTAACTATGCAATAGAAAAAGCACAATCTTTTGAACCAAATAAAGACAACCTTACCTGGGGAAAATATATACAACATAGTGCAGCAAAAAGAACATTGTATTAATATAGCTTTTCACTAAAAAAAATAAACAATGGCAAATATTGATTATCGTCATTTTACATTAGGTGTAGAAGAAGAATATATGGTCATAGACCCTATAACAAGAGAACTAAAAAGTCATGAACAAAAAATAGTGCAAGAAGGGCAAAAACTAATCATGGATAAAGTAAAAGCCGAAATGCACCAAGCTGTAGTAGAAGTTGGTACAGACATTTGTGCCAATGTAGAAGAAGCATACAACGATGTTTTAGTACTAAGAAGTACCATTAGTAAAATAGCAGAAGATTTAGGCTTATGGGTTGGTGCAAGTGGCACTCATCCTTTTAGCCTTTGGGAAAATCAATTAATAACAGACCATGTACGTTATAATGAAATTGTAAATGAATTGCAAGAAGCAGCCAGAAGCAATTTAATTTTTGGCTTACATGTACACGTTGGTATGGAAGACAGAAAAATGGCTATTCACATAGCCAATAGTGCTCGTTATTTTTTACCCCACGTTTATGCATTAAGTACCAACTCTCCTTTTTGGGAAGGTCGTAAAACTGGTTATAAATCTTTTCGTACAAAAGTATTTGATAAATTTCCAAGAACTGGTATTCCCGACAAATTTGAAAGCATAGAAGATTATGATAACTATGTAAATCTTCTTATCAAAACAAATTGTATTGACAATGCCAAAAAAATTTGGTGGGATTTACGAGTTCATCCATTCTTTAATACTGTTGAATTTAGAATTTGCGATGTTCCTTTAACAGTAATTGAAACTGCTGCTATTGCTGCATTGTTTCAAGCTATTTGTGCTAAACTGTATAAACTACGTTCTCAAAATTTGAATTTTATCATCTATCAAAGAGCTTTATTAAATGAAAATAAATGGCGAGCAAGCCGTTATGGTATTGATGGTTCATTAATAGATTTTGGAAAAGAATCTGAAGTAAAAACTCGTTTATTGATTTATGAATTATTAGATTTTGTAGATGATGTAGTAGATGGTTTAGGTAGTCGTCCTTTTATTAGTTATATTAGTAAAATGCTTGAAATGGGCAGTGGTGCTGATAGACAATTAGAAGTTTATGAAAAAACAAATAGCTTGATTAGTGTTACAGATTATATACATGAGCAATTCTTAGATACACATATTTAAAAGGAAAAAAATAAATATTAACAACCAACATTTATGGTGAAGTGTTGGTTGTTTTTGTATATGTAAGACAATTTTCGGATATTGTTTTTCTCTACAATAAGTTTATACAAAAGAAACTAAAAAAATAAGGTAAATTGGTAAAGTTGGTATATTTGAGATGTTATAGAGCATTTTAGAACACACCATAAACAGAGAGAAAAATGGCAATTTTTGAAATAGATAAAGGGATAGCAAGACGAGTTAGACTTAGTGAATTCAAACTTGAAAAAGACTTGCAACAATTGGTTGAAAACAACTTGGAGACAATTTTTAATTGCCGACTTATTGCAACAGAATTTTCAACAGGTAGCATTCATTCAGGACGAATTGACACACTTGCAATTTCCGAAGACAACAATCCAGTAATTATTGAATACAAGAAAGTAGCTTCGTCTGACCTGATTAATCAAAGTCTATATTATTTGCATTGGATAAGAGACCATAAAGGAGATTTTCAAATTGCAGCAAACGAAACTTTAGGAAAAGATATAGAAGTTGATTGGTCAGACATTAGAGTAATTTGTTTAGCACCAGAATATAAAAAATACGACCTACATGCTGTTCAAGTAATGGGTGCAAACATTGAACTTTGGCAATACAAGACTTACGATAATGGAATTTTGAATATTGAAGAAGTTTACAAACGAACAACTTCAACCTCCAATCAAAAAACGGACGAAATAAGTAGTAAAAATCCTATTATGGTAGAAGCTGGTAAAAAAGCTGCTTTGACAAGAAAAACAGCAACTTATACACTTGAAGAACATTTTAAAAATCTTGACGAAAATATTCTTGAATTATTTAATACAGTTCGGGATTATATCGTAACTATTGACAATTCAATTACAGAGACACCAAAGAAAAATTATATCGCTTACAAAACAAGCCAAAATTTTGTTTGCTTACAAACTTATAAAAAGAAATTGACCTTGTTTTTAAAACTCAATGCAAACGAAGTAAATCCAATGCCAAGACAAGGACGTGATGTAAGCAAAGTTGGACATTTTGGAACTGGAGACCTTGAATTAGTCATAAAGGACTTAACAGACTTTGAAGAAACAAAACATTTAATAAACGAAGCGTATAAAAACATTGGTGGATAACAAGAAAAAATACAACTAATATAAAACTACAACACTACACTTGCTCCTAACCAAGCCATCATACCCATACCATATTCAATAGCATTTTCATCAATATTAAAATGAGGTGTATGAACATTGTGTATTATTCCTGCTGCTTCATTTCTTACCCCAAGCCTAAAAAAACAACCTGGAATTTGCTGTGTATAAAAACTAAAATCTTCTGCTCCCATTCTTAATTCAGTTTCTTCTACATATTCTTTACCCATATAATTTTCTGCAAGTTGCCATGCAGTTGTAGTAAGTGTTTCATCATTATCTACTGTTGGATAACCTACATCAATTTTAATATCAATAGTTGCTCCCATTCCTTCAGCTATGGCAGTAGCTTGTTTTTTAATTAAATCATGTGCTTTGTAACGCCATGTTTCATCCATAGCTCTTAATGTTCCTTGTAGGTTTACTTCACTTGGCAATACATTGGTAGAGTTGCCTCCATTAAATGCACAAAAAGATAAAACAGATGGAGATATTGGATTATTATTTCTTGAAATAATTTGTTGTAAAGAAACCACTATTTGCGAAGCAATTAAAATAGTATCTGCTGTTAAATGTGGTGCTGCTGCATGACCTCCTTTTCCTTTTATGGTTATATAAATTTCATCTGCACTTGCCATTATTCTTCCTGTTCTAAAACTACATTTTCCTAAGTTTAAACCAGGATGAACGTGCATACCAATAATGCCTGTAGGTTTAGGATTGTCTAATACACCATCTTTAATCATTAAACTTGCACCACCAGGATTTTTTTCTTCTCCAGGTTGAAAAATTAATTTTATAGTTCCTTCCCAATTTTCTTTTGTTTCTTGTAAAATTTTTGCTGCACCTAATAAACAAGTTGTGTGTACATCATGCCCACAAGCATGCATTACCCCTGTATTTACAGATTTATAAGCTACATTATTTTCTTCTGTAATTGGCAGTGCATCCATATCTGCACGAAGTGCTATAATTCTTTTTTCAGGATTATTGCCTTGTATTATTCCAACAACGCCAGTAGTTGCCATTACAGAAAATGGAATATTTAATTCAAGTAGTTTTTGTTGAATAAATTTACTTGTTTCAAACTCTTGATAACTTAGTTCAGGATGAGTATGTAAATGATGACGAATGTCAATAAATTCATCTTTGTATTTCTTAGCTAATGCTTTTATTTTTTCTTGTAACATAAGCCACAAGGTAAACAGCAACTAACAAAATTCCAAAAAGATTAATGTGAGGTATGAAGTAATTAAAATTCTTCATCAGCTGGAGGAATATAATCAATAACATCTTCTACAATAAAAACACCATTTTTAAACATTTTATTCAATGGTTTACGCAATTTTTCAGCATCTTCTCTTGTAATAAAATTTCCTATGCGTACTTTAAAATTGGGTGATTGAAACATTACATACACTTTTTCTTCAGGAAATTTTGTCAATAAATCTGCCTTAATGCTAAAAGCATTTTCTCTATCTCTGGTGCTAATAACTTGTATTCTAAAACCTTTATATTGCCCAGTACTTGTAAGCATTGAGCTACGTTTATTAATAATCATTTGCTTTTGAGCAAGAATATCTAACCGATGGTCTTTTCTTACAATAATGGTATCATTAGCATAAGAAATACTAAATAATAAACACAATATAACTATTGAAAAAAGGGCTTTCATAAAATAATATTTAATATCCTGCTTTTGCTCCACCAATATTTTCAATGGGGTGCCAAGTTGTTTTAATTTCTTGAGTATCTAAGATAAGATAAGGATTTTCTGCATCGGCAGAAGTCCAGTTAATTTTATCATAAAGCAATACACGTTTTACATTTAAAGCTGCTTTTTCTTGAATTAATTTTTGTGTTGCAACATCACTTTCACAATATATCATAGCATTTACATCCATGTGGTCTGCAAAATATTTTACTAATTCATTGGGTTTGCCTGTTAAAATATTTACTACACCACCAGGTACATCACTTGAGTTTAAAACTTCTGCAAATGTAACAGCACACAATGGTTTTGTTTCACTTGCTAAAACAATACAAGTATTGCCACCAGCAATTACTGGAGCAATAACAGAAACCAAACCTAATAAAGAATTTGATTGAGGAGCAATAATGCTTACAACACCTGTTGGTTCTGGAACAGAAAAATTAAAGTGTGAAGAGGCAACAGGATTTACTGTGCCAAATAATTGTTGAAATTTATCGCACCAACCTGCATAATAAATTAACCTATCAATAGAAGTATTTACTTCATTTTCTGCTTGTGTTTTAGTAGCACCTTGTTGCATCAGTTCATCAATAAACTGTGCTTTTCTTCCTTCTAACATTTCTCCTATTCTATACAATATTTGCCCACGATTAAAAGCTGCTCTACCACTCCAACTGCCAAAAGCATTACGAGCAGCTACTACAGCTTCTCTAAAATCTTTTCTACTGCTTAAACAAACATTGGCTAAAGGTTTGCCTACTTTATTTAATGGCGTATAATAGCGTCCACTTTCTGTTCTTGGGAATTGTCCACCAATGTATATTTTGTATGTTTTTAAAACTTCTAATCTCATTGTTGAAAAGGTTTAATAACGTTTAAGTCGTTTAATAATCGTTTAATGTCGTTTAAGTTGTTTAAAGCTATTCATTTATTTTAAGGAAAGAAACGATAAATTTCTTTTCTGTTTAATACTCTGCTTAGTTTAATTGTATTTTCTTCAAAAATAAAACCAATTCTATATTCACCCATTCTAATTCTATAAGCTGTTTTATACCCTTTTAGTTTTTTAATATTTAAAATCTCTTGTAAATTATTTGCCTTTTGTAACCCTTCAATTATATCTGCAAGTTGTAATTGAAGGGTTTTGTTCAATTCTTTTTGAACATCTTTTTCAAATTGTTTTGTAACAATTACAACCATTATTTGCGTAATTGTTTAAGAAACTCAGTTGTATCAACTGTTTCGGAATAATCAGTTTCTTCCATTAATCTTCCTAAAACAATATCTTCTTTATCATCATCACTTAATACTCTGCTTTTTAGACGATGTTCTTTCAAAAAATCTTCTATCAATCTTAATTGTTCTGAGTTTTCTGTTTGAATTAATAAAGTTTCCATAAATCGCTTTTTATAGATTAAATAGTTTTCTACATATTCAAATACGCACTCAACCCATGCAAACCACCTTCACGCCCAAAACCACTTTCTTTATAACCACCAAAGGGAGATGTAGGGTCAAATTTATTGAAAGTATTTGCCCAAACTACACCTGCTCTCATCTTGGTTGTAAGGTTAAATATTTTAGAGCCTTTATCTGTCCATACACCTGCACTTAACCCAAAAGGTGTATTGTTGGCTTTTTCTATTACTTCATCATCTGTTCTAAATGTTTGAATAGTTAATACAGGTCCAAAAATTTCTTCTTGTACAATTCTGCTACTTTGTGCTACATTGGTAAATACAGTAGGACGCATAAAGAGACCTTTTTTAGGAATGGGGCAACTGCTTTGATGCATTTCTGCTCCTTCTCTCTCTCCTATTTTTAAGTATTTATGAATAGTATCCATTTGCTGTTTAGAGTTGATAGCACCAATATCTGTATTCTTATCTAATGGGTCGCCAACAATTAAAGTTTCTATTCTGTCTTTTAATTTTTGTAATACAATTTTATAAACAGATTCTTGAACAAATAATCTTGAGCCAGCACAACATACATGACCTTGATTAAAGAAGATGCCATTAATAACACCTTCTACTGCTTGGTCTAATGGTGCATCATCAAAAATAATATTGGCAGCTTTACCACCTAACTCTAAAGTTATTTTTTTGTTTGTTCCTGCTACTGCACGTTGAATAATTTTGCCTACATCTGTAGAGCCTGTAAAAGCTATTTTATTAATATCTGAATGATTAACAATAGCAGCACCTGTAGCTCCTGCACCTGTAATAATATTTACTACACCTGGTGGCAAATCACTTTCTTGAATAATTTCTGCCAACTTTAAAGCAGTTAATGGCGTAGTTTCTGCTGGTTTTAAAACTACTGTATTGCCTGTAGCTAATGCAGGAGCAATTTTCCATGCAGCCATGAGCAATGGAAAATTCCAAGGAATAATTTGTCCTGCAACGCCTAAAGAAGTAATCTTTCTATTAGGAAAAGCATATTGCAATTTATCTGCCCAACCTGCATAATAGAAAAAATGATTAGCAGCAATAGGTACATCAATATCTCTACTTTCACGAATAGGTTTACCGCCATCCATACTTTCAATAATAGCAAATTCTCTTGCACGTTCCTGTATCATACGAGCTATACGATAAATATATTTGGCACGTTCTTTAGCTGGCATTTTGCTCCATGTTTTATCATAAGCATTACGAGCAGCTTTTACAGCTTTATCTACATCGGCAGCATTGGCATCTGCTACACTTGATAATTTTTCTTCTGTAGCAGGATTAATGGTATCAAAATATTTTTTGCTTAATGGTTTTTCAAATTTTCCATTAATAAATAAATCATATTTAGATTCAATTTTTGCACTTGCTTTGCTTTCGGGTGCTGGTGCATATTCAAGCCTTCCTAACCCTTCCAAACGAGGGGCTTTAAAACGATTATTTTTTATACCTATTTTTTTTCTTTCGGCTGTGTTTGTATTTAATTTTGACATAGCATTTTTATTGTGTACAAAGTGAAAATTATATTTCCTAAGTGTTATTTATAGTTTTATTTCTTTTAAAAAATCTTCTAATTTTATAGTTTTAATTTTTGGAAACTATACTTCCTTTAATTTATTAAATCCTTTGTCGTTAGTTATCAATAATTCTGCATTTGCTGCTAAATAACAATCTGCAAACTTATTATCATCTTCATCATTTAGCAAATTCCAATTAAAGTAAACTTTTACATAATGTACATTGCTTAATTCTCTAAATGAAGAGATAAAATTTTCAGCAATAATCAGATTATATTTTTCTTTTAATTTTTCTTCATACTCAAACATAATTTCATCTGTAACAAAAATATCAATCTGTTTATTTCTCAAAAGAATAATGAATTTATGATAAACTGATTTTGAGGATAATGATGATATGAAAACATTGGTATCTACTACAGCCTTAATCCTTTTCATACTTTTCGTTTTCCTCATTTAACCAATTCTGCATTGTTTCATTTGTATATTTTCTTTCGTCCCAAACTTTATCAGCTTCATCAATAGTTTTTTGCAAAAAATATTTAGCTAAATAATCCTTAATGTGAAGCAAATCTTCATTAGGAATATTCCGTGCATACAACTTCAGCAATTCTTGCTGCAAATTACTTAAAGGTGCTTGTATGTCCATATATTTAGTTTATTAAAAGATAATATACATTTCGCTAAAATATTTTCCCTCCAATTCCTCCCATTTGGGGGGGGTAGGAGGGGCTTTTTAATCTATACTAAAATAATTGGCACTTTGATAAACGCCTGTTCTTTCTTTTTCTAACTGCATCAGTACATCATTTGCTAAACTACTTGCACCAAACCTGAACCATTCATTATTCATCCAACTTTGTCCTAAAGTTTCTTGTAACATAACTAAATAATGTACAGCCAATTTTGCTTTACTAATTCCACCTGCTGGTTTCATTGCAATTTTTTTGCCTGTCTTGTAATAAAAATCTCTGATAGCTTCTAACATTACTAAGGTAACAGGCATGGTAGCAGCAGGTTGTATTTTTCCTGTACTTGTTTTGATAAAATCTGCACCTGCATACATAGCTATATCACTTGCCCTGCGTACTTTATCATAAGTAACTAATTCACCTGTTTCTAAAATTACTTTTAGCCTTGCATTGCCACAGGCTTCTTTAATTTCAGCTATTTCGTCAAACACAAAATTATAGTCGCCTTCTAGAAATTTACCTCTACTGATAACCATATCTATTTCATCAGCACCTTCATTAACAGCAAATTTTGTATCTCTAATTTTTACATCTTTTGGAGCTTGTCCACTTGGAAAAGCTGTAGCCACAGCAGCTACATTTATACCAGCATTGCCCAATGCTTTTTTAGCAATTTTAACCATACTTGGATATACACAAACAGCAGCTACAGTAGGCAAATTAGGGTAGCTATCGTGTAAATGTTGTGCTTTGTAGCAGAGTTGTTTTACTTTCCCTTCAGAATCTTTTCCTTCTAAAGTTGTAAGGTCTATCATATTTAAAACAAGTTTTAATAAACTAACTTTAGAACTTGTTTTTATACTTCTGGTAGTAAAACGTTTAGCTCTTTCTTCTATGCCAACTTGGTCTATTCTTGGCGATAAAGTAAAATCTGGAATTGATAGAGATAAATTATTGTTCGTCATAACTTTTTCATGTAAATATCAAATGTAGAGAATTATTTAATAACTGTTTAAAAAAAAATACCTCTTTATTACATCATCTCTAAGTAAAATAAATTTAGTTCAAATTTTATTTGGTTGGTATTGCTTTATTTACCCAGCATAGGATAATCTTTTAGCTTTATTTTATAGAATGTATCACTTGCTTTAATAAACACATTATTTAAAAAAACACTTTTTCGGGTAATAATGCAACTACTACTAATGGCGGTGGTATGTTTAATCTGTTATCATCGCCTAACATTACCAACAGTATTATTTATGGCAATAATAATAGCATATCTAATGACGGTGGTACACCTTTTGTTACTTACAGTTTGGTACAAGGTGGTTACGCAGGTACAGGCAATATAAATGCTAACCCTTTGTTTACAGATGCGGCTAACGGTGATTATAGCTTACAACCCGGCAGTCCTGCTATCAATGCAGGCTTTAACGACAGTGTACCTGTAAGCATTACAACAGATTTGGCAGGTAATGCAAGAATAAAAGCAAATACCGTAGATATGGGTGCATTAGAGTTTCAAAAAGATTTTTATTACAGCACAGGCAGCAATGCAGCTAATGTATTAGCCAACTGGAACAGTGAACCTGATGGTACAGGAACAACAGCCACTTCTTTTACAGATACTACAAGGTTTACTGTACAAACAGGACATACATTAACCAACAACAGCAGTTTGGATTTTGGTAATAGTGCCTTGTTTATAGAAAACAATGCAGGTATTGACAATACAGGCACTTTATCTGTAGGCAGCACATTCAGCAATGATGGTGCTGTTACAGGCACAGGAACTGTAGTGTTAAATGGAACTATGTCTGCACAAAACATCAGTGGCATTGGCACTATCAGTAACTTAACCTTAAACAATAATGCAGGAGCAACCATTACAGGCAGCAGCAAAGTATCTGTAACAAATACTTATACACCAACAGCAGGGGTATTAACTACCAACAATAATTTAGTATTAAAATCTACTGCAACAGGAACAGCAAGTATAGCATCAGGAGATGCAGCAGGCAATTATATTGATGGCAGCATTGAAGTAGAACGTTTCATACCAGCCAAAGCAGCCAGAAAATGGATATTCTTAGGAAGTCCTATTACAGGTTCTATCAGCAATACATGGCAGCAAAACATACATATTACAGGAGCAGGCACAGGTGGAACAGTTTGTCCAACCTTTACTGCACACAGCAATGGCTATGATGCTACTGTAAGCAATGCACCCAATATTTATACTTACGATGCAGCCAATGCAAGTGGAACAAGATGGACAAAACCTGCTACTACCATAGCAGATAATGTAGAAGCAGGTAAAGGTTTCAGGGTAAATGTAAGAGGCGACAGAAGTTTAGGTTGCAGTTTATTAGATGGTAGTCCAAGTGGTTTAATACCAACAGCAGTAACACTAAGAGCCATAGGTGCAGTAAGCAATGCACAGAAAAATGCAGGTAACTTTAGCATTACTTACAACAATGCCAAAGACATTGCTTTTGATGCAGGCAGTTTAGACCAATATGTATTTATAGCCAATCCGTACCCAAGTGCTATCAACTTTGGTACATTCAGAACAGCCAACAGCAGCAAAATAGCCAACAATTATGCTATTTATATTCCTGCTAATGCATCAGGTATTTATACCTATTGGGATGGAACAGCAGGTGAATTATTGAATGGCGACCCCGACCCTAATTTCAACAATGCAACAGGCGATGTAATAGCAAGCGGACAAGCATTCTTTGTAGAATCTTCATTGGATAATGATAATACCATCACTTTAGATTTTGCAGAAAATCAAAAATCAGGTATCAACAATACAGGTTATTTCCGTACAAGAACCTTCAATGAAAAATTAAGAATAACCTACCTGAACAATGGCAATAAAGCAGATGAAATAGTTATTCGTTATGCCAATGAAGCAGGTATCAGCAATACAGAAAAAGGAGCAATGGATATAACCTCTATTAATAGTGGTACATTCATCAGTAGCTTAAAAGGAACTAAAGGCATGGCTGTACAAACCAGAGATTTGCAAACATTAAGCAACGATGAAGTTTGGTTGAATGTAGCAGCAACAACAAGCGGTACTTATCAATTCAATTTCAGTGAATTTGAAAACTTTGCAGGAGCAGATATTTATTTGATAGACCATTTAACCAATACCACACAGGATATTAAACAAAATCCTGCATACAGTTTCAGTATTGATAACAACAACCCTGAAACCAAAGGTGCTGCAAGGTTTAGTGTAGTGTTCAGTAAAAAACTACAACCTGAACTTACATTGAATACTGTTATTAAAATGTATCCCAATCCTGCTGATAAGCAAGTAACCTTACAACTGCCACAAAGTGCAGATAACAGCATCACTTACAACATTAAAATAACAGATGTAACAGGTAAAATACTGTTGCAGCAAAAAGTATCAGGCGGTACAGAACAATTAAATATCAGCAGATTGAGTCAAGGTACTTATATAGTAGAAATTATAGACAGTAAAGGAAAGAGAACAACAGAGAAGTTAATTAAGAATTAAGCGTTATGTTGCGGTTTGAGTTGCTCATCATTTAGTGAAAAAAGGATTTAAGGTGCAATAAATTTGTTTAACTTTTGGTAGGTAATAATACTATCTTAGATTTAGGCATAGTCTCTTTGGGCTATTTTGCACATCTTATACTATTTATGTTTCATAATTAGTCATATATTTTTATGAAAAGACGCAACAGTGCAAAGTCGTAAAGAGTTATATTGGACTATTTTAGAAGATAAAAAGTATTAGATGGTATTATTTTAGGCAATGTGGTTAAAAATGGTTCGTGCTGACACGAACCATGGCAAGGGAAATTATACGCAATAACAACAAAACATTCGTAAAAAATACTATTCTTGACTGGTTATACGAATGTTATTTAGATATTTAAAAAGGTTGCGTATATTTGGGTGTTATGCTTCACCCTATGAGACCGTACATAGGCAAAAAAATTAAGATAAAATATGAAAGCAAACGAAACCAGAGTAGATAAATTTTTAGCGACTAACGAAACAATTTTTGCCATTCCAGTCTATCAAAGAAATTATGATTGGACTTTAACATAATGCAAACAACTTTTGCACGACATTATAGAAACTGGTAAAAACGACAAAACTAATGCACACTTTATTGGAAGCATCGTTTATGTTCACGATGATGTTTATACTGCATCTGGTTTAACTGAATTAACCATAATTGATGGACAGCAAAGACTTACAACAATAACATTAATTTATATCACACTTTATAGACTTGCTAAGGAACTTAACCAGCAAATGTTAGTTAACCGAATTCAGAAAACGTATTTGATAAATGAATTTGCTCCTGAAGAAGAAAAAATTAAAACTAAAACCAACCGAAAATAATAAAGAAGCACTTCGACACATTCTTAATTCAGTAGATGGAGAAGAGTTTAAAGGTTACTCAAAAATCATTGAAAATTTTGATTTTTTTAGCTCAGCAATAAATGCAGAGAACTATGAAGTTATTCAGCGTGGACTTTCAAAGCTAATTTTTGTAGATAACCCTAAGAACGAACCTGACAAACTCATTAGAACTCAACTTGAATACATCAACAAATTAGAAATAAATGTTGCATTTCCTTTTTTAATGAAAGTGTATGAAGATTTTTCAAATGACATAATTGATAAGGAAACTTTTATTTCAGTTTTATCAACTGTTCAATCATTTATTTATTCTCAATACAAAAATCTTTATTGCAAAGGTCAGGCGTTCAGCGTTTCCCAAGAAATTCAGAAACGATAAACGCACTTAAAGAAAAAGACGTTTACAATATCAAACCCAAAAATAGAACCTATTTATTAGAACGACTTGAGAACTTTCAAAATAACGAACCAGTAGCTATTGATGGAAATTTAGACATAACAATTGAACATATTTTTCCGCAAAATCCTGCCCCAAAATGGAAAATTGAATTAGGTGCAGGCGAATACAATTTAATAAAGGAAAATTATCTGAACACAATTGGCAACCTAACTTTATCGGGAAACAACGGTAAATTAAGTAACAAGCCGTTTCTTGAAAAGAAAATGATGAATATTGATAGCAAAGAACAAGGATACAATTTCAGCAGACTTTGGCTAAACAGAGATTTGAAAGAAAAGACGAAGTGGGATAAGTCTGAAATTGAAAAAAGAGCAAATACAATTTCAGAATGCTTTATTAAAATTTGGGAATTGCCTGAAATTGATATTGAATTGGAAGCAACGAATGACGAAATAAACATCTTTGACGCAGAAGACCCAAAACATAAAAAGTTAGAGTATGCTATATTTTTTAATCAAAAACTTGAAGTAACACAAGTAGTAAAGCTTTACATTGAAGTATTTAAACAACTATTCGACTTACAACCTGAAACATTTTTTACTTCAGAAATTGGAGATAGATTAAGCTTGACAAAAACACCTGAAACAAACGGACTGCGACAAGCTATACCAATAAGTGATACATATTTTATAGAAACAAATATTGACAATGTGGGCAAGTTTTACCGAATAAAACAAGCCTTGGCAATTTTTGGATTTGAAGACGAATTGTCAATCAAATATGCTGAGTAAAAAGAAGGGTAAAGGCATAACAGCCAGTTTACCAAAAGCGGAGCTAAACGGCTTCGTATTAACGGAAATATAAAACTCAACCTTCGTATTTTATCCTACTACCTCTATCCTCTTCAAAAACGAAAAAAGGGTTTAGCAACTAAACCCTAATTATTATTTTTCTACTTACTCACTTATCATGAATAATATTATTCATATTTTTCAAATAGCTTATCGTATAAATTAAATTTAGCATCATACTCATCATACGCTTTTGTGTCTTTCCCTTTTACTTTTTCTCTTTTGTATATGAAGCAATTAGCTAACCATTTTACAGAATTTTTTAAGCAATTTTTAGTAGTTCTATCATTCAAATCTCCATCTTTCATGGTGTTGTAAGATTTTTCAAGCCATTCAATAGAGTTATTGATTGCCTCCATAGTTGGTTTTTCTAAATCTGCCATTACTTGTTTTATAGGTTCTGCTTGTTTTTTAAATTCGGCTTCTGCTGCTGCTTTCTTTTTAGGGTCTTTTGTATCTGTTTTGCTTGTATTTAATCTTTGTAAAGCTCTTCTATTGCTGCTAATAGCATCATCTAATTCGCTAAACTGATTGTAGTATAATAAACCAGCATTATAAGCAGCCAAACCTAAAGTATTGTCTTTATTGTATGCTTTTTTGAAGGCATCTATTGATATTCCTTCATACTTTTTTATGGTTAAACTATCTAAATTATCTGCTGCATCGCCTTTAGTAACTTCTATAAATGATTGCCCATAAAGCATATATTTTCTGGCAGATATTGTACCTGCTTTATCTTCATTTTCATATTGTGTAATTCTTTCTTCTACAGTAGTAGTTTTAGTAATAAAGTCCATTTCATAATCATCCCAATCTTGGTCATCTGGATAAACTTCTTTTGCAATAGCAATGTATTTATAAAATTTTTCTTTATCCTTAGTATTAGAAGCATGTAATAAGATGTATAGATAAGCATCTTTAATTTCTTTTCCTCCTATTTTTAAATCTGCAAATTTTTCGTATAAGGCAGATGCTTCACTTTCCATTTTACCATTTTGTGCTGCATAAGCTGCATATAGTACAGAAAGTGTATCAATTTTTGCACCATTGCCTCTTAAATCATTTTTTATTACTACATCCCCCATATATACAGCAGTTAAAAAAGAATGGTATGAAGAGTCCCATTGTTTTTCTTCAAAAAATTTACGACCAATATTGAAATTAGTAACATACAAAATATCTAATGGTCGCCAATTCCATGCAGCTACAGTAGCATTGGCAAGCATTTTATAATCTGGTTCTAATGCTTCATATTTTTTAAAAGCCTCAAAAGCTATATTGCCACAGCCTGGGTATCTGCCTCTTACTTTTTCTGAAAAATATAATTCTGAATAAACCCTTGTACACCAAAGCCATGTTTCTGCTTTATCTAATGCTTTGGGGTTGTTGGCTATTAGTTTGTCTATTTCTTGTCTTGCTTCTTCATAACTGGCAGTTATGAAATATTTCTGTACATTTTTGTACATTTTGTCTTGAGCTTTAGATGCAAGCAGTGCAAAAACAAAAATGAAAAGTAATGATGTTTTTTTCATGTTTATCTTTTTTATTTTAATTATTGTTGTTTGTATCATTTGCCGAAGTATCGGTATCTGACTGATTATTGGTTAATTCATTTTCATTATCAGTAACAGTATTGTCTGTTTCTTCTTCATTATCTTCTATAGTAGAAATGGCAGCTATGGCATCTTCTGCATCTAAACGAATTAATATAACGCCTTGTGTATTTCTTCCTGCTGTTTTAATAGTTGATATAGATGTTCTAAGTGTAATACCACTTTGACAAGTTATAATTAAATCTTCTTTTTCGCTTACATCTAATATACCTACTAATTTGCCTGTTTTTTCTGTTACATTAATTGTTTTTACACCTTTTCCTCCTCTGTTGGTTATTCTATATACATCTTCTCCATCTTCATCTACCAATAATGTTCTTTTGCCATAACCTTTTTCACTTACTACTAAAATAGTTTTTTCTGTGTTTCCTTTATTGACACAAATCATGCCAACCACTTCATCTCCTTCTTTATCTACTTCTATACCTGCTACACCAATAGCACCACGACCTGTAGCCCTTACTTTTTCTTCAGGAAAACGAATAGCTCTACCACTTTTTACAGCCATCATTATTTCACAATTTCCATCAGTCATTCTTGCAGCAAGTAACTCATCTCCTTCTACAATAGTTATAGCATTGATACCAGTAATACGTGGACGACTAAAATCTTCTAAAGCTGTTTTTTTAATAATGCCTTTTTTGGTACAAAGCACAATGTATTTGCCTTCTAATGTTTCTTTTTTATCTAAATCTTTGGCATCTATAATGGCTTTTATTTTATCGTCAGGAGGTATTTGAATGAGGTTTTGAATAGCTCTTCCTTTACTTTGTTTTTCTCCTTCTGGTATTTCATACACTTTTAACCAATAGCATCTACCCTTTTCTGTAAAGAATAGCATTGTATTGTGTGTAGAAGCTACAAATAAATGTTCTACATAATCTTCTTCTCTTGTTTTTGCACCAATAGCTCCACGTCCTCCTCTTCTTTGCTGACGATAATCATCAGATGTTGTACGTTTGATATAACCTAAATGAGAAATGGTAATGACTACATCTTCTTCTTTTATGAAATCCAGCATATTTACTTCATCTGCTAAAAACTGAATTTCACTTTTGCGTGGCTCACCAAATTTTGTTTTTACTTCTTTTAATTCTGTTTTTATTAAGTCGTAACGAAGGGTTTCATTGCTTAATAATGATTTTAATCTTCCAATAGTTTTCATCAATTCATTAAACTCTTCAATAATTTTTTCACGTTCTAATCCTGTAAGGCGTTGTAAACGTAGTTCAAGAATTGCTTGTGCTTGTTTTTCTGATAATCCTATGCCTTGTGTATAGTGTAGTTTGGCATCTTCATTAAATAAATTATCTGGTAAATGCCAATTATCTGTTACGCTTTTTTCTATTAATGATTTTTTGGCTTCTTCTGGTGTGTTGCTTGCTCTAATAATAGAAATGGCTTGGTCTAAATGGTCTTTGTCATTAATCACTTTTAAATAGCCTTCTAATAAATGAGCTCTATCTTCTGCTTTCTTTAATTCAAATTTAGTACGGCGTATTACTACATCCATTCTAAATTCTATAAACTCTGCAATTAAATCTTTTACATTAAATATTTTTGGTCGTCCTTTGGTAATAGCCACATTATTTATTCCAAAACTTGTTTGTAGTTCTGTAAACTTATATAATTGATTAATAATAATATTGGCTATTGCATCTCTTTTTAAGTCTATAACAATTCTAATGCCTTCTCTTTTATTACTTTCATTATTTACATGGGCTATTCCTTCTATTGTTTTATCATTTACTAATTGTCCTATTTTATCTGTTAGTGCATCTAACCCTACTTGATAAGGAACTTCTGTAATGATTATTTGTTCTCTTCCACTGGCTTTTGTTTCTATATGACATTTGCCACGCACCACTACTCTTCCTCTTCCTGTAAGCATTCCTTGCTTCACTCCTTCCATACCATAAATAATACCACCTGTTGGAAAATCTGGGGCTTTCACATATTGTAATAATTCTTCAGCAGTAATTTCTTTGTTGTTGATATATTCTATGCATCCATCTATTACTTCACCTAAGTTATGAGGCATCATATTAGTAGCCATACCTACTGCTATACCACTACTACCATTTACTAAAAGTTGAGGAATACGTGTAGGTAAAACTGAGGGTTCTTCTAAACTATCATCAAAGTTTGATTGAAAATCTACTGTATCTTTTTCAATATCTTCAAGCATGGCTTCTGCAAATTTTTGCAGACGTACTTCTGTATAACGCATAGCAGCAGGTGGATCTCCATCTTGTGTACCAAAATTACCTTGTCCATCAACCATTGTATGACGCATGGTAAAATCTTGTGCCATACGAACTAATGTATCATAAATAGCACTATCTCCATGTGGGTGATATTTACCCATTACTTCACCTACAATTCTTGCACTTTTTTTGTATGGCTTGTTAGAGTTATTGCCCAATTCGTTCATTGCATATAATACTCTACGATGTACTGGTTTAAAACCATCTCTTACATCTGGCAATGCACGTCCTACAATTACGCTCATAGAATAATCTATGTAAGCGGTTTTCATTTGTTCTTCAATATTTACCTGAACTATTCTATCATTATCATTAGTTTGTTCTGGCTGTATGTCATTATTTTCTTCCATTATTTTTATAGTGGTTTTCTGTTATTTTTTTAGGTTGGCGAAGATACCTTTTTACTGTTTGATAACCTATTTTAAAAGCATTTTTTTAGCAAAAAAATTAAGAGTTTATGCACATTTCATAAGCTATGGCTATATGGGTATAAAATATTGCACAAATTAGCATAGTTATTAAAGGATATATACTCAATATTTTATGTGCCAATAAAAAAATAACTGCTCATTAATTGAGCAGTTATTACAATGTTTATCAGTAAAAATTATTTTCTAAAGAGCCTAACAATTTGGGCTATTTTGCTTTTCAAATCTTTTCTATCTACAATAAAATCTAAAAATCCATGCTCTAATAAAAATTCACTTCTTTGAAATCCTTCGGGTAAATCTTTTTTGATGGTTTCTTTTATTACACGAGGACCCGCAAAACCAATTAAAGCACCTGGTTCTGCAATATTCAAATCGCCTAACATACCAAAACTGGCAGAAATGCCACCAAATGTAGGGTCTGTTAATAAAGAAATGTAAGGAAGTTTGGCATCGCTAAGTTGTGCAAGTTTGCCACTTGTTTTGGCTAATTGTAAAAGGCTAAAAGCACTTTCCATCATTCTTGCTCCACCACTTTTACATATAATTAAATAAGGAAGTTTATGTTCAATACAATAATCAATTGCTTTGGCAAATTTTTCTCCCATTACACTGCCAAGGCTTCCTCCAATAAATTCAAAATCCATACAAGCAATCACAATATTTTCTCCATCTACAGTTCCTGTAGCTACACTCATGCTATCTTTTAAATCAGTTTTAGCATGAATTTCTTCTAATCTTTTGGCATAAGGTTTTAAGTCTGTAAATCCTAAAAAATCTTTGCTTTGAATTTCATCAAATAAACGAGTGTAAGTATTGTTATCAAACAAATATTCAAAATATTCATAACTACCAATGCGGTGATGATAATTGCATTTTGGGCAAACATATTTATTATCACTCAGTTCTACAGTAGGTTGAATATAATTACAAACAGGACATTTATTCCAAAGTCCTTCTGGTGTTTCTTTTTTGTCAGATGTTTCTGTTGTTATACCTTTTCTAAGGCGTTGAAACCACTTAGGTTTTACTTCTGCATTAGGAGCAGTTATGACAGTATCGCCAGTAAGGTTTATGTCTAAGTCTTCTTCTTTTTTCATTGCTCTTTGAGCTTTTGGGGAATGTGAAGATAAGGAAAATGATATTGAAAATAAATATAGCTGTGAATAAAAGAAAATATGTCAGCAAAATGTGCTTTTCCTATTACTCACAGCTAATCAATATTTATTTAATTTAAAGATAGTCAATATCTTATGCAATAGTAATGTCTTTGTTTAAATAAACGTCTTGTATTGCATTTAATATTTCAATACCTTCTTTCATAGGGCGTTGAAATGCTTTACGACCACTTATTAAACCCATACCTCCAGCACGTTTATTAACTACTGCAGTTGTTACAGCTTCTGCCAAATCGCTTGCACCACTACTTGCACCACCACTATTTATTAAACCTGCACGTCCCATATAGCAATTAGCTACTTGATAGCGACAAAGGTCAATTGGATGGTCTGTGGTTAAATCTGAATATACTTTTTTATCTGTTTTTCCGTAAGAAACTTCTTTTGTATTTAGAGCATTATAACCACCATTATTTTCTGGTAGTTTTTGTTTGATAATATCTGCTTCTATAGTAACTCCTAAATGATTGGCTTGTCCTGTTAGGTCTGCACTTACATGATAATCTACTCCATCTTTTTTGAATGAAGAATTACGTAAATAGCACCAAAGAATAGTAGCCATACCTAATTCATGAGCCATTTCAAAAGCTTTGCTTACTTCTTGTATTTGACGAGTACTTTCATCGCTACCAAAATAAATAGTAGCACCTACAGCAGCAGCTCCTAAATTTTGACTTGCTTTGATAGATGCAAACATTACTTGGTCAAATTTATTTGGATAAGTCATTAATTCATTGTGGTTAATTTTTACAATGAAAGGAATTTTATGAGCATATTTTCTTGCTAAGAAACCTAAACCTCCATAAGTAGTGGCTACTGCATTACAACCTCCCTCAATAGCTAATTTTAAAATATTTTCAGGGTCAAAGTAAATAGGGTTTTTAGCAAATGAAGCTCCTCCACTATGTTCTATACCTTGGTCAACTGGTAAGATAGATAAATAACCTGTATTGGCTAAACGACCATTGCTATACATCTGTTGAAGATTTCTTAAAACATTTGGGTTGCGGTCGCTTTGCATAAAAATTCTATCTACAAAATCTGCACCTGGTAAATTTAATTGACTTTTGTCTATAGTTTTACTTGTGTGGTTAAGTAAATACTCGGCTTTATCGCCTAAAATTTGCTGAATGTTTGTTGCCATAATTTATTTTTTTGTTTAGCAAGAAAATGGGCTGCAAATATAGCATAAAGGGAATTAGTTGGCAAAAATGTTGGTTAGTGAGAATTGAGGTAATTAGGGAATTGGGTAATTAGGGAATTAGGGGATTTGGGAATTAGGGAATTTGGGAATTAGGGAATTAGGGGATTTGGGAATTAGGGGATTTGGGGATTAGGGAATTGGTGGTTAGTTATGAACCATTATCCATTATCCACTAACCATTAACTATAAGCTACTTAATTGGGTAATTAAGGGATTAAGGTAATTGAGGTATTGAGGGATTAGGTAATTGAGGTATTGAGGGATTAGGTAATTGAGGTATTGAGGGATTAGGTGATTAAGGAATTAAGGTAATTGAGGTATTGGTGGTTAGTTATGAACCATTATCCATTATCCACTAACCATTAACTATAAGCTATGAACTTTAACATCATAAAATATATAAACGAAAAAGCAGTGGTCTATTGTAGAAATCAAATTTGTATAACATCCTCTACCCTTTCACCAAACTATTTTTCTCAATAACTCTTTTAGAATTGAACCAATAAATCAATAAAGCTATCAAACAAGAACCTGCTGTTACAAGATACATATTACTAAACCCAATATGGTCTTCTAATAATCCTCCTACCAACATTCCTGTTCCTATACCAACATCAAAACCTGTTAAGTAAGTAGAGTTAGCTGTTCCTCTTTTTGAAGTAGGTGCCATATTAATATATATAGTTTGTAATGCAGGAAAAAGAGTTCCATAACCAATACCTAACAAAAATGCAGCTATACAATAAGCATATATATTTTGCACCAATGCAAAACTGGTAAAACCAATAGTAATAATTGAAATAGCTACAACCATTACTCTGTGCAAATGTCCTTTATCTACTAATTTACCAGAGTTTATTCTGCTTAATACAATTCCTGAAGCTAAGAACAAAAAGAAAATACCAGAGTTTTGAATAGCTATTTCTTTTCCGTACAAAACTGAATAAGCAATTAATGTACCCCAGCCAAATGATAGAAATAATTGATTGATTAAAACAGGAATACCTTTTATCAATATAAATCTGTCAAAAGATACAGGTGGTCTTTTTTCTAATTTTTTTCTTTGAGGTACTTTAATAAAACTTACTACAATAATAGCTACACCACCAATCAGTAATGTACAAGTAATTAAAAAATGAAAACCATAAGTATCATAAATATTTACTGCTACAAAAGGAGCTATTGCCATAGCAATATTCATGTTTACACCAAAAAATCCAATACCTTCTGCACGCCTTGATGATGGTATAATATCTATTGCTACAGTATTGGCAGATACTGATGACAAACCCCAAAACATTCCATGAATAAACCTAAGTATAACAAAAAACAAAACAGTAACAGCAAAATAATAACCAATAAACATACATACAAACAATGATACACCCAGCATTAATAAAGGCTTACGAGCATATACATCTACTAAATAGCCACTAAAAGGTCTGATAATTAATAAGGCTATGGCATAAGATGAAAGTACAAGCCCAATTTGTGCATGAGGCACTTTTAGCTCCATTGATAAGTAAATAGGAATAGTGGGCATTAACAAATAGAAAGAACTTGCTACAAGAAAATTAGCTACACAAGCATTAATAAAATTTCTACTCCAAAGCCTTTCTTTTACTGCCATATATCTGAAACATTCAAGGGATAAAAGTAATAAAGTATAAATAATGAATAGAAATAATTAAAAGCGACTACCTAAAAATTTTATTTTTATGCCATTGCTATACCCCAATTGTGCATATTAGCATGTGCAAAATCCCATTGGTATTTTTCAGGAATATTTCCCTTTAACAAAGAACCCACTTCTACCGAAGGAAAAATTTCTTCATAAGTCTGCATTTGATTTAAAGAAACTCTTCTATAAATATGCGACCTTGTAATATTTTTAATATCATCTAAACCAGATGCACCCAAAAGCTCTACAAAATTTTTAATAGTACCACTATGATAATTAGCCATGCGTATTTTTTTATCAGCTACATCTATACCTACTGTTAGTTTAGGGTCTTGTGTAGCAATACCTGTTGGGCAACGATTGGTATTGCACAAAAGTGCTTGAATACAGCCAATAGCCATCATCATAGCTCTGGCAGAGTTGCAAGTATCTGCACCAAGTGCCATAGCTCTGGCAATATGAAAAGCAGAAGTAATTTTTCCTGCTGCAATAATTTTGATATGCTTTCTTATATCCAATCCATTTAAAATATTGTGCACAAAAGCCAATCCATCTATCATAGGTGCACCCAAATAATTAGAAAATTCTTGAGGTGCTGCACCTGTGCCTCCTTCTCCTCCATCTACAGTTATAAAATCTGGATAAATATCTAAATGAACCATTGCATTGCATATAGAAATAAACTCAGCTTTATGACCTATACATAATTTAAAGCCTACAGGTTTTCCCCCTGAAAGTTCTCTAAGTTGTTGTATAAACTGAATCATTTCTAAAGGTGTATTAAAAGCAGAATGAAAAGGCGGAGAAGCTATTTTTGTATGCGGTTGCACATGACGAATTTTGGCTATTTCTTCTGTGTTTTTAGATGCTGGTAAAATACCCCCATGACCAGGTTTAGCACCTTGCGATATTTTAAGCTCAATCATTTTTACATTAGACTGTTGAGACTTTTCTGCAAATAATGTTGGATTAAAATTTCCTTGTTCATCTCTACAACCAAAATAGCCTGTACCAATTTGCCAAATTAAATCGCCACCATGTTTTAAATGATATGGACTAATACCACCCTCACCTGTATTTTGTGCAAAGCCACCAATTTTGGCACCTCCATTCATAGCTTCTACTGCTTGTGCACTTAATGAACCAAAACTCATAGCAGAAACATTAAAAATACTTGCTGAATATGGTTGCTTACAATCTTTATTGCCAAATACAACTCTTGGGTTTTGGTTTAAAGTTTCAAATGCTTTTGGCGATGCTGAATGGCACATCCATTCATAACCTTCTGCATAAACATCAAGCTGAGTCCCAAACGGAATAGTTTCTAATTCTTTTTTTGCTCGCTGATAAATAGTTGACCTATCTACACGGCTAATAGGTTTTCCATCAATATCAGACTCTATAAAATATTGATACATTTTGGGTCTTAACTCTTCTAACACATAACGCAAACGACCAAATAAAGGATAAATTCTTCTGATAGCATGTTTTTTCTGTACCATATCTTGATAGCCCATAATAGTCAAAACCAAAATAATGACAAAAAGTACACTCCAGTTTTTATTTAAGAAAATAGATAGAGCTAAAGCAACTATTAAAAGTAAACTTGAAAAAATAACAAACTGTTTACGCATAACATATAACTTTAAAAAGATAAGAAAAGTTTATATAAAAAAAATTGCCTGAATATGTGTTCTATATTGTAAAACAAATAGAGCATTATTCAGACATTGGTGCAAAGATATAAAGCTATATTAATATGGTCAAATTAAAAAAGAATTCTTGAATACTTCAGGCAATAAAAATCATTATTTATCAACTACCAACTTTCCTTACTTTTATGCCATGATAAAAATGCTGCCCAAACTGGCTGTTAAATACATTGTTTTAACTATTACTATATGTACAGTTTTATTGTATTTACCAGCACTTATCAGCTTTTGGATTAGTCCTTTACAGCTTGGTTTTATTGGATTTCTAACACTTGTATTTCCTTATACAGCTACTACTTTATTATTGCTGTGCATTTTTTGGTTTGTGGCAAAACCCAAAATAGGTGTATTCGTTTTGCTGTTATTATTATTGGGTTTTAAAAATTATGCTACACTTTTTGGCACTAATACCAACAATGATTTTAACATTGAAAAATTAACCAATAATATTAGAATAGCTACATGGAATATTCAAAGTTTTAATGGACTATCTAAAAATAAAGAAGCCAAAAAAAATATTAAAGCCGATATTATTAGTTGTATAAAAAAATACAATCCAGATATTATTTGTCTGCAAGAATTTAATACCTCTACCATTAAAGGAGATGCAGCAGATAATATTGCTTTACTCAAAAAACAATATGCTCATTATTTTTTTTCGGAAGATTATGAAAGAAAAAAAGGCTCTTACAAAAGTGGTTGTATTATATTTTCTTCTTTACCCATTATTAAAACAGGAAAAATAAAATACCCTATTGCAGAAAGCCTAATTTATATAGATGTATTAAAAGAAAAAGATACTGTGCGTATTTATACAACACACCTTCAATCTTTTAAATTTAAAAAAGAAGATTATGAAGAAATAGACAATATCAGTCAAAAAAAAGAGGCTTCTGCAAAAGCATCTATGAGTCTTTATAGAAAAATGAAATTGGCTTTTAACCAAAGAGCTATACAAGCCAATATAGTACAAAAAACAATACAAGAAAGCCCTCACCCATCTGTTATTTGTGGAGATTTTAATGATGTACCAGCAAGCTATACTTACTATACCATTAAAGAAAAAAGGTACGATGCTTTTTTAGAAAAACAGTTTGGTATAGGAAGAACTTTTATTTCTTTAGCTCCTACACTTAGAATAGATTATATAATGCCCGATATACATTTTACTACTCAACAATTTGAACTGGTAGATGAAAACCTTAGCGACCATTTAATGTTGGTAGCAGATATTCGTTTGAAAAAATAAATCACTCAAACACTTTCTCTTTGTGTATAAAAATATACTTGCTATTATCATTTAAAACTATCTTTACTTTGTCGTTAATTATTTTTAATAAAGTAAAATATGTCTATAAAAATTTTTATTACTGGAGGCACTTTTGATAAAGAATATAATGAGCTTACAGGCACTCTTTTCTTTAAAGATTCTCACATGAGTGAAATATTAAAACTTGGTAGAAATAAAGCTGAGGTAGATATTAGAACTTTGATGATGATTGATAGTCTTGAAATGACCGATGAAGACCGAAATTTAATAGCCTATCAATGCCAACATTGTGCAGAAGATAAAATTATTATAACACATGGCACAGATACAATGGCAGACACTGCAGCATTAATAGCCAAAACAATCACCAATAAAACCATTGTGCTTACAGGTGCTATGATACCTTATAAATTTGGTAGTAGCGATGGTTTGTTTAATTTAGGTTGTGCTATTGCTTTTGTACAGACCTTGCCAAGTGGTGTTTATGTAGCTATGAATGGGCAATATTTTAAAGCTGGTACAGTAAGAAAAAACAGACAAACAGGCTCTTTTGAATTAATACCTACATAAGCAATCTGCACTTTATCAGGTATTTTTCTGTAAACTTTTGTCAAATTATTGTTTCCCCCTATCTTTGCACACCTTTCACAAAATAGTGGTATGGTGACCACTGTAGAAATGAAACAAAATTGTCTGGTTTAAGTAAATTTAAAAACTAATGAAACAAACATTCCAACCTCATAAACGTCGTAGAAAAACAGTACATGGTTTTCGTAAACGTATGCAAACTGCTAATGGACGTAAAGTATTAGCAAGTCGCCGTGCAAAAGGACGTAAAAAATTAACTGTTTCTGATGAACGTGGTTTAAAATAAACAGTTATTTATTCTCAATAGAAACAAAACATTTATATATAAGTTCTGCTGTTATGGCAGAACTTTTTTAGTTTTATAGCCTTAATGCCAAAAATATTTACATATAACAAACAAGAAAAACTAAAAAGCCGCAAACTATTAGAAGAATTATTTGCACAAGGCAATAGTTTTGTAGTGCATCCTATTAAAGTAAATTTCTTGTTGGTAGAAAATAATACATTTAAAACAAGTGTACAAATAGGTGTAGGCGTAAGTAAAAGAAATTTTAAAAAAGCAACTGATAGAAATAGAATTAAAAGGCTAATAAGAGAGTCTTATAGATTGCATAAACTACCACTACATCAACATATCAAAAGCACTAATAAACAAATAGCTGTATTTTTATTGTATATAGATAAAGAGTTGCCTCAATTATCTACATTGCAAATTAAAATGCCCTTTATTATTGAAAAATTGATTAAACAAATTAATTGAAACAATTACTAATTATATTAAGCTATCCTTTTTTATTATTGATAAAAATATATCAGTATGGCATTTCACCTTTATTAGGTCCAAAGTGTAGGTTTACGCCTACTTGCTCTCAATATGCAGCAGAAGCATTAAAAAAATATGGCTTGTTTAAAGGAACTTGGTTAGCTGTAAAAAGAATTAGTAAATGTCATCCTGCTGGTAGTAGTGGTTATGACCCTGTTCCTTAATATTTATTCTGCATATTTGCTTTAAATATGTTTATCCCAAAAAGAAAATAAAATGATGGAAGAATATTTAGCCTATACATTTTTAAACAATTCTGTAAAAAGATATTTAATTGTAGCTGGTATTATATTATTAGTTGTACTATTTAAAAGGTATTTATCAAAATACATTGCAAGTTGGTTATACAAATTAGTATCAAAATCTACAGCCGATATAAAAAGAAAATCTTTTTTAAATAAAGTATTAAAGCCATTAGATGCTTTCTTAGTGCTTTTAGTAGCTTTAACTGCATTGGGCGAATTATATTATCCAAAAGTTTTAGATTTCAAGTTTCACAACATTTCTTTTAAAGCTATTATAGCAGGTATTGGAAGTACCACACTAATTATCGTATTTATTTGGCTTTGTCGAAGAATTATAGATTATATAGCACTTATTTTAGAAGAAAAAGCCAATGCTACAAAAGACCAAACAGACAATCAATTAATTGTTTTTTTTAAAGATTTTTTTAAAGTAATACTTATTATTATTGGTATATTATTAATACTTCGTTTTACTTTTAATAAAAACATCAGTAATTTACTAACTGGTTTAAGTATAGTGGGTGCTGCTATTGCACTTTCTTTAAGAGAAAGTTTAGAAAATTTAATTGCTTCATTTATCATTTTTTCCAACAAACCATTTGTTACAGGCGATACTGTTAAAGTGCACAGTTTTACTGGTGTTGTAGAAAAAGTGGGTTTAAGAAGTACTCGTATAAGAACAGATGTAAAAACGTATATTACTGTTCCTAATAAACAAATGGTAGATAGTATTTTAGACAATATTACATTGCGTACACAAAGAAATATAGAAATTAAATTAGAACTTTCTATAGACACACCAGCAGAAAAATTAAAAGAGCTAACACCTTTATTTAAAGAAATGATAGCACAATACCCTACCATAGAAAATAGCCATATTTACTTTACAGAAACTGGTAAAAATGCCCACATATTTGTACTAAATATTTTTGTAACTATAAATCAAACTTTACAAGATTTTTTTAGCTTAAAAGAAACTTTAAATATTGCCGTATTAGAAATATTGCAAAAACAAGGCGTAGATTTAGCAGCAAAATCATCTAACATAATAGTTCATAACATATAATTTGCTTAAACATCAAAAGCATATAACATGTTAATTCTAAAAAAAATATTCATGCTAAGACTACTTTTAATGTTATTGTCTTTATTCATTTTTGTTGCAACAAAAGCACAAGAAAATTATCAGCTTTATCGCACAAAAGGCAAATTACCTGCCATGTCATATAGCTTAGGAGCAGATAGATTAGGAAGTGCCAAAATGAATTTTATTGATACCAATGTGCTAATTAAAGTAATAGACTCTACAGATAAATCTTACATAGTACAACTATCAAAAAATCATACAGCTTATATTGATAAAGCATTTACAACTATTGATACAATTACACAGCCAAAAAATTTTTACTTATCCAACTTTTGGATAGCAAAAGGCATTGTAGATAGTTTTGATATAGTCAATATTCAATTAGAAGAAAAACTTCCTTATAAAATATGGATGGAAACTAATCCCAATAAAATTATGCTTCAACTATTTGGTGTAAAAAGCAATACAAACTGGATAAATCAATTAACCAATACTAAGGTTATTAAAAATATTTATTACAATCAAACTGAAGATGATGTTATTACTGCTACCATTGAATTGAAAGGAAAATATCATTGGGGTTTTTCTGCATCATACAATCAAAGCAATGCTTTAGAAATAAAAATAAAAAGACCTCCACCTAAAGCAGACTTAAAAAATATAGTCATTGCCATAGATGCTGGTCATGGTGGTAGCAATGAAGGAACAAAAAACAAAAAAGGAAATATTGTAGAAAAAAATTATACTCTACTTTTTGCCAAAGCATTAGAAAAAATATTGCTAAAACAAGGTGCTAAAGTTATTATGACAAGAACCAATGATACTACTTTTGATAATAAAGACAGGGTGTTATTTTTACAACAACAATCTCCTCACCTACTCATTAGCCTTCATCTAAATTCAGCCAGCAATACAGACATTAAAGGTGTAAGCACTTATTATAAGTACATAGGTTTTAAACCACTTTCTGTAAATATTTTAAACAGAATGTTAGAATTATCACTCAATGAATTTGGCAATATTGGCTACTTTAACTTTACACTTAATGCAATAACAGACTTTCCTAATTGCCTTGTAGAGATTGCTTTTGTAAGTAATGCAGAAGATGAAGAAAAAATAATTAGTCCAAAATTTCAGCAACAAGTTGCCAATAAAATATATTTGGGTATCAAAGATTTTTTGAGTGGAATAAAAGAGAATTAATTTTATTCAAATTTCTTTCACTACATATAATTAAAAAAATACTAACTTCAACGCTTAAAATGAATATATGCGTATAATTCCATTTTTTATTTCTGCTATTCTTACAACAGGATTAATAATAGCTTTAAACTCACAACTTAGCATAGGAAATAGTAAAACACCAAGATTAGGCTATTTTCTTTCGCCACAATATGGCTTTTGGCAAAATGCAGAACCAGCCAATGTATCATTTAATGATGATATTAAAATGCCTGGTATAAGCCAACAAGTAGATGTATATTTTGATGATAGATTAGTGCCACATATTTATGCAGAAAATGATGCTGATGCCTACTTTATACAAGGTTATATACATGCAAAATTCAGGTTATGGCAAATGGAATTTCAAACCAATGTAGTATCAGGCAGATTAAGTGAAATATTAGGTGAAGAAAGAATCAATACTGATAAATATTTTAGAAGATTAGGCTTGGTATATGCAGCAGAAAATTCTGTAAAAGCAATGGAAGCAAACCCTGAAACAAAAGCTGCTGCTGATGCTTATACTGCTGGTGTAAACACTTATATCAATTCTTTAGAGCCTCAACAAATTCCTTTTGAATACAAATTATTAGATTACAAACCAGAAGCATGGACTAATTTAAAATCTGCATTATTCCTAAAATTAATGAGTTGGGATTTATCAGGTGCTCCAGAAGATTTAACTTATACCAATACAAAAGCCTATTTTGGTTATGAAGATTTTTTGCAATTATTTCCTTTAAAACAAGATTCGTTAGACCCCATTATTCCAAAAGGAACTGTGTTTGAAAAACCTGAAATTACTGTTACAAAACCTACTACCTTAGATAGTTTGTATTTAGGTAAAAACAATATTATTAGTAATCAACCACCTTTAAAACCAAATAAAAATAATGGTAGCAATAATTGGGCTGTTGCAGGTAGTAAAACAAAAAGTGGCAAACCTATTTTATGCAATGACCCACATCTTGGCTTAAACCTCCCTTCTCTTTGGTTTGAAATGCAAATAACCACGCCAGAATATAGTACTTATGGAACTACATTTCCTGGTGCACCAACTATCATCATTGGCTTTAATGATAGTTGTGCTTGGGGTGTAACCAATGCAGGACGTGATGTTAAAGATTATTATGCTATGCAATTTAAAGACAGCACCATGCAAGAATATTGGTTTGATGGAAAATGGCAACCAGCAAATATTAGAACAGAAATTATTAAAGTAAAAGGAAAACCATCTATAGAAGAAAAAATTGCTATGACAATTTTTGGACCTGTTATGTACGATAAATCTTATTTATCAGATTCTGCAAAACCTGAAAATATTGCTGTAAGATGGAAAGCACATGATGGTAGCAATGAGTTAAGAACATTTTACAAATTAAATAGAATGAAAGGTTATGTAGATTATGTAGATGCTATTTCAACCTTTGAATGTCCTGGACAAAACTTTGTTTTTGCTGCTCATAATGGAGATATTGCTATAAGACAGCAAGGTGCATTTATAGCCAAATGGGAACAACAAGGAGATTTTGTAATGCCTGGTACAGATAGTAGTTATATGTGGCAAAGTGTTATTCCTGCAAAAGAAAATCCTCAAATGCTAAATCCTGAAAGAGGTTTTGTAAGTAGTGCAAACCAACAAGCTGTAGATGCTACTTATCCTTATTACTTAGGAAAACCAAATTTATTTCCTCCTTATCGTGGTCTTATTATTAATAGAAAGTTGGCTGCTATGAATAATATAACACCACAAGATATGCAAATGTTACAAACAGATAATTACAATGTTTTTGCAGAAATATGTAAACCAAGTTTGCTAAAATACATCAACAAATCTGCACTTAATGAAACAGAAAAAAAATACTTACAAACTTTTATCAATTGGAATTTACGAAATGATATACATGAGCAAGGAGCAACAATTTTTAAAATTTGGTGGGATAGTTTAGAAACAGCCGTTTGGGCAGATGAATATGCCAAAGCCTCAGTAAAACTTTCTTTTCCTGAACCAAGTACACTAATTGAAAAAATTATTAATGATAGTAGTACTTATAAATTTATTGATAATATTAATACACCCAACAAAGAAACCTTAGAAGATGTAATAACATTAGCACTTAAAAATGCAACAAAAGAATTAGAAATGTTAGAACAAAAAGAAATGTTAGAATGGGCAAAATATAAAGATACCAAAGTGCAACACTTAACAAAATTACCAGCACTAAGCACCTTACATATACCCATTGGTGGTGGCAAACATATTATTAATGCTACTACAAGTGTTCATGGTCCAAGTTGGAGAATGATTGTACACCTTACAGATAAAATAGAAGCTTATGGTGTGTACCCAGGTGGACAAAGTGGTAACCCAGGTAGTAAATATTATAATAACTTTATTAATCAATGGGCTGAAGGAAAATATTATGATTTAATTTTTATAAAAAAACAAGAAGCCAGAAAAGATAGTAGAATGAAATGGCACACAGTATTCATTAACGGATAAACATTATTAATATGAAATTTTTTACAGCTATTATACTCACAGCACTATTAACCTATGCTATTGGATTATTTACCAATTTGCCTTGGTATAGTTTTGTATTTTGTGCTTTAATTATTGCTATAGCAGTTCATCAAAAACCATGGAAAGCATTTCTTTCAGCATTTATTGCTGTATTTATTTTATGGATAGTATTAGCAGCTATAATAGACAATGCTAATGAACATTTGTTATCAAAAAAAGTAGCAGAAATTTTACCACTAAATGGTAACTATACTTTACTAATTATTGTTACAGGTTTTATAGGAGGATTAGCAGCAGGTATGAGTGCTTTAACAGGTAGCTTTTTAAGAAAAATAAAATAAGCCGTCAGCTATTCTGCTAAAGTTATCAATTATACGAATTTCCTTCTCCGTATCTTCTCCTTGTTGGCTTTTGTGTGTTAGCTAAGAGAAGATGTGTAACAAAAATGCAGCAATACTCCTACCCTTAGCACAAGGATTTTGAAGGGATATTGCTGAGAAAAAAATATTTAAATAACTTTATCTATAAAATATTTTTAAAATAGAGAATTATGTTCAATCTAAAAGCAAGACTTGAGCCAAGTGTACAAGAATCGCTATTAATAATCCTTCTTTTCTTTATTGTCCAGAAGTCTGAAAACACTTGGTTTATCATTATTTGTTCCATAACTATTTCAATCTTAATGCTAAACTTTATTCTTAAATCGTTACTACTATACAAGTATAATATTTAAAAATCAGGAATATGTGTTAGAAGGATGTCTAAAGAATTTTTAAGCTTTACTTTAATTGCCTATGAAAAAGAAAAGGATTTCAGTAAGTACAATATAAAATATTTGTGGCTCTGGGAATGGTATATTCTTACATTATTTGATGAAAATTCCAATAAGGCTGATACAATAATCTTAGATAAAAGCGAATTCAAATTACTAGAATTTTTGATTAAGTTGAAATAAATCATTAACACACAATATTTCCTTTCCTCAAAATCTCCTTGCACATAGCTTTTATGTATTGAGTAAGGAGGTATTAGCATATTTAACACTAATTTCAACATTCTATCTTAGCTTTACACAAAAGCCTAAAAAGAATACACTACCTTTAACCAATAAAGAAAATATTTTTTTATGAAAAAAAGTACACCCTATATCATTATTGCTATTACAATAATCATTTTTGGATTAATTATTAGCAATGCTTACAAGTATAAATATATTTCTGCTGAAACAATTACTGTTACTGGCTTAGCAGAAAAAGATTTTACCAGCGACTTAATAGTTTGGAAAGGAAGTTTTAACAGAAATGGTTTTGACTTAAAACAAGTATATGCAAATATTAAGCAAGATGAAGTAAGCATTAAAAACTACTTAAAAGAAAAAGGTTTACCCGATAGTAGTATTGTTTTTTCTTCTATCAATGTGTATAAAAACTATACAAACAAATACTCAGAACAAGGCACTATGATTGGCAGTATTTTCAATGGTTACAACTTAACAGGAGAAGTAACAGTAAATTCTCAAAATATAGAATTGGTTGAAAAAATTTCAAGAGAAGTAACAGAACTTTTACAAAAAGGAATAGAGTTTAACTCTATGCAACCATCTTTTTATTATACAAAACTGCACGATTTAAAAATTGACTTATTAGCAAAAGCAGCAGCAGATGCCAAATTAAGAGCAGAAACAATTGCCAAAAGTTCTGGAACAAAAATTAGCAATTTAAAGAAAGCTGTAACGGGTGTTTTTCAAATTACAGGAAAAAATGATAATGAAGAATATAGTTATGGTGGCTCTTTCAATACTACTTCTAAAGAAAAAACAGCTTCTATTACAATAAGGTCTGAGTACTTATGTAAATAATTTTTCTTTAGTCCATATAAACTCTAAAAGTTGTTTGAGTTAATAAAAAATATATATGCTTTTCGTTACAAACAACTCGCTACACAGAAGGGAAAATATGGAAGAAAAAAAACTTAGTGTTCTCTACCGCATGAGCTGTACAAGTGTAGTAAAAAAAATAAATAATTCAAACAACCTTTTACCCAACACTAACTAAATTTGAACAAAAAAAATGATGGGTTATATTATATATGGCTTGACAAATTGCAATACTACCAAAGCTGCTATTAATTGGTTCAAAAAAAACCATGTTTCATATAAGCTCAATAACTACAAAACCGACCCTCCTACTAAAGAAAAATTAGAAAACTGGTGCAATCAATTAGGATGGGAAAAGCTTTTAAACAAACGTGGCACAGCATTTCAGCGTTTGCACCCTGCTATACAACAAGGTGCTACTACCCAAAGAAATGCTATTGAAATAATGGAGTTAAGACCAAGCACCATTAAAAGACCTATTATAGAAAAAGACAACAAAATAATTACCATAGGCTTTAATGAAATACTGTACAATGTTCATTGCTTATAATGTATTTATGGTTTAAATATTTTGTAATGCCTCTGTAATTTTATTATATGTTTCTTCATCACTCAATGCTTCAGGCACAAATTTTTCACCAATTACTTTTTCATACAATTCAATATACCTTGTAGAAATAGTTTGCACCCAATCATCACTCATATAGGGTATAGTTTGCCCTTCTTTTCCCATAAAATGATTATCAATTAACCATTCTCGTACAAACTCTTTGCTAAGTTGTTTTTGCCTTTCACCTGCTATTTGTCTTTCTTCAAAACCTTCTGCATAAAAATATCTGGACGAATCGGGTGTGTGAATTTCATCCATCAAATAAATGTCATCACCAATTTTTCCAAACTCATATTTTGTATCCACTAAAATTAATCCTTGTTTAGCAGCTATTTGTTTTCCTCTTTCAAAAAGTTGTAAAGCATATTTTTCTACAATATTCCACTCTTCATTTGTTAGCAAACCTTTTGCTATAATTTCTTCTTTACTAATATCTTCATCATGCCCTTCTGTTGCTTTAGTACTTGGTGTAATAATAGGAGAAGGAAAAAAATCATTCTCTTTTAATCCTTCTGGCAGTGCAATACCACACAACATTCTTTTACCACTATGATAAGTTCTCCAAGCATGTCCTGTAAGATTACCTCTTACAACCATTTCTATCTTAAAAGGAATACATTTTTTGCCAATAGAAACATTTGGTGCAGGTGTTGCAATAAGCCAATTAGAACAAATATCGTTGGTAGCATTGAGCATATAAGCAGCTATTTGATTTAGCACTTGCCCCTTAAATGGAATTGGTTTGGGTAATATTACATCAAATGCAGAAATTCTGTTACTTGCTATCATTACTAACCAATCATTGTTTATGGTATAAACATCTCTCACCTTGCCTCTATAAAAATCTGTTTGTTTGGGTAATTGAAATATTGACATATATCAAAAATAAGATTGTAGTACTAATTTCATTTTTGTTTATCCACAATTATTCAATAATGGGTACAAAACATGTTTGCTCACTAATGTTTTACTAACGATTTTGCATTTTGTTAAGAAAAGAAAAAGGCATTTTTGTTACCATTAAGTTTTATTATTCTATGCATCAGCTAAAAAAGAAAGTTTTTTTTATTATTGCTATGTTATTAATATATAGTAGCAATGCACAATATTCTGCAATAAATAATGACCCAGATATAGCTTATAAAACAGCCAAAGAATATTGGCAAAAAGAGCAATATAGTTTAGCCTATCCTATTTTTAAAAGTTTAGTCAATACCCATAATACATATAGTACAATACCTGCTCATATTCAGGCAGAATGTAAATATTACGTAATTGTATGTGGTTTATTATTAAATGATGAAACAATAGAAAAAGCAGCTATTAATTATGTAAACCTTGAATATAATGAGGCACGTGCAGGGGTTATGAGTTATCATTTAGGCGAATATTTTTATAGAAAAAAAGATTTTAACGCTGCAAATATTTATTACGAAAAAGCCTCAATAGAAAATTTGACAAACTATGAAATAGCAGAAATGAAATTTCATCAGGCTTATGGTTATTTTACTATAAAAGATTTTGCAAAAGCAAAAACACTTTTCAATTCTATTAGACAATTAAAAGACAATGCCAATTATATTGATGCAAACTATTACTATGGCTTCATTCTCTTTTATGAAAAAAAATATACGAGTGCTTTAGAAAGTTTTAAAATTGTAGAAACAAGTCCAACATATCAAAACATTGTTCCTTTTTACATTGCAGAAATTTATTACTTTAATGGCGAAAGAGATAAAGCAATAGAATATGCAAAAAATGCAGTAAAAAAAGGTAATCAATATTATGACATACAGTTAAAACAATTAATTGGTCATGCACTTTTTGAAAAAAGAAATTACCAAGAAGCACTACCCTATTTAGAAGAATATGTAAACAAATCTGATAAAGTAAGAAGGGAAGATTTATACGAACTCTCTTACTGTTATTATGAAGCTAATATGTGGGATAAAGCCATTACAGGCTTTAAACAATTAGGTGGCAAAGAAGATTCTTTAGCACAAAATAGTATGTATTTATTGGCTGATGCTTATTTAAAAACTGGAGATAAAATTGGTGCAAGAAATGCCTTTTTATTTTGTGCATCTAACAGCAGCAATGCTGTTCAAAAAGAAGTTTCTTTATTTAACTATGCCAAACTTAGTTATGAATTAGGCTACATGGATATTGCTTTGAAAGAGTTAAAAACATTTATCAATACTTATCCTACATCATCTTTTATTAATGAAGCCAAAGAATTACAAGTAGCAGTTTTGGCAAATACAAGTAACTATAAAGAAGCATTGGTACTACTTGAATCACTACCACAACAAAGCAATAACACACAAAAAATATATCCTAAAATTTTGTATGGAAGAGTGGTAGAACTTATCAACGACCAACAATTAAATGAAGCAGATGAACTACTTTCTTTAATATTACAAGTGCCTTATAATAATCAGTATGTTCAATTTGTTTATTTCTGGAAAGGTGAAATTGCTTATAGAAATGGTAAAACAGAAGATGCTTTAAATTACTTCAACAACTACTTAAAAAATCCAATAACCAATGGCGAAATAAATAAAACCAATGCTCAATATAATACTGCCTATTGTCATCTAAAAAAAGAAAATTATACAACAGCTTTAGATTTATTTCAGCAAGTAGTAATAGATGTTTCATCATCATCTTCCTTATTAATTCAAGATGCTTATATAAGAAGTGCAGATTGCTATTTTATGATGAAAAATTTTGCACAAGCTACCAAAATGTATGATGAAGTAATTAATCAAAATTTAAGTCAGGCAGATTATGCTATGTACCAAAAAGCCATCATTGCTGGTGCTAATAATAAGCCTTTAGAAAAAGTAAGTATTCTCCAAAATATTCCTATTCGTTATCCCAATTCTTCTTTAATAATTGAAGCCTATTTAGAAGTTGCCAATACTTATTTAGCAGAAGAAAAATGGACTGATGCTATTCCTTATTTAGATAAAATAATTAACAATAAAAATGCTACAGCCTTACATCCTAAGGCTTATCTAAAAAAAGGTATTGCCTATTTTAATTTACCCAACAACCAAGCGTCTCTCAATACATTTAAAACATTAATTGTACAATATCCCAACTCACCAGAAAGTGATGATGCAGTAGAATACATCAGAAAATTATTTATAGATGACCAAAAACCAGGTGAATTTGTAACTTTTATGCGAACAAATGGCAAAGCAGTTTCTTATGTAGAAGAAGATTCTCTTACTTATAAATCGGCTTTAATACGTTACGAATCCAGAGATTTTCCTAATGCTTTAAAAGGCTTTGCAGAATATATATCTAAATTTCCTGATGGTCGTTATGCTATAGAAGCCAATTATTTTTCTGCTGAAATTAATGTTAGCAATAAAAATTATCAAGCAGCATTGCCTTTTTACAATGCAGTAGCTGCCAAAGCTCCCAATATTTATGCAGAAAGAAGTGCATTGCAAAGTGCCAGAATTTATTATTTTGATAATAAAGATTATGTCAATGCAGAAAAATATTTTCAACAAGTAAAAGGATTAACTACCCAACAAGAAAATAAGTTAGAAGCTATGCGTGGCTTACTTCGTTGTCAATATAAATTACAAAAATGGACAGAGGCTGTTCCTAATGCACAAGATTTATTGAAAGAAAAAGGTATTGCTGCCGATGATAAAATGATGGCAAATATGATTATTGCTAAAAACCATCAGCTAAACAATAATCTTAATGAAGCTATGACAGCCTATCATTCAGTTATTGCCATAGCAAAATCTGAACTTAGTGCAGAAGCTCAATACAGAATTGCAGAAATATTATTACTTCAAAATAAATTAACAGATGCAGAAAAAGCAGGTATGGAAGTAATTAAAAAATATGGCTCTTATGAATATTGGGTTACTAAAAGTTATATTCTTTTAGGCGATATTTATTTTGTTCAAAAAGATTATTTCAATGCAGAAGCTACATTTAAAAGTGTAGCAGAAAATTCAAATATTGAAGAACTTAAACAAGAAGCTGAAAATAAATTAGCCCAAGTAATTGAAGAAAAAAACAAAGTAAATAAAGTGGAACATCAGTAAAAATAACACTATGCTAAAACGTAACAATATATTTTTCCTTGTAGTAACATTATTATTATTAAGTAATGGCAATGCTTATGCACAACAAAGAAAAACAACCCAAAAAAAGACAAAAACAACGAACACAAAGAATAATAAAAAAGCTACAACTAAAAAAACAACAGCTACAGTTACTACTAACACACCTACTACAACTTCTAACAAAGAAACAGTCAAAAAAGATTCTACTGTTGCTAAAGTAAATGCAGATACTTCAAAACCAGATGTAGTAGTTATTTATGCAGCATTTAAGCCATCTTTACGCAATGCAGCTAAATTAAATTTTACTGCTGCTACACCTGTTATTGATACAGTGAAATTTTCATTAAACTATAATGTGCCTGCACAAAATTTATTTTTCTCTTATCAGCCAGTACCTTTAAAACCATTGGCTTTATTTGTTGATTCTAATTTTACATGGACAAATAATCAATACATAAAAGCAGGATTTGGAGGTTACTCAACTCCTTATGTAGAAACAGGTTTAAGTTTTGGCGATGGCAAAAAAAAGCTAACAAGTATTTATGGTATGTTTACTTCATCTAAAGGTAAATTACCATTTCAACAATTTAGTAAAGCAGTGCTAAACATGGCAGGTAATTATGCAATCAATGACAACCATGAATTATCTGGTAAAATTTATTTTCACAACAATACACAATACTTATATGGCTATCAACCAGATACTTTGGTTTTTAATAAAAAAGATTTAAAACAACAGTTTAATAGTGTAGGTGTACAAGCAAGTTATACAAGAAAATTGCCCAATGCTTATGGATTAACTTATAGCCCTTCGCTACACTTAAATTATTTTTTTGATGCAAGAAAAACAGGAGAATTTAATATAGAAGCCAAAGTGCCTGTAAGAAAAACATTTAATGAAAAACTAAGTTTAGATGTTAGCTTAACTGCTGATATTACTGCATATAAAGACACAGCAAAAACTATTAACAATAATCTTTTTTACCTGAATACTTCTGCACGATATAGGCTTAATGATAATATTTTATTGAATATTGGATTGCAACCAGCATTTGATAATAGTGAAATAAATTTATTACCCAATATTACTGTAGAAGCCAAATTAACAGATAAAAGATTTATTATACAAGCTGGATGGATAGGCTATTATAACAAAAATAATTATCGTTCATTAGCTACTTATAACCCCTATTTAGCTATTCCTGCTTTCATGGCAAATACCAAAGTCAATGAAATTTTTGGAGGCTTTAAAGGTTCAGCAGGAAGCCACTTTACCTATAATGCTACAGTAAGTTTTACATCTATGATAAACCAACCTTTGTTTACCAATGATTTGGTTGATGGCAAAACATTTATAATGATAAATGAACCAGACTTACAAGCAATTAAATTTCATGGAGAAGTTGGTTATAGCATACAAGAAAAATTTTCTCTCTTAGCAGGTGCTACTATTTATCAATTTACTAAAAGCACTAATGACAGACCTTTTGGAATATTGCCAATGGAAATAACAGGCACTTTAAAATGGCAAATATTAAAAGACCTTCATCTAAAAGCAGATTTATTTATTTGGGATGGCACTAAATACATAGCCAAAAATCTAAGTACTGAAAAATTAAGAGGAGCAGTTGATATGAATATAGGAGCAGAATATTCTATTATGCCTAAACTAAATTTATGGCTACAATTCAATAATTTATTGAATAATAAATACCAACGTTGGAATCAATATGAAGTTTTAGGTTTGAATGTTATTGGAGGTGTCGTATATTCGTTTAGATAATTGATAAAATATGTACTCCATTATTTACAAATATTTTTTGCTAAACAAAAAATTAAGCATACCTGGTATTGGTTTTTTTTCTATAAAAGAACATGCTGCAAAATTTAATGATGAAGGAAATGCTTTATTACCTCCTGAACAAACTATACACTTTACCAAAGAAACTGCATTAGCAGATAAGCATTTTTACGCCTTTTTAGCAAAAGAATTACATACAGAACAAGTAGATGCTATTAAAAACTTTCACGACTTTGCTTATCAATTACAAGAAAATATTGCTAAAACAGAAGGAGCAGTATTACATGGTATAGGTACTTTAAAAAAACAACCATCTGGAGACTACTCTTTTGAAACAGAAGATTTTACCCAAAATTATTTCCCTTCAATATCAATTAAAGGAAATAATACTACTACTGTTCAGCAAGAAAAAAAAGTACATCAGCAACCAACAATTACTGATAATTTTAAAGATATAGAATTTTTAACCCCAGAAGAATTAGCAGCAGAAGAAGCTGCTTTACACAAAGATTATTGGTGGATATTTGCTATTGCTTTAGGCGTTATTGGCATAGCTGCAATTTTATATAAATTCCTTTATTAGCAATACTTTCAGAGGTATATGAATAACAAAACAAACGAAAGAATATATCAAAAAAATTATTATGATATTCTACAAATACCTCCTACTTGCTCTACAAACGAAATAAAAAAAGCATACCGAAAATTAGCTTTACAATTTCATCCAGATATAAACGATAAACACAATAACTTATTTAACAACATTAAAGAAGCCTACGAAGTTTTGGTCAATACTGAAACAAGAATACAATATAATAGAAGCTTTTTAGGTGGCGATGTAGAAGAAAAAAAAATAGACATTGACACTATTGCAAAAGAATCAAATCAACTACTAAATTATACAAAGAGTTATGATTTATTACACATCAATTATGACATGATTGGTAAATACATTGCCCAACTATTACAACCATATTATGTAGCCATTATTCAGTACAATCAAGACACATATACAGCTAAAGAAATAGAAAAAAATATTATTGCCGTAATTGAATTATTGCCTTATAACCAATTATTGCCTTTAACAGAAAAATTTGTACAAACATTTCCTTCACATCAACTTTGGTATCAAAAATTATTGAAAGAAAAAAGAACAACAATGTTGTTAGAAAAATATGCTGCTGTATTGGCTATTATTGTAGCAGTTGGTTTATGTGTTTTTATAGCAATAATTTCCTAATAAAAAATAACATAATTTTGCCACAATTCAATACAAATGAGTACAAACAATAAAGCAATGGTAGGTATTATTATGGGTAGCGATAGTGATTTATCTGTTATGCAAGCAGCAGCAGATTTTTTACAATCTATGCAAATACCTTTTGAACTTACTATTGTTTCTGCACACAGAACTCCACAAAGAATGATGGATTATGCAAATACTGCCAAAGCAAGAGGCTTACAAGTAATTATAGCAGGTGCTGGTGGTGCAGCACATTTACCTGGTATGATAGCAAGTACTACAACTATTCCTGTTATTGGTGTTCCAATAAAAAGCACTAATTCTATTGATGGATGGGATTCTATTTTATCTATTCTTCAAATGCCCAATGGTGTGCCTGTAGCTACTGTAGCTTTAAATGCAGCTAAAAATGCTGCTATTTTAGCTGCTCAAATTATTGCATTACAAAATACTTCTATTGCTGAAAAATTAGTTGCCTATAAACAAACTATGCAACAAGAAGTAACGAAAAAAATAATTGATACAAAGAAAAAATGGAATAATGAGTTTGATAAATAATTAATTCATAAAAGGCATATAAAACTCTCAGCATTTTTTTTTAAATTTGTACCAATTATTACACAAATATTATGTCAGCAGAAATTAGAGTAGCCATAGCCGATGACCATAAAATTTTTAGAAAAGGTGTTATCTTATGTCTAAGACCTTATGCCAATATAAAATTTGTTTTAGAAGCAGATAATGGAGAAGATTTATTAAACAATTTAAAAGAAGCTGACCCTCAAGTAATATTAATGGATTTAAGAATGCCTGTAAAAGATGGCATTGAAGCTACTAAATACATCAGCAAACACTATCCTAACATAGCTGTTTTAATACTTACCATGCACGATGAAGAAAAATTTGTAACACACCTTATGGAAAATGGTGCTAATGGTTATTTATTAAAAAGCGCTGACCCTTTAGAAATTAAAAAAGCCATTACAGAAGTAGTAGCTAAAGGTTATTACTTAAATAATTTTGTAAACAGAATATTATTAAAAAGAGCACATGCCAAAGCAAAAAATGTTTCTGTTCCAAAAGGCTCAACAAAAGTTTCTGATAAAGAAAAAGATGTGCTTAGATACATTTGTATGGAATTTACCAGCCAACAAATAGGCGATAAAATGGATATGAGTGCCAGAAGTATAGAAACAGTTAAAGAACGTTTAATGGAACGATTTGGTGTAAGAAATACAGCAGGCTTGGTTTTCTATGCTGTGAAGAACGATTTGGTAGAATAATAAAAACAAATTATTGTATAGCTCAAAAATTAAATAATAATTGCTTTTATTTAGCTACTTTAGCAAAATAAAATTCAGTTTTGCAAGCTATATTGATGTCAATTACCAAGAGCCTTTTGGCAAAGCATATTCCATTTTGTTTGTACCATTACCCTAAAAGTCATCAGGTAGGTTTAGCAGTACAAGAAAATTATTTGCCCCACAATAAATCACTATCATTTTTAATTGTTCCTTTTCATCATTCTTCTACAACAAATACACAAAAATTATTTGTTGTAAATAATGAAGCATTAAACAACCATTATCTTCAATTTATTGAATCATGCACTCCCCTATCATATAATGAAACAGCATACCTTCCTCAAGAAACAACTAAAGAACAATATGTACAATCCTTTCAGACTTATACTGAATTAATGCACTCAGGTAAAATAAATAAAGCAATTTTATCAAGAGTTATACATAAAAAAATTCCTGAAAATTTTGACATAATAACCTATTACCAAACTTTGAAAAATGCTTATCCCAACGCTTTTGTGTATCTTTCTGCTCATCCTCAATATGGAATATGGATGGGAGCTTCTCCTGAATTACTTTTGAAAAAAAATAACCAGCAAATTTCTATTGTGGCACTTGCAGGTACACAAAAATTACATGATGCAGAAAAATATACATGGAGAACTAAAGAACAAGAAGAACATAGAATGGTGGTAAATTATATAGAAGATGTTTTCAAAAAAAATCATATTGAATTAATAGAAAAAGGAGCAATGAAAACAGTTATTGCAGGTCAGGTTGCACATTTAAAAACTGAATTTATTTTTAAAGACAATCCAACTGTATCAATAGAAAAATTATTACACAATTTGCATCCTACACCTGCAGTTGGTGGTTTGCCTAAAAAAGAAAGTATTGATTGTATTCAACAATTTGAAGGTTATGACAGAGCTTATTATACTGGATATATTGGCATGACTGATTTTGACAAACAAGCAGATTTTTATGTAAACTTGCGTTGTATGCAAATAACCAAAAATACAATAGCTATTTATGTTGGTGGTGGAATAACAGCTTCATCTAATGCTGAAGAAGAATGGACAGAAACAACATTAAAAAGCAATACCTTATTAAAATATTTTTACTCAAAAAAAATTAACGATTAAACAGAAGTATGACACTATCAGATAAAAAAGGAGTACAACAAATAATTACCTCTTTGGCTGCTTGGCAAGTAGAAGATGTTGTTATTTGCCCAGGTTCAAGAAATGCACCTTTTATTGTATCATTTAACAGACACGAAAATTTTAATTGCATTAGTATTAGAGATGAAAGAAGTGCAGCATTTTTTGCATTAGGAAAAGTTATTGAATTAAATAAACCTGTAGTACTATTATGTACAAGTGGTTCTGCACCACTCAATTTTGCACCAGCTATTTCAGAAGCATATTATCAAAGAATACCTTTAATCATCATTACAGCAGATAGACCTCAAGAATGGATAGACCAAGGCGATGGACAAACCATCAACCAAACAAATATGTATCAAAATTATATACGCAAAAGTTATCAGTTAAATGGAGATGCCAATACAGAATCTGCATTATGGTATATAAGAAGATGTATAAGTGAAGGTTTGTTGATAGCTACCAATAAAAATAAAGGTCCTATTCATTTCAACATACAACTAAAAGAACCTCTTTATAATACTGAATCTATTGATTTTATAAGCCAACAAATTTTTACAGAAGCTGTTATAGAAAAAAAACTTTCTGCTATTTCTTTAGAATATTTTACCAAACATTTCAATAGCACTACAAAAATAATGCTCTTAGTAGGGCAACATCATAAAGATATTTTATTAGAAAATCTGTTAAAGAAAATAGCCACTTTTGACAATGTAATTATTCTTACAGAATCTACATCTAATATGAATGATGAAAATTTTATTGCTCATATTGATAGATGTATTACAGGATTAAATCAAGAAGAAGCAAAACAGTTTATGCCAGATTTATTAATTACCTTAGGCAATGCTATTGTTTCAAAAAGAATTAAATCTCTATTAAGAAATCATCCTCCAAAACAACATTGGAATATTCATCTTTTTGATGCAACAATGGACACTTATCAATCTCTTACACATGCAATAGCATTAGAACCTCTATCTTTTTTACAGCAAATAGAACCTCATATCACATCAATAAAAGCTGATTATAGAAAAAATTGGATTCAACTAAACAATAAAATACATCAACGCCATATTGCATTTTCTCATGAAGTTGCTTTTAGCGATTTTTTTGTTTTTGATACAATTTTTAAAGCAATACCCAATCATTATCATCTTCATATTTCTAATAGCTCTCCTATACGTTATGCACAGCTTTTTGATTATAGCCATATCTCTTATACTTGGTGCAATAGAGGCACAAGTGGTATAGATGGCTGTACAAGCACTGCATTTGGAGCAGCAGCCACATCGCCCAATAAATCTTTTTTATTAATTACTGGCGATGTATCTTTTCAATATGACAAAAATGCCTTTTGGAATGATGCTCCTATTCATAATATAAAAGTTATTATTATTAATAATAGTGGTGGAGGTATTTTTAAAATCATTGAAGGCTCTAATAAAATTGAAGAGTGTGCCGAATTTTTAGAAACAACTATGAAGAGCAATGCAACACATATTGCTGCTCAGCATAATTGGCATTATTTACAAGCTACCAATGCACAAAACTTAGCAAGTGCTTTGAAAGATTTTTTTGAAACTGATAAACAAACTATTTTAGAGGTCTTTACCGATGCTGCAATAAATCCAAAAATATTAGAACAGTATTGGCATTACTTAAAAGAACCAGCATAATATGAAGCAAAAAATATCGTGGAAAACAATCAAAAAATATCAAGACATTACTTTTAAACAAGCTAATGGAGTAGCTCGTATTGCTTTTAACAGACCAGATGTAAGAAATGCTTTCAGACCAGAAACAGTTTCTGAACTTCTTGATGCTTTAATCATTAGCCACGAATCGCAAGAGATAGGTGTTGTATTAATTAGTGCAGAAGGACCTTCAACCAAAGATGGTATTTGGTCTTTTTGTTCTGGTGGCGACCAAAGAGTTCGTTCTAAAAGAGGTTATAAAGGAAGTGATGGCGTAAATCGTTTTAATATTTTAGATGTGCAGCGTCAAATAAGGTTTATGAACAAAGTAGTTATTGCAGTTGTACCAGGTTGGGCTGTTGGTGGTGGTCATAGTTTGCATGTAGTGTGTGATTTAACTATTGCCAGTAAAGAACATGCTATTTTTAAACAAACAGATGTCAATGTTGCAAGTATTGATGGTGGTTATGGTTCAGCTTATTTAGCAAGAATGGTTGGACAAAAAAAAGCCCGTGAAATTTTCTTTTTAGGAAAATCATACTCCGCACAAGAAGCCTTTGAAATGGGCATGGTCAATGCTGTAATACCTCATAAAAAATTAGAGCAAACTGCTTATGAATGGGCACAAGAAATATTAGCCAAAAGTCCAACAGCAATAAAGATGGCTAAATTTGCATTGAATTTAATAGATGATGGACTTGTAGGGCAACAAGTATATGCAGGCGAAGCCACTCGTTTAATATATGGTACAGATGAAGCAGAAGAAGGTAGAAATGCTTTTTTAGAAAAAAGAAAACCTAACTTTAAAAAATTTCCTAAATACCCATAACATTTTTTATGGCATCAGTTTCTGCATGGCTACTTAGTTTTAGATTACATACATTGCCCTTATCATTTTCTTCTATTTTTGTAGGAAGTTTTTTGGCTGCATACCACCATAGTTTTAATTGGCTAATATGTATTACTGCCATTTTCACTACACTATGCTTACAAATTTTGAGCAACTTAGCCAACGATTTTGGTGATACAGAAAGTGGTGTAGATAACCAAGAAAGAATTGGACCAAAACGTAGTTTACAAGCAGGTATTATTACAAAAAAACAAATGAAATATGCTATCATTATTTTTATCATACTGTCTTTACTATCTGGTATTACGCTAATCATTATTTCTACAAAAGAATTTATATCTACAAAAACAATCCTTCTGTTTATTATTGGCATAGCTGCAATAATGGCTGCTATAAAATATACTATGGGAAAAAATCCTTATGGCTATGCAGGTTTTGGCGATTTGTTTGTATTTATTTTTTTTGGATTGGTTGGTGTTTTAGGCACTTATTTTTTATATACCCACAAAATAAATTTAATAGAATTTTTACCTGCCATTTCTATTGGTTGTTTTAGTACGGGTGTTTTAAACTTAAATAATTTAAGAGATAGAATAAATGATGCAGCTTTTGGCAAAAAAACTTTAGTAGTAAGAATAGGTTATCAAAAAGCAAAATATTACCATGCTATTTTATTAATAATAGGTATGTTAAGTACAATATTTTATACATGGCATATTGCTTCATCTCCTATTAAATGGTTGTTTGTTATATCTTTTATTGGAATAATAAGAAGCATTATAGTTGTTTTTAAAAATGATAATCCTACTTCATTATATCCTGAATTAAAATTATTATCATTAAGCACCTTAGTTTTTTCAATACTTTTTGGTATTGGGTTAATATTCTAATATAAATCCAAAAATGAAAAACTAAAAAATGAAAATCTAAAAACTAAATCCAAAACCTCTGAGTTATTTCCCCTTCTTTGAAGGGGTTAGGGGTAGTTAATGAAAATCCGAAATACGAAGCTCTAAATCCGAAAATGAAAAACTAAAACCTGTAAACTTATTTTAGGACAAGACAAAATAAACTTGTCAGCTTTTGTCATACTGAGCTTGTCGAAGTATGTCTAAAGCGATTGAGTAGAACGCTTAAATTCATCGTCTTCGATAAACTCAGACTGACAACGCTTGTTGCTTCATCAGTCAGACGGTTCCGTCAGACTGATGATTTTAACCACCCATTCCCCTCCTTTAAATTTTCTTCTTCTAATATAGCTACTCATCTAACCTATCAATGTATTAATTTTGTTGCTTTATACTATGAGAGCATACTTCAAAAAATATATTCTTACATTTAAAAAACCTGGAACTACTTCTCGAGGTGTATTACTTGAAAAACCTACTTATTTTATTTTTCTAACAGATGGAAAAAAAACAGCCATAGGAGAATGTAATCTTTTTAAAAACCTTTCTTATGATGATAAACCTGATTATGAAAATAAATTGCACGAAATAGTCAATCGTTTACCAAACGAAAAAGAAAAAGTATTAGACGATATACAATATTACCCTTCTATTTATTTTGGTGTAGAAATGCTTTTAAAAGATTGGAATAATGGTGCTGAAAGAATTTTATTTCCTGAAGTAATTAATAACAATGGCTTTTTAATACCTACCAATGCACTGATTTGGATGGGTGAAAAAAGTATAATGAAAACACAAATAGAAGATAAACTAAAAGATGGCTTTACTTCTATCAAACTAAAAATTGGAGCAATAGATTTTGATGCTGAATTGGATTTAATAAAATTTATTCGTAAACAATTTAATGTTAATGAAGTTGAAATAAGATTAGATGCAAATGGTGCTTACACATATAAAGATGCAAAAGAAAAATTACAACAACTTGCAGCATTTGATATATCATATATTGAACAACCCATTAAAGCAGGACAATGGCAAGAAATGGCAGCATTGACAGAACAAACACCTATACCTATTGCATTAGATGAAGAATTAATTGGCATACTTGATATTGAAAAACAACAACAATTAATTGATACCATTAAACCACAAATGCTCATTTTAAAACATACACTACTTGGTGGTTTTGAAGCATGTAATACATGGAAAAAATTAGCCAAAAACACCAATGCTTCTTGGGTTATTACTTCTGCATTAGAAAGTAATATTGGTCTTAATGCTATTGCACAATATACAGCTTTGGGTTATTCAAATTATGTACAAGGGTTGGGTACTGGTAAACTTTATACCAATAATATTCCTTCGCCATATACTTTAGATAATAAAGGTTTGCACTACCATACAAATAAACATTGGGACTTAACATCAATTTTATGAACTACAAAAACTATACAGCATTAAGCATCAATGGTCAGTGCTTAAAAGAGCAAGGCATTATTGAGTATTGTAGAAATAGCCATGAAGATTATCTAATACATATAGCCAATTTTTTGGAAGAATGGTTTAATGAACAAGATAGTATAACATTACAAACAAGTGGTTCTACAGGAGAGCCAAAAAAAATAACAGTAGCTAAAAAACAAATGTTATTAAGTGCTGATGCTACTGCCAAATATTTTCATTTTCAAGAAAAACAAACTGCTTTATTGGCTTTACCAGCTACATATATTGCAGGAAAAATGATGATAGTTCGTGCATTGTATAGTCAATTAAATTTAGTCTGTATAGCACCGAGCAATAACCCTTTTGAAAAAATAAATAAAAACGTAGCAATAGATTTTATGCCCTTAACGCCTACTCAATTAAATGGTGTAAACAATACCTACTTAGTAAAAAAAATATTGTTAGGGGGTGCTCCTATTAGTCATGAACTGGCAGAGCAATGTCAAAACTTACAAGCTGAGATATATCATGGATATGGAATGACTGAAACATTAAGCCATGTAGCATTAAGGCTTGTAAATGGTAGCAATCAATCAGTTTTTTATCAGGCATTACCAAATGTTTCATTTACACAAGATGAAAGAGAATGTTTAATTATCCATGCTCCTTTTTTACAACAACCTATCATTACAAACGATATTGTACGTTTAAAAAATAATAGTTCATTTATTTGGCAAGGCAGGTATGATAATATAATCAATAGTGGTGGCATCAAACTTCAACCAGAAGTGATTGAAGAAAAACTAACTCCATTGATTAAAGAACCTTACTTTATTTCAGCCATTCCTGATAAAGTATTAGGAGAAAAGTTATGTCTTTTTATTGAGCATATTGCTTATAATACTTATTCATTACAAGCGTTAAAAAACAACATGAATCAGTGTTTAACAAAATATGAAACTCCCAAAGAAATTTATTTTATAGAAAATTTTTCTTACACAAATTCTGGTAAAATTCAAAGGCAACAAACCATTCAACAGTTTGTGAACAGTCAATAAAGCTACTATCTTTAACAAAACACCAACAACGCTATTTGTGCTATAAACTATAAAACTGTTGTTAATTTGTATATATATAGTATATACTGTTATTTTTGTTAGGCTTTAAATATCAGTAACAACTTATTTAAAGAACAATTTAGTTTAGAATTAAAAAAGAAATATGGCTATTGCATTTTTTATTGCAGCAATTATAGGCTGGCACGTAGGCGTTTATGGATTATTTAAAAAAATGGGTATAGAACCTTGGAAAGCATTAATACCCTTTTACAATACTTGGATTATTGTAAACAAATGTAACATTAGTAAAAAATGGTTTTGGTTACAACTCATTCCTATAGCAGGGCAATTTATTTCCATTTGGATTACCATTATTTTCGTTATGCACTTTGGTAAAACAAATTTAATACACCATACCTTATTGGTTTTTCTTCCTTTTATTTATATGCCTTATATAGGTTTTGATAAAAATACAAAATGGGGCGGTCAAGAAATTTTTAAACGCTATAAAAAACCAATGTCAAGAGAGTGGATAGATGCAGCAGTTTTTGCAACAGTAGCAGCTACCATTATTCGTACATTTATTTTTGAGGCTTATGTTATTCCATCGGGTAGTATGGAAAAAACTTTATTGGTCAATGACTTTTTGTTTGTCAATAAAATGTCTTATGGACCAAGAATACCACAAACACCTTTAAGCATTCCATTTGTTCATAATTTTATGCCAGGTTCTCAAAGACCTTCTTATTTAAAATGGATTCAATTAGATTATAAAAGAATATCTGGATATTCTGAAGTAAAAAGAAATGATGTAGTAGTATTTAATTTTCCTGAAGGAGATACCATTATTAATCTTCCTCAATATGGTTCATTAAATCCATATTATAGTGTAATGCGTTCATTAAAATTTCTCAAACCTGAATATATAGGCAGAAATATTGACATTACAAGCTATGAAGAAGAGGAACAAGTTATGATGACTTATCCAAGTAGAGAAGCTCTTTACTCTACATTAGTAAACAATAATTTGCTCTTAGTTCATCCACCAGATAAAACAGATAATTATATAAAAAGATGTATTGCTGTTTCTGGCGATACTTTATTGGTAAAAGATGGAATGATTTATATTAATGGTAAAAAACAAACCAATCCTATTGCTACTCAGCGTACATATTACATTCATGCTTCTAAAGCAGGATTTGATTTTGATGAACTAAAAAAAGAATATGGTATTGATATAAGAACTGATGAAAACTATGCAGATTATCAGTTTCAGATAAATGGAAATTTAGCAAGATATGGTACTGCCATTATTATGCTTACAGAAGCTGACTCTGCTAAATTATCTACATTGCAAAGTGTAACTAAAATTGAACCTATTATAGAAAATTATAGTAGTATGGCTGCACAGTATCAATATTTTCCTTTTGACTCTACTCACTACAAATTTTCAAGAGATAATTATGGACCTATTTATATACCTAAAGCAGGTGCAACAGTTGAGTTAAATAAAACTACACTCCCACTTTATTTAAGAATTATTACAAGTTATGAAGGGCATACACTTGCAGAAAATGAACATGGCATTATTATAGATGGTAAGCCTGCAACTACTTATACTTTTAAATACAATTATTATTGGATGATGGGAGACAATAGACACAATAGCCAAGACAGTAGGTTTTGGGGCTTTGTGCCAGAAACAAATATTGTAGGTCGTGCATCTATGATTTGGTTTAGTTGGGATAAAGGACCTCGTTGGAAAAGATTTTTTAAAATAATTAAATAATGTTTTTTACGTTATTCAATTAAAAAAACATTTTGTTTATTAAATAATAATTTATGCCTGTAGAAAAATATAGTTTTGATTTTGAAATATATAGTTCCTTCAATGAATTATCTGATGCAGATGCAGCATTATTAACTATGGCTCAAAAAGCAGCAGAAAATGCTTATGCTCCCTATTCTAATTTTCATGTTGGTGCTGCTGCATTATTAAACAATGGAGAAATGCTTACTGGTTCTAATCAAGAAAATGCAAGCTATCCTGTAGGCACTTGTGCAGAAAGAGTTTTGTTAGGTAATATAGCTACCATGTTTCCCAATATTCCATTACAAACTATGGCTATCAGCTATTTTAACGATAAAGGAAAAAGTGTTCACCCAATTTCTCCTTGTGGTATGTGCAGACAATATTTATTAGAATATGAAAAAAGAGTTAATCAACCAATTCGTTTAATATTAGGAGGCAAAGAAGGAAAAATATTTATTATAAAAAGTGCAGCAGAACTATTACCATTAAATTTTAGTGCAGAAGATTTTTAAATTAAAATACGCTTTTCACATAATCAATTAATTATTTCAGCTTATCATAAAAATATACCCTATCAAAAAATGCTTCAATCAATATTTATAGTAGATGACGACCCTATTACTGTAGAAATATGTGAATTTGTTATACGAAAAACAAAGTTTGGAAATAAGATTACCCATTTTGCAAATGGACAAAAATGTATTCATTTTTTTTCTACTTATTTTGAAAAAAAGAATCATGATGAAAATATTCAAATACCAGAACTTATTTTTTTAGACTTGAATATGCCAGTTATGGATGGTTGGCAATTTTTAGAAGATTATACCAACAAATACAGTAACAGATTGCCCAATACTAAAATTGCCATACTAACATCAAGTATTAACCCACAAGATTTTATGAAGGCACAAGAATACAATGTTGTAATAGAATTTATACATAAGCCATTAATAGCAGAGTTGGTTGAAGAAATGAAACAGCACAATGAATTACAAGCTCATTTTTCTTAAATAGTGAATAGGTTATTTTTGATAACTATAACCATCTATTAAATATGAACTGGATATTATTAATATTAGCTGGCATTTTTGAAGTTAGTTTTACCTTCTGTCTTGGAAAAGCAAAAAACACTTCGGGCAATGAAGCTACTTTTTGGTATATAGGCTTTGTAATAGCACTTTTATTAAGTATGACCTTACTTATGAAAGCCATAGAAACAATACCATTAGGAACAGCTTATGCTGTATGGACTGGTATAGGAGCAGTAGGCACTGTATTAATAGGTATTTTTATTTTTAAAGACCCATCCAATTTTTGGCGAATATTTTTTATTGTATTATTAATAGGTTCTATCATTGGATTAAAAGCAGTTTCTTCTGAATAAAAGCAATGCTGAGAAGGTGAGTAATAATATTTTCTAAAACATGAACAACTCAATAAACCTATTTTTGCAATAAGTTTTATATTGTTTATTGCCATATTTTGTATAACATGCCTACTACTCAAACTACTTCTTTTGTCAATACAGATAATATTGCATTGGTTGAATGTCCAAGAGATGCCATGCAAGGATGGAAGTATTTTATTAAAACAGAAGATAAAATACGCTACATCAATACGCTTTTAAAAGTTGGTTTTCATACTATTGATTTTGGAAGTTTTGTTTCTGCAAAAGCCATTCCTCAAATGCAAGATACCAAAGAAGTTATCAAAGGCTTACAGCTAACAAATCATAGTTCAAAATTATTGGCTATTGTAGCCAATTATCGTGGAGCTGAAGAAGCTACTGTTTTTGATGAAATAACTTATTTAGGATTTCCTTTTTCTATTTCTGCTATTTTTCAGCAACGCAATACTAATAGTACTTTGAAAGAAAGTTTAGAACGTATAGATGACATACAAGAACTATGCACTAAAACAAACAAACAATTAGTTGTTTATTTAAGTATGGGTTTTGGTAATCCTTATGGAGAAGTATATAGTGAAAATATTTTATTGCATTGGGCAGATGAAATGGTGAAAAGAAATATTCAAATTATTTCTTTGGCAGATACTGTTGGTGTGGCTACACCAGAGCAAGTTTCTTTTGCATTAAAAACATTGATACCACAATATCCTCAAGTTACATTTGGAGTTCACCTTCACTCCTCACCTACTAATTTTTCATCAAAATTATCTGCTGCTATTGATGCTGGTTGTAAACGCTTTGATGGTGCATTAAAAGGCATTGGTGGTTGCCCTATGGCACAAGATGATTTGGTAGGAAATATGAATACAGAATTAATGATTTCTTATTTAGCAGAAAAAGGATTATTAAAAGGATTGAATAAAGATGCTTTGCAAGAAAGTTTACTGATAGCACAAGAAATATTTGTGTAGCAATCATTGTGTTGATACTCTTGTTTCCCTTAGTATGGCACCTAAAATTAAAGGCAATGTGGTTAAAAATAGTTGGTTTTTTTATAGTCTTGGTTCGTGATGGTATGAACAAAGGCAAAGGATGTCTTGTCCTAAAATAGAGTTACAAATTTTTTCAACTCTGGTTTAATTTTTTCGGATTTCAGATTTCATTTTTCGGATTTTCAGAAAAATATTTCTTCTTTACATTAAAACATTTCCCTACTTTTATACCCAACAAAAAAACAAAATGACACAAACAAATAACATGTAAAATATTTAGCGTTTCGCTTTAAAATTTCCTGTAACCGAAATAGACCAAATTAAAGTAGCACAAGAAAGTAAAAGTGGAAATGTCTGCGTTTAAAGCGTAGGCGTTCCTTTTGCTTTGTGCTACGGGTTCTTGGTAGAACCTCGGTTACAAGCAAGGGAATAGCCCACGCTTTATTTTTTGTACTTTTTAAACTATATATTTATGAAACAAGGTTTGTTAATTATTTTATACTTTACAGCAATACAAAGCTTTTACAAACCACTTGGTTTGTAAAAGCCAATGTCACAGGAGCTAACAATGGTTCAAGCTGGGCAGATGCTTTTACAGAAAGGATGGGTATTTTTACAGTTATTATAAAAAATAAAATTGTCAGCTTGAGCCTGTCTAAAGCGATTGGGTAGAACGCTTAAATTCATCGTCTTCGATAAACTCAGACTGACAACGTGTTTCATCAGTCAGACGGTTAATAAAAAATATTTTTCTCCGAGTTATTTTCCCTTCTTTGAAGGAGTTAGGGGTAGTTAGTGAAAATACGAAATCCGAAGCCCTAAATCCGAAAAAAAACAAAACAAAAGTTGAAAAAGTATTATACGAATTTGATTGCTAAAACAAACTTCTCTTTTTTCGTTTAATACCAACGAAATTGAAATATGCTTTCGGTATTATATATACTTATAAACTGTTTTGCAATAACTTCATTATCATAGTTACGTTTTGCTTGTGCAGCAATCTCTTCTCTATTATAATTAGCATATTGTTTCATCATTGCATCCATAGCTTCTGTTAATGCTATTTCATCATCAGATTGTACCAATAGTCCATTATAATCTTTAATAGCATCAGAAACACCACCAACTTCTGAAGCTACAACAGGCAATCCACAACATAAAGCCTCTACCATAACACAAGGAAAATTTTCATGTCTGCTAAAAAGCACAAAAGCATTGGCTTGTTGTAAATAATTTACTACTTTATCATGTGGCACTTCTCCAACAAAAAAAATAAAATTTTGTAATTCTAATGCTTCTACCAAAGGCTTGTGCAAATGAACATGATGCCCAACCAATATCAGTTGGCAATGTTGTTTTTTTGTATGAATTAATGAATAAAATGCTTGTATAATACCTGTAATATTTTTTTGCTCACTTAAAGTTGATACATGCACCCAAGTAAAAATTTCTTGTTGCTTTAATGGCTTATAAAAAAATATTTTAGTATCAGCAATATTGTGTACAGTATAAATATTTTCAACACTTAATAATTGTTCCATTCTTTTGGCAATAACTGAAGATACATTGGTTATTGCAGCAGCATTTCTACAAACTTTTTTTGTAGTTGATTTAAAAAACAAACTTCTGCTATTAAAATTATCTGGTGCAGCATCGTCATAATAAGATGCCTGTTCAGAAACAATGTAAGGAATCTTATATTTCTTTTTTAATTGTAATGCAATCCATCCCGCTTTCATAGGTACATGTACATGTATTAAATCAGGTTTGCCATATTTAGTAAAATAATTTTCTAATGCTTTTAAAGATTTTCTTTTGTAGCAGATGTTATACCTTATTTTATCAATAAAACTACTACCCCATTTTTTAAAAGAGAAATAACAAATATGCTCCGTTAATTGTCCATCTGTTTTTGTAGTTATTTCATCATGTGCTGCTATATCTTTTCCTAATTGAACTATATGAAAAACATCTATAGGAATATAAGCAGCTACAGCTTTTGCATGACGCTGAATAAAATCTCCATTGACAGGTTCATACTGATTAGGATACCAACTTGTTAGCCAAAGTACTTTCATAGATTAGTTGTTTTATGGAACAACATATTTTTTACCCAATACCAATCTGCTTTATTAAATGAATATAATACACGCAAAGAAAATTGATGGTCTTTAAAAAAATGATATAAAGAATACAATAAATTGACTGTATAGCCAACAGTACTAACTGCTGCTGCTGCATTAATGCCCCATTTTGGTATAAAAATAATATCTCCTATTACTACTACAATTAAAGCAAACACACCACCATAAACATTTATTTTCACTTTTCCTTTTCCTGCAAAATAGGCAGATAATAAGCACAAAATTGCTAATGAAAAAATACCAGGTAATAATAATAAAACAGGCATAGTCATATTATTAAAAGACTCTCCAAATACAGCAGGGAAAAGCCAATAGCCAATGCTTCCTATAACAATTAATCCTATAAACATGGCTTGTAAAAAAACACGAAAGAAAATTAAAATAGCATTAGTAATATTTTCTCTCAATGTGCCACTGGCTGTTTGAGGAAAAATAACACTGGCAAAAATTTGTGGTACAATAAGTGCCATTTGCCCCAGCTTAGATGCTTGAATATAATTGCCCAAATCTGTAGGAGTACAAGTTGCCGTATTGTATCTTACAAACCAATAATCTATACGATAAACAAAAAAGAAAATAACATTACTGGCTAATGCTACTAAAGAATATTTTAATAATAATTTGAATGATGCTTTATCTGGCAATGAAATATATAGGTAAGATTTATTAATAACTATAAATGCAATAGCCAATAAAATACCTTGTAATAAAATACTCAGAAAATAATTATTGACTACAATGTTGTATGCATTGCTCTTTTTGTTAGCTAATAATATTACTACAATTAAAATAATATTTACTATACTTAAAATTAAATTGGGTACTACATAATTTCTTTGAGCATAAAATAAAACCATAAAGAAATTAATGAGTAAAATACCTGCAATGTAAGTAGCTGCATAAAAAATATAATTATCTGTATAAGATAGTTCTGTGCTTTTCAAATTTTTAAAATAAATACCTACACCAACAGCAGAAATAATACTAATAATTAACGTCCACCACAAAGAAAACCAAGCTAATTTATGATGGCTAATAACATTGCCAGAAGCATAATAAGTGTAGCCACTTTCCATGCTTAAACTGGCTACTAATAAAATAAAAGAAAAGAAATTGGTAAGATAATAAATCCATCCTGTACCATCAGCTTGAAGGCTTCTGCTCAAAACTATATTGACCAATAATAACGTAACAAAGTATAACCCACGCCAAACCAAACTTTGTTGTAACAATTTTTCAAACGTCATGTGTGGGATGATTGATTAAAGGGCTAAAATACAATAGTTAGTCCTAATTTATCATTATTAATAAATTTGGTATAGTATAAAATATTTTTTTAGCAATAGTAACCTAATGCGAAACAGAAAATTTTTCGTTTCTATTGTGTTTATGTTTAAAGAAAAATTGAAACAATACAGCAATGATTAAAGCATAAATAGCAAATACAAGCCATATATGTTGCCAATCTTTTGTGCCATTTTGTGTAAAATAATTATCTATTAAATAACCACTTACAGAGCTTCCTAAAATAGCCCCAAAGCCATTGGTCATCATCATAAACAAGCCTTGAGCAGAAGAACGAATTGCTGCATTGGTCGTAGTTTCTACAAACAATGAACCTGAAATATTGAAAAAATCAAATGCCATACCATACACAATACAAGAAATAATAATGAATGCTAAACCAATACCTGATGGTGTGCCATAAGCAAATAATCCAAACCTGAACACCCAAGCAAGCATACTAATAAGCATTACTTTTTTTATACCAAAACGTTGAAGAAAAAATGGAATAGCTAAGATAAATAAGGTTTCAGAAATTTGAGAAATACTCATAATGATAGTAGAATATTTGACAACAAAACTGTCTTTATATGCGTCAACATTGCCAAATTCTGATAAAAAAACATCGCCATACATATTGGTTAATTGCAAAGCAGCACCCAAAAACATAGAGAAAACAAAGAACAATGCCATTTTATAATTGGCAAAAAGTGAGAAAGCATTTAAACCAAGTTTTTCAGATAATGTAGCATTTTTAGGAATAAGGTTTTGTGGTTTACATTTTGGTAAAGTAAAAGAATATGCTGCTAAAAATATAGCAGCAATAGCCGCAATATAAAATTGATTTTCATTGGCTTTGCTAGCAGATAAATTAGTAACCCACATAGCTACAATAAAACCAATAGTTCCCCATACCCTAATAGGTGGAAAATCTTTTATTACATCATAATTTTTATCTTTTAAAATGGTATATGCAATAGAGTTAGATAAAGAAATAGTAGGCATATAACACATCATACCAATTAGCATTACTACAAAAAAAGTAGATGGGTCATTGACTTGTGGTAAATAGAAAAGTGCTATTGCATAACCTATATGTAAAATGCCATATAGCTTTTCTGCATTTAGCCACCTATCTGCTATAATACCTGTAAGTGCAGGCATAATGATAGATGCTATACCTAATGTAGAAAATATTTTTCCAAAGTCTGTACCAGACCATCCTTTTAAACCAAACCAATAATTGGCTATTGTTATAAGCCATGCACCCCAAACAAAAAATTGTAAAAAACTTAATACAGTTAATCTCAGTTTTATTGACATAGTGTTGTAGTTAATAATTAAAGATAATGGAAAAAATAAATTACTATTATCAACTACCTTAAAAATTTTGAAAATAATGGTAGAAAAGCCTACTTATGTTGTAGAAATGTACACTAAAACTATGAACTTGTTTAGACTTTTATCAATTTAATATAAACGAAGCTAAAAAAAGTGAAAGTTGTCAGGTTGCGATTGTAGAAACCGATTAATTGAAGCATATTTTTTAACCCTCACCTTCGACAGGCTCAGGCTGACAGCGTTTTTTATTCACAATTCATAAAAAATAAAAAGTCTAAACAAGTTCTATCTTATGATTTCTTTTTAAAGTCTAAATTAACAGGAATTATTCTGTCTTTAGAGTTGGCAATATCATCAATCGTTTTATCTCTAAACATTTTTAATAATTCTTTCTTAATTTTTTCGTAAGGCTTATATAGTGAGCAAGGTGTTTTTTCATTACAATTTGGAAGCCCAAGTACACAATCTTCAATTACATAAGTTTCATTCATTATTTCTATCACAGAATAAATTGGCTTTTTCCTTTCTTCTTCTGTAATAAAAAAACCTCCTGAAGGACCTGTAATTGATGAAACTATTTTAGTTGATTTATTAGAAAGCAGTTGCAAAATTTTTGCAGTAAAATGTTTTGGAGCATCAATACCTTCAGCTATTTCTTGAATACTCACTTTTTTATGAATAGATGATTGACGAGCAATATAAATGGTTGCTCTTAAAGCATATTCTGTAGATTTTGAAAACATGGTATTTTGTTTTACGTTATTAAAGAATAAACTATTTTATCAACTATTTTTTTGCTAATTCATGTACTGTTTTTACTACTTTATCTACATCTATTGTACCTTCTTCTTGTGTTACAAGTTGTCCTTGTGAGCTAAATACACTTATAATATTTGAGTGTGAAAAATCTATTGGTGATATTTTTTTATATTTTAATGAAAGAACATTGGCAAATTCTTGTGTATCTAATTCGTTAGAGGTTAAAAATATCCATTGAGGAGCTTCCATTTTATTGGTCTTTGCAAATTCTTTTAATTTTTCTGGTGTATCAGTTTCTGGGTCTATTGATACCAATACTAACGATACGTTATTAATTTCCTTTCTGTTAATTTTAGATTCAATAGTTTTCATTTTTGATACTAAAATTGGACAAGCAGATTTGCAAGTAGTATAAATCATTACTACTACTAATGTTTTTCCTTGTAAGTCTTTTAGTTGTAAGGAATCTCCATATTGATTTTTCCAATTAGAAGTAAGATTAAAAATAGAATCAGATGGAAGTTCTGTAACTGTTGGTTTATTTTCTTTACAAGAAGTAAATAAAAAAATAATGGAAAAAATTATATAGCTAATGTGTTTCATCTTCATACTTATTTTTTATTGATGATGGTATCTTTTGCACATCTAAAACCTAAGTTAGCTATGGTATAGTTTGCTTTTACAGATGTACGAAGTGCAAAACGCATAAATGCTGCATAGTTTAATACATCTGTAGAGGAGGTAGCACTTCCTGCACAAAACAAACTTTGGTCTTCATATTGTCCTGTTCTTGAATCATTGGTTGTAAGAATAGAATTAAAATCATCTGTCCATTCCCAAATTAAATCAAAAACATTATAAACACCCCAATAGTTTGGCTTAGTTTGTTTTACTGCATTATATTGTCTTTCTTTTATTAAATATAAACTGATAATATCATCAGAATAGGAAGGTTTATTTCTTGCATTGGGTGAGGTTTCATCAGCCATAGCCATAAACTCCCATTCATCCAATGTTGGTAATCTCTTTGCTACACTTTGAGCATAAGCCTTAGCAGCAAACCAAGATACATAACAAATTGGTGCATCTGGATTGGCATTTTTAGGAAGCTCTGTATCTGATTGCCAATCTTTGAGGTAAGTAGAATCGGCAAATATTCTTTTAACATTAGAACGTTGCCATTGAGGATTGGCTTTTACAAAAGCTAAAAATTCGCTATTGGTAACTGCTCTTTCATCTAATAAATAGGGTGCTACTTTTGTAAGAACAGAATCTGAACCATAAAATGGTTTATACTCCCCACCAGGAATATAAACCATTTTAGTATTTGAAAAAGTATGTTGTATAGTTGTTACATTAGTATTAGATAAACTATTATTTACCTGCATTTCATTTTGATTATTGCAAGAAAGTAGAAACACTATCAATATAAATGTATATCTATTCAATGTATGTAACATTTTATACTTTATTTTTCAGTTGTATTATTTATGGTCTGCTTTAAACACTTTTGGATTAGCATCGCCTGTTACTTTTAATTTACCAATAGCACCTTTGTTAAATGCTCTTGAAAGTGAGTGGTCAACCAATACAAATTCACCAGGTACTTCACACTTAAATTCTACAATAGCAGAACCACCAGCAGGTATCATAGTAGTTTGAATATTGTGAGAAACTTTGCTACCGCCTTCAAGATATACATTGTCAAAAATTTCTCCTATAACGTGAAATGATGAAGTTAAGTTTGGCCCACCATTACCTACAAATAAACGTACAGTTTCGCCAACTTTAGCTGTCAGCATATTTGCTCCTAATAATGAACCTTTTTTACCATTGAATAAAACATAATCAGGATTTTCAGCTACTGCTTTATCATTATCAAATTCATATAATCCTTTTTTAGCAGTAGATGCTTTTGTGTAAAAATCTCCTTGCATAATGTAGTATTCTCTATCTACTTTAGGTAAGCCTCCTTCTGGTTCTACTAAAATTAAACCATACATACCATTTCCTATGTGCATAGGTACTGGAGGTGCAGCACAATGGTAAACATACAATCCTGGATTAATAGCTTTAAAGGTAAATGAGGCTTCTTTACCAGGTGCCGCTGTTGTAGCTTCAGCTCCACCGCCTGGTCCTGTTACAGCATGCAAATCTATGTTGTGTGGTAATACACTGTTTGCAGCATTTTTAAGATTTAGTGTTACTTCATCTCCTACCCTAACACGAATAAAGCTACCTGGAACTGTATTGTTGAAAGTCCAGAAAGTGTAAGAAGTACTATCGGCTATAATACCTTCTATTTCTGTAGTTTCAAGGTTTACAATCCATTTTTTAGGCCCTCTGTTTCCTACTGGTGCTGGTACATTAGGTGCTCCTGTTACTTCTGCAACTTGAGGTTCACCATCTGCAATCATGTTTACACCTGAAACATGCCCTGATTCTGTACCATTTTTACAAGCTCCCAATATGACTGTCATAATGAGGCTTAGCATAATTAACTTGTTTGTCATAACTTATTGTTTTGTTTTGTTAGATTGATGAAAAAATATTTAAAATTTTAAATTGAATATATTTGGATTAATATTTAAACTTAACCAAACCCAATGCTGCATTCCATTTGATTGATTAGTGTTTTTCAAAAAGTCTATTGAAGATGTGGTATAATATGCAGAATAACCTCCCACTAAGTGAGCATATTTGTGTATAGTATAACCAAAATCAATATCTATTTCTTGCCCTAAATTAGCAGACATTTTTTTGTTGTTATTTTCTATTTTATTAGGAGAAGAAAACTGATGAATAGCTAATCCATAACTCCATTTATCATTTGCTTTATGTTTTACTTTAAAATAAATATCTACTAAACCAGCACCTTTATGATTGTTACCAGAATAAAAATAATCCATAGAACCATAAAACTTATGGTTAGTACCAAAATATGGTGTAAAAATTTTATTATCTTGATTAGTTGTAGTACCTACATCATTACCACTTACTATATCTGCACCTAAACCTATGTTCCATTTTTTATCTAATTTTTTATCTGCATATACTGCCAATAAATAACCTTTTGTTTTTGCACCCTGTAAATTTTTACCTAATTGAGTATAGGCAGATACATTAAATTTCCATGATGAGCCTGTATAAAAATAATTTGCTCCCATAGTTTGGGTAAAATAAATTTTTGGATTATCAAAAGCAGATAGTGCATTTTGAAAACCAAGATTGTTAAACAATAAGCTAACAGAGTTTTTAGAATCTACAGTAAATTTTGCCCAAATAGTTTGCATTGTTTTATAAGGTGCTGCATCTGAAGATGTATAAACATTGCCAGCAGTATTGCTTAAATTATTATTATATAAGTCTCTTAAATTTTGATTAAAAGCAGCATAGGCTTTTAGTGCAAATTTTTCTTTATCTACATGAAAAGAAATGGCATCATGTGCTCTTGCTCCTTGTGCCCAATCTAATTCTCCAAAAAAGCGTTCATCATCTAAACTGATTACTTGACGACCAATTTGTAAAGAACTGCTTTTGCTTACATGTAATTTAGCCCATGCTTCAAAAAAGCCTGAACCATTTTTTATTCCTGCCCCTTGTGTTAAAGCATCTTGCCCCCAAACAGTTACAGTTTGTGGTACAACTTGTACAGTAAGTAAATTTTTGTACTGATAATTGACACTAATTCTGCTACGCTGACTTATTAATGCAGAAGGTTCTTCTCCTTTTATTAATGGACGAAATGTACCATTTCTCAGTTCTGCTCTTGGTTTTATTTGTAGTGAAACTGAAAGTTGATTCTCTTTGTCTGTAGTGCTTTGTGCAGCAAGGTATTGAACAGAAAATGAAGCAATCATAATGAGTATGAAATACTTGATTTTACTATAATTGTTCATAAAAATTGATTTTATTGAAATGCAAAAGTACACCATAAACAAATAAAGGACAAATTTATCTTAAATTATTTTTATTATTTTATTTTAAACCTTAATCCTGTATAAATATTTCTTCCTTGAATAGGTCCCCAAATCATAGAAGCATCAAAATAATTTCCAAAAGGGTTTGCTGCATCTATTATTACATTAGGCTGTACAAAGCTGCCTAAGTTTTCTGCTCCTATATATATTTCTAAACCATTGTGCCATTTTTTGGTTATTTGTGCATTGGCTAAAAAGAAGGAAGGAGAATATGCTTTCATTTGTTTATCTATTGGATTGGTAGATGTATTTGGCAATCTTTTAGATGATAACCATTGCATAGTAAAATCAAATATCCAATGATGTTTGGCTTCATAAGCAAGATTAATAAATGCTCTATGTGGTGCTATTAAAGACTTTTGCAACAAAGTACCATTGTAAGTAGTTTTTACATCTAAAAATCTGTATGCCACACGAACATCAAAATCTTGTAATAAAGGATAGTTTACCTCTGCTTGAATACTTGTTGAATATGATTTTCCATTAAGGTTATAGAAAATTACATTATGAGGACTTGCATCTACATCTGTTACTACTTGCTTGATAAAATGTGAATAATAAGCATCTACACTTATAGAACCTTTTCTATTTTGATAATTAAAATTTTGCACAACACCTATACCATAATTCCATGCTTTTTCAGGTTCTAAACCATAAGCATAATTGTTATTGTTTTGAATAATAAAATTTCTGGCACTTACCATTAAACCTGTATTTTCTGCAAAAACATTTGCTGTTCTAAATCCTGATCCTATAGATAGTCTAAGGTCTGTATTGTTTGTTGCAGCATATTTTACATGTAGTCTTGGTGTTACTTGTGTTCCATAATTATTATGAAAATCTGAACGAATCCCCGCTATAATATTTAATTTTTCTACACCACTAAATGTATATTCAAAAAATACACCTGGCACATTTTCTACTCTGTTGTAATTAGATAAGTTGTACACTTCTTTATACTCATCAAATTGCCAACTAAAACCTGTTCTAAATTTATGATTGGTATTGCCAATAATAGATTGATAAATAAGGTTGGCATACAAACTTTTTTGATGTCCATTATAAGGTGTTAAACCATAATAAGCACCACTTTTATACTCAGATGCACTTAATAATAAACCTATGCTTTTAAATTTTTGTTGTGGAAAAACATAGCTCAATTTTGTTTGAAGTTCATATTGTTCTGCTTTTAATCCTACACCATAAGCATTGGTTGTAAACTTGTCTGTAGAAGGATTAAAACTTTCTTGCCCTGCTTGTCTTTCATCTTTCAAAGCTTTTATAGCAGCCTGAAAAATAAATCCTTTATTGTCTGTATATTTCCAACGATTGATAGCATTGATTTGCTGCCCAATTGGAGCATCAAGAAAACCATCTTTATTATCATCTCTTTTCATGGCAGATATATTGCCATGTAATAATAATGCTGTACTCCATTTATCATTTAATTTATGAGCAATATTTACATTTGCTTCATATCTTCCCATATCATTGGCATAGGCATTTAATAATAATTTTTCGGCAACATCTGGTTTCTTTTCTTCTATATTTATTTGCCCTGCAATACTTTCATAGCCATTTACCACAGAGCCTGTACCTTTAGTTACTTCAATACCTTCAATCCATGAACCTGGAATAAAAGTTAAACCAAAATTGCCCGATAAACCTCTTAATGCAGGAATATTTTCTACCAACATTTGAGAATAATTGCCTGATAAACCCAATAGCTGTATTTGTTTAATACCTGTTACAGCATCTGCATAACTAACATCTACAGATGGGCTGGTTTCAAAACTTTCACTTAAATTACAACAAGCAGCTTTGGTTAATTCTTTAGAGCTGATGTGTAAAGTATTTCGTGTACTAATAGATGAAATATAAGTAGATGCTCTTTTAGAAGTTACTACCACCTCTGTAAGACCTGTATTGGAAGCATTTTTTAATATTATTTTTAATTCATCGTAATTGCTTATATGAATTGTATCTGAGTTATAACCTACATAACTTACTATTATTGAAGTAGGCACTTTAGAAGCTAACCTAAAAATACCTGTACTATCTGTAACAACGTGTATATTCTTATCAGTTAAACTTTGTACAGTAGCTTGAGGTATTGGTAATAGTTTTCCTTTCTTTGTTTCTTCTAATACAATACCTATAATTACATTATCTGTATGAGTAGTTTCTTGTGTGTTAGTGTTGTTGTTATTTTTTCTTTCATAAAAACAACATGAGGGAAGTTTTTCATACACTTCATCGGGTGCTAAAAATTCTTCTGTATCATGCCCAACATCGGCAATTCGTTGTTTTATTTTATTGACAGATGTTTTTAATGAATCAAAACTTACTGTAAGCATTTGGGTATTGATGTCCCAATTTGCTTTAGATGCTTTTGCTTTAAATGCAGTTTGTTCTATACGTTCTTTACACATTTCACATTTGCCAAATACTTTAAATGTTTCTGTTTTAGCATTTTTTCTTTGGGCAGAAGCAGCAATTGATATAATTGTTGCAATAAATAAAAAGATATAATTTTTCATTTTGAATAATTTGATATTTACTATAATAAATTTATCAATAGCCTTTTTATGGCTATATTTCTATCACAGTAAAAAAATCAAATTCTAAATGTACAAAAGAGAATATTTGCCCCGACAGAATAAAGTGGAGGTTGTGTATATACAGGCTTAGTGCTGCTTTGAGGAAGAATAATATTGGAAACAAAACTAAAACTATAAGGCAATTTTGCTGCAAGCGATACAATAGAGAATTTAAAAACAGGTGTAGATGTTTGTTGCTGGTCAGTTTGCAACTGAACATGTACTTTTTGATTTTTACAGCAATCTTTCTTTTGATTATTGGTGCAATTTTTAGCTTCCTTTGTTTCAATGATTGTTACTGTTTTTAATTTTCCACAACAGTAAAAATAGTTAAGGCATACTCCAAATGAAGCAATACTATAGCTAAGAAGAATAAGTATGAATATGCACTTTTTCATTAGTGTGCAAAGATAAAGGCTTTTAAGAAAAGAGTTGTTATTGTTTTATAAAAAAATTTATGACTAAGTTCAAGTAGCAAGTGCAACACCAGTTCAATTTTATATTAGCCTAAAACTATAGCCCCCAATGCAGGTAAATTGACTTTCAACATATAGTTTTTTTCTTTTTTGCTTTTGGTTATAACTTTAATTTCAGGATTATAAACATCGCCAGTACCCCAATATTCTTTGTCATTGCTATTAAAAATTTCTTTCCATTGGTTTTTACCTTTTACTATTATTTGCCAATTATGTTTTACAGTTGGTGTCATGTTTAAAATAACAATTATATCATCATTAGCATTGTTTCCTTTTCTTTTATAAGATAAAACCGCTTCTGAACGATGTTCTAAATCTATCCATTCAAATCCACTTTGGTCAAATTGTTTTTCGTATAAAGCAGGGTTATTTCTGTACAGTTCATTCAATTTTTGTACGCAATACAACATTCCTCCATGACTTACTAAGTCTGTTAAAGCCCAATCTAATTCAGTTGCATAATTCCATTCAGAAGTTTGTGCAAACTCATTACCCATAAATAATAGTTTGGCTCCAGGGTGTGTAAACATGTATGTATAAAGCAATCTGAGGTTAGCAAATTTTTGCCATGTATCGCCTGGCATTTTATAAATCATGGGGCTTTTGCCATGCACAACTTCATCATGACTAAAAGGCAACATAAAATTTTCGTCATAAAAATACATCATGCTAAAGGTAAATTCATCTTGATGAAATTGTCTGTATATAGGGTCTATTTTAAAATACCTAATTGTGTCATGCATCCATCCCATCATCCATTTCATACCAAAGCCTAAACCACCATCATAGATTGGTTTGCTTATTTTTGGCCAATCTGTTGCTTCTTCAGCAATGGTTTGAATATCGGGAAAATCTCTGTATAAAGTTTCATTCAAATCTTTTACAAAAGCAATAGCTTCTAAATTTCCATTGCCTCCATATTCATTTGGCTCCCATTGTCCATTTTTTCTGCTATAATCTAATCTTAACATTGATGAAACAGCATCTACACGCAAACCATCTACATGAAATCTATCACACCAAAATCTTGCACTACTTATCAAAAAACTTTTTACTGCTCCTTTTTTATAATCAAATACATAACTATTCCAATCAGGATGATAGCCTTTACGCATATCTGCATATTCAAAAGCATGTGTCCCATCAAACATAAATAAACCATGAGCATCATAAGGAAAATGAGATGGCACCCAATCTACAATAACACCAATATCTGCTTGATGAAATGCTTCTACTAATGCAGCAAACTCTTTAGGCGTTCCAAACCTACTTGTAGGTGCAAAATAACCTATACCTTGATAACCCCAACTACCATCATAAGGATATTCCATAACTGGCATAAGTTCTACATGTGTAAAACCCATTTGTTGTACATAAGGTACTAAACGTTCTTTAATTTGTTGGTAAGTATTGTAAGATGCTTCATTATTTTTTTCTGGTTTCATCCAACTAGCTAAGTGCACTTCATATACACTCCATGGAGCCTGTAAAGCATTGTGTTGTTTTCTTTCTTGCATCCATTTTGCATCATTCCATTCATAATAAGTATCGTAAGTAATGCTTGCAGTATCTGGTCTTTTTTCCCAATAATGAGCATAAGGGTCTCCTTTATCTAACTTCAATCCTTTATAGCCTATGATATGGTATTTATAAGATTCACCTGCTAAAATATTGGGTATAAATCCTTCCCAAATACCACTTTCATCTTTTCGTGCATATAAAAGATGTGCAGCAGTATCCCACTCATTAAAATTGCCCATAACAGAAACATAACTTGCATTGGGTGCCCAAACCGCAAAATATGTTCCTTGTTTATTTAGTACTTCAATTTGTTTATTTCCAAAAAGTTTGTAAAGGCTATAATGTGTACCATTTTTAAAATTGATAATGTCTTCTTCTGTAAATAAAGAGTAATTCCAAACAGGGCGTTTAGCATTGATAAAAAATTGTTCTTCATATTTTTTTTCTTGTTGAAGGGACATATTTTTTTTAGTAGAAGATAATTTTTCTCCTTTTGTACTTGCCATATACCCTTTATCATGTTTTTTATTTCGTATTTTTTTAGCCATAATACTTTTAATAAAAAATAAGTTTAACCTAAAATTAAAAAATCAATAGTTAGTACTTAGATTATTTACAATATTTTGCAAACTTAACCCACAAATTACACTTAAAAATATTGTGTTCCAAAATATTATAAAACAATTACTGCTACTATTTATTATTATCTTTTCTACAATAGCTACTGATGCTCAAACAGCATCTATTAAAGGCGTTGTAACAGATACTTTAAATAAACAAAATCTTTCAAAGGCTGTTGTTAGTTTATTAAAAAGTAAAGACACTGTTTTATATACATTTACCAGAACCAATAATAATGGTGATTTTATGCTTACTAATATACAACAAGGCAAATATATTGTGTTAGTTACCTATCCTGGTTATGCAGATTATTATGATACTATTTCTATTGCTTCTAAAGAAATTTTTACTATAGGAACAATAAAACTTACTACAAAAGCACATTTATTAGAAGATGTTATAGTAGTGCAAAAAATAGCTGCTGTAAGAATGAAAGGAGATACTTTGGTTTATAAAGCTGATAGTTTTAAAGTGAAACCAGGTGCATGGGCAGAGATGCAAATAAATATGTTTGGAAAGCTATGCTTTAATCTTTTTTCTATAATATTGGTTCTAATACCAACCAAATAAAAGTTGAACTAACATTAGAACAAACATACTAAGCACATAAAAATTATCTTTACAAAACTATGGCAGATGCTAAACTACAAATGTTTGAGAATAGGTTACTGAAAGTATATAAGCATAAAAATAAATTAGCTAAAAGGCAAGGCATTGACTGTTTCAGAATTTATGACCACGATTTACCTGAATTTCCTTTTTGTATAGAGCTGTATGAAAACAAAATTTATTTGGCAGAATATTTACGCAGACATGGCATGGATGAAGAAGAACATGAAGCATGGTTAGAAAAATGTATTGACATTATTAGAAAAATAATTGAGGTAAAAGATGAAAATATTTACATAAAACAACGTAAAAGAAAAACTAATAGACATGATCAATATGAAAAAACAGCCAACAAAAAAGATTTTTTTGTAGTAGAAGAAAATGGATTAAAATTTTTAATTAACCTTACAGACTATTTAGATACTGGTTTGTTTTTAGACCATAGAATTACACGAAAAATGGTTATGGAGCAAAGTGAAGGAAAACGTGTATTAAACTTATTTGCCTACACAGGTTCTTTTAGTGTGTATGCAGCAGCAGGAAAAGCAACATCTGTAACAACAGTAGATTTGAGTAAAACTTATATTCAATGGGCAGAAGATAATTTTACCATAAATTTATTGAAAGACAAAAACAAATATTCTTTCATTCATGCAGATGTAAAGCAATATTTAAAAACATTGCAACCCAATAGTGTTGATTTGGTTATTATGGACCCTCCTACTTTTAGCAATAGTAAAAGAATGAAAGACTTTTTAGATATTCAACAAGACCATGTAACACTATTGAATGATGTTTTACATGCTCTATCGCCTAATGGTGTTATATATTTTAGTACAAACTATACCAAGTTTATTATTGATGCCGAAAATATAAAAGCATCATCTATAAAAGATATAACCAAAGCTACCACACCTTTTGACTTTGAAGGGAAACTGAAAAGATGGTGTTATAAAATAAGTTGTTGAGATTGTTTATACAAATAATGCTTTCAATTCTGTAGCATCATTTGGTTTCATTTTTCCTGCAAGAATAAGTCTTAACTGTCTTCTCCTTAATGCACCATCAAACAACTTTTTCTCTTCATCTGTTTCAGGAATTAAGGCAGGTACAGAACGAGGTTTTCCATTGGGGTCTAATGCTACAAAAGTAAAATATGCCTCATTGCTTTCATATTCATATTCATGCAATAAATCTTTGCCCCATACTTTAATATGAATTTCCATAGATGTATTAAATGCTCTACAAACTTTAGCTTCTATATGTACCACATTGCCCAACTTAATAGGGTTTTTAAAACTAAGGTTATCTACACTGGCTGTCATACTTGGTGTACTGCAATGTTTGCCTGCTGCAATACCAGCAGCAATATCCATCCAATACATTAAACGACCACCCATTAAATTACCAAACACGTTGGTATCATTTGGCAATACCAATTCATTCATTATGGTTAAACTTTCACTGGCTTTTTTGCCTTTCTTTTTACTTTTCATAGTGGTTGCAAAAGTAATGCTTTAGTGTTCTGATTAATAAAGTAATTACATTTTTTGTTGCATGATAGCAGAAATATCTTTTGCATGTTGTTTCATTTTTTCTGCATTTGTTCCTTCAAAATGGCTGTCTATTGCTTCATCAAACAACTGATGCCATCTTTCAAAATGTATAGGAGTAGTAGTATGTTTTGTATGCACTTTTCTATGAGTGGTTAATGGATTGCCTTCATAGTTTCCTGTATAAAATAAAACATTTTCCCAAAAACTACATAATAATGCTACATGCTCATCCCAATTTACAGGAGAAACATGGTTAAAAAAATGACCCAATATATCATCTGTTTTAATCTTATCATAAAATGAGTGTACTACTTTTTTTATGTCTTCTGTATTTAAAATATCTTTTTTCATCTTATATGTTTTAAAAGTATTTAGGCGTTGGTAATATTATTTTTTGTTGGCTGATTGTTGAAAAAAGTAGCTAATAAATTTCCAACAATAATAAAAAAGCCTATAGCTAATAAAATACCTGAAATAAGAAACACAACAAAATAATTATGAAGGCTATACATCATGACACTAAAAGGAATTTCATTTGAATGATGCATTTGCCAATTAGATTTTAAAACACCCGCTATAATTAAGCTAAACCAAAATATGGGTAATGCTATTAGTGTAATATATAAGCCAGTGGTAATTCTTTTTTCTGTTGTAGGCTGATGAATGTTGAATATATTACACACAAATGCTAATAGTAAAAAAGTATTGATACCAATAGTTGCACCCATAGTATGAGCTACTGTAATATGGGTACCATGTGTGTAAATATTTATAGCAGGTATTGACATGGCTATTGCTAAAATCAGTGTAAGAAAAATCCATAAATCTGCTGCTAATAAAAAACGATAAGAAAGAATATGATAATGTTTTCGTGCTGTATTTACAGAAGATTTCCAATAGTAAATAATTCTTCCTAACAATAATAATTCTGTCATACTAACACTGTAACTAATGTATTGTATATATTTTGGTGCTGGTAAAGTGTAAATATGATGCCCCCAATTAAACATTAAATTAAATAATCCTAAGAAATATAAGGCAAATGAAATACCTGAATAGCTATACTTTTCAGAGCCAGATATTTTATCCATTAAATAAATACTTGAACCATAAATCAGCATATTCCAACATCCTACCATAGAGCCATAAGATTTCCATTGAATAGTCATATCATGTACTATGTTAGACCTGAAATAAGGAATAAGCCATAAATAAGATTCTAAGTAGGTAAATAAAAAGAAAATAGTGCCTGTAAGCCACATCCAAACATAAACAGGTTGTTTACGAAAAATTTTGACCGACTTTATTACATTGATAAGAAATAATATCCAAGCTATAACAATAGGAATAGCAAAAATGGGATGAAATTCCCAATACTCTCTACCGCCAAAAATGCCCATTATATAAGATACTAAAATAGCTATTACTGCTATTGTAAATAAGAGCCATTGCCATTTTGCTAACTTAACAGACCATACACCATTTTTAACTGCACCCAAATAATAAATAACAGCTCCACAAGCAGTAATTAAAATCCAAAATACTGCAGATGAAACGTGTAAGGGTCTTATTTTTTCAAATGAAAATGAATTTCTAAATAGGCCAGGAAAAACATATTGAAATGCTCCTACTACACCAAATGCAAGTGTAGAAAAAAGTAACAATAAACCCGTCATAATAAAGAAATGACTTATGGGCTTTTTATCTTTCAATTGTTCCATCATAATTGGTTTTTAATTTTGCAGGTGTTGCATATCCCGAAGAGTCTATACTTTTAAAATAAGCCATTATTTCATTCATTTGTTCTTCTGTTAAATGAAAGTTAGGCATCACATTGGTACCTGCTTGTAAAAATGCTTTGATATATACTTCACTTCTTTGAGAATAAACATTTGTAAGGTCTGGACCAAGATAACCTCCTAAGCCATAAATTTGATGACATGAATTGCAGTTCTTTTCTTGCCAAAGCCTTTTTCCTTTATCTGCTATACTTCCATATTCTGCATTACTGCTATAATTTTCTTTATATAAAAAAAGTGTATAACAAAAAAATGAAATTAACAATATAATCAAGGTCATTACTTTAGCCCTATCTGACATAATTTTTCCTATTTATGCTAATTTAATAAGTGCGTAAAATTCTATAATTAAAATATCAATTTATATGATTACACTCATTAAGTATTTTTTGCAAAAAATTTTAACGCAATAAAGGCTTTGAAAATAGCTTTGGTAAAACTATATTTATCAATGGTTATTCAAATAAAAATAGGCTGACTCAACAAGAGAATCAGCCTAATTAAAAACTATCAAATAAATTAAAAATTATTTAGCACCATCATTCTTACGCATATATTCAAGAATTGCTCTGGCTTCTTCATCTGCCAAATTTTGGTTAGGCATACGAACCAAGCAAACTTCTAATTGTTGTTGTACTTTAGGGTCTTTATCAATCATTGGGTCTGGGTTGGTAATAAAGTTCATAAGCCAATAAGGTGTATGTCTGTTTGTTACACCTTTCCATCCTGGACCTACTAACATTTCATCAGTTACTTTATGGCAAGACATACATTTTGTGTCTGAAATAGCTTTTCCTTTAGAAGCCATTGCAGCATCTAAGCCTTTAATTTGTAGATTAGATGAGTCAAACTTACCTTCTCCACGACGTGGGTCATAAGTAACTGCATCAGCAGATTCTTCTGTAGCAGCTTGTTCTTTATTTTCATCAGAAGGTGTCGTTTTGTTGGTATTAGTGTTTTCTCCACCACATGCTATAAAAAACATTGGAAGAGCTAAGAGTAATCCAAAAACAATTTTCTTTTTCATAAAATAAATTTTAAGTGTTTAGTGAGTTGCAAAAATAAGAAAAAAGTTATTTTAAATTGCTATGACTTAGGTCATATAACAAAAGGCAGATTCAAGTTGTAAGTGCAACAGTTTATTAAAATAGTCTTAACTATGCAGTATGAATAAATAAATAATTTTTAAATACAATTATATTATGAACACAATTAGCATTAAAAGAATATACGAACAACCTGATAAAAATGATGGCTACAGAATTTTAATTGATAGACTTTGGCCTAGAGGCATAAAAAAAGAAACAGCAGCTATAGATGAATGGATAAAAGATATTGCTCCATCAGATGTTTTAAGAAAATGGTTTGGACACAAACCTGAATTATTTGAAGAATTTAAAAATCGGTATAAAAAAGAATTAGCAACTCAAACAAGCGTATTAAAAAGAATACAACAAATAGCCAAAAAACAAAAAATAACCTTGCTTTATGCTGCTAAAGATACAGAGCATAATAATGCTGTGGTATTATATGATGTTTTAAATAAAACACAAATAAAAACTTGATGTATTATGAATATAGAAAGAGAAATTAAAGAATTTATTGCCAAGCAATCCGAACTAAAACGTGCTGAAATTGAAACATTACACAAACTCATACTTCAAGCATTACCAAAATGCAAATTATGGTTTTTAGATGGCAAAGATAAAAAAGGTAAAGTGGTTACTAATCCTCAAATAGGTTATGGACTCCAAACAATAAAATATGCTGACGGAAAAACCAAAGAATTTTATCAAATTGGTATCAGTGGAAATACAACAGGTATTTCAGTTTATGTTATGGGTATTGAAAACAAAAAGCATTTACCCGAAACTTACAAAAAAACAATAGGCAAAGCAAGTGTAACAGGCTATTGCATTAAATTCAAAACGTTGAAAGACATAAATATTGACATACTTAAAACAGCAATACTTGACGGAGTTAAGCAAACAACATAATCAACAGCAAAAAGTAATGGCAATAAACTAAAAAATGACGAATTGCCAACATCTATATATTTTGAGGAAGTGCTTAATTGAAATTTTGTGCATCTTTCATACATTTGTGCTTAGTGAAAGTGCAATACTGCTAAGTACAGAACTTTGCCAAGCCACAAAACGGGATACATCATGCAATAAAACCTTGAATCCTTTCTAAAAAATAATTAAAAATAAATGACAGACAATATAGAAGAACCTTTAGATAATCAGCCAATAAATCCTTTAGAAGATATTATTGATACTAAAAATATAGAGAAAATTAACTCAAATAAAGAATCTGAAAATATGGAAGTACATCATCATGCTCACTACCCAGCATCTCCCCATCATAAGAAAAATTGGAAATCATATTTCTGGGAATTTTTAATGTTGTTTCTGGCTGTGTTCTGCGGTTTTTTGGCAGAATGGCAATTAGAACATGTTATTGAGCATAGTCGGGAAAAAGAATTTATTAAGTCTATGATAGAAGACGCTCAAATAGATATTTCAAATATAGAAAGAGTGTCAGAAGCCAACAAAAAAACCTTGCTCTATGTTGACTCACTTGCGACAGCTTGTTATAATTACGAAATTAGAAAGAGAAATGATTATGAAATTTATCTATTATACAGACATATACTATCGTCTATAGAGTCATTAAAGCCGACACAAAGAACATTATTGCAGTTAAATAATTCTGGAGGAATGCGTTTAATCCGAAATAAACCCTCTGCAGGTGCCATCATTTTTTATGACGGTTTTGAAAAAGACATTATGTTTCAACAGGGAATCGTAAATAATTTAAAATATGAATTTGTCAATGCCTCGTATGACCTTTTTAATTTTAAATATTTTAACTTTGTAAGTTCTATGAGTGTGTCTCAAGATGCTAAACTATTGAGCAATGAAAATAAAAAGTTAACTCAATTTGCCAATAGAATAGCTATTTATGGTGGTGTCTTGACTAAATATAATTTAGACTTAAAAGAAATGAATGAAAATGCAGTCAGGCTAATTAATACCTTGCAAAAAGAGTATCATCTAACGGATAAATAGAAAAGCACGAACATATAATAGCATTTTTTCCTCATCACACATCTCCATTGTAGTTTTGTATTGTAACTTATGAGGTATTCCTCTATTGAGGTAACGAATATTGGTCTATTTTGTTTCTCCTATTTTAGCTAACACACTAAAGGCTAATAAGTAGAAACTTAGTGAAGGGGAAAAAATAATGTAAATTGATAATGTTATTTATATTTGAGAGTTAGTCGTAATACCAATAGAATAAACAAATAAAAGAAATGAATATAAAACTGCTTAAAGGAATAAACTATTTATCCATAGCCATTACGGTTGCCTTAACCATATTTTTTCTCATCAACCTCTTTGATAACACATCATACAGAAATGATGAACGGTTTCTGAGAATGATACCCTATCTTATTATTCAGCCTTTATTGCTTATTTTTTCGCTTATTATTTCAATAAAAACGCATCAGCAAAAAGGCGTGATGTTGTTTGCCTTATTTTTGTCGTTGTTATCAATGAATTATGTGCTACAGTACCTGAGAATGGTGAATACGGATTGGATGTCTTTTGTGTGGATTGTGATTAGCTACGCTTTAACAGCAACTGTTCACATAAAATCGTTACAAAGTTTTCCAAGACAAATTACCAAACAAGATGTTAAAGCTATATTTCCTAAAAACAAAATACTATACGAGTACACCAACTGGTCAATAAAGAATTATATCTGGATTGTATTTCCCGTGATAGTAGCAGTGGCTGCTTCTTTAGGCATCAACGATTCACTGATAGACACTTTTATAATGTTTACAGCATTGTTAGGTCTTTATGTCAATTATAAAAAATCATCTCCTTCTGAAAGGAATAAAATATTGTGGCTTTTTTGGGGTTTAATGACTTATACGTTCCTATTTATTCTTCATCTTATACTTCAATACATTACCAAGGAAAACCCTTTCATTTCAAGATTAATATTTGGTAGCGTTATAAATATTGTGCTTGTATTTTCACTACTGATGAGCCTGTTTTTTTCCGATGCCTTTGATACAGGTGTCCTGATCAGACGTACGCTTGTGGATGGTTTTTTCTTTATTTTAATTGTGCTTATTTACAATACTGTAGAACATTATTTTTTACACTGGTTGTCGCACGAACTTGAATTATCAGATGTGCTGTTATCATCTTTACTATCAGGAGCATTTGTTTTAGCATTTAGCCCGCTTCATCATAAACTTATGAATTTTTTAAAGAAAAAAATGAAGAAGAATATTGTAGAACACACGGAAAATGAAGTATAGAAAAGCACCAACTCTAACATGAAATGTACAATAAAACAAAAAACATAGACGATAAACCGAATAAATTTTATATCATAAGTGTAACCACTTTGACATTTATTATTCCGATAATTACTTTTTTAGTAGAACATTTCTCAACCAATAAGGCTCTTACTTTTGAGTTGTTTAGTAAATGGTTTATTTTTTCAGCAGTTGGACTTCGTTTATTTTTGGCAGGTATCAAACAAGTGAAAAATCCAGCATTTACAGCAAAACAAATTTTTCACATTGATAGCCCAGATAATTTTCCAATTCTACGAGAGTTGGGTTTTGCTAATATTTGTTTTGGACTTGTAGCTATTATTTCTTTGTTTAAACCAGACTGGAGATTTGTAAGTGCATTTGCAAGTGGACTTTATTATGGCATTGCAGGTATTCAACATGGACTAAAAAAGACATCGGGAATAAATGAAAAGTTTGCGTTGTGGACAGACCTAATAATCTTTATTTTACTTTTAGCTTACTTTATTAAAACGATATATGAAACGACATTTTCGTTTCCACATTCTATCTTTTTAGTTTTTAGATTTTAGTTTTTCTTTTTCGGATTTAGGGCTTCGGATTTCGTATTTTCACTAACTACCCCTAACCCCTTCAAAGAAGGGAAAATAGCTCGGAAATTTTTTCTTTTTCCATAATACAAATAATTTTTTCATGCTGCATTATATCATTTGCAATATATATACCTCATTCAATTATTTTTGTATCATAAAATAATGATTATGGGCAAAGTAAAAATTGGATTGGTGCAAATGAGTTGTTCAGCAGATAAGTTAAGTAATCTACAAAAAGCTATTGATGAAATAAAAGTTGCTGCAAGTAAAGGTGCTCAAATTGTTTGCTTACAAGAATTATTTACTTCTTTATACTTCTGTGATGTGGAAGATTATGAAAATTTTACTTTGGCTGAAAGTATTCCTGGACCTTCAACAGAAATATTATCAAAGGTGGCTAAAGAAAATAATGTAGTTGTTATTGCTTCTTTATTTGAAAAAAGAACACAGGGTTTATACCATAACACAACAGCAGTAATTGATGCAGATGGAACTTATTTAGGTAAATATAGAAAAATGCACATACCCGATGACCCTGCATTTTATGAAAAATTTTATTTTACCCCAGGTGATTTAGGCTACAAAGTATTTAAAACAAAATATGCTACCATTGGTGTATTAATTTGTTGGGACCAATGGTATCCTGAAGCTGCAAGAATTACAGCATTAATGGGAGCAGAAATTTTATTTTACCCAACTGCTATTGGTTGGGCTACTTCTCAAGATGAAGCTACCAATACAGAACAATACAATGCATGGCAAATTATACAACGTAGTCATGCAGTAGCTAATGGTGTGCATGTAGTAAGTGTAAACAGAGTAGGTTTTGAACAAAATGGATTGATGAAATTTTGGGGTGGTAGTTTTGTATCTAATCCATTGGGAAATTTATTATACAAAGCCTCTCATGAAAATGAAGAAACCATTGTTGTAGAAATTGATACAAGCAACACCAATCATTATAGAACCCACTGGCCCTTTTTAAGAGACAGAAGAATAGATAGCTATCAACCCATAACCAAAAGATTTATTGATGAGGCTTAATTGATTTAAGCCTGAGCCGTAGGTCCACCAAAATTCATAGGAATTTCTATTTGCTCTAAGTCTTGAATATTGCCATGAGCAGCTTCATAACGTTCTATATTTTCAATCAATGCTTTCATAAAACGTTTGGCGTGCATAGGTGTAAAAATAATCCTGCTTTTTACTTTACTTTTTGGCGTACTGGGCATTACATTTACAAAATCTAATACAAACTCTGCATGGCTATGTGTTATAATAGCTAAATTGGCATAAGCACCTTCAGCTACTTCTTCAGTTATTTCAATATTTAATTGATTATTGTTTTGTGGTTGTTGTTTATCCATTTGTTTTTAATTTACTTTTTTATATTTTAAATTCTTCTTATTGTGTTATAATCATTAATTCTCTTGCAGTTTTAATAATTTAAAATTCATTATTCAAAATTTCGTTCTATCTTAACCTATCAGTACTTTTTACTAATTGTTCATCTTTATAAATAGCTCTTATAGCCAAAAAAATAAAAATAGGTATTGCAAAATAAATGATAGAACTTACTGTAAACTTTCCATCAATATATTTTTTTGTTTGATAATAGGCAAGCAATAAAGTCATGATAGATACAATAAGAGAAACTGTTGTTATTTTAAGTTGCATTTTTCTGTCTTTGTATAAAAAAATACTCACTAACAATGCTACTGATACAGCTATAGTAAGTATTAATACAAATAAATTTTCTTTAGCTGTAAAAGCAATATTTTCAGCTACGCCATTGATTAATTTACTACCATAAAATAAATCAAATTTTAATGTAGAAAAACTTAAAAGAGATGCTATTAATAGCCATAAAGATTGTATTCGTTGTATCATATATAATCGTTTAAATTATTTTTTAAGTTGGTTTAAGAACGTTGAAATCTTTAAACATCTTATTACCCCAACTCTGGATATAAAGGAAACTGTTTCATAAATTCATTTACTTCATTTTTTATTGTAGCAAGTGTGGTTTCATCTGCTTCATTCATCAATGCTTTGTCTATAACATTTACTACAAACTCCATGTGTTCTTCTTTCATGCCTCTTGTAGTAATAGCAGCTACACCAAAACGAATACCACTTGTTACAAATGCACTCTTATCATCATAAGGCACCATGTTTTTATTAGCAGTTATATCTGCTTTCCCTAAAATATTTTCTGCTTTTTTACCACTAATGTTTTTATTTCTTAAATCTATCAACATTAAATGATTATCTGTGCCACCACTAATAATATTATATTCTCTGTTTACAAATGCTTTTGCCATAGCTTGAGCATTGCTTTGTACTTGTTTGGCATAAGCAGTAAATTCATCACTAAGTATTTCGCCAAAAGCAATAGCTTTTGCAGCAATAACATGTTCTAAAGGTCCACCTTGTGTACCAGGAAAAACAGCCATATCAATTAAATGGCTCATCATTCTAATATTGCCTTTTACATCTTTTAAGCCAAAAGGATTTTCAAAATCTTTAGCCATCATTATTACACCTCCTCTTGGTCCTCTCAATGTTTTATGTGTAGTAGATGTTACAAAATGACAATGATTAAATGGAGAACTTAATAATCCTTTGGCAATTAAACCTGCAGGGTGTGCAATATCTGCCATTACAAAAGCTCCTATTTCATCAGCTACTTTTCTTATTCTTGCATAGTCAATATCTCTACTATAAGCACTTGCACCACAAATAATTAATTTTGGTTTTACTTCTTTAGCTTTCTTCTCTAACATTTCATAGTCAATTCTTCCCTCCTCTTTGGTTACACTATAAAAATGTGGTTTGTATAATTTGCCACTAAAGTTTACAGGGCTTCCATGAGTTAAATGTCCTCCCATACTTAAATCTAATCCTAAAATATCATCACCAGGTTGTAGAATAGCTAACATTAAAGCAGCATTGGCTTGTGCCCCACTATGAGGTTGCACATTGGCATATTCTATATTAAAAATTTGTTTTAATCTGTCTATGGCTAATTGTTCTGTTTGGTCAACTATTTCACAACCACCATAATATCTTCTACCAGGGTAACCTTCAGCATATTTATTCGTCATTACACCACCCATTGCTTGCATTACTTGAAGGCTTGTAAAATTTTCGCTGGCAATAAGTTCAATACCTCTTCTTTGTCTGTTTAATTCTTGTTGTATTAAATCAAAAACCTGTGTATCTCTTTGCATATTTAGAAAATTAGATAGCAAAAGTAACAGTTAGTTTGCTTAAAGCAATGATTTGTTGAAGTTGTACAAAAAAACTTATGGTATGGCTTTAAAAATATAGCCTTTATTAGTATAATATTCTAATACTTTTGGAAGGGCAAAATACATTCTTTTCCATGCTTTATCGCTATCATGAAAAACAATAATACTACCATTTTGAGCATATTTTAATACATTTTGTAAACAAGATTCTGGCGAAATGGATGTATCAAAATCTCCACTTAAAACATCCCACATAATTATTTTAGTAGATACTTTATTTTTTGTTAGTGGAATAACAGAAAGTTGTTTTGCTTGTTGTCTTTTAACTCTACCATAAGGAGGACGAAATAAGTTTGAATCAATTACATTAGAAGCTATTTTTACATCTTCAATATATTTATGTGTTTTTGTATTCCATCCATTTATATGGTGTTGTGTATGATTGCCAACTGTATGACCTTGTTGAATAATATGCTGAAAAATGTCAGGTTGCTGAACAACATTTTTTCCTATGCAAAAAAAAGTAGCTTTTGCATTGTATAATGCTAATTGTTCTAATATAAATGGTGTAGCTTGATGGTGTGGACCATCATCAAATGTAAGATACAGTACCTTTTCGCTTCTTGACATATTCCATATAAAAGAAGGGTATAATGCTTTCAGCCACCAATATGTTTTAGCAAGGTACATGTAGTGAATTGATGTATTATACAATATTATTCATTTAACAGATTGGCTAAGTTGATTAATTCTTCTTGCTTATAAAAATTTTCATTTGTATTAAAGCATTTACTGGTTTCTTCTAATAAAATTTGTATTATTCGTTTGTGCGAAATTGGTTTATAATAAGCAGGAATAGGTGGAACAGCCATTCTTTTAAAATAATTTTCAATATCTAATTGTCCATAAGCTCTTCCATTTACGCCATCTACATAAAATAAAATATTTTCTTGTGGCATAGTGTCTGAATCTTCTGGATTATAATCTCTATGATAAAATGCTATAATCATTTGTTTAGGAATATTAATAATTCTTGCATTAATATCTAATTGCTCACAAATAATTTGATACATAATACCATTTGAAACAGCATTTCCTTTTTTGCTCTCTAAAATTTTATGGATAAAAAATTCATCTGGATATGTATAATTTACTTCTCCGCCACTTATGTTGTAGTAATTAAAAATAATACTGCTTAATACATTAGCTTGTTCTAAAGGAGTAAGAAAATTATTGAGTTCAAGCCATACATTACGGCGAATTTTTTCTATTTCTTGTAAAACAGGTGTAGTGTGTAAATCGGGGTATTGATATTTAGCTACTAATAATGCTCCTGCCAGCAAATCATTATAAGCACTATCTCTCCAATCTTTAAAAGATACTACTAAATCTGAAAATTGCAGATTGTGAATAAGCATTTCAATTCTGCCTTGTGCAGTTTCATTAAGTGTATTTTCCCAAAGGTCTTCTAAGTTTGGGATAATATCTTTTCCTAAGCCTATAATCCTGTTAGAGACAGTATGATATACTTCTTCATCAGGGTCATCTATTAGCGTAAATAAAGCATTAATTTCTTTGGTTTCAAGCATAGGTGCTATTTTTAAGTTCATGGAAATCAGTTTAACTTTTCACATAGCTAAATGTTGCATAACCATAAACACAACCCAAACTACGATATAATTATCTAAAGAATAAAAAAGAAGTTATTCTACTTATGTGGAAATGTATTAATAATTGCCATTTTATGGTATAAAAAGGGGTATTGTCTTGTACATCCGAACCCGCCGAGTTATTTCCCCTTCTTTGAAGGGGTTAGGGGTAGTTTAACGAAAATCCGAAATACGAAGCTATAAATCCGAAAAAACTAACCCGAAATCCGAAAAAAATTAATAAAAATGGAAGAAAATGTTGCATCTCTATAAAATCAAATGACTACTGTGTCAATATATTAGCTAATTTTGCTCACACAAAAAAAGTATAAAGAATGAAAAGAATATTTTTATTAGGAGCAGTTTTGTTTGCTTTTACTACACTTAAAGCTCAACCACCAAAAGGTAATGCAGATAAAGGTGATGTTTATGGGCAAAAATTTGATTATACAGATGTTGTAGATATAGCTACACTTCCTAAAACTTTAGAATCGGTAGATTCTATCAATGGAACATTTAGAGCAAAGATTGTAGAAGTTTGTCCTAAAAAAGGCTGTTGGTTAAGATTATTTATTGATGAAAATACAACTGCTTTTGTAAAGATGAAAGATTATGCTTTCTTTTTGCCTGTAGCAGCAGAAGGCAAAACAGTTATACTACATGCAGAGGCAAAACTTAAAGTTACTTCTGTAAAAGAATTAAAGCATTATGCAGAAGATGCTAAAAAATCTAAAGAAGAAATTGATGCTATTACTAAGCCTGAAAAGGAAATTAGGTTATTAGCCAGTGGTATTGTTGTGGTAGAATAAATTGCTATTATTTACCTTCATTTTATTACCTGTAATATTCGTTTATTACAGGTTTTTTATTTTACAAAGTTTTTATTTTTTCACCACAGAGGCACAAAGGACACGAAGTTTTTTCTCCTTCATATTTTTATATTTTATGGGGTGAGGAAGGCGTGATTTATATATGTGTTTTATTTTTATTAACTCAACCAGCTTCTACATATTTGTTGGTAACATAATAAAATTTAATTGTGTTTTCAACAAAATGACAATAGAAAAATATTTTATGTAGGTTTGTTATAAATATATACACTTATGCAAATAGAAACCATTGTAGATTTTTTAGAGCCTGTAAATATTTATGAAATATCTAATGATGAGGGTTATAGAGATACACAACTTGGAAAGCATATTCAGTTGTTTGAAGAAACATTGCCAGATATAAGTGATATAGATATGGTATTAGTTGGTTGTAATGAGCTAAGAGGAATAGGCATTAATAATTACCAATACAATATAGCTAACATTATACGCAGAGAATTTTATAGCTTATATCATTGGCACAAAGATATTGCTGTGGCAGATTTTGGTAATATTAAAAATGGTGCAACACTGCAAGATACTTATGCAGCATTAAAAACAGTTGTTAGTGAATTAATAGAGAAAAAGAAAAAAGTAATTATTTTAGGTGGCAGCCATGACCTTACATTGGCTCAGTATGGAGCATATACCGTTTTAGGACACATTATTGAAGCAGCTAATATAGATGCAAGAATAGATTTGAATATGGATAGTGTATTGCCTGCTGATAATTTTTTGATGGAAATGTTATGTGGCAGTCCTAATTATGTAAAACATTATAACCATATAGGTTTTCAAAGTTATATGGTGCATCCTACTATGTTAGAAACTATTGATAAATTAAGATTTGATTGTTACAGAGTAGGAAAAGTAAAAGAAAATATAGAAGAAATAGAACCAGTTATACGCAATACCAATATGCTAAGTTTTGATATTGCAGCTATACAAAATGCACATGCACCTTGTAATAAACTTACACCAAATGGATTTACAGGAGAAGAATCTTGTACATTAATGCAATATGCTGGATTAAGTACTAATATGAGCAGTATTGGTATTTATGGTTATTTACCATCTGAAGATGTGCATAATTTAACAGCCAAACAAATAAGCCAAATGCTTTGGTATGTAATGGATGGAATGTATAAAAATAAACATGAAGCAGCCTTAAAAAATAGTCATGATTTTAATGAATATCATTTAGCATTTGCCGATGTAGCTACTTCATTTTTACAAAGTAAAAGAACTGGTCGTTGGTGGATGCAATTACCAGATGGAAAATATATAGCTTGTAGCCAAACAGATTATATAATGGCTGCTTCTAACGATATTCCTGAAAGATGGATGAGGGCTGTAGAAAGAAGTTAATACTTCAAAAGTTTTTCAATTCTTTCTGTTACTTTTTCTGCATTGGGTAGCATAGTAGCTTCTAAAGCAAGATTAATAGGCACTGCTGGTAAATTCATAGCTCCCATTACTTCTACTTTTGCATCTAAAAAGTGATAACAATTATTAGAGATACGCAAAGAAAGACTTTCTGCAAATGAATTATTTTGTTGTTCCTCTGTTAATACCAATACTTTTCCATGCTTACGAACACAATTAAATATTAATTCTTCATCTAAAGGATATAGTGTTCTTAAATCTACAATTTCTACTTGTTCTTCAAAATTTTCAGCAGCAGCTTTTGCCCAATAAACACCCATACCATAAGTTATGATACATACTGTTTCGCCATTTTTTATTTTATCGTTATTAGCATGTACAACAATATTGGCTTTTCCTAATGGTAATAAATAATCTTTAGATGGTTCATTTGTTTTAGCATCTTCTGTGCCAGGTACTTTGCTCCAATACAATCCTTTGTGTTCAAGCATTACAACAGGATTAGGGTCTAAGAAAGCAGCTTTCATTAATCCTTTCATATCAGCAGCATTGCTTGGATAACAAATTTTAATTCCTTTAATGGTTAATAAGGTACTTTCTATACTTCCACTATGGTATGGACCACCACCTCCATAAGCTCCTATAGGTACTCTTAATATCATTTGTATAGGAAATTTTCCATAACTTAAATAACAGCTTTTAGAAATTTCTGTTACTAATTGGTTTAATCCTGGGTATATATAATCTGCAAACTGCACTTCTACTATTGGCTTTAAACCTACTGCACTCATGCCTATTGTACTACCTACAATATAGGCTTCTTGTATAGCAGTATTAAATACTCTATGGTCGCCAAATTTTTCAGCCAAAGTAGCTGCTTCTCTAAATACACCTCCTAATCTTCTGCCTACATCTTGACCATATAAAACAGCTTCTGGATAATCTTCCATTATTTCTTCTATAGCATGTAATGCTGCATCTACCATAATGGTTTTTTCAGCAGTTTTTGGATGTCTATTGCCTGTTTCTTCTTTTACTGGTGTTGGTGCAAATACATGTTTATCTGTTAAATCTGCTGTGGGTTCTGTAGCAAGTTGTGCTTTTTCAAATGCTTCATTGGCTATTTTTTCTGCGGCTATTTCTACTTCATTTATTTCATTTTCTGTAAAACCAATACCTGTTAATAGTAATCTTAATTTTGGTATAGGGTCATATAAACCATGTTTTAATAAATCTTCTCTGGTTCTATAAAATTCTTTTCTTACACCACTTGTATGATGTCCTAATAATGGCACTCTTGCATGTACTAATATTGGTTTTCTTTCTTTGCGTACATAATCAAATGCATCTTGCATGGTTTCATAACTTCTTTGAAAATCGCTGCCATCGCATTGTAATCTTTTTAAGCCTTTAAAACCAGCAGCATATTCATAAGCATTCATAGCTCTTGCTTCTTCTGCTGTAACACTTATGCCCCATTGATTATCTTGTACTAAATAAATAATGGGTAATTGGTTTAATACTGCAAATTGAAATGCTTCACTCACTTCTCCTTCTGTTACACTATTATCTCCAAATGAACAAACTACCACAGGCAATGCTCCATCAGTTCCTTTTTGTAGTAATGATGTATGATGCTGTTCTATAAATTGAATGCCTTGTGCTACACCTGTAGTAGGTATAGATTGCATACCTGTAGCACTACTTTGGTGTATGATTGAAGGGCGAATACCATCTTTGTTTGATGGATGACAATAGTATGAACGTCCACCACTAAAAGGGTCATCTTTTTTGGCAAGTAATTGTAGCATTAATTCATAAGGCTGAAAACCAGCAGACATCATTAAACTATCATCTCTATAATAAGGGCTTACCCAATCTTGTGGTTGAAGTTGTACTCCTGTTGCTATTTGTATAGCTTCATGTCCTCTTGATGAAGAGTGTACATATTTACAAATAGTTCTATTAGCATCATAAATGTTGCACATGGTTTTTGAAGTAACCATTAGTTTATATGCTTTCAATAAAATTTCAGGATTCATCATTGCTGTAAATATCTTGCAACTTTGTATTTAATTGATTAATTGGTTAAAAGTTTTTACTAAATACAGAGTTATCCACTTTTCTACATAATGTATTATTGTTCATTAATCATTAATAAAATTATTTTATTTCTACTTCAAACATTTTCTCTTCTGCTAAAAAACCTTGTAAAATATCTCCTACAACACACTCTCCTACTCCAGCAGGTGTACCAGTAAAAATAATATCTCCTATGTTTAATGAAAAGTAATTAGATATGTGTGCTATAATAGTATCAAAGCTAAAAATCATGTTGCTACTATTTCCTTCTTGCACTATTTCATCATTATTTTTCAAAGAAAAAATAAATGGTTTATTGGCTGTTTCTTTTGTTATATCTACCCAATTACCAATAACAGCACTATTATCCCAAGCTTTTGCTTTTTCCCAAGGAAGTCCTTTTTGTTTTAATTCATTTTGTATATCTCTTGCAGTAAAATCTATTCCTACTGTAATAGCATTGTAATATTTATTGGCTTGTTTAGGCGGAATATAACGACCATTTTTACTTATACGCAATACCAATTCTACTTCATAATGTAGTTCATTACTAAATTCAGGATAATAAAATGGGCTAAATGGTGGTAGCAGTGCATTTTTGGGTTTCATAAATATAACAGGCTCATCAGGCACATTATTGCCTAATTCTTTAGCATGTTCTATATAATTACGCCCTACACAAAATATTTTCATAATAATCCATTGTTTTAAAATAACAATTAAGCACAGCATTGTATAACTATTTAGAGAAATAGTAGAAAAGATTTGTACTTAGTTTATATTTTATACTCTTATAATAACAACTTTTTTACAGTTTTATTATGCAAAATCTAAATTATTTACCATATTCATGATTCTTTCTATACCAATTGTAGCAAAATCTTCAATAATTTTTACAGAAGTTTCTATTTTTTTAAGAATAATGGGTTTTTCTTCTGGTAGCCATTTGCTCAGTACAAACGCTGCTTGCATACCTTTTGGGAAATCATTTCCAATACCCAATCTTAGTTTAGCATATTTATCTGTGCCTAACATAAGTTGAATATCTCTCAAGCCATTATGACCAGCATCGCTACCTGATGGTCTTAATCTTAATTTATTAATAGGCAATGCTAAATCATCTACAATAGTTAGGGTATTTTCTAAAGCTATTTTTTCTTTATCTATCCAGTATTTAAAGGCTTTTCCACTAAGGTTCATGTATGTAGTAGGTTTTATACAGATAAATATTTTTCCTTTCCATTTTACTTCAGCTATTTCTGCCAATCTATCTATTTTAAAAAATGCTTCATGTTTTAATACAAAAGCATCTACTACATCAAAACCTATATTGTGTCTTGTATGTTTATACTCATTGCCAATATTGCCTAAGCCTATTATTAAAAATTTATTCATGAATTATTTTATTTTTACATAAATACATTATCTTTATGGTTCGGGGGGTGTGGGGGTACAAATATATTGCACATGAGCAAACTGATTGCTAAGATAAAAAATGCTGGTGTTACAGAAGAAATGGATTTTGTTGCTGCTAAGCGAATAAAAACATTTAATTTAACTGCAATCTTTGGTTCTTTCACTGCTGCTTTATTTTTAATAATCAATTACAATCGGGAAAGATATATTTTAGTAAGCATTGATATTGTTTATATTCTTACACTTTATCTACTCATCTTCTTTCACTTTAAAAGAAAATATACTACTGGCTTTTTAATTACTACTATTACACTTGCATTAGCATTTACTGTAAGCAGTTTATTGTATAAAGATGGTATGGACTTTTTTCTATTGCTAATTATTACCATGAACCTTATTTTTAAAACAGGAAAGAAAAATGCTTTTTGGGCTATTACTATTTATAGTATTCTTTTTATTGCTATTAATATTTTTAATCTTTATTATACTATACACGAAGATTTAGGAACAAAAAATAGGTTAGAAAATTTAATTATTTGGGGTTTCTTACAAGCCATTTTTTTAAGATACTTTGGTGTATTAAGTACTACTTATCAACGAGAAATAGAAAATAAAAATGCACTACTAACAGAGCAACAAGATTTGTTATTTGAAAAAACAAAAGCATTAGAAAAAAGTAATGCTCAGTTACAAGAAATGAATGAGGCAAAAGAAAAAATTTTTTCCATTATTGCTCATGATGTAAAAGCTCCTATTACAGCTATTATAGGTTCATTAGATTTATTTAATAGTAATATACTTACAAAAGAAGATTTTGTAGCTCTTTCTAAAGAAATGTATATTAGAATGGAGCAATTAAAAGATAATTTAGATGTGCTATTAGAATGGAGTAAAAGTCAAATGTTGGGCATTGAAGTAAAAGCTGAAATTTTTGATATAAAGAAAGTTATTGTAAATACCATCAATTTATTTTTATCTAACATTAAGTTTAAAAAAATTAATATTGAACTATTGGTTGATGAAGATTTACTTGTATATGCAGACCCTAATCATATAAGTTTAGTAATTCGTAATTTAATTAATAATGCTATAAAATATAGTTATGCCGAAGGGAAGATAGTTATCGGTTCTAATAAAATCAATAAAACAGTAAGTATTCATATTCAAGATTTTGGAACAGGAATGGATAGTGCTACATTACATTCTTTATTTAATTCTATCAATATCAATTCGCAATATGGTACAAGCAATGAAAGAGGAACAGGATTAGGGTTATTATTGTGTAAAGAATTTTTAGAAAAAAATAATGGTAGTATAGCAGTACAATCTGAAAAAATGATTGGCTCTATATTTACTTTTAACTTACCTTCTGCATAATTTTCAAGTATAACTTTTGCTTAGGTGTTTTTTCTTTGTATTATTGAGGCATTATTCTATAAGTGATTAATTATTTTTTTTTATGAAACAATCGTTTTTATTCATACTGCTATTGAGCATTTCTTGCCATATATTTTCTCAACAAGCAGATAATATGCAACCTCCTTATTTGCAAGTGCCTATTATACCTCCTTTTAGTATTACAGAAACCAATCATCAGGTTTTTAAGAAAGAAAATTTACCTGCTAAAAAAGTAACAGTCATCATTTATTTTAATACAGAGTGCGACCATTGCGAAACTTTGGTAGAACATATTACCGATAGCATACATTTTGTTCCTAAAGTTTTTTTTGTATTGGCATGTTATAACAAAATGGAAAGTATAGCTGCATTTGAAACAACATATCAACTTAAAAATTTTGATAACATACGAGTAGGCAGAGATGAACAATATTTTATTCCTTCTTTTTACAAAGTAAAGTTTACTCCTTTTACTGCTGTATATAATAAAAAAGGAAATTTAATGAAGGCTTATGAAAATGGATTTTCTGTAGCTGCATTAATGAAATTAATCAAATAAATTACTTTATCTATATTCATAACCCCTACTCTATTGCTTCATGTTTTCTTTTATTAAATATCCAAAAAATAATAGGGAAAACGAGTAGTGTTAATATAGTTGCTGTTATTAGCCCACCAATAATTACAATAGCTAAGGGTTTTTGAGATTCTGAACCAATACCTATACTAATAGCAGCAGGCAATAATCCCAGAGAAGCCATTAATGCAGTCATAACTACTGGTCTTGTGCGTATTTTAACAGCTTCTATTATAGCATTATTTAGCCCTACATTATCTCTTATATTTTTATGAAACTCTGCAATCAGTATAACTCCATTTTGAATACAAATACCCAGTAATGCAATAAAGCCAACACCAGCAGAAATACCAAAATTCATTCCTGTAATATGTAATGCTATTATGCCACCAATAATGGCAAATGGCACATTGGCTAACACTAATAAAGAGTCTTTAATGTTGCCAAACATTACGAATAATAAAATAAAAATTCCAAGTAAACTGATTGGTATAACCTCACTTAATCTTTTGGTGGCTCTTACCTGATTTTCAAATTCACCAGTCCAACCAATATTATATCCTGTAGGTAATTGAATATTATTTTTTACTTTGCTTTGTGCTTCGGCAATAGTGCTTCCTAAATCTCTTTCTCTCACAGAAAATTTTACTCCTATAAATCGTTTTGTATCATCTCTATATATAAATGCTGGTCCTGTAATTTTTTGTATAGATGCAATTTCTTTAAGTGGAATTTTTACTTTATCCATTGTTGGTACTTTCAAATTAGCTATATCTTCTTCATTTTTTCTGTATTGTTGGTTATAGCGTATTCTTACATCAAATTTTTTTTCTCCTTCATATTTTTGTGTAACTGTTTTACCGCCAAAAGCCATTTCAAGTACAGCTTGTGCTTCTGCAATAGTAACACCAAAGGCAGCCATTTTTTCTTTATTAAGAATAACACTTATTTCTGGCTGACCAATATTTCTTAAAATCCCAACATCTTTTATGCCTGGCACATCTTCAATTTGCTCTATAACTTTGTTGGCTATTTCATCTAATTTATTCAAATCATCGCCATAAATTTTTACTGCATTAGAGGCATTAATTCCTGCTACCGATTCAGCTACATTATCAATTATTGGTTGTGAATAGTTATAAATAATGCCCTGATATTTTTTAAATTTGTTATCCATTTCTTCTACTAATTCATCTACAGTTATTTTTCGTTTCCATTCTTCTTTTGGTTTAAGATTAACCTGCATTTGAACATAATAAAAGCCACTTGGGTCTGTTCCATCATTGCTTCTTCCTGTTTGAGATAGTACACCATTTACTTCGTCAAAACTTTGTAATTCTTTTCTTAATATAGTTACTGTTTTCACTGTTTCATTTAAACTTGTACTCATGGGCAATTTTGCTTCTATCCATAATGCACCTTCATTTAATTGTGGTAAAAATTCTGTTCCTAAAAATTTAGTTGAAAACAGTGTTGCTGTAAGTAATAATACTGATGCAGTAAGTGTAATAATTTTGTATTTAAAGGTTATTTTAAATCCTTTGGTAACAATATTGTTCCAAAAATTTACAAAAGGGTTGTTTTTTTCTTTTACATTTTTATTTAATAAAATATGTGATAGTACAGGTACTAAAGTAAGTGTAAAAATTAACGCTCCTAATAGTGCAAAACCCAATGTATAAGCTAAAGGAGAAAACATTTTTCCTTCTACTTTTTGGAAAGAAAAAATGGGCAATAATGCAATTATGATAATAAGTTTGGAAAAGAAAATAGCTTTACCCATTTCTGTTCCAGATTTTTTTATAATACTTCCTTTAGCTAACTTATTAAAAGCAGTCATGCCTTTTTTATGAGCTAAATGGTCTAATGATACAAATAAACCTTCTACCATTACTACAGCCCCATCTATAATAATTCCAAAATCTACTGCTCCTAATGAAAGTAAATTGGCACTCATTCCTTTCAGGTTTAAACATAGAAATGCAAAAAGTAATGATAGTGGAATAATGAGTGCTACAATCAGTGTAGTTCTCCAATCTGCCATAAATAAAAACACAATAACAGTTACTAATACTATACCTTCAAGCAAATTGTGCAGAATAGTATTGGTAGTATAATTCATTAAATTATCTCTATCATAAAAAGTTTCCATACTTACATCTGATGGAAGTACTCTGCTATTTAGTTCTTGTATTTTATTTTTTATACTTGCTAAGACTTCTTTAGGGTTTTCTCCTTTACGCATTACTATAATTCCTTCTACTACATCATCATTATCATTTAAGCCTACTTGTCCTACTCTTGGTAAAGATGCTTCATGTACATCTGCTATATGTTTTATTAGTATTGGATTGTCGGCAGCCTTATCTACAATAATATTTTCAATATCTTGAATAGATTGCAATAAACCAATACCTCTTACTACATAGGCTTGTCCATTTTTTTCAATAATATCTCCACCAACATTCAAGTTGCTTTTGCTTACAGCTTCATACACTTCTAATGGTGTGATATTGTATTTAGATAATCTGTTTGGGTCAATACTTATTTCATAAACTTTTTCTTGCCCGCCAAAAGCCACAATATCTGCAACACCAGGTACTGCTCTTAGCTGTCTGTCAATAACCCAGTTTTGTATAGTTAATAAATCTCTGGTATCTCTTGACTTGCTTTTTAATACATACCTAAAAATTTCTCCTGTTGGTCCATAAGGAGGTTGTACATCTGGCTCTACATCTTGTGGTAGTGATATGTTTCTTAATTGATTATTGACTTGTTGTCTTGCAAAAAAATCATCTATATTATCTTCAAAAATAATTTTAATGACAGATAAGCCAAACATGGTAATACTTCTAACACTTGTTTTCTTTTGAACAGCATTCATAGCTATTTCAATAGGTGTAGTTACAAAGCGTTCTATTTCTTCTGCACTTCTTCCATTCCACTCTGTTACTATAATTATTTGTGTATTGGTTACATCAGGGAAAGCCTCAATAGGCATATTTTTAAAGCTAACAAAACCTGCAATAGCTAACACTCCTACACAGAAAAAAACGAAGGCTTTATTTTTGAGAGAGAATACAATAATATTTTTAATAATTTTTTTCATATAGTTTGGATTAATCGTTTAAGGCATCATAAATAAGTAGTTGATTTTGGGTAATTACTTTTTCACCTTCTTGTAATCCACTATTGATATAAGTTATATTGTCTAATTGTCTATACACTTCTACTTGTCTTGTTTCTATATTATATCTATCTTTAAATATCATTACATAGTATTTACTTTTATCAAAGATTACAGCCTTAGAAGGAATTTGAATCATAGAGCCATCATCTACAAAACTTAATTTAATAGAAGCCCTCATTTCTGGTTTTAGTAAATATTGTTTGTTGCTTAATTGTACCCTTATTTTCATGGCTTTAGTAGATGGGTCAATGATGTTGTATATCTTATCTACTTTCCCTTTAAAAATTTTATCTCCATAGCTTAGTGTAGTTACATAAGCATCTACACCTAATTTAATTTTTCCAATATCGTCTTCACTTACATTGGCTATTGCCCATACATCATCTATTTGTGCAATGTCAAAAATGTTATCAGTTCTATCACTTCTTAATTGCATATCTTGATTAATTTTTTTCTCAATAATAAATCCACTTATTGGAGCTGTAACTTGATAAATAGAGCCAGGTTTTAGGTTATAAATTTTATATGTTTCTTTTATTCTGGCTAATTGAGATTTTGCTTTTTCTAATTGACTTTTTGCTTCTATCACATCTCTATCTACATTTAATTTTCCTTCAAATAGTTCTTGTGCAACTTTTAAGTTATTCCTTGCTACTACAACATCATTTTCAGCATCTTGCAGTTCTTTATCATATCCTGCTGCTTCGGCACTTCTTATTGTTGCTAATACCTGTCTTTTTTCTACATAGTCGCCTAACTCTGCATTTACTTTTAAAACATTGCCTCCAACAATAGGATATACTTCAATTAGCTTATTATTATCGGTTGTTATTTTACCATAAAATGTTAGTTCATTTTTTAGTGGTTGTATTATTGCTTCTGCTGTTGTAGTAGATTGTAGCATGGTATCGCTTAAAACAAATGTTTGTTTAATTTCTTGTGTCTCAGGTTTTTTCTTACTGCAACTAACTATTAGTACAGTTATGAAAAGTGTATAATAAATTTTATTCATTGTATTGGCTTAAAATATTTGTGTATTGGTTACAAAATGAAGTTGCTCACAGGTTTGTGCTAAGTTTTTCTTAATATCATTTATTTGCCCTATGGTATTAATATAGCTTTCCATAAAATCTGTAAATTCTAATATGGTAATATTTCTTCTTTGAAAGTTTTTAAACATACCTTCTGCTACTTCATCAAAATTTTTTTGCATATAGTTATTGAGGTGTGAATAATTTTCTAAAGAAATTTTATACTTGTTATAAGCATTTGAAATTTCATTAGCTACTTGAATATCTATTTGCTTTTTTTGTATTTCAGATTGTTCAATTTTTGTTTCTGCAAGTTTGATGTTTCCTTTATTGACATTGTGTAATTTTAAAGGAACTGATAAAGTAAGGTTTACTTGGTTTTTGAAAGCACCACCTAATTGTTCATAATTTGCTCCTAATGTTATATCAGGTACAGCCAATGCTTTTTGATATAATAAGTTTTGCTTAGAAGCCTGAATTTGTTTTTCAGCTAATTTAATATCAGGTCTATTACTCATAGCAAGAGAAACCAAATATGCTGGCTTGACTGGCACAGTATTAGTATAAGCTGCTAACTCTTCTTTTGTAGGTGCTATACTATATTCTTCTGTAGATGAAAGCAATGTGTTTAATATGCTTTTTTCATCTTGTACTGTAGATAGTAGTTGAGCATACTCGTTTTTAAAATTTAGATATAGTGTTTGTAGTCGTACCAATTCTTTTAAGGCAATATTTCCTTTTTGGGTTTGTGTATTGTATGAAGCAATAAGTGTGTCTAAATTGGTAAATTGTTTTGCTAAAGAATTGGCATTTTGCTCATCATAATACATAGAAAAATAACAAGTTCTTAATTGATATTTTAAATTTCTCAACAAATCTGCTAACATTAATGTTGCTATTTCTTTGTTTGTTTTGGCTAATTCAATTTCTTTTTTCTTTTTTCCACCCATGTATATCAGTTGTTCTATTGCAAAGGCTTTATCTCCATTTGCTCCTATGTCAAATACCTTTCTTTGTTCAGGATTGATAGCATTAATTTCTGCTGAGAAAATTGGATTCTCCCAAATTTTTGCTTGTAGTATTAAAGCATCGGCAGCACTAATATTAAAATTCTCTGCTATTAGTGATAAATTATTTTTAAGAAATAATGCTTCGGCTTCTTCTAATGTTATTTTTTTTTGAGCAAAAATTGCATTGCTTATCATTAGCAATAGAATAAATAGGATTGTATTTTTTTTGTATATCATATTAATATACAAAAGTGAAAGTTTGTTATTAAGATTAACTTAATATAAGGCTTATGATTTGCTTAATTATGTAAAGGAAATGTTATGGTTATAGTGTTTATACCTTGCTCTGGAACAGTATAATTTATTTCTGCATGATGATAAGTAATAATTCTATAAACAATACTTAGCCCTAAACCACTACCCTGTTTATTTTGTGTATTACTACCTCTTATAAATGGCGTAAACACATTTTTCAATTCTTGTTCATTAGGTGTTAGTCCTGTATTGCTGAATGCAACTTGTATATGATGTTGATTTGGCTTTAAAGTACAAGAAACAGTTTTATTATCTGAATATAAGTAAGCATTTTTTATAAGATTTATAAAAGCTACCCTAAGTAAGGTTTCATCTCCATTTATATCAAGAGAAACATCATCATCTGTACTTTGTATGTCAAAATTAAACTTCATATCTGCATACTGTTGTTGTACAATATCTACACAATTAAAAACAAGTTCATCTATTCGTATCTTTTTAAGTTCAGTAAGTTGTTCTTTGCTATCCATTTTAGATAACAATAATAATGATGCTACAATATCAGACATTAAATAAGCATCATCGGCTATACTTTTTAAATTTTTTGTATGCTGCTCATTAGTTTGATTTTGTATTAAATTTTCTATTTGTGTTACTATACGTGTTATAGGGGTTCTTATTTCATGCGAAGCATTGGCAGTAAAATTCTTTTGTCTATTATAAGCTATTTGTATTCTATCTAACATATCATTAAAAGAATGAGCCAAAGAGCCTATTTCATTTTTATCATTTTTTATTTGTATTCTATTATTCAGGTTAGCATCATTTATAGCAAAAATTTGATTTTTAAAATCAGTTAGTGGGGCAAAAGTTTTTTTGCTTAGCCTGAATGAGAAAAACCATACAGTACTACTGCCAAGTAAAAAAGAAAACAACAACACATATTTAAGATATTCTAATTTTCTGATACCATATTTATCTTCTGCAGAGATGATAATAAAATAATCTTTATCATCTGTATCATAAAACAATGAATAAACATCGTACTTATCACTTTTCTTAAAAATAGTTTTTTTATGTTTTATTTCTACTAATTCTTCTTTAGTCCAATATAATGGAGCATCATCTAAACTGCTATATATTAATTCCATACTATCATTAAATACAAGCGTTTTTTCATTATACAACTCATTGATAGTATTTCTATCTATTAATTTTAGTAATTGATAATCTGTTTTTTTAATTTCTACTAAAAGATTTAAAGTTGTAGCAGCTTTTTCTTTAAGTCGTTGTTCAAATTCATCTTGTCTAAAATCGGCAAATAGAGAATATACCAAAACCATTACTACTGCAAGTAGTAATGAAAAAATAAGGCTAAAATAAAATGCAAATCTTCTTTGAATATTCATTGCTTATTTTACTTCTTTTAAATAATAACCATAGCCTGGTCTTGTATGAATTAATGGCGTATCAAAGCCCTTATCAATTTTACTTCTTAATAAACTAATAAAAACCTCTATAGTATTTGTACTTGTTTCAAAATGAATGTCCCAAACTTTTTCTGAAATAGTTTGTTTAGAAATAACTCTTCCTTTTGCCATAGCCAATAGTTCTAATAGCTTGTATTCTTTTGGTGTAAGCAAAATTTCTTTACCAGCTCTACTTACTTTCATTTCATTGGCTCTTATTTCTAAGTCATCTATTGTATAAATAATTTCATTAACTATTTGTGGTGTGGTGCTTCTTCTGAGCAATGCTTTTATTCTTGCTAATAATTCATTGGTGTGAAAAGGCTTTACTAAATAATCATCTGCCCCATATTCTAATGCTTGTACTTTATCATCTACATCACTATAAGCAGTAAGCATTAAAATAGGAATTTTATTTTCTGTTTGCCTGATGGTTTTACAAACTTCTAATCCATTTAAAGAGGGCACATTAATATCTAAAATATACAAATCATATTGCTCTAATTTTATTTCTTTAAAAAATAATAATCCATCATATACTGCTTTACAGTTATACCCATTAGTTTTTAAGAAGATACAAATTTCTGAAGACAACTTAAAGTCATCTTCTAATAAAAGGATATTCATAATTGGTCGAATTTCTATTACGAAGTAAGGCGAAATAACATATAAAAGCTAAAACCTAAGGAAAGTTTAAGGTTTATATTTAGTGAAGGATTTTTAATGTAATCTATTTTTAGAGTAGTGTATAAAAATAAAGGTGTTTTTTCTTGTTTAATTCAACTTAATATACTAAGTTTACGGCAATCAAGAATGTTCTTGCAGTTTTAATGAATTTTTTTAACCCAAAAATCGTACCTATATGAGAAAGCTATGGCCTCTTGGATTTTTAGGATTCATTGGATTTTATGGCATAAGCCAGTTACAACATGGTAATTGGTTGCCTGCAACACTTACATTATTTGTTGGATTTTTTGTTTTCTTTTTGCCCAGTTATAAGAGATAATAGTAGATGATTATTTGTTGTTGGCTTGTAAGTTTAGCAGCATATCGGCAGTCATTTTTTCCAAATTAAATTGAGGTTTCCAACCCCAATCAGTATTTGCTATGCTATCATCTATGCTTTGGGGCCAACTTTCTGCTATTTGCTGTCTATAATCTGGTTTATAAGCAATAGAAAAATCTGGCAAATGTTTTTGAATAGAATTGGCAATTTCTTTTGGCGAAAAAGTCATGCCTGCAATATTGTAAGAGGTTCTTATATTGATAGATGATTTGGGAGCTTCCATTAATTCTATGGTTGCTCTTATTGCATCTGGCATATACATCATAGGCAAATAAGTATCTTCATTTAAAAAACATTCATACTTTTTATTTTCTAATGCTTCGTGATAAATTTCTACTGCATAATCTGTAGTACCTCCACCAGGTGCACTTTTATAACTAATTAATCCTGGGTATCTTAAACTTCTAATATCTACATCATAACGTTTGTGATAATAATTGCACCAAAACTCTCCTGCATATTTACTAATACCATAAACAGTAATAGGTTCAATAATGGTTTGCTGAGGACAATTTTGTTTAGGGCTTGTAGGTCCAAAAACTGCAATACTACTGGGCCAATAAATTTTTTTAATATTTTCTTCTCTTGCTATATCCAACACATTTAATAAGCCCTGCATATTTAAGTGCCATGCAAGATTTGGATTTTTTTCGCCTGTTGCACTTAATATAGCAGCTAATAAATAAATCTGTGTTATATTTTGTCTAATAACTTGTACATGCAGCATTTCGCTATTCATTACATCTAAACTTACATAAGGTCCTGTACCTTCTAATAAAGGATTTTGCTCACGCAAATCAGATGCTATAACATTGTTATTACCATATATTTTTCTTAGTGCCAATGTTAGCTCTACACCTATTTGACCACTTGCACCAATCACTAAAATTCTATCTTTCATGTTACTTTTTTTATACTTTAGATATAATCAATTTTCAGTTTAAATTATTATCAACTTTACATTAAAGTTGCATAATTCATCAACAAAAATAGTTGTATTTAACATTTGGTGTAAAACTCTTATGCAGTTTATTTTTTAGTAAAAGTATCTATTGCATATTAGTAGCTTTTAGTAATATTGCTGTATGATTATTATTCCACCATACTTAAAAAAGGGCAATACTTTAGGCTTACTTTGTCCTGCTGGTTATATGCCTATAAAAAAAGCCACTACTTGTATTCAAACATTAGAATCTTGGGGGTTTAATGTAGTAATTGGAAAAACTTTACAAGGCAAACAAAAAAATTATTTTTCTGGTACAGATAAAGAACGATTAGATGATTTTCAAACTATGTTAAATGACGAAAATATTAAAGCTATTTTATGTGCTCGTGGTGGTTATGGTGTAAGCAGAATAATAGATGATATTAATTTTTCAAAATTTAAAAAAAATCCTAAATGGATTATTGGCTTTAGCGATATAACTGTTTTTCATGCTCATATAAATAGACAATATAAAATAGCTACACTACATTCATCTATGGCTGCTGCATTTAATGATGAAGGTTTTAAAAATGAATATATTTTATCTATTAAAAAAGCATTAACAGGTGCTAATAATACATATACTTGCAATGCTCATCAACTTAATCATTTAGGTACAGCAACAGGAGAATTAATTGGTGGAAATCTTGCATTGATAGCACATTTAATTGGTAGCAAATCTGCCTATCAAACAGCTAATAAAATATTGTTTATAGAAGATGTTGGCGAATATTTATACAATATTGATAGAATGTTTGTTCAACTAAAACGTGCAGGTATGTTAAACAATTTGAAAGGTTTAATTATTGGTAAATTTGCTGAATTAAAAGATACAACATCTCCTTTTGGTGCTACTGTGTATAACATTATTCATCATCATGTAAAAGATTATCATTATCCTATTTGTTATGATTTTCCTGTTGGTCATGTTACAGAAAATGTAGCATTAAAAGTAGGTGTAGAACATACATTAACTGTTCAAAAAAATAAAGTAACCTTGAAAGAAAGTACATTAAGATAATCAAAAAAAGTATCATAGACAATTCAGCTACATATAGTCAATACATTAAACAAAAAGCTGCTCAATTAGGTTTTACTTATTGTGGTATTGCTAAAGCAGTATTTTTATCTGAAGATGCCAAACGCTTAGAGCAATGGCTTTCTAAAGGAATGCATGGCAGTATGCAATACATGGAAAATTATTTTGACCTTAGAACAGACCCTCAACAATTAGTGCCAGATGCAAAAAGTGTCATAACACTTTTAATGAATTATTACCCAAAAGAAAAACAAGAAAAAAATATTCCTAAAATTTCTAAATATGCTTATGGTATAGATTATCATTTTGTAATAAAAGATAAGCTAAAAGAATTATTGGCAGATTTGAATGAACATATTGGAACAATTAATGGTCGTGGATTTGTAGATAGTGCCCCAGTATTAGAAAAAACTTGGGCTGTAAAAAGTGGTTTAGGATGGGTAGGCAAAAATGGTATTTTAATTACTCGTCAATCTGGTTCATTCAATTTTATAGCAACACTTATTGTAGATATTGCTTTAGCTTATGACAATCCATTTGCAAAAGATTTTTGTGGCAGTTGTACAAAATGTATAGATAGCTGCCCTACAGATGCTATACAACCCAATAAAGTTATTAATGCAAGTAAGTGTATTAGCTATTATACTATAGAATTGAAAGATGCACTAATAGAAGAAAGTGCTAAGGGAAAATTTGACAACTGGATGTTTGGTTGTGATATATGTCAAGATGTTTGCCCTTGGAATAGATTTAGTAAAGCAACAGAAGAAACAGGCTTTACACCTATTCCTGAAATTTTAAATTTAACAACCAAACAGTGGGAAGAAATGAGTGAAGAAACTTTTAGAAAAATATTTAAAAATTCGCCACTTAAAAGAAGCAAATACAAAGGTATTATGCGTAACATAAAATTTTTGCAAGAAGGATAGTTTTCAAGGCAATTTCAGTTGTTTATTATTTATTATATACTATCGTTTATTCTTTTAATAACCAGTCTATTACATTTATTTTTATAGACTAAATTTCTTGCAAAACAAAAGTTTGGTCTGTTACAAATATGCTTTGGGAATTTTATCTACTTATGTATTAGTATAGAGTTGCTGATAATCCTTACAAATTAAATTCTTCTTTTAGCTGCATTGCTACAGTATTAATAACCCTATCTATTTTTTGTGCAAGTATTGGCATCATTAAAACATTGGTGGCTGTTTTTCCATTGGCTTCTATTACTCTTACATCTTCTTTTATTTCAGCAATTCGCATTGTATCAATAGTGCTTTTTAATTTATGTGCAATTTTTCCAGCTTGTTCCCAATTTTTATTTTCTACTTCATGCAATAATTCTTTACTTGTGGCAGGAATAGTGTCAATAAATATTTGAGATAAATTTTTTATAAAGTCTTCATTGCCCTGAGCCAAATCGGCTATTAAAGCTAAATCATACAGTTTTGGAGATGAGGTTTGAGCAGTATGTAACTTTGTTACAAACAAATTATTTTTTTCAATAACTACTTTAACCAATATTTCTTCTAATTCATTTTCTTTAAAAGGTTTGGTTAAATAACCATTCATGCCTGCTGCTATATATTTTTGCTCCTCCCCTTTTAAACTATTGGCAGTTAATGCAATAACAGGAATATTTTTTATTGTATCAGAGGGTAAATTTCTTATTTCAATAGTGGCTTCAATTCCATTTTTATCAGGCATTTGTATATCCATCAATACAGCATCATAATCATTATTGCTTATTAGTTGAAGAACTTCATTGCCTGTAAGAGCTATATCATAAGCAATGCCTAAATGTTGTAGCATACGTCTGATAAGAATGTTATTCACTTCATTATCTTCTGCTACTAAAACTTTAATATTGGATAATTGATGATTCAAATAATTAGCAATTTATGTAACAAAGATATATGATTACAAGATTGAAGATTATTTTGAACAAAAGAATTAATACGAATTTGATTCCTAAAATAGACCACTCTTTTTTCGTATAATGCCGATGCAATAGTTGTTTAGACCAATGAAATTGGTCTATTACAAATATGTTTTCGGTATTAGTACAACATTCTTACCTTAATGGTTTCTTTAATATTCTTCAATAATGATAAGGCTTGAGCAGATAATTTTTTGTCAATGTCTAATACCACATAACCTATTTCATTGTTGGTTTTAAGATATTGCCCTACAATATTAATAGCATGATTGGATAAAGTAGCATTGATAGCACTTAATACTCCTGGTACATTTTTATGAATATGCAAAATTCTATGTGTGGTTTCTAAAGGTGGCAAACTTAAAGCAGGTACAGTATGTGAACCATAAGTAACACCAAGCTCCAAAAATTGAAATAGTTTATTGCTTACATCTTCGCCTATATTTTGTTGAGCTTCTTCTGTGCTACCACCAATATGTGGTGTTAAGATTACATTGTTTAATCCTTGTAAAGAGTTTTGAAAACTATCACCCAATTTTTCTGGCTCTACAGGAAAAACGTCAACAGCTGCACCACTTAAATGTTGTTCTTTCAGTGCTTTTGCCAATGCTTCTAAATCAACTACTTCACCTCTTGCATAGTTAATTAATATACCTCCTTTCTTGAAAAATTTTAAACTATGCTTATTAATCATTTTTTTTGTTTGTGGTGTTTCTGGAACATGTAAAGAAACAATATCTGCATGGCTTATTAACTCTTTTAAACTTTTACAGGCTACTGCATTTCCTAAAGGCAATTTGGTTTCAACATCATAAAATATAATTTTCATACCCAAACTTTCTGCTAAAACACTTACTTGACTACCTATATTTCCATATCCAATAATTCCCAAAGTTTTTCCACGAAGTTCATAACTACCTCTTGCATCTTTTTGCCAAATACCATTATGTGCTGCATTATTTTTATCAATAATTTTTCTGATAAGCATAATAGAAGAACCTATTACCAACTCTGCCACACTTCTTGTATTGCTATATGGAGCATTAAATACTGCTACACCTTTTTGCATAGCTGCTTTTAATTGCACCTGATTAACACCTATACAAAAACAACCTATTGCCTGAAGTTTTGGAGCAGCTTGTAATACTTTTTCAGTAATGTGGGTTTTAGAACGAATACCTAATAAATGAACATCTTTTATTGCTTTAATCAATTCATCTTCTGTCAAAGCACCTGTTATTTTTTTTACATTAGTATATCCATTTTGTTTAAAATGATGTATGGCTTTATCGCTTATATTTTCTAAAAAAAGAATATTAATTTTCTCTTTAGGATAACTTGTAAGTATCTTCTTGCTCATAATGCAAAAATAAATACTTTGAGAATATTTTGTTGGTTGGTAATAAAACTGTACAACTATATTTGCCAACATCTTTCAACATTTACACTATTTCTATCAATGGTTAGAATATTATTTTGTATAACTTATTTAATATTATTGATTGGTTGCAAAGAACAACCACCTGAAAAAACACAGAACAAGGATTATACAAATAATTTTAGACAATTAAACAAATCTGAGAAACAAGCATATAGAACAAAAGCTATTCAAATATATCATTCATTATTAGGAAGAAATTTTAGTGGTGGCGTATTAGTAGCTAAAAATGGAGAAATCATTTTTGAAGACTATAATGGTTATAAAGATTTTGAGCAGAAAAAAGTATTAACTGAAAATACTCCTATTCATATAGCTTCAGTGTCAAAAACATTTACAGCAATAGCTATTTTGAAATTATATGAGCAGGGTGCTTTACAATTAGAAGATAGTGTACAAAAATATTTTCCTTCATTTCCTTATAGTGGTATTACTATTCAGCATTTGCTAACACATAGAAGTGGCTTGCCCAATTATTTATACTTTATGGATACTGCATGGAATAAAAATGTGTATGCAACAAATAATGATGTACTACAATTTATGTTACAAAAACATCCTGCTGCATATAGCTTACCCAACAGAGGGTTTCATTATTGCAATACCAATTTTGTTTTATTAGCATTGATAATTGAAAAGATTACTAAAAAAACTTACCCAGATTATTTACAAGAAACCATTTTTGATGCGTTAAACATGAAAAACAGTTTTGTGTTTAGCATAAAAGATACTGCACATTATATACCTTCTTATCAATACAATAACAAGCCTTATCAGTTAGAAAGTTTTGATTGTGTATATGGAGATAAAAATGTGTATAGCACAGTAAGAGATTTGCTTTTATGGGACCAAGCTTTATACAATAATCATTTTATTAAAGCAAGTACCATACAAAAAGCATTTACACCTTATAGTTTTGAAAAAGAAGGAAATAAAAATTATGGTTTAGGCTGGAGATTATATATTGATGGTACAGATACAGTAGTATATCATGGAGGTTGGTGGCATGGCAACAATAGTTTATTGACAAGATTGATACAGGATACTGCAACAATTATAGCCATTGGCAATAAATATAACAGAGGTATTTATGCTATTAACCAAATGGCTTCTATTTTTTCTACAGATAAAATGGGCGAATTAGAATTTTAAAACAGTAAATGAATGGATTATAAAAGAGTACTCTTTTAGGCTTTTGTACAAAGCCTTATTCTACAATTTATGTAATAAGATGTTGCCAATTAAAAATATACAACAAAACGCCTCTTGTAAGAGGCGTTTTATGAATAAGAAATTTACCTATTTATAAAAAACTCTTTGAACAACTGTATTTCCTGCAATTCCTGTTCTACATATTTTTCAAAAAGTTTATTGCCTACCTGTGCTTGTATAGCAGAAATACCCACATCTATTAAGCGTAAACCCTGATGTGTAAGTAAAATATTATCAAATCTTTCACCCGAAATATTGGATGGTCTTTTTAAATCTCTGTGTACAAAACCTTTGCTGTGCAGTTCTTTTAATTCATCTTCAAAAACATCTAACCAAAATTCACGTTTTTCTACTTCAAAACTCCTGTAATCTAATGGAAGCAGCCTTTCCATTACCAACATATCCCAGTTATTGGTTTCATCAAAATCTATTCTTATAAATTTTACTACCAAACCGTTTATGCTGTTGGCATATTTCATTTTTTCGGCTTCGCTGCCAATATCGCTTCTCGTGTCTCCACTGAATATTTTACATACTTCAGTTTCATTCAATGCAATTACTGCATTATTTGCTCCGTAAGATAATTGTCGTGGATAACGTTTCATAAAGAAAATTTTATTTGTTCTTTTATTTTTTAGGGTTCAGTTTTTTTATATCTTCTTCCAACTCTTTTAAGCTTTGTTCTTTTTCTATTGCTTTTTGTTTTTGCTGAAATTTTTCAAACTCTTCTTCCGATTTTTTAAGAGCCATTTCGTGGGAAATTTTGCCTACATGTTGTAATAACTCTCTGCCATTAAGTTGTAAAATAGCATCTAACCTTTCTGTCCAATCTTTCATATACATAGGTGTATGCTGCTGTGCCATTGTTTCGGCAAAGGCAAGGTATTGCTCTACTAATAAACCCAACAGCTTTATTTCATCTTCGCTTAAATAATTTTTGGCAATACTTACATCTGCTTTTTTAATAGCAGTGGTATTTTTCTTGTCGTAAGACTGCATACCCAAAAGTGGTAAAGAAGCATCTGCTCTGCGATATACCAATTCTGCTGCTGTTTGTTGGCTGATAGCCCACAAAAGTTTGTTTTGTACTATTTTAAAAAACTGAATTGTTTTTTCGTCTTTAGGGTTGTAGTCTATACTTGTGGTATAAATGTCTTTTATTTTTTGGTAGAAAAATCTTTCTGAAAGGCGAATTTCCCGAATACGTTCTTGTAATTCGGTAAAATAATTCATTGAATTGCCTGTTTTAAACCTGTCGTCATTTAAAGCAAAACCTTTAATAATGTATTCTTTCAGTCTTTGTGTAGCCCAAATACGAAACTGTGTACCTTGTGGCGATTTTACACGATAGCCTACTGAAATAATAACATCAAGGTTGTAGTGTTCTGTTTCTCTTTCAATGGTTCTGCTCCCTTCCTGTTGAACTGTTCGGAATTTCCGAACAGTTGAGATTGCTTCCAACTCGCCTTCTTCAAATACATTTTTAATATGTTCACTTATAGTAGCTTTAGATTTTTGAAATAATTGGCACAATAATGCTTGTGTAAGCCAAACAGTTTCATCTTCTAAACGAACATCTATTTTAATGTTGCCGTTTTGGTTTTGGTATATAATTATTTCGCTGTTCATTGAGAATGCAAATATAAAACGAAACGCCTCTTGTGAGAGGCGTTTTTATGAATGAATTGTTCATTCATATTCTATTGCTCAAAGGCAGCAGGATTGCAGTGAAAATACTTTTTGTGAGGCACGAACAAAAAGATTGTAACGAAAAGCCCGAACTGTTGCTCAGTAAAGTTTCTGCTGCTGATTGCCCCAAATAAAAAAAATCCCATTCAAATGAACGAACGGGATTTGTATAACTTAATTACTCATCTATTTCTTAGTATCTATAATGTTCTGCCTTAAATGGACCATTTTGAGGAATACCCAAATAAGCAGCTTGTTCGGCAGTTAATTGTTCTAATTCAACAGCAATTTTTGCTAAGTGTAAACGTGCTACTTTTTCGTCTAAATGTTTCGGTAACACATATACTTTGTTTTCGTACTTATCAGTATTTGTCCATAATTCTATTTGTGCCAAAGTTTGGTTGCTGAAAGAGTTACTCATTACAAAACTTGGATGCCCAGTAGCACAACCTAAGTTTACTAAACGACCTTCTGCTAAAACAATAATATCTTTTCCATCTACATTATACATATCAACCTGTGGTTTTACTGTATCTTTTGTATGACCATAATTGGTATTTAACCAAGCCATATCAATTTCTATATCAAAATGCCCGATATTACAAACTATTGTTTTGTCTTTCATTGCTTTGAAATGTTCACCACGAATAATGTCTCTACAACCAGTTGTTGTAACTACAATATCAGCATCTTTTAAAGCAGTTTCCATTTTCTTTACAGCAAATCCATCCATAGCTGCTTGTAATGCACAAATAGGGTCAATTTCAGTTACAATAACTCTACAACCAGCACCTGCTAATGAAGCAGCAGAACCTTTACCTACATCGCCATAACCAGCTACTACAGCTACTTTGCCAGCTAACATTACATCAGTAGCTCTACGAATAGCATCTACTAAACTTTCTTTACAACCATATTTGTTATCAAATTTAGATTTAGTAACACTATCATTTACATTGATGGCAGGAATAGGTAATGTACCTTTAGCCATTCTTTCGTATAAACGATGTACACCTGTTGTAGTTTCTTCACTTAAACCTTTGATGTTTGAAATAAGTTCAGGGTATTTGTCAAATACCATATTGGTTAAATCGCCACCATCATCTAAAATCATATTCAATGGTCTGTCTGCACCACCAAAAAATAAAGTTTGTTCTATACACCAATCAGCTTCTTCTATTGACTGACCTTTCCAAGCAAATACACCAATACCAGCAGCAGCTATTGCAGCAGCAGCATGGTCTTGTGTAGAAAATATATTACAACTACTCCATTTTACTTCTGCACCAAGAGCAACTAATGTTTCAATTAATACAGCAGTTTGAATAGTCATGTGCAGGCAACCTGCAATTCTTGCACCTTTTAATGGTTGAGATGCTCCATACTCTGCACGAATACTCATTAAACCTGGCATTTCTGCTTCGGCTAAACGAATTTCTTTTCTTCCCCAATCTGCAAGACTAATATCTGCCACTTTATATGGCAATGTAAAATCAATGGTTTTTGTTATTGTTGACATAATAAAAATTTTAGGCAGCAAAAATAAACTTTACAGAACAATATTATGTAAATAGTATAAAAATTAGAATATTATAATATTTTATTGCAATTTTGCAGAATAAATACATAGTTTTATATGGCAAAAGCAAATCAAATAGAACAAACCACTAATAATCATATTGTATTAGATACAAAAGATATAGCCATTCTTAAAATTTTACAGCATAATGCAAAAGCTACTGTAAAAGATATTGCTCAAGAAATTCATCTTAGCACTACACCTGTGCATGAAAGAATAAAAAGAATGGAACAACAAGGTGTCATAAAACAGTATGCTACTTTGTTAGATTATGCCAAAGTGAAAAAAAATCTGATGGTTATTTGTTATGTAAGTTTGAAAGAACATAGTAAAAATGCTGGAACAAAATTTATTAAACATATTCATACCTTATCAGAAGTAATTGAATGTTATAATATATCGGGAGAATTTGACTTTATGCTAAAAGTTGTTGCAGAAAATATGGATGATTACTATAACTTTCATGTAAATAAATTAAGCCAAAGCGAAAATATAGCCAATGTGCAAAGTATATTTGTGATGGGTGTTATAAAGCAAACGCATGTGGTGGTTTAAAGAAAAGAGGGGGCTGCCTTTGGCAGCCCCCTCTTTTTGTATTGTATATTATAACTATTAATACTTAGCAAACTTAATTACAGCACTTTCACAACCATTGTTGCAAATTGTTTTGATTAAATAAGTGCCTTGTGATAATCTACTTACATCTAAGTTGTGTATATTATCTCCACTATTTAATACTACTTGCTGCTGTATTAATACTTTACCACTTATATCAGTTACTACAATGCTTACTCTTTCTGTTGATGGGGAAGCTATGCTAACATTTAAAGTATTTCTTGTTGGGTTTGGATAAACGCCTGTTATGCTTACCTGAGTTGCTTTTTCGCCTTTTAACAACACTACATTAGAATAATTTACCCTTCCATCTTTATCCATTTGTTTTAAACGATAGTAGTTATTACTTGCTAATGGTTTGTCGTCATTGTATGTGTAGCTTAATGCAATATTGCTATTGCCATTATCTGCTTTTGAACTGATAAAGTCTAATTTGCTATAACTTCTACCATCGGCACTACGTTGTAATTCAAAACCAAGGTTGTTGGATTCTGTAGCTGTTGTCCATTCCAATAAATTAGTATTGCCTTCTTTTCTACCTGTGAAACTACTGTAGGTTACTGGTAGTCCACAAGTAGGGCTATTATCTATTGTGGCTGTTACAGCTACCCTATTACTTTCGCAACCTGTTGTTATTTCCCAGTTATACAAAAAATAATAAGCAGCCCCTGTAGTTACAGCACCAGTAAGACTGGATGCATAACCACTTATATTTCCTACACTACCCAATGCAATAGGATACACTACACTTGGGGTTGTAATACCATCTCTGTAAAAACTACCTGTCATGGTAGCTACAATACGATAAGTACCAGGTTGTATTGACCAGCCTAAATTGATATTAGGAGAAGAACCTGCTGTTACAGATACAGAACCTGTGGTTTCTAATGCTGTTCCACTACCAGCAGCATTGTATAAATTTATAGTAATAGCACTACCTGTTCCAGAGAAAACCTGAACACTATTAAGTATTATAGGCTGTGTAAGCGTAAAAATGCTAGGATAAGTACTTAGAGTTGTAGCTGTAGCTGAAGGGTCAGGCGCAAGTTTTGCTGTACTAATAGTACTACCTCCATCACTTGCTGCTACATAATAAGTAGTGGTATTACTGATAACAGGCGTAGTAAAATTATTACCTATAGCAATCGGTGTTCCTCCTGTTGCATTCTCATACCAACTTATATCACTGCCTGTACCCATAGCACTTAAATCTACAGTACCTGCTCCACAATTATAATTTGGCGTTGTAGAGATTATTTGTGGATTATTCAATACTACTTCTACTTCAGCAGAAGGTGCTTCATTGCTACCACATACAGCTACTAACCTATAATAAGTAGTTTGTGTAATGGCAGTTGCCAATGTATAAGGATTGGTCGTTCCACCACTTATATCTGTAAATCCAGTACCTGATGTAGCACTTTCTTGCCATTTCATAGAACCATAGCCTTCTACATCTGTAGCTGTTAAAGTTGGTGTACCGCCTGTAACACAATAACTATCTGGTGATGCTGCTGCTATACCACCTGTTAAACCTACTTTTTCTCTTTGTACAGTAATGGTATTATTCGCAGGATTAACATCTCCTGTAACAGAGGTTGTAATAGTAAAATCATACAACCCTGAAACTGTCATATCTAAAGTAGAAGATGGTGTAACCATCGTTACGTCTTGTGTAGCTCCTGATGCCAATGTTCCTGTATTTACTATTACTGAATGAGAAGCAGTAGTTGCACCTGTTACATTAACTGTTACCGTTAATGGATTGACTGCAAAGTCGTGTGTGGATGTGCTGTTATTTCTAATTCGTACCGTTATGATTTCTGCATCGGTATAGCAGCCATTAGCATTAATGGTTGTAATAGGTGTAATCAATCCATCTGCACTTATATCAATACCTACTGAAAAATTATCAAATTCATAACAGCCAGCATCCGGGGAACTCAAACTTCTGATACCGCCTGTAATATCTGTAGTAATACCAACAGGAGTACCAATGTTATCTATTACTGTAGACTGCGGCTTGTAGTCCCCTATAGCAGGATTGGCAAATAACGCATCTTCCGATTTAGAATCAATTTCTTGCCCACTCCCTATTTGCCAATCTGTAATTGTTGAATATCCTATACCCTGCGTTTGATTAGTTGAACTTCCTCCAACTCTTGCAATTTCATTTAATGTTCCAGCAGTAGAGGAGATATAATAATTATTGCCGTCTAACACATAATTATTTACCGTAGCCGCCAAAGGTTCAAAAAATATACATTGTTTAGGAGATGTTCCCCCCTGAGAAATATCAATAATATTATTTCTGAATTCAAGACCTACAGTATTTACATTCTGCACATAAATGCCTCTTGCTGCACAATTTGTACAAGTTGCACCAACATCATTCAGTACAATGGTGTTGTGCCATACTTTAATGTAGCTGGAATTGTTAATTAAAATACCGTTATGGTTTCCTGTTGAGCCAATGTGGTCGTATATCAGGTTGTTGCTTATAATATTCTCATTGCCTGCCGTTGCAGAAGCAGCATTAAAGTAAATGCAAAATGCTGCTCCTGTTGCAGTAGGTGCAGCACCATAAGGATTATGAATACGGTTTTTAGATACATGACAGTTGGTGCTTACCCCTGTAAAATAAACACCTGAAAAATTACTTGTGCCAAAATTGGTACGTGTGGGTCTGCTGATGTCGTTGCCTTCTATCAGCAGGTTGTCATTACCGTTTACATAAACGCCATGTTGGTAAAAATCCTGTATAACGTTATTAATAACCTTATTGTTGTTGATAACATTGGTAGCACCATTCGCTACAAGTGCTATACCCATGAACCCACCGGTAATGGTATTTCCGCTAATGGTATTATTATCGCATTTGCTGTCGCCCAAAGCTATAGATGTAGTGGCTGTTTCAGTATTTATCACTATACCTGCAAAAGCGTTAGATGTTGCAGTAGCAGGGGTTTGTGTTACGCTAATAGTACAATTGCGAATAATATTATTATCAGCATCATTTACCATTTGTATGCCATATCCGTATTCTGTAGTAGAAGACCCTCCTGCTACAATTTCAAGGCTGTCTATAATTATGTAATCTGCTCCGTTAAGTTTTATTACTGCTCTTTCCGTAGTAATAGTAGATGTATAAGTAAGCTGAGAACCATTGCCATTAATAGTTACTGTGTTGGTAGCACTGGCTCCGCCTATTTCACTGATAACTACTTGCTCTACATAAGGTCCACTACCTGGCTCTACATTAAATACTACTGGTCCATTAATACCACAGCCTATATAACTAATAGCATCTGCAAAACTTTCAAAATTACTACCTCCAGTAGGAATAGCATTGTTAATGGTAAAAGTACCACTTACTGAAGCAGGGGTGGTTACTTCTACTGAATCAGAATAAGTTGTTTGACCACTACAAGTTACTGCACAACGATAATAAGTAGTAGCAGTTTGATTGGTAGAGAAAGAAGAAAAAGGTCCGTCTGTACCAATATCTGTCCAAGGAGCATTTCCTGTAATGGAAGATTGCCATTGATAGGTTTGCCCAATTCCTGTACTACTACCTGAAAGAGAAAGATTAAAAGTTTCTCCAGTACAAACATTCGCTTTATCTGAAATTGCACTTCCAGCAGTAGGTGGTACTGTACAAGGAGAAATAATTTCAGGTTCAAAAGTAATTATACCGTCAAATGCACGGGGAGTATTTGCGGTACCACCGATAGGAGAAGGAAAAGTGCCAGTATATGCATAACTTACATTTGACCCAACATATACATTGCATCCCCCACCGGATATTGTATGGTTAAAAGGAGTAGTTCCTGTTCCAAAATATCTCATTCTGCCGGCAGTACCCGAATATGCAGCTACTGTAATTCCATAATTTGCCCCAGCAGGAATACTAATATCTGCCCCACTTAAAAATGTGGTAAGAACATTGGCAGTAGCTGCATTAAATGTTCCGGAAGCAGCCAATGTCCAACCATTAGCTGCAGTAATGGGAGCAGGTGAACTACCACTAATGGGAGTAGTTCTTATCCAAACTTCGCATGTAGCAGTACCAGCAGTACCAACAAAACTTTCTATTCCTGTAATCTTTACAGGATATGCGTTTGTATTTTCAAAATTAAACGTACATGCACCAGTTCCATTATTGGGAGCACCGAGTACTGCATTTGTATTAAGCGTAGTTTGTGCAAAAACAAAACTTGGTGTAGCAGCTAATAACAGTAACGCTGCTATGTAATATAGAAAAATTTTTCTCATAATAATGTAGTTTTAGGGCATAAATATAAGGCTATTTATGCTATTTTTTGTGAAAAAATTTTATTTATATTTATCATAATAATACACACTCCTATTATAATGAATATCAAAGCAAAATAGGTTTTAATTCAAATTTTATTTGCTTGGTATTTTAAAATGTGGGGCTGCCTTTTACAGCCCCACTATTGTTTTTATATTTTATTAATACTTAGCAAACTTAAT